>OZ255704.1:0-3879412 GCA_965276945.1 Terriglobus sp. | reverse complement strand
ACAGTAGCTTTCGCGATCATCCAGCGTCACCACGGTATGGCCTCCCTCGCCCACGCTGTCGCGCAGCGGGTAGCAACCGAATCCGATGCCAGTCCCGATGGTCCACACACGGATCAAGCAGTCCAGTTTCCCCTGTTGGTGTGCCAGGCCAGCGGCGACGGCATCGGCATCGTTGATGAGCGCAACAGGGAGATCGAGACCGTGTTCCTTTAGCAGAGCACCCACTTCCATGACGATACGCGCGCCTTTCATCTGGGGCAGGTTTGGGGAGTCCTCAACAACGCCGTGCTTCACGATGCCAGGCACCGCAATGCCTACCCCTACGAGGGGGACGCCGTCGTTCTCCTTAGCGACCGCTACGATCTGCTCGCACATGACGGCAATCAGGTGTTCGCGCGGCATCTCCACCAACGCATCCTCATAGAATTCGTCTTCAGGGTACGAGTGCACCTTGCCGATCAGGCCTTCCGGGCCGACAAGACCGGTGATGATGCGCTTCGACAACGTAAGACCGATGGTTCGTACCTGTCCGTTCATGGGCATACCGCTTTCTTGCAGGAGATGACACTGTGCTTGAGCCGCACACGTTGTAACGTGCCGTGCCGGGGATTATCCACTGTCGGCAGCGCGAAAGGCAAGCCCTTGCCTGATATTTCATCAGTGGTGATGCTTATTTGGCCAAAGCGTTTTGCTGTTTAAGCCACCCGTAAAGCGGTGCAAAGTAGTCGAGCATTGGTGCTGCATCCAAGTGATCCGTGCCGGTCATCTCTTGTAGCGTCTGCTGCCAGGGCTGCGACTGACCTTTCTCCAGCATGGTGTTCAGTTTGTGTCCCGCCGCTTTCGATCCGTAGAAGCTACAGCGGTTCAGCGGACCGTGGTAGCCGCTGGCGTCGCACATGGCCTTGAAGAACTGAAACTGGTAAATGCGCGCGAGAAAGTATCGCGCGTACGCCACGTTGGTGGGAATATGGTTCTTTGCGCCAGGGTCGAAGTCGGCTTCGGTACGGTCCACCGGCGGCGCGATGCCCTGGTATTTTGCGCGCAGTGCCCACCACGCTTTGTTGTAGTCCGCAGGCTTAATCTCGCCGCTGAAGACCTGCCAACGCCAGGTGTCAAGCGCTAGCGCAAAGGGCAGAAACGCAACCTTGTCCAGCGCTGTGCGGAGTTGCAACGGAATGTCCGCCTCGGCTGGTGGCTCCGTGTCAGTTAAACCGAGCTTCTTGAGGTACGCCGGTGTGATGCTGAGTGCGATGCTGTCACCGATCGCTTCGTGGAAGCCATCGTTCGCGCCACTGCGAAAGATCATGGGCTGCTTATCATAGGCGCGCTGATAGAAGTTATGACCGAGTTCATGGTGCACCGTGGTGAAGTAGTCGGCATTGACCTCGATGCACATCTTCACGCGCAGATCATCCATCTGATCGATGTCCCAGGCCGAGGCGTGGCAGACTACCTCGCGGTCACGCGGATGCACAAACATCGAGCGCTCCCAGAAGGTTTGCGGTAGCGGAGCAAAGCCCAGCGAGGTGAAGAAGTTCTCGCCATAATGCACCATGTCTTTCGCGGCGGCCAGGTGCGAGGCTTGCAACGCGTCGGACCCCGCTGGGCATCGAGCGCGTACTTCGTTTCCTTTGTTGAAAGTTTGTTCGGCAGCGTCGCACGCGAGGAAGTTGACAGTGGAAGGATCCTCTTCGCGAAGTTGCTTCTTGAGCCCCGCTTCCAGATCAATGGGTTTGAACTGCGCCAGCTTCGGATCGGTTGGCGCGACGATGTGGTAGATGTTGCCCCACTCCTGCGCCCAGGTGTTACCAAGCAGCTGCGCGGGAATCAGCCCGTCCTTACGTTCCGCCGCAGCGCCGTACTTCGCAATCAGGCGCGTACGCACATAGGTGTGCAGCTCGCGATAGAGCGGCTCAAGCTGCGTCCATGTGCGATTCAGTTCGGCGGAGAACTGCGCAGGCGTCATATCGTACCCCGCGCGCCATAGCTCGCCGGTATCCTTGTAGCCCTGCTCCTTTGCGCCGATGTTCTGCAATGCAATCAAGCGGGCGTACGTATCCCGCATGGGCGCACCGACCGCATGCCAACCACTCCATACCTTCGCCAGCGCCTGCGGATCCCGCGACTTCGCCATGAAGGTGTCGACATCGTCCACACTCATGCACTTGCCTACAGACACACCGCTGATCAGCTCCGCCGGGCAGAACTTGCCTTTGCCGTACATGCCGGTCAACTGCGCGGCCAGTTGCGTCTCCTCCGCCAGCAGCTTGGGGTCGTGCGGCGCGGCGGGCGCGTTCACCTGTAGCAGCATTATCTGACGCCGCATGGGCGCGGGGAGGTTCAGCTTGTCGAATTTGTGGCTCTCTTCGATAAGCTGCAGTTGCAGCGTGGCACCCTGTTCATTCAGCAGCGCCGACGTGGCCTCGCTGTCTTCGTTGATGTCGGTTTCCGCCAGCCATTCGGCGTGTGAGCCGTCAGTTGCCGACTTAAGGAGAGCGGCATTGGCGCGATCGAGAAACGCCTGCGCATCCGCGATGGCCGGGGTCGCCTGTGAGGGTGCGACCAGTGAATAGCGAGAAGAAGAGCAAAGAGACGCATGGCGGGAGTGTACTCCGTGGACGGCCATACCAGCCCTTATGTTTGTTCAGAGGGAGAAGTGCGGGATACCTGAATGGTTCGTGAGTGCAACGGTATGCTGAATGCATGAGTGTCTGTTGCTATCATCTGCGCCTTTGCACAGGGGTGGACGCCTCGCTGCTGTCTCTGGTGGCCAGTGCCAGCGTTCTGGAGGCGTTTGCTGGCGAGTTATCAGGTGCTGATTTGCTGGCGCATTGCCAAGAAAATAATTCCCCAGAAGCGTTTGCAAAGTATCTTGCCCAGCCCACGACTCAATGCGTCCTGGCGGAAGCAGAGCCGGGCGATGCGCCCGTGGGATATACCGTCTGCTGCGAACCAGACCTGCCGGTCGAGACTACGCCAGACGACTATGAGCTGCGGCGTATTTATCTTCTTCACCGCTTCCAAGGGCTTGGCCTGGGACGAGCATTGATGGAGGATGCTCTTGAGCGCACACGCAAACTTGGGCGCAACCGTTTGCTACTTGGGGTATACGGCAAGAACCATGACGCGATCCGGTTTTACAAGAAGGCAGGATTTCGGCAGATCGGTGAACGGTACTTTACCCTGGGTTCCACCACACACCATGATGCGGTCATGGCGCATTGTCTGTGACCAGCGCCTGCCGAGGGACTTCTACAAAGCGACTAGATATTCCTTACCGCACAGAGTCCATATCCATTTGCAAGCTCTACCACAGTCCCCATGCACGTGAGACGTAATCCAGCAGACTCATCATGACCAAAACCAGGAAGGTAAAGAAGCCAGCTCCGACGGTCAACATCACCAGACGCGAACTATACTTGACGTGCATAAAGAAGAGTACGACAAACACTGCTTTGGTGCAGGCAATGCCAATAGCCACGGCGGCGTTGAATGGGCCAAGTGGAACCATGGACGCGCCAACAGTAAGCAACGTACCCAAAAGGAGCACGCCAAAGATGATGCCGTAGACAACAGGACTAACAATGTGATGTGCGATATGCTCTGGGTTCGTTACGTCGTCAGCGTCGCGATGGTCAAGATTGCCCTGTCTAGCATCAATTGGCTTCAGGTTGTGAGATGTCGTTTGATCAGTCATGCAGTGTCCTTATTGTTTCGTACGCGTGCTGCTGGCTCGTGTCAACTCAGTGCCTATTGATGAGATATAGAAGCGGGAATAAAAATATCCACACAATATCGACAAAATGCCAGTAGAGCCCAAAGTTTTCAATGGGCTGTACATAGCCGCTTGTGTAGAGGCCAGTCCGCGCCTTCCAGAGGAGAACGAATAGAATCGCGATTCCGATGATCATGTGCAGAGCGTGCACACCCGTCATCGCGAAGTATAGAGAGAAGTAGATTTGGGTGTGGTTGGCCATGTCGACAGTGAGCGGCTTCTCTTTTGGATCCTTGGGATGAACAAAGTCGGCAATGTCAAAGCTGGCACCCGGCACGTGGTGCTCTTCAAACTTTTGCGTGTACTCGATCGACTTGATGCCAAGAAATATAAATCCCAGGACAATGGTCCCGATCAGGAACCATTGCAGGAGCTTCTTGTTGCGCATTTCCGCCGACCACACGGCCATAGCCATGGTGAAGGAAGAGGTAATAAGTACGATGGTGTTCAGTAATCCCAGCGGCATATCTAGGGAGTTTGAGGCCACGACAAAGGCATCGTAATACCAATTCCGGTAGAGCAGGTAGGCAAAGAATAGTCCACCGAAAAACATAATTTCTGTTAGCAGAAAGAGCCACATCCCGAACGACGCAGCCTCGCGCTGCTGCTCTGCGGTCTCAAAGTGGTGTCTCTGATAAAATGGATGGTCGTGCACGTCGAGAGACGCGTGAATCTCCGGCTCCGGCGGATGCGTGATGGTCGAAGCAATGGACATGCAAACCCTTTCGTACTCTAGTTTTCGTTTGTTGCACCGAAGCCGACAGAACTACCTGACGTGCTTCGTTCTATTGCATCCGCTCACACGAGCTATACGCGGGTAAGCGGATGTCAACCTACATGTTGCAATTCCTGTTGCTGCTTGTGTGCTAGCCACTCGTAGTCGTAGGCTTCGTGATCCACGATTGGTGTTTCAACAAAGTTCTCAGTGAGCGGTGGGGACTGAATCTGCCACTCCAGGCCGGTTGCCTGCCATGGATTGTTGCCGGCAATGGCACCGTACTTCAGCGACCAGGCCAGATAGAAAAGAGGCAGCATATAGCCAACGCCAAGAACCGTGGCACCGGCCGTTGATAGTACATTGAGTACCTGGAATTCCGGTGGGTATGCTGCATAGCGGCGCGGCATACCCAAATAGCCGACGATGAATTGCGGAAAGAACGTCAAGATGAAACCGACGAACGTAATAATCGCTGCCAACTTAGACACCGACTCCGGATACATGCGACCGGTCATCTTAGGCCACCAGAAATGCACGCCAGAGAGGAACGCCATCAGCATGCCACCCACCATCACGAAGTGGAAGTGTGCCACGACGAAGTAGGTCTCTGTCAACATGATGTCCATGCCAAGGGACCCCAGAAAAACGCCCGTTAGACCCCCGATCGTGAACAAGCCGATAAAGCCAAAGGCATACAGCATCGGCGTTTCGAACGTGATGGATCCCTTCTGCATGGTGAAAGACCAGTTGAAAATCTTGATCGCCGAGGGGACAGCAACCAGCATGGTGAGCAATGAGAACACCAGCGCCGAATAGTTGGATACACCCATGATGAACATGTGGTGCGCCCAGACAAAAAAGCCGAAGACAGCAATGGCTACTGATGAGAATGCCACCGCCGTATAGCCGAACACGCGCTTCCGGCTAAAGGTTGAGATGACCTCAGAGATAACGCCAAAGCCCGGCAGAATCATGATGTAGACAGCGGGGTGCGAGTAGAACCAGAAAAGATGCTGGAAGAGCAGTGGATCGCCGCCCTTTGTCGGGTCAAAGACACCGATTCCGACCGTTCGCTCAAGCGCGACGAGCACGATGGCGATGGCAAGAACTGGAGTGCCAAGCACCATGAGAACGGAGGCTGCGTAGTTCGACCAGACAAAGAGCGGTAGACGAAACCACGTCATGCCAGGCGCACGCATACGGTGAATCGTGACGATGAAATTGAGCCCGGTAAAGATGGAGGAGAAGCCGGCGATGAAGACCGCCGTGGCCGTGGTAACGACGTGCGTGTTCAGATAATGCGTGGAAAGTGGTGTGGTGAAGGTCCAACCCGTGTCCACACCGCCCAGGACTAGGGTGGTTAGAACAAAGATGCCGCCGATCATGTATAAGTACCAGCTCAGCAGGTTGATCTTCGGAAACGCGAGATCCTTTGCCCCGACCATGATTGGGATAAGAAAGTTACCCAGGGTGGCGGGCACGGACGGCACCAGAAATAGGAAGATCATCACGATGCCGTGCATCGTAAACATCTTGTTATACGTATCTGCCGCCATAAGATCGGAAGCGGGTGTCAGCAGTTCAAGCCGAACCATGCCTGCGAAAAAGCCACCGATGAAGAAGAAGAAGGTGATGCTGATGAGGTACAGCATCGCAATCCGCTTGTGATCACCGGTCAGGAGCCACGAAAGGATGCCCTGCTCGGCATTGATGAAGTTACGCTTCGGCAGTGTTGCCGTGCTCTGGTCGGGCAAGGACACGATGGTACTCATGGCGTCACCTTCTGAATCAACGCTGGCGTTGTTGGTGCCGCGTCGTCTGACTTTGAGGTATCCAGCGTCTGCTGAATACGGTAATTGGTTTTAAGCTGCTTAATATATTCCACAAGATCGATCAGACCTTCTTCAGTAATCTGACCCTGATACGTCGGCATGATGGGTTTATAACCCAAGGGTACATGCTGAGACGGATTAAGGATGACATCGCGAAGGTAGCCATCGGTCGCGATCTGTTCAGACCCGTCATCCATTTTGATTTTAGACCTGTAGATGCCCGCCAAGTTGGGACCAACGGCCACGGAGTTACCTGTATGGCAGCCATTACAGCCCATGGAGGCAAACAAACGTTCGCCGTTTTGCGCCAGGCTCATGCCACTGGTTGATTCCTGCGTCCAACGCTGGTAATCGGCCGGGTCCATAGCAACAATGTCACCAATCATGCCGGAATGAAGCGTACCGCAATATTGTGTGCAGAAAAGGTGATATGTGCCCGCCCGCGTAGCGTTGAACCACACGGTACTGTAGCGTCCGGGAATAACCTCACGCTTCACCCTGAACGCGGGGATAGAGTACGAATGGAAGACGTCTTGCGAGATCATCGTCAACTGGACTGGACGTCCTGTCGGCACGTGGAGAGCGTTAATTTCGTGCTGGCCACCAGGGTGCTCGGCCTTCCACATCCACTGCTTGCCTACGACATACACCTGCATGGCGTCTGCTGGTGGATTGTAGATGCGGAAGTACAGCCACGCGCCCCAAACAAAGACAAACAAAAAAATGCCCAGCGGAATGATGGTCCAAGTAGCTTCCAGCAGGGTAGAGCCTTCGATCTGCACGGCAACAGGATGACGCTCGCGACGGTAGCGTACCGCGAAGAATAACACGAGCGCGCCGACCAGGATAAGGCCGACCAGTGTCATCAGCCACAAGAACATATACAGCGCGTCTGCCCATGGCGCGATGGTGGAGGCTTCCGTCGGCCATACAGGCGAGTCAGTAAGCCATTTTGTTAAAAATTCCCAAAGTACCGGACTGATTCCCATCGTCTGCCTTTATCTCTTCCTTGCCGTTCTCTCAGTCATCGTGTGTCGTTGGGGCGGGAGATCCCAGTTTAATCCCGTCGCGTGAGCGCATGGTCGCGCCCGAGCTTCACATCGCGGCGAAACATCAGGAACATGAACCCGCCCAGCCCCGCGACCGTAATCATGCCACCGAACTGAACCACACGGGCAATGATCAGGCTGTGCTTGTTGCGGCGCGGATCGTAGTGGTAGCAATAGGTAAGAATGTTGGCCACGGGTGAACCAATTTTGTGGTCCGAGGCTTCAATTAACCCCAGAAGCAAATCCTTGGCCGCGTACTCCACACCGAGGTAATACTGTGCGATGCGGCCTTCCGGCGTGAGCACCTGAATTGCGCTGGCATGCGCAAACTGCGTTGTCTTGCCATCTGCCGATGCAATGCGAACATAGCCGAAACCTGCTGCCTTCGTCACGGCATCAATGGATGCCTGCTGACCGGTAAGAAAATGCCATCCCGATTCCGTACCGGGACGCGCGTAACGCTTTGTATAAAGCGCTTTCTTCCGGGCCGCTTCGGCCGGCGTATCTGCCGGATCAATGCTGATAACCAGAACGTTGAAGTCCTTCCCAGGGTCGAGGTGCACCATGGCAAGCGCCTCCGTAAGGCCATCCAACACCTCTGAGCAGAGCATGGGGCAGCTGAAATACACCAACGCCAGCACCGCGGGTTTGCCGCCCACGGCAAAGTAGTCCCCAGTCATAACCGGTTTACCCGTTTCATCGATGAATGGAACATTGGGTATTTGCGTGTTCAAATGCTGATCGATGGACGCGCGCTTAAGCACAGTGGGCAGTTCGTTGCCGTATGACTCGCCAGTCTGCTTGTCGCTGTAGCTTGAGACCTGTGCACATGCCACCGAAGAAACTCCGAGCAGCAGCGCGAGCGTGGCAATCGACGCCCTGATACGCATGGTTCGGAATGTTTTCTGCATGGGCATCCGATTACTTCCTTTGCTCTTCCAGCTTGGCATGTGTGTTTGCAAGTGGCGCTGCCGGGCTTTCACCCGCGCTTATTCTCTGCTCGCGGCTTTCCATCTGGTCTAACTCATAGGACGTTCTAGCAAAGCCGTTGGTCAGGGGCGCGATCGCAACGTACTGTTTATCGCCCGTAAGGCTGGTCTGCACCTGATTGACCTGCGACGGCGCGGCGGGCAACCCTCGCTGCGCGACTAACTGCATCGCGCGCTCGATGGGGATGCGGATTGTTCCGGCCGACCCCTCATCCGCGCTCACGGCGGTATAGTGCTCCAACAGCAGATCCTCGCGCGCATGCATGTCCGCTGTCTCCTGATTGTCATCATCCGTAGGAACACGGGGCGTGGGAAAGCTTTGCGTGATGGCTACTGCTTCACGCTGCTCCTGCTCCGGGTTGCTAGCCAAGCTCTGGCCGCGCTTCTGAACAGCTCGCGCGCTTGGTGCTGAAAGCGGATTGGTCGCGGCTCGCTCCTGGTCCTGCTTAAGGAGGCCGCCGTTGATCGCAGCACCCATCGCGTAGCACAGGATAAAGAAGACGATCAGGAAGCTCACGAGTCCGCCGATGAAGACGACCACACCTTTGGTGTTAACGTCGGTAACTTCATAGCCGGGGTGTTCGGCGTCTAGTTTAGGCGATTCATTCGGTGTCGGCTTATCGAAGCCGTGCTCGTCGGCACCGGTTGAGGGTCCCTTTTGGCTCAGGGTGTGGTCGCGGTCATTGAACTCAGTGGGCATGTTCCGGCTCCAGCACTTCCGCCGTATGCGGATCGTTGCGGACAATAAGTGTCCGTGAGGCGAGATTTCGCAGGTATAACCACATCCACACACCGACCACGAAGAGGGGGACGGTGACGTAAGACAGAATCCCGGCACTCATATGCAGGTTCTCCGCTGCGTCCTTGAAGTTCGGCTCAATCAACCAGAACAGATCAAAGCAGCGTGCAAAGATCATCCACGCGGTAAGTGCTAGCATTTTGCGATTGTCATACTTGAACTGACGGCTGAGCAGTAGAACAAACGGGATTACCCAGTGAAAAATGAAGTCAAGGGCGGTAATGGTCCACCAGCCACCACGGATACGGTTGAGATACCAATGGATTTCTTCCGGCTGGTTTGCGGACCAGATAATCAGGAACTGTGAAAAGCTGAGATAAATGTTCAGCATGACAAAGCCAAGCATGAATTTACCCAGATCGTATTGCTCGGTCTTGCGCAGCGTTGTTGCCAGCGGCTGATAACGCGACAGCCGGATGATAGTGTGTACACCCAGCGCCAGCACGCCGTAGCCTTGACCCACTAGGTAGATTAGGCCGTACATCGTGGAGTACCACGTGATATCGAGCGTCATCACCAAGTCGATGACGACAGCCGTCAACATAACGACGTAGACGAGGATACCGATACCCGACAGGTTTTCCGAACGGATGCGCCAAAATTCAAATGATGCCTGTGTACCGGCGGCTGGATCGGCGTCGCGCTCCAGCGACCAGCGGTTTAGAAAGTAACTCCACAACAACATGAAGCCGAAGATGATGACGAATTGGAAGAGTACGCTGGTTGGATTCAGCATGATGTGCTTCCAAATCAGCGCGTGCCCCTCTGATTCGTTGAGCACGCCGTTCTGCATGGCATTTTCCGCAGCCTCACGCGTGGGAAACACCGCCCACAGGTAGAGGCGCTTTCCAAAGACCAGCAAAGGAATAAATAAAAGAATCAACAGAGGCACGGTACGGGTCATTGCCTCCAGCGGACGGCGCAGGATCAGTCCCCATTTACCGCCTGAAACGTACTGCAGCATCAACATGCAAAGCCCACCACCGGCAAAGCCGAAGCAGAGCATAAAGCCGAGCAAGTAGGCGCGCATGATGTGATCGAAGCCGCCAAGCAGGCCAGTGAGGAGCGAGAGCACCAGGCCAGCGGCCGCAACCATCAGGGACCGTGTCTGCCATACGGCCACCACTGGCGGTGCGTTCAGGCTGGTGGGCAGCACCCGTGGTCCATGATCGGCATGGAGCGCGTGCGCCGATGCGCCTGGATCGCCGAATCCCTCATTTGCGTACTGTTCGTGTCCGTGTGCCATGCGTTGCGGGCTTCCTGTGCTGATGTGAGTTCGTTGCGCTACTTGCTTGCCGCGAGGAATGCGATGATCTTGTCGACGTCACCCGACGTCAGCTTGCCGGTGAACGATGGCATGTTAACTTTCCCGGTGTTGATCCCGGTCGTGGTGACACTGTGTATATGTGCCGCCCCCACCCGGCCGACGATGCCGACCAGCGAGGGAATCATAGGTGGCATACCCTGCTTGTTTGCCTGGTGGCACGGACTACAGTTAGCGAGGTAGAGTTTCTCGCCTGCGGCGATATCAGTGGATGATGCTGCCGGTGCGGTCTTGACGGGAACTGTCGTCCCACCCTCGATGCCCATAGCTGTCTCATTGCCCGCTTTGGCTGGCTTCGCCCCAGGCAGGGGCGTGGCAGTTACCAGAGCGGGCGCGCTAGGGTTTGCGCTGGTGACTGCTCCCTTAATCGCGGCAGTGTTTGAGACAGTCCTTGCCGCAGCCGCGGCTGGCATGGGCTCCGGTAACGCCGCAGACGCCGGTGCGGTCGGCTTGATCTGCCCGGCGGTTGCTGGCAGCTCCCAATCCGTGACGAACTGCGGTCCGAAGCCTTCGCGCTGCTCCACCTCGGTCATCTGCTCCACGTGTGCCCCGCCCGCGTCGGCGGCGGTGGCGTGCTGACTCAGCTGCAATGCGCGAACGTAAGCAGCGATGGCCCACCGGTCTTGCGGTTCAATCTGGCCGCCGTACTCTGGCATGGCACCGTATCCGTTTGCAATGACGCTGTAGTAATGTCCAAGCGGAGCCTGACGAAGTCTGTCGGTGTGCAGGTTGCCTGCTGGAAAATAGCCACGCATCACGATCATGCCTCTGCCGTTGCCCACCCGCGAGTGGCACGCTGTGCAGTAGATGTTGTATTTTTCCTGGCCGCGCTGCATCAGTTCGGCAGTGACCGGCATTGGCATCCCGTCGCCCTCCTGCCCATTGACCATGCCCGTGCGGAAGTACGATCCGGCATCCTCCTGGCCGCGTGCCACTGTACCTGTGACCTGCATGCGCACGGACCGGCCATCTGTATAGAAGGTTGTGGGGCGCTGTGGGTAGAACTTCGGCTGGTTTTGCATATCCTGACGGCATCCCGCCAGGCCAAGCATGCCCAGACAAGCAGCTAGAGCTATTGTCTGCCTGCGGGGGCTTGATGTTTTCTTAGTGCTTCCTGTCCGCTGCTGGAGCATTACAGGTCTACCTCCACTACGCTAACGGCATGCGAGCCCTCAAGGAGTGTGCGCGTGTCCGTCAGGCTGAACCTGGGATCCGTCGCCTCCAGGCAAAGAAAAAACTTGTCATCCGTCGCACCCATGCGGAAGTTGGGCGCATTGAACAGTGGGTGGTACGGCTGCGGCAGACCATTGAGCGCGATCATGGAAAAAGCAGCAGACAGACCAGCGAACAGGATGGTCCACTCATACGCTGGGATAATGAAGGCGGGCCAGGAGAACAACGGGCGTCCCGCAACGTTAATGGGGTATGAAATGGCAGCCATCCACGTCTGCATGAGAAATGCCGTAGTCAGACCCATGCACCCGCCAAGCAGTGTTAGCAGGGGCACGCGCGTGCGATGTACATCCAGCGCTGTCGCAGCTTCCTCCACCGGATATGGCGTGTAGCATTCCATGCGGCGGTAGCCTGCGGTGCGCGCCGCAACCGTTGCCTTGACCATTTCGGCCGGCGTATTGAATTCGGCCAGCAGACCGTAGATTCCTTCTTGCACTGGCATTACATCGTCTCCTGCATGGTCTCTTCCGCGTCAATGTGATCAATCTTGGATTGAGGCAGCATCATCTTGATCTCGTTCATCGGGATCATGGGAGCGAAGCGCACAAACAAAAGGAACAGGCTGGTAAAGATACCCATCGTACCGACATAGAGCATGTAATCCCACTTGGTGGCGCGGTAGGTGCCCCACGAACTCGGCAGGTAATCCCGGTAGAGCGAGGTGACGACGATCACGAAACGCTCGAACCACATACCGATATTGACCACAATCGAAATAGTGAACAGGTACGCTACGTTCGTGCGAAGCCTGCGCCACCATAGCGTACCGAGCGGGAGCGCGATGTTGAACAGGATCAATAACCAGTAGCCCCAACCCATTGGCCCGAACATGCGGTTCCACATCATGAACCATTCCCAGTGCGACGCCGAGAACCAGGCCATGAAAACTTCTAAGCCGTAGCCGTAGGCCACAATCAGACCAGTTCCCAGCATGACCTTACCCATATTGTCCAGGTGCCGCAGGGTGACCAGGTCTTCCATGTGGTAGAACTTGCGGATCGGGATGGCTAGTGTCAATACCATGGCAAACCCCGAGTAGATGGCTCCCGCTACGAAATACGGCGGAAAGATGGTGGTATGCCAGCCTGGCAAGGCAGCCACGGCGAAGTCGAAGCTGATGACAGTGTGTACGGAGAGTACCAGCGGCGTGGACAGACCGGCCAACAGCAGGGTCGCTGTCTCATACCGCATCCAATGACGGGTGGAACCGCGCCATCCCAGCGAGAGCAGCCCATAAAACCACTTGGCAAAGGGCAGGTCCGCTTTGTCGCGAAGTGTTCCGAAATCCGGGATCATGCCCATGTACCAGAAGACGACAGAGATGGTTGCGTAGGTGGACACCGCGAACACGTCCCAGCAGAGTGGTGACCGGAACTGCGGCCAAACGTTCATGGTGTTGGGGATCGGCAGAAGCCAGTATCCCAGCCACGGTCGGCCAATGTGTAGCAGGGGAAAGAGACCAGCGCAGACAACGGCGAAGATCGTCATGGCTTCGGCAAACCGGTTGATCGAGTTTCGCCAACTCTGCTTGAAGAGCAGAAGAATCGCAGAAATCAGCGTTCCGGCGTGGCCGATACCGATCCACCAGACGAAATTGACGATGGCAAAGCCCCATGCGCCGGGGATGGTGATGCCCCAGATGCCGACACCTTTCAGCACAAGCCAGATGATGGCGACCACACCCATGGTGGCAATACCGCCCGCGACAACCAGGCCCATGAACCACCCAAGCGGAGTGTGCGAGGTGAGCACGACGTTCGCTATTTTGCGCGTAATGCTGGTGAAGTTATGCCCTGGCGCTAGGACGGCGAACTCTCCCGTGACGGGGTCGATCATGGGATCGTTGACCGGGTGGCGGTACGGATCGATTTGAGGTTTGGTCGCCATTACGCCGTCTCCAGTTCTGGGTTCGGGTTAGACACGCCCGCGACGTAACTTGTTCGCGGACGGTAGTTCACATCTGCGAGCACCTGGTAACTGCGCTCCTCGGACTTCAGCCGTGCCACCCGGCCACCTTTGTCGTTCTGATTGCCGAAGACAATGGCGTCTGTCGGACAGGTCTGCTGGCAAGCCGTGACAATCTCGCCGTCCCGGATTGCGCGGCCTTCCTTGTCCGCATCGATCTTTGCGGCCTGAATGCGCTGAACGCAGTAGGTGCACTTCTCCATGACACCGCGTGACCGAACGCTGACATCGGGATTGCGCATGAACTTCAGGCTCTCCGTGTCGTAATCCGAATAGAGCAGAAAATTGAACCGGCGAACCTTGTACGGGCAGTTGTTGGAGCAATAGCGGGTGCCTACGCACCGGTTGTAGACCATCGTGTTCAGGCCTTCCGGCGTATGGACCGTGGCTCCAACCGGGCATACCTGCTCACAGCCCGCATTTTCGCAGTGCTGGCACATCATCGGCTGGAAGTGTGCCTTGGGTGCGTGAAGGTCGCCCTCAAAGTAGGTGTCAATGCGAAGCCACTGCATGTGCCGACCGATTTTCACCTGCTCGCGGCCAACTACAGGAATGTTGTTTTCGGCATAGCAACTTACGATGCAAGCATTGCAGCCGATGCACGAGTTTAGATCAATCGACATCGCCCAGGCGTTTTGGATTTGCCCGCTTGACTTGTCCGTATGGTCGTAACGCCACTCATCCGGGAAGAAGCTTTCTTCCTTCTTGGGCGTTTCGTACAGCAGGCTAGAGCCTTCCTTGTGGACACGCGTGCCCGGCAGTGGGGGACCTTCACCATGCGCGAACCCAGGATTTTCCTGCGCCTCTCGCAACGTAGCCGACCGGATGATGCCGCGCTCCATGGCTTCATGCCCGGGCAGGGAGTGCGCGCCGGTCAGGTCCTTCTTTTCCAGATCGCTTTGCGCCATGGCACCCCGGTTTTCCATGGAGTGCACGCTGGTGACGCAGACGTCATACGTGCCAGGTACTTTTACGGCGTTCACGCCAGCCTGAAACCAGGGTGCATTGATGGAGCGGACGGTATTTGCGTCCGAACCAACGAATTGCCCCACACGTCCAAACCAGCGGCCAAAGCCAAGGTGGACCATAATGACGCCATCCGGTAATCCGGGCTGCATCAGAACGGGAAATCTGACTTTTTGACCGTTGCCTTCAATCTCAATCAGGTTACTCTCTTCGACGTTGAGAGCCGTCATGGTTCCCATGCTGAGCAGCGCTGCGTTGTCCCAGCTCAAATGTGTGATCTGCTTGGGAATCTCCTGTAGCCAGCCGTTGTTGGCAAAGCGACCGTCATACAGCGACGGATCGGATTTGAAGGCAATCTCATAGGACCCAGTGCCCGCAGAGGGCTGCGCCGCAGCCGTAAACGCGCCGCTCTTACCGGAAACTCCTGCCTTTGGCGCGAAGGCCGTCCCCTCGACCCACCCATCGTGCAATGCCTTCTGCCAGGTGGTACCGTCCACGCTCTTCGTATTTGCAGTAGCTGCCGCAGTGCTGTTAACGGATGTATTGTCAACGCTTCCCTTGCTGTAGTTCTTGAAGTTTGCCTGCACAACTTCGTAAGAAGACAGTTGCGGGTTATCCAGCACGGTCTGCAACACATCGTGCGCGGTCCGGCCACCGTACAGCGGATCGATCATGGGCTGGACGATGGACACTGTACCATCGCAGGCGCGTGTATCAGACCAGCTCTCCAAATAATGAGCCGCGTTCACATGCCATTGGCAGCGCTGTCCTGTTTCGTCATAGTACAAGCCGAAGTGACCGGTGAATGGCACCTTTCCCAACGCCTCTCCAAAACGGAGGTCGCCTGGAGCGCTGTACACCGGGTTAGTATTCATGACGATCAGAGCTTTGACCTGCCCGGCGTGCATGGCACTGACAAGAGCTTTGAAGTCGTCGTTCTGGATGGAGGGAATCGCCGCTACTGTTTCGGTATAGACAACAATCGATCCCACCGCGCCAAGCTGGGCATTGAGTGCATGTGCAGCTGCTTGCACTGCGGGAGAACTCTGTTCCCCAGCGACAACAACCGCCCTTGCGCCCGACTTTCTGAGATCGGCGAGCACGGCCGTAAGGAATTTCTGCGTGGGTTGGCTGCCCGTGTATCCAGAACCACTCGCGAGGGCAGTCGCAAACTTCTCGATTTCGCTTGGCTTAAGGCCAAGACGGTGTTCAGCCTTGGCACCGGTAACGGTGAGCATGCTTTCCACAACGTAGAGCCGGTTCATCGGCTTGCCGCCCTGATAGCGATGCCGCTCCGCGTAGCCGGATGACAGCGGGAGGAAGCCGGGGAATGCGTTGGAGGAAAGAAAATCAGCGTCGAGCGACAGAATCACATCCGCGTTCTCAAGCTTGTACTGCGCATCGTAGAAGCCGCCGAGCACCGCCTTTGATGCAATGCGCGCCGAGTCTCGATTGACTGGCTCCCACTGCACGAGTTTGGCCTGCGGGTACTTTGCCTGCAACTGGTTCCACTGTGCGGCGAGTGATGGCGAAATGATCGTTTCCGATAAAACAACAACGCCCTGGCCGCCAGGCGTGCTTCTGATCATGTTACGAAAGGCATCGCTGAACGCGCCAAAGTCGCTGGTAATGGCCTCACCCGCAGATATTTTGACAACATGCTGCGAGCGGTCCGGATCGTACAAATCGAGCAGGGACGCCTGCGTAAAGAGGTCGGAGCGGCCCTTTGAGGCTGGGTGCTCAGGATTGCCGTCGACCTTGACCGGACGATACGCCTCGCTTTTCACCAGAACCGGGACAGCACCCGTGGGAAAAGGAAATGCCGTGGCGAAGAAATTCGGACGGCCAAGCACGAGGTCTTCAGGCTGCTTGATATAAGGAAAAATGGCCTCATCTGGTTGCTTGGTGCAGCCGCTCATGCCGGCAAGCGCCAGCGATGCGCCCATGACCTTCATGAAACCGCGCCTGCTGACACCATCCGTCAACTCCGACGCCTGCCGGGGAAACTCCTCATGGAGCATCTCCGTAAAACCAGGTGCGTCGGCCAGATCGTCCAAGCTCTGCCAGTAGCGCTTTCCACGCTTACCATCCAGCCGCGCACGCACTTCCGCCAGCGTGAGCTTTGCTGGTTGGATCGCAGTGACTACTGTTGCGCCCGTACTCTTGTCGATTTCTGACATTCCGTTCTTTCCAACCCGCGAGTTACTCATCGATGGCATACCTCGCAGCTTTGAAGTTCATACGGCGTGCGGATACGGTACTTGTCGGCGAGGTACGTGCCGAGGGTCTCCTGCGAGGTGAACCTGTGATAGCTGGCGGGCAGCAGGGGCATCGCTGGCACATCCGAGTAAGTCATTCCAGCACCATAACGTGCGTTTGGTTCCAACTGGACGCCGGTACTACCGGCAGCCTTGCCGTCGGACGCGCCCTTCACTCCCTTATCTGTAACGCTAACAGGGCCATTGCTCTGCGGGACCACGGAACCGTTCGGCGAGGCCGGGTTGCCAGTCTGCAACATGGCCAGTTGCGGATTCGCGCTCTTTGGATCAGTGGTGGTGCAGGTGATGGCTTCCGACGTAGGTACAACCTTGCCCGTCTCAGCGCACCAGACTGGCTTCGTGCCTGAGGGGCCAGCCCAGGCCATGTTGTAAATCTCCGATGTTGGACGCAGGTTCTTCACAGGATTGCGGTGGCAGTTCAGGCACCATTCCATCTGTAGAGAATTTTCCATGTACATAATGGGCATCTCATCGACCCGGCCATGACAGCTGGCGCAACCGATACCCTTGTTCACGTGAATCTGGTGATTGAAATATACAAAATCCGGTAGATCGTGAATGCGTATCCAGGGGATTGACTCACCTGTCGCCCAGGATCGGCGCACCGGCTCCAGCATGGCCGCATTGGTCCAGATCTGGGAATGGCAATTCATGCAGGTTTTGGTGGGTGGGATGCCGGCATAGAACGACTTTTCCACCGTTACGTGGCAGTACTGGCATTGAATGCCAAGGCCTTCGACGTGATGGCGGTGCGAGAACGGCACCGGCTGGTCTGCGCGCTGGCCTTGCCGCGTGACCCACGGGGAGCGCTGCAATTGATTCAGCGCTACGCCCAGTGCGACCACGATCAGGCCCGTCAACACCAGCGCCGCGCGGGCCAGTGCGTTCGAACTGCGGTCAAATACTTGCGCCATGTGTGCGTCCTGCTTCCTCTTGTCCGTCCGGAGGACCGGCGGGGAACCGTCTCCGGGAATGTTACAGCCTATCAAAACTGATGGAGCATCTGTTCGTACGCCCTTCGCTTACGGTGCCAGAAGAGCGTCTGTTTGAGATTGACACAGCCACTATAGCAGCGCCATGCGTGCCGAAACAGGTCTGCATACGACGTAAGCCCTGAGTTGGGCACATGCACTATCGATTATCGAACCCGGTCACCTCCGAATGCATTTGAGACGCACACCGAAGAAACTGCAATGGCCATTTGGTATGCCTTTGAGGGTGTATATCACTCGTTAATCAGCGAGTCTATCCACAGGACGTCCCCCTGTGAACGAGTTTGGTGACGACGCACATTGGAAGCAACTATCTGTAAAGTTTGCACGCAGCGTGCACCGCGATAAGGTAACGTGGTCACGATTCGTATTCCGTGTGGAACACTTGAGCTATGCCTCGCCTGACTGCCACGCGTAAGCCGCCGTACGACGCAGACGCTGCGGTGGCGGAACTTTCCGCTGCTGATCCAAAGCTCCGGCGGCTGATCGAGCGCGCCGGACCGTTTCGCTTGCGCATCTCCGGGTCACTTTCGCCATTTGAGGCGTTAGCGGAATCGATTATCTATCAGCAACTGCATGGCAAAGCTGCCGCTGCGATCCATACGCGCATGTTGGAGAGCTTTCACGAGGTCTGCGGCACCGGCGTGCATCCCTCGCCCGAACACCTGCTGGAATGTCCCACACAGCAATTGCGTGAGGCCGGGCTTTCCGCGAACAAAACGCTGGCTCTGCGCGATCTTGCGGCAAAGACGCTGGACGGCACGGTGCCCTCGCTCGCCCGCATCCGCCGCATGAGCGACCAAGCCATTATCGAACACTTGACGCAGGTGCGCGGGATCGGCCGCTGGACCGTCGAAATGATGCTGATCTTTCGCCTTGGCCGCCCTGACGTTCTCCCCACCAATGACTATGGAGTCCGAAAGGGCTTTGCCCTCACCTTTGGCACGTTGAAGCCGGGGGATAAGGTCACACCCGCAGACCTGCCGAGCGCAGCCGTGATGGAGAAGCGCGCGAAGCGATGGCATCCGTGGTGCTCCGTGGCAAGCTGGTACCTGTGGCGTGCCTGTGACCTGACCAAGCCGGAGACTGCGGTGAAGCAGCCCGTGTAGTGCCCCTCTCCGGTACGAGGTTCGACGGGAGTTTGCCGCAGGTGCACACTAGAGACACGCCATGGGATTTCTCCTGCTAATTACGCGCGCTTTCATCAACACCTTCGGCATCACCCAGCCCAGCCCAGAGGGCGAGCGCCGCGCCGCATACTTCATCGGCGGCCTGCTTACGTTGATCGTGGTCGGCATGATCGCTGTACTAAGCGCGTTCCTATCTCTACGTCGCTAGACCGCTGCGCCGGAACGATAACCGGATGAGTTCTCCGACAGCGGCTACGCCGTGGCACCAGTATCTTCCTGCACGGGACGTAACGGCAGCGACAAGCCAGTCATGGCGTAGGCGTAGGGCAGGGCACAGGCCGCGGACACCAGCAATTGAAACAGCAGAAATGGCAAACTTTGCGCCATGCCCGGAACAGACATGCTGCGCCGGGTTGCATACGCAATGCCCAATGCCGCCAGGTTGCTGAACAGCGCGGTAGTAATCAAAAGCAGAAAGTACGGCATGCGCGGACCTGTCTCATCCAACGGCCTGGACTGTACACGCAGGGCGTAGCGACGCAGAAAGTTAACCGCAAGATATAAAATCAACGCGACAGCGGGCACGAAAACGGCAAGCGCAATCCATTGCACCGTACCTGGCTGGGAATGTTTCCGCGAGGTCCACGGAATCAGAACGGCGGTCACTACCGTTCCTGAAAAAACAATAAAAACTGCGGCCAAGCCAATAGCTTGTAACCAGGCAGCCAGCAGCCCCTCTGGAACGGTGAAGCTCAGCTCTGGCGCTCGCGTTTCGGAGATGAATGTTTCCTTCCGCAGCGAGCGTGCAATCAGGCCGAGCGCGTAGATGTAAAGCAGCAACCCAATCGCAGTAATGATGAATCCCATGGTGCCGCTGATGAGGGCGATTCTGCCAGGGCTGGGAGCACCCGCAATCCCGCCAAGGGCTGACTTAGGCGCGGCAGCAAGCAATGCAGCGCGCGTCACTGGGCGGCTGAACAGTTGAATCAGCGACCGCAGTACATCTGCCATCAGCAACGGCAACCAGAGAATCGGGAACTTCGCAAATAAAAGACTGGTGCGGCGGAACAGGTCGCGGGTTGCGTTCACGGGATCTCCGGCGGCATGCTCTGAAATGGCAGCCTTGCTCAGGCTACCTCATCGGCACGGCAACGGATCACCTTACGGGCGTATGGCTGCTATGAGAGCAGTATGAGTGGCCATCCATGTGGGTGGTCACTCATCTGAGGGACTTAATAGCCCCGGTAATAGTACCGGTACGGTCCGTACACCGGAGGTGGGGGTGGAGGATAGCTGTACACCACACGCGGTTGCTGCTGGACCACCACGGGCGGTTGCTGCTGCTGAATAATGATCGGTTGCTGTTGCGCTGGCTGCACCAGATTTACCACCACGGGTGCTTGATACTGCGGCTGCGGGGCGTACTGTTGCGCGTACGCCTGTTGCGGTGCCATGCGTTCCACCGGCGCGGCCTGCTCGCGATATTGCTGATACGTTGGCTCGTCCGGCGTCTGGCGAGAGACCAGCGCGGGAGTGCGAACGGCGTTCTCCTGCGGCGTGGGAATGCCGAAGTCGTCCATGACCTTCAGCGTCAGCTTGGTTTCCGCCTTCAGAACGGGTGACGGACCACGGCGTGGCAGATTGATGAGGTCGATGGGCCAGAGTACCGGAATGAGCCATTCGATGGTGTCGCGCGTGGCATGACCTGTGCCATGAATCCTCCCGTCTTTATCGACGGGATACTTCGGCGTGGCAACGACACGTGCGTTGAGCGGAATGACCGTGTCGGGCTGGACAACCATGCGGTCGAAGTCGAGTTCCATCCATCCCTTGCCGACAAAGTGGCCAGGATCTTTGTACTCGGCAAAGTGGCCGATCAGGTAGCTGCCATAGGGAAACACGGTGCGTCCGTAGACTTCCGAGTGGCCCATC
Source organism: Terriglobus sp. (assembly GCA_965276945.1). Taxonomy (GTDB): domain Bacteria; phylum Acidobacteriota; class Terriglobia; order Terriglobales; family Acidobacteriaceae; genus Terriglobus. The sequence continues at coordinate 3,858,429 of OZ255704.1, read as the reverse complement.
TGGCACATTACCGGATCGCCGATTTTCTGTGTGTGAGAGGAAATGTTGGGTTCGGCGACCGTGCACGTGATGACGGAACCGGCTGGAACCAGCTGGTCCGCCTTCATGGCGAGCGGTGCCGCAAGAGCGAGAAATGTGAGTGCGAATCTGGCCTTCAAGAGAGAACTCCCAATGAGCAAAGAGGAAATACCTGGCTCCGCATGGAGCCGCCGTTGTATGCGCGTGCACTACGTGGTCAGCGGCGCTCAGCGTGCGAGGGACGCCCGGCGTCCAAAAACCCGGCATGGACGCCAAAAGAGGGAGTGAAAACAAGAATGCTCCGAAGTGAACCCGCCGTCAAACGGAAAGTTCCGGACGGCGCGAAATGAGCTGTGCCAATCTGTATGACCTGATTCCGTGCTACCCAGCAAGGGGCAGTTCACGGTTGTACACGTACACCCAATGCCGCTCTTTGCGCCCGTCCGAGAGTGTGACAACCCGCTTCAGACGGCGAAACAGACTCGTTCCGGGATCATGTGGATTGAACTCTTCGTAGGCGTCCAGCTTGCGGAGCGCTTCCGGATCGTCCGGCAATGCGAACAGCGTGCCTTCAACGGGCTTACGCTTACCGTTAAGGATCAGCGCCGGGTATTCGCCCAAATCATGCACCTCACTGAGTACCGTTCCACTGCCCAGCGGGGTCAGTCGCATTACTACATCCTGAATCTCATCCGGTGCACGATCTGGATGCAGCGTGCCGTAAGTGAATAGCCTGATTGCGTTCATTGCTGGTCCGCGACTTCTACTGTGTTCTTTTTTGCTATTTCCTTTGCCGCTTTGATCTGTAGGACTAGCTTCAGTTGTTGCTCTCGAGTGTGTCTCTGCACGTACCATTCATCGATTAGTAATTCAATCAATCTAATCAGCTGCTCGGCTTCGTCGCCATCAACATCAACAATCAGGTTAATGTCCTTTCCCATATGCGCACCGATGTTTCCGATCGAGCGCACCGCATCTATCGCTTGCCAAGTTAGCGGATCTACTTTGTCCTTAATTGCTTCGATCTCATCGATGAGGCGAGCTTTCGAGACCTGGAAGAAGTCTCTGATCAGTCCTTGCAGACACCGGCGAGCCAGTGTAGCGGAGGCTTTCGGACTGTATTGCGAGATCAGGCATGCTTCCTGATAATCAGATACTAGCGGATCTGGAATGTATCCTGGAAGCACCTTGGCCGAAGAAATGGGTAGAAGTCGCCATTCCTTTAGTTCTTCTTGAGTTACCCAACGACCGAATGCATCACTTGCGATTTTTCTATGTAGCACTTTCACTGCGAGTTTGTTGCATTCTGGATTCGGACAGGCTATCGAAACAATTGTGAATCGCTGTGGACCGCCAACGTTCTTAGTAGTAACGTCGCAGGAGCCATTGTCCTGATCTTCTGGAGTGATGGTGGTCGGCCTGTTGCAATGTGGACATGTCCACGATATTCCAGCCATAACAGCCTCCTTATGGCTCCAATGGTTTTCTGGCGAAGTAATACAGCGCAAAGGCCAGCAGCGCGAACATGAGGACGCTAACCGGGTCATGGTGCAGCGGGTTATGTTCGCTGAAGCGCGGCATGGTCTTTTCCGTTGCCGATTCGTAGAGGCGGATGGCGACGCCCAGCAGGCCCATGATGCCTCCCGCAGCGATCAATCCGCTGGCGAAGAGCGAGCCGGGGCTGATCTCGTCGCTGTCAAGGTCCGTGAGCGCTTCGTTGCCGGTGAGAGCGGCTTCCTGTTCATCGATCGTGGGTTGGGGAGTAAGCGAAATGTGAGGCGTGTCGGCGAGAACAATGACGTCCGCTCCTGGGTGGGCGGTTGCGACACGGCGTGCGATGCGATTTGCTTCGCGCTTTGCTGCATCGCGCGCACGAGCCTTGGCGATGGCGGCGTCGGCCATCCAGCGGATAACGCCTCCAACGAAGATTGCCAGCGTCGTTGCGATAGATAGGTACGCTCCCACTGCCAGCGTAAGTGAGCGGACGCCCATCAGTTCCACGGCGATGACCAGTGCCACGCCCAGCAGCACGAGCGACCACGGTAGCTTGTGCGAGAGGATGCCATTGATGACAGTGGCCATCAGGCGACCCTGGGGCGCGGCGGCCTTTTCGCTGCCAATGCCCTGCACCCACTGAATTTCGAGCTTGCCAGTGGCGCGGTTGAGGAGGTATTTGCCGTCTTCCAGCGTGGAGGAACCGATGGCGTTGATCAGCTCGTAGCGCGTGGCGTCGTTGACATCGATGCGCTTGCTGTTGTCATTGGGATCGATCAACGCGATGTGCGGGCGAGGAAATTCACCTTTGTCTTGCAGGCCTTCCGGCAAGGACTGCAGGTTGACCGCGACCGGCGCGGGCATGCGACGGAAGCTCTCCAAGCCCTTATTCATGCCGTTAAGCGTGAGGCCAATCACGAAGGTGGAGACGACCACGCCGATCATGACCGCAAGCTGCGTCTTCCAGGGTGTGGCGCCAATGATGTAGCCAGTCTTCAGATCCTGGGCGGTGTCACCGCTGTTGCTGGCCGCGATGCAGACCACGCCGCCGATGGTGATGGCGAGCGCACCGAAGGCAGGTGCGGTCCAGCCTTTGACAAGGAAGATGGCCGCCGTCGCCATCAGCGTCGCGATGGTCATGCCGCTGACCGGACTGGCGGATGAGCCGACGATGCCGACAATGCGTGCGCTGACCGTAACGAAGAGAAAACCGAAAACGACAATAAGCAACGCTGCGGCCAAGTTGGCAAGCGCTCCAACCTGCGCGCCGGGAACGGGCTTGAACTGGAGAAATGCCCACATGATGGCAACCAGCAGGACCGATCCGCCGTAGACGAAGGAGTTGGGAAGGTCGTGCGAGGTACGCGCGACGCGGTCGGTTGTATGTGCGGTAGTGGTAGCCGCATTCTTCTTTGCGCGGAGGGATCCCGTAAGGGCGCTGGCGATGGTTGGCAACGTCCTCAGCAACGTTAGGCATCCCGCGGCGGCGACAGCACCCGCGCCCATGGGACGGATGTACGTGCGCCACAGGTCGCTTGGGCTCATGTCGCGGATAAGCGTCGTCCCCGGGTAGAGCGGCGAGGTGAGGTGCGAGCCGAAGAAGTAGATGGCCGGCATCAGCACCAGCCAACTAAAGACGCCGCCGGCCAGCATCACACCCGCGATCCGCACGCCGATGATGTAACCCACGCCAAGGTACTCCGGCGTGGCGTCGGCGCGAATGGAGCCGCCGCGCAACAGATGCTGTGGTCCGAGATCGAAATCTTTCGTGGGCGTGGCGGGCCACAGGCCAAGGAGGTTCTCGTTCTGGAAGAGCGTGTAGAGCGAGCCAATGCCGAGGCCAAAAAACACACGCGACGCAAACGAGCCGCCGCGTTCACCCGCCATCAGCACGTCGGCGCAGGCGGTGCCCTCGGGATAAAGCAGCGTTCCGTGCTCCTCCACGATTAGTTGCCGCCGCAACGGGATCATGAACAGGACACCAATCCATCCGCCGAAGAGTGCCAGCGCAAAGATGCGTGCGTACTCGAGATCGAAGCCCAGGAAGATGAGCGCGGGCAGCGTGAAGATGACGCCGCTGGCAATACTTTGTCCGGCATTGCCGGTGGTCTGGACGATGTTGTTTTCCAGGATGGATGACCGGCCAAGCACTCGCAGGATGGAGATGGACAGCACGGAGATGGGGATCGACGCGGCCACGGTGAGGCCGGCGCGCAGACCGACATACACCGTCACTGCGCCAAAGAGAATGCCGAAGAGCGCGCCGATGAATACTGCGCGGAAGGTCAGCTCAGGCCGCATTTCCTGTGAGGGAACAAACGGGCGGAAATTCGTCGAGGGCGGCGGTGCGCTGATGGTGGCCATGCGTTGTCCTTGTGATTCGAGTGGTGCGAGTGTACCAAGTCCAGGCAGGCTAAGGCCTACATTAGCGTCGCGAAGATGAAGCACCCGTCTCTTACTTCCGCTTTATCGCTGTCCAGGGAAATCAGCCGTCTGCAAAGCGCGTCTTTCTGCAACAATACCCGTCTCAACAGGTACGCGGTCTTCGCGTAAGGATACCTGCACATGATGCACACTTTCCCTGCCCGCCAACCCTGGAAATCGGCACTGCTTTGCTCCATCCTCTTTACTGGCTTCACCTTCGCGGGCATTGCGCAGAACGCGACCAGTGGGGGAGACCAAGTACCCCAGCAGGACGCACGGGGCAGCGGCATGCAGCGCGGCCCCGAGGGGGCGAACGGACAAGGCGGACGGCGCGGAGGCGGCGTGCGCGGGACCGTCACCAGCGTCAGCGGCGCTAATGTTGTGTTGAAGACAGAACAGGGCGAAACCTGGACCGTCATCAGCACCGATAACACGCGTGTACGCCGCGACGGTCAGCAGGGCACTATCTCCGCGATCCAGGCTGGCGATGAGGTCATGGCGATGGGCGTGCCAGATGCGGGAAAACATGAGGTCCACGCCTTAATGGTGGTCGATGTCAGTGCAGCCCAGGTCGCAAAGGCGAAGGCCAACCTCGGCAAAACCTACATTGCAGGCCGCATCACCGCCATCAACGAAACGCAGCTGACCATCATGCGCTCTGACAAGGTGCCGCAAACCATTTCGCTGGATGAGACAACGTCGCTGCATCGTGGTGGGCGGCCCAATCAGCAGGCATTATCTGCCGCTGGATTGGATTCCGGAGCGATTGGGGGCGCTGGCGGCGGATTTGGAGGTGGCGGAGGATACGGTGGACGGCGTGGTGGCGGCAACGCCAACGGTGGCGCTCCACAGAATGACGCTGGTGAGGCTATTACGCTGGCCGACGTGAAGGTTGGTGACAGTGTCATCGGCACGGGTGCTGTCAAGGGAGGCACGTTCGTTCCCACCGATCTGCATGTCACGGAGCGTCCCGCCGGTGGGCGGCGCGGAACGGGCGGCCAGGGCAACGGGGATGCACTTCCGCCACAATAGGCAATTGCCTTTCCGGGGAAACATACCGCTGCTCCGCTTCGTCTCTTACAACTGACTGCCGAGGGTTCCGTTGCGCGCTTGCCGCACATTGCTAGGGGTTTCGCTGGCTACGCTGAGCGCGGCAACAGCGGTCCGCGCGCAGACCGCTCCCGCGACGGGGAGCACGCCTCCACCAGGCGGCGCTGCTTCACCGGTTAAGGCGGACGCGGCAGCAACACGGGCTGCCGACGTGCAGGGCGGCACAATTACGGGTACCGTCAAGTCACTTACCACGTCAGACGCTAACGGGAAGCAGCCGCCTGGCGTACCGTTGCCCGGTGTCGCGGTCACGGCAACCAACACACTTACCGGGCGCAAGTACACGGCAGCGACGAATGTGGACGGCACGTTCCGCATGGCCATCACACGCAATGGACGGTATGTGGTCCGCGCGGAGTTTGCCGCCTTTGCGCCCGCCACGGCAGAGGTCCTGCTGAATGCTACCCAGCACGCCGGAACGGTTGCATTTGCCCTGGAGCTTGCCTCGCGCGCGGCGGCACGCACCGCGCAAAGCTCCGGCAACAACGCCGCGCTGGCTTCGTTGCTTGGCGGCGATACGCAGACGCTGGGACAAGGCCTTCAGTCCCTGCGTGCCAGCGGAACCGGCGACAGTAATACCGAATCTGCCGCGACTGGTGGAGGCGCGGAGGGCGCGGCGCTGCCGTCTCTCGGAAACCTGGTCAGTGCGGATAGCAGCGGCTCGGATTCGGTGGCGGTCAGCGGTCAGGCGGGACAGACCAACGGACTTGCGGGATTCAACGAAGATGAGGTCCGCCAGCGCATCCAGGACGCCATTGCGAATGCACAACGGAACGGCGGCGCACAGGCCGACATCGCAAATGCAGTGGTTGATCTTATTGGCGGCATGGTAGCTGGCGGGCCTGGTGGCTTTGGCGGTCCCGGCGGGCCTGGTGGCTTTGGGCGCGGTGGAGGTGGAGGCGGCTTCGGACGGGGCAACTTCCGCAATTTCAACCCAAACCAGGTGCACGGCAATCTCTATTACCAGGCGGGTAACTCCGCACTCGACGCGACGCAGTTTTCCGTGACGGGGCTTGCGTTTAAACCGGCATACAGCACAAACCGTTACGGTCTCTCGTTCACGGGATCCCCGTATATACCCGGGCTCATCAAGCCAAGCAACAAGCAGGTCGTTTTCCTGAACCTGACTGGTCAGCGCAATGTGAACCCCTTCAATACGCAGGGAATCGTGCCCACACTGTTGCAGCGCCAAGGTAACTTCAACGGCCTGACGCAGCCGGTGAACGGGGTGACCACCGCGGTCACGCTTTACAATCCGCTAACGGGTCAGCCATATGGCGACTGCTCGTCCCCGGCGAACGTCACCTGCAACGTGATCCCCATGTCGCAGATCAGCCCGCAGGCGCAAGCTCTGCTCGCGTACATTCCAATGCCAAATGTGGCCAGCACCGGTGCCAGCGGCAGTGAGAACCAGTACAACTATCAGCGCATCACGACGGCCGGCAACAACAGCACGCAACTTTCGCTGCGCTACCAACGCGGTCTGGGCAAGAGCGCCGGACAGGGCGGCTTTGGTGGTGGAGGACGCGGCGGCGGTGGTGGCGGCAGAGGTCAGGGGCAAGGCCAAAGCAAGACGCTGCGACAGAACATCAGCACCAACTACACCTATTCACACAGCGCCAATGACCTGCGCGGCCTGCTGCCCTCGCTGGACGGCAAGACCAGCAGCCACGGATCGAACCTGAGTGCGACATACTCTATCGGCTATGGCAGGCTTAGCAACAATCTCTCGGCAAGCTGGAACTACTCGCACGGCATGACCGCCAACGCCTTTACCTATGGTGGCTTTGATCCGGCTAGCGCCGCTGGGATTGCGATTCCCCGCACTGCATCCACCCGCGCAGGGCTCTACAACGGCGTGCCCGGCCTTGCGTTCACCAACTTCGCAAGCATCGGCGAGACGAATCCGTCAGACCAGATTGGTTCCACGGTGAGTCTTAGTGATGTGGTCAGTTGGCGGCATGGCAAGCACAACTTCCGATTCGGGGTTGACGGACGCCGAGTGCACAACGACCTGATCGCCGGGACCAACGGCATCGGCCAGTTCGTCTTTTCAGGCCTCAACACGCAGCGTCCAGGCGCAGGCACCAGCACCGATCAAGCTCCCAGCGGCAACAGCTTCGCGGACTTTCTGCTGGGCGCGCCGCAGAACAGTTCCATCCAGGCCGGCGCCAACAAAATCTATCTGCGACAGTGGGTGTACGACGGCTACGTGCAGGACGACTGGCGTTTACTACCCACGTTGACGCTGAATACCGGGCTGCGATACGAATACTTTGCGCCGTTGGTGGAGAAATACAACCGCCTGGTCAACCTTGATCCCGACGCAACCCTGCAGAATTATGCGCAGGTGTTGCCGGACGGGCGCGGTCAATTTAGCGGCGCGCAATACCCACGTTCGCTCATCAACCCAGATCGAACCCTGCTGTCCCCGCGCATCGGTGTAGCCTGGCGACCCAAGTTCGTAAAGAACACCGTAGTGCGCGGCGGCTACGGTATCAACTACAACACAGGCCAGTACCGTACCTTCGCCAACTCGCTCAGCTATCAATCGCCGTTCGCCGTCACCCAGAACAATGCAAGCGGTCAGCAAGGCTGCGCTACATTCCAGTTCGGCTTCACGTTGACGAATGCCTTTGCGTGCAACAAAACGGTGCTCTCCAACACATTTGCGGTAGAACGCAATTACCGTTTGGGGCAGGTGCAGGTCATGAACCTTGACATTCAGCACCAGATGCCGCTCGGCATCGTCCTCAACGTTGGCTACAACAACGCTTTCGGCGGCAACCTGGACATGCGGCGTTCTCCAAACCGCATTCTGAACGCCAACAACACCGTCACAACCTCCGGCAACACGAACGCCATCATCTATGAGGATTCCATCGGCGAATCCCGCTTCAATGCGCTGACCATTAACGCACGCAAGCGGATGCAAAAGGGTGTCAGCCTGCAGGCGACCTACCAGTACGGCCACTCCATTGACGATGCCAGCTCGATCAATGGCGCGGGCAACAACACCGTCCCGCAGAACGACAAGCGGCTTGATCTAGAATTTGGCAACAGCACCTTCGACGTGCGGCATAAACTGACGGGTAACTTTGTCACCGAATTGCCCTTTGGTCCCGGGCGAGCGTTTCTGAAGTCTGGCCGGGTCTCGCGCTGGCTCGACGATATCTTTTTCTCCGGCGATTTCACCTTTGCGACCGGCAGTTATGCCACGCCGCAGTATCAGAACAGCGCGGCGCAAGCAGCTGCAGGCAATAACTTCACGCTGCGGCCTGACCGTGTATTTTCGCAATCGATTGCTGGCGCGGGCACGTTACGGAACTGGTTCAACAAAAACGCCTTCACCGCACCTGCAAACGGCTATGGCACGGCGTCGCGCAACTCCATTGAACTGCCCGGCATTGTCGGCATCGATATGTCGCTCTCGAAGAGCATCGATTTCAGCGAGATGAAGAACTTTGAGGCGCGTGTGACCGCCAGCAACGTCTTTAACACGGTGCAGTACAGCGGCGTGAACACGGTGCTCAATTCGTCCAACTTTGGCCAGGTGACAGGGGCTGTAGCGCCGCGGAAACTGGGCCTGTACGCAAGGTATCGCTTCTGATGAAATCCACCCGCCAGAACGCCTCCGGCAGAAGCAACACATTGCGGCCGTCGCGAAACCGTCGCTGCCATCGCGTTCTCGCTTTTTCCAGAAACCTGCTCGGACTCGCTCTATGCACAACTGTGCCCGCGCAGCAGCAGGCGCCGGTTCAACTGAACACGCCCGTCCAGCAGGTTCCGCAGCCCGCTCCAGGCGCGCCCGCATCCACCGGCACGACGATTCAGCAGCAGGGCGGCAGCACGTCACAAAGCTTCACACTGCGCGTTGAGTCGCAGCTGGTGCTGACCAATGTCGTCGTGCGTGATAAGAAGACGGGTGCGGTTCTGCGCAACCTAAAGGCCAGCGACTTCACGGTCCTGGAAAACAACAAGCCGCAGACGATCAGTTCCTTCGACTTTCAAACGGTGGACGCAGCGGCGCGGCTGAACGAGGCAACCGTCAGCGGTACCGCCCCGACAGTCGCGCAGATTCTGGACCGCTCCGTGGCAGCGGACCCAGCGCAACTGCGCGACCACCGCCTGATCGTCATGTTCTTTGATCTCACAAGCATGCAGGACGAGGACATTGACCGCGCCGTGCAGGCTGCGCAGGACTATATCAATAAGAAGATGGCACCCGCCGATCTGGTCGCGGTCGCCAGCCTCGGCACATCACTCTCACTGGACCACGACTTTACCGCGGACAAAGCCGCCCTGCTGGCTGCGGTGAGCAAGTACAACGGCAGCAACATTGCAGGCAGTTTTGCGAACGGCACCACTGGATCAAGCGATGGCACGGCCGATGACGGGGGTACCTTTACCGCCGATGACAGCGAGTACAACAGCCTGAATACCGATCGCGAACTGTATGCGATCCAAAGCATCGCCAAGTCCCTGGAGCGCGTGGACCAGCGCAAGAGCATGTTGTACTTTTCCGGTGGCTTGACACGCAATGGCGTCGAAAACCAGTCCAGCATCCGCTCCGCCACGAACGAGGCCGTCAAGGCCAACATGGCTATTTACAGCGTGGACTCGCGCGGCTTGGAGGCTCTTTCGCCGCTTGGCGATGCCAGTACCGGATCGCTGCGCGGCACGGGAGCGTACAGCGGCGGAGCCATGCAGGCGCGGCTCGATTCAAACTTCAATTCACAGGAGACGCTGGCGACGCTGGCCTCCGATACCGGCGGTAAGTTCTTCTCCGATTCGAACGACTTCGCGCCCGCTTTCCAGGCCATTCAACGCGATACCGAGGCGTATTACATCCTCGGCTTTCGCTCCACAGACACACGCCGGGATGGCACCTTTCGCAGGCTCACCATAAAACTGAACCGCACGGACGCCAAGCTGGAGTACCGGCCCGGCTACTACGCTCCGGCGGATTTCAAGCACCAGAAGACCGAGGATCGCGAACAGGTGTTGAACGATCAACTCCGCAGCGATCTGCCTGCAGTCGATCTTTCAATGTATCTGGAGGCGTTCTACTTCCGGCAGAACCCGAACAGCTACTACGTACCGATGTCGCTCATCGTGCCGGGTTCTCAGATTCCGTTCACGCGCGCCAAGGACCAGGACAAGGCGACGCTCGACATCATCGGACAGGTGAAGAATGCGCAAGGGATCGCGGTGGGGAACGTGCGCGATACGGTGAAGCTTGCGCTCGACGGCACGGTGGGAGCAGCGCGGCGCAATATCCAGTACAGCACCGGCTTCACACTGGCACCTGGCCATTATCACGTGAAGTTTGTCGCACGCGAGAACGAGACCGGCAACATGGGTTCGTTTGAAACCGATCTTGTCGTCCCCGACCAGCGAAAGCAACCCATCCGGCTTTCTAGCGTGGTGTTGAGTTCGCAGCGCACGCCGACGGCTCCAGTACGGCGTGGACCACCGGGAGCGCCGCAGTCCACCGATCCACTCCAGCAGGATGGACAGCAATTCGTGCCCAATGTCCCGCAAGTTTTTCGACAAGACGCGCATCTTTATTTGCTGTATGAGTTGTACGATCCTGCCAAGCAAACTGTAGCCGCAGCTGTGCAAGCTGCTACAGAAGGTGCCGCGAAACAGAGCGGGCTGAAGACGCGCGGGAGTGCCAGCGGCATCCACGTGCTCACATCCATCGAATTCTTGCAGAATGGTGTAAAGGTCCTGGAAACACCGCTGGTGTCCACTGAGGTGGAGAACCAGCCTAACCGGAACGCTGTCAGTTTCCACTTCGACGTACCGTTGGCACAACTCAAACCCGGCACCTACATCTGCCAGATTAATGTCATTGACGACGCTGGCGGCAGCTTCAGCTTTCCGCGATTGGCTCTTAAGGTTGTTGCGCCTGCGCTGCCTGCGGCAGCACCCGCTACAACGGCGGCACCATCAAACACCAGCGGCGCACCATAAAAGGCACGCCGCTAGTATGCCAGTTTGTAATGCCAGCTACATGATGCGGCCCAGAATGGACTGTAGTACGCCACCGGACTCCGGTTGCGGACCTGTCTGCTCACCCTCCGGGGTCATGTGACCATTTGAAACGTAGTGGTGAATGAGAACTGGCAAAATCGTAGCCATGCCCACCTTCGCCATGGTTGGCGACACCCCCAGCCGGCCAGCCACGCTGTCAATCAGACCCGTGCCGCCAAGTCCCTGCTGCACCTGATCCGGCGAAGCCGGTGCGGTATTGCCGCCCGCCCATTGCTGGACCAAGCCGCCCATGCCGTTGTTCTGAAATGCAGAAAAAATGCCAGACACGCCACCCGGACTGCTCTCCAGCTCCTGCATTAAACCGCCAGCCATTTGTGAAGTACCGCCGCCGCCCAAACCACCCGTGGCTTCAGTCACCATATCCATGATGCCCATTCGCGCCTCCTTACAGGTTCCGAGAGCGATTGCCAGTGACCAAACGCAACAGCAAGGTCAGAAGCACGGCACCCACAATGGCAATCAGAATGGTATAAATCATCCCGCCCTGGCCGACAAAGCCCAGCGTCCGCATGATGAATCCACCAATGAGCGCGCCAATGATGCCGATAACAATATCGCCCAATGCGCCGAAGCCACTGCCTTTCATCAGCTTGCCTGTGATGAAACCTGCGATCAGACCTACGATGATCCACCAAATAATTGCAAACATGCGTACCGCTCCTTGTTCAGTAGTTACCCGCACGCAGCACATGGCTGGTGGGATCTGCAGTGTGGCATTCGGTTCAGTACCTGCAACTCACACGGCTCGTAGGAGTCGTACCCTGTATGACAGGTTGTGTGCCAACGGGAAAAGATGGTCGAATGTCGCACTTATTTTTTACAAGTTACGTGCACGGTGCTGCCAGAAGGTTGCGAAGAACTTGGGAGCGCCCGGCCAGATCGCGTCAGTAACGGATTCGCTGTGACCCTGCAGGATCAACGTTCGCTACGGCATGTAAGATTTGGTGCACATCCCTGGAGGACATAGCCCATGTTGAATCGCAGAGACTTCACCCGTCTGGCCGCCGCTGCATCCACGATCGCTGTGTTTCCCACAGCACTACATGCCCAGGCAGCACCCACCAGAAAAATTCGCTATGGTGTTGTCGGCCTGGGTCGCATCTCGCTGGAACATTTCATGCCCGGCACCCAGATGGGCACGCAGGGCGAGATCACCGCACTTGTCAGTGGTCACCCGGAAAAGGCACAAAAGACCGCCGCGGAGTACGGCGTCCCGGCGAGTTCGATCTACAGTTATGAGACCTTTGACCGCATCAAGGACAATCCCAACGTGGACGCGGTGTACATCGCGCTGCCCAACAGCATGCACGCCGAGTACACGATCCGCGCCGCGAACGCGGGCAAACACGTGCTCTGCGAAAAGCCCATGGCAGTTTCAGTGGCTGAGTGCGACGCCATGATTGCCGCCTGCAAGAAGAACAACCGCAAGCTGATGATTGCCTACCGCCTGCAACGCGAGGCAACCACCCTGCATGCGCAGCAACTCGTCCGCAGCGGTGCTCTGGGCAAGATTCAGGCCATGGAAAGCTGCAACGGCTTCAACATTCACCTGGGCGAGTGGCGTCTCAACGGCAAACTGGCTGGCGGCGGACCGCTGATGGACGTGGGTATTTACTCGCTGAATGCCTGCCGCTTTTTATTGGGCGAGGAGCCAAACAAGATTGCGGCGTTCAGCTCCGTCATCGATCACGACGGACGCTTTACCGAAGTGGAAGAGAATGTCGGCTGGACAATGGAGTTTCCCTCCGGCACGGTCGCGTCCTGCGCTACGACCTATGGGGCTAACATGGACGGCTTCATCAAGGTGTACGGCTCTAAGGGGATGCTGACGCTCAACGGCTTCGGTTATCAGGGCATCACGCTGGAAGCTAAGATCAACGGCAGCGCTCCCGTGAACGATGCCGAGCAGGACAAGGATCCCTCGCAATTCATGGTCGAGTCGGACTACTTCTCCCGTTGCATTCTGGACAACACAGACGTGATTCCGTCCGGTGAAGAGGGCCGCAGGGATGTCGACATTATGATGAAAATCTACGCATCTGCGGGGCGCAAGGCTTAAGCGCATCCTGAAGATTTTCACAGTTGTACTTGCCTACGGGCCATGAGAGAGTTGTTGGCATGTCAGCAGCTCGCACGCTCAGCATGACTTTGTTTGCATTCATGTGCCTCGCCATTCTGGCCGCACATGCCTCGCCCATCGCCTTTACCTTCAGCGCCAGCCTGGACACCGGTACCCTCGCCGGGACGCAATTCACCGGCGCCGCAAGCTATGACAGCCAGGGTTCCACGGGTATCGGCACCGAATACTTCACCCTGACATCCCTCAATTTCAACCTGCTCGGCGAGTCTTTCACTCGTGCCGACATCAATCAGGGCGGTCAGGCCATCCTCCAGAACGGTACCCTCTCTTATTTCACCGCTGCCTTTTTCCCCACAGGTTCTGGACCCGTCAATGACATCGCCTTCGGCTTCGGTGGTCCCGGCATCATCGGCTACTCCGTCCCGCCCGGCTTTAACCCGGGCCTCGGCTCCTACACCATCGAGACCACTCCCAGTCCCGTGCCCGAACCTTCCACACTCGTCCTCTGCGCCACGGCTCTCGCCAGCGCCTTTCTTCTTATCCGCACACGCCGGCGCAATGCTCTCCAAAGCACGTAACCCTGACTACCTGTGCGGATTGCGCTCTCCCCAATGTGGACAACGGCAAGGATGCCTGTCAGTTCGCCATCAAGCCGGACTACTTTTCACGCGCCGTGATTGATAACACTCCATCAAACCCTCCGGCGAAGAAGCTTGAAGAATATAGCTATGGCAAGGATTTACGAGTCGCTGGCCGCAAGGCGTGATTCGCACATTCACACGTTCATACTAATTTAATCTAAGCAAGGTTAATAGATGCCTACAGAAGCAAACATGCCGCCTAGTGGATACGATGGTTGATTGTGAGACCCAAACGAAGGCTGTCGAACGAACAAATTGCAGAAATACGCACGCGCGTTTTGCACGTTATTTCTCCACTCAGGCCGTCGCCTCTGCCCAACAGTTCATGGGAATCAGGTAAACAGCTTCGCTCAGCGGCAGATCTTCCGCCCGAATACCTCGTTTACTTTTTACTACATGATCTGCTTGGATTCCGGGACTTGGGTCAAGAGGAGAAGGTTGCATATTCGATACCCGTCGAACTCGAGGAAGAGACATTCTTCGTTGAACATCGGAAGTTTGGACTAGGTATATTTGCTTACGGCGAATCTGCCGAGGAAACACATGAAGCTCTCGTTAATCGAATCGTGGAGTTCCTCCGCATTGGCGTCGCAATCGCGGCGCCTTTTGTTGAGGAAGTTGCGTCGCGGGCAATCGACCGCTCTGCGCTTACCATAAACAATGACAGTCCGTGGCTTTTTGATCGTTACGAATATCTTTCGGCTGAATACCGCAAGAAAGCAGCAGAGGCTGAAGCACGCGCGAACGAAACAGTCACGGAGGAACACAGACGTTCTGATGGTTCGGTGCGGTCGTGGACCACGCATTTTCCAGCATTCCGCCTCAGGAATGAAGCTCGCTGGCTCGCGTTAGCGGCTATAGAAGCATTCTTCGGATGGACCGAACACGTATTTATTCACATTGCGATCCTTCAAGGGCTTGTCAAGACCAGAAGCCAGTTCGAAAAGTTAGCTGTAGCGGATTGGCAAGAAAAAGCACGCACTGCTCTAGATCTTTCGGTTAACCCAATTAAAGAACACTACGAGAGTCTGCTGGGCATTAGGAGACAGCTTCGGAACTTCATTGCCCATGGAGCTTTCGGGAAGGAAGGTGAAACATTCCACTTTCATTCAACAGCCGGAGCTGTACCCGTCATGCTAAATGGACCTAACGGACGCTATGACATGTCTGGTGCGGACATCGTGAATGTCGAGGTTGCGATGAGTCAGATAGAAGCCTTTATCGGCCTCATGTGGGATGGAACTTTAGAGATGGCGCGGCTTTACGTCCAAGAAGCTGGACTCCCCGTTCTTCTACCATTCGCAACTGATGGCACGTATGCCGAGGCAATGCGATCTCCTCAAGAGATGGAAATCCTCGTGCATTATCTATCGCGGCAAATGGATGACGCCGCGAACATGGATTAGTGAGTTGAACAAACGATTGGAATTTGACACTTGCCTGTCGAATTGGCCGACAAGTCGGTGGCTGTTACACCTAACCTTAGTTACTACCATCCTCCGTGAGATCAGGTCGTCAACAAGGTTGCAAAAATATGAGCCGCCTAGAGGCGGCTCATATCCCAACTACAGAAAGGCAGGCTAATCCCGGCGGCTGCGGCCACCCATCAGCTGCATCAGGATCAGAAAGATGTTGATCCCGTCCAAGTAGATACCGACGGCTAGCTGTGTTGCGCTCATGCCATCGCCGCCGGCGCGGATGCGTGAGAAGTCCGCTACGGTCAGCAACGTGAAGATGCCCAGCGCCAGCCACGAGTACAGCGTGGGCGGCATAAAGTGGAAGAACATGCTGGCAATCCCTACCAGGATCAGCGCCAGCAACGCGGCCATGGCAACGCCCGCCACGCGCCGGTAGTTGATGCTGAACAGGTAGGAGACGCAACCCATCGCCGTCATGCCGGCGCCAGTGGTCAGCGCAGCGTTCAGGATCAGCGGCACGCCAAAGGCACGCAGGTACATGTGGATGATGGGCGCGATCTCCCACCCCATAAAGTAGGCCAGCGCCAAAAACAGCCCAAGCGCGGCGGACGAATTGCGGCTGCGTGCGCCATTGATCATGAAAATGAGCACAAAGACGGCGATCAGGCCGGGCATCATGCTCCAGGCAGGAGCCGTGGCAACCCCGGCCGCGGTGATGAAGAATCCCAGCGCGGTGATGCCTAATACCTTGGCGAGCAGGGGCGCGGTGCCTGCCCGCGCAACATCGATCGTAGCTGGAAATCCGTTGGTGCGATTGACGTACATCGTGGAACTCGTTTCTGGGGCACTTTGATACATTTGCCCCACTCAGTTTAGACGCATGAACGGCACCTTCGATGCGCAGGCACAACGTGGCACCGTGGCTGGCGTAAAGAGCAGCCACAGAGTAACGCATAGGCCATCAACTGCCGATTGTAACGTTAGTTCCTTTTCCGGGCCATGCCGCGAACCAGCATCCCGGGTGCTATGCAAGTCATCACGTTTAACTTTCCAATCCAGCGAGTGGGGCGTATCGCGTGAATATGCGGCTACAAAGGCAGGAACAAAAAAGAGGACTCTGGCAGCGAATCGCCGCATTCGCAAATGTCCTGCTGGCCTTGAGCGTGTTGCCATTGCAGTTAGCAGCGCAGCCGTCTCGCGAAACCGCAGCCTTACGAGGTTTGCGGACGCTGACAACTGCGCACATGGCACACAGTCTCACGTCTGCCGAAGCCCTTCGCGGCTATCCGGTCCATCTTCGAGGTGTCGTCACCTACTACGATCCGTTTTTGGATTCCCGGCAGACAGCGGTCTTTGTTCATGATGGCAGCGGGAGCATCTATCTCGGTCTGCATGAGCCACTGAAAGGCTTATCCGCCGGAACGCTCGTGGATGTGCAGGGCGTGAGTGGAATGGGGGACTTTGCACCAGTCGTCGCACATGCCCGAGTCAGGGTCCTTCGTATGTCACAGCTGCCCAGAACAGCACCGGCCATGAGCCTTACTCATCTGCTCACAGGACAGGAAGACGGGCAATGGGTTGAGGTTGAAGGTATCGTCCATACGCTCTTCGAGACAGAACATGACATAAGTCTACAGATTGCCATGCGCGACGGAATGGTTGCCGCCATACTGCCTCGAGAACCGCACGCAGTCTACAGGACCCTGGTGGACTCCCAGATCAAAGTTCATGCCAATGCCGCACCTATATTCAATGGCGATGGCCAGATGGTTGGGGCACGCCTGCTCATCCCAGATCTTTCTGCCGTGAGGATTATCGAGCCAGGACCAGAGGATGCATTCGAGCTCCCGGTGCGAGATATTAGCGGTCTATCGCGTTTCAGTCCCACCGCAGCCCTTCCACGGCGTATCCATGTGCGGGGACGGGTAACGCTTGATTGGCCCGGTTCGTTGGTCTGTATTCGAGATGAAGCACACGGACTGTGCGCACACACATCGCAGGCAGCACCGTTGAGCATCGGTGAAATGGTAGATGCTGTGGGCTTTCTGGAGACGGATGGCACAGTTCCGGCACTGGGTGACACAATGTTCCGTCCTGCGCGTGGGCTGCCAAGCGAGCAGGCTGTCGTTCCCGCGCCAGTGATCCCGGACCAGGCGCTCCATGGCAAGAACAGCTCAGAATTGGTGGTCCTCGAAGGTCAGTTGATCGGACGTAATCTGACGTCGTCTGACACCACGTTGCTGCTGGCTTCCCAGGGATCTGTGTACACAGCCGTGCTGCCTGAAGCAATGAGCGGAGCCGCTTCTGGCGCATGGAAGAAAGGCAGCCGATTGCGCGTCACCGGCATTTGCTCTGTGCAAATTGATACCCAGCGAAGCAGCCGTGACGGCGGGGCCGCGTTCAGAAAATCTTTTCGCGTGCTGTTGCGTTCACCACAAGACGTCACGGTGCTGGAGGAGCCATCCTGGTGGACTCCCATCCACACGGTTCTCGTACTCGCGATTGTTCTTTCAGGCTCTCTGGTCGCGCTCGGTTGGGTGGTGATCCTGACCCGGCGATTGAGGCGGCAAACTCGTATCATCCAGGATAGCGAGGAGCGTTTTCGCCACTTAGCTCAGCATGACGCACTCACCGGATTACCCACGCGCGTGCTCCTGCGTGAACGCCTGGATACCGCACTCGCAACAGCAAAAGTGTCTGGAACAAGTCTGGCCCTGCTTATGCTGGACTTGGACAATTTCAAGCTGATCAACGATTCCCTGGGGCATTATGCGGGCGACCAGGCGTTAAAAGTAGCGGCGCAACGCATGCGGGAAACGGTGCGCCGAAGCGATATCGTGGCCCGCATCAGTGGTGATGAGTTTGTGGTTCTGCTGGATGGTCTCAAGGAACCTAAGGAGGCAGAATGCATTGCCGCGGAGGTCATTGCCGCGCTTTCCCTTCCATTCCGGTTCGGTGACCGCTATGTTCCATTGTCGGCAAGTATTGGGGTCTGTACAGCACCTGGCGGAAAAGATCACGATGCGGACGATCTGCTGAAATGCGTGGATGCAGCGATGTACCAGGCGAAGGCCCGTGGCAGAAACCGCTTTCAACTCTACACCGGGAACATGGCTCAATCTGTTCAAAAGAACCTGAAGCCCACGACAGAACTGAGCGATGAGCTTACCGCGCATGAATTGGCGGTTGCAGTCGCGTAACCCCGGCACTGGCTTACACGTACCAAGCCGTATGTCGCGTGTAATGCCTGCTTGAGTTCATAGCCCAAACGACGATCAGGCACTCAATTGCAATGAGATCCAACCGCGCGAGGTGTTGACCTTAGAGGACGGAGTTGAGCCGGAGCAAAGGCAAAGACTGTTCAGTGCCGCTTCCCTTTCTTGCCCGTGCCTTTGCTGCCTTTTTTGCGCGGCTTGCCGCTGCGGTCCGGTGAGGAGAACTCTCCTGCGAAAGGCAATGCGGCGTGGGACGTTCCGCCTCGCTTTGCCGCTCGCGTGCTTGCCGCCTTCTTCGCAGCGTTGTCGCGCCGTTCGGCTGTCTTACCCATGCGAGACACAAAGGGCCGTGTTCCCGCCGGAGCAGCGCTGCTTTCCCCAGTTTCCCGCAGCACGGCAAACTGCAGCCGCCGGTTTGCCCGGTCGATCCGGTCCAGCAGCACGCGCACACGCTGCCCTGGGCGGAAGCATCGCCCATTACGCGCACCACAGATCTCGCGCGAGCTCTCCCGGTACGTGTAAAGGTCGTCAGTCAGCGAAAAAATCGGCACCAGACCTTCCACGTAGAGATCACTCAACTCCACGAACATGCCATATTTCGTCACCGAGAGGATCATGGCATCAAAGTCCTCGCCCACCCGATCCTGCATGAATTTGATCTTCTTCCACTCGATCAACTCCCGCTCAGCATCGGCGGCGCGGCGTTCCGTCTCGCTGCACTCCTGCGCAATGGCGGCAAGCTCCTCCCGCTGATACGGCTGCTCGAAACCAGTCCTGTTCCCTGTGCCCTGTGCACTGTTGCCTTGTACCTGCGCGAACCGCTGCGCCGATGCACTCGCCGTTTCCTCCGCCCCGCCAAACGGCTCCGCGCCCTCTGCCAGCAGCGTTTTCACCAGGCGGTGCACTATCATGTCCGGATAGCGCCGGATGGGCGACGTAAAGTGCGTGTACGCCGGTGCCGCCAGCGCGAAGTGCCCCTCATTCTTCTCGGAATACTTCGCCTGCTTCAGCGAGCGCAGCATCAGGTAGCTGAGGATGCGCTCCTCTGGCCGACCCGCGATCTTGGCCGAAAGCCGCTGGTACATCTGCGGCGTCACCTCAATCTGTGACGACACCTCGTGCTCGCGCGGATTGCGCGTGTTGCGGCCTTGCGCACCGCGCCGGTGCTGCTCGCGCCGGTCCGCCTTCATGGTTACCTTCTTCACCGGGAGCGGGCCCACGCCCAGCGAAATGCCAAAGCTCGCAGCGGCATCCTCGAACTCGATAATGCGCTTAGGGTCCGGCATCTCGTGGATGCGGTACATCCCCGGCACGCCGCTCGCTTCGATCCAGCGCGCGACGCATTCATTCGCGCACAGCATGAACTCCTCAATGATGCGGTTGGACCAGGCGCGTTCCGCCTTGCGCACGCCTCGCATCGCACCTGCTTCGTCGAAGTCGATCACCGGCTCCGGCAAATCAAAATCTATGGAGCCACGCCGCACGCGTTTGCCGTTCAGCCGCTTCGCAAGGTCCAGCATTCGCTCAAAATCCGAGACGAATGATTCGTATTCCTTACGAACGGTTTCATCGCCGTCCAGTACCTTCTGCACATTGGTGTAGGTCATACGACGCGCGGAACGAATCAGGCCTTCGCATAGGTCGTATCCCAGCACGTTGCCTTCGCTGTCGATTCGCGCAATGCAGCTGAGCACCATGCGATCTTCATCTGGCCGGAGCGAGCACTCGCCATTGGACAATTCCTGCGGCAGCATCGGAATCGCTCGGTCCGGAAAGTAGACACTGTTGCCGCGCAGCCGCGCCTCCAGATCCAGATCGCCGCCATCGCCCACGTACTCGGCGACGTCGGCAATGTGAACCTGCAACTCCCACGTCCCGTCGCCGTGCTGCCGCACCAGCACCGCATCGTCGAAGTCCTTCGCTGTCTCACCATCGATGGTGACAATTGGTTCGTCACGGAAATCGCGCCGCGTGCTCAGTTCGCCGTTATCCAGCGCTGCGGCCGTGCGTTGGGCCGCGTCTTGCGCTTCCGCCAGCACGTTGGCGGGGAACACATGCGGCAGATGGTGCTTGCGGATGATGATCTCCACATCCACGCCAAAGGCATCTGGGTCACCAAGCACCTCAATGACGCGGCCGTGCGCTGGCGTGTGTTCCGTCGGATACCGCGTGATCTCGACATCGACCGCTAGCCCGTGTAGGTCTTCGAGCGTGCCATCCCAGCGATGCTCCTGTATTGCGGCTTCCGCGCCGAGGGTGCGATGTGGCGTAATCGCGGAACTGGGCAGATCATGATCGTTTTCAATCAGCACCGGCTGTGTCATCCGCTCATCCAGTGGTGTCACAAAGCTGCCACGGAGCCGAATGTCTTCACTGAGGTGGTCGACAGACCGGCCGCGCGCCCCGGCTGCGTGAAAGATGCCAACCACCGTCGGATTACGGCGCGTCAGGATGCGAACGATGCGTCCAGAGCGGCGTCCGCCACGGCCCAGCGGTGCGGGGTCCACCAATACCTGATCGCCCTGCATAGCCCCATTCAGTTCATGCGGCGGGATGAAGATGTCGCCGTCTACAGCGGTGGCATCCGCTGGCCGTACAAAGCCGAACCCGTCACGATGCAGCGACAGTTTGCCTGCCATCAGCCCGTCACGGCTCGAACTCCGCTCTCGCTGCCGGTCCGCCGCACGCGCCCGCAGACCCGCCGCAAAGCCGCGCCTCCCGCCATTGGCCACCGTCTGCACGCGAGCTTCATTCTTCGCGCGTTGCGTGTGGGTTTCCGGCAAGGCCCAATGCTCGGCATCCAGCTTCACCAAGGCGCCGCGTGCCGTGATCCGGGTCAACTGCTCCAGCAGCAGACGCCGTTCCCGACCGCCGCCCATGCCAAGTTCGCGCACCAGTAGCTTGTACCCGGCACGGCCACCTGCGCGCTGGATACGCCGGAGAATCTCACGGTCGGTATGTGGGTATTCGTTGCCGGGCATCTATGTTGAGAATACCCGGAGAGCAGATTGCAGTTCAGCGTGGGGGGAAGTGCTTCGTGTCACCCGTGCGCTGATTCGTGACATCGATGCTGCCATCCGGATTCACTGTTGCGTCGATGCGCTTGGCGTCCTCGCCCATGCGGTTGGCGATGAAGGCCTCTGGTGCGTTGTGTTCCGATCCACCTTGCGCCGTTCCCGCCGGATTACCGGTTCCGGCGGATGGTGCCACGTGCAGTTGATACAGTGCGTCAAGCCCTGGAGCGGACCGCCACGTATCAATCACGGACGTGCTGCCGCCCTTGCGCTCGCCATTGTCCATGATGGCCACGCGCGGGTGCAGCGCATGAACAAAGGGTCTGCTGCTGCTTAGGTCTGACCCATGATGCGACACAATCGCCAAATCGACGCGCCCCAGCAGATTGCGCGGGCACACCAGGCTGCGCTCACGGTCCGACGTGAGGTCGCCCGCATCGAGGATTTTGACTCCGGCAAAACGGATGATGATACCGAGGGAGTGACCGTTCTCCGTCAGGTCCTCGGCAACCGGCTGCGATTGCGCACACAGCGGGTTAGCTTGCCCTGCACCTGGCAGTGGCTGCGTGATGGTCTTCCCATCGGAGCTGATGGCGATGGCATCGAAACCGGCAATGGGCAGCTTGTCGCCCGCGCGCATCGCTACATGCTTTGACTTGCCCGTGGCCAGCACGCCCTGGTATGCGTTGTACATCTCAGGCACACCGCCACCCTGCTCGTACATTGCGCCGTGATCCAGGAACGTGCCGATGGGGATGCGCTCCGCCAACTGCGGCACCCCGCCGACGTGATCCGTGTGGTAGTGCGTGATCAACACCGTATCGAGGCGCTGCACGCCAAGCTCATGCGCGGCCGCGACGATGCGATCCGCATCGCGTCCATTGTTGCCGGGCCATCCTGCGTCGACCAGCAGCGATTGCCCGCTCGGCGCGACAAACAGGGTGGCCTGACCACCTTCCACATCGATTGCGGCAATGCGGAGCGAACCCTTAGTCGCAGCGGAAACTACATCCTGCGGCACAGAGGTACAGATGGCGAGCGCGAACAGAGCCGCCGTAACACGGGCGGCATTCAGGAGGGTCACGGCACGAAGAGCTTTCATAGCCCCAAAAGGATACCGCGCTCTGGCACAGTCTGGCAGGACCACACCGCAAACCATGCACATCCCGTGCAAATCGCGCCCGCATCCGATGCAGCTATGAACCCTCGTGAAGAAGCCAACGATTTCGATTCGGTGAAAGAGGACGCGACCGGCACTCCGATCTCGCGACGCGGATTTCTGCGTTCCGCAACCGGCGCACTCGCTGGAACCGCCGCGCTTGCCGCTGGAGCAGCGGGACAGGCGAGCAAGCCAAACAGCCAGAACGAAGTCCAGCTCTCGCCGATTCACGCGCCCACCGAGCCGCCCGAAAAAGCGCCCGGACCATTTCTGCCGCCGAACCGTCGCGTGGGATTCGCAGTTGTCGGGTTGGGACGGCTTTCACTCGATCAAATCCTGCCCGCCTTTGGACACTCCGACTACTGCAAACCCACGGCGCTGGTCAGCGGTGACCGTGCGAAGGCGCTGAAGATCGCCGCACAGTACGGCATCGCGGAAGCGAACATCACCGACTACGCGGGCTACGAGAAGCTCCGCGACATGCCTGGTGTGGATGTTATCTACATTGTGCTGCCCAACGGCATGCACCGCGAGTTTGTGGTGCGCGGTGCCAAAACCGGCAAGCACATTCTGTGCGAGAAGCCGATGGCCACCAGCAGCGCGGAATGTGAGCAGATGATCGCCGCCTGTAAGCAGGCGAATGTAAAGCTGATGATCGCCTATCGGCAGCAGTACGATCCAATCAACCGCACATTAGAAAAAGCGGTGCGGGACGGCAAGCTGGGTAAAATCCGCTCGATCGTTTCCTCAAACTCACAGGACGAAGGTGATCCCACCCAATGGCGCCTGAACCGGAAATTGGCGGGCGGCGGTTGCATGCCGGATGTCGGTATCTACTGCCTGAATGCTTCGCGCTTCCTCTCCGGCGAGGAGCCGGATGAGGTCTTCGCCACCGTCATCCAGCCCAAGGATGACCCGCGTTTCCGCGAGGTCGAGTCACGCTGCGAAGTCATAGCTCGCTTCCCCAGCGGCATGACGGCAACCTTCACCAGTTCATACGACGTGCACCGGTCCACCTTCTTCCGGATGGAAGGGGTCGATGCGTTCGGCGAAATGGACCCCGCGTTCGGCTATCACGGCACAAAGCTACGGTTCTCCAAGCTGGAGGACGGCAAGGAAGTGGAGATGCAGCCGTCTATCGAGGACAAGGATCAGTTCGCCCTTGAGATGGACCATATGGCGCTCTGCGTGATGAACAACCAGCAGCCGCATACGCCCGGCGAAGAGGGTTTACAGGATCAGCGCATCATCGAAGCCATCTACAAATCCGCCGCCACCGGCCGCAGCGTTAAGGTGCAACCACCGAGCGGCCCTACTCGGGGCCCAGCATTACCACTAATGGAAAGCTGAGACTACTATGCAAGTTATAACGGCCACGCCAGATATTAAGAGGGACTGCGAAGCAGCCCCTCTTAGTCGCTGCATTGATTAGAAGTTTACCGTTAGTTGGAACTCTGTTTGGCGGGGCGCACCCTGCGAGAAGGTACCTACACCGCGATACGTGCGGTACGCAGATTGTGTGGCGAAGCTGTTTGGGCCGGTGATGAATCCCGCACCGCCCGTTCCGCTGTTGAACGTGCCACCCGCAGTCGTTGTGTTTTGCAAGGTTCCAGGGTTCGTGACATTGCTGGCGAAGTTGCTCAGGTTCGCGACGTTGTAGAACGCGATCCTCGGCGTCAAGGCCAGACCTTCGTGCACCTTGTTGATCCGAATCGGGTACGAGAAGTTCACATCCAGCGAACGGAAGTCAGGATTGTTGTTCGCCACGTTCGTGGGCAGCTGCGCAACGGGCTGGATCACACCTTTCAAAGCGGTCAGCTGCGAGAGGCTGATGAGACCTGAATTGATCACCGCTTGGCCAGCTGGAGTCGGCCTACCTGCATAGGTACCGTTATATGTTGTGATGTAGGAACCAAGCGTGTTTGACTTGATGCGGTGCATGTAGTCGCCGGGCAGCGTACCAGGAGCAAGGTCGCCCGTGGTTCCGTCACCCGTGATATCCGAAATGAAGATGTTACCCGCTGACAAGCTGGAGTCCAGCAAAAGTGAGCTAGGCTGCGCGGAGAAAAAGTGCCCGATCACTCCAATCTCCGGACCGTACTTCGGATTGATGGTGCCGCCGAAAGACAGTTCGTGCTTGCGGTCCAGGCCGTTGCGCCCGATGTATTGGTTTGGGTTATCGTAGTCCCACGCGCCCGCCGTAAAGAATTCGTCACTTGAAGTAAGGTTGGACACGATGCGTGACAAGTTATAAGACACCTGGAGATTGGCGTGTTCAATGCCCTTTACCGGCCGAGCGCTCGATTGCCTGAAGACCACTTGCAGAGCGTCATAGCCAGAGCGTCCGGTCGGGCGGATGAGAGTACCCCGGCCCAGGTCCGGATTCAGACCGGGGAACGCGGCAGGCGTGGTCCGCTTCTGGACCAGATAGTTGTTGTTGCTGGTGTACACATCGCCATCCAAACCTTGCTGAGCAAGACTCACGATGGTAGCGCCTTTACTGATTAAGCACTGCACAACTCCTTGCGAAGTCATGGCCGTAGCCGTGCCGCAGCTGTACGCTGCTGTTGCCGAGAGACGGTTAATGGCTGCGAGACCGTAAGCGGGGTTGAAGGTGCGCGCCGCACCTGTGTGGTTGAGATCGATCGTCTGGCCAATGCGATCCGTCGTGTTGTGGATATAGTCCGCACTTAATACAGCACCCTTGAACAACTCACGTTGCAACCCGAAGTTCCATTGCAGAGATAACGGCTGACGGTAAGCAGGTGCGTAAAGACCTGACGCATTAAGAGTGTTACCTAGATAAGCACTGTTCACTACGTTTGGATTAGCTTTAGCCACTGCCTGGTAGCTCTTCTGTAGAGCGGCAAACTGCGGGGCCGATTGCGCAATGGTCCGTTGCAAGCAAAGTGTTTGGAGAGGCGTACCATCCGGTGAAGTGGTCACAACGCTGCTGTCTGGGAATAGAATCGAGGTCGAAGCGCAGGCTGCGGCAGGGTTATACGACGGAGCAGATTTCAAAATGTTCGCTTCTGCATTCGACCCATTGTTAAAGACCACGCTCTCGTAATAGATTCCAATACCGGAACGGAAAACGGTCTTGTGGTCTCCTGGCGAGTAGACCAGCCCAAGTTGAGGTCCAACATTGTTGTACGGCTGGTTCACGTGTGCCTGCGTGTAGTCCGGGCTAAACAGGCTAAGCAGCGGAGTTGTGCCCGCCTTGCCCGCGCACACATACGCGACCGTTGCGCTCAAATCACCGCACGTTGGAAGCGCAATACTGTTATTTTCTCTGTTTGTATCCACGCTGTACCGTAGTCCAGCCGTGATCGTAAAGCTTGGCGTGATTTTCCAGGCATCGGCGACGTAACCCGAGTAGCGCCATGACGCGATGCCTCCGCCAAGCTGTCCAAAGCTTGGAACATTGTTACTGTAACCATTACCAGTGGCGATGGTGGCGGAACTGGTGTTATAGCCATTGATGGGATCGCCCGGACAGGCTGCCGCTCCAACCTTCCCGCTGCAACCAAGGCCAAGCGGATTGGTCGCAGTCACAGTACCCGCAAGCAGGTTGCTGGCTGTCGGGTTGAGGCGAGGTCCAATGCCATAAAACGCTGCGTATGCACCCGACTGGATACGGTTCAGTGCACCGCCGAAGCGGATGTTGTGCGTGCCGACCGTATAGCCGCCGTCGTAACGAAGCTGCTTGTCAGACTGATACGTCGCCTGCGGCGCGTTTGCGTTCGGTCCGAAGTAAATCTGGCCGGAGTAGCTGACCGCAACGGGGCCATTCGCCGTGAGTAACGGATCGTAGCCGGAGGTCTGGCTGCCGTCAACGATCAGGTTGTGGAACTTCTCATAGGAGCCGCGAAACGAGTGCGTCATGCGACCCTTGGCAAAGTCCGCGCCAAACGCTCCGCCAAAGGTGTTGTCACGATTCGGATAGGCTGCGAAACGGGTGGTTCCGCCGGCGGTCAATGTCGAATCCACGTTGTAGTTGCCACGCGCGAAGTAGTGCCCACCGAGCGGTCCCTGATAGTCAAGCCGAACGGTGGAGTAGGTCTGCCGGTAGGGCGTTCCCACGGTCGGATAGAGGGCTGCGAGAGTCTGCGTCTGGCCGACTGGAAGGTTACCCGCTGTGTTGAACACCGTGCCCAAGTTTGAGGGTGAAGCGCTGTTCTGCACAATGCGCTCCGCGTTGCCAAAAGCAAACAGCTTGTCCTTGATGATGGGAAAACCCACGCTGCCACCGTACTGGTTGCGCTGGAAGTACGGTGCCACGTGAACGCCCTGCGCGTTCGCCGTGGGGTTCGGGTTGGCATCGAGCGCCCGCTGGTCCTGAAAGATGTAGAACGCTTCGCCATGAATGGAGTTCGTACCGGAGCGGGTGGAAACCTGGACGGAACCCTGCGAGGTCACCTCACCGGCTACGTCCTGCGTGGAACGGCTCAACTGGAACTCGTTAATCGCACCCTGCGACACGTTAAAGATGGTAGTTCCAACAAACTCGTCGGTGATGTCCTGACCATCGAGCAGGATGCGGGTGGTACGGCCGGAGGTGCCGTTGACTGAAATACCGGTATAGCCCGACTTCGTTGGGTCGAACGTGTTGCCGTTGGTAAGCTGCACACCCGGCTCAATCTGCGCCAGATCGAGGAAGTTACGACCGTTGACCGGCAACGAGGCAATCTGCTCGCGCGTAATAACATCGCTGACGCCCGCCTGATCCGTGTTTACCTGGATGTCGCCGGTGGTAACTTCCACCGTCTGATTTTCACGGCCGACAGTCAGCTTGAAGCTGCCGGGCGTCGCCGTTCCGGTCAGGATGCGTGTGGTGACTTCGAGGCGCTGAAAGCCGGGCGCGGTGACTGCAACGGTGTATTCGCCCGGTAGAAGGGGGCCGACGCTGTAGAAACCGGCCTTGTCGGTTGTGATGGTTTTGGACGTGCCTTCACCGATGCTGGTAATGAGGATGGACGCGTTGGCGACGGCTGCGCCTGAAGGGTCGGTAATGGTTCCCTGAATCGCGCCGCCATTGACTGAAATGGCCTGGCCATGCGCCATTGTGCAAACCATCGCCAGAGGTGCGGCGAGCAGAAATTTGTTCTTCAATATTGCCTCCGAATGACTCACGCCTCCATGTGGAGACATGTGTGCTAAGTCTTCAGGGTGTGCGGACTGCCCCGAAGCTGAATATGTTTTATAGAGAACGTACTGCTAGGCTGACGGAATACGGCGTTGGCGTCAAGCATCCTGTTCACGTATCTTTCATGATGCGCAAACAATTTCATTCCAATACGGAACAGTGCGGGAGACGCTTGCTCCTGAACCAGCCGCCAGCCCTGCATGTCTTGGACTGAATATACTTAGCTACTGCGGTAAACCGATCCTGACGTGTTGACCTGGCTGCGCTTGCGAACTGCGCGGAGAAAGCAAGCCACAGGTCAAATTGCCACGATGAGCCGCGTGCCGGGAAGTGTAAAGGCTCCCGCCGCATCGAATAACGCCTAGTCTGTCCCGCGGCGGTACTCCGCATATGCCTTGAGAACGGCCTGACAAGCAGCCCACTCCGCCCGCCGCGCACGATTTGCAAGCTTCAACAAGACAAAGACCGGAATGGACAGCCAGGGCAGCGGTGAATGCCGTTGTAAAAATTTCATACCGGATACGGCGATGGTCTTCTCCATAAACGGGTGCCGGGGGCCTTCTGTACTTGCGCTTTCCTTGTGCAGCACTGCTGTATCGCCCGCCACGGCAATCGTCCAGTGCGTCTTTTCCATGCGCAGACAGAAGTCGGAATCGTCGTAGTACATAAAGAAACCTTCAAACAGCAGACCAACTTCTTGAAGAACCTCAGCCCGGATCAACGCGCTGGCGAAGGTCGTGTAGCTCCCTCGCGCCTGCCGGACCGGCTTGTAGTAATGAGTAGCCGTACCCAGCCAGCGCTCGATATAGCCACCACTCCAAGCCTGTACCCGCGCGGGATTGTCATGGTAATACAGCACCGTACCTACAATGCCCGCGCCACCGTCATGCGCTGCGGCACGCATCAGCTTCTCCAGTGTGTCCGGCGGGCATTCCGTGTCGTTATTCAGCAGCCAAACAAACTGGGCACCCTGCCCCAATGCTTCACGTATGCCGATGTTGGCACCGGAAGAAAAGCCTACATTCTCCTCGCTTTGGAGCAATGTAAAACGCGTGGGGCCAGCCTTCGCCTCTTCAAAAAACGCACCAAGACGCGCGACCGAGTCGTTGCTGGAACCATTATCCACGACAAACACGTGCAAAGGGTGCCAGGTCTGGTGCACCAGGGTGCGAAGACAAGCAAGCGTATCGCTCCAGCCATTCCAGTTCACCACCACGCACGCGACCATCGTCCCATGGTAATGCCAATGAATTCAGCGAAGATCAGGCGAATCTGTTTACACTTGAGGAACGGCGCACATGGACCCCTTTGCAGTCAATCCGGAGGCGCGGCAGGCTGAGGACCGTTTCGGCTTCCTCCATGTCGACCTGAACAGCTTTTTCGCCTCGGTGGAGCAGCAACTGCACCCTGAGTACCGCAACAAGCCGCTAGCCGTCGTGCCTAGCTTCGCCGACACCACGGTCGCCATTGCGGCCAGCTATGAGGCCAAAGCGCTCGGTATAAAGACGGGCACGCGTGTGGGGGATATGAAGAAGCTCTGCCCCGGCATCATCATGGTGGAGGGCGATCACTCCACCTACGCCGACTACTCGCATCGCATTGCCGCTGCCGTCGAGCGGGTCTGCCCCGTTGCACATATTCCGTCCATCGACGAGGTTGTCTGCCAGCTGATCGGCCGCGAGCAGGAGCCGCCGCTGGCGCGGGAGATCGCGCTCGGCATCAAGCAGAGTATTCGGGACAACGTGGGCGAGACACTGCGTTGCTCCCATCGGCATGGCCCCTAACCGCTACCTGGCTAAAATCGCCAGCGACATGCAAAAGCCTGATGGGCTGATCGGCCTGCTGCCGTCGCAGTTGCCGCGTGCGCTCACTGGGCTTGAACTCCGCGACCTGCCCGGTGTTGGCGCGCGCACGGAGAAGATGCTGACCGGCAAGGGCATCACTACCATGCCCCAACTGCTGGCGCTGGACCGCCAGGGCATGCACCGGCTTTGGAACAGCGTGTGGGGCGACCGCATGTATCACTGGCTGCACGGACACAGCACGGGAGACGACGGCGCGTCACTGCCGAACGACCTACAGAAGTCGCTGGGCCACTCGCATGTGCTGGGACCGGCGTACCGCTCTCCGGGAGGCGCATGGGCTGTGGCGCACAAGCTCCTGCATAAGGCTGGAATGCGGCTCCGCATGGAAAAGTTCTGCGCCGGAACCCTGGCGCTGACGATTCGATATCAACTCAACCGCGAGCAGGTGGACCGTTTCATTGACGAGCCGACGACGTTAACTCGCGCAAATCAGCCCGCACCGAAGAAGAAGTTGCGGCAGCACACCAGCGGCATCCGGCATGACAGCTGGGGCATGGAGGCACGGTTTCCAAGTTGCCAGGACACCCTTTCCCTGCTTGAAACACTTACCAAACTGTGGGCGCAACAACCCACCGGACCTGAGTATCAGCAGCCCTTCTTTGTCGGCGTCACCCTGGGCAAGCTAATCCACGAGCACGAGCAGCAACCCATCCTGTTCGCTGACCCGGACAACCGCAGCGAACTCAGCCGCACGCTTGACAAACTAAACCTGAAATACGGGCACACTACCCTGCACTTTGCAGGCATGCTCCCCGCCCGCGACAGCGCACCCACACGAATCGCCTTTACCCAAATCCCTGTTCAGTACGGTGTGGATTACATGTGAGTTGTAGTCAGCGTTGCACCCTCACGAGAAGGTTTCGCTGTTGCTACTCTTTCTTACTTGGCTGAAGCCGCATGCTGCACACTGGTGGTCTGACGCACTGCAGCATCAACGACTGCGTATAGAAGCTGGTCTGGGTCTCGGCGCGCGCTTGCCTTGATCAGCATTCCCATCTTGCGTCCAGCAGCCTCCGTGTCCGGAAGGGTGACATCGCGCTTCCGCGCACTCACTTCCGCGAGCTGCTTCACCATGTCGAAGAACTTTTCTTCGTTACGTCCGCTTTGAACCCATGCTTCATGCACGGTATATCCCATCAACTCTGGCGAGACCGCTACGCCACCAGCGCTGTTTGCTGCCGTAATACTTACTGCTGTGCTGTTCCCACCGTGAGATTGCGCTCCGCCCGGCAACGTACCTAGTGTTGCTGCGAAAAGCAGTCCAGTACCGAATATCATCTTCATCGCTAAAGCCTTCCTGTTTGCTTGAGGTACCTAATACCGGTCTCCATCTCGATAGTCCCGGCGGTCGTCGCGGCGGCGGTTGTCCTGATTGGCCTTACCCAAGAGCGCACCGCCACCCGCCCCAATGCCACCGCCGATGAGTGCACCTTTCAGTCCGCCACCAAGCAGACCGCCTAATAGCGCACCCGCGCCGACACCAATAGCCGCACCTTTGCCTGGGCCAATGCCGCCTCGGTGATCGCGGTCATCTGCGTTGTAGCGGTCGCGGTTGCGGTCGTCGTCGTGGTTGCGGTTGCGGTCATACCTATCGTCATACGGGCGTGTCTGCCGGTATCCACGGTCATACCCATCGCCACCGTACTGCGCCATGGCAGGCCCAGCTACACACGTGGATGCAACACATCCCGCCAGCGTCGCGGTACTCAACATTCGGCGATATCGTGTCATGCCTCTCCCTTCCCGGACCCATCTACAAATGGAAACATGTCGCGGGTTGTGTCGGGTATAGGACGCTCAAGTACCCTTAGACGTTTTCTCGTTCGATCAGATTGTTGGGTGATACGCTCAGTAAAGCGAATGGCCGACGAAAAGAACAAGCTGTACTATGGCGATAACCTGGCGGTGCTGCGCGAGTATGTCGCCGACCAATCCGTGGACCTCGTCTACCTCGATCCACCCTTCAATTCACGGCAGGATTACAACGTCCTCTTTACAGAGAAAGATGGCAACCGCTCTGCATCGCAAATCACCGCCTTCAAAGACACCTGGGAGTGGAACGAAGAGGCCGCTCGTGCCTATGAAGAAGTTGTGGAGCCCGGAGGCCGCGTCGCGGAAACCATGCGCGCCTTCCGCACCCTGCTCGGCGGCTCCGACATGCTTGCGTACTTATCCATGATGGCTCCGCGCCTTGTAGAACTACGCCGCGTTTTAAAGCAAACCGGCTCCATCTATCTCCATTGCGACCCTACTGCTAGCCATTATCTAAAGCTGCTGATAGATGGTGTATTTGGAGTTAAGTTCTTCAAAAACGAGATTGTATGGAAACGTACCAGTTCACATTCCGCTGCCAAGAAATGGGGTGATATCCACGACATTATTCTCTTTTCTACGAAGACGGGCGAATGGACCTGGAATGAAGTTCTGCTTAGCCATACTGCTGACTATGCTGCTCGTTATAAGCACGTCGATAGCCATGGAAACATGTGGTCTGATGATAATATCACAGCGCCTGGAGTCAGAAACGGGGATTCTGGAGCTGTTTGGCGGGGCTTCAACGTAACAGCCAAACATTCCCACTGGAAGGTGAACAACGCTACAGTCGAGGCCATCATAGGAGCCGATACCGCCGCGAAAATGAATACAATCGAGAAACTTGATCTCTTGGATGAAAAGGGGTTCATCCATTGGCCAAAATCGTTGAATGGATTTCCGCGTTTCAAGCGCTATCTGAGTGGTGGAAGCAAAGTTCAAGATGTCATCACTGACATTCCTCCTATTAATTCGCAGGCGCAAGAACGTCTTGGTTATCCGACCCAAAAGCCGGAGGCTCTTTTAGAACGTATTTTGAAGGCTTCCTCTAATGAGGGTGATCTCGTTCTCGATCCTTTCTGCGGCTGTGGGACCACTGTTCAGGTTGCACAAAGATTGAATCGCCGTTGGATAGGCATCGACATTACGCACCTAGCAATCGGGTTGATCAAAGGCAGATTGACTGATACATTTGGGCACTCCATCATTGGTGAATACCAGGTAATTGGCACTCCGAAAGACTTGACCGGAGCACAACAGCTAGCCAACGAGAACAAATATCAATTTCAATATTGGGCGCTCGATTTGATAGGAGCGAAGCCCGTCGACGGCGTAAAAAAAGGCGCGGATCGCGGCATTGACGGGCGTAAGTACTTTCATGACGACAATTCGGGCAAGTCGAAGCAAATCATCTTTTCGGTCAAAGGTGGCCGCAACGTCGGCGTCAGCGAAATCCGGGACCTGATTGGCGTGCTTGATCGGGAGAGAGCTGAAATTGGAGTGTACATTTCCTTCGTTGAACCGACAAAGCCGATGGAGCGCGAAGCCGTCGAGGCAGGCTTCTACACCTCGTCAGACGGAAGCCGCTACCCACGTGTGCAACTGCTCACGATCAAGGACCTGCTGGAAGGCGCCCGCGTGCAGCGTCCCATGCACGTCCGCGATGTGACCTT
The DNA here is from genome assembly GCA_965276945.1 of Terriglobus sp. Taxonomy (GTDB): domain Bacteria; phylum Acidobacteriota; class Terriglobia; order Terriglobales; family Acidobacteriaceae; genus Terriglobus. Next base: position 3,825,300 of record OZ255704.1, on the reverse strand, counting down.
TAAACAGGCCCCGCGCAGCCGCGGCCAAAAGGCCAGCAATCTTTCTTTGAACTTGGGCCGTGAGGCATAAATGGCAAGCAGCAAAAGCGCTAAACAACAGCGGCATCCCTCACTTGTGGAGCGCTACCTCAACGAGCCGATGAGCTACGGCGGTGTGATGAGCACGCGCGGTGACATCATCCGCGACCTGCAACGGAGTGGCGCGGACGCCGCGTGGATTGACCGTTACATGCAGGGTGCGGAACTTCGCATAAAGCTTGAGGAACGCAACGTGCAGCCTGATGTGCCGGATTCGGAAGTGATCTAGGAGGTCTCGTCTCTGTAAGAGCAGTAATCCTATCTCCCGATGATCTTAGGGTCCACTTGTAACTGCCCGCCCTCTTCCAGCAAGAGGAAGCGATTGGCTGCTACCCCGGTGAACTCCTGCCGCTTGCCATCTGGCCACAGCACCGCGACGGTGTCGATCACTGCCGCGCTTGCCAGCCCAAAGTGCAGGCTAAGGTCGCTCTGTGAAAGATAACTGCCGCCGCTGCGCACTTCCGCCATCTGCGTTGCACCGCCACTGGTGACGTAGACACGGGCGTTCAACGCCAGCCGGTTTGACGGCGATCCCAGCAAGCGAAACTGCACCCAATGGTTCTTCGGATCGGGCCGCGTTTGCAGGATCATTGGACCGCCCGTTAGGTTCTCAATGACTACATCCAATGCGCCACGATGAAACAGGTCACCCACCGCCAGTCCGCGGCTCACCTGTGGAACGCGCAGCGCCGGTCCAGCCTCAGCGGACACGTCCCGGAACTTGCCATTTCCTTCGTTCCAGTACAACAACTTGGGTTCGCGGTACGTGGCCAGCTTCGTTGTATCCACCTGCGGATACACATGGCCGTTCACAAGCAACAAGTCCAGCAGACCACGATTCGCCGTGTCCAGGAACGCATCGCCCCAGCCCACATACGGTGTACTGCTTTTGGCGACTTGGGCTGAATGGGCAACGTCCGTGAAGTTCAGCTTGCCATCGTTCCGGTACAGTTCCATGTATTCATCGCTAAAGTGCGAAATCGCAATGCTCATGTTGCCGGTGCGCGTGTAATCGCCAACTGCCAGGCCCATGTTGGCCTGCTCGACGCCATCGTCGCTCAGCGCCACTCCCGCGTCTCCCGCAACCTCCTGAAAGTGTCCACCTCCAAGATTGCGATACAGGTAGTTTGGTTCACCATCGTTTGCTACAAGCAGATCGATCAATCCGTCGTTATCGAAGTCCGACCAGAGCGCGCTCAGCCCAAAGAACCGCTTTGGGTCATCGACGCCAGCTTGCTTTGCGACTTCTGTGAAGGTGCCATCGCCGTTGTTGTGCCATAGCGTGTCGCCCTTACCCCTCAACCCGCGCGGACCGCACTGTACCGCGATCTCGTGATACTGGCACGTCTTCGCCGATCCGAACTGCGGCAGACTTTTCAAATCGAAATCGACATAATGCGGCACAAACAGGTCGACAAAACCATCGCCGTCGTAGTCGCCAAACGTCACACCTGTAGCCCAGCCGGTGTCCGCGCCTAGACCACTCGCCTTCGTCACATCCTTGAACGTGCCATCGTGGTTGTTGCGATACAGCACCACACCGCCAAAGCAACTGACCGCCAGATCCGGCCAGCCGTCGTTGTCGATGTCGCCCACCGCCGCGCCCATGGCCCAGCAGGGGGTAGCGACGCCGGCCTTCTCCGCCACATCGGTAAAAGTGCCATCGTGATTATTGCGATAGAGAGCGCTGCGCGCCGTTTTGCCGGCCAACGCCATGCTTACGCTCGGTGCGTTGGTCAGGTAGATGTCGAGCCAGCCGTCGCCGTCGAAATCGATCAACGCCAGGCCGCCACTCATCGACTCCACAATGTATTTTTGATCGGGGCTCGACAGGTGCTCGAAATGAATGCCGGTCGAGGCGGTGATGTCCACCATCTGCGGCACCGCAGTCTGGGCGGAAGCGCCGCAAAAGCAAGCGAGGCACAGAAGCATGGCCGTGACTGAGCGCCAGGAATTATTGCTGCGACGCATTGCCCCCCGGCGCATCCTGCCGCATTTGCTTGTACACGGAGCGCATCGTCTCCTTGACCGCTTTGTACTTCTCGTATTGTGCCACCTCGCGCTTCGCATCCTCAGGGCGCTGCATGCGCCGGTAGAGCGCGCTCAGGCGGAAGTGCACCAGCACGTCCGTGGGATCAGCGGTCTCCATGGCTTGCAACAGGCGCAGCGCGCCGGGAAGGTCGCCGGTCTCTACCAGTTCGTGCGCTAGGCCAACGCCCGCGTCCACCTCGCCGGGAGCCAGCGTCAGCGCCTGCTGGTACATCGGGATTGCCTTCGTATGGTCGCCGCGCTCCGCAGCCGCATCGGCCAGCCGTGTCAACGACTTCGCATCTCCTGGGTTTGCCTTCAACGCCAGCGCGTACTGCCCTTCCGCCTCGGCCCTCAGCGCGGCTTCAGGAGAACTCCGCAGCGCCTCGGCCAGTTCAAAGTGGATGCCGGGAAGATTCGGGTCTGCGGCAAGTGCATCGCGGTAGTTGGCAATGGCACCTTTAAGATCGCGGGCACGCAAGAGTTCGTGCGCCATCGCCTGGTGCATCTGCGCGCTTCTCGGTGCCGAGAGCGACAGGTCCAGCATCGACTCGCCCGCCAGGTCGGTGTAGACGCGATATGCCGCATACAGGATCACCGGGTCTTCCGGTGCCTTCGCTTTCAGCGCGGAGATGGTTCCCGCAGCCGCCGGCAGATCGCCCGCCGACGTCTGTAGTTCCACCAGTTCCAGGCCAGCCTCCCGCCGGATCGCTGCATCATCCAGCGAGGGCAGCGCCGCCGCCAGATCACGCCGCGCTGTTTCCGTGTTGCCGTTGCGCCGCTCGCACATGCCCAGCAGCGCCTGTAGCTTAGGCAGTGGCGTCGCCGCGACGGTCTGCCGCAGCAGCGGTTCCGCCTCGCGGTAGTCATGGGCAAAGTAGAGCAGAACGCCCAGATTCCCAACCGCGTCGGCGTTGTTCGGATCGGCGGCGAGCACCGCCTTGAACTCCGGGATTGCCAACTGCGGCTTTCGCTCATTCAGAAAGGTATGCGCACGTTGCAGATGCTGTTGCACGGTCTCGGCTGCGGGAGCCTGCGCCAACGGCACAGCTGAGGCATTGAGAATGGCGCAGACGAGCAGGCCGGCAGTTGCTGCCATGCGTGCCCGGTGACCCCGAGTGTTACCTAGAACTATCAAACCACTCACAGTATCCAATACGGACGGCATGGCAAAAGGAAAGCGGAGAAGCGTCATACAGACCGCTTCTCCGCCAGTATAGGGACAACGGTTGAGGTTAGAACGCGAACCGCGCGCTCAGCTGCATGTTGCGGCTCTGGTTGCTGGTGGATGTGATCTGACCTCCGCCAGCGTTGACATCGGTATTCGGCACGCCGAACGTGGGATGGTTCAGGACGTTGTTGACATCGGCCCGGATGGAAAGACCGATGGTCTCGTTATAGTGGAAGGTCTTGCCCAGAGACGCGTTGAACATCTCAAAGCCAGGTCCCCGCAGGCTGTTTCTACTTGCGTTCCCAAAGGTGTTCGCTAACGGAACTTGGAACGCTGCAGTGTTGAAATATTGCTGTAGGGACTTGTTCCCTTGAGGATTGCCGACCAGATTTGGACGGAGGCGGAAACCGTTCCCCGCCATCGCGAACGCGCTGCTCGTGTTCACTGTCGGGGTGAAGGGGTTGCCACCCTGGACGATGAAGGTCGCCGAGGCGCGCCATCCACCAATGACCGGATCAAGCAGCTTACTGGTCAGGAACTGCCCACCGACGCCGAAGGGAAGGTTGTACACCATGTTGCCCTTCCACGCGTTACGGACGTCAAAGTTCGACGGACCATAGTTGGCGCGGAAGTTATAGGCATCCTGGTAGGTCTGTGTGCCACCACGCCCACCCCACCCGGCTGAGTCCTGCTCATTCAGGAACTTCGACCAAACATAGCTGGTATCGAAGCTGAAGCCGTGAGCGAGACGCTTCCGTGCGGACACCTGTAGCGAGTTGTAGTTGGAGATGGCACCTATAAGACTACCATTGATGCCGGTGTACTGTGGAAACGGACGCGCCGACTGGCCCTTTCCGAGGTTCGCAACCGTAAGCGCATCAAGATCCGTCGGAAAGACGAGATTATAGCCGTGGCTCCCGACGTATGCCGTTTGGAAGGCGAAGTTGTTACCCATCTGCCGCTCAATGCTGAAGTTGTATTGCAGGATACGCGCTACCGGCGTGTTGTATGCGTTGTAGCTGACACCCTGCCCGTTCTTGCTGGTTGGGTCCGTGCTGGCCGGAGTGAAGGGAAGGTTCGCTCCCGTCCCGTTCAGTGTGGTGATCGGAGCCAGCCCATGCGAGGAGTCCTGCACGTCTCCGTTGGTGCTGAGAGCGGCACCCTGGCCTGCACCGTAGGTATCCAGGCTCCAGCTGTAACTGTAGATACCGAAACCGCCGCGGAACACCGTATTGTTCTGCGGTGTGTATGCGAAGCCCACCCGCGGCATGATTACGTTGTACTTGTTCTGCTGCAGGGCGGTGCGGCCATTGGTCTTGTTGGCCTCATACCAGATGGCACCCAGCGTGTTAGTCTTCGCGTTGAGAATGGTCGGATCGAAGACAGCCTCGTCGTTTTTGGCGTCATGCCATCCCAGCTGAATTTGGTACCGGAGACCCAGGTTCAGCGTCAGGTTGGGCCGAAGCTTGAAGTCATCCTGAATGAACACCTGTGGTGCCTTTTGGCGGGCGGCGTACTCCGGCTGAATCTGCGCTGTCCAGTGCTGTGCGGTGCCGACCAGGAAGTCCGCGTATTCGAATCCGACGTAGTTGTCGTGCTGGCTACCCTTGGTGTAGTCGCCGGTGAAGGTAAAGGTACCAGGATCGAGATTACCCCAGTTCGTCGAGTTGTCCTCGTTGATGAGGAACTCGCCGCCGAAGTGCAGGATGTGGCGTCCCCGAATCAGAGTGACAACATCCGACGGATCGAAGACATGCTCCTTGTAGACAGCATTGGTGCCGGGCCCAAGACCGAGTTCGTGATTGATGCTGAGGCTGGGAAAGCCGTCCACCTTGGCATATTTCAACCCAACCTTCGCCGGATAGCCCATACCATAGCTGGCACCTGTGAAGAAGTTCAATTGTTTCGTGTAGCCTAGGCGAACCTCGTTGGTGAAGTTCGAACTGAACGTGGTCACATTCGTGATCTGCGCGTTGGTGCTGTCGACATCACCGTTGTAGCAATTCACCGGGCAGATATTCTGACTAATATAGAAGGCCGGGTTGTCACGCTGCGCTACCGTTGCGGTCAGGCGATTCTTCGCGCCGATGTTGTAGTCGAATCTCCCGAAATACTTTTTGAATGGGTTTGACTGGCTCGCTTGATAGAAGTAATTATTGGTTGTAAGGCCTGGAGTTAGGGAACCATTCGAAAAGGATGAAGCCTGCACATTGCCGGGGCGGTTCGGCAGTGGGTAGTATGCCTGCAGCGCGACGGCGACTGGATCCATACTGGCTTTCGGAATGATGTTACCAGGAAATGGCGAACGTCCCAAGTTGCTGCCAACCGTGACCTGGGTTGACGGATCGTAGATGCAGCCTGGGGTTCCGTTATAGCCCGGAGTGTATGCGGCGCCTTGTGGTCCTGGCGCTGCGGTCGGCGATGTTGGGACGCATGTATAACCCGGAACAAGCTGCTGCGTGAAGTCGCCGTTGCGCTGTGCTACTGTCGGTACGGTGGCAAAGCCGTTGACGGCAGAGTTGTTGATGATCTGGTCATAATTGAAGTAAAAGAACGCTTTGTCCTTAAGTACCGGACCGCCAATGGAGCCGCCGAAGTTATTGAACCGTACACGGTTCCTCTTGGTTGCGAAATATGGAACGGAGTTGAAGTAATCGTTCTGGAGATACTCGTACGCCGCGCCGTGAAATCGGTTGGTACCACCCTTGGTGATCTGATTAAACAGGATACCGCCCACGCCGTACTGCGCGGAGAAGGCCGAAGTAGACACTTTCACTTCCTGAATGGTCTCGAACACATCAACATCGGCGTTGCCAGAGCTGGGCAACGTGGCTTCCGCGCCGTCCGCGAGTACGGAGGTATACGGCAGACTGCCGTTGACGGCCACCATCTGGCCTGGATTACCTACGCCCTGGGCACCGGAAGGCGTGCCCGTCGCGCCCGCGATCAGGTTGGTGAAGTTTTGCCAGTCTGGTCCGTTACCGCCGACGTTCGGCAGCTGTTCCATCGTCTGGAAGTTCAGCGTCGCGGACTGCTCGCCGGTTTCTGTCTGGATCAGGGCAACGTCCGTGTTGACGGTAACCTGCTCCGCGGCTCCGCCCACCTTCAGCGCGCCGTCAATGGTGACCGTCTGAACATCCAGGTTCAGGCCGCTTCGGGTGAAGTTGGAGAAGCCGTCCTTGCTGAAGGTGACGGAATAGTTGCCGGTGACGATCGGACCCGTGTCGTACAGGCCGTCCTTGTTCGTGATGAGGGTCTTGGCGACGCCCGTGCGGGTGTTGGTGACGACGACGGTTACGTCAGGCAAAAGAGCGCCCGTTGCGTCGGTTGCCGTGCCGCGGATATCGCCTGCGTTGGCCGCCTGTCCGCTCGCATTCACTGCCGCAAAGATGCAGGCAGTGCCGAGCAGGGCAGAGGTAAGTTTGTGTCCCATGGGACCTCCAAAAAGAACTACATCAGCCAGTTCATGGCTCTGTGCTGCTCAGCTTCGACACGGCGTATCCCTCAGGGACACACGTTTGTCTTGAAGAGTCACAACGTGAATCTAAGCTGATTGTGCCCATGGATGTCAAGCACCGAAATCGACGCAGATGCGGACATGGACCAAAATGGCCGATAATGCTTCATTGCGTGTCCCCTTCTAGCCCGTCAGGAACGGAACGGAGTAGCGCGGGAATAAACCGCAAGTGGGTCGCCGGAGCCGCCGAACGGCAGTCACCAGACAAAGGTGGCTACTGAGCCCGCAGCCAACGAGACGCTTGCAGCATTGCCGTTCTGCCGCACGTGAAACCCGCTGTCTGTGCCTGTGTTGTTGCTTACGATCAACACATGATGGCCGTCTGGTGTGCGGAACGCAACATGCGGCAGAGCGCCAGGAGACGCCGATCCAATGCGAACCGAACCAGGCGGAACAAACTTGGAAGCGTGTGCCGCAACATAATACGCGACGAGACGGGTCACGGTGTCGCCATCGATCCGCAGGGCGCCCGTACATACGGGGCATCCGCCGTTCCCTGTATGCGGCCCGTTTTCCGGATCGGCCGCCAAATTCCACAGCAGCACGTTGCGGCTCCAGTTTTCCGGCGCGCCCACGATAAGCCGGGCAACTGGCTCCGCGGCGTTCATGCGCGAACTATCCTTTTCGGGAACGACCATCTGCTCCGTGAAATAGATATTTTTCGCGGGAAACGCATCATGCACGGTTGTGAGCGCGGTGATCTGCCCAAGGTAAAGATGAAAACCAGAACCGTCCGTGTACTTTGCGGCGTCCGGATCTCTGAGAATTCCCAAGGGATATTCGGGGTGGTCACAGTTGTGATCGAAGGCGATGATCTTTGTCTTCAGTCCTGCGCTTGCAAGGGCGGGGCCAAGGTACTTGCCGATAAAGTTCGCCTCCTGCGCGGAGGTAAAAAGCATGCTGGGGGTGTTCTTTGGGTTTTCCGGCTCGTTCTGCGGGGTCAGGGCGTCAATCGTGATACCGGCAGAGCGCATCGCCTGCACGTAGCGCACCAGGTAGGCCGCATACGCGCCGTAGAAGCGAGGCTGCAGATCGCCGCCCTTTGGTGCTCCGTTATCTTTCATCCAGGAGGGGGCGGTCCATGGGGATGCCACGATTCTGATCCCCGGCTGGATGACGAGGATCTGCTTCAGCACGAGAACCACGTCCTTCTGATCCTCGCCGAGCGAGAATTTCTTGAGATCTGGATCGGTCTCACCGGAGGGCATGTCATCGTAGGTAAAGACGTGGTCGTTCATGTCCGACGCACCAACACTGACACGGATGTAACTGGTGTCGATATCGTTAGGGCCGTGGCCAAAGAGTTCCTTCAGGAGCGCGGTCCGCGCCGAAGGGGTCATCTTCATCAGCAACTGCGCGGAACCTCCGGTCAGCGCATGACCGAAGCCGTCCATCGTCTGATAGGTCTGGGTGTCATCCACAACGATGTCACCGGTCTGAACCGCACCCGCTTTCACCCACGGGAGCTGCTGCTGCTGCTTCAGCAGGCTCGTTCCGTCCGCGGATGTCAGCCACATCCGCACCCCCTTGCTGGCCGCAAACGCAGCTGGCGACGCAAGCAGAAGCAGAAGAGCCAGTGCACGGGGGAAGGAACGCGAGAGGGGGTGAGATGACGTGCGCAAGAGAATGTCTCCTGTTGGAATTGCCTGGCAAACCAGCCTTAACCGCATGTTCAACCGGACGGCTTCTATTGGGCACTCATCGTGCTACGCAAGTCAAATCCCGAAATACGAGGAAGGCCTGCATGGATGACCTATGCACCGCTTTTCCCCAGCGTAGTGTGGATACGTGCGAACCCCGGATCAGGATTTGCTTAACCGCTGCGTGGATTCCCTGCGGACGAGTTCCGGCTGCACGTACTCCGTATCCACGACCATGTCCCCGGCGAGCTTCCGCAACAGCAACGAAGCCGCGGCTTGGCCCATACGTGTTAGCGGCTGACGGATCGTGGTCAGCCGTGGCGTTTGGAACGCTGCTGCCGGGATGTCATCAAACCCCAGCACCGAGCAATCATGAGGCACGCGCAGCCCAGCATCCGCAAGCGAGCGAATCGTGCCGATGGCGGAGATGTCGTTGAAGCACAAAACGGCTGTAAAGCGGCGATCACGTTGAATCAGGTCGTGGACGCCTGGATAGCCGAGTTCAGGTGAGCTCGTATCCATCTTCAATTGGATGGTCAGCTCAGGGCGCACCAGCAAGCAACGTTTACGTGCTGCCGCAACGGTCGCCTTCCATCGCGTCTCCGAATCGGAGCTAAAGCTTTGCCCGCGCATATAGGCGATTTCACGATGGCCGAGATCGTACAAATGGCCCACCGCCAGTTCGGCGGCATGATCGTGATCCAGGATGATGTTGGAGACCCCGGGCAGCGTGTTGTACGCTGCCACCGCGACCGTGGGCAGCGCGGGCGCTGCGTCCAGATGCGTGTCGATCGTCAACAGAGCCTCCGCACCGCGTGCATGCAGCACCCCAGGGTAGCTGCTCACCAGGTCCGGACGATGGCGATGATGGGCCGTAAAAAAGAAGTATCCTTCGCGCATCAGCACGTCGGCTACGCCGTTGAGAACTTGCGAATGGTAGCCATCGCCCAGCTCTGGCAGCATGACGCCGATCGTCTGTGTTCGTTTGCTGCGGAGAGAACGTGCGATGTGACTGGGCTGATACCCGAATTGCTTGGCCGCTTCACGTACGCGCTGGCGCGTCTTCTCCGGGATGGAGCGGTTCGGAGCATCGTTCAGGACAAAAGAAATCGTGCTCGGATTAAGCCCAAGATGTTCCGCGAGCATCTTCAGGCTCACAGGGCCATTTGGCTTTTCAGTGTTGTTATCCCGTTCCCGCATCCGTATTGCAGCAGTCTAGCTGAAGGCTGTTAAACCAGCAGAGCGCCAACCATAAGATTGGAAGCTTCGAAGGGGAAGCAACGTCCCTGGACGTACCGCATTCGCGTCGCCGTGCGTTCGGAAGGCTGTGTGCGGTAGCAGACGTTCACCACCCGTCCTGCATCACATCTGCGACGCGCAGCGTGTGGTGGCTGCCGCAGGAGCGAGAACGCATGACGAGACATGGACTGCGCAACGGAATGACTGCTGGCGTGATGCTTGTGCTGGTTGCAACTGGCTGTAATAAGAAGAAGGACGACACTGGCAACTTGAAGACCGCTATCAACAGCTACTATGACCAGTTTCCGGAGTGCCTGTGGAAGCAGCCCCTTCAAATGCCGCAGCAGCACGATAAGGATGATGCCGACAAGGTGCGGCCGTTCGACGCGCTAGTGGATCAGGGCTTGCTGAGCCGCACGCCAGTAGAGAAGACCAAGCTCTTGATCCTGAAGAAAGAAGCCAACAGCTACGATCTGACGGACAAGGGCCGTGGCGACTGGACGCCGGACCCGGCGCAGCCTGGCTATGGCAACTTCTGCTTTGCGCGCCGCAAGGTGAAGGACATCGTCAGCAACACACCGGCGGGAACCCAGCCGGGTGCCACTACGACAGTCAATTACACCTACACGCTGGGCGATGTAAAGGCCTGGGCGCAGGCGCAGGAGACGCAAACGGCTTTCCCGGAACTGGCAAGCGCTCTGGCAGCCACCAACAGCGCACAGACCACGCTGGTACTGACCAACGATGGATGGAGAGTGCCACCGAACAAGACAGCAGCACGTGCTGCTACCGGTGACAGCGGGATTGTGCAGTAGGCACGGTTGTCATCCCGAATGGATCTGCATTTCAGGGTTTCATGGGAATTGAAATGGAGATCCATACACTTCGTTACGGGATGACAAGTAGGGCTATGTCATAACAGACAGCGGTTGCTCTACCTTGAGGGTAATGGCATTACCAGCTTGTACTCTTTTGGTGGCATCGCGCCCATCAGATTCGTTACAAAGTAATCCCACCGGCGGCGCGTGATGTACAGCGTTTGATCGCCGTAGCCATGATGTGCGTTGGGGATCATGAGCAGATCGAAGTCTCTGCCTGCCTTCATCAGTGCATCTACAACTAGCAGCGTATTAGACGGCGGCACGTTGTCATCCATGGTGCCGTGCACCAGCATCAGCTTGCCCTTTAGGTTCTTTGCGATGCCCTCGTTTGCCTGGCTGTCATATGCTTTCTTATTCGCCGTATCGTCAAGGCCGATCCACTTCTCTGCCCAGTCATCCTCGTAGTTGCGATTGTCGTGATTGCCGCTCTCTGACCAACCCACCTTGAAGAAGTCCGGGTAACGGAACATGGCGTCTGCCGTGGCGTAGCCGCCGCCACTGTGCCCCCACACTCCTGCACGGTTCAGATCAATCCAGGAATTCTCTGCCGCAAGCTGCTTCATGCCGGCTACTTGGTCCGGCAGGGTATTGTCGCCCATGTCGCCGAAGTAGGCTTCGTGAAATTTCTTTGAGCGCCATGGCGTTCCCATGCCGTCGATGGAAACGACGATAAAGCCAAGTTCTGCCAGCGCCGGGCTGTCACCGCGTGATGCGGAAAAATTGCGAGACCCCACCGATCCGGTCTGGGGTCCCGGATAGATATAGTTGACGATCGGATACTTCTTAGTTGCGTCGAAGTTCGACGGCTTGAACATCACGCCATAGAGGTCGGTCTTGCCATCGCGCCCTTTTACCTTGATACTGACGGGCGGCTGCCAGCCTGTCGCCTTCAACCGGGTGATGTCGGCGGTCGCAATTTCCGTTAGCCGCTTACCATCGGCATCGCGCAACACGGCGACGGGCGGCGTCTGCGGCGTGCTGTACAGGTCGACAAAGTACTTGCCGTCCTCGCTGAAGGTAGCGGCGTGGTTGCTAACCTCCGGCGTCAACAAAGTAAGCTTCGTATTGAGTGCACTCCCATCCAGGCTGACACGGTAGGTTGCGGAATAGTACGGATCCCAGCCCTTTTCGCGGCCTACACCCTCAAAGACGATATCGCCCGTCCCCTCGTCGGCGCGGAGCACCTGCGTGACATTCCAATCACCACCGGAGACGGCATGCTTCAGCGCTCCCGTACCCGCGTCGTAGAGATAAAGGTGGCCCCAGTTGCTGCGCTCGCTGAACCAGAGAATCTCGTTCCGCTTCGACAGGTAGCGCCAGTTCACGCGTCCGTTGCCGCTCTCGAAGAAGGTGGGCACCGTCTCGTTCATCACATCGCGCACGTTGCCCGTGGCGACTTCGGCCATGCGCAACGTCTCGCTACGATGATCGCGTGAAGTCGAGACAAAGGCGATGGTCTTGCCGTCCTCAGCCCATTGCACGTCATCCCACCCACCGCCACGGCAGCTGATGTCGTCGCACAGAGATGAGCGGTGCTGGTCAGGCGGAGTCTTTAGCCGTGTCACCTTTGCCGTATCCGTGTCGATCACGACGCGTTCGATCATCGTGACGTCCTTGTCACCGGGCAGCGGATAGCGCCACGCATCCAGCACGGGATGGCCAACGTTCGTGCTGACCAGGTACATCATGCCGGTCTTGCGCTGATCCTGTTGGAACGTCGCCACCATCTTGGAGTCCGGCGACCACACGGCGACGGCACGATTGCTGTGCGTCCATCCGGCGTTGTCTGTGGCGTAGCCGTAATCCTGTACGCCATCGGTCGTCAGTTGCTTTTCCTCGCCGGTATTCACGTCGCGCACCCACAGGTTCCAGTCGCGGACGAAGACGGCGCGCTTACCGTCAGGCGAGACTACCGCCTCGTCCCGGCCCGGGCGCAGCGGCGCAGCCGCCACGGGATTGGTGCTCATACCGGCGTTGCCACCGATTGCGGTAGCGCTGACGCCACTCTCTGGCTGTCCATTCGCTTTGACCTGCTGATGCGCGAGAGGGATCTGCTGCTTGGCGCAGGTGTAGGCCGCTGTCATGGCGCACCGGTACCGGTCGCCGCGCACCGTTACGATCAGCGTCGCGGGAGCGTCAGCAAATTCAAGGTCGTTGATGGGCAGGTTGGCCGCAGTTGCATTGCGTATGCCGGCGGCGTTCAGCGCGGTCGCCAACTTTACCTGGTCGAATGCAGGTGCTTTGGTGGAGCGCGCCGCATCGATCAGCATGAAGGTGGTCACGCCGTTCGCCGTGTCCTTGTACCAGAAGCGATCGCCGCCGGTGGGTGACACTTCGTTCTTGAGCCATGTAACACGGTCGATGGCATGGTCGATCAGGGGCGCGGTCTTGTAGCCTAAGCGGCTCTCCGCGCGCGCGTAGTCAGCGGTTGTAAGCGCCACAGGCTGCTGTGCAACAAGAGCGGGAACCACCAGCAGGAACGCACCCATGTGCGCCGCCGCGACAGGACGAAAGCTGAACGTCTGCATAGACCGGAGTCTATCAGCGGGGAGGCTGCTTCATCTTCCAGAGCATTTGCCGCAACATGCCTAACCATATCTCCACATCGTCGCCGGGCATCGCCAACCGCCGCACCAGCCGCCGCAACGCATCCTCGCCCATGTTGCCCGGGAAGCGGCGGCCGTACTCGCTGGCCAGCAGCACCTGGCGCAGTATTTGTTCGAAGCGAGCGATTTCTTCGCCAGATGCGCCACCTTGGATTCCTGGCAAGGTGCGGTGAGCGGGTGCTTCCCGCACCAGTTCATACAGGCATACCGCAACGGCCTGGCCCAGGTTCATGGAGATGCCGCCCTCCGCCATGGGAACGGTCAGCAAACGGTGGCAATCGCTCATCTCCCCGGCGGAGAGGCCGGTCTTCTCCGACCCGAAAAGCAGCGCGATTCTGCCGCTTTCCGCCACTTCGTACATGCGCGTACCAGCGTCACGCAGCAGGTCCACGGGATGCAGGAGACGCCGCTCTCCCATCGCCGTGGTGCCGAAAACGAGCGTGCAATCTGCCACCGCGTCCGCCACGCTCAGGAAGCGCCGCGCAGTCGCCAGCACCGGACCCGCATCCACCGCAGAGCGTGCTTCGGCAAACGGCACGTCGTAGTCATTCACGATCCGAAGATCGCCGAATCCGAAGTCATGCATCGCACGCGCCGCCGCGCCGATGTTGAGTACGTTGCGCGCCCGCACCAACACCACGGCGACCCGGCCTTGTATACCGTCTGTCACAAATCGATTCTACGAACAGCGCATCCCATATACGGGCGAACCGCCTCCCGGAGTATCAGGCCATTGAAAACCACGCGCATCAGCGACAATCTTTGTCAGGTCACCTTTCTGGGCTTTTCGAACTGCTACCTGCTGCGCGAGAGCGACGGCTTCACGCTAATCGACACTTCTTTGAAAGGTAAGCAGAAGGACATTCTGACTGCCGCGCGCGCCTTCGGCGGCGAGATTAAACGCATTCTGCTCACCCACGCACATGGTGATCACGTCGGATCGCTGGATGGATTGCACGATGCGCTTGGCCATGTGGATGTGGCCATCTCGGAACGTGAAGCGCCGCTGCTGCACAAGGACCTCTCGCTTCGCGAGGGAGAGCCAAAGCAGAAGCCCAAAGGTGGCTTTCCCGGTGCACGCACGCGGCCCACGCACACGCTGACGGAAGGCGAACTGTTCGGCTCGCTTCGCTGCTTCTACACGCCGGGTCATACGCCTGGGCATATGAGCTTTCTGGACGAACGCGATGGCACCCTGATCGCCGGAGACGCGCTGATTTCGATGGGTGGCCTCGCATCCGTGACGAATACGGCCTGGTGGTTCCCTCCACCAAAATTCGCAACGTGGGACAAGGGCTTGGCGCTGCAATCGGTGCGCAAGCTGGCCGGGCTGCGCCCCAGCGGCGTGGCAACCGGGCATGGTCCGTTTATCCCGAACGCGGCCAGTGAGATCGACCGCGCGCTGGCAGACGCTGAAGCAAGCGCATGACGAACTGCGGAGCAATGTGATAGGAGAGAGGCATGCGCCGTCACTCTGCCGCAATCAGATTGCTCCTGATCCTTCTCTGTCTGCCGCTTGCCTGCGCCGCACAATCGCGCACGTCTGGATCGCGCACAGTTTTGCCGCACGGGCCAGAGCCGGCAGGGCCAATCGCAGTCTTTGATACGACGCTCGGGCGCATGACCTGCCGCCTGTACGCGAAGCAGGCCCCGAACACCACCGCCAACTTCATCGCCCTTGCGCAAGGTACCAAGGATTGGCATGATGCTCTGAACCTGACCACGGTGCATGGTAAGCCGTTTTATGACGGCACCGCGCTCGCCGGTATCCCGGACGGTATTCGCGGCGGCGACCGCTACGGCGGAGGTGAGGGTCCAGCCGGTCCGCCCATTGCGCGCGAGACGATTCCCGGCCTCCACTTCGACCGGCCCGGACGTCTGGCCATGGCGACGCATGCCGGTGAAGTCAGCAGTTCCTTTTTTCTCATTACGCTGCACGCCGATGACGAGTTCGATAAGAACAAGCGCGGCGCAATCTTCGGCCAATGTGATGATGTGTCCGTTGCAACTGCGGCAAAGATCTCGCACACACTGATGAGCGTGGGCAATCGCACGACGAAGGCCATCGCCATCAACAAGCTCACAATTGTGCAGCCCGGAGAGCCAATACCGCCGGTTGCTGCCGATGTGCCACCGTCGAGTATCGTTCCGCAGCCGGTGCCTCCATCCATCCCGACCCTGCCGTCGCCTGACCCCACCGGTCCCACGGCAGTGATTGACACGACAATGGGCGCGTTGACCTGCAAGCTCTTTCGAGAGCAGGCACCTATTGCAACCGCAACATTTACCGAGTTGGCCGAAGGTACTCGCCCGTGGACCAATCCCTTGACGCACGTCACGGAACGCGGCAAGCACTTCTACAACGGCCTCCACTTCAACCGCGTGATTCCGGACTTTATGATCCAGAACCAGGACTACCCCAATGGCGCGCCCGACGCGGGCTTTGCGTACAGCATCGAAACCGTTCCCGGCCTCACCTTCGATCGTCCCGGACGGCTGGCCATGGCAAACGATGGCCCGGACAAGAACGACAGCTCGTTCTTCATCACCGATGCGCCCGCGCACCAACTTGACGACAAGTTCACCATCTTTGGCCAGTGTGATGAAGCTTCGGTCAAACTGATCGCGGAGATCGCACGCGTACCCCGCAACGCCCACAACCGACCCATCACTCCGGTGGTAATCAAGAGCATCACGCAGCATCCCTAACCATCAGCGCAACGTACCAAAATCAATCACATCATCATCGACCCTTTCGCAAGAAAGCGAAAGGCTATGAGCAAACGTCTTATTATCACTATATGTTGCGTGTGTTCCTTTCTCTTGCACTGTTTGCCCTTTCTGCCTCTGCGCAAAACACAATTCCGGTGACGGTCGTAGTCAACGGCGTGACCTACTCAGGAAACCTGACCGCCCAAACGCCGGAGCAGGCTCCACAAACGAAAGAAACCGCGCCACCTGCAACAAACACACACGCTACAGAGAAGCCCGCCAATGGGAAGCCACATCTACCGAAGCAGATGATGACGGCGGAGTATGCCCTTAATCAATCCATTGCCAACGTACCGCCAGACACACGGCGGCTCCTGCAAGACGATCTGAAGCCGGGCAATACGGCAGAAATCAATGAGAAATTCCATTCAGGCGTGCAGTTCGGAAACAACACTCATCCAGTGCACCTGGGGTTCGGGCCATGGATACCCATTACTTTAGTCGACACACGCCTCACCCCTAACATCTTTGAAGCAGTCAAGTTGACAACCAACTGGACCAACAAAGACGCGTCACATGTTCCCGTAAAAAGCTGCAAAATTGAGGGTGGCAACAGCTCTCCATCCACGAGCGATCGCCACTGCTTGATTTACGATGCAGCAACCGGGATCGATCACGAGTTGTTCAACGTGAATGTGGATGCGGCAGGCCACTACAGTGCACAGGCGTATACGCCATGGGACATGAACCAGCCCCAACAAGGCAAACTCGGTGAAGATTCAGCTGATGCTGCAGGTCTGCCGGTTCTCCCGCTTCTGCTGCGTTATCAGGAAGTCGCTAATGGTGCTATCAATCATGCGATTCGCTTTACGCTGCCACACTCCCGTGGTAACCAGAATGGCGGATATTTCGTCGCGCCTGCTTCTCACGCGGCAGCAGATAACTGGAGCGTCTTTGCCTGGATGGGCATGAGACTGCGGCTGCGACCTGATTTTCCAACCACCGGCCTGTCAAAGATCGACCAGACCATTGTTAGAGCACTCAAGACGTATGGTCTGGTGCTGGCCGATAACGGTGGTCCATACATCATTTGTGACGATGATCCGCGGTGGGACGAGGGCGACCTCAAGATCCTTTCCAATGCCATGGCGCTGTCCGACTTCATTGCGGTGAACACAGGCAATATCGTCGATTCAGAAGGCAACGTGGCCAAGTAGCAAAGCCGTTAGCTGCGCCAGTGCAGTTCGGTCGGCCCTTGCAAGGGATGTTCGCCCTTACCAGTAAGCCGCCGTTGCTTCAGCGCAAAATACCATTTCGCGGGTTTGTCGGCATCGTCGATCAGCATCATGGCCGGACGAAAGCGCAGCCCTTCTGCCTGCTGAATCATCGTCTCCTGATCCTGCCGAACGAACTTCGCGCCAAAGTACCGTGCAATCGCGGGCACAAACGGCATGTTGTAAAACACATTCCAGCACGCCACGACATCAATGCGGCACGTGGACGGCGTGACCGGCGTCACCGTGGTTAGAGATGTGAACCATTTCTCACCAGCACGGATCGTTTCATACCGGCGGTTCGGCAGAACGAAGTCGATGGCCGTCGTGATGTTCTCGCCGTAGACGCCCAGTAGCTTATACGGTGCGGAGTTCTTGCTGGGCGCGTGCGAACTCATGCGAAAACCATCCGGAAGTGGCTCGAAGTGCTTCGTCTTTTCATGGATGGACGCGGTTGACCGCCACCACCATGCCTGGTGCACAAATGGACCGTGCGCCGGGTCCATCAGACCGATGATGCCATGGTCGACGTTGCAGGGCAGGTCAGCGCTGATGTGCGCGCTCTTGAATTTACCGGGGAATTTGGGCACCTTCGGTACCGGAGGCAGATTCGATTCGGCCGTGATGCGGCCCGCACCGGTTTCCGGCAGAAAGACCCACGCATAGCCGTCGGCTTCGCGGCAAGGGTATGTGCTTGCATGAATCTTCGCCGGTTCCAGCGTGTCGATCTGTGTTAGCGATGGAATCTCCACGCATTGCCCGCCGCATGGTTCGAACTTCCAACCATGATAGCGGCACTGCACCGTCTCGCCATCGAACCATCCAGCAGAAAGTGGGATCCCGCGGTGCGGACACAGGTCGCGCATGGCAAACAGCGCGCCATCGCGCTTGCGCCCCATCAACAAGGGAACGCCGAGCAGGAGCGTGGTGGCGGACTTGCCTTTTGCCAGGGTGTCCGCGCGCAACGCCGGGTACCACTCTCCAAAAATCAGTTCCGTTGCGGGCTGCGTGCCTGGTTCCACCCTGTCGTTCCGCAGCTTCATGTTCGTTTCAGGCTACACCCTGCAAGCCCTAGCTATTGCCGGCACCCGTTGACGAACGCGGCATTAATTGCCGCAGTGTTCTGTCCGCCCGCCTACCTGTATTCTTAGCGACATGGGTTATGTTCTTGTCATGCTGCTGGGCGTGTGCACCGGCCTGCGCACGCTCACTCCGGTTGCCGTATTGTGCTGGTTTGCGTACCGGGGCGCGCTGCATTTCCTGGGCTGGCGGTCCTTCACGGCAAACCTCATCGCGGTCATCGTCTTCACACTGATGGCGCTGGGCGAGTACATCGGCGACAAGCTGCCCAGCACGCCCAGCCGAACCGCACCCGTCGGTCTGCTTGGCCGCTCGCTCTTTGGCGCGTTTGCGGGACTGCTGCTGGCACAACCGTTGCTGCTCAGCCCGGTGGGTGCCGTACTCCTCGGCATTGTGGGCGCGCTGCTTGGCACCTACGCCGGATGGTTTGCCCGCACGCGCACTGTTATGGCCCTCAAGGTCCCGGATTGGGCTGTAGCGATCGTTGAGGACTGCCTCACCATTGCCTTCAGCATTGCCCTGCTGAATGCCGTGGTCACGCGGAGTTTGCTCTTCGCTGGTAACGCAGGGCAGATGGTTCGGTGATGGGGAGAGTTAAGACCAACACACGCTTTAGCGCATGTATGGGCATTCGAACGACCAACGCTTCACTGCAGTCGATGTGAACGATGGTCCACCTTAGCCTTGCAAGGTGGGCATCGCGTTTGTTGCGGAAGTATGCAGGCGGACCTGTAAGCCGGATTCTGTCCACACGTACCCGGCAAGCCGGGTGCGTGCTGAACGATCATTCCTCTAGGCCGCGCATTACTGCCCGGCTCCAGCAACCTACCCGCGAGTCTGGCGCGCCGGGCCAGCACGCATCATGCCTTTACTTACGCAAAGGCATTCTTCCCGCCTATTTGGTCTTGCTCCGTGTGGGGTTTACCATGCCGCCTGCATTACTGCCTGCGCGGTGCGCTCTTACCGCACCTTTTCACCCTTACCATTAGGTTCAGCATGCGCCGAAGTCTAAGGGCGGTATCGTTTCTGTGGCACTGGCCGTCTCTGCGCCTTGACGCGCAGATCCCGGGCGTTACCCGGCACACTGCCCTGCGGAGTCCGGACTTTCCTCCCCTGCCCTGCCGAATCGCCGGGCAGCAGCGATCGTTCGGTCCGCCTGCACCTTCAGTATGACAGACAGTGGGCCTGGCAGTGTCTACGCGGAGCATGCGCAACGCTGCAGGAACTCCTCCAACAGATTGCCCGCAACGTGCACGCGATACCGCGCGGTGGAGCGGATGTCATCGATGGGTGCTGTTTCGCCTGTGAGCGCATGCCGTGCCATCCGCAGTGTCTCGGGATGTGCGGGATCACGGCCCAGCAGAGCCGCTTCTGTTGCGTACAGGCGCGCAGGCCGGTCCATGAGGCTGGCTGCACCCAGCGCAATCTCTTCAAAGACGCCATTCGTCACCTTCGCCACACATGCTAGCGCGACCTTCGAAATGGCCTGCGCGTTGCGGGTACCCACCTTACGCACAAACTGCTGATGCTTTCCGAACCGCCGGCGCAGACGGATCGCGAAGATCAGCTCATCGTGCGCCAATGCGGTCTGTTTGTAGCCAAGATGAAAGTCCGTATATGGCATCGTGCGCACGCCGCGTGTAGAAATTAGTTCCAGTGCAGCCTCGTAGGCCAGCAGCGCGGGTGGGGTGTCGGCAGCCGGAGATGCGTTCGCAATATTGCCGCCAAGTGTTCCACGATTTTGATTCGCAATCGATCCAGTCCAGCTTGCCGTCTGTGCCAATAGCGGGAACTCACCCGCAATGACACCGCTCTGCCGCAAATCGGTAAACGTGCTGCCCGCTCCGATGCGGATTGTGCCTTCATCGCTATCCACAAAGCGCAGTTCGCGACAGTTATGGAGGCTAACGAACTTACGCTGCGGCAACCTGCCTGCACAGAGCCCGACCATCAATTCCGTGCCTCCCGCCAGCGGTAACAATGGCTCGCTCGCCATTGCCGCCAGTATGTCCTGGAGCGTTCCCGGTGCGATCAGCTCATACTGGCTTGCATCAGACCTCACGCTGAGACGACCTCCGGGTGAGCACCTGCGACCGCGCGTACTGCTTCGAAGATGCGCATGTACCCGGTGCACCGGCAAAGGTTTCCGGCCAAGCCTTCACGGATCTGCTCGTCCGAGGGGTGAGGGTATTTCTCCAGCAGATGCTGCGTGGCAAGCATCATGCCCGGTGTGCAGATACCGCACTGCGCGCCGCCTTCCTCCAGAAAGCACCGCTGAATCGGGTGCAGGCGACCGTCCGTTGCCATGCCTTCGACTGTGCACAGCACGGCACCGTTGGCCTGCAGCACTGGCACAAGGCAGCTGTTCACCAACTCGCCATTCATCAACACGCTGCACGATCCGCATTCACCTTCGCCACAGCCCTCTTTTGTGCCGGTCAGCCGTAGGTCCTCGCGCAGCACATCCAGCAGGCGGCGCATGGGCGGCACGTCGACCGTATGCTGCTTGCCGTTCACCTGCATGGAGATGGGGCTCATGCCGTTACCCCGCTGAAGTACGGTCCGGCCACGGTTGGTTCCAGGTCTTCGCTGCCGCCAGACTCCGCGCGTGTCATCCGCTCGAAGATGTCCTCGGGAAGCAACGGACACTCGTTGAACGCGATGCCTGTCGCCGCTTCAATGGCATTCAGAATCGCTGGCGCGGGGCCGTCCATCGGCAACTCGCCAATACCCTTCGCGCCGAAGGCCCCGTGCACCGATGGAATCTCCTCAAACAGCACATGGATAGGCGGCAAGTCTGCGCTTGTGGGCATGATGTAGTTCGTCATTTGGTTGTTCTTGAGCGAGCCCTCATGCCACTCGCATTTCTCATACAGCGCATAGCCGATTCCCTGCGCCACGCCGCCTTCGATCTGCCCGGCGGCGAGGACCGGATGCAGCACGTTGCCCACCTCCTGCAAGGCCCAGAAGCCGGTGCAGGTGGCTTGGTACGTGCGGGTATCCACTGCCACTTCCGCGACGTACACCGCCCATCCAAACGCAGGGTACGCTTCGCCTTTGTACGTGGCATCGTCCCAGAAGATGTCTTCCGGAGCTTCGTACCGTGCCTGCGCGGTCAACGATCCATGCTGTGCGCGATAGGCAAGCGTCGCGTGACGGAACTCCTCTGGAGTGGGGTTCTCTCCTAAGCCGTCCGAAGTGGCGCGCAGGGCGAGCAGCAGGTTCGCACATGCCGTTTCCACCAGTTTGCCCACAATCATTGCCGTGCGCGACGCCACTGTTGGACCGCTGTTCGGCACGCGGTGCGTATCCGGTTGGGCGATCAGCACCTCCTCATACGGGATACGCAATGCCTGCGCGGCGACCTGGCAAAGAATCGTGTTCGTGCCCTGCCCGAATTCCGTCGACGACACCAGCAGCACAACACGCCCGAGTTCGTCCACCTCCAGCTTCACGAGGGAGTTCAAGCGCCGCTCTCCGCTGCCGGTAAAGCCCGCACCGTGGAAGAAGCTGGCGATGCCCATGCCACGCTTGATGTGCGACGTGGCATTGTCACGGGCGTAACGTTCCTGCTTGGTATGGAAGTCACTAGCCGCTAGAACGCGTGTCAGCATTGCGTTCAGGTCGATCGGTTCCTTAACCACCTGTCCTGTCGCCGTCTCGTCACCGGGTTTCAGGAAATTGCGCCGCCGCAACTCTTCCGGCGAAATGCCAACTACCTTCGCAATCTTGTCCATGTGCCGTTCCAGCGCAAACAACGATTGCGGGGCGCCAAAGCCACGAAAGGCACCATGCGGCGGCACATTCGTCGCCATCGCTTTTGCGTGAATGCGCAGTGCAGGCCAGCGGTAGCAACCGGCCGCATGGATGGTGCCGCGTGACAGCACCACGGGAGACAGAGTGCTGTACGCGCCGCCATCAATGGCAAACTCAATTTCGCAGCCCAGCAGTCTGCCGTCTTTGCTCACGGCGGTGCGATGCCGCGTACGCGAGGGATGCCGCTTCGTTGTCGCCGCCATGTCCTCGGCACGGTCATAGACGATCTTCACCGGACGGCCTGCTTTCTTGGCCAGCAGAGCCGCATGTGTGCCGATCACCGAAGGGAAATCCTCCTTGCCGCCGAACGCACCTCCGGTCTCCGTCTGGATCACGCGGCACTTCCCGGCTGGCAAATCGAATGCCACCATAAGGGCATGATGCAGGTAGTATGGGCACTGCATGGAGCCACGCACGGTGACGCCCTCCGTCTCGCTCCACTCCCCTATGCAGCCGTTATTTTCGATGTAGAGCTGTTCCTGCGCGCCCGTCCGGTACTCACCTTCAACAATGTGGTCGGCTGCCGCCCATATTGCATCCACATTGCCCTTTTCCATCAGGTATGTCTTGAACGTGTTGTCCTCACCCCAGATGACGGGCTCGCCCATCTCGCTCTCCTCGATGGAAAAGACGGCGGGTAGCGGCTGGTAGTCGATTTCGACTGCGGCAATCGCGGCGGGCAGTTTGGATTTATCGGCGTGCGCCAGCAGCAGGATCGGCTCTTCCGGATGATTTACGAAGCCGTCCGCAAGGCAGACATGATCCTCGATCAGGTGGACAATCGTGTTCTTGCCAGGAATATCACGCGCTGTGACGACGACGTACTCGCTCCAATCTACCGCTTCTGTAAATCGGACATCCAGGATGCGCCCACGTGCGATCTTTGACCGGACCGTGGCACCATGCAGCATACCGGGCAAATCCAGGTCGTCGACGTAGTACGCACGGCCAAGCACCTTCGCCTCGCCCTCTTTGCGCACAACGTTTTTACCGATGGGCTCTACGGTGTGCGCGAGGGTGTCAGATGATGCCTGCATTGCGGTGCCCGGACGGGAAAGTTGTCCAAGCATAGCAAAGTCTTCGCTCCAATCCTACGGTTCACGGACGCGGAGAAGCCATCTTCTTCCAGCCTAGAAATGGCGCAAGGTGCGTGGCGTCTCCGCTGGGGTGCGTTCTGCCGAACGATCGATCGGCGTCGTGCGTTCGGCGGTGCGCTCAATCGACCGCGCCACCAGATCGCGCGAGCCAAGTCCCAAGGCGAGCGCGAGCGCCAGCACCATGCCTCCAAACAGAATGCCAAAGCCAAGTTCCACGATCAGCCCGCCGATCTGTAGATGATCGAGCACCATGGCTCCCGTGAACACCAGCACAAGCCATTTCACGCCGAGCGAAAGCGCGCGCGCATAATGCAGCTTTGCATTGACGGCGCTGATCAACACGGAGCGAAATAGATATCGCGAAAGGATGGTGCCAGCAATCAAGATCAGCAGGGCTCCGACCGAATGCGCCAGGTAGGGCAGCAGGAACGGTGAAATGTCGCTCGCGCCAGCTGCGTCATACGCCGAAACGCCAATGACAATGCCGAGTACTACACACCCCCAAAACACAATACGGCTGATCAGCAGCGTGGGGCTATGAGCCGGTGCCCAATCCGCAACACCCGCAGAGTTCTGCTGGCCGACACGCTCGTCAAAGCGCACGCGTGCCAGCGACGCACGCACGACCCACGCCAGCCCTGCACCGATGAGCGCAAGGATCACCACGGCGAGCACCAACGCAAGCACGCCGGGCAAGAACACCGCCAACTTGGTCAGCACACGGCTGAACGAATCAAAGAGGGCGTATTTCACTTGAGAGAACATGGGCTTTCTCCAGACTGCGATGCGGCTGTAAAAACTACGGATTGAAGCGGTCCGGCCATCGCCAGCGTGACACAAGGTATGGCTTATCAGCCTCAAAGGCGCGTTCGAGCGTTTCAGGAGATTCCGCGATGGTGCCTTGCCCCCGAAGAAGGTGCGATGCGACCCATGCCAGGTACAGGGGGGTAAACGCTCCCATCAAATGTCCACGATTGATGGTGCGTTGCCGGTGTGCCAGCACGAAGTCATACACGATCCGAACCCACAGTGCATCCGGCATTGCAAACTGACCCTCGGGTGCGGCGGACAATCGCTTCAGGCCGAGAAGGGTGTGCGGTGGCAACACCAGCGCCCAAAGTTCATGCAGGTTGCCGTACCCAATACGAAAGCTCTCAATCAGCTCCGATACGTCCTCAGGGTACACAGCCGTCCGGGCTTGATGAATGCGTGGCACTGCATCGATAATCTGCAACGGCAGCGGCGGACGCGTGCGCTGCCAGAAGGCTGCCCTGGCCTCAATGTCGCTGAAAAGCGATGCCGCTGTCATGTTCAGTATGGATGACAGATCATCACCTGCCGGGCGGGGCAGCTCGCGAACACCGGCATCCACCTCCGCCAGCGCGTATCCCGCGACAGCAGCCTCCGAGGCTGGCCAAACGACGGCATCCGGCTGGGCTGCTGCAGTCAACTTCTGCGCGGCAGTGGCCATCCGCTCTGCCATGCGGTCTGAAAGCGCGACATCAATCGCGAGCGGAAAACTTACTTTTGTGCCAAACAGCGCCCGCGACAGAGGACGGAGAATAGATGCGTTGATGAGTGCTTCATTCACACCCGTCTGATAACGAGCCAGCGCCGCGTCAGCGCCACGCTCCAATACGGCATCGAGAAGACCTCTGATCGCCACTGGCGAGAGACTTTGCGCTTCCTCCCCAAGCAATATGCCGCAGGTTGCGGAGTGGGCGCGCATCACTTCATAGAGGCTTAGGTAGGTGGTCGCGGTCTGGACAGGTAAATCCTGCACTCTTCCGGAGGGAAGATACGGCTGAAGCAACAGACCTTCGTGCTGCCATGAATTGGCCTGCGGATCTGACGCCGGATATGCAACCAGGGACTGCGGCACACGATCCATCAATGCGCTTCGCAGGACGTGCAGTAACGGCGTAAGAAGGTCTACCGGGGCGTCCTCGTACCAGGGTCCAAGGCAAACTACAACCTGGGTCACAACCGCTCCAGTGTGCACCCGCGATTCTTGCCGGGCTTCCTTTTCCGCTGTTGTGCCGGTTGCTCCATTCATGCCGCGCCTGTCTTCCCTGCCGTGTTTTCATTCAGCAACTCAAGGATGCCGGAGAGCGGGATGGAGATCCAGCCGGGACGGTTATTCACTTCGTACACAATCTCATATAACGCCTTTTCCAGAAGAAACGCCCGAAGCAGCAGATTCCTCACCTCGGGATTACCCTGCGTGGCACCTTGCAGTGCTTCCCGGTAGCCAGCCAGGAAAGCCTCCGCCGCATCCTTCTCCCATAGAGCGCGCTCCGTGCTCACCTCCGTTCCAAAGGCAGCAGCGCCTGCATAGGAGAAGGAGCGCAACATACCTGCAACATCTTTTAGCGGCGATTGCTTCTCACGGCGTTCTGCGAGAGTCCGCGCGGGTTCCCCTTCAAAGTCGAGCAACACAAAATCGCCATCCGTGCGCAGCACCTGTCCGAGGTGGTAATCACCGTGTATGCGGGTGCGCAGGCCTGCGCCATCCGGGCTCGCGTTTCGCAGCGACTCCGCTATAGCCAGCATCTCCTTGCGGCGGCTCAACAAGATTGCTGCTGGACCCACCAAGTCGTCCTGTAGCGCGCTAAAGCGGTTCTTCACCGCCAGCAGGGCTGCGGTGATTTGCGCCTCCAGGCGTTCTGCATCGCGGTGCAGTGCTTCTGAGTCAGTTTCCTCTGCGCGAAACGCTGGATCACCGGTTGGTGTGGCAAGCGCACGATGCATCTCGCCGGTACGCCTGCCCAACAGGCGCGCACCATCAAGGTAGGCGTCCGCAGAGCCGCTGTTCGCACGCAGTGCCTTAAGTACCTCCAGCGTCCACTCCCACCCATCGCCCTGGTTCGCGACCAACCCTTGTAGAAGCCCTACTGTGGTGGTCACGCCGCTGTGAGGTGCGGTGTAGAGCAACTCGCCCGCAAATGGCGCAATGTAGTCAAAGTGCGCCACTTCGGTTAAGAACCGGCCAATCTCCGCGTCAGGATTCTCTCCTGTCTGTAAGCGCCGAAAGAGCTTCAGGATCAGTTTGCCGCCAAACAGCAGAGAACTATTGCTTTGCTCCGCCGAACCTCTCCGCGAAGGAAGCGGGTCGTCCCCTCGCAGCTGGCTGAACGATGAACTCGGCTTGCCAGCGAATACACCCTCACAGCGGGTTGCGGCCTGACCAGAGCGCGCGATCATCTTCAGCAAGGCCTCACGGACTTCCGGAACAGCAAGCGCATCCGCAAGGACAGCGGCACCAGATCCCATGTGCATCGGCGCAATCACATCATCCGGTGACTCCGCGCGCAACGCCTCCGCTACAGCACCTGTGAGTACGGCCACTGGAAGGATGTAGCGATCTGCCGGTCCGTCGACATATTCTATTCGTACGAGAAGAATGGCAGCTTCAACACCGGTGATGGGCAGTACATCCTCGATGTACACGTTCCTCACCGTGCGCGACTTCGCTCCAAACCAGCGCTTATCCATCAAGTACTTCGTTAGGAAGCTTTCCTGTAGCAATTGTGCGCTCGCGCCACTCACCGCGCTAGCAAGGTCACCGGCAGGCAGTACGAGGGATGCTTCGCTTCCGCCGGATGGTTCCGATTCCGCCTCAACCAACTCTGCTGCCTGCAACTCCAGCCAAAGAAATGCGTATGGCCCCAGTGTGATGGCATACGGCGTCTCGTCGATCTTGGGAAAGGGCACATACCCCAGCATCTCCACCGGAATCATGCCAGCAAACCGGCTCAGGTCAAGCTTCACCGGTTGCGCAAAGCGCGAAAGGTTCGCCACACACAGTACAAGCTCGGTCTCGTACTCGCGGATGTAAGCCAGCACCTTGCGATTTTCAGGCTTGAGAAATTCCTGCGTGCCGCGGCCAAACACCTGAAAGAGCTTGCGCAGGGCAATCATGTTCCGCGTCCAATGCAGCAGCGAGGAGGTATCGCTCTCCTGCGCCTCGACATTGATTGCCTGATAGCCCCAGATGGGATCCATGATGACGGGTGAATACAACTTTGCTGGCACGGCTCTGCTGAATCCGGCATTGCGGTCGCTGTTCCATTGCATGGGTGTGCGCACGCCGTTGCGATCACCCAGATAGATGTTGTCACCCATTCCTATTTCGTCCCCGTAGTACAGAATGGGCGTGCCCGGAAACGAGAACAGTAGCGAGTTCAACAGTTCAATGCGCCGCCTATTGTTATCCAGCAGCGGTGCGAGACGGCGGCGGATACCCACATTGATTCGCATCCGCGGATCGGTCGAGTACGCCAGGTACATGTAATCCCGCTCTTCGTCGGTCACCATCTCCAACGTCAACTCATCATGGTTGCGCAGGAAAAGACCCCATTGACAGCTTTCAGGGATTTCTGGCGTCTGTGCCATGATCTCCGTGATGGGCAACCGATCCTCCTGCCGCAGCGCCATGTAGATGCGCGGCATCAGGGGAAAGTGGAATGCCATGTGGCACTCATCTCCATCGCCAAAATACGGACGCACATCGGCGGGCCACATGTTAGCCTCTGCCAGCACCAGCCTGCCCTCGTATTCAGCGTCAATGGCAGCACGAATCGCGCGGATCCGGTCGTGCGTCTCTGGTACGTTTTCGCACGAGGTCCCATCCCGCTCAACCAGGTATGGAATAGCATCCAGCCGCAAGCCGTCCACACCCATGTCCATCCAGAAGCGCATTGCGTTCAGCACTTCTTCCATGACACGCGGATTGTCGAAGTTCAAGTCTGGCTGATGCGAGAAGAAGCGGTGCCAATAGTATTGTTGCGCGACCGGGTCCCACGTCCAGTTGCTTTTCTCCGTGTCCGTGAAGATGATGCGCACGCCTTCGTACAACTTGTCCGTGTCGCTCCACACGTACATCGCCCGCTCGGGTGATCCTGGCGGTGCATGGCGCGCAGCCTGAAACCACGGGTGTTGGTCGCTGGTGTGATTGATGACTAACTCGATCATGACCTGCATGCCGCGTACATGCGCGGCAGCAAGAAATAACTGGAAGTCCTCTAGTGTGCCGTACGCGGGATTGACATCGAGGTAATCCGAAATGTCGTACCCATCGTCCCGTTGCGGAGACGGAAAAAACGGCAGAAGCCAAATGCATGTAATACCAAGCCCCTGCAGGTAGTCGAGCTTGCCCATCAGGCCCGGAAAGTCGCCGATCCCATCGCCGTTAGAATCCGCGAACGCCTTTACGTGCAACTCGTAAATGATCGCGTCTTTGTACCACATGGGATCGCTAGCGCTGCCGCGCTTCTTTGTGATTGGACGTACCGTGACTGTACTCAATCTTCTGTGCTCTCCCCAGGGGTGCTTTCCGAGAGATGCCGCGCGCGCAGCAAGAGGATGTGCGCCGGGTACCGGGCCGGATCAAGCGAGACGAAGTTCACCTCGCCTTTCCATGTGTACACGTCGCCGCTGAGGATATCGGCAGCCTCATACGTTCCAGCCAACGGCAAATCGAGTTCCTCCATGTTCAGCGAAGTCCATCCCGCCTGTACATGCTCTGGATCAAGATTGACGATCGTTAGCACCACATCGTCACCATCGCGCTTGCTATACGCAATCAGATGTTCGTTACTGATGGAGTGGAACCGGAGCGTGTCGTTGCGCTGCAGCGCAGGATGCGCGCGGCGCGTCTGGTTCAGCTGGGTTAATAGCGGTGCCAGGCTCTTCGGATCGCCACGGTTCCAGGTGCGCAGCTCATACTTCTCGCTACTAAGGTATTCCTCGCTCCCGGGTTTAGCAGGCAGATGCTCGCCGAGCTCGAAGGCCGGTCCATAGACGCCGTAACTCGCGCCCAGCGTGGCGGCCAAAATAACCCGCAGCGCAAACGCGGTCCGATTTTCGGTTTGCAGAAATTCCGGCAGGATGTCCGGCGTATTCGGCCACAGGTTCCCGCGGAAGAACTCCGCCACCGGTGCCGTCGTAATCTCCTGCATGTACTCCGTCAATTCCTCTTTCTCTGTGCGCCACGAGAAATACGTATAGCTCTGGGTGTACCCCATCTTGGCCAAGCCGTACATGACGTGCGGACGCGTGAAGGCTTCTGCCAAAAAGATCACTTCAGGGTGCGTCTTGCGAACCTCCGCGATGCACCACTCCCAGAAGGGCAGTGCCTTTGTATGCGGATTGTCCACACGGAAGACGCGCACACCCTTTTCAATCCAGAAGGCGAATACCGAGTACAGTTCCTGCCAGAGTGCCCGCCAGTCCTGGGACTCAAAGTTGATCGGATAAATATCCTGATATTTCTTTGGTGGGTTTTCTGCGTACTGTATAGAGCCGTCCGGCCGGATCTTGAACCAATCGGGATGGTCCCTGACCCAGGGATGATCCGGCGCACACTGAAACGCAATGTCGAGGGCGATCTCTATGCCATTCGCTATAGCCGCTTGCATCATTGCGGCGAAATCCGCGAAATTTCCAAGTTCCTGCAGGATGGCCTTGTGGCCGCCATCGTGGTTGCCAATCGCCCACGGGCTACCCACATCGCCTGGTGCCGCCACCACTGAGTTGTTCCGGCCCTTGCGGAAGGCCGTACCAATAGGATGGATCGGCGGCAGGTACAAGATGTCGAAGCCCATCCCCGCTACTTCCGGGATGCGCGCCGCAACATCGCGGAGGGTTCCATGCGCACCGGGTACCGTGCCCGTGGAACGTGGAAAGAACTCGTACCACGAGGAGAAGCGGGCCCTTTCCCGGTCCACCCACAACGGCAGTTCGCGCGAGTACATCGTGGCGAAGCTCAGATCTGGGTACTGCAGGCAAAGCTCGATGACATCGTCGCTTAGCGGGAAGTCATAATGTGGTGAGTTTTTCTCAGCGAGATACCGTAACGTGCTGGCCGCGCCCTTCATCGTACGTGCATGTTCGTCACGGGCACGCGCGGACGCTTGATCCAGCAGAATGCCGCCCGTACGCAGCGCCAAGGCAATATCACTTTGTGGTTTCGACGTCGTGCTATATCCCTCGTTTGGACGGCGCAGAGCAGGAGTTGGCACCTCCTGAGAGGCTGAGGTGTTCTCGTCCACCGCGTTCACGCCTTCGTTCTGCTCGGCACCTCCGGGCACTTCCGCAACCACAACAGCCTGAGTATTGACAGCTTCTTGTGCATCGATACGCTTGTGCAGATCGTGTACCCAAGTGCCAAAATGATCCACCCATGCCTGCACCGTGTAGATCCACGGCCCAATCGCATCGGGGGTGCACTGTGCTTCCCAAAGGTCGTTGCCCAGTTCGCGGAATGGAGCGTACTTCCATGCTTTTTGGTTCGTGCGCTTGTACAGGAGGCGTGCCGCGACATGGTCGTGACCATCCGAGTAGATCGCAGCTGTGACCGTCAAGCGATCACCTACGGTGCGCTTCACCGCATACCGGCCACAATCGACCTCCGGTGTCACGCCTTCAACGATCACCCGGCATCTGCCTTCATTCGGCTTCAACGTTTCCTCCGGCTCGAAATTCCTGCGCACATCGAACAGCGCCGTGCATCCAAGACACAATGCCCAGCCAAGAATTAACTTTAATCCTAGTGATGCCGCTAAGCGGTAAGGCGTTTGCCCGGTGAACACCACATCGAACAAACCGAAGGAGGAGCAATTGCTCGGTGTGCGCCTTGAGGAGTACGCGCTCATCGGAGACTGCGAAACCGCCGCACTGGTCAGCCGTGAGGGCTCTGTTGACTGGCTCTGCTGGCCCAATTTCTCCTCCGGCGCGTGCTTCGCGGGTCTGCTGGGAACGCGCGACAACGGTTACTACAGCCTGAAACCCTCCGCTTCAGAGAAGATCACGGGGGAGGAGTGGCGTTACAAGCCGCATACCCTGATCGTCGAAAAAACTTGGAAAACAGGGCGTGGCGAGGTTCTGGTAACAGATTTCATGCCACCTCGCGGAGAGCATTCCGATCTGGTTCGCATTGTCCAGTGCGTACACGGGACTGTAGCCATGCGGATGGATCTCACGATCCGGTTCGATTACGGCCGGACGATTCCATGGGTGGAAAGTGTCGATCACCACATGCGTGCTGTCGCCGGTCCACAACTGGCCATCCTTCGCACTGAAGCCCCATTACATGGTGAAGGTTTATCGACCGTCAGCGACTTCGAGGTGCATGAAGGCGAAAGCATCTGCTTCGTTCTGTCCTATGGATCCTCCCTAGAGGAGGACCCGGCAAGCTTTGACGCCTTTCAATCGCTTCGTGATACGGAACAATTTTGGACTGAGTGGACATCAAGGAACACCTATAAAGGCCAGTACGCCGAATCGATGGAGCGCTCTCTCATCACCCTTAAGGCCATGACTTATCGTCCTACGGGTGGCGTGGTCGCGGCCCCGACAACATCGCTGCCGGAGAAGAGTGGCGGCCCACGGAATTGGGACTACCGCTTTTGCTGGTTGCGTGACACGGCATTTACTCTGCTCACACTGCTGCACGCGGGGTATATCGACGAGGCAGTTTCTTGGCGCGGTTGGCTACTGCGCGCCATTGCTGGATCCGCGGAGCAAATTCAGTCTCTCTATGGCATTGCAGGCGAGCGTCAACTCAACGAATGGACGGCTGATTGGCTACCCGGGTATGAGCATTCGCAGCCCGTCAATATTGGCAACAAGGCTGCTGACCAGGTACAGACGGATGTCTATGGTGAAGTCATCTCCGCGCTTTCGAGGACCCCAGCAAGCACTGAAGACATGTGGCGCCCTGCGGTTCAAGCGTTAGTGAGCAACATGCTGGATCACCTGACCTCGATCTGGCAGCAGCGTGATTCAGGCATATGGGAGACACGCGGCCCCAAGATGCACTTCGTGCATTCCAAGGTCATGGCGTGGGTTGCCTTCGAGCGGGCCATTACAGCCTATGAAAAGGCGAACGATACGTCAGATGAGAAGCTGGCGCAGCGCGTCGCGAGCTGGCGTGAGACCCGCACGGCCATTCACGCCGATGTATGCGCAAAGGGTTTTGACCCGGAGCTGAATAGCTTTGTCCAAGCCTACGGCTCAAAGAAACTGGACTCCGCGGTTCTGCGCATCCCGCTGGTTGGTTTTCTGCCAGCAAGCGATCCGCGTGTGCGCGGTACAGTCGAAGCCATTGAGAATGGCCTCATGAGAGACGGTCTGCTGCTGCGCTATGACACGTCTGATGAATCGGACGGCCTCCCTCCGGGTGAAGGCGCATTCCTTGCCTGCTCTTTCTGGCTTGTCGGCGCCCTGTACCTTATGGATCGTCAAGACGATGCACATGCGCTCTACCAGCGGCTACTGGCCCTGCGCAATCCACTCGGTCTCATCAGTGAGGAATACGATAGCGTCGCAAAACGCCAGGTAGGCAACTATCCTCAGGCTTTGACTCACATGACGATGGCTCACGCCGCGGTGATCCTGGATGGCGGCAAAGGCCCGTGGTCTCATGCGCAGGACACTTCAGAGCACTGCTGATAGTAGCGTGGAGTGGCAGCGATCACGCCACGCCACACCGTTGCAACCATCACGGAAGGACAACCTGAGGCATCACAAAGGCACCTAAGCAAGCAATATAGACACCCAGAGCTTCACCATGCCTTACACGAGGTCCGGTACAGGATGGCTGTCTCTCACGAATCGAATGCAGCGCACACCGCTTTCCACATATCGCCTGCAACTGAACGCCGGGTTCACCTTTGACCAGGCTACGTCGATTGCTGACTACATCCGCGATCTGGGCATTTCCCATGTCTACAGTTCGCCTTATCTCCAGGCAGGCAAAGGGTCGATGCACGGCTATGACGTGGTCGATCACCACTCCATCAACAGCGAACTCGGTGGGGAGCAGGCGCACGAGCGATTTTGCCGTCGGCTCGGCCAACTTCGCCTTGGCCAGGTTCTGGATATCGTTCCAAACCACATGTCCGTGGACCAGCAGAATCGCATGTGGTGGGATGTTCTGGAGAACGGCCCTTCCAGCCGCTTTGCGACATTTTTTGATATCGATTGGAACTCCGTAGAAGAAAAGCTGCGCGACAAGGTACTGATGCCGGTGCTTGGTGATCAGTATGGCCGCGTACTTTCCAATGGCGATATCAAGATCAGGCGCGAGGGAACCAATTTCTTCATCGGGTATTACGAGCAGGCTTTTCCTGTCGCGCCGCGGTCACTGTCGACCATTCTTGCTCGTGGCGCGGAAATCGGGCCTTCCGACACCTTGAACTTTCTCGCGGTGTCGTTCGCGCGGCTTCCAGCGCCTGATTCAACTGAACGCAGCGTACAGCTCGCACGTCATCGCGACAAACTGGTCCTGCTCGGCCTGCTTAGCCGCCTTTGCGCGGAGGAAGAAAACGTTTGCCGCTCAATCGATCGTGCGATTGACGAACTCAATAGCAACGTTGACGCTCTGGATGAGTTGCTGAATGCCCAGAACTTCAGGCTGGCATTCTGGCGCACCTCTGACCAGGAACTCGGGTATCGCCGCTTTTTCGACGTAAACTCGCTCATCGGACTTCGCATGGAGCGCGAGTACGTATTTGAGGAAACGCATGAACTGATTCTCTACTGGCTGGACAAGGGAGTGCTTGACGGCATTCGGATCGATCATCCGGATGGTTTGCGTGATCCAAGGCAATACTTGCAACGTCTTCGCGCGCGCGCGCCACATGCCTGGATTGTCGCGGAGAAAATACTCGAACCTGGAGAGTGGTTGCGGCCCGATTGGCCTGTGCAGGGTACCAGTGGCTATGACTTTCTCAACCAGTGCAATGGCCTTCTGGTGTCTTCCGAAGGTTTAAAGCAGCTTGGGGAACTCTACAGTAACTTTACCGGCGAACATGACAGCTTCCATGAGGTCGCCTTTGATAAGAAGACAACGGTCGCCAAGGAGACCCTTGCCAGTGACGTGAACCGGCTGGCCAATCTTTTTGTTAGCATCTGCGAGGGCAACCGCAACAGCCGCGATTACACACGCGCCGAGATCCGCCGAGCCATTCGCTGTGTGGCCGCTTGCTTCGATATCTATCGCACATATGTAATTGCCGACCGCAACCATGCTGCCATTACGGACGAAGATCGCGAACACATCCATGCCGCTGTGGACCAGGCCAAGCAGCGCAAACCAGACATTGACGGCGGCCTCTTCGATTTCCTGCACGACGTTCTTACCATGAAGGTCACGGGCGAACTGGAATCCGAGTTTGTCGCGCGGTTCCAGCAGTTCACGTCACCCATCATGGCGAAGGGTGTTGAAGACACAGCCTTCTACTGTTACAACCGCCTCGTCTCCATGAACGAGGTGGGTGGCGATCCCGGGAACGACGGCGTTTCCCTCGATGAATTTCACGCTTACAACGCACACATGCAGGAGACACTTCCCGCGACGTTGCTGACGGTTTCCACACATGACACCAAGCGAGCCGATGACGTGCGCGCGCGTCTTGCGGTGCTGAGTGAAATCCCCGCGCGGTGGGCGGCGAAGCTGAAGCGGTGGTCGCGCATGAACGCGAAATACCGTAATGGTAAATACCCGGACCCGAACACTGAATACTTCCTGTATCAGACACTGCTTGGAGCCTGGCCTATCGAGCAGGACCGCCTGCAGGCTTACATGCAGAAGGCGATGCGCGAAGCCAAGCGCATCACGTCCTGGGTTACCAATAATCAGGAGTACGAGGATGCGCTGAATAGCTTCATCGAGGCCATTCTGAAAGACAGTGCATTCGTAGCGGAGTTGCAGGCCTTTGTCGACCGGATCTGCCTTGATGGCCGCATCAACTCCCTTACGCAGACGCTTCTGAAATGCACCTCGCCCGGCGTTCCGGACCTGTATCAAGGTGGTGAGTTATGGGATCATTCGCTGGTAGATCCTGACAACCGTCGACCCGTGGATTACGATCTTCGTCGCAAGCTGCTGGCAGAACTACGGAGCCGTTCTCCAGAAGAAGCTGCCGCGCATGCCATGACAAACATGGAAACAGGTTTACCCAAGCTCTGGCTTATCACGCAGGCGCTACGGCTTCGTCTGGAGCGGCCCACGTCCTTCGACGGGAACAGCAGTTACGAGCCGCTCCTGGCTGAAGGCGCAAAGGCCGGTCACGTCGTCGCATACCGTCGGTCTGCGGACGTGATCGCTGTCGCACCACGTCTCACGCATCGCCTGGCAGGGAACTGGAGTGGGACTTCACTAATCCTGCCCGATGGCAACTGGACCGACCGGCTGTCCGGCCAGATTTTTCGTGGTGGCACAATCCGTCTTGGCGCTCTGCTGGAACGTTTTCCTGTCGCGCTGCTCGTTCAAAATAGCGAGAACACGGCGGGAATCGATGTTCGCACGAGTGCCGAACAAAGTCCCCAACCATCGATAACTTCTCAGCGGTAAACAAGCGGACTGTAAGGAGTATCATGCACCATTTTTCACTGTGGGCACCACAGCGCAAGAAGGTCTCAGTTCGGATTGGTGCCATGGAGTATCCGATGGATGGCCCGTCAGACCGCGGCTTCTGGAACGCCAGCATAGATGACGCACAGCATGGCACGGACTACGCCTTTCTGCTGGACGACGATCTAACACCGTATCCAGATCCACGTTCATTTTGGCAGCCAAAGGATGTTCACTCAGCCTCACGGGTGTTGGATCATACCAGGTTTCCCTGGACAGACCAGCAGTTTCGACCCATCCCCCTACCCTCCGCCGTTGTCTACGAGATGCACATTGGCACGTTTACTGAGGGCGGCACATTCGATACGGCCATCGAAAAACTCGATTATCTGTACAACTTAGGCATCACGCATGTTGAGCTACTGCCCATCGCTTCGTTTGAGGGCAGCTTCTCGTGGGGATATGACGGTGTTGCGCTGTATGCTCCAGACGAAACGTATGGTGGCCCCGAAGCTGTGAAGCGCTTTGTCGATGCCTGTCACCAGAAAGGACTTGGAGTCATTCTGGATGTGGTGTACAACCACTTCGGGCCTGCGGGGAACTACACCCAGAAGTTTGGTCCTTACTACACAGACCGGCACCACACCCCGTGGGGAGCAGCCATCAACCTGGAGGAGGGCGGTTCGGACCAGGTGCGCCGCTACATGATCGACAACGCCTTGATGTGGCTGCGCGATTACCACTTCGATGGTCTTCGCCTTGATGCCGTCCATGAATTGATTGACCGCTCCGCGATGCACTTTCTAGAGCAGCTCGCGCGCGAGGTGGAAGACCTTTCTGCATCACTCGGCCGCAGCCTATTTCTGATCGGTGAGACCGATCTGAACGATCCACGATTTGTGACCCCACACGCTGCCAATGGATATGGCCTGGATGCTCAGTGGAGCGACGACTTCCACCATTCGCTGTACACCCTGCTTAAGCACGAGGCGTTCGGCTACTACAAGGATTTCGGCACCATCGAGCACCTCGCCACAGCATTGCAGCAGGTGTTCATCTACGACGGCCGTTACTCACGCTACCGTCATCACCATCACGGTCGAGAGGTGCACAATCTTTCCTATCACCGCTTCCTTGGATACATCCAGAACCACGATCAGATTGGCAATCGTGCCAAGGGCGAGCGCG
Organism: Terriglobus sp.; assembly: GCA_965276945.1. GTDB lineage: Bacteria > Acidobacteriota > Terriglobia > Terriglobales > Acidobacteriaceae > Terriglobus. Next base: position 3,788,615 of record OZ255704.1, on the reverse strand, counting down.
TGCAACAGATCGTTGGCACGCAGAAGGCGCGCCTGGCCGCTGCGGTGGTGATGACAGCCCCCTTCATTCCCATGCTTTTCATGGGTGAGGAATGGGCCGCCGGCTCGCCATGGCAGTACTTCGCCGATTTTAAGGATCAGGAACTTCGCAAAAACGTCTCAGAAGGCCGGAAACGCGATTTCCAGCATTTTGGATGGGACAAACATGACATTCCCGATCCCGAGGATCCAGAAACGTTCAAGCGCTCCAAGCTGGAATGGTCAGAACTCGATCAACCGGAACACCATGCCATGTTCCAGCTGTACCGCGACCTGATCCACCTCCGCCGCAAAACACTTGCGCTGAATCTCGGGGACTTCTCCCGGCACAAAGTGCGCTTCAGTGAAGAGGGCCGCTGGATCTACACGGACCGCGGCAACATCCGCACCATGATCAACTTCGCCGACTCTGAGACAGAGTTCTCCATTCAAGTTGGGTCGGAGTTGCTGCTTTCGACAGGTCGCGCGCCAGTGCGGGAGCAAGAATGTGTTCGGGTTCCTCCCCTAAGTGTGGCCATCTATCACTGGCCGCCGCAGCCGCTGGAACAGGAACCGCCTGAATAAAACGGCCATTTGCGAAACTTTCGCGAACGCCAATCGTAATCCTTTTTAGACTGCCGGAATCCGCAAGCGCTCCAAAGCCGTCCAAACGATATGCGTGAAATGACAAGTAAGCCGTGCAGACCTGGCATGCATGCCGTCCGTAACATGGTCCTGCTTTCAGCGGTGCTGGGATGTCCAGGCCTGAGCAGCGTTCTTCGAGCGCAGGCACCTGCGACCGTCCCGGCACCGGCGAACCGCATCCAGGGCACTGTCAAGTCGGTTACCGGCAGTACGCTCGTGGTGGTGGCAGATGGCGGTCAAACGACCACGGTCATCATTGGGCCAACCGCTCGCGTGCAGCAAAGCGCTGACCTGAAAACCGTGTCGGCCAGCAGCCTCGACCAGATCGCGGTCGGTGACCGGGTTCTTGCCATCGGCACGCCCGGTGACGCAGGCAGCTTTACCGCAAGCCGTCTCATAATGATTAAATCCGAGGCGCTTGCCCAGCGCAATCAGGCTTCGCAAGCGGATTGGGCACGGCGAGGGACCGGCGGTATTGTCACTGCGATAGACCCAGCCGCAAATACCATCTCCGTCACTTCTGGCGCGCGCAAGATCACCATTGATACCACCAAGTCAACCATCTACAGAAGCTACGCTCCTGGCTCCGTAAAGTTTGAGGAAGCAATTCCTAGTACGTTGGCGCAAATACACCCAGGCGACCAGGTTCGTGTGCGCGGTGACCGCTCTCCAGACGGCAGCACCATTACCGCTGAGGAGATCGTTTCGGGCACGTTCAAGAACTTGTCAGGCACTGTAGTTTCTGTGAACGCCGCTGCAAACACCTTCGTCATTAAAGATCTCGTCACAAAAAGAAACGAAACCGTTACGGTAGGCAACGAATCCGATCTACGCGCCATGCCTCCAGAGATGGCCTCGCGCTTTGCCCCACACTCTCGTTCAGGTGGAGCGGCGGCCGGTCAAGGTAGTGCAAGTGATGTAGGTCCCTCTACGGGAAATAGCGCATCTCGCGCAAACACGAATATTTCGTCCTCTCCTTCCGTACAAACTGGGAGCGGCGGGGCACGACGTTCTGGAGGGTATGGAGGCGCAGACGGCGGAGGTTCCGGCAATGCGGCTCCGGGTGGAAGTCAATCTGGTGCAGGTCCGGGCAGCGCAGCCCAGGGAGGCGGGCCAGGCCGCAGTGCATCGGGCGGCCGAACCCCGGGCGGGGACCTCTCACAGATGATCCCACGCATGCCAAAGACCAGCCTGGCCGACTTGAAAACCGGTCAGGCTCTGATGATCGTAGCGTCCGGCAACGGCAACGGGCCGTATACTGCTATTACCGTCCTCAGCGGCGTTGAGCCCCTGCTAACCGGCCCCGCCGGAAGTGAACCTAGCCTGTCGCCCTGGAGTCTGGGCGGTGGTGCCGCGACGGAATAAACTTCGCGCGCAACGCCTCGCGCGCAACTCTAAGTGTCTTAATTGAGGTCCAGATGTCCTTCTATCCTACGAAGTACCGTAGAGTTCTGTCTGCACAAAGCCTGTCGATGGCACTGCTTTGCGTCAGTTCCGCCTCCGCTGTTGCCCTCTTTCCGGACGTGGCTCGCGCCCAGGCTACGGTTGGCACAACTGTCTCCGGCTACGTGCTCGACCCCGACCAGGCTGCGATTCCCGGTGCTACCGTCACGCTGACCCCAACCTCTGGCACCGCGATTGTCACCACCTCGGGCGCGGACGGCGCATACAACTTCCGCGGCGTCCCGGGGGGAACCTACTCCATCACCGTCACGATGCAGGGGTTTGCCTCATATGTGAGGCAGGGCGTGCGTATCGGCACGGCTCCGTTGCGGCTGAACACACCCATGGTGGTGCAGACGCAATCGCAGGAAATCAACGTCACCGCACAGAACACCACGAGCGTTTCCGTAGATCCTGACAACAACGGCAGTTCCGTGGTCATCAAGGACAAGGATCTGGAGGCGCTTTCCGACGATCCTGACGAACTGTCGAGCGAGTTGTCCGCCCTTGCCGGGCCGTCCGCCGGTCCGAACGGTGGTCAGATTTATGTCGACGGATTTACCGGGGGCACTTTGCCGCCCAAGTCCTCCATCCGCGAAATTCGTGTCAACCAAAACCCGTTTTCTGCGCAATTCGATAAGCAGGGCTTTGGCCGGGTGGAAGTCTTTACCAAGCCCGGCACAGACAAGTACCACGGCAACGTGAGTCTGCAAGGCAACGCCAAGTTCCTGAACACGTCGAACCCGTTCTTGGGCGCGACGAACGTCCAGCCCGACTACCACCGCATCTTTTTGATCGCATCGCTTACCGGGCCGTTGACCAAGACGAGTTCCTACTCTCTCGCGGGCAGTGACCGCGTCATTCAGGACAACAGCATCTTTGCCGGTCAAATCATCAGCAGCAGCCCTGCATCAAGCGTTCTGTGCGCGCCCGGCGATACTACCTGCTCACTAAACACGTATCCTTCCGCCAGCCGTGCGACCTTCCATCCCCAGCACCGGTATGACTTTACGCCGCGTATCGATCTTGCGCTGGGCGAGAAGAACACGCTGACCGTGCGCTATCAGTTCGAACACAACGACCAGCAAAACGCAGGTCTCGGTTCGACTACTCTCTCCACCGCCGCGTACAACTCCAACTACCGCGAAAACCAGATTCAGATTAGCGACACCCAGATACTGAGTTCAAAGGTAATTAACGAGACCCGGTTCGCCTTCGAACGCGGTACCAGTGCGCAAACACCGCAATCCACCACACCTGAGCTATCAATCGCGGGCTACTTCACGGGTGGCGGATACGGCGGAGGCATATATAACTCGAACGACGACCGGTACGAGCTTCAAAACTATACCTCCATCGCGCTGCGAAAGAATTTTATCCGTGCAGGTATGCGTTACCGCTTGTATCGACGCGCGCTGTTCTCCAACTCCGGGTTCAACGGAGACTTTAGTTACGCGAGCCCGGCAAGTTACATCGCCAATCAGCCGCTGCAATATAGCGTAGTAAGCATCAACAACCCACGCGCGGAAGGTAATCTTGGCGACATTGGTATCTACGCCGAAGATGACTGGAAGGTCAAGCCAAATCTTACGATCAGTTACGGTCTTCGCTATGAAGCACAGAGCGATATCCATAGCAATGCCGACCTTGCACCCCGCCTATCTGTTTCTTATGGAATTCCCAGGAAGTCCGGCAATCCGCTTACGGTCGTCCGGGCTGGCTTTGGTATCTTTTACGATCGCTTTGGAATAAGCGATGTCATCAACTCATATCAGCAAAACGGCATCAACCAGACCATTAATATCTACCGTTCGCCAGGCGTTGGCTGTAGTCCGACGAACGTGGCTCCATGCGGAAACGGAGCACCTGTCTCCAATACGGTTTACCAGCTTGGCCCTGGTTTGCGCAGCGCTTATAACATGCAGACGGCCATTGGTGTCGACCAGCAACTACCGGGCCGCACCACACTTTCTTTTAACTACATTAATACCGTTGGCGTGCACCAGTATCTTTCACGCTCCATCCCGGTGAGTGGCAGTAATGGCCAGTTCGTCTATCAGTACCAGTCAGGCGGCATCTTCCGCGAGAATCAGTTGCTTGTCAATGTCCGTTCACAGCTCTCCAACAGGTTCTCCGTATTTGGCTTCTACGCATTGAGCGGTGCGGATGGCAACTCCAATGGTGCAGACAGTTTTCCGACCAACAGCCTGAATTCACACACGGACTACGGCCGCGCTCTCTTCGTCCGTCGTAACTCCGTCTTCCTCTTCGGCAACTGGCAGTCACCTTTTGGGTTCAATTTCAGCCCTTTTCTGAATGCCAGCTCCGGAAACTTCTACAACATCACCACTGGCACAGACTTGAACGGGGATACTCGAATCAATGATCGTGCAGGATTCGCAAACGGCGTCTCCGGTAATTGCAAGAATGCCCTGGACTTCACGGCGGTCAATGTCACGTCTACGAACCGTGTTTCCCCGGGCTACTGCACCGGACCCGCAAACGTCAGCTTCAACCTGCGCGCTGTCAAGGTGTTCGGCTTCGGCGAGAAGCGCGGTGCGGCAGCAGCCGCAAGTGGCGGTGGACCGGGCGGCGGGCCTCCAGGTGGAGGTGGTCCACGCGGTGGCGGTGGTGGAGGCCGTGGTGGTGGAGGCGGCTTCGGCGGCGGAAACAGTTCCGGTCGCAAATATACGCTGAACGTCGGTGCACAAATCCAAAATCTGTTCAATTACGTGCCGTATTCCACACCTGTAGGCAGTCTGTCAGCCTATAACCCTGATCCATCCAAGAACCTCTTCGGACGCTCGATTTCGCTCAACAGCTTCGGCCCGGGCGGCAGCTCCTCGGCGGTTCGTACCATTACGTTGCTGGCCACCTTCAACTTCTAAGCACATCTGGCACGCACCTGCGCACACGGGCGGGAGCGTGCCGCCTGCTTAGAGCCGCGTGCCGTCTGGCGAAGCGCCCTCTAATTGCAGCAGCCTTTTTTTCCGGTCCTTGCCCCAACGGTATCCGGTCAGTGAGCCGTCTCCTCCAACAACGCGATGGCACGGCACCGCAATGGCTGTAGGATTTGTGGCACAGGCGCGTGCAACTGCCCGTGCGGCGGTAGGAGAGCCGATTGCAGCCGCAACCTGCGCGTAGGAACGTGTTTCGCCCCGTGGAATTTCCTGGAGTGCCTTCCACACCCGCTCTTGAAACGCGGTGGCCCGTGCGTGCAGCGGGAACGTCAGTGCAGTGGATGGCTCCTGCATTGACTCGAGTACTTGCGACACAGCATCGGCCAGCGCAGCATCATCGGGGTACAGCGTCGCAGCTGCGAAGCGTTCGCGCAGCTCAGCCATAAGCTCCTCATCGGTGTCGGCGAACGCAATAGAGCACACACCCACATCCGTGGCCGCTACCACGATGCGGCCAAGCGGCGAGTCCGCAAAACAATACCGAATCTTCTCACCCGATGCCTTCTGCTTGCGCGCTGTCGGAGTCATGCCCAGCGGGGTTACACGCTTGCCATAGACGCTACGCGGCGACGCAAAGCCTGCTGCATACACAGCATTCGTCACGCTCTTCCTATCGAGCGCGTTCGCGAACCGCTCTGTGCGTACTCGCCGCGTATACTCCGCTGGCGACACACCCATGGCCGCCCGGAACGTGCGCTGCAAGTGGCACGGACTCAGCCCGGCAACCTTCGCTAGGGACGCAAGCGAAAGCAGCTTCTCGTCTGCATAGCGCTCAATATAAGAGCGGACACGATCGATCTTTCCTGCGAGTTCCTGTGCTGGAGCGATCCCGCCAGGACGGCAACGCAGACAGGACCGAAAACCCGCCGCAAGCGCCCCCGCGAACGTATCGAAGAAGTGCACATTTTTTCGCTGCGGACGCCGGCTTGCGCAGTCAGGCCTGCAGACCACGCCGGTGCTTGTTACGCCATACAGAAAATGGTCTGGCGTGCCGTCTGGCAGCAGTGCCTTTGAACGCAGCAGCAATGCCCGCCAGCGGAGGTCATCGCTGGTCTTCATTAGAGGCTGGTCTGAGAACGGCATAGCAGACAGTGTGGAGGGTAGCGTATGCATGCCACTAGTATCATCATCCGCTGTTCGCATTACCATCCGCATCTTGCGCGCGAAGTCTTTTTTGGTGTGCTGAGAGCACCCCACCGTGTCACGCAGGATGCGCTCTGCTTTCCTGCTCACCAGCCGTGGTCTTATCATGCGCCTAGGTTCGGCACGGCATCCAATTCAGCACAGGTTCTCATCGATAGCGACAGGCTAGGCAAGCAAGCGCATGCGTTTTGGGGAGGAGCTAAGACAAGAACGTGAACGGCGCGGCATCACGCTGGATGATGTTGCCGTGTCAACGCGCGTTTCATTGCGCCACCTGCACGCCCTGGAGGAGAGCCGGTTCTCAGAGTTGCCGGGAGGCGTTTTTAATCGTGGAATTGTGCGTTCGTATGCACAGCACTGTGGTCTTGACTCTGATGGAACTCTGCGCGGGTTCGTCGAGGCACTCCGTGCAAGCGGCCTTCAGACCGAGCAGCCTGAGGACGCCTGGGTCGAACTTGCGGAAGCCGTCCGCCGAAACCGCCAGGAAGCTCAACCCCGGCAGAAGATACGTTGGATTGGCGTTCTACTCATGGTGGTCGGTGTCCTGATCCTTGCCGCTGGAACAGCGAGTCTCCTGATGTATCGTGGCGTTATCCATCCGCATGTGCCAGACCACCTGCGCCGTGCAGCCGGTCATATATTTAGCTCTTCCCGGCACATTTCGTCTTAGGTTATTTTGAACCACTCCTGATCTGGCGTGCTTTATCAAACCTGTTGCCAAGCTACTTGGACACTTCCACACCGCGCCAGAAAGCAATGTGATGCTTTACCTGGCGTGCCGCTGGCTTAGGGTCCGGGTAATACCATGCCGCGTCCGGGTTCTCCTGCCCATCCACCAACAGGGTGAAATAGCGCGCCTGGCCCTTCCATGGGCACGAAGACGAGGTGGAACTGGGGCGCAGATACTCACGCTTTACACTCTCTTCCGGAAAATAAATATTGCCTTCAACAGTTTGATACGTTTCGCTTTCGGCCATTGTCTGACCGTTCCACACTGCCTTCGCCATCGCACGTTCACACTTTCAAAGAATTACGGCAAGTCACAAGAGCTGCCGTCAGGCGCACACGCCTGTCTGTCTCGCATGCTGCTACCTTTTTAACCAATGCTGCCCATTAGAGCAACCAGAAAGGCGTAAGACTCAGACTCTATTTGTGTAATCAACAATCGATGGAGCGATCCCTATGCGACGCTTTCGGCTAGTGGCCGCGTCTTTTCTGGATCAGGCCGTCGCAAGACCGGAACTTCCACCGGCTCCTTCACTGGCACGGGGCGTCCAGTCGGCGCGTCAAAGTCGCACACTACTGGATCGACCGGCTCTTCAACTGGTGCCGCACCCTTCCTCGGACGCCGCTTTGGTAGCGCGTCATGATTGTGCGGGCACACCTCATGGATCGTACCGTCTGCCCGGTTTGGCACCTCCAGCAGGTAGGTGCTGTTGCCGCGTGGGCAGGGCGTGGCAATCAGCTTGAGATTGCTGGTGAAGTCGCACTTGGGATAGTTGGTGCAGCCGTAGAAGACGTTGCCCATCTTGGACTTACGCTCAGCAAGCTTGCCGGTGCCGCACTTTGGGCAGGGTACATCCAGAAGAGTTTGCTTTACATACTTGCACTTCGGGTAGCCGGAGCAGGAGACGAACTCCCCATAGCTGCCCTGCCGCTTCACCAGCTCCATACCACATTCCGGGCATGGTTCACCGGTAGGTTCGGGCGGCTTCTGCTGGACTTTTTGGTTCAGCCGGCGGACAGTTTTGCAGGGCGGATCCGCGCTGTAATCCGGGCAACTCATGAAGGGTCCCCATGGGCCGTTCTTCAGCACCATCTGCTTGCCACAGTTTTCGCAGAACTCCTCTTCTTCAGCGTCACCCGCTTCCATGGCAGCCAAGTCGGGTTTGTCGGCGAAGTTCTCCTTGGTAAAGTCGCAGCTTTCTGGCTCGATGCGGATACTCTTGCCGCGCGTTGCGGCCAACTTTAGCGCCGCAGGCAATTCCTTCTCGTTGTGCACCTGCTCGCTGCTCGCCTCAGCATCATCGATCATCCCCTTGACCAGGTACGGATACTCGAATGCTTCTGTCACCCGCTGTGCCGTCGCCTTTGCATCCTTTTTCCATGCGGAGACTGCAATCGTCTTTGGCTTTGCCTTAGTGAAGGCCGAACAGGAATAGAAGGAGCCGAACTTGCCCCACTTCATGATCAGCGGTGAGCCGCATTTCTCGCACAGTTCTTCCGTGCTGTGTTCCATGCGCTTGATGTCTTCCATCGACTTTTCCGCAACCTTGATCTCGTCGGTCAGGTGGTCGTAGAAGCCGTCCAGCAGATCCGTCCACTTTTCGCGACCAGCCTCCACACCGTCCAACTCTTCCTCAAGCCGGCGGGTGTAGTCCATGTTGAAGATGTAGGGGAAGTTCTTGACCAGCAGCGTGGTCACCACCATGCCGATCTCGGTAGGCACGAACTTGCGCGCGAGTTTCTTGACGTAATCGCGGTCCTGAATGGTGTTGATGATGGAGGCGTAGGTGGAGGGCCGTCCGATGCCGCGCTCCTCAAGTTCCTTCACCAGGGAAGCTTCGTTGAAGCGCGGCGGCGGCTCGGTAAACTTCTGCAAGGTCAACACCTCCAGCAGGTTCAGCGCCTCGCCTTGCGCAAGTGCTGGCAATGCGGTATCTGCCCCTTCATTTTCTCCATCGGAGGATTCGTTCTGCTTTGCAGGACCCGCTACTGCGGTGCGCGGATCCGCGATTTTCAAAAAGCCATCGAACTTCAAAACCGAGCCAGAGACGCGAACCTGATAAATCCTGCCGGCGCGTCCTTTAATTTCAACTGTGGTCTGGTCGTAAACAGCAGGAGTCATCTGGCTGGCCACAAAGCGCCGCCAGATCAGGTCGTATAACCGGAACTGCTCATCACTCAAGTACCGGCTAATGCTCTCAGGGGTGTACGCCACGTTTGTGGGGCGGATGGCTTCGTGCGCATCCTGTGCGTCTTTCTTGCCTTTGAATTCATTCGGCTTGGCAGGCAGGTACTGCGTACCAAGCCCTTGAACGTACTCACGTGCCATGTCAATCGCGACGGGTGCCACGCGTGTTGAATCGGTACGCATATAGGTAATCAGACCGACGGTGCCGTCGCTACCAAGCTCCACACCTTCATAGAGCCGCTGCGCCACACCCATTGTTCGCTTGACGTTGAAGCCGAGCCGGTTCGATGCATCCTGCTGTAGCCGTGACGTGGAGAACGGCGCGGGTGGATTCCGCCTGCGCTCCTTCGCCTCGACGGAGATCACAGTCCACGTGGCGCGCTCCATCTGGGCTTTAGCCTGTTCTGCGGTGCCGCCGTCCGGCAACGCGGGAACCCCCACGTTTTCCACGCTGATCCGCTCGCCATCAACGGCATACAGCCTGGCCACGAACTCCTGCTTGCCACCAGGCTTCAGCTTCGCGTCCACTGGCCAGTACTCGACCGGGTTGAAGCGTTTGATTTCGTTTTCACGGTCCACGATGAGGCGGAGAGCCACTGTTTGCACGCGTCCGGCAGACAGACCGCGGCGCACCTTGTCCCACAGCAAGGGCGAAATCTCGTATCCCACCAGCCGGTCCAGCACGCGCCGCGTCTGCTGCGCGTACATCAGATTTTCATCGACTTTGCGAGCATGGCTGAACGCGTCGATGACAGCTTTCTTCGTGATTTCGTTAAACGTCACACGCTGGATACGGTCCTTGTTCTTCATGGCCGGCTCTAACTGGAATTGCAGATGCGCGGCAATGGCCTCGCCCTCGCGGTCCGGGTCGGGCGCGAGGTAAACGGCATCGGCCTTGCTGGCCAGCTTCTTCAGCCGGTCGACGAGCTTCTCCTTGCCAGGGGAAATGATCAGCTTTGGCTCAAAGGTGCGGTGCTTCAGTTCGACGCCAATATCGTTCTTTGGCAGGTCCATGATGTGCCCCAGTGAGGCCTCCACCATGTAGTCGCTGCCGAGATATTTGTTGATCGTTTTCGCTTTTGCAGGCGACTCCACGATCACAAGATTCTTACTCATACGCTCTTCCTGCTTCCACTGGTGATCCAGCCACGCATCTCGCGCCCAGATGCAACGCGGTACCCAGACCGCCTCTGCCTGAAACTTTGCTTATCACGGTGAACGCTACCACGCTTTGCGCGGCGCGTCACGCTGCCACACATGTCCTCTTCGACCGATCCTGTTCCGGAAAGGTCTACAAAGTGACCGGCGGCATGCCTAAAAGGTTCGCACGTAGTGCTTTCCCGGCATTTGCCGAATGCGTCCGGCCAACTCCAGCTCAAAGAGCGCTGTGAATATCTCCGGCGACTGCAACTGCCCATCCAGCCGCTCGATCAGCTCGTCCAATTGCACCGACTCATCGTGTTTCAATTGCTGAAACACAATAAGTTCCAGTGGTGCCAGATCCCTCTCGGAGAATAAGGATGCGCTGGACACCTCGCCGGATGCAGATGCGGTTCCCAGCCGGTCTTCCAGGTCCAACCTGACCTGGCTGGGCAAATCTTCCCAAACGTCTTCCCACGTCGCCGTCAGCTTCGCTCCCTGTTTGATAAGGGTATTTGGCGTCCACGACCCTTTGTTGGTGACATTGCCTGGAACTGCAAACACATCACGATTCTGCTCCATCGCGCACCGCGCCGTGATCCGTGTCCCGCTGTGCTCGGCCGCTTCAACCACCAGCACGCCCACGCTCATTCCGCTGAGGACGCGATTGCGGACGGGAAAATTCTGCGGAGCGGGAAAGGTGCCCAGGGGGAACTCGCTGAGCAGGCATCCTCCGCTGGCCAAGATCTGCTCAGCCAGCTTCTTGTTTTCCTTGGGATAGATCACATCCACACCCGTGCCCCATACCGCCACGGTCTTGCCCTTGGCCTCTAACGCGCCTTTGTGCGCCTCTGTGTCGATACCGCGAGCCATGCCGCTCAGGATGGACAACCCACGCACGGCCAACTCTCGGGATAGCATCTGCGCCATGCCCGCGCCATAGGGTGTTGGGTGTCGCGTGCCCACCACGGCGATGCCAGGAACGGCCAGCACGGACGTGTCGCCGCGATACCACAACACCGCTGGCGGATCGTAGATCTCGCGCAGCCTCTCCGGGTAGCCCGGGCAATCATGCGTCAGGAAACCTGCGTCCTGCTCGGCCAAGCGCTGCGATTCGCTCTCTGCCGCCGCCCGTGCCTTGCCTTCAAAGATGAATCGCGTGGACACGGCAGGTAGCCCCAGCCCCTCCAAGTCAGTCAGCGACGCGGCAAATATCTGCGCTGCTGAAGACAGCAATGACATGGCGCGCAGTGTTCGTGTGGCACCCATCTGCGGCGTCAGCACAAGTGCCAGCCACGCCAGGCGGTCCTCTGCCGAGCGATCCCCCAACGTTGCCTGATCCGGCCTGCTCGTTATCGCTAGTGTCAAGTTTTCTCCGGTGCGACGGTTATACATCATCCGCGCCAACACCGATAATGGCTGCACCGGTGGGCTCACACTCGACAAGAATGAGGACCGGCGGTTCAGTGCCCACCTTTGCAAGGTATATGGCTTCGCGGCCCAACACCGAAGCGCTCGATAATCTCATCCAATCACTAGCTTGGCACCGTCACCCAACAATTCGAATCGTCTCCGTGTCGCTGCCATCAGCTTCCTTAATCCAGCGCCTCTGCTGTGGAACTTCGAACACGAACCCGCCGCGAGCCAACTCCGTACCCGCTACCACGTTCACTACACACTGCCATCGCTCTGCGCAACTGAACTGAAAACCGGCGAAGCCGATCTTGGCCTCATCCCCATTGCCGCGCTCCCCTCCCTGCCCCAGGTCGCTGCGGTTCCAGGATGCACGATCGCGTCGCATGGGCGCGTGCGCTCGATTCAGTTGGTTCTCCGCCCCGGTGCATCTCTTACCAGCCTGAAAATAATTGCAGCCGACACGGCATCACGCTCGTCGACCGCATACGTCCGCATCCTGCTCAAGCAGTTTTACGGCAACGCTCCTCTGCTCCAGGAGCAGCCGGCAAACCTCAGAACGATGCTCGTCAGCCACGATGCCGCGCTTCTTATTGGCGATCCTGCCCTGCTGGCACTGGAAGCGCGCGATCACCGCGGCGAATTTGCGGACTGCACATGGATCGACATTGCCGAACTATGGCATCAACACACCGGTCTGCCCTGGGTTGCTGCGGTCTGGGCAGTGCAGCCGGATGCGCTTAGCCGATGCGGCATCAGCCGCGATCAGGTGTACACCGACCTTCTTGCCTCCCGTGATGCTGGTTCACTCCACACCGAAGACCTCGTTTCCGAGTGGCAGCCCCGCACTGCGCTGCCAGCGCGCGTCATCCGCGAGTACCTGACCAGGAATATTCACTATTCATTGGATTCGGACTGCATGCGTGCCATCCATTACTTTTATCAACTGGCAGAACAGAATGGCGTTCTGCCCGCATATGCTCTGCAAATGATTTAGCCCGCGCGACTTCCAACCCTTACACGGCGTCCTACAAGAAACCCATGCTGCTTACGCTGCTACAAAAGGCTGACCCGACCGACGCTGCTTCCCAGGCTGTGAGTACGCACGCTAAGTCATCCACTACGGGACCCAAGCTGGTGCGTTACTTCTTCAAGCTCGGATTACTGGGACTGTTTTTTATCTGCGTCATCGACTCGTCGCCCATTCCCCTGCCCATTCCGGGTTCCAGCGATATTCTGGTCGTCCTGCTGGCGGCGCAGCGGCACGCATGGTTCATGGTCACTCTTGTCGCAACTCTGGGATCAGTTGCCGGTGCCGCCATCAGCTATCAGACGGGAGCCGCGGGTGGCATGCCGCTGGTAGAAAAGTACATTCCCCGCCGTTTCAGAAAACGCATGACGCACTGGGCAGAGGAGCATGCCCTGCTCTCCGTCTCCCTGCCGGCTCTTCTGCCACCACCAGCACCGCTGATGCCATTCCTGATTGCAGCCGGCGCGCTCAAAATGCCGCGTGGCCGATACTATCTCAGCTTCACGATTAGCCGCTTCGTTCGCCACGCCTTTTATGCCTGGCTGGGTGTTCACTATGGTCGTCGCATTATGCCGATGTACTTGCGCTTTGCGGACAAATACGGCTGGATCCTGCTGGTCGTTGTGTGGGGATCCGTGGTTTTCGGCATCATCTACGCTTTGCTCAAGCTTCGCAGCCACCGTGCAGGGCAGCGCCTCGCTTCCGCTGCTGGCGCTTGAGGGGGCCTACTACCTCTCCAGGACAGTCGCAAAGCTTGCTCGATCACGTGGTCACGGGAGCAACGGCGGGCTGGTTCTGCCTGGGGGCAAACTTCCGGGAATAGTAAGCCACCGTTGCGATGATCGCGGGCACGCCAAAGATGGTCGGCCACAACCAGACGTACCAGGCATTGCCGAAATATTGCGTCAGCGTCACGACGCTGAAGGCTGACCAGAGGGCGATGTAGCTTCCGATGAAATTACCCAGGTGCGTGTACCACCAGAACATCTTCTCCTTCGGCTTTACGATGAAGCTCTTCATTTCCGCATAGGCGAGCCGTATGCCGATCAGGCCAAAGATGACCGGCACCACGCGCGGCATCCGCATGATATCCGGGCGGAACCAGCCCAGGATCGCGAGTGCCAGGCTGCTGCCGAAGGTCAGGATGGCTGCAATCCAGTCCACCGGCTGGGCGTTGCCGCCGCGCGTCAGCGCCTTCAGCTTCAGGACGCGATAGCCGGAAAAAGCAGCATAAAAGCTGAACACAGCAACTAGCGCCAGAAAGAGCACCGGGCGGTAGACTGCCATGGGAATCGCTGTCGCCGCGATCACGCCGGTGCACCACAGGTATACCATGCCACAGCGCCGGTGCTGCTTGCCGCCCTTCGCGGTCGCCAGTGCCACGGGTGCCAGCAACAAACCGCCCGTTCCGGCAGCGATGTGAATCATCAGTAATGAATGCATCCAGACCGGATCATGCGAGTTCATGCGGTAGCTCCTTGCGCTTCGACTCTTGATTCACCAACACCGGTCCCGCCGCGTGCGGCAACATTGCGAGCGTCCGCAGCGTTTCCTCAGACCACGCCAGCAGAGCTCGTGCCTCGTGCAGCCCGTAGTTCGCGGTCATCTGCCAGAAGGGCAGATGCGCGTGTTTCGGATAGCGGCGTGCCGTTTCAGCAATCACCGACTCATAGCGGGCGATACGCTGCTCCTGCTGCGCTCGGAAAGTCTCTACCTGCCGCATCGCGACTTCTGTTGAAACAAGCCCGCTAAAGAACAGCTTCAAGAGCAATTCATTCCTGGGTGTGCGCGTATGCGCCGGAAGCTGTAACCAATCCTGCACGCGGCGGCGGCCTGCAGCAGACAGCGAATAGACGGTTCGCTCTGCCGCCAGGCCACGCGACTCACCTTTTGCCGTGATCATGCGTTCAGCGAGCAGCTTCTTCAGCGTGGGATAGATCTGGCCGTAGCTCTCCGTCCAGAAGTTGCCGATCGATTCATCGATGAGCTGGCGAATCTGGTAGCCAGACATTGCTCCAAGACTTAACAGCCCAAGCAGGGCATCAGAGGTGGTCGTCTTGAGCGTCTCATCCATATCTAATAGATATATCTAAAAGCTATTTACTGTCAAGCTGTTTATGGTGTAGCTGGACAACAGCTAAAACTCCCAGCGTAAGAGGGTGGCACCCACGGTGAACCCTGCGCCGACACTGGCCAGCAGCACCAGATCACCCTTCTTCAAGCGGCCATCCTCCAACGCCGTTCCCATTGCCAACGGGATCGTGCCACCGGTTGTGTTGCCATACCGGTCAATGTTGATGATGACGCGCTCCTCCGCGAGGCCGAGCCGCTCCGCGGTAGCCAGAATGATTCGCTTGTTCGCCTGATGTGGAATAAAGGCGGCAAGGTCAGATCCGCTGATGCCGTTACGGTTTAAAACGCGCTCGCTCGCCTCCATCATCTTGCGGACGGCAAACTTATACACCGTCGGCCCATCCTGCCGGATATAGTGCTCACGCCGCGTCACCGTCTCAATACTTGGCGGGTGCAGGCTGCCACCCGCAGGCATGTTCAGTGCTGGGCCGCCTGAGCCATCCACCTCGTGCCAGAAGTCAACCAGGCCGACTTCGTCATCCTCGCATGGTTCCAGCAGCACGCAACCGGCACCATCGCCGAAGAGGATGCAGGTGGAGCGGTCGGTATAGTCCACGATAGAACTCATGGTGTCCGCGCCAATGACCAGCACTTTCTTGTGCGCACCACTCTCGACAAATTTCGCGCCTGCCTGCAACGCGTAGGTGAAGGCGGAACACGCTGCAGACAGATCGAAACCCCACGCCTTCGACGCCCCCAGCTTGGCTTGGACCAGGCAAGCGGTCGCTGGAAATAGCATGTCAGGGGTCACCGTACCGACAATGATGCAATCGACCTCGCTTGCGTCCACGCCACGTGCCTGGAGGCATCGTCTGGCCGCGGCGGTGGCCAGGTCGCTAGTCGCCACGCCTGCGTCCACCACGTGCCGCTCACGAATACCGGTCCGCTCCAGAATCCACTGGTCGTTGGTATCGACCATCTTTTCCAGATCGGCGTTGGTCAGCAAGCGTGGCGGAACATAGCTTCCAACAGACGAAATCTTGGCGCGAACAGCAACACGCGGTTTCAACTGCAGACTCAACGTGAGTTTTCCTCCGCGCCTTCAATGTAGGCGCTCAGTATCAGAAACGAGCATACCCGTTGCGAAGGTTTACACACCCGCTATTTGACCCTCCTGCGGAATTTGAGGTGCGGCCTGCCACGCGACGCTACGCAGCAGCAGGGGCGAAAGTGCCAGCATGACGCCTGCCGCGACCAGCACCCAAAGTGCGTGTCCAAGTCCTGCAACAGACGCGAGTGATCCAATCAGCGGCGGACCTGAAAGAAAGCCGAAGTAACCGATGGTTGCGACGATGGAGATCGCCGGGCCCGCGCCGATGGCATCCCGGCCTGCCACAGTCCACAGCACCGGCACGACGTTCGCGGTGCCCATGCCGGCCAGCACCAGACCGACGACGGCCATCCACGGTGAACGGCAAAGCAGCAGAATGGCCATCCCGGATGCGATGAGGGAGCCGCTGAGAAACAGCAGGCGCTTGCCGGAAAGCCGCTCCGCCAGCCAGTCGCCGGTAAAGCGCATGCCCGCCATGGCCACAGCGTAGACACTGAATCCTGCCGCCGCCAGAGACAGGCTGAGGTGCAGATTCGCGTGGAGATAGACGGATGTCCAGTCAGAAATTGAACCCTCCGCCATCAATCCAGCGAAGGCGAGCAGGCCAATCAGCAGGAGATTGCGGCCAGGTCTCTGGAAGCGTTCTCGTGGAGCAGCGGCGACTCCGTGCCCCAGCGCAGGCAAACTAAGCGCTGCCAAGAACGTAAGCAGCACCGTCGAGATGAGCAGGTCACGTGGCACCGTTCCCCCGTGACGGAGCAGAACTGATGCCAACGCCGAACCCGTGAGGCCACCCACACTCCAGCAGCCTTGCAGGAAGCTCATGTCCGAACGCCTGCCCGGCTGTTCCAGGCTTATTGCCTGCGTGTTGATGGCGATGTCGACGGCGCCCTTTGTCACCCCAAAAAGAAAGCCGAAGCACACCAGCAGGAGCAGGGACGCGGACCGGCTGAGCAGCAGGATAGAGAGGAGATACACCAGCATGCTGGCCACACACATCCAGCGGCTGCCACGGACTGCCGCCAGTTGCCCCGCCAGCGGCATGGAAACGATGGACCCAAGAACCACGGCCACCAGCACGATGGTGAGCTGCCCATTGCTGATGGACAGTGCCTGCTTGAAGACCGCGATGTGGCCGGCCCACGTGCCGAAGCCGATACCGTCAATAAGAAACAGGACGGCAAGCGCCCACTTGGGGGTTAGGAATTGTGGCATGGGAGAGGTCGCGGGGTTAACGCAAAAGCGCCGGGTGACCTACTGCGCACACACTAGCCCGTTGCCGTTGCTTCCTTCCGGACCTGGCGGGGTTGGCGGGATTGCGTCGCGTAGGACCCGGCACTCGATAAGTTTAGCATCGCAGGCGCGGTAGACTAGAGGGAGTGCCGTTTGCTGAACTCATTGACGATCTCCGTACCGCTCCGCCGGATGCGCCAGCGCTACCGGTGCGCCCGCGCATCGGCTTTGTGTCGTTGGGATGCCCCAAAAACCTTGTAGACAGCGAGGTGATGATGGGCATGGTGCATCACGCCGGTGCCGAGCTGACCCATGCGGCGGAGGACGCCGACATCATCGTGGTCAACACCTGCTCCTTCATCGACAGCGCCAAGCAGGAGAGCGTGAACACCATCCTGGAGATGGCCGCGCACAAGACCGGCGGCCGTGCCAAACGGCTGATCGTCACCGGCTGCCTCGTGGAGCGCTACCGCGACGAAATCCAGAAGAACATCCCGGAAGTGGACGCGGTGCTGGGCACAGGTGAGTTGGACAGCATTCTTGCCGCAGCAGGCCTGCAGCCAAAACCTCTGCCAGTTACATCACCCTTCACCATCCTCACCGAAGCGCCTGAAAACCGCGGGAGAGCCCAAGTTCGCGAAGCTAACCCAGACGAATTAGAACGGGCTTCAGGAGCAGAGTCCGGCACCCTGATCGACCGCGCCAGCAGCGCGGTGCGCAAGCATTCGCAGCTTGACCTGCCGGAACAGACCTCACGCCCGGAAGGCGATCTGCGTGAGCAGCAAGGACGCTTCAGCCGTGATGCCTGGGATGGTGCAACCGCCGCGTTGCCGAGCTATCTGTACTCTGACGAGACGCCGCGCATCCTGACCACGCCGCGCGCGTCGGCGTACATCAAGATTGCCGAAGGCTGCGATCATCCCTGCGGTTTTTGCATCATTCCGCAGTTGCGCGGCAAGTTTCGCTCGCGCCGCATCTCGTCCATCTTGAACGAAGCGGAAAACCTGTTGCGGCAGGGCGTACGCGAAATCACCCTCATCGGCCAGGACACCACCTGCTACGGCGAAGACCTCGGCCTGCGTGACGGACTTGCAACCCTGCTGGAAGCCTTGGCGACAATGCATGTCGAGGGCGTGGGCCGGATCAAGTGGCTGCGTTTCCTCTACGCCTACCCCAATAAGGTCACAACGCGCCTGCTAGAGACCATCGCCGCGCATGACTACATTGCCAAGTACCTGGATGTACCGTTGCAGCACGCCTCCGCAACCGTACTGAAGCGCATGAAGCGCGGCGGCTCCGGTGCCATCTTTCTGCGCATGATCGAGAAGGCGCGCGATCTGGTCCCCGGCATCGCGATCCGCACATCGTTCATTGTGGGATTTCCCGGCGAAACCGATGCGGAGTTCGCGGAACTTGAAGCCTTCGTTCGCGAGGCGAAGATTGATTGGCTGGGCGTCTTTTCCTACTCGGACGAGGAGGGTGCAGCCGCGTTCGACCTCGGTGAGAAAGTACCGAAGCGTACCATCGAAGCGCGCCGCCGCCGGTTGATGCGCACACAGATTAAGATCAGTGCCAAGGCACGCGCCGCGCAGGTTGGCCGCGAGGTCGAAGTGCTGATCGAAGGCTCGTCTGAAGAGACTGAACTGCTGTGGCAAGGCCGCACCATGCAACAGGCACCGGAAATCGACGGCCACGTCCTCATCAACGACTTCGGCGACCGCGAAACCCTGGTCCCGGGCACCTTCTACCGCGCGGAAATCACCGAAGCACACGACTACGACGTAGTCGCAAGAATACTGGACTAAGTCCATCTAAGGAAACACACATGGCAACACCCGCAGACGCAGACATCATCCTGAAGTTGTATGACCTTCGCCGCGAAGAAGTGATGCGCAAGGCGCGCAATTTCGTCAGCTTTGAGTTTTGGCCGTTGACGGCAGACGAGTTCAAGGAGATCCACAGCCCGGCCAATCCCAATAACGCCTACTGGCGGCAGGTCATCAGCTTTTGGGAGGGCATGGCGCATCTTCCACTGCACGGCGCTGTCGATCGCGACCTGTACCTGGCCACGCAGGGCGAAGCACTTTTCATCCGCGCGAAGTTTGCCGCACTCTCAGAAGAAGCCACCGGCAACCCGTTCATGCCGAACACGCTCAAGCTGATCGAGAGCAGCCCGCAGGCGAAGGCCATGTACGACGGCATGGTGAAGAACATGTCGGCTCGCCGCGCGCAGATGGCCGCAGTCAAGTCGTAGGGACACATATACGACCATGCCTGACAAAGCTCTCCATTGCCCCACCTGTAAGAAACTCGTCACCGCAGCCGATGCCGAGTTCCCCTTCTGCGGCGAGCGCTGCCGCCTGATCGATCTCGGCAAATGGGCCAGCGGCGAGTACCGGATCACGTCGCCCATCCTTGACCCGGACCTGCTGGAAGACTTGGAACGCGAACAGCATCGCGGACACGAGAACTAACGCGTGCCCGGCACTCCAACGCCTATTGCAAAGAAGACCTGGTGGGCGTGGATTGCCGGCACCTTCTTTGGCGCGGGATATCTGCAACCCGGTCCTGGCACCTACGGCTCCATCGTGGCGACGCTTGTCTGGTTCGCAGTCGCGCGGCACGTGCCGCTTCATTGGTTGCCGCTGATCACGTTAGGCATGGCTGCGGTGGCGACAGCCATCGGCATTCCGGCTGCAACCCGCGTCGCGCGTGAGAGTGGCCGCAAGGACCCGCAGATCGTGGTCATTGATGAGGTCGCGGGCCAGTGGCTCACGCTGGCCCTATGCTTGCCTACCATGCCGTTTGCCGGTCTTGGCCTCCTCTGCTTCCGCGTCTTCGACATTTTGAAGCCACCGCCCATTCGCCGCCTGGAACGGTTGCCGGAGGGCACCGGTATCGTGGTCGACGACCTGGCCGCGGGCGTCTACGCGTTGATCCTCCAAGTGCTTATCCAGCAGATCATCATTGTGCGGCAGCTAATGCACCACTCGACGCGGCTTCACTAGCGAGGCTAAGCCTGCTTGCGTCGCTGCTGCGGAAAGGCATAGGCTTAAATCAATGGCGCTTCTCAGTCACCTGCGCGGCTCGGTCTCTTCACCGCACCTCGTCACGCTCTCGCCTGCCGCGGCGATGCCGGACGGACTTGTTGATCTGCGTGGCGAACATCTGGCGAGCGCGTTGCGGCCTGCCGTGCATGTGGGAGACACGCTTGCACCCCTGACCTTCACCTCAGGCAAGCGCGTGACCATGCGCGTGCCCGACGGCACCATCTCCGGCGATGTCACGATCAGCCTTGGCGATCAGCGCTCTAACTCCTTGCCACTCAGCATCGCCCTGCCACTTGCGGAGAATCTCCACCCCATCACAAACCCCGTTGTGGACGCGGACGGCAACCTGTACGCAACCTTCTCCGGGTCGCGCGGGCAGGAGGTGCCGGTGTCGATTTTCCGCATTGACCGTGAGTACCAGAGCCGGGCCTTTGTGCGCGGCTTGGCGAACGCCAGCGGTCTTGCCTTTGGCCCGGATGGCTATCTCTACTGCTCGTCGCGCGTGGAGGGCACGGTCTACCGCATCAGCAAAGAGGGTGCGATGACGCAATGGGCAGAAGGCATGGGCATCGCGACGGGCCTGGCCTTCGACGATGACGGCAATCTTTACGTCGGCGACCGCAGCGGCACCATCTTCAAGCTCAACACGCAGGGCGCGGTCTTCGTCTTTGCCACGCTGGAACCTTCGGTGTCGGCCTACCATCTCGCCTTCACGGACGATGGCACACTGCTGGTAACCGGCCCGACCACGAGCAGCAATGAGGCGATCTACGCCGTTTCGCCCGAAGGCGACGTTAGCACCTGGTACCGGGGCCTTGGCCGTCCGCAGGGATTGGCGCTGGATGTGGACGGGAATGTCTATGTCGCGGCGTCGCTGCATGGGGATCGTGGCATCATCCGCATCACTCCCAAAAAAGAAGCGAGCATCGCTGTCAGTGGCAGCGGCCTGGTAGGTCTCGCCTTTACGGAAGACGGCTCTGCGGCCCTCGCTACCAACGGTGCGCTGTATCAGGTGGATTTACAGGCCGAAGGTCAGCTGTCTCGTTGAGCAAGGCCACGGAATTGGAGACAAGCGTGGAGGAATGTCATCTCGCTTCAGATTCTCTCCTGATCTACCGTTATGAAGGCGAGTCGACGATCGCGTTCGTGCGCCTTGGAACCCACAGTGAGCTGTTCGGATGATTGCTGAAATCATAGCCGTAGGCAGCGAGATGCTGACACCCTACCGGCAGGACACGAATTCGCTGGCGATGACAGCGGAGTTAAACAAGCTCGGTGTGGAAGTTGCGTTCAAGACAATCCTTGGCGACTCGCTCCCGCAGCTTACGGATGCAACCAGGATTGCGATATGCCGCGCGGACATTGTCTTGTTCTCCGGCGGACTCGGCCCCACCGAGGATGACCTGACGCGCGAGGCTGTGGCCGCTGCGCTGGAAGTTGGGCTGACACGCGATTCGACAGTTGTTGAAACGTTGAAGCAGCGATTCGCAAAGCGTGGCATCGCCATCCGCGAGATTAACTACAAGCAGGGCGACGTAATCGATGGAGCCGACCTGCTGCCGAACAGCAACGGCACCGCGCCCGGGCAGTGGATCGCAACCACATACGAAGGCAGGCCACGCTACATCGCGCTGCTGCCTGGTCCGCCAAAAGAGTTGACCGCGCTCTTTGCCGAGCAGGTACGGCCGCGTCTCGCGCGTGTGGTTCCCCAGCAGCATATCGCGACCGGGCAGTTGCGCATGGCCGTCGTGCCTGAGAGCGAAGTGGATGCGCGTACCTCGCCTATCTACGGCCAATACCCTGACGTGCAAACCACGATCCTGAGCACGCAGGGCGAGATTCAACTCCACTTCCTGTGCGCAAAGCCATCGGCCACGGAAGCAGAAGCGCGCGTTGCCGAGGTGCTTGCACGCTGCGAGGGCGTCGTCAGTGACCTCGTTTTTTCCCACGGCGACTCCCTGGAGCAGGTTGCGCTTCACCATCTGGCCGCGCGCAATCTGACGCTTGCCACAGCGGAAAGCTGCACGGGCGGCCTGATTGCACAGCGTCTCACGGGTGTTCCCGGATCGTCCAAATCGTTCGTAGGTGGTGCAGTCGTTTACTCAAACGCTTTAAAGACCGCATTCGCCGATGTCCCTGCCGGGACGATTCAACAGCATGGTGCCGTTAGCGAGGAGGTCGCGTGCGCGCTGGCCGAAGGCATTCGCGTGCGTACCGGCGCGGACTTGGGTATTGGCGTCACTGGCATTGCAGGACCTGGCGGAGCGACGCCGCACAAGCCGGTTGGCCGCGTGTACATCAGTCTTGCCAGCGAAACGCAGACAGATGTGCGCGAGTTCAACCTGTTAGGTGATCGCGAGCGCGTCCGATGGTTCGCATCGCAGCACGCACTCGTCATGCTGCGGCAGAGGCTTGCATAAGCGGCTGATACACTCGACATCGGCCATGACACCGCTTGCCCTCTGGATTCTCACGCTTGCGATTGCGTACCTGATCGGGTCGGTTCCGACTGGATATCTGCTGGTTCGCATCTTTCGCCATGAAGATATCCGCGACTCGGGATCCGGCAATATCGGTGCCACCAACGTCGCCCGCTCTGGCGCAAAGGCACTCGGAATTGCAACCCTCGTGCTGGACGCGCTCAAAGGACTGATTGCTGTCGTCATTGCGCAGCATCTCGCCCTGCCGATGGGTTTTCCCAACGGCTATGACGTTGCGGCAGTGGCGGGGTTGTTCGCTGTTCTGGGGCATATCTTCCCTGTCTGGCTCGGCTTTCGCGGAGGCAAGGGCGTCGCAACGGCGCTTGGCGTATTTCTGGCGCTCACGCCTCTTACGGCGCTGTTTAGTGTGTTGATATTCGCCGTGGTCTTCGCCATTACGCGCTATGTTTCGCTCTCATCCCTTGTTGGCGCGGTTACGATGGCGCTCATCGCGATCCTCAGCGACCACAAGCACCGCCTGGTCGTCGATCTTGTCTACCTCGCGATTCCGCTGCTCGTGATCGTCAAGCATCATGGCAACATCAGCCGGCTGCGTGCTCGCACAGAGCCGAAGTTCGGAGCAAAACCCGGGGTCGATCCCGCCGCATGAGCCGCATCGCAGTCCTCGGCGCGGGTGCATGGGGTACGGCGTTGGCACTTTCATTGGTTCGCCAGCAACGGCACGACGTGACGCTGTGGGCTCACACATCGTTACACGCTGCTGAGATGGAGCGCACACGGGGAAACACGCGCTATCTGCCTGGCTTTACTCTGCCCATCGATCTTCGCATCACGTCATCGCTTCAGGATGCGGTTGCCTTTGCAGACATCGTGCTTTCGGTCACGCCTTCGCAGCACAT
Organism: Terriglobus sp.; assembly: GCA_965276945.1. Classification (GTDB taxonomy): domain Bacteria; phylum Acidobacteriota; class Terriglobia; order Terriglobales; family Acidobacteriaceae; genus Terriglobus. The sequence continues at coordinate 3,765,103 of OZ255704.1, read as the reverse complement.
GAGCACAGTGATTCAGCAGATTGATCCGGCAATGCATTCCGATGCAATCTTTGTCTCCGCGTCGAAGGGCATCGAAGACCACACTTTTCACGCCATGCACGATGTCTTTTCAGTCAACGCGCCAGGACGCGGCTTGTATGCGGCGCTTGGTGGGCCATCGTTTGCACGCGAGGTCGCGGCAGCACTGCCAACTGCCGTTGTGCTTGCAACAGAAAGCGGCGATGTAGCGCGGCGATTGCAAACCGATTTCTCCTCCCAATCGCTTCGTGTTTATACGAATGACGATGTGACAGGCGTGGAGCTTGGTGGAGCGCTGAAGAATGTCATCGCGCTTGCAGCTGGCGTTGTCGCCGGATTGGAACTCGGCTCCAATGCCTCTGCCGCGCTGATCACGCGCGGTATGGCGGAGATTACCCGGCTTGCGGTTGCATGCGGTGCGCGCCAGGAAACCATGGCTGGTCTCGCCGGGTACGGCGACCTGGTGCTCACATGCACGGGGACGCTTTCACGCAACCGCACTGTCGGCGTGGAGCTTGGCCGGGGCCGCACCTTGCCCGAAATTATTGGCGACCTGAATGGGAAAGTAGCGGAGGGCGTCCGCTGCACCTCCGCCGCGCTTGGTCTGGCTGAACGGCAGGGTGTGGAGATGCCCATCACGCGCGAGATACATGCCATCCTGCATGAGCATCGCTCCCCGCTCGATGCGATGCATGCCCTCATGACACGTCCCGGACGCGATGAGTAGCACGGGCGCGTAAACAGGCGGACGTAAACTAGATCCATGCCGATCTCGCTCTTCAACCGCTCCGTGGACAAGCCGCGCAAGCCCAGCTTCTTCCAACGCGTGCGCCAAGCGGTAACCGGTGAGGCCGCGTCCGCAGAACAGGAAAATCCCGCGGCTCTCTCTGACAAAACATTAGGGTTAGCAATCGAGAATGAGGCCGAGAGCACCAGCTTTGCTCCACGCACCGAGTTCGAGTTGCTGGAGCTTGAGGGTGTCGGCATCCTGCCACTAGACAGCCCAGAAGCTCAGACGATCGAGACCCTGCGTCAGGCTGCTGACGAGACCGTTGCGCATGAGCTTGGGCCGGAAGCAATAACGAAAGATGTATCTTTCGCTCCCGCGCATCCCTCCACGCCTGGGAACGAGACGCAGCGCAACGAGTTCGGTCTCCGTCCCATGACATCGACCCTTTCTTTTGGTGGCTACGCCTCCGCTGAAGAAGAAGAGGCAAACTTTCTTGGCAAGATGCGCGACGCTGTCAGCCGCACGCGCGATCAGCTTGGAGCATCGCTGGACAGCGTGCTGGCGCTGGGCCGCACCGTTGATGAAGACACGCTTGACCAGCTTGAAGCCGTGCTGCTGACCGCCGACATCGGTGCCATCACCACTCAGGAAATCATGCTCGGTCTGCGGACGCGTGCCCTTCGTGAGAAGGCAACCACCGTAGATCTGAGGTCCATGCTGAAAGAGGAACTGCGCACCATTCTGGACCGTGTGCAGCAGCCAACGAATCATCCCGTGCAACCGCCTGAGGTGATTATGATGGTGGGCGTCAACGGCACCGGCAAGACCACCACCAGCGGCAAGCTGGCGGCGCTCTACGGCACGCATGGGCGTAAGGCATTGCTGTGCGCGGCAGATACATTTCGCGCTGCCGCCATCGAGCAACTGGAGGTATGGGCGCAGCGTTCGCACGTGGACATCATCAAGACGCGGCAGGGCGGCGATCCTTCGGCTGCTTTGTACGATGCGCTGGCCGCAGGCAAGGCGCGTGGCGCGGATATCGTGATCGTGGATACCGCCGGGCGGCTGCATAACAAGGCCGGGCTGATGGCGGAACTCGATAAAATGCGGCGCACAGCGCAGAAGCTGGTGCCCGGCGCTCCGCACCAGGTGTTCCTGGTCCTTGATGCAACAACAGGGCAGAACGGTATGCAGCAGGCGCGCCTGTTTACTGAGAGTGCGGGCGTCACCGGCATTGTGCTGACCAAGTTGGATGGCACCGCGAAAGGCGGCATTGTCATCGCGATTGCACGAGAGTTGAGGCTGCCCGTAGTTTTCGCGGGCGTGGGCGAGAAGATGGAGGACATCGTGCCGTTTGACTCCGATGCCTTTCTGGATTCGTTGCTGGGAGCGTAAGCACTGCGGCTGTATGCCGCCGCAGTGGCTCCCACGCAGATGCAGATCCCCCGCTTCGCTGCGGGATGGCACCCTGCATTGGCGTTCTAGCGTACCCCTACAGGCCGGTTATTGTTCCACTCATCCGCCACCACGCCGATGTTCTGCAGGGTATCCATGGCTTGCTCAATGGTGCGGCGGAGCTGCGGTTGCGCGGACTTTGGCGCGTCGTGTGCCTCTTCGATCGCCACCACGCGGCCATAGGGCCATGCTTCCTTTGGAATTGCGGTGAGCGCGGCCGCCAGATTTGACGCGTCCACATTCAGTATCTGCCGCCGTGCCGCCTCCGGGCGCAACATGGTGCCCCTGCCCAGATCGGAGGGGTTCGCGTCAGGCATCAGCACATGGATAGAAATCATCCTCTCCTGTACGGTCAAAGACGGGTTCTCCCACTCGCTCAGCGAGCTCACTGACATATACAGGTTCTTCGATGGCGGCGGAATCTCACCAAGATCGTGCCGGACCTCGTTCAAGCGGCTAGGGTCAGGACGAGTTGCTGCGGCCGCGCTCTCAGGCGCTTTACGGCAGCCGGAGAGCGGCAAGGTTGCAAGGAGTAGAAGAAAAGCGCAAGTACGCACCATGACAGGATACCAACGCTTCTGGCGAACACGCCGCGATTTGCTACACAGATTTGATGTTGCCGTTGAATCCATTCGGGAAGAAGCCGCCCTTTGCCGTTCCCGCCACCGTACTCCCGTAAAGGATCGCCAATATCTGGGACGAGGATCGCCGGTACGCAAATCCGGGATAAATATAGTTCTGACCGGTGGTGCCGTTCGCTGCCGTCGCAAAGAAACCGCCATTGGCCACTGTCGGACCCGCTTCAGACAATGCTACGGTTCCCGGGTCATATGGCTTGATGTCGTATCCGTCGGGAGGGACGTAGCCCGCCAGGTTGGCCGGATACGGAGCACCCTGCTGGATGACTACTAGCCGCAACGCTCCAGTATGGAAGCCTTCGGCGGCAAGGATTTGTGCCGCTGCGGTCGAGTTGCTGCCTGTAAGAGACGCAGCGGCACCTATATACGCGGTGACACCCACATCCTCAAATAAACGCGCAATCTGCAGATAGTTGCCCGCTGAAATAGTGGCCAGGGCGGCGAGATTGAGTTGCGGGCGCGCTACAGCGACGGATCCAAGCGCGGTGCGCAAGGCGGAAACGTGCGCCATCTCATCAAAGTAAATCGAAGCAAAGAGATCGTTGATCTGCCCGTTGGGGAACGTGATCTGGCTGGGCGTGCCGGTGGGGGCGGGACCACCGCCAGTCAGGCTGCCGTCCAGGTCCTTGCCGTTGACGATGTAGCTATAAAACGTCGCTTCCAGATACTCCAGATTCAGCGCGAAGTTCAGCACATCCACCTCGGCCTGACCGGCGGCATCGACATAGGGCAGCGTAGCATCGCCGCATCCGGTCAAGGCCGCACCCACGACCGCCGCGCCTGCCATGCCTGCGCCACTGAGGAAACGCCGCCTGTTCAGTGCGTGGCGCACCTCGCATCGATTCGCGATCTGCTCAGGCGCCAGCACAACCGTTTCTTCAGGCATGGTCATGATGAAACTCTCCTTTAGGTCTCGGGACCTCAGACATGCACCCAAACGTACAGGTGTCAGACAAGGGTATCCCGTGTTAGAACACAAAATCCTTAGCCGTGTTGCTGCACTGGCATAAAGCACCGTACGCTGATCGTAAGGAATACGTACGCTGATCGTAAGGAATATTCGGCCGCTCACTGCATGGTACAGACAGTGCATCTTGAAGAACCTTAACCGGCGTACCGGTCGAATGGGAACACGCAGAGGAGCAGTTTAGTGACGGACAAGCAAGCAGAAGGCCTGAACAGGTTACGGGACGGCATTCTAAGGTTTCAGCGTGAGATCTATACCGGCCGGCAAGAGGAATATCAGGCAGCGGCGGCGAACCCGCAAAAGCCGCATACCCTGCTGATTACCTGCGCGGATTCACGTATCGATACAGAAACGATCACGTTTAGCGGGCCGGGAGAACTCTTTGTCGCACGCAACATCGGCAACATGGTTCCGGCATACGGAGAAATGATGGGCGGCGTGAGCGCGGTCATCGAATACGCCGTAGACGCCCTGAAGGTCCAGCACGCTGTGATTTGCGGCCACACGGATTGCGGCGCGATGAAAGGCATCCTGGCTCCAGCGGGCACGCTGGACGCTATGCCAACAGTGAAGAGTTGGCTGCGCAACGCAGACGCCGCAAAACGCGTGGCCACAACCGTGGACGGAGGCACGCCGACTCTACAGACGATGACCGAACAGAATGTACTGCTACAAATGCAGCACCTGCGCACGCATCCTTCCGTGGCGGGTGCGATGGCGCGCGGAGACCTAACTATCTCCGGTTGGGTGTATGACATCGCTCACGGGGATGTGCGTGTCTTTGATGAAGGCACCCAGCGGTTTGTGTCAGTGCGTGAGCAGGCCGCTACAGGCACGGGCGCAAACGCATGATCGTTCCCCACGCGCCGCAGCTCAGGCGTCTGCTGGAATACGTGGGCATGCCACTTCTGCTCTTGCTGCTTTATGACGCGGTAATTGTGCTGCTGTTTAAAGTAGCCCACTGGCAGTGGGTTGCCATGCCCCATCTTCCGCTGGCACTGTTTGGTTCCGCAATTGGCTTGATCGTGGCCTTTCGCAATAACAGCAGCTACGGGCGATGGTGGGAGGCCCGCACCATCTGGGGCGGCATCGTCAACAACTCGCGAACCTGGGCGCGGCAGGTACTGACCGCGATGGCACCGCAGAAGGAAGCTGACCACGGCGCGGTGCGCACCATGCAGTGCCGTATGGTGTACCTGCAGATTGCCTGGGTGCATGCCTTGCGGCAGCAGTTGCGCGGCCTGCCACCGCTGGACGAACTGCACGGCATCCTGACCGGGGAGGACCTGGTAGCGCTAAGAGATCAGAAGAGCGTGCCGATGGCATTACAGCTTTGGCAGGGCGAACTGGCACGCAAAGCTTTGGAGAACGATTGGATCGACAGCCTGCAATGGTCTTCGCTGGATAGCACGCTCAATGATCTTGCAGACATGCAAGGCGGTTCGGAACGCATCAAGAATACGCCCATGCCGAAGCAGTATGATTTCTTCCCGGAACTGTTTATCAAGATGTATTGCCTGCTGCTGCCGCTGGGACTGGTGCTGAATATGGGATGGTTTACGCCGTTGGGTTCCACGCTGGTAGGCTTTATCTTCCTGGCACTGGACAAAATTGGCCGCGACCTCGAAGACCCTTTCGACAATACCATCTACGATATTCCGCTATGCGCGATGGCCCGGACCATCGAGATCAACCTGCGGCAGGCGCTCGGTGAGCGTTCGGTTCCAGAGCCCCTGCAGCCCGTTCTTGGCGTGCTCTGGTAGACCGTTCGTGCCACCTAAGAATTTAGTTGACAATATACAGGTGCGGGCGCATTCTTACTCCTAAGTGGATAGGAGTTCGCGCATGGCCGCAGCAAAGAGCACTGGCAAACATGGCCTGACACCCCTCGAACTCGAGATCATGCAGGTGCTGTGGGCGTCAGGTCCAAGTACCACCGCAGAGGTTGTTCCACAGCTTCAGGGCAGCCTGGCCTACAACACCGTGCAGACGATGCTGCAGGTCCTCTTGCGTAAAGGCAAGGTGAAGCGCACGGCAGAGGGCAGGGCGTACCGCTATCGCGCCCTTGTGTCACGGGAGCGCGCCGCCGGTTCGGCTATCGCTGATCTGCTGAAGCGGATGTTTGGGGGTTCAGCCGAGGCGATGCTGCTGGCCATGGTGGATGCGGGCCATGTCGGGGCGGATGACCTGCAGCGCGCACGCAAGGCCCTGCACGCTGCCGAAGCAAACCGGAAGGCAGCCGCAGCAGACGAGAGTGCACGATGAACCTTCATGCGCTCGCTTCCGCTCTGGAAACCCTGCAACAGGTGATTGCGAGCTTTGCCGTGCATGCGTTATGGCAGGTTCCGCTGCTTGCAGGTGCGGCATGGGTCGCGATCCGCATCGGACGGCCACATGTGCGAACCGCGCACACACTCTGGTGCGTCACGCTGTTGCTGTGCGTGCTCCTGCCCGTAGGCGCCACCTGGGGAGCGCTCTCCGTAGCGCTGCAAGCGAACCGAGAACACGCAACAGTCAGCCTGGACGCGCTCACCGAAATGGGTCAGTTCCCAGCGTTGCAACGTGAAAGCCGATGGGTGCGGTTTCTTCATCACCATGCAAGCGTGAAGCATGGTTTACAGCCTGTAGGCCTTACGCTTCAGCCAGAGTGGGTGCACATCGCCGCTCGAAGCTATTTGCTTCTCACGATCTTCTTTGCAATTCGTTTGATGGTTTCATGGCGGCGAATGCGGCGCATCGTGGAGCATGCTTCACCGGTTGCTGTGCCCGATGCGGTTTTAGACCAGCTTCGTCTGCGTTGCGCGCAGTTGCACATCGCGGTCCCGGCATGCCGCTTGAGTGATCAGATTCCAGGACCGGCCGTTGCAGGTGTGATGCGCCCTTCCCTGTTCCTGCCGAGGAGCTTCCACGATCTTAAGACCGAGGAAATAGATGCCATCCTGGCCCATGAGCTTGCGCACGTGCGGCGCCGTGATCTGCTGCTGAACGCCGCATGTACGTGGCTGCTGCTGCCGCTTAGCTTTCACCCGGCGGCATTCTGGATGGCGCGACGGATCAGGCAAACACGCGAGATGGCCTGCGATGCGGAGGCCGCCATCACGCTGGGTTCGCCTGAGACGTATGCAGAGGCATTGCTGCAGATCGCGGGGCGCGCTGCGGCAACGATTCCCTCGCGGTGGGAGGCGCTTCGGTTCTTCAATACGGGGCTGCTTGGAATAGGGCTGGAACTGTTTAACAGGGAAGGAACGATGGAGGAACGTATGCGAATGTTGATGGACGGGAACGGAAGAGTGGTTCGTGGCCACGCAGTGCGCGTGGTTGGATGTCTCACAGTGGCTGCATCGGCAACGCTGGCAGCGGGAATGCTGCAAGTGCAGCCTGCGCTGGCAAGTGAGCAAGTCACCCAACCAAACGCGCATGCCGCACAGTCTGTTCCGGCGACCAGCCTGGAGCAGCAAACACCATCTCCAAAAGCCAGTGCCGCGTCGCCACGCCTGCTTTCCAACGAACACGCGCGCGAACAGTTACGCCACGCGCAACGCCAACTGGCCGACGCACAGCAGAAAGCTACAAGTGATGAGGCGCGCGATACCATCGCAACCGCGCGTGAGGCGATGACGGCCGCCGAGCAGGCACTTGCGGCTGTGGACGTCTCTGGAAAGATGGGATTTTATATAGCAATTCCCGATACCACCAAACTCGAGGGACTTGACAGCGCAAATGTCGATCTGCCGACCCAGGCCGAACTGAATGCCATGTCAGCAAAGCAACAGGTAGCGATAAAGAAGCTACAGCATCAATTTAGTTCGCCGGAGTTCAAAGCCGAGATGGATCGCGCGATGAAACTGAAGGCACAGACATTCACAACCGAGCAGAAGAAGATGCTGGACGATTTACAGACGGGCGAGATGCAGATGCGATTAAGGGAAGAGGCACGGCAGCTTGCACATTTGAACCTCCCTGGCATGCCATTCACCGCACCCGCTGACGGCCAGCCGCTGAAAATTGCCGCGAGCGTGCTTGCCAGCAACAGCTTGCATAAGGAGAATCCCGTCTACCCCGTGGAAGCCAAGCAGAAAGCGATTCAAGGAGCCGTCGTGCTGCACGTAATCGTGAGTGAAACCGGGACCGTGGAGCAAATAGCGACGCTGCAATCGCCTGATGAGGCGCTTACACGATCCGCAATCACCGCCGTGCAGCAATGGACCTACAAGCCGTTTCTGCTGAATGGCACTGCTGTTCCGGTGGAATCGACAGTTACGGTAACGTATTCGTTGGCTAAGTAAGTAATCTGTCATCGCGGTGAAGCGAAATGCAGATCCCTCCGCTTCGCTGCGGGATGACAACGTAAATTGTGCAAAGACCGCTATGCAGCGCTCACGCTGGAGGTGCACATAAGAATTAGAAAAGACTGCCGCTAATAAACGATGCAATGACTAGGCGAGCAGCTGATGAACGCCAAGCATACGCCTGACGCTACACGCCTTTTTTCTGCGGCTCCCAGATGAACTTGTGCACCTGGAGCGACAGCCTTGCGGGCAGACCGTCTTCCAGCATCCAGCCGACCAGGTCGCGGGCGTCCAGTTCCATGTTGTCCGCAGTGCGCAGAGGCGAGGGTTGCTGCAGAAACGCGGGCGACAGCAGAATACCGCCAAGCATCCCGGTGCTCATGCGTGAGGCAAGATGCTCGCGGATTAAGTCGCGTGCAAACTCGTAGTCGCGACGGTCGCGCAGAACGAACTTTACCTCGTCCCGCACCGTGAGTGTGTCGAGGTTGCTCATGCGGAACGATCCAAACGCGCTGCCGCTGCCGGGACACTTCACATCCACAATCTTGTGCACGGCGACCGGCACGTCGCCCAGCGGACGCTCGCCGCTCGTTTCCATCATCAACGTATATTTGGTCGCTTGGTCGTTCAACAGACGATCCATTAACGGCAGCAATTCGCGGGCGTGCAGCATGGGTTCACCACCGGTGAACTCAATGAGGGTGCACGGAGCAAGCGCTTCGATTTTCGCGACCACCTCATCTTCAGTGAACGGTTCGCCACCCTGAAACGTATAGGTCGAATCGCACCACGCACACCGCAGGTTGCACCCCGCAAACCGGACAAAAATGCACGGCACGCCAGTGAATGACGACTCGCCCTGTACGGATTTGTATAACTCGATAAGGCGCATCTACTTACAAAGCCATTCTTTCATTCGTAGTACGTCGCCTGTGACGTATCTGTCTCAAACACCGTGCTGGACTTCACCCGAACCCGTCCACCGGTTACGCCGGCAAGCCTTTGACTTGTCTCGTCAAAGAAGTACTTCGCCAGATTCTCAGCTGATGGATTTAATCGGGTAAATGGTTCCAGATCGTTCATCATCTGGTGATCCAGATAGCCGACCACCGGTTTTAGAATGTCTTTCAGCACCTTGAAGTCGAGCAGTAACCCATTGCTCTCAAGCTCCGCGCCAGCCAGCGTCACCAACACGCGGTAGTTATGGCCATGCGGATTTTCGCACTTGCCATAGTACTCGCGCAGGTAGTGTCCGGAAGAAAAGTGAGCTTCGACTGTAACTTCGAACATTGGATCCCCTCGCCAGACGGCAGCCATTCGTTTCCAGTTTACGGGAGCTTGGGGCGGCCGGGTTTGCCTTGCTTCTGGAGTTTCGCGTGCGCCTGGCTCTCCAGATATCTGCGCCGCACGCCGGCCTGGCCGCCGGGAGTGCGCCGGTCCGCCTGTTCAAACATCGACTGCAGCACGCCAAGCAATGCCACAAACAACGCCATCAGCAGCAACACGATGCCGATCATGTGCCACAGGCTCGATTCCGACGGTGCACCCGGTTCATGCGCTAAGCCGCTTGCTCCCATCACGTACGAAAGTGCCGAGAAGAACAGGAGCGTTCCGGCAAGGATGTACAGATTGCGGCTGAGCATACGATCAGGCGGCGGTTACATCATGACTGCTGAGTGTGTGCGCCGCACGCCGCAGGATGGCAACTGCGCTGGGCAATGCGAAGAAGGTAGCGGAAAACACAAGCGTCGAAGCGACATCATTACGGTAAAACGGCAGACCCGCCACATAGCAGGCACCCAATCCCGCACCCGTATGCGGATACATAGTGCCGCGCAACCACACCACACCGTTACTCAGCAGGAAGAAACTTGAAGACGTGAGCAGTGCTGCGGTGCCCACGCGCAAAACGCCATGCCTGCGGTGCAGCCACGCTGAGGCCCCAACACATACCGCGCCGTACCAGAGCCACGTCGGAAGATAGCTGGCCACGTGAAACGGATACCCATACGCATAGACGGTCAGCCAGTAATCAGTCGCGGCCAGCGCGGCGACGGCCAGCAGTGCCAGCGCGCGATTTCCGCGCCGCAGATTCGCTCCAAAGAAGAGCAACCCTGCTCCGGCCATTGTCACATTCGCGCCGGTCAGGTGCAGCAGATGCGGCAGCACGCGGCTAAGAACGGCAAGGATCAGGACCAGATACACCATATCTTTATTCTCCCATAGCGTAGCGGCATTCAGCGGAGGTGCTGCTCGGCGTCGCCAAAGAAAATACGCCTGACGCGTTTTTGGTCATCCAACCATGCCTCGGCGCTTAACGGTGGGCGTGCCGCGCCACGCAGGCCAATGGTGTTGTACCGGAAGCGCAGATCGCTGAACCGCACCACATGCAGCCTGGTCTCTTCGGGCGGCAGATCCAGTTCTGGGTGCAATTCCGCCGCGCTGCCGGCCTCTTGCACCAGCGGAAATTGTGACCAGTTCAGATACACCTGACCCAGCCAGCTGCGCTTCGCCGCCAGCGTGTACGGCGTCTCCGCTGTCTTTGCGAATATTTGTTGCGCGTCCGTATCCAGAATCCCCGTCCTGGTGTCCGCCTCACCACTCTGGAAGTTCAGCGGCGTTTCAGCGATCACATGCCAGTGGAAGGGGTTGATAGGGTAAGGATTGATCGAGGCACGGATCACTTGGCCGCCGCGAAACTCCTCTGCCCGCACGAGCGTGGCGGCGTCGGCGCGCTGGAGTGCGCGATATGTCCAGATCGCGACCATGCACACCAGGGCTGCCACAGCCAAACCGCGACCGCTGTAGCGTGCACGGCGCACACCGATTTCCGTTTGCACCAGCGAAAAGACCAATGGCAACAGCAACGCCAGCGCTAGCACCAGCAGCAACACCGGTTCCACAATAAACGTGAACTCGCCCGCATACCATCGCGGATTCCACGGCGCAAAGGGCCGCACACCGTAGTTATTGGTCCAGTCCAGCAGGATGTGGCTGCATAGGGCTAGCAGCGCCATACCCCATAGCACGGCCCACTTCACCGGCGCAGGCTCGTCCAGCGAACGCCGCTTCTTCCATGCCCGGCGTGTGCGGTGAAGCAGCCAAAACAACAGCACGACGAACGCGGCCTGCAGCGGCAAGGACCAGAACGCGTGCGTCCATCCGCGATGATGCTGGAAATAGACCAGCGGACCGCCCAAGCGGTAGACGTAATCGGCATCCGGCAGCTCCGCCGCAATCACGCAAGCAGCGGTAGCGTAACGCGCTCGCGCTGGAAATCCGGCGGCTCTCGACAGGCAGGCGCCTGTCAGCAGGTGGGTAACAGGTTCCACGCCATGAGCATACATGGCGCATCCGCTCGCGTCCGATGCGGAACCTTTGCGTACGCCGCGTTCGCTCTTACAGAACGAGGCACGCAGCGTCCCAGCGCTACCATCCAAATAGCATGAGTTCGCCAGCGCAGCAGACCGAAGCACTCCGCAAGGAGATCGAGCATCACGAGCACCTCTATTACGTGCTGGACGCGCCGGAGATCACCGATGCGCAATACGACCGGCTGATGAACCGGCTCAAGGCGCTTGAGGCTGAGCATCCGGAGTTGCTCACCCCCGATTCACCCACACAGCGTGTCGGTGGCAAGCCGAAGGAGGGTTTCGCGAAGGTGGCGCACTCCCGCCCCATGCTGTCGCTCGACAACGCGTATAACGAAGTCGAACTGCGCGCCTGGGCCGCTCGCGTGACCGCCGCTCTGCCTGCGGATGAGCCGGTGGAGTACGTCTGCGAGTACAAGCTGGACGGCCTGTCACTCGCTCTTCACTACACAGCCGCCGAACATGGCGGCGCACGCCTGGAACGCGGCCTCACGCGGGGCGATGGTTCAGTAGGGGAGGACGTGACGAGCAACGTGCGCACCATGCGTTCCGTCCCGCTCTCACTCTCCGCCGAGAGTCTGAAAAAAGCTGGCCTGCCGCAAGCGTTTGAGGTCCGCGGCGAAGTCGTCATGCCGCAGACTGCCTTTCTGAAAATGAATGAGGAACGTGAGCGCGCCGGCCAGTCTCCCGCCGCCAACCCGCGCAATGCCGCCGCCGGAACCCTTCGCACGGTTGAGCCCAGCATCGTCGCCCAGCGCCGCCTCGACTACTATGCCTACTTTCTCCTGCACGACGGCGAGTTCCTGCTCCCCACCCAATCCGGCACGCTCGACGCACTTGCAGCCGCAGGCTTCCGCACCAACCCACACGCGCGCACCGTGCATAGCATTGACGAGGTTCTTGCCTTTATTGCGGAAACCGAGCCGAAGCGCGACGCCTTGGGCTACGAAATCGACGGCATAGTCATTAAAGTGAACTCCGTGGCACAGCAGCACCGGCTGGGTTTCACCGGCAAGGCACCGCGCTGGGCCATCGCCTACAAGTTTGCCGCGCGCGGAGCCGTCACGCGCCTGCTGGACGTGCTTTTCCAGGTGGGCCGCACGGGCAAGCTAACGCCGGTCGCCGCGCTGGAGCCGGTCCCCATCGGCGGCATCACCGTGGCCCGCGCCACCCTGCACAACCCTGACGAGATTGCCCGGCTCGGCGTCCGCATTGGGGACTACGTCGCGGTCGAGCGTGGCGGCGACGTCATTCCCAAGATCACGGAGGTGGTCGAGGACGCACAGCACTCGCGCGGCACCCGCGAGATCGTCTTTCCCGCGCGCTGCCCCAAGTGCAAGGAGCCGGTCGTCCACGCGGAGGGTGAAATCGACTTCCGCTGCGTCAACGCCAGCTGCCCGGCGCGGCTGAGCGAGGAACTGCTGCATTACGCCTCGCGCGGCGTGATGAACATTGATGGCCTGGGCGAAGCCATGGTGTCACAACTCATGGGCCATCCGCTGAACGATCCGATATCCCTTGCAGATGCGGAAGCAGCAGGCGCGCCGTCCGTGGACAAGGCCGAAGCTACGGCCGGGGAACCCACCCGCAAAGCCCTGGTGCACACCGTAGCCGACCTATACAAGCTAACCGAGCAGGATCTGCTTGGCCTGGAACGCGTCGGTCCCAAGACCGCGCACTCACTCTTGCAACAGATTGAGCGCTCAAAACAAGCACCGCTTTACCGCGTGCTGCTGGGCCTTGGCATACGCCATGTGGGCGAGCGCACCGCGCAGGACCTGGCCAACACCTTCGGCAGCATGGATGCCATCATGGCCGCGACAGCGAACGAACTGGTCAAGGCGGACGGCATCGGCCCCATTGTCGCCAACACCATTGCCGAGTTCTTCTCCATCGACAACAATCGTGCGCTGGTTGAGAGGTTGCGCGCTGCCGGTCTGCAGTTCACCGCGGAAAAGAAGGCGGTGGGAACCACGCTTGCGGGACAGACCTTTGTTCTGACCGGGTCGTTGCCCACACTGACACGAGACGAAGCCAAGGCACGCATCGAGGCTGTAGGCGGCAAGGTCTCCAGCGCTGTCTCAAAGAAGACCAGCTATGTCATCGCGGGCGAGGAAGCAGGCAGCAAGCTGGAGAAAGCACGTGAGTTGAACGTTCCTGTCCTGGATGAGCAAGGCCTGTTGAAGATACTTGAACCCTGAACGCTGCAAAGCCGGCATCAGCTCACACGCAGTGGAACCGTCGTTGAGCCGTGGTCGAAGTGATGAAATGATGGTGCTATGCCGCACTTTCTCGTCACCGGCGCGTCAGGCTTCTTTGGCGGTATTTTGAAGCGGCGGCTCCTGCGTGAGGGTCATACGGTCGTCAACATCGATCTCGAGCGCGATGAGGACGCGGGAACCGCCGGCCTGACCAGCATCCAAGGCGACTTGCGCGATGCGTCTCTGGTACAGCAAACTTTTGCAGAGCACCGCTTGAGCGCGGTGCTTCATTGCGCCGCACAACTGGCCCACGGTACCCGCATCAATGAAAATCTGCTATGGACCAGCAACGTGGACGCGACCGTGCTGCTGGCCGAAACAGCGCGTGCGCACGGCGTCAAGCCATTCGTCTTCGTCTCCACAAATTGCCTATGGGCATCCGACCTTGGCCATCCTGTGCAGGAAGCCGATCTTCCTGCCCCGGTCGAGATCTATGGCCGCAGTAAGCTGGAGGCCGAGCAGCGCCTGCAGGCATTCACAGACGACCTGGACCTCGTCATCCTCCGCTGCCCTACCATCATGGACGAAGGCCGCCTAGGCCTGCTCGCCATCTTGTACGAGTTCATCGACGACAACAAGACGGTGTGGGTGGTCGGCGATGGTGGCAACCAGTACCAGTTCATCTACGCCGACGATCTCGCGACTGCCTGCATCCTTGCCGCACACCATGGCCGCGGCGGACTGTTTCACGTCGGCTCAGAGTGCGTGCAAAGTATGCGTGCCGTCTATGAGAGCGTTATTGCGGCGGGTGGCAGCCGAAGCCGCGTGCGCTCACTGCCAAAAGGACCCACCATCGCGGCCATGATGGCTGCGCACCATCTGCGCATCTCGCCACTTGGCCCCTATCATTACAAAATGATCGCGGAGAACTTCGTTTTTGATACGTCGCGCGCGAAGCGCGAACTAGGCTGGCAGCCCACGCTGACCAACGAAGCCATGCTGCTGCGGGCCTACCAACATTATCGCGACCATCGCGCGGAAATTCACGGCCGCACGCAGGTATCTGCACATCGCAAACCCGCCAGCATGGGCGTTATCCGCCTGCTGAAGTGGCTCTCATAAACCTCAAATCCTAGAACCGCGCCGACCAGTCCTGTGCCCCATGAAGAATGTGCAGAACTCGCACCCCGTCTTGCTCAACGCGATAAATAGCGATGAGCCGCGTCTTTGCAATGGGCAACTCTCGCGTTCCATCGGCGGCCTCAGAACGGCACAGATGTGGGGTATTAAGGAAAAGACGAAGATGCCCGTCGATCAGCGCATCCGTTCATTCCGCCGCTGCTTCACTGAAATGGTAAAGATAGCTCCAGCATGTCTCGCGATCTGACGGAGCGTTTGAAGTCAGTACGAGTTTCAACTTGCCTTCTAGAGTTGTTAGCCCGCTGTGCAGCCTTAAGCAGACGTATCTTCTCGTTACGTTCCTCCAGCGTGTACCGCGGCGCATCAGGATCATCCGCTTCACGCAGAGCAGACTTTAACTGTTTGCGAAAACATGCGTCGTAGCCCTCCGGCACCATCGCAGCCTGTTCTTTGGGGATGCCTGCCTCGTCGCTCATGCAAAAAGCATCCGCTGGAATCGCGAGTTTGCGTGACGATTGACCGCAAGACGCGCTACCCTGCTTTGTGACGGTCTGAGCGGCTTTTTGCTCGCCGGGAAACGATACCTGACACGATGGCCCTTGTCTCTTCGCCCACTGCCCCAAACTACTCGACGCGCACGCACACCGACTACCGTGCCATGTCCATTGCCACCACGCTGTTCTTTATGTGGGGCTTTCTTACCAGCCTGAACGACATTCTGATTCCGCACCTTAAGTCCATCTTCGCGCTCAGTAACGCGCAGGCGGCGCTGATCCAGTTTGCCTTTTTCGGCTCGTACTTCATCTTTGCCATTCCCGGTGGCAAGCTGGTCGAGTATCGCGGCTACAAGCAGACCATGGTTATCGGCCTCATCGTCGCGGCAGCCGGAGCAATCCTCTTCATTCCCGCCGCGCACCTGGCTTCGTATGCGCTCTTTTTGGGAGCGCTGGTCATCCTTGCCGCAGGCATTACCTTTCTGCAGGTTTCGGCAAATCCGTTCGTCACCAGCATCGGCCCTGGCGGAACAGCATCCAGCCGCCTGAACCTCTCGCAGGCGTTTAACTCCCTCGGAACCACCATCGCGCCCAAGCTCGGGGGCCTCTTCATTCTGGGCGCCGCAGCGCCCCTGGCGCTCAACAAACTAACCTCGCTCACCGCACCGCAACTACAGGCCTATCGCGCCGAACAGGCAGGAACCGTACAAACGCCATACCTCATCATCACCGGCATCCTTGTGCTCCTGGCGGCTCTGTTGGCAATGGTGAAGCTCGATAACCGGGAGCACCTCACTGTTGACATGCGCCCCATCGCCGGCTTCGGCGGCAGTATCTGGAACCAGAAGTGGCTCCTCCTGGGCGCTGCCGGCATCTTTCTCTACGTCGGTGCCGAAGTCTCGATCGGCAGCTTTCTCATCGGCTACTTCGGCCGGCCCGAGATCGGCAACCTTACCGCCGCCGCCGCCGCCACCTACGTCAGCTATTACTGGGGCGGAGCCATGGTCGGCCGGTTCATCGGTTCGGCCATCCTCACCAGGGTGCGCACCGGGACGCTGCTGGGCATTTGCGCGCTGGTTGCCTGCCTGCTCGTCCTGGCGAGCATGTTCAGCACGGGATCGATGGCCATGTGGACCATCCTTTCGGTCGGCCTGTTTAATAGCATCATGTTCCCCAGCATCTTCACCTTAGGCTTGGCGGGCCTGGGCGAACTCACCAGTAAAGGCTCCAGCCTGATGGTGCAGGCCATCGTTGGCGGCGCGCTGCTGCCGCTGCTCTATGGCAAGCTGGCCGACAACATCGGCTACCAGCACGCCTTCATCGTCCCAGCACTTTGCTACATCTTCATCGCGTTCTACGGCTTCGCTTCGGTCCGCAGACCACTCCTGACCGATCCGTTAGCAGGTCCGGCTGACGCGATATAGCTCTGTTGAAGCAGCGCAGCATCACTTTTGCGGTTGAGAGTTTTGCACTACCGCAGGTAAATTGGCGACGGCATGTTGGGAACGAGCTGCTCGCCTCTTATCGGTTTTGGTGCGACGGCTATCTACGCATCCAGCGTGTAGGTGAACTCTTCGATCACGGAATTGGTGAGGACTTCACTTGCGATACGTTCGACTTCGGCGCGGGCTGGCTCGCCGGTAAGGGAGTCCGCTAACGTCAGCACAAAATACTTCCCCTGGCGGACCGATTCAACCTGAGGATGGTGCAGCCTGCGAAGTGCGTTGGCAATGGTTTGTCCCTGGGCGTCCAGCACCGTGGGCTTAAGCGTGACGTAGACATGGGCGCGCATGGCTAAAGTATAGATGCATCAGTGAATAGCTTTTCAGCAGCACGTTTGGCAGCGGGGATGCCCGGCGGGTAAGATGGGCGAGTTGCCGTTGAACCTTCAGAGGCGTACTGTCTACGCGGCAGCAAACCCTAAAGGGAACAGTAGAAACAGACAGGACATCCATGCCGAATTATTTGGAATTGCCAGTGGGACCCAAGTCGCCTGAGATTGTAAACGCAGTGATCGAGATCCCGTACCAGGGACGCATGAAGTTTGAGTATGACAAGAAGCTGCACGTCTTCAAACTGGACCGGAATCTGTACAGCCCGGTGCACTACCCCGGCGATTACGGGTTCTTACCCTCCACGCTGGGTGACGACGGTGATCCCTTGGACGTTCTCGTGCTGGTGGACGAACCAAGTTTTCCTGGTTGCCTACAGGAGGTCCGTCCCATTGGCCTGATGGAAATGGTGGATAACGGTGAAGGCGACGAAAAGGTGCTGGCCGTGGGCTGTGCCAATCCGCGTTTCTTCGATATCACCAGTTACGAGCAGATTCATCCGCATAAACTGCGCGAAATCGTCCACTTCTTCTCCACCTACAAGGATCTTGAAGGCAAAACGGTCAAGATCGAGGGCTGGCGTGACGTGAGCTACGCGCACGAGATCATCGAAAAATCCGTCGCGGCGTACCAGACGAAAAAGACCCCATGATGTCGTACCGGTTTACATGCTCAACATCGTTGTTTGTGTAGCAAACTTGATCTCAACATTCCCAATTTGACACTGACGTTACCATTCGCTTACTTTGGCGTGACCAGCGAGTACCGTTGACCCGAACGGTCGACTCGCATTGACCTTGTCACACTTTAGGAGGCTTTATGGGCAGCATACGCACAACCCGCTACATCGTACCTGGCTTATTCCTTCTCGCAACCTGCGCCGCGGCACAGGAGTACCGGGGCACCATCTCCGGGACGGTTTCTGATCCATCTGGAGCGATGATTCCGGGTGCGAGCATCGAGGCCAAGAGCGGCGAACAGACCTACACCGTGAGATCCGACAACGCGGGCCGCTTTGTCGTTCCCTTCGCACAGCCAAATACTTACACCATCACGGTCACCGCTCCCGGCTTTGCCAGCGGTGTGTACACGGCCACGCTCCAGGTGTCGGCCACGGTCGATATTCCCGCCAAGCTGCGCGTCAGCAGCAACTCCAACGAGGTCACGGTCAGTACCGATCAGTTTCTGCTGTCCACCACCGATGCTTCCGGCGGGACGGTGCTGGACCCGGAGAAGGTGCAGAATCTGCCGCTCAATGGCCGCCAGGTTTACCAGCTGATTCAGCTTGTTCCTGGTGCGCGGTTTACGCAGACACAGTTCGGCGCGGGTGGATTCTCGGGCAATCGTGGATGGGATGTGAATAACGCCTATTCTATCAGCGGGCAGCCCGGCACCACGAACCAGTTCATGCTGAATGGCGCGCCCATCTCCATCCAGAGCGGCGGTCCATCCGGCACCTGGACCATCTCGCCTTCAGTCGACGCCGTGCAGGAGTTCAAGGTGATGACAGTCACCTTCGACGCACAGTACGGACGCGTGGGCGGCGGTGCCATCAACACCATCCTCAAGTCCGGCACACCACATGTTCACGGTACGTTATATGACTTCTGGCGCAACTCCATCCTGGAAGCGAACACATTCCAATCGAATCAGCAGAATGTGGCCAAGTCGTTCCACAATCAGCATCAGTTCGGCGGAACCGTCGGTGGTCCGCTATGGAGAGGAGCCAAAGCATTCGGCTTCTTCAGCTTTGAAGGATGGCGCGAAGTACTTCCCGCTCCGATCGTCACATCGGTTCCAACGGCGGACATGCTGCCCGGTCCGGATGGCAGCGTGAACCTGACCAATTACCTGGCGGCAGTCGGCAAAAAGAACGGCATTTACGATCCGAACACTAGTTTCTGCGCAGTGGCCAGTGCGACTGGCTGCTCCACCTACAACCGCTTGCCGTTCGCGAACAACATCATTCCGGCAGCTCGCATCAGCCCCATCGGCCTGGCTGTCCTTAAGCTGTTTCCCGCGCCTAACCGCACCGGCTACATCAACAATTACGTTTTCAATGGCAAGGACCGCTACACCTACAACATGCCCATCGGGCGCGCGGATTACAACTTCAGCGACCGCACCAAGCTCTATGGCATCCTGGCCTTCTGGAGCGGCCAGGAGTACCGCAACGGCAACGGCTTCACCGGGCCGGCAATCACAGGCAACATCGACAACCAGCGCTCCGACTGGACGGGCGTCCTGGACCTGACGCACGTCTTCACCAACAGTATCGTTGGCGACATCCGCCTTTCGTACAACCGCTACTCCAATCCGTCACCCAACGGCAGTGTCGCCGCCGGTCTTGCGACGTTGACTCCGGGCGATCTGGGCCTGACCATGCCATCCATTCCGACGTCCAGCAGGAACTTCGCTCCGCAGTTCAGCTTTGCGGATGGCTACAGCGGCGTTGTGGGGAACACGGTAGGTGCAACCATCTTCGAAACGTACGATCTTGGGCCATCGATCACGCAGACGATCGGGCGCCACTCCCTGCACTATGGTGGCGAGTTCTCGCTGTATCACGACGTGACAGGAAGCGTCGGCCAGCCGAATGGTAACTTCAGCTTCGGCACCGGATTTACGCAAAACGACTATACGAAGAGCAACAACGACGGATCCACAATCGCGGAGACTTTGCTGGGTATTCCGAATGGCGGCAGCGTGCAGTTTCAGTACGCTCCCTATGAAAGCTACAAGTACTTCGGCTTCTACGTGCAGGACAACTACAAGGTGAGCAGCAAACTGGCCATCAACGCTGGCATCCGCTGGGATGAGGAGCGGTCGCCGGTGGAACGGCACAACCGCCTGCTGGCAGGCATCAATTTGACCGCTATCAACCCGCTCACCGGCATGATTACCTATCCGGCGGGTAACACCTTGCCCAACGGCGCGCAGATGCCGAATCCGATTCTGGGCGCGGTGCAGTACGCCAACTCAAGCACCCCGGCGTATCTCAACAACACCGGATTCTGGCAACCGAAGCTGGGACTTTCGTTCGCTCCAAACAGTCAAATGGTCTTCCACGGTGGGTATGCGCTGTCGAAGGCCTTCGGCATCGAGTTGGGCGGAGCTTCGCCGTATAGCCAGACCACCAGCTACAACTCCAGCCCAGACAACGGCCTGCATCCGTCGACACAGTTCCAGAGCGGCAATCCGTTTCCCAATGGAGCACAGGCACCTCCGGGGACCAGCCTGGGCGCGCTCGGCCTCACGGGCAACGGCCTTGGCATTGACCAGCAGGACCGGAAGATTCCCATCGTGCAGCAGTGGACATTTGGCGTCCAGACGCAGATAGCGTTAGGCGTGGTCGTCAACCTGGATTATGTGGGTGCCCACACCTATCACCTGCGCGCGTCCAAGCAGCTTGACGGCCTCAACCCCGTAGACTTTGCCAAGGGTCACGCCAATAATGCCTATCTGGATCAGCAAGTGGCAAAACCCGTTCTACGGTGTTCTGCCCAAGACCACCTCGCTGGGGCAAAATCCGACCACCGCGGTGCGCAACCTGATGGTGCCGTATCCCCAGTACAACGCGAACCTCTACGTGTATACCAATCCGCAGGGCTACAGCAATTACGACTCACTCCAGGCAAAGGCCGAGAAGCGCATCTCCGGCAACCACGCGCCGCTCGGCGGACTCAGCATTCTCGGCTCATTTACGTGGTCCAAGCTGATGTCGGCGACCGGATTCCTCAACAACAATGGTGGTGGCCTAGTCGATCCACTCCCGTACTATGGCGTTGATAGCGGTGATCGCCCGTGGGTCGTCGCGTTCAGCGGCCTGTACAACTTGCCGTTTGGCCGTGGTGCGCGCTTCTTTGGCGGTGCCAATAACGCGTTGGACGACGTCATTGGTGGCTGGCAATTCGATTTCATCGTGAACAATCAGGCTGGCACCCCCATCGGCTTGCCCAATGGCAGTAATTACAATTGCGGAACGTACAACATCATCGCCCAAAATCGCTCCTACAGCAGCTACATTAACAACAGCAATCCAAGCTGCTTTACTAACTTCACCGAATATACGGCGGTAACAGGGTCACCTCGAACCACGCTGATCCGTACCCCGTACGCTCCGCAGGAGGCCTTCGGCTTGGAGAAGAAGTTCAGCCTTACGGAAAAAGCTAAGTTCCAGTTCAAAGCAGAAGCCTTTAACGCCACCAACACGCCCATCTTCGGCGGTCCCAACACCGGTGGCGCCAACACCGCCATCGTGCCAACCGGCAAGGGTCTCCCCGGACAGCCGGGCACCTTCTCCGGCTACGGCACCATCAGCGCAACGCAGCAAAACTTTCCGCGTCAGTTTCAGATATCGGGCAAAATCCTCTTTTAACCGCACCGTGGGCTTGGCATGGTTACGTGCCAAGCCCTCTTATCTTCTCTGTGGTCCCATCTCCCTGCTTTGCAGCACCTGTTTCAGCTTGCGGCACCGCTCTTAATCTGGATTTAAGGCGGTGTACCCCTACAATGGGGTATGGCCGGTCACCGCGCTTCACGCTCGTTTCCTCTGTTTTTTGCGCTGAACGTGGTGCTTTGTTTCAACCTTTCGGGATCCGCGCAGGTTCCGCAGGATGGCCACACTGCCAAGCAGGAGAGTGCCGTTCCGCAGCCTGTGTCTGATGCCAACACCAGCGCAAGCGGTTCCACGATTCCGGCAGGCGTTCCAATCGCGGTACGCAGCACACGCACCACAGGCCTGGCTCAAGGCCAGGCCATCGAAGGCACGCTCATTGACCCGGTCTACGTGTACGACCAATTGGTGCTGCCCGCCGGATCGATTGTGCGAGGCACCGTCTCGGGAACCACTCCTGTACACGGCATCCCGCGCGCCAAAGCCCTGCTGAATGGTGACATCACACCTCTGAAAATGCCATTGGTGCGCTTTGACCGCGTGCTCACGCCGTCCGGAGAGCGCACCTTAGTCGCGGAGGGAACGCAACGCGACATTAAGCCGGTGCGCTTTGTGGCAAGCGGCAAGCGGCCAAGCCTGATCTCGCAGGGCAAGTCCATGGCAAAGGAGCGTATCAACAGCACGAAGGAAGCGGTTTTTGGACCCGGCAAGAAGGATCGCGCCTTGCGCCTGCTGTACAGCCAGTTGCCATACCATCCGCAACGCGTGTGGGCTGGAACCACCTTTGTAGCAGACGTAACTTCCTCTGCGGAGTTCCCGAACGATGGCGCGCCAAAGCCCGTGCTTACGCCCAGTGACACCGCAGACCTGAACAATGTCCATGTACTGGCGCGTCTGACAGAGCAGGTCAGTAGCGACACCTCAAAGAAGGGTGACACGGTGGACGCCGTGGTGACGCAGCCAGTGTTTGATCCCCAGCATCGTCTCCTCCTGGGAGAGGGATCTCACCTTACCGGACGCATCGTCAGCGCGAAGCCGTCTCGCAGCCTGGGGCGCAATGGTTCGTTGCGGTTTGTTTTTCAGCAAGTGCAACGGCCTGCGGAGGAACCCCAGAAGGCGTTTGGCGTACTGCAGGGGGCTGCTGGAATAAGCCAGCAGAATCTCACCGTCGACTCTGAAGGTGGCGTAAAGGCCAACCCTGACAAGAACCGCTTCGTCGCGCCGCTGCTGCTGGGAGTTCTGGCAGCGGCCGGCCATGACCGCGACCGGGACGGCGGCGAGGCCGGTAGCCTGGGCCGTACAACCGTTGCATCCAACGGCTTCGGCCTGGTCGCCCGTGTTATTGCACTTACCGTAAACGACCGCAACGTCGCCACCGGCTTCGGTGCCTACGCCTTCGCCAAGTCGATCTATTTCCGCTTCCTAGTGCGCGGTCAACCAGTGATGTTTGAGAAGGACACACCGCTGGAAGTGCAGCTCCAAACGCGCTGATCTGGAAACACTACCAGCCTTGAGCCTTCACCTTTAAGACTCTGACCGTGCCACCAGCGATTGGCTCGGCACACACGCCGGGAGTAGGATGTTGCGCATGTCCTTGCGTTTGTCCGGAATGCTCAGCCGCCGCGCCTTTCTCCGCACCACCGCCGCCACCGCCGCTCTCAGTCGCTTGCGCACGGCGTATGCGCAGGAGAGCGCCATCACCTCCGGGCCATTCCAGCCCACCTACGAGTCGCTGAAGGCCCACTACAAAACACCCGAATGGTTTCGCGATGCCAAGTTTGGCATCTGGGCCCATTGGAGCGCGCAGTGCGTACCCGAGCAGGGCGACTGGTATGCGCGGCGCATGTACATCCAGGGGGAGCCTGACCACGACTGGCAGACCGCGCACTACGGCCATCCCTCCGTGTCCGGCTTCATGGAAATCGACAATCTATGGAAGGCGGAACAGTGGGAGCCAGAGAAGCTGATGGGGCTGTACCAGGCCGCGGGTGCCAAGTACTTTTTCGCGCTGGCGAACCACCACGATAACTTCGACAACTACGATTCCACCTATCACCAGTGGAACTCGACAAAAGTAGGCCCCAAGCGCGACATCGTCGGCACCTGGGGCAGGATTGCACGCGCGCACGGGCTGAAATTCGGCGTATCCAATCACAGTTCACACGCATGGCATTGGTTCCAGGTGGCCTACGGGTACGATCCGGTCGGTCCATATGCCAACGTCCGCTACGACGCCTACCACCTGACCAAGGCGGATGGCAGAGGCAAATGGTGGGATGGACTGGATCCGCAGGACCTGTACACCGGCCGCAACGATCTGGCGATGCCGGACGGCGTCAACACCATTGAGGCGCAAAACGCCTGGCGTAAGACACACGATGGCACATGGCACGAGGAAGATCCACCGGAGAACCCGCGCTTTGCCGAGCTGTGGTACCTGCGCTGCAAGGATCTGGTGGATAAGTACAATCCCGACCTGCTGTATTTTGATGACCAGGAACTGCCGCTGGGCGACAAGGGCCTGCGTGTGACCGCGCACATGTACAACAACAGCATCCGCCGGCATGGCTCGCAGCAGATGGTGGTCTTCGCCAAGAAGCCTCGCCCGGAAGCCATGGGTGCATTTACGCTCGACATTGAGCGCAGCCGCTCTACCGAAATCCTCGCCGAGCCGTGGCAGACCGACACCTGCATTGGCGACTGGCACTACAAGCGCTCCATCTTTGAGCAGCACAAATACAAGACACCGGAAGCGGTCATCCCTCTGCTGATCGACATCATCAGCAAGAACGGCAATCTGCTCCTCTCCATTCCGGTGCGCGGCAACGGAGCCATCGACGAGGACGAACACGCCTTTCTACAGGCAATGGCATCCTGGGTGCCGAAGCACGGCGAAGCCATCTACGGCACGCGCCCGTACTCTGTCTATGGTGAGGGTCCGCCGGAACCCATCGAGAAGAACTTCAGCGAAAAGACACGCCCGCACACAGCGGAAGATATCCGCTTCACCCGCAAAGGCAACATCATCTACGCGTTCGTGTTGGCGTGGCCTACCGACGGCAAGGTCCGCGTGAAAACCTTCCGCAAAGGCGGCGAACACGCGCCCCCCGCGATCCAACGCGTGGAGTTGATCGGCGGCTCCGCACCGCTGCGCTACACCCAAACCGCCGATGCGCTCGAAGTCACCATGCCGCCCGACAAACCGAACCCCTACGCATACGTGCTGCGCGTCACCACATAGCGCACGCGACTGACTTAGGCAGTCGAGCACTTCTGGCGAAATGTGGCTCTAACGAGATCGAGCTGGCGCGTTACCCAGAAACTTCACTTCCGACAAGCCGACATATCAGTACCGATCAGAAGAGGCGTCCGCCTCAGCCTGCTGGACGAGAGTTGCAGAGAGGGTCTCCGCGTGTTCTTTATACTGCTGGAGTGAAGCGTCACGCTGTCATCTTCGGTCTTGTCGGCGGAATTCTGATCGCCGCTCTCCAGTACGCTCAGTACCGCTTCATCGTTATTGAGCATTCCTTGGAGATTTATGGAGCGCTCGTTGCCATTCTTTTTTCCACCTTCGGAATCTGGCTCGGACTGCGGTTGACGCGAGGGCGGGAGGTCGTGCGTGAGACGGTCGTGATCAAGGAGGTACTCATTCCTGCCGAGGTCCGAGAACCCGTTCCGTTCCCCCCGGATCGAACGCAGCAGAAGACGCTTGGGATCACGGAACGCGAGCTGGAGGTTTTGACCCTGGTCGCGGCTGGTTTCAGCAATCGCGAGATCGCCGCACAGCTTTTCGTCTCTGAAAACACGATCAAGACGCACTGTGCCCGTGCCTTCGACAAGTTAGGAGCTTCCCGGCGGACTCAAGCGGTCCAGCGGGGCAAAGAGCTGGGAATTTTGGCTTAGCTCGTCATCTGAAAGGTTGAGATTGGCAGTTTCTCAGTAAAATCATCCAAAAGAATGACTCGCCGTAGCCCTCAAAGCAGACATTCTGGCTTCACCTGACTCGCTTCGAGGGAGCCTTTCTATGAAGAAGATCGTTCTTACCTTTGGTTTGATCTCCGGCGTGATGATCTCCGTTCTGATGGACGGCTCGATCCTCATCTCCAGCAAGACCGGCTCCGGCCACAGCATGGCTCTCGGCTACACCATGATGGTGGCGTCCTTCCTGCTGGTGTACTTTGGCATACGGAGCTATCGCGACAACATCCTCTCGGGCGAGATTTCTTTTGGCCGCGCTCTCGCTTGCGGCCTTCTCATTACAGCTATTACCTGCGCCTGTTACGTCGTCACATGGGAGATTGTCTATTTCACTCTTATCCCGCACTTCATGGACAGCTACTTCGCCGCCCAGGTGCATCATGTACAGGCTTCTGCTCTTGACCCCGCAACGAAGGACGCGAAGATTTTAGCCATCAATCACTCTCAGCAGCTCTACCAGAATCCGCTTATCAATATTGCGTACACCCTGATCGAACCGTTGCCGGTGGGAGTGGTTATTACCTTGGTATCAGCCGCTTTGCTTCGCCGCAAAGAGCTGCTGTCCGCTCCTTCTCGGGCAGCGTCGGTCGCCTGAGAAGTCCAACCCCGAATGCCCGGTGCCCGCATCGGCCCAATCTGAATCACTTTTTGAGGAGATTCCATGCCTGCAGTAACCGGTTTAGGTGGCATGTTCTTGCGTACCGATGATCCCAAAGCTCTCTACGAATGGTATGAGCGGCATCTGGGACTCATCAAAATCAAAGGCGCTTACGCCTTTCCCCCGCCAACCAACGGTGGGCAGATAGTCTTCTCCTTCTTCAAGCAAGACAACGCGTACTTCCCCCCTTCTCAGAAAGCGATGATCAACCTCCAGGTGGACGACCTAGATGGTTTGCTGGATCGTTTGCAGGCGGATGGTGTGACGGTTGACCCAGAGCGTCAGAGCTATGACTTTGGCAAGTTTGGTTGGCTGATCGACCCAGCGGGGAACCGGGTTGAGCTTTGGGAGCCTGTCACCACGGAGAGCGAAAAGTGAGCCTCTTGGGAGTTGCCCCCTTGAGCCGCATCTTCGAAGGCGATCCGCCCAGGCATCCTCGCTGGGCACGAGCAGGAGGATGCGCCCACAGAACTTGTATTCGTCCTCATAAACGCCGTTTTCGGAAGTGACGGCTATATCCCATCAGCAGTACTCAAAAGACAGAGGCGGGATGGCTTTCGAGATGCGCCGAGCCATCGCGTACGTTGGCAGCCACGCGATGCCTGATGCGAAGAGCGGCGTGGGCATGCGGCCCACGTGCTCAGTCCGCGCGGCCCTCTGGGCGAAGCCAATCAGCAGCGCTGGTCCAGCAGCGGAGAGAAAGGAAAGGTCGCGCCAAAAGCAAGGGCCACTGTGTCGTTCATGGAATTCTCCTTACCGGCCGAATGCCAGTTTGATAGCCAGTGCAACAAGCAGGACGGCAAATCCTCTACGGAGTACCACGTCGGACAGGTGCTGGGCCCAGAGACCTCCAAACCAGCCTCCGGCAGCGAAACCGACCGCAATCAACAGGGCCAGCTTTAGATCGACGTGGCTGGCCCTGTAGTACGTCCAGAACGCGAAGATCCCGATGGGTAACAGCAGGGTCGCGATGGATGTTCCCTGCGCGGTCTTCTGCGACATCCCGTAAAAGAAGATGAGGGCAGGAATCAGGAAGGCGCCGCCTCCGATTCCGATCACCCCGGAGATGATGCCAACGACCACGCCCAAGACGAGGCCACCGGCAATTGCAAGCGGAGTCATGCGTTCGCTTTCCGCGGATGGTTCCACGGCATGCGGCCAAGCACGGAGGCCATCATGCAGTTGTCACTCACACCTGCATACACGAGGCCCGCACCGACCAGACCCGCGCCGATGAAGAACTTTTTCGACGTGAGGAGGCCAAGACCGAAGAACGTCAGCACCAGGGAACCCGCCGTCACGCGCACCTGGCGCTCCATCGACCACGGCTTATTCGCGGCAACCGTGAGCGGCTTGCCGCCGTTCATCCAAGCTTGCACTCCACCGTCCAGCACCTTGAGCGTGGTAAAACCCTTGTCAGCCAGAGTTTGCCGGGCCTGTTCCGCACGCCGCCCGCTGCGGCAGACGAGGGTAAGCGGCCCCGAGCGCTCCCAGCTTTCACTGGCCTTGTCCAGTGTTCCAAGTGGGACGAGTTCCGAACCCTCAATATGGCCCTCGGCAAACTCAGGGTATTCCCGTACATCGATCAAGCGAGCTTCCATATGTATCTCACAATCCCCAAAAGATATATGCTTTCATAATGATATAGTCAAAACTATGGCAACGCGGGTAATGAGTGACAAGATGCTCGACTTGGTGGCGCGGCGCTTCCGCACACTGGGAGAGCCGTACCGTCTTCGGATCCTGCAGGAGCTGGAGGCCGGGGAAAAATCTGTCGGCGAGATGGTCATCGCTCTTGATGGAAACCAGCCCAATATTTCCAAGCATCTGCAGATACTTTCCGATGCCGGGCTTATCGGCCGGAGGCGTGAAGGCACGTCCATCTTCTATGCGATCAGCGACCCCATGGTGTTGGAGCTTTGCGCTCTTGTGTGCGGCAGCGAAGCCGAAAAGAGCCGTCGCGAGTTCGAGGAGTTGGCAGGAAAGCAACGGCAGGCAAAACGATGAAGATCAAGCAATTCGAAGTGGCAGGATTGGGCCCAGTACTCCTGCGTCCTATCGTCTGAGAAAGAAGCCGTTATCATCGACCCCATTCGTGACTTGACCGGGTGTAGGAGTACGCGGCAGAGCAGGGCTTTGCCATCGTGAGCGTTTCAGAGGACTGATGGAGCGACCGGAGTGAAGATGCGCCGTGCCAGTGCGTACATCGGCAAGCCAGCCAGCGCAATGCCTGATGCGAAGAGCGACGCGGGTACGCGGCCCACATGCTCAGTCCGTGCGGCCCACAGGGCAAACCCAATGAGCAGCGCTGGGCCAGTAGCCAGAGCATACGCTGCGGGGATTCCGCCAGGAACGCGGAACGGTCGCAGCAATCCCGGCTCGCGCCTGCGCAGAACAATCAGCGCCGCAAACTCCAGCAGCAGCGACAGCCCCCACAGCAGGACATCGATGCTGATGAGCCGCTCAAACGAGAGATTCAGCGCAAGCGCCCACGCCACGGCACAGACGATCAGCGCGACCCACGGAACGTTGCGCGCGTTGCGCCGTGCGAGCACCTTTGGCAGCAGTCCATCGCATGCCATGGCATATGGGAGCCGCGTGTAACTCAGCGTTAGCGCGTTGAACGAGCCCATGCTGTCCAGCGAACCCGCCAGCACCACGCACACTGCCAGCGCGGAGCCGCCCAAGAGGTGCGCCGCATCTACCCATGCTCCGGTTGAGAAGCGCTCGGCCGGAATGCCAGCCCAGGCCACGGCAGCGATGGGAATGAGATACGTCAGCATCACCATCAGCGCCGCCAGCAGCATCACGCGAGGGTACGTTTTCTGCGGGTTCTCGACCTCGCGCGCAATCGTCGTGGCGTTATCCCACCCCATGTAATTCCACATGGCGACCAACACCGCCGCAGGCAGATCCAGGTGCGACGGTGGCCCGAGTGCCGCATGGGCGGTATGTGCTCCGGTCCACACGGCAAACCCGGTCAGGGCGACGAACGGCAGCAAGGCCACTATCCATAGCCAAACGGATGCCCTCCCTACAGACACCGCGCCTCGCAGATTCCACAGCGTCGCAAGAAGCACCACGCTCAACTCCAGCAGGAACCCACGATGTCCGCTGGTGAGTGATGGTGCGATCCGACCCAGGTACGAGACAAAGATGGTTGGGTACACAGCCATGTCAAAAATAGAAGCAGCCAGCGAGAGCCACGCCTCCTGAAATCCCCAGAACGGCCCCATGGCGCGCCGCACCCAGGCGTAAAAGCCGCCATCTTCAGGAATGCTGCTGGCCAGTTCACCCAGCATCAGCGTCGTCGGCAGGCTCCAGAAGAATGGCAGAACGAACAACAGCAATAGCGCGCGGCCATAACCCGCGAACCCGATGATGTCTTCCAAGCCATACGGACCGCCAGACACCATGAAGTACGTCGCCGCCAGCAACGGCAGCAATCGCAGCTTGCGCGCACGTTCGTGGGTTTCTCCTGTTGAAATGGGCGCCATCTCCGTTAACAGACTGTAGCGCGAACGGTTGAGGGAACGGAATTGCAGTCCACAAGGGACAGGCTATAATCAAGCCTGCTTCGCTGCCCCGCCACCGTGCGGGAGCATGAGCGCCGTGGAGAGTTGGCCGAGTGGCTGAAGGCGGCGGTTTGCTAAACCGTTATAGGGTCAAAAGCTCTATCGGGGGTTCGAATCCCCCACTCTCCGCCAGTTCTTCTTTCAAATCTCCGCCCTCATTCCAGGTACGCGAGTGTCCGGGTATACTCCCCGGTATGCATGACGTGGCTGTATCTGAGCTGGTGGATGTGGAGTTCACCCTGGAGCTAAAGAACGGTACGATGCGGTCAGTAGTGCCTGTACCCTCTGGACACGTGACCTTGACGGATCTCCTGCCGATTTTGCAGACGTTCACAAGCGGCGTGGTGGGTCGCATGGCAAGCGTGGTTGCCGAGCGCGGACAACCTGTGAGCTGCGGGCCGAAGTGCGGTGCGTGCTGCCGGCAGCTGGTGCCGATCAGCAACTTTGAGGCGGAAGGTTTGGCAGCATGGATCCGCAGCCTTCCCCTAGAGCAGCAGGGCGTGCTAGCGGCGCGTTTCCACCGCGCGCTCCTGTCCTTACAGGAACAAGGTGTGCTCACCCGCCTGAACCCGCAGATGTTCGAGCTTGCAACCGATGCATTCAAGGAGTTAGGGCTGGAGTATTTCACGGCTGGTGTCGCTTGCCCGTTTCTGGTGGAAGAGAGTTGCAGCATTCACCCCATCCGTCCGCTGGTCTGCCGGGAGTACGTGGTTACGTCACCACCGGAATACTGCGCCGAACCCGGGCACATGCGTGCCATGGGCGTCGTGCTGCCAGTGAGTCCGTCACGCGCGTTGATACAGCTCGGCAAACGGGTGGAGGGAGATGCGCAGGGATGGTTGCCGCTTGTTTTTCTGTTCCACTGGATGGCTGCGGGGATCGAGGCCGGTAAAAACGTAGCAGGATCCGGACCGGAGGTGCTGCGAGAATTTGTAGCCGCGTTAGCTGGGGATGAACGTCCCATGCCGGCTCATGTCAGCGCCCAAAGCTGACGGATACAGTTTGCAACCCATCAATAGGCAACCGGACGCTAGCACGCCGCACCGGGTTGCGGATGCTCAAAGGTGTCGCGGTTGTCGGCACCGGCATCCAGGCAAGCAAAGTCTTTTTCGATTACCACCTGTAGATCCCTGTCAGCCCCAGTCTGAACGCCCGCATAGATACCCACCTGTAGCGGAGAACACCATTCGGCGAATATCCGCTGTGAGACAGATACCTGAATGACGCCGCACACACACGCAACTTCAACATTATCAATTTGCCCGGGGCGAACCGATAACGAATAAGTGATACAGGCGGATGGTCCCGCAGCAAGCCTGATCACTTCCCGAAGGGTGCCGCCAGCTTCAAGCGTGGCAAGCTCCGAGCGCAGGATGCGCAACCGCAGCGCATCTGCGGCAAGACGTAACTTCATGCGTGCACATCCGTATACGTGGAGGCGCGAGGCTTTGCCGCAGTGCAGCTTGAACCGGAACCCATGTCAGAAAGCTGGAGCCCGTCGATGCGCTCCGCGCCGTTATAGATGTTGAAGCGGCCATGTCGCAGGAAGCCGATCAGCGTGACACCAAACTCGCGGGCCATGTGCACGGCAAGGCTGGAAGGAGCTCCAATGGCGGCGACCACGGCGATGCCGGCCATTACGGCCTTTTGCAGCAGCTCAAAACTGGCGCGTCCGCTTAACAGCAGCACATGCTCTCGCAATGGCACCTTGTCGGCCAGGAACTGCGCACCGACGAGTTTGTCCACCGCATTATGACGGCCAACATCCTCGCGCATCAGCAGAAGATTGCCCTCCCCGGTGAAAAGCCCAGCGCCGTGCAGGCCACCTGTCGTGTTAAACGCCGCCTGCGCCTCGCGCAACTTCGCTGGCAAAGCATGAAGCACGTTCGCGTGCACGCGAACAGTACCCGCACGCAGCGGCGGACAGACACTTCGGAGCGCAAGCAACGATCCCTTGCCGCAAATTCCGCAACTGGATGTCATGTAGAAGTTACGCTCCAGGGTGGGCGGATTGATGACCACATCCTCAGCTACTTCCACGATGACTGTGTTTGCAATACGCGAGAGAGCCAGTGCCGAATTCGTTTTCCTGTGCGGAGGGGCGGCATGGGAGCGGATCACCAGGATTTCGTCTGAACCGTGCAAGACGCCTTCTGTCAGCAGGAAACCGGCTGCAAGTTCCGCATCGTGCCCAGGTGTCCGCATCGTGACCGTGATCGCCTTCGATTGCCGGGCATCTTGCGGGCCGAAGATCAGGCGGATTTCGAGAGGTTCCTCACGAGCGACCTCGTCATACTCCGGCGTTGCCGCCACTCCAAGCACATGGCTAACACACAAGGCCTCGCTTAACGAAGACTCCGAGACAGCTTCTACGTGCAACTCCTCCTCGACAGTTCTGTTAACAAGACTTCTGGGCACAAGTGTAAGATGCGCGCATTCCGGCACGTGTTAACCCACCCGTAAAACCCCTTAGTGGCGGTCGCGACGCTGGGTGCCGCTTACAATCCTGAACTCAATGCTTCGGGTTGGCAGTATGCGGCTTTTTACCCAGATCCTGCCAACTCTTCTCGGGCATATCGATCTTGTAATGCCGGGCGGCCGCCTGAAGATTCACGAACGCCTGCTCGCGTTCTTGATCGGTTACCCCCTTGACCTGATCGAAACGTGCGATGGCATTGCGGACGTGAGAAGCATCAGTCAGTGGTTCCTTCCGCTTTGACGGAAAGGCATACACCGATTCTGGCAGGTCTTTGCGTTCGGCGCTCGACAAGTCACCGTGCTCTTCATGTGGTTTCCAGGTTGGCTTCATATGCTCCTCATTCGCTCTTGGTTAGTGAAGGGCATCGACCCCACACCTCAACAGAAATATAAGGAAGATTATAGAAAACACATGCTTTTGTCACGCTGCTGACGATATCAACCGCATGCGCGCTGAGATACTGATCTGGTGAAAACATGTTTGGTAACGGGAGCGGCGGGTTTTATTGGGTCGCACCTAATCGATGCGCTTATAGCACGGGGCGAGCGCGTCCGTGGGTTAGATGATTTCTCCACTGGACGCAGGGAAAACATCGCGCATCTTCGTGGACAATTCGAGTTCACCGAGGCCTCGCTGCTGGACCGCGACGCTCTGGCACGCGCCTGTGAGGGTGTCGAGGTCATCTTCCATCAAGCGGCATTGCCCTCGGTGCCACGGAGCGTTCAAGACCCGCGAACATCGCACATGACCAATACCGATGGCACATTCGAAATGCTGGAAGCCGTCCGCAGGGCTGGTGTACGACGCATCCTGTATGCGGCATCCAGTTCGGCCTATGGCAACCAGCCTGGCTTCCCACGGGTGGAGACCATGCGCCCACAACCGCTGTCACCTTATGCTGTTCAGAAGCTCACGGGCGAATTCTACCTGGCAAGTTACAGCGCCGTTTTCGGCATCGAGACCGTCTCGCTACGCTATTTCAATATCTTCGGTCCCAGGCAGGTGGCGGATTCCCCCTACTCTGGCGTCATGGCGAAGTTCATTCTGCAACTACAGCGCGGCGAACGTCCAATCATCTTCGGTGACGGTGAGCAAGGCCGCGACTTTACCTATGTCGAGAACGTCATTCACGCCAATTTGTTGGCAAGTGAGGCTCCCGCGTCACGGGTGAACGGAGCCGTCTTCAATGTCGCTTGTGGCGAGCGGCACACCCTTAACGACACCTATCGTCTAATCGCATCCCTGCTTGGCATGCAAACCGAGGCAGACCATGGTCCGCAGCGGCCAGGCGATGTACGAGATTCGCTGGCAAGCATTGATGCAGCCCGGGAAGGTTTCGGGTACAACCCAGTAGTTGGATTTGAGGAGGGGCTCCGCCGGACGGTGGAATGGTATCAGGAGCAGCTTGCGACGCATCGCTAACCACTGAAGCAGCCTGCAACAGTAAAGCGCTATTGCAGGCTGACTGAGTGATGTTTACTTGCCTTCTCTCGCTCTTCCTTTATCGAACATCTGGTTGACAGTGCTCTCAAAGTGCTTCGCGCCGGCGGGCGTGGGCACGCTGCCGGAAAGAATCTTCTCGTAGGAAATATCCTTGCCGTAGTATGCCTTTGTGTCCTCGGTATTCTGATTGATCACGTCTCCGCTTAGATCGATCCCGGCAAACAGGCCCTTTGACCGGGAGTAGGAGAGAAATTCGGCATTGGCCAACTCAGTCGTGGCAGCTTGCGAGTTCCGACCGACCGGACCGGCGGCAACAGCAATATCACCGCCAAGCTTAACTTTGTCGTGTAGCATGTCGTCCATGCTCTTGTGATTCACGCCAACCAGGACCAGGTCCGTGGATTGACCGCCAGCCTGGAACCCAAAGCTGGCACCAGTGATCTGAATAAAGACAGGCGCGCTCCAGCCTTTCGCCGTGCGGCAGGTCGCAACTCCTTGGCCATACTGGCCACCGACGATGAACGCGCCCTTCTTGAAGCCGGGCACGACTGCGATACAGCTGGCCTTAGCTGCAATGTCAAGAGGAATACCCTTATCGGGCGTGCGCATCAGTTCGTGCAATACCGCATGTGCGCTTTCCACACGTTCATTCAACTTAGCCATGTCGGCCGCTGAGGCCATTCCCACGGAACTTGCCACGATACAGGCAGTTGCAAGTACTTGATTCAGTTTCATATTTCTCCTTGGAGTGTCGGCAAACATACATATGATGCAGGTCTGCGCCTTAGTGTTTGAATCTCACTCTGACTTTCTGAGTCCAAAGAAATAAGTTTTGGAGGCGCAGTGAACGGCAGAACACCTCGAATGGCAGAGCAGCAGGGCACGGCTGTTCAGTCGTTGCGTGAATGGCAAGTCCGGGTGAACAGCCGCGAGGCACGCGTCGGGATTATTGGCCTGGGTTACGTCGGCCTTCCGCTGACGCTGTTGTTTGCGAGTGAGAGCTTTCGCGTGACCGGCTTCGACATCGATGAAAAGAAGGTCTCCGCCCTGAATCGTGGCGAGAGCTACATCTGGCGCATTGAGCCAGACCACATTGCCGCAGCGCGCGCGAAGGGCTTTAGCGCGACAGACGACTTCTCTCGGATCGGCGACATGGATGCCGTTCTGATCTGCGTGCCAACCCCGTTAACGGATCACCATGCGCCGGACCTGAGCTATGTGGAAGCAAGCGTACACGCAATTGCGCCCTACGTCCGCGAAGGGCAGCTGATTGTTCTGGAGAGCACGACATACCCAGGAACGACTGAGGAAATCGTGGTTCGTATTCTGACAGAAGCCGGTGCCAAGCGAGGCGTCTCCGTTCAGATTGCAAATGATGACTCCGATCTAATCGATGGCGTGCTGGTCGCCTTTTCACCGGAGCGCGAGGATCCAGGCAACATGATCACGCCGCGACGCGAGATTCCAAAGGTTGTCGGCGGCATGGATAAGACAGCCACCGAGGCGGCCTGCGCGCTCTATGGTGCCATTTTTACGCGAACCGTTCCGGTCTCCTCCCCCGCCACAGCAGAGATGACCAA
Organism: Terriglobus sp.; assembly: GCA_965276945.1. Classification (GTDB taxonomy): domain Bacteria; phylum Acidobacteriota; class Terriglobia; order Terriglobales; family Acidobacteriaceae; genus Terriglobus. The sequence goes on along the minus strand of OZ255704.1, from coordinate 3,729,859 downwards.
GCTGCTGGAGAACATCTACCGTTCCGTGAACATCGCCTTGGTCAACGAGATGAAACAGCTCTGCATGCGCATGGGCGTGGACATCTGGGAGGTGATCGATGCCGCGGCAACCAAGCCATTCGGCTTTCAACCGTTCTATCCCGGCCCCGGTATCGGGGGGCATTGCATCCCAGTAGACCCGTTTTATCTCACATGGAAGGCGCACGAGTACGGTTTCACCACGCGCTTTATCCAACTTGCCGGAGAGATCAATGAAGAGATGCCTGTGTTTGTCATGCGGCAGGTGGCGCGCGCGTTGAACGACCACGGTATCGCGATGAATGGTGCCAAGGTGCTGGTGCTCGGTGTTGCCTATAAGGCGGATGTGGACGATCTTCGTGAAAGCCCCGCGCTGGTGCTAATCGAACAGTTACAAACCTACGGCTGTAAGGTCAGCTACAACGATCCGTTCTTTCCGTTTGTGGGGCATGGCCGCAAGTACGCGCTCAACATGCACTCCACACCGCTGGACCGGCTCGACGAGTTTGATTGTGTGGTGGTCGCAACAGACCATTCGTCCTATGAAATGGAAGCCATTGTTGAACAGTCCAGGCTGGTGGTAGATTCGAGAAACGCCACACGCGACATTATTTCGCCTAAAATTGTGCGCTGCTAGCGACAGTTTGTTGGCACGGTGATGAAGCGCGGCTCATACGGCCAATTAGAGCCGCCGCATCAATTTGCTTCATCTTCAGCGGTTAGAGAGTTGCTCTCGAGCCTAAGCTGAGAGCCTTCTCACCTGAAAGTCTCTGTTACGGTGCTCCACGTGCACCGTGCGACGCTGCGCGCTGCGTTTTGCTGACTCCAGCGGCAGAGGACTTCCGTGCACCACCTGCAGGACCGGACAGCTCATCGGCATAACGGTGCGGCTTCCGCGCGTCTGCGCTTCCTCCTGAAGATTTGGCTCCGTTTCGGGCTGCTCATGTGTACGATTACCGGTGCGTTTTGCCCGATTGTTCATGCGCAGGCCGCAACAGGCGATCAGGTCCCGCTTAATCAAGCGGCCATAACGGCGCGCCAGCGCGCTGTGCAATTTCTCCGCGGACGATCATCTTCATCAGTCGGAAGCACATCTCCAGCAGCGGCACTGTCCCAGGCGCGCGCACAGCACCTGGCCATGCTTGCAACTCAACGCGTCTCACCCCAGGCAGGCGCGCTCAATACGCCTTGGACGGCGGTGGGACCGGTACAGGTGCAGACCGCGGCGTATGGCCTGGTGACGAGCCGCATCACTGCCATTGCCATTGACCCGAGCGACAGCAACGGCAACACGGTCTACGCGGGGAGCTCGGGCGGTGGCGTGTGGAAGAGTACGAACGCCGCAGGAGCGGCATCGGCGGTTTCCTTTGTTCCGCTGACGGATACGCTCAGCGCCTTTTCGCCCAACGCAGGAACCAGCGCGGTGCCATCACTCTCGATTGGAGCGCTCTCCGTCCAGCCCGGCGGCACAGGCGTAATCCTCGCTGGAACCGGCGATCCCAACGACGCAACTGACAGCTATTACGGCGCGGGAATCCTGCGGTCCACCGACAATGGCGTCACATGGTCGCTCATTTCGAGATCGTATGGCGGCGGCTTCGTGGGTGAAGGCTTCGCGGGATTCGCCTGGAGCACCGCAGCACCCCAACTGGTGGTAGCCGCCGTCACTTCTGCGCAAGAATCTGTCGTTGTGCACGACACGAAGTATCCCAGCGCTCGAGGCCTGTACTACTCGCAAGATGGCGGCGCATCGTGGACAAACGCCACGGTTCAGGACGGCAACACGGTTATCCAGTACCTGTATTCCGATTACTCGAGCTTTCGTGGCAACGCTGCGACATCGGTCGTATGGAATCCCGTGCGGCAGAAGTTCTACGCAGCTATCCGGACGCACGGGTATTATGAATCCTCGGACGGCATAACCTGGACCCGCATGGTCAATCAGCCGGGTGCCGGTCTGACGCTATCGAATTGCCCGCCCCGGCCCGGGAACTACGGTCTGGCAAGCTGCCCCATTTTTCGTGGTGCCCTGGCAGCGCAGCCCGTTTCTGGCGACCTGTTCGCGCTCACGGTGGACGGGAGCAATGGCGATCAGGGATTGTGGCAGGATACGTGCAATCGCATGGGTGGCAACTGCTCTTCCACGACAGTTGGCTGGGGCACGCAGATCAACACGGCAGCGATGGAGATCAGTGGAAAGCTCGACCAAGGCGATTACAACCTGACGCTTGCGGCAGTTCCGGCGGCGACGGCGCTCAGCATGACCGACACCTTGCTGTTTGCCGGCACGGCTGATGTGTACCGCTGCGGCCTGTTCAACGGCTGCTCACTGCGCAACACCACCAACACGGGAAACGGCTGCGCCGCGCCGGCCGGTGTCGCACCCGCGCAGCACGCTATTGCGTGGCAGGTAAACCCATCAAACACTGCGGCACCATTCATGTTCTTTGGCAATGATGGCGGCCTGTGGCGGTCGCTGGATGGCGTAAACCAGCAGCGAACTGTCTGTTCGCCGAATGACGCCACGCACTTCGACAACCTGAACGGCGCTCTTGGTTCGCTAGCCGAGATCCTCAGCCTCAGTTCACATCCAAGCGATCCCAACATCCTGCTGGCGGCCCTCGGCGCGAACGGAAGTGCTGCCAGCACCACATCTGCCCAGGCGAGCGCAAGCGCTCCGTGGACGCAACTGAGTGCGGGTGAAAGCGGCACGGTCGCCATCGATCAGTCCAATGGACAGACGTGGCTGGTGCAATCGGGTGCTGGCGTGGCGCTGCACGCCTGCACTCGCGGATCAGCCTGTACTGCAGCAGACTTCTCCGGTGCCGCAGCTATTGGCAGCGCGCAGGTGCAGAACGATGAATCATTAATCGATCCGCCCGCCATGCTGGACCCTGACCTGAACACGAACGTCATCGTTGGCACCTGCCGCGTGTTTCGCGGACCGGGGAACGGTGGCAGTTCGTGGTCAGTCTCCAACGCGATCAGCCGCTTTCTTGCGGGACCTGCTGGGCCAGCGTGCAACAGCAGTGATGCATTCATCCGCTCATTGGGTGCGGGCGGCACGGCGGTGGTGGCCAGCGGTTCGCAAAGCAGTGGATCGCCGGTACTTTACGCCGGTCTCGCCGGACTAGCGGACGGCGGCAGCACGTATGGCGGTCACCTGTTTGTCACCACCCTTGGGGGGAACGCGACTTCTTCCACAGCTTGGCAGGACGCCGCGCTGAATCCCGTCAGCAACGACTCCGCCGGATTCAACGCTGCCGGATTCGACATTTCCAGCATCGCCGTCGATCCGAGCGACGCGACTGGCAAGACGGTCTACGCGACGGTCATGGGCTTCGGCTACCCGCATGTCTACCGGTCAACTGATGGCGGGGACACATGGCTGAACATCACAGCAAACCTGCCCAATGCCCCGGCAAACAGCGTCGCGGTTGACCCGAACAATCCGCTGATCGTGTATGTCGCACTGGATACGGGCGTGTACGCAACGGCCGACGTGACGGCGTGCGTTCCGGCGCAGACAGGCACAGCATCAAGCTGCTGGGGCGTGTTGGGCACCTCGCTACCCAACGCTCCGGTACTGTCGCTTGTTGCATCGAAAAACGTCTCCTCCGGGGGCAACAGCGGCATTCTTCGCGCGGGAACCTTTGGACGTGGCATCTGGCAGATACCCCTTTTAACAGCAGGTCAGGTGGTGCAGCCCGTTGTCACCTTCGTACCGGGATCCCTAACCTTCGCCATGCAGGCGGTTGGATCCACCAGCAACGCACAGACCGCGACGCTGACCAACACCGGCAATGCCGCCCTACAGATTACAACGCTGGCAGCGAGTGCGGGGTTTGCGGAAACCGATACCTGCGCGGGCGCATCGCTTAGCGTGAACCAGAGCTGCACGATGAGCGTAACCTTCTCTCCCAACGCGGCCGGCGTCACCACCGGAACAGTGACGGTAAACGCCAGCGTGAGCGGCGGCTATGCCTCACTGCCCGTAAGCGGCACAGGACAGGGCACCGCCAATCTGGCCATTTCGCCGGGAGCTGTTGTGTTCCCTGCCACTGCGGTGGGCAGCCACTCCCCTACACAGACGGTGATGCTCGCCAATACTGGCACCGGCGCTGCCAGCCTGAGTGCGGCCACAGCCAGCACCGACTTCAACGTGACCGCAACTACATGCGGAACGGCGCTTGCCGCAGGCAGCAGCTGCACGATCTCTGTCAGCTTCGCTCCTTCCCAGAATGCGACCGAAATCGGAACCCTCTCCATCTCGGACGGAAGCACGATGTATACCGCTTCCCTAAGCGGGACAGGGACCGGATCGCTGAATCTGGCCCTGTCTCCAGTTTCGATTGACTTTGGGACGGTCCTGCTGAATAACACCATTGGTCAAAGCATCAGTACGCAAACCGTGACGGTGCAGAACAGCGGAAATGCGCCCGCTACGTTAGGTTTCCCCGTACTGACGGGCGACTTTGGGCTGTACCAAAACTTTTGCAATGCAGTACTTGCGCCGGGCCAGAGCTGCACGATCAATCTGTTTTTCGCTCCCGCCGCCGTGGGACAGAGGAACGGAACGTTCACACTCTTCGACGGCGCTGCCAATCACATGGTCGCACTGACCGGCACGGGCGCGTCAACCCAGGTGACATTTACCCCTAGTTCGCTCGCTTTTGGAACGGTCAACGTCGGCGGTTCGTCAAGCCCGCAGACAGTCACCGTTATGTATAACGGCTATGGTTCGCTTCCATGGGGAGTGCTCGCGCCCTCCGCTGATTTCAGCGTACCGTCGAACACCTGTGTCGGCACTCTTGGTTCAGGCTCCACCTGTAGCTTCACTGTTGTCTACTCGCCCACGGTCGACGGTCCGCGAACCGGCTATATTTCGCTGCCCGATGCGTATCACACCTCTACCCACATCGTTCTGCTCACCGGCTCGGGCCATGGCACACCCAGCGTGGGCGTCGCGCCAGGATCGCTCCTCTTCGGAACCACTGTGGTCAACAGCACGTCCCCAGCGCAAGCCGTGACCGTGACAAACAGCGGTACGGCCACCATCGCGCTCAGCGCGGCATCCACGATAGGCGACTTCTTCATCGCGGCGGATACCTGCGGCAGTACGCTCGCGGCGAGCATGAGCTGTACGCTCTCCGTGGATTTCACACCGCGCGCAGCGGGTACACGCACCGGCACCCTGACCATCCCCGACGCGAATGGGATCCATGCAGTCGCACTCACGGGTGGGGGTGTGGGCGCGCCTATCGTGACGCTATCTCCCGGTGCGTTGAGCTTCGCGCAAATCGCGTTGAACAGCACCTCCGCAGCGCAGACCGTTACCGTCAGCAATGGCGGAACTGATGCGGCGGCGCTAAGTCCCGCCACCATCACGGGTGATTTCGCCATCGCCGTCAATACCTGCGGCACGACCCTGGCCGCCGGCGCACACTGTAGTCTGTCCCTCACTTTCACACCAACGGTCCCGGGCACACGCAACGGCGTACTCTCATTGCCGGACACGCTAGGAAATCACACGACGAATCTTTCCGGCAGCGGAGTCACCGGCGCGCTGAGCGTCACACCATCCGCCCTCACATTTCCTGACACGGTGGCGGGCAGCACCAGCGCAACCCGGCTCGTGACCATCACCAACAGTGGTAACGGGCCACTCTCCATTGCAAACGTTGCGATCAGCGGCGATTTTAATGTGGGCGGGAACTGCGCCGGAACGACCCTGGCAGCCGGGTACACCTGCACACTCAATCTTACCTTTTCGCCGGGCACGAGCGGCGTTCGAAATGGCACGCTGACCGTCAGCGGGACCGGCGCGAACCCCGTCTCCGCGACGGTAGCGCTCAGCGGCAACGGCACGGGCGCATTCTCCGTCGTTCTGACGCCCGCATCGCTGGACTTCGGCACGCAGCTCACGGGCACGGCCAGCGCGGTCCGCAACATCACGATTTCGAATACCGGAACACTGGCCGGTTCACTTGGCTCGATCAGTATCTCCGGCGATTTCAGGCTGGCAGCAAATACCTGCGGCACCTCATTGCCACCCCAAACCGGCTGCACCGTCTCCGTGGCGTTTACGCCAACCGCAAGTGGCGTGCGCAACGGTTCGCTGACCGTTCAGGACGGTGCTGGAACGCAAACGGCAACGCTTACCGGCGCAGGGACCGCCCCCGCCACGGATACACTTACGCCGCTGTCACTTACCTTCGGATCGCAGCAGGTCAACACAACCAGCGGTCTCCAGACGGTTACGCTGACCAACACGGGCGACACGGCCCTCACGCTGATCTCCGCGCAGGTCCTCACGGGCGACTTCACGGCGAGCAACGGCTGCGGACCCACGCTGGTGGCGCACAGCACGTGTTCCATCACCGTGGCCTTTGTACCCAAAAGCGTGGGCACTCAAACCGGCACGCTGCAAATCACGGACGTTCAACGCGCACAGACTGTCACGCTGTCCGGCACAGCGACTGCTGGTCCCGGCATCACCCTTCTGCCGTCCAGCCTGTCATTTGCCAGCACGGGTGTCGGTGTTGCCGGGGCGACGCAGACGCTCACATTGACGAACAATGGTGGCGTTCCGCTCGGCATTACCGGCGTGACTGTTATCGGCGATTACGGTGTCGTTGCAGGCAGCGGCACGTGCGCGGTCTTCACCACGTTGCAGGTGGGTGGGGCATGTTCGCTCGGCATCGCCTTCCTGCCCTCGGGCGCGGGTGGAAGGACAGGCAGCGTCACAGTTACCAGCAACGCGCCCACCTTGACGGCGCAACTCTCCGGCACCGGCGTCGATTTCCAGTTGCTGCCTAACGGCGACACCAGCGTCACGACAACCAACGGCGGCAATGCTGTATTTCCGCTGCTGCTGCGACCACTGGTTACCACCTCAGACCCTGTGACGTACACCTGCACTGGAGCGCCCAGTAACTCCACGTGCAAAATCACGGCGCAGTATGGCGACCTCTCCGCAGTGGGGACGGTTTCGGTAACGGTGCTGACCGGCGTCAAAACGAGCGCGAGGGGAGGCCCTGCTGTATATCTGCTGCTGCCGCTGCTCGGGTTTCTACCGTGTTGCAGGCGACGGCGCGCATGGTCTCGCATGCCGCTGGCTCTGCTTCTCTGCTGCGTGCTGATGATGGCATTCAACGGTTGTGGATCAGGCAAAACATCTGCCGCGACAGGAACCGGCAGCGGAACTGGCACAGGCACGGGTGGCGGCTCAACCATCGTCACGCCCAGCGGCACTTACACGGTCATCGCCAGCGCAACTGCCGCGGGCGTGACGCATACCGTGCCTCTGACGCTCGTTGTGCGGTAGCTACTGCTGTTGCTGCGCATCTTGCTCCCGCATATCCACTACGCGGTATCCGTCGGGCGGCTGAAAGAAGCGCGGCTCCGGCTCAGAGGTGGTGATCTCCGTCACGCGAAAACGCTGTTCACCCACAGTCGGGGACTGCAATACTGACTGGAGATTAAAGCCTAAGTCTGGCGAGTAACGGACATCGCGCACGTAAGTGATAGGGCTGTCATTTCCCGCCGTGCCTGCATTCATCACGATGGTGTCGCGATACGCGTGCACCGGCAGGCCCGCGACGATGTCGGTTCCTTTGTCTTCATGGGTGCGGTAACCGCGTCCATTCGGCAGCGGAGCGGAGCTGGTTCGCAAGGACGGGGCAGGCCGCGCAGGCTCCGGCGTCATCGCGTGCTCCTCGCATACTTTACGGTGCGGATTGCATTGGAAGTACACGCCCGCGACAGGATCTTCAAGCTGAATCCAGCTAAGGGGTGAAGTCCTATTTGAACCCTTGGGTTCCATCAACCGGCGCTCCTGGTAAATACGTCCGGCAGAGTCGCGCTTAATGGGGCGCTGATTCACAATGGTAAAGGTGCCGCCCGTCAGCAGCGGGCGCGTCCACTCCGCAGCCAGCGTCAGGCTGAACGGCGCGTTGGGAAGCGTGGGGACGTAAATGCTTTCCAGCAGTTCATGGCCGCGCGCGTCATAACTGACCCCGCCATCATCCTGCGCATAGACCGTTGCGCAGCAGAGCAGGACAAGCGATCCGGCAAGCAGGTTTGAGACGATCGACATGCGCAGAAGTGTACGCCCTTTCGAGGTAGTCTGGGTTACAAAGCACTTGCGGCGGCGAAGGCGCTGGACCAGGCCCATTGGAAGTTAAAGCCGCCGAGATGGCCTGTTACGTCCACTACTTCGCCGATGAAGTAGAGGCGGGGGACGCGGCGGGCCTGCATGGTGTTGGAGTCGAGTTCGGCGGTGCTGACGCCGCCTGCGGTGACCTCCGCCTTTCCGTAGCCTTCGCTGCCCGCTGGCGTAACAGCCCAGGCGTGCAGGCGCTCTTCCAGCTTCATGATGGAAGCGTTCTTCCAATCCGGCGGGGCATTGGTGTGCAGCCACCGCTCGGCCATGCGTACAGGTAGGTGTTGGCGAAGCAGGGCGGCTGCGGTCGAGGCCTCGCGACGCGCGCTGGCCGCGAGCATGGGCGTGAAAACCTGTGCCTCTGGCGCAAGATCGAAGCGCACCGCCTCACCGGGCCTCCAGTACGACGATGCCTGCAACACTGCTGGGCCTGAGAGGCCGCGATGGGTGATAAGCATCTTTTCGCGGAATTGAGCCGCCTTCTTTGCCGCACCCGCGCGTGCAACGACTTCGCACGAAAGACCGGAGAGATCGCTCCATTGCTGCCGGTCGGCGTCGCTGAAGGTAAGCGGGACCAGAGCGGCGCGTGGCTCAACAATGCGCAGACCGAAGCTGCGCGCGATATCGTACCCAATGCCCGTAGCACCCATCTTCGGGATAGAAAGACCGCCGGTTGCCACAACAACGCTGCGGGCCGTAACGTCTCCTGCGGATGTGACCACGCGAAAGTATTTTTCATCACGCACCACGCCTTGCACCGGTGCGCGCAGGCGAAGATCGGCATGCGCGTCGGCACACTCGCTCTCAAGCATGGTGACGATCGACTGGGCGGAGCCGTCGCAGAACATCTGGCCAAGTGTTTTCTCGTGATACGGAATGCGGTAACGCTCGACCAGCGCAATGAAGTCCCGGGGTGTGTGTCGCGCCAGCGCACTCCTGGAAAAGTGTGGGTTTTCGCTTACGTAGTCGACGTTAGTTGTGTGCAGGTTGGTAAAGTTGCAGCGACCACCGCCACTGATGAGTATCTTGCGGCCTGCTCGCTCGCCGGATTCCAACAGCAGCACCCGGCACCCGCGCGCGCCAGCCAGCGCCGCACAATACAAGCCTGCAGCACCCGCGCCAAGCACAACCACATCGAAAGTGTCAGTAGCGGACATACTCTTTATCCTAAGAGTCATGCAGTTGAAGCGTTATATTCCACCCGCGCGTGCAGCTCGGCAGCTAGTCCGCTCGCTGACCGTGGAACCTGGCACCGTGAATCAGAACGGTCAAACCGTTGTGCGCCGCGCGGGCAGGGCTGTGGATGATCTCCCCGGGCAGAACGTGTACCTGCTGAGGTGTGGCCGGTGCCAGCACGAGTATGGTGAAGCGGGCATACGCGTGCATGCCCGCAAGTGCCCGCAGTGCAGCGGAGGCAAGCCAGGCCTGCCCGCACCTGAAGCGGAAAAGCTCCTCTTTGGATAAGTGCATTTTTATTGACGACGGTAGAGTACGATTCGCTACGTCTCTCCTATAGCGGCTCGCACAAGGGAAAAGGCATGTCCAGATTGAATTCACTACCCATCACCATGCGTTCAGAGGAGACACACGCCGCATCCGCGGCGCGCATGGAAATGCTTCCCGTTGCAAGCATCCGGCTGGAAAAGAAGCATCTGCTTGCGATCCGCTGGATGCATTGGATCAACTTCCCGGTGCTCTTCACCATGATCTGGAGCGGGCTGCTGATCTACTGGAATGACTCAGACAACGCGTATCAGCACGCGCATCGCGTCTACCGCATTGGCATTGGCAGAGTTACCCTGTTCCGCTTCTTTCCCGACTGGTTCTACCGGATACTGCATGTGCCGTATCACGTGACGGAGGGACTGGGATACCACTTCTTCTTTATGTGGATCTTCATGCTTAACGGCGTGGCGTGGGTGCTGTACACCTGGCTCTCGGGCGAGTGGCGGTTTCTGCTGCCGCAACGGCAAAGTCTCAACGAAGCTATCCAGGTCACCCTGGTGGATCTGCATCTGCGCAAAGGCCTGCCGCCGCAAACTAAGTACAACGGCGGTCAGCGCATCGCGTATACCTCGTGCATCGTGATGGGTGCCATGATGCTGGTCACTGGTCTGGCTATCTACAAGCCGACCTCGGCGCATTGGCTGACCACGTTGTGCGGCGGCTATGAGATGGCGCGCTGGCTGCACTTTTGGACGACGATGGCCTTTCTCGGATTCGTTGGCGTGCACGTGATGCAGGTCATCCTGGCAGGGTGGAACAACTTTCGGGCCATGGTTAGCGGGCGCGAGGTGGTGCCCGCCGAAACGCCGTCGATTGACGCGGAACGGAAAGGCTGGCGATGAGCGATTCGATACACGACGGTCCGGAAGACGTGACACCGCAGCATGAGAAATCCGTGGCGCAGAGCGCGCATTCGCAGGCTGAACCAGAGAGCATTTACGCCAGCGAGCAGAGGCCGGTCGATGCGAACAACGCGGATGACGTCCTGACGAAGCAGGTGCACGGCAAACCAGCAGATGCGGCGGTGCTGGCGGAGTCGCGCCTCCGCACACGGCGATCGTTTGTAGTGGCGGGTGTTGCGGCTGCCGCGGGAGTGGGTTTCTACCGTTACTTAGGCGGCGGGCCAAGCGATGAGGGCGGCGATAATTTTCTGCGCAAGGTGCTGCGGTTTAATGCGGGCCTTTCGCGCGATACATTTCAAGATCACGAACTTGCGCCGACCTACCCGCTGAGCAGGGCGGAGAACCTGCGCGTTAATGGCATCTACGGCCTGAAAAAGGATCTTCAGATCGGGCACTGGAGGTTGCAGCTGGTCGGGATGAAGGACGCGGAACACAGTTCGCGCTATGTGAAGGACGTCACTGCATGGAAGTATCGCTACACCGGCGAAAACGTGGGCGAAAAGGGCCATGACACGAAAGTGGATCCCAGCAAAGAGGCGCAGAGCAGCGGTCCGGCGGTCGATGAGAACGACGCCAGGGGCAAGCAGAATGGAACGTCCGCGCAGAGAACCGCCGTCAAAATGGCTCCTGGGAAGATGATCGTCAAGGCACAGGCAGACGAGAACAAGAGTGACGACAACAAGGGGACGGACGCGAATGGTTTTGGCCGCAGGTCGCGTGGCAAGGAGGAAGCTGGCGAGAGCGATTCCACGTTGCCAGCGAACACGCCCGGCCTGCTGCTTACGCTCGAGGACATCACAGGCAAGTTGCCGCGTCATGAGTTGGTGACGCAATTCAAATGCATCGAGGGATGGAGCCAGATCGTGCACTTTGCGGGCGTTCGGATGGCCGATTTTCTTAACCTGTATCCGCCCGCGCTGATCGATGGCAAGCCGCCCCGCTACGTGTACATGGAGACACCGGACGGAGATTACTACTGTGGGTACGACATGCACGTGATGCGGCATCCACAAACGCTGCTGGCAACGGAGATGATGGGACAACCGTTGACGCAGAGCCATGGCGCTCCCCTGCGGCTATTCATGCCTACGAAGTACGGCTATAAGCAGATCAAGCGCATCGGCCTGATCGCGTATACCAACGACCGCCCAGATGACTACTGGACCAAACTGGGCTACGACTGGTACGCCGGGCTGTAATGCCGCATTTCTGGTTGCAGTTAAACGCAGCGAGGAGAGTAGGCTTTACGGTCGGAAGCCCTTTCAGGAAAGCACCATTAACTGGGCAGCGCGCCTGCTTCCTTTAGTTTTAGCTTCAAGAGCGCCAGCGATTCCTGGGCGGTGCCTGCTACTGAAATATCCCAGGCGTCATCGCCAGGGTGTTCCAGCGTGGCGAACTGGCTGCCGAGCAGGTTGGGGTTCATGTACTCGTGGTGACGGGCGTGCAGATGCGCGGCAATCATCTCCGGCGGCGCTTCAAGCAGGGCAAACTGCACCTGTTGGGGTAACAGACTACCGCGCAGGACGTCGCGGTACTGCTGGCGGAGGGCGGAGCAGGCCAGAATCATCGGCTTGCCCGCGTTCACGTACTCCGCGATCTTCTCATACAGCGTTTTGAGCCACGGCGCGCGGTCATCATCTGTTAGTGGCATGCCACTGGCCATCTTGGCCTTGTTTGCGGCTGAATGGAAATCGTCACCATCCAGGAAAGGCCAGGCAGTTGCTGCCGCCAGCATGTGGCCCAGCGTTGTTTTTCCGGTGCCGCTGACACCCATCAAAATTAGAACCACGTTCGCTTCCTTCCTGATTCGCAACGCTGCGTGCCTCTGGTGCACCGCTCCGTCTAATCTACTGCTGTGACCTTTCACCATATTCTCCGAACGGCTGCGCGCGCCAGTGTGGTTGTGGCAGCGCTCGTCCCTGCATCGACAAGGACCTTCGCCGCGCAGCTTGCGGGCGCGCCGGTCAGCAGCTATACCGTTGTTGCCAAATATCCACATTCGACCGACAGCTACACGGAAGGCTTCTTTTACCTGGATGGTCTCTTCTACGAAGGCACAGGCATGGAGGGCCGGTCCGCTCTTCTGGCGATCCAGCCGGGTACGGGCAAGCCGGTCCAGCAGCGCATGTTGCCCCGCCAATACTTCGGCGAGGGCATTGTCGATGTGGGCCCGAATATCTACGAGTGGACGTGGCAGACGCACGTTGGTTTTGTCATAGACAAGTTCTCCATGCGCGAGGTGCGGCAGTTTACCTATACGGGCGAAGGCTGGGGCATGACGCGCGATAAGACCAGCATCATTACCAGTGATGGCTCCGACACGCTGCGGTTCCGCAACCCGCAGACCTTTGCGGAGACGCGGCACATCGTGGTACACGATGGACCGAAAAAGATCGATCAGTTGAACGAGTTGGAGTATATAAAGGGCGAAATCTGGTCCAACGTGTGGCACGACAACCGGATCGCACGCATCTCGCCGAAGGACGGCCACGTGATCAGTTGGGTGGACCTCACCGGTATCCTGCCGGAGAGTCAAAAACGCGATGCGGAATCCGTGCTGAACGGTATCGCGTATGACGCGGAACACGATCGCATCTTTGTCACCGGCAAACAGTGGCCAACGATCTTTGAGATTAAGGTTGTACCGAAGAAATAATGGCCAGTTGGAATGCTGCCTGATCTACATCAGACGCCAACATAATGGCGGGAAACGCATCCAAATCACCATGCAAGTGCACGAAGTCAAAACCTCCACGTTGAAGCTGGCCTACGAAGAAGGTGGCCCAGCCAATGGCAAACCGTTGATTCTGCTGCATGGCTGGCCCGATTCCCCGCGCACCTGGGACAAGGTGCTGCCGGCTCTGCATGATGCCGGGTACCGCACGGTTGCGCCGTATCTGCGTGGTTATGGTAAGACCGATTTCCGGTCTCCACTGCTGGGGCGCAAGCCACGCCGCACCGGGCAGCCGGTGGCGTTTGCGCAGGATGCAATTGATTTGGCGGACAAGCTGAAACTGGAGTGTTTCGACTTTGTGGGACATGATTGGGGTGCGCGCGCCGGGTACGCCCTGGCAGCGCTGTTTCCACGAAGACTAAAGAAGCTGGTAACCATCTCCGTGCCGTTCAAGCCTGGCATTGCGGAACCACCATCCTTGCCCCAGGCACAGGCCTATTGGTATCAGTGGCATCTGTGTTCGAAGCCAGGCGAAAAGACCTTCCGCAAGGACACGGTCGCATATGGCAAGCGCCAGTGGGATACATGGAGTCCTGTAGGGTGGTACTCTCCGGACGAGTTCGCTGAAACGGCAAAGAGCTGGACAGGCAAAGACTTTGCGGATGTGGTGCTGCATAGCTACCGTTCGCGCTGGGGTCATGCGGAGCAGGATCCGGCCTACGCCGTGCCGCAAGCGCGCCTGGATAGCACGGCGTCGCTGGATGTTCCGACGCTTGCGTTGCATGGATTGGAGGACCGTTGCGTACTGCCTGAGACTACAGACGGGTCGGGCCGCTACTTCACGAACGGGTATACACGCATTCTGCTGGACGGGGTGGGCCATTTTCCGCAACGCGAAAACCCGCGGCTTGTGGCCGATGAGATTCTTCGCCATCTGCGGGGCCGCGCGTCGTGAGCGATGTTCAGATCGTCCGGCATTACCAAGTGGAAGGGCGCGTGCAGGGCGTTGGCTTTCGCTGGTTTGTGCATCGCGAAGCGGCGGAACTCGGCTTAAGTGGATGGGTACGCAATATGGACTCTGGCCACGTGGAAGCCGTCGCGGCAGGTACTCCCGAGTCATTGGATGCACTCGAAGCGGCTCTACAGCGCGGCTCGCGCGGCAGCCGGGTTGACCGCATTCACGTGCACAATCTTGACACACGTGAGGCCGAGGGGTTGAAGGAGTTCCTCATCGAGGGCGCGTTCTGACGGGTATGCATGCGTCAGGGCCGGGACTCCGGTATCATCGCCGGTTCATCGACGCGGAGCAGTCGGTCCACGCCCACAGAGCCGAGGCGCTGAACGATGCCGCTGGGCCAGCGGATCTCAACGTCGGCAGTCCTCGCGGTACTCAACCCAACGTGGGCTCGCTTGTCATTCGATGACAGATACGAGCCGGCCGTGGATACGGTTACGTATTGCGAACCAAGAGACGTGGTCACCTTGATCGAGGCACCGATCGCATCGCGATTGGACGTGTGTCCGGCGAGCTGGAATGTCAGCCAGTGATTCGTTGTAGCGGTTTCGTTGTGCAGCAGATGCGCCGGGCCGTCGTTTGTGGTCACCACGGCGTCCACTCTGCCGTCGTTGTCGAAGTCACCCACGGCCATTCCTCGGCCCACCCACGGCTGCTGAAACACCGCACCCGCATCCTGGGAGACGTTCACGAACTTTCCCTTGCCGATGTTGCGGGCCAGAAGCATGGGTTCTCGGTAGTGCAATTCGGGGTAGTTTAATTCAATGGTGTCGAGATCATGTCCCTGGGCCACCAAGATGTCCTTCAGGCCATCATTGTCGTAATCGAAGAAGTGGATACCCCACCCGGAATGCAACAATGTCATCCGGGCCAGACCGGACAAGTACGTGAAGTAAGTAAATGAGTCGTCACCATTGTTGTGATATAGCGCATACTTCTGGTTTGCTAGGTTCGTCATTAAGAGGTCTGGCAGACCGTCATTGTCGTAATCCTGGAAGTCTATGCCCATGCCAGCATATGTACGTCCATCACCGTCCACGGCAATCTCGGCTGGCAAACCTATTTCCTCATAACTCCCGTTACCTTTGTTGCGGTAGAGGAACTCCGGCATGGAGTCATTCGCGACGGCAAGATCGATTTTCCCATCCAAGTTGTAATCAGCGCATGCAATTCCCAGGCCCTTGCCTGGCGATGCAATACCGAACTTTTCCCCCGACTCAGTAAACGTACCGTCGCCGTTATTACGAAAGACCAGCGGCCGTATGGCCGGGAAGATGTCAGGATGGCAGTACGCGCGGTGCCCTTCGCGATGCTCCCCACACCATACATCCTCGAAATCCCACTTCACATACCGGAGAACCACTAAGTCCAGCTTGCCATCATTATCCAGGTCGACCCACGCCGCCGAAGTGGACCAGCTTTGCCCAGGCCGCGTGTCACCCGCAGTACCTGAAAGCTGGGTAACATCAGTGAAGCTACCATGCCCGGTATTGTGATACAGGCGATTGCCACCGTATGCCGTTACGTAGATATCTTCGTACCCGTCGTTATCATAATCACCCACGGCTACGCCCATGCCGTACCCCACGCCTTGCAGGCCAGACTTCTCAGTTACATCCTCAAAGGTGCCATCCTTCTTCTGGTGATACAGCCGGTTCCAGTCCGCAGGCGAAGACTTCTGCGGTATGGATCCCTTCGCCATGGAGGCACTGAGCGGAGCACCGTTCACAAAGAATATATCCAGCAGGCCATCATTATCATAATCAAATGCGGCAACGCCGGAGCCCATGGTCTCCAGCAGATACTTGGTTTTTGTGTGATATGCCTGAGCGCGGAAACTTAAACCTAACTTCGATGCGATGTCGGAAAAGTGTGCGCCCGCAGATGGCGGCGCGCCTGCTTGCGCTTGAAGCAGTATCCTGCTACCCGCGAAGACGGACGCGACAAGTACAATCCAGAAAATCGACCGCACTGCAATTTTCTTGCGGAGCCGGCTTTGCGAGCATGTTACTCCCATAATGAACTTCGCTGAACAAAATGTTGTTCAGTATTGAGCCGCAAGTACAAAGCATCATGCCGTCGCAAGCGCGACCAACTCTCCTAGATCGTAGTGGGAAGTTGACGTCACTCCGCGCGGGATCGATGGCCCAATCACGACGGCGTCTGTGTGATCTTCAAACCATGCGACGAAGGCGGAACGCTGATAACCGGGCAGACGCTGCTGATTAATCCAGTGATAGTACGTCGCCATGTCGGCGTCGATGAGCGACCCTGCCGGATCCAGTTCCGTTTCCTGCTCAGATTTCGCGAGCAGCTCACTCATGGACCGATGGCGTTGGCGAGGCGCAAAGCGTACCAACAGAGTCTGCGCCGCAGCACGCCGCAACAACTCTCGCGCAGTCCATTGCGCGAAAGTTGTGCTGTATATCTGCGTGCCCGAACCCTCGGTTAGTACCTTGATCTTGAAATAGTCCAGTACCGGGTCGCCGCTGAGTCCCAGGTTCTCAGGCGTCAGCCCCGCGAGGTAATCGCGCAGCCGTTCCGGCCCCATGCCGGGTACGCTTACTTGCTGCTGAATTTTATGCAGCAGCGTGTTACGAACCGGGGTGAGAGCAGCGTAGGACAGATGCCGGAGCATCGGGCTGCAAGGCGCGGATTCTCCTCCATCCACATACCAGTGCACGTAAGGAACGGGATGCGCCTCGGCACGCGCCGCAGCTGCCGCGAGGAGCTTCTGTAAGCCGTCGTTCGGGTTCACATTCGTGAAATATGTACCGAGCGGCCGCAGCTTCTCGAACACTGTTGCGCCGGCCCTTTGTACCCCTTGTCCTATGACCGCCATGCCTAATCGCTGCTGCGGAGACACCGCCGGAGGCGTTCCCTGTAAGCCGCTGCCGAAGCGGGTTGCCGCTTCGCGAAACGTATCCATCTGGTGCGTACTCCAAAGATAGGCGGAGAACTGCTCCGTAAAGCGCCGCGGCTGGTTCACCCAATCCATCTTCTCCTGGTCAACTGTAAGCCGAAGTTGCCAGAAGCCAGCAAGCAGGCCGTTCATCTCCTCGTTTCTGAGCGCGGCTAACGCAGCAAATTGGCCATCGAGTTCTGCGCGCTCAGCCGGAAATTTATAATCGTATTCCATAACCTCTTGCAAGAGACTCGGCACGAACGCAAGAGGCATTCCCCTCAGCAATGCCAGGTGCGCGGTGGCGAGACTTCGTGCCTGTGCGGGATACCCAGCAAAATTTGCGGCGGTAAGCGCGGTTGGCAGCATGGCTACAGCAACTCGTGAATCGGCTGGCCCTGTGAGCGCCGGGCAGAAAAGCCCAACACGCCACCAAGGGTGGGGACAAGATCGACAGACTCCACTGGCCGGTCATATACTACGCCCTCGCGTACGCCAGCACCCAGTGCCATCATCCACGTGGTACGGGATGCGGCGTCTCCCGTCCGATGGTGCTGGAACCCGTTGCCACCTGCCTCCATATCGGAGTCTCGTCCAAAGTCAGGGAGGATAAACATTGTCGTGTTGCCTGCGTACTCTGGATCGCTCTGAACCGCATGCCACAACTCCGCGCACAGGCGGTCCGTGCGCCGGATGGCCTCCACATACAATGAATACGCCCCAGTATGCGCTACATCCACATCGTGCAATGTGACCCACAACAAACTTGGAGCCTGTTGGCGCATCAGATGCTTCACAATGTACACGGAAAGTTCATCCGGGCTGGAGATCGTACGCGCATGCGCCGCAAAGTCGTTCACCGAAAGCTTCAACACCGTCTCAAGCTGCTGTAGATCTGCTTCGCCGCCACCTAACACCGGCGTAAAGAGTGGCGACTCGTAATTATCGCGAAGCAGGTGCCCAAGATCCGCGCTATTCCCTTGCGTCGCCGCTTGCAGCAGGTGCTTTGGCAGAATGACCCGTGCGCCGAGACCTGGCCCATAGGAACGGTCATCGCTCTCACCAATGCGGTTAAACCCATTGCTGGGAGCCACCACCCAGGCGTTTGAGAGCGGCATCTTCCGGTCTTTGCGAAAGTATTCAAACGCAGTGGGATGCGCGGGCGGAACGGCAGCGAAGTTATTCAGCGTCTCGTACACACCGGTGATCAGGCTGGCCGTGGCAACATAGTGCCCAAGAATGCCCCGGTTCATCATGTGCGTGAAAAAGGTTGACTGAGGCGCGAGTTCGCCAAGCAGATGCGGAATATTGTGCTGCCCTTCCGGCGCAAACGTTTCCTGGTCGCGCGCTCCACCTCCAAAGGTCACGACGATCACCTTGCGCTTTGCCGCAATCGTCTGCCCATGCAGAAGTGGACTGCGGGAAACGAGCGTCGAACCGAGCGCGAGACCCGCTGCGTCCCGCAGAAAGTCTCGTCGGCTCCGGCTCAACCAGCCCGAGATCTCCCTGCTGTTGGAAGCATTGCGGATAACGTCCTGAAACATGACACTCACCTGCAGCTTACCTCTGTATGAACCGCCAAATTATTGATGTGCAGCGGTGGGAGCCGCCTCTGCTGCCACCACGAACTGCTGCACTTCGGCTCGTTCTTTATCCACCTCGGCCTGGTGCTCTGCTTGTAACGTCTTAAACCGGTCCAGCTCTGCCTGGGCCCTGTCCTTTTCTCCCGAACGGAGATAGTAGCGTCCCAACCTGAAATGCGCCTCTGCCAGCTTCGGATCAAGCTGAAGCGCGCGTTCGTACTCCGGCAACGCCTTCGCATATGCGTGTTCGTCATTGTAGAGGATGCCAAGCTGAAGATGCGGCTCTGCAATACTGCTGTCTAATTGTATTGATTTTGTAAGGAGAGCCTCGACCGCCGGGTAGTCAATTTCCGCGCTTTCCACTCTGCGCCCCTTCCACAAGCTCATGGCATAGTAGAACTGCGCGCGCGCGTTGGCCGGTTCCAGCGCGGCATACTTACGAAAGCATTCGATCACAGCGTGCGCCTGGTCTGGAGCGCTGAGGTATGCCTTCGACAGGAACAGGTAGCAGCGAGGATCTGTTGGATCGAGTTCCGCAGCCTTCAAAAGAAAGTGCACGGCATCCACGTACTCTCCCCGCGAGTACAGTGCCATGCCCAGCCCAACCCACAAACGTGGCGCGTTGGGATACCGCCTTGTTGCATCCCGGAAAATCGTAATTGCCGCCACATACGTGCGGTGCAGCAGCATCTCGCTTCCCCATACAAAAAGATTTTCCTCACTCGGTTCAAGCCGCGCCGCAGCGGCAAACTCGTTTGCTGCTGGCAGGAACTGCCCATCCTGCTCATCAATCCGGCCAAGCAGGTTGTGCAACTCGCCAGTTTCGCCCTTCGCCATAAGCGCTTCCGTCAACACGCGCGCCTCTTTCCGGTCTCCGGTCATAAGCATTGCGAGCGCCAGGTTGTAGCTGGTGCCATAGTCGTCCGGGCGGACATCGTGCGCGGTTCGCAAGTACGGCTTCGCGTCGGCAAGCAGACCCTGTGCAAGCAACAGTGCCGCCAAACTCCGGTTCGCGTCAAAATCACGTGGTTGCTGTGCAAGCGCCTGCTTGAATACCGCCTTTGCATCTTCTATCTTTGCGGCCCGCACCAACGCTGTTCCCAGATTCAGTTTCGCGACCGCTGACGCCGGCGCAAGGCTAGCCGCTGTACGAAGGTGCGTGACTGCTTCAGCGTGGTTGCCTTCGGCGCTGTACGTTAGACCGAGCAGTTCATTGATCTGGAAGCTCTTAGGAGATTTCTGGTGCAACGTCTCGAGGCGGCTTTGTGCCTGCGGAAACTGTCCTGCATTATAAGCAGCCTCTGCCGCTGTGAATTCCACAGCCAGACTGGCTTGCCTGCCTGCCTGTGCGGCCACAACGTTCGCGCAAGTGAAAATCAAACACACACCAGCGGCGCTTGCAGCCCACCGAGCGGATCGAGATATGTGGAGCGTACGCATTCCGTCACATTTTGCAGCCCCTCTTCGAGGCTGCCTGTCAGAGTATTTCAGAAGAAAAGCCCGGAGCGCCATAAGCGGCTCCAGGCTTTCAACATCACAACTGCCTGGCCAACTAGTAATACAGCTTTAAAGCGAACTGAATCTGCCGCGGATCATTCGGCGCATCACGTGTAGACCCAATTCTTCCAAAATTAGAACTGTTGAAGTTGAGAGAGTTACCGATGGCTACGACGCCGTTTCCACCGAAGCCTGGAGCGTTGAAATTGGGGTGGTTAAGGATGTTGAAAAACTCCGACCGGAATTGCAGCGATGTACGTTCCGTGAACTGGAAGCTTTTGAAGAGTGAGAAATCAAACCGCTTAAACGGAGGACCGTACGTGCTGGCACCGCTGGCACCAAGTTGCTGCAAACCTGTGAGCGGAGTGCAGCCTGCGGGAGAATTCAGGATAGGTCCACTGAAGCCTAGCACGCAAGGCTGCTGGAACGCAGCTGGATTGTTGAACCAGTAGAGGTTGGCAGAGGAGCTGCCGGCGGGAAGAGTTCGTGTGATTCCAAGTTTCGGGTCCTGCCCCGGTACGCGGAAGGAGTTGCAACCGGTTCCAGAGGTGACGCCCGTTGGGCAGCCGATGGTTATGGGCTGACCGTTTTGCAGAGTCACAAGATACTGGAGCCCCCATCCGCCAATCGCGGTGTCTGTGATCCGGCCGGCGTTGCCAAGGAATCGTTTTCCCTTGCCAACTGGCAACTCATACCCGCCGCTGAAGTGGAAGACATTGCGGATGTCAAACGCTGCAAGTTGCCAATCGATACGTGTCCCAAAACCAGGTACGTACGGTGCACGGAAGCCTCCGACGCTGCCGCCGTTCAACAGGTCGCCCGCGTCAGTCATGGTCTTCGAATAGGTATAGGTCGCCAGATAGGAAAGGCCGTGTGCGAACCGCTGCTCTAGCTTAGTCTGAAGTCCGTTGTACACACTGGCACCCAGCGTTTGTTGATAGCTACCACCCCGGCCAAAGTCCGGGAAGGGGACGTAATTGTGATTGGTGGGCGTATCCGGCTGATTCGGATTTCTCGTGAGCGGGGTGTTTGCCGGAATGAGTTGCGACACCATGTTATTGCCGACACCTACCTGCAAATGGCTGGCGTGCGTATAGACGTACGCGACGGTGAAGGACATATTTTGGGTCAATGCGTACTGCATACTCAGGTTGGTGCTAAGTGTGTTAGGCGTTTTGAAATTGAATTGTAGACCTGACAAACCTAGACCAGAGGCATTCACCGCAAGAGGAGAAAACGAGGTGCAAGCCAGCCCTGACTCGATCGTGGCGCTGCCACCCGGACCGGCGGCGGCACAGGAACCGTAAGGGTTTGATCCAGAGCTGAACGGCGAGGAATCCGAGCCGTTGTTCTGAAAGTTGAAGCTGTAAGCGAACGGATAATTTCGTCCAATGTTCGGGCCAAATCCTGCATTTTCAAAGGCATTGAAGAACAGCCCAACACCGGAGCGGATCACAAACTTTGAATTGGCCTCGTAAGCAAAGCCAAATCGAGGGGCAAAATTGCTCTTCTGGGTCTGAAGTGTGCCTTTGCCATATTGATCGGTTTGAAGAAGGGCAATACCGTCCTTCGCCAGCAGATCAATGAATCCCTGGCCGTTGAGCGAAGGGTTATTTGCAGTGGAAGACAGCTGCCTGGGGGCTTTACCGCTGGCGGGAATGATGTAGGTTGGAGTGCCGTTCGGTGGGCCACCCTGGACAAAGTTCGCCTGTGCACCGTTGGTCTCAGCGATCGGACTGAAATAGTCCCAGCGCAAACCAGCGTTGACGGTGAGCGATGGCGTCAGCTTAATGTCGTCCTGGAAATATCCAGCGAGATAGCTCCTTTGGTCGTATGTTTTGCTGATATTGGAGGCCTGTACCTGATTCGCTCCGCCCACATAACTCACACCGTTCGGCACGGTGGTTGCAGTTGGAGTTAAGAGAAGCTGTGCCCGGCCGGTCTGGTCACCGCCCTGATTGGGTAGGCCAGCAAAATTGCCTGTGAAATTGAATTCGCCGCGCGAATAAGCAGGCTGCAGCGTGTTGAAGTGAACATTCTGATATTCAAAACCCATTTTGAAGCTGTTTTTGCCGTAAACTTTTGTGAAGTCATCCACCGCTTGCAGCGTTTGACTTACCTCGTCAGAGGGCAGGAAGTCGTTGCTGCCAAGATTGCTCAGGCCCGAAATGCTGATTTGCGGCAGACCGCCGTTCAGATTACCCTGCGGAATACCCTGAATGCCATACTGGGCAGGGATTCCGTTCGTTGAGCTGGACGGGCCTGCACGTGTGGTGTGCAGGTGATTGAAGCCAACGCGAGCCACGTTGATTGTGCTGGGCGTGAAGACGTGCGTGTACGCCAGAACCGCCTGATCAGACTTGGCGGTTTGCGTCCCTTGCTGGAAGCCGCCACCATCTGCGATGCCACCAAAGATACCAGGAATGAAGTTGGGGTCGTCGACATAACTGAATCGCCCGAAAATCTGATCCTTGTCGGATGGATTGTAGTCGATGCGCGTGTCAAAGGCGTTCCGGTGCTCGTACAGCGCTGGGCTGTTGCTAAAGTTTTGGGAAAACTGTGAAGATGTAGGTGTCGGATACAAATTCAGCAGCTTGATGGCATTCGCGTCAAGACGCGAAGCCGGGATCTGGTTGAGATTGCAACCGGTGGTGTAATCCGTCTTGCTTGCTCCGCAGCTTCCAAACGGATCACGGACGAAGCCCGATTTGCTGGCTACAATGCCCGACACAGGATCAACCGCGCCTGCGGTGATGGCTCTTGTCGTTGCTGGATCCAGAACCGTGCCAAAAGGAATAATCCTCCCTAAGCCGTCTGTCCGCGGAGATCCAGTTTGCCCAGTAATGAGGTCTGAAAGATTGGTATAACCGCTGTTCCGCTCAAGCAGGGTAGGTACAGAGCCGTTCAAAATGGTGCCCTGGACGCGGCGCAAACCCTCGTAATCGCCGAAATAGAAAAGCTTGTTCTTGAAGATGGGGCCACCGATGGAAGCACCAAACTGATTCTGCCGCAGCTTGCCCTTCTTCACACGGTTGTTATTCTCAAACCAATCGGCAGCATCCAGCTTGTCGTTGCGGAAGAACTCCCACACGGACCCGTGTATCGCGTTCGTCCCGGACTTAATAGTGGCGTTCAGCACGGCACCGGCGGAGCGGCCCAGCTCCGCGCTGAAATCGGCCGTCTGCACCTTAAATTCCGCGATAGCATCCACCGGAGGCAGAATGACAAAGTTCGTACCGTTTAGGAAATCGGCCGCATTTGAGTTGTTGTCGATGCCGTCCAGCAGATAATTGTTCTGAGCCGGTTGTAGACCGTTCGCTGTAAATGCCCCTGACGCAGCGTTGCCGCGCGTATCGGCCTGTGCAGTGTTCACGCCAGCGCTTAACTGCGCCAGGAAGGTGAAATTACGTCCATTCAGTGGAAGACTGACAATCGTATGCTCATCGATAACCTGGCCAACGGAGGACTCGTCCGCCTGTAGTTGAGGAGGCGCGGTTGAGACGGTCACGCTCTCGTTCGTTGATCCGGTCTTTAACTGGACGTTGACTTTTTCGTCCTGGCCCACCGCGACCGTTACGTTCTCCTGTGTCGTGGTGGAAAACCCCGGTGCCGTGACGATCACCTTGTAGTGACCGAGTCTTACGGGCGAGAAGGTGTAGATGCCGCTTCCGCTGGTGTGCGTTTCCAGCGTAAGACCCTGGTCGGTATTGACCAGCGTCACGGCGGCGTTAGGAACCACCGCGCCGCTCGGGTCCTGCACGGCTCCGGAGATCGAGCCCTGATCCACCTGGCCCCACGCTGATCCTGCATGGAAGAGCAACCCACATACGCTTAGTAACAGAGCGTACATCCCGTATTGAGAGTGTCTTAAAGTCCTGCGCGCAACAGCCATCCGAAAGCCCCCTTACGAGCCAATGTATCCATGTCTACGCGCCAGTTCAGAACGCGCGAACGCTTACTTTTCTTTGCCGGTGAACAATAAGGGCACGTGGGTGGCAATGTCAATGGGGAGTGCCTGTCATTACAACTCCGGGGCCAATTACACGGCATCCTCCTGGCACAACTTCCTCTTCTTAACACGCGGTTGGGTAGGTTTCGTGGCAGCGCAGGGTCGCCCGCCGCAAGCGCGAATACACTTGATCCATGGCGCACCATCCCAATCTTCAGCGCCTTAGCCGGCGCAGCCTTCTTAAGAGTCTCGGCACTGCGCCTCTGCTCTTCCGGCCTTCGCCGTTCCACGGATCGGAATGGCTTCCTGCCACATCCGCAGAGCCAGCCCAGGCGGCGGCTCCTTCTCTCGACATACGCTTTGTTCCCAGCTATCCCGCACGGTCTCCGCTGGAAGACGTGCTGCGCCGGGTGAAGCCCGGATCTGACGAATTTATTATGGAGGGGTATGCCTGGCAGATTGGCTTGGTTCTAGATGGCTGGAAAGAAGCCTTGAGGTCAGGGTCTCTCAGCGATTTGAAAGCCACGATCCATCCAGCCGTCCAGTTTTCTTCATTGATTCCAAGCAATGAAACCAAGCTGCGCGGCGGCGGTATCGACACATCTCGCGGCACGTTCAGCAGCGATCTAAACGCTGGCGGTGTTGACTCGCTGCTGGGCAATCTCCGGCGTTGGACCGGCCCGGGCGTACGCGTTCTGAGTATCGAATTCGAGATAACGGGCATCTCGGCGCTCGACGGCAACGGACCCGTGATGAAGACGGACGTGCGGTACAGCCTCGTCTCTGAAGTGGCAGGGGATCGGCGAGAACAGCGCGTCGGCACGTGGACAATGCAGTGGGTACGCAGCGCTTCAGATGGCGTAGGAAACGCCTGGCAGGTTCGCCACCTACAGGCCGTGGGCGAGGAACGTGCCCTCGTGCGCGGCCCTGCCTTTCAGGACGTGACAGAGCAGGCATTCGCGGCGGCACCGTCGTATCGCGAACAACTGATGCGCGGCTCCGATGAGTGGCGCACCGTGCTGGATGCAGCCAGCGGCATTGACGTGTATGGCAATAACGGCGTTTCCGCTGGCGATTACGACAATGACGGTTTTGATGACCTGTATGTATGTCAGCCTGCTGGGCTGCCTAACCGGCTTTACCACAATCGAGGTAACGGCACCTTCGAAGATGTAACGGAGAAGGCCGGGGTAGGTGTGCTGGATAACACGGCATGCGCTCTGTTTGCGGATTTTCGTAACATCGGACTTCAGGATTTATTAGTTGTGTGCGGAACCGGGCCGCTTCTGTTCGTCAATCGCGGCGATGGCACCTTTGTGCCCAAACGGGACGCGTTTCAGTTCAAGCATCCGCCGCAAGGCACGTTCACCCATGCTGCCGTTGCCGACTACGATCGCGATGGGCGACTGGATGTCTATTTGTGCGTGTACAGCTATTATCTCGGCCTCGATCAATACCATTATCCCGCACCGTATTTTGACGCACGTAACGGTCCACCCAACTTCCTCTTTCACAACCAGGGTGATGGAACCTTTGTTGATCGCACCGAAGCTGCAGGCCTGAATGCGGAAAATGACCGGTATAGTTTTGCCTGTGCTTGGGGCGAAAACAGCCAGACGAACAAGCCAGACCTGTATGTCGTTAATGACTTTGGCCGCAACAACCTATATCGCAACAATGGTGACGGTACGTTTCGCGCGGTCTCAACAGCAGCACATGTGGAAGACGTTGGCGCGGGTATGAGTGCGGCTTGGGGTGACTATAACAACGACGGACGCCCCGACCTGTACGTCGCTAACATGTGGTCCGCCGCAGGACAGCGTATCTCGGAGCAAGCCAATTTTCATGCGGACGCCAGTGATGCCGTTCGGGCGTTGTACCGGCAGCACGCACGTGGCAATGCGATGTACCGCAACCAGGGTGACGGCACCTTCACCAATGTCAGCAGGCAGTCAGGCGTGGAAGCTGGCCGTTGGGCATGGTGTTCTGACTTCCTTGATGTCGATCACGATGGGTTCGCTGATCTGTATGTCGCAAATGGCTATATCACGACACCCGGGCACGGTGCGCCTGGGCCCGAAGACGAGCGCAGGATTGATCTCGGCAGCTTCTTTTGGAGACAGGTGGTTGCAAAGTCGTCAAACGATGCCACGCCTTCACAGGCGTATGAGCATGGTTGGAACGCTCTCAATGAATTGATCCGGACGGATCACTCCTGGAGCGGCAACGAGCGCAACGTGCTGTTTGCCAATAATCGGGACGGCACTTTTTCTGAGGCTTCGGGTGCGCTGGGCTTGGATTGCCTCGAAGACAGCCGCTCCTTCGCGTTGGCCGATCTGGACGGCGATGGCCGTCTCGAGATCATCCTAAAAAACCGGAACGCGCCGCAGCTACGCATCCTGCGAAATGCAATGCATGGGATTGGCGACTCCATCACCTTTCGTCTCCACGGAACCAAAAGTAATCGCGATGCCATCGGCGCATCTGTGACCATGGTCGCGGGAGATCTGCGGCAGACAAAATATCTTCAGGCTGGCTCGGGCTTTCTGGCGCAGCACGCCAAAGAATTGCACTTCGGTATCGGGAACGGCCCGGAAGCAGCTCGGGCCATCGTACGCTGGCCCAGCGGCCTGGTTCAGCAATTTGATGGGCTGCACCGGAACGAGCGCGTTCATCTTACAGAGGGCGAGGAGCACTTCACACAAGAGCAGTTCAATGCGTCCTCACACGCCTACGCAGCACCGGCCCCAACCCAGTCAGCGTACCCCTCGAAGCAGGCGTCCGTTGAAACATGGCTGCTTGATCCGCTAAAGGCACCAACATTTTCTTTGCCGGATATCTCGGGCCAAACAAAGAACCTTGAGAGCCTGCGTGGTCAACCTGTGCTGCTGCACTTCTGGTCCGCTGGCACGCCGGGCTGCATTCAGCAACTAAAGACACTTAGCAGGATGCGCTCCACTTCCACGGCGAAACAGTTTGCGGTGCTGGCCATGAATCTGGATGGACCGCAGAAGGCCGATCAGGTTCGCGCGGTCGTTGCAAAAGAGCGGATCAGTGTTCCTATTCTTCTGGCCACCTCTGATACAGCGGGGGTTTATAACATCATCTTTCGTTACCTCTTCGACCGCCGAAATAATCTCGCCCTACCAACTTCCTTCTTGTTAGATGGTGGTGGAATGATCGTGAAGGTCTATCAGGGAGCCCTTGACATGGAGCAGCTAACGGTGGACTCACAAGCAATACCGGTCACAGTTGCCGGGCGCATGGGTAAGGGCCTTCCCTTTCCAGGCATACTGCATGAAGCAACGTTTTCTCGCAACGACTTCACGTATGGCGTGGCCATGTTTCAGCATGGCTATCTTGATCAGGCGGCAGCCTCCTTCCGGCAAGTAATTGCTGCCCGTCCGAACGATGCTGAAGGGTATTACAATCTAGGTACACTAAGCCTGCGAAGAAACAGCTTTGCGGATGCACGGAGTTATCTCCGCCAGACCGTGGGACTCAAGCCGGACTATCCCGAAGCCTGGAACAACCTCGGAATGCTCGCCGCCCAACAGGGTCAGGTAGACGAAGCTATTCGTAACTTTCGCCACTCGCTTTCACTCAGACCGGGCTATGCAACCGCACTGTTGAACCTTGGCAACCTGTACCGTCGCCAGCGCGACTTCGCCAGCGCGAACGCTTGCCTTTCGCAGGCCGTTGCGTTACAACCGGATGACCCAGAGGCGGTCTACAGCCTCGGTATGCTATCTGCTCAACAGGATAACTTTCAGGCCGCCTCGGATTATCTACAGAGAGCGCTCACCCTGCGTCCTGATTATCCTGAAGCCTTGAATAATCTGGGTGTGATCTTCATTCGCAAGCAGGAGTACGCCAAGGCGGAAACACAATTCAGAACAGCCATTCGCGTCAACCAGGGCTTCGACGATGCGTATCTGAATCTCGCCCGGCTTTATGTACTCAGGCACGAAGAGGCGAAGGCCAAAGAAGTACTCCAAGACCTTCTTCGCGCTAGGCCGGAGAGTCTGCCTGCGAAGCAAGCGCTACAAATGCTGGATGCCGTTCACTGATGAGCGCAGCGCTCCTATAATGCACATATGTACCTCCCGCGGCGGCGATTCTTAGGATCGACCGTGTTTCTGCTTAGTGGCGCTCTGACGGAAGCACTTGCTACACCACTTTGGAAGTGGAGGGATCCTGCGCTGGTACAAGCGGCCACGAACACTCCGATCCAGCCGCAAGTTCACACCGGCGTGCAATTTTTCGATGTTGCACAACAGGCTGGACTTACAGCTACCAACGTCTGGGGAGGAATCGATCACAAGCGGTCCATCGTCGAAGCCAAGGGAAGCGGGCTGGCTTTTTTTGACTATGACCACGATGGTTGGCTCGACATTTATCTCACGAACGGTGACCGCCTCGACGCCAACTGGCCGAAGGGCAAGGCACCCACATCACATTTGTACAAGAACAACCGGGACGGCACCTTTACTGATGTTACTGAAACGTCCGGCATCGGGGTAACTGGCTGGCAAACGGGTGTCTGCGTTGGCGATTACAACAATGATGGTTGGGATGATCTCTTCTGCTGCTTTTGGGGCCACAACATCCTGTTCCGTAATAATGGAAACGGAACCTTCACGGATGTCACCCGAAATGCGGGTCTTTACAGCACCCAGTGGCGTTGGGGAGCAGGATGCACATTCCTCGATTACGACCGGGATAGCCACCTCGACTTATTCATCTGTAACTACCTGAAGCTTGATCCAGAAAAGATTCCGCCCGCAACTGATACACATTTTTGCCAATGGAAGGGCGTGCCTATCATGTGCGGTCCGCGCGGCCTGCCTGGCGACGCGAATCTGCTCTTTCATAACAACGGCGATGGAACGTTTACTGATGTTTCGGAGAAATCAGGCATCCTGAAGCCTGGCGCGAGATATTCCATCACAGCCGTTTCGTACGACTTCGATAATGATGGCTGGCCCGACATCTACGTTGCTGTTGACTCCCAGCCCAGCATTCTCTTCAGAAATAATCATGACGGCACCTTTACTGATGTTGCCATCGAAGCCGGCTGCGCCTACAGCGACGCCGGCCATGAGCAGGCCGGCATGGGGGTCACCGTTGCGGACTACGATTGCGATGGCTGGTTTGATATCTATAAAACAAATTTTGCCGATGACACCTCAAACCTTTACCGCAGCAACCAGGACGGAACGTACACAGACGAGACCTTCGCGGCAGGGACTGGCGTTAATAATCTGTACGTCGGATGGGGATGCGGGTTTTTAGACTATGACAACGACGGCTGGCAAGACCTGATGCAGGTGAACGGCCACGTCTATCCCGAAATCGATCAGTACCATCTCGCTCAAACTTTTAAGAACCCTAGGCTGATTTATCGCAATTTGGGAAATGGTCGCTTTAGGGATGTTTCGGCAGAACTTGGACCAGGCATCAGCCAACAGTATTCCAGTCGCGGAGCAGCCTTTGGCGACTACGACAATGACGGCGGCATGGACGCCCTTATCCTCAACATGAATGAGCCGCCTTCACTTCTCCATAACACCGGTGCGCGTGGGAACTGGATCAAGATGAAGCTGATAGGGACGGCATGTAACCGCACCGCCATCGGCGCGCGTATACGAGTGACCACAGGCAAACACGTCCAGATGGATGAGGTCCACAGCGGAACCAGCGTGATGTCGCAAAGCGACTTACGCCTGCATTTCGGGCTTGGGCAGTCAACATTTGCCGACTTAGTGGAAGTGCAATGGCCGACAACCCAGAAGATAGAGCGCTTCACGCACGTGCAAGCCAACCGGATCCTGCAACTTACAGAAGGCCACGGAGTCCTCACCGATATCACGCCGAAGCGGTCTGCGGTACCATCTACCGTGCCGTCGCGTCCGCCGGTTGTCCCGCCGAAGTAACCAGGAACTGCTTTACCTCGCGGCGTTGCTGCTCGATGCGCACAGCGTTGGCTGCATCCGCGGTCTCGTGCAGATGAAACTCACGCTTGGCATGGGTGGCATCTCCTAGACGGTCGTAGATCACCGCCAGACGGTAGTGCGCTTCGCCAAGCTGAGGATCTGCCTCCACGGCTTTGGTCAAATACTCAATTGCTTCGGGATAACTCTTACGAGAGAACGCCAGCACGCCAAGTTGTAAATATACTTCTGCATACTTCGGATTTAAAGTAACAGCCCTGTGCAGCAGCGCCACGGCGCGTTCTGGTTCCGGAGGACTGGCCTGCTTCAGCAGCGTCATCGCGAGATAGTAGTTGGCCTCCGCGTCATCGGGCCGGGACCGCGCAAACTGCTCCAGCCTAGCCTGCGCGCATGGCAGTGGCACCGGCGAAGCCATCGCAGCCTTGCCCAGGAAAACATACGGTTCACGATCTCTGGGATCAAGCGCTGCCGCTTCGCAGAGCCGTCCCGCCGCTTCCTCATATTTCGCCTCGGAGAACAGAGCCGCTCCCAACGCCGTATGCAGACGCGCGGACGCGGGATGCGCCTTCACGCCGCTGGCAAACACCTGCGCCGCTTGCCAGATCGCGCGATGCAGCAGCAGTTCCGAGCCCCATGTGAAGTAGTTCTCCTCGCTCGGGTCCAGACGAGTTGCACGCTCCTCTTCCCGCACTGCCTCCAATGGCTTTCCAAGCGCCTCATCCAACTCGCCTGCCAGGCGATGCAGATCAGCCGTCTCGCTGTGCTTCAAAGCATCCTGGATCAACTGCGCGGCACTGACAGTGTCACTCATCCCGAGAAAAGCCTGCGCAAGGCTGTACGCAACCTCCGCGCTTGCGGGACTGGCTTCCAGCGCTGCCTTCAGAGGCGTAATCGCCTCCCGGAAACGCCCAGCGTGAAGGTAATAGATGCCTAACGCGCTGTTCGCCGCATACTCTCCGGGTGCCGCCGCCAAGGCACTCTTTAATTGCGTTTCCGCGCCCGGCGCATCCAGCGCTCTGTCGGGGGTAGGCTTTCTAGCAGCCAGCGCCAGTGTCTCTCGATTGAGATCCTCGCTTGTCCGCAAGGTGGCATCCGAACCGTGGCCACCAACCGCCGTCCAATCTGTTACGCCTGCAATGGAAAACGCTGGTGTATCTGAAAACTGAAAGCCACCATCGGTCGAATTTATCTTCGGCGCGCTTCGTGCGCCAGCAGGCGGTGGCTGATTCTGCGGAGCAGCCTGCCCTTGCGCCAGTCCACCGAGGCAAAGCATTACCGCGGCAATGAATCGTTTTCGCATTCGTTGGCAGCACCTTCACGTACAGACGAACTATACCGCAGGCGCACGCCTTGTTGATGCAGTGTTCTTCTTGATCACCTTTGCCGCGTCCAGCCGCCTTCCAATCGCTTCGAACTCCTGTGTGGGTCCGCGCCAACGCAGCTCATCCACGCTCGTGAATAGCGGCAGATCACGACGCAGGGTCGCCAGATCACGAAACAGCAGCGCACGATTCCAATGGGTACGCAGAACTTCGTTGAGACCGCGCGGATTCGCCACGGCGACCTGCCAATCACGGCTGTCGGTTGGGATTGACTCAAACTTGGCGAACTTCGCCAGCACCGCTGCCGCGGACTTCGCGCCCCAGCCACGCAGGCCTGGGTACCCGTCGGCGGCGTCGCCCACCAGCGCCAGATAGTCTGGGATGGACGCGGGCGGCACGCCGAACTTCGCGATCACGCCAGCTTCGCCGCGTTCGATGCGCTTGCGACGGTCCAACTGCACTACACGTGTCTCGCGCACGCATTGAGCCAGGTCCTTATCCGGCGTGCAGATCAGTACCTTCTCAACCCTGTCATCCTGCGCGGCCAGTTCAGCGGCTGAGGCCAACGCATCGTCCGCCTCGTACTCCACCATCGGCCACACTACGATTCCGAGTGCGGCAAGCGCCTCCTCCAACAGCGGAAACTGCGCCCGCAGATCCGGGTCAATTCCCTCGCCCGTTTTGTACCCCGGCCATAGGTCGTTGCGAAAAGACTCGATCACATGATCGGTTGCGACACCGATGTGGGTTGCACCGTCCTTTGTCATGCCCAGCACGGAGGCGAGTACACCCTTAACCGCGCCAACCTCGTGCCCATCCGCATCACGCACCGACGGCCACGCGTAGAAGTGCCGGAACAGCTCATAGGTTCCGTCAATCAGGTGAACCTGCATCTTCTGACCTTACGCCAGCCGGGCGACGGCAGCCTGTCAAGCCCGCTGCATGCGTAAGTCACACAACTGTAAGGCGATGCGTGCTGTCACGGTATATCCATTACCGCACGTAACATTGAAGAGTGGCTTGTGTGTCTTCCTCCAGTTAGCACCCCGCTCTAGAGGACATCAGCGTCAACGTTATAGATTCACGGCAAATTTGGAGGTGTTTGGCTGCCTCGGGTCTACTGATGTCTCAGTTGTTACGCTTCCTTCACCTGCTCAAACCCGAGTGCCGCAGTCTCCGCAATGCAGGAGGTAACTTTGGCCATCGGCTTGATTGCATGGGGAAGATTCCCCGACCCGGCGCACCCGGCTCAGCGCATCACCGTGCCGGCACCGTCCACCGATCCAGGCAAACCCTGGCTTGCAGACTTCATCGCGGAGCAAGCGCCAGCGCTGGGCCGCTCGTTCGATGTGGTGCAATGGCCTCCCGTCAACATGGCCCAGGGCGGCACCGGTGCAGGCTGCGACGGTTATGGTGTGGAACAGCGCTGGAACTTGGGCAGCGCATCGCCTACGCGCTACGGCACGTTACGCAGCCTCATGCACGCCGTCGCCGCATTGCGCGCACATGGCACCGAGAGTTACGGCGACCTTGTGCTGCACCAGATCCTCGGCCCGGAGAACGGAGGCCCGGGCGTCTCCAGCTATCTGGGCGCGGACGGTACAACGCGCAACGGACGCGGCGCAACCACAGCCTCCTGGTTTCGTGGCGGGCTGGGCGCGGACGACCCGATTCCACCGTTCTGCAAAGAAGACGATGTGCCCGATCCAGCCAGCGATCGCCCCTTCGGCCGTGAGGTCAGCTACCAGCACTGCCGCCCTCCAGGCGTCACCACGCGCGACTCCGTGAATCTACTGCGCTGGATGACGGAGCGCACCGGCTTTTCCGGCTACCGCTTCGACGACGTGAAGGGCACGTGGGCACCGGCGGTCAGCACCATCATGCGCTCCTGCGCGCTGCCCTTCTACGCGGAGTACTTTGACGGCGACCCGCGCAACCTGAACGCCTGGGCCACGGAACCACCCATGTCAGGCCGCTCCGCCGTTGCCGATTTCACCCTGCATTTCCGCATTCAGGCCGCCTGCAATGGCTTTGACGCCACTGCGTTTGAACAGAACGGACCGGGATTCTGGCAATGGAACACGGGCCTGTCCGTTGGGTTTGTGGATAACCCCGACACCGACACCAGCCCCGGCCAACAGGTCATCTTCAACAAAGGAATCGCTTACGCCTACCTGCTCACGCTGCCGCTGCGCCTCGCGCTGATTTATGGCAAGGACTACTTCGGGCCCGAGGTGTGGCCCGGCGCATACGGGCTGCGGGATCAGATTGACACGCTTTGCTGGATCAGCCGCACGTTCGCTACCGGCGGCTACGAAACCCGCTACGTCGACCGGGATGTACACGTGGCCACGCGTGATGGCAACGGCGGCTTGCTCGGCTGGAGCGGTGGTCTGCTTACCGCCCTCAACTTCAACGTGCTTTCATCGCGCACCGTCACATGCGATACGCCTTTCGGCCCGCATCGCTCTCTGCATGACTACACCGGCCACCACGCTGACGTCTGGACCGATGCGCAGGGCCGCGCAACCTTCACTATTCCATCCAACGCCTGGTCCGGCGGCATGTCCTATCTGTGCTTCGCTCCCGCCGGTGTCTCTGTGACATACCCCGCGCGAAGTCTCCGCACCACGCAGGTCTTCACCGGTGATCCCACGCTGGACGTGATGCCTGCGCGCAACGGCACGCACGATCTGCCGCAACCGGTGTACTGCCAGGCGCGTTCGACGCTGGAGATCACATGGAACTCGTTTACCCCGGCTCTGCCGCAACGCGCATGGCTGCGCGTTGCTGTGCTCGGTCCCAGTGGCACGGAGCTGGCCTTCGCCGACGCAACACCGGACCGCGCGGGCGCGCTCTCCTGCATGACGATCGCAGCCGGTTGGCACACACTGCGTCTCACTGGACAAGGCCTGCCGGAAGCTGGGGTCAACTTCAAGCTGGCCGTAAACTATCTCGGAGATTCATGATTCGGCATTTGCCTCGTACTGTTTTTACTCTGCTGCTCTTGCTTACCGGTACACCGCTCGTTCTCACCGCGCAAACGCCTCCAGCACTCACGACACGTGCCTTTGACAATCAGCGGTCCGGAGCTAACACGCATGAAACAAAACTAACTGCCGCAAACGTGAGTGGTCTGCAACGTATCACTACCATCCCCGTCAGCGGCGATGCCCGTGGCATGGAAGCGCAGCCGCTCATCCTGCCTGGTGTTAACGTGCGTGGCACGGTGCACAACGTCATGGTGCTGCCGTCCATGGCCAATATCATCCGGGGTGTGGAGGCAGCGGACGGATCACAACTATGGACAACCGATCTCGCCGCGCAACAACCCGGATGCCGCGCCATCAACAGTACACCGCAGATCGACATGCACGGCGTCAATGAGCACTGGGGCGTGCTTTCGACCGGCGTCATCGACCCGGAGACGCAACGTGTCTACCT
The DNA here is from genome assembly GCA_965276945.1 of Terriglobus sp. Classification (GTDB taxonomy): domain Bacteria; phylum Acidobacteriota; class Terriglobia; order Terriglobales; family Acidobacteriaceae; genus Terriglobus. The sequence goes on along the minus strand of OZ255704.1, from coordinate 3,694,929 downwards.
GGTGGCGTGGTGCTCACCGGATGGCACCATGGCGCATGCGATGCACTTCATCTACACCTTGAACGTGAGCGACGGCAGCATCGCCGCCCCACCCGTCTCGCTTGCCACGGTCAGCGATGGGGTACAACACTTCGGCGACACGCCGCGCAAGCAGCGCACCTCGCTCGTGATGACGAAGGTCAACGGCGTCACAACCGTGTTCTTTGGTTGCGGCACCGTGCTGGAAGTTGCGAATGTGCCAGGCGGCTGGATCGTGGCCTTTGACACGGCAACGAATCGCGTTGCGGCAGCGTTGTCGCTGTCCCATGGCACAGGCGCGGGTGTGTGGATGGAGGCCAGGGTTTGGCCGCCGACGCACAGGGCGATCTTTACGGCGTGACGGGCAATGGTTCCTACAACGGTGTCACGGATTTCGGTGAAAGCGTTATCAAGGTCCACTACCAACCGGCGAGCGGCAATCTGAAAGCGTCGCTGAAGGTGGTGGATTCCTGGTCGCCCTTCTCCGACAGCAGCCGTCTCGGGCAGAACCCGTCACTCACGGAGCCGACCGTAAAACTGCCGCGCGGCAAGCTGGCCGGCGTTAGCGCACCGTCTGACCCCGTAGGCGGCAGCATGAACATGCCGCACAAGACACGGACCGTTACGACGGTGGATGAGCGCGGCAACAACATTCCGCTGGTGTACCCAGTACGTACCAGGCAGGACGGACGCTGGGGCGACGAAGACTTCGGCTCCGCAGGTGGCACATTGATCGAGAAGTACGGCGTCTACTTCGCCGCAGGTAAGGACGGCATCGGCTACGCGGTGAATTCCACTTCGATGGGCCACACTCAGCCGCGCGATTTCGCGAATATGAAGTCCAACTGCGCGAAGCTGAAAAACCCGCCCGTCTGGGTTGCCGCCTCGCCTGGGCCGGTCGATGCGTGTCCCCAGGACACCACAACGCTGGATTTCTTTCCCTGGGGCGCAACCCGTCACATCCATGCCACACCGGTCCAGTATTGGAGCCCCACGCGCGGCTTGACCCTCTTTGTGTGGGGCGAGAATTCGCAACTGCACGCCTGGACGATGAGTCCCTCCGGCACGCTGGCCTATCTGGCACAGGGCAACGAAACCGCATCTGCCCAGGCACTCATCGATCCATCTCACTTCGGCGGGATGCCCGGCGGCTTCTGCTCGCTGTCGAGCAATGGCAACAAGCCCGGGACAGCACTGCTCTGGTGCACCATCTCGTACAACGACGCAAACAGCATTCCGCAGACCAATGGACGGCTGCTCTGCTATGACCCGGAAAACCTCATCACCAACGCCGATGGCTCGAAGACGCTGCGAGTACTGTGGGATTCAGAGCAGGCCGCCATTCCATTCATCTTCAACAAATTCGACCCGCCAGTGGTCTGGAACGGGCAAGTCTACGTGCCTAATTACAACGGCGGGGTCGAGGTATTCGGTCTCCGCGAGTCATCTGCGCTACATTCGTGAAGATGCTGAGGTCCACCCATGCCGCCGCGCTGTTGCTGAGCTTCTGCGTGTGTCATCAGGCGCACGGACAAATGTCCACGCCGGTCACGAAAGAGGCTGCGGCCGATCAACGTGCGTACCACGCTGCGCTGGCTATCCGCGACCCAGCGCAGCGGCTGCTGGCCCTGCGCACCTTCACCGTTCAGTACCCTGACAGCAAGTATTTCGACGCCGTCCAGGACGAGGCACTTCGCGTTCTGCTTAAGAGCTTTCCTTCGCGCGCCGCGGAGATCGAAGACCAGGTCCGCGTCAACATACAGAACGCCGACAAGGGCCTGGACAAATGGCAGATGGAAGCCAATGAGGCTGAGCAGTTGGCCTCCGCGAATGTGGCGTTGCCTCTAGCGCGAAAGCTGGCGGAGGACGCCTACAGGAGCCTCACCGAGGACAACTACGGCCGGACCATGGCGCGCACCTACGGTCAGCTTGAATTGCCACTGCCAGCGGCTCCGGTCATCCTTTCTCAATTCAAATCCGCGCGGGCTGCTGCTGTTGTGGCACTTGCGCATGTGTCGCTGCAGCAGGGCCGGCTGTCACAAGCGGTCATGCTGCTGAACCAAGCGGCAACGCTGGAACCTATCAACGCAGACTTGCACGCCCTGCGCGGAGAGCTTGCATTGCGCACGCACCACAATGCCGAGGCGCTGGACGAACTGGAGCAGGCGCAGGTGCTGGGCGAACTGACCGCGAAGCAACAGGAAACAATGCAGGCGCTCTATCGTGCGGCGCATGACGGCAGCGATGGGGGTCTGCAGGACGACCTGGATGCGCGCTACAAGGTATTATTCCCGCCGCCGTTTACCCCCGCTGCACGCGCCCCGCTCACAACCGGGCACACCGTGTTGCTGGAAGAGTTCACCGGTTCCGCCTGTGAGCCATGCGCAGGCGCGGACACTGCCGTCGAAGCGCTGCTGGGCAGCTATACGCGCAGCGAACTCATCGCGCTGGAATGGCATGAGCATGTACCGCGGCCAGACCCGCTGGCGAACCCGGCCTCCGTGGCACGCGCCGAGATGCTCGATGCAGAGGCCACCCCGCAATTCGTTCTGGACGGCAAACGCATCCCGGTCTTTGGTGGTCCGCGTGAGGCCAGCGAAGCCGTGTACAAGCAGTTAACGGGATTCGCTGATGCGCAGATCTCCCGTTTCAGTGGCATCATGTTGGAACTGAACACGACCCGGGACGCAGACGGCACAATTCACGCCATCGCAAACGTGCAGACGCAACCAGAGGACGCGCTTCGATCCATCACGCAGCGAGAGACAGCTCCCTGGCCTGGCGAGAAAGTGCCACTCAGCACGCACACGCGTGCACAGCCCGCAAAGCCCAGCCTCGCCGTGCAGTTTGCGCTGGTGGAGGACAACATCCGCTACAGTGGCGAGAATGGCATTCGCCTGCACCGCATGGCGGTGCGCGCGGTCAGTCCGGGCGCAAACCCGCTGCAAACCAGCACCGCTCAAACCCTGCAGGCCAGCTTCGATCCGCAGAGCATCTCCAACGCGCTTACACGCTATCTCTCCAGCTATGAGAAGAACAACGACCGTTACGGCGAAATCCGCTTCCCAAGCAAGGGCATGGCCCTCCTGCAGCATCATCTCGCCGTGGTGGCCTGGATAGAAGACACGGTGACGCACCGCGTTTTGCAAGCCGCGTTTGCGCCGGTCTCAGACCACGAACCAGCGGCACCGTAGGCCCCCCGATGCGAGCCCAGATGCGCGGCCCGGCTGCGCGGCACAGCTTGACGTACCTTCTCTTTGTTCGCAATCCCCCTCCTATACGGCATGAAGCTTAAGCCCCTCTCTGAACAAGTCATCGTCATCACCGGCGCATCCAGCGGCATCGGTCTCGCCACCGCAAAAGAAGCTGTCGCGCGGGGTGCCACCGTGGTGCTCGCTGCCCGCAACGAAGAGGCATTGGATGACATCGTTCGAGATCTGCACGCACAGGGTGGCCGCGCCCTCGCCGTCAAAACCGACGTCAGCAAGCGCGAGGACATTGAGCGTTTGGCGCAGGCGGCCATCGACCATTTCGGCGGCTTTGATACCTGGGTCAACAATGCCGGGTTGGGCCTTTGGGGACGCCTGGAAGAGGTCTCTGACGAAGATCATCGCCAACTCTTCGACATCAACTTCTGGGGAATCGTTTACGGCTCAACCACAGCGCTGAAAACGCTGCGCAAGCGTGGCGGCGCATTGATCAACCTCGGCAGCGTCGCGTCCGACTTCGCCTTTCCCATCCAAAGCATGTATGCCACTACCAAGCACGCCATCAAGGGCTTCACCGACGCACTGCGACGAGAGTTAATCGATGAAAAAGTGCCAGTCTCGTCACGCTGATCCAGCCTGCCAGCATTGGCACGCCCTTCCCTCAACATGCCAAAAACTACACCGGCCTCGAACCCAAGCTGCCGCCCCCCGTGTACGCGCCAGAATCGGTGGCAAAGGCGATTGTCTTTGCCGCGTCGCACCCGCGACGCGCGCTTCACGTGGGAGGTGCCGGTAAGATCATGGGCCTCTTTAGCCGCCTGACCCCGAAGCTCGTGGACCAGGCATCCTCGGCCATGGTGAAATCGCAGATTGGCAGCGCACCCAACCACCAGGCAGGTTCGCTGTGGCAACCCGGGCAGGACGGCAGTGTAACGGGCGGCGAAAGCGGCATTCGCCCCAGCAGCTATACCGCTGCCTATGTGCATCCGGGCATCGCGGCCGCAGTGCTGGGTGGGATCGGCATCAGTGTCGGTCTAGCGGTCTGGGCAAAGTCGCGCTGACCGCACCATGGCTAACAAAATACAGACCGAGTGGATTGAGGCAAACCACCTCAGCTTCGAAGTGCTGACGTGCGGTACCGGCGACAGTCTGGCGCTATGCCTGCACGGCTTCCCCGAAGTAGCTCTTAGCTGGCGCGAACAGATGCCTCTTCTGGCCGGGATGGGGTACCGGGTGTGGGCACCAAACCAGCGCGGCTATGGCCGTACCACCCGCCCCAGCCGCGTGCACGACTACGCCATCGAACACTTGATGGCCGATGTTGCCGGGCTGATTGACGCATCTGGCGCGAAGCGGGTCGTGCTGCTGGGGCATGACTGGGGCGCAATCGTTGCCTGGTGCTTCGCTACACGCCGCATCCGCCAGTTGGAGCGGCTGGTAATTATCAACGTGCCACATCCGGCACGCTTCGCGCAGAGCCTGCGGCGGCCCGGTCAGATGCTGCGCTCCTGGTACGCCATCGCATTCCAGATTCCACGATTCGCAGAGTGGGCACTCTCACGCAACCACGCCGCAGCCATCCCGCGATCCATGCTGCGCACCTCCACATCGCCGCAGACCTTTCCACGAGACCTCCTCGAAGCCACGCGCGCCAGTGCCTCCAAACCCGGTGCACTGAAAGCGATGATTGATTGGTATCGCGCATTTATGCGTGGCGGCGGTCTGCGCCGTCAGATGAAACGCGGTTGGCCCCTGATCGAGACACCAACGCTGATGCTCTGGGGCGAGAATGATACGTTCCTGGCGAAGCACACCACGTACGGCACGGATCGATACGTTCGCGATCTACAGATTGAGTACCTGCCCGGCGTCTCGCACTGGGTACAACAGGACGCAACGGCACAGTGCAACACGGCACTGCAACGCTTTCTCCAACAGCACAATTAGTGACGCTGCTGTTTGCCATACTCAGACTGCGACCACAGCCTCACGCTTCGGCAGCTTCCAATTTGGCCGTACCCAGTGGCAGGTGTACCCGTAGGGAATGCGCTGTAGATAATCCTGATGCTCGGGCTCAGCCTGCCAGAATGGTCCAGCAGGCGCAAGCTCTGTAACTACCTTGCCAGGCCACATGCCCGATGAATTTACATCCGCAATCGTCTCCTCGGCCACATGCTTCTGTTTTTCATTGGTGTAGTAAATCGCGGAGCGATAACTCTCCCCACGGTCATTGCCCTGCCGGTTTGGCGTGGACGGATCGTGAATCTGGAAAAAGAACTCCAGCAGCGTTCGATAGCTCAACTGTGCCGCGTCAAAGACAATCTCCACCGCCTCGGCGTGTGAACCATGGTTGCGGTAGGTCGCATTCGGCACCTGACCGCCGCTGTACCCCACGCGCGTGGACACCACGCCGGGATAGTCGCGTAGCAGTTCCTGCATCCCCCAAAAACATCCACCCGCAAGAATTACTGTCTCAGTCGCCATATCTTTACACCAAGCTTTCTTTTCGTTGGATGCGATATCGTCCCGCCTGGTCGCGCTCCGTGGTACGAGGTCAACGACCGCCTATGCAGTTCGGCGAATCTCGCCATTTTCTGGACCGGCTGTTGACAAAGGTTTCGGCCTGAAGCGTCCGTAGCATCGCGAAACTCAGATCTACGTCTAATTTCTGTGCCTTTGCTTGCGAACTCCATCTCTGCCGTGGACCTGAAGACTCCCTCTCTCCTGCGCGAAACCAGCGCCGCCGCGCTTGAGTGGGCGCGTCTGCGCGATCACCTGGCCGGGCGCACGCAATCTCCCCTGGGCCGTGCGCGCGTTCTGGCGTTGGGTCCCGTACGCGATCTCCAGGCCATCGAACGTGCACAGCAACTCACCGCCGAACTTCGCTTGTTTCTCGTAGCGGGCGGCAGCTTCGGCTTCCATGGCCTGTTCGACGCAAACAGCATGCTGGATAAGGCCAGCATTCCGAATGCCGCTCTGGAACCACTTGAGTTGCGACGCATTGCCGAGTTAGCGGAGCATATCGCCGACTGGCGCCAGCTCATCGCGGAGCCGCCGGACTTCATCGCAGACCGGTGGCCAGCGATAACGGCGCTCTCGCAGCCTGTTGTGCATACCAACTTCTATCGCATGCTGCAGCTCATCAGTGGCAAGATCGACCCGGATGGCACGCTGTCGGACGATGCTTCGCCCGAACTCGCACGCATTCGCAAGGCGATGGAGCGGCAGCACCGATCTATCCAGGAAAGCCTGCGCCGACAGCTCCGCGCCGTCAGCGACGTTGGTGGAACACAGGAAAATCTGATCACCGTTCGCGGCGAGCGCTTCGTCATTCCCGTGAAGGCGGAGTTCCGCCGCCGTGTTCCGGGCGTGGTGCACGGTTCGTCCTCGTCCGGCCAGACCGTATTCGTCGAACCGATGGAGACTATCGAGCAGAACAATGAGCTTGTCCGGCTGCTGGATGAAGAGCAGGCCGAGGTTCATCGCATCCTGGTCGCGATGACGGAGGCTGTGGGCGAGCAGGCAGGCTCGATCGCACGCGGCACGGAGGTGCTGGCCGAAGTCGAGGCGCATTACGCCTTCGCGAAATTTGCGCAGGACCTGGACTGCGTACGTCCAATATTCACGGATGGGAAGCCGCACGGCGACGAAGCCGCGCTCTCCTTCGATAACGCCCGGCATCCGCTGCTGGACTTGCGCATGCGAGGCGAACGCGCACGGATCGTGCCGTTGACGGTCGGGTTGCCGGGTGTTTCAAAGCAACTCATCATCAGTGGACCCAATACAGGCGGCAAGACCGTCGCGCTGAAGACTGTTGGCCTGCTCGCGCTGATGGCCCAGGCAGGCTTACCGGTGCCCGCCACGAAGGCGCGGCTGCCCATTTTTTCAGCTGTGTACGCCGACATTGGCGACGCTCAGTCTATCGAGCGCAATCTGTCTACCTTTTCCGCGCATATTTCGCATGTCAATCAGATCGCGCGCGAGGCCGACGCACGCTCGTTGGTCCTGCTGGATGAGCTTGGCTCCGCTACCGATCCCGAGGAGGGTGCGGCCCTTGCCGTCGCTATCGCGGAGCGCTTCCTGACCATGGGCGCGTGGAGCATGGTCACAACGCATCTCACCTCGCTCAAGATCTATGCCGCGAGGCATGACGGCGTGGTGAACGCGGCAGTCGGCTTCGACGAGCGCACACTCGCACCCACTTACGAACTTCGCATGGGCGTGCCTGGCGCATCGAGCGGTATCAACATCGCGGAACGGCTCGGCCTGGACGCCGCCATGATTCGTGCAGCGCGCGGCAGCGTCACTACCCAGTCCGCCGACATCGCCCGTTTTCTCGACGAATTGCATACGCAACTTACCGCCGTGGCAAAAGAACGCGCTGACATTCGCCTGCGCGAGCAAGCCGTCGAGCGCGAGCGCCAGCGCCTGGAAAGCGAGGGCAAGCAGGAGCAGCGGCAGCGTGCCCGGGAGCTTGAGGTAAAGCTCGCATCTCTCATGAAAGAGTTCGAGTACCAGATGCGCGAGACGCTGAAGGCCATCGAAGATAAGAACGCGCAGCGCAAAGCCTCAACTGAGGCAGACCGCCGCATCGCGCGTCTGAAGCGCGAGTTTCAGGAGTCGTTTAATCAAGCGGTCGTCGCGCACGTCTCCGGCGCTGACCGGAAGGATCCCGCCGCGCAGCCGCACATCGTACGTGCTGTGTCGGTGGGCGATACGGTGCGGCTCAAGTCAATGGGCCGCGAGGCAACAGTGGAGCGCCTGATCGACGGCAATGCATACGAAGTCTCCATTGGGCCCATGAAGATGCGTGTGCCAAAGGATGACATCGCGCAGGTAACAGCGCTCGCCCGGAGCCAGTCGCCCATTCAGGCGGCCACCAAGCGGGGCATCAAGGTGGTGGCGCGCGAGCCGGACACCATACCGGGCGAGATCAACGTCATCGGCAGAACCTCCGACGAGGCCCGTGATGAAGTGGAACGCTTTCTCGACCAGGCCTTCCTTGCCGGCCGGCCATCTGTTCGCGTGGTGCACGGCACGGGCATGGGCATCCTGCGCCGCACCCTGCGCGATTACCTGCGTAAGCACCCGCACGTCGTCGCGGTCACGGAACCCCCCTACAACGAAGGCGGCCAGGGTGCGACACTTGTGGAACTGAAGAGTTAGATCCAGACAGGATCAGCGTATGGCAGAGTATCGCACAGCGAGTACCCGGTGACTTTGCCATTCGCGATCTGCAATTTCGTCAGGTTCTCTGGGCTGTACTGTAGAGCATTGTTCAGCACGCGCAGGGCAACGCTGTTGGACAAGTGAGCCTCCGGCGCGACCGCGCGCCTTTTTTCCCAACCCCAAGTCACACCCCATTCGTCATGCGACTGTCCGGCGGCGTTGACGGCAGGCAGATTAAAGTACTGCTGCTCCTTTTGCGGCAGGAACTCTAGACCTCGGGCCTTCGATTTGCGCATCATCCAGCCCAGCGTGATGTCCGCCAGCTCGCACGCGGGATAGCTGCCGCCCACATCGCAGTGGCCGCCCGTGAACCAGACCTGCTCAAGACGTCCGTCGTTCTTGCGATAGCTGCCGTCGGCATTGGTCCACAGCGTTGGTTGAAACGAGGCGCGCCGCTCATCGATGCTCACCGCGTGATAGGCGTGATCGATGCAGTCGCTCAGTGCTGTATCCAGGAAGCCGTACTTCCGTTCATTGAACGCCTCAAACAGAAAACCCGGGACGCCAAGCGATCCGACCGTGTCCCACACCCCAACCATCGCAATGCGCACCGGCTGCAAACCATACGATTCCGTGAGGTGGGCTTTCATAGCCGCGCGCGTTTCCTTGTCGCGCTCACGGTATGCCGCGAAAATTTCTGGCGTGGTGCTATTTGAAAGGTTTTTCGTTGGGACACCAAAGCCCGCGATCATGCCGCCGATGCTGCGCGCCGTATACGCTCCCCGGCTGAACCCGAACAGATAAATGCTGTCATCCGGGTCGTGGACGTGCGACAGGTAAGAGTAGCCATCCTGAATCTTGGTAAATAGTCCTTCGCCGAGAGCGCCGCCTGTCAGATGGTCGAACGTGTTGCCGTTTGTGCCCACGCCGCTGTCATAGAATTTCAGCTGCCCGGCCGTGTTCGCCAGTGCGCAATATAGCTTCCACACGTTCGTTCCGCCGCCTGTCTTGTCGTGCACGCCTGGCGGCGTATTCCACGTGCCGTCCGCACAAAAGATAATCTTCTTCGTGGCGTTTCGCTCCTGTTCGCTCCCGTCCTACTCGTCCGCTTGATTCGTTCGAAAGCATAAGGGACATACGGCGGAGAGACAAGGCAAACCTTCACTTTTGCAGAAAGGAAGATAATCAAGCTGCGTGGGCTGCACCCGCGTCGGCCCGGAGGGCCAACTTGATGAATGGAACATTTGGCCCTGCCGCAGGAGTGTTCCTGCTTGTTCTTGCTTTGATCGTTGTAGTCACACTGCTCAAGACGCTGTTCACCGTGCGCACCTCGCAAGCGGGCGTGGTGGAACGCTTCGGTAAATTCAACCGCATCGTGCGCCCGGGCCTGCACGTGCTTATCCCGTTTGGTGAGCGGGTGTTTTTCGTCAGCCTCCAGGTGCAGCAGGCAGCCTTCCAGGTTGAGACCAAAACGCGCGATAACGTCTTCGTGCAAATACCGGTCAGCGTGCAATATCAGGTGCTCGACGATAAGATCGTGGACGCGTTCTACCGGCTGTCCTCGCCGCAGAAGCAGATCGAGAGCTTCGTCTTCAACTCCATCCTTGGCCACGTGCCCAAGCTCACACTGGACGAGACCTTCGAGCAGATGAGCGGGATCTCTATCGCGGTCAAGACGGACCTGGATCACACCATGAGTCAGTTCGGCTTCAATATCCTGACGGCGCTGGTGACCGACATTATCCCCGATGCGAAGGTGAAGTCGGCGATGAACGATATCAATGCCGCGCAGCGTGCCCAGGTGGCGGCCATGGCGCGCGGTGAGGCCGAAAAAATCCTGAAAGTTAAACAGGCTGAAGCAGAGGCCGAAAGTAAAGCGCTGCAAGGCAAAGGTATCGCCGCCGAGCGGCAGGCAATCATCGACGGCTTGCGCGCCAGCATCGGACACTTCCAGGAATCCGTTCCAGGCGCAACCGCCGAGGACGTAATGGCACTTGTCCTTCTGACGCAGTACTTCGACACCTTGAAGGACATTGGCCTGCGTAGCGGAACCAACACGCTCTTCCTGCCCAACAATCCAGGCGCGGCGAACGACTTCCTGCAACAGATCCTGGCGGGCCTGCGGGGTGGAACACACCGCCTGGCACGCGCTGCCGAAGCTACACCTCAGCCTGGTGGCATATTGCCCAAGGAACAGTCAACGGGATAGCGCTCTCTCCACAGGCATGCGTACGGCTGATAAAAAGAGAGCATTCGCAGGAAGATAGTACGTGCGTTGGCATAAGATCTATTAGAGGACGTGGGGTACGGTCCAGCTGTTGCATTTAAATGTCACTACAGCATGAGCAGCAGGACCTTGCCGCCTGACCGGCCTTTTTCCGCGAACGCCTGCGCCTCCGCAGCCTCACTCAGAGGATAGTTACGCGCGATGGGCAGCAGAAACTTGCCATCGCGGTAGTCGTCCGCGAACTCGCGTACCTTGCTGGGATCGGGATGTGCCATCATTGGTTTCACCGTGATCTCTGGGTGCAGCGAGGCGTCCGGCGGTGGGGTCACTACGGTTCCGCATACCCCTCCGTCGCGAAGATGGGCGAGCAGTGGCGTCGTGGCCGCCGCACCCACCGTGTCCGCGATCGCATCCACGCGTCCAAGCTGCTTGAGCGCTTCCTCGTCGTCGATCGCCACCGCGTCCACGCCCAGCGACTTTGCTTCATCGAGTTGACTCTTACGAACACCCGCTATGACACGCGCGCTCAACTTCTTCGCCGAGTGAACGGCAGCGCGCCCCACACTGCCAAGCGCGCCAGTGACAAGCACGGATTGCCCGCTCTGCAAACTGCAGGCTTCGCGCACAAGTTGATCTCCGGTAAGCGCAATAAGCGGAATGGCAGCGGCGTCGGTAATGCTTAATCCCTCGGGGACATGAGTCAGATCTGATCCCTTGACCAGCACAAGTTCCGCATAGGTTGCGTATGTCAGAGCCATCACGCGGTCACCAATTGCCACACCACGCACATTGGAACCCACGGCACGCACTACACCGCTGACGTCGCGTCCCAGGATGCCGGGAAACGTAACGGGAAAACGCTCCTTCGCGGCACCAGAACGCATCTTCCAGTCCACCGGATTTATGCTGGCCGCCGACGCCGCGACCAGCACATCATTTTCGCCCAGCACTGGGCCGGGCACGTTCTGTTCATACCGCAAATTCTGCGGTGGGCCATACTCGTACAGCAGGACTGCGTTCATGGTATTCACCTCGACGCCTGTAAGATGCTAGCTTCAGCGTGGCAGCCATCGATTGCGAGCTGCCTGCGCTGATCTAAAGTGGGGTCTATATGCCTGACATCATGCACCGTCTTACGATCTCAGCGCCGTGCAAGAACGTCTTCGCGGCCATCACCACCGCGGAGGGCGTCCACAATTGGTGGACACGGGATGCCGATCTTGAGTCGCGCCCTGGTGGAATCGGAGAATTCCACTTCGGACACTACGGTCCGGAGCATACCCATCGCGTGCGCGTTATCGAGGTGCACGAAGGCTGCCGTCTTACATGGGAGGTACTCAGCTCGTTCCTGCCAGCGTGGACCGGAACCACGATCTCGTTCGACCTTCAGCCGGACGGGGAAGCCACGATACTGAGGTTTGCCCATCGGGGTTACGCCGTTGCTGATGATGTGTATGCCATGTGCACCACCGGTTGGGGATACTACATGGTCAGCCTTCAGCAATACGTAGAGACAGGCAAGGGAGCTCCGAGTCCCGATGTGGACTTCTCACGGATGCTCCAGTAAGGCCGTGCTGTCCCTGGCAGATGGCAGATACTTGCGCCACTCGTCACTCTCTGCGATGCGCTTGATGCGTGCGAAACGGCTCGCCATCAACTTATGGATATGCGGCACCATGATGTAGTGTGCGACTGCTCGGCCCATCGCGCCAAACGGCAGCGAGAAACGCAGTTCGTCCTCTAAGAAGGTGTCGTGCATGCCGCTGCCCGGTGCCTCTCGCAAATGATGGTCATGTTGAAAGGTCTTGAAGCGGCCTGCCACCATGGTGTCCTGCATGAACACAGGCTCTGCATAGGAAGATATCTGTGACACATGGAAATGCTTCAACCCAAGCTGCCAGCCTTCCCACCGGATCGTATCTCCGCCGTGGACAAATCCAGAGGTCTTCCCTCTCACCGGATGCATGCCAAGCTCTTCCTGCACGAGCGCAATCGCGCAGGTGAGCTGAAAGCAGCGATGGATGGGCGCGTGCACCAGCGCGGAGTCACGCAGTACAAATTGCCCGTCTGGTTGCTGCACCGTTTCCATGTTGGGCTGTCTCCTAAGCACCGCGCACGATTTCGTCGCGGCAGCTACGCATTCGACACCGCGCTGGGTATGATGGGCAATGTAATGCCACGGCGGCGCTCAATCTATGCAAATTGCTCCTTGTTGAGGAGATCAATGATTTACGCCGCATGCTGTACCTGTGATTCAGGAAGACGGAGGGCAGACGCATGAACGGAATGGACCGCAGATCATTCTTGCTGGGAGCGGCACCGGCCAGCCTTGCGGCGGCTGCTCTGATGCAGGGCACACTGTTGGGCCAGCGGACAGGCATTGCCACCGCGCAATCCGCCACACAGCCCGGTGCCGGAGCCGTACCGGCTGCTCCTATCACCTCGCGCACCGTCTTCGTGGCCAGCGATGCCGCGCCTGTCTCGCCAGAGCAGATGCTGCAAACAATGACAGCGGCGTTGTCACGCCACCCTGGCAAAGAAGACACATATCTTAAAGGCGGCGCCGTTACAGAACTGGAGCAGGCCTTTGCCGCCATGCTTGGTAAAGAAGACTGCTGCATGCTGCCGACCGGAACGCTGGCCAACAATCTCGCGGTACGTATCCTGTGCGGCGACCGTAAGCACCTCATTGTGCAGCAGGACAGCCATCTTTACGCCGATGAAAGCGATGCGCCCTCCATCATGAGTGGTATCACCATGCAAGCCATCGCGCCAGGTAAGGCCGCACCCAGCATGAGCGAGATCAGAGCAGCGGTTGAGGATGCGGAGCACCGCGCCTACCCACTCAAGGTTGGAGCAATTTCCATCGAGAGTCCTGTGCGGCGGCATGAAGGCGAATCAGTGCCCTTTGCTACCCTGGACCAGCTCTGTTCTTACGCGAAAGAGAAGGCGATCGGCACACACTGGGATGGTGCACGCGCGTTCATGCTGACGGGTACGCCCGGTTTTGACATGAAGCGCACGGCTGCCCAGTTCGATACCGTGTTCGTTTCGCTGTACAAGGCACTGCGCGCACCGTTCGGAGCCGTGCTGGCCGGGCGCAGGGAGCAGATTGCGCAGGCACGCGACCTCCGCCACGTCTACGGCGGCCTGATCTATCACGGCTGGGTCGCGGCTCTGCCCGCCTTGGATGCGTTGGATGGCTTTACCGATCGCTGGACACGTTCACGCGCGGCGGCGGAGCAGGTCTTTGCCAAGCTGCAGGCTGCTGGCGGCTACACCATCGAACGCGTGCCGAACGAGAGCAACATCGTCCACCTTCGCGCCAGCGAGGCGCGGCTGCGCGGTCTGCCGGAGCGGCTGCGCGAGGCAGACATCCGCGCCCGCCTCGGCAAGGATGGCCTGATTCCATTCTTCATCAACGACACGATGCTGCACCAGAGCGTGGACGCGATCGCCTCGGCATTTCTAGGATGACCATGCGCCGCATCGACAACCTCACAGGTGTACGCGCACTGGCAGCGATGTGGGTGGTTCTCTTCCATCTCAATCTGAGCGAAATGCCTGTCGCGGGCACGTTTGGACCGGTGGTAGGCCATGGTTCCTTCGGCGTGGATCTGTTCTTTGTACTGAGCGGCTTCGTGCTATCACTCGTGTATGTTGAGAAGTTGCCGCAGCAGTTTGAGTGGGGTTGGTACCGCCGTTTTCTTGGCAGGCGGTTCGCAAAGATCTACCCGCTCCATCTGCTCACGTTGTTGGCCATAGTTGCACTATTTGAGGGTGCGGCACATGTTCACTACCATTTCGGATTTAGTTCTCACAACAATCTGTCCACTTTCATCTACTCTGCCTTAATGCTCCACTCCTTTGGAGTAACTCGCGCCCTCGCATGGAATACCCAGTCGTGGTCGGTTAGCGCGGAGTGGTTCGCTTACTCCCTGCTCTTTGCGCCGATGGTGTTCACGCTCCGCCGAGTGCGAACCGCATACCTGATCGTCGCGGCAGTCCTCCTGCTGATCGTCATGGCGCTGATTTCCGCGTGGTTAGGAACACCTTGGACCACGTTCGCCGCGCGGGGTGCCTTGCGCATTTTGCCTGAGTTCTATTGCGGTTTTGTCCTGTACCGGCTGATTAGGCACCGCCGTCTGAGATACGGAGACTTGCTCTCTGCTGCTGGAGTCATACTCCTGCTGCTGACCTGTTACCTGCCGTATGCAAATCTCTGGCTCTTGTTGCCAGCAGTGATGGTTCTGTTAGCCGGGCTCTACGCTGGAGGAGTGGTATCAGACCGGGTGTTTGGTAACCGCGTGCTCGTAATGTTTGGTGATGCTTCGTACTCGATCTATCTCATGCAGACCCTTGCAGGCATCGCGTGCAATCAGGCGTTCAAGCGTTCAGGCCTGCCCAACACACCGGTGGTTCGCGCCGGTCTCGACATTGCCGTTCCTCTGGCGACGGCGCTCGTTGGCCTGGCCACTTTCAGATTGGTGGAAGAACCTTTACGGCAAACAGTGTTGCGGTCCTTTGAAAAGCAGCGCGGAAATCCAGAGAATATAAAAGCACCGGTCGCTCCAGGTCTAGAACAGGATACTCAAGTTTCAGCCACGATCGGATGAGGCCGGATCAAGGCATTCTGTACACGCGCAGATCGCCGTAATATGGGTCAGCAATCTCGCGCACCATCGTGCCGTGAAGCGCGATATTACGCAGGCTACGGCGCATGATCGCCGTGAAGGCCGGATCCCATGTGCCCTCAGCCATGGTGCGGTCACCCAGAATGAAGTAGTGCACGCCGTCATCGCGCATGGCCGTCTCCGGCGTGGTGCGCTCCTGCGAGATAAAGGTGCGGTCGCGCATTGCAAGCCAGAAAGCGATGGTGCCATAAACGGGTTCGCCGGGAGGAATCGCTGCGTTCAGCAAAGCACCCGTATGGTTGTAATCAGCCTTTTGCGCCGCACGCAGCAACAGGAGGTTTGCACCGAATTGCGCGGCAATGACAAAGCCGCTCACCAGCAGGGCGGCACGGTGCAAACGTGGGTGGCTTCGGGATGCGGCAGACGCCGCTCCAAAGGCGAAGCCAAGCACGGGTGCGATCAGCGCGAAATACCGTGAGGATTTGTTGACCGTCTCCACCATCCACAACAGCGTTGGCAGCAGGAGTACCAGTTCGAGATAGAACCATCGCCTCCCAAATCGCCACAGCAGCCACATTGCAAACAGAAATGCGAGCGGAATGGGCAGTCTCACCGGAAGATATTGCAGACCGTGACCATGCAGCATACCGAGGCCGAGCACATCCTTATAACGCTGTAACTCGCTTATCAGACGTGCCGTCAATCCCGCGTCACCGGCGGCCCGTTGCAAGTACTCCGCGTGGAACGAGCGCGGGCCAAGAGGATTCGTCATAATCCAGGTGGCGAACGGAACCAGACCGAGCAGAAATCCCGCGAGAAGAAGTGCCGGGCCGCGAACGCCCGTTTCCCCGCGCTTACGATCGATGGCAATCGCCAACAGGCCCAACGAAACTGCATATCCCGCCATGGTGACGTGGCACATTGCAGCACTTGCCGCAAGCAGCCCACTGCCCAGTGCCCAAAGCCATCGTCGCGGGCTGGTGCTTGCGTGGTAGCGGCTCATCGCCACCAACGCGAACAGCACGGCCATGGTGGTCAATGCCTCTGGCCGTGCAGTACGTGCGGCGGTGACCAGCAGGTTGTCCGTTCCCGTGACTAACACAGCAATGGCCGCACCTGCTTCTCCAAGCAACGGGCGTGTCAGGTGCCATGTCAACAGCAGAACCAGCAGCCCAGCAACCACGGAGCCGAGCCTAGCGGTTGCGACACTCGTACCAAAGCCACGGAAGGACGCTGCCATGACCAACGCCGTTCCTGGCGGGCGGGTGTCGAAAAAGTGTTCCAGATCATTTGGCCCAATCTCAGGGTCGGCGATGCCTTGCCCGTGTGCCAGGGAGTATGCAGGACCGGCATACCAGCTTTCATCGGTCACCCAGCGATACGAGATATATGGCAACACCTGTAGCAGAAAGAGTGCGGCGGTGAACATCAGCCACGCATAAGAGCGCGCACGCGGCCCGAACCGCCACTCCTGAATGCCTGGTTCTGTCATACCGGATGATTTGGGCAAGAGAACTCCAGATCGAAGACTAGACGACGTCCGCATCCGGGAGAAGTACCTCATGAGATAAATCATGGGAGTTCGACCGGTTTGGCACCTGAACTCGAAACGGCAGCTGGGCGACACATTCCATCAAATTCGCAAGGGCGTACCATGAATGTATGCAGTCAGTTTTATTGGGAAAACGCGTCCTTGGCCTGCTGACACTCGCGTTGCTGACTCTCGCGGCATCCGCGCAGTGGACCTCCAAAGACTCGCCTTACCCCGCATTCCACATCGGGCTGCCAAAGTCCACCACTCCACCACTGCTCACACAGAACCAGTGGACGGGCGAGTTCTTCACCCACAAGTATCAGACGGTCGCATACCAGATGGCATCCGCCATTCCCGGCGTCATCTACCAGCTGCCGTGTTACTGCTGGTGCGACCGCGCCATGGGGCACAAGAGCCTGCACTCCTGTTTTGAGAACAGCCATGGAGCTACCTGCACCGTGTGCATGAGCGAGACAGCGCTCGCGTATGAGCAGACGAAGCAAGGCAAGACTCCCGCCCAGATCCGTGCCGCCATTGAACATGGCGATTGGCGCGCTGTGGATCTTCGTTCCATCCACATGGATTAGCTGAGCGCTCCGCGTCCATGCGTGACCGCTCGCCGGCTCTGTTCTACATTGCCTTCTTTGTCACGGGGTTCGCCACCGTTCTCACGGCGAACCTCCTTCCGCTGGTCATTGGCTCAGGCGGCGACGCACATGCCGGGCGTCTGCTTGCGCTACAGTTTTCCGGGCAACTCGTCGGAGCACTTTGCGTACGGCGGCACGTTGCGCGCACGATGTGTCTTGGGCTTGCAACCACCGCAGTGTGTGCCTGCGTTCTTGCGCTACCATCGCCGCTGCACTGGGCGGCACTCTTTCCCTACGGATGCGGCCTGGGCGTTTCCATGACCGCAATCAATGTGCTTGCTGCCCAGGATCTCGCTCCCGCGCAACGAACCAGCCGCCTGGAGGCGCTCAACGTCTTTTGGCCGTTGGGTGCGGCCATCTGCCCATGGGTGGTGAACCGTCTGCCCATGCAGAATCGGGGAGGACGTCCGTTTGCCGCAATCGCCATCGCGTTTGCTCTCCTGTTGCTTTGGGCGTGGCTTCGAGCAGGTAACGCCGTAACGCAAAGGTTTGTGCAACAGCCTCGCAAGGCATGGTCGCCGCAACTTATTCGTACGGCTCTGCTCGGACTCTTCGCTGTCGGCGCGGAGACTGGATTGGCAAACTTCATGCCCACCTTTCAGGCCCGCTACCTCTCTGAGCAAGCCTTGTTGATCCCACTCGCAACGCTCTTCTGGGGAGGCATCCTGCTCAGCCGCGCCGTTGCCTCGGCGATGGCACGCTATCCCGCCATGCGTGCTTACCACCGGCATGTGTTTTCTGGAGCAGTCATTGCCGTTCCCCTGCTCGTCCTGTCGCACTCACGCGTGGAATTAAGTGCCCTTTGCTTCTTGTGCGCGATATGCCTTGGACCAATCTACCCAGAGGTGCTGACAGAAGCGGTTCGTCTGCCATGGCCAGGCCCAATCTTCTTCAGCGCTGGCGTGGGCAGCGCCCTCATACCATGGGCCATCGGCCAGATCTCAGGCGCAACCGGCTCGCTTCGGGTAGGTTTGCTTATGGTCGATATCTGCTGCGTCATGCTCTTTGCGCTGAGCTACCGGTCTGAGCGAAAAGGTGCCTTCGAGACATGCGAGTAATCAATGCGGTCTATGCCGGCATTAGACTCGATTGCGCTGAATGACGTTTTTATAGAACCCAGAACTCAGCTTCGGAGTCCGTTTCTGCGTTGCGAAGTCCACGTACGTGATGCCGAAGCGCTTCTCATAGCCGTCGGCCCACTCGTAGTTATCCAGGAGGCTCCAGCAGAAGTAGCCGCGCACCGGCACGCCCTCTGCCGTGGCTTGTTGCAGGTGCATCAGGTAGTTCCTCAGGTACATCACGCGGTCTGTGTCGTACACGTGGCCGTCTGGCGCGATCTTGTCGTCGGACGAGGCCCCGTTTTCCGTGATGTAGATATCGTTCACGCCAAACACCTCAGCCACCAGCTTTGGCGCCCAATACAGCGCCTCGGGTCCGATGTTGAGCCACGGGCTGAACATGTGCGGATACGACGACGGGTTTGGTACGACAGTATATCCCATGGCGTTGTCCGCGGCACGGACAAAGGTCGCCGTGTAGATGTTAATCCCCTGAAAATCCTGCGGGCTGCCTATCGCCTTCAAGTCTTCGGGAGTAAATTTCGGGGCATCGGCACCCAGCTTCTGCAGGTAGGCGTCGGTATATTTGCCGGTGCGCATCACGGTAAGGTATCCAGCGTTCTCCTCCACCATGGCTTTGCGGGCTGCGGCAACATGTTCTGGCGCGTCGAAGACCGGCGTGATGGCCTGCAGGTTCTCTGCCGAGCCGACCTTCGTGCCTGCTTTCGCTTTTGCGCGAATGGCCTGCACAGCCAGCCCGTGGCCCAGGACGGCATGGTGCCGCACCTGCGCCAGTTTGCCCTGGTCCAGCTTGAGTCCGGGAGCGTGGATGCCCGCACCATAGCCCAGATCGACGAAGGTGCTGATCTCGTTCATGGTCATGAAATGCGAGACCAGGTCGCTGAGCTTACCAGCGGTATAACCCGCGTAATCGGCAAAGGCCTGCGCGGTGTCGCGGTTCTGCCAACCGCCCTTGTCTTCCAGCGCCTGCGGCAGGTCCCAGTGGTACAGCGTGCAGAACGGTTCGATGCCAGCAGCGTGCAGCGCCTCAGCGAATTTGCGGTAATGATCGATCCCCGGCTGATTCGGCTGGCCCGTGCCGTCCGGAAAGATGCGCGACCACGCGATGGAGAACCGGCACGCCTTCAGGCCCAGGTTCTTCATCAGCACGATGTCTTCGGGATAGCGATGATAGCTGTCCGTGGAGACGTCGCCGGTGTCGCCGTTATGCGTCTTACCGGGCGTGTGCGAGAAGGTGTCCCAGATGGTGGTGCCACGCCCATTCTCGTGGACTGCGCCTTCCACCTGGTATGAGGCTGTCGCCGATCCCCACAGGAAATTGCCGGGAAAGCCACTCCGCGTCGCCTGCGGACCAGCGCGTAAGGCGGATTGCTGTTCAGCTTCTGAGAGAAGCGGAAGCGGTAACGCTGCCGCGGCAGCTCCAAGCTTTGCGAAATTACGGCGGGTCAGACGGTACGGCATGGATTCAGTTCCTTCTGGCAACATGTTAGACCGTGCGCCCACTGCCCGCCAACAGCCACAACTTCAAAAAAGCATCCTGCGAAGGTGAAGCCGGTTCACGACGTGCGCTCCTTCGAGCACACGCATGGTGGCACTGCCATGATTCTGCGTTGTGCGAATGCTTACGTTTCGTCCTGAAAAATCTGCTCGATAGGCAACCGGAACAGCCGCGCAATGCGGAAGGCCAGCGGCAGGGATGGATCGTATTTGCCGGTTTCGATGGCGTTGACAGACTGCCGGGAGACTTGGAGCTGCTCGGCAAGGTATGCCTGCGACCATCCTCGATCTCCACGCAGTTGCCGCAAGTGGTTATTCACCGGCCGCCGTCCGGTCTGTGAACCTGTAGAAAGCCTTGCTGATCATGACGGCGAACCAGAAGCCGCAGAACTCTGTGAAGGGAGGCAGGTCGCTTTTCCAGCCATAGCTCTTGAGAAAGCTTGTGAAACAGCCCAGGCAGAGCACGACGGCGATGCCCCACAGCATGCATCGCACAAGCTGATCACGCTGGTACTCATCCTTCTCCTCGTGCAGATAGCGTGCGACGACCGCCATCAGGATGAAGATGGGCAGCGATGGCAGAAGCGCAAGCCCAGCGCGCTCCGCACCGTGCACCTCCGGATGATGGCGGACGAAGGTTGTGGTCACCAGGACGGACAGCAAGTACCCAGACATAACAACCGCACAGCCCTGTACATAGCGCCGTTGTGCGGCATTGCGTGACCCAAGACAAACGCTCATAGCGTACTCCCCACCTTCTGATCGGCGACAAGTAAACTTTACGTAAAGGAAACTTGTCTGTCAAGTCTGCTTGTCATCGGGTTTGTATCTACAGGGTGGCTTGGTAGGCTCTGAAGCAGCATGATCATCAATTTCTCTGAGCGGGCGCATAATCATAACTTTGAGCTTGACCCGATTGTCCGCTCGCTGCTGGATACGGATTTTTACAAGCTGCTGATGCTCCAGTTCATCTGGAAGCACTTCCGGCATACTCGCGCCAGCTTTGGTCTTCACAACCGCTCCGCGCGCTTTCGTCTTGCAGAGATGGTGCCGCGTGAGGCAGTGGTGGCGCAGTTGGAGCATGTGAAGCGGCTGCGCTACCGCCGGTCGGAGCTAATCTGGCTTGCTGGCAACACCTTTTACAGCACGCGCGGCATCTTTGAGCCAGCGTTTCTTGATTGGCTGGAGCATGAGTTCGTGCTGAGCGAGTACCAGCTTGCGGAGCACGACGGGCAGTTCGAACTGACCTTTGAGGGTGAGTGGGTCGCCGTCACCATGTGGGAGATTTACGCGCTTTCCATCCTGAATGAGCTCAAGACGCGAGCAGCCCTGAGAGGCATGAGCGAGTTCGAACTTGACATCCTGTACTCCCGCGCCAAGACCCGGCTATGGAACAAGGTCGAATGCATGCGCGGCGTGCCGGGGCTTGCCGTGGCTGATTTCGGCACGCGGCGGCGGCACTCCTTTCTATGGCAGGAGTACGTTGTCGAGGCGATGCACGCGGAGTTAGGTAGAGCGTTCACCGGCACCAGCAATACCTATCTGGCCTATAAGCACGATCTTGAAGCCATTGGCACCAACGCACACGAGCTGCCCATGGCGCTGGCGGCAATGGCCGTGAACGATGAGGAGCTGAAGGCGGCGCAGTACCGGATTCTGGAATTGTGGCAGCAGACGTATGGCGGGGCACTGCTGGTGATGCTGCCGGATACCTATGGCACCACGCAATTCCTGAAGGGCGCGCCGGAGTGGGTGGCGGACTGGACCGGACAGCGCATTGATTCGAAAGATCCGTTCGTCGCCGGTGACGAGTACATTGCATGGTTGCGCAGCCGCGGCAAAGACCCAAAGAGCAAGCTAATCATTGCCAGTGACGGCCTGGATGTGCAGGAGATACTTCGTTTGCACGCGTATTTCGCGGGGATCATTCAGCCGGGTATCAGCGTCCGCGATTTTCACACGGCGGCTGACTTCCACGATCCGCACAAGTGGACAAACGGTCGGCGCATACGCTTTTCATCCGGCTGGGGAACGCTGCTGACCAACGACTTTCGTGATTGCCATCCACGTGGCGAAGACTGCCTGCAACCGATCTCACTGGTGTGCAAGCTCACATCCGCGGACGGACGGCCCGCGGTCAAGCTCTCGGATAACTACGAGAAGGCGAGCGGTCCGCCGGAGTTGGTGGAACACTACCGCGAGGTGTTTGGGTTGGCGGGGATGGCGAATATTCCCGTGGTGGTGTGAATCGCGGCTGAGTAGCTTGCGCATGTTTTCTCTGCTTCTTGATCCCAGCTTAACCCTGCGGGGTGAAGGTGGGGCACCCTTAGTCACGCGTCCGGTCCGGTGCCGTGCCATAGGTGGCGCATACGCAGTTCACGCAAGATCAACTCGACGGACCAGTCCAAAGACTCGGTGCCGGAGACGGTGAGGTGAGCGCAGGCGCGGCAGGGCACGACATATGCATCTGCCATCGGACGTGCATGGGTCTCGAACTGCTCACGGACGCTATCTTCGGTGCGGCCACGTTCGCGGACATCGCGATGAATGCGCCGCTGCAGACAGATGGAATGCGGCGCATCGACATACACGGTCAGGTCGTAGAGCGGCTGCAGGTCTGCATAATGCAGCGCCAGGATGCCTTCCACGACGATGAAGGTGCGTGGCTCCATATGCTCGGTGATGTTCCGTAGTCTCGTGTGCGTGCTGAAGTCGTAGAGGGGCCGGTGGATGGGCCGTCCAGCGCGGAGGTCCTTGAGCTGCTGCACGATCAGATCGTGCTCCAGCGAGTCTGGATGATCGAAGTTGTACGTATTGCGCCGCTCGGGCGCTACCTGCGAGAGATCGCGATAGTAAAAATCTAGCGGAAAGAGCACCGCGTCGAGTTGTGTGGCAAGCTCGCGCGCCAAGGTGGTCTTGCCAGAACCGGAGCAGCCGCCGACTGCCAGCACGGTTGACCGTACAGTAGCTGCGAGCGTGAGTTGTTCACTCATAATTGTGTTGCGGGCGGGTTTCCGATCTGCGGGATCAACGCGGTCAGCAGGGCAGCGAAGCGCCCAGCGGCCAGCCTGCCGTATTCCATGACCTCCAGGTGGTTCAGTGCCTCGCCTGTAACACCGGCGGCGGGATTAGTTACCAGCGACAGGCCAAGGACCTCCATGCCCATGTGCCGCGCCACGATGACCTCATGCACGGTGCTCATGCCCACCAGATCCGCGCCGAGCACGCGGAAGGCACGGATTTCCGCGGGCGTCTCATAACTTGGTCCGAGCACGGCGATGTAGACGCCGGACGACATCGCCCAGCCCTGGCGCGCGGCGGTTTCCTGGGCCTGTTGGAGCAGGCGCGGAGAGTAAGCCGTTGTCATGTCGAAGAAGCGGAGTCCGCTGCCCGGAAGCGTACCCAAGCGTGGCTCGTTTGGTCCGACGGCGGCGTTGCTGCCGGTCAGGTTGATGTGATCGCTGATGCCAACGATGGATCCGGCGGAAAAGTCCGGGCGGATGCCGCCGGCGGCATTCGTCACGATCAGAGTCTGTATGCCGAGCAGGCCGAGGACGCGGACGGGAAAGGTTACCTCGTCCATGCTGTAACCTTCGTACGCATGGACGCGTCCCTGCATGACCGCGACCGGAATACCGGCGATATTTCCCAGGATCAGACGACCGCTGTGGCCTTCCACGGTGGGCCGGGGAAAATGCGGAATGTCCGCATACGGGATGGCGGTTGCGTTGCCAACCTGCTCGGCGAACTCGCCCAGGCCAGAGCCTAGGATGATGCCGATGCGGGGCCGGATGGAGGAGCATTGCGCAAGGTAATCGGCTGCGGAGCGTGCGAGAGAGTAGATATCCGTCATGGGAGTAAGTTGGCTAGCTTGTTCAGATCACGCGCCCCATGCCGGATAGTTACGACGATGAGGTGATCACCCTGAATCATGTACACAATACGGTATGGCGTGACTGCCAAAAAAAGATAGGCGGAACTCAAGAGTTCCAGCCAGTGATGACCTGTCTGTGGCCACCGCAGAATATGCTCAAACGCATCTTCAAGCTGCTTGGCAATCCACTCAGAAAAACCTTGGGCTATCTCGTAGTAACTTTGAATTTCGTCGAGATCGCGATCCGCTCTCTTGGTTAAAACCAGATTCATGCGGCCACACGGGTTCGGCGGCGAAGCCGCTGCATGGCCTGTTTGCCATCCACCAAGCATCCGTTCTCAATGTCTTCCAATCCCTCCTGAATACCCCGCTTGACATAGGCCAGCCATTCCGCGTGTTCGTCAGCAAGGTTCCGTACGGAGGCGTGCACCGCCTCGTCCACGGAGGTAAATTGGCCGTTCGCGACCGCTTTTTTCATTGCTTGCTGCTCTTGCGCGCTCAGTTGTATGGTCACGTGTGCCCCTCCCTGTCTACGCAGCATCTGCTCTCAGCATAGCAAGCCGGTCCGCGACATTGCACAGGGTGACGCAACAGCAGGGCGTCAGGGCCGCTCTCAATAAAGCGGGAGATACTCCATGGTTGTGCTCATCATTATTGCAGCAGCTTTTATCCTGCTCGGAGGGCTGCTCTTTCTCGTTTACAACGCCACGCAGCATTCAAAGCGAGACGAAACGGGACGCCGCACGGAAGCGGGTCAAGGCCGTACTACGCCAGCGCGCACCGAAGGCCGCGAGCCCTGATTTCAGCGCAGCAGCATACTGACGATGCTGGCGCTCATCAGGTTGGCGACCGTGCCGGCCAGAAGCGCGCGCATACCCAGCCTTGCCAGTTCGTTGCGACGTGACGGGATGAGGGCGCCGATGCCGCCGATCTGCATACCCACCGATCCGATATTCGCGAAGCCGCACAGTGCAAACGTCGCAATCGCCAAGGTCCGCGTCGAGACAGCGTGCGCGTTGGCCAGCTTGCCCAGCTCGGTGTAGGCAACAAACTCATTCAGTACCGCACGGGTGCCGATCAGGTTACCGACCGTCGGAGCGTCGTGCCAGGGAATCCCGATCATCCACGCCACGGGCGCGCAGAAGAAGCCGAGGATAGAGTTGAGCGTGGACGGGAAGCTGACCGCGTGTCCACCAACCGTATGCACGCCGATCAGATTGTGGATGCCCGTCAGGATGCCGTTCAGCAGGCCCACCAGCGCCAGAAAACTGATCAGCATGATGGCAACGTTGAAGGCTAGTTGTCCGCCGTCAATGGTGCCGCGCGCGATGGCTCCCACCAGGTTTTCGCTTTTGTGCTCGTCCTCGCCACTGAGATGCACCGTCCCCAGTGTGGCTGGGACTTCTGTTTCAGGCACCAGCATCTTGGCGACGAGGATCGTACCCGGCGCGGTCATGATAACGGCACTCAGGAGATCCTGCGCGCGAATGCCGAAGGAGATGTACGCCGCCATGATGCCACCGGACACGTGCGCCATGCCGCTGGTCATGATGGTCATCAGCTCGGAGCGCGTGGCTCCATTCAGGAAAGGCCGGATGGTCAGCGGAGCCTCCGTCTGCCCCATGAAAATCGACGCCGCGACGTTGGTGGACTCCGCGCCGGAGGTTCCCATGGTGCGCTGCATCAGCCATGCCATGCCACGAATCACCACCTGCATGATCCCCAGGTGATACAGCACCGCAAACAGCGCGGAAACAAAAATAATCGTCGGCAACACCGCAAAAGCGAAGACACTAAATGGACTGGTGGGGATGCCAAGCTGGCCAAAGACCATCGACGAGCCATCCACGGAATGTGCCAGTAGGGCGGAGACGGCACTCGCTCCCTTTTGCAATATCTTCTGGCCCAAGCTCCATCGAATCACCAGAAACGCGAACAGCACCTGCAGACTCAGTCCCCACGCAACGGTGCGCCAACGAATGGCACGCCGGTCCGTGGAAAGCGCATACATCAGCGCCAGTAAGACAATAAGTCCAATCAGACCGGTAAAGCGGGCCAACGGCGCAGCCTCCAGAGACAAGCATAAGTGATGTTCGATGAGTGTACCGAATTCGAATCCTGTCACGAAGCTTTTACCGTACGCTCATGCCCCGGTCATGTCCGTGCGGCAACATCAGAGCGTCATGGTGTCTACCTGCGACACGCTGATATTGTCCGATCTCCATCTTGGCTCGGAAGTAAGCCGGGCTGACGATGCACGCCACCTGCTCGAAAGTGTGGATTTCCGCCAACTCATTCTGCTCGGCGATATCTTTTCCGATCTCGACTTCCGCCGGTTGACCTCGGGTCACTGGGACTTCTTATCCTGCATCCGCCGGCTCTCCAATCCAAAACGCCGTACCAGGATCATCTGGGTGGAAGGCAATCACGACCATGGCTTGTCGAAAGTGATGTCGCATCTGGTTGGCGTGCCGGTGTACCAGCGCTATGTGTGGGAATACGGCGGCAAGCGGCACCTGGCCATCCACGGACACCAATTTGACCGCTTTGTGAATGAAAACGTCCTGCTGAGCCGCTTCTTTGAGAGCTTCTATGAAACGGTGCAGTGGCTGGACGGCAGAGAGCAAAAGCTTTCCCGCTGGTTCGACCGCTTCAGCACCCGCTGGCTGCGTCTCAGCGACAAGGTCGCGGACGGTGCCCTGGAGTACGCCGCCGCCGGTTGCGTGGACCGTGTCTTCTGCGGACATACCCACCAGGCGCTGGCCCGCACACGGAATGGTATCGAATACTTCAATGCAGGCTCGTGGCAGGATCAGCAGGCTACGTTCTTGACCATCGACTTAGAGGGAGTCCACATCCATGAATACGCGCCCCGAACTGAGCATCGTGATCCCGGCAAAGAACGAAGCAGCGCACCTCCCAGCCCTGCTGACCTCTTTGAGCAAGCAGGACTACCCGCATCTCGCGCGTACCAAAGTATTCGTTGCTGACGCTGACTCGACGGACTCCACCGCGCAAATTGCGCTCGGCTATCGCGGCCAGCTCGACATTGAGGTGACCCGGGGCGGCACGCCATCCGTGGGACGCAATCGTGGCGCGATGCATTCAAACTCGGAATTCATTCTCTTCCTGGACGCGGATGTCGAATTGCGGAACCCAGCCATGCTGCGACGCGCCATGGTGCGGATGCGCAGCCAGCGCCTGCATTGCATGACGGTGAACATCGCGTGCCCAGGCGGCAACTGGGCAGACCGCCTCCTGTACCGCGGCAACAACGGGTTTCAGCGGCTGTCCTCGTGGCTGGTGCCCTTTGGCACCGGCATGTTTCTGCTATTCGATCGCGCCCGCTTTCACGAGCTTGGCGGATTTGATGAAAGCGCGTTGTTCGCCGAAGATTTTCTGCTGACCAAACAAGTTTCGCCCCTACGCTTTGCGGTGTTAAACGAGGAAGTCCATACCTCCAATCGCCGCTTCCGCCGGACCGGCCACGCGCGCATGATCTTTCTCTTCTTCTGGACCATCCTGAACAGCCGCAATCAACGGTATTTTCGCCGCGACCACGGCTACTGGAAAGAAGCCGCGCCCCTTATCGACGGTTAAAGCATCCGCGATATCGTCGCCGTTTACTGCACAGGCTCATACAATAAGATCCATGCCCAACCAGATCAACTGCGAGCCGCTGAAGGCGCTCATCCGCACCGTTCCTGACTTTCCCAAGCCTGGCATTCTCTTCTATGACATCACCACGCTGCTGAAGGACAAGGCGGGATTCGCGCAGATGATCGACGCCTTTGCCGCCTATTACATCGGCAAACAGGTGGACCTGGTGCTGGGGATCGAGGCTCGCGGATTTATCTTCGGACCGGCGATGGCATACCGCCTGAACGCAGGCTTTGTGCCCGTTCGAAAGCCAAAGAAACTGCCCGCGCCCACCGCCAAGGTTACCTACGACCTGGAGTACGGCTCCGATTCGCTGGAGATTCACCTGGACGCGATTGAACCTGGCCAGCGCGTTGTGATCGTGGACGATCTGCTGGCCACCGGCGGCACCATGCAAGCGACAGTGCAGCTTGTGAAGCAACTTGGCGGCGAGATCGCGGGCGTAGCCTTCGCGGTGGAACTTGATTTCCTGAAGGGCCGCGCCAAGTTCCCGGATGTGGATGTCTACAGCCTGCTGCACTACGACGAATAAACGCCCGTCGCGGTAAGTTCCTGGATACGCAACGTTTCGCTCGCAATCAAGTATCCCTTGCGCCGGAACCACTCTTCCATGCGTTCACGCAGCAGGTCCAACGGGACACGCAGACCGGCTTCCATCAGGCCGTCTTCTACCGGCAGCGTGTCGTCGAAGATGGCGTCATTGGTGAAGTTACGCATGGCGAAGCTGTCCAGCCACTTCACCGGGCACGGCGCGGCAGCCCCGTCCTGACGGAGGTACGCAACGCTTAGGCGACGGACGAACATGCTTAGGCAAACACAACGAAGCAAGCACCCGGCAGCTTGACTGCGCTGTGCTGTGCGCCGAGCATCCCGGTCTTCGGATCGCGTGGAAACACTGCGATATCACCGCTGCGCACGTTTGCGGCAAGAAACCACCGGCCTGTGGCGTCCAGCCGAATTTGCCGGTTCTCCATTCCATCCTGCTTCAGGAATTGAACCTGCTGCAGCGATCCGTCGCGCTGCAGCGCCCACACAACAAAGCTCTCCAGCCCGCGATTACTGCCGTAGAGGAAGCGGTTGTCCGGCGAGAGCATGATGTCTGCCGCGCGGCACTTTGGCGGTGCATCTGCTGGCAGCGTGGAGATGCTGGATTGCAGCGTAAGCGTCCCAGCCTTTGCGTCCCACAGCAACAGGTCCACTGTGTTTGATAGCTCGTTGTTGCAGTAGATCCATTTGCCGTTCGGGTGCAGCACCAGGTGCCGCGGCGCGGAGCCGGGCGGTGCCTTCCAAAACGGCGGATCGTGTGGCGTCAGCTTCGCCGTGGCATGGTCCAGCTGGTAGATGCGAATGCGGTCCGCGCCATAGTCGTTGACCAGCACAAACTGGCCGCCCGGCGCCACAAGAATGGAGTGGCAGCGGCTATGCGGCTGCGCCTGCGCAGGACCGTGGTCTGCGTCGCCGTACTCGATGTGCTCTACAGCGGGCGAGAGCGCGCCCTTCGCATCGATGAGGTAGGTATTGATACTGCCGCTGCCCCAGTTCGCCTCCATGGCAACGTGGCCTGAGGCATCCAGCGACAAGAAATTCGCGATGGTGCCGTTTGCGCTCTGCAAATTGATCTCTCGCAACGGCGATGTGCCGTCCACGATGTCGAAACCGACGACGGAAGCCATGCCATCGACCGCGCATGTGGCGTACAGGCGGCGCGGGTCCTTCGGCGATAGCACCATGGAATCGTTGCCGGTGAACGTTGCGGCAAACTCCGGCTGTGTGAACTCGCCCTTTGCGGGATCGAAGTAGGCGAAGAAGATGCCCTGACCATCCTTGCCGGTGGTGCCGATAAAGGCACGTTGGCGGGACAGCGTGGGTTGCGCGAGCACATGCCGCGGCAAAAGCGCGGCGGCAGGAAGTGAGGCGAGAAAACTGCGACGATCAAGCACGGCGAGCCATCACCTCTGCGGAACGCTGACCAGCATACTCCGAATGCATCATGAACGATCTACGCGCCTTGCGGGGTGTGGCCCTCTTCCGGCAAGTGCCCGGCGTAGGTTTCGGGTTTTACGTCGTCGTTAATGACCGGCAGCGAGGGCAGATTCAGGGTGCTACCGGCTTCGTTCACCACGGCGTTTACGTTATTCAGCACCTCTTCGACCGTCATTGCGTACATTTCACGCCCGTTGTCGTAGCCGGTCTCCATGATGGTCTTCAGGTAAAGACCAGCTGCCTGAACGGCGGCATAATCCGTAATCACGTGCCCGGCGCGCCGCTTCATCTCGACCCATGCCACGTTGGGCATGGCGATCCACATGGGCCGGCCGCTTACGTCAAAGCGAATGTCAGTGGCGTCCGCATGACGCGTCGCAATGGCGACAATCGTAGCCTTCCAGACACAGTGCAGATCCTCACCGGTCCACTTGTCGGTTACGTGAAAATCCTCATACATGGCGCGGCACGCTCCTGCAAGCAGGGTAGCGGCTGCGACGGTGTTGGGCAAGCGGCAGTGGTCATCCGCCAGTCTCAGGGTGCAACGCACACATAGAATGGACCCATGCAAATTACACGCGCAGGTTCGCAGCCCTCCACCAAGGGTCCCGCAGACTGGTTTACAGGTACGGTTCGGATTGATCCGCTGTTCCAGGCACCTGATCCGGCACGTGTGGCCGGGGCCAGCGTCACCTTTGAGCCCGGTGCGCGTACCGCCTGGCATACACATCCGCTAGGACAGACGTTGATTGTCACGGCAGGCTGCGGATGGGCTCAGCGCGAGGGTGATGCGGTGGAGGAAATTCGCCCGGGTGATGTGGTCTGGTTTGCTCCGGGAGAAAAGCATTGGTACGGTGCGGCACCGTCAACGGCCATGACGCACATTGCCATTCAGGAGCGGCTCGACGGCAGGGTGGTGGAGTGGCTGGATCACGTAACCGGCGAGCAGTACCGCCTCTGAATCGTTACGACGGATGTCTACCTACTCAGCTCTCGTTGCCCGGCTCCCGGCCCGCTGCTACACTTGGCAATGGCATGAGCGTGACTGACGCGGACTCCTTCCGCATCCGCTCGCTACCGCTTGGCGCGTCACCGCAGAGGACTTCAATTTTGGAAACATCAGCACGTACTCGCACCACGCCGCTCGCCGTTCGGGAAAACGGTCCCTTGGCAGTAAACACAAATGTCAGCAGCACGGCATTTTTTGACCGCATACAGAACAATCGCACGTTAGCCATTCAATTGCTGATCGGGATTGTGATGGTAGTCGGTTTGGTCGCAATCATTGCGGGAGTGTATAGCTATCGCACCATCGCCGCGAGTGCCGCACTAGCCCAGGCGATGCAGACCTTTGATACACCGGTAAACACGCCCGACCAGCCCGTGCCGCCCAGTGTGAAGAGCTTTCCCAGCGTGGAGGCCCGAGCTCACGCCGCCAACGCCCAGTTTGCCGCTGTGGCGGATCACTATGGCATGACGGCTGCTGGCCGCAATGCCCTGTATCTGCAAGGCGTTACGGCGATGCAGAGCGGTGACAATGCAACTGCCGAGCGCCTGCTAAAGAAATCGGCTGGTGATTGGAATCACGATGTGGCGACGCTGGCGCAACTTTCCCTGGCGGGGCTGTACCACGCCACGGGACGCGATCCGTTAGCAATCGATCTGTATCAGAAGATAGCCAGCAAGCCATCGACGCTGGTCCCGGCAGGTTTGGCGCAATTGCAGCTTGCCAGCCTGTATGAAAGTGAAGGCAAGCCAGCTGATGCAAAGAAGCTGTACGCACAGATTAAGGACAAGAACCCAAAGTCTGCCGCGGCCGAGATTGCCACTCAGAAGCTCAGCGGCGCTCCTTCTGCGGAGTAACGCGGAACGGCATGGCTGGAATTGAGTCCACACCGGCGTCGCTGGCGCAGCTAATCCGGCGCAGAGCTACCGCTCGCGTGGCGCAGTCTGTGGAACCGGTGCCCGACCGCCTGGGCCAGTTCGGCCTGCTGTTCACGGAAGCCCAGACGGAAGAGCCTCAGGGCACCCCGGCTCCGCAGCCCGCCGTCGAAATACAACGCAAACTGTGGTCGGTGGCCGAGCTGGTAGGCACGCTGCGTGGCAAGCTGGAACGGGATTACGCGGACATGTGGGTGCAGGGTGAAATTTCCAACTGCAAGCCTGCGGCGTCGGGCCATCTGTACTTCACGCTAAAGGACGGCGATGCGCAGTTGCTGGTGGTCCTCTTCCGGCGTCAGGTGGCTCTTCTGCGCTTTCGTCCGGAAGACGGCTTGTCCGTGCTGGTGCGGGGCCGGGTTTCAGTCTTTGAGAGCAGGGGGCAGCTACAGCTCATCGCAGAATCATTGGAGCCACGCGGCGCGGGTGCACTACAGCTTGCCTTTGAGCAATTAAAGGCGAAGCTGCGCGCCGAAGGCCTGTTTAACACGGAGCGGAAGCGTCCGCTGCCCACCTTCCCGCGTACCATCGGTGTCATTACGTCAATACAGGGTGCCGTGCTGCGCGATATTGTTACCGTCTGTAGACGGCGGCATGGCTGCTTGAACATCCTGGTATACCCGGCTGCGGTGCAGGGTACGGCGTGTGCCGGAGATGTGCTGAGCGGTGTGCGCTATCTGAATGCCATGCACAGTCATCGCGTGGACGTGATTGTGATTGCGCGCGGCGGTGGCTCCGCCGAGAACCTGGCCGGCTTCAACGATGAGACGCTGGCACGCGCGATTGCCGCATCGGAGCTGCCCGTCGTTTCCGCCGTGGGACATGAGACGGACTTCACGATCGCCGACTTCGTTTCGGACGTGCGCGCCCCTACGCCGTCCGCTGCCGCGGAACTGATCACCGCCGCGCAACATCGCATCGAAGAGCGTGTGCAGGCGCTGGAAGCCAGGTTGTTGCGTGGCATAGGCTTTGGGCAGATGCATGCGCGTCAACGCTTCACGCGTGTGACGGCGACTGCGGCGTTTGCCCGGATGCGCGACAGCATCGCGCGGCGTGAGCAGCGGGTGGACAGCGCCCGGTTCCGCCTTGAAGCTGGCGCACATTCATTGCTGCAGGCACGCACCGAATGGATACGCGGTCTGGCCGAACGCCTGCAATGGCAACATGTTCAGCACCGGGTTCTGCTGGCGCACACGCGTAACGAGCGCCTGCGGGAACGTCTGCTGCGTGCCGGAACCGGGCTGCTGCACGTTCCCCGGCAGCGCATGGCAGGCGCGGAGGCTCGCCTTCATACGCTGTCTCCCACGGCAGTCCTGCGACGCGGCTATGCGCTAGCCTTTCGCGCGGATGGCACGCTGCTGCGTTCCCCCACACAGGTCGGTCCGGGAGACAGCATCATCACACGGCTCGCGGCCGGCGAGATCAGGTCACGTGTGACGGAAACGGCCGCGCAGCCGAAGAAGGAAACGGACACCGCATGAGAAAGCTCTTTGGAACAGACGGCATCCGCAGTGTTGCGGGCGAAGCTCCGCTGGATAGGAAGACAATCTTTGCCGTGGGTGTCGCTCTAGCCCACCACGTCAGCACGGCGGGCGAACCGCCGCGCATCGTGCTGGGCATGGACACACGCGAGTCGAGCGAATGGATTGCCGCAGCCATCACCGCGGGTTTGCGGCGCGGTGGTGCGACGGTAGAGAGCGCGGGCGTCATCACCACGCCAGCAATCGCGTATCTGACGCGTGCGCACGGCTTTAGCGCGGGTATCGTCATCTCCGCGTCGCACAATCCATGGCAGGATAACGGCATCAAGGTCTTTGGCCCAGACGGCTACAAACTGCCGGATGCGACCGAGCTTGCGATTGAGGAAGAGATTTTTCGGCAGTTAGCGGGCAACCATGATGAAGAGAGTATCCGTGAGGCCGCCCCGCCAGTTGAGGAGAGCGACCGCGCCGAATACGTGCAGGCTCTCCGGGCGGCCGTGAGCGGCCTTTCACTCGGTGGCAAGCGCATCGTCGTGGACTGCGCGAACGGCGCGGCCTCGGCGGTGGCACCACAGTTGTTTGCCGGCCTCTCTGGCGAAGTGCGCATCCACAACGCCAGCCCCGATGGCCGCAACATCAACGAAGGCTGCGGCGCACTCCATCCAGAGATTGTCGCGAGGATGGTACTGGAAGAAAAAGCCGACGTCGGCATTACGTTCGATGGTGACGCCGACCGTGCTCTCTTTGCTGACGAGACTGGCAAGGTGGTGAACGGCGACGCGATATTGCTACTGGCTGCGCGCGACTTGCAGGCGCGAGGTCTGCTCCACGACGACCTTGTGGTCGCCACAACGATGTCGAACATGGGCCTGGAGGCTGCGCTGAAACGCAGCGGCATCCGCATGCTGCGCGCGCCCGTGGGTGACAAGTACGTGTTGGAGCAGATGGGGAAGACAGGCGCCTCGCTGGGCGGAGAGCAGAGCGGCCACATCCTCTTCACCGGTCGCAGCACAACCGGTGATGGCCTGCTGACAGCGCTTCTGGTGCTCGACATCATGCACCGCACGGGCAGATCGTTAGCCGAGCTAACCGCCGATCTCAAAACCTTTCCGCAGGTCATCGTCAATATAAAGGTGCGCGAAAAAAAGCCGCTGGAATCCATTCCCGCTGTCGCCGAAACAATCCGCGCGGCGGAACAGGCGCTTGCGGACTCTGGCCGCGTCGTCATCCGCTTCAGTGGCACGGAAGCACTGGCGCGCGTGATGATCGAAGCGGCAGACGAATCCGTGATGCGCCATCATGCGGAGGCCATTGCCGCCGCGATCCGCACCGAACTGGGTGTATAGCGCCCGGTGCAAAGCGCGCATAGACCGCTTGGATTGAGCTACTAGTTCGTAACGACTCGTGGAATGTGGGGGTTGATGCCGCAGAGTACCTCGTATGCGCTGGTGTTTGCCAGACAGGCGTGTTCGCCGGCGCTGATCTGTTCTGAGCCTTGAATGCCGAGCAGCACGGCTTCATCGCCAATCTGCACCTGTGGAATTGCGGTCACATCCACCACCGTCAGGTTCATGGAGACGCGGCCTACGACCGGTGCGCGATAGCCGTGCAGCAGCACCGCACCGCCGGGTTCGTTCGACGACGAGGAAAGTGCGCGGCGAAAGCCGTCCGCGTAGCCCACCGGCAGCAGCGCCAGCCGCATGACGCGGGGCGCGATGAAGGTAGCGTTGTAGCCAATGGTCGCACCGCGCTCAACGTCGCGCAGGCTGGCCACGCGAGTCTTCCACGTCAACACGGGTTTAAGGTGTGGAGCGAGTTGTGGTGATGCTCCTTCCACCGGCAGAGCGTGGCCGTACAGCGCCAGCCCGGCGCGAGTCATTGCGCACGCGCCGAAGCGCTGAGCCAGCGCGGGGAGTTCGCGCGCAATGAGGCCCGTGTCGGTCGAAGAGGTGTTGCCAACGTGCACCAGCGCGGGTGTGATCCCGGCATCTCGCACCTGCTCCAATGCGGCTTCAAACGCTCGCATTTGCGCGCCATTCTGGAGTGAGTTCGCGCACTCGCTGGAGGCGAGATGGGTCAGAACGCCTTCCACCCACAGAGGCGACTCAGGCGTGAAGCGGGCCAGCAACTGATCCAATACAGCCCCAGAGACAACGCCCTGCCGCGCCATGCCAGTGTCGATTTCAAGATGCACGGGTGCGGAGCGTGCCGCCATGCCGCGCCGTTGGGCTTCGCGCTCCAGCAGGTCAAGGTGGTACGGCTCCCACACAACCGGTGTAAGCCTGCGATCAATGCAGGCGGCTTCTTCGCCCGGCCAAACCCCGCACATACTCAGCACACGTGGCGACATGCCCTGCGGCAGAATGCGGAGCGCGCCGCGAACAGCAATGCCTTCTCCCACGGATGTAACGCCCAGCCAATCCGCGCCCGCATCCGCCAGCACGGGAGCGCATTCCACCGCGCCATGACCATAAGCATCCGCCTTGATGACGGCCAGCACGTCTGTGTGCGGCCCCGCAGCCTGGCGCAGTGCACGGTAGTTTGCGCGCAGATGCGACGCCGAGATTTCAGCCCATAGGGGACGTGTGCTGTTCTGCTGGACGGAGCGCATATGCCTCCATTCCATGCTACCGGTTCACGCCCGCGTGCATCAGTATGCTCCCAGGCAGTTGCTGACGATCTCCTTGCCGCCGCCTTCCGCGATAACGTACGGCGTTGAAGGCAACACGGGCAGCTTTGCGGGATCGGTCCACAGAAAAATGCGCTCGGGGCCGAGCCATTTCTGCCGTATGGAGGCGTCTGTCTCGAAGATCGGCGGCGCATCCGAGAAGAAAGAACCATACCAGAGGTTCGCGGAATGCCCGTGCAGGATGTGGATGTCACGGCGTCCGAGATAGAAGCCGAGCGTCGATCCCGCTTCATATTCATCGTTGATGACGATGAGATTCGATGGGCGGACGACCGGCGCGATGGACTGAGCCAGCTTCTGTGAGGACAGGACCGGAGCGAATCGCGTCAGCGCGACATGCGAAGCGGTAAGGAAGACCAGCGCCGCAGCAGCCAGGGCGATGTTGCCTCTGTGAGGCTGGTAGCAGCGGCGGGCACGCCAGTTGGTCAGCGTCCCAAGAAACCATGCTGCGCCCGTTAGAAACAGCGGCCCTCGAAACATGCCCAGGGCGGGGCCATTCAGATCGAGAAAATGTCCGAAGGACAAAGCGTACTCGCCGGGATTTTGCTTCAGCAGTACGGAAAGATCGGTGTTCGGCGCGGGTGCCCGTGTGTGCAAGAGGAAGTATCCGCAGGCCAGAGCAATGGCGGCACCGAGTACCAGCAGCACGGTTGCAATGCGTTGCCCGGCATGTGCCAGCGGCGATGGAATGGCCATGGTCTCTGATTCGACGGCCTCACGGTCCAACCAATGCGCAATCAGCAGGGCAAGGAACGGCAGTGACGGCAGCACGTAATACTCCTGCCGCGTGGAAAACGAGAAGAACACGACCGGCAGCAGAGCGGCGATTCCCAGCAGCAAACACGTTTTCTGTTCGGCATCCAACGCTCGTCCACGCAGGGCTTTACTCAGCGGCACGGTTCCGGCGGCCTTGAACAGGAAGGCGCTCCAGGGCATCATCCACACCAGCAACAACGCCCAGAAGAGCAGGAGCGGCACAGTATCGTAATCACGCGGCACGCGCAGGTTCAGGTAGCGCAGCAGGTGCTCGTTCATGAAGTAGAACCACGCCCACCCATGCACATTTCCCACTGAGGGCGAGCCGACCTGCCAACCGCGCCAGAACCACGGCAGCAGCCGTCCGGGATGCGTCAGGCCGGCCGGATGTCCTTGCGTTGGATTTGCGCGGGCCGCCAGCACGTGCCACGGGGCGGCGATGAGCAGAAAGACCGCCGTGCCACTGAGTGGGCGCAACTGCCACACTCTGCGCACGGCACCGCGTACGCCGCGTATCAGCAGCAGATACAGCAACAGCGTGCCGATGGGAAACACAAGCCCGATCAGGCCTTTGGTGAGGACATTGAGGGCGCAAGCGGCGGCGAAACCAAGGCATGGCAGCAGCGGGGCATGGCCGCTGTACTCCTGGAGGTTGTTCTCCGCCAACCAAACGCAATAAATCGCAAACGTAAGCCAGAGGCAGACGATGGCATCCGGGATGAGGATGCGCGTAAAGATAAACACGCCAAAGCTGAGGAGAAGCGCAACCGCTGCATAGAGTCCCGCTCGCTCACTGCCGAAGGCACGCCGCCCGAAACGCCACACCAGCAGGAACAGCAGCAGCGCGTAAATGGCCAGCGGTAACCGCGCCTGGGCCGTGCCCACGCCAAAGACACGCATGCTGGCTGCCATGGACCAGTAGAGCAGGGGTGCCTTCTCCAGGTAGCGGATACCGTCGGCGTACAGCGTAACCGGGTCGCCGCGCACGATCATCTCGCGCGCCACTTCGGCATGCACAGAATCAGCATCGTCCAGCAGCGGCGGGGAAAGGAGTGCAAACGACCCGTAGAGGAAGAGCCAGAGCGCTCCGATGATCCAGAAGCCGCGCGCTGCCGGTCGGTTCAACTACTCTTCGCCGTCGCGAAAGTTGGCGAAAAGTGTATTCAGCACCTCGGCCTTTGTGGGGTGCGCAAAGATGCCGTCGCGCAGCGCGGTATACGGCAGCTTGCCCATCATGGCAATCTCGATCTGTGCGGCAATTTCGCCACCGTCCACGCCCAGCACCGTCGCGCCTAGTATCTGCTGCGTGCCGGGATCGACCAGGGCCTTAATCATCCCGCGCGGCTCGTTCATCTGGTTGGCGCGCGCCATCTGCTTCATGGAAATTTGCGCCACGCGCACTACCGTGCCCTGCTTTGCCGCATCGGTTTCGTTCAGCCCGATGCGCCCCAGTTCAGGATCGGTGAACATGACATAGTTTACCAACCTGCCCTTCTTGCTTGCATCTCCGCCCTCCAGCACATTGGCGCGAACGATGCGGTAGTCGTCATAGGAAATGTGCGTAAAGGCGGGGCCGCCCTTGACATCGCCCAACGCCCAAATACCAGCGATGTTTGTTTCCAGACGGTCATTGACTTCGATGTATCCGCGCTGATCCTGCGCTACACCGGCACGCTCCAGATGCAGCGCCTCGACATTGGGCGTGCGTCCGGTCGCGACCAGCAGGTGCGTGCCCATGATGGTCTCCGGGCCGTTGCTCGTTACCACGGCGAGCGTGACCGCGCCTTCGCCGCCACTAACCTTGTTCACGGCTGTGCAGGTGAGGATGCGCATTCCGTCTTCTTCCAGGATGGAGCGAAGGCACTCCGCAACATCTTCGTCCTCGTGGGCAGCGATATGCTCACCGCGTTCCACTACTGTCACGCGTGCGCCGAAGCGGAGAAACATCTGCGCAAACTCCAGCGCGATGTAGCCCGCCCCGAGAACAACAAGGTGGCCGGGAACGGTCTGTAGTTCCATGATGCTGGTGCTATCAAGAAACGGAACGGAGTCTAGACCCTCTAGATCTGGCGAATGCGGCCGCTCGCCTGTATTCAGGAAGACGCGCGGCGTCAGCAGGTGGCGTATGCCGCCGTCCTGCATGGCAACGTCAATGGCGTGATCGCCTCCGCCGGTTTGCTGCGCGGCGAAGCAGGCCTCGCCCGTCAGCAACGTGCTGTGCTCGCTCTCCAAGCTCTCGGCGTTCTTGTTGCGTGAGGCCAGCACCAGCTTCTGCTTGCGCTCATACACTGCGCCCATGTCCATCGTGACGGGTCCGGTGACCACGCCAAAGTCAGCGGCACGCCGCGCCAGGTAGGCTACGCGTGCGCTCGCGTCAATGGTCTTGGAGGGCGTGCAGCCATCGTTGACGCAGGTGCCACCAGGATAACGGCGCTCCACCATGGCAACGTTCCAGCCATGCTTCGCCATCGCCGTGGCCAGGGGATTGCCGGCTTGCCCGGAGCCAATTACGACGGCATCGAAACGTTCTGCCTGTGTGCTCACACTTCACCACACGGCTGGCAAACTCGCCGGCCAGACTCTATTCAGATCACCCTTAGAAACATAGAAACGAGGAGACGCGAAACGAAGAAAATCGACCGGTGCTGACTCAAACCGTCATCAGCTCTTTCTCTTTCACCTTGAACATCTCTTCCAAGGTCTTGATCTGCGCATCCGTCATCCCCTGCGTCTCTTCCATGGCACGCTTTTCGTCATCGGCGCTGATCAGCTTGTCCTTCGTTGCCTTCTTGATCACGTCGTTGCCGTCACGGCGGATGTTGCGGATGCTGGTCTTGTGGTCCTCCAGGATGCTGGCAAGCTGCTTCACTGCGTCCCGGCGGCGCTCTTCGGTCATGGGCGGAATGGGCACGCGGATCACCTTTCCATCATGCATTGGGTTAAAGCCTTGGCTGCTGGTGCGGATTGCCTTTTCGATCAAGCCCACCACGCCCAGATCGAAGGGCTGCACGACGATCTGGTTCGGCTCCGGCGCGCTGATTTGGGCCAGCTGGTTGATCGGCATCTCCGAGCCGTAGTAATCCACGCGGATGTTGTCCAGCATGTGCACGCTGGCACGGCCCGTGCGCACGGCCAGCAGGCTGGCGCGGAAGTCCTCCACCGCGCCTTTCATTTTGGTGGTCAGTTGCCCCTGCAAGTCCTTCAGCGCGGGTATGTTTGCCATTTGCGAAGCCATGTGTGTTGTCGTCCTCAGGCGCGTTTGCGCAACGTGTCGATTCTATCGGATACACCGGACAGCGCGTGTGACCGATAGCCTGTAGTTCCTGATCGCTAGTGAGCTAGAAGGTGTGAACGACATGTGGCGCACTGTTCTCTGTGCAGGTAATCTCCACAGTTCCGGTACCTGGGTTTCGTGTAATTTGGACCGGACCATAGTCGCAAACATCACTCGAGTACCATCTGTTCGAGACTCTCTCAATGAGAGGCAACCAACGTGGCTGAAAGACAAGCTCAACCTTCGTTGTATTCATCGTTTCCCAACCCCATCTCGTGAGCCGCACCAGATGACTGGTGTCCAAAGTGTGCTCGTTTTCTGGAAACGCGATCTGCATGGCAGTCGCAAATGGAATGAATGTATAGACGGCAAGGCCAAGCAGCATGGCAAGTACTCCGGCAGCATTCGGAAGGACCTTCTGCAACCAAACCGCGCGCGGCAACGGAATCCGGCAGAGTACAACCAATGACATGTAAGCAACCGGCAGATTGATCAAATCAGCCCACACACCTCTAAGTGACCAGGGTGAGAATAGCCATAAAGCGCTAAGTGTGAGGCTCGTGAGAAAGAAGAACAGCAAAGCCCTCTTGAATAGGGCGGAGAAGCTGTTCCACCTTTGTCTGACGAATGCTCCCAAAACTGGACCCAATGGGCACGCAATCAACCAAATGACCCAGAACGTCAGGTAAGGATGGCAGTACCAGAACATAGCGCCAGACTATATCGTTACGCTGTTGTAATCAGTACAATCACCGGTGCGGGTGGACCGTTCAGTTCCGTTCGGTGACTATACGAAGCCACTATTTTGCATCTGTATGGAAGACGGCGCGAAGGTGGCCAGAAGGTGCATCACACAAAAGACGATTGAAAGGTCCTGAACGCATCTCGCCGCTTAGAAAAAGAGACTTTCCATGAGCAGCGAACTCCCGAACATGGCATAGTTTTCCGCATTCGTCAGGGCAGAAATGACCTGAGTCTTTGCATTTTGCTTGCACACTTTCCAGTCGTAAGGATTCGGCTGAACGTCTGTGATCGCAGTCGTACCGCTGATGGCTCGGATGTGACATAGCTCGTGTACGGTTGTCACCACCGCTGCATCCAGCGCCGACTTGATTTTCTTCTCTGTCTGCCAGATCTCCGGTGTGGCAGCGGCGAACGCGTGCGCAACGGTGGGTGTGTCGATTTTCGCATCGCCGTCCCTCCAGAAGCTCGACCCAAGATAGATGCGATACGCGTTCTCGCTAGGAATGACAAAGGCGTACGCGCCGGCAACGAGAGAGCCATAGTGTTCCGGGTCTGGATCTTTCGCCGTCCCGTAGACCACAACCTCCCACACCTGATTTCTTAACGCTTGTTCCATCGACGCAAATACCATGCGTACCCTGGCTACGCTGGTTGGATTGCGGCTATCATCAAGCCATATCTTGAAAAGTTCGGTCGCCTTTGTTTCAGCTTTCGACCAGGTCGCCGGAGTCTTTGACGCGGGGCTGCTGTCGATGACTTTCGCGACGGCTTTCTGACACATTTGTACAACTTCGAGGCAGCGAGTCATTGCCTTTTCAGCGCGATCCATCATGGCCGTGGCATCCTCGTAGCCGTTGAAGGCCTGTAGCCTCAGATTACCGCGTGATACTTCACCCACCCCTGGGTAGTGACGCTGAAGATAAACAATCGCACGCCTGTATTTTCTTTTTGTTTCCTGTGACAACAAATCCCACTGCGCCTGTACCGTGGCCTTGGTCGCGGTAGGACTTTTTACAGCAGCAAGGATACCCTTCAACGATCCCTTAGCGAATGCGTTGTCTCTGTTATAGGCTTTTCTCTCAAATTCAGCAGTATCTGCCGCAGTCCAAGGCATTGGGTGCTCCTTAATTAGGTTTGTTGGAGGCGAGAGAAGGCTATCACACTTGTGTCTAGTGGAGGACGTATCTATTGAGGTGGACCGTTGAGTTCAGCATGGTCACGATGCCATAGCAGCCATCCGGCATATGTACGACGGTCGGCGCGAACGTGCCCAACAGGCTGCGCCGCCACCACGCACCGCTGGCGTGCTTTTCTGCCGGCGTGCTGAACCAGTATTGCCGTAGCACCGCGCGGACGAAGCGTGGCGATGTTGCGGGTATGGATCGCGCCGAAGAGGGCCCAGCGTGAATAGTACATCCGTGCTGGGAGCCGCTTAATTGCGCTGTTCACGAGTGCTTCGCCAGCAAGGCGCGAACACCAGCGATAGTTCCAGAACCTTTCTGGTCCGCAAGTGCGCCGGAGAGGCTGGTATCGACCTC
Organism: Terriglobus sp.; assembly: GCA_965276945.1. Classification (GTDB taxonomy): domain Bacteria; phylum Acidobacteriota; class Terriglobia; order Terriglobales; family Acidobacteriaceae; genus Terriglobus. The sequence goes on along the minus strand of OZ255704.1, from coordinate 3,652,978 downwards.
ATAACCTTTTGAGCCTGCATCCCAGCGCAAGATAAATGGCTTGCTGTAGTACGTTCCATGAACGTTATATGCATTCGCGATGACAATCATGCGCGGTCTGGTCCAGGTTCCTTAAGAAGGCCAACTGCCCTGATGCCGTCACACATATCGTCCGCTGGTTGCTGACCCTGAATTGGCACATACCGGTCCGCACCTCCCGGACCTGAGAAGTACACGCCACATTCACTATGTACGCGAGCTGGCGCGTTCACATTTATGCCAAGTGTAACTACCTGGAGATCCGCATTACCTTGAGCGTTCAGTGAAAATTTCTTCTCGACGTCTAACTCAAAAACAGAACCTGGAGGTAATTGCTTGGAGTCGATATGAGCCGTATCTGCTCGTCCCTTCGAAAGCAGCATCGCGCTTTCTTTCGCTTCACAACGCGAACTAGCAAAGCTGTGCGACACTAGGCCGAACAGCATAACAAATTTCGACAGTCGTTTATTAAGTGAGATCGTCATAGTGTTTCTTCACACTTGCCCCATACCCTGCATTTGAAGAAGAATTGCCGTTGTACCCGTCCGCAATCGCTTGCCAATCCTTATTCTTCAGTGCGCTTCCGATATTCTTTGACTGAATGTATCCAACAAATGCCTCCAACTGCATTTGCTCAGAACAACACATTGCTGTGACGAATGCCTCGACATTTCCATAGCCGCACATATAGTAGAACTCTCCTAGAATCTGAAATTTGCCCCAAGAGACGGCGCCCAAAGCTGCGCGAGGATTGAGAAGATACGATTGCTGTAGGTGTTGCCACTGTGCCTAATTAGGACCATATCGATGAGGCGGTGGATTGAGGTGCGTGAGCTTGGGGTACAAAGCCCGGTAATCTCGGGTTAGGGCTTCGAAGCTCTTGCGAAGTGCTTGGGTTCATAGAGGATGACCGGGCGGTTATATGCATCGAATCCTTTGCCTTTGCCCTCTTGCAACGCGAATGCCTGTATCACGAGCGATTTACAGCCGAGGCGCTTCGCCGCTGAATCGTAATCCTGATCGCTTAAGGCATCAAAGCCTCTCCAACCACAGAGGTGTGCCAGGTCGCGCGTTGAGCGGCAAAGCCCCAATGGGAGGCCGGGCCGACATGCTTTGCAGCTTAGCAGGTTCGGGCCGCTCCGCTAATTTTCTAGCGGTTTCATCACCGGGCATGATGACGCCAGTCGGAGCATATTGCCTTAGAACTTCGCCTTGAAAAGCTCTTATTGTTCGTTCCGTTTCGAAGGAGTAACTTAGACCCAGATGCGGCGGGTGTTTACCAAGAAATTTCCACCAACGCTCGAGACTGGAATGCACGTTCCGTACATCGAGCGCATCATTTTGCTTGCCTGGACCTACAGGTTGCCTTACTGGCGTTTCACCTGGGAAACCTTGCATGAACGCCTCCTGTAACACTAGATATAGCGGCTTAACTGTTCAGTGTCACTAGAATACCAACGCCGGCAGGTGCTGGCGGCCCGGCCAGTTCAGCATCCGTCACAATGCCGTACCGGCCGTCCGGCATCTTCGTCACGGTTGGTGCGAAGGTGCCCAACATGCTGTGCCGCCACCATGCACCGGTAACATGCTTTTCTGCCGATGTGCTGAACCAGTATTGCCACAGCACCGCGCGGACAAAGCGTGGCGGCCGCTGCGGGAACGGGTTTGCGCCGAAGAGCCCCAGCGTATCACGGCTGCCGTCCAGCAGACGTTCCTCTGTCAGCGGCACAATCATTGACTGCTGCCACGGTCCCAGCGAGGCAAACCAGAGATTCCAATCGAAGCGCGGCTGGTACGGCGCATAGATGCGAGGCCGCTCATTGATCGCCTGCGGCTTGTAGCGAAAGCCGTATGCCATCCAGTGTGCGTTATCATCTGACCCTTGAAACTCAATCTCATAGCGATGTGGCGTCATGTTTGCGAACAGGCCGTAGCTGTTGGCAATGCGGAACGGCTCAGCCACGGCAATGGGCAGCGTGGGCAAAGGCACGCGCGGCACAAACATGAGCAGGAGTTGCGCGGTCGTAACGTAGCCAACCCACAGTAGAAGCAAGCGTCGCGAGATACTTCGTGGCAGGCATCACACCGCCCTCGCCCACCAGACCGCGCACCTGAAACAGCAGCGCGAAAAAGGCCGAGAAGTAAATTAACCCAAGCGCCCGCAGAAACAGCCATCGCGCCGCAAGGTGGTTGCTTACCCCATCGCGCCGGTCGAATAGGTATCGAAAGCCACGCGCACATGTCTCCAAGCGGCACCCACTGTTCGCTTCAGATGAGGCTCGATCTACGCGCGGGTCGTCAAGCCCGCATCGTGGCGGAACATGACCTCGCCACCTGCGACTGTCCCGTGCACACGTCCCAGCATGGGGGCGTTGTGGAAGGGCGTGTTCCAGGAGAGCGAGCGCGTTCGCGCAACGTCATACGTCCACTGTTCGCCGGGACCGAAGATCACCAGATCGGCGGGAGCACCCACGGCGATGCGCCCAATGTCATGGCCCAGCGCACGCAAACGAAAGGTTTTAGCCGGAGCCGACGTGAACAGCGCCAGCACCTTGCTCAGTGTCATCCCGTGCTCACCGTGCAGGATGCGCAGTGTGACGCCAAGCGCGGTTTCCAGACCGGTGATGCCGTTCGGCGCGCGCTCAAACTCCACGTTCTTTTCATGCGCGGCGTGCGGCGCGTGATCCGTTGCAATCACGTCCACGGTGCCGTCCAGCACGGCACCGATGCACGCATCCCGGTCCTCGCGCGAACGTAGTGGTGGATTCATCTTGAAATGCGTGTCATAGCGATGCGAGCCTTGCGACGGGTCTCCCGCGATCGCGTCGTCCGTAAAGGCGAGATGATGCGGTGAGACTTCGCAGGTGACATGTAAGCCGCGCGCTTTGGCCTGGCGAATCGCTTCCAGCGCCTTCACCGTGGAGACATGCTGCACATGCAGGTGCGGCCGCAGCTTTTCCGTGCGCTCAATCTCCTCCAGCAGGGCAATGTCACGCTCCACAATGCTGGATTCTGCTTCAACCGGCATCCCGCGCAGACCCAGACGAAACGCGACGGGACCGAAGTTCATGCTGGCCCCATGCGTCATGCGTGTGTCTTCCGCATGTTGCGAGATAGGAAGGCCAACGTGCGCCGCGGCAATCAACGCCTGCCGCATCACAGCATCGGACAGCACCGGCTTGCCATCGTCCGTAAAGCCCACCGCGCCAGCCTCGGCAAGCGCGGCATAGTCCGTGAGTTCGCCGCCCATGCTGCCGACCGTCGCCGCAGGCATGGCCAGCACGCGCGCGGACGGGTGGCGTTCCGGCGACTGCACGAAGCGAAGCCACTCCACGGTGTCCGTTACCGGCGTGGTGTTGGGCATGGCGACGACGGTCGTCACACCGCCAGCAACCGCCGCTCGCGTTCCACTCGCGATCGTCTCCTTGTGCGTCTGTCCCGGCTCGCGCAGATGCACGTGCATGTCGATCAGTCCCGGCGCGATGACAAGGCCCGTGCAGTCGATCACCTCCGCATCAGGATGGAGACCGTCGCGCGAGGTATGGTTCACATCCTTAACCACGCCATGCGCGAGCAGCACGTCGGAGGGGCCGTCAAATCCACTTGCCGGATCGATCACACGCCCACCATGCAAGAGAACGACGCTCATGCCTGTGCCTCGCTTCCCAATGCACGCACCAGCAGCGCCATCCGAATTGCGAGCCCGTGCCGCACCTGCTCTTCAATCGCCGATTGCGGCCCATCCGCGACCGCCGAATCGATTTCGAGACCCCGCACCATCGGCCCCGGATGCATCACCAGCGCGCCCGGCGCATACGTGGCAAGCCGCGCCACATTCAGCTGATAGCTCGCAATATACGCGGCCAGATCGATGTCGAGGCCGGTAAGCCGCTCCCGCTGAATGCGCAGCATCATGGCCACATCAGCCCGCTGCAGCGCATAGTTGAAGTCGCGCTCAATCTCAACACCGGGCGCCATATATAACGCTTCCACGGGGCAAAGCTCCGGTGGACCGCAGAGGATGACCCGCGCACCCAAACGCGGCAACAGCATCGCATTCGACCGCGCCACTCGCGAGTGCCGCACATCGCCGGTAATCAGCACGGTGATGCCGCGCAGCGTCTCCCCCGTGATCTCCTGCGGCAAGCCGAGCCGCACCAGCATCGTGCGCAGATCCAGGAGCGCCTGCGACGGATGCTCGTGCATGCCATCACCCGCGTTCAGCACTGGCAGGCCGGTAGACCGTGCCAGCAGCTCCGGTGCGCCGCTGTAATTCGAGCGCAGAATGATGCATTCCGCGCCCAGCGCACGCAGCGTCACGCCCGTGTCATGCAGGCTTTCACCCTTCTCAATGGACGACGACTTGTCGCTGACCAGCGTCGTCATCGCACCCAACGACTTCGCCGCAAGCTCAAAGCTGGTGCGCGTCCGGGTAGACGCCTCATAGAACAGCAGCGCAACCTTGCGCCCCTCCAGCCGCTGCACGCGATGCCGGTGCGGCTCGCGCTCCAATTCGTTCGCGAGCGCCATCAACTCGGTAATTTGGCCGAGTGCAAGGTCTTGAATGGAAAGCAGCGAGCCGGATTTGGAATGCGTTGTCGAAATTATGGCAGCGGTACTCATGATTGTCGTTGGTTGTAGCAGCGCCTGTTGGAATCACTGCGACCATTTTCTAAGTCGCCCAACTCAGGGTCATTAGTAGCAGTACATCCTTCATTGCAGCGGCCAGACACTCTCCCAGTGTTACAAGATGGTGTTTCATTCTTACACTTTTTAGCCCATCGGCTAGAAAAAGCTTCATCTTTTAAAGCAAGTAAACCTTTCCACAGCCTTGTCACTCAAGTTGCAGCGATGACCTTGAGTCAAGACGGTCAACAAATCTCTTAGTACTTCCTCTTGCGGTAAAGGACCATCTGAACCGAAATAGCGAAATTTGTCACTGATTAGAACGGACCGATTCGGGTAACCGGCGTCACGTCTTCCAAGATCATGTTCAAGATGATCTTTCTCTGGATGGTAATTAGCAGTTTTTTCGCGACGCTCGAATAATTGATTTCTCCATCGGTAGATTTGATCGGCTCGGAGTGCGCCGCCATAAGCGTGGTTGTAGTATTCCGCACCGTCAAGCTTCTTGGTCACCTCTGCGACGTATACTAGGCAGTTGTCGGGGTAGTTACGCACCATAACGTTGCCAGCGAAACCAAAGATCAGAGATCCCTCTTTTGCGACGCGGCGTATCACCGGTTTACAGATTGCAAGGGATAGCAGCCCGCCCCTTACACAAGGTGCTCCTCCGTCATTAACTGTCATCTTATAAACGTAAGTTCTCACAATGCTCCAGCACCGCCAATAACGGTTTTCGTATGGACTTGTCTTACGCGGTTGCAACTGACCCACCATTGCATGAAGCCGTACCCTGGCAGGAACCGCATCACGAGCTTCTCTAGCCCGCACGTTTTGAGGGTTGCTCACATTACTCCGCCAGCTCCACCAGCAGCACCTGGTCGCTGCCGTCCACTTCGTTCAGCTTCACTTCGATGATCTCGCGGGAGCTGGTCGGCACCACGCGTCCGACGAATTGCGCTTCGATGGGCAGTTCGCGATGGCCACGGTCAATCAGCACCAGCAGGCGCACCGAGCGCGGGCGGCCATGATCGAAGAGCGCATCCAGCGCCGCGCGAATTGTCCGGCCCGTATAGAGCACGTCGTCCAGCAGGACGATGTCACGGCCGGCGATGTCAAAGCCTATCTCGCCGGGCTGCACCGTGGGTCGCGGACCGCTGGTGGACAGGTCGTCGCGGTAGAAGGAGATGTCGAGCGTGCCGGTCTGCACTGGCTGGCGCTCGATGCCTTCAATGATCCTGGCAATGCGCTGCGCCAGCGGAACGCCACGCCGCTTGATGCCGACCAGGCCCAGGTTGCCGCTGCCCTCGTGCTTCTCCACAATCTGGTGGGCCAGCCGGACCAGCGTCCGCTCAATCTCGGAGGCGGACATCAGCCGCCCTTTTTCGCGAATGCGTGGTGCCGGGCTGCCTTCTGGGGTGAGATCTGTGCTCATCGTGATGCTGATGATACGGTCCGCCCGGAGCAGTCGCAAGTGCGGCTGCGTCAGTCGTTCGAGACGGTGCGCTCCCGGCGATGACGCAGCATCATGGCAGAGGCCCACCCGCACAGGCTGCCCACCGCCACCAGCAGCAGAAGTGAAAACAACAGGCTCAGGATGAAGGTGCCCGCGCGAAACTCCGGTGACTGGATCATTCCCAACACCTCCGGCGGAAGCGGTCCCGCCGCGCTGATCTGTGCGGGAAGCTGCGCGGCAGCCTGGCCAATCCGGTCATCCATGGCATGGGAGTGCCGCAGGTAGCGCAGCCCAAACCCGGTCGCTCCGGTAATCAGCGCCAGCAGGCAGCCCATCAGCAGTCCCAGCAGCGCGCCCAGGCTTCCTCCCTCGGCCGGTGCCAGCGCGTGCGATGGGCGGCTGCGAGTGTATGCAAAGATCACGCCAAGAGCTAGTAACGGCATCAGCAGCAAGCTGAGCCCTGGAACCACGCCGTTTACGACCGCGCCTGGCAACATGGACGGCAGGCCAACGCCAGCTACTGCTCCCAGAGCGGTCATCCGCAATGCGCGGCTCCAGTTGACTGCGGTGCTGACCTTCGCCTCTGGGGTCTCTGTGGATGACTGCGGTGCCGCCGCCTCCGGCGAAAGACGCAGTTGCGGCAATCCGCAATGCGCGCAGAATGGCGGGACGGCGGCGTCGATTGGGTGCAGCGGCTCGCCGCAACGGGGACAACTGAAACTCATGCAGGATTCAGGCTATCGCAGATGCCCGTGCTTCGCTCTACGCGCCTTTGCCGTCGTCATGTGGCAACTCCAGCCGGACCAGGCCAAAATGGGTCCCAGCGCCATCGGCCTTAAAGGAGACGATGTGTTGCCGCGCGGGCGATCCTGCTTTCAACTCCGTTTCATTGCCGTTGACCGTGACCTTGCCGCTCCCTCTCACCTCGGTGCTGACGTGGTTATCGTCCGCGCACGTCAGACCCAGGCCAGTCTTCGCGGGCGTTCCCACAGGCTGCTTTCCCTGACATTCGATCACGTCGCTGTACTGCGCCAGAGCCTTGCGGTAGAACGCGCTCACCTTTTCCGGTGAGTCCGTGGAGGTGAAGCCCATGGCCAGCACGCGTATGTGGAATGCGCCGAAGTTCATGTCCACATCGGCTGAGCCGTTGTCTTTATCCTTTTTCGCTTCGGGTACAGCGCCAGGATACAAAGGCAGACCAAGTTTGTCCTGAACGGCTCCGGCGTCGGTCTTGACGGTCATGCCGCCCAGTGGGGTGGAGATGGCAACATCGTCGTTGCCGTTCGCGCCCTTCTTTGACTGCACCATGCAGCCGGTCAGCAGTATGAGCAGGGTAGGCAAAAGAATAGGTGTGGAACTCAAACGCATCGACTTCACCCTCCGCGCGGTGGATGCAGGAAGGATACGCGCGCGGAAGGCGATCCGTTCCACTGTGGGTATACACCACATTTCCACAGGCCGCGCCAGATGTTTACCATTGACATTCCTGCATCACCCATACAACATAGTGGTGTGGCTGGCGAGTGCCATCCCATGTGTGGGGTTGACCAAGTGGTTTCAGGGCTGTGTTCAGGGATTCGGCCCACCGGAGGCAATCAACACGGCACATAGGAGCGCACCACGCCGCTGTTCCCTGTCATGAGCAAGGCCCTGCGGCGTCGCAGGGCCTCTTTTTTGCGAATATCAGACGTGAAGAGACGCTCATGGTGGCGCTACACTAGCCGCAACTCGACCACCCGGAGGTTCTCGTGGCGCGACCTGAAGCAAAGCGGACCAGGGGAACGGCCTTCCCACAAGCTGAAATCCCGGAGAAGCTCTATTTCCGCATTGGCGAGGTTGCTCGTTTGTTGGGTGTAGCACCTTACGTCCTTCGCTTCTGGGAGAGTGAGTTCCCGCAACTTAATCCCGGAAAAGGTGGTACTGGACATCGTCTTTACCGCCGCCGCGAGGTGGAAATGGCGTTGGAAATACGACGCCTGCTGTACGGCGAAGGGTACACAATTCCCGGTGCGCGGCAGATATTGCAGGACAGCGTTCGCGCGCGGGAATCGCATGCCGTCGTTCAACCCGCCGCTGCAATAGCAGCAGGCAACGCTCCTCTGCGCCGTCTTCGGCAGGAGTTGCAGGAGATTGCAGGCATCCTCTCCCGGCCCGTGCTTGCACGGCAGGCCAATACAGGTACGCGCACGCCTCCAGGCAAACCGCGCGGCCGCTTGACGGAAACACCACCGCCGCTCTTCGCGCAGGAGCTTCACAAGTGAAACCTTGTCAATGGCTTGATCGGAGCAACTGCCGGCTGACCGGCAATCGAGCCACGCCTTCACGAGTCCGTGATTGAATTCGCTGCATCACGAACCGGAGAACGAAGCAGTAACTCCAGTGACTCGGCATGGATCATCTGACGCTGGAAGACTCCGCCAAACATGCGTGAGACGGTGTTCCGGGCGTTCTCCATGGACGGTGCCAGCGGGGGTGGATCGTCCACTTCCGCCTCCAGCGAAGTAGGCAGCCGGTCCGTGATGCCGCAGGGAATGATCCACTTGAAATCACGCAGATCAGTGGTGACGTTCAGGGCAAAGCCGTGGGACGTGACGCCCTGAGAGACATGAACACCGATGGCAGCCAGCTTCTTCTCTTGGACAGAGCCGCCAGCCAGCGTCCATACGCCAGTACGCCCCGCGATGCGCTGGGCAGGCACATTGAAAGCCCGGGCGGAACGGATCAGCACCTCCTCCAACAGACGAACGAAGTCCACCGGCCCTAGATGCGGACCCTTCTTGCCCGGCAGGTCGCCCCGCAGATCCACGATGGGATAGCCCACCAGTTGGCCCGGGCCATGATATGTCACATCTCCACCGCGGTTAATCTCATGCACCTCTACACCTTTGGCGCGGAGCAGATCGTCGCTGGCCAGGATATTGCCGCGATGCGCGTTACGCCCCAGCGTTAGAACCGGCGGATGCTCCAGCAGGACCAGCGTATCGGCAATCCCGCCAGCTTTACGCGCCGCAACCAGCTCGGCCTGCACGCTCAGACCCTCGGCGTACGGAACGCGTCCAAGTTGAAGCAGATTGATGAACATCTACTTATCTTCGCGCCCGATCTGCGGCAGCGACAGCCCCGGGCAAATCTTGCGCGCAAGCAAATCCGCAACTTCGGTGTGGCGCGGAACTGCTTCCGTATGTCCGGTGAGAGGATTGGTCCAAAGCGAGTGAGCTGCCTTCACGTTTCAGGTAGCAACCGTGCAGGCGAAGAAATCGCAACAGGCTTTCCCGTTTCACGCGACGCGAACCACGTCCCGAATCGCCTCTGGAGGCACACCACGAAGACCATCCTCGCGGCGGTCCTCTAACAAAAGAGCAATCGCATCAGCCAGGTTCTCCAGGCATTCGTCGCGACCGGCCCCTGTCCGTTCGCCCCCGGGCAGCTCTGGAGACCAGCCCACAAACCATTCGGCGTCCTGTTCAATAATTGCCGTGAATTCATTGCGCATGGCTCCTCCTGTGTCAGGCATTCAGTGACATGCCCATAACCGATGAATAGCCATCCAGAAGGCTCTCCGAGAGCGTCGGGTGCGGGTGTTGTGTGAACATCAGTTCCTCGATCGTCATCTCCGCCTCAATTGCCACGACCGCTGATTCGATCAGTTCTGTCGCGTACGGCCCGATGATGTGCACGCCCAGGACTTCGCCATACTTCGCGTCCGCGATCACCTTTACGAACCCGTCGTGCGCGTTCAGGATTGTGGCCTTGCTATTGCCCGCCAGGGGAAATTTGCCTACTTTGATCTCCCGGCCCTGCTCGCGCGCCATTGCCTCTGTCAGGCCCACCGATCCGATCTGAGGCTCGCAATACGTGCAGGCCGGGATGCAATTGCGCGAAACCGGCTTTGCGTATTTGCCCGCGATGTGCGCGGCCGCAACCGCACCGCACATGGCACCGCCATGGGCCAGCAACGGCAGTCCGGCAACGATATCGCCGATGGCATAGATGCCTGGCTCGGCCGTTTGCTGATATTCATCGACCTTGATGGAGGTCCTGTCCATCTCGATTTTTGTTGATTCCAGGTTAAGACCGGCAGTCCGCGGCGCGCGACCGATCGCGATCAGCACCATATCCGCTTCCTTGATGTTGTCCTTGCCATCGCTTGTTCTGAAGTGCACCTTTACGCCGGTGCCCGTCTTCTCGATCTTGTCCATCATGGCCGACGTATGCACGTCAATGCCGCGTTTCTTGTACTGCCTTAAAAACTCTTTCGAGATGTCCGCGTCCTCTGCTGGCACGACACGGTCAGCCATTTCGATAATCGTGACCTCGGATCCGAAGCTGTTGAAGACAGACGCGAACTCGACACCGACCGCGCCCGAACCGATGACGATCAGCGACTTCGGCATCGTCTCGAGCGAGAGGATTTCTACATTCGTCAGTATCTTGTCATCGGCCTGGTAGCCGGGAATCATGCGCGCATCTGATCCGGTCGCCAGCACCAACTTTTTGGCTTTGACCTGCGACTTCTGGCCTTCATTGTCTACATCTACCGTGAGCACCCCGTCTTTGGCTGGACCGGTCAGCTTGCCAAGGCCACGGATCAGGGTGACTTTGTTCTTTTTCACCAGGTAGTTCAGACCGTTGGTGTGCTTTGTGATGATCTCGTTCTTGCGCTTGAGAACCTGCGGCCAGTTCACCGTTCCACCGCCGATGTTATCGATCCCGTACATGCCGCCCTCATTGGCATGGTCGAATATCTCAGCGGAGAAGAGCATTGCCTTCGTGGGCACACAGCCCACGTGCAGGCAGGTGCCGCCCAGCTTGTCACTTTTCTCAATAAGCGCCACGTTTAATCCATACTGCGCTGCACGAAAAGCGCATGAATACCCCGCCGGACCGCCGCCGACCACGGCCACGTCAAACACTGTCTCTGCCACGAAACGCTCTCCAGGAACACAGGCTTCGGAACATGATGATTCAGCCTGGGCCAGGCGCAAGCCTCAGCCACACCTGCATGTAGTTTACGCTCTCCAGCGAAAAAAGCCGCCCAGCAGGCATCCGCGCGGCGTCATACTAGCGGTATGGCGACTACCACCTTGGTTCCCGTCGAGGAGTACCTCTCCACCAGCTACAGGCCGGACTGCGATTACGTGGATGGGGAGGTAGTGAAGAGAAACTTGGGCGAGGAATGGCATGGCTTAGTTCAGAAGATGTTTGCCGCAATCTTTACGGTAAATCGCCGCACGTGGGGTTATCGCTCCATCCCGGAGCTGCTGTTCAGGTGTCTGCCCCCGGTATCGCATCCCTGACGTATGCATCGTTCCCTCCATCTGGCCCATCGGAAACGACTGGCCATTCCTTTCGAAGAGCCGGAACTCAAGTTACCGGGAACCCCGGTCCGTATTCCGATCACGGACATTTTCATCAAAATCGATGAGGCTCCACAGGGCGACGTCGACTAACTTCACGTGGCGAATGCATTCAGAGCCATTTAGCGTCATACTGTCTTCATGGCAACCGCAGTCTACATTCCGGTCGAGGAATACCTCTCTACAAGCTACAGGCCGGATTGCGATTATATAGACGGCGAGGTGTTGGAGAGAAACTTGGGCACGCAATCCCATGCCATCTTGCAAAGTCTCCTAGCGCAATGGTTTAATGACCGCTTCGATGAGTACGGGTGCGTTGGAGTGACGGAGCAGCGCGTTCGTGTAGCTGACAAAAGAGTTCGCATCCCTGATGTGTGCGCTCTCGTTGAGGGTGCTGGTGAGGAAGTCCTCATTTCACCACCTCTGGTCTGTATCGAGGTGCTCTCACCGGATGACACGCTTCCAGATTTGCAGGCAAGAATCACGGATTATCTGGTAATGGGCATCGCCAATGTATGGGTGTTCGATCCAGTGAAGCATCTGGTGTGGATCGTCTCTGACGATGGAGCACTACGCCCATTCTCCGGCACCATGCTTTCGGTTACAGGAATGGACCTCGCTGTTGATTTAGCGGAGATATTCGACGCCTTTGAGCGCCGCTTGCATCGTTTGCGTAGTATCTAATCCAGCAACCTCGCCGCATCCTTTGCGAAGTACGTCACAATAAAGTCCGCTCCCGCGCGCCGGATGCTTAAGAGGCTTTCAAGTACGGCACGGTCGCGGTCCAGCCAGCCGCGTTCGAACGCCGCGTGCAACATGCTGTACTCGCCGGACACCTGGTAGGCACCCACCGGCAGGTCGAAGCGCTCTCGCGTCGCGCGGATCACGTCCAGGTAGGGTCCGGCGGGCTTGGCCAGCAGCATATCCGCCCCCTCCGCGACATCCAGTTCAATCTCGCGCATCGCCTCACGCAGGTTTGCGCCCGGCATCTGGTAGCCACGCCGGTCGCCCTGCTGCGGAGCGGAACCGGCTGCCTCGCGAAATGGCCCGTAGAACGCTGATGCGAACTTGGCCGCATAGCTCATGATTGCTACATCCTGCTGACCGGCGGCATCCATTGCGTCGCGCATGGCCGCCACGCGACCGTCCATCATGTCGCTTGGCGCAACGATATCGGCACCGGCGCGCGCCAGCGAAACTGCCGTTCTGGACAGCAGCGGCAGCGATGCATCGTTTTCCACCGTACACTCCAGGCCTTCGCCCACCAGGATGCCGCAGTGACCGTGGCTGGTGTACTCGCACAGGCAGGTGTCGGCGATCAACACCAGCGGCTTCAGCCGCGAATCCGCCTTCATCGCCTGAAGCGCCCGCTGCACAATGCCGTCATCCGCCCACGCGCCACTGCCTTCCGCATCCTTGCTCTCCGGCAGGCCAAACAGCAGCAGCCCACCGATGCCCAGATCTACGCATTCAGCCGCTTCTTTCAACGCCTCATCAAGCGACAGGTTGAAGACGCCCGGCATGGAGCCGATAGGCTTGCGCACACCTTCACCCGGGCAGATAAAGAGCGGGTAGATCAGTTGCGATGGCTGTAGAAAAGTCTCTCGCACCAGCGACCGCAGCGCCTCCGTGCGGCGCAAACGGCGCATGCGGGTTACGGGAAATTGCATGCTGTCATTCTACGGCGCAGGTTTGCGGGGTCTATGCTGGATTTCAGGTGACCGCAACATGGCAGCAAGCAAAACGATCGTGATTACAGGTGCCTCCACGGGCATCGGGTACGCCATCGCGAAGTACTTTCGCGAGCGGAACTGGCAGGTCTTCGGCAGCGTGCGCAAGGCCGGGGATGGTACTCGGCTCCAAGCCGAACTCGGCGTTGTCCCTCTGCTGTTCGATGTGACGGATGATGCCGCGGTGCAGGCGGCTGCGGCGCAGGTCAGCAGTGCGCTTGCCGGCAACACGCTGGCTGGCTTGGTTAACAACGCCGGCGTTGCCGTGGGCGGGCCAATGATCTATCTGCCCGTGGACAAGCTGCGCTATCAGATGGAAATCAATCTGATCGGGCCGGTGCTCGTGACACAGGCGTTCGCTCCGCTGCTTGGTGCAGACCGCACGCGCACGGGCGCGCCGGGCCGCATTGTGCAGATGTCCTCCGTCGCGGGCAAGACCGGTCTGCCGTTTATGGGACCGTACGTCGCGTCCAAACACGCTCTGGAGGGCATGTCCGAATGCTTGCGGCGCGAACTCATGATCTTCGGCATCGATGTGATCGTTATCGGGCCGGGCGCCATCGTTACGCCGATCTGGGACAAGGCTGAGACGAGCGACATGGAGCGTTACGATGACACAGTCTACGGCCCCATGCTGAAGACGTTCGGCGAAGAGTTTCTGCGGCGTGGCCGATTGGGCCTTCCCGCAGAACGCGTCGCGCGGGACACCTGGCACGCCATCACGGCAGCGAAGCCAAAGCTGCGGTACGCTCCCGTTCCCAACAAATTCCGCGATTGGACGCTGCCGAAATTTATCCCGCCCCGCCTCCTGGACCGGCTGCTGGCAAAGGCCTTCGGCTTGCAGCGCCGGTAGCATCGTTCGATTGATGAAAGCCCGTTCGGGAACACGCGACGAGCGTGAGCAAAGCCCACGTTCGCTGAATCTTCACACGGTGCCCATGCCCTGAGTCTGGAACACGATAAACTATAGACTGTATGCCGACCAAAGCAGAACTTCTCAAAAACCCCATCCAGCACATCGACATCAAGCAGCACAACGTGGTGCCGTTGGTCGATGCCATGGCGGGAATGGCCTATTCCTCGCGCGATCTGGCGCGTGCCGCTTCCATCTACGACATGATGCTGCGCGACACTGAGTGTGGCGTCATCCTTTGTCTTGCAGGGTCACTGATCTCGGCCGGCCTCAAGGATGTCATTGTCGATCTGATCCGCCACAACATGGTGGATGCCATCGTCTCCACCGGCGCGAACATTGTCGATCAGGACTTCTTTGAGGCGCTCGGATTTAAGCACTATGTTGCGGGTGACGAGTACAAGTACGGCAACGGTGACGCCGAACTGCGCGAGTTGATGATCGACCGCATCTACGACACCTTTATCGACGAAGAAGAGTTGCGTATCTGCGACGAGACCACGGAGAAGATCATCAACGGCATGAAGCCGGGTGCCTACTCCTCGCGTGAGTACATCCGTGAAATGGGCAAGTACCTCCAGGACAACGGGCGCACGCCAAAGAACGGCAACGAAGACTCCATCGTACTCGCGGCCTACGAACTGGACGTGCCCATCTTTGTGCCAGCGTTCTCTGACTGCTCGTTCGGCTTCGGCATCGTGGCGCACCAGCACGCTCGCCAGGGCAAGAACATGTGCTCTATCGACTCGGGCAAAGACTTTTACGAGCTAACGCAACTAAAGATCCAGAACCCCACCACTGGTTTGTTAATGATCGGCGGCGGCGTACCCAAGAACTTCGCGCAGGACATCGTTGTCGCGGCAGACATCCTGGGCGTCGAAGCCTCCATGCACAAGTACGCCATCCAGATCACCGTCGCGGACCCGCGTGACGGTGCACTCTCCGGCTCCACGCTAAAGGAAGCCAGCAGCTGGGGTAAAGTCGACCTGACCTATGAGCAGATGGTGTTCAGCGAGGCAACTATCGCCTTCCCGCTGATCGCGGGATACGCCTTCCACAAGAACGCCGCTGCGTCACGCAACGGCAAGCGCCTCGCGCAGGTGCTGGAGCCCGTCGCCGCGTAAGGAAGTTTCGTTCGCGTGCCCGGCCTGCCGTTAAAGCATCTAGCAAATAGATGAATCCAGAAGCAGGTCAGGACAACGCCGACGAGTCGCCCGTGCCAGCCACTCCCGCCGGGCCGGCGAGTGGTTTCGCGCCGCTCCGTATTCCACTGTTTCGCGACCGGTGGATTGCCTCCACCGTGTCGGGCCTGGGCACGTGGATGCAGGATACCGCCGCCACCTGGCTGATGACCGCGCTGACCGGCTCGCCACTGTTGATTGCGCTGATGCAGACAGCTGCCAGTCTGCCGGTGCTGTTCTTCGGCCTATTCGCTGGCGCGACAGCGGACATTTTCGAGCGGCGTCGCCTGCTGATCTTCTGGCAGGGCTGGCAGATGATCGCCGTCGCGCTCATGGCGGTTCTTGCCCTGACTGGCATCATCAGCCCGCTTGTACTCCTGTCACTCACCTTCCTGATGAATGTGGGATCAGCGATGAACAATCCTGCGTGGCAGGCCATTGTGCCGGAACTAGTGCCGCGCGAACAGCTGCCTAATGCGGTTTCGCTTGCCGCTGCCAGCAATAATCTGGCGCGAGCGGTCGGGCCGGCCGTGGGCGGCCTGATTGTCGCCGCGTTTGTAAAGGCGAGTACGGGAGCGGGTTGGGTCTTTGCGTTGAACGCAGGATCGTTCGCCGCTGTCATCTGGGTGCTCTACGTATGGAAGCGCAAGCCGCTCTTCAAAAGTGCTCTGCCATCCGAACGCATCATGGGATCCGTCGGGACCGGCTTGCGATATATCCGGTACGCGCCCGCGCTGCAGGCGGTCTTCCTCCGCGCGTTTCTGTTCACCTTCTCGGTGGCCGCGGTGTGGTCGCTGCTGTCACTGGTCGCCAGGCGTGAGTTCGCGCACCGCGCCATTTCCGGTGCCATGGGGTACGGCATTCTGAACGGTTCCATGGGCTTGGGCGCGGTTGTCGCCGCCGTTTTGCTGGCGCGGGTACGCGCGCGGTTTTCGTCGGACACCATTCTCGCCGCATCCAGCGTGCAATACATCGCAACGCTGCTGGTCCTTGCCTTCGTGCATAACGTATGGTTCGACATCGTCTTCCTCATCGCGGGCGGCTTTGCGTGGACCTCTACGATGTCCACGCTCAACGTCAACGTGCAACTCTCTTCGCCAGGGTGGGTGCAGGCACGCGCACTGGGGATGTACCAAATGGTCTTCCAGGGCGGCCTGGCAGTGGGATCTGTTGTGTGGGGCTACATTGCGGAGCACAGCAGCGTAACCATCGCCATGGCAAGTTCGGCCGCGATGATGGCGCTCTGCCTACCGCTGACATTGCGCCTGCACGTGCTTCGTGGCGCGCCGCCCGATCTGTCGCCATACCAGTGGAAACGGCCTGTGCCGCACCTCCAGCTTGAGCCGTCACCCGAGGATGGGCCGGTGCGTGTCCTGATTGACTACACCGTTCCGGCCGAGCGTTACAACGAGTTCGTCGCCGCCATTCACAAGCTGCGCGATGCACGGCTCCGCGCGGGAGCCATCCGCTGGGGTATCTTCCGCGACGCGAACGATCCAGAGCGCCTGGAGGAAAGTTTCGTCATGGAAAGCTGGCTGGATTACCTGCGCAGCCGCGAACGCATGACCACTGCGGACGCCGCGCTCTTACAGGCTGTGCGCGCCATGCACAAAAGCTACGATCCCCCGCGCGTCACCCACCAGGTCTACGCCAAAGAGATCAGCGAACCACTTCACGCCTAGCCGCTAACACCGTGCTACTCCGTTTCTGATGTCTTTGCCCATGTAAACCGGCGGCCGATAATGCCCTTCACCAGAAGGTGATCGGTTGCAGAGGTAGGCCCGAGGCCAACGCCGAAGTTGATCTCCCACTTGGGTGACACGTTCAGGTCGGAGACGGCGAAGATCTGCTGCTGCTGCTGGTGCAGACCGTCAAAGTTAAACAGCCGGCCATAGTCGGCGTAATATTCAACGCCAGCGCTGACCTTGCGTGTGAAGTCGTAACTTACCTTCACGCCAGGCGCAAAGGTAAAGCCCTGGTTTACGTCCGGTCCGTGCCACGTGCGTTCCAGTGCCGGGTTGAAGGCGAAGTACCAGCGTCCCATGGCCTTATCCACGATCGGGCGAATCTCCCACGTCCATGTGTCGGGCGAGTAGACGGCTCGCTGATAGCCGACCTCGGTCGAAAGGCTGACACCCACCGGCCAATGCCAGCTGCTAGGTACGCGAACGCGCGGGCGGATGTGATCGCCTACCCACTGCACGCCGTGTCCGTCCTGCTCGCTTGTAAAGATGTAGAAACCGACCTCGGACCAATCGTTGATGCCCTGCGTGATCTCGATAGTTTCGTGTTCCTGATGATTGGTCGGGTAAACGCCATCAACGGTGTAATGCTGGCCGTCAATCGTGTAATTCGAGTGCAACTCCACCATTGTATTTTTCGGCGGAACAGTGTCCGCGCCATACACCTGAATTTCGTAATTGCCCTGGGCATGCGCAACGGTGCTGCATAGAGCAAGCGCCCCAGATAACAGTCCCTGGCGCACAATCCGGCCTGAGCGCTCCCGATAATCAAAGTTACGCATATTGGAAGAGCATCATAAAACCGCGGTCCATATGGTCCTGCTGATGGCAGTGCAGCAGCGTCGCTCCAGGGTTATCGGCAACGAACTCCACTGAAGCTTTCGCTCCCGCGCGCACCAGAACTGTATCCTTAACGATGCCGCGCACGCTTGCCGGTTCGTCCGAGATCGAGACCAGTTCAAAGCGATGACGGTGAAGGTGGATAGGATGGTCGTCATGGCTGCGGTTGTCCAGGAGCAGGCGATACCGCTGGCCGGCAATCAGCTTAGGCGAGGTCACGTCCGGGTATGACTTTCCGTTAATCATCCACTTCTCCGGCGCGCCATGACCGGCGAACCGGGATTGGAAGACCAGCGGAATCTCCTGAACAGCACCCGCTGAATCACGGCTGCTGCCGGCTGGAGATGACGCGAACTGAGCGTAGGTCCATTGCAACGCATCTGGCTGCTGCCACACCGGCTTGCCAGACGCACCCGCATATTCAACCACGATGCCCATCCCAGCAGCCTGAACGTGCCGCCTGACTTCGCCCAGCACCCACACGCCAGGATTCGTCATCTCCACGACAGCGCTGACCCGCTCCGCTGGCGCAAGGCGCAGCATCGAGACTGTCTTTGGCTCATGCAGCGTGTTGCCGTCCAGCGCGACCACCTGAAAACGATGCCCTGCAAACGACAGCCAATGGGTTTCCGTGGGACTGGAATTAAGAATGTGCAGCAGAAGGCGCTCGCCTTCCCTTGTGCCAATCGGATCTCCGAAACCAAGCACGCGGCCATTGATCGTGGATACCTCATAGGCCGGGTTCATGGACCCATCATCGCTGCTCTCCATGTGGCCGCGCCAGTCATGCAGACCGAGGAATATCTCGCGGTCGTAACGGCCAGGGTTCTCTGCCGGTTCTACATAGAGGAACCCGTGCTGGCCCGTGTATTGCGCCTTAGTGGTACTGGCGCCGGCAAAGGTGTGCGTGTGATACCAGCGGAATCCTGCCGGACGGGCAAGCAGGTCATACAGCACCGTCATTCCGGGCATGATCGCGGGCGTACCCTCTTCCATGGCACCATCAATCGCGGACGGCAGATGAAGGCCATGCCAATGAACCACCTCCGGCTCGCCGGTATGGTTCGTCACCTCCACGCTGCACGTTTTACCTTCCCGCATGCGAAGTAGTGGCCCAGGCACTTGCCCGTTATATCCAATGGTCTTCAGGAAATTGTTATGAGCGAGTTCAATGGTGCAGGCGGCGATGTCGATGCGGTAATCAGGGGCAGAGACCTGCGCCAGCAGTGACCCAGCAGCCATCCAGCCCGGCACGAACGCCGATGCGGCTGTTACCGCTCCACATCGTAACAATTGCCGTCGCGTCGCCACGTTTCAAGACTAAGGCATCTGCCTGTCCCTGAATACATCGGCGTAGACAACACATCCCCGATTGTTGACGTAGTCGAGGCGCGATGCCGTTACCAGCCTTCCAGCACAATCTTGCCGATGGAGCGTCCACTCTCAATCCAGGCATGCGCCATCCTTAGGTTCAACGCGTTGATCGTACCGTAATTCTGCGTCATGGTGGTGCGCAGGGTACCCAGATCAATCAGCTTGGCAATCTCAGTCAGCGAGTCGTGTTGACGAAGAATATCGGAGGTTTCGAAGTACGAACGCGTAAACATATACTCCCAGCAAATGGACCCTGACTTACGCTTCAGAGGGCGCGCGTCCACCGGCTTCTGCGGGTCGTCGATAATGGCAATTTTGCCCTGTGGCGCCAGCAGTTCCGCGATGCCGGGATAGTGCGCATCCGTGGCGGAGAGCAGCGCAATGTACTCTGCCTCGCCGAGACCCAGTTCCTGCATCTGCGTTCGGATGTCGCGATGATGGTCGATCACATAGTGCGCGCCCATCTGTCTGCACCAATCGGTCGTTTCCGTCCGCGACGCGGTAGCAACCACGGTAAGCGGCGTAAGACGCGAGGCGATCTGAATCAGCATTGACCCAACGCCGCCAGCAGCACCGATAATGAGAATGGATCCCTTTCGCGCGGCGTTATACCCAATCCGGCGCTGCTCCACGCCGAACCGGTCGAACAATATCTCCCACGATGTCAGAGACGTTAACGGCAGGGCTGCAGCCTGCGCAAAGCTCAGCTTCTTCGGCTTGTTCGCAACAACCCGTTCATCCACCGTATGCAGCTGTGCGTTGGTACCCTGCCGCGTAATGCACCCCGCGTAGTAGACCTCGTCACCCTTCTTGAAGAGTGACGTCTGTTTACCTACGCCAACCACCACGCCAGCGCAGTCCCAACCCAGCACCTTGTAGTCCTGGCCTTCGGCGGGCTTTGCTGATTTACGCTGCTTGGTATCCACCGGATTGACCGAGATTGCCCGAACTTCAACCAGCAAGTCGCGCTCTCGCATCACGGGGTTCGGCAACGTAATGTCCAGTAGCGCATCAGGATTGTCGATGGGCAGCGGAGCCGAGTAGCCAACAGCCTTCATGCGTCGAGTCTATCGTGATGCTGCGCTATCCCATCACCTGGTCCACGCGACCCCGCGAGGATAGCCTGCCTATATTGCATAAGGAATGCGAACGCCTGGCATTTCCTCGCTGAAGTCACGTGTGTTTCGCGTCACCAGAACAAGACCACGGACCTGCGCCGTGGCATAGATGATCGCGTCCGGCAGCTTCATACGCCGGTACTGCTGCCGGATAAGGACGGCTTGGACGGCGACCTGTTCGTTAAGCTCCATGACGCTGAAGCTATTCAATAACTGCCGTACAACAAAATGTTCTTGCGGACTGAGTCCAATCAGCGCCTCGATCCAGGTCACGCGGCTAATGAGAAGTTCGTCGCACGCAAGCACCTCTGCTTGCGCCTGAGGTACAGCTTTTACCAATCGATGATGATGTTGGTATCGAGTACCGGCGACATCATCCGTGAAGGGTCTCATCGTACTCAGGATCCCACTCGCGAACCCACTCATTTCTCATACGGTCCTGGAAAACCATACCGTCCTCTAAATGCGGTAGCACTCCAAAATAGCTGAGCAAGTTTCTTCTCTGCTCTTCCGGGTCTGTGATAGCCGCAGAAGTGATACCGGGCAGCATCTCCGGCTTCCCTCCGCTCATCCTCTGTAAATAGGTGTCCAATGCTTCCGAAACCAGTTCAACGGGCGAAGCATTTCTTTCGACGCTGAGTTCACTTAACTTCGCAGCCTGCTCAGCCGTAATGTCCAACGGCATCTGCATAAGCTCCCCATACTACACCGGTCATAAACAGCACAGCCGGAGCAAACCGCCCGTGCTCTGTGCTGGACCACGCACCTACTTCGCCCGGCCCAGCGCATAGTCGATCAGCGCCTTCTCTTCCAATTCATGTGCCTTCGCCGAACCGGTCGCGGGACTCGCCGCGGCTGATCGCTTGATGCTCAACACACGCCTTCCACCCGCATTGCGCTTCAGCAGCGGCAACGCAAAATTCAGCGCGCCCATGTTGGCCGGCTCTTCCTGCACCCACACCACCTCGTCTGCCGCTGGATACTGTGCAAGCGCAGCCTCCAGCGCCTGTCCAGGCCACGGGTACAACTGCTCCACAAAGACGATTGCGGTCGAATAATCCCCCCGCTTCGCCCGTTCCACACGCAGGGTATGCCCGATCTTGCCACTGCATACCAGAATGCGCCTTGGATCCTTCGCCTCACGGTCAGCCAGCACCGTCTGAAAGGTTGGCACAGAGAACTCAGCAATCGGCGAACTCGCATCTGGATGCCGCAACATGCTCTTTGGCGTAAACACGATCAGCGGCTTGCGGTATCGCGAGAGCGCCTGCCGACGCAGCAGATGGAAGTACTGTGCCGCGTTGGACGGCTGCGCCACAATCATGTTGTCTGTCGCGCACAGTTGCAGATACCGTTCGATACGCGCCGATGAGTGCTCCGGCCCCTGCCCTTCATACCCGTGGGGCAACAGCAACACCACACCGGAGTACAAGCCCCACTTCGCCTCGCCTGCCGCAATGAATTGATCGATGATGATCTGCGCGCCGTTCGCAAAATCTCCGAACTGCGCCTCCCAAAGCGTCAGCGTCTCCGGGTAATCCCGCGAATAGCCATACTCGAAGCCCAGCACCGCAGCCTCGCTCAACATGCTGTTGTATGCCTCGAACCGGCCCTGTTCCGGCGCAAGATTTTGCAGCGGAGACCAGCGCTTTTCGGTCTCCATGTCCGTGAAAAAGCTATGCCGCTGATTAAACGTCCCGCGCTGTGAATCCTGCCCGGAAAGCCTTACCGGCGTTCCCTTTTCAAGCAGCGACGCATACGCCAGCAGCTCTGCCGTACCGTAGTCGAACAACTTTGCGCCCGCGCCCATTTCATCGCGCTGTTTCAGCAACGCTTTGATCTTGGCATGAAGAGCAAAGTCATCCGGTACCGAAGTCAGCTTCGACGTAAGGCGGGTAATCTCGTTCGCCGGCAAGCCCGTTTCCGTCGTGTCCAGCGTGGGCATGTAACCGCCCTTGTACTCGCTCCAATAGGACGGCAACTCGCTCAGCGCTGGCGGGTGCTCCGCTCCCTTGCCCAATGTTTGGTCCGCAAGAAACTTGTCAGAAACCCGCTTGATCTCCGCGCTCGCGTCCACGCCTAGCCGCTCCGCGTAGCTCTTATAGAGCGGTGCGGTCACCTTTACCCGGGCGTAGCGCCGTGGCTGCGTCACGGTCGGATCATCCACCTCGGAGTGGCCATGCCGCCGGTAGCCAATCAGGTCCACCACCACATCGGACGCGAAGGCAGCGCGGTACTCGGCCGCGATCCCAGCCACACGCACCACCGCGTCAGGATCTTCCGCGTTCACGTGAAAGATTGGGATCGGCAAACGCTTCGCCAAATCCGTCGCAAATCGCGAGGAGTTCGACTCTTGCGGCTCCGCCGTAAAGCCCAGCAGATTGTTCACTACAACCTGAATGGTGCCACCCACGCTATAGCCTTGGATTGTCGCAAGGTCCAGCGTCTCCGCCCAGATACCCTGGCCAGCAAACGCTGCATCCCCATGGATCAGAACCGGCAACACACGCGTTGGACCATCGTCCCCAAGCCGCACCTGCCGTGCGCGGGCACGTCCCATCACCACCGGATCAGCTGCCTCCAAATGCGAGGGATTCGACGCCAGGTGCAATGCAATCGTCTTACCGTCTGGCGCGGTGTACGTGCCGGTCGCACCCTGGTGATACTTCACATCGCCGCCGCCCAGGTGCGAACGCGGATCAACATCCTCAAACTTGGTGAAGATGTCTGCCGCGGAACGCCCAACCGTGTTTACCATCACGTTCAGCCGTCCGCGATGACTCATCGCAAAATTGCAGCGTTCCACCCCAAGCGCGGCGCTGACTTCGAAGATGCGATCCATGAATGGGATCAGTGCCGTTAACCCCTCCAGCGAAAAACGCTTCGTGCCCAGGTACCGCTGCTGAATCGTCGCCTCAAACAGGTCCGCTTTGATCAGGCCCGTCAGCGTGTGCGCCTGCTGCTCCTTTGTCTCAGTGGGCAACTGCTCCATTTTCCCCTGCAGCCACTCACGTTTCTCCGGTGAGGCAATATGCGAGAACTCCAGCGCGATGTTGCCGCAGTAGTAGCGGCGCGCCTCCTCCGCAAGACTGTCGGATCCTTCCGGCAACTCAATCGGAAACGGCTCCGCTGGCAAGTACTGCTTCAGCGGATCCAGCGTGGCCTGCAGATATCCCCAGCGCCGGAAGATTTCGAAGACCTCTGTCCGTAGCTGCGTACTCTCGTCGCTGCCGTTGTCTGAAACTGCCGCCTGTCCTGCCTTACCATGCGCCTTCGCCTTGATCGCCATACCGCCTCTGTTAAAAGGATAGACCTTTCACGCGACGCTTGGGCGGATTCGTTTCGCTCGAGACACATCCTTGCTGTTCACCTGCGGAACGGGCACACTCAGGTCCCTGATCGGAGTCGAGACAACGCAGGAGCGGTGCAGACCATCTCTCTTATAAGCGAATAAACAGCGAAGCAGGAGCCACCCATGGCAGAACGCACACTTGAGTTGGATCAGCCGCAGATCAGGGACGAAGCCGCGGATGCAGTACGCATCGCCACCGAGCGCGCCGAACGCGCGGAAGCAGAACTGGCAAAGCTTAAAGGAGCCACCGGCACTAGTACTTTTCCGGCTGCGGCTGGCGGGTCAACCAACTCACTGAAGCAGCCGCCTTCACCCAGCACTGCTGCGAATGCACCATCAGACCTGTCGAATGCTTCCTCTGAACGCGGCGAACCCGAGGTCGAGGGCCACTTGGGAGGAGAGGAAGAGCTCCGCAAAGACCCCATGATGGCGCACCTGCTGGACTCTTTGAACCAGGGCACCGATGTGGGCCATTACGGCCGGTTGGTCTTTGCCATGGTCGCTCGCCACTTCATGCCCCACGACGAGGTCCTGACCTGGCTGATGAAGGACAACGACTTTACAGACGAGCAGGCACGCCAGATGCTCCGCCAGGTAGAGGGCCGCGACTATAACCCGCCCCGCCGCGACCGCCTGATGGAGTGGCAACGAGAACAGGACTTCCAATTCATGGACATCAACGATCCAGACAGCGGAAACCTCTATCGCAACCTCAAGTTCCCAAAGGAAATCTACGATCACATCGGCCACTACCAGGAGGCAAAGTCAGACGCCTCCTAGACCGGGCCATACACCAAGCCTGATTCTGAATCTCAGTGGCAAGCACAATCCGTACTTTGTCCTTCGGGGTTCACGTACATCCCACGATGTGCGATATGCGGGACTGTTCATTCACCGGCAGGCGGTCACCTGGGCATTGGACAGGATCGTGCCCTCTTCCACGCGGCGGAGAAAGCGGCCAAGCGACAGAGCGCGCATTAGTTTCGGCCAGAAGAGCATCTGGCTTTGTGCGTGGGTTTGCTGCTGCGCCTCCGCCAGCATCCCGCGCATCGCGGACAGGTTCAGCATGCGGGCGGCGAGCGCCACGCCCTCAAGGCGTTCCGTCTCCACGATCGCCTCACCGATCTCACGTTGAAAGTGGATGCCAAAATCGGCAGCCTGCAATCCACGGCGGCGCTCGGTACGCACGGCCTCGGGCAACAGCCCACGCATGGCATTTCGTATCAGGGCTCGGGGCACGCCTCCCAGACAGAAAATCTCGTCCGGGACTGACAGGCAAAACTCCACCACACGCCGGTCCATCGTTGCGTCTGTCGGGGAAACGCCCGTAAGACAGCGTAATCCCTGCATGGCCGGTCCGGCATCCAGCCGCTGCAGGCCAGCGACGCGGACTGCACGACTATCCTGTCCGCGCATCTCTCGAGGGGATTGCGAAAGCGATACCTCGCGCGCGAACTGGGGATGAATCAACGAATACGCCTGTACATCCGAAGGCGCGCCGCGCACCGTATCCAGCCAGCGGCTGGCAGACGAGGGCAGCAGCGGACGCCCGAGGTGAAACGCAACACCGCGCCAGCGGTATCCACCATGACGGCGCAACATATACCCCAACTGCAATGCTTTCCATACGTGTCTTCCATGCAGAAGACTGCTCAGCGCCGCTTCACCGTTATAGCTCACCGTTAAATTGCCAGCGAGAGCCATGTACAAACTCGTCACGCCGCACGCCGCCGCACGCAGACCAATCTCATACATCCATTCGTAATTCGCAGGATTGAATATGGGCTGCATTTCCGCGGTGCTGAACCGGTCGATCATGTCGAACGTACGATGCCGTCCGTGCGGTACCACGACATGCTCAACATTGGCGTACATCGCGGCTACGGAGCGCGCGCGTGAGCTCTCATTGGAGAACCTGCCCGAAGCTTCACCTGACGGCATGGAGGGCATCGCCGTGAAGGCACGCAACCCTTTGTCTCGGCCTTGCATGGATCGCGCCGCAAGCGCTGTAATGGAGGAGCTGTCCAGGCCGCCGCTCAGCATCGTCGCGCATGTGGGCATCGCGGAGATGCGCTCCTCCACGGCGTTTTGGAGCACTGTCCTTAACCCTTCGGCATACTCCCGGGGGTCCCGAAGCTGTAGCATTTCCACAGCATCTGGTTGCCAGGACACGATTTGCCGGACCGCACCAGACTTGTACTCCAGAACCGATCCTGGCTGAACGGCGTATGCGTCTTTGAAGAAGGTGCTGCCCGCAGCCGTGGGCACCAACGCCAGCCAATGCGCGACATGCTCTTCGTTGACATGCAGCGGTGCTTCACTCAACAGGTCGCTTAGGTTGCTTCCGAACAGGAGATCTTCACCCGCCTTCGTGTAGTACAGCGGGTAAAAGCCGGAAGGATCGCGCGCCAGCAGCACACGTCGCGCACTCGCATCCCACAGGACACACGCAAATTCGCCATGCAAATGCTGGGTGAAATAGATGCCCCATCGACGATAAGCAGCCATTAGCAATGCGGCATAATTGCCGCATTGCTCAGGCCTGATACCTAACTCATACTGCAGCGGCTTCGCATTCAGGATGCAGCCAGCCAGCAGGGCTCCATCGTCCCCGCATGTAAAAAGCGGCCCAGAACCATATAGCCGGAACGCGCGAGACCCCAAATGGGAACGCACCCGTGCCACAGGTCCATCCACCTTGGAGAACTCTTGAACATGGTTCCTCGAAGTCAACTCTCCGAGGAACCATGAACCATGACGGTGGCGCGCTGCCACGAACTTCATAGACCTCTTGATTAACCGCTAGGACAAGCCCCCAAGGCTGTCGGAAACCGAACCATTGCCATTCTGTGCATCCGCGAGGCGGCTTGTTTCCACCGTGGGTTTCTTCCAACCTTTGCGGCTGCTTGCCGCCCCATCCACATTCACTGCCACGCTTTGCGCTGTATTGTGCTTCATCCTAGAAAGTCCTCCGGGGGAATTTACTGTTTCATACAGTAAGCAAGTACAAGGCCCGTGAACCGCTCTGGAGTTAAGCGCAGGATGTGAGCCGTACCATTTTGGGAAAATGCCTGAACAGAATGAACGGTCAAGCCGTCTACGTGCTCTTACGACCAAGCGATACACTAATTCCCGATGGCTTGGTTTAAACGCGAAGACAACGAGATCAGCAGCGATGCCCAGCGGACCGTCCGTACGGAAGGCCTCTGGGCCAAGTGCCCCGACTGCGGCAAAGCCATCTTCCGCGCCGAACTCGACGCCAACCTCCAGGTCTGCCCACACTGCGATTACCACTTTAAAATGGACGCGCGCACTCGCATCGGGCAGCTGTTGGAACCTGGTTACCAATTGGTCGATCTCGATCTGCGCTCCACTGACCCGCTCGACTTCTGCGATTTGAAGCCCTACAAGCGCCGGTTGGACGAAGCGCGGCTCAAAACCGGCCTGAACGATGCCATCGTCAACGCCACCGGCCAACTCGGCACCCGCGATATCGTCATTTCCGCCATGGAGTACAGCTTCATCGGCGGCTCCATGGGCGCGGTCGTCGGAGAAACCATTGCCCGCGCCGTGGACCGCGCATCCGAGAGCGGGCATCCGCTGCTCATTATCTCCGCCAGTGGTGGCGCGCGCATGATGGAGGGCATCGCGAGCCTGATGCAGCTGGCCAAGGTCTCTGCCGCCCTGGGCCGCCTAGCCGACGCGAGGGTTCCCTACATCAGCCTGATGACCGATCCCACCACGGGTGGCGTCACCGCCAGCTTCGCCATGCTCGGCGACCTTAACATCGCCGAACCGCGTGCCCTGATCGGCTTCGCCGGTCCCCGCGTCATCGAGCAAACCATCCGTCAGAAACTTCCTGAAGGTTTTCAACGGTCCGAATTCCTTCTCCAGCACGGCTTTCTCGATGCTATTGTCCCCCGCAAAGATCTGAAGTCCTACCTGCAACGCGCCTTCGACTGGCTCTGTGATTAGTGGTCCCGCTAGGTTGGGCCCCGGGTAAGCGATTTCGCCTGTGCATTGACTGCGAGCCACTCCACATTCTTGGATTTTTGGAGAATGGTAGAACCCGAAGTGACAAGATCGATTTACGGTGCCCTTTTATGTGCGCACGGCATTGGCTCGCGGTAGACTTCCACGCACCGGCCGGTGGCGGCTTTGCCGGCAGCTGAAAGGTCTCTATCATGCAGAATCCAGACAAGGGTCGTAGGTGGAGGTCGGACGACCGTCTAGAAAGCTATGTGCGAGACCGGCTGACCAGCTACCCGGGTTTCTTTAAGAATCATGAAGGCGAAGCTCTGCCGCAAATGAGTGTCACAATTCCTGGGCAGTTCAACCGCTCCGGCCACGGCATTGACATCCTGGCGCTCGATGCATCGCGGATACTGTGGATCATCGAAGTATCCCGTGGCAGTAGGCACGGTGCCGCATCTGTCAAACTTCTGGGGCCACGAAAAGACGGCAGCTCCCAGATGTCCCCTGCCTGGAGAACTCTCAAAAAAGACAAGTTCCTTCAACTGCCCGACGCACTCGCCAAAGTAAACATCCTCTTTGATACTCCCAGCATGAGCCAGGAGCATGCCTGGGTCCTCTTCGAGTCGAAGCTCAGCACGCACAAAGCCGCGATTGTTGTGCCCGAAGGCTGTCACGTTGAAGGTGCCGGTACTGGCATCCGCTTCAGCCGGGACATCTACACCTTTGAGGTAAGTTCAGATGTCAAGCTGCACAAACAGCGAAGATAGACCACATCTGGCAGACGGACGTGCAGAATGGGACTGGTACGTACCGGCGATGAAGCATACGTGAGAGTTGCCAGAACCGGGCAGTTCTAGCTGTTAAGTAGCAGGGTTCTCAAAACGACGGACGGCGTGGCAACGCTTTATCGTGTCAGCAGAGCCGGTTTACACGTAAGCGATCATAATGAGGTTCATGCAGCAGGATCGTCAGAGCCAACGTCGCCATACTGTGAAGACGACCGCAGAGCGCATGTGCCTGCTTCTGATATTGATCGGCTGCTGCCTTCATTGCAATGCAGCAGCGGTCCCAAGCCGCTGGACCGTGGTATCGCCTGGAAGCGAAGTCGCACTTACCGTTACGGTGAATCCTCTTCAATACTCCGTCAGCTTTCGTTCACAAGAAGTTATTGAGCCTTCTCCTCTGGGTCTGGAACTACAGGATGCACATCCGTTTGAAGCATTGAAGCTGACGTCTGTGCGAAGACGTTCCGCCGACCTTGTTTGGACGCCGGTCTGGGGCAAGAGCAGTCCCGTTCGAAACAGATATAACGAGCTGACCCTGTTCTTCAGGGAGCAGGCACCGAATGGGCGGGCAATCGGTCTCATCGTTCGGGCATACCCGGATGGCGTGGCGTTCCGCTATGTTCTTCCTGTCCAGCCGAACCTCACGGATTTCACCCTGACGCGGGAACTCACCACATTCCGGTTCGCGGACAATCCGGAAGTCTGGGCATCCAGCTATGCGAATTACCGATCCTCGTATGAAGAGGAGTACACGAAACGCCCTTTATCCGCGCTGCCCGCAGGCGGCTTGGTTGGCTCGCCGCTGCTGGCGAAAGTCTCTGAGCACACCTACGCAGCCATCTTGGAAGCAGACCTCACGGACTGGGCCGGGCTTTACCTGCAGCGAGATGGCAACGCGCTGGAAGCGGCGCTTGCGCCACGGCTGGATGGGGTGGGGTTGGTTCATGCGCGGACCCCGCATCTCTCTCCCTGGCGCGTGTTGATGCTGGGTACCACGGCCGGCGCTCTGATTGAGTCCAATCTGATTGCAAACCTGAGCCCACCGTCCCGGATAAAAGACACACGCTGGATCAGGCCCGGCATGATGGCCTGGGATCACTGGTGGAGCGGCGACGTACAGATGGATCTCGCCACCAATGAGCGATTCATCCAGTTTGCAAGCGCAATGGGCTTTCCTTACCAGCTTGTGGATTGGCAATGGTACGGCCCCTACAACAAAGCTGATGCAGACCTGACCGCACCAGTACCCGCTCTCCGGATGCCAGAGCTGTTGCGGTTCGCCCGGGAGCATCACGTTAGGGAATGGCTTTGGCTGCACTCGGGCGACGTCGACCGGTATCTTTGGCAAGGGCGCCTGGATGAGGTCTTTGGGCTGTACCAGCGCTGGGGCATTGCCGGTGTGAAGATCGATTTTATGAACAGCGATGACCAGGACCGGGTGAACTGGTATCAACGCATTGTGGAGTTGGCAGCCAAGCACCAACTGATGGTTGATTTTCACGGAGCCTACAAACCAACGGGCCTAAGCGTGACCTGGCCGAACCTGCTGACGCGTGAAGGCGTTCTAGGCAATGAATACAACAAATTCAGTACCCGGGTCACGCCCACGCACAAGCTCACGCTTCCCTTCACACGCATGCTGGCGGGTCCGATGGATTACACACCCGGAGGCTTTCTCAATCGCAGCCCCGCAGAGTGGAAGGTCACAACTCCCACGCAAGTGATGGGCAGCCGCGCGCAGGAGCTAGCGATGTTCGTGGTGTATTGGAGCCCGCTCACCTGCCTTGCCGACGACCCTGCGCACTACGAGCGGCAGCCCGGACTCGAGTTCCTCCGTGGCCTGCCGACGGTGTGGGACGAAACTCGCGTCATCGAGGGCGAAGTAGGTGAGCACGTGGTCATTGCGCGGAGGCATGGGCAGGACTGGTACCTGGGCGGCATGAGCGGAAATGATGCGTTCCGCTCTTCCACGCCCCTTGGCTTTTTGGGCGCGGGAACCTACCAGGCACACATCTTCGCGGATCCGCAGGACCCCACCTCCAGCTACGAACGTATCGATCAAAGCATCCGCACGGTTACGAGCCGGGATACCCTAGATCTCGCGATGCGGGTTGCGGGCGGCGTCGCGATTCGCTTCGAACGCCTTCGGGGTAAGTAAACAGATGTTGCACGGAAGCTATCCCCTGAGCCGTAAGTGGTATCCGCTCTGGTTGCAAGTTAGGCCAGCTGAGTGTATTCATCAGCAGGGTAGTCAGCGAGAAGAATGAGACAGGCGCAACACCGAAGCGATTGAAGTCCTTCGCAACGCCGTGTCGGATACAGGGATGGTATGTCCAGGCAAGTACGAGACGTTCCGGTGCTGTTGGATGTTGCACGCAAAGCCGGCGTCGGCGCAGCCACTGTCTCCAGGGTAATCAATGGTGGGCGCAATGTCAGCAGCAAGACGCTCGCGCTGGTTACCGCAGCCATTAAGGAACTCAACTATGTTCCCAGCCATGCCGCGCGCAGTTTAAAGGGCGCGCAAACAAGAACCATCGGTCTGATCGTTCCAAGCGTCGCGGATCCCTTCTTTTCCGCCGCATCCGCAGCCATCCAAGAGGTCGCGAACGCTCATGGATATCTTGTCCTGCTCGCTGCTTCCGATAACAACCCGCGCAAGGAAAAGGAATACCTGACAAAGTTGATTCACAGGCGGGTAGATGGTTTGGTTCTCGCGCCCTCCGACGCGGCCAGCGCTGCCATGTTTGACGGAGCGGGCTTTCCTACCGTCTGCTTCGACCGGCCGATGAAGGGCAATCCAGTCACCACGGTGGTCGCTGATAACTATGCCGGGGCCAAGATCGCAACCGAGCACTTGATCGCTCAAGGGTATCGGCGCATTCTTTGCATTGGCGGCTACCCCAGGCTGTTCACAAGCAGGCGCAGGTTTCAGGGGCATCGTGACGTAATACGGAAGGCGGGACTGCCCTATCTTGCGGAACTGAAGGTGGAAGACTACACCTCCGCTGAAGCGGCCGTCCTGGCCCACCTGAGCGGCCCAGGAGCAGCGGACGCGATCTTCTCCACAAAAAACTCCACGTCTGTGTACGTGTACAAAATACTGCGTAACCTCCAGGCTCAAATACCGTTCTCCATGGGGCTGCTGGGCTATGACGATTTCGAGCTGGCCGACGCGCTTGACCCGCCCCTTAGCGTGATTCGGCAGCCCGTTAAGCAGATAGCCACCCGCGCTGCAGAACTGCTCATCCAGCAGATGGAAACAGGCATTGACACCCGTGCGATGCTTACGCTGGATGTCGAACTGGTGATGCGAGAGTCATGCAAAGGACCTTTGGCAGGCTCGGCGGACAGCGTGCTCCGATACGAGCATCGTCACCCTGGAAAGGAAGATGCTCTCCGCGGAACTGTTCACGAGTTGTAAGTGGCTGCTATCTGTGGCATACATACATGAAGGTTTGCCGGATGGCTGTCATCTCCAAACCGCGTATCCTTGCGACCGTGCGACAGGAACGTATTGACAGCGGTCACTCTCCGGGGGCAAGCTAGTTCAGTTCTTGATTGGAAACGATACCAACGGCGCGATGCCAATGCAGCGTTGCCAGATCCTTTTCTCTGCCGTGAGGTCCACCATGTTCTCAAATCGCTTCGTCAATCCCACCACCTATGTCGCATTATGCTGCGCTGCCGTCCTTGCCTGTGGCACGCCCGGGGCTGCGCAAGAGGTTCGCGCCACCATCAATGGACGCGTGCAGGACGTGAACCGGGGTGCCATCCCGCAAGCCAACATCACCGTCCATAACGTCGATACTGGGATCGACACAAAGGTACAGACCTCCGGTGATGGAGACTATACGGTGCCGTTTCTTGCGCCGGGACCTTACCGTGTCACCGCAGAAATGGCTGGGTTCAAGCAGCAGGTTCGTGAAGGTGTCGCGTTGCACGTTGGTGACAAACTGACGGTTGACTTCTCGCTGCCTGCGGGTTCCGTCTCAGAAACGGTCACCGTCACCGCTGCTCCGCCCTTGCTTGACGAGGGAAGCGCCACACGCGGTGGCCTTGTGGACAACATCCGCATCACCGAACTGCCCATCATCGGCCGAAACCCCATCAATCTCGCCAACCTTGTGCCGGGTGTGGTGTTCAGCGGCAACCAGTCCTTTCAACGGCCGTTTGATAACGGTGACGTGATCAACTTTTCCGTCAATGGCGGGCTTCGTCAGAGCAACAGCTTCCTCATTGACGGCGCACCGGACGACGCCATCTCAGACACTGCGGGCGACCGGTCTCACGCAAACCTGAATGTCGCCTACATCCCCAGCGCCGAAGTGACCCAGGAATTTAAAGTCATCAGCAATTTCTATGACGCGCAGTATGGGCGCACCGGCGGCGGCATCTTCGACATCGGTACAAAGAACGGTACGAACGATTACCACGGTGCCTTGTACTACTTTCTCCAGCGATACCAATTCAACGCCAACAACGTCGGTAATAAGTTCAACAACCTGCCGATCTACTCCATCGATCCTGTAACCAAGCAGTTTCTTGCCGCTCCTAAACTCGACCAATATGGCGGCGAAGTGGCTGGACCGGTTCGGATCCCGCATTTGTATAACGGTAAAGACAAAACGTTTTTTCTATTCGGCATCGAGCAATACAACGAAGACACACCTTCACCGGGCGTCGTGGGTACCATCACGGCGGCTGAGCGAAATGGTGATTTCTCAAACAGCGGCGTGACGATTTACGACCCATACACGACCCGCTTGAACGCGAACGGCACCTGCTGCACGCGCGATCCTTTCCCGAATAACATCATTCCCGCATCACGGCTTACAGGAGCCGGGTACAAGCTGGCCCAGGCATTTCCGGCGCCTAACATCACCACAGCCACCTCCACCAATAACTACAATGTCGGCGCGAACCTTAGCCGCGACCGCTATCGCACATGGATCGCTCGCGTTGACCAGGACTTCGGCCAGAAAGAACGCGTCTACGCCCGCTACGCACACGGGCGGCGGAACCAGACCGACCAGGGCAATACCAACTATCCCTTGCCGCTCCTGGATTCTCAGGATCCATTGCAGCGCGTGAATGACAATGCGGTGCTTGACTCGCTCACGCAGTTCAGCCCTCGCGTCACCATGGACATCCGTGCATCCTACACGCGTTATAAGGAGTATGTGGATCGCAGCCGTGCCCTCGGTGTGGACATCACCACTCTCGGCTTCAGCCCTAACTTCGCCAATAACCGCTTCGTTCCATTGCCGCCGAAGCTCGGATTTGATAACAACAATGGGGTAAATCTTCCGGGAGGTCTCGGCAGCACGGGTATCGGTTCTCGCGATCCCCGCTACGGCATCAGCAATGTAATCGGTTTACAGCCAAGCATTGAGGTTCTGCGCGGCCGGCATACCTTCCATCTGGGCGCGGACCTGCGGGACATTGACTACAACACGGGCGGCGGATCCTTTGTGCTGGGGCAGGGCGGGTTCAATTTCACACGGAATCAGACGCAGCAGAATCCCACCGCGACAGGCAGTCCTACGCAGGGATCAGCCATCGCCGCCATGTTACTCGGCTTTCCCAACAATGGCATCATCCAGTACACGCCTAACCTCGGGTACCGGTGGCGCTATACGGGCATTTACTTGCAGGACGACTTCAAGCTGAGTAACCGCCTGACAATCAACGCCGGTATTCGCTATGACATTGAAGGCTCGCCGCATGAGCTGCAGAATCGCCAGAACCGGGGGTTCGCCTTCAATCAGGCTTCGCCGCTTGCAGGTGCGGCAGCCAGCGCCGCACCAAATTGTCCCGCGTGCGCCTCCCTCAAAGGTGGCTTGCTGTTCGCCGGGGTAAACCAGCCCACCAGTGCGTTCAACACCCAGTACAATCACGTGCAGCCGCGCATCGGTGCTGTGTACCGCGCCTATACCGACACCATTTTCCGGGGAGGCTACGGCATCTTCTATCTGCCGGAAGCAGCGTTCGGGGCCGCGCAGGGCTTTGCGCAGGACACGGCAATGATCCCAACCAATGCAACCGCCGCAGGTGCCACCGCCGCGGACAACTACCGTCCCCGCGGCAACAATCCTTTAGCGCAGCCGCTGAACGATCCATTCGCAACAGGTATCCTCCAGCCTACGGGCAGTTCGCTCGCGTTGGCGACGTTCCAGGGACAGAGCATTATTTTTAACAACACCGACCGCAAAATTCCGTATGTGCATCAGTTTTCGTTCGGGATGCAGCAGCAGCTACCGTATAACATCAAGGTAGACGCGTCCTATGTTGGCAGCCGCACGAGGGATGTCAACACGAATGACAATCAGGCTGGCGGTGGGCGAAACCTGAACGTACTTTCAAACGCACAGCTTGCTCAGGTACGGGCCGCGGCTGCGTCGGTCACACCCTCAGTCTACTTAAGCCAGACACTGCCTAACCCATTTGCCGGACAGATACCCGGCTCTAATCTAAACGGTTCTACCATTAGCCGGCAGCAGTTACTGCTACCCTACCCGCAGTTCCTGAATGTTACCTATGGTCAGGAGTCAGTCGGCCGAATCTGGTATGACTCGCTACAGCTTTCCGTCGAAAAGCGTTACTCGCATGGTCTTACCATCCTCGGCGCATACACCTGGTCCAAGACCCAGGAAGCCTTGGCCTTCCTAAACAATCAGGATGCGGCTCCCTTCAAGAACATCGGGGCGCAAGACAGGCCGCAACGTCTCGTCATCTCCGCCGTCTACGAGCTGCCCATTGGTCGCGGTCACCGCTTGCTGGGCAACGACAGCCGGTTGGTTGAACTGCTCGTAGGCGGCTTCGAACTGAACCTACAGGAAATCATTCAATCAGGCGTTCCGGTCGGACTCAACGGAGGTTACATTCTGCTGAACGACCCGCGCATTGGCATCAACAAAAGTAAGCTGCAGTACTTCAATACCTGCACACGATCTGTCTCTGGAACCCTCACCGGATCGTGCGGTTCGGGTCTTGTCATGTGGCAACAGATCAACTCCGCGAACCTCGATCTTCGCCAATCGGCCTTCCAAACCGGCTACATCCGGTCGCCCAACGCTCCCTTGGGAAGTTTGTCGGCGAGCAAGCGCTTCAAGTTCACGGATACTCTGAATGGGCAGTTCCGCTTTGAAGCGTTTAACTTCACGAACACCTATATCCCGAATGCTCCCGATACGAACCCGACCAGCGGCACCTTTGGAACCATCAGCGGTGGGACCGCCGTGGCAAACAGCCAGGCTAACATTCCACGCATCGTGCAGCTTGGCATGAAACTTAATTTCTAACCCAACCACTCGTAATGGTCAGAGGCTACCTTAGCTCTGGCCGTGTGTTTTCATAGCAGGTAGCAGCAAGGGAGCTATGGACATCAGCCGAAGGCACTTCAACCAACTCGCGCTGTCTGCTTCAGCCGGAGGTTTCCTCCCTTCCACCGGCCCGCTCTTATGGGCGAGTCTACCCGTACCCTTTCAGCCGTTCGCATCGCAGATTGAGCGCCTGCTTGCCGCGCTGGCAAGCATCGGACAACCGCTGGAACCGGCTTCCTCCGCACGCATACAAGCTGCACTGCGCTCCGCAAGCAGCGACTCGCAGCAGATCATTGAGGCCGAACTCAGCTCACAGGTACTGCTCAACGTCACTATCAACCCTGAAACGCGCGTCAGTGTTTCCCCCGGGTCTGCCAGCCCGGAGCTTCTTCAGGGTGGGTGGCGACCGTTCCTCATTCGTGTACGAAATGAAGCGGGAGTCACAGCGCTCTTGCGAATCACTTCACCGGAGGCTGGCCCCATGGGGCGCCGTTCCTCACTGGCAATTACGGGTGTTCACGATGTCACAAACGGCGCGGTGGATGCAGTCGAGTCGCAGAGACGCTGGCTCTCTATCACCAACTTCGACGCACCGCCGCTCACCCCCACGCTGTCCGGCCTTCCGCTGGAGTACCGAATTGTGCAACTTTACAGCCGGGACAGTGGGATGCGTGAAGCGAAGCTGGAAGCGGATGCAGGGTTCGGCGAACAGGACCTCGGCTTCCGCAGCACGCTACCCATCCTGTTCCGATGCGTGCCCGCCTTCCGGCACGGCCTGCGCATCCTGGACGAGCACGGCAAACCCACCACCGCCTCGCTGCTGATACAGGACACTCTCGGCCGCATCTACCCGCCACAGACTAAGCGTGAGTCGCCTGATCTCAACTTCGAGCCTCAGGTCTACCGGCGCAATGGCGAACGTCTCGATCTGCCCGCTGGAACCTACGTGATCACAGCCGGCCGTGGCCCGGAGTACCTGCGTCAGCGGCAAACGATTGTGATCGGAGCACAACCAGCCAATCTTGCGTTTCAGCTTGAACGCTGGGTCACGCCCTCAGCCTTTCATGTGTTCTCGGGAGACACCCACATCCACGCCGCTGGATGTTCCCACTATGAAAGCCCCACCGAAGGTGTAACTCCCGAGGTCATGGTCAGACAGGTTGAGGGTGAGGCACTCGACCTTGGTTCCGTTCTCAATTGGGGTCCCGGATTCGAGTACCAGAAGCAGTTCTTTACAGGGCATGTAGAGGATTCTCCGCACCACGACGAAGGCGAACTCAGTACGCCGGAGCCGCACGTCCTGACTGGCGTGCATGCAAGCATTGACGCCCACGATCACAAGTCGCCGGAAGCCACTCTGGCGATTGCCGGCACGGGTACACCCATCGTTCGCTACGATATCGAGGTCTCTGGTTTTCCCTCCAGCCACTGCGGGCACCTGGTGCTTCTGCGACTGAAAGAGCAACACTTTCCCGGAGCCCCCACCATCGACGATTGGCCGAGCTGGAATATTCCCATACTTCGCTGGGCAAAGGCACAGGGAGCGGTGACAGGTTACGCGCACTCCGCCCACGGCTTGGTCGTGGACAGCACTGCGTTGCCCAACTTCCTTATCCCGCCGTTCAATAGCATGGGAGCCAACGAGTTCATCGTCGATGTAACACACGCAGGCGTAATCGACTTCATCTCTGGCTGCGATCTGTGGCCGTTTGCTGAACTCAACATCTGGTACCACACGCTGAACTGCGGTTTCAGAACAGCCTTCGCGGGCGAAACCGACTTCCCCTGTATTACGGACGAATGTGTCGGCGGCGGACGTTCCTACGTCAGCCTGCCCGCAACCCCGGAGGGCGATCGCGGCTACAGTGACTGGCTTGAAGGTCTACTCTCAAACCACTCGTATTTCGGCGATGGCCGCAGCCACATCTTCAATGTAACCATCGGAGAGGAAGGCTTACAACGTACCGAAGTCGCCGTACAGGCAGCCGGCAGCATCACGGTATCCGCTGATGTTTGCGCACTCCTCGAGTCTTCCCCAACCGCAGCGTCGCGTGCCATCCAGAAGGCCTCCCCGTACAGCAAGCCCTATTGGCATCTTGAGCGTGCCCGCATCGCAAGTACACGAAACGTTCCAGTAGATCTGCTGCTGAACGGCTATGTCGTTGACAGTGCCGAGATCGATGCAGACGGTCGCCTGCATCACGTACACTTCAACATCGTCATCCACGCCAGCAGTTGGATTGCCCTGCGCATCTATCCGTCCGCGCATACCAATCCCATCTTCATCACTATTGCCGGTACACCTTTCCGCGCTTTCCGCAAGAGCGTGGCGTGGTGCCGCCAGTGCGTGGATGTTTGCTGGGAGCAGAAGTGGCCCCGCATTCGTCCCACCGAACTCACGGCCGCGGTTGAGGCCTTTGACCATGCACGCCGAACGTACGATAGAATCCTGCGCGAAACTCCTGACGTTGCAATGTGAACCTCAGCCGCCGCCGATGCGTTCCCATCGTGTTACTTCGTAGGATTGTTTCGCCCCGGTCGCCCCGTCCGCATTTCCCATGCCCTCTCGTTGGTCCCAGCGCAGTGTAAAGTCTCTGGCCCGCCAGTCGAGATC
Organism: Terriglobus sp.; assembly: GCA_965276945.1. Lineage (GTDB taxonomy): Bacteria > Acidobacteriota > Terriglobia > Terriglobales > Acidobacteriaceae > Terriglobus. Next base: position 3,614,578 of record OZ255704.1, on the reverse strand, counting down.
GCCACGTCCATACACTCTGGCCGTAATCCGCCGCGTCTCGGGATCGGCACAATGCTGACCGACGGACGCCCACGGCACAACCGATCCAGCTTTGACGTATACGGGAATCTGTTTCGCCGTGGCGGGCACATGGAATGTTCCACGCACGGCAGTGCCGGTCCAGAAGTCGTGCCACTCGCCAGCAGGCAATGTGACGGTCCTGCCCGGCTCATCCGCAAAGAGTGGCGCGACGAGCATGCGGTCTCCCACAATGTACTCGTCGTCAATGGTAGAGAGGCGGACATTGCCCGGAAAGTCCAGCACAAGCGCCCGAAACGGTGGCGTGCCATCCTGCTCGTACTTCGCGAAGGCTTCCAACAGGTACGGCGCCAGCGACATCCTCCACCCAATGATCTCGCGGCACTTCGCCTCCAACGACTCCCAATCCCCTGCAGCCTCGCCCGCGTTATTGCGCTTTGCGTCCAGTTGCTTCCAGGGTGGGTTCTTGATGTACCAGGCATTCACCATCGCCAGCGGCGAGAAGACAACGCTTTGCAGCCGGCGGATCAGGTCCTCCTCGCTTCGCGCGTCACGCACCTCGGGACACCAAAGCAGCCCGCTGAAGCTCGCATTGACCAGCGCCCGGATAAACTGCCGGTGATCGTACAGATCGCTATACAGGACGAACGGATACGGAGCGGCCAGCGCGCCACTGGACCGTACCAGACTATAGGTGGCCTGCCCTCGTTGTTGGAATTGCTGCCATATCGCATGCTGGTACCGCAAGCCAAACACTGAGTGCATCTGTTCGCCATCAAGCCCAGACGGAAAACGCGTCATGCCGGGAAAAGACCAACCTTCGGTGAAGTCGGAGTTGTCGCATTCATCCAGCTTGAATCCTGAGACCCCTGCATCGATCAGCGCCTTGCCGTGATACTCGCCAAAGATTTGCCTGGCCGGTTCTCCGGCAAAGTCCGGCACCAGCCCTCCCCACACGGCGAAATCTCCTGCATGTGGGCGAAGGTCCTCGAAAATAGGCGACGCGGGATGCGTAAAGGCGTGCTCCCAGAGATTGACCTTATAACCCAGCTTACCCGCGTGATCCAAAAAGCCGCGTGCATCCGGAAACCTCCGCTCATCCCAGACAAAGGTGCACGAATACGCATGCGTCTGCCAGCCGGGCTCAAGGCCCAGCACGTCGCACGGGATCTTTCGCGCGCGAAACTCCTCACCCAGCGCCAGCACTGCGTCCGCATCCAGGTGCATCTCTGGCCGGTACCAAAATCCAAGGCCCCACTCCGGCGGCATCACACCGCCGCCCGAGAACAGGTTGTAGCGCTGAACAGCCTGCAACATGCCTGGACCGGCGAAGAGGTAAATGTCGACGCCAGCGCATCGCGGCACTTCCACCAGCACGGTTCCGCTTTCCCCGCGGTCCTCCTCCCGCATCTGTGCGGGCGTGTTCACCTCAAGGCCAGTGCCGCGTTCCGCTTGCGAAGGTTTACCGTGCATCTGACCGCAATAAAACTCCACGTTGCGAAACGTATCCACCAATATCCCGTAACCATTCGTCGTGACATAGAAAGGCACCGGAGCATGCGTGTCTCCAGAATCGTTTTTGGGATCCGCGTTGACACGTATGGTTTTCTTCTTGCTGCGCTGCTGGTACGACAACAGTTGCAGACCGAAGCCATACATCAACTCATGCGCCTGCACGGGCAGCCGCAACAAACATCCGCGCTGCGTGATCTCTCCTGTGACTCCGCTCAGCGGAGCTGCTTCGGCGCGCGGTAATTTCCGCAAACCTTCCAGGGCAGGTGGCACCAGTCGCGATCGTACTGGCGAGAACTTCTCCGGTTCACCGGCTGTTCCCTTCCAAATGCCAGGCAGAATCTCCCGCCATTCCACCACGCCGCGCGCCCGTTCAGCACGCAGCGGAGTTGCCTGGAGAGCCAGTCCTGACAGGGCACCCTTTGCCAAATCCCGCCGGTTCATCGGATCCCTGTGAATGCAGCCGCAGCGCCATGTGTCATGTGGTTACCCCTCAGGCGGAAACACGGCCATGTGGAACAAATACTGGCGTGATTCGCCAGCGTTTGCCGCCACGTCATGGTAACAAGTTCGGAGCGTCACTGCGGGAATACAGCGTGGCTATACTGTCCCACCGGCCTGGCCTCGTGGGTCTACACTTAGGCAAATTGCGGTGCGAGGGCTGGCATGGCAACCGGCTCCGGCGCGGTGTGCGGAAGAGGCGCGAGCGTCGCGGGCAGATTCAGTTCCGCTTCCGGTGCCGCCATAAGCGCGGCCAGGCAATCCGCGTCGATAGCATGCGGTGCCTCCTTGCCCATGATGGAGAAGACCGACTCGCGTGGCAGCGGTCCACGGTACGGCCGGGCAGCAGCTAGCGCGTCGTAGATGTCCGCGACGGCCAGGATGCGTGCATGCGTATTCATCTGCCGCGCACCCCACCCGCGAAAGTAGCCGGAGCCATCCAGCTTCTCATGATGCGCCGCGGCGACCTCGCTAATCGAAACAAAGCCAGGCACGCGCTTCAGAATCTCTAGGGTGTAGAACGGATGCTTGCGCACCACCGCCCACTCGGCGTCGTCCAGCTTGGCGGGCTTTTCCAGGATGGTGTTTGGCACGGACAGCTTGCCAATGTCATGCAGCAGCGCCGCCCGCCGCAAATCCACAATCTCGTTCTCTGGCAGTCCCATTTGCCTACCCGCGGCGACTGCGGCCTGCGCCACTCCGCGCGAATGCATGAAGGTGAACGGAGACTTCGCGTCGATCACCTCGGCAAAGGCACCGCAGATGTTGTCGATGCCCTGCTCATCCAGGTGGAATTCCATCTCGAGCGGTTCGAGCCGCGCCACGTCAGCGAGCAAACTTTCGCTTTCCAGGCCAGCAAACAACGCAGCGCCGAGTCCACGCGCAGCCCGCACCAGCTCCGGATCGAACCATCGCCCGGAACGACGCGTCATCACATCGCACGCCGCTTTTGACCCACTGGCTACCCAGAAGACGGCAAGCGTCTGCGCCAAATTCATGATGCGCGACAGCAGCGGTATCTCCTCGCGGGCGATGCCCATCGGATACCCGCGCCCATTCCACTGTTCGTCCAGGCTGGCGATACCCTCCGCCACGGCAAACGAAAAGCCAATGTGCCGTGCAATGGACGCGCCCCGCTCACATCGAATGGCCACAAGGTCTCGCGAGGCATTCTGTTGGCCCGATGCCACACGGAGCAGCGCACGCACGCGCTCAAGAAACGGCAGGCCCGTGGCGACATGGTCAATGGCGTACTTCAGGCTCTCCCACCCGTTGCGCGTCCAGTCCTTATCCTTCAGATCGCCCTTCGCTTTAATGTCGTCACTCTGTAGAAGATGGTAGAGCTTCGATGCATTGCTGCTGCAACCGGCATCCTTCAGCAGCAGCGCATAGTACAGGTCAGCCTGTTGCGCGGAGGTCATGCGGATGGCCTTGGCAAGCCGCATGCCGATCAGGCATGTCTGCAGGCAGTGCCCCATGGGCTGGCCTTCCGTCAGGTCCAGCGCATACGACAGCGCGGAGATCACCTCGGATGCGCGCACCGGCCCCTCGTGCGAGTTCTGCTCGACTGCGACACCTCGCATCCCTGTTTCACTCCTCTTAAAGCAGACCCGCCGCCTCAAAATGTCTATCGGGTCATTCGTTCAAGAGCTTGAACCGGCACTGCCGGGGCTTGCGCTTCTCGCAAACCAGCCCAGGCACATGAGACTTCAGAGTTCCTCGGTGAGGAGGTTCCGGATGCGCGCTTCTAACCCAGGTACAGCAGCCAACTCACCACGGCTAACACGAAGGCGCACACCGCCGCACAATCATCATCCAATATGAAATTCGTATGTTTACGTCACACACTTACTTCGGCGATGTCTGGATCGTTCGCCTGCTGCTGCAGCGAGGCATGGCCGCCATCTACTGCGTTGCCTTTGTCTCTGTTCTTCGTCAGTTCAAGCCACTACTGGGCGAACACGGCCTCCTGCCCGCTCCAGACTTCGTGCGTAACGTTCGATTCCGGGACGCGCCCAGCATCTTCTGCTGGAAGTACTCTGACCGCCTGCTCGATGTGGCAGCATGGACCGGCTTGGCCGTCTCGGCATGCGCCCTCTTCGGCCTCACGGAAGCCGGCCCCATATGGCTCTCGACGGGAGCATGGCTCCTGTTGTGGGTGCTGTACCTATCCATCGTTAATGTCGGGCAGAACTTCTTCGGCTTTGGCTGGGAATCCATGCTTCTGGAGGCGGGCTTCTTCACAGCCTTCCTGGGTCCCACGCACATGCAGCCGTCCATCCTCCCGGTCCTGATTCTCCGCTGGATGCTCTTTCGCACGGAACTTGGCGCGGGCCTGATCAAGCTCCGGCACGATCCCTGCTGGCGCGACCTTACCTGCCTCTACTTTCACTACGAAACGCAACCGCTGCCGAATCCCCTCAGCTGGTACTTTCACCGGTTGCCGAAGGCGTCACACCGCTTCGGCGTCCTGTTCAGCCACTTCGTGCAGGTGGTCGTACCCTTTGGCCTGTTTGCACCGCAGCCCGTTGCGTCGGTTGCCGCAGCCATCTGCATCTTCCAGCAACTCTGGCTGATTGTCAGTGGTAACTATTCCTGGCTCAACTGGCTGACCGCGCTGCTGGGCATCGCCGGTCTCAGCGATGGCGTACTTAGTGGCATGGTTCATAGACACACGCCGCTACTTACACCGATTCCGTTCGCGTTTCACGTGCTGCTGTACATCGTTGGCGTGGCAACGGTCCTGCTCAGTATTCAACCCGTGATGAACCTGTTCTCGCGTCACCAGAAGATGAATTTCAGCTACAACCGCTTTCACCTGGTCAACACCTACGGAGCCTTCGGTAGCGTCGGCCGCGAGCGTTACGAAATCATCATCGAGGGAACCACCGACCGCGTGGTCACACCCGCAACGCAGTGGATCGAATACGGCTTCCGCGGGAAGCCCGGTAACACAAAACGCATGCCACCGCAAATCGCGCCATACCATCTCCGGCTGGACTGGATGATCTGGTTTCTGCCGTTTACCGTGAACGTAACCAGCCGGGGCATCCGCGTGCCTGGCTACGAACTCTGGTTCCTCCGCTTCATCCGCAGGCTGCTCACCAACGACGCCGCCCTGCTACGATTGATGGGCCACAATCCCTTCCGAAACCAGTCACCCGAACATATCCGCGCCCAGTTCTACCGTTACCACTACACCGACTCAAAAACGAAAGCCCAAACCGGAGCCTGGTGGACCCGTGAACTCCTCGGCTCCTATCTCCCGCCAGTTTCCTCAGAAACCCTGAAGCCGCTCTGAAATGCAGCAGCGCTCTCGGAAGGGCACGGCTTTAGCCGTGCAGTAGTCTTCACCTTCCAAGTGCGGCTTCAGTCACTGAGGTACGCTTTTGACGCGCATTCGGCTTACTTCTGTGCTGCAACCGGCAGTATGCTTACGTCGCCTGCACTGGATATTGCATTGCAGATACACCTTTAAATCTTCAGGGCAAGCTCTACCTGAGTCGCCTGGAAGTGAACGAGAAGGGCCGCACCTGGGTGCGGCCCTTCTCGTGTTTAGCGACGGTGTTAGTTGGTGACGCTGGCGATCGACAGTGGAGCGGCGTCGCCGCTCTTGCGCATGATCTCTGCCAAGCCTCGCAGGCGCTTGGCGTCGGCCGGTGTCTTGGCTGAGGCTGCTGCCTGATCCAGTTGCGATGCCATGCCTTTCAGCTTGCCTGCGTCTTTCTTATCGCTGCTCGCTCTCTCGATGGCCGCCCGTAACTCCGCGATTTTTGCAGGAGGCAGGCTCTCGCCGCGTTGCAGTTGATCCAGGTACGCCTTCGCCGTAGTGAACGTCGCCGGCCAGACCACCTTTTGCTGGTCCTGCACGTTTAAGTAATCGAAGTGCACCTGGTTAGCCGCGTCGATCTCGTTCTGCGTCAGGAACTTGGTCGGGGTCAGTTTGAACACATCCAGGCCGCGCGCAATCTCCGACCCATAGATGGTGCCGTTGTACCAGTAGGTGGACCACTGCCCACCCATGGCATGCTTGTTCCCATTGACGGGACCACGGTCGAAGTAGCCGATCTCAAAGGGATGCGTGGCGTCAGTGTAATCCAACACCGAAACACCACCCTGATACCAGGACTGCACCTCGATGTTGCGGCCCGGCACCGGGATCATGGATCCGTTGTGTGCGACGCAGTTTTCAAAGTCCGTCTGTGGCGCGGGCATTTTGTAATACGATTCCAGCGTCAGCTTGCGGTTCTCCAGCTTGAAGATGGCATCCGCGCCCCAGTTCATGGGGTCACTGGCGCGGCAGCGCGGCTGGCCTCCACCGCCCCACTCGTCGGTGAAGAGAACGGTTTTTCCATCGTTGCTGAAGTTAGCCGAGTGCCAAAAGGCATAGTTTGGATCGCTCACCGCGTCCAGCCGCTTCGGGTTCACTGGGTCAGAGATGTCCAACAGAATCCCATTGCCTGAGCACGCACCCGCAGCCAAACCAATCGCCGAGTACATGGTGATGTCGTGGCAGCCGCGCGTTGCTGAAGTGGTCTGCGTTCCCTCGCCGTGATTGCCGCCCTTCCACAGGCCGTTCACGTCGCCGGAGGTCGCGTCAGTAAAGATACGCGGCGTGCTGACGATCTTTGCCAATTCAGGATGCGCGAGCGGCACCTTAATCACCACAATCGTGAACAGCGAAGTATTAGGATCCTGGTCGGGCGTGACATCCGAGCAGCCAGCCAGTTCCTTCGAATCGCGCGCTCCCGCCGAGCCCGAGATGTACACGTAGATATTGTCCTTATCCTTCGGATCCACCAGCAGTGTGTGCGTGTGGGACCCGCGGCAGGTCTGCACGTCGGTGATCTGCCGGGGATGCGTCACATCGCTGATATCGAAGATGCGGATGCCGCGCACGCGGTCCTTTTCCGCTGGCTCAGGCGGACGGCGCTGACGGCCTGCGGGCGGTGCTCCCGCTGAAGGGGCGGTGGTCGAAGCACCGGGGCCAACCGGCGTTGGCGATGCCGGTCCAGCTGGAACGGAGTTCGCAACCGTCGCCGAGGCAAAGCCCTGCGTTCCGCAATCCAGGCGCCCATTTGCGGCCTCGACTGACATAAACATCAGGTTCCCGTAAACCGAAACATCACCCTGGCCACCGGGGCACACCATGCTCGTCACCAGCTTCGCCTTCGCCGGATCGCTGATGTCATACGTATTCACGCCGTAGTAGTTGCCCACAAAAACGTACTTGCCGCGGAACGCCAGATCCGAATTCGTCGTTCCATACGGCGCGGGGATGTAGCCCGCTGGCAGCACGGGACGCTGCCCCGGCGTGGACGGCGGAGTGGGCTGCGCCTCCCACGCGGCAATCTTGTCCACCTCTGGCGCAAAGCCCGCCGGCTTTGGTACCGCGTCCAGCTTCTCCAGCCCCATCGCCGCCTCGCCCGCGTCATACAAGCCCGCCTTCAGACCCACCCGGGGATCGCTCGCGTCGGCACGCGGATTCACGTAGACAGACGATGCAGGCGTTCCGGACTTTGTGTCGTGGTCGTGCATGTCCTGCGCCAGCACAGGCGAGCACGTAACGGCAGCGGCGGCAAGCAAACAGGAGAGGCGAGATGCGTTCATGGGTGTTCCTTTCGGAGTATGCCGTTCATAATGTTGATTTCCGCCAGCTGCGTGTTATCCACGTCGCTCGCAAAGTCGAAGAGTTGCGGGTCCTGCCCAGCGCCCGGATTGGCAAACAGCTGCTTCACCATCAGCAGCGCGCCATTGTGGTGCTGCATCATGCCAATCAGAAACAGGTGGTCGAACTGGCGGCCGTCCGAAGCGCGCAGCGCCTGCATCTGACGCGGCGTCAACATGCCCGGCATCATCGCCACGTCCATGGGGTCGGCCTTGCCCGGCGCTGCCGTGTGATCCATGCCCGCCATGCCGTGGTCCATCCCGGCCATATCATGGTCCATGTCCGCCATCCCGCTATGATCCGTGCCCTTCGCAGGCGCGTGCTCCATTGCCATGCCCGGCATGGAATCCATCGTCTCGATGGCAATCCCACGATCCGTCAGCCACTGCTTCATCCAGCGGATCTCGTCACCCTGCGAGACATCGATCTTGCGCGCCATGTCCAGCACTTCAGGATCCTTTGCCCGCGTCTTCGCCAGCTCCGTCATCTCAACGGCCTGGCCGTGATGCATGATCATGTCCTGCATGAAGCGGATATCCGCCTCTGACGGCGGCTTAGCGGGAGGCGCTGCGGTCACTTCGGTCAGCGTCTTGCTCGGCTGCCCCGGCGCGCCCGGCTGCACGATCACCGGCCCACCCTGCTGGCACATCGCAGACACACCGCACACAACGAGCGCAAGCGCGGCGAGCGAAAACCGTAACGTTCTTCCTGCATTCATCCATCGACTCCAGCGAACGCCACGTCACCGCAGCTAAATTGCGGCAAGAAGGCACCCGCTCCAAAAAGAGCTGTTGCCGCACATATGTACAAAGAGTGAACATCCACTGATACCACAAACAGGGCCGGTTCGGATACTGTCGTCGGCTTCGCTTGCAGGATCATCACCAGCAACCTTCGTGCCACGCCTGCGAACACGCTCAATACGGCTCGGCGAGGGGCCCGGACACGTATCTGAACAGTGGATCAACGTATGGGTATGATGATCTGAACCGGCTCACGCCGGCCACGGTGAACGGCACGGCGACGGCCTACAGCTACGACCGGTACGGCAACCGCGTCTGGCAGACGCCTGGGCCAACTTTGCCGCCCGCGTCCAACAACCAGCTCAGTGGCTTCCAGTACGATGCGGCGGGCAATCTCATGCAGGATGCCGTCGGCAACCAGTACCAATACGACGCGGAAGGCAAGGTGCTGTCCGTGGGAAATGCTTCGTCTGAGAGCTACACGTACGACGCTCTCGATCAGCGTGTCCGGGTCTCGCTTCCAGGCGAGACGCACGAGTTCCTCTTCGATCCGTTCGGGCGCCGGCAGTCGGGCTGGCAGTTGAACGGCACGGGGACGGGCGCGGGCAATCAGGGGCGCATCTATTGGGATGGAGGCCTGTTGGCCAGCCGCACCCAGGATGGCTCGACATACTTCCATCACACGAACTGGTTGGGGACGGAACGGATGCGCACCAACTACCTGGGCCAGGAGGCGGACCGGCAGCAATCGGTGGCTTTCGGCGACGGCTTCTCGCAGACCGCCGCCGGCAACTCCGCCGCCGCCCAGGACAACGATGAGTTCACCGGCCAGGAACACGACTTCGGTACCGGCACCGACCACTTCCAGTTCCGCCAATACAACGCCACCGAAGGCCGATGGATGAGCCCCGACCCCTACTCCGGCAGCTATGACCTCACCAACCCGCAGAGCTTGAATCGGTATGCCTATGTGCTGAACAATCCGTTCAGTCTGACGGACCCGAGCGGGCTCGATTGCGAGTACGTCTATGGCGCAGATCAATCAGACGGTAACGGAGGCGTTATCGCCCCCATCACCGGCGTCAATTGCGATATTAATGCTGGAGGAATAGGAGCACCTACTGCCCCGCGACCAGGGGTAAGTAGTGGAACAGGACCACAGCCAGCGCAACCTGCGCCAGCCCCAAATAACTTACCGACTCCAACGAGGTTCAGACTAACTATTCCTGGTACGCACTACTGCGGGCCTGGTGGAGGTGGTACGCCGACAGACCGTGTAGATGCAGCTTGTGCCGCACACGACAAGTGCTATGGAAATGCTAGTGTTTCATTTTTGAACAACATTGGCTTGCCGAAGACTCCGAAGCAGGCGGCGGCGATACAGGCCTGTGACGCCTCACTCGCAGGAACGATAAACAACATAACCTGGCCCACATCTAACGAGCAGGGTGAAGCCACACTCGTCACAACGTACTTCAACCTGAATTCTGGGTATAACCTCCATCCGTTCTGGTAGGAGTCCGCTTTTCCAAGCATCGAAAAGCGTGAACGATTTGAGGAGACCAAGTGACATTCGTAAAAGCTCTCGCGGTTTTATGGGGACTGGTTTATTTCGCTCTCGGTTACCTGAAGGCGTTCACGCTCAACAGTGTTGACTTCTGGACTTCGACCGTGCTCTTCTTCAGCCTTTTTCTCCTTCCATTGCCCATCGTTATAGCGGCAGTATGGCTACAGAGACCGGCAGGGTTCGCATTGGTGTTCTGTGCAGTTGTCAGCTTAGGGGCTGCGCTGGTAGCTGCTGCTACACGAGCGTCTACTAGCAGTTCTGATAAAGTCACGTTCCTCGCATCCATCACCATGTGGTTGATCCCGCATCTAGTCTTCGCCCTTGTTTACCTGCTGGCTGGCAGAACGGGAGACCAGAGCGCTGTGGCGCTGTAAGCCGTAGACCTACGTTAGCCCTTAGGTCGCCGTCTCTTCGACCGATGGAAGTAAGCCTGATGAAGTTCTCTGAATTGCGGTCCTTCCAAATCAATGCCCCAAATAACCCTCACACTCAATGCCCTCCGGGAACTTACGCAGACACGTCGGGAATACCCGACTATCAGGGAGGCGCGACAGAGTACGGAGTAAACGCTGACGGAACGCCGACGAGGTTTGCGGGTAGAAGGACAGCAAGCGGAAGCATTTTTGATCCGTGGGGATACACAGCTGCTACCATACAGGGACCTCCTGGGGCGAGATGGACGATTCCGAAGAACACCTTCTTGAATGTGGTGTCTGCCAATAATCCCGCAGCCAATGTCGTAGTGCAGGTAACCGATACCGGCATACTGGGCCCCGGAGACGTAATCGACTTGTCTGCTGGCGCAATGAAGACCCTGACTGGCAAGCCATTCAATAGCGTTCCCGTCAAGATGTATACCTGTCGTGCTCGGTAGGATGTGAAGTTATGATCCAGATCACCATTCACAACAATCGTCTACAGCAGCCCTCGATACATTGGCGTTCGGCTCTGAACCTTATTGTCATCGTATGCAGCTTTTTAGCCTCGTTCGGCACTAGCTATGCTCAATCAGGTCAAGGTCAGCGAGCCTTCAACTTTCCTGGCAATCCAAGCCGAGTTCCTTCTGCTGATGGGCAGTTCTCAGCGGGATACAAGCAGAGTGTCAAATCCCAAGACGAGTTCATCTTCTCAGTTATGGATCAGACTGGAAAAACAGTTGCTGAGCACGCCTTCTCAAGAAGCGTTGAAGGCGCGTGGTCTCAGATTGCTAGCAATCTCTACCTGAACGACTTCCTAGGTAGTACGCAGATCGACTGCTTCGTATGGACGCCCCAGAGCGGAAGTTTGTCGAGCCTAACGGAAGCCCTTTTTCGGGACCCTCAAAGTGGCCCGGTTGAAGGACGGGGCGCTAAACCTCCTGAAACACCGCACAACTCTCGCTTCGAATTGACCTGTGACGGCTGGAAATCTAAAACCAAAGTCTTGGTCAACGTGGAAGGTACCACATGGGCAGGAGGGCAGTTCAAATACAAGCTTGTCTATGACCTCATGCTCAAGCGGTTCAACTGGAACTGACCAAAGGCATTGCCCCAAATAAACCAACGCAGCCGAAGAGCCCTTGTACTCAGCCCATACTCAATGCGGTTAACAATCAGTTCGGGACTCCGTTCAACCAGAACGATGTTCAGGGAGTGCCGTTTGACAACGGCGGAGGAACAAACCTAAATATTCTGGGGACGAATCTGCCTGCAAGTCAGTTCAATTCGTTGCAAACAGGCCGATACCCAATCAATTGGTACACTTACCTAATAGGGTATGGACCGACGCTCCACATCACCGGCACCACTCACTCAGATCCTCCGCCAGCATTCTTCGGGAACAGCAACATCGGAGGCCAGACCTCGATTCTCTTCACCGCCCATACAGACTCGAGCTTCGCTTATAACCCGATAGGCTTCCTTATTCATGTGATCATTGACATTTTCCATGTTGGAGGTCCACGCAAACCATGCCCAGTTTAGGAAGAGCACAGAGGTTGCTTTTTTGGAGTCTTCTCGGCTTGATACCGGTAATCGTGTCGGCCAAACCGGGTGCTGCTCAGGTAATCAGAATCCTTGTTCTGAATAGCCGCAATTCGAGACCAGTGCAAGACGAATGTTTGAACATCTCTGCTGGACAGTGGCATGGTGGTGACCTCATCGTGCCCACGAGCGAAGCAGGAATAGTCACATTACACATCAACGGCGGCTCAGTGTCGGCTGATCCAGTCACGGGAAAGACCTGTAACGGTACCGCTACGACAAGCCCGAAGCCTTTCGCGGGCAACGATGAAAGGATTGCAGTCGCACCAGACTTTTTCTCAAGTTGTCAGGAGTACGGAAAGGTGAATCCGGGAGAGCCGCTCACGCGAGAGACACTGCCGAATATCATTCCTGCATACCGTATAAAGGCGATTCTCGAATCCGGGTTGTTTGGTGGGAATTCATGTAGCGATCTTCGGATTAAAGCACAACCGGGCGAACTGGTGCTTTACGTCAGGCCAAAACGCTGGTGGGAAAAGGCCAAGCAGTAGCCCCAAATAACCCAACGAAACCTAATGCGTCCTGTCAGGTAAACCGAGCATTGGCTGCCGTGCCGGGCGCGGCTCCAACTGGCATAAACACACCGGTTGACGGACATTTAGAACTCGGTGTTTCGGTTTCGGAAGCGACCCTGCTCAATGACGGCTTCCAGTACTACGCGGGTCCGTTCGGGCCTAACGGCTATCGACTTGGCAACGTACTTATTTCGGGGCACGTCAACGCCCACAAGCGGTCAGCTAAGTCCTGGCAGCTTCGCGAGTGCACCTGGCGGCATTGTTAACGCCCAGGTACATTTCGACGCGTTCAACCCGTCAACAGGTCTATTTGGTTTGTTGGGCCATACGATTTGGGACTACACTATAGGTAAGTTGTTCTTCAATCACAGCGCCGGTCTGGACAAGGGGTGGGCGGGTGGCCCACATCTGATTCATCACACCCGAGGGTGCATCACACCCGAGGGTGCATCACACCCGAGGGTGCATCACACCCGAGGGTGCCCCACATCTCGCTGAGATGTGGGAATTTCATTCCGCTCCCCCGGAACGGCGGATAAGATTCACACCGTCGCGATCTGTTCTGGTCTCCTGTTTAGTACACCCAAGATATACATCCCTGGTGGGCCAGTTTCTATGCCTTCAGGTTTGAATGTTGTCTGTGCGACAGACAGTGAGTAAGTTCCAAAAATCTCATCAATCTGCTGCGGAGCCGAGCCAAGATGAATGGCCAAGTAGAGGCTCGCCAAATAGCTCTGCCGTTTCTCTTATTGGCCATAGGGTCCTTGGCTTGCTGCTGCAGGACCCAAGCCTCTTCGGTGAGGTCGCCATCGGCATATGCTGCAAGGCTTACACCGAACATAAGACCCGCGACAGCACCGGAGGTGATGACTGCGGCTACTGCCGTGGATGACGTTCCGAAAAAACGTGAGTGCTGATACTTGCGCCTCTTGGGTGCCGGAGTAACCAGCTAGGTTGTAAGAGCACTTTTGGTGGTTTGCAGCAACGCGCTCTGTCGTCTGGTTCGAGCGGGAGAGCCGTTCGCTAGATAGAATCCTTGCTCAAACTGGAGGTAGCGCGAGCGCGAATACTTGGAGGGGTGCGTGGCGGCATGATCCTCGAAACCTATAAGTACCAAGGGATGTTGATAACGATAATGCGTTGATTGCCGCGCACCAGGAGCAACAGCTTCAGCAGTTGGGAGCGTTGATTATGGAGCAGGTTCTGCCACCAGTGTTTGACCACCAGTTCCGGGACAAGGACGGCGATCTGCCGGTCCGGGTGTTCGCGCTCAACCTTCAAAATATATTCGACCAGAGGTATGAGCACGAACCGGTACGGAGAGTTGAGCAGGACAAGTTCTGGGACGGGACGTCCAGCTTGCGTGAGTGGCGCGTCGACATTGCGTTGCCACATCTGCTGTACCTCCTCGCACCAGTCTTCCGCGTCAACATGTACCGCCTGGACCTGGTCGCTCAGCTTAAGGGCAAAACGGAGGCCCTTCTCGGTGATGCGGCTCCATCGGTCGAGTGGCAGAATCACCAAAGGCTCAGTGAGGTTGTCTGTTCTCATCGGCGTGTCGATGTTCAGTTCCTTGCCAATGCGATCGTAGTGCCGCTTGACTGCATTCATCGCGATCATGAGTACGGGAACGAGAATAGCCGTGATCCAGGCACCTTCGCTGAATTTCGCGACCAGCACGACGATCAGCGTTGTGCCGGTTGCGATCGCGCCGAACCCATTGATGACCATGCGATGACGGGATCCCTTGCCTCCTAGCCGCTTCCAATGCATCACCATGCCAGCTTGGGACAGTGTGAAGGCGAGGAATGCGCCGATGGCGAACAGAGGGATCAGACGGTCGGTAACCCCGTTGAAAACAATTAAAAGCAGAGCAGTAAAGCCCACAAGAGCGTAAATACCATGCGAGTAGAGGAGCCGGCGGCCGCGAATTTTAAAGACGTGGGGCAGATAGTCTTGAAGCGCGATGGCTCGCGTCAGCCGTGGGAAATCGGCGTACGAAGTGTTGGCGGATAGACCAACGGCGGTGACGATGGAGGCGATGCTGAGATAGTAGAACCACCCCCGGCCCATGACGGCAGAGATCAGTTGCGACAGGATGCTCTGGTAGCCCGGCCCGGAGGGGTCGGTAGCCCCGATCCCGTACGCTCGGCAAAGCAGGGCGATGCCCGCCAGCAGGATCATAAGAAGAACAATGATGATGGTGAGTGTTCGCTTCGCATTCTTTTGGGTGGGTTCGCGGAAGGCATTGACCCCGTTCGATACAGCTTCCACGCCTGTCATGGCTGTACATCCACCGGCGAATACCTTGAGCAGCAGCCAAAGACTGAGTAAGGACGTACCCGGTGGCAGACGTGGAGGCGCGACAATGGCTTGAGGATGGCCTCCCGCCGCAACCGTGCGAATGGCACCTACGAGGATCACAATAAGGAGTGTGCCAACGAAAAGGTAGGTGGGAATCAAAAAGGCTGTCCCGGTATCCTTTACGCCTCGCATGTTGATCAGGGTGAGCACCAGCAGGATGCCCAGGCACAGAGCCAGGATATGAGGTTGCAACTTCGGAAATCCAGAGACAAGAGCGCCGACACCGGCAGAAATTCCAACAGCGGCGTTAAGGATGTAATCGATCATCAACGCCGCGGCAGCGAGCACGCCCACATTTGCGCCGAGGTTTTCGGTCGCTACTGTGTAACTCCCGCCACCGTTCGGGTAGGCCTCGATGGTCTGGCAGTATGAGAAGTAGACGATAGCTAGGAGGCCTATGATGGCGAAACTGATCGGTACGATATGCGCAATGCCTGCTAATCCCAGGAGAATCAGGAGTGTCAGGGCGGCTTCCGGGCCGTATGCGGCAGAGCTCAGCGCGTCCAGGCCGAACACAGGAATGCCGGCGATCGGGCCAATGTGTTCAGCCCGTTCCTCCGACGTAGCCAGCGGCTTGCCAATGACGAGATCAGACAGCGACATAAAAACTCCAGGCAATTAACGTTAAGGCAGTGCGCGCCTTGTGGGAGATTACTAGACAGCTTATAAAGAACTCGTTAAGTCCCTCGCGGAGCGGCCGTCAAGCCGACACTCGAAGTCCATGAGCCTGGTGTGAAAAGGTTGGCAGTACCGGCGTAGTCGCACAACCGATCTGATCAGCTGTATTGTCCACTACGTTCCAGTCAATCCTTATGCAGGCAATTTCCGGTACCGCCGGAATTTCACCACGACCGAGCTGCGGATTGCTCACGGAGCGGCGCAAGGATTGCAAGAGGAATCAAGGTACTCTGCTTGTACACCGAAGCGGTATAACAGCGACCTCATTACAGATTGAAAGGTGGAGCCGACGAACGGACTTGAACCGTTGACCTGCTGATTACGAATCAGCTGCTCTACCAACTGAGCTACGTCGGCCTACAGATGTCGATTCTATCTGGGAGGGAGCGCTCACGCAAAGTACGCGGGAGAAGTTGCGCGAATACGTTCCCGTAACCACGGCAACAAGAAAGCCACCCGGGGGTGGCTTTCTTTCAGGGAGAATAGTCCGGACGGAGGCAAAGCCATCAGAACTTTCTGGCCAAAGCATATGACCGGCGTTGGCATGTGTCAAGAAGAAATCCTAAACGTAAAGCCATCAACTACTTACAGTAAACAGGCAAAATGCAAGGAATCCATGCGCTTCGCCTGTTGTTCGCCCGCAAACGTCAGATTGCGCCGTTACTGTAGGCCATGTTTTGGTTTTCCGCGAAGGTCAAGGCTAATGATCTCCATGTCGTCGATAGAGGAGATCGGCTTGCCACGGGCGCGCCGAATAGCCGCGCGGCCACCCCCCAGAACGACGCCGAGCACCAGCGCCGCACCGCACATGACCATAACGAAGATGATGATCTGCACCATAACACTGGCCGCGTTAGTCACCTTGAACTGGTCCATGTAGCCTTCCGGCTTGTTCCAGGTAATGGCTGCTTCGTAGTGGATGCGGCTGACGAGTTCCTTCGCTTCGCGCGCGGAAAAGCCGCTGCTGGCGATGCTGACGATTGGTCCCGAGCGTGCCGCGTCCGGCTCGCCCGCGCGAAATGACGAGGGCAGTGAGCCATTTTTAAGCGCAGCCTGAATGGCGCGCATCCGGTCACCGGCAATCGCTGGTGTTGGATAGAAGATGGTGGTGAGAACGCCGTGGCCACTGCGACCGCTATACCGCGCGGTGAGGATTTCAGGTGACTTGCTGAAGTCGATGAGGGCCGCGGGAATCTGCCCACCATCCGCGGCATAGGTCAGCGGACCGACGGCATACCGCAGGCTCTCCTTCACAAGGCCTTCCTGGGGAAGGCGTGTGGGCAGCACGGGGTGCGCGCCCTTTGCCCCGACCGGCTTGGGCAGCGCACTAGCCAGGGGATTGAATGAGCCGGCGGAGATAGGTCTGCTGCCAGCCGGAGCGATGGAGACCACCGTGTCCCCGGTCCAAAAAAGCAGCTTTCCCGCCGAAACGGAGCAGTCCACGCCGAGGCTATTGTTTGCGGCGCAGGCGTGCATCTCCGGCGTGCGCAGCAGGGTAAAGGCACTGTACGCTCCGGTGGCGTCCGCGAACTCGACCGCCGACACGGTTGCCGCGTTTCCTTCCGCGGTGTACATCTTTGCGTCGGTGCGGTTGACGATCAGTTCCCTGGCGACGTCGCCAGGGAGTGAAATGCTGTTCCCGGCGTTGCCATTCGCCTGCCATTCGCCGAATTGATTGGGCAGCAAAGGGGTTTGCGGCATGCTGATAGTCGATGGAGGGGGCGCTGGCTGCTGAGCCGTAGACAACGGCGCGATAAACGCGAGCAGGAGTAGAAGCTGCGCTGAAATCTGAGTCATACACGGGTGAGACTATCACCGGAGCGCGCAGGATAGCGTGCGGTTGCAGTGTTATTGCGCGCCCGATGGAGACCTGGCCACCGCCGCCACGCGTGTACCGGACAGGCCACCGGTATAGTTGGAGATGCCGCGATAGATCGATTCCGCGACGCGTTCGCGGTACTCCGGCGTGCGCAACTGCGCCGCGTCCTTGCTGTTGGTGACAAAGCTGATTTCCGTGAGGATGGACGGCATGTTGGCGCCGATCAGGACGACGAAAGGTGCCTTCTTCACGCCGCGATTTTTCAGGCCCTCATTGCCTTTCCGCAGGCCGTCGTAGAGGGACTGCTCTACGTCCGAGGCGAACTCGCGCGATTCATCGATCTTGTCCTTCAGGGTGATTTTCTTTACCAGGTCCGCAAGCTGATGCACACCCTGATCGCTCACGGCGTTTTCGCGGGCGGCTACGTCCAGCGCGTCTGGCTGGGCGGTGAAGTTCAAGTAGTAGGTCTCCACACCGCGCGCGGTTTCGTCATCGGAACTGTTGGCGTGGATGCTGATGAAGAGGTCTGCCTGGGCCTTGTTCGCGATGGCGGTGCGGGTTTCCAGCGGGATAAAGGTATCGTCAGAGCGCGTATAGATGATCTCCGCGCCCAGCTTGTCATGCAGCAGCGTGCCCAGGCGCAACGCCACGTCCAACACCACATCCTTTTCCATGATGCCGTCCGCGCCGATGGTTCCGCTGTCGTGGCCGCCATGGCCGGGGTCGATCACGATGCGTCCGATCTTGAGGCCCAGCGCGCGCTGCAACGTGCGCTGTCCATCGGAGGTGGGAGAGGCGGCGTGAACCGGTGTCACGCTTACGGAGGCATCGCTCTTCATGCCGTGCCGTCTGGATTTCGCGGACTGCACGGGCACGGCTGTCGCGATTGCGATGGGCTGCGAGGTTGGCTGCAATGTGGCGTGCTGCGTATCGGGCGCGTTGCTAAGGGAGGCGACGTCGCGGCCCGTGACCGTGTGTGTATCCGGCGCTCCCGCTGACGGTCTCACGACCGGTGTTTGCCGCCCCGTGACGGAAGGACCAACGACACCTCTGCCGGCGTTCGTTTGCTGCTGTCCCAGCGTGAGCGGTGAGGTGGTATTTGCGCGTGCTGGTGCTGATGCGCTTGCTGCGGATGATGTCGCGGGAGCTTTTTCACCACCGTGAATGTCGATGATGAGCCGGTACGGATTGGGCAGGAGGAATGCCGTGTAGTCCTTCACGTCGTTCACGTCAAAGACGATGCGCGCGATATCAGCGGTGTATTGCGCGGCGCGAATACGTTTCAGATAGCCATCATCGGTGACGTTAAAGGCCTTGCCCGCAAGCTCCGGCGGAAGGCGTGTGCCATGCAGGTCAAAGTAAATGCGATCGGGGTCCGGCACGCGCGCGGCTTCGTACTGCACGTCATCGCCGAGGTCGATGGCCACGCGGGTGTAGGTGGGGGTGGACCAATGACGGATCCCCGAGACGGTTGCGAGGCCATTGCCGGTATGCGCGGGGACCTGGGCGCTGGCGTCCAGCACTGCTGTCCGGCTAGGGGGCAGCGGTGACGCTTCGGGTCGCGGAACGGGAGACGCGACCGCGACTGGCTGCGAGGCGCTGCCTTGCGATGCCGCCAGGCTGGCCTCGGCGTGGACCTCTGGCGGGACGGCGGCTCCGGGAACGCCGTTGGAAGCGGCGGCGGCAATGCGGTCGGAGTTCACTTCGGCCGCGGTTCGTGGCGCGGCATCTACAGGGAGCCGGCCAGCGCGCAACTGTTGCAAGGCCGCCTGCGCTTCTGCAATGTGCGTGGAGCGCGGATACTGCTCAGTAAAATCGATGTACTTCGCACGTGCCAGCTTCACGTCGTGAAGATCGTTCGCTGCGACATGTGCCTCTTCCAGCAGGGCAGCGATGCGGAAGGAGGACTGCGGGTACTGCGTACGCAGAAACTCAAACTGGCCAATACTGGCCTGCAGCATCTTTGGCTGATGCAGGGTGGTGCCCTCATCCGCCAGCAGGAGGCCGACCTCGAAGACAGCCTCGGGAGCGTGCATGTCCGCCGGGTTGGCGTGATAGATGAGGCGGTACGCGTCCATCACGGTACGGTAGTCGTTTGCGGTGCGCTGCTCCGGCGCAATGGCGAGCAACTGCTGGCGCGCGGCTTCGGCAACCTGCCACGGTGTCTCTGGCACCAGTTTTCTGGGTGCGCACCATGTAAGCGCGGGCCACAGCACAGCCAGCACGGCATACCGTATGCGACAGGATGAGGGGGTGCCGCGCATCTTTCATCAGTGTAGAGCGGAGACGGCTGACGGGTGGGGCTGCGGTAGCTTCCGGGATAACCCCTTGCACCCCGGAGCGGGATGCTCTGAATGTTTCACGTGAAACATTCGCAGGGGCCGAAGAAAGGCGACAGCGTTTGCGGAATTTTATTCCGAAGAGTTCCAAATGGGGAAAATAGCGGAGTTCGGGAACTGAGGAGGACAGGTATCAAGGCGTGATTTCAAGATGGCGGCGGCGCAGGAGACGCGAGAAGAGGCAACAGCCGCCGCCGAGGCACGCTGGGGCGAAGGATCTGGGCGGGCGCGGCTGGGGAGGCCGTGGATCGTCCTGGCGTCTGCGTCTCTCGTGATCGCGCTTCAATCGCGATGATGTCTTCTGTGCGGCCGCGCGGAACACATTTTTGGAACAGACATTGCTGGAGGCGGTGCGTACGGCGGCACCACAAATCGATCAGCGGTTTTAACATGCCCCAGACATCGCTGCGTGTGCTGACATCGTGGTCCTGCGTGCGTCTGACTGACGGAGCGGCTGTGCGCTGATAGGATGGTCAGGCTTTCCAAAGACAACGATCAGAGCTCTCGTGAGTCAGTGGGCAGGTTGTTCCATTGCCAACGGTTACCTGTTTTGAGGATGTTTTTTGACCCAGCCATCACCTTGCCCGTACCCGGGATGCAGTTGCGTACTCGACCAGGCCGGACCGGCGTGGCGTTGCGCGTGCGTTCTGCGGCAGCCGGTGACGGCGTGCGTGGCGTGCGGAATGCCGAACCGGTTGGCGGCTCGGTTTTGCAGACGTTGCCGGACCGAGGCGGCAGACCCGGGTGCCCTGGCCTGGAAGGCGTCTCCGGCAGAGGTGTTGAGCGTTCAGGGAAGTTTTCGCCGTCCACCGCTATTGATCGATGGGATGTTGTACGCGGTGGACGTGAGTGGAGCGCTTTGCGCTTCGTCTCTGGCTTCTGGTGCCCAACGGCAAGAGATCGCGATGCTGGAAGCGGAGAGTGCATTTAACGGGCCGGCGCTGGCGTCTGTGTTGCGCTTGGGCGCGGCGTATCCGCAAGCGACGTTTGTTGGCGTGAGCCGAGCTTCGGTGCAGACGGTGACGGTGGCCACGGGCGAGGTCCGTACGGTGTACCAGCCAACGGGGGGCAGGAGGCTGGCCGTGAATGAGGTGGGTGCGGCTTCCGGCTTCGGAGGCGTGCTGGCAACGGCGCGTGCGTGCGGAGTTGCGGAGAGACTCGACGGAGGCCGGATTGCGCTGGTGCTGCAATCGTTTTCGCCGGGCCAGCCGCCGGAGCAACCGTTTGTCCTGGATGGCGACGCAGTTGCCGGACCCACGCTCCACGATGGCGTTCTCGCGCTGTGCACGCGGGCGGAGATTGGCGTCTTCGATAGTGCCTCGGGGAAAGCGGCGCAGATGGCGCTGCCGCTGCGCTTTGAACCGTATATGGCGCGGCGGCAGGGTGCGATTGCCTTTTCGCCGGGAACGATTCCCCTGGCGGGAGCGCGCTGGGCAGAGGGTCTGTGCGCCGTGGTGGCCGGAGAGCAAGGTGGGATTCCTGGGGTGTTGACGGTTTCGTTCACAGGCGGGACCAGCAGGTTTGAACCGCTTGGGTCCGGAAGCAGTATCACTACAAGCGAGGATGGGACGTTGACGGTTGCCGAGGGAGAAGAGATTCGTATTGCTGCCGCGGATGGGTGGCGGACACTGCGTGAATCCGGTCTGCGAAGCGAGATGCCCGCGAGCGTGGCTTCGCCATACGTTTTCAGCTTCGCGGATATGCTTACCCATGGACAGCACCGGCTGGTGATTTCCGCAGGAGGGCGGGGACGCGTGATGGAGGTGACGTTTACCGCTGCGCAGTGCCGTCCGGAATACTGTTGCGCGCCGGTGCTCTCCGGGCATGATCTTGCCGTAGCGTATTTCGATACGAGTTTGGATGGAGAACCCGCGCTAAAGCTAGCGCATTGGAACGTATGACGCAGTAGCGAACTGCCCTGGAGGGTTGGCGTAAGCATGTCGAACGGTAAGTCACAATCCGGAATCTTTATCGTGTTCGGCGTATTGGCGCTTGCGGCGATTGCCATGATTCTTCTGCGGCGTCAGGCACCGTTACCGGCGATATCGCTGCCGAAAGACGAGGCGGCGCACCTTTCCGACAGCGTTGCGATCCGTGTGTATCTGGACGGTTCAGGCTCCATCAAGCATTTCCTTCAGGCAGATGCAACGGGCGATTCGCATAACTACCTGAGGGAGTTGCTGGACAAATGCGAGACAACGCTACGGAATGCTCCTGGCGAGTCTTCGCTGAACGGGAGCGGCCATGCTGGTGGATGGAAAGACAAGACAGTGAGCTTCTGGAGATTTGGAAATGGAAATCTGAAAAAGATCAGCGATGGCGGCGGACTACAGGCGATGAGCCGTGACCTGTCGCAATTCAACGAAAGCAAGACGTTGATCGAAACACCGATCGCGGATTCGCCCCCGCAGGGTGACAATCCGAAGCCGGAGGTGAAGGTTATTATCACCGACCTGTACCAGACCGGCGGCCTGCTGGAGCGGCCGGCGGATGCGCTGGCGGCCAAGTATCTGCAGGGAGATACGGCGGCGGTGGGAATTCTGGCGGTTCGGAATCCGTTCTCGGGCGGGGTGGAAGATCTGCCTGGCATGGCTCCTGGACAGACGTTACCGGACGCGGCGGATTCCATGCCGTTCTATGTCATTGTTGCTGGACCTGCAGCGGATGTGCGGCACACTTTGACGGTTCTGGAGAACGGCACGGGACTGAATGAAGCGCTGGCAAAGCACCGGGCGGCGGAGTTCTATTTTTCGCGGGCACCGTCCGGGCAGCCACATGGGCTGCCGGTCATTGTTGGAGACCGGCAGACGCAATATAGCTCGCTGGCGGCGGACCCGCACAGCCGCGACGTCGCGCGGGTCAAGCTGTCGCAGGGTGCCCTACAGTTTACGTGGAAAGATACAGCGCGCCCGGCTGACGAGGTTCCTGTGGGCGGAAGCGATGCGCTGGTAGGAAAGGTGAGTTCCGTTGACCGTCACGGGACACCGCACGAGGACGCTGACGCGGCACTGGCGGTAACAGCGTGCGTGCCGCCCGCACCGCTGTGCGCACGTGTGGATCGGGGAAGACTGACGAAGGGCGTGACGTACGCCGTGGAATTAGATCGCATGGAATCCACGCCGGCGGACACGCTTTCTCCGGAGTCACCGTTTATGAAGCCGTGGAATATCGAGCAGCCGGAGGCGGAGCGAATCGCTCGCGGCGGAAAGTCTTTTCCGATGAAGGCAGGACTTACACCTGACCTATCAAAATTTCTCATGGCATTGCAGGGGCAGATGTTTCATGCGCCTGTCCGGCTTGCGACCTATTACCTCTATGTACAGGCGAATTAAATGGCAAACGATAACAAGCTCGCGCTGAACCTGATCGGTATTCTGATGGTGTTCTTGCTCTGCTGGCTGGCAGTGTATTTTGTAATGCAGCCGGATTGGCTGCCCAGCACGGGAGGGCAGGACCAGGCGAAGTTTTTTGGTGAATTCCAGCACTATGCGTTCACCGTCATCGGCGTTGCATTTGGATGTACGCTGCTCTGGTTTGCGCTGGGAGAGTGGGCGATACCGCCGTGGGCACCGTCAAGGACGTGGTATCTGACCTGGTTTGCGCTGCTGCTGGTCGTTCTTGTTACTGGGTGCGTGATGGCAGCCAAAGGTCCGAAGGTCGAGGCACTCGATCCGGTGAATTACACCATTGCGGCGTACTATCTTGCGTTCGGGGTTTTGCCGTTCTGGATTGCGACGGCGTGTTTCTCGCCGGTAAGTGGAAAGTTCATTGTATGGCCCGCGAAGTTAGTTCGCACATGGTAAGTCAGGAGCGGATGTGAGTTACTTCGTCATTGGTGTGGGTGGTACTGGCGCAAAGCTGATGCAGACGCTGGTTCACTTGGCGGCGGCGGGACTCCTGCCGGATGCTTCGCGGGAACTGGACGGATTGCTGGTCGATCCGGACGATTCAAACGGAAACGTGGATGAGTGCAGCCAGCTGGCGCGGGCGTATGCCAACTGCACGCGGCTGCACATGGGATCGACGGACCTGTTTACGCGCCGGGTGTCGGTGAAGGGTCCCTGGACGCCAGTGCGCACGGAATCGGTGGACACGCTGGACGAGATATTTCAGTACACCCAGCGGAAAGAGAGCATGCCGCTGGAGTCGGATCTGATGGAACTCCTGTTCTCAAAAGATGAGCGCGAGATGGAGATTCACCAGGGTTTCCGGGGGCGGCCGGGCATCGGCGCGACCGTGCTGGGAAACACGATCGACTTTAGCAACCAACGTGATGTCTGGTTTCAGCTGCTGGAGAAGGCGAAGGCGGCGGGCAGCGCGTCCGGGGGCGTGCCGGTTCTTCTGGCAGGATCGGTCTTTGGTGGATCGGGGGCGGCGGGCGTGCCAACGATCCTGCAGTTGATGGAAGAGCCGCTGTCGTCCAGCGTGAATCGTCTGCGGCTGGGATTGATCCTCTTCCTGCCATACTTCCGCTTCAGTCAGATTCCCGGACAGAAGGTGCAGGCCGACCCCAATGCGTTTCCGCTGGCGACGGTGGAGGCGCTGAAGTATTACGACGAGCGCGGATTTCTGAAGCGGTGCCACTCTATTTTTACGGTGGGTGAGAAGAATCCGGCAGAGATGGCGGTGTCGTCGGTGGGATCGGCAACGCAGCGCAACGAGCCGCACTTTGTGGAACTGGTCGCGGGGATGGGCGCGGTGCAGTTCCTGGGCGCGCCACCGGCGGCGGATGCGGCGAACACGGTGTCGATCGCGGGGCGCAGGTCCGAGGATGTATTGACCTGGGATGATCTGCCCATTTCAGAGGCGCTGCGCGACCTGTATGGGCGCAAGCTGCGGCGGATGATCGAGTTCGCGGTGGCGTTTCGCCTGAGCTTTTATTCGAGGCTGACGGACGAACTGCGGCAAGGCAGGACCAAGCTGCCGATTCTGGTGGAGCTTGTCGAAAGAGAACGCGTGCCAAAGGAGACAGTGCTACAGGAATTGGACGAGGTGCGGGACTATGTCAATCGCTTCCTGCTTTGGCTTTTGCGCGTGTCCAAGCCACGCGGAGGCACCTGCCAGCCGGCGCTGGTGGATGTGACTGTGTTCGCGGAGTTCGACAAGGCGAAGAATGATTGGGTGCTGCGTTCCGGTTTTCGCAAGCCGAAGGATTTTCGCGACCTGTTTGCTGGGTTCCGCGCGAATCAAAACCCGGACCTGGACGGGATGTGGAAGCGTGTCCAGCAAGGCACGGTGAGTGACAACAACGCAAAGGGCACGGGCCGGTTGATCCGCGCCATCTACGACGCCTGCGCCAGCTGAGAGCGAGGAAACCATGCCGACACAGACACCTCTGTACCTGCCGGAACTATTGGACGGCAACAAGCTTTCTGAACCGCCGCAGCCGGGCGTGTGGGATAGCAGGCAGGGCGAGCGCCGCCTAAGCGTGCTGGCGGACGCCATCGCGGTTCCGCCCGGTGTCAATGATATCCACTCCGTGCCCGATCCGTGGGCGCAGGTGATCCTGTTCGACCGGGCGTTGTATGACGAGGGACACACGCTGCATTGGCAGGTGAGGGGCGAATGGCGCGGGATGCTTGCCTTGCTGGGATTGCGGGAGCGGATGGGCCTGCAAGGTTTGCAGGCGCACGAGGTCGATCTGCGTGGAAAGCCGGCGGCTGTGCCGAATCTGCTGTCCGCCGTGCTTCGCCGGGTGTTGCCCAACACGCCGGAGAAAGGCAGCCACGGCGGACCGGGCGGTGTTGCGACCGATGAAAGTGGCGTCCTGCTTTCAGGAGACTCATGGAACCGCTTTTATCTGTTGAGTAACGACGTTTCGAACGCCACGGCGCGCGGCGTGCCCTTTGGGATGACGTCACCCACAACGCTGGTGGCGGCGGGCGCGTATTATCCGGGCGCGTTTACCGAGGCAGAGGTGCCGTGGTTCGGCTTTGACCGGTATGCCAATCGCAACCTGCTCAAGGACCCCGCGAAGGTGTTGGCGGCCGGTGATAAGACAGCGCTTGCGGAGTGGGTGAGCGCTGTGAGCGCGGAGTTTGCCAAGCGCACCGCGGAGGGATCGTCCAAGCGCATCGGAGGCATGCTCAGGGTCTTCCAAGAGTTCTTGAAAGAGCTTGCACCGGAGGGCGTGCAGGTGAAGGATCCAGGCAAGATCTTCTCAGCGGAGCGGAGCTTAGGGCTGAATTATGGTTTAGCGAACCTCCTGGACCGGCCGCACATGCCGGAGCAGCGGGAATTATCGCACCTGCTGCTGGACGGTGACGTTCCCAACGCGCCACGGTACGTGCTGATCGACATGCAGGCCGCGGAGAAGCTGGGCAAGGATGCCAGAGAAGTGGTGGTCTACCGCGATGTGACACTGGCGACGGTGCGCAGCCGTTTGCCACGCAGCGCGGAAGACGCGAGCGGCTTTGTGGACGCGCAGCGCGAACCGGAGCTGCACTGGTGCACGTCGAAGTTCTTTTTTCAGCCATTTCTTGTGTATCACCAGAGTACGCAGGCGGCATCGAGCGGCACTGCGCCGAACCCATTTCCGGGCTGCAAGCCCGTCAAGGTAATGGGCGTGGCGGACCCCCGTCAGATTCTGCTGCCGCTGCAGGAAGAGGTCACGCAACTCTTCACGGCGGAGTACCTGGCAAAGAACTTCAGCGTGGAGTGGAAGGGGAGCGAGGGCGCTCTGTGCCGGCTTCGCCTGCTGGTCCGGGCGCGATCCCTGCCGGATGAGCATGGCGTCACCACGCGGGGCGAGCCGCGCGTGATCGAGATCACCCATCTGTATCCGCCGGACATGATGGTGAAGATGCCGGGGATGCCGGCAGTTGGCGTGTGGCCGAATATCCGGATGGGCAACCGATGGAAGCGATACTACGTTTTTGAGTCATGGCATGGCACGGCAAAGACGGAGGACCTGGTGGTGCGGCCGCTGAAACGGACCAGTTCCTACGCACGGTTATTGAAGTCCGGCGCGGAGGTCTTTCAGGTCCACGAGTTGCGGGAGTTTCCGGAGGTGCTGACCTGTCAGATGGCACCGCGCGAAACCAGAGGCATGTTCGAGACGCGTCCGCAGGCGCTGATGTTGTTGCAGGCACCGGAACAGAGTCCAGTGTCCGCGCATCGGAGCGCGGCGCTCGGTATCGACTTCGGCACCACCGGAACAAGCCTTTACTACCTGTTGGACACGAGCGACAAGCCAAGCCGGATGACGTTCGAGAACCGCTTTGTGCCGGTGACGGCGTATGACAAAAATGCACTGGAGCGGATGACGCGGGAACTGTTTATACCGGCGCGCCAGTGGTCCGCAGGCAATATTCTGAGCGTGTATCAGGTGTTCAGCGACCCCGCGCCAAAAGAACTCCTCGATGGACACGTTCTGTTCTCCAACGACCAGGAGCCAGCCAGCTTTATCGCCGGGGAGAAGAGTGGCGTGCGGTCGCAACTGAAGTGGGGAGACGACCGGCAGAATGAGGCCGCTGACGGATTTCTGTTGCAGCTTTGTATCCAGTCACTGGTGGAATTGGTGGCACAGGGTGCCGACTCCGTCGACATTCGCTATTCGTATCCCACTGCATTTTCCGTGGAGGACACCGCCCGGTTTATCGGAATATGGCGGCGCGTGATCGACCGGATGAAAGAGGTTACGGATATCAGTCTGACGAACAACGCACAGCAGATGGAAAACCGGGAGGCGGTTGCGGCAACGCGTTACTTCGCCAGTGGCAAAGGACTGTCCGTTTCGCGCGGAGCGTTGACCGTTGATATCGGTGGGGGAACGACGGATGTTGCCCTGTGGAGCCGGGATACGCAGACGAATAAACCGGCGCTGCTGGCCCATCTTTCGATCATGCTTGCGGGGCAGGATATCTTTCTGGAGCCCATCCGGCGCAAGCCGAAGGTGCTGACGGATCTGGACCCGGGCATTCAGATTGAATCGCTCCTGGAAAAGCGCGATCACCGCGATGCCTATAACGCACAGCTGGACGCGTTGATTGCATCGCGGGGGAAGGCCATGCTGGAGGCGTTGCCGGGGAGGGAGGATCGCGTCAAGGACTTGCTTTCGACCATGACGACCGGCCTGTGCGGGCTGGGATTTTATGTGGGGCTGCTGACCGGGCGGCTGGCCCAGGTGGGTGCGTATGTTCCGCAGGAACGGCTGCCGGTCTTTATTGGCGGAAACGGATCGCGGCTGTTGCGGTGGTGCGCCATTAACCACTGGGTGCCGGAGATGCCCATTTATCGCAAGTTTGCCGACTGTATCGTGGCGGGCTGCAGGATTGGGTATCCGGAGACAAATGTACGGGTGGAAATTTTGCTCAGCGACGATCCTAAAGAGGAGGTGGCCTACGGTCTGGTGGCCTATGGCATGGGCAGCAACGCCGGTCAGCTGAAGATCAACGAGGACTACACCAATCCGCTTGCGGGCGAGAGCTTTGAGGTGCGCGGGGCGGGAACGCAGCCGTGGAACAGCAGCCCGACGGCGGAGAACCTGCGAGAAAACGCGGTGACGGTGACGCAGGGGCTGCCGGTGTTTCAGGCGTTTGTGAAGGCGGCGGGACTCACGCTGGAACCTGATACGCTGTCGCGCGTTCAGGATGCCGTGAACGATCACATTGCAGACATCAGCCAGAAGGCGTCGCTGCTGCCCCGTGGCGAGATGGACGCGCGAGCCGTGGATCCTTTGCGCAAGGAGCCGCTGTTCATCATGGCGTTGAAGGCACTGCTGCGGATGAAGATTGACGGATGGGTGAACCATGCCTGACGTGATGCGGGGCAAAGCGCGGACTGCAGATGCAGCGCTTCTCCTCCTTGCGCTTGCCATGTATGGCCGCTCCGCGCCTGCGCAAGGCGGGCATGAGGTGGACAAGGCAAAAGCCGCAGGGAGGTCTTCCGTCCAGCCGCCAGGTCAAATACCAACGAGCGGTTTGGACCAGCCGGGCCGCAACCCCGGTTCCGGGATGTCTGGAACTACCGGGACCGCAGGTTCATCTTCCCAAGCCACTGCCGGGCCAACAGAAGGTGGAACGGTAGAAACGCAGGCGAATCAGCCGGTCACGCCGAGCGAGACGACCCTACCTGCGGCACCTCCTCCCACGCCAGCACCCACGGGGTACACTTCGTGGAAGAACGCCATTGTCTCGCGTGGCATACAACATCCTGTTGCTACCTGTGCCATCCTTGCTGGTCTCTCCATTCTTGTGAGCGTTGGGATTGGTCTGGTTTTCTTTCGCAGGCTTCGCGGGCTCCGGCAGGCGAATAAGCGCCAACAGGAAGAGTTGCGGCAGCTAAAAACAGATTTGGACGAATTGCAAGTACCGCGAACAGAGGCTCCCCACACGGCACAAGCCCTTCCGCGTTCCCCCTCACAAAAACCTCGCAATAAACCGGCCACGAACACCCCGCGCGGCGAGAGTCTCAGGGACGTTTCCTTGCGCGAGCGTGCATCGGATGCGATCCGGCAGAAGAATGCGAGCGGCGGTCGCGACGAGGGCGTGATTCGCGCGCAAGAGTCGCCCGCGCCGGAGGTTGAGAGTACATCGCTAGCGCCGCCGCCAGAGCCTGGCCGTTCCGCGCATTCCCTATCGGCGGAGGTGCCGGTGGAAGCTGCTCCAGTTGCTACTCAGCCGGAGTGGCGTGTGCGCACGGGGCATGTGCTGCGCGATTACAACGCCGCGCGCGCGCATGAGGGCGGGGATTGGTTTCACGAACAGTATCCGTGCACCGGCCTTTCGTGCCAGAACCTGACGGACCTGCGTATGAACCCGGCGGCTGAGCTTCGCTTTGAGGCATCGGGGTACGGGATGTTCCTGGGTGTTATGCAGGAAGGGCAGGGCTTCCTGTTGCCCTCCTTTGACCGGGATTACCTTGCGGCGCGCAGTTCGTTTGAAGGAGTGTTCAATTACCCATCGACCTCAGCGGGACCGTTTGCCCTGATGCGTGAGGCGCGGATTGTGCGCAGGGGCGAGCTTTGGCTGCTGCAAGAGCCGGGAGAGATGACGCTTGGCTGACCGCCTCGTGTGCCCGTCGTGCTCCGCGTGGTTGCTGAATGCACGTGATGCATGGTGCGGGCAGTGTGGGGCACCGTCCGCGCGTGTGGATCTGCGGGTGCGGCCCGATGTGCTGCAGATCAACAACGTGGCACCGCCGGTGATGGTGGAGGTGACGAATCACAGCTGCGCGGACCTCCAGGTGGAAGGAACGGAGACACCAGGCTGGCTTACGCTACAGGCCGCTCCGCAGATGCTGGTGGCCGGTACAACGGCATGGCTGACCGGCAAGGCCCGGACAATGGCGTTGCGTCAGCCGGAAGCGGGTACTGTGACGGTGCGAACCAGCGCGGGAGCGGCGCAGGGAATGCTGCTGGTCATTGAGGAGACCCCCGCGTTTACAATTTCACCGTCACCGCTGGAAGTTTGGGCCAGCCCGGCGGGGGAACGGCAACCCATAATGATTCACGTGGAACCGGTTCGCGGCATGCTGCGCATCCATGATGTGCGGGGCGGGCCTTTGGGTGGATTGAAGGTGCTTTCGGGTGTGCAACACCCCGTGCTTGCATCGCCGGGTTCCGGTGCGACGGTGATTGTCCAATGCGATGCGGTGCGGGGTACGCCGGCAGCGTCGCTGACCGTGCAGTTCGATGGCCCGCACGGTCTTACCGAGACGGAGGTACGCGCTGAGATCGCATTGCGGAAGCCGCCGCAGATCCGCTGGCAGGGAGAACACCAGCCGCCGGCCAAGCGCTTTAACACAGCCGGCCAGCGGTTGGAGTTCGTGCTCACGAACCAGTCGTCCGACACGGACGGTGGCACGGGGAACGCGGCGCTTGCGCTGGAGACGGTCACGCTGGAGTTGCAATCGACGCTGCATAAACCGGTTCCTGTCCGCCTGCTGTCCCGGCTGCCATTGTTGCTGCGGGGTGGCGAGAGTGCCATGGTCAGTTTCGAGCTAACGCTTACGGATGCGCCCGTGGATCCAGATCGAGCGTTGGTCTTTTCCCTGCGCTGTATGGGCAATATAGTACCGTTCGAAAAGCGCGTTCAGGTACTCGTTTTGCCTTTGCCGGTCTTTGACGGTGCCGTGGCGATCGACTTTGGATCAAGCAACACGTGTTGCGCTCTGGTGGAGTCAGGCCGGGAGTTCGAGCAGGTGGCGTTTGATGGAGTGAACGTCTCGTCTCCGACGGTGGTGCGGTATCTGGACCTGAGCGGTGCGGAGCCGGAGACGGAGATTGGAGCGCGGGTGAAGGCGCTGGCAGCCACCAGCGAGCGTGTTGCCGCAAGCACGATAGGGGATCTGAAACAGCGGCTCGGGGATGTGGAGGACCGCATTCCGGTGCGACCGTACAACGCTGAGATCTGGACCTCGCGCAGCGCAACCGACGCTGCGGCGGATTACCTCCGGACGATTCGCCGCCGGTTGGAGACGAGCCGGGAGACGCTGTTCCGCGACTTCATTCTGACCCATCCGGCGGTGTGCTCGTTGCGGCAGTACCGCAATCTGCACCAGGCGCTGCGGCAGGCGTTCGGGGAGCACCATCGCGTGCGCTTTCTTCAGGAGCCCATCGCCGCGCTGATCCCGCTGCTGATGGGAAACGCGCGTAAAGCGGGAATGGAAACGTATACGGTGGCGGCGTTTGATCTGGGCGGCGGCACGACGGACATGTCTATCGTGCGTGTGCAGACTTCCGCTTTTCCCGGTAACCGGATGGAGATCCGGCCCACGATTCTATTCAGCCGTGGCGTGCGGTTTGGTGGTGAGGATCTGTCGGACTTTCTTGCGGAGCAGATGGAATCCCGATCGGAAGCTCTGCTGGCGACGCAGCGGCCCGGTGCACGGCTGATTAAACGGGGACTGCCCGGATGTTCGATGGAAGATATCTTGCGCAACCGGTATGCGCTGCGCGAGGCCGCCGACCAATTTAAAGCGTCGCTGAGCGAGGAGGCGACGTCAGCCGAACCGGCACAGATCATTCTGCGCGTCCTGCCACGAAACGGGCAGCAGGCGGAAGATTTCACCAACCCGTTTCGATCTCTGCGCAATGCGGGTGGAAGCGACCTGAAGTGGGCATTCCTAAAAGAGGTTGAACGGCATGTGCAAAGCGTTGCCGCTCCTCTGCAAGCGGCAGCCGGTCAGACGGAACTACTGGACATGATTCAACTATCGGGTAAGACGACGTACCTGCCGGTGGTGGCGCAGACGATTGCGGCGATGTTTCCCAAGAGCCGGGTATTGCGTGCAGCCAATCCGAAGGAATGCGTAGTTGCTGGCGCGTGTCTCTCACAGACGCTTCAGGGAGCCGCTGTGCGGCTGGTGCTGCCGGACAGCGCGCGGCGCACCACGTCGAGCGTCGGCGTATTTGAGGTGACGACGGCAACGTTTGTCCCAATCCTGCCGGTAGACATCGAGATACCGCACGGAGGTCTGGAGCGGGCGTTGCCGCGAGGATGGTTTGGGTCGGAACGCATAACGCTGTGGGAAAATCTTGGCATCAGCGAGCAGGAGTTGCGCGAGCGCGGCAGCAGTCTCCTGCACAAGCTGGGGACATGGGTTCCGGAGCGTACCGTGCCGGAAGCAGAGGCAGAAGGTTGGGCGCTGCATCTGCTGCTGAAAGATTTCGAGCTTTCGGTGACGGCCTTGGGGCCGAGCGGTGAGCCGGTGCGGTTTCGTTCGTGGGAGGAGGCGAGCACATGAACGCCGAAGTGATTCTGCTGCTTACGGGCGCACCGTTTCTGGCCGGGTGTGTACCGCTACTGGCTCCGCTGAGCTTCTACGTGATTGGGGAAGCTGCCCTGGAACGGGAGCGGAAGCGAAGAGATCGCATCGAGGAGCAACTTGAGAGGTTAAAGAGCGAAATCGCCGCGATGCGCGCGGTGCGTCTGGAGCAGATGAAGCGAGAGCAAAAAGCGCTCGCTTCCCCTTTCGACCAGGAGCTAACGCGGCTGCGGACGCGAGACCTACCGCTGGCAACACGCAGCGGGCTGGAGCATGCGCAGGCTGATGGGCTGGCATGGTTTGAAGAGGTTGGCCAGGCACTCAATGCATGGGCTGCCGCGGCGGGAAACATCGATCCAGAGTTGTTTCGCGAGCAACGGGATGCGCTGTCGCGTTTGCGGCAACGGCTGATAGGCAGCGCGAGCATGGAAGAGCTGGCAAACAATCGCCATGCCACGACGGAGGCGGTTGTTCGCTTGCTGACCGCGTTGATCTCCAAGACAGATCGCGATCTTGATCCCGAGCGTACGAATGGTGCCCTGCAAAAGGCGCTGACAAATGTAGTCCAGGCGGTGGGGTTCTCGATGACGGGCTCGATTGGGGAAGAGGTGGACAGCGGCCGCCACAAGCTCACGGGAGCAGCAGGCACCAGCGGCTCCGCAAGGCGGGGAACAGTGGCAGCCGTGCGGACACGGGGCCTGATGAATGCAAACGGAGAAGTGTACGCGCTTGCGGAGATTGTGGCGTTTGACTGAGTACGTTCTCGATGCGGTCAGACTGGTACGGTCTGCTGGCGTAAGGTATTGCTGGTAGCTAACCGGCGAAAGTTTTGTGAGCCTTGTTATGCAACGCAGACTATATGACTACGAACTTGCTGAAGCGATTGGGCCTGGAGTTTACCGGGCCACGGACGTACGTTCCGGCGAACACGTTGTGGTGCACGAGTGGAAGCCGGTGGCAGCAGACTTGAACGGAGCCAAGCAGCGGCTGGACGAGGCGGCCATGTCCCCATCGGCCAAGGTGTTTACAGCCGATGGCTCGTTCTACCTGGTGACTGCATCGATGGAAGAGGCAAGCCCCGTCCTGGCCGAACTGCGTGGCAACGATCTGTTTCGCGCGGATGTCGTGCGAGCGCCACAACCTATTGCCGAGGCCACTGCGCCACTTGCCACGGTGCTGCCACCGGTCGATCGTGCGGCGAGTCCCCAGGTGCTTCGGTCGCAGGTGCCACCGAGGGTTACGGCAATCCCAGCCATCGACACAGTTACGGCACTTCCGGTGAAGAAGCCGAGAAGCCTGATCCTATGGCTTGGTGGATGGGTGATCCTGTTGCTGGGGTGGTGGCTTCTTCGCCTGATTGGCACCGATTCCCCACGTGCGTTCATTCTTGTGTTTGTTGTGTTTGCGTGGTGGTACGCCGCTCGCGCTCGCCGCCGCCGCCGGACATAACTCCAATGAAGGTGGAGCATCATGCAGGCACGCATTTACCGTTTTGAGATTGTTCGTGCCCTGGCTAACGCTGTGTACGAAGTAAAGGATCCCGCGACCGGCGCGTTGTTGACGCTGTACGAATGGACACCGGCAGCGGCAGACCGGGAACCGGCGAAGCGCCGTTTGAATGAACTCGCGGACGATCTGCCGTTTGAGGTGTTTACCGCGGACGCAAGCCTGTACCTTGTGGCTGGCTCGCGTGCCCAGGCCGTTGATGGTCTAAGGGCGTTGCAGGCGCACGGATTGTTTCCCGGTGTATGGCTGGATCAGGCGCCTCCGCCTGTGCAACCTGTGCAACCTGTGCAGCCTGCGCCGGTAAAGCCAGTAAGGGTGCCGCCGCCAGTGCCGCGACACAAACCTGCGTTGACGCGTTTCTGGTACGGAGTAGCGGCCTTTCTGGCAATCGCGGTGGGTGTATTTGCGCTTGGATATGGGATGGGCAGACCCGCTCAGCCAGAGGCCAAACCGGCGGTCATTCCGGAGAATCGGTCGAATCGCGAATTACAGCAGACGAGGACGCGGCTAATGGAGGCGCAGTCGCTGGCCGCGCTCAGGCTCCGGGAATTGAGCGGATTTACAGGCGTAAATAGCTTGAGAATGAAGAACAGCAGTCAGCAGAGCTATCAGATCGCAGTGGCTTGCCTGGGCTTCAACGGTCTCGTAACGGTGCAGGGATGGACGACGATTCCGGCAGGAAAGACAAGCATCGTCGCGGTGTCGCCTGGCACTACGTTTTTTTACTACGCGAAGAGAAGCGATGGAGTCGCCGTGCCGGGTTCAGAGAAGCCTTTTGGGGTTGAGGAAGGTGACTTCGTGTATTACCGGGGTGAGCCGCTCCCTGGCCTGACGCCCGTCAGCCCGCGTCAGGCCGCGCCAGGCATGGTCGAGCTTCGATAGGTAAGGTGTCGGCCACTGGGCCATGGATAAAGCTTATCGATGGCTGAACGAAAAAAGGTCCCGGGGCGGAGGGATTCGAACCCCTGCGCTTCGCGTTCGTGAAGTCTTCTGGTCGGGGCGGAGGGATTCGAACCCCCGGCCCTCTGCTCCCAAAGCAGATGCGCTACCAGGCTGCGCTACGCCCCGACTCTGCATAGTTTACGTCAGTGGCGGGTGCCCATGGCAAAGAACTTGCCTGCGACGTAGGCCAGCAGGGCGAGCGGGATGGCGAGCAGAAGCATCATGGCGACAACCAGGCCGGCGAGGAAGAGCCAGTCAGAGAAGGCATGCTGCTTGCGTTGCTGATGCGTGAGGCCGGGCCCGGGCAGTTTGCGGGCGTCATCGTTCCGCGTGGCAACCTGTTCGAAACCGCTGGATGTACCTGCTCCATACGTGGGGATGGCACCGGTGGAGCGCTCCAGAAGGGCGAAGTTCCGGCGGTTAGCCTTCCATGCGATGTCAAACGCGTCGCCCAGGATGGGCACGGTACCGATGATGGTCTCGATGGCGACGTTGGCCATCATGCGGGCCAGCGTTATCTTAGGCACACCACGCAGCCATGCCGCCAGAATGATGATCCATGAGGCCATCGCGCCCAGGATGTCGCCAATGCCGGGAATGAGGCCGATGATGCCGTCCAGGCCAAAGCGAATCTGCGTGCCGGGAATACGCAGAAAATCGTCCAGCAGGTGCGATAGGAGGTCGAGATTGCGGTCGCTGAAGAGGTCCGCGCCGCGTGCCACGCGAGGACGAAGGACTTCGGGTTCGGTGCGGGGCGACGGCATGTGACCTTCAGATGCGCAGAAAGATGCGCTTGCGGTACAGCGGCAGCACGATGAGCCATGTGACCAGCACAAAGGTGAGGCCAAAGAGCAGTGATGGAATGCCGTGGGCCGGAATCGCATGGTGCAGGACGGCGGAGTAGGTGCGGAGCAGGTTGCCGTCACGGGTGCGGATCAGAATAAGGATGGGCGGCAGCAGCTCCGAAACCATGTAGGCAGCGATGGCGTTGGTGCCGAAGACGAGCAGGGGTTTGTAGATCGTTGGGTGCTCCGGCGTGTCGGCGCGCAAGATCGTTGTGCGGCCAAAGCGCTTGATATCAATGATGTAGATGGACAATGCCAGCAGAAGCAGGCTCCATCCACCCGCGAAAAGGACGAAGGAACTGGTCCAGAGCTTCTTGTTGATGGGAAATGCGGGATTCCACAGGAGTGCCAGCACGAGAAAGACAGATCCGCAGACCGCCAGACCAAGAGCTTTTTGGCGCTCCGTACGGGTTGTACGCAGCCATAAGCCAGCGAGCAGGCCGAAGAGCGCGGTGGCGATGGCGGGCAGCGTGGAGAGCAGTCCCTCGGGGTCGCGCGTGCGTTCGTACAGGTGTTGCGGCGCAAAGAGCAGCCGGTCAAGATACGCCGTCAGGTTGCCATCATGATCGTTGATGGGCACCGTGTGTGTGGGCACGCCGTAGCCTGGAACGGGGACAAAGCGCATCAGCGCCCAATAACCAACGAGGCACACGGCAGCCAACGCAGCTTTACCCTTCCACCCCGAAGGCTTTACGAGATAAACCGTTCCCACGACGAAGTAGCAGAGGCCGATGCGCTGAAGAACGCCATAGAAGCGGGCGTGATCCATGTGGAGGAACGGGAAGGTGTTGACGAGGAATCCAAAGAGCAGAAGCACAGCGGTGCGCCGCAGCAGATGCAGGAAAAGTGTGGTGCGGGTGGCTCCACGAGCGAGGCGCGCCGCCGTGGAGAGGACAAGCGACAGGCCCACGAGGAAGAGAAATGTCGGAAAGACGAGGTCGGTGGGCGTGAAGCCGTTCCATGGCGCGTGTTCCAGCAGCCGGTACGCGTTCGGCGGCGGCTCATTGTTGACCAGGATCATGAAGGCAATGGTCAGCCCGCGCAGTACATCGATGGAGAGCAGCCGCGCTGGTTTGGGCACGGTACGGATAATGTCGGAATCAACGGTGGAAGCAATCTCCGGGTCCGATGTGTCCTGGAGGACGGTGCCGCTGGTGCCTGGATACATGACGGTTCTCCTGGAAAGTGCGCGTGTTCACGATGCTACAATCAGGCTTGGCACGGCGGCTATAGTTCAGGGGTTAGAACGCGGGTCTGTGGCACCCGATGTCGAGGGTTCAAATCCCTCTAGCCGCCCCAATTTCTGCTGAAACGGACGCTTATATGCGTCCGTTTTGCTTGCACTGGAGACCGGATATGAGACGCTTCCTGCATGGCTGAAACAGTGACGGCGAAGCTCTTTGCCGGAACGTCTGGATGGGCATATCCCACGTGGAAGCCAGACTTCTACCCGCCCAAGCTGCCAGCGCGGCGATTTCTGGAGCATTATGCGTCGCGGCTGAACTCGGTGGAGGTGAACTATACGTTTCGCGCGCTGCCCACGGAGGCACAACTTGCGGGATGGATGGCGGCGGCGCAGCCTGGATTTCGCTTCTCGTTCAAGGCACCGGAAATCATCACGCACCGGCGGCGGCTGCGCGAGTGTGACGATGCCGTGGACCGCTTCCTGACGGCGCTGCAGCCCGTCCGGTCTGCCGGAATGCTGGGATGTTTGCTGTTTCAATTGCCCCCAAACTTCAAGGCCGATGTACCCCGTTTAGAAGCGTTTCTAGATCTGCCCCAGATGGCGGAAGTGGAACGGGTAGCATTTGAGTTCCGGCACGAAAGCTGGTTCCGCGATGAAACGTGGGCGGCGTTGCAAGCGCATGGCGCAGCTGTGTGTATTGCCGAGAGCGAAGATCTGCAAACGCCGGAGGTCCAGACCGCAGCAGACTTCGCGTGCTATCGCCTGCGCATGCCGGGCGGGTATGTGGAGGCTGTAGTTGCGGACCACGCGACGAAGTTTCGCGCACTGAGTGAGACCCGGGAGGTTTACGTCTACTACAAGCATGAGGATGAGCCGGCA
Source organism: Terriglobus sp. (assembly GCA_965276945.1). Lineage (GTDB taxonomy): Bacteria > Acidobacteriota > Terriglobia > Terriglobales > Acidobacteriaceae > Terriglobus. The sequence continues at coordinate 3,576,767 of OZ255704.1, read as the reverse complement.
GGTCCGCTCGCGGCAGAGGCCATGCTGTTGCAGGCAGCAGTCATCACACCCTAGAAGTTGCCGCGAAAGCCGATGGCACGCAGTTGCGAGCGCGTCAGCGTGGCATGGATGCCTTCATGCGGAAAGCTGCTCCAGTCGCCGACATGGGCGGTTGCCAACGCACGCAAAGCCTTGCTCTCCGTACGGAAGCGCACCGGACGGAGATGCCGTAACGCATGGTCGGCACCCAGAGTGCTCCCCGCCGGATCGGCATTCAGCCATAACGTCATGCCGAGCAGGTGAAGCTCCAACCGGAAAAAGTGCGCATCCATCGTCTTAAAGCTAGCAGGTGATGTAAGGCACACGGAGCGCGGCGACTGAATGGAGCATCACGCATACACGTACGCGCACCTGTGTTCGCCCCGTACGTTATGCGTTGAGCGATGCTGAGGTTATCTACTGCCTTGGCTGGTTCGCAGGGCACGGCAATGGTGATGAGTAGAACGACTTATATCGATTCAAGCGAGTGGGTATTATCAACGCTTGGGGCATTCTGCCCACGAGCTACTGGGCGGGGCAGGATGCAGGATCGCTTTGACAGCATACCTTTTTGCGGAGGAGCTACTCGCTCATTTCCACGCTTGGCATCACTGTTTGGAAACAGCCTAGAGGTACCAAGGGATGTTGATGACGATGATGCGCTGATTACCTTTGACCAGCAGCAGCAGCTTTAGCACCTGGGTGCGCTGGTTGTGGAGGAAGTTTTCCCACCAATGGCGTACCACGAGTTCCGGAATGATGACTGCGACTTTGCGGGTGGGGTTCAACTCCTCCAGCTTCAGGATGTAATCCAACAGGGGTGTGATAACGGTGCGAAAATTGCTCTGCACCGAGACGAGTTCCGGCTCAGGAAAGCCATTCTCACGGAGGGGCTGCATGACTGTCGCGTCCCATGTTTCCCCGAATCCCGCGTCGGTTTCACTTTCGATATGGACGATCTTCATCTCTTTGCCCAGCAGGAGTCCAAAGCGTACCGCCTTCTCGCTGAGCTTGTCCCAACGTGCTATGGGGATTACGACAAGTGGCTGCTCCAGTCCGGTAAGCCGGATTGGCGTCGGGTCGTGGGTTTCAGCGTTTACGCGCGCGTAGTGCCGTTTAATGCCGTACATCACGGCAATGATGCCGGGCACCAAGAGAGCCGTGATCCACGCACCGGAGGTGAATTTTGCAACCAGGACAACGACCAGGGTGATACCGGTCGCTACAGCGCCTAGGCCGTTCAGAAACATCTTCAGTGGGCGGCCTTTCTCGTCCTTGCATTTGATCCAGTGCCTCACCATGCCGGCCTGGCTCAGGGTGAAGGCAAGAAAGGCACCGATCGCATACAGCGGGATCAGGCGGTCCGTAACGCCGTCAAAGATGATGAGCAGCAGCGCGGTAAAGCCGGTGAGTGCGTAGATGCCGTGCGAAAACAACAGACGGCGGCCACGCATAAGAAAGACACGCGGCATGTAATCCTTCAGCGCGATGGCTCGCGCCATGCGCGGAAAGTCGGCGAAGGCGGTGTTTGCGCTGAAGCTCAACGCGGCCAGCACGCTTGCCATTGTCAGATAGTAGAACCATCCCCGGCCAAACACCGCCGCCACCTGGATCGAAAGCACACTTTGGTATGCGGGATTATTGGGGTCCATCGCGGTGACGCCGTATACCTTGGCCACATAGGCAAGCCCCGCCAGAAGAACGATTAGGATGGCGATGATAACGGTGAGTGCCTGGTTGGCGTTGCGCGAGCGTGGCTCCTTGAAGGCTGTGACGCCGTTGGAGACTGCCTCCACCCCGGTCATGGCGGCGCATCCACTGGCGAAAGCCTTGAGCAGCAGCCAGATTGTCAGGTACTGCATGGTAGCCGGGATGGGCGGAGGTGGAGCCGTGACCGGTATAGGGTGTCCGTGCATTTGGACACCGTGCCAGATACCGACAGCGACCGTTGCGAGCAGCGTGCCGACAAAGAGAAACGTTGGCAGCATGAAGACGAAGCCGGACTCCTTCACGCCGCGTAGATTGATGATAACGATGACGGCCAGGATCAACAGGCAAAGGGAAAGCTGGTGAGGATGGAGCCGCGGAACCGCGCTGACCAGAGCCGTGACACCGGCGGATACGCCAACGGCCGCCGTCAAGATGTAATCGATCATTAAAGCAGCGGCAGCCAGCAGGCCCGCCTTGTCACCAAGGTTTTCGCTGGCGACAGTGAACGAACCGCCACCGTTCGGATATGCCTCGATGGTCTGCCGGTAACTGAAGTACAGGATGGTGAGAAGCACAAGAATTGCTGAGAAGATCGGGATTAAGTGCTGTTGCACACCAATGAGTCCCAGCGGAATCAGCAGCGACATCGCCTGTTCCGGGCCGTATGCAGCGCTGGTCAGGCCATCCAGTCCAAAGATGGGGATGCCCGCCGCAACGCCGACGTGCTCGTGCTCGGCCTCACTGCTGGCCAGCGGTTTTCCAAAGAGCAGGTCTGAGATCCTCATGCGTGCACGATACCTCGTAACGTGTTGTTCAGCCTGATTGCAGTATTCGCCCTAGAAGGCACACTGTTGCCCGCGAGCGACTGTTCTGTCATATGTTCACACATGATGCTGCAAGTACACGGTATCCGGCAAGCACGTAGCCGACGTAACAAGCATTTCGTGCGAGTTCATTCACAGCGTTGAACATGGCGTATGACAGGACGAACGGAGGCGAGGCTACTCTTCGACAATACCCGTTTTCACTGCATGATCCGCGGCGGTATCTTCGATGGGCAGCTGCACTCCGCGTTTCCGGTCGAAAACCTTTCGCACAACCCAGATGGCAAGAACGACCAGCAGCAGACCTACAATGAAAAGTACCAGGTGTGCATGCGCGCGCACGGTGTGAAAGAGGAGATCCACGACAGCCGGACCGTACAGGTGGGTCAGCGTGGCGTAGACGGTGAACTGCACCAGTTTGCCAAGGAACGCAGCCGTGAAGAAGGTGACCGGCTTCATTTCAAAGACGCCCGCGCAAAACTCAAAGAGCTTGAACGGCGTGGGGGGCGGACCCATGGCCGGAATCAGGATAGCCAGGAACTCCTGTTCTTCGAAGCGGTCGCGCAGGCGCTCGTACCGGGCGCGATTGATCTTGCCCAGCAGGAAGAGTTCGCCGCCAAGCCGTCCCACGTAGAACGGCACCATGCTGCCCACGGCGGAAGCAAAGGCGGCGATCAAGGGATAAATCAGGAACTTGCCGGGATGGCTGCTGACCAGTTGCAGCAGAATTGGTTGCCACGGGATGGGAATCAGCGCCGAATCGAAGAGCGATGCGACTGCAAGACCGGTGCCGCCCAAATGCCTTAACCGTTCGCCCATCTGCTTCAGCATGCCAAGCGGCGCGTGCTTTGCGGGCACGGCTTGCGCGGCGGCTAGCAGCAGGTGCGGCACATGAAGCAGGTGCATCGCTTCTTATTCTAGCGTTTTGACGAGATGGCCTGACACGCCACATCCGGGCAGATGAGAAAATAGACTGCCGGTTCGAAGTAGCTGAGCTGGTGGGGAAACAAAACGCCTTTGGCGGCAGTCCTATTTAACGAAGAGACGAAAACGCAGCGTGCCCCCACTCGACATACCGCCCGGTTTGAACCGGCCCGAGACAGACCGCTCCGCGGAAGGCGATGTCCCTGAGCCGGCGCGAGTGACCACGGCGCGCCCGCACCGTGGTGGAATGCGCGCGCGCTACCAATATCTGGACACGCATGAACTGATCACGTTGATCGACGAGATTGATGATGAGCGTGCGCGCGCGCGGTTTCGAGAGGCGGTCTACATCGCCGTTATTGTCTGGCTGGTGCTGGGCTGGGTCATGGTCTACGGGCCGCGCTACCTGTGGCATGCGCCGGTGCTGATCTCTGCCGTGCCGGATAACAAGCGACCGAACGAAATGACGTATCTGGATGTGCCGCCGAACCTGCAAAAGCAGTTGCAGCGCACCAAGCCCACGCCCAATATCAGCACGCATTCGACCGAGGCGCAAAGTCCCAAGCCAAGTCCGCGCGCGCCGGAGCCACGGGCAGGCACACCCACGCCACCCGCGCCAACGCCGCAGCAACAGTCCCGGCCTGCGCCGCAGCAACAACAGCCAGCGCCTCAACAACAGCAACCGCAGCAGCAGGCGCGCAACACACCGCCCACACCCACGCCGCGGCAGCCTTTGGCGGATGCGCCCGCGCCGTCGCCGAACCGAAACATCTTCGGTACGCCGGGGAGCGCACGGGACCAGATTCAGCAGGCCACGCGGGGTGCGCGCGGTGGCGAAAGTGGGGATTACGGCTCTGTCGGGCGGGGTCAGCAGGGCGGCAGTAAGATCGGCACGGAGATACTTTCCGACACACAGGGTGTGGACTTTGCCAAATACCTGCAACGTTTGCTGTCGGATGTGCGGCGTAACTGGCTGCCATTGATTCCTGAGGAGTGCCGGCCACCACTGAATAAGCAGGGCATCACCGGTGTGCGGTTCACGATCCAGCCGAATGGGATGATTTCGGCGATGCACCTGGACTACTCAACGCATGACGTGGCTATCGACCGTGCGGCGTGGGGCTCCATCACGGGCCTGGGTGCGGCGCAACCGCTGCCGAAAGAGTTCCACGGGCCAAATCTGGAACTGCGCATCGAGTTCCGCGTGAACAAGGACATCCAGGACGCACAGTAGGACGCGATGCGGCCAGATTTAACGCCCGATCACAAAGAGCGCCTGGCGGAAGAGCGCAGGCTGCAGGTGGGCGGCGCTCTGCTTCTCGGCGTTGTGGTGCTTGTGATTATTGTCCTGCGGGCTGGTTTTCACAACGTGTTCCCGCCAGGATGGTGGCGGCACCTGTGAGCGCTCCGGACCCGCTGCTGGTTGTACTGGTGGGACCCACGGCTTCGGGCAAGACTGCGCTGTCGTTGCGGTTGGCGGAGGCGCTGGGGGGCGAGATCATTTCGTGTGATTCCGTGGCAGTCTATCGCGAGATGGAGCTTGGAACCGCGAAGCCTAGCCGCGCCGAACGTGGCCGGGTTCCGCATCACCTGATCGACGTTGTGCCCCCAAGCGCGAACTACACCGCAGGCGACTATGGCCGTGCGGCACGTGCCGCTGTCCGCGAGATCGCCGCGCGCGGATGCGTGCCCATCGTCACCGGCGGCACGGGCCTGTATTTGAGGGCGTTGCTCGATGGGCTTAGCCCGGTTCCAGTCCGGGACGAGGAGCTCCGGGAGCGGCTGCGACAGGCCGCACAGCGGCGCGGACCACGGTTGCTCCATCGCGTTCTGCGGCGAGCGGATCTAGTTGCGGCAGAACGCGTTCACCCGAACGATGCGCCGAAGCTAATCCGTGCCATCGAGGTTTCCGTTTTGGAGCGGAGACCGATGAGCGCGGCATGGGCGGCTCAACGGCCTGAGCCGCTGACCGGTTTTCGTGTGGTGCAGATCGGTTTGGAGCCGGACCGCGCCCTGCTGTACGAGCGCATCAACGCACGGTGCGCGGCGATGTTTGCGGATGGCCTGGTCGCAGAGACAGCCGGGTTAGTCGCTCGCCATGGTGCCGATTGCCGTGCCCTGCATGCGCTTGGCTATGCGGAGGCGCAGGCCGTGCTGTGTGGTGAACTCACAGAGAACGAAGCCATCACCCGGACGCAGGCAGGCCACCGGCAGTACAGCAAGCGCCAGCGCACGTGGTTTCGGCGCGACACGCGCATCACGTGGTTGCATGGCTTCGGGACAGACGTGTTCGACGAGGCGTACGCGCTGACCGCGCACGTCTGACCAGAGCCTTAACGGCGTCTGCAAAGATGCGCCGCCTCCGGCGAGCGTGGAGAACGCTCGCATCTCACAGGTCGAGCCCAGACGGACGGAGACCCATGGCAGACATCGCATCGAAGCCCCTCGTTGATCCACGCACCCGCTTTCCCAAACCACCCTTCCCCGAACAGCAGCAGCCCATGCCCGGCGACGAAGATCAGATGGAGCCAAAGGCCGATCATGGCCAGCAAAGCTACACCGGCACCGGCAGGCTGCAAGGTCGAGCTGCCTTGATCACCGGTGGCGATAGCGGCATCGGCCGTGCTGTTGCCCTGTGCTTTGCCAAAGAAGGCGCGGATATCCTGTTTACCTGCTTGCCGGATGATCAGGAAGACGCAGACAAAACCGTGGAGTTGGTGAAAGCAACGGGCCGTCAAGCCATCGCGCTGCCAGGCGATGTGCGGCAGAAGGCATTCTGCCAACAGCTGGTGGACAAGGCGGTCGAGAGCTTTGGCAAGCTCGACATCCTGGTAAATAACGCGGCATACCAGCAGACGCACGAATCGATGAAAGACATCACGGAAGAGGAGTTCGACCGCACCTTCCGCACCAACGTGTTTGCACCCTTCTTCCTGGCGCAAGCCGCGACAAAGGTAATGAAGCCGGGGGGGCGTCATTCTGAACACCTGCTCGATCGAAAGCTTCACGCCGGCGGAGCCGCTGATTACCTACGCCGCGACGAAGGCAGCGCTGGCCAGCCTTACGATCAGCATTTCGAAGAACCTGATGAAGCAGGGTATCCGCGTGAACGGCGTGGCACCGGGGCCGGTGTGGACACCATTTATCCCGTCCACCATGCCGCCGCAGCAGGTGGCAAAGTTCGGCTCCAACACTGTGTTTGAACGGCCCGCGCAGCCCGTCGAACAGGCAGCTGTCTTTGTGTTTCTAGCTTCGGATGACGCCAGCTACGTGTCGGGTGAAATCTACGGTGCCACCGGCGGACGCATGCCGCTGTAATCAGATCACTCTTGTTCAGGCGAGTAGCGTATATGCTGTCGCCTGAACAGGGTTATGCGCTGAGCTTGACGAGTTCGGTCGCGGAGCGCTCGGGTTCCACGGTGCGTTTGAGTTGGCCGCAGGCGGCGTAGATGTCGCGGCCGCGTGGGCGGCGGATGTGTGTTGGGATGCCACCGCCGATCAGGGTTTGCTGGAACAGTTCCACGGCTTCAGGCGTGGGCTGGGTGTACGCGATGCCGGGGCCGGGGTTCCAGACAATAAGGTTCACCTTGGCGTGCATGGGATTGCCTGCGGGCCGGAGCAGGTCGAGAACTTCGCGTGCGTGTCCGGGCTGGTCGTTCACGCCGCCAAGCAGGACGTATTCAAACGTGACCCAGTCGCGCTTTGTCATGGGGATTGTGCGAACGGCGTCGAGCAGGGCGGCGATCTTCCACTTGCGTGTGATGGGCATGATCTGCTCGCGGACCGTGTCGTTGGAGGCGTTAAGGGAGAGCGCGAGGTTGGGCCGGACCGGCTCGGCGGCGAAGCGGCGGATGGCGGGTTCGATGCCAGACGTAGAAACCGTCATGCGCGATGCCGGGATGCCGATGCCCTCCACCAGGAGGCGGACAGAAGCCATGAGGTTGTCGTAATTGAGGAAGGGCTCGCCCATGCCCATGAAGACGAGATTGATGCGGTCGCGGCCGATTTGAATGTCATGGCGGTTGAGAACGGCGGCAACCTGGCCGGCGATTTCGCCAACTGTGAGATCGCGGCGGATGCCGAGCTTGGCGGTGAGGCAGAACTGGCAGTTGACCGCGCAGCCTACCTGGCTGGAGATACAGATGGTGGCGCGGCGGTAGCCGAGGGTGGCGAGTGCGCCCTGGTTGCGGCGGTCTGGAACCCGTGTTCCGTGATCCGTGGTGAGTGAACGGACTTCATCTTCTTCGTCGGGGAGGTCGCCGTCGGGCATCCAGACGGTTTCGACGGTCTCGCCATCGGCCATGCGCATCAGGTAGCGCTCCGTGCCGTCGATGGAGGTGGCGGTCTGGACGATTTCGGGGAGGCCAAGCGTGTGCTCGGCAGCGAGTCTTGTCCGCAGATCAACAGGGAAGGTCGTGATGCTGTCGAGGCTTGTGATGCGCCGCCGGTAGAGCGCGTCCCAGAGCTGGCGGGCGCGGTACTGCTTCTGACCGAGTGTGGTGGTCAGTTCGGTTAACTCCGGGAGCGATTTGCCGAAGAGTGCGGACACTGTTCTAGGATATCGTTGAGATGCTGGGGCAGAGAGGAATTCATGGCAGAAATCAATCTGACCCAAGACGATGCAGACAAGTTGATGGCCATGGACAAGAGGGCTGCTGAACAAAAGGAATGGATGTTCCCCAATCCGGGAGAACGAATCGTTGTCCCGCTTACGTCTATGGACCGGCGCGAGAATTTCCTGCTTGACGTCAATAGGTTTCAGATCAAATTAACGAAAATCACGTACCAAAATCGGGCACATACCGCGATTATCCTCTACCGGCTGGACGTCGATGGATCGCCGCACAGAAACCCGGATGGCCAAGAGATTCCCTGCCCTCATCTCCATATATACCGGGAAGGCTTTGGAGATAGATGGGTGTGTCGGCCCCTTCGAATGTATGCCCGGATACATCCAATCTGCTCTCCACGCTCGACGCTTTTATGCAGCATTGCAAGATTATCGAACCCCCGGTGATCAACCACGGTCTGTTTGCATGACGACTGTACAGGAGATTGAAAGTCTTCTCAGCAACTATCGGGCATGGCTGAAAGATAAGACCAGCCTGCGCGAAGTGAATGGCTCGTGGGTTGAAATTACGACGCCCTATCTGGACCGGCATAATGATGCGCTGCAAATCTATGCGCGGTCGCAGAATGGTGGTTACATCCTTACCGATGACAGTTACACCGTACGCGATCTTGAGGCGTCCGGTTGCAATCTCAATAGCGAAAAACGCAGGGCCCTCCTGAACATGACGCTGAACGGCTTCGGTGTGCGAATGAATGCTGAGGCTTTGGAAGTGCATGCGTCTGCTGAAAACTTTCCCTCGCGAAAGCACAATCTGATCCAGGCGATGCTTGCCGTCAACGATCTGTTTTATTTGGCAAGCCCTTTCGTGCACAGCCTGTTCTTTGAGGACGTTGTTGCATGGCTCGATGCAAGCGCAGTGCGCTATACGCCGAAAGTGAAGTTCACCGGCACCAGCGGCTTCGACCACCTGTTTGACTTCGTTATTCCAAAATCAGCGCGCAAGCAACCGGAACGCATCATTCAGGCGATCAACAAGCCGACGCGCGACAGTGCTGAGGCTTTTATTTACGCCTGGAGCGATACACGCGAAGTGCGTTTTCCGGATTCCAAGGCATATGCCGTTCTGAATGATGGCGCGCAGCCGGTTTCATCTGGCGTGCTGGACGCTTTACGGAACTATAAGATTGAGCCGGTTGTTTTTAGCCGCCGGTTCGATATGACTGAGGAGTTAGCGGCCTAGAGCAGATGCGACTATATGATTCGGTGGCTGAACAACACGATGACATGGCCTGAGGCAGTAGAGTCTAAGCAGAGACGAGGGAGCTTGCTTGAGACTGCGTTCGGTTTTGTCCTGTTCTGCTGTGCTTGCATCGATGGTTGGTGGTTGTGTGTCAACGGCGGTGGCGCAGCGTGCGGCTGCTCCTGAGGTGACGCGGGCGACACTGCCCAATGGACTGCGGGTGGTGCTGGTGCATAATGCGTTGGCTCCCGTGGTCACGGTGGAGCTGAATGTGCTTGCGGGTGGCGATGAGACGCCCGCTGGCTTTCCTGGCACGGCGCATGCGCTGGAGCATATGGCGTTTCGCGGATGCACCGGCATGACTGCGGATCAGACGGCGGCAATCTACGCGCGGCTGGGCGGTGACAATAACGCCGACACGCAGCAGAACATCACCCAGTTTTACGCCACGGTACCGGCGACGGATGTAGATGTTGCGCTGCGCGCGCAGGCCGCGTGCATGCAGGGCATCGACAACAGCGATAAAGAGTGGGACCAGGAGCGCGGCGCGATTGAGCAGGAGGTGCAGCGCGACCTTTCCAGCCCGACGTACAAGATGATTTCGCGGCTGCAGGCGAATATGTTCGCGGGTACGCCGTACCAGTACGATCCGCTGGGCACGAAGGAGTCATTCGACAAAACGACGGGTGCGACGCTGCGCAAGTTTTATGACCAGTGGTATTCGCCATCGAACTGCATCCTGGTGATTGTGGGTGATGTGAATCCGGCGGCGACGATGGCGCGGGTACGCGAGGTGTTTGCGGCGATCCCGAAGCGCGCGGTGCCGCAGCGGCCCGCAGTGACGCTAAGTGCGGTGAAGAGCAACACATTTACCATTCCAAGCAATCTGCCGTATACGCTGGCAGTGATTGGCTACCGACTGCCGGGCACAGACTCAAAGGACTATGCGGCGGCGCAGGTGCTGGGGGATGTCCTGAGCAGCCAGCGTGGCGATCTGTATGCGATGGTTCCAGCGGGCAAGGCGCTGGGCACGCAATTTGGCATAGCGGCGGAGAACGAGAAGGCGAGCCTCGGGTTCGGTCTGGTGGCGGTGCCATCGGAAGCCGACGCATCCGGAGCGCTTGCGGAAATGCGCGGCATTCTTAACCACTATGCCGAGACTGGTGTTCCGGCCGACCTGGTGGAAGCTTCAAAACGGAGCGAGTTGACCGAGGCACAGTTCCGGCGAACCTCGATTCCGGGGCTGGCCAGCGTGTGGTCGGAAGCGCTAGCCGCTCGCGGACGCACCTCTCCAGACGAAGAGGTAGACGCGATTGCGAAAGTCACAGTCGCGGATGTAAATCGCGTGGCGAAGCAATATCTGCTGAATGTGAACACCATCACGGCCACGCTCAAGCCTGTGCCAAGCGGAGAAGCTGTCGCTGCGGAAGGCTTTGGTGGTGGCGAGAAGCTGACATCGGCTCCGACGAAGGAAGTGGCGCTGCCGGAATGGGCAGCCAAGCCGTTGGCGGAGCTTCGCCTGCCTCCGCCCATGGCGCTGCCGAGCTACGAGACGCTGCCGAACGGCTTGCGCCTGATTGTGCGAACGGACCGGACCAGCCCGACGATCACGCTAATCGGCAGCGTGCAGCACAATGAAGATCTGGACACGCCGAAGGGCCAGGAGGGGGTAGCCGACGTGATGGAGCAACTCTTCGGCTACGGCACGACGAGTCTGGATCGGATCGCGTTTCAGAAGGCGCTCGATGATATCGGAGCGAGTGAAAACGGCGGCATGACCTTCAGCCTGAAGGTGTTGAGAGACAACTTCGCCCGTGGCATGGCGCTGCTGGCCGACAACGAACTGCACCCGGCCCTCCCTGCGGAGGCTTTTCCGGTGGTGCAGAAACAGACGGCGGATTTAACTGCCGGTCAGTTGAAGAGTCCCGGCTACAAGATGCACCGCGCTCTGAGCGAAGCGTTGCTGCCGAAGGACGACCCTTCGCTGCGCGACCAGACACCCGCAACGATCAACAAGCTCACGTTGAACGACGTGAAAAGTTATATGGCGGCGGCGATGCGGCCTGACCTGACAACGATTGTGATTGTGGGAGACATCACTCCGGGAGAGGCACGCGCGCAGGTGGAAAAGACGTTTGGCGGCTGGGCGGACAGCGGACCAAAGCCTGCGGTCGACCTGCCACCCGTTCCTCCGAACAAGGCGTCTGCTCGCAATGTGGCTGACCCGCAGCAGGTGCAGGATTCCGTGACACTGGCGGAGGAACTGCCCATCAACCGCTTCAGCCCGGATTATTACGCCATGCAGCTGGGCACGAATGTGCTGGGCGGCGGGTTTTATGCCTCTCGCTTGTACCACGATCTGCGGCAGGTGGCGGGATACGTCTACACGGTGGACGTGAGCCTGCGCGCGACCAAGACGCGGTCGACGTATGTGGTGGATTACGGGTCGGACCCGGACAAGGTCTCGAAGGCGCGTGCATTGGTGGAGCGCGACCTGGAAGCGATGCGTACCACGCCGGTATCGCCCGCTGAACTGAATCTGGCCAAGTCGCTGGTGCTGCGGTCCCTGCAATTGAGCGAGTCCAGCGAAAGCAGCGTGGCGGGCGTGCTGCTGGCGCGGGCCCAGTTGGGTCTGCCGCTGAACGAACAGGATAATGCCGCGAAGAAGTACATGGCATTGACGGCGGATGAGGTAAAAGATGCCTTTGCGCGGCAGCTGCGCGTGAACGACCTGGTGCAGGTGGTACGCGGTCCGGCTCCCAAATGAGGCGCTCATGCCGTTGGCTTTTGATGTTTCTGCCCTTGCTTTGCGGAGTTGTGATCTCTGTAGCGCAGAAGGCTGCGTCACCACCGCTGGTTTATAAGGGCACGGTCGGGCAGCAGCATGTGACGATGTTGCTGGATGTCGAAGGCTCGTCGCTCAACGGTGGGCACTACAGCTATGACGGGCAGAAAAGCGAGATTCGGTTTACCGAAGTGCGGGTATTTGGGACGACTGCCGCCCTGCAGGATGAGGATGGCAATACCTTGCACCTGCACATGAAGAGTGCCTCTGGCGGTGGCGCTCCGGAATGGGCGAACGCTGCCACGCTGGAGGGCACGTTGGTGCGCGGCAATTTGGATTTGCCGGTGAGATTGACACGTACGGAGCCGAAGCCCTAATGGAGAATTGGCGCAAGTGATCCGCACCGCACATCATCCTGCCCGCGCTACTTTCTACAGAACAACATCAGCTTTCTCATGATTCCTGTCGCTGGCTTGCAAGAAATTGCGTAACCGGCATACAAGCATGTGCCCCGGGCTCAGCTCGCATTCCCAGATCACGAGAACATCCCATCCCATTTCGCGCAAGCATTGGAGATGCTCACCGTCTCGCGCGATATTTCTTTCCAGCTTAGCAACCCAATACGAGCGGTTTGAACCAGGGATTCTGCCTTCCTTGCACGCGTCGTGCTGATGCCAGAAACAGCCATGGACAAATATTGCCTTTCGACGAAGACGAAAAACAATGTCGGGTTTTCCCGGCAAATCACGCGCATGGAGCCGATACCGGTAGCCCATGCCATGGAGCAGGCGCCGAACCATCATCTCCGGCGAGGTGTCCCGGCTACGAATCTGACTCATGTTTCGCGACCGGTCAACTATGCTCAATGAATCAGCCACATACTTTGGATGCGTGGGCGGGGACCGCTGCGAATCTTCGGCTACAGTGAAGCCTATGCCAAAAAAGGCCGTCCGCGTTGCCCCGCTACGTTTGCTACAAACGCACATCGACTATCAAGTGTTAACTGCCTTGGAAGCAGCGATCGTGAGACATGCGGGCGGATGGGACGCGTTTCGGAGAGACATACCGAATCTTTTACGGCAGGCGATTGATGAAGTGATAGACGCTGCCCGGTCTAAACGTTTCACTGTCGCGGAATTAGAGAAGACGGAGAAGACTTACATTGGTACGAAAGTAGAAATTCTGCTCCGAAATCACCTGGCAGTGGAGCGAGGGGAGGTCATGGACCTTCTCATTGATGGACAGGAAGTGGACGTCAAGAACACAATCAAGTTCGCTTGGACCATTCCGAATGAGGCTTTGCATCACCTATGCATCTTGATTAGCGCCAATGAACAGTCTTCCTTATGCTCCTTCGGTTTAATCGTCATCCGGCCCGAAGTGCTGAACGCTGGCCGCAACCGCGACCAAAAGACCACCATCCGCCGCGACCAATTGCATAACGCACTCTGGATGCTTTTCGATCAGCCTTACCCGGCTAATTTCTGGCAACACCTTAGTCCGGAGCATCGCCGTGCCGTGATGGCACCGCGCGGAGGCACCGAGCGGTTAGCAACGTTGTTCGAGTTGTATCAGCGGAAGCCCATCTCCAGAACTCTTATTCAGGCGCTTGCACAGCAACACGACTACATGAAGAGGCTTAGAAGAAATGGAGGAGCAAGGGACATTCTGAGGAAGCGCGGCATCGCACTTCTTGGAGGCAAGACGCACAAAGCATTGATTGCCCGGCTGGGTTTGCCCCAGACTTCCGCGAATGACTTCATCGCGATCACTCCACTGGATGAAGATGAACGAGCGCTGTTGAGCGCAGGCGGGGAACTTTAGGCGACGCGGATTAGCTTAGCCGGACGTTCAAGACAGGCACGTAGATTGGCGGCAACAGCCTGTGCAACCGGTGGTGGGAATGCATTGCCGACTTGCCGGTAAGCCGCCGTCTTGCCTCCAGCAAAGTGCCAGTTGCGGGGAAAACCTTGAATGCGTGCAGCCATTTCTACCGTCAGCTTTGGTATACCTGCGAAGTGACGGTCAGGAGCACTGTTGGCCAAGCTGCCACCATCAACACCTAAGGTTGCCCATGCCTTTCGTGCGCGGGTCGGACCCAGATCCGGTCCTCCGTGCTTCTTGCTTCCGCCTACAAGTGTCGGCGCTATTTCATTCGCAGCATCGCGCCAGGCTGCAGCGCCCAACCATCCACCGGTGGACATTAGCTCATAAAGCGCCTCGCCCACCGTAGGCGGAGGTGTGGCGTTACCCTGTGGCCATGTGAAGGCGCTTTCCAGGCCCTTGCGTATCGCTACGAAATTGACTCGTGGGCGAAGCTGTGGAACGCCATAATCAGAAGCGTTGAAAAGCTTCCAACCTGTCCAGTAGCCGGGCAGCTGATCCTGGATGTAACAGCGGTAATCAGCAAAGACCGCATCGAGGATACCGCGTACGTTTTCGATGACAACAGCGCGCGGTTGAACTTCGCTGACGATTCGCAATGCGGCAGGAAATAGATTACGTTCATCCTGCTCACCTAATTGTTTGCCGGCCTTCGAGAAAGGAGGGCAAGGCAGGCCTGCCGCTATCACATCCGTGCCGGCGAAAGGGCGTGCATCGAACGCGCGCAGATCTTCCTCAAAGACCTTCCATTCTGGACGGTTGTACCGCAGGGTTTTGCAGGCAGTTGCATCAATCTCAACGAGTCCAGCGTGATGGTATCCGGCCTGCTCAAAACCCAGTGCTTGTCCACCGGCACCCGCACACAGTTCAAGGACAGATATCTTCGCCATTAGTCTAATTTACATCTGTAGCTGAGTTCTTAGATAGTTGTGGAGCAAATCGAAGTCTCAAATAGGGAGATCGGCTAATGAGTGAAAAGAGGTCCTCCGGGGCATGACGGGACTGCGCTATAAGCGTGCTGCTGGGCTCTCCGAGTAAGGCATCTAGCTCTTAAAGAGGCCGTGCCGAGATGAATCGGAACAGAAGATCGGGCATTGCCGTAACGCGCCGGAGGTGGCTAGAGCTTCTGGCGTTCGGTTTGGACGTAGGTGTAGCGGATGCGGTGGATGACGGTGACCGTGCTGAGGAAGGCGAGGACCCAAAGGGCGGGGGCCATGACACCCCACCGGTCGAAGAGCGCACCCAGGATGACGAGGACGATACGCTCGGGGCGCTCCATGAAGCCGACCTTGCAGGAGCCGATGAGGGCTTCGGCGCGTGCTCTGGTGTAGCTGACCATGAGTGACGCGGTCATGACAAAGGCGACGAGCACCACGTAGACGAAGCGGTTGCCACGCGCGTAGTAGACCAGCAGGCCGAAGAAGATGGCCACGTCGGAGTAGCGGTCCATGACGGAGTCGAAGAAGGCTCCAAAGACAGAGACCTGGTTGGTGGCGCGGGCGACGCGGCCGTCCACCATGTCGAAGAGACCTGCTCCGATCAAAATAAGGCCGGCATAGAGGAACATGCGATGGGCGTTGGCGTTGCGCGCATAACCAAAGAAGAACGCAGCGGCGATGTTGATGACCAGGCCGACGAAGGTAAGCGTGTTGGGCGAGATGCGGGAGAGCGCCAAGCCGTTGACGATCTTCTGCAAAAGCCATCCGCTGCCTCTGCCAAAGGCGCTCGTCCAGGTGAAACTCGAATTCATTCGTACTTGCCCGCCCCTGTCCAGACGCCTGCAACGCCATGCACAGTGTACTCGCCGAGGCGGCAATCAGCTTCAATCGCCGGGAGAAAAGGCTTCGAACCGATGAGACGCCTGTTAACGCAGTAGAGCAGTTGATTGGCAGAATTCAATCGACGTTCCCCGCTTGGGAGCGGGGATAAACGGTCGCTTTATTCATCATCGGAGTTTAGCTGGTGAACTTGGGTTGGGCTTGTTCATGCGCTACACGACCGTATAGCGCTCAGTCAATGGATGCGCGGCCTGTACGCGGTGATCCGGCCCTTTTCTTCAGCATTGAGCGCACAGCCTGCAAGTGAGTGTATAGTCACTCATATGGGTAAGTTGCTATCCACTTCCGATCAGAGGCGTACCGCGGTCATCCACAGCGCAATATCCATTTTCGCGAAAGATGGATATCTGGGTACTCCGATCGCGGCGGTTGCAAAGCACGCAAGGATCTCTCCGGCGTACGTGTTCAAGCTGTTTACGAGAAAGGAAGATCTTTTTGTCGCAGCTCTGGAGCAGGCTTTTGCGATGATTCGAGGGGCGCTCGCCAGCAGTGCTGACATGAGCGCGGATCAGACACCGGCGGCCATTCTGACGGCGATGGGGGACGCATACGCCTCGCTGATTGCAGACCGTGATCTTCTTATGCTTCAGGTTCATGCGTTATCGGTTGCCGATGTCCCCGAGATCGGTGCGGCCTTCCGCAAGGGCCTTCAAAAGACAGTCACGTTGGTCAAGACCCGGTCTGGTGCTTCCGATGAAGCAGTGCAACGGTTCTTCGCCTACGGACAGTTGTGCCACCTGATCACAACCGTATCGCTCAATGACAGTACAGCGGCATGGTCGCGCATGCTGACGGCGGGTATTCGTCATTCTTAGATGGCCTGCCTCGTTTTAAGAGTAAGTGTTTACTCACTCATGATCTTCAGCAAGCACACCGGAGAAGCCAGTATGACACCCAAGGTGCAACAAGCGGCCACTACAGAGATCATCGAAATCGTTCTTCCTGGACTGGTGGAGCCTTCAGGGTTGCAGATCCGGCATTCTTCCCTTGCTGGCCCGGCGGCAAGGCAGGCCCTGGTTCAGGTCGAGGCAAGCGGCATTTCGTTTGCGGAGCAGGCGATGCGCCGGGGACGGTATCCTGGCCAGCCAGCGTTTCCCTTTGTTCCAGGATACGATCTTGTCGGCACTGTGCGGGCGGTGGGTCCGGGAGTACGGGAGGATCTGATTGGGACGCGCGTCGCCGCAGTGACCAAGACCGGCGGTTGGGCGACGCACGTTCTGCTTGCGACGGACACTCTCGTTCCGGTTCCCGCCGCACTCGACCCGGCGCTGGTGGAAACGGTGCTGGTGAATGGGGTGACGGCGTGGCAGATGCTGCACCGCAAGGCCCGGGTAAAGGCGGGGCAGACGATTCTGGTTCACGGTGCAAATGGTGGCGTGGGTACGGTGCTGAGTCAGATTGCGGTGTACAAGGGGATCCGGGTGATCGGGACCGCCTCGCCTCGACACCACGACTCGCTTCGGGCGCTTGGTGTCGAGCCGGTGGACTACGACGCTCCAGATCTTGGGAGGACCATTGCGGCTCTCGCTCCACACGGTGTGAACGCCGTGTTCGACCATCTTGGACTTGCTAGCGCACGTAGATCGTTTCCGCTGCTGGCGCGTGGAGGCTCGCTGATCGTTTATGGGAATGCGGCAATTCTGAACGGTTCGAGTTCCATGGTGGGAGCCTTTCTGAAATTGCTCTCTCAAATTGCTTTCTGGAATCTCCAGCCGAATGGGCGGCGTGCCGCGTTCTATAACTTCTGGGGCGGCAGCCGGATCGCACCAAAGGCCTTTCGCTCCCGTTTGCGTGAGGATCTAGGGGCACTGCTGGAGCTTTAACAAAGGGAGCGATCGATCCGCCGATTGCCGCACGATTTCCGCTCAGGGAAGCCAGTGACGCGATGGTTCTGGCGGAATCGCGCACTGTGCAGGGGAAGGTTGTTCTTGTTCCCTAAGGCGGATTTCGAACTCACGTATACAACCGGAAGGGAAGTTCATGAAGTTACTGATCGTTGGCGCAACAGGGAGCGCTGGACGGTGCGTCACGGAAAGAGCACTCGCGCGCGGCCACAATGTAACAGCCTTTGTGCGCCGGCCGTCTCTGCCAGCGCAGGAACGGCTCAGAACCATTGTGGGCGATCCACGGAGAGTTGAAGACCTTTTGGCAGCGTTGCCGGGGCATGATGCGGCGATCTCCTGTCTCGGCAATCCTTCCCCAGCAGATCAGGGGCTGGTCACAGCGTCCGCTACAGCAATGGTCGAGGCGATGGACAAGCTAAACATGAGGCGCTACCTTGTCCTATCCGGGGCACTGCTGTTCCCAACCTTGCATCCTGTCCTGTTCCTGCTGCGGGTGGTGATGGCGGGAAAGCTTGCCGATGCTCGCGCGATGGAGCAAGTCATTCGGGCCAGCGATCTCGATTGGACGATTGCGCGGCCCCCCAATCTAAAACATGGCAACCGGGCCGTTGGCTATCAAGCGAAAGCTGATGGCCGTCCAACCAGGAAATGGAGCGCCATGCAGTTCACCGATCTGGCAGACTTTCTCCTTGATGCCGTGGAAGACAGACAGTTCATTCGAAAAATCGTAGGTGTCGGTCCATCGTAGAAAGGCCGAACGCTTGAACTACGAACGGGCAGTGTGACTCTAAGGTCACCAAAAGCACACATTCATGTGCTGTGATGTATAGGTCCTGCAACGAAGACGGCATTGACCGGAGGCTCATGTGCAAGAACGTCCATTTCGAATTGGCAATACCGTAATCACCAAGGTTCTTGATCTCTATCTGAACGACTTCACCATTGAGCAACTGCTCCCAGGAATTCAACCCGAAATTCTTATCGGCGAGCCAGGTGGGTTCGACTCAAGAATCTACGATCCGGAAAGCGGGAGAGTTTCTTTAAGCGTGCACACCTGGGTGGTTCGTCACGAGGGAAAGATTCTCCTCATTGACACCGGTGCCGGAAACGGCAAAGACAGACCACAGTTGAAGGTTCTCGATCACCTTAATGATCCTTATCTTGAACGCCTTCAGAACATTGGTGTCCAGCCTGAGCAGGTGGATTACATCCTGCTCACCCACATTCACGCCGATCATGTGGGCTGGAACACGGTCCAGAAGGACGGGCGATGGAAGCCAACATTCCCGAATGCGACGACTATTTGCTCGGATCGCGAATGGCGGTATTCCGCGGCATTGTCAGGTGGGGAGGAAGAAGCCGCCAGTGCAATCCGGAGAGAGGCAGGATTTGGCGAGGCGAAGCGCCTCCCGACGACGGGCGTCTTTTCGGATAGCATGGCACCCATTGAAGAGGGGGGAAAGCTGCAACGTATCGTCGTCAAGGGCGATGAGGTATTGAAGGGTGTTCGCTTTCTTCCAGCGCCCGGCCACAGCATCGATCATGCCGCGATCTCGATCACATCGCAAGGGCATGAAGCTATCTTTGGCGGCGACCTGGTGCATCATCCGTTCGAGCTGAATGACCCCGAACTTGTTTCCATGTTCTGCGAATTTCCAGAAGCGGCACGGAGATCCCGGCGCGAGTTGGCAAGTCGCGCCGCCGCGTCAGGAGCACTCTACTTCAGCGGTCACTTCCCGGTGAGTTCCGCCGGCCGGATCACGCAACGCGGCAATGGGTTCAAGTGGACGTTTGCCGAACCTGACACGCAGGAATGAGCGCCAACGGTCACAGTTGGTATACGGCAGGCGCGACACATATTAGTTGCGCCGCGCCTGCCATTCTGATGTGGCTCTCACGATTGCATCAGCCACGTGAACGACGATTCGTTTATGCGTGACGAGAGAGGCCTGCTTGCCGAAGGGCTCGGGCCACTTCTGTCGTCCGGCGTCCCTGGTAGAGAGCGACGGCAATATCATCTGCTGTGGGAGGGATGTCGCTATGCTGGCCGGAGACCATCGTCGCTCCATATGGTGTGCCAGCCTTGAACAGCGACGGATCGGAGTATCCAAGCGGCGTGATGATCAACCCCAGGTGCGACATGACGTTGTAGAGCGACAGCACGGTGGATTCGTTGCCACCATGGTTGGAAGATGTAGAGCTAAAGGCTCCGCCGGCTTTTCCATTGAATTTTCCCTGAGACCACGGTCCACCTAGCGAGTCGATATATGCTTTCAACTCGGCGCACACATTGCCAAAGCGGGTCGGTGTTCCGAAGAGAATCCCATCGGCCCAGACTGCATCTTCCGGAGTGGGATCCTTGTATTCTTTTTGCATACGGTCCCGGTTCTCGGCCCATCCAGGAACCTTCTGAATGATCTCCTCCGCAACGATGTCAGGTGCGCGGCACAGACGGACCTCCGCGCCCGCGGCCTCAGCGCCTTTCGCGATGGCCTTTGCGAGTTGCTCGGTTGAGCCGTTCCGGGAGTAGAAAGCGATTAATACATTCACGTCAGCCATAGCTGTATCTCCAGATCTGGTACGACAGTAAGTGAAGCTGGGCTTGAGTGCTGCTCGAAGCTACTCTGCGCGCTTACGTATGTGCGCTCGGGCACGGTTAGTATGCACTCCCTGAGTTTGGGTCCACAGCGATCTCGATGAGCATCGGTCCCTGCTCGCGAAACGCGTTCGACAGCGCTTCCTGCAAGTCGCCGGCATGATCCACACGCACGCTCTTGAGACCAAGTCCGGCGGCGATGGCCTGGAAGTCGATGCCGGGCAACTCGATGCCGGGTGGCGGCTCCTTGCTCCCCAGCATTTTGCTGAACGACTTCATGGCACCGTAATCGCCGTTCCGCATCACGATCACGGTGAGGGGCAACTTGTGCTGGGCCGCGGTCCACAGAGCCTGAATGGAGTACATCATGGCGCCATCGCCCATAAGGGCGACCACACGCCGGCTCTGACCAAGGGCGACACCCACGGAGGCTGGCAGACCGTAACCCAAACCGCCACTTGCCATGGTGTAAAACCCGCCGCTCCGCCGAATCGGCAGATAGTGTTGCATCGCGGGCCGGTGCGAAGCTGCCTCTTCAACCACCACCGCTTCTTCAGGGATAACCTCCGCAAGGGTGTGCATGACGAACTCGATCTGCATCGGGTCACTTGCGCTCACCGGAGACGCGGGTGGCCGAGCGGCAGGTTGCGCGGCACGAGCGCCTGGCTCAATGAGGTCGATCAGCATGGCGAGGCTGGGCTTCATGGTGCCGACAATGGTGGTCGTTTTGGGCGAAAGTGCAGCGGACACGGGGTTGTCGGTGATCTGGTAGATGGGGACGTTCGACGTGAGCACACCGCAGTCGCCGGCTGTATGGAAGGTGAAGACCGGCGCGCCGATTACGACGATCAGATCGTAAGGCGCAAGATCTTCCGACAGCTTGTCCGGGAGGGCGGGCAGAAACCCGGCAAACAGCCTGTGCGTCTCGGGAAAACTCGCGCGACTGGAAACAGGGGACTCCCAGACCGGCGCATTCGCACGCTCCGCAAGCGTCACGCCAAGATCGTAGGCACCCTGGCGATCGACGGACGGGCCAAAGACGAAGCACGGCTTTTTGCTCGCATTGATGGCGGTGGCCAATTCCGCAATGAAGGCCTGGTCCGGACCGAACTCCCACGTCAGCTTGCGTGGGATGACCGGCACGGTCATCGCGGACCAGTCGTCGGATGGGATGGAGATGAACACGGGGCCGCGAGGGTACTGCATGGCAATCGCGTGGCCCTGCGCAATGGCGACTGGGACATCTTCGGCTCGCGCGGGTTCGCGAGCCCATTTCACGTACGGGCGCGGGAACTCCGTGGGGTGGATCGCGCCCAGGTAGGGATCGAAGGGCAGCATGCTGCGAACCTGGTTGCCCGCCGTGATCACAAGCGGCGTCTCGTTCTTGAACGCGGTAAAGAGGGTACCGAGTCCGTTGCCGAGGCCCGCAACCGAATGCACATTGACGAAGGCGGCGCGCCCTGTCGCTTGCGCATAGCCGTCAGCCATCGCGATGACGGAGGCCTCCTGTAGCGCCAGAATGTAGCGGATGTCGGAGGGAAGGTCATTCAGGAACGACAGCTCGGTCGATCCCGGATTGCCAAAGATGGTGGTCATGCCCAACTGGCGCATGACCTCCACCGTAGCTTCCTTAACCGTTACGAGGACGGTTTTTTCAGTATGTTGATTCACGACGAACTACCTCATTTCCCGGCAATCGTTCCCGCGTTGAAGGCGATATGTTTGTACTCGAGGAAGTCATCGATGGCCGAGACGCCATTTAAGCGCCCTACCCCGCTATCCTTGTAGCCACCTTCTTCGAACTCGTCATAGACGACGGCCCAGTCATTGATCCAGACCGTGCCTGCTTTGATCTCTCGTCCAACGCGAAGAGGCCGGTCCACGTCACGAGTCCAGATGCTGGCTGCCAAACCATAATCGGTGTCGTTCGCGAGCGCAATTGCCTCGGCCTCGGTATCGAAGAGCTGCATTGCGAGAACCGGTCCAAAGACCTCCTGCTGCATGATGGGCAGCTTCGAGTCGGTGACCTCAAGCAGCGCCGGACGGTAGAATGCGCCTTTCGCCAAAGGACCATCAGTGATCGGACCTCCGCGCACGACAACCTTTGCTCCCGCGGCAATCGCGTCTTCCACCATCTTGTCGATGCGGGTTACGTTCTTCTTGTCGATAACGGGACCCATCTGGCTCGACGAATCGGATGCGGGCCCCACCTTGACTCCTTCAAGCTGCTTGGCAATGGCGGCGCGAAACTTGTCTGCAATGGTGCGCTGTACCAGAAGCCGCGTTCCCGCCATGCAGAACTGCCCTGAGAAGGTCGTGAGCGCCCTCTGAATACGAGGCACTGTTGCTTCAATATCCGTATCCTCAAAGACCAGCATGGGCGTCTTTCCGCCCAACTCCAGCCCAAAGCGCTTGAGGTTCGCCGCGCCTACCGCCGAGATTGCCTTGCCGGTCTTTGTGCTGCCGGTGAAGCTGATCACCGGCACGTCAGGCGATTCCATCAGGAACTGCGAACCTTCGCTGCCGCTTTCGCTGAAGATGTTGATGACGCCCTTCGGCAGATCCGCAGCCTCTGAGATAATTTCGCTGAAGAGCCGGTTGACCTGCGCCGTATTGCCCGGCATCTTGACCGCCATGGTCGTTCCCGCGGCAAGTGCCGGTGCCAGAGAGCGGATCGTCAGAAGTACGGGAGAGTTGAAGGGCGCAACAATCCCAGCGACGCCGATGGCCGTGCGAATCACAAGAGAAAAGTGCCCTGGGGCGAGTTCTGCCGCACGTCCGTACTCTGTCAACACAGTGGACGCCCAATAACGAAGCTTGCTGGGCACCATATCCACTTCGAACTGGGACTCGGCAATGACCTTGCCGTTCTCCAGGGAAAGTATCTCTACCAACTCGTCTCGCCTGGCTTCGAAGCGATCCGCCATCTGGTTCAGAACGCGCGCGCGCAATTTACGGTTATCTTTCCAGTCGGTGTCGCGGAAGGCTTTGACGGCCGCAGCCACGGCTTTGACAGCGTCTTCGCGTCCAGCATCGGCATAACTCCCGATAACTTCACCAGTCGCCGGGTTCATACTATCCGTATGCTTAGCAGCGTCCAGCCACTCGCCGTCAATCCAATTCTTTGCGATGCCAAGGCTGCTGATGCTATTAATGTCCACTTCGTTGCTGGTCATGACTGGCATGATGTGTACTCCCGGGTAGCACGGCTGTGCCTACCCTGTTAAATTCGCGAGCAAAGTCCTGAACTTGGAATTAGTTCAGGTTGCCACTCACTCCTGGATCTTGATGGAAGCTAACCAGGGTGGGGGTTCGATTTGAGCTACGGCAGTTTAAGCAGCTTTTCCGCGTTTTGGTGAGCGATCTTATGCTTGTCTTCATAGTGGATAGGTGCATTCTCTAAGAATGCTCTGCCCATTGATGGATGAAACTGGAATGGATAGTCGGTCGAGTACATGACGCGGTCCGCGCCCATTACTTCAATCGCACGAAGCAGATAGGGTGTGCTGTAAATTCCACTGCTTGTTACGTAAAAATTGTGGCGAAAGTAATCGGGAATGGACTTCTTGAGATTCGGAGTCCAACGGCCTAGACTGGCGGCCCGGTCCAGATAGAAAGTGACCATCTCGCCCCAGTGTCCAAGAATGATCTGGAGGTCTGGAAATTCGTCGAACACGCCAGACACAATCAGCCGCAAGGCGGCTACAGCCGTATCGGCATGCCATCCCCACCCACCGCAGGCGAACCCGACGCTCAGGTCGTAGTCGAACCCGTCGTAATACAACGCTCGAACGGCCCGGGGCGCTATCTCTGGATGAAGGTAGATGGGGACGCCGAGCTCCGCGGCCTTGCCCAGAATCGGCCGGAACTCTTCCTTATCAAGATACCGGTCACCTGTGCGGCTGTGGATCATGGCACCCTTCAGCCCCAGATCTCGCACCGAGCGTTCCAACTCCTTCACGGCGGCATCGGGATCCGGGGTGGGAAGCGTTGCAAAGCCGGAGTAGCGATCCGGGTGGGCCTTGATCGTAACTGCAAGACGATCGTTCGCCTGACGAGCCAGGGGAACTGCTTCTTGCGGAGCAAGCGCTTGGGTGGATGGGGTAGTAATGGAAAGGACCATCATGTCCAAACCGATAATGTCCATTTGCCTCAGCCGCTCGTCGCCAAGATCTTCCAGTTTGGCTTTCTTTTCCGCGTTTTCAAGGACGTTCATGCTATCGTCCCGCTGGTCCGGGCCGAGGCGTTCCAGCGCGGCAGTTATCTCAGGTGTGCGAAAGTGCTCTTCGAGTCCGATAAATCGCATACTTCTCCGATTACTTACCGTCAGAGTTCTTGAGTGGAGCGTGAGGTTTCGGCTCACGGCATGTTAGTTGCGGCAGAGTTCGCCGCCGCTCACGATTTCTTTTTGGATGGGTCATTATCGGGATTGACGAAGACCGTGTCCGTGGGCCCATAACCGGTGATCTGAACAATGCCGGTTTCGTCACCCACCATCGCGAAATGCGGTGCGCGATCTGGCTCTGTATAAATCGAGCCGACCGGAAGATGCTGAAGCTTTGTTTCATCAAACTCTTCCCCATAGCCAAAGTTCCACGAACCGCTCAGCACGGTCGCAACCCGGTCCCCCGCATGGTGGTGTGCTGGAACCCGCTGCCCAGGAGCGCACTTCAGCAACTGCACATAGATACCCGGCTTTGCTGGATCACCGAGAATCGTAACCTCCTCAGCACCCTCCACATAAGAACTGCCTGGGCTATGCGTTTCCTTGGCTGCTGCAAGTTCGTCGGGAGTCTTCCGTACGGCGGGGAGGTTCGCTGGGGGAGGTGCTTGAGTTTTTGAGTCCTGCGATTCAGAGGCCATGTTATTTCCCTCACACTACTTGATTTATTGCATCTATCGGACCGTTGCAGATACCTATAACGAGCTGTCCCGATTCCAGTGCTACGGTGCGCGCTCATTTACAAAACGAGCTTACCCCCGATACCGCTTGCGCGCACTGCAAACCAAAGTTGCTCCAACGTTCCAGTGTTTATACCGTACCTCCCCACAATATGCGCGGATTCTAAAACCTTGTTGCACATACTGCAAGTCGACATCGCAAGTGTTTAGGGACAACCTTGCAATCTCCAAAATGTTCGTATTTATACGAAGGTCACCACAACCGTGATGACGTCAACAGCACATCGGCACGGCTAGTGGGATTTTGCGCAACAGTGGAGCCGCAAGAGAGTCGAGCCGCAAGCCAACACTGGAGGTTGCTATCATGAATCGAAGGACATTTTCGTTGACGGGCCTGGGTGCCACGCTCGCCACTTTGGCCGGACCCACTCCTGCCCAGACTAGCCCTACGCCCGCCACTCCTGCCAACCTGGAACAGATGTTCCCCAGCGCGGTGCCAGCACCAGCGCCTTGCTCTAACTTGCCGGAACTTCCTGCTCCTCCTTCAGAAGCAGTCAGTCAAAAGCTGTTCCCAGGGTTTAAGACCCAATACCTCAAGACGCCGGGAGCGACGATCTGCGTTTTGACGAAAGGGCAAGGACAGCCGCTGCTGTTAATACACGGCGACCCGGAGACGCATGTGACGTGGCACAAGATTGCGCCGCAACTGGCGGAGGAATACTCCGTTGTGTTGGTAGATCTGCGAGGATATGGCGATTCAAGCAAACCCCCGGGCGGACCCAGAAGCGAAAATTACTCCTTTCGCGCCATGGCAAACGATCAGGTGGAAGTGATGCGGCAGCTTGGACATACAAAGTTCATGGTTGCAGGCCACGACCGCGGAGGACGGGTGGCTGCACGGTTATGCCAGGATTATCCAAACCTCGTAGAGAAGGTCGCCCTGCTTGGAATTGCGCCAACCTTAACCATGTACACCGGCACAAATCAGCTGTTTGCCACGAAGTATTATTGGTGGTTTTTGTTTGTTCAGCCGAAGCCCATGCCGGAATATCTTATAGGTCTGGACCCGTCCTACTTCCTGCGCGATAACTTAAAGGCTACTTGTAAGACGCCGGGGGCGCTAACGCCGGATGCGGTGGGCGAATATATGCGCTGCTACTGCTGTAAAAGTACGATCCGGGCAATTTGCGAGGATTACCGGGCTGCAGCCGGCATCGACCTTGACGAGGACAGGGAGTCGGAAAACCGGGGCCAGAATATCAAGTGCCCAGTGCTGGCCATGTCAGGAACAGAGAGCGCCGTGAGCGAGCTTTGGGACGTAACCCAAGCGTGGCGTAGTCAAGCCGATAACCTAGTGACGGGAAAATATCTGCATTGTGGTCACTTCCTGCAAGAGTAACAACCGGAGGCCGTACTGGCGGAGTTTCGTGGATTCTTTCGTAGCTAGAGCTGCTTCTACAGTTAGAAGTGTTGGCTCCCTATAAAGATAGGTTACGACTTTGATGGTTAATATGGCTTCTTCATGGTATTTGGAACGTCAGTTCGACGGAAAGTAGGTCATGATGAAGTGGAAACAGATTGAAGACCAACCTAGAACATTTGCACTGATTTTCGATACAGGGGATGAATTAAACGCGGGTCTGACTGGCTTTGCGAAGGAGCAGAAGCTTTCGGACGCGAGTTTCAAAGCTATCGGAGCGATGGAGTCCGTCAAGCTGGCTTGGTACAACCCCGACACAAAGACGTATCAGACGTCAGTTGAACTGAAGGAGCAGGTGGAATTACTCTCGTTGATCGGCGATGTAGCGCAGAAGGATGGCGAGCCTATCGTGCATGCGCATCTGGTGGTTGGACTCTCGGACGGGACTACGCGGGGAGGGCACCTGGTCAGTGCCAAGGTCCGACCGACATGCGAGGTGTTTCTGGTGGAGTCGCCTGCGCATCTAAAGAAGGCACTGGACCCTGAGTCAGGTCTTGTATTGATTCAGATTTAGCGCGTATTGATCCAGATTTAGTGCGAGATGGGGCTTTCCCTCTATAGCAGGAGTTGGCGGGGTGTACAGATTAAAGAGAACACGCAAACTGACCCTTCCTTGAAGCCTGATCGTGCGCGTTGGGACAGGGATCAGTCGAAAAGCGACACGCCTTCCATCCGCTCGGTTTCTGGCTTGCTTCTGATTGCCGTATTGTTCGCCCTGGCCGGCGGGTCGTTGGACGCCTACTCTTATCTCACCCATGACCATGTCTTCTCAACCGCAGTATCAGGAGACGTGGTCCAGTTTGGGGTGTATGCCTCGGGCCATGACTGGACCCACGCCATGCATTTTCTTCCGCCCATCGGAGCCTTTGTCCTGGGCACGGCGGTCGCCAGGCTCCTCGGTGTACAGACCAAGAAACACACTTTCCGTGCGACGCTCATCTGCCAAGGCCTGGAAGGCACGGTTCTGTTTCTTCTGACCCTGTTCGGCGCAACCCTCTCCAGCCAATGGGTTGTTCCTCTGCTCGCGTTCTGTGCGGCGCTGCAAAATACCAGCTTCGGTGCACTCGGTCCGTGGAAGTTTAACAATGCAATGACCACAGGCAACCTTCGCGATGGCACCTCCTCCCTTGTGTTCTGGATGATGGGACGGGATATTGCAAAGAACCGTGGTCAGGCGGTCGTGTCCTTTACCATCTTTGCGTGCTTTCTCGCAGGTGCTCTCTTCGGAGGTCTGTACACACGGCACGATCAACGGCACGCCTTGCTTCCTACCGTCGTTGTGGTTCTCGTTGGATTCGTTCTCACCTGGCGGCAGCGTTTGCTACATCGGAAACAGGATCGGCTACTGGCTGCCGCGCCGCCACAAGAGTGAAGGTATCCCTGAAGATCGGCCAACGCGCTCCTGGATGTAGTGCAGGGAACACTGGTTGAATGTCTGTGCTTCTTGAAGCTGAGATTTCAGAACTACGGAATGACCGGGCCGTGAAGGTAGTCAATTCAGACGGAGCGGATTCAGATCAAAGTGGTGCAATGTCGCGTGTCGCATCTTCGATGGTTTGGCGTAACCAGCGATGCTGGGGATCGCTGTCGCGGCGTGGATGCCAAAACATCATGTAGGAGAAACTGACGAGTTCGGCGGGTGGTGTTATCAGGCGGGCTTTGTTGTGATCGGCGTACGTCTGGGCAAGGCGGCGCGGCACCGTAACCAGAAAGGGTGTCGACTCAACCATCTTCATCGCCACGGTGAAGTAGGGCGCGGACACGGGACATTTGCGCCGCTCTCCGGCAGCGGCAAGGGCTAGTTCAGGAAGGGTCTGACGGCCCTGTAGAACGTTGACAGCGATATGGTTCTGGGCAAGGTATTGTTCCAGTGACAGGCGATCGGGCAGAGGTGAGTCTTTGGCTGCCAGACAGACAAACTCGTCTTCAAACAGGATTGCCGAATGAAGATGCCCGGGAGCCGCACCCATCTTTGCGTCCAGAACCAGGTCCAGACGGTTGCGGTCCAATTCCGCAAACCGGTCGTCGGTCCAGGGCTGGAAGCAGATGGAAATTTTCCATTGAAGAATCTCGCGGCAAAGAACAGGTCCATAGAGCTGTGTCGCATTATCGGTTGCGCAGATACGAAAGGAGACATGGGCGCGCGTGGGGTCGAAGGTTTGCCCGGTGATCAATCGATCCACATGCGGCAGGATTACGGCCATCTCGTCCAACAGGGCCTGTCCGCGTGAGGTCGGCTCATACCCTTTCGGCGTTCGCGTCAGCAGTTCATCGTTGAAGAGGTCGCGCAGCCGCTGTAACGCGCGACTGACTGAGGGCTGACTGAGGCCCATGCGTTTTGCCGCGCGCGAGATGCTGCGCTCCTCCATCAGGACAAAGAGGTAGACCAGGAGATTGAGATCGGCTTTACGTAATTGCGTCAGACGTATAGTCACATTGCATATTATGCACGTTGCCTTTTTCTGAGTGTTACCCATCCGACATTATGAAGAGAAAAGAAGGGAGAAACACATGACCAAGACAGCAATCGTGACGGGGGCTTCTGGTGGCATCGGAGGGGCGATCGCAAAGCGACTGGGCGCGGAGGGATTTTCGGTAGTGGTTCACTATTCAGGCCGCTCGGAAAAAGCCGATGAGGCCGTCGCGGAGATCAAGAAAGCTGGCGGGCAGGGGCTGGCGGTGATGGCCGATATCTCAAAGCCGGAGGAGGTCAAGCAGCTTTTTGTAAAGGCAAAGGAAACCTTCGGGGGTATCACGGCTGTGGTGAATGCCGCTGGCATCATGCCCCTGGCACCCATTGCCAAGGGGGACATCGAAAGCTTCGACCGGGTGATTGCGACGAACCTGCGTGGCAGCTTCCTGGTGATGAGCGAAGCAGCCAATCACGTAGTCGACGGTGGCCGGATCGTGATGTTTTCCAGCAGCGTTGTCGCCAAGAACTTCCCGGGGTACGGGGCGTACATCGCTTCAAAGGAAGGCGTGGAAGGCTTGACGCGGGTGCTCGCCAACGAACTCGGCTCACGCAAGATCACGGTCAACGCCGTTTCGCCGGGACCGGTTGCAACCGAGTTGTTCACCAAGGGGAAGAGCAAAGAACAGCTGGACGGTATGGCAAAGATGGTGCCGCTTGGCCGCATCGGCGAGGTCGCGGACATTGAGGGCGTGGTTTCGTTTCTGGTCGGCAAAGACGCGGGTTGGATCAACGGACAGGTGATTCGCGTGAATGGTGGCTTCGCGTAAACGTACCTTCAACGAACCGCGCAGTGGAGGAAGTTGTCATGAAACAAGTCATTCTGATTACAGGTTCATCGAGCGGCATGGGCGAGCTTGCCGCGAAAGCCCTTGCGAAAGCCGGCCACATCGTTTATGCGAGTCTGCGAAATACGACGGGAAAAAGCGCACCCAAGGTAAGCGAGTTCCTCCAGTTTGCGAAGGACAACAAGGTGGAGTTGCTGACGGTGGAGCTTGATGTGACCTCTGAAGAGTCTGCCCAGAAGGCTGTCGACAAGGTCGTTGCAGACCAGGGACGGATTGACGTGGTCATTCACAATGCAGGCCACATGACGTTTGGCCCGTTGGAGGCCTATACGCCCGAGCAGATTGCGTCCGAGTACGACCTGAACGTTGTCGGCACACAACGCGTGAACCGGGCGATCCTCCCGATCATGCGCAAGCAGCGCAGTGGCTTGCTGATCTGGAACTCCAGTAGCAGCGCCGCAGGTGGAACGCCACCGTTTCTGGGACCTTACTTTGCCGCGAAAGCGGGTCTGGACGCCCTGGCGGTGGCGTATGCGAAGGAATTGACGCGCTGGGGTATCGAGACCAGCATCGTTGTACCCGGCGCTTTCACCAAGGGAAGCAATCACTTCGCCGGAGCATCCGCGCCAGACGATAAGGAACGAGCGGCGATTTACGAGACCGGACCGTTTGAAGGCTTTTCCGAACAGGTCAAGAAAGCTTTTGCGTCCATCGTTCCCGAAGATGCCGACATATCGACGGTGGCGGATGCGATGGTCGCTATCGTGAATGCTCCCCGGGGCAAACGTCCGTTCCGCGTGCCAGTGGACGCGACCAACGATGGATCGATGGTCGTGAACCCCGTACTGGACCGGGTTCGCGAGGAGTTGTTGCATCGCGTCGGCCTGGGTGACCTGTTGACGGTGACAATAAGTCCGTCCTGACTCGTCCACTAGACCGCATTTATGAAGTGATCGAAGGAGGAAACGATGCATACAGTGAAGGTCGTAAGTGCTGGATTGGGTCTGCTTGCCATCTGCGTGCTCGTAGGCCGCGGTTCGGGTGGAAAGCAGGGCATGGCCAAGGGAGCAGCTGTTTTTCTGCCCCTGTGGCTGCTCGGGGCTGGAGTCAACATGTACCTGGGCGTGAAGAACGCTGGGTACACCGTTGCCGAAGAGCTTCCGGTGGCTGCCGGTGTGTTCGGCGGTCCCGCTCTCGCCGGTCTCGGCCTATGGGCGAAGCTCCGCTAAACGCAGCACCATTGATGTCAGCAACGGAGGTTGTTTCATGCCGATTCCGCGTATCGATGTACATGCACATTTTCTTACCGCAATTACGGAGCTGGCGGGGGTTGCGCCTTGTGCTCTGGTCATGAACGCAGATACGGCCTAGACCTCGTGTTAAATAGCGCTACCCAGTAGGAACCATCGTGTTCTGCCATTGAATGCTGTTCAGCCGTATAGACTGGCTTCCGTGGCTCGCCTCTGCCGTTTGCATGACAAGCCCTCTCCTGGAGGTCAGCCGGTGTTACGTAATCCGGCCGAGATGCCATTGATTGTCGCGGTGATGGCGCGGTTGATCGCGTTCTCATCCCCGTCACTTACGGTCCGCTTGCGCCGCAGCAGTTCAAGCTGGATCCAGCTCATCGGATCCACATAGGGATTGCGCAGGCGGATGGAACGCGCCAGAACGGCGTTACCCTCCAGCAGGTTTCCCTGCCGCGTGACCAGCAGCACCAGGGAACGTGTGCGTTCGAACTCATCCTTCAACATGCGATAGACGCGGTTGCGCAGAGCTTCATCCTCCACCAGCGACGCATACAGTTGCGCGATGCCGAAGTCACTTTTGGCCAGCGCGGATTCAATGTTGCGCACCATGTCCAGAAAGAGCGGGAAGTCGCGTGCCATGCGCCGCAGTTGCTCCAGGCCGTCTGGGTGCTCCTGGGTAAAGCGCTCCATCGCGGTACCAACGCCATACCATGCGGGAATGCTGTGCCGTGACTGCATCCAGCCGAAGACCCACGGGATGGCGCGGAGGTCTCCGAGGGAGCGTTTGCCGCTGCGCTTGGCCGGGCGCGAGCCGATCTTTGCATGTTCCAGTTCCGCGACAGGCGTTGCCTGCTGGAAATAATCGAAGGCTTCAGCATTGTCATGGATGTCCGCGCGATACCGCTCAAAGGACCATGCGGCGAGCTGGTCCATCGCCACTTCCCATGCAGGCTCAATCGCACCGGTCAGGTGCGTGCCGCAACCGTCGCAGGCGCGCAGGTCAGGACGTGCCACGGAGTCCAGAGAGGCCGCAATCATAAGCTCCAGATTGCGCTCGGCGAGCACCACATCGCTGTACTTGAAGTTGAGCACTTCGCCCTGTTCCGTGATGCGCAGCGTACCGGTGAAGCTGTCCAACGGCTGCGCGTAGATCGCACGATGCGTGGGTCCGCCGCCACGTCCCACGGTTCCTCCACGACCGTGGAAGAGGCGCAGATGCACGTTACACGCGCGGGCGACTTCATGCAGGGCGCGGTGGGCCTTCCATATCTCCCAGGTGGAGGCGATCATGCCGCCATCCTTGTTGGAATCGGAGTAGCCCAGCATGACCTCTTGCTGTCTTCCCCAACTCTCCAGCAGCGGCTGGTAGGTGGGTGATGTCCACAACTCACGGCAGATCGTTGGTGCGTTTTGCAGGTCTTCGATGGACTCAAAGAGTGGCGCGATAAGCAGGCCGGGGTCGTGTTCTGTCCGTTCCGCGGTGACGCCGCCCAATCGCGCGAGCCATAGCGTCCGCAGGACATCTTCGACGCCCGTTGCGCCGGAGATGACGTACTGCCGGATGCTGGCCGGATCGCCGGATCGCTTGACGGTGGCAATCGTACGGAAGGTATCGATCACCTCCGATGTCATTGGCGACGGTGGTGAAGGAAGCGAACCATCGCCGTGCCACGCGCTGATCTCGTTGACGGCCGCAGCGTGGATGTTGGCGTGCTGGCGAATGTCCAGCGTTTGCAGATGGAGGCCGTAGGTGCGCACCTCGACGATGAGCGGATCGATGATGTGCTCCGAGATGCGTTCACCATGATTCCCCATCAGCGAGTCACGGATAAGCTGCAAATCGCGCAGCATCTCATCCGGGGCTCGATACGGTTGGAGCGTGTCGTGTTCCGTCCACTGCCGCATGACCTCGGGCGTGCCGCCCAGCCGAAGTTCCATGCAGGTGAGCATCACGCGAATCTGCTCACATAGGAAGCGTTCACGGAGGGCATCGCCGGCGAGCGGCATCTCCGTGAGATACGACTCCACGGCAGCGGACAGACCGGCGGTCACAGGCACCTGTTGTGTGGACGACGAGATCTGCGCGGACGCGTGATTGAGCCGCTCGCGGTAATGCGCGTAGAGCATCTCGCGCCCCATGGCCAACGCCGACCGCGTCACCTCTGGTGTGACGAATGGGTTCCCGTCCCGGTCACCGCCAATCCACGATCCAAAGGTGATCAGCGTGGGCAACTCCGGAAGAGCAAGATCGAGGCCATACTCCTTGCGCAGCGCGTTGGCCACTTCGGCGTAGAGCGCGGGCAGCGTCTCAAAGATGGAATCGCTGAAGTAGTCCAGGCCCATGCGGACCTCGTCCGTTACGGCGGGACGCTGCAGGCGCACATCGTCCGTCTGCCAGAGACCCGTAATCTCCGTCATCAGATCGCGTTCGATCTGATGGGCCTCGTCGTCGCTGATGGGTATGCGATCGAGTTCCTCCAGCAGCAGGGCGATGCGGCGGCGCTTGCTGATGACGGAGCGCCGGGCGACTTCCGTGGGGTGCGCGGTGAAGACGGGCGTGATGCAGATTTTGTTCAGCAGGGCGAAAGCTTCTTCGGCGGTGTAGCCCGCGAGGCGCATACGGCGGAGCGTGCCTTGCAAGCTACCACGTTGCGGTTCGGCTTCGCCGCGGAGATTGCCTGCCAGACGGCGGCGCTTGCGGTGGTTGGTCTCAGCCAGGTTGATCAGTTCGAAGTAGAAACCGAAAGCCCGGGCGAGTTGGTAGGCGCGGTCCACCGGTAACGTATGCACCAGTAGCAAGGCTGTCTGCAATGCGCTGTTTGCCTTCGCGGTGTCGCCGTCGAACTCTGCCTGACGGCGTTCGCTTGCCAGCCGGCGCAGCGTCTCTACTTGCTCAAAGAGGTCGTCGCCCACCTGCTCACGCAGCACCTCGCCCAGCAGCGTGCCCAGCGACCGGACATCGCGGCGGAGAGGAGCTTCCTTGAGTTCGGACTCGCGGGCCTGCAACTCGGCTAGCCGTTGAGTCCAATCCGTGGTTTGCCAGAGACTCGCCATGCCTGATTATGCCTTAACGGATTGCTCGCTTGACATGCCTCAGTTTGAGCGAAAACTGTATGTCAGAAGTCCCAGGAGTTCTTGCAGTGACCACACCACGCACTTGTGACAGACTCTTTCCGAGATAGCCCTGTTACCAGCATTGATGTGCCTCCAGTAAGAAGAGCCGCAGTCGCCTTACCTCCACTGACGCCCTTCTTTCGAACAATCCTCTGAGTTCGAACCTGCCCCTGCGTCTGACAATGCGGGCAATGCATCATTGTATTGCGCAACCCATATCTACGGTTATTCTCCGCTTCGAGTTGCGCTTGAATAGCTGCTTCTCTTTGCGCAGGAGTCATTTGTGCGGCGATTCGGGCTTTTCCCCGTTGAACCGTCACTATAACGACTACAACAGCAATCAGAACCCCCACTACAAAGATTCCATATAGAAGTTGGCCCATAACGTCCCAGTAAGTGGATGATTGACAACACGCGCAAGAATAGCATGGTTACCTTCTTGACTCTGCAGCGGCGGATCCGGGTTGCGGCTTGAGGGTGAGGGCGATGACCAGGGTGGTGAGTACGATCATCAGAAGTATGTACACGCTGCCCTCCGGACCGGTGAGGCCGCCGCTGAGAAGGACCTTGCCTTGTGGGTGCGAGGCTTCGAGGTGATGTTGCACCATTTGCCCACTGTCCGCCACGCCGTACAGGAATGACTGTGCCCAATCCCATGCGGCATGCCAGCCAATTGCCCACCACAGCGAGCCAGTCCGCCACAGGCTGAAGCAGAAGACGAGGCCGATGAGACCAGCGGACCAGAGACCGATGGGCGATTCTCCCGGATTTCCCTTGTGTCCAAAGCCGAAGATAAAAGACATGATGAGGGCAGCGATCCAGAAGCCTGCTGTTTCGCGGGTTCGCTCACCCAGGTGCAACGCACTTCCAATGCCGGCGATGCCACGGGTCAGCGTGTATTGAATGTACCCACGTGTGAAAAACTCCTCAAAAAACCCGACTCCCAGGAATGCGAGCGCCCATAGAATGCCCCAGTGCAGCAGCGCCGCGCCGTGCAGCAGAGTTCCGGTAAAGACCAGGACGCCGGTCAGCTTGAGCACGAGCACCAGCAACGAGAGCAGCGCAACGCCCCAAGCGCAGCCCGCAACGAACTGCACGATCCGGTTACGGCGAAGAGGGCCGATACCGTAGTCCGCAAAGCTCCGCTTTTCAACGCGTGAGACCAGAAAGGCCGCAAGTGCCAGCAGCGCGAAGTTAACCCACTCCCCTGCAAGCGAGAGGAGCAGCGGGACTTCCACGCCGGGAACCGGCTTCTTAGGTTTACCCAAGAAGTGCACCGCAATATGCTGTACTACCCAGCCCAAGAGAAAGACAAACACGGCAAACAAAAGGAGTGACCAGCCCGCGCGCAGGCCCTCCCCGCCGAAGAAGATGTACCGAAGCGTGGATGGTTTTGAAGACCGAAGCTCGTTGTCGTCTTGCGGCGGCGGGTACCAGGTTGGCTCGCCTTCCGTGGCGATGGGTGTGGCGTGCGGTGTGATCTCGTCTGGCATCGTTGTTCCTTATGCACTTCACCATACGCGAGGCGCGGCACGCTGGTTCAAGAAAGCGGAACACCGAGTACACGGCGGTCAGCACGGAGTACACAGAGTTGACTTTTGAGAAGCGATGCTGCCCTCATACGGAGCTGTGTTCCTCCGTGCCCCCTGTGAAACCGCCGTGTCCTCTGTGTTCATTCTTTCAAGTAATTACCTGCGGCAGCGCAACTACACGCCTACACCCTGTTCTTCCAACTGCGTCGAAATCTCCTCCCACTCGCTCATCAGCAATTCGTGGTCACGTCGAAGCGCGTGCAGTTCGGCGGTTTGCCGCTGGCTATCGTCGGCGGAAGTAAAGTTGCCGAGGGAGGTTTCCAGCGCGGCCATGCGGTCTTCCATGCGGGGCATTTCGTCTTCGGCGTAGCGGATGCGCTCCTGCATCTGTTTGAGCTTGATCGGGTTAACCTTCTTCACGTTGACGGCAGCGGGCGTGGTGACGGCAGAAATAATGGCAGGCGGCGCTTCGACGACTGGCACATGCGCGCGCTGCATCTCCACCGCTGCCGCCTGCATCGCTTCTGGACCGCCGTTCTTGCGCCAGAGATAGTCCTCGTAATTGCCCGGAAAGACCTGCACGCCGCCATGCTCGCACTCAAAGACGCGCGTCGCCAGACCGTCGATGAAGTAGCGGTCATGCGAGACGAACAGCACCGTTCCGGTGAAGGCGCGGATGGCCTCCAGCAGCACGTCTTTCGCGCGGAGGTCCAAGTGATTGGTCGGCTCGTCCAGGAGTATGAAGTTGGCGGGCGATACGAGCATGCGCGCCAGGGCATACCGGTTGCGTTCGCCACCAGAGAGCACCCCCAGCTTCTTGAAGACATCGTCCCCCGCAAAGAGGAACGCTCCCAGCAGGTTGCGCAGCGCGACCGTGGGCACCTTCGGCGCTGCGCCGCTGATGTCCTCCAGCATTTGCGCGTCCGGGTCCAGCACCTTGTACTGATCCTGGGCGAAGTAGTCTGCCAGGACGTTGTGACCGTAGCGGACCGTGCCCCCGGTCGGCGCTTCCATCTGGCTCAACATGCGGATCAGCGTGGATTTACCCGCGCCGTTTGGCCCCACCAGAGCAATGCGGTCGCCTCGCTCAATGGTAAAGTTAACGTTCTTAAGTATCTGCTTCGGCTCGTAGCGCTTCGACAGGCCGGTTACTTCGCACACTAAGCGTCCGCTGGCGGGTGGCTGCGGAAAGCTGAAGTGGATGGTCTCCTCGTCCTCCGGCACCTCGATGCGTTCAATCTTGTCCAGCTCTTTAATGCGGCTCTGCACCTGCTTGGCCTTGGTCGCTTGGTAACGGAAGCGGCCGATAAAGGCTTCAAGCTGCTCGATGCGCTCGCGCTGGCTAGCGTAATCTTTCGCGAGCTGCTCGCGGCGTTCGGTCTTCTGCTTGACGTATTTTTCGTAGCCGCCGGTGTAGAACCAGACACGCTTGTTCCACACTTCCGCAATCTTGCTGACGGTCACGTCCAGGAAGTAGCGGTCGTGCGAGATGAGGATGAACGCGCGCGGATAGCTGCGGAGATACTCCTCCAGCCAGTTGCGCGTTTCCAGGTCAAGGTGGTTTGTCGGCTCGTCCAGCAGCAGCAGCGAGGGCTTTTCCAGCAGGAGCTTCGCCAGCGCGATGCGCATCTGCCAGCCGCCGCTGAACTCGTCCGTCTGCCGCGACCAGTCTTCCTTGCCGAAGCCAAGTCCGCCCAGCACGGCGCCCACCTGCGCGTCCAGGTTGTACAAATCGTGCGCCTGCAGCGTCTCGCTAACGAGGCTGAAGCGGTCGGCGACGGCGTCATACTCGGGCGAGCCGTACTCAAAGTGCGCCAGCTTGTCGCTCAGGTCTTCCATCTCGCGTTCCATGCCCTGTGCCGCGCTGAAGACGGAGAGGCATTCGTCAAAGACGGTACGGCCGCGCATGATGAGGCCGTCCTGCGGCAAGTACCCGATGGTCAGCCCCTTGCTGCGGTTCAACTGGCCCGCGTCCAACTGCTCCACACCCGCCAGCACCTTCAGCAGCGTGCTCTTGCCGGTGCCATTGCCGCCCACCAGGCCGGTGCGCTCCTCCGGCGTGATCAGCCAGTTGGCACCCTCAAACAGCAATTTGTGTCCAAAGCGCTTGGCTCCGTCGGCAAGGTGCAGCATGTCCCTATTTTCGCAGAAAGTGATTTATGTCCGCACAGCTTTCGATCTGCTGAACTGGGCTGCGCCCGATGGATTGAATTGAATACTTCCCACCACGGCGTTCCTCAAGACTAATGTCTGAGTGTTCTCGTCAGCTGATTTCTCGATTGAGGTCGGCAGAGCCCTTCTGCGATATAAAGGCATCAATGCTCTACGATGTTTTCATTTCACATGCGAGTGAAGATAAGGACGGATTTGTCAGGCCGCTCGCGGAAGCTCTGCGCCGAGAGCGAGTAGAAGTATGGTTCGACGAGTTCTCACTAAGACCGGGCATGAGCCTCCGACGCTCAATAGATTTGGGTCTGGCAAAATCCCGTTTTGGCATCGTTGTCTTGAGCCGCAGCTTCTTCAACAAATCGTGGCCGGAGTGGGAGCTCAATGGGCTGGTCCAGCGTCATTTGGCTGGATCGCGAGATGTTCTCTTGCCCCTTTGGCACGAGGTATCACGAGAGCAGGTTGCTTCATATTCGCCTTCCCTGGCCGATATCTTTGCGATGAGATCGGAGGATGGACTCGCCAGGGTGACAGAACAGATCCTGGACATTGTCCAACCATCGGGATCAGCTCTTGTGCTTGCGCGCAATCTAATACTAGAACGTGGGTACGAGCCGCCGGTAATCAGCGACGACTGGTGGCTCGATGTCATAGAAGGAGCCGGGGAACAGCATGGATATCGGTGGTGTTTCCCGATATATGTAATGACCGAGAGTTCCAGTGCTCGCGGTGAAGGTTTAGCGTGGGTGGTCATGCAACATCTATGGCAGGAAGAGGCAGAATCACGGCCAGTAACGCAAATGACACCTCCTGATGAGATAGTTCAATTTATCGCCTCTCAGCCTGGCTTGATGGAGATCTGCGAGCGCATACCGCGCAGACTCTTGGAATTCGCTCCGCAACTGGCAATCCCTGGCTTCGCCAGCTCTCTTGAACGAAGTATTCAAGAAGCATTCCAAGTGTCAGTGCGCAACTATGCGGACAAGCGGACGAGACAAGACAAGAACGGCAGTGCGCTTACCACGAACGGACTATGCCCTGCATGTGACGAGGAATTCGCCCTGCGCCACCCGACTTTCGGAGACTATGAACCAGCTATGGTCGCGTGCGGATTTGTGCAGGGGAATGGGGGCGGTTTGGGGCCACACACGAAGGTCTATCCCGCTTTTGACTACTTAATATGGCTGCTTTCTAGCCGGAGCGACTGGCTCCCACGCTCGCATCACGCTTATCTCCTTCAAGGGATGAAAGAGTGGACTGTTTGGCCCTGGATGGGCAAAGAAAGCGACTCAGACTATAACGGTACCCACTCAGGTGCGCTGTGGAGACAATTGCATGATGCTCTGGACGGCTCGAATGAGGCCATTACGTTAACGAATGATGCCAAGTTCGATTTGGACGACCGCATTCAGCATTGCCGGGAAATATTAGGGCTGTCTGAATCTGTTGGACATCTTACCGATAGATTTGTAGCCGAGCAGGTAGTCGAAAAATGGCTCTCTGAAGAACGGCAGATGAGAGCGCGTCGGCAGGCATAATCGCCCTTGCATTCATTGCTATTGGGTTGGCTGTGTGGAATGCGAGCAAAGCAAACAATAAGTCGTGGTCTTTGGCGCTTTTGGGGATTGCAGACACTCTTCGATTCTCTACTCTTGCAACCGGATTGCTCCCGACAAGTCGGCTTGTGGTGAGTAACGGTTCAGCGTGCTGCGGTGGTGTCCGATGGCGCTCTCCCGGGTCAGAATTAGCACCGGGCGCTGTTTGTCTGGATGCTCAAAATGACACAGATGAACATCCCCGCGATTTACTCGTCGGGCCAAGCGGCAGCAACCTCCCACACAACAAACTCTTCTGGCCTCTGCGGTTTGGTCTGGTATCCGCGCCGGTCACGTTCTTCCATGTCGGAGACCTGCAAATGCCTGAGATGCTCCGTGAGAGCCTGCCGGATCAGCGACGACCGGTTCACTTTCTTCTTTTGTGCCGCAACATCCGTGGCGTTTAATAGTTTGTCGTCGAGTACTACCTGAATCGTCTGCATTGTGGAATTCCACACACAGTCTAACCCACACCGCTATTTGGAAGTCAAAGGCTCAGAATCTGCGTGTTCTTGAGTCCATTAGCGTCACGTTTCCCATTCCAGCGACGAGAATTAGGCTTGCCGGAAATAATGCTGCGTACCAACGCAGTAGGGTAAGAGCATGATCTGTTCTCGACGCGGCTGTATTACGTTTGCGCTTGCGGCTGCCGCCGCACACGCGCAGACACTGGCGCACCCGGGCTGGCGCGGCAATGGGATTGCGGCGGAGGCGTGGTGGCGGCACACGACGATTGTGCGGCTGGGATCGGAGACGACGTTCGCACAGGCTTCGGCGGTGATGGATGCCATGAGCGCAGCGGGCGTGGACACGATGCTGCTGCCTGACCCGCAGCCCGCAGCGGGTGCTTTGTTGCCCTTTGCCGAGCGGTTTGGGACAGAGGACGATCTGGATGCGCTGCTGCGTGAGGCTTCCGCACGGCGCATGCATGTGATGGTAACGGCACCGTTGCTACGGCTGGCAGGCAGCAGTGGCGAGGTGCGCTTCTGGCTATCGCGCGGCATCGCGGGGTTTGATGTGGGCGCGGTGAAGCCGTTTGAGATGGATACACTGCTTCTCTTGCGGGCGCAGATGGACCGGTTTCCAGGGCAGCCGATGCTGCTGGTGCGGACCAGTACGGCGTTCCGTGCGATGCGCGGCGGACCGGTACTACGGATGTTGCAGCCTGGTAAGGCGAGCAGCGGTGCCTTTGCGTTAGAGCTTGAGAGCGGACCGGAGCCGGCGAGCGTTCCAGTGGGTGCGGTTCCAGTGGGTGCGGTTCCGGTGGTGGATGCGGCCCTGCTTGAGAAGGAGGCCGGGCGGGAGCAAGTACGGCGAATGCTGGGTGCGAGGGTCTGGCCCGCACGGGCGCGTCGCGAGCTGCGAACGCAATGACGCACTGCAAACCCACCTTAGCTTCGCGAAGGTGGGGCACCCGCGTTAGAAGGATAGTTTGCGTAGACGTCTTCGAAGATCGTGTCCCACTCGCAGGTGAGAGCGTAAGCGCGGGCGGCCTGGCGCATGCTCCTGAGGCGGGGTTCGTCCTTGACCAGTGTGGAGATGGCTGCAGGCAGTTCCGCCGCTTGCCGCACCACACCGGTCACGCCGTCCTGCACGATGAACTTGGGACCGCCGCCGGTCGTCACGGCGCAGGGAACGCCGCTGGCCAACGCTTCCAGTACCACATTACCGAACGTGTCAGTCTCTGAGGGAAAGACGAAGAGGTCCATGTCCGCATAGCTTTGCGCCAGATCGTCGCCGCGCTGCACGCCCATGAAGTATGCCGTTTGCAACTGTAGCCGTAGACCGGCTTCCTCGCTACCCTGGCCGACGATCAGGAAGCACGCGTTCGTGATACCTGCCGCCTGCAGTGCCTGCTCGATGCGCGGCAGCAGCGCGACGTTCTTCTCCACCGACAACCGTCCCACATACCCAAGCACAATC
Source organism: Terriglobus sp. (assembly GCA_965276945.1). Taxonomy (GTDB): domain Bacteria; phylum Acidobacteriota; class Terriglobia; order Terriglobales; family Acidobacteriaceae; genus Terriglobus. Next base: position 3,535,314 of record OZ255704.1, on the reverse strand, counting down.
GTGTCATCAGCACCTGTCCGCGTGCGCCGCGCGGGTGTAAAGAGTTCGCTATCGATACCGCGCCGCATCACGTGGCATGGCCTGTTTGTCTTGCGGCGCAGCAGGTCGCAGAGTTCCTCGTTGGGCGCGTAGACCACGCTGGCTAGACGATAAAACCGCGCGGTGGCGGCCAGTGCCCCTGCTTGAATCCACCGGCTGGATGCAGGCAGAACGCGTTGCAACCACGCGGCCCGGCGCGCTGCGTACTCATGCACGTTGGTGTGCCAGCTGGCCGCCAGGGGCACGCCCAGCCGCCACGCAAAGTATGCGCCGAAGATACCGAGTTCGCTTGGACCGGTGATATGAATGACGTCCGGGCGAAAGCTGCGCAGCGTTCCCTCAATCGTGCGGAAGTAGCGTGCGAACGCGGGGTCGAAGCTGAGGTCACTTTCCATCGCGATGCTGGCGCGGCTGCGCGGCAGATCCAACGTCCAAAGATGTCCATCCGTTTGGAGTTTCGGCTTGCCTCGGGTACCAGGCGGCGCGGCACGCACGCACAGAAACGGCAGCTCGTGCCGCCGCGCGTACGCCTCAAAGTTTCGCGCCGTGTGCGCGACGCCGTTGACCTCGTGAAACGAATCGGGGAAGAAGGCCACGCGCATAGCCGCCACGGTAACATGAAGTTTGCCATGCGGCGTGGCATCTTCGTCACCGGCGAAGGACACGCGCTTACGCGATCTCCTCGTAGTGCCGAGGCGCTGGTGCAATTCCACGGCACGGCATTTATCTGGGACCGGACTCACGCTAGATCCAATCTCTCGTATGCTTGTCAAAGAGACGAGCCATGGCAACGGCAGTGCTGGCCATCAACACGGAACGCCACATCCGGCGGCTGCAGTACATTACGCTGCTATGGATGGTGGTGGAGTGTTCCGTTGCGCTGACGTCGGCTGCGCGCGCCCACAGCGCTTCCCTGCTCGCCTTTGGTTCTGACAGCTTCGTTGAAGTCCTCTCCGCGATGGCCGTTCTGCTGCAGTTCACCCGCTTCGCAAACCTCACACCTGCCCGCGCCGCACGGTTGTGCGGGTTGCTGCTCTACGTTCTGGCGGCAGCAGTTACGGTGATAGCAATCGCCGGGTTGCTGCTCCACAACGACGCGGAGACAAGCCTGCCCGGCATGGCAGTTACGGTAGGCGCGTTGGTCCTGATGCCGGTGCTGGCGCGCAAAAAACAGGCGGTCGCGGAACAGACGCGTGACCGTGCGCTTCGAGCCGATGCCGTGCAATCCGCGACGTGCGCCTATCTGGCGGCGATTACTCTAGTTGGCCAACTGCTGCATCGCGTTCTCCATTGGCACTGGATTGACGCGGTCGCCGCGCTCACTGTCGTTCCCATCCTCATCGTGGAAGGGAAGCGCGCCCGGAAGGGACAGACCTGCGCCTGCTGCTGAGACTTACTTGACCTCGGCGTCAAACGTGCCGGTTTCCACGATGTTGCCGTGTTTCATCTGCACAAAGATGCGGTACCGACCGGGCGATGGAAAGCCGTAGGGAAACTCGACGGTGGATGAGACCGGAGCTGATGCCGCGTTCGTGGTCATGCCGTTCATCGCTGCATCGCCGTTCGCCAGCATCATGGCTTGCATGGGCGCGGATCCCTCCGGATGGGTATGCGCAAAGGTCGTCCAATCGGTCTTGACAAAGGCCGCATGACCCGCCATCCCGAGGTACGGAACAACGTCGGACGCAGGCTTACCCTGTGCGTTCAACAGGTGAAAGCGAAAAACCATTGGCTCATTGGCAATGAGCGTTGCAGGCCGGTCCCAGACCATGCGATAGCTATCAGGCAACATATCCGTCGCGCCAAGTTCTCCAGCGGAGATCGACGCTGGCGTAGCGGCAGCGTCCTCCGCATCCAGCGGCGCGCCATGAAAGCCGTCCGGGATTTGCAGCGTACTGGTCAGCGTCTCAGGAAATCCGCTGCGGTGCACAATGTCTGCAAACAGCCTGTACCGTCCCGGCGGCATGCTGGGCAGGGCTGTCTTCAATTCACCCGGCGCGACCTGCGATGGATGCAAGTGGTACACCGCATCCATGCCGGGCTCGCGGATGGCATACAGGTGCATCAGATGGCCGTGGTCGGGCAGAAGATCGGTATTGGTGCGGCTGCGGCGGATATTTCGGGCCGTGTACGTTCCTATCCGCAGGTGGAGCGTATCGTCCTGCAATGTGGCCGTCATGTTCAGCGGCTGGTACACGTTGGCGGAGTAATCGGCGGCCTCGACGTTCCACCACTTGCCACCTGCCCAGATGAGGATCGCCACAATAGCGAAGGTGATAACACCATCCATCAACGCACGGCGGCTGCGGTCTCGCGTGGGTGCAATACCAGGTTCCAGACGCGATTCGCGTGTGGCGGCGGCGACAATTCCGGCAATGCCAACCGCAAGCAGCAAACCCAGCGCACCGAGGATCAAACCCAGCGGACGGTTCATCCTGAGCACGGACAGCGGCACGGCGGGAACCGGCACGCTGCCGTTTGCCGAACCCTGAGCGCCATCCGCCGCGATCTCCACCTTCCACGATCCAGACGCCATCAGCCAGATCGAACCGGTAAAGAATGCCGGATCGGCTGCCGACCGCTTCATCGCGTCTGCCGTGGGCGGGTGTTTGCTGGCTTCGCCGATCATGGGTACCGGCGTAATGTGGAGCGCCGTCACCTCCGGACCGGAGCTGCGAATCTCCACCGTTGCCACGCCCGGCACAACCACCGGCGGACGGATCGTCACAAACAGCTTGTAGGGTCCGGCCTGTAGCTGCTCAAACACGTCCTTGCTGCCAATATGCGCGCGCGCCGCCAGCGGCAGGACCAGCAGGGCGGCCAGAATGAGCCAACGGCGCGCGAACGTCATCGCTGCACTCCGCGCATCCACCGCCCGAAGAAGAGGCCGACCGCAGTAGAAATCGCTGCGTACAGCGAAGCACGCGCAAGGGCGAGCCACAGCGTCAGGCCGTGATCGGGCGTAAAGAAAAAGCGTGCGCGGTCAGCACTCTCAGACGATGCGTTGTAGTCGAAGTACGTCGTTCCAAAGAAGCGGTTCTCGCTTGCCTTCGACAGCAGGAACTTCGCGAACGGCCACTCCACCGCGAACAGCACCGCGACAAACACCACGCCAGAGACAGCAGCGATCTGCCACGTCCTCCACGCCTTTGTCCGCTGCCATAGCAGATCCAGCGCCAAGGCTGGAATGATGATCAAAACGGGGAACTTCGCCGGGATCAGATGTGTTACCGGGTTGAAGACCGGTCCCAGCTTCGGCTCGGCCGAGACCAACGGGAAGACGAGAATTTCGCCGATGATGAAGGCCATGTAGATGGCAGCAGTCGCGGTCGCCGCCCAGCGAAAGCGGGACGCCTGGGAGATCAAGGCAAAGATCACCGGCACGGCGATGGCCATGGCCACATACGCAATCGCGCGATGCAGGCCCACGTCCCACGTGTACTCCTGCAAGAAGAACATCTGCCCACCGACCGTGAGGCCACCCAGGTACAGCAGCAGCTTCTGCAATGTGGAAAAGCTGCGCGCACCTTCAGCGGCCGCGCGATTCATGCTCGCCAGGATCAGGAAGAACACACCGAGCGACACCGCGCGAATGCCCAGGATGAGCAGCGTATGTGGCGGACTGACGATCTTCACGTCCAAACCGTAGGCGGCGTGCCACCAGTTATCGAATGGCGCGGACGTAATCATGGCCACGCCGCCCCATCCCGCCAGAAACACGCCTAGGGGCGCGCGCAAGCCAAAGACGCTGACCGAGGCGGCACGGAGCTTCGACTGCCGGTTGAACGTGCACTCGTATACCAGGTACAGCCCAACCACCGCAGCCAGGATGCCGCAGAGTTGGATCATCAGGTGCGCGGGCGTCCAGAAGCTATCGCGCCCGATGGAGCGGTGCCAGGCCACGTCCCACGCCGCCCCAATCGACGCCGAGGAGATACCCGCGACGCCGGTCCAGATGTACCACGGCACACCTGCCGCAGCACGGTCGCGCGAGAGGGTCCGCGCAGGCGCTTGCGGCAACGAAGCAACAATAGGTGGATGCATGGCGCTGGACATAAGCACTCCTCAGTAATGAACTAGCAGATACAGCCTACGCCCGCATGGCTCATGTTTACAGCACTTTCTCGTTGTCCCAGGCGAGCCGCGTGCACTGGAGGCAGCCGTGCGCCATCGCGGCTGCGGATCCGAAGTGAGCCTCAGAATTTACCGTGGCATGGTAAAGGTATAGAGAGTATCTCCGGCTGCCATGGTGAGGTATTGCCGCCCGTTGAGCAGGTAGGTGACTGGGCCGCTGGTCAGGTTAGTGCCGGGGCGGGTGTGCCAGAGCGGTGTGCCGGTGGCAGGGTTCAGCGCGAGCAGGTTGCCGAGGGCGTCGCCGGTAAAAAGCAGGTGCCCGGCGGTGGTGAGGATGCCTCCGCCGAAGCGGGTGGGACCGGCTTCGCGCTGCCAGCGTGGTTTGCCGGTCTGTGTGTCCATGGCGACCAGCAGGCTGCGCTCGGAGACGGAGATGGCAGAGCCGCCCTGGTGGTCCTCAGGTTTCCCCTGCGCATCCAGCGCGGAGTACCAGTAGCTCCAGCCCTCCTCGCCGTTCAGGTAAAACAGGCGAGTCTCGGGGTCGTAGCTGGGCGCGTACCAGTTGGTGGCACCGTTGCCGACGGCGTGGACGAGGGAGCCGCCGGGGGTGGCGTCTTTCGCTGGGTCGGCGATGGGCTGGCCTTTGCTGTCCAGGCCTCTGGCCCAATCCGTGGGGATGAACTGCGAGGTGAGGATGTGCTCGCCGGTGACGCGGTCCAGGATAAAGAAGTAGCCGTTACGGCTGGCATGGGCGAGCAGTTTGCGGGGCTTGCCATTGACCGGAGCGTCGAAGAGGACGGGCGTTTCGACGGCGTCCCAGTCATGGGTGTCGTGCGGCGAGGGTTGGTAAAACCACTTGATGGTGCCGGTGTCCGGGTCGATGGCGAGGATGGAGCACGTGTAGAGGTTGGCTCCGGCGCGAACGTTGCCGGCCAGCACGGGATGCGGGTTGCCGGTGCCCCAGTACATCAGGTTCAGCGCTGGGTCGTAGGTGCCGGTAAGCCAGATGGAGCCGCCGCCGTGCGCCATGGCGTTCGCGTCCGGCCAGGTTTCGGAGCCGGGCTCACCGGGCTTGGGGATGGTGTTGAGCCTCCACAGGACTCCGCCGGTGTCCGGGTCCACGGCTTCCATGAAGTGCGGCACGTCGGCCACATCGCCTGAGGTGCCGAAGACGATCTTGTCCCTGATGGCGAGCGGCGCGGTGGCGATGTAGTACCCGTAGGCCTTGCTATCGGCGGCTTCGATGTCCCAAAGCAGCTTGCCGGTCTTGGCGTCAAGGCAGAGCATGTGGGCGTCGGGCGTGCCGACGTAGACTTTGCCGTGGAGGTAGGCGACGCCACGGTTGTTGATCTTGTTGCCTTGCGAGGGCCGGTCGAACTCCCATAGCTTGACGCCGGTTTCGGCGTCGATGGCCCAGGTCTTGTCCGGGATGGTGAAGTACATGACACCATTGACGACGAGCGGTGTGCCCTTGATAGCCAGGCCATGGGTGGGGAAGGCCCAGGCCAGGGCGAGGTTTTTGACGTTGGTGTTGTTAATCTGCGTGAGGGTGCTGAAGCGTCGACCGGAGAGGTCGCCGTTGTAGGTGGGCCATTGGTCGCTGACGGACGGGATCGTCTGGGATGTTTGGGCTTGAATGACACCTGTCAGCAGGAGACAGGCAGTCCCCAGGAATTTCGTGCCTGTCCGGACCCACCTTAACGCTGCGCGTGAAGGTGGGGCACCCGTGTTTGTGCGGCTACTTGAGGGTTTCCAGGTAGGCGAAGACGTCATGGATGTCCTTGTCAGTGTAGGTGGGCAGCAGGTCGCGGTGGGCGCGGAGCGGGTCGTCTGCGGTGAAAAGCGCGCCGTGCGTCATCTCAACGGTGTGCGTCTGGCCGGAGGCGTCCCGCAGGGTGACGGAGAACTCGTCGGCGTGCAGGACCGTGCCGTGCAGATTTTGGCCGTTGGCGAGGATGAGCGTGCCGGTGGCTGGGCCTGCTTTTGGAGCGAGGATCAGGCCTTCGAGTTCGGCGGGATCGTGCTTGCTGGCGATACCGGCGAAGTCTCCCGTGGGATTGTGGCAGAAGGCGCAGTGGACCTGGAAGTAGCGCTTGCCCGCGGCGGCGTTGCCCACGGTGAGTTGACCGCCAAAGGCGCTGGCTCCCAGGGCTGAGGCGCGCATGCTGGCATCGATGCGGGCATGGACGAACGCGTCAATGTCCCGCACCTGCGCGTCTGTGATCTGCGGGAAGGCTGGCATGCCTTTTTCCAGACGGCCTTGATGGACGATGGTGCCAATCTGGTCGCCCTGCAGATCGTGGCGGACCAGCGTGGAGGCGATAAGGTTTGGCCCCATGCCGCCGGTTGCATTGGTGCCGTGACATGCGGCGCAGTTTTGCTGAAAGAGGGCTTGACCGCGCACGACTTCTGGCCGCTTGAGGAGGTCAGCCTTTGGGTTGCGCGTGACCTCCTGCGCTAGAAGGCCTAAGGTGACTGCGATAGCCCCTAGTGATACAAGCAGAGTTGGAGAATGGCATTCCACAGCGTTCTTCGACACAGCAAGGATAAAACAATGCAGACGCCTGTTGAACTCAATAAAACAAAGCATACGATCCCGTAAGTTACTAACGACTGGTGTTCTAGAACGGTCACAAGCACGAGCCATAAAATGTACGGCCGTTTGCTAAAGTCACATAGGCACGCCCAGTGGATAGTCGCACTGCATTGTCTCGAGAATAGCCGCTGACAGACTGACCCGCATTTAGTTCACGAGAGAATTTATTATGGTCGGTGGTAATCGGTTGAGCAATCACCATCCTTCGCTTTGTGCCGGGAATAGTGAACCCCGCCTCAGAGATGTACACCGGAAAATTACTGAGATTTGTTACTTCTACACAGACCATGTCTCCGTAAGATTGTCCGCTTAGATAGAAATGACCTCCGTCCTTCGCGTACGAGGCTTTCACTTTCAGCTTGGTTCGCCTTTGCAGCAGCACAAAGCAAGTGTTGATGAGTCCAAGTAACGAACCCAACGCACCGAGGAGCAACGAAACCGTATCTTTGGTTACGCTCATGCAGTAGCTGTCTTAGCTTCTAAATAAGGGTATTCGGCTTGTACTCTGAACATGAGTTAATCTATCTCTCTGAGATGTTGTGCTCGTTCATTCCGATGCAAGAGCCTCACGCAGTTGACGACCAACGATTTTCCAATCGTTAGCTAAAGCGCGTGCGTCAGCTTCGTATTCAGAGTTGCTGACGTTGTATGAATCGAAAGTTCCAGCTACATCGAGAGCGCGAGCGTAGCCAGTCAGAAAAGAAGGAGTGGCAATCAGGCGGCTTGAAAGAATGGGTTTAATACGAAACATTTCTGATCCTCGGCCACGCCAAGTTTAGCTGCCGAACATGTTGGACGATCAATTTCGAGCCAGGGATGCGAGCATCAAAAACGATCTCAACAGATGCAGCCCTATTTTCTTGCTGAGTATCCCTTGGAATTGACGCGTTGTCTACAGCTTTCTTCGCTTCCATGTTGGACGATTGCTTTCGCTTCATCGGCGAACATGCCGTACAACTCTAACGCTCACCGTGCCGTGCGTTTGCTGGGAGGTGGCGCTGGGTAGGCGCTTTTATGTTTGCGTGCGGACGGCGGGGGTGGCGGGGTGATTTCGATTCCGCTGCGGTGGTTTTCGACGGCTTGCCCGAGGGCAAACTTCAGGGCTTCGATGCCTTCGCCGGTGACGGCAGAGACCGCATGGAAGGGCAGCTTGCGGCGCTTGGCGTAGGCTTGCAGCTTCTTGAGCTTGTCGGGGTTGGCGGCGTCAATCTTGGCGGCGACTACGAGGACGGGCTTGTCTTCGAGGCTGTGGCCAAACTCCTTCAGTTCGGCGCTGATGACCTTGAAGTCCTCGACAGGATCGGGGCGGCCACTGCCGTCGGAGACGTCCACGAGGTGGGCAAGAATGGCGGTGCGCTCAATGTGGCGGAGAAACTGGATGCCGAGGCCCGCGCCCTGGCTGGCCCCCTCGATCAGGCCGGGCATGTCGGCAATCACGAACGATTGCTGGTGCGGAAAGTCGCCAACCTTTACGACACCGAGGTTTGGTTCCAGCGTGGTAAACGCGTAGTCGGCGATCTTGGGCCGGGCGGCGGAAAGACGCGAAATCAACGTCGATTTGCCCACGTTGGGGTAGCCCACGAGGCCCACATCGGCCAGCAGCTTGAGTTCCAGGCGGAGATGGCGCTCCTCACCAGGGCGGCCAAGTTCGTGTTCGCGGGGGGCCTGGTGCGTGGAGGTGGCGAAGTGCTGATTGCCCCGGCCACCCCGGCCGCCGCGCGCGACGACGATCTCGTCGTCGGGGTGCTGGAAGTCGTGGATGAGGTCACCGGTCTCGTTGTCGAAGACCTGCGTGCCGATGGGGACGGCGAGGGTGAGGTGTTCGCCGCTCCCACCGCTCATGTTGGAGCCTTCGCCGTGGGTGCCGCGGTCGGATTTGTGCTCGGGGTTGAAGCGGAAGTGGACGAGGGTATTGTGTTTTTCCGACGAACGCATAAGCACGTCGCCGCCGTGGCCACCGTCGCCGCCGGATGGACCGCCGCGTGGAACGAATTTCTCACGGCGAAACGCCATGCAGCCGTTGCCGCCATCGCCCGCTTTGACCCGGATTTTTGCTTCATCGATAAACATGCGCTCTTATGATGTTACAGGCGTGCGCGGCTTTGCTTTCGCGACACGGATGGCCGACGTGTCAGGCGAATCGTCAGACTGTGCTGGAGAAGAGGGCTCCTGGCTTTGCTGACTTGCAGCATGGCAGGGCCGGCATGATCGTTGCTGCTCCTCTGCAAATGTTTCACGTGAAAAACATTTGCACGGATCACATAGCTAGCCCGCCAGCTCAGAAACGACATCCTTCGCCTGCGACAGCGCAGCATCAAGTCCAGATACATCGCTGCCACCCGCCTCAGCCAGATCGGGGCGGCCTCCACCCTTGCCGCCGACCTTTGCGGCCAGCGCGCCCACGACTTTGCCGGCCTGAATGCGGCTGGTGAGATCCTTGGTGACGCCCGCGATCAGCGCGACCTTGCCGTCCTCTGTTGCCGCGCCGAGGACGACCACGCCGCTGCCCAGCCGTGCCCGCAGAGTGTCCACCAGCGAGCGCAGCTGGTTGCGATCCAGCCCGGAGACGCGCTGCGCCAGCACCTTGATGCCCTTCACCTCGACCGCTGAGGCGGCGGCGTTTTCCGTGGCGGACGAGGCGGACTTCATCCGCGCCTGGTCCAGCTCGCGGCGCAGCTTGCGCAACTCCTCTTCCTGCTGCGACAGCTTGGTTTGCAGTGCGGCGGCGGGCGAGTCCGTCGCGCCGCCGGTCAGAGACGAGACGACCTTTGCGACTTCGAAGTCGCGGCGGAACTCGCGCAACGATCCGGTGCCGGTCACAGCTTCAACACGGCGGATGCCGGATGACACGGAGCTTTCGCCGGTCAGCTTGATCAGGCCGATCTCGCCGGTGGCAGAGGTGTGCGTGCCGCCGCAGAGTTCGGTGGAGAAGTCGCCAATCTTCACCACGCGTACCCTGTCGCCGTACTTTTCGCCGAACAGCGCAGTGGCCTTGAACTCGTTGATGGCGGTGTCGATGGGCACGTCCACGAAGGTCTCAACCTTCACGTTGGACAGGACTTCGCGGTTCACGATGTCTTCGACCTCCTGCAACTCCTCGTCAGCAACACCCGCAAAGTGCGAGAAGTCAAAGCGGAGGCGTGCGCGGTCGTTCAGCGACCCGGCCTGCTTCACGTGCGGCCCCAGCACCTCGCGCAAGGCGGCGTGCAGCAGGTGCGTGCCGGTGTGGTTGCGCATGGTCGCGGCGCGCTCCGTGCCGTCCACCACGGCACCCAGCGTATCTCCGACAGCAATCGCACGGCGCACCGTTACGCGATGCGCAAAGACCCCCTGCACCGGCTTGGTGCAGCCATGCACATCGGCCAGCGCACCGGTGTGGTCCGTGGGATACAGCCAGCCGGTGTCGCCCACCTGGCCGCCGCTGTCGGCGTAAAAGCTGGTGCGGTCCAGTACGACCTCGCCTTCATCGCCGGGCTGCAACACCTGCACTCCCATGCCATCCTTCACCAGCGCCAGCACCGTCGCATCATCGGCACGCAGGCCGGTGTAGCCGACAAAGTCTGTCTTCTCGAGATTGGTGTAGACCGGGCTGGCGGTCTTCTGCGAGCCGCCCTTCCATGAGGCGCGCGCACGGGCTTGCTCTTCTTCTTTGGCGCGCTCAAAACCGACCATGTCGAACTCGATGTCGGCATCACGTGCTGCATCGACCATAAAGTCGAGTGGAAGGCCATAAGTCTCATAGAGGTGAAAGGCTTCTTTGCCTTCAACCGAAACTGTTGCGTTGAGTATCGATTCCCAACGAGAAAGGAGAGGCTCTGCTAAAGATGGCGAGTATTTAGCTCGAATGAACTCGGGTACGTTGCCAAAGTTCATCGACATTGATTCTGCATCTGCAGTCCTGTCGTACGTGTAGATCAGCGCGCTTGCTTCGGGCTTGTCAGAAGCAAGTTCACGAGTGAAATCAAACCAGCGTGACCTCCGCTCATCGCGCTTTACATAAAGAAGGGAGTCCCAAAGATCGGAGCCCTTTGTAAGTACCCGGGCAAATTGCTGCTCCTCCTGCAGAACCGTTTTGCTCACACGATCTGCGGCACCTACAAGCTCGGGATATGCCACTTTCATTTCGCCGACCACCGCATGCACCATCTCGTGCATGAAGGGCTGCTCTTGCCCCAGCAGGCGTCCATGCCGGATGCCGCGCCGCAGAATCTTGCGCAGCACGTAGCCGCGGCCTTCGTTCGCGGGATTTACGCCATCAGCGATGAGGAATGTTGCCGCACGTGCGTGGTCCGCGATGATGCGTAGGGAGGCTGCGCCTTTCGCATCGCTGATGGCGGCTTCGTCGGCTAGAAAGCCTGATGGGAGCTTTGCCTGGGTCAGTGCGTCGGGATCCTTCGCTTTGCTCAGGATGACACTTGCTGAGACGGGAACGTTCTCGTTTGCCGAAGAACCCACCTTAGCCTTCGGCAAAGGTGGGGCACCCGCTTGTGTGCCATCTACGCCATTGTCTGCTTTGTGCGTCGTGTTGCTTGGCAGGCTGTAGTTCGTTAACTCGGTGGCTTTTGCGATAAGTGGCGTAAACAGATCACTTTGATAGTTCGATAACTTTCCTTGTAACACGCAGGCGATGCGTTCCAGGCCCATGCCGGTGTCGATAGAGGGCTTGGGCAGCGGCGTAAGCTCCGCTGCGCCGCCGGGTGTCACGGTGCGGTCGAACTGCATGAAGACGAGATTCCAGATCTCCATGTAGCGCTGGTCGTCCTCGCCGAAAGGCTTGTCCTCACCGGTCTCGCTGGCCTCAAGGCCGAGGTCGTAATAGATTTCGCTGCATGGGCCGCAGGGGCCGGTCTCGCCCATCTGCCAGAAGTTGTCCTTCGCGCCCAGAGCGTAGATGCGCTCCTTTGGCACACCGACACCCAGCCAGAACTGCTCGGCTTCGTCGTCGCGCGGCGTCTGCGCGTCGCCCTCAAAGATGGTCACGTAGAGCCTGGCCGGGTCGATGCCGAACCACTCCGGCGAGGTCAGCAGCTCCCACGCGTAGGCGATGGCGTCCCCCTTAAAGTAGTCGCCAAAGCTGAAGTTGCCGAGCATCTCAAAGAAGGTGTGGTGGCGGCGGGTGAAGCCGACGTTTTCCAGGTCATTGTGCTTGCCGCCCGCGCGCACGCACTTCTGCGACGACGTGGCGCGCGTGTAGGAGCGCTGCTCCGTGCCCAGGAAGACATCCTTGAACTGGTTCATGCCGGCGTTGGCGAAGAGCAGCGTGGGATCGTTGTGCGGCACAAGCGAGGACGAGTGCACGCGGCGGTGCCCCTTCTCCTCAAAAAAACGCAGGAAATCTTCGCGAATCTGGCTTCCAGAACGATATTGCATAGCTGCTAAAGTTTAGCAGTCCCATCTCAAATGTAGTGACGTACTACAATCTGCTCAGGAGACTCATCATGCGCCGTGTGTCGATGCGTGAAGCCAACCAGAACTTCTCGTCTTGTATTGCGGATGTTGAAGCGGGGGAACACCTGATCGTGGAACGGCGCGGCGTACCCATCGCTGAGATCATTCCGTTTCGCGCCGCAACTGAAAACCGCAAACGCGAGAAGCGGCTGGAGGAACTTCGACGGCGGTTGATGAAAGGCATTCCGCTCGGTGGCGTTGCCCCTTCTAAGGACGAGATGCACGGGCGTGACTGAACTGTACACGCTGGACGCGAACATCTTGTTCTACGCGGTTGACAGCACAGCTGGTGCGAAACATAGATTGGCCGTCGATCTCGTCGTTTCCGCGGCCTCGCTGAATTGTGTGATGACAGTGCAAGCGTTAGGTGAGGCGTACTACGCGATCTGGCGCAAGCGCCGGGAGCAAGCAGCCGAAGCAAGATTCCTTTTACGCGAAGTGCGGGAGACCACGAAAGTGGTGGCTGCTTCCACGGACGATTTTGCGGAAGCTCTGCTGCAACATGAGCGCAGGCCTGTCCAGTTCTGGGACACGCTGCTTTGGGCGACCGTACGCCGTCATGGCTGCAGAACGATACTGACCGAGGATGCGCAAGATCGGGCCGTTGCTGGCGGCGTTCGATACCTAGATCCGTTTACGGCTTCTGCCCTGGAGATCTCGATCTACCTGCGCAAGCGGTGACGACGGACTTGCACTTACTTTTCTAAGAACTCAGCAATGGTGTCGTTGAGGAACTTCCGGTCTGCCGGGTTGCTGCCCGCGCCCGCGGTGTGGCCCCATAACGATGGAATGGGCACCAGCCTAGCTGTTGGCATCATGGCCGCTTCGTATCGCGCATCTTCGAGCGGAAAATACAGGTCCGTGGCCGACGGCATGTAGAGTAACGGCACGCGGATAGAGCGGAGCGCGCGTTCGGTGTCACCGTTGTAGCCGGGCGTCGTGCCCACGTTGTTGGACTCCCATGTGCGCATCTGCAGGATGAGGTTGTTGGCATCCGCGCCGGGGATGAAGCTTTTGTGGAAGCGGTCAAGCACCTGTTCGAATGTCGTTCCAGGCGGTGTGTTGGTGCGCCACAGCTCCTTGCGCCACCACTCCTGCGAGTAGAGCCATCCGGCCCAGACCGCACCGAATGCCTCAAGACCTTTCGCGGGCTGCGCGGTGTAGTCGCCACCGTTGAAGGTCTGATCGGCGGCAATGGCAGCAATCTGCCCCTCCAGCCGGACGATGCCGTGGCCGTAGGTCTTGGCCGTGCCGGAGGTGGCCACCACCCGGTCCATGAAGTCCGGATAACTGACCGCCCATTGAAACGCCTGCTGCGCACCCATGGAGAAGCCGATGACCGCGCGCAGATGCGCGATGTGCAACTCTTCCGTCAGCAGTTGATGCACTGCGTTGACGTTGTCGCGGATGGTCATGCGCGGAAAGCGTGGTCCGTGAAACGGCTCCGGCGTGTTGGAAGGCGAGGAGGACCGGCCATTGCCGAAGAGCTCGGTGGTAATCAGGAAGTACTTGCCCGGGTCGAGCGCCTGGTTTGGCGCTTTGTCCGAGCGGATGAGCCACTCATATCCATGCAGGTTGGCCATGTAGTGCGAGGGCAGCAGAATGGCGTTGCTACCCGTGCCGTTCAGCGTGCCGTAGGTGCCGTAAACGATGTGCGCCTCGGGCAGCACGGCTCCACCCTCGGTCCGGAAATTGTGGAGGACGAAGTCGTGCTGCACTGGATCTTGCGCTGCCGCAAGCCGGCTTGAGACTACACCCATTGCAATCAGCAGCATCAGCAGGGCTGATCGAGCACACCGCATCGTGAACTCCAGTGATGCTTTAGAGTAGCAGCGGCCTGGCGTACTCCAGCATTCGAATGAACTGCGATATCACCGGCTTTGCAGCGGCTTTGAGACATTTTCCAGGGACTGGCCAGCGGCTTCGACGCCAATCTTCCACTCGCAGAGCGAGCCGGCCAGCATTAGTGCGGCACCCAGCGCGTACCCGGCAGCGACGGCCCAGTGCGATCCCGTCTTGATCAGATAGCCAAAGAGCAGCGGCGCGCCCACGCCGCCCAGCAGCGTTCCGATGGAGTAGAACAGCGCGATGGCGAACGCGCGCAACTCCAACGGAAAGATCTCCGATACCGTCAGGTATGCAGCGCTGGCCGCCGAGGACGCAACAAAGAAGATCAGCGTGAACATGATCCCGAGACCACGCGAACCGATGATGCCCATGCCAAACGGAATCAGAGCGGCGATGAGCAGGATGCCGGAGAGACCATAGGTCAAGGTGATCATCGGCTTGCGGCCGACCGTATCAAACAGCTTGCTGAGCAAGAGCGGCCCGAAGAAGCTGCCAATCGCAAATGGCAGCAGGTGCATTGGCAAGTCGATGTCCGGCACATGGTAGAACTGCTTCACAACCAAGGCGTATGTGAAGAAGACAGCGTTGAAGAAGAATGATTGTCCCACCATCAGCACCAGTGACAGAAAGGACCGGGAGCGGTTGGCACCCATGATGTTACCGAAGATCTCGCCCCACGGCGTGTGGTCGCGAACCGCGATGCGCAACGAACCTTCCGGTGCGGGCAGGCTGGCCGGATTACCGCGGGTGGCCTCATGCTCGATCATCGTCACAACCTTGTTCGCCTCGTCCTCATGCCCGCGCAGCATCAGCCAGCGTGGACTCTCTGGCACGCCCAGCCGCAGCAGCAGCACGGCGGCCCCCAGCACACCGCCAATCCCAAAGGCATAGCGCCACCCGCTTGCCTGCAGGTGGCCACCCGAGTGCAGCAGAAAGTAGGTCGCCACCGTTCCCAACGCTGCGCCCACCCAGAACGTGCCGTTCACGATCAGATCAACGGTGCCGCGCACCTTGCCTGGAACCAGTTCGTCCACTGCCGAGTTAATGGCGGCATACTCGCCACCAATGCCGAATCCGGTGAAAAACCGGACAATCGCGAAGTACAGGAAGTTATGTGAGAACGCCGTTGCGATGGTCGCGATAGAGTATGTGGCGAGCGTAACCAGGAAGAGCTTGCGCCGCCCCAGCCGGTCCGTGAGCCATCCGAAGAAGAGCGCGCCCAGCACGGCTCCTGCCAGATATACCGTCGCGGCACCCGTCACTTGAGGGTCGCTCAATGACAGTCCTTGCTTGCTTTGCAAGACGCCAGAAAGCGATCCAACGATGGTCACCTCAAGGCCATCCAGCAGCCATGAGGTGCCCAGCGCGACAATGATGCGTGTATGCCATCGCGACCATGGCAGCCGGTCAAGCCGTTGGGGGATGTTTGTCTCTACTTCACTGCCCTGCGGTTCGTCTGCCATCGTGCACCCCGGCGCGTCACGTTATTGGCTTTCTTCCTGTTCTTTCTTGATGATGCTGATGCCGCCGTTGCGTTCAAGGATCGCGTAGTCGATCTGCTCGAACGAGCGCAATCCGTTCAGACGTGCGGAGGCCATGACGTCCTCCGGTGCCAGCCGCATGCCGCACAATACCCGCTCCCGCCATTGGCCGTCATGCGCCAGGACTAGTGGCGTGCCGTCCAGCCATACGCCAAACTGCGGGTATCGCAGCTTCAGCCCGGAGACAAACCGGTGCATGCAGCCCACCGTCAACACGGCGCAGGTGCAATTTGTCACAGAGCGGTCATTGCCGACGGTCGAGAGAATGATGACGCCGCCCATCAGAAACACCAGCACAAACTCAAACAGAGTCAGCTGCGCGCCAGGCCGCCGCGTCAGCACACGCACGACCAGCGTCAGCAGGATATAGCCGAAGATTGCATGCAGAATTGTCGCCATTACGGCACCACGGTAACGCGCGCGCCCGTGCGCTCCATGCCAGGTACCTGCAGTTGAAATCCATGCACGCCCGGAAACGACGGCTGCATTTCGAACTGAATCTGCGCGGGCGGAGCGGACGCGGCGAAGGTGTACGTGATACCTCCCTGTCCAATGGTGGAGCGCTCCGGTTGCGGCACCACACGCTGTGTGCCAAGCTGCTGTATCAGCGAGTCACTGACGAACAGTTCCACCTTTCCGTCGTGCACTGCGGTTGGCTGGAAGTTGATCGTCATCACGGACGGTGTCATGGCGCGTGCGACGCGCTCGTATTTCACGTCCATGCCCGTGCCGGCACCGTGCAGTTCCGCCTTGGCCAGCCATCCGCGACCGAAAGCACCCAGCACGTCCGCCAGAATAATGAGAAGGAAGATGCTCCAGATAATCCGCTCAAAGGTCCACCAGCGTTCCTGAAAGGTGAGATCCTCGCCCACCGCGATCGCATTGTCGACCTTGGGAACTTCGTCGCCGTTGACCGGATCCAGCAGCTTCTTATCCGCCATCAGTCCTCCTCCTTGGGCACAATACTGATCTCGCCATTGCGTTCAAGCGTGACCGTGTCGATCTCGTCAAATCCCTTCAGTCCCTGATCGCGGCCGACCGCCATGACGTCGTCAGGCGAGATTCGCTGCTTGCGCATCGTCCTGCTGCGCCAGGTGCCGCCTTCCATCAAGATCAACGCAGTTCCATCCAGTAAGCGGGCAATACGCGAGGAGCGCATACGCAACCACACCAATATGTAGTGGCCGCAGGCAATCGTTAAAATCTGGCAGACGGCGTTGGTCAATGAGACTTCATTGCCCACCATGCCCGTGAGCGTCAGCCCTCCCAGGAAAAAGATCAGCACAAACTCAAACGGGGTGAGCTGCTTTCCAGGCCTGCGGCCAACGATGCGCACGATGAAGACAAGCGAAAAGTATCCAAACAGCGCGCGAATGATCGTCAGAGTGGACATGATGTTAGTGCCGCTGCAACATGCGGTAATTCTTAAGACGCGAGTAGCCGTGGCAACCACCTTGCCAATTCACGCAAGTGGGACGCGAGCCGATACGGAGTATTGGTCTCAGTTCAAGAAGCGGGAGTTTTCCACAGAGTGCGAAAAAGTTGCACAACATTCAAGACTTTTGGGCGCGGAACGGTTCTACCCTGTAGACATCCACTGAAACGCCTTGAGGTACTTCCCGTGTACGTGTTCCGTTCCACTTTGATTGCAGCCGGCCTCGTCGTCTGCGCGCTTCACCTTACAGGCTGTGGTGCCGGTGGATCGACGGCGCAGGCGGCCACCATTGCCACTCCCAGTTCTGGCACAACCTCCTCGGCAACGGGCAGCGGCAGCGGAACCTCGTCATCCAGCACGGGATCCACCTCCTCCGGCGCGGGAACAAGCTCGTCCACTGGGACTGGGGACACCGGATCGAGCAGTTCCGGTACTGGTACAACGGGTTCAACGGGCAGCACAGGTACCCCCATCATCCCCATCACTCCCGGCACCAGCGTGGCAACTGCCTCCCGCCTTCTGGATCAGGCTACTTTTGGTCCCACCAGCGACAGCATTGCTCACGTGCAGAGCCTTGGCACCTCCGCATGGCTTACGGAACAGTTTGGAACGCCACAGACGGTTCTTCCTCAGATACCCAACCCCTATCCCACGCAGTGCATGAACGGGCCCGCACCATGCTGGGAATCGGAATTTTGGCAGACCGAATTGACGGCACCGGATCAACTCCGGCAACGTGTGGCCTTCTCCCTCGGGGAACTCTTCGTAACCAGTACGCAGTCCATCAATGCTCTCGCAATGGTGCCGTATTACAACACCCTTGCCGCGGATGCTTTCACTAACTGGCGCACCATCATGGAGGATGTGACACTGTCCCCCGCCATGGGCATTTATCTGAACATGATTCAGAACGCAAAGCCCGCGAAGGGTCAGCACGCAAATGAAAATTTTGCCCGCGAGACGATGCAATTATTTTCAGTAGGTCTTTACCGGCTGAATAATGACGGCACCCTGCAGCTGGACGCCAGCGGTAACTCCATCCCCGAGTACACGGAAGCCCAGGTTCAGGCATTTGCCGACACATTTACCGGATGGACTTACGCCTCCAGCACGGGTGGTGTTCCTTCTAAGTTCCCGAATAACACGGCGAACTACAGCAGCCCCATGGCAGCAGTGGACTCCGCGCATGACACAACGCAGAAAACCTTGCTGAACGGCGTGGTAATCTCTCCCGGTGGTACCGCCAAGGGTGACCTGAAGATTGCACTGGACAATCTGTTTAACGATTCCAGTCTGCCGCCGTTCGTCTGCAAGCAGCTTATCCAGCACCTTGTCACAAGTACGCCCTCTTCGGGTTACGTGCAGCGCGTCAGCACTGTATTTGTAAATAACGGTTCTGGTGTGCGCGGTGATATGCAGGCTGTTTTGACGGCCATCCTGACCGACTCCGAGGCCCGTGCGGGAGACACTAACACCAGTTACGATAGCGGTCACCTGCGCGAACCGATGTTATATCTCACGTCCGCGATGCGCGCGCTCGGGTACGTCAGCACGAATACAGACGCGACTAATCTTTGGGCCTATATGTCACTCTCGGGTTACTCCTCCCAACTCGGTGAACAACCCATGCGGTCTCCAAGCGTCTTCAACTTCTATGAGCCGCAGTATGTCGTACCGGGAACCAATACAAATGCACCGGAGTTCGGATTGGAGAACACGGCCAGCGTGAATCAAAGGCTTTCCTTGGCAAACTACCTTAGTACCGGCAAGCTGAATGGATTCAGCACGGATCTGTCTAAGACATCGACATTGGGCAAGATAGCAGCCAATCCCGGCACCCTTACGGACACGCTTGGTGTCTTGTTCCTGCACGGACAGATGCCATCTGACATGCGGTCCGTCATCGTGAACGCGATCACACCGTTGACCGATTACGGGCAACGGGTTCGCGTGGCGGTTTACCTGATTCTGAGCAGTTCGCAGTACAAGGTCATGCACTAGAACGCAACGAGTAAGGGTTGTGAGTTGAGTCACAAGAGTCCAGGCAGTTCGTAATCACATAACTTTCGGGCTTACTACACATCAATCGAATTTTGGAGTTCCGCTATGTCATCCGCCCGCCGCAATCAGTCCGCCGTCAGCCGCCGCTCGTTTCTGCGCTATGCCTCGTTGGCCGCTGCCGGTAATGTCGCTGGCCTTCGTCCATTCGGCATGTTGAACGCGCTTGCCAGCGGCACCTCCATCGTCCCTAGTTATAAGGCGTTGGTATGCGTGTTCCTGTACGGCGGCAACGATGCTAACAACACCGTCATTCCGTTCGACACCAACGGCTATGGCGCTTATAAGTCGTTGCGCGCGTCGCTGGCACTTGATCAAAGCACGCTGCTCACGCTGCCTGGACTGGCTAACTATGCTTTGCACCCGAGCCTGCCAAAGATGCAGGGGCTGGTGAACAGCGGCGCCGCGGCCATCGTGAGCAACGTTGGAACGCTGCTGCAACCCACCACGCGCGCGAACTATCTCGCCGGCAAGGTCGTGAACCCGGTGAACCTCTTCTCGCATCCTGACCAGCAGGAAGAGTGGCAAAACGTCGCTCCGAGCGGCAGTACCGCGACAGGCTGGGCGGGCCGCATTGCCGACAGCATGGCCGGTGTCTACAACAAGTCGGCGTCGCTGCCCATGATCACCAGCGTCGCGGGAGACACGCTTTTTTGCAATGGCACCAGCACCACGCCGGTCTCCGTCACGCCCGGCAATCTGACGGGGGCCGCCTGCTCTGAAGGGTCGGAGTGCTCTGCCCGAAGCGCAGCCGCACAGTCGCTGCTCACCTTCAATAGCGGCATCTCCCTTGTGACAGCGGATAACGGCATCACGGCAGATGCGTACAAGTATGCCAAGTCGCTGGCCGACGCCTCTTCTTCAGCATCGCCGCTCAAAACCGTCTTCCCGGTCAACAATAGCCTCGCGGCGCAGTTGCAGCAGATCGCGCAACTTATCTCCGTGCGTTCGGCGCTTGGTGTGGACCGGCAGATTTACTTTGCCGGCATCGGCAACTTCGATACGCACAGCAACCAGCTCAACCTGCAGAGCGGGTTGCTAAGTCAGATTGACGCCGCCGTGGGTGCCTTTTACCAGGCAACCCAGGAACTGGGCGTCGCAAACGACGTGACCACCTTTACCATGTCAGACTTCGCCCGCACCATGCAGCCCAATTCAAACGGAGGCAGCGATCACGGCTGGGGATCGCACCACTTCGTCGTCGGCGGCTCCGTGCAGGGCAACACGATGTACGGTGCGTACCCGACGCTGGCGCTGGGCGGACCGGACGACAGCGGCAGCAATGGCCGCTGGATTCCGTCCACCGCGAGCGTGCAGTACGCGTCCACCCTTGCGCAATGGTTTGGCGTTCAGCCATCACAGCTGGCACAGGTCTTCCCCACGCTGGCTGGATTCACGACGACCAGTTTGGGCTTTCTCGGATAATGGTGCGGAAGCGCTACGTGCTCCCAGCTACTATGGTGGAGTTAGGAAAGCGCTCCAGCGCCAATCCGTTTAGCGTATTCGGTAGATGAATGCGTCTTCAACGTAAGAGCCTCCGAAAGTTTGGCTACCAAACCGCGCACCATAGTCAGATTCCCCGACCTTTTTGCGGACATCAAGGATGAACGGTTCATCCATCCTGCGAATGTTGTTGTAGGTCCGTTCTCGTCACTGTTTTTTCTATGCGCGGCTCATGTATGCGCCTTCCGCTGTGTCGATGCGTATCTTTTCACCTTCGTTGATAAATGCTGGCACCTGCACGACGAGACCCGTCTCCGTCGTTGCGGGCTTGCTGACGGAGGATGCTGTCGCAGACTTGATGCCTGGCTCAGTCTTGACGACCGTCATCTCGACTACGTTTGGCAGTTCCACGCCAACCGGCTTGCCGTCGATGAAGCTGATATCCACCTTGATATTTGGCAACATGTAGTCTACCGCGTCGCCCAGGATGTCGCGGCCCAGCGACGTCTGCTCGTAGTTGTTCATGTCCATGAAGATGTATTCGTCACCGTCGTTGTACAAAAATTCCATCTGCACGTCGTCCACAATAACGCGCTCAATCACATCGCCGGAACGGAAGCGGTGTTCGAACATGGCACCGGACTCCAGGTTGCGGAGCTTGGCCTGGATAAAGGCGCGAAGGTTGCCAGGGGTGCGATGCTCGACGGCAAAGACCGAGTGCAGTTTTTCGTTATGCTTAATCACCATGCCGGGGCGCATCTGGGTGGCGGGAATCGCCATAGGGTTTACTCCTGTAGTGCTGATCTGGGCGTGTGCCACCGGCTGGGAAATCCAGAGGAAGCCTGTTTCGCTCTTCGATTGTAGCGCCCGGGAAGCGCTACGAGCCGCCGAGGAGCCGCTTGAAGAAATGCCCAATCGCGCGAAAAACGTTCGGTCCAGCGGGCGGTGGTGCCGTCTCCACAACCCTGGTTTGTGTGGGTGGTGTCGCGGCAACGGGCGTGGGCACGGCTTCCGTGACCGGTGCACTCGCGGCAGGCCTCGCACCGTCTGTTAGGGGAACTGTTCCCGCTGCGGCTGGGCTTGTCGATTCTCCCGGCGGACCGGTCACGGTGTTCTTCGGACCACTGTAGTTCAGCGTACTGGACACCTGCACATGTGTCTGGTCGCTTGCCGCCTGTGGTACCGTGGGCTGCTGTAAACCCTGGCTTACCGCCTCTGGAAACGGATTGACCTGCGCGGCCTGGGCCGGCACCTTGCCGTCCCCACGTTTGCCTCTCCCAGCCAGCACCAGTGCGTCAGACCCCGGGCACCCGCAATTGGACGTTTCGTGATCCACCACCTCGCTTAAGCTGCCATGCTCAAACAGCACGCGCTGGCCGGGCCGGACAAAGTACGCGCCGGTCCCAAACGCCTCCGTTGCATGCAGCATGGGCGCGTCCTTGCCCGCGTTGTCGACGCAAGTATCGCCGTTGGCCACCAGGCGTATCCGCAAATTCAGAGGCGCTGCATCGGACAGCTCGAACCGAAGATCGGGTGTCAGGATCACGTCGTTCTTTTCCGCTCCTGTGCGGAGTTCGAGTGCACCGCGATTCAGTGCTGTCAGCAGTGGTGGATGCGCCACTCCTAATGTTGGCTGTGATAACCGGACAGACGAACCGGCGCATACCTTGACCGATCCACCACGGCTTAGAGCGATCTCTGCGGGTTGCGCGGAGGTCGAGATGGTTCCGCCATTGGCCACCGTCGCGTGGCCGCTGCTCACCGTCACCATCCCGCTGATCTCCGCGCCTTCCGTTTTCAACGAGCCGATGGACTGCTGCGCGGACATGGGCTGGATGCAGGCCGCCAGACACGCAGCGGAAAGCGGGATTGAGCAGGAACGCATGGTCACATCTTCAGGAAGTTCGCGATTAGTTGCTTGCCGTGGCTGGTCAGGACGCTCTCCGGATGAAATTGCACACCTTCGATAGGCAGATCGCGGTGACGCAGCCCCATGATGACCTCGCCCTCTGGGTCTTGCGTGCGCGCGGAGACTTCCAGCGCCTCCGGCAGCCCCTCCGGGCTGACCACCAGCGAATGGTACCGCGTGCACGTCATCTTCGGCTCCAGCCCGGCAAAGATCGTGCGTCCATCATGCTCCACCTCGCTGGTTTTGCCGTGCATCAGCCGCGCGGCGCGTACCACAGTGCCGCCAAAGGCCGCGCCTAGCGCCTGATGTCCCAGACACACACCCAGAATCGGCGTCCGCTTGCTCTTCGCCGCGTAATGCTGGATCAGGCTGATGGAACAGCCCGCCTCCTGCGGCGTGCACGGCCCCGGCGAGATCAGGATGCGTTCCGGGCGCATCGCCTCAATCTCTTCCGGCGACACCTCGTCATTACGCCGAATCACCATCTCCGCGCCCAGTTCTCCCATGTACTGCACCAGGTTGTAGGTGAACGAGTCGTAGTTGTCCAGCACGAAAACCATGCGCGCTCCACCCTTAGTCTAGCGCTGCTGGCACGATGCACGCCTCCGCGGATCAGCCCTGCGTCGAAGCGCTGGCACGATGGCTACTCTGCACAGACGGCTTGGCGACGCAACGCTGAGCAAAGATGCTCAGCCATGTCCGTCTTATTGATAGTTCCGGGCAGGATGGCGTTCCCGCCTTAATGTCGCGACCTTGAAAGTTATAGTTTCCTAGGCTGATTTGGCATGGCTGTTGCTGTCTACATCCACAAGCTGGAGCCCCTGCCTGGCTGATCGCCTCAACCAGGCGGACGGCGAAGATCGGACGTTCCCTACGACAGGCGGACCGTTCGCTATAGCCAGCGAGAGGATGCAACAGTTTGTATCGCATGCGCGTTCCAATCAGATGTAGCGAAGTCGTACGCATCGTTACGGCGGCGACGGGCAACTCCAGGCCGATAAGGCTGGAAAGGACAACCGCATGACCTCCCCCAAGCTCTGCTTCGCCCTCGCTCTTCTCCTGCCCTCTGTGGCCGCCCATGCCGCCGCAGATCGCCATACTGAAGCCGCAGCCAATGCGCCAGCCGCGACGCTGGTTGCCAGCCTTGCCGAGCCGTCAGTGCCAGTCTTCTCTGTAACGCCTATTGGAGAACGAGCCCGGCCTGTTTCAGCCGGTACGGCAGAGTCTTTGCCCGATATGCCCTCGGTTGCAATCGCGCCATTGCGCTTCAACGCCGTAGGCGAGCAGCACGCCGCCCGCGCGGCTCGTAAGCCGTCGCGCATCAGCGTCGAAAATGCTCCGCTGCCAGAGGAACCGGGCATGTTGAGCCTGGTGCAGGCAAGTCCCATCGGCGGTCTCGCACGCCGCATCCAGGCGCAGCGCTTCAACACAGACGATGGTTCGTCCTACGATTTCGCCATCTGCTACCGGCTGAACCGCCGCTCCAGCTTGCAGGTAATCCCTGGTGACCCAGCGCCGGTGAAGATCCCGGTCA
This sequence comes from Terriglobus sp., assembly GCA_965276945.1. GTDB lineage: Bacteria > Acidobacteriota > Terriglobia > Terriglobales > Acidobacteriaceae > Terriglobus. Next base: position 3,511,389 of record OZ255704.1, on the reverse strand, counting down.
GCAGCTTCGCCAACAATGCGGGCGTGACGGTCGGTATGGTCGTCCGCCTCTCGCGCTAGGTCTGCTTGCTGGTCTTCGGCCATGCGGGCCTGTCCAATTGGAAGAGGTCGCGTGTCCTGCAGTAACTGCCACCGCCACCGCCATGCATCCGGCCGATCAGCCCCAGCACATGCGGATCGATGCGCAGGCGGGTCTCGTCTTCAAAGGCATCCGAGCGCACGTGCACCTGGAGTATCTCCGCCAGCAGAATCGTGCTCTCGCCGCCCGGCTCGATGATCTGGAAGGTGCGGCACTCCATCGACACCGGAGCGGCATGGATGCGGGGCGGCCTGACCCGGCCGACCTCAACAGTGGCCAGACCTGCCAGCGCAAGCTCATTGATTCCGCGCGGCGCATCGATCGCGGTCACATTCATCGCCTGCGCCAACTCCTCAGACACCAGGTTGATGACCAGCTCGCCGGTCGCACGAATGTTCGCCAGCGTGTCCTTGCCCTCGCGGTCGCTCGCCGCAGAGAAGCCCACCGCAGCCAGTGGCGGATCGCTGGACAGCAGATTGAAGAACGAGAAGGGCGCGGCATTCACCACACCTTCGGCGTCAATGCTAGTGATCCACGCGATGGGACGCGGCATCACCACTGACGCCACCAATTTGTAGACATCGCTCTTTGACATGGTGCCCAGGTCAAAGCTCGAGTGTGTTTCCGTTACACTCATGCGAGTCTACTCACCTGTAGCAGGTCAAATGCGATCTTATAATCATCCAGGATGACCGTCATTTCTGAAAGATCCTTTCCTTTAGTCTAAACAAGAAATCAGTGACGAATATGGTGCCACCGGCCAACGGTATTTGAAGTACGGCACCGGTGACAAAGGCCGCCAAAGCCTGCTGTGATGTTAGTGCGCCTGTGGCGATCGCGTGCCAGGCGAGCAAAACACCAAGGGGCAGGACAAGTATTGTCGCACTCAAGATGCCTGGCTGCAATTTTCCAACAAAAAGCCTTGTGAGTACGTGGACGAACCCATTGGCAACAATGGCGGCAAAGGCAACGCCAAACACTTTAAGAACAGCGGCGCTGGGAAATCGGACAGCTAGCAACGCTATTACGGCATATGCGACCCACAACAGTGTGCAAGCGACAATGAAAGACTTCGTGCTATAGCGCGCTGCGATTGAGGGACGAAAGTTCTTACCCATCCAGTCTTCAATGCTCAATGCCTCCTCGGCATTGTGGACAGCAAACACAATAACCGACGCCCATATCAGCGAAGTGGAATACGAGTCGAGTTTCATGATGCGTACCCCATGTAAGAACCGGCTGCGAATGGACGCCGTAGCCATTCGTCTAACATCTGTTCGGGACATTACGCACTGACAGTAACGACTTAGTGGGAGCGCGCGCGTTCGATGGCGCGGATCACTGCCTTCGATTTGTTCACGGATTCCTCGTACTCGGTTTCTGGCACGGAGTCCGCCACGATACCGGCACCCGCCTGGATCGACCCTTTGCCATCATGCATAAACAGCGTGCGGATGGCGATGCAGCTGTCCAGATTGCCATTGAAGTCGGCGTAGAAGATCGACCCTCCATAGACGCCGCGCCGCGCTGGTTCCAGCTCCTCGATGATCTCCATGGCTCGAATCTTTGGTGCGCCGGAGAGCGTGCCCGCCGGGAAGCAGGCGCGGAAGGCATCCATCGGACTCAGGTCCTGCCGGAGCTTGCCGCTGAGACCGCTGACCAGGTGCATGATGTGCGAGTAACGCTCAACCACCATCAACTCCTTGACCTGGACGGAGCCATACTCCGAGACACGGCCAAGATCGTTGCGGCCCAGATCGACGAGCATCACATGCTCGGCCGTTTCCTTTGCGTCGTGCCGCAGATCATCCTCCATCTGCCGGTCGCTGGCCTCGTCCTCGCCGCGCGGACGGCTGCCAGCAATGGGCCGGTAACGCAGTTGGCCACCCTGTACCCGCACCAGCATCTCTGGCGATGAGCCGACGATGAATGCGGGCGTTTCGGCGGCCGCGCCGGGTGCCCGCAGCGGGACGCGCATGAAGTACATGTACGGCGACGGATTGATGATGCGCAATGCGCGGTAGATCTCAAAGGGATCGACCTCCGGCACGCAATCAAAGCGCTGGGACAGCACGCATTGGAAGACATCGCCAGCCGCGACATACTCCTTCACCTGCTCGACTGCCTTCATGAACTGCCGCTTCGGCGTGCGCGGCGTCAGTTCCAGCGGCTTGCCTGCTTTTCTACGTTTCGCTGGCAAGGGCAGAGGCGATGCGAGCTGCTTCTCCAGGCGGCCCAGCCTGCGCAGCGCCTTTGCATAGGCCTTCGCGGCGTCCGGCTCGCGCAGGAGATCGGCAGTGATGATGAGGTAGATTTCCTTCTTCACATGGTCGAAGGCCAGTACCTCGTCAAAGAACATCAGGCACGCGTCTGGCACGCCAAGCTCATCCACTGCCGTCTCTGGCAGGCGCTCGATCTGCCGCACCACGTCATAGGCAAAGAAGCCGACCGCGCCCGCGGTGAACGGCGGCAAGCCTGGCAGCCGCGCGGGACGGTGCTCGCTCAGCGCGCGTTTTACCTCGTCGAAGATGTCACCTTCGAAGCGGCGCGTCCGCTTGCCCTCTGTCGCAACAATCACAGTACCGCGCGAGACGATCTTCTTATACGGCCGGATCCCGATAAACGTGTAGCGGCCAATCCGCTCGCCACCCTCCACGGATTCCAGCAGGAACGCCTCCGGCTCCTGCGCGGCGATCCGCAGAAAGGCCGACACCGGCGTCTCCAGGTCTGCTGTCACGGTGCGGTACACAGGGATGAGTGTGTGCTTCTTGCGTGCCAGCGCTGCGAATTGCGTCTCGTCCGGCGTGGCGGTCTGGATCTGCGAACGAGGCATGGCGACAGCCTCTATCGTACAGGCGTCACGAACTCATCTGTGGTCGATCGAGTATCGGAGCGGGATACGTGAAGGCCTCTTCTCGGGAAGAATCACATTACGGGCGCGAGACTTACGCTTCCGCACTGTGCGCGGCGAACTGTAGCACGGTTTGAATTTGATCTCGTGACGCCAAACTCATCGATCAACTCGTCGACGCTTTCTACAGCCGGACATTGTGACCAATCGAGCCTCGTCATGAGTTTGCCTAGTCTTTGACGTTACGAGTTCACTTCCCGAAGCGCAGCAGCAGCATTTCGTGGCGTTTCAGGCCGGGCTTGTAGGTGTCGTCCATGCTGGCGATGTCCTTCGCTGCCCAAATATCGCGCGCCTTTGCGCCAGGTTTGACGCCGGCTTCCCTCAGGTGCAGGCTGATGCCGCGCAGAAAGGTGTAGTCCTCGCCGAAGTTGATGACTGCCACGGCATGGCCTCCATCGGCTAGTGGACGCGACCAGATCTGCACGGGCCCTTCCTGGTAGACACGCTCCGCACCCTTACCCAGCGGGTCCTGGTCCATGGCGATAATCTCCTTGTTCAGCAGGATGGCCATAACCTCGGGCGTGAGCTGGGTGAGATTGTTGCCGGCCAGCAGCGGCGCGGCCAGCATGGCCCACATGCCCATGTGCGTGCGGTTCTCATCGGATGTCAGCTTGCCGTTGCCTACCTCCAGCATGTCGGGGTCGTTCCAGTGGCCGGGACCGGCGTACTTCGCCAGGCCAATCTGCGTTTGCGCGATCAGGGCAATGCTGGGAAAATTCGCACTGACATCGCCGGTGGTGCGCCACAGGTTGGCTCCCACCTCAGGTCCCCACTGCCAGACAGAATCGTATCCGTACTGGCACAGACTGTAGACGATAGGGCGGCCCGTCTTTAACAATGCCTGATGCATTTTCATGTAGGCGTCACGCATCATCTTGTCCTGCTGCATCTTGGCTTCGGCGGTGTCGCCGGGCGCATCGGCCTGCATCTTACGGCGGAATCCGCAAAGATCGTATTTCAGGTAATCGATGCCCCAGGCGGCATACTGGTCGGCGTCCTGCTGCTCGTGACCGATGCTGCCTTCAAACTTTGCACAGGTCTGGTCCCCCGGCGAGCTGTAGATACCCAGCTTCATGCCTTTGCTGTGCACGTAATCCGCAAGGGCCTTCATGTCGGGAAACTTCTCGTTCGTTTGCAATACGCCGTTCGCGTCGCGTTTGCCCTCCCATGTGTCGTCGATGTTGACGTAGACGTAGCCCGCGTCACGCATGCCACTGGACACCATCAGGTCTGCGGCCTGCTTCACATCGTCCTGCGTTACCTTGCCGGCAAACCAGTTCCAGGAGTTCCAGCCCATGGGCGGTGCCTGGGCCAGCGCCGTTGAAGACGTGCCTGCACGTTGCGCGATGGCAAGGGGAGACAACGCGGCGAGCGCGAGCAGCGAGAGTGCGAGACGGCGCATGGTGAGGACTCCTGAAAGGTGCTGTTGTAGTGCGCAGCAAGCATACCGCACGGCAGCCATGCCGCGCCCTGCGCGAACGGGATAGGATGAAACACGTTGCGCTGAGCGCGGAGGCCGCCACGGTGAGCGAAGAGCATAAGGTTGTCCGGCGCTTCACCGCGCCCGGCCGTGTCAACCTGATCGGCGAGCACACCGATTACACCGGTGGGCTGGTGTTGCCCATGGCGATTCCATTTGCCACAACGGCAGAGCTTTCGGACGTGGCAAAGGGATACGCCTTCTCGTCGGCAGACCTGCCCGGCGTGCGCGAAGTGACAGCGGATTGCATTGGCGGGGCAACCAGTGACTGGAGCGACTACCCCGTTGGCGTCCTCCAGGAGATGCTGGCGCTCGGCATTCAGGTGCCGCCATTTGTCATGCACTTCTCTGGTGATGTGCCGTTGAGCGCGGGGCTGAGTTCGTCGGCGTCCATTGAGGTAGCCACTGCGGTGGCGCTGCTGCATCACGCGGGCGCACAGCTTTCCGCGGCGGAGATTGCCCTGCTGTGCCAGCGCGCGGAGAACTACTATGTCGGCTCGCCGTGCGGCATCATGGATCAGTTCGTCGTGACTGCCGCGACTGCCGGCCATGCGCTGCTGCTGAATACGCGCGATCTTTCCTACGATCAGCTGCCCATGAATACAGGGCAGCTGGCGCAATGCAGCGTGGTGATTGCCAATTCCATGGTGAAACACTCGGTGGCAACGGGCGAATACGGCACGCGTCGCGATGAGATGGAACGTGGTCAGAGCATTCTCCGCGAACACTTCCCGCAGGTAGCGGATCTGGGCGAGGCAGGTATGGATCAACTGGAACGCGTCAAAGACCTAATGCCCGAGACGTCGTATTTGCGGTGCAAGCATGTCATCACAGAGAATGCGCGGGTGCGCGAGGCTGCCGCCGCCATGCGCGCCGGCGATGCGCGCAGACTGGGAGATGCGATGCTCCGCTCGCACGCAAGCCAGCGCGACGACTTTCAGGACAGCGTGCCGGAGATCGACTTTCTGGTGATGACAGCAATGAAGCAACAGGGCTGTTATGGTGCGCGGCTGACGGGTGGCGGATTTGGCGGATGCACGGTGAACCTGGTGGAAACGGGTGGGGCAGATTTATTTCGGCAGCAGCTGTCCACCGCGTACCACGCAGAATACGGCATACAACCGGAGATCTACGTCTGCACCGCGGCCGATGGTGCACTGGCACGTCTGAAGGAGGCACAATGAATCCCTTGCTGGCGAAAACCCCGCATCGCCGCTGGAATGCGCTGCGGGGTGAGTGGGTGCTGGTGTCGCCGCAGCGCACGGAGCGGCCATGGCAAGGGCAGACTGAGGACGTGGCTAAGCCGGATGCCCTCGCATACGATCCAGCATGCTATCTCTGCCCCGGTAACCCGCGTGCCGGTGGCCAGCAGACGCCGCAGTACACGGGAACGTACGTCTTCACCAATGATTTCGCCGCGTTGAAGCCGGACGTTGAAGCCATGTCGAGCGACGACAGCGGCACCGGCCTATTGCGCGCTGAGACAGAACGGGGGACCTGCCGCGTCCTGTGTTTCAGCCCACGGCACGACCTGACGCTGGCGACGATGGATCTCCCTGCCGTTCGCGGCCTCGTGGATACCTGGGCGGCACAGGAGACGGAGCTGGCCGCGATGCCGGCAATCGGCTATGTGCAGATCTTCGAAAATCGCGGCGCCATGATGGGGGCTAGCAACCCGCATCCGCACGGGCAGATCTGGGCCACCGAGCATGTTTCCGATGACCCGCTGGCCGAGCTGCAAACCCAAACCGCGTACCTGCGGGAATACAACGAGCCAATGCTGCTGGCGTATTTGCGTGATGAGCTGGCGCAAGGTGAGCGGATTGTCGCGGAGAACGAGCACTGGGTCGTGCTGGTGCCCTTTTGGGCGGTGTGGCCGTTTGAAACGCTGGTGCTGCCTCGGGCGCAGGTGACCAGCATGGCTGCGCTGAACGACGCGCAAAGGCAGGCGCTGGCGGCAATGCTGCAACAACTGACGGCGGGGTACAACCGCGTCTTCCAGGCACCGTTTCCATATTCAATGGGATTTCATCCCGCGCCGTGCGACGGCAGCCCGCACCCAGAGTGGGTTCTGCATGCGCACTTCTACCCGCCTCTGCTGCGCTCGGCGACGATTCGCAAGTTCATGGTGGGGTTTGAGTTGCTGGGATCGCCGCAGCGCGACATTACGCCGGAAAGCGCGGCTGCGACGTTGCGCGCCGTTGTGGCTGTGTAACAAAAACTTAGGCTTGCTTACTTTACGAGAAAACATTCGCACGGTGTATTGCCATCTATTGTGTATTCGAGGTGATATGTGACTTGTTCTGACGTATTGGTGGAGCGGCTGCTGGCTTGGGGCGTGGATACGATTTTTGGCCTGCCCGGCGACGGCATCAACGGCGTCATGGAGGCATTGCGCAAGGCGAAGGACAAGATCCGCTTTATCCATGTACGGCACGAAGAATCGGCTGCCTTCATGGCATGTGCGTATGCCAAGTTCACGGGACGTCTGGGAGTTTGCTTGTCGACCAGCGGTCCTGGTGGAATCCACCTTTTAAATGGCCTTTACGACGCAAAGATGGACCAGCAGCCGGTGCTGGCCATCACAGGAATGCAGTTCACCGATGTCACCGGCAGCTTCGGCCAGCAAGATGTGCAGCTCGATAAGTTGTTTGTGGATGCGTGCGTGTACAACGAACGCATCATGAGCCCCACGCACATGGAGCCAACGGTCGATCTGGCCATCCGCACGGCGATTACGCAGCGCGGCGTCGCCCATATCACCATCCCGATCGACACGCAGTTGCTCGAAGTCAAAAGCTCGCAGCGGTCGGAGCGCAACGTCGCCCACCATACCAACTCCGTCTACGCCATCAGCGGAAACAAGCCAGTGGAAGGTGATCTACAAGCCGCCGCGAAGCTGTTAAACAGCGGCAAGCGTATTGCCATCTTTGCGGGCGCGGGTGCCTTGGATGCTGGAGATGAACTGGTGAAGGTGGCCGAACTTCTGGGTGCGCCCATCGTGAAAGCCCTGCTGGGCAAGGCTTCCGTGCCCGACACCTCACCGTATACGACCGGTCAGATTGGGCTACTGGGCACCGCGCCATCCCAGGACGTTATTGAAAATTGCGACACGTTGCTGATGGTAGGCACCAGCTATCCCTACATGGAATATCTGCCAAAGCCGGGCGAATGCCGGTGCGTGCAGATCGACTCCAACGCGCAGCGGATCGGTTTGCGTTTCCCGGCTGAAGTTGGCCTCGTCGGCGATGCCAAGAAGACGCTGAACCAGTTGTTGCCACTGCTGAAACGTAACGGCTACCGCCGCTTCCTGGATCGTGCGCAGAGCGACATGAAAGCCTGGCACAAGCAGATTGAGAGCGAAGGCACAAATCCTGCCTCTCCGATGAAGCCGCAGGTAGTCGGTTGGGAGTTGAGCAAACGCACGAAGGAAAACGCAATCATTGTCTCGGATTCCGGCACCAACACGACCGTGTGGGCGCGCTACATGCAAGCGAAAAAGGGTCAGAAACACAGCTGTAGCGGGAATCTGGCGACCATGGCGTGCGGCATGCCCTATGCCATCGCGGCGCAGGTTGCATTCCCTGACCGCCAAGTCATCGCCGTGGTCGGCGACGGCGGCTTCACCATGCTCATGGGTGAAATCATCACTGCCGTCACGTACAAGCTGCCCATCAAGTTCGTCATCATCAAGAACAACACGCTCGGACAGATCAAGTGGGAGCAGATGGTTTTTGAGGGCAACCCCGAGTATCAATGTGAACTCTTGCCCATTGATTTCGTCGCACTCGCCCGCGCGGTCGGTGCCGAGGGCGTGCGCATCGACAATCAGAAGGATGCCGGGATGCTGTTTGATAAGGCGCTCGCCATGCCCGGGCCCGTGATCATTGAGGCCGTGGTCGATCCGTTGACGGCCATGCTGCCCCCGAAGATCACGCCAAAGCAGGCGTTGAAGTTTAGCGAGGCACTGGCGAAGGGCGAGCCAAACCGGATCAGGATTGCGTTAACCGCCGCGAGCGACACGGTCCGGCAGATCATCTAAGGCGAGCGCGTGATCTCTAAGCTCAGCATTACCAGTGGCACGGCGACTGCCTATACGATCCCGACGGATGCACCGGAGGGGGACGGCACGTTTCAGTGGGACTCCACCACAATGATCGTGGTGGAGTTAACGTGCGGCCAAACGCATGGCCTTGGGTATACCTACAGCCACAGCGTGACCGCGCCGCTAGTGCGCGATTTGATTGAAAAAGCCGTGACCGGGGCCGATCCCATGGACACGAACGCTATTTTCACAAAGCTGCGGTATGAGCAACGTAATTACGGACGTGAGGGCATAGCCGCGACCGCACTCTCTGCTATCGACGTCGCGCTATGGGATCTGAAAGCGAAACTGCTGGGTGCGCCGTTGGTCAGCCTGCTCGGGCAGATGCGCGATGCTGCTCCTGTTTATGGATCCGGCGGCTTTACCACGTACACGGATGAGCAATTGCGTAACCAGTTGAGCGGGTGGGTGCACGAAGGCATTCCGCGCGTCAAGATGAAAATCGGCACGCATCCGGGTGACGACTTGCGCCGCATGGCCGTGGCACGTGACGCAATCGGGCCAGACACAGAGTTATTCATCGACGCAAATGGTGCGTACAGCCGCAAACAGGCACTCGAGTTCGCGCATCGTGCGCGCGGCGAGTACGGCGTAACGTGGTTTGAGGAGCCGGTCAGCTCCGACGACCTCGCCGGTCTGAACCTGATCCGCAACAGCGGTCCGGCAGGCATGGACATCGCTGCCGGCGAATACGGGTTCACCGCCATGTACCTGCAGCGTATGATCGCCGCGGAAGCCGTGGACGTTATCCAGGCGGACGCGACGCGATGCGGCGGTGTGACCGGCTTCATGGACGCAGCAGCCCTGGCCGATGCGCATCCCCTTCCCCTCTCCGCGCACTGCGCTCCAGCGCTCCACATGCACCTGGCGTGCGCGGCACGGCCTCTGCGGCACGTCGAGTATTTTCACGATCACGCGCGCATCGAACAGAGGCTCTTTGACGGATTTTGTGCGCCGGTCAACGGGGGCATGGTTCCAGACCTGACGCGGCCTGGTCTGGGCCTGGAATTCAAGCAGCAGGATGCGGAACCGTACCGCGTCAGCATCTAATCCACGAGACTTACGCATGATCTACGACCTGAGCCAACCGCATTTCAATGGGGCACCACAGTTTCCCAAGCAGCCGCCGAACTCTGTGGAGTACCAACAGCTGGCTGTTGTCGAGGGTGCCACGGTAGAGCGCGCCACTTTCATGACACATTCCGGTTCGCATGTGGACGCCCCGTTCCATTACCTGCCTGCGTTACGGACCATCAGTGAACTGCCCTTGTCGCACTTTTATGGTCCATGCGTTGCGCTGGACATGCGTGGCCTGGAGCCGGAGCACGGCATGAACGCCGATGACCTCCGCCGGCATGAGGCTCTGATTACAGAAGGCGTCTTCGTACTGCTGAAGACAGGCTGGGGCGAGAAGCGCGCGAACACGAAGGAGTTCCTGACCGCGTGGCCTTACATGAGCGGCGATGGAGCGCAGTACCTGCTGGAACGCAAGGTGAAGGGCATGGGCCTGGATGGCCTCTCCACCGGCGGCTATCCCGGCGCGGAGGCCGAGAATGCGGCACATAAGTTACTGCTCGGCGCGAACAAGCTCTTGCTGGAAGACATCCACATTCCAGAAGCGTTGCTGGATGGCAAGCGGCGTTTCTTCATGGCGCTCCCCATTCTTATTGCAAATGCGGGGGGCGCGTGGGTGCGAGCCATTGTGTGGGATCCAGGTGATCTGGAGGCAGCGGTGCCCGCGCCACAGACCGGGCCGATGATCCCGGAGAGTGTGGCCGCGCAGATCGGCCTGATGCGGAGTTTCTCTTGAAGCTGCTGCCGCAAGACACCTCGCCACGTGCCGTCGTAGGTCTGTTGCCCTCCCCATTCAGGAAGCCTGCGCGACTCGCCCTGCGGCATATTCAGCACGGCACCTTTCAGCGCTCGCTGGCGTTAATGGTCTCCGGTGCCAGCGCGGTCAGTGCCATGGAAGTAGGCTACGAGCACTACCGTGGCAGCTATTCCAATCCGGTCATGTACACGCCGGTGATTCTCGCGGGCATGCTCACGGTGACTGGTGCCGTCGCCGTCTTCTCACGACGTGTGGCACAGACGTGGATGCGCTACCTCTCGTTCATCACGCTGGCGGATGGACTTGTTGGCTTCGGCTTTCACATTCGTGGCGTGGCGCGCAAGCCCGGCGGATGGCGCATGCCGGTGACCAACATCGTGATGGGACCACCGTTGTTTGCGCCACTGCTCTTCGGCACCTCTGCGTACCTGGGTGTGATCGCGTCGTACCTGCAGCGCGAAGAGGATGAGGGTCCGCGCTCGCGTGCCATCGATGCCGTCCGTGGCTTGGCAAAGCAGGGCTGGCGGGAGGACATTCGCATTGGCCGGTTCCAAAAACATTTCTGCGTGGTTACTGCCATCGGCACGCTCTGCTCAGGAGGCGAATCCTGGTATTCGCACTACAAAGACAATTTCAAGTACAAGGTGCAATGGTCCCCCCTCCTGATGACGCCGCTGCTGGCGGCAGCCGCGCTGGTATCCATCCGGAGCGAGCGCTGCGCCAACACAGCATTACCGCTTGCATCGGCGGCAGCGATGGCCAATGGCATGATCGGAACGCTGTACCACGTGCGCGGCATTCTTCGGCGGCCCGGCGGACGCAAAAAGCCGCTCTACAACACGCTATATGGACCTCCCATCTTCGCACCCATGCTCTTTGCCGCTGCGGGCATGCTCGGCATGATGGCTTACCTGATGCGGCGGGAACGGCAATAACAGGTATTCACGTGAACTATCGAGAGAGCGCATGAGCGAAAGCAGAGTACCAGTGACCGATCCGCACAGCGGCAAACCGCTGCCGATGCGGGTACAGCCTGGCTACTATCCCGGCTGGAACGTGATGACACAGCGCGCCTATTGGGACGATGCCACGCGCACGCTTGTTGAAAAGCGCCTGAGTGAGCCGAAGCCAGTTCGCTTTTTTACTCCCGCTGAAGCCGTTATCATGACTGCGGTTTTCGATCGCATTCTGCCGCAGGACGACCGCCTGCCAGCGCAACGCATTCCGCTGCTGCCCACGCTCGATGATCGGCTCTATGCGAATCGAATCGAAGGCTATCGCTATGAGGACATGCCAAGCGATCAGCAGGCGTACCGCTGGGCGGTGGAAGCCTTTGAAGCCATGTCGCACGAGGCCTATGGTGTGCCGTTTTCCCAGCTGACGGTCACGTCTCAGGACCTTCTGCTGAAGTCGCTGCATGACGGTGAGCCGATAGCCGCGAAGGCGTTGTGGAAACGCATGAACGTTGATCGTTTCTGGTCCCTATTGGTCTCGGACGTCTGCTCAGCCTATTACGCGCATCCTTGGGCGTGGAACGAGGTCGGCTTCGGTGGTCCAGCCTATCCGCGCGGCTACATGCGGCTTGAGGAAGGCGAAACCGAGCCGTGGGAAGTGGGTGAGCAGCGTTACGAATGGAAGGAGCCTGCGGACACGCTCTCCGGCCGCTCTGAACAAGGAAGTGGCGGCGAGAATCAAAGCCACCAGGGACAGGCAGGCACGCATTGAGCTTTTTCTCGACCGACAAGCCGCTGTTTGGCAAATTCGAAGCGCCCAAAGACGACCAGCACTGGCTTGGGCCAATGCAGAAGATCACCATACCGCGGCGGCGCTTCCAGGATGGAGACCTCATCGACGTTGCCGTTGTGGGCGTCGGTTCGGCGGGCGGCGTTCTGCTGCAGCGGCTGGCGCGCGCGGGCTTCAGCGTGGTCGGGATCGAAGCCGGTCCGTTCTGGGATACGGAGCGCGATTGGGTCAGCGATGAGGCGGGGTCGCATCAACTCTACTGGAACGATCTGCGCATCGTAGGCGGAAAAAACCCCCTGGCGCTAGGCAGCAATAATAGTGGCCGTGGTGTCGGCGGAGGGTCCGTCCACTGGGCCTCGTTCACCCCACGCTTCCACCCTTCGGATTTTGAGGTCTACACGCGAGACGGCGTCGGCGCGGACTGGCCCATCGACTACGAAGACATCGAACCGTACTACGAGCTGCTGGAACAGGAGATGCCGGTTGCCGGCCCGGCGTACTATCCATGGGGCAAACCGCATGGTCATCCGTACGCGCCGCATCCCATGGGCGGAGTGGGTGACACGCTGATCCGTGGCTGCACCGCGCTTGGCATTCCGGTTTCCGCAGGCGGCCCTGTCGCAATCCTCTCGGCATCGCGTGGCGATCGGCCGCACTGCATTTACCGTGGCTTCTGCATTCAAGCCTGCAAGGTAGGCGCAAAGGCGTCCACACTGATCACGCATGTGCCGGACGCGCTGAAAAATGGGGCCGAAATTCGCGATGAGTGCATGGTGACACGAGTTTCGATTGGCAAGGACGGCCGCGCGGACGGTGTCGTCTACTTTGACCGCGAAGGCAAGGAGCACTTCCAGCGCGCGCGCATGGTCATCGTCAGCGGGTACGCCATTGAGACGCCGCGCCTCCTGCTCAACTCCGCTTGCCCGGGACATGACAAAGGCCTGGCAAACAGCAGTGGAACACTGGGCAAATACCTGATGGCTCAGGCCGGAAACGTCATCATGGGGCGGTTTGACGATCTGATCCGGATGTACAAGGCCCCACCAGCGCACGCCCTGACGGAGGAGTTCTATGAAACAGATCCGAATCGCGATTTTGCCCGTGGCTTTGCCGTGCAGACCGTCGGGCCGCTGCCCATCGCCTTTTCTAAGCAGATGATGGCCGCCAAAGGCGAGTGGGGATGGGCGCTGCGACGCACCATGATGGATTACAACCATTGGTCGGGGTTTGGGCTCTTGGGAGAAATCCTGCCGTGGGAAGACAACGCCGTTGAACTTGCAACGGGCCCGGACGAAAAGGACCGCTTCGGCCTGCCGGTCGCGAAGGTCACCTTCAACCTGCACGAGAACGACAAGCGATTGATTGAGTACGGCAAGAATAAGACGATGGACATCATGCGCGCGGCGGGCGCGGTGGAAGTCGTACAGGAAGCCCGGTATGCGCACCTGGTGGGTGGTGCCCGCATGAGCGCCTCGCCGGACGCGGGCGTGTGCGACAAATTCGGGCGCACATGGGATGTGGAGAACCTTTTCGTCATGGATGGCAGCGTGATGCCGACGCAGGGTTCAGCAAACCCCGGCCTGACCATCCAGGCGCTTGCGGCACGGACGGCGGATTACATCTTGTCCCAGAAGGACGCGATCTTCAGCGGCGCGCCTCGCGACCTGTCCGCACCGCCTGTGCGCAAGAGCCTTTGCCCGCCCGGCACGTTCGTGCATGGTGTCCCGCACCTGCGCTGACTAGAGACGGTTGTCATCACATAGGGAAAGGATTAACTCTTCCTCTCAAGGTTGTCATGCTGTAGCAAGCAGAGGGACCTGCATCGTTCCCAGAGGCCACGTGGATCCACGTGCCGCACAATATAGGCTATGAGCGCACTTGCACCATTCCGTCTCACACCCACCTTTTCGCAGCGCACGTGGGGTCGCCGCGATCTTTTACCCTGGTACACGAACGCAGATGTTCCGGCCCTTGCAAATGGCACAGAACCGGTCGGTGAAGCCTGGTTGACCGGCCCTGAAGCTGTGGTGGCGGACGGGCCGTTTCAGGGGCAAACGCTGGCGGTAGTCACGCAGCGTGAGGGCGATGCCCTGCTGGGCACCGGAGCGGAGATCAACGAATTTCCCCTGCTGATAAAGCTGCTCTTTCCGGACGGCAAGCTCTCCGTGCAGGTGCACCCAAACGATGTGGAGGCCAGGAGCCTCGGCCAATCGCGCGGCAAAACCGAGTGCTGGTACATCCTGCAAGCCGAACCAGGGGCAGTTGTCGCATGCGGTCTGCAGCCCGGTGTCACCCCGGCTGACCTGCGCGCCGCCATCGCGGACAGCACGATGGAACGGTTGCTCCGGCTGATCCCGGTGACGAAGGGCGATATGATTTTTGTCGATGCTGGCACGGTACACGCCATCCTGCCTGGTGTCACCATTCTAGAAATTCAGCAGACCTCCGACATCACCTATCGCCTGTACGACTACGGCCGTCCGCGTGAACTCCACCTCGACCAAGGCCTCGCGGTGAGCAAAGCCGAGACACGCGCCGGCAAGATTCGGCCTCAGCAAATCCCGCACGGCACGCGGCTCATCCAGGAGCAGTACTTCACCGTGGACAGCTTCCTTCTGAACGCCGGTGAAAGTCTGAGGCTGGATGACGCGGCAGGCAAGCCACACTGCTTCGTCGCTCTCGCCGGCCATGCTGAACTTCAGGCAAATGGCAGCATCACCACACTGCAACCAGGCAGCGCAGTCGTGGTGCCCCCAACCGTGGACAGCACCACAATCCTTGCGCTCGAAGCAGCGGAAGTTGTCCGGGCGACTCCCTAACTAGTGTCGATATACATTCCGCTGCAGCTACCAGCGGCAATTTACACCTTTTAATATAAATGGCAATCATCAACAGGTAATCTCTCCGATCTTAGCCAGTGTAACGTTCGAGAAGTAGTTATCTACCCGGGTACTCCGGGAGGAGGCTACACTTGGAACACTCCGCCGTATCTACAAGAACCGATCTTACTATTACTACAAACATTCCTTATGTTACAGGAGACACTGGCGGAGCAAACGATAACCAAGGCAATCCAGGCTTCCGAAAACCTTACAAAGGCGACAGCTTTACTGCTACTCAGCGTTATGATCACTGGTCTAACAATTAGCAAATGTGAGTCAAAATGTTGATACGAGTTGGAAGTATGTTGTCACAAAGTCAGATGGTAGATCATCTCTGGATCCGTTGCCTTAAAAACTTCTAGTTATTTGTACTTTAGTTTTGTGCGCCGCAGCAGTCGATGCACAAACTGCGCAGGCTTCAAGGCAGCCTCAAATCAAAATATCTGCGTTGAGCAATTCTGTGCCTCTTGGAGAGCCTATCGTACTTAATGTTTTATTATCTTCGTTCGCCAGAATCGAACTGAATCTTGGAGCCAACCATATTGGGAACTTTATGTTCACAATAAAGAGTCCGTCAGGTACAATTCGTTCGATCCGCTTTCCTCTCCCGGAGTTCAGCGCTCCGGGAAAAATAACACTTATACCAAACAAGCCTTACTCAGTGAGAATAGAACCTGTCGCCAATTTTCAAGCCTGTAGAAACAGGTAACTACATGGTAACGGTATCCTTAACGACTGCCCAATCAGCGCAGATAGCACCAACAGGAGGATTGCAGATCGAAGTAGGAACTGCCAACGTCGCTGAACTCCAAGCATTTTGTGAAGCGCGTGTCAAAGAGATTGAAGAAGCAAGTGCAGCATCTGCAAGGTCCGAGAGTGCTCTGGAACTCGCAAGCGTACACGATCCAATTGCTGTAGGCAGTATTCGAGCGCTTTTGGACCGAGGCTTCGGTATTGATGCATACTTGGTACCGACTCTTGGCGACATTGAGTCACTACAATCAGTCCAAACACTGACAGTAGCGTTGAACAATATTGATTATGTCGTTGTAGAGCAAGCACACTTTGCACTGAAAAAGCTGGCTGGCAGTCCGGATACTACTGTAAGTGCAGCTGCAAAGGAATTACTATCTCGAACAGAGAAGTAGGACGCTTGTGCGGGTGGCCCACATCTGAGTTCACCCATACCGAGGGGACCCGCATCGCGTAGAGATGTGGGACTCTACTTCTTTGAACCGAAATGGTCGGCAGCCAGACGTACACTTTGCTTGATAATCAATTTGTATATGCATGCAAAAACAACACGATCAATAACTACTAAAATGTGCGCTCTCAGATTTGCTCTTCTCGTCTCTTTTTATATCTGCTCAACGGCAGGTTACGGGCAACAAAGTTTGGAGACAGATTCTCCGAACCTGTTGCAAGGTTTACTGCAAAGCGCGGAAGGCACACACACGCCATTAGGCATCATCCTCGATTCAAGAAACGCCTTATGTGCGAGAACAAATCATGCTTCTCTAAAGCGTTTAGACGAATACACTGCACTGCTAGAATCCAATGGGTATACAGTTGCAAAGTTGGATGGTGTATATGTAGTGCGTCCAACAAACCAAGATCCAATTACAACGCGAGCTATACAAGCTTCTTTGCCATATTTCCCGCGGCTTACTGGAAGAATGCAGTTCATAGGCATGGTTTTACAGGGCTGGCTTTCCAGCATTCTTGATGGAGCCAAGGGTTTTGGTATTGATTATGCTGTCGCGGATCACAGACGCGATCTGACTTTGCCTGCCATGGGACAAAGTAGCGTTCAGAAGATCGCTAGTACTATCGTCAACTTAGACGACGGCAAAGGAGTTTGGATTCTTTCGTCGGTTAGAAATCCGGAGCCTGCCCAAGGAACGACTACTCACATCAACATCTTCTCATATGTCGATGACAGCAATCAGATTTCCTCTATACCGTGTAAAGTCGAATCCGTAGCAAAAAAGAAGTAGAAATTATGACGGGCTTTGAACTTTTGCATTCACACATCACGAAGAGATGTGAGGATCAAAGGTGCCCGGAGTGGCCGTCTCATAGGCAGCACAGGCCTGGTCGGTGCGATGCTAATCACGGAGAACACCTCGCTGATGTCGCTGGTGAACTGAGATTCTCCATTTGCCGATGAAAGGGGCCGTGCCTGCCGGATCGCAGGAGCGCGTGCTGCGCGGACGCAGTGCTGTACTGCGGCGAGCGCGCGCACTGCGGCTTGTCTTCATGCCAATCCGGCATGGAGCAGGAGATCGCGCGGTAACCCTCGTAGGCTTTTCTGACGATGTCGTCTGCACGGGGTCGATTGAGAAGTCCTCAGAACTGATGGGTATGGCTCTGTTGAGGAAGAGCGCGCAGCATGGCGAACGCGTTACCATGGATGCGCTGGAGATACCCCATGATTACGCGCCGTACGTTCCTCGGATCCGCCACTGCCCTTGCCGCTGTTGCCAACACCACCCTGCGTTCCGGTTCGCTGTTTGCCGAAGCTGCCCCGGCAAACGGCGATGTGCTGCAGTGGGTGGATCCGCACATCGGCACCGGTGGCCATGGGCACACCTATCCCGGCCCCAGCCTGCCCTTTGGCGCGGTGCAGCTCAGCCCCGACACCTACAACGAGGGCTGGGACTGGTGCTCCGGCTACCACGACACCGACACGTCCATCATGGGCTTCAGCCACACGCACCTGAGCGGTACGGGCGCGGCCGACCTGCTGGATTTCCTGGTGACGCCCGGCGTGGGCGAGGCCAAGCTCCAGCCCGGCTCGCGCGACAACCCGGAGAGCGGCTATCGCTCCCGCTTCAGCCACGCCACCGAGATCATGACCCCCGGCTACTACGCCGTCATGCTCGATACGCCCAAAGTGCGAGCGGAGCTGACCGCGACCGAGCGCACCGGCGTGCACCGCTACACCTTTCCCGCAAGCCAGCAGGCGTATATCCTCGTCGATCTGCACCACTCGCAGCTGTACAACGGCAAGTCCGTCGTCGTCTCCGGCGATCTGGACCGTACAGGCGACGACAGCATCGCGGGCGGCCACGTCACCAACGCGTGGGGGCCAGGTCGCCACGCCTACTTCGCGCTACAGATGTCGAAGAAGCCCAAGCATGTGCATTTCTACAAGGACGACCAGACCGTCGCGGTCGGCAAGACCGAAGGCGCGAATCTGAAGGCCGTGATGTACTTCGAAACGCACGCCGACGAGGTCATCCACGTAAAGGTGGGCATCTCCGCCGTCAGCGCCGAGTCTGCCGCCGAGAACATGCAGGCCGAGGTACCCGGATGGGACTTCGACGGTGTACGCAAGGTGGCGGAAGGGAAATGGCGCGCGCAGATTGGCAAGATTCAGGCAAATTTTGCAACGCCGGACCAGAAGAAGATCTTCTACACCGCGCTGTACCACATGTCGCTTGGCCCGACGCGCTTTGACGATTGCAACGGCAAGTATCGCGGCATGGACAACGAGGTCCACACGCTGCCCACCGGCGCGCAGAACTACACCACCTTTTCACTGTGGGATACCTTCCGCGCCGCGCATCCCGCGTACACGCTGCTGGAGCCGGAGCGCGTGCCGCAGTTCGTGAACACGCTCATCCGCATGGGCGAGGAGAGTCCCGCAGGCGCGCCCGTCTGGCCTCTATATGGGCGCGAGACGGAGTGCATGACCGGCTTCCACTCCGCCTCCGTCATCGCGGAGGCGTGCAATAAGGGCTTCGGCAAGGGCAGCATCGACTACGCGCGTGCGTACACGATGCTGCAGCGCGGCCGCCTGGACGACGTCAGCGGCATGAGGGCGCACCGCGAAAGGGGCTACATCCCGGCGGACGTGGAGCAGGAGTCAGTGTCGAAGCACTTTGAGTTCTGCTACGACGACTGGGCCATCGCCAACCTCGCCAAACACACCGGCGACACCGCCGCGTGCGACGAGCGCATCAAGCTCTCCAAGGGCTACAAGAACAACTGGGATCCTCAGACCGGCTTTATGCGGGCGAAGCTGAACGATGGCGCGTTTGCCACCCCGTTCAACCCCATCGACATGGGCTATAAGAAGCACTGGCGCGACTACACCGAGAGCAACGCCTGGCAGACCACCTTCGGCATCCAGCACGACCCCGCCGGTCTCATCGCGCTGCACGGCGGCCCGCAAACCTTCGTACAACACCTTGACGGCCTCTTCAACGCACCGTCCACGCTGCCGGCAGACGCTCCACCCGACATCGCCGGCATGGTCGGCCAGTACGCCCACGGTAACGAGCCATCCCATCACATTGCCTATCTGTACGTCTACGCGGGCGCCCCGCACAAGACACAGGCTCGCGTCCGCATGCTGATGGACACCATGTACGCCGCGCTGCCCGATGGCATGCAGGGCAACGAGGATGTGGGCCAGATGTCGGCGTGGTACCTGATCAGCGCGCTCGGCTTCTACCCGGTGGACCCGGTCAGCGGCATCTACGTGCTTGGCTCGCCGCTGGTGCAGAGCGCGCGCGTGGACCTGGGCGGCGGCAAGACGCTGCGCATCGAAGTCGACCGCAAAAACCCGTCGGACGCCTACATCCGCGAGTTCTACCTGAACGGCAAGCGCCAGGACGAAGCCTGGTTCCGCCACGCCGACATCGCCAAGGGAGGCACCCTCCGCTTCGTCATGTCCGCCACACCCAACCCAACCTTCGGCGCAGACCAGAAGCTCGTGCCACCGTCGCTCCAGGTGTAAATCTAGTTGGTTAAATAAACAGATCTGTCAGAACGATGCATCAGAGGGCATCGTAGACGTCATCTTCCGGATTGGCCCACACTGCTTGAAACGCGGGTTCTGACAAACGCGTCGCGTCGTGCGTCAGGCCGCGACCGCTCTCCCATGCGTGCAGCGCTTCGACGACGCTCAACTTCCACCAGTTGAGCCAGAGTAAGCGCGCGCAGCTTTCCAGAGAGCCGTTCTGCGATCTGTTCCATGGACCAATGACCTCACGCCTTGTCAGTTTACCGTGAGCGAGAGTTTGTCGCGTCGAGCGACACAACCCCAACCCCAGACTTGGCGCGGACCAGAAGCTCGTTCCACCATCGTTGCAGGTGTGAGCTCAGCGATATGCTAGCTGCTCATTTCTTCCCTTCCGAACGCGCTAACGAGAACTAACAGCGGTCTCGTTTGTTTCTGCACCCAACTAAAGGTGGTTAAACATGCGAATTTGCATCCAACGCTTCCACCAAGTCGCTTACATCACTGTTGGCTATCCTCCATCCCAAACTCCTCCGTCATTTCTTTGATCAAGCTGTCAAGCATGGCAATGTGTTTCAGGGTGTGCCTCGTGTCTCGAGAGATGTAATGGCTAGCAGCCCTCAAACGGTCTACTCATCTGCTCGTCACTTCGGATGCGCTGTTGTAGGACGTCGCTAACAGACATCTTCCGAAGCGACGGCAGGCCTCGCTCCAATGTTCCGACGCTCATGCTAACAAGAGGCGGAAGAATGTACTGCTTCCACGCTTTCTGCTGCCGCTGCTCTTGGAATCGCGCATTCAGGTAGCCGTTCGTCATCCACGACGACCCGATATCATCCCGCGTGATGATTAGCGGTATCAGCTTCTTGACACCCTTAAGGCAGTCCGGCAGTTCATCTTTCTTTGCGGTGGCGATCTTTCCAATGGCCGTCACTAGCTGCTGAACGCCAACCTTCCGATCTGTTCCAGCAACAAGATGCCCGTCAAGGAATTTTCGCATCTTTACGTGGTCGCCGGAATAGCGAACATTTGCTGCGCAAGTAGCCAGCTTCGCTTCCATCAACACTGCTGTTGTCCCACAGAGCACGACGGCATCGCACAGCGGCAGGCCACCCAACTGCGGTGATCTATGGAACGCATTCAGGTCCTTGTCTGCATACTGTTCAAAAAGCCACTGCACGTACTCTTCGAAAACATCTCCCCAGAAGCTGAAATAAGCTAGCCGCTTTTTATCCGGAAGCGCATTTCGTACGCGCCAGATCACTCCGCTTTCCAGCTTGGCGACCGCGTACTCGTAATCGAGGCAATGTAGCTCGCCCTTGTGTTTGAAGTACGGCTAATCCCTAAGGAACTCGAATCTGCGAAGCCTATGGACTTCTTGCCATCCGGTAAACCTTCAAGGTTGAATGACACAGAATCAAAAATATTTTCTATCTGATCCACTGTAAGGTTTGTATTCTTAAACCAATTGTGCGTCACAGCTTCCCAGGACGTGCCACCTCTCAGTGTCTTATCGCGCTGCATACGCGCGTGCATCATAAACACGAAGACGGCTAAATAGTACCGCTTTAGCGGGAAGTGAAAAACCTTTTCGAACTCGACAGCTGGATCGCAACCTGGGTGAGCTGGGTAGGCTCGGGTCCATTCATCTCCTGCTTCACCCGAACAAGATCCTTGGTGAGCTGGAGCTTAGCGATCTTGCCTTCGGAGACGTGGTTGCGAGCTGACGAGTCCCCTTCCCCGCGCTTTGTTGTGGCTGCCTTTCGTTTCTCGATCTTGGTTTTTGCCTGGAGCGCAACGTCTGCCCAAAGGAAATCTTCTGGTGTTATTCTCTTCACACTGCCCGCCTCCTACGCGGGTGAATTTGTGCCAGAAAGCCCTCTACGCTGCGAACGTGAGGGGCTTTTTATTTGTTGGTAGGTTACACGATAGGGTAAGCATAAGCAGTCATATTCCTCTGGGTGGACTCTAGGCGGGGAACAGAAGCGGCTGGTCAAGCAGCAAACACCAAATACGCATTTACTGATTTACTGTTTTGAAGAGATCACCTCTTCGGGAATCTCGACTCCAAGAACTCCACCACTACATCCGTCATGCTGACGCCTTCGCTGGCACAAGCCGCTTTCACTCGCTTATGACGTTCGGTTGAAATAACAAAATTAAGGCGGGCTGGCTTCTGTGCTCTCCCGGTCACAAACTCATCCATAGATGGCACAGCATGAGTTGGCTTGCTCGTGGGGCGCTTGCCCCATCCTTTTGTTTCAGGCATGCGTCTTCTCCAATAAAGATGAGACCTCTTTTGCCAGAGCCTGTATTTCGGCTGCTGCCTGGCCGCTCGGCTCTGTTTCGAGCGCGGTCAGACCCATACGAGCCGATTTCGCGTACTCGGTCCGGTTGTGCACGAATCGTCGCGAAGCTCTTCACGTCGAACTCGGAGAGTGCGTCCGTAATCTCTCCAGCCAATGTTGTGTTTGGAACGAGACGGTTGATAAGAAAGCGGGAGAGCACCTGTGGACGGCTGATCTCGCACTCCCGAATGATGTCCACAATGTCCTTTGCAGCCCATACGTCATAAGGAGACGGCTGTACGGGCACGATTACCAAGTCGCTTGCCGCAATCGCGGATCGGGCCAATTCGTTCACCCGTGGCGGCCATCGATGATGATCCAGTCGTAGGGTGCGCCGAGGGTGCCAATATCACGATGCAACGTTGGCTTTGGAAGTCCAATGACGTTGAATGTGCTGGCAGCCTCGCGCTGGGCTACCAGTCAAGAGCAGAGTGCTGCGGATCGGCATCGATCAGAAGCACCTTGCCAATCTTGGCGAGAGCTGTAGCGAGATGAATGCTAAGGGTCGTTTTGCCCACTCTGCCTTTTTGGTTCAATAGTGAGATGACGCGCATGTTGTTTTTTTCGTTTATTCAAATACACATTAGCGCATACACTCATATGAGTAAAGCCTTCCGACGCTTTCATTTCTGTAGCAGTCGTTCGTGTTCGTCAACCTTCGTGACTCTGCACGGTACAATGAACCTTCCACGACACCTATATAACTGAAGCGCAAAGGTTTGAACCGCGCCCTATGAAAAGCAATCACTTCATCATTGGTCTTGGCGGAACGGGTGGCAAGATTATCCGTTCTTTCCGGAAGGCTATGTACCAGGAGTTTCGTGGCAGCGCGGTCGAAGGCGTGAACCTTGCGTACCTCTACGTCGATTCCAGCAACGAGATGATGGCGATCGAGGACGCAAGCTGGAAGATCCTCGGGACGAGCGTGCAGCTCAATAAGCGCAGCCAGCTACTGATTCAGGAAGCGAGCCTGCGTGCGCGGCTGGACAATATAGATAACTATCCCGGCATCAAGCCGTGGATCGGCGATCCGGAACAGTGGCGCGATGTGCTCGGGAGCATCATCGGCGTGACTTTGGGTGGTCAGAAAAGACGCCTGGGCCGCTTCCTATTCGCTTGCAAGGCGGACCTATACAAGCAGCAGGTCCAATCACTGGTAAAGGATCTGCAGGAAAGCGGCATGACGGACATCACGTTCCATGTCGTCTGCGGTCTGGCCGGCGGAACGGGGAGCGGGAGTGTCGTCGATGCGGTTTCGATTCTGCGCGACACCTATCCGGATTCCAAGCGTTACCGCATAATTCTGTATACGCTGCTGCCAGAGACCTACCCCAACCCCAATTGGGACACGGGGAACTATCATGCAAACGGGTTTGCGGCCCTTTTGGAGCTGAACGCATTGAGCGTCGGCCGGTTTCAGCCAACGGACCTGCTTGGGGTGAAGGGAAGACTCAAGGTAGATGATGCCTTCAATGGCTGCTATGTCTTCACGAATGAAAACGACAATGGCCTGACGGTCGATGTAGACAAGCAACTGCCGAACATCATCGCGGACTTCCTCTATCAAAAGATCGTTGCGACCCGCGATATCAGCTGGCCTACTCTCGGCCGCTGGGAAAATGCGGAGAACGGCGATGGCACTCCGGAGCGCGCGCCTGGCAGCAACAATCCCGAGCGGAGCAAGCGTTTCCTGACGTTCGGCATCAAGCGGCTGGCCGTTCCCGAACAGGAGATTGGCGAGTACCTAACCTACAATTTCGCGCGCCAAACTGCTCTCCAGCTTCGGTTCAATACCTGGTCGGATACGAGTGGATTTGTCGACGAGCCTCGGAATCAGGATTTTCATGAGTTTGTGCAGCAGAAGGAGAACCTCTTTCGCTGGGGCTTGAGCGACGAGCATCTGACGCTCTCGGTCGGCATCCTGCCAGAAGACGTTAACAACAAGAAATGGAAGCCGATCAACAACGAGTGGCAGGACGTGCTGCCGAACTTCAAGTCCGTAGTGCGGGAGAAGCCGCGAGAGGCCTGGCTGGATGAGCTGGCAAAGCTGTGCGAACGGCGATTCGATCAGGACTACCGAGGAATCGGTGTCCGCAAATTTTACGAAACGAAGCTCAAGGCCCGCAAGGAGCATTCTCGAGAGATCCGTCAAAGGATTGAGCTTGAGATGTTCTCTGAGTGGAAGAACGGCATCAAGTCTGCCTTCGACATTTCGCGTCTGCTCTCCGCATTGCTCGATCTTCTAGACGAACGGCGCAAGCTGGTCGACGACAAAGTCACCCAGATGAAGGGGAATGAAGAGGGGGCCGCAAACCGCGTTCGCATCAACAACCAGGCGTGGGCCGGCATGGGATTCCTACAGAAGACGGTGTTTGGCAAGCCGGATAGCTTGCTCGATGCCCAAGGCGAAACGCTGCAAGAACAGTACATCTACCGCACGCGGATCGAAGCGCTCATCTTCTCCAAGCAGTTGATGGAAGATGTGATGGGTGAGATCAGCGACCTTAAGAGCGAAGTTGACAAATCTGCGAGTACAGCCGCGGCCGCAGTCAAGAAATATAACGACAGGCTGGCCGAGCGTGTAACGGACGACGGCAAGATCGATTTGCGCGAGCAGCTTGTGCGGTTCTACGATCCGGACCTGGTGCGGCGGGTAAGCACTAACCTCGTCAAAGACGAGAACGAACAGCGCACCCAGACAGCTCGGGTCCGGCAGGCACTCATTGATCGGCTTGGAGATCATCCAAACTTTGCCGTGTTCAACCAGCGGACCGGACCTACCGACTTCCTGGATGTCTTGGATAAAGAGTGCGCCAAGAATGCTCAGATTGCGCACAATAACTTGGTAGTGAACGAAAAAGACAAGCTCTTAGGCGTGAGCATCATCGAGCGCCTCAAAGAACGCTATGGCGGCGATGCGCAGGAGTTGAGAACCTACGTGACGGAACTAGTGGGTCACGCTGGCAGCTACCTAACTTTCGATCCCTCCGAAGAGCACAAGATTGGCCCTGGAATTCCGAGCGGCGTGCAGACCGCCGTTTCTACCATGTCGGTCATCGTGCCTCGTCGGCCTGAACTCGCGGAGTTCACCGGAAAGCTGAAAGATGCGTTTCAAGGCGCGCGCGGCGGCAACGTTGAGATCATCGACAGTGACGCCAAGCCCAACGAGATTGCGCTGATCAGCCTGACCGACCTGTTCCCTCTGCGCTACGTGAAGCAGGTGGCTTTTCTGAAAGAAAAGTACGACCAGCGGCTGAAGGGAAGCAACGGGCCGCGCGCACGTCTGGAGCTGCACCTGGAAGGCGATGGATCGCAGTACCCGCGCATCTTTGTTCCTTTGCAGGACGAGATGAAGCGCGACGCGCTGCCATACCTGCTGCTTGCGAAGGCGCTGGGGATGATTCAGGAGGAGGTGAACTCCCGTACGGGCGCTACCGGCCTTTTCTTTGTCTCCAAGGATGAATCCGGTTTCGATACCGATCCTGTCGACCTTGGCAAGAACCTGATCGAAGCCGTTAGCAAGATCGATATCGAGGGAGCGGACCTGATCCGCGTCCATGTCACGCAGTTGCTCCGGTCTGACTTTACGGAGGACAGCAAGCGCTCCGGTTTGCAAAAGCAAATTGTGGCCGATGTCGACCAAGTCAAGGTCTTGCGTGGCGGTGGCGCGAGCGATGAAGTGTACGGTCAGTTCCGGGATGCTGGACGACTAGCAGTGAAAATCATTCGGCCGGAGAACTAACATGGCGACACGACAGGGAAAATGCACCAACTTCGGAAATTGTGAAGTCGCCAACCAGCAGAAGATCGTTCCAGTTCCTCAAGGGGCCGACTTCGTTTGTCCGGAGTGCGGGCGTGAATTATCAGAGATCCGTGTTGCCGCTGCAGGAAACCACAACGCCCTGTTTGGCGGCGTCATCCTTGTAATTCTGTTGTTGGCCGTATTTATCGGACTGAAGGCTTGCTCCGGCAAGCACGCGGGTGGCGGTTTTGCCGGTCTTGGTTCAAGCAACACGGCGCTGACGCTTTCTGGATCGAATACGATCGGCAGCAGCCTGGCACCAGCGCTGGCGGAGGCGTTTCTGAAAGACCAGGGTGCAACCGACGTCAAAACATTGCCGGGTGACAACGCCGAAGAGAAGACAGTGCAGGGAAGTCTACCAGGTGAGAGCTCGCCGACGGTCATTAAGATTGCGGCCCACGGTTCAGCGACTGCCTTTACCGACATGGCGAGTGGAAAGACCGATATCGGAATGGCGTCGCGGCGCATCAAGCCGGAGGAAGCAACAAAGCTGACCTCTCTAGGAGACATGTACTCTGCCGGGAGTGAGCACGTCCTGGGTCTGGACGGGATCGCGGTTATCGTCAACGCGTCCAACCCGATTCATTCGCTGACGAAAGATCAGATCATGCGCCTCTTCTCTGGAGACGCGACGAGTTGGTCGGATGTCGGCGGCTCGGGAGGAACAGTCAAGGTTTATGCGAGAGACGATAAGTCTGGAACCTATGACACCTTCAAGAGCCTTGTTCTCGGAAGCAAGTCTCTCGTCTCCGGTGCACAAAGATTCGAAGACAGTAACGCTCTTTCAGAGGCAGTTGCCGGCGATTCGAACGGAATCGGATTCGTAGGATTGCCCTACGTCCATATTGCCCGTGCTGTTTCAGTGTCAGAGAAGGGCGCGAGCGCGCTCCAACCCACTCGCCTTACAGTTGCGACGGAAGATTACCCGCTCTCGCGCCGCCTGTACCTCTACACGCCTGCCAACCCGACGAACAAGCTCACACGGAAGTTTGTGGAATTTGCCTTGTCTCATCAGGGTCAGGACGTGGTCGGGGCAAGTGGCTTTGTCGCGCAAAATATAACCCCTCAGACCGAAGTCATCGCCGCGAACGCTCCAAGCGAGTACAAGCAGCTTACCAATGGGGCTCAACGGCTTTCGCTGGATTTCCGATTCAAAACCGGAAAAGCCGACCTGGACAATAAGGCTGTAGTGGACATCGATCGCGTGGTGTCGTTTATCGCTGATCTGAAGTACACGGGCGACCGCATCATGCTCTTCGGTTTCGCGGATAGCACGGGTTCTCGCGATGCCAATATCGGTTTGTCGTTGAACCGGGCGAAAGTCGTGCAGGATCAGTTTGTTCAACGTGGATTGAAGCCGACTATCGTCAAGGGTTTTGGTCCGGACCTTCCGGTAGCCTCAAACGATACTGAAGAAGGTCGTGAAAAGAATCGCCGCGTCGAGATCTGGTTGAAGAAATAGCCAATCAGGCGGGGAAGGGAGGTCACCTTTCTCGCCGATTCCGGCCGGCACCCCGGAAGGCTTCCGAGTCTGCGAGGTATTGGGTCCAGTCGGCCGCAATACCTCGCTGTGCTTCTTCAAGCGGCATGTCGCCGGGCAGGAACGTAGCGATTGGCATCAAGCCTTTCTCGCCGTCCCGTTCCTTTCGGCCTCGTGTCATTCTCCGTCTTTCTTACTTCTTTTCAAGAAACCATGAAAGCAAGATAGCAAGTAATCTTGGATAGTCATATCGGCTTCCAGGGCTTCGCGCTTCATCGCCTTTACGTCGGCGGCGGGCCATTTGACGTTGATCGCCGTGTCGTATTTGAGAGCGGGCACTGCGGCTTCACTGCCCTTCTCCTTTATTCGGCGCGGTTCCGGTAGCGGCTGGAGGCTGATGCGGTGCTGCGTCAAGATCGATGTCGAGGGTGGCGGCCTTAGCCATGGGCTTTCTCCTTCTGCTTGGTGGTTGCGGAAACTGCGGTCTTGATGTTTTTCCAGAGCGCGGCCATTTCGGCGGCGGCGGGGCCTTTGGTGATGAGTTCCTGCGCCGTGCGCCCATCCGTCATAGCGGCGGCGTAGGCGGTGCGGTCGCCGACGAAGGTTGCCGCCACCTCGCCATACTTCGAGAGCAACGCCACGGATTGCGCGGTGATGCTGGCATTGGTCTTGGTTCGGGTCATCACGAACATGAACGGGATGCCTTCGGCTTTGAGCATCTGGAAGGTTGCTGCTGCTGACCAGATATCGGACGGGCTGGGCTGTACCGGTACGATCACGAGGTCGGCGAGCCGAGCAGAGAACGCACATCAGCCTCACGGCTGGGTGCGGTGTCCACAAAGCAGTAGCAAGCCCCTCGTTCGCGGAGTTTGCCGAGCGCCTGCGCCATGGCTGCAAGCGGTGGCTCGACGCGTTGCGGTGCCTCCGCCTGGCGGAAGCTATGCCATTTGGTGAGGGTGCCCTGGGGATCGGTGTCGATGATGTAGGCCGGTCCGTCGCCGTCACGTTCGGCCTGTGTCGCGAGATGGGCGGAAAGCATGGTTTTGCCACTTCCGCCCTTTTGCGAGTTGATGATGATGGTTTGCAAGCTTTCCGCTTTCCAAGATAGGCAGAACACTTGTAATCTTAATAGCAGGCTTTCTTGTTTGCTAGATTTCTTTATAGAAAGGTCCTAAATAGGTAACCCTTGCCACTCAAGATGTCCGACCGTCAAGTTGTCCTGCCGAGTATGGCAGGACAAGGGAAGCAGGAGAAATCTCTTCAGGATCTTGAGGGGACCCGTTTTCCGCAGCTTCCATTTCTTCCAGTTCCTGGAACATGCGCCGGACCTCCTCGATGTCGGGATGGGTGTTTTTGCCAGTGCGGGTTCGTAGAGTCTGGCGAACTCGTCACCTTCGAACTCGAGCAGTTGGGCGATACCGAAGAGCGTTTGCGCCATTTCCTCCAAGTTCGAGAAGCGTATTTCGAGCCGGCCGGTTTCGAGCGTGAGTTTGTCTGGCAAGGCGTCCAGCCGTACCGCAGGCAGGTCCGTGCGGACGATATGGCGGGGTTTTTTACTGGAGGGTGCGGCAGCGGATCGGCGCTCCTGGTTGATAAGCCTGGCCACATCGCCGCTTTGCTGGACCTTGTCGAGGAAGGCGTTAACAGACTCACGCTCGACCAGCCTGGAGCTGCCGACACGGGTGGCGGGGAAGATCTCCAGGAGCTTCTGGGCGGCGCGGGGCTGCAGGCCGAAGGCCCGCTCGATGTCCTTGCGGTCGAAGTGGGAGAGGGAAGAGTTGCTGATGGACCGACGGATGTCATGGACACGGGGAAGCCACGAGATAGGGCGTGCCATGATCGCCTCCAAACGCGAAAGGTCAACGGCAAGGCCAGTTTAGGCTGTTTCGAATGAAAAGGGAATAGCTGCGCGTCCGCGCATTAACTTAACTAGGTAACATTTCTTGACTTGTTATAATACTCCTTATAACATTCAGGACGTGTTATGCTGCTTTCGTGCGGAATGAGAACAAAAGGCGAAGCAGCGATAGGTTGGACCAACTACGATGACTCAGCTGGCAAGCCTTGCTCCAGCTACTCCGCTTCCATCGCCCTACACGGCCGTAGTCCAGCTGGTGCTCGATTCACTGCCTAGCCCGCTCTCCCGGGCCATGTACGAAAAGGCTCTGCGGGACTTCTTCCTGTGGTGGGAAGGGCAGGGGAGGCCTCCGTTCACCAAGGCGGCCGTCCAGGCGCACCGGGCTTATCTCGAAGCCAAAGGTTACGCGTCTTCGACCGTGAACCAGCGCCTGGCGGCGATCCGCAAGCTCGCCGTCGAAGCTGCCGACAATCATCTCCTCGCCCTCGATCATGCCGCCTCCATCGCGCGCGTCAAGGGAGTGCGCCGCTTGGGAACGCGGACGGGTAACTGGCTCACGGAGGGGCAAGCCGGGCAGCTGGTCAACGCCCCCGCATCCACCTCCCTCAAAGGCAAGCGCGACCGCGCCCTCCTTGCCCTGCTCGTTGGCTGCGGTCTGCGCCGCCGGGAGCTGGCCACCCTCGACATCGAAGACCTCCAGCAGCGTGAAAGCCGTTGGGTCATTGTTGATCTGAGAGGCAAGCACGGTCGTGTCCGGTCCGTTCCGGTGCCGCCCTGGGTCAAGGTGGCGGTGGATGATTGGCTTGCGGCGTGTGGTTTTATCGAAGGCCGGGTCTTCTGCGCTGTCAGCCGCCACAGAAAGATCACCGGCCGGACCCTCTCCGGGCAGGCCGTGCTCGACACCGTGCGCCACTATGGAAAGCAGATTGGGCTGGACAACATCCGTCCGCACGATCTCCGGCGTACCTGCGCGAAGCTATGCCGGGGATGGGGCGGGGAACTAGAGCAGATCCAGATCCTGCTCGGCCATGCCAGCATCCAGGTCACCGAACAGTACCTCGGCACCAAACAGGACCTCCAGCACGCGCCCAATGACCGGTTCGTGCTACAGTGGGAAAAGTGAGCTGAACGACAAGACTCATCTGAACGGAACATCATTGCGACCGGGAGCTGTCCATCCCTCGCCACCGAGGAACGTCCATAACAGAGAAGGCGCGCTGGGTCATCGATGGGGGGCCGAGACCTTATTAATTACGCGGAATCGACAGACCTCGCCCGTGAACTGAACATCAGCCGCCAGACGGTTTTGCCGGCGCAGAGAAATAGGATCGTGCGCGGGAGCGAGATGCCCTTCCTAAAAGGCAGGGCGGAACGCCGGTGAAGAAACCTGCGTAAGGCTGGATGTACTGCCGCTGTGGAGGAGCCAAGATGCGGGCATGCTGGCACGCGGCCTCTGCGCCGTTTGTTACGTGCTCCGTCAACAGGATCAGCAATACTTTGGCTGTATGCGGGAGGCGGTGCTACAGCGAGAGGGTTATCGCTTTCGTGTCTGCGACGCCCCGGGGCGGCATAAACTCTCCATTAACGTGACCACGGCGTTCCGGGCAATCCTTCCTCCACCTGATGATCTCGCTCGCCCAGCTTGCCGCAACAGAGTGCATAGGACCAAAGCGATCATGTCCGCCACGCCGCCACTGCTGCTGGAGCTGTGGCGAGAACAGCGTCCCCACAGGGCACGAGCAAACCGCGCTTGACTTCAGAATGCATCAGAGACGCGCTCGAGCTATATTCACTGTCGCAAAAGGTTCCCTGAGTAGCGATATGACCGTCTCATCGCGAACCGTTCCGCCTTTGTCATGACTCGGCATCAACCAGTTGCCTCCAGCAACGATTCAGTTGACAGAACTGCCTAAACAAGGCGCGTTGCACCGGAAGGAAAATTCACAAGATCTGGAAAGACATCTGCGATCTGTGCATCATTTAGGCCCATCCATCCAGCAACGCCAGCTGTCATTTGAACTACTGACTGCGTTGGGATCCACATTCCTAGTCCACTGAGATCTTGACTCGTTCCAAGGGTCATATCGGGCATTTTTCCAGCAATTCTCCCGCCTGCAATCCCCCCGCCAAGCATGAGGTGGTGATTTCCCCAAGCGTGATCCGTTCCACCAGTGTTATTCGGCTGAAGTGTACGGCTGAAGTCACTATGGGTGATCACCATTACCTGATCTTGCGCTCCGATCTCTGACAAAGCGGTAAAGAAAGAGCCTATGCTTTGATCAAAGTCTGACAATTGTGCGTTCTGAAGAGAAAGCTGTAGGACGTGATGGTCGTAAGAACCATGTTGAACGTAAAACATCTGACGGTTTGCAGCGGTGACGCTCTGCCCGGCAATGATCTGAGCAATCTTCTTAAGTCCCTGACTGAGCCTCGACGTGCCGAACGAAGTACGAAGTATCCTGTAATTGGCAGCCTGGTCGAGAACCTGTTGATCCGACATGGCAACGACGCGAGCTTTGGCGGCCTGCTGAGTCAGCAGATTGGATGCTGAACTCTCGGCATTAGCGATGCTTTTGACCACGGTGTTGAGTTCGGGAGGAATAGCGGTGAACGCGGCCCCGTTCTGGATGGCCACTGCTTGCACACTCCTGCCGACATCGAACATGCTGTTCGCTGTCGTGAGCACTGGCGGCACCACTCCTGATTGTCCTAAAAGATATTCAGCCATGCGGCCGCCCCATCCGGTAGTACCGACCTGAGCGCTCTCCCATTGAGCGATGCCTTCAGGGTGTGACTCATGAGAGCCAGGAAACTGATCGCGGTTTGTCAGGATGTCCGACTTTGCGGCGGGCCGGGGCAGTGGGCCAACATTTGCAACAACTATTCCTTTGCCAGCGTTGTACAGCGCGGCCACGTTCGGAAGTGCAGAATGCAAGCCGTAAGGCAGATCGCCCAAGCTCGCTCTTAGAGGGAGCAAGTGGCTTTGAGACAAAGCTAGACTCCCGCGAATCGACGCGTATGAAGAGTATTGGTGTGTGTCCATAGGGACGATCATGTTGTTGCCGTCATTTCCGCCAGCGAGTGTCACGAGAACAACTGCTTTGTAACCGGATGTACTGCCAGCCGCTGAGATCGCAGCGGCGATCGCACGATTTGACCATAAAACAGAAGATGTGGCTGCCATGCCGAACTTAAATGCGAATTGTAGAAAGTGGCGCCGGTCTGAAGTTGTCACGAGTGTTCTCCCTATGCACGTTGCTAGGGAGAACATCGTCTCGTTGAGCGATTTGAGGAGCCCGGTGCTGGCCCCGTTCACAGCCATTGTTCTGAAACGGTGCGGAAGCAGCCTGGGGGGCTGGCTGCTAGATATCGTATTTCTACACTACTAGCTAGTGGACTGCAGTGTTGTTGTCGCTGTTCAGCGCTAAGAACACTGCGGTTTGCAGCTGCATCTGTTGGTCGGATATCGATGAACAATAGCTCTCGATGGTCGACCGCAAACCTGCCGGCATGCTTCCATGGAAGACCATATGATTTAGGGCGTCAAGAATCGCAGGAAGCGTCGGGTAATTCTTATAAATTGAAGACGGAACATTTCCGAGGGGCGAACCGAGCTGATTGGCGGTAACGGCACTCCAGATCAGCTGACTTCTCTCAACCAGTTTAACGTTATCAATCAATTGGAACTCGGGGCTGTTGATCGTCGTACCTGGAATGATGTAAGACGGGCTAAAGTAGCCGAAGATGGAAGGCGTTTCCCAGAAATCTTCACCGAGTTGTCCAGGAATAAAAGTTGGCTGACCGTCGAACCACTGTAGCTGTAGCAAATGCATTACAGACAACAATGTGTAGAGCGGGTCTTGAACGAAGCCATCGGATGGTGAATCTGTTGTATCGCCTGACCGTGCCTCCGGATCGAGCAGGATCGCCGTAATGACCGCGCTCAGGTCACCTCTGACACCATGTCCGTTATTTTTAAATACCTGAACCATGCGATAGACATATGCCGGAGATGGTTGGCTCTTTGTGAACCTCTGGATCAAGAGGCGGCAGATGAACGGGGGTAAATTAGGATGCTGGAACACTGTCTCAATTACTTGGTCGCGGTCTTGAGTGCCTGTTTGTCCGGCCGCAAGTACGACGCTTCCAAAGAGCAGTTTTGCACCCATGTCGTGATACGCCTCAACAGGGGACAGAGGTTCGGACCAATCGATGCCACTCCACGTATAGATGTTATTTATTGGGGGAGGATAGTTCCACCCCGTCAGTGCTCGCGATAGATCGTCGATGGTGTTCTGATCGTATACAGATAACGGGTTCCCTGCACTGTCAAGCTGCGCTGTTCCATCTTCATTCAACAGGGTTGTACCCAATGTGAAGAGCTGAAGGAACTCTCTTGCGAAATTCTGGTTCGGGTGAACAGAAGGATCGTTCGAGGCGTTATTCCCCGGCAGATTGAGAAAAGCTGGAACGGACGGCATCGACATGGCATCGAGCATGATTTGCTTATAGTTGCCGAACGCGTGAGCTTCCAGCGTCATTTCCCAAGGAATTACATATGGATCCAAACCGAGTTCCGGCAAGAAAGTTTGGAATGCCCATGCCGTTCTCTGACGTAGCACAGCCTGCCCGGAGAGCACAAAATGCATGAACTGCCAACGTGAACCTTGGTTGGGGTCATAGCTGTCCGCCGGCTGTGCCATCTGCAACGCGATCCAGGCCTTCATGCCGTTCTGTTGTATGCTGTCGATCACGTCTGCCCGAGGGCCGAAGGCGGCTTGCATCGCTAACCTTTGTGCAGCGTCGTACGCAGTAATTGGCGATCTCACTGGAACCGACAGTGTCTTCGTGCCGCCAGAAGCACCAACCGCCAGTGCTGCAAATCCTGTTTTCCATGGCTCATTGAAGGCTGTGGCTGTGATTGTGCTTGCGGTTCTCACTGTAATAGGTAAAGCATTACCGTCTAACGTAATCTGTGCATCTGCGGGAAAGCCCTGCGTTCGCGAGATCGTTAGAGTGAAGCTTCCAATGGGCAGGATCGCGGGAGACACCGTGAACGGGGCAAGTCTTACGGGAAGGTAGTCTGGATCGCTTGTAGCGCTCCCTGGTCCAGGGTTGCTTACGAGCAGAGTAAGCTGTGTTGTCCCTTCATCTTGAAGGTTTACGGTCCCCGCTAGCTTGCTAGAATCCGTATAGATGGTTGGAATCGGAGCCCCGTTGACCGTGATTACTGATGTGGGAACAAACCCGCTACCCTGAACAACTATTGAAGAGGCAGCACTGGTGACGGTCTCCGGTGTGGTGTGCTGAATTATGGGGAGTGGGTTCAACAGCATCAATGTAGATGCAGCTTGATTCGAGCCCAATACATACTCGACCTGGACAACACTGCTTGCAGGTAGAGTAGCTGGGGCTGTGTACAGACCGTTCGAGTCGATGGTGCCATTCGGAAGACCGCCGGTGACTGACCACGCGCCCCCGGTCAGAGCCTGACCGTTGCCTATCGCGGTAAACAGAATAGTGTTTCCCGCTCGTACCGGCGCATTTGTGGGTGACAAGGCAATAGCCATGTTTGACGTGCTGGTGCCCGTCCCTCCGCTGGGTGCTGTCGTGGTTCCAGTTGATCCGGCCGGAGGCGTGCTGGTGCCCGTCCCTCCGCTGGTGGCTGTCGTGGTTCCAGTTGATCCGGCCGGAGGCGTGCTGGTGCCCGTCCCTCCGCTGGTGGCTGTCGTGGTTCCAGTTGATCCGGCCGGAGGCGTGCTGGTGCCCGTCCCTCCGCTGGGTGCTGTCGTGGTTCCAGTTGATCCGGCCGGAGGCGTGCTGGTGCCCGTCCCTCCGCTGGGTGCTGTCGTGGTTCCAGTTGATCCGGCCGGAGGCGTGCTGGTGCCCGTCCCTCCGCTGGGTGCTGTCGTGGTTCCAGTTGATCCGGCCGGAGGCGTGCTGGTGCCCGTCCCTCCGCTGGGTGCTGTCGTGGTTCCAGTTGATCCGGCCGGAGGCGTGCTGGTGCCCGTCCCTCCGCTGGTGTGCTGT
Source organism: Terriglobus sp. (assembly GCA_965276945.1). Lineage (GTDB taxonomy): Bacteria > Acidobacteriota > Terriglobia > Terriglobales > Acidobacteriaceae > Terriglobus. Next base: position 3,476,091 of record OZ255704.1, on the reverse strand, counting down.
CGTGGTTCCAGTTGATCCGGCCGGAGGCGTGCTGGTGCCCGTCCCTCCGCTGGGTGCTGTCGTGGTTCCAGTTGATCCGGCCGGAGGCGTGCTGGTGCCCGTCCCTCCGCTGGGTGCTGTCGTGGTTCCAGTTGATCCGGCCGGAGGCGTGCTGGTGCCCGTCCCTCCGCTGGTGGCTGTCGTGGTTCCAGTTGATCCGGCCGGAGGCGTGCTGGTGCCCGTCCCTCCGCTGGGTGCTGTCGTGGTTCCAGTTGATCCGGCCGGAGGCGTGCTGGTGCCCGTCCCTCCGCTGGTGGCTGTCGTGCCGGACGTTGGTGTTCCGGGACTATTGCCTTGTGATGCGCCCGGCGAACTGATCACAGACTGAGAACCGCTGCCTTGTACCCCACACCCGAGTATCCCAAAACCTGCAAACAAAGCTAGACTGCAGCAGATGACGTAGCAACTTGCCGAGCTTAGGCCTGAGCTATACCGAAACATGAACCCTCATGCACCGGTATCGGCCACGGTGAAGAGTTCTTCATTTATGCGGTGCTTGTCTTCTGGTGAGCGATCCTCAGTTGAAACTTGTGCCGTTTGAAGGCTAGTGAGCAATGACCCGGCCAGTATCCAAGTTCACTGGACCACCTGTCTCCGCGCCATTTCTATTTCCGAGCGGGCCTGCCCAGTTGGTGTGCAGCGGCTTGTGCGTTACGTTCAGATCATTTCGAACGGAGGCTGGATAGACGATTTCTGCTTCCCGCCGGTCGGGCTTCTTGCGGTTCCGCCCGATAGCAGCTGTTGGGTCTTGCTGCAACTCCATAAAGGTTTAATGCAGCTACTCCCGCCTGACATATACATCGAAGTCCTTCACAGGCTTTTCGAAGCGATACTGGCTCCACAATTTTGCGAATGCCTCATTTTGCGAGAACCACTGAACAGCGTCGAATGGAGCCGTGTAACTGTCACACATGTGCTTTGTGTCACAGCGCTCAACAAAAACAACCTTTGGCCTTGTCCGCCACAAATCTTGTACCGTCTCTGTGCGCTGTAAAGTGGCTAGTTCCGTAATGCGCTTGCTAGGCAAAGCCTTAAACGGCCTTCCGGCAGGATGTTCATGAACTTCGTTATCAACAATCGCCGGCATCATCCAAAGGTGGGCGAAGCGGCTGCCCCACACAAGCCCGTGCTGCAGGACCACTGGAAAGTGGCTCATGCTGAGTGTAAAAGCATAGACAGTGGTTGCCGGTGGATACGTCGCCAGTTCGGAGTTGATGGTTGGGGCCTCGCCTAGCTTGGCATTTCTTTTCCTCACCAGTACCACCGCAAAGGCGAGCATCCCGCAAACGGCGGCGGCGACCCACACGCGCCTGCTAACGTGTTGCCATTCGGGAATGCGCAGCAAATCGAGTAGAAGCCAACTCGCGGCCATTTCGCATAGCACTACTGCTGGAAATGCCTGATGGTACCAGCCGGTGTGCTGAAAGAAATACGCAAACACCGCCCCTGTGGCGCTGGCTAATAATGCTCCCTCAAGCTGCGGACATTTGAGCCTGCGGCGCAGAGCCCACCAGACCGCAGCTTCCGCCACCACACTCAACGTTTCAAGTACACCTACGTGGAATGTCATGTCGGCAAACGTATACTGACCGAGTGCCCAGTAGGTGTCGGTCAGCAAGGGCATGATCACCGTTATATATGTAGGCGTAAAAACGCGCACCGCACCGATGTAGATCAGCCCTGCTCCAATGAGCGCTAGGGCGTCCGGCGACCAGAGTCGGCGCACGCTGCGCCGGTAGAGCACCAAGAATAGCTCCAAGCCGACCACGGTCAACACGTGATGGGGTTTGAAACAGATGCCCAATCCTGCGCTCAGACCTAGGGCGACACGCTCCATTATGGAGAGTTTTTCGACTGCACTGGAACCAACCGCAAGCACGTATGGCATGAACAACGCCAACAGTATCTGCTCACGCTGTCCGAATTCCGCTGGTTGAATAATCAGCACCAGAAAGAAAGTAATTGCCCATAGCAGTCGCGCAGTTGACGCACCGAAGAACTCCGTAACACGTGAAAGCCGTAGAATGCGTGCACCCCATACAGCGCTGCCCGCCAAGAGCGCGAGGATGACGACGCGTAGCGCCATCACCGGATCCGCGTGAAGGATGTGCGCCAACCCGACTGGAACCTCCGAAAACCACACGATAAGCGGAGGATTTGTCTCGATCAGCCGTGGCCCATCCAGTTGTACGCCCGCTAAGACTTGCTGCGCGGCATAGAGCAGGAACGCCTGATCGCCCTCTACATGGCTGAGGCAGAATCCATACAGCAGGTAGAACATGGTCCCAGCGATCAATATAATCTCTGCGCAGCCGAGGAGGCGGCGTGCGCCTCTAGTAAGAGAAGAACCAGCGCTGTATGACATAGATGAATAGCATACAAGCGGCTGAACATTTACCTCACTTCGACCGTTCCGCGGCCGTCTTCCCTGATGACTGTATTTTGAGGCGATTCAAGACTGCGGGTAGCAGCACGGCACTGCTTTTGATCTCACCGACAGCCGTTTCAAGCCCGGGTGCCTTTCCCGGAACACAGAAGGCACATTCTTAGGCACTTACTGAGGGCCTTCCCATAACGAAGCACTCCACCATTCTTAAAACTCACGAGTTCACACAAGCACCCGGACAACCCTTATTCCTAAGGGAGGCATTTGAATCGCCTTGACCCCCCAATAGGAGATCGCATGTTGTACAAACTTCGATTCACAACCGTTGTAGTTCTATCCGCCGCTGTCTTGAGTCTGAACCCGATTAGAAGCTATGCGAGGGTTCCAGCAGAAAGCGCTCCCAAGCGCTTCCTTTCGTATTCGCCCCTTCCTACTACGCTCGCAACCTCCACCTCAGCAGGCTCGATTTTGGAGCAGATGCTCGTCGTGCTTGGCATTTCAATCGATCTCTGAAGGTTCCGCTCTCAGGGCCTGCTCTGGTAGGCCCTGAGAGCAATTACGCTTGCCGACGGGCGTTGGGTTTGGCGATCTTCGCTCGTTCGGGGTGTTCCCGTTTTGGCACCACTCGAAATTGTTGCCCGCCTTCGCTCCGGCTTGAGGGGTCCGGCCATTGCCCATAATGGGAAACGTTCCACAAAGCCTTGGGCGAACTGGTCCATGGACCAGAGGGTGTGGCGTTGAGCAGACTTGATTTGGTTCTATGGCTTACCGGCTACTCAATAAATACCGCTCTGGCGGTGGTGCTTGCCAGGCAACGCCGCTTTAGACAGCACCCTTGGTTCTGCGCCTGGATTTTCACCTGTGTTGTCTCGAACACAATTCTGTTAGTCGCGAACCGGTTTGCCTCACCAACATTTTATAGCGGCACCTTCCGCGTCTTCGAAGGTCTTGACTGTCTCCTTCAGGTGTCAGTCCTTTTTGAGTTTGCACGGCTTTCCTTGGTGGACGGAAAGGGATGGTTGCCTTACCTGAGGTTACAACTGGCCCTCGGCTGTTTCGCTGCGGGTTCACTCGCTGCTTTCCTTGCGTCTTCTGCCGAGATGGCCGGGAGTTCTTTCGTTGAAGCCTATTGGTCCCGTGCGGATTTGTTGATTACAGTATTCATTTGTCTAATGTCGGTAATCATCCTGGGGCTGTCATACGCTAACGGCCTAATCAACACGAAGCTCGACCAGAGCCGGTTCTATGGCTTTGTAGGCTGGGCACTCTTGTCGCTTGCTACAGACACATCACATGTGTATTGGCGAACGGCGAGATTCTTTGGCTTCTTAGAACTTCTTAATGCTTTGGGAGTGCAGCTAATCCTACTATTCTGGTTCACCATTTATGTAAGGACCGCAGACGTCACAGTTTGGTCCTCGTTCCGCGAGTGGCTGTATTTACGTCTTCCACGCGGCCTCGTTTAAGCAAATCCTCACAGTCTAAAGCAGGAGAAATCAAAATGCTTGTATTTGTTACTCTCGTCGTCGTGTTTGTGTCCATTCTTCTCTATGTAACGTGGATTGCTTACCGGCTCAGAAAGCTACGCTCATTGGAAGTGGGAACTCTGCTTCACGAGCTACGCGACGTGGACATGGTCCGGGTTTTCTCCGTTGCCGATTTCGCAACAGGCATGGCGGATCATCGATCCATAACAACGCAGGAAGTGCTCGCTAACTTAGGGGGAAGAGAGGGCCTGAAGAACTTGTCACAGAATGCAAGCCACATGATGGAACTCGCGAGATACCTTAGTACCGTTAGACCCGAATTTCGTGCCCTTGCCGTTACCATCAGGCGCGATTCATCTGAGGTCAGGCAGCTGATCGGCGTCATCCGAATTGTGCAGTATTGCACTCTCCTCCAGCCCCGCCAGCCCCTTATGAAGGTGGCCGTCGCGTACAGTGCTGTGTTCAGGAACATGAGTTGGCTCTTCGGTAGATTCATCGTGTAACTCAGTCTCTGAGCCGAAGCGTCTCCTCCCTGTTCAAATTATTCTTTGAGCGATTGTTGGCCTGCGGTGTTGCTTATAATGCGGCACTACATGGTGCTGAACAGGCCGTATAAGTAAGGTCTCACTGGAGGCTTAAAGGAATGAACGTTTCCGTATCTCCCCTCGGAGAGGCCAGCGCAGGTGGCATCTTACCTTCCTTTACACCGATACGTCCGCTACGCGGCTATGCGCAGTCCGTGCTTGTACGAGAAAATGTTTCCGGGCAGATGTGGGTGCTCAAGCCCGACGACCGAAAGCACCTGATCGCCAATGAAATGATTGGTCGGCATATCTTCTCGCGCATGGGACTTCCTGTGCCAGATCAGAAGAATTTAGTGATGTCGGAGCTTTCGTCCGACACCAATCTATGGTCGCGAGATCGTTCAATTTCTCAAAGCATAGAGCGGCGGCTGCTCATACGGTACTTGCCCGATCAGCTACAGCAGGTCGTCTTCGAGATGGTACCGCCCGTCTATAGTGCGAAAGTTAATAATGTCGAGGATTTTCTCGGTGCGTTCCTAGTGGACATTTGCATCGAGAACGTTGACGTGCGTCAGTCCATGTTTGTCCAGAGCGGTCACAGCCTAAAGGCGGTATTCATCGACCATAGCCACATTTTTGGGGGGCCAGAGAAGCTAACCTGCCGCAGGGTGCGTTCCAAAAGAAGCTTCGACGGTTTCGTCTTGCAGGCAGCAAATCAATGCGGTGTTCTGTCCAAGTGGCGAGACCTGATCCAAGAAAGACTCTGCGAATACTTCCTTGAGGCAGGCGCTCTTGTGCCTCATCCATGGCAGCGCCGTGACCTGCACTTGATGATGAACCGCATCAAGGCCAAAGTCGATTTCGTGCAGCAATTCGTGGAATTAGAACTGGAGAGGATCAGACTTAAAGAGTGTCGAGAAAATGTGCTTCGGTGTTCATCTGATGTGTGGTTGGGAATGTGACAATCGCTCAGGTGGATGCCACGAATGGTCAGTCATAACGCGCACGCAATTCCCGATTTGTGCGTCTTTTTGGATGTGCCCTTATACTCCACTGCTCGGTTACCCCTAGCTGACCTATGGAATTGGTCCGCAGACATCAATGGCTGCTAAAGTCGCTACATGACCGAACAACACTCGCAGAGTTCGCGACTTCTGCGGGGCCCTTCAAGTGAAGGGGAGCCGTATCCTCCTCCAGGGCCCTGTTGCTCGAAGCGTCCGGGCATGATGCCGCGCCTATGCCGGATGTATTAACGTAGTCTGAGCGCACTGCGCATGCGGGCGCCCGCCTCAGTCCGTCGGGTAAAGAGCCAGACGCCGCTTTTCACTACCTTGCGGCATGACGCGATCATGGCCGAAGATTTCGGGGCGCGGCCGGACTCACCCCAGGTGGCTTGCCTGACAGGCCTGCGTCAAGCGGATCCCAACCTGCGTCGGCATCGCGACACGAAGGACGAAAGCAAGGCTGGCCAACTTCCTCGCGAAGAAACGCCCGGAGTTCGGCGGCATCTGTGACCTGATGCCCGCTTGAAACCTGCGACCGGCTCTATCCCACCATCCCGCTCGGTGAGGTGTAGGGCATCGCCTCGGCCTCCGCGAAGAAGCTGCAAGCGCTCGGCCTGGAAACCGTGGCGGACCTGGTCAGCTTACCTCTTTTTCTTAGCGATTCTTTGCGGCTTGCCTCACCGCTCGTTCACTCACCTTCCCGGTTTCCTTCCGCATGGTGCTCAACTTCGCATTGGGGGAGAACTGTGGGATTGGAGTCGGCAAGTTCTTGTTAATGGTGTCGCCTCTCTTTTGGCGAATCTCTCCACTTTGATCTCGGTGACGAGCATCAAGTCCTGGTTGCTTCATTGCGCTCTCCTTCTTGAGAGATAGATTACATATTCTGTAATTATGTTACACTAGAATTGTGCTCAGGAGTATCCCTTCCGCGTGGAGATTCGGTTCAAAGAGCAGAAACTGGACCGCCTGGAGACGGACGCCACCTACGATGCCGGGTTCGCCCGCGAAGTCGTGCGCGCCTACAGGAAGTGCTTGCAGATCATTCGGTCGGCACCAGATGAACGGGTCTTTTACAACTTGAAGTCTTTGCACTTTGAAAAGCTGAAAGGCGACCGCACTCACCAGCACTCCATGAGGCTCAACAAGCAATGGAGGCTGATTATCGAGCTCGAAGGGGTGGCACCCAATAAGCTCGTCGCCGTCATCAGCATTGAGGACTACCACTGAGAAGGGTGGTCCGTATGTCGCTCCCACACAGGGGGCGTGGACAACAACGGGTGCGAACTCATGGAGGAGGGCGACCGTGGAAATGATTGAAAGAACGCCAGCAGAGGTCTTCTCACCTGGCGAGCTGATTAAGGATGAAATCGAAGCGCGCGGCTGGAGCCAAATCGAGCTCGCCGAAGTGCTCGGTCGTCCTGGTCGGCTCGTAAGCGAATTGATCGCCGGCAAGCGGGCAATCACGCCGGAAACGGCCAAGGGTCTCGGAGAAGCGTTCGGGACGGGAGCGCAGTTTTGGATGAATATGGAGAGCTCCTACCAGCTCTCCAAAGTGAAAGGGGACAGCAGTAATGCTGTCTCCCGTCGCGCCAAGCTCTATGAGATGGCTCCGGTCAAAGAAATGACGAAACGCCAATGGATCAAGCCTACGGACAACATTGATGTTCTGGAGAAGAGCATTTGCAGCTTTTACGGGAAGAAGTCACTGGACGCGCCCCTTCCGCAGTTGGCTCACGCTGCTCGGAAATCGTCTTCGTATGAGGACCTCTCGGCTCCTGAAGCGGCTTGGCTCTGCCGGGTGCGCCAGCTTGCCGAACTCATGAAGGTGAAATCTTTCTCTGAAACCGGCTTCACTGCTGCTGTCACCCAACTGAAGCACATGCTTCGGGATACGGAAGCCGTAAGGCAGATTCCAGGCATATTGGCCGATGCTGGAGTCCGCTTTCTGATTGTCGAGACGTTACCTGCGACGAAGATCGATGGCGTTTGCCTGTGGCTCGATGCCAGTTCGCCTGTGATTGCGCTATCTCTGCGCTTTGATCGTATCGATGCCTTTTGGCATACCCTGCTGCACGAGTGCGCTCATGTAAAGCACAAGGATGGGCTTACAGGAGCAGTTGTCGTTGATGTGGATCTCGTCGGAGACGATTCCGCGCCCTCCTCCACGAAGCCCGCGGAAGAGGTGCGAGCGGATGAATTCGCTTCCAACTTCTCGATACCGAAAGCAGAGCTCGATGGCTTTATCAGTCATGTAAGGCCGCTCTTCTCGAAGACTCGCATTCAAGGTTTGGCCGCAAAGCTCAATGTTCATCCTGGGCTCGTCGTGGGTCAGCTCCAGCATCGCCGCATGATCCCGTACTCGCATAGTCGGGAGATGCTGTCGCGGGTCCGGCACATCGTCACGGAAGCTGCCTTAACAGACGGCTTCGGCAGCATTCTTTCCACCGCTCACTAGGAGATCGCCATGTCGTACAACGAAAAGCTTCAAGAGCTCTACCGGAAGTACGAGAAAGACGGCCATATGCAGCCCTTTACAATGCATGAGCTGGCAGCGATGCCTTGACGACGTTGCTGAAATGAACGTTCCATGTGGTCACGGGAAGCGACGCGGATGTCAGCCCAAAGCGCGTACTGCTTTCCATTTCGCTCGTAGGTGGCCATGTGCTTGGTCCGTACACGACGCCCTTGAGCGTCGGTATGAAAATCCGCTCTCATGGCGCGTGAGAAATCTTCCGCTAGACGGGTGACCATTGTGGAGCGTTGTGGCTGGCAAAGCCCGTTGTCGTAGGCCCATGCACAATCGTTGAAACGGTCGTTTCAGAGAGTACAGAGAGTAAATCGAAGCTATGGCCCTAAATCTCCACGAGTGGGGTAGAGGAGAACGGCTCTTGTGGTGCATTTGCAAACCTCGCCTTTGTTGAGACCTGCGTGAAACGTGGCCTAAAGGTCGACGCTCCGCAGCCAGTAAAGGTGCTCCGTAAGAAAGTTGGACGATTAGGCGTAAGGCGTGCCTGCCATTGCAGCTTTCAGGCCAAGGGTCCCTTTCTCTATAGCCCTAAGAAAGGAGGCTCTCCCTGCCTCCGTGTCTCGACTCTGCAAGAAGGTTCTATGCGCCTGGATGCGAGCCACCGTCCAGGTGGTCAAAAGCAGACTGGCCACGAGGTCAGCGTCTGGATCGCCGTGTGCTCGCCCTGCATCCTCCGATAGCGCTGCTCCGTATGAATGTGAGGCTCACTTCGCTAGTTCGCGGTAGCTACGCCGATGCTGCCCTTCCGTTTGCAGAAAGCCCTCGACCTGGCGGGTGAACTCCGCGTCGATTCGGGGTCATCTGCAGCACGCCATCACGGTTCTCCGCTTTCAGGAGTGAGCCCTCGCTGACGGCCAAGTCCTCCAACAAAGGCTTCCGAAGAATGACCCCATACCCATTGCCGATCTTGCGTACCTTAAGATCCATGACGCATTACAACTTAGTTATAACCGGCTTAACTAAGGGAGGGATGGCTTCGGCGGACAGTCAAGTAGCCGTGAAACAGAGTTCCGCTATCTTGGGACAAGCCGCGCCTAATTCTGCATCCTGCCGACTCCTCCGCGCTGGTTATTCGATAGCGGGCCCACGGACGCCTCGTTCCGGCGCTGGGTCCTTAAGCTTGTGTCTCTGATTGACAGCGGCTGCAGCCAGTTCCCTACAATACTCCCCACCAGCTGGCCGTCTCGTCTCTCGCCCTTGGCGGGACAGCTCCCGCAGCGCACCGGCGATCTCCGCCTCCGACGACCCTGCCATAGCCATGCGCTCGGCGATGAGGCGGTCCGCCTTAGCCGGATCGAGGCCGTACCCATAACGCTTCATCAACTCCTCGCCGAAATACTGGAAGCGCTGCCTGGCTTGGGTGAGGTCTGGCTCAACCTGCTTCGCCTGATCGCTAACAGCTTGGCGCGCATCGCGCAGCCGTTGCTGGAGCTTCGGGTCGGTGAAGACGACCTGGACGTTGTCCTGAACGGCCGCTGCGATGAGCTGGTCCTGCCAGGCCGTGGTGCCTTTGGCGTCGATCACAGCACCATATTTGTGGATTGCCATCTGCAAGGCGACACGGGTGGCGTTCCGTTCGGCGGCCAGCACCGCGATCTTCTTTCCCCGATCGATGAGGGCAGCCGATCCATGGACGGTATATAGAACATCCCCGGTCTTGCTGTCCGCCTTCCAGCGCAGCCCCTCGACCGTCTCCCGGAACGCGGGCTGCTCCTTCAGCTGTTTCACACGCTCGTTCGCCAACTCCTGCCAGTCGACGGCACTTTGCCGTATGGGTTCAGGCACCCCTTCTCGCCTGGAGCTCCCCGACTGCTTTTGCTGTACCTAGATCGTTCTTGAGGAAATTGCGGCTGTCCTGATATCGCCAGCCCCGCATCTGGGCGGCGGCGCGCCGGTCGTCGGCTTCGGCCTGCTGCTCTATCCATTGTTGATAGGTCAGCGTGGGGACGGCAGCCCGTTCTTGCGCAATCTCCTGATTGAGTTTTTGTCTAGCGACGACCAACTCTGCCACCGCCACGCTGCGTATAACCTTCCTATCGCGCCAGGCAAGGTCGAGCGAGCGGATCTGCCTCTTACTCCGCTGAAGCTCCGCGAGGAGCTCTGCATGGCGCACTCTGGCCGACAGTGTGTGGGTGTGCAGGACTGCCTTTTGTTCCGACCTGACGGCTTCAAACTCCTGCTTCAGTTCCAACCGTTCCCGCGACCGTTCGTCGATGCGATGCTGACGGCGTTGCCGGCTAATCTCCGCTTGCTTGTCGAGCCATTGTTGCCTGCGCTCTCCGGCGGTCTCTGCAGTTCCCTGACGGGTTTGTGGCTGGTTCCCGGGCTGCACCACGAGCCGCACTCCGGCGCGGTACCCCGGCGTGCCCTGCGTGATCTCCTGGATTGCTATTCTGGCGACCGGCGTGACCTGACGCTTGGAGTCGACCACCGGCGCCTCGAACGCTCCCAGGAGAGCTTCCGTTGTCGCTCTGGCCTCCTTGCCGGAGAACGCGAAGCGGAACACATCGGAGGCTTTGGCGCGAACCTCCGATCCCTCGACGCCTACCGTGTAGCCGCCCTTTTCGGCTTTCTGGATCGTTAAACCGTGCCGCGAGAGGGTGAGGTGAACGGATTGCCAGTTCGCCTCCCCCGCAAGGAGCTTGCGCAGGGTCGCGGCAGGCTGTTTGGACGCGAACATCTTCAGACTCGGCTCGTCGCGGAAGTTGACGAGTTTCGCCATCGAGGAGCCAACGGCGGATTGAGGGCGGAACGGTAGCCGGACACAATCGGCGCAAGCGGATTTGTACGGATACGTCCCATCTTGCCCGGTAGTCTGTGTTCAATAGAGCGTATCAGAACAATCAGCGATTCGTGCTTGGTTCGTGCTGAAGGCATGGTGGATGGAAGTGCAGTAGAGCGGAGGGTGTTGTGCCCTCGCCTGTATCCAAGGCGTGGTGGTTTAAGGACCTGAAATACATCCTCGCCGTCGCCGCGCGGTGGGCAATGTGGGAGTCGCTTTTTTTGCAACTTCCAAGCGCGATCCTCAGCGCGTCATTTCCGGCCTGCGTGCTTTTGTCGGAACTCAATCCGATATCTCGAAGGCGCGTTCTGTGGTTGACTATTGCAGAACGGCACGGCACCTTGAAGATGCTTTGTTTGTGCATCTCAGGAAACAGCCGGCTTACCTTAGCCGGAGATTGCGCCCCAAACATCATGCTCGTGGAGTGTACCCATGCTTCCATCTTCGAGATCGCTCGAGACCGTGGCTGAACGTGCCGACGCTCTCAGCAGTACCCTGGGGTCGATGTACCTCGAAGGCTTTGTTCTGGATGCCGCTTCTCTTCGCTTATGGCAGCGCTGGGTGCGCGGGTCGATCACATTGGAACAGCTCGGTTCCCTGCTGGACGATGTCATCTACGACCATCATCCTCAAGCCCGCATCGACCCGCCTGTACCTTGGAGCTGAATCGGTCATTCGGCCATGGTCCAGCTCTCATTTCTTCCGCCTTCTTCACGCGGACATACGCAGGAAACCGTGACCCTCGATGTTGTGCCGACCGCCAGGATTTTTCTCTACATTCTGCGGGAGAAGGTAGAGCGTCGGACGTGCTCGGACGGGAAGGTTGCCGTGGAGAGAAAGATGCGTCACTCTGGAGCCATCGCACTGTAGGAGGGCTCATGGCATCTCGCATTCTTCGTCTTCCCACTGTGCTGTTGCGCACCGGTCTGTCACGCAGCACGGTCTACGTGCGCGTTGCAGAAGGCACGTTCCCAAGACAACTTTCACTTGGTCCGAACACTGTCGGCTGGCGTGAAACAGATATCGACAGATGGATAGATGGCCTGACCTCGATCCGAACAGCCGAGGGATACCATGTCAAGCCCCTCCGAGAACATGCGGCGTGAAGGTCGCGGCGATCAGTGACACGCACGGCCGGCTGAACTGGACGGTGTCGTCCTGTGATGTGTTTGTTCACGCTGGCGACATTACCGGGCGAGGCTCACTACAGGAGACAGCCGTCTTGCCCCAGAACCTCCGCATCTTCTCCCGTTCGGAAAGTTCAGCGTCGATCACCAGCGATTCGGACGGCCTGAATTAACTGCCCGTGGCTGAAGACGTAAACCAGAGCATCTTCCGGCATGGCTGCCAGCCGCTCCAAAGCCGCTTCCGCCCGCCTGAGCAAGGTACTGAAGCTCTCGGCGCCCTCGCCGTCGCAATAAGCCGGATCGGCTTCGGCCCAATAGCGCTCGATGTAGGGCATGCGCTCGGAACTCAGAGTGCCGTTCCAGCGGCTCGCCTGAACTCTCGGATAGGCCAGACCTCGACGGGCACCTTGGGAAAGAGGCTGATCGTCGCCGCCGCCGTTTGCTGGTGCGGAGAAAGGGCGAGCACAAGATTAGGCTAGGCGTCTCGGTCCAGCCGGTTGCCACTTCCCTGCTCTGTCGCCAGCCCAGCTCCGTCAGCTCCAACAAGGCAAGGTCGTGGGCCGGAATGCCGGCGTTTCCGGTGCTTTGTCCGTGGCGGATGAAGACGGTTCGCATTTGCTTTGTACTTCTCTCCCCTGCATTCCTGAATGACCAGCGCACCGTTTCGGCCTGAGGGCTTCGGGTCAGGGCCGCGCAGCGCCGGTGACAACCGGGGCCAAAGGCAGCCTTGACGCGGAGCTGGCCGAAACGATCCTTGCCTGCGTCGGGGATGGAGGATGGACCGATCTCATGTTCGATTGTTTGTTCTCGGTCCTGCGGACCTCGCCCAAGCCGCGCAGGAGCGTTTGTACAAATTTGGGGATAGTGACGCCAACTCAACGCTGGCGGCCTCACTTGCCCGCCTTTCCGCTCGATTGCCGACACTTTCCATCGTCAACCACAACCGCCCGGCAACCCCAACTCTTATTAGGAAAGTTTTGGTTTTGCTGTTGGTTTGTTTTGCGGTTGTTTTGTGGTTTTGCCTATTTTGCACAGCGCAAACATCCTGCTACTTCTATGTTTCTTCTTGAAACATCTTGCTTCCTTATTAAGAACGCCCCGGAAGTACGGTGTTTTCGCCCCGGAAGTACGGAGAATCCGCCCCGGAAGTACGGTTGCTGAAGGCAGTTTTGCTGTGGCCCGGTGGAAAGTTGTGCAAATAGCTCAGAGTGAATCACTTAGCTTGTTTTACGCCCCGGAAGTACGGTGATTTCTTCCACATTCTGACCTGATCTAGACGTGAGGAATCTTAAGTCTTTGCGTTTGAATGAGATGGAGGCAATTGCGCCCCGGAAGTACGGTGAACGGTAAGCACCAGCGTGTTGCTCTCAGAATGGCGGTATAGACACCTTACGGCAAAGAACCCCTCCACTGAGGGGTTCACAAGAGGCGGAATCGCCCTGTTAGTACGGTAGATTGAGCCGTCTGGCACCGCGGATCAAGGTCTTGCCTTCGATCGCCGGGCCTATGAAAAGTCCCTTTGGCCTGGCGTCTGCTGGCAGGTCTGGGTAGACGATCTTGAGAGCTTTAATGGCGTCTGCAAAGCGTGTCCGAATACGCCAGTCGTGGGTGTCTTCCTGCCACATCTGCTGCCTGAGCTGTTCCCACTCGATAAGGCTTTCACTGCGAGCTGCGAAGGTCCGCCAGTGCAGGAACATCATGTAATCGAGCATCTGCGGCTTCCGGGCTAGTGTTCTGAGGATCGGCCAGGGGAAAGGTACGTGGTTCTTGCTGAGTTCTTGAAAGAACGGGTTGCTGAAGAGGATGCCGGTCGGGAGGAACTCGTCTTCGTTCTTCTCTGGAAATGCAAGCGTGTTGGTATCGAGCAAACGCGGCAGGTTGGAACGCTCCATAATGGGCATGATGAGTGCCTGGTCCCGATTGCCGGTCGTTCGCTCGACGGTGATGCTGAGGCCGGCGATCCGGCGATAGCTCTCACGGAGGCGGGCATAATTCCGGCCGCCATCGGTCTGCTGCATGTCCGTCAGAAACTCTGTCGCCGTATCCCACGGAACGAACGGTGTTCCGCTCTTGATAGACCGGTCGGTCGCCCAGTGAAATTGATTGCGGTCGCTTCCGTAAGGAAGGGGAACGGAAGAGAGCATTGCCTGGAACGTCACAGTGATTAGGCTTCCGTCTGCTTGACGGGAACGCCGCTCGATGGTGCGTTCTTTGGTCTGGCGATAGGGAAGGCCGCAGAGGACCATTGCTTATGTGCGCAGGTGATCTGGTAGTCGCGGTATGCAAATCGTCAGGAAGATGTAGAAGCGTGTGAAGAGCATGAACGGTTCTGTGAACGAATCGATTTTCGTACACGGGCAGAAACATCGCTACCAGCTTCGCCATATTGTCCAAGTCTCCTATGGCAGGAGCCTGAGGCATGTACAGCATCTCCGCAGCACAGAACAGAAGCGGCCCAAGCAGGGCCTCAGCAAAGGGAGCGTCTTCCTCGGTTTTTGGCTTCGGTAATCTCAGCACTTCTGCAGCTAAGTACCGTAGTTGACCCTGGAAGAAGATCACCCGTCCCTGCTTCGCAAAAGCCAGCACTCGATGAACAAGTAACGGCGGAAACAATCGTGGAACCCATTGCTCGACCAACTCATCGGAAGCGACTGTATTTGCACCACGCCCGAAGTCGAAAATCATGCTAAGCCGGGCGATGGCGATGAGTACGCCGCTCCGGGGAAACTTCATCAGGTTCTCTCGAAACTCAGTATCAGTGAGACGCGCCGTACCGGCGAGTTCGGAATACGGAACCCAATGTCTCATTTCCACGTGCGGAGCCATGATTAGACAACCTCTGTAACGGATTAAATAACACGATGAGGCCGAAGAGAAACTCTCTTCGAAGATCGCGATATATGAAAGGCAAGCGGGCGACCGCCGGGTGGCCCCACATCTCGTAGAGGTACGGGATAGGTGCGTTAGCAGAAGGCGTCCCTTTGGCAGGCATGCGTAGCATCTGCATCATGCATGGGCAATGCCGAATCCGGATAGAACCACCACGGCAATCGAATCGCATAAGTGTGAAGCGTATCCTTAAGGCTGCGGAGGGGCCGGATGGACTGGGAGAACTGCCCTGAAGTGGAGGTGAGGGCCGACTACGTGCATGGAGTGCCCACCGTGGGTGATTCGCGCGTGCCCGCTGAAAGCATCTAGCATAATTATGATCTGGGCAGAACCAGAGAACTGGCAGCCCACTATGGCTTCCCGCGTCGAACCGGTCCGTTACATCTTAGCCCACACCCGCAAACAGGTAATCGCGACAGGTGACGAACGCCCTTGTCACACTTACCGCAAATTTCTACGCGCGGCAATTAAAGTTGATACGCTACGGCAGGATTCCACTGGAGGGTAGCAGCGATGAAGCATTGCGCATGTATGAATACGGTTGTGGCCACGGCCGCGGCGTTGATGTGTCTTGCAGGCACAGGGTATGCGACCGCTCAGACCAAGGTCGAGATCATCAACGATGTTGGAGCGAAGGGACCATGCCTCGGTATCGGTTTGGGGATGGCACTGGTCCCGAAGTGTGTGTCCCGTGCGGAAAAGGAAGGCTTCATCCGCGAGAACGAAGTGGGAATGGATGGGCTGACCATTGGGACGGCGGGGACTGAGGACGGCGTGGTCACGGCTGTGGCTGCGGGGTCAGCCGGTGCCACAGCGGGAATCACCGCGGGTGACCGGATCGTCTCAGTCGATGCCAAACCAGCACGATGGACGCCGGCCATGCAAGTGGTACGGCAAACGTTCGGTGAGCGAGGGAAAGAGTTGACGCTGACCATCAAGATGCCAGGCAGCGGAGCCGAGCGGCAGGTCACCTTTGTCCGGGGCCAGGCATCCATGGCACCGGGCGCACCGTCCGGCTCGATGTTTGTCCCGCTGATGCCGCTGGTGGATTGGCGGGGCCGGTTTGTTCCGTGCACGGCTGCAGGTCCCATGACACCAGCGACCAACGCGATCTGCGAAAAGATCTTCAGGCCCTGGGGCTACGTGAAGGCGAAGGACGCGGGGTCGGTGGGCTTTACTGTCGATCCGGCGCGTATGGATGCAGCGGTTGTGACGATGGTGGAGCCAGGGTCCGCGGCGGAAAAGGCCGGGCTTACAAGCGGGTGCCTGGTAGTCGCAGTAGACGGCAAACCGCTGGCTGGCAGTGTTGGTGAACTGGCCCGTACCGCGCTCTTCGGGCGAGCGGGTGATACGAGAATACTTGTAACCGACCGGGGCGGAACGCAATTGATGCATAAGCTGGTGCTGGCAAAAAAAGACTGAAAGGGTTGGCTGGCTAACCGTCCTTAGACGGTAAAGCGGCAGCTTTGGCAGGCGTCAGCCGCATCGCGTAAGCTTCTGCATCATGCATGAGTTTGGGTGGAAGGCGTTCTGTCTTGCGGTGGCGTTGTGTGTTGCGGGTACTGCGGAGGCGCAGACGAATGCAAATCGTCTAAATGTGCGCAGCTTTGGTGCTGTGGGGGATGGCCGCGCCTCCGACACGGGCGCGGTGCAGCGGGGAATTGATGCGGCGGCTGCGGCGCATGGCACGCTGGTCTTTCCGGCGGGAACGTACCGCAGTGGAACGCTCGTGTTGCGCAGCCACATGACGCTGGAGCTGCAGCATGGCGCGGTGTTGCAGGGCAACCCCGATGTGAACGACTACGGCAGCATTGCGCAGTTCGGCCTGGCGAAACACTACGGCGTGGACAGCTCCGGCGAGGGCAACCGCGTGGGCCTGCTGATCGCGCAGCACGTCGAGGACATTCGCATCACCGGCGACGGTGTGATCGACGGCAACGGCACGGGCTTTTTCGACGAGACCGCGCCGCACATGGGCCGCGACTACGACGAGCAGTTCACGCGCAATCCCGCCGCCTTTCTCGCCGACCTGCGCAAGACGGTGGATGGCCCGCTCGAGGCAAAGCCTACCGGGCGCCCTGGCACCATGGTCATCTTCGACCATGCCGATCACATCACGCTGGAGGGCGTTACGTTCTCCAACGCGCCCAACTGGACGCTGCACTTCCAGCACGCGCACAACCTTGTGGTGCACGCCATCCGCGTGGCCAATGACATGCGCCTGCCCAACAACGATGGACTGGACTGCATGGACTGCCACGATCTCCGCGTCTCCGACAGCGCCTTGGATGCGGGTGATGACGACTTCGCCATCGTGGGCAGTGACGGCATCGCGATTACGAACTGTGTGCTGCGGTCATACTCGGCGGCCATCCGCTTTGAAGATTCGCACAACGCTGTCTTCAGCAATCTGGTGATCCGCGCCAACCGCGGCATCGCGCTTTTCGCACGAGCGGGCGCGCACACCAGCAATGTCCTGTTCACTTCAATTGTTATCGAAACCAGGCTGAAGCACGGCCACTGGTGGGGCAAGGGCGAGCCAATCTACATTGCCAACTCCGCCACGCCGGAGAATGGATCCATGCGCGACGTGACGTTCACGGACATCATCGCCGACGCGGATGCGGGTATCCTGCTGGACAGCACCGTGCCGGATGTGGTCACGGGCATCACGCTGCGCAACGTCAGCATGACGATGCACGCACCCGCGCCGGACCTGGCCGCGAGCGAAGGCGGCAACTTCGACATGCGCTGGACCGCGACAGCCCCGGACCGCCACGATGCCGTCTTCAAGCACGATATTCCGGCGGTCTACGCGCACAACATCGGCACCCTGACGATCGACGGTCTCGACGTACGCTGGCCGGCACCGGCCACTGGGCAACTGCCGGTCTACTTCTCCTCAGCGATCGATGTGTCTGACTTCTACGAACTCAACCTCCAACGCATCACCGCAACGGCCGCTCCCAACAGCACGGCAGCCGCGATCCACGTTACGCGCGGGGACTCTGTCACGGTGCGCGACAGCACAGCGTTACCCGGTACTCGCCGCTTCCTTGATGCCACCGCGATCCGCAACCCCATCTTCGCCAGCGGCAACGACCTGCACGCCGCGGCGCGCAGCGGTCTTGACACGAGAACGAAGCAGCCCATTCACACGCACTAAATTATTAGGGAGCGAAACAATGCATCATGCAGCGCGGCACATGAGAGCTACATGCGGCTTCCTGCTGTGTGCTCTCCTCACGATACCGTCGTCTTTCGCTCAGAGAGACGCGCGCGGCGTGCTGGACAAGGTGAACGTCTTCACAGGGACGTCGAATTCCCGCTGGATGCTCTTTCCCGGTGCCAGCACGCCCATGGGCCTGGTCAAAATAAGCCCCGACAACCAGGGCAATGTCTGGAACGGCGGGTATGAATACACGGTCGGCAGCATCGCCGGGTTCAGCTTCCTGCATTCCATGACGCTGGATAGCTTCTCGGTTATGCCTCTGCATGGTGCAATCGAAAACTACCCCGGGCAGCCGCGCCTCTTTGCCGGTCCCAGCGATGGGCCGTTCGGCGGCATGTGGACGGCGGGCTACCGTTCGCGCATCGACAAGAAGACCGAGACAGGGAGGCCTGGCTACTATGCCGTCGATCTGCTCGACGCGCGGACCCGTGCCGAGTTGACCGCAACCGATCGAACGGGCTGGGCTTCGTTACACTCCCGCGCAGAAGGGCGAGACGCACCTGCTGCTCGACTTCGACAGCCCAGGTGAGGAGCGCCGCTCCATCTCGCACATCGCCGTGCAGCGCGCCGGAGACCGCGAACTGACCGGCTCCATCACGCAGAGCAATAAATACGCGGGCGGGTTCACCGTCTTCTTCGACATGCAGATCTCACAACCGCTCAAGGAGATGAGCGCATGGGAGAACGGCGACTACACCGGCGCGGACGTGAATTACGGCACGGGGTGGCGGCGTCCGCGCACGATCCAGCGCAACGTCACCAACTTCAGCAGCGGGAAAACTGGCGGTGTCTGGCTCGACTTTGCTCCGGGAGCGCGCGGCCCAGTGATCGTAAAGACGGGCATCAGCCTGGTTGGCGTAGAGCAGGCCAAAGGCAACCTGCGGCAGGAAACCGGTGCGCTCGGCTTCGACTTCGACGCAGTGGTTCACCAGGCAGAGGCAAAGTGGGCAACACTGCTGTCGCGCATCGAGGTGAAAGGCGGAACGGCGGACGATACCGTCAAGCTCTACACCAATCTCTATCGCACCTATACTGCGAAGGCCATGGTGGACGATAGCGATGGCAGCTATCGCGATGCCTGCGGCGGGGTGCGGCAGGTGCCGTTGCGCGGTCAGCATCTGTACTCCAGCGACGGCCTGTGGGGGGCGCAGTGGGACCTTGGTCCCATGTGGTCGCTGCTGGCACCGGACCTGCTGGAGTCATTTGACCGCGCGCTGCTGATCGAAGCAAAGCAGGGCGGATGGCTCCAAGACGCACCCGCGAACCTCCGCTACTCCCCCATCATGGACGCGCACCATGAAATGGCGCTGCTGACTGGTGCATGGCAGAAGCATCTCCGCGACTTTGACGGCGAAGAGGCCTACCAGGACATGCGCAAGGTACTGACGCAGCCCGGCGTGCCATACACCTGTGGCGGCAGCTTTCCCCAGGGCGTTGCCGGCGACCGGCACATGGCCGCTTACATGAAGCTGGGTTACGTGCCGGAGGAGGACGGCCCATCCTCCTCCACACTGGAGTACGCCT
Source organism: Terriglobus sp. (assembly GCA_965276945.1). Lineage (GTDB taxonomy): Bacteria > Acidobacteriota > Terriglobia > Terriglobales > Acidobacteriaceae > Terriglobus. The sequence continues at coordinate 3,456,570 of OZ255704.1, read as the reverse complement.
ACGACGACGCCTGCGCCGCCGTTCTCGCCAGGTCCCTGGGCCATGTGGACGATGCCGCCATGTTTGCAAGGCGCTCTGAGAACTGGCGAAACATCCTTTCGCCTACGACTCATTACGCGCAACGCCGCCGGGCCAATGGCGACTGGATCGAACCCAACGATCTCTATCGCTTCGGAACCACCGGCGGCTGGGCCGGACCGGGCTTTCTCGAAGGCACGGCATGGATCTACAGTTGGTTTGTCCCGCAGAACGTGCCCGGACTGGTTGACGTGCTCGGCCGCGACACCTTCAATCTGCGGCTTAAGGAAGGCTTTCGCGATGGCCGCGTGGACCTGACCAACGAACCAAACCTACAAGCGCCATGGCTCTTCAATTACTCGGGCGAGCCGTGGCTGACGCAGAAGTATGCGCGCGACGTGTACGCGCGCGTCTTCGACACGTCACCCCTGAATGGCTGGCCGGGCGAAGAGGATGAAGGTCAGATGGGTTCGTATATTGTGCTTGCGGGCATTGGACTCTTCGACATGGAAGGCGGATGCGCGGCCGAGCCGCGATACCAGATCAGCGGCCCGGCTTTTAGCGAGGTCACGCTGCACCTGCGCGGCAGCGACTTCCGCATCGTTGCCCACAACAACAGCGCAACCAACGTCTACATCCAATCCGCAACGCTGAACGGCAAACCAATGACAACACCGTCGATCACCTACAGCGTGATCGAACACGGCGGCGAGCTTCGCCTGGAGATGGGCAGCAAGCCGTCGCGTACAGCGTTCCAGTAAAGAGGCCTACGAGCCGGAGCCGGCCTTGAAGATTTCTTCCGCATAGTAGTTCTCCACCTTGGCCTGGTCGCGCAGCATCTCCAGGTAGGCAGTTTTCAGCAGCTGTTCGCGGGTGGTGCGCAGTTGGTCGCGAATACTCTGCTGCACGGCCGGATTGGTCAGGTCGCGTTGGCCTGCAGCCTCCCGTGAGATGAGACGAATGATCGAATAGCCCACCGGTTGCCTGGCACCGGGCGGCATGATGGGCAGAATGGCCGTGTTCTCGCCTGCCTTCAGCTTGCTGACCGCTTCAAAGATGGGACCGCTTTGCCGCAGTTGCGACTCGGCGATAAATCCCATGTCGCCGCCGTTTGGAGCGGTTTGCGGATCTTCAGAGTAGTTTGCCGCTACGGCCGCAAAGTCGGCACCACTATCCACCTGCGCCTTCAGTGTTTCGATCTTCTTGCGCGCGTCCGCGTCCGTGGTGGCCTTGCTTCCCTGCAGGTTGGCCGCGCCAGGCTGCTGCGCGGGCAGGCTGGTTACCACGATCTGCGCCAGATGCAGCTTGTTATCGATCAGGTTAAAGTCGGCCTTGTGCGTGTTGTAAAAGGCAGCTACTTCCCCGTCCGTAACGTTGATCTTGCTGTTGATCTCCTTGTTGAGCAGCTTGTCCAGCGTGATCTGGCGGCGGATGTCGCGGCGCACTTCATCCAGCGTGCGTCCGCTCTGCTTCAACACCTCGGCAAACTGCTCCTCGGTGTAATGCGACTTCATGTCGGTCAGCTTCGCGTCCACCTCTTCGTTGGTGGCGGTCAGGTTCATCTTGGCGGCGCGCTGATCGATAATCTCGCCGTCGATAAGTGAACGCAACATGGTAAGCCGGTCGCTCTTTGCCTGTTCGTCGGTTTCGGGCTGCGCGTCTTGTTTGTTACGCTGCTGGTCGTTGAAGACACGGTCCAGTTCGCTGCGGTTGATTGCCTTGCCATTGACGCTGGCCACCACGTCGGCACCATGCTGCTGCTTACATCCCACCGGCAGCACAAGCAGAAGCAGCATGGCTGCGCTGGAGAAACCACGCAGTGAAAGGCTCGGGCGAAAAGGGTGCGCGTTCGAATACATCCGTCTCTCATGGTAGCGCTTTGCGGCGAGGGCCGTATTGCTTTTAAAGCACACGCTCGCGAATTTCCGTGCGTACCAGATAGAGAAAGAAGACCGTAGCGAAGGCAGCCTGGACGAGAATGGCCCCGCCTCTTGCGACACCCAGGCCCGATCGGATGAATTGAACCACGTCGTACATGGCAAGAAACAGAGTTCCGCCGAGCATCAAGGCCCAGCCCCAGCGGCGAAGCCGGAGAAACCCATACACCCCAACGACGAACAGGGTGCAGATGCAAAGCGCGGAGGTCCGTGCGATTCCGGTGCCGTATGCACCGCGCCATGCCGCAAAGACATTGACCAAGGAGTAGAAGAGAATAAAAAGCGCGATCATGGCCATGCCCGGCAGCATGCGTGGACCGTCCGTCTTCGGACGCTCAGGCGCGGAGACGGGCGGCAGCTTGATCCGCTTCGGTTCTACCTGCTCTGATCTACTCATCTGTCCATCGTAACCCGCACGCGGTGCAGTCTTAGAGAGTCTTCAGGTACGCCAGAATGCCATCGATCTGATCGCTGTCAATGGACCCGCCGAGCGCGGGCATGTTGCCGCGTCCATACAGGATGGTGTACCGGATGCGATCATCCGTAGCAGGCGCTCCGCTGGGCAGGTACCGTTTCTTGTAGACGCCTCGCAACGACGGGCCGTGCAGTGAGCCACTTTCGCGGTCATAGTGACACATGCCGCAGTTGGCAGCGTATAGAGCATGGCCGGCCTGCTCCTGCGCGGTGAGCATCTCCAGCGGCTTGGGCGGCGGAGCGGACCTGCAACCGGTAAGCGGAATCGCTGTGGCGCTCAGGAAGCACACGGCACATCTCAGAAGGTCCCGGCTAAATTTCCTCACGCGGCACGCTCGCGCATCTGCTTGTACGCCTTGTGGATGAACGACCCCATGTACCACCCGTCGATGTATTTGTACGGCGTCTCGCCCGTGGTGTAGTGGCCGCAGGGCAGCACGCGGCTCACATAATTTATGTGTCGGCGGCGAAAGTTCTCCACCACATCCAGCGAAAACTCGCGAAGAAACGTTAGATCCCACGTGGCATGGATCACCAGTGACTGCCGCGTCCTCTCGGCGGCATAGCGGTCCATCACGCTCATGGGGCTGATGCCGGTAAACAAGGCACGAACATCAGTTTGCGTGCAGCCGTTCCGTTCAAACGCTGCCCGCACATGCCGCGTACTCTGGCCGGTCCAAACGACATCGCCAAACCACGTGCTTGCATGATTGAAGGCGCATACCTGCAGACGCGGATCGAACGCCGCCGCCATAAACGCATAACACGAGCCAAGCGACGTGCCCAGCACCCCAAACTGCTCATACCCCTGCGTCTGCAACCAGTCGATGCAGGCGCGGATATCCACCACTGCCTGTTGGCACGCGGCGACCGTTCGGCCCACGTTGCTGCTGACGGCGTAATCGCTGCGTTCCAACTCAGACGGCCGCCGGATATCGTGATACGGCTTGGATAGCCGCAAACCCGCGATCCCGAAGCGATTGAAGATGCTGCACAACGCGTTATGGCTGAACGCATCGGCATTCCATTGCGGCAGGACAATGATGGCCTGCCGCTTGCGCCTGGCTCGTGTCTGTGGCGGCTCAGGGTACCAACGCGCGTTCACCATGTCATTCTCTGGATACTTCGTCCGCACCGGAGAGGTAAAGCGCAGAAACTGCGCGTGCGGCAGCTTGCCAGCCTGCGCCTCAAGCCGCACCTGCTCGGCTTTGCGCAACGTCTCAGGACGCACGTTGGTGGGGAACAGCTCAGGATGCCGCTCCTCCAGCCGGAAGTCGGTAGGTGTGGTGTAACCATAAAATTCCTCGCCACGCGCCACGATGTCTTCATTGACTCGCATCATGCGCGCGGGCGCATCGCCATCGCTCTCGTCTGACGCGGCGGCAAGGGTGCTGAAACCGGACAGCCAGTCGAAGCCCCACTCCAGCGGCCGCACCACGCGATTGGTGTCGCGCGTCATCAGCGCGGTTTCCCAGCGAACCATCCAGTCCGCATACCACTGTCCAAGCATTCGTTTCAGGATATCGCAGCACACGTGGCGTAAGCCTCAACGCGCCTGATAGTGTGTTGCTGGTACCGTCTCCTCAGGATTGAACATGCCTTCCAAGCTTGCCCGCATTGCAGCACTCGTTGTTGCCCTTCTTCTATTCGGATACGCGGATGCCTTTGGTGCGAACCCACCCCGCGAGCGTTGGACAGAAGCCGAAGCCGCCGCTTACTGGGCCAAACAGCCCTACGCCATCGGCGGAAACTTCCTCCCAAGGGACGCGATCAACGAACTGGAGATGTTTCAGGCGGCAACCTACGATCCCGCCGAAATCGATAAGGAACTCGGTTGGGCGCAAGCCGCGGGCATGACCACCATGCGTGTCTTCCTGCACGATCTCTTATGGCAGCAGGACAGCAAGGGTTTCACACAGCGGCTCGATAATTTCCTAAGCATTGCCGCGCGGCACGGCATCAAGCCGGTACTGGTGCTCTTCGATTCCTGCTGGGATCCGAACCCGAAGCTCGGGCCGCAGCATCCGCCTATCCCCGGCGTCCACAACAGTGGATGGGTGCAAAGCCCAGGTATCGCATTGGCAGATCAGTCGCAGCAGGCGCGCTTTGAGGCATACGTCAAAGGCGTCGTGGGAGCCTTTGCCAGTGACAACCGCATTCTGCTGTGGGATCTGTGGAATGAGCCCGACAACACTGGCGGCGGCAGCTACCCTGTCAAGTTTCCCAACAAAATCGCGCTGATGAATGCCATGCTGCCAAGCGTCTTTGCCTGGGCGCGTTCCGTGGGTCCCGTGCAACCGCTCTCCTCCGGCGTCTGGAATCATGACCACTGGGATCAGGCATCTACCTGGAACACAACGGAGCGCACCCAATTAAACGAGAGCGACGTTATCACCTTCCACGACTACAGCTGGCCGGAGAAGTTCGAGACCCGCATCAAGCAGTTGCAGACGTACCATCGCCCTATCCTGTGCACGGAATACATGGCGCGGGGCGCGGGATCCACCTTCGACAGCAGCCTGCCTATTGCCGCCCGCTATAACGTGGGAGCGATTAACTGGGGCTTGGTCAAAGGTCTGATGCAGACCTATCTTCCGTGGGACAGCTGGAAAGTTCCCTACACCGACCGGGAGCCGCCCGTCTGGTTCCACGATGTCTTCTACGAAGACGGACGCCCGTACCGCCAGGCAGAGATCGACCTGATCAAACGTATCGCCCAGGAAAAGAACGGCGCTTCGCGAAACTGACCGGCAGCAAGCTGGCTGGCTAAAGTCCCCTTCATCTTCTCGAATCGCATCTGGAATACCGGTCTCCCGCGGCACCCTCGTCAAGCGAGCGCAAGTCCTCCGCCGTCAATTCCACATGCAGCGCGCAGATGTTCTCCTCCAGCCGGGGCGTCTTCGTTGTCCCCGGGGATTGGCACAAACCAGGCTTCTGCGCCATCACCCAGGCCAGTGCAATCTGCGCGAGCGTTCGCGTTCTTTCGCTTTGCAACATCGTTGAGCAGGTCGACAAACGCCTGATTGACCTTCAACGCCTCCGGCGTAAACCGTGGCAGCTTGCCGCGCGGAAGTCCTTGCTGGCAAATACGGTCCGTAAACCCTTCACCTCTTCCGTTGCAAAATTGATCGCCATCGCCGCTCAAAGCCGTCGACCGTTCGATGTGAACTGCGATTGCCTCCGTGACCGCGCCGTGAGTCGTTGGTATCTCCCGCGTTATCGATTAGGTGAACCCATGGGAGATTGCGCTTGTTCCGCTGACTGAAACGGTTTACAGTGCGTTCACAAGCACATGGCAACGCATTTCCGACCTCAGCATGGACAGAGGCGAACCGGTGCACACCATTTCACTCTTAGGAGAAGCCAATGAAGCACACACACATCTTGCTGGCAGGCGCGGTAGCCATGGCAGCGCCCGGCTCGTTTGCGTTTGCGCAGACCATCACCGGCAGCGTCAATGGCACCGTAACCGACGCCTCCGGTGCCGCACTGCCAAACGCGAAGGTGACGGCGACCAACGTCGAAACCAACGTAAGCCAGAGTACCGGAACCAGCGGAGCGGGCGTCTACAACATCCGCTTCCTTCAAGTGGGCCAATACAGGGTTACTGTCGAGGCGCAGGGCTTCGCGCCACAAACGCTTGGGCCCTTCGCTCTGGAAGCAGGTCAGGACGCCAAGTTCGATGCAAAGCTCGGGGTCGCAGGCAGCACGCAATCCGTGGATGTGAGCACAGCATTGGTGCCGCTGCTGAATACTGAAAATGCCGAGCTTGGTACGACACTGGACACGCACGCCATCGACAGCGTGCCATTGCAAGGCCGCAACTTCTCGTCATTGACCATCTTCACGCCGGGCGCGGTCGCAACCAACCCAGGCGGCTTCACCGGCGCGAACGCCATCGAGCGGAGCACCGGGGGCAGCGGTCAGGTTTCCGTGAACGGCAACCGTCAGCAAGCCAATAATTTTCTGCTCGACGGCATCGAGATCAACGAAACCATCAACAACACGATTGGCTATAATCCCAGTCCCGATGCTCTCGATCAGGTCCGCACCATCAGCGCCAACGCCCAAGCCGAGTATGGCAACGTGAATGGCGGTGACGTAATCGCGTTGCTGAAAAGCGGTACCAACCACCTGCATGGCAGCGCGTTCTACTACGTGAGCGATAACATCTGGAATGCGAACAGTTGGGCAGCTGGGCAGAGCTACCCGAATGTAACAGCCCTCAACACCCTGACCAGCAATATCTTCGGAGCTACGCTCGGCGGACCCATCCTGAAGGACCATCTTTTCTTCTTCGCCGACTACTCAGGGAATCGCTACCACACTGGTGGTCATGCAACTGCAAGCGTACCGACTACGCGGATGCGCATGGGCGATTTCTCGGAACTGCTGAATACAAATACGAGTGCTATCACCAAGCCGATTCAGCTGTACGATTCGCTCGCTCCAGGTGCGCCCGCATTTTTTAACAACCAGCTTCCGATGACCGCGCTGAACCCTGTGGCGCGCTATCTGTTCGCGCATCCTGAGCTCTACCCGTTGCCTAATCAGTCCGCGACGGCCGGAACCCTCATCAATAACAACTATAGCGGCGTGACCAAGCAACGCATCTACAACGATCAGTTCGACGTCAAGATCGATTACAAGTACCACGATCGCGATACCTTGTTTGTTCGCTACAGCCAGGGAACTGCTGGCGATACCAATACTGCGCCGCTCGCCATCTCGTTTCCGACAGCATCCACATATCCCACTAAGGGCGTAGCCATCAATTATGTTCACACCTTCACGCCAACCATACTGAACGAGGCCCGTGTAGGTTTCTTTCGCACTGTTTGGCATCAAGGCGTTCCCAATGACGTCACGGGTGTTTTTGGCAGCAGTGGTAACAACATTGTCGGTATTGCTGGCGGCAGCGCCACGCCCGGTTTCGCAGCACAAAACATTGGTGGAACTAACGGCAATATCAGCACGGTCGGCAATGCAGCAATCTACTCAGATAACGAGATGAATAATTTCACCTACGAGGACAATCTCACGGTACAAAAGGGACGCCATACCATAAAGATGGGAGCGCAGTTTATCCGGTATCAGCAAAACAGCATTTATACCGGCAATGATGGCGCCGAAGGGAATATCAATTACAACGGCAACTTTACAGCGCGTAATGGAAATGGCACAGCTCCAGGAGTTAATTCTGCGAACACATCAATTTTGGACACAGGCTTTGGCATCGCGGATTTTTATTTAGATCGGGTTTCGTATGCCGGTCGTGGCACGCTGGCGGGTCACACCGGACAACGCCAGTGGCGTGATGCAGGTTTTATTCAGGATGACTGGAAAGCAACCTCAAACCTGACCATCAATCTTGGTATGCGATGGGAGTTCGATCAGCCAATCTACGAGGTGCACAACAAAGAGGCAAACCTGAATCTCGCCACGGGGCAGGTTCAGCTTGCAGGTGTCAACGGCAATAGCCGTGCGCTATATAATCCGGTGTTCACTAACTTCATGCCTCGTGTGGGTTTCTCATACAATCCCACACCGCGCTTCGTGCTGCGCGGCGGCTATGGCACGACAACCTATCTGGAAGGCACTGGAGCGAACCTTCGTCTCACCATCAACCCTCCTTTCCAGACATCATTGGCTTACACGGCATCAGCTCCGAGTGCAGGAAGCCCTGGTAGCAGCACAACAGCGGAAGCAGCATTCTCGGCAAGCAGTTCAGGGTGCAACACACTTACCAGTCCAACATGTGGTCAGCTTTTTCGCGCATGGGATCCGAATCTTCGGCCATCAACAGCGCAGGAACAGAGCCTGACGGCGGAGTATCAGGTGAGTAATTCCCAATCCTTTCAAGTCGGCTATGTCGGCGAGTACGTTAATCACCTTATACAGGCGGTGAACGGGAATCAGCTCAGCACACCCTGCTTCTCGGCGACTGGCACACTGCTTGCCTTCAACAGCGCGGCTTGTTTTGCTGTCAACAAGGCACCGTACTATGCGCTGGTGGGTCAGAGCGGCAACGTGCGCATCACGCGCTCTGAAGCCATGATGAACTACAACGCACTGCAGGCGAGTTTTCGCCAACGTTTGAAAGCGGGTCTGCAGTTCACTGTGAACTATGCCTTAAGCAAAACACTGACGAACAGCATCGGTTTCTACGGTGTCTCCAACGTCAGCACAAACAGCGCCTACGCAGAAAACCCCGTCAACAACACGCAGGAGTACGGACCGGCCGGTACGGACGCCACGCACAACGTTAACTTCATCATGACCTATCAGTTGCCCGTCGGACGCGGACGCATGTTTGGAGGCAGCATGCCGCGGTATGTGGACGAAGTTATTGGTGGCTGGAGGGTGGCTGTGTCTGGTTTTGTCTACAGCGGTTTTCCAACAACGATCACCAGCAGCACCATCAACTCGGGGGTCAACGCTCCCCAGCAGCGTATGATCAAGTACCGCCCACTGCACATCGCTAATCGCAGTGTGTTGAACTGGTTCGGTACGGACCCATCCGCCACGCCATGTCTCACCGCCGGTGTCGATAACGGCATCTGCGCTTATGGTCTGCCCGCGAACGGAGTGATTAGCCCGCAGCGTCCTGGCACGGAACGCGTCCCTGGCTATCAGCAGTACGATGCATCCATCTTTAAGGACTTCCATATCACGGAATCTCAGTTCATCAGCTTCCGCGCCGATGGGTCTAACGTGCTGAACATCGCAAGCTACGGTAATCCGGACCGCACCGCGCAGGATGCTGCCTTTGGCCGTATCACCAGCACGCGTTCCAGCCCACGCCAGCTACAGCTTTCGGCGAAGTACGTCTTTTAACTACTGTCAACACAACCACACAGGCCCGGCAGACATCGCCGGGCCTTTTCTTTTGCTGGTGAATAAGGGAGCTACGCGGGGCCGATGACGACGCTCCGAACACCTGGAATTAACTCGGAAATCTTGTTCTTGCAGACGGTAATTTCTGGTGCCTGTTTGAAACAAAGCATCTCCTCAACAAGGCTTGCGTCCATCCCTACTCGGTGGATCCACGAACCGTCTTTCTCGACAACGCGGAAGGCACCTATGGCTTGCTGGCCGGGCCGGGTAACCAGCAGCGTTTCACCATCGGGATGCAACCGCGCCGCCCATGACGTTGCGCTGTCCTCTCCGTTGATACCTACTTCCTTACGGATTGCGGACACAGGCAACAGGCTGCCATCAGTTGCCAAGGGCAGAACGTTGTAAATGCCCGCTGCCGTTATAACAAACAGGCTCCGTCCTTTCGAAATCACCACGCCATCCCGAGGGTGAACTGCCGCGAGCGATAACGGCTGCGTATTCAGAAGGCGGAGCGTGCCAGTTTCAGCGTAGATGCGAAACGCACTGACAGCTCCGCGCGGCAGGTAATCCCACACCCGGACATCGTGCAGCACGTAGAGCACCGGCAGGGAGGGGTGCATCAACAGTTGGCCCGGGACCACACCCGGCAAAACGCTGAGCTGCGTCCAGACGCTTTCAGCAACATGGAATGCATGGATCGCACCAGTGCCGTCCACCTGCGTCACACTCGCAAACGCTAGCCTGTGTGCTGCTTGCTCATGGGGCAACGTTGCGTGCAGCAGGCGCGGCGCAATCGCGGCTGTAGCCGCAATCGTACCCAATCCCCGCGAGAATTGCCGCCTCGTCCATGCCCCTGTTACGTTCATGCCCGCACCGCCATGCTGTTGTGGAAGATGTTATTGGGGTCGTACTTCTTCTTCACGTGCTGTAGAAACGGGTATAGCCCGGCGTTACCGTAATACAGCTCCGGCCAAAAGGCATACCGCGTCATATCCACATCAGGATAGTTAATGTAACAGCCATCGTAATATTCGCCATGCCACGGCGTTCCGGCATACTTACCCTGCACGTTGGCGGAGTAGATATCGGTGTACATATCATTGAAGTACTTCAGGCGGACTTCATCTTCCGCCGGGTTCTGCCAATACATCTGATATTGCAGCTTCATCACGGAGCTGCGCTGCGGAACTGCGGTTTCGCCCGCCAGGTGCGCTTTATTTGCCGCGCCACCGTATGAATCCACGGAGATGACGCAGCCCGTGCTGACATCCGGTATGTCCCGTGTCAACCACGCATACATGCGCTTCAGCTCTTCCACTGTGAAGTTTTTCTTCATGTAGCAGGACTTATACTTGCCGCGTGTGGTGCCATAGCCGGCGGTGCCCCCACTGCCCCGGCCAACCGTCGCCTCCAGCCAAGGCACGGTGGTGAAGCGATGTTTGCCTTCCACGCATGGCGACAATTGGAAGCGTCCACTGGAGGGAGCGTGCGCACTGGTCTGCGGGTCTTTTAACTCAGCAATTTGTTTATCGCACTTCAGAAATAAATCCAGGAACTCCGTGGGCACGCGCAGATCATTGGTACCGTCCTTGTCGTGCCATGTAGCAGTGACGCTGATCCGGCCGTTCGGTACCTTGTGGCTCAGGCCCATCATGTTGAACATGGGCCATGTGTCCGGCTCCGTGCCGCGCGTCGCAAAGTAGTTGCCGTACGTCTGCGCGATTTCGATGAACTTGTCTTCTGTCATCGTGTCCCACGCAAAGGACACACCCGCGCTGCTCAGCTGCCTGGGCGCGGCCGGCAGCTTGTCGAAGTAAAAATTGGTAATCACGCCAAAGCTGGCACCACCTCCGCCGCGCAAGGCGCGAAACAGGTCTGGATGATGCGTGCGGTCCACATGCAGCGGAACCACTTTGCCGTTGTGCTGCACTGTCACGATGTCCACGGCGGTAAGGTAGTCCACGGTGAGCCCCTGCTCCCGCGTGAGAAGGCCATAGCCCCCTCCTGAAATGTGGCCGCCAGCACCGACCGTGTAGCAGCTGCCGAGCGGCAGATCCACCTTCGCCAGGTCAAACAGATCGGTGTAAATCTGACCCAGCATCGCTCCCGGGCCCACCTGAAAGCCACCGCCCGGCGCTGCTGAAACCGCATTCAATTTGCTGACATCAAGCAGCACACCATTGGGATTGTTGACGACGAAATCTTCATAACAATGGCCCCCCGAACGGACCGTGGGGCGGATGCCCGCGTCCACAGCCCGCGCCAACGCCGCGGCAACATCGTCTGCTGTCTCGCACAGATCGATCTGCGCAACGGCCTCCGCATCGGTATGCGGAAAGCGAGCGTTCCTGCCCCCGCGAAGAGCCGGGTAGCGGGGGTCTTGCCGGGTCACGGTAGAAGACATGTTCATCTCAATACGTGAAACATACGCGACAGGTCAAGCGTGCGCGCTTGAGTACCGTACGTTGTCCTGAATCGTTGCCATAACCCCTCTAAACAAAAATCACGCACTGGGGCGTGGGCGCCGGGTACGTGTGCCGTGGAGGGGACAGCCGTCCCGTCATCCGGTCGCGTTCCAGCACGGTAATGTCTTTGCTGTCCTGGTGCGAAATCGCCATCCACCGGCCAGAAGGGTCCAGCGTGATATGCCGGCAGTTCTTCCCCCCGCTGGGTGCCAGCTGCACCTGCGTCAGCAAGGCGCTCGCCGGGTCCACGTCGAACACCGCAATCGTATGAACGGCGATGCGATTGCCAGCGTACACATTCCGCCCATCGAGGGACGCCGCGATCTCGCCCACGAACGCGGTATTTGGCGGAAAGCCAGGAGGCAGCGACGAAACATGACCCAGCGAGCGCAGCCCGGGCGGATTCTCACTCCATGCCAGTGTCTCCACCGTGGAGTCCAATTCGTTGGTGCCGTAGACGATCCTGCCGTTCGGGTTCCACGCCAGGTGACGCGGTCCGCTGCCCGGGCGCGCGGCCCAGAAGGGCGGATCGGCCGGCGTCATCTCCGCCGTGGAGGAGTTCAGGTGGAAGATCATGATCCGGTCCAGTCCCAGATCGTTCACCAGAGCATAGCGTCCATCCGGCGATGTCACCGCGGAGTGCGTGTGCGGCGCATCTTGCCGCTCCTTGTACGGACCATATCCCGTGAACTGAAAATGCGATACCGCCGGGGAAAGTGAGCCATCCGTCTCCACGTGAAAGGAACTCACGCTGCCGCCGCCGTAGTTCGCCACCAGCACGGTCTTGCCATCCGGCGAAACGGAAAGGTGCGTCGGACCGTCCCCGCCGGCCGGCTGCTGGTTCAGCAGCTTCAGCGTTCCGGATCCCGGTGTGGTCACAAAGGCACTCACCTTCGCATCCGGACCTGAGACTTCTGAGACCGTATAGATGTAGGCTGCGCCCCCGGGCCTGTGGAACTGCGCCAGGAACGTGGGATTGATGACCTCTGCCGCCAGCGAGAGATCACCGATTTCGCCCGTCTCGGCATTCCAGTCCGCGGTAAAGATACCGTTCCCCGGCCCGCGGCCTCGCGTGCCAAGGTAGATGCGCTTCGGAGCCGGTTCTGCGGCCAACGCAAGCGGCATGCGGGTGCTGCCCAGGGCCAACGAAGCAGATGCAACAAATCCACGACGGGACATCATGCGCTACCTCACTCCATATGATATGTAAGCGTACTCCAGGGAACGGGCACCTCGTGAATTCGCGCTTCCAATGCGCGGTCTGTACTAACAACCGCGAACTGCCTGTCATGATGTAACAGGTGATATTTCCTGAAAGTCTGCGGTGGTGTCCATTGTCATCAAATCGTGTTCCTCTTTTGGGCAGTCACGGTGTGAAACATGTGCGGCAGACAGCACCGTGTTGTGTATGCTGTTTTCACACAGCGTTTACAAACAGATAAGACGGTGCAGTTGAATACGCGTGCGCCGCCGGGCGTTCTGTTCCGCCCGGATGATCAACTATTTAGGAGAGCCTCATGTTTCGCAGGATCATGGTGTGCAGTGCCCTGGTGGCCACTGCTGCTGCAGGACGTTCACAGGTAGCCAACAATACCGCGCTGGTTGGCACGGTCACCGACGCCTCAGGCGCGGTTCTGGCCGGCGCAAGTGTCGTAGGCATCAACCGTGAAACCAAGGTGGAGTACCCCGGCAAAACCAACGCGCAAGGCTACTACTCCATACCGTTTATCTTGCCTGGAACCTACGATGTTACAGCGGAGGTGCCCGGTTTCAAGAAGGTTACGGCCACAGGCGTCGTCGTTACGCTAAACCTATCCGTCCGTACCGACCTGAGCCTTGCAGTCGGCTCGACGAACGAAGCCGTCACGGTGACTGCCCAGACACCCGCGCTCTCCACCGATGATGCCGTCATCGGCGAAACCATCACGACACAGCAGGTTGAGAACCTGCCGGAAAACAGCCGCCGTGTGATGGAGCTTGCGGCCACCGCCTCCAACATCATCGTCGGTCCCAAGACGAATTACACCGGTGTTCCGCCGGGCGCCAACTTCATCGGCGCGGGCACGCGCGAGGTCACGAACTCGCTCACGCTGGACGGCATCACCATCATGAACTCGCTGATTTCGAGTTCACCTGTCACACCCAATCCCGATGCCGTGGCCGCGGTACAGACGCAGACCGGCAACTACACCGCGCAGTATGGTGCCTATATGGGTGTCCACATCAATGTGGAGACCAAAGCTGGCACCAACACCCTGCATGGCACGGCATACGATTATGTGCAGAACGACTTCTTCAACGCCAAGCCGTTCACCGCTCTTCCCACCTCACGTACGCCGGTACTTCGCTTCAACCAGTTCGGCGGCGTGCTTGGCGGGCCGCTTTTCATCCCGCACCTGTACAACGGCCGGGACAAAGCCTTCTTCCTCGGATCGTATGAGGGTCTGCGTCGCATCGCGCAATCCAGTACCACCGGCCAGCTGATTACGGATGCCATGCGTACCGGCAACTTCTCCGCGTTGTGTTCGGCATACACTGCGGGCATCTGCAACACGGGCGCAGGCACCCAGCTGAAGAACCCGGCAACCGGCGCGCCGTATCTCAACAATCAGGTCACAAACATTTCACCGATCGCGACGGCGCTGCTGGCATACTACCCACACCCAAATCAGCCGGGCATTGGGACCAACTTCAACGGCCTGTTGCCGAACGTCTTCAACAAAAATGCGACGCTGGACCGCGTCGACTACAACCTGAGCGAAAAGGTACGGCTCTTTGCCCGCTACACCTACGAGAAGAGCAATGCGAGCAACGGTGCCATTGTGACCACGTCGCAAAGCTACTCGCCAACCACCGATTCTAACGGCGTCCTCGGCTACACGCATATCATCACGCAGCGCATCATTAACGACCTCCGCCTCGGCTACAACAAGTTCTCTTCGAACCAGCTGAACTACTTCGCCGTGAACGGGCCGGCCGGGGCAGGCACCGCGCTTGGCATCCAGGGCTTCACCGCGGATACGGCCAATAACAACCCGGGCATTCCCACCATCGCCATCAACGGTGGATACGCTGGATTAGGCGCGGAGGGCACCAACTGGTACCAGGACGACCGCACCTTGCATGGGTATGACCAGATCAGCTATTCCAGGGGCAAGCACGACATCATGGCGGGTGCGGACATCCGCCGCATGACCATCGGGAGAGCCGCCACCAACCAGAACCGCGGCCAGTTCACGTTCACGGGCAACTATTCCGGGAACGGCGCGGCTGACTTCCTCACCGGCTACGCACAGACCGTCGTCACGCCACTCTTCCAGGTGAAGGGCGCAATTGGCGAGTGGCGCAACGGCTTCTTCGTCCAGGATAACTGGCAGGCCAGCAAAAAGCTCACCGTGTTGTACGGCGTCCGGTATGAGCTGCCACTAGTGCCCTACAGCCTAAACGGGCTTGCGCGCATCCTGAACAGCACCTATACGGCGTTGATCCCCACCAGCAACGCAACCAGCGGCGCAACCTACGTCCCGCAGCCCGGCTTCAAGTTCCACGACCCCAATCACAACCTGATCTCGCCGCGGCTCGGCCTGGCATACCGCGCGACAGACAAGATCGTGGTGCGCGGGGGTGGTGGCATCTACTACAACCCCAACCACCTGAACTCCTTCACGCTCTCCACGAGTAACTACCCGTTTGCCGCGTCCACAACCTACAGTGGCCCGATTAGCGGGATCGCGACAGAAAGCTTCACCAATCCTTCGGGTGGAGGCAGCGGGTCGTTATCGGCCCCAGCCGGAACCCCCGGCACATATCAAAGTGCGTTCACCGACAATCACTACCTGCCCACACCACGCCTTTACCAGTGGAATCTGGACACGGGCGTTGAACTGGCACCCGGCACCGCATTCGAGTTGCAGTACCTCGGATCACACTCCATCCATCTTGACCGTTCACTCTACCCCAACCAGCCACTGCCCGGTCCCGGTGCTGTAAACCCGCGCCGTCCGTATCAACTCTTTGGCCAAATCCGGCAGATCCAGAACGACGGCGTTGAGACCTATCACGGCCTAACGGCAGTCCTGCGGCAGCGCAGCTTTCATGGACTGGAGACGAACCTCAGCTACACCTGGTCGCACACGCTGGATACGTCTCCCGATTCCAATAACGGTGGCACGGCGATGATCCAATACAACCTGAAAGCCGACTACGGCAATGCCAACTGGGACATCCGCAACCGCTTCGTGGGCACGGTGACCTACGCCATGCCCAACATCGGCCGCTTCGGCCACGCGTTCGACACGCTCGCGGGCGGATGGCACGCCAACGCCATCGTGATCATCCAGGGCGGCCAGCCGTATAACGTCGCGATTTCCAACGATCAGGCAAACGTTGGCGGCATCGGTACGCAGCGTCCAAACTTCGTGCACCCACCCAGCTTCACGTGCGGCAAAGCGCAGTACATTGCCAAGACCAGTTGCATCGACGCCACCGCGTATGCTCTGCCCGCGCTCTACACCTTCGGCAACAGCCATCGCAACGACCAGCGTGGTCCCGGCCTGGCCAATACCAACTTCTCGCTCTTCAAAGACTTTGCGCTGTATGAACGCATAAAGCTACAGTTCCGCGCGGAGGCCTTCAACGTCTTCAACCACGCCAACCTGGCAAATCCAGGCAACACTACGCTGCCCACCTTTACCAACGGTAACTTCAACTTCACCGGTTCAACCTTCGGGCAGGTCACTAGCTCCGTTGGCGACCCGCGCATCCTGCAGTTAGCGGGTAAGATCAACTTCTAACCATGGAAGACCTGACTAACTCACTTCGATCGCTCCTTTCCCGGCGGCGCTTCGTCAGTCTTGCTGGCATCTTCGGTGCCGCGTTCACCGGCAAGCCCCTGAGCGCTGCCATGCCTTCTGCCTCCGGCGATGTCGATTACTACGACAAGCTCGGCGTTCCAAAGATCATCAACGCCGCCGGAACCTACACCACGCTGACCGCCGCGTGCATGCCGCCGGAGGTACTCGCCGCCGTCCAACTTGCCGCGTTGCATCCAGTCCGCCTAAACGATCTGCAGACCAAGGCAGGCGAGTACGTCGCGAAACGCCTCCGCTGCGAAGGTGCCGTCATTACCTCCGGCGCATCCGGTGCCATCACGCTGGCCACCGCCGCCTGCATGCTCCACGCCAACCCCACGCTTGGCCCGCTCGACATGCCGCAGAAGATCAATGCGGAGAACCCAGGGGCCATTAAGAATCAGGTCATCGTGCAGCGTGCCCATCGCTACGGCTACGACCATGCCATGTTTCTCTGCGGCGCGCGTGTCACCGAAGTCGTCACGATGGACGACTACAAGCGCGCCTGCGCCGCTGGTAACGCGATGATGACGAACTTCTTCAATGCCGCTGAAGACGAGGTTGGTCCGGCAGGCAGCGCGGAGATTGGCCGCGAGGAGTGGCTGCGCGTCGCCCACGAGCATGGAGGGATCCCCTGCCACCTGGATGCCGCCGCCGACATGCCACCCATCTCCAACTTGTGGAAGTACACCGGCATGGGCTTCGATCTGGTGTCGTTCTCCGGCGGCAAAGGCATGCGCGGTCCCCAGAACGCGGGGCTGCTGCTGGGGCGCAAGCAGTTGACCGATCTGGCTGCGCAGAACAATAATCCCACCGATGGCGTGGGACGCGGCATGAAGGTTGCCAAGGAGCAGATCGTCGGCATGGTAGCCGCCGTCGATTGGGTGCTGTCGCACACCGAGGAATCCATGCAGGGCGACTACCAAGAGCGCGCGGACCTGATCGCGGCCATGATGAAGGGCATTCCCTCCGTCCGCACGGAAACCGTCACGCCGAAGATCGCGAACCACGTGCCGCACCTGCTTATCCGCTTTGACCCGGCAGTCACCGGCACGTCCACACCGGAGATTGTCGCTGCCCTGCGCAACAGCCAGCCAGGCATCGAACTCAATCCCAACACCGGCCATGGACCGAACCAGGGCATACCCTCCGACGCGAATACCCTCGTCGTCGGCGTCTGGATGCTACAGCCGGGCGAGGACGCAATCGTGGGCCAGCGCATCCGTGCCGCTCTGACAACGAAGATTTCAGCTTAAGAAGTGAATGGGAGACCGCAGATGAACGATCAAACACGCAGAGGGCTCCTGAAAAACGCCGCAGCCGCGGCTGCCGGTGTTACCGGAGCGGCGGCACTGACCGGCACAGCGCAGGTCGCCGCGCAAACTCCAGCCCAGGCCGGCATTGAGTGGAAGAAAAAAATCGTGCGTCGCGTTCCAGCCGCAACCGCGCCCGGTGAAAAGCTGACGCCCACACCCGCGACACCTGCCGCGCCAGCCAAGCCACCGCTGTTTAACAGCATCGTCACCTTCGGCAATCTCGTCTTTATCGCGGGCATTGGTGCCCACTTCAAGGGCACAATTGAGGAGCACACCAAGCACGTGCTCGACGAGGTAGAGGCCAATCTCAAGCTTGCCGGCTCCTCCATGGACAAGGTGCTCAAGGTCAATGTCTACCTCGCGGACCTGAAGGACTACGCCGGCATGAACTCTGTCTACCAAGGTCGCTTCGGCATGGAGCCGGGCGTGCGCACCACGGTCGCGGTCTCCGGCGTTCCCGGTGAATCGCTCGTCGAAATCGACTGCATCGCCTCGCTCTAAAGAGTTAGCCACGCACCACTTGGAGTCATCATGCCCCTCGAAATGCCGCGCCCATCGCGCCGCGATCTTCTCAAGCAATCCGGTCTCCTTACCGCTGCCGCCGCGGTTGCGCCGCTCACCGCTGTCGCCAGCGTCACGGAACCCCAGCCACACGTAAAGCAGCTGATCGCCAAGGGCACACCCACCGACAACCTCTACACCGAAATCGGCGTGCGGCCCCTCCTGAACGCGCGCGGCACCTTCACCATCATCTCCGGCTCGCAGTCCTTGCCGGAGGTGAAACAGGCGATGTTCGAGGCCTCGCAGTATTACGTCCAGCTGGACGAGCTGATGGCTGCTGTCGGCAAGGAAATCGCGCAGCACATGGGGGCGCCGGGTGCCATCGTCACCTGCGGGTGCGAAGCAGCCATTGCCCTGTCCACGGTCGCGTGCATGTGCGGCACCGACCCGGAGAAGTCACAAGCGTTCCCGTACCAGAAGTCGAAACGGGAAGTCATCATTC
Organism: Terriglobus sp.; assembly: GCA_965276945.1. Lineage (GTDB taxonomy): Bacteria > Acidobacteriota > Terriglobia > Terriglobales > Acidobacteriaceae > Terriglobus. Next base: position 3,437,667 of record OZ255704.1, on the reverse strand, counting down.
CGAAATACTCCCGCAATCCCTATGATTTCGCCACCCGCATGGCTGGTGCGCAAATCGTCGAGGTTGAAAGTGACGGAGACCTTCGCGCCAAGCTCAACGATCAGACTGCCATGATCTACATTTACTCCGGTCCGCGCGCTTTTCAGGAGCCGCTCTCCATTAAGACGATCTGCGCCATCGCCAAGGAGAAGGGCGTTCCAGTCTTCGTCGACGCCGCTGCCGAGGAGCCGCGCGTTCCCAACATCCACTTTGCGGCCGGCGCGACACTTGTCGGCTATTCTGGCGGCAAATGCATGCGCGGACCGCAGGCCGCTGGCGTTCTGCTGGGACCGCCGGAACTGGTGAAAGCCGCCTTCTGGAACGCTGCCCCGCACCACAACTGGGGCCGCGCCATGAAGGTGGGCAAGGAAGAGGCCATGGGCATGCTGGCCGCCGTCCGCATGTGGTATCAGCGCGATCACGACGCGGAGCAGAGGCAGTGGCTTGCGTGGGACCAGCACATCGCCGACGCCCTCAAAGGAATTCCCTCCCTCACCACCAAAATAACCATGCCGGACGAGGATCTCTCGAACCGCTCCCCGACACTGGCCATTCACTGGGACGCCGCGCAGGTCGGCATCACCGGCACCGAGCTTGTCAGGAAACTGGACGAAGGCACGCCCCGCATCTTTGTCACCGGCGGCCAGGGCAGGCGTCCGGAGATGATGCAATCGTCTATCGGCATCATGCCGTACATGATGCAGCCGGGTGATTACAAGATCGTTGCGGACACACTCTCGAAGTACCTGCGCAATCCCGGCACGATGGCAAGCCCATCGGTGTCCAGCGCTCCGGACGCAAGTGTCGCGGGTACGTGGAGCGCCACCATCCACTACACCATGGGGACAGGCCACCAGGAACTCACGCTTCAGCAGGATGGCACAGCGGTTACCGGTAAGCAGGCAGGTGAGATCTTCAACGCCGATCTAAAGGGCAAAGTTCAAGGCGACCGCCTGGAGCTGCACAGCAGCATGTACACCAACGGTCAGGACGTACCATTCACCTTCAGCGGTACGGTCTCCGGTTCGAACTATTCCGGAGACGTCAACCTTGGCGAGTACGGCATGGCTACCTTCACCGCAGTAAAGGTTTAGAGGATGTATGGCATGAAACTACGCACAATTCACCTCGCCGCGCTCGCCCTGACCGCCTGCCTCACCGCCGCCGCTCAGGAAGGCACAAACCGCACTCCGCTGCCGCCCAACGCGCTGCCCTACGACCTTCTGCTGGTGAACGGCCATCTGCTGGATGACAAAAATGGCGTTGACGCAGACCGCGATCTCGGTATCAAGGACGGCAAGGTCGTCGCGGTTGGCGATCACCTGAACCCGAAGGACGCGTTAAAGACGATCGACGTGAAAGGCCTCTACGTCACGCCCGGCCTCATTGACCTCCACGTGCACGTCTACACCGGCACGGGCGAGAAGGGCTCCTACGCGGGCGATCTGTCGCTTTATCCGGACGGTTTCACCTTCCGCAACGGCGTCACTACGGTCGTCGATGCAGGCAGCTCAGGATGGAAGAACTTCGATGACTTCAAAGACAAGATCATCGACCGCTCTCGCACGCGCGTCCTCGCCGAACTCAACATCGTCGGCGCGGGCATGCGCGGTGTCAAGTACGAGGACAACCTTGAGGACATGGACGGCAAGCTGACCGGCGACAAGGCAAAGAAGTTCCCCGGAGTCATCGTCGGCATCAAGAGTGCCCACTTCACCGGCCCGGAGTGGAAGCCATATGATCAGGCGGTAATCGCGGGTAACATCGCCAACGTCCCCGTCATGATCGACTATGGCGCGCGCCGTATTGAGCGTCCGCTGCTTGAACTTGTCTCCACCCACCTCCGCCCCGGTGACATCTACACGCATTGCTTCTCCGGCCTGCGCGGCGAACAGAATCCGCAAACCGGCGGCCCCTCCGAGGCGCTCCTCGTGATGAAGAAGCGCGGCATCTACTGCGACGTGGGCCATGGCGGCGGCAGCTTTGCCTGGACAGTCGCCGCGCCCATCGTCAAGAGCGGCTACTTGCCCGATTCCATCTCCACCGACCTCCATGTCGGCTCCATGAACAACGGCATGAAGGACCTCCTGAACGTTGCCGACAAGCTGATGGTTGTCGGCGAAACCATCCCGCAGGTGATCGCGGAGATGACTTCGCATCCCGCCCATGAAATCAAGCAGGAGCAGCTTGGTAACCTTGCCGTGGGTGCCATCGCCGATGTTGCCGTGCTCTCTGTCGACAACGGCAATTTCGGCTTTGTGGACATGTACAACACCAAGATGATGGGCACGAAAAAGCTCGTCTGCGAACTGACGCTGAAGGACGGCAAAGTCGTCTACGACCTTAACGGTATCTCCGCCGACATGTGGGACGCGACGCAGCACTCCGCCGATGAAAGCAAGTCACGCCGCTGGACCACCTTCAACGAACGTCCCTTCGGTGCCACGCACGGCCAGAAGTTCCCCACCTCCACGCCAGTTGGTGCACCGAATACACCGGCCAAGCCGGAGACGGTAGACCATGCCATGCCAAACCGGTAGCTTCGCCAAGCGGGCTGCCCGAAGGCCCCACATCTCGCAGAGATGTGGGGCCTCTTGCATTGGATTTTCACTACAGTGCTTGATTGCTGCGCTGCTTAGCTTGGCAGCGTCGGCCCAAACACGGCGTCCGCTTCCGCCCAATCCCTTGCCATACGATCTGTTGCTGCAAGGCGGACGCGTCATCGATCCACGCAACAACCTGGACGGCATCTCCGATGTTGGCATCAAGGACGGCAAGATCGTCGCTGTCGCACCGAAGCTTTCTGCGCCCGATGCGATCAAGACCATCAACGTCGCCGGAAAGATCGTCACGCCTGGTCTCATCGACCTGCACGGCCACGTCTACGCCAATGGACGCGACACACCCTCCTTTGCCACGGACATCTCGCTCTTCCCGGATTACTTCACCCTGCGCTACGGTGTCACCACCATCGTGGACGCGGGAGGATCCGGTTGGCGCGACTTCGATGACTTCAAGGCACGCATCATGGACAAGGCGAAGGTCCGCGTCCTGGCCATGCTGAATATCGTCGGCTCAGGCATGCGCGGCCCCAGCTTCGAAAACAACCTCGACGACATGGACGGTCAGCTCACGGGTGACATGGCCAGGAAGTATCCTGGCCTGATCGTCGGCATCAAGTGCGCGCACTTCACCGGTCCTGAGTGGAAACCGTACGATCAGGCGGTGATTGCGGGCAACATCGCGCACATCCCCGTGATGGTGGACTACGGCGCGCGCCGGATCGAACGGCCCATTGCGCAATTGTTCGCAACACACCTCCGGCCAGGCGATATCTACACCCATATGTACTCCGGCCTGCGCGGCGAGCAGGATCCCGTCACCGGACTTGCGTCCGCGCCCATGCTGCTGGCGCGGCAGCGTGGCATCTACATGGATGTAGGCCACGGGAACGGCTCGTTCTACTGGACGGTCGCCAACCCGCTCGTGCGTAGCGGCTTCGTCCCCGACTCCATCTCCACCGACCTCCACAACGAATCCATTCAGCAGCAGATGAAGGACATCCTGAACCTCGCGGACAAGTTCCTCGCCATGGGTGAGCCGCTGCCGCAGGTGGTCGCGCAGCTTACCTGGAATCCCGCGCGAGAGATCCAACGCACCGATCTCGGCAATCTGTCGCCCGGCTCGCCCGCCGATATCGCCGTACTCTCGCTCGAACATGGCGACTTCGGCTTTCTTGACGTCGCCAACACGCGTTATACCGGGCACGAAAAGATCACGTGCGAGTTGACCGTGCTGGGCGGCAAAGTCATCTGGGACCTGAACGGTATCTCCGTTGACGCCTGGGACACGCACCATCGCTCCACAGATCCTGCGCTCACAGCCCGCTGGACAACCCTGAACCAGCCTGCCCTGCCGCCAGACCGTGCCCGCTTTACTGTGTATCCGCCGGCATCGCCCATCAATCCGTAAACCTGAATCGACCAGGTCTACGGCACTCGCTTAAGGTCCATGTGAGCGTGCACAGGCTTGCCTCCTGCTGGCAAGAATGTCCAGTCTTCGACATGATGGTCTGGATCGATGATGGTGAAGGCGCTTCGGCTCACATGACCAAACCCATCGCTGCCGGAAAATCGTAACAGCTCAAAATCTACTGTTTTCCCATCCGGCATAGGTTGAGCAACCATCTGTGGCCGGTTACCGAAATCGCAATAGTGCACAAGCGTCAGGTGGTTGTCGTCCACGTAAAAGACGGTGACTTCCGGGCCGCCAGTATTTAACTCGTGAATCAACGCATTTCCATGCGAGGCAACTCGCATGGACACGAACATCGGTTTGTCCGTGGACCATGCAGGATCATCGGTCGTCAACGGACCCTGCCAAGTTCCGGCGAGAGTCTTCATTGTGTCAAAGGTCTTCTGCGCGTCGAAGACCGGACCGGGCTTGCTGGCAGACTGCGCGCAGGCCACAGAACCTACGCTAAGCAGAACGGCGGACAATACTACGCGAAATCGTTTCATCACATATCCTTCCACCGTCCTCTACGAAAGATAATCCGGGAAAGTTCCGGAAGATCACGAGTACATATCCCATAAACCGGTGGCAAATGAGCGCTGCATGGAACCCGCAAAGGATCGCAGCCGTATCTTCATTGCGGAGTAGACAGAGGGACGGGATGAACGCTGATCGTGAAGTTCGGCTCCAACGCGCATGGGCAAGAGTGGCGGGATTGATGTACCTGTTAGTCCTTGCGGTCGACCTGACAGGCATGCAGTCGCACAACGCAGTCCTTGGCAGATCGCTGATGCTAACCGGCTCTTTGTTGACGGTGCCTCTGGCATTGGGCCTTTACTTCACGCTTAGACCGGTCCATGGGGTTGTCTCAGCATTTGCGCTAGGTTGCCGCCTGCTGGAAGCGCTTCTCGGCATTATTTCAACGATTGTTGGATTCTCGATGATGCGCACGGATCTCCTCCAATCGTCTTTGGGAAGAGCAATCCTGAGTCTGGCGGCGTGGGACCATGCGACAAACTTCGCTGCATTCGCGTTTACCATCGGGTCAACGCTCTTCTTTCTTCTGTTTGTAAAGGGACGATTGATCCCAAGACCATTGAGCTGGTTGGGACTGCTTGCGTCGCTTGTTGCCATGTTGGCCTGCATCACGCACCTGTTCCGGCCAGGCTTCCCGGCGATGACGATGACCGCATGGATCCCCATGCTGTTGGCGGAAGTTTCCACGGGCGGGTGGCTGTTGGTGCGATCTGTCAGGCCTGCGCCCCAGGATGCGGGTGAGCTAATCAACTAGCCTTGCAAACACGCTTACGATAGCCTGGGATATTCGCGTGCCGTATCTAAGTTTGTTGCTCACTTGCGCCAAGTTGGCGGCATCTCAAAGACAACACCTTTGGCAAGGAGTTACGGAATGCGGCGTTTCGGTGTGCTTCCGATCTTGGTGATGAGTGCCGCATTGGCTGCGTCGCCCTCTGCGCCGGTGCAGGTGGGCTGGTCTACGCTGAAGACTCTGACCTCCGCGAAGGCACCCTCGCCTGCACGCGATCTCGACCGCAAGATGGTCGCGGTACCGGGATTTATGGTCCCGCTGGAAGACGATGCCGACGAGGTGACTGAGTTCCTGCTGGTGCCCTTTGCGGGAGCGTGCATCCATGTGCCGCCGCCACCGCCCAACCAGATGATCTACGTGAAGCTGAAGCCTGGCAGGAAAGCAAAGATGAGCTTCACCGAGCCAATCATCGTAGCCGGTCAGTTGCACGTTGCGACGATGCAAAGTCCATACGGGGACGTGTCGTTCAACCTGGATGGCGACTCCGTCAAGCCCTACGGGCAGTGATGGAGCAGACCGGCGACGCGGTTCTGCTCCAGTCCGTCACGTTCTCGTTCGCAACCGGCCCGCGCATTCTCGACATTGACACCCTGCGCATCGGCCAGGGCGAAAGCGTCTTCCTGCATGGCCCGTCCGGCAGCGGCAAGACGACGTTGCTTTCGCTGATCTCCGGTGTCCTGCAGGCCGGGTCAGGCTCCGTCCAGATTCTTGGGCAGGAGATGACACGCATCTCCGCCGGTGCCCGCGACACGTTGCGTGGCGCGCACATGGGCTATATCTTCCAGGGCTTCAACCTGATCCCGTACCTCACCGTGGCGGAGAACATCGCGCTTCCTTGCCAACTGCACCCGCAACGCCGCGCCCGGATCAGCAGCGGATCGATCACGGATGAAGTCGTCCGTTTGGCGCGGAGACTCGATATTCATGCGCAACTGAACGCGCCGGTGACGCGCCTTTCCGTGGGGCAGCAGCAGCGCGTCGCCATCGCACGAGCCATCATTGGCTCACCTGCGCTGTTGGTGGCGGACGAGCCCACCAGTTCGCTCGACACCGACCGGCGCGACGCCTTCCTGCATCTGCTGAAGGAAGTGACGGAGGAGGCCCGCGCGCGCGGATCGCACACCACGCTGCTGTTCGTCTCGCATGATCGTGGACTGGCCACGCACTTTGACCGCACACTCTCGCTTGAGAGCATCAATCGGCAGGCCCGCGCGGCAGAGAGGCATGACGCATGATGCTGTTCCGGCTGGCGTTCAAATCGTTGCGTGCCCGCGCGGTGACGACCGGTCTGACCGTGTTCTCCATCGCGCTCTCCATCCTGCTGCTGGCCGGTGTCGACACGCTGCGCAACGGCGCGCGGACGGGCTTTGCCGGCACTATCTCGCATACGGACCTGGTCGTGGGCGCGCGTGGCGGCGAGCTGCCGCTGCTGCTTTCCACGGTCTTTCACATTGGCAACGCCTCGAATAACGTTGCATGGAACACGTACCAGCATTTTGCGCATCACCCTGCGGTGGCATGGACGATTCCCATCAGCATGGGCGACTCATTCCACGGGTATCGCGTCATCGCCACGGACGAGAATCTTTACGCGCACTACCAGTACCGTGGCGCGCATACGCTGCGTTTCGCGCAGGGCCGGGCACCGCAGGCGTACATGGACACAGCAGCCGGTGCAGAAGCAGCCAGGCGGCTCCACCTAACCCTTGGGCAAAAGATCGTCCTGGCGCACGGCATCGAATCCACCGCAATCCTGAACCACAGCAGCACGCCGTTCACGGTCACTGGCATCCTGGATCGTACGGCCACGCCCATCGACGATGCCATCTACATCACGCTGCTGGGCGAAGAGGCGATGCACTTTGGTTGGTCTGGCGGCACGCCTCCAGCGATTGGCGAGACGGTGCCAACGCTCGATCCCACCAAGCTGAAGGTGGACGAAATCACCTCGTTCCTGCTGGGCACGCGCTCGCGCATCAGCACGCTGTACCTGCAACGCGAAATCAATACCTACAAGCCGGAGCCGCTGACCGCCATCATTCCCGCGTACACGCTACAGCAACTGTGGGCGCTGCTGGATTACGCGGACACGGCGCTCTCGCTGGTTTCGGCGGCCGTTTTAATGGTGGGCCTGCTGGCCATGGTCGCCTCGCTGTACACCGCGCTGAACGAGCGCCGCCGCGAGATCGCCATTCTGCGCGCGGTCGGCCTGCACATCCGGCAGGTCTTCCTGCTCTTCATCGCGGAATCTGCCCTCATTGCCACGGCCGGTGTCGTCCTCGGCATCGCAGGTTTATATGCCTTCCTGTTTCTCTTTCAGGGCCTGATTGAGACGCACACGGGTCTGCCGCTCGTCATTGGTGGCCTATCGCGCCGGGTGGAACTCTATGCGGTGGCGACCATCGTGTGCGCCGCACTACTGGGCGTCATCCCGGCGTGGCGGGCCTACCGCAACTCCCTGGCGGACGGCCTGCACGCGACAATTTAAGTGGTAGCCGTCCTGAGCACTCGACCTGGCGAATGTTTCACGTGAAACATTCGCGGAGCGCATGGAAATGTGGCATTAATCTCAAGCTATCTTGGGCGAGTCGTTCCAAAACGGCACTTGCCACGCGATGGCAGTTAACCGCCATCGCGATTTCGTAGAGGTCTTGTCGCGCCCTGCGATGATGTTCGCTGCACAAGGTGGTTAAAGTCCTCCCAGTTTTCTACAATAGAATCGTATGCCTACCCGCGAATTTCAAACCGAAGTCAGTCAACTCCTTCAACTCATCATTCACTCGCTCTACTCGCACCCGGAGATCTTTCTCCGCGAGTTGATCTCCAACTCCTCCGACGCGCTGGACAAGCTGCGTTATCTCACGCTGACCGATGAAGCATACAAAGCGGTTCCCTTTGATCCGCGCATCGACCTCGACCTGGACGAAGACAAGAACATCCTCATCGTGGCCGACACTGGCATTGGCATGAACGAGGAAGACCTCCTCGCGAATCTCGGCACCATCGCCCGCTCTGGCACAAAGAACTTTCTTTCGCAGCTTTCCGGCGACGCGAAGCGGGACTCCAACCTGATCGGCCAGTTTGGCGTGGGCTTTTACAGCGCCTTCATGGTGGCGGACCGCATCGAGGTGATCTCACGCAAGGCTGGTGAGGAGCAGGCGTGGCGCTGGACCAGCGACGGCAAGAGTGGCTTTGAGATCGAACCGGCGGAGCGCGAGCACGCGGGCACCACCGTGATCCTGCACCTGAACGAAGAAGGCAAGCAGTACGCCAACAGCTGGCGGCTCCAGGAAACGGTCAAGAAGTACTCCAACCACATCGCCTTCCCCATCTTCCTGACCTACGACAAAAGCGAGTGGAACGCGGACGAGAAGAAATCCACAAAGGTTCGTACCACCGAGCAGATCAACGCGGCCAGCGCGCTGTGGCGGCGACCCAAGAACGAACTCACCGACGAAGACTACAAAGAGCTGTACAAGTCCATCTCCGGCGACTCCGCCGATCCGCTGTTCTGGTTCCACACCCGCGCGGAGGGCAGCCTGGACTACACCACGCTCTTCTTCATCCCGGCCAAGGCACCATTCGATCTGTACCATGCCGAGTACAAGGGAGGCGTGAAGCTGTACGTGAAACGCGTCTTCATCACGGATGATGCGAAAGATCTCTTGCCACAGTACCTCCGCTTCGTGCGGGGCATTATCGATAGCGAGGACTTGCCGCTGAACGTGAGCCGCGAAATTCTTCAGGAAAACCGCATCCTGGCAACCATTCGCACGGCCAGCGTCAAGAAAATTCTGACTGAGCTGAAGAATGCCGCCAGCAAGGAGCCGGAGAAGTATCACGAGTTCATCGAGCAGTTCAACCGTCCATTGAAAGAAGGTCTGTACAGCGATTTCGCGAACCGCGACCTGCTGCTGGAGCTGATCCGCTTCAAGTCAACGAAGGTGGAAGGTTTGACCAGCCTCGCCGATGCGCAGTCGCGCATGCAGGAAGGGCAAAAGAGCCTGTACTACATTACCGGCGGCCCGGAAGCGCTCCTTCGCAAGTCGCCGCTGCTGGAGATGTACCGCAAGAAGGACATCGAAGTTCTTATTCTTGGCGATGAGTTCGACGAGATTGTGTTTTCCAGGATCGATCAATTTAATGGTGTCGATCTGAAGGCTGTGAACAAGACCGCGACCGCCGAGGACTTCAAGGATGAGGCACCGCCGGAGCAGGAGAAGACGCTGGAACCGCTCATCGCGACACTGAAGAGCGCGCTGGGAGACCGCGTGAAGAATGTCCGCATCTCCACGCGGCTGGCGGACAGCCCGTCCTGCATCATCTCCGACGAGGAAGAGCCGTCATTGCAGATGCAGCAGATGCTGCGGGCCATGGGTCAACCGGAAATGCCCATGCCAAGGCCGACGCTGGAAATCAATCCGGACCACGAGATTGTGAAGAAGCTGCTGGCCCGCAAGGACGACAGCATCACGCAGGACGCGGCCTGGCTGCTGCTGGATCAGGCGCTGTTGCTGGAAGGCGTGCCACTGGAGAATCCATCGGGATTCGTGCAGCGGCTGAATCGTGTGCTAGAACTCTCCATTTGAGGGATCCAGCACGCTCCCTGCATCAGGCAGTTTGGTCATTGGCCTTTCAGCGTGGGTGGCCAGCACCTGAGCCAGCGCCTGCCTATGACGCGCGATTACCAGTCGGCGTGAAATAACGACGGACAAACACTGTCGTGCGCGGGAACGTGAGATGTGCAGGGCCATCTGCCAAAACACCTGCAAATCTCACGTTCGCCGCAAATAGGCCATGGTATGGAGTACCATTCTCGTTCAACCAGTCTGTATCGTATGGAAAGTGCGTTTACCTGCCCGCAATCCACCGGGCTGCACAGGGCGTTTCTATGAGCGAAGGCACAATCCGGCCGGTCACCCATGGAGACGAGGACTCATCTCTGCTGGCGCGTATCGAGCAGAAAGATGAGCAGGCAATGACACGTTTCTATGAAATGCACTCCCGGCTGGTGTACTCCATTGCCTTGCGCGTGCTGCGGGACCCCTCCCAGGCCGAAGATGTAGTGCAGGAGACGTTTATGCAGGTTTGGACCAGACCGCTGGCGTTCAATCCGGCACGTGGAAACATCTCGTCATTTCTCGCCGTGATGGTGCGGAATCGTTCCGTGGACGTCCTACGGAGAAGGAAGCCGAACGACTCCATCGACGACCTGCAGATCGCCTCATCGCAGAACCTGGCAAATGAGACAGAGCACCGCATGATGCTGGAGCGTGTCCGCGAAGTTGTGAGCGAGATGCCCGCCGAACAGCAAACCGCGCTCAGCCTGGCCTTTTTTGATGGCCTCACCCATTCAGAGATCGCGGCGCAGACGAATCAGCCGCTTGGCACCATCAAGACGCGCATACGGGCCGCTGTTCAACGGCTGGAAAGGAGCCTGGCGGTATGAGCATGAACGGGTACCTCGAAGAAGACGAGCTGATCCTGTACGCCATGCAGGCACTCTCCGGGCCGGAGGCATCCGCGATAGCGGATAACCTGGCGCGCGATCCGGACATGCGGGAGCGACTGGCCGAAATTCAGCTGACGCTGGGCGTCTACGCGACAGCCACCGTGCCCCCGCAAGAAGCTCCCGCAAGCAGCAAGGACCGCCTGCTTCGTGCCATTCAGCGGGATGCAGTTCGCCAGGACACCAATGTCGTGCAGATGCCTGCTCCGGGCAGCCATGCTCAACCGGTTCAGCGCCGGCCAAAAGCTGCGGTCCGGGTTCTGCCGTGGCTCGGTTGGGCAATCGCGGCAATGCTCCTGATTGGGGTTCTCTGGCAGCATCAGCGCGGCATTGCGTTGCGGCGCGATCTGGAGAGCCGCAACGCGGAACTGCAGCAGAAGTCGACCGTTCTGGCGAGCACGGCAGGGGAACGCCAGAATCTTCAGGCGGCGCTTCAGCAGCAATCGCAACAGGTACAGCATCAGGCACAGCAGATTGACGCGAGCAAAGCCGAGGCTTCGACCTATAAGGATCAGACTGAGGCTCTGCGCGCCAAAGCCGCAAGCGAAGCCGCCAAAGCGCAACAGCAAGGCCGCGCGGCGCAGCAGGCCATCACGCGCGCCAACGACCTAGCCACCGTTGCGGAGGCAAGCGCGGCGGAGCGCGATGCGCTGCGGAATGCCCTGGCCGCCGAGCAGAACCAGAGCGCCCAGCTTAATGCGCAAACAACAACCGCGCGGCAGGTGCTGGACGCGCTCTCTGATCCGGCTGCATTGCGTGTGACTCTGACCGTTCCAAAGCAGAAGAAGAACCCCACGGGACGCGGTACCTATGTCCCGGGAACCGGAACACTGCTGTTTACTGCCAGCAACCTGGCCCCACTCCGCCCCAATAAGACGTACGAACTATGGCTGATGCCCAGCGATGGATCGTCTCCGATACCGGCGGGCACGTTTGCACCGGATGCCTCAGGCAATGCGACTCTCATCTCCACGCAATTCCGGCGTTCGATTGCAGCCAAAGGATTCGCGGTCACCATCGAAAATGCTGGAGGATCGCTGACGCCAACCTTGCCTATTCTCCTGGCAGGTTTATAGCGCTGACCATTCACGTGAACACCTCAAGCGCATAGGCTCAATGGGGCGTTTGGGACTGTTCAGAACGCATTCGCCTGGACCTCTGGTTCGAACCGCCTATTCCCGCATCCAACCTCACGCAAGGCAATCTGGAAGTGGTATGAGTCTGGCAGCATGGGTGGCGGCGCATGGGTACCTTTCCGTCACGATCCTCCTGTTTGTTGCATCGATAGGTTTGCCATTGCCAGCTGCGTTGGCATTGATTCTAGGTGGGGCGGCGGCACACGATGGCCCGCTGCATCTCTATTGGCTTTTGCCCGCTGCGATATTGGTTGAGAATGTCGGAGCGTGCCTGCTTTATACGGGAGGACGGCTCACGGGCTGGTGGCTGCTTTCCCGGCTTTGCCGCGTGACGATGGATCCGGAGTTATGCATCTTCCGGTCCGCCGATTTCTTTTATGAGCGGGGGCCCCGCGTCCTGCTCATTGCGCGTTTTATCCCAGGGTTGAACACCATGGCTCCGCCGTTGGCAGGTAGCCTGAACATGGGTCCCTTCCGTTTCTGGCGCATGGACATCGCGGGTGCGGCACTGCACGTCATGGCATGGACGAGCATCGGCTACTTTCTTAGCCGGTACATCCGAGCGGTGACGTCCGCGCTCGCGATGGTGGGGCATGTGGCGTTAGGCGTGGTCTTGGTTGCGCTCTTCGGTTACGCGATCATGTGGATCTCTGTGCAGATGCGAAACCGCCGTTACCGCAATGTAAAACGCGTCTCCATTGAAGAGGTGCGCGAACGGCTCGATAACCCAGACCCCACACGACCCATCGTCATCGCCGACGTGCGCTCGCACGGCTACTACGACCCTGGCATGCAGCGCATCAAGAACTCCATCCGCGTCGAGCCAAACCGTTTAGGCTATGAACTGGACGCCCTGCGTGAGACGCTCGCACCGGAATGCGATATCTACGTTTACTGCTCGTGCATCCGGGATGCCACCAGCGTGCGCATCGCACACGTGATGTCGCAGCGCGGCCAGCCGGTACAAGTGATTGAAGGTGGACTGCGAGGATGGGTTCGCGCTGGTTGCCCCACGGAACCAGTTCCGCTGGAAGAGATGCGCCACCTGCCGCGCTTTAACTGAGCAGACCATCGTAAACTTTAACCATGACCATCCGGATAGAAGAATCGGACGCGGTTCGCGATTTTGCGAAGGTTAGGGAGCACGTTCGGGCAGGGGGGTACCGTACGCCTGGAGCGTGATGGGACGGCGGCGGCCCTGATCCAGCGGCCCGGTACGGCAGGACACATGGATGTTGTTTTAGAACGGATGCGGAATGCAGAGGAATCCGCGCACATTTTGTTACCCGATCCTGAATTCGAAGAACACATGCGAGAAGCTCATGAGCGACTAAATCAGCCGCTGGACGTGAGCCGGTGGGACTGATCATCGATACAGGGCTGTTTGTTCGCGCGGAGCGCAATCGCCATACTGCCGACGCCTTGCTTTAAGAAATTAGTATCACTTACCAGGAGCAGGAACTTGCAATGCCGCGATTACGCTTGCCGAGCTCTCGCATGGGATTGTGAGAGCATCTTCAGACGTACTTCGCAGGCAACGAGAGCAGTTCATGCTGCATGTGCAAGATGCAGTCGAGGTCATTCCTGTGAGCGCGGACGCCGCCATCTGGACTGGCAAGCTGGATGGAGCGCTGCGTATGAGAGGATTAGCAAGTGGTCTGGCGGACCTGCTGATTAGTGCAACAGCACTTGAGATGAGCTTCGGTGTGGTCACCTTGAACTGGCGTCACTTCCATCCAGTGCCGGGCTTGCACGTGATGAGAGCGGTCGAACTCTGATGATGGAAAACTTCGACATCCTGGTCGTTGGTGGCGGGCACGCCGGGTGCGAGGCAGCCGTCGCTTCCGCGCGGATGGGCCTGCGGACTGCACTGTTCACGCTGAACCTCGACCTCATCGCGCAAATGAGTTGTAACCCCGCGATCGGAGGCATCGCGAAGGGCCATCTCGTCCGCGAAATCGATGCCCTGGGCGGTGTCATGGGCGAGGTCGCCGATGCCAGCGGCATCCAGTTCCGCCTGCTGAATACGTCACGTGGACCGGCGGTGTGGTCGCCCCGTGCGCAGTGCGACAAGCGGCTCTACCGCGTGAAGATGCGTGAACTGCTGGAGCGCATTCCAAACTTGACATTGCTGCAAGCCGAGGTTGTGGACGTGCTGCTGGACGGCCCAGCCACCGGTGCAACTACCGCCCTGGAAGCGGCAGCGGATGCAGACACCGGCGATGACGCGACTATGGAAGCGGGTGCCCCACACATCGCTTCTGATGTGTGGGATCCCGCTCAGACTACGCGCCGCTGCATTGGCCTCAAATTCCGCGATGGCGGCGAAGTGCGCGCGAAAGCCGTCGTCATCACCACCGGCACCTTCCTCAACGGTCTGATCCACTGCGGTGAGCAAAAGACCTCCGCGGGACGCACACCACACGAGGCCGCGAGCGTTTTCTTGGGCGAATCGCTGAAGCGGCTAGGCCTGCGCGGATGCCGCCTGAAGACTGGCACGCCGCCACGCCTGGACGGTCGTACCATTGATTGGTCACAGTTCCCCGAGCAGCCCGGCGACGCCGACCCGACGCTGTTCTCCTTCCGCTCAAACGGTGTGCCGCAGCTGCCGCAGGTCTGCTGCCACATCGCCACCACCACGCCCGAGACGCTGGATCTGATCCGTGCCAACGTGCATCGCTCGCCCATGTACTCCGGACAGATCGAGGCCATCGGCCCGCGCTACTGTCCGTCCATCGAAGACAAGATCGTGCGCTTTCCAGACAAGGAGCAGCACCAGTTCTTTCTGGAACCCGAGGGGCTGGACACGGATGAAATCTACGTGAACGGCATGAGCACCAGCCTGCCTGCCGACGTGCAGCTGGCCATGGTGCACTCGATTCCTGGTCTGGAGAACGCAGTGATGCTGCGGCCCGGATATGCCATCGAATACGACGCGATTGACCCCACGGAGCTGGACCGCGCCCTGAAGGTGAAAAGCATCGACGGCCTGTATCTAGCCGGGCAGATCAACGGCACCAGCGGCTACGAAGAGGCGGCATGCCAGGGATTGATGGCCGGCATCAATGCCGCGCTCGCCGTAAAGGGAAAACCCGCCTTCACGCTGGACCGTTCTGAGGGTTATACCGGCATCCTGATCGACGACCTGATCTCAAAGGGCACCAATGAACCCTACCGCATGTTCACCAGCCGCGCGGAGTTCCGCCTG
The DNA here is from genome assembly GCA_965276945.1 of Terriglobus sp. Lineage (GTDB taxonomy): Bacteria > Acidobacteriota > Terriglobia > Terriglobales > Acidobacteriaceae > Terriglobus. Next base: position 3,422,434 of record OZ255704.1, on the reverse strand, counting down.
CATCTCCGCATCGACAATGCCGACCGCCGCCTAACGCCATACGGCCGGCAACTCGGCCTGGTCGGCGATGCAGCGTGGGCGGAGTATGAGGCCAGGCAGGCCCGCATGGCGGCCATGACCGTGCTTCTGGAAACGAGCAAAGTCGACATTTCGACAGTTGCAGAATTATCGAACAATGAGGCACTCTCTGGTCGCGAGGGTGCCCCACGTCTCGCGTCTGAGACGTGGGATTTCCCTTCTGTGAAGGGTCAGACGTTCGCCCAGGTGCTCAAGCGCCCGGAGATCCGCATCGAGGCGCTGCTTCCGGCTCTCCGCGAACGCCTGTTGGCTTTACCGGAGCTGGCCGCGTACGCCGCTGACCCACTCTCCTCGACCCTGCGCAACGAACTGCGCGCGGTCGAAACCGAGATCAAGTATGCCGGCTACCTCGACCAGCAGCGCCGCTCCATCGAAAAGCTGAAAAAGGCCGAGGGCCGTGTCATCCCAGTTACCTTTACCTACAAGGGTGTCAGCGGCCTTTCCCGCGAGATGCAGGAAAAGCTCGACCGCGTACGCCCGCAAACCATCGGCCAGGCCAGCCGCATTCCTGGTGTAACACCGGCGGCACTCACGCTCATCAACCTGCTCATTGAAGTACACACACGCGCGAATCGTCCGGTAAATGCCTGATGCAACCATGGCTCTTCTGGGCACTTCTTTCAGCAGTGTTCGCGGCAATGACGGCGCTGCTGGCCAAGTTCGGCGTCGCGGGCGTTGACCCGAATCTCGCCACCGCAGTCCGGACCACGGTTGTGGTCGTCTTCGCCTGGGCCATCGCCATCGGCTTCGGTGCGCATGGCGGTCTGCAGCACATCCAGCAGAAAAGCTGGGTATTCCTCACGTTCTCCGGCTTCGCAACCGGCCTGTCGTGGCTGTGCTACTTCCGCGCGCTCTCCCTCGGCCAGGCGTCCAAGGTCGCCCCCATCGATAAGCTCAGCGTCGTCTTCGTCATTCTGCTGGCATGGCCGCTCCTGGGCGAGCGCCTGACGCCGCTCAAGGTCGCGGGCGGCGTCTTAATCTCCGCCGGTGCCATCGTGCTCGCACTGGCCTGACTTGCGACCAGTGCTACATCAGCCGCAAAGCAAGCCATGCGACTGTATTCCTGCGTTGGCACACTCAGGGTTGATTTGCATTTGCGCATTCTGGAAATGTCGTGAGCTGGACCCACTGTTTGCGAGAGGCCTTGTTCACGCGCTTCTCTTCAACGGGCTTTGCGCCTTTCGCGTCTAACGCGGCATCAGCACAGGTGACGCTCCGCAGGTGGGCGGACCTAAACGTAAGCACAAAGCTGACACCTTTCGCCGTTGTAGTTAGTTCAACAAATGCCTGTTGACCAGGCCGCAAATCCATAGCAGCAATATCTTTTGTTCCAGGCTTACCTCGTTCAACGTTTGCTGAGAAGACGTGATGTCCAGCGGGAACTGAGAAGGTTACCCAGTGATCCCACTGAAGAAACCCAAGCCTCTGATCTCCATCAAACAGGATACCCTCTGCAGCTATTTTGCCTGAGTTAATCCCAAGCGTCTCTGCAGTCCTACCGGAGCCTTCCCAAAAACCACCCGATGTCACAAAAGTCACGAGTGAAACCGGCTGCTGCTGAGCCTGGAGGAGTGTGGCGCTTTGCAAGATGGTACCTAATAGAATGGCAAATGTTTTGACAACAATCATCACTCTACCTTCCATTCGGCAGCAGTCCACTCTCCACGAGCACCGGAGGTTTGCGGAGTTTGGTGGCTTGTTCGAAGCTGTAGGCCCAGCCGAGGAGGTCGCCGTCGCGCCAGGGGCGTGCGCTGATCTCGAGGCCGAAGGGCAGGCCGCTGTCGTAGAAGCCGCCCGGAACGACAACGGCGGGCACGCCGATGCGGTTGACCCATCCCGTGTTCGAGTGCGGGCCGCTGCTGATCTGGCCGTTTTGCGGCATCGTCTCATCCGGCGGCGGCATCTGCGCGCTGGGGTAGACGAGGCCGTCCAGGTGCAGGCGGTCCAGCGCGGCGGTGTACTCCGCCAGCGCGGCACGCTGCGGAGCGAAGTAATTAGCCTCCGCGTTCGGATCTTCCTTTAGGAGTACCTGCTGCGTGGGGGGCCGCTGCGGCTGATTGGGGTTTGCCGTCGCGTTCGGGTTGGGCACGCCGGTGATCGTCGCTGGCAGCGGCGAGCCGATGGCCTTCTCGTACTCCGCAGCCGAGCGATACTCCGCCGGGCCAAATGCGGCCAGCCATTGATTGGTGCCGTCCAGCCGGTAGGCGCTGGTGTTGATCTTGCGGATGGTCTGCGCAAACGTTGCGGGAAGCAGCGTGTCGTCAATCACGATTTCCGCCCCCGCCGCGCGCATCGCGTCCAAACACTTCATCAGCTGGGCCCGCGTCTCCGGCCGCATGGCGTTGGTGGGCCGCGCCGCCTGGCTGACGCCGAAACCGGTATCGCCGGAGAGAATAAAGGCGGGCACGCCGAAGCGCTTGCCTTTCAGCGCGTCCTTCTTCAGATACTGCGTGTATGGGCCCTTCTGCGCTTTATTCGCGGCATCGGCGGTGCGGAAGTCAAGAGGGTCATTCGATGTGTTGTCATGCTGGCCGGTCATTGCGCCGAGTGCGATGGCCGCATCGGTTACATCCCGCGCAATGGGGCCGGTGTTGTCCAGCAGCCAATCCAGCGGCGCGATACCCGCGATGCTGGTCAGCCCGCGCGTGGGCAGCATGCCGACAACGCTGCTGGTGCCTGCGGGCATCCGGATGCTGTTCGCCGTATCCGTCCCGGTGCCGAGCATCGCCATGTTACTTGTAACCGCCGTCACGGTCCCGCCGCTGGAGCCACCTGGCGAAAAGCGCACATCGTACGCATTGCCCGTGCGCCCAAACGCGGTCGAGCGGTTCGTATCACTTGCAGCGAAATCCGGCATATTCGTGATGCCAAGGATCACGGCTCCCGCCGCACGCAGCCGCGCGACGACGGTCGCATCCTTTTGTGCGATGAACTGGTGGCCCGGTAATGCAAAGCCCTGCCAGCCATCGCTGTCCGGCAGCCCCTTTACTGCGGTGTTTGCCTTGATGACGATGGGCACGCCCCACAGCGGGCCATGCGGAGCCTTCGATTCAGCGTCCTCATGTCTTGCAGTCGCCAGCGCACCCCCGGTATCCACCGTCTGCACCGCGCGATAGATGCCGTTGTAGCGCGCAATGCGGCCCATATACCATCGCGTGACCTGCTCCACGGTATAGCGATGCTGCGCGTACAGCGCCTGCAGGTGAGGAATGTCGATTTCAAGCAGGTCGTCATTCATCCGTGCCTGCTGCGCTTCATGAAGCTGGGGCAGCTTCGCAGGCAGAGCGATGGGCGGCGGCGACATCGGCTCGGGCGCTGCCGGATGCGCGCTCTGCGCATGGAGCGTGCCGGAGAAAAGACAACCTGCCAACGCAAGTGAGGTAAGGCGCATAACGCTCCAGAAAAGTGCAGGATGCATTCGTTGTAGCACGGCGCGTTGGCCTGCTACAGGTATACGCAGGATGTTCAGTGTGCGACAGATGGGGCAGCCGGTTAATGCTGCGACAGCGACAATACATTGCCATCCGGGTCGGTAAACCAGGCCACCTTACTGCCGTCTGGCGCAGTCCATATGCCAAATTCGTCCTGCTGGAAGTGACCGAAGCGCGTGAAGGTCACACCCGCCACAGTCAGCCGCTTTACATCGGCATCAATGGCGCTTGTTTCCCAACCCAGAATCGTATAAGGCGCGGGAGTTACGGTCTTCATCCTGACAACACGGATCAGGTTACCGGCTTCACCCTCGTTCGCGCTCGACCGCAGAACAAGCGCGAAGGCGTCATCGTGAACGAATGCAAGCCCAAGCATGTCCATGTAAAACGCTCGAGACCGCGCCGTATCAGTAACAGGAATAAAACCGACGAGCGCACCGGGAGCAGGCATGTATCACCCTCTACTGCACGGTACCACTGATCTCGTCTGCGGGCCCGTCGAGTTCGGCTTCCAGGCCAGAGCGAATCTGCTCCAGAAAATCTTCCGCATCAACGTCTTGATCCTGCTGTGCGTGCGCCTCGGCGATGTGCCGCGCCAGGTCCGCCAGCAGAAGACCCCATGCAGCCGGATCGTCCCACATGCCGAAGGCAAGGGCGACGTGCTGCTCTCCGTTGGCGATCCACACGCGCAGCACCTCCAGCGAGCGCGGGTCGCGCGATGCAGCCGCCGGGACAGGTAAGGAATCTTTTTGTGACATAGTGATGGTTCTCCTCGGCAACAACATATCGCGAAGCAGGTGGCTACGCCATAGCCATCGTGCCTAGTAAATGACCCGCTCTGGCCTGGTCCACCAGCCGCTTTCGAGGAGTGCGGGATGATTGGGCATGCGGTGCCGCGCCAGGTACTGCACAAAATGCCCATACGCCGTTGGCTCGGCGACGCTCTGCGAGACATCGAACGCTCCTGCCTCGTAACTGCCGACACACTCGGTACACAGATTGCACCAGTTGCATGATCCAAGGAGCGCCCATACCGTCACTGCACGCACATCCGCGCCATGCGTACGCGCGGCGCATGCCTGCCGCCAAACATCGCTGAGCCAGCGAATCTGGTCGGGAGGGGGACCGCCCAGGTGTGCCTCAGAAATTGCGAGCGGCAGGTGATAGCGATCCCACGCGGCTCTCAGCATGGCTCCAACGCCAATCTCCGCTCCATGATCCACACGAACGGCCTCGATATCGACCAGCGGCTCCGATCCCGAATCACCACCGGGCAAATGCTGCGGGTAAAGGCTAAGCCGGTCATCCAGGTAGCGGTCACTGGTTACGTAGTAATTCAGGCCAAGCACGTCAGGCGGGCAGGGGTTGTCCGCAAACCATAAAATGTCTTCCTCGGCGATACCGTGATCGCGCAGCAGCGAAAATGCTGGATGTTCGCGGGTGACCAGGGCACAGAGCAGATCGGTGCCGAGCCAGCGGCGAAGTTCGCGCTCCGCACGGAAACTCTCCAGCGCGGGCGCAGAGAAGAAGCCTCCTCCATCTTCCGTGTGGATCAGGCGAGCGGCGGGCTGAACCGTGCGAATCGCACGCATGGACAGGACGATGCCTTTGATCTGTATCAGAAGCGCCCGCAGATAGCTCTCCTTCGAGCGGTCGTGCGGGTACCAATGGCCATAGAGGCAGGAAAAGCGGGCCGTGGTATGCGGCTCATTGACGGGCGTGTAGTCGGTCAGCCAGGGATACCGCTGTGCGACCTTCACAGCGTATGCAGAAAGCTTCTCAGGGAATTCGGGGTCGACCAGACAGGTGTGGACAGGGCCGCTGCCGTGGTGGACAAGGCCCGCGATGGGATGCAGACCTAGCCGCTGCATGGTGTGGAGCATCTTGTCAGGCCTGGCCCATGAACCAGTCGCTTCGAAATGTTCCCACAGCAAACCGGTGCGAAAGGTACGGATGCCAAGCGATGCGACGGCCTCCCAGTCCGGCTGGGAGTGGTTGCCGTGACCGGACCATATGCTTTGGTCATGAAATCTGTCGTCCACCCGGTTGACCGTGCATTCCATGCCACCCCAGAGTTGCATGGGCTGGTGCCTTGCAGGGGCAGCATGGCCAGAACGCAGCAATGGCGGCAAATAGGCGAAGTCTTCTCTGTCTACCATTAGGGTGTGTGATGCGTCGTTGACTTCCTGAACGTGCACCAAAGCGCAGAATGGCAAGGCATTTTGGGCGGAAGTGCGTGGAAAAGCCTCCTTAGCTTTGGCCTTCGCCGATTTCCTCAATTCCACACAGATCGCAGCAAATCCCGTCTGAACTCGATCCTGCGTGCTTAATGCGCGGCAGGACCGTAGACGGACAGCGTCGCGAAAGAGCCTATCCTTGTACGCATGGCTACTTTTTTACAGATTGTCGAGCGTGACGGTCTGCCGGCCTCCGTCCACACGGAACGCGTCATTCTCGGTGCCATGATGTCCGACCCGGTTTCGGTCGTGGACGCAACGGCAAAGCTCCAGGTAGACGATTTCTCGCTGGATTCGCACCGCCGGATTTACTCCGCGATGCTGGAGCTTTCGGAGCTTGGGCACGCAATCGACCTGACCACGTTGATGGCAGTTTTGGAGCGCCGCAAGGAACTTCAGGCTGTCGGCCACACCTCGTACCTGATGTCCCTCACTGAAGGCCTCCCGCGGCACCTTGCCGTGGAGAATTACGTTCAGATCGTCAAGGATAAGAGCATCCTGCGGCAGCTAATGCAGGTGTGTGAGCTCGGTCTGAACCGCGCCGCCGACCAGAGCGAGGCCTCGCTGGATGTACTGGGAGCCGTCGAAACCCGCTTGCTGGAGATCAGCGAGAACGCTATCAAGCGCGGCTTCTCGGATATCGGTCAGATCGTCACCGAAAGCTTCGGCTCTATTGACCAACTCTTCGAACAGAGCCGCGACTTAACCGGGCTCGAGACACACTACACAGAATTTGACCGCATGACACGTGGTTTGCAAAAGAGCGATCTGATGATCATCGCCGCGCGCCCCTCCATGGGCAAGACAGCATGGGCCATCAATATCGCGCAGAACGCGTCGGTGCGGGACGGCAAGGTAGTTGCCGTCTTCTCCCTGGAAATGTCTAAGGAGTCGCTTTTGCGTCGCATGATGGCTAGTGAGGCTCTGATCAATGCGCGTAAGTTTCAAGCGGGTTTCTGGTCGAAAGAGGACAAGGCAAAGCTAATAGCTGCTGTGGATCGTCTGATGACTTCAAAGATGTTCATCGATGACACGCCCGGCATCACGTTGACGGAGATGCGCGCGAAGGTGCGGCGGCTGCGCCAGCAGGAGGGCGCTCTCGACCTCATCATGATCGACTACCTGCAACTGATGACGATGGCCTCGACTGGGCCCGGCGGACGCCGCCCGGAAAACCGCAACCAGGAGGTCTCCGCCATCAGCCGGGGCCTGAAGGCGCTCGCGAAAGAAATGGGCGTGCCCGTCGTGGCGCTCTCACAGCTGTCACGCGGCAGCGAACAGCGGCAGGGCGACAAAAAACCACTCTTAAGCGATCTGCGCGAATCCGGATCCATCGAGCAGGATGCCGACGTGGTCTGCTTCATCCACCGTGAAGAGTATTACGACCGCGAGAACGAGGACATCAAAGGTCAAGCGGAAATCATCATCGCAAAGCAGCGCAACGGACCCACCGGAACCATCAAGCTGGCATACTTGGCCGACTACACCCGCTTCGAAAATTTGCAGCAGGGCGGCAGCGACCATTAGGGATCAGTTTGCAATTCCTGTTTAGTCAGTATTCAACAGCAAAACAGATGGGCTTCCTTTACGGAAGCCCATCTGTTTTGCAGCCGTTCCATAAGCGTTACTGCATGGTCACGCCGCCACGCATCTTCTCTTCCTTCTTCTGCTCATTGATCTTACGAGCACCCAGGGCGTCCTGGCTTGCCTTTTCCGCGTTTGCGATGTCGGTCTTCTGAGCAGCAGGGTTGCCGCAGTCCAGGTCGGCCTGACGGCGCCAGGTAAGATTCAAATACTGCAGCGCCTCGTCATACGAGGTGTTGATCTCCGTCGCCTGTCGGAGATTCTTCAATCCATCCGTGACGAGCGGCGTGTTTTGATCCTTCAGCTTGGCGCAGGTCGCCTTGCTCATCTTCACATTGCCCTCGCCGTTGTCGGTCAAACCGTCGGCGGCCAGTGCCTTGCGCGCGTTGTCATAGGACTCGATCCAGTCGACCACGCCAATGGTGTAGTGCGCTTCAGCATCCTTTGGATCGACCACGATGACCTGCTCTTCGTAGCTCTTTGCCTCAGGGTACTTTTTAATGTTGCGGTAAATGGAGGCGAGTTGCTGCAACGAGACCTTATCGCCCGGATGAGCCTGCAGGTAATCCTTGAATCCGCTGATTGCGCTGTTCGCCAGTTTCATGTTGTCTGGCGAATCCAGATTCGGTACGACCTGATACGAGTAGGCTGTCGCCAGATACAGTTTGGCCTGATCGTAGTTCGGGTCATACTGGATCGCGCGCTGGAAGTCGTTCGTTGCCTGTTCGTATTGCGCATTCTTGAACGCCGCGACGCCCTTGGTGAGCTGATCGCGAGCCTTGAGCTGGTTGCAGCCCGTCAGCACTCCAAGCGACAGCATGACAGCGGCCGTGGCGGAAACGCGTGCGTAAACTTTCATTGCGTGGAGATCTCCTTCAAATGCCGCATCCGAGCAAACTTGCCGGTAAACCGCAAGCCATGATAACCCTTGCGTGGCCATGATTGTACCCGCAGACGAACACGGCTGACCAGCTTTTTACGGCGCGAACACACGATCACAAATTCCTTCATGTTCACGTTTCCAAAGCCCTGTTGCCGAGAGCGATGCAAGCGAAAGAAGCTTACTCAGGAACACCGGTCCTGGCATATCTGCCGACACCGGAATGAATGAATGCTGTACTAACAGCTATATCAGGAAAATGAAAAAAGGGCGATGACTTCCATCATCGCCCTTCTTTTCAGATCATTACTTGCCCGACTCAACCGCCGGTGTGATGATGCCGATGTTATCCACGCCAGCTGCGTGTCCGTCGTTGATGACGGGCAGCACCTGTCCGAAATCCAGCTCCTTGTCACCCTTCACGAACATGACCTTGTCGTTGCGGGTGGAAAAAATCTCCGTCAGCTTGTCGGTCAGTTGCGACAAATTAACCGGATCTTCGTTGATCTTGTATGAAGGTCCCGCGCTGCCGTTTGGCTGGACCTGCACCACGATCGTGCGCGTGTCCACATCGGCATTTTTATCCTTCGGTGGTTGCGGCACCAATGTATCCAGGCCGCGCATCGTGCTGGGCTGAATGACCATGAAAATAATCAAGAGCACCAGCAACACATCGATCAGCGGGGTCACGTTAATGTCAGAACGTGCGCCTGATCCGCCTCCGCCTCCCATACCCATGGCGATTCTCCTTCTTGGCCTTGCGGGCCGGTTCGTGCGTTATCGCGATTTGCGTATCACCACTAGATGAGCGGCTTCTCGGCGATCATTCCCAGCTGGCTCACGCCTGCCGCGCGGATGCCATCGATGGCACCCATCACCTTGCCGTAATTCGAACGGACATCGCCGCGAAAGTACACGCGCTTGTCTGTTTTGTTTTCAAGCTTAGCGGAAATCTTCTCCCCCAACTCCGACGGGGACACCTGGTCCCCGCCAAGGAAGGTCTTTCCATCGCGCGTCACCGCAACCACAATGGCGTCTTCCTTGCTGGCATCTTCCATTACCACCGCTGCCGTAGAGGTCGGGAGATCGATGTTCACCTTGTTGTTCAACATGGGAGTAACGACCATGAAGATGATCAGCAGAACCAGCATCACGTCCACCATCGGCGTCACGTTGATGTCTGAGTTAACCTTCTTGCCTTCGTCACGTGTTGCCTGTGGCATACCTAACTCCGTCCTGCAAAATGGGAGACTAGCCGGTGCTAACCGCGCCTGGATGCCTTTGGCAATCACGCCAAAGGCACCCAGCGCGAACTACTGCTTAGCGCTGCGACTGCTTGATGAAGTAGTCCACCAGCTCCGACGAGCTGTTGTCCATCTCCACGTCGAACGACTCCACCTTGTTGGTGAAATAGTTGAAGCACATCACGGCGGGAATGGCGACCAGCAGACCGAACGCCGTTGTCACCAGCGCCTCTGAAATGCCGCCCGCGACCGCACCGATACCAGAGGTCTTCTGTGTCGCGATCTGCTGGAACGCGTGCAGAATACCGATAACGGTGCCGAAGAGGCCGATGAACGGTGCCGTGGAACCGATGGTGGCCAACGAACCCAGGCCGCGCTTCAGCTTGGCGTGAACAATCGCTTCGGAGCGCTCCAGGGCTCGCTTGGAGGACTCAATCTGCTCGTCGGAAATGGAGCCGCCCGAAGCATAGGAGCGGAATTCCTGCAGGCCAGCGGTAACCACTTCCGCAAGGTGCGACTTCTTGGAGCGATCCGCAACCTTGATCGCCTCATCCAGGCGGCCATCCTTCAACGCGCCCGCAACCTTTGGTGCAAACTCCCGTGACTGCTTACGAGCCGCGGAAAAATATAGTGCGCGGTCGATCATGACCGCGAGCGACCAGATAGACATAATGAAGAGAATGCCGACCACCACAAGATCGATCCATCCCATGTTCTTGAGCATGCCCAGAACCGAGAAGCCGGACGAGGCGGCGTCGCCACCACCCTCCTGGAAGAACATGCCAAGGGTGGCGGGTACATGAGCAAAGCTAGCTGCTGCGTGAGCGAGAATCACGAGATTCAGTCCTCCTGGGTTGTGTTGCGATGAAGTTTGAGTGCAGGGCCAGGCGTATCGCGCCAGCCCTGCAATATCGAGAAACGCTAAAACTAGCCGCCGAAAGTAAAGTTCACAGTAATGGTCGTGTCGACTTCCGTCGGCTCGCCGTTCAGAAGATATGGCTTGTACTTCCATCCCTGCACAGCGGACACAGCGTTGGCACGAAGCATCTCGGGGCCGGATACGACCGAAAGCTGCTCCACGCTGCCCGTCTTGGAGATGATGGCATGCAGCACCACCGATCCGGAGACGTGCGCCGCCTTTGCGATCGGCGGATAGGTCGGAGACGCGCCAGAAAGTTTATTACCCGCGATGACACCGCTGGAAATCTTCGCCGGACCGACCTGCTTCGGTTTTTCCACCTTCACTACAGGGGTGGGTGCCGAGCCGAGACCGAGACCGCCCATAATACCAGCGCCTCCCCCACCGCCCATACCCGCACCCGCCACGCCCGCAACGTTTGCTGGCGGCGGCGGATCCTCATGGGTCGTGTCGATCTTTTTAGGAATTTTTGTGGGTGCCGTAAAGGCGTCCAGCGCCGCGACTGGCCTGACGACCTTTACCACTGCGGCTGGCGGCGGAGGTGGCGGCGGGGGAGGTGGCGGAGGCGGAGCGGTCAGCATCGCCGTCATCGCCGTTTTGGGCAGCGCCTCAGGGTAGAGGAGCGGGATCAGAATCATGACCGCGACAATTGCCAAATTGAAAGCAGCCGTCGCCCACATCCAACGGCTGGACTTCGACTTGAGCTTCCCGGACGATTCCACCAACGAATCTTCAAACATATGACAACCTCAATTCCGCGAGAGGTAAAGCTGCGACTATAGACACCGCCACGCGACGGTTTGTTCCCGGCTACTGAAGAATCTCATTGTGCCCTGAACTGACTCGCTGGACGCGAGAATTTCCGCTGGACTAACGAGAGGCAAATAGTAACGCGCTGGAAGATCGTCTGGCAAACGCGTGGCGAATCACGGCGCACTATGGCTGTTGCGGAATCACCGGCAGGCTGATGTAACTTGCATTGCCGCCCTCGTGGAATACCGCCTGCGTCGCCTTCCGGTAGTCCGCGGGCGCAGCGAAGAAGATGTTCGGCACAAACGTCTGCGGATTGCGGTCATACAGCGGAAACCAGCTGGACTGCACCTGCACCATGATCCGGTGGCCGGGCAGAAACACGTGGTTCGCCGTCGGCAGAGCGAACTGGTAAACCAGCGGCTTACCTGCTGCCACCGGCTTCGCGACGGACAGGCTCTCACGGTAGCGGCCCCGGAAGATATCCATCGCAACCGGCAGCTGATACCCGCCAAGCTCCGGCTGCCCTGGCACTTCATCCGGATACACATCGATCAGCTTCACCACCCAGTCGCTGTCCGTGCCGCTGGTGGAGGCCAACAGATGCGCCAGCGGCTCGCCGCTGATGGTCAGCGGTGCCGTCAGGACGTCGCCGGTGTAGGTCAGCACATCCGGGCGGCCGGAGAATTCGCGTTGATCGTCGACCAGCCATCGCACCCATGAAAGGTTCGCCGTATACCCGATGGGCTCGCTCGGCCGCTTGCGGAAGGGCACGGGCTTTGCCGGGTCGGAGACATACTCGTCTGGAGCCTGCTTGCCCACCGGAGCGTAAAATTCAAGCCTGCCCCCGGCCTGTAGATACAAAGGGACTTCCACTGGCGTGCAGTTACCGGCACAGCCCGAGGGCCACATCCGCAGGTGCTCCCACGTGTTGGAGCCGGTCTGGAAGGCCGTCACCTGCGTAATGCTCAACGGCGGCGGGTTGTTTTGCAAGAAATGCGCCAGGAACGGTGCCAGCACCTCGCGCTGAAACGTCAGGCCGGTGGCACTGCGAAACTTGATGGGGCCAAGTGAATCGGCATCCTCGATCTCCTGTCCGTGATGCCATGGGCCGATCACGAGGAAGAGATTGTGCTGCGTGTCTTTCGGTGCCAGCGCCTTGTAGACCGCCATGGCACCGTAGATGTCCTCCTGGTCCCACAGGCTGTGCACCAGCATGGTAGGCACGGTCAGCGGTTGCGCGGCGAGCAACTGGTCCATGGCCTGCCCGCTCCAGAAGCTGTCATACGCCGGATGCTGCGTCACCTTGTTCCAGAAGCCAATTTGATCCATGTTGCGCTCTTTGCCAAGCTCACCGGCAGAGCCTGCCCGCATGTACATGTCGTAGTCGTCAAAAGTGCTTGAGAGCCAGCGCGCTTCATTGCTGCGCGTGGCTGTCTGCTCGTAGATGTAGGGCATGTTCTGCTGGCGGAAGGCTCCGTTGTGAAACCAGTCATCGCCACGCCAGCCGTCCACCATGGGGTTCATGGGAACCACGCACTTCAGCGCCGGATGCGGATGGACCAGCGGCGTCAGCGACAGGAATCCGTCATAGCTGATGCCCAGGATGCCGACCTTGCCGTTCGACTCCGGCACATGCTTCACCAGCCAGTCGATGGTGTCGTAGGTATCGGTCGATTCGTCCACCGGTGTTGGATTCAGCGGCCCGTGGAAGGGCCGGTTCATCACGTAGTCTCCCTCGCTGCCGTACTTGCCGCGAATGTCCTGGACCACGCGAATGTACCCGCCGGGGATAATCGCGTCCACGGCATTGTCGTACCCGTACAGGCTGGTGGCCAGATGCACGCTGGGCGTATTCGTCGTCAGCACCATGGCGTTATAGGGCGTGCGCGTCATCAGCATGCCCGCGCCCTTCGCGCCGTTGGGCACAAGAATGATCGTGTGGAGCTTTACACCGTCCCGCATGGGTATCATCACGTCGCGCCGCGCAAAGTCCATCCCGGTGGTTGGCTGCTGAAATGCGGCAGGCGTTTCACTTGGATAGTTCGGATACATCGGAGCGGCCTGTCCCCATGCCCATGTCGCCGGCGCAACCATTGCCAACGCCGCAACGCTACAGCACACCAATTTCTGTATGGGCATCACCTGTCTCCTCGCGATCCCGTAACGAAGAGAGACATCCGCATCGATTGTTCCCGCAGAAGTCCGGGATAGATGCTGCGCCTTCTCTGGTACGGTATGCGCGAAGCCTAGCAGCCATCACGCATCCGTGCAATCGCAATGGGCCGTCAGCTACCCTGAACGGAGGTGAACCTCATGTCCGCCGCGCACCCCGTACCCGTTGAGTGGCGAACCGCGCTGATCGCCCGCATTCGCATGGAAGCACAGCCACCGGAGAAGTTCTCGCACCAGGCGCGGCTCTATGCCTTGTGCCGGCAACTTGCCACCGCGGAAGCGCACACGGTGGACGATGATGTGCTCTTTGCCGCCGCGTGGTCGCATGACATGGGCGTCTTCCTGGGTCATCGTCCCAGTGACCCGGAACAGCTCCGCCGCTGGAACTCCACGGCATACACCATCACGCACGCGGGTCCACTGCTGGAGGAGTGCGGCTTTCCCCGGGAGAAAACGTCCGCGGTCCTCCAGTGCATCCTCACGCACGAGGCGCATGGCGCTCCCACAACACTAGAAGGGACGATCCTCCGGGACGCAGACCTGCTGGAGCAGTTGGGGGCCGTGGCGGTCATGCGGACGGCGGCGAAGATCGCGCAGGACACACGTTTTGTCACCTTTGCCGATGCCGCCGCCTCGCTTCGCCGCGCGTTGGAGACCGTACCCGCGCAGATTTGCCTGCCTGCGGCGAAGAAGATGGCTGAATCGCGCATCAGGGCACTTCGCGAGTTCCTGGATGCGCTGGACGATGAAGCGGGCGGCGATCTGACCTGACGTTTGCCGTGCGCACCCGCAGTAGCCGCAAGGAAACCTGTTTCTGAGGGGGATCTACCGGTCCATGACCGCGCCATCCGCTATCCACTTGGCAATCGCCGCGATCTCTTCCGGCGAAAGTTCCCCCTTGGGAGGCATGTTCATGGGATGATCCGGGGGGCCCTGGTGCCGCACCAGCCGCAGCAGCAGACTGTTATCCGGCTGCCCGGGAACGACTGCCGCGCCGTGCTTGCCGCCTTTCAGCAGCAGTGCACGGGTGCTTAGATTGAAGCCGCCCTTGTGGTTCATGCCGAAGTGGCAGCGATAGCAGTTCTGCCACAGCACCGGCTTCACCGTACCTTGAAAATAGGTCAACGCCGCAGCCTCCTCCGGCGTGGACGGGTGAAAGGTGGCTGGCGGCTCCGGTGCGGGACCGCACCCGGTCAGCGGCAACATCGCGCCTGACAACACAGCGCACGCAACACCGTGCAGCCAGGCGGGTCCGAACTTGCGTGGGAGGGCGATATGCGATGTTCCCCCATCTCACCTTACCGTGTGGACGGGAGCGCATGAGCGCTTTCTAAGCCGCTGACCATCGCTCCTGGCGAGCCACTTGCGTATGGCACACAGCGGGCGTAACGTTTGCGGCACGCATCAGGGTAATCACTTACGCCGTGATCCCGGAATGACCTACGCTGGAGGTGCTCTGATGTCTGTTTCTCCGCGACCGGCGAAACCCGTGTCCGCACATATTCAGCGATTCGCCCTCGTCGGCACTCTGGCTCTGGCCGGTGCCGTGGTTCTGCAGGTTACCAGCAACGCGGCAACACGGCGCCACCCTGCTCACCGTTCTGTGTCGATCGCGGTGCATCCTCGTGCTTACGCGGGACCGGCCTCGTACCGGCGGGCAGCCTCGTCCGAAACATCCGGCCATCACGGTCAAAAGGCGGCCCGCATGCACGCGGCAAGCACGCGGGCGGGTACACAGACCGGGAGGCGCGCCAAACTGGCCATCCGCACGTCCCCCAGAGACAGCCGCAACAGGCGTACTTTCCCGGCACCTCTCACGAAGGGGCCGCACATCGAGCGCGCCTCTACGGAGCCGCAGAAGGATACGCGGAGGGCGACGGAAGACCGCGTCCACGCTTGGTACACAGCGCATCATCCCGCTGAGTCCTCCCCCAGCACCGAAGCTGCCGTCAAGGTGGCTCCCGCTAAACTGTCGCCACAAGGCCCCCTGCCCGCCGTGCAGACGCCAGCGCCCATCGTTCGCGTGGATGTGCCAGCAACCGCCAAGCCTGTGATCCAGTTGAGCCAGGCCGCTCTGCAAAGCGATGAAGCCGCGCATGCCGCCGCCGCTGTCAGCGCGTCACACATCTCCACGGACGACGATGCGGCCATCGCCGAAGAGAGCCACATCCCGAGCACCGCTCCAACGGAACGGACCTCCACGCCATTCACCCATGGCGACTTCAATATTGCTGGAACCGCCACGGGTTCCGCCGCACCGGTGCTGCGCGCATCATCGCCTGCCGCGAATGCCCTGCTTGCCTCCAGCAAGCCGGTACCGGTTGAGACCCTCTCGCAACAGATCACGACGTCCGCGACGTTTGCCAACACACCGGTCAGGCTCGCGCCGGCCGACGAGGACGCCGCAAACGCCGCCTCCCTGGTCAAGGTCAACCTCTATGACAGCGCGGGCAAGCTGATTCTGATCCCGCCCATGAAGGGCACGCACGAAATCCTGGTCCACCAAAATGAGATGGCAGTCGCCGACGGCCTCCAACGCATCGGCAACGACGCGCAGATGGCGGCGATGCGGCGCTCCCAACTGCTGGTCGCCCTGCCGGAAACCGCGGGCATCGGCGTGGATGAGCGTCTTCCACTCAACCGGCGTTACGCCCGGCCGTGGTCGGTACGCTTTCTCAACGACCTGGCTCGCGCCCATTACGCCCGCTTCCACTCACCACTTATCGTCACCTCCGCCGTACGCACCGTGGCCTTCCAGCGGCACCTGGTACAGGTCAATGGCAATGCCGCGCCGCCCACGGGTGATGTCGCCTCTCCACACCTCTACGGCCAGGCCGTGGACATTGCCAAGCACGGCATGACCACCACCGAACTCGCATGGATGCGCGCCTATCTGACGCCGGTGGAGACTGAAGGCAAGATCGATGTGGAAGAGGAGTTTCAGCAGGCCTGCTTCCACATCAGCATCTACCGCAGCTATTTCGGCACGACCGGCAAGCAGACCGTTCCCGCACAGGATCCGGCGCCCGCCTATACTCTGCAGCAGGCGAAAGCCACACCATTGAAACACCGTCGCATCCCTTCCGCACTGCTCGCGATGCGCCTCCGTTAAAAGCGGAGACGCAGCGCGAGTTGCTCCGTGCGTGGATCGCCCACGGCGGTAGCCTGGCCGAACGCGGCTGACGGTGCCGAAGGGTACACGCCACTGCCAAACGTCCCGTTCGGGACCATGTCGTTGCGGTGATTCAGCGCGTTGAACGATTCAGCCATTGCCTCCAGGTTAAGCCGCTCATGCAGGACAAAGGTCCGGCTCAGCCGCGCGTTCAAGGTGAAGAAGTCAAAGCCCACGCCGGTGTTGCGTGGCAGCAGCGAGCCGCTCTGCGCCTGCCGGCACGCCGTCGTCAGCGTGCCCGCAAGACACGGGCGCAGCGATGTCCCCTGCAGGCTGGTCACTCCGCTGGTCACGTTGAAGGGCAGCCGTGACGTGTACTGCAGAATGCCGCCCAGCTGCCATCCATGCACCAGCACACCCGTGAAACCGTGGCCTGCTGCTGCTGGTGTGTGGACCGTCGCATCGAAGCTGACCCGATGCCGCTGGTCATCGTCCGACCGGGCGCGGTCGTCCGCAATGCGAAAGTTATTCACCGGCCCTGAGAAGAAAAACTCGCCCACATCGTCCAGCGCCTTCGACCACGTGTACGAGACGCGCAGATTGCCCCACGCCACGGGCCGCTGCACCAGCGACACCTCCAAACCGTCGTATTGCGAATCCCCCACGCCCATGTATTGTTTCGCGTTGCCGTACGCAGGATTTGGCCGCGTCCCGTCGGGGTTGATATTGCGATTTACCGATGCCACCAGATGCGACCCATGCACATGCTGATAGCTGATGCCGAGCGACGCGCGCGCTCCCAACGCCTGCTCCACCTCCGCTCCGGCCTGCACCGCGGCCGCGCTGGGCAGGTGCGGGTCCATGAGCGTGAAGTTCAGCAGCGCTCCCGCTGGTGGCGCGGCGGCAATGGCCGGAAAAACCGGCGCGCCTGACTGGCCCGGTGAGAATGTATAGCTGGCCAGCACTGCCTGCGTGTAGTTCGTGGTGTTGTCCGCCGAAAGCAGCGCGTTTGCCAGCGGCCGCAATGCAACACGGTCATAGAACAGCCCAAAGCTGGCACGCAGCACCGTGCCACCATTCCGAGCGGGCGAGAATGCAACCCCAATGCGCGGCGCGATGTTGTTCTTGTCCGCCGCGACGGTGGGCAATCCCTCGACGTCATACCGCGCCCCCAGGTTCACCGTTAGCCGCTGCGTCGCGCGCCACTCATCCTGCACATACACGCCCAGGTTTGGATTGTGCAGCGTGGCCGTGCTTGCGCCAAAGGTCTGCGTATAGCCCTGTGTGTTATACGTTCCAGCCTGAAACGCCGCCAGTGACGCGAAGCTGTACGATCCGCGCGACTGCATGGGAAATGTAATCGTGGTGTCGTTGAAAAGGAAATCTGCACCCGCCTTCAGCGCATGAGAGCCACGCTGCAGCACCAGATTCTCCACGGCTTCACCCACGATGTTGCGCCGCGCCGTGGGCGACGAGGAGAACCGCCCGAACGTCGCAACACCCGCAATGGCAACTGTTGGCCCGATGCTGTCGTTGGGCGGTGCATTCAGGTTGTCATCGGTAAACTGTGCGCGCGTTTCGCTCAGAAGATGAGGTGTGATCGTCAGCACATTGCTGACGGCAACCGTATTATTCGTGTCGTCAACGGCAGTGCCGTTACTCACTGCGGAGAGGCCACCAGCACCACGCGCATTCACCGCATTCAGCCGGTACAGGCTGTAGCGCAGCGTCGCTGTGTCCCGTCCACTGATGCGGTGATCGACACGGCCAAAGACTGTGTCCGTATGCGTCGTCGTGGGATACAGCGTCGTGGAACCCGTGCCGACCGTCAGCAGTGGCCCACCATAGCCGGTCGCCAGAAGACGCGCATTGACCGCCGCCGCCGTATTCGGTGCGATGGTGATGATGCCGTCCGTCGTCAGCCTGCGGCCCTCGTAATTTGTGAAAAAGAACGTGCGGTCATGCACCAGAGGGCCGCCCATACTGCCGCCGAACTGCCCCTGCGTCAGCGGGAGCGTGGAATGGCTGAGCGGGTTAGCCGCGTTCAGCCGCTGATTGCGCAAGAAGCCATATGCGCTGCCGTGCAGGTTCGACGTGCCTGACCGCGTGACCACATTGAAGTAGCCGCCCAGCGCCCGGCCGAACTCCGCCTGGCCACCGGAGGTTACCACCTGAAACTCAGCCACGGTGTCCAGCCCGAAGACATTGCCTGCCAGACCCGCGGCGTCGTCATTTGCGGATAGACCGTCCACCACGAAGCTGTTGCTGAAGTTTCGTTGGCTGTTTACCGAGTAGCCCTGTCCCACCACCTCGCTGGTTTCCGCAAAGACCTGCGCGCTGGCCGTGTTGGTCTGCGAGACTCCCGGCAGCAGCAGTGCCAGGTCAAGGTAGTTGCGCCCGTTAAACGGCAACTGCTGTGCCTCTACGGTCTGCACGGTGGCGGCGATCTCTGAGCGCGCGGACTCGACTGTTTGAGGCTCGCTGGACACGTTCGCGGTGGTGTTGATGCGGCCGAGGTGCAGGTCGCAATCCATCTGATACGCTCCGCCCGGCTCCAGGTGGATACGGTATTCCGCCGGATTGAAGCCATTCGCCTCCGCACGCAGAACGTACTCGCCCGGCGGAAGCAGCGGGAACCGGAAGCGCCCCCGGTCATCGGCCTGCATGTTCACGACTGTGTTCGTGCCGGTGTTCAACGCGTGGATGGTGGCGTGAGGCACGGCCGCATGTTGCGGATCGTAGACGGTACCGGCGATGCTGCCGGACGTGATGCTCTGCTGCGCGAGACAGCATACGGGTACAAAAACGGCCAACGCAGGTGCGCCGTGGCATAGGCGTGCGAGTCGCATGTGAAGCTCCAGACCGAAGTAGAAAGCGAGAGACAGGGCTGATGCCGCGCAACTGTGGTGCGCCGCAATCTCAGCAGGTCAGGCCAGGTCTGGGAGTCCAGGAGGTCCGCGTGTTCCGTCGCCGCTGCGTGGCAGCAAGTGGCGGCGCGCCTCCACCCGGGCGAACAGCGTGCTCTCCGCCGCGATAACAATCCCGCTTACGCTGCGAACAGCTTCCGGCGCTCCATGCGTGGACACGCTCGACGGTGCCAGCGGCGTACAGGGGCAGCGTTCCTGCAACGCACCGAAACGGTCGTCCGGAGGCGTCTCCGCAGGTGCGGCATGGTGCATGCGAAGACTGCAGCCGTGCATCGACCGGCAGCATGCCAGCAGCGCCGGAGCGCTTGCCTGCGCTGTCGCAAAGGGAGTAGCCAACGCCCCGCACAGCAGCGCGAGCAGGGTGATGGCGACACCACGCCACATCTGCTCGACACGCGTTTTGCAGCGGAAGCCCACGGCTTCACTCTACACGGCAACCTGCGGCTGATATAACCGTGATGCCAGAAATCTTGCATGCTCTCTGTGCGCTAGAATGGCACGCAATCAGCTACACAGGAGCCGCCACACTATGCAGGATGCCTCCATCCACCCCGATCCGTTTGCGACCGGCCCACGCGATGCCTTCGACGGACAGCCGCCACTTACACAGGTCCAACGTGTGACAGACACATTTGTCGCGCCCGCCAAGACCTTTGCCGACGTGCGCCGCAACCGCTCATGGTGGCTCCCGTTCTTGATTCTTGCGGTGTTTAGCTACCTGTTCACGCTGACTGCACTGGCGCATGTGGGAGCCCCGCGCCTGGCGGAGAGCGCCATCCGCAACAATCCCGCACAGAGCGAGAAGTTGCAGCAGGCCAGCCCCGAGCAGCGCGCGCAGACACTCCGCATCACCGCCACGTTCATGCAGGCCTCGTTCTACTCGTGGCCCGTGCTGCTTCTGCTGTTCACCCTTTTGGGCGCGTTGCTGTTGTGGGTGGGGTTCAATTTTATGCTGGGCGGTACAGCGGCCTTTGCCGGTATGTTCGCCGTGATGATGTTCGCGTGGCTGCCGGGCATCATTCGCTCGGTCCTTTCGACGGCCATGCTCTTCCTCGGCGACCCCGAGGGCTTCAACATCAACGACCCGGTCGGCACCAACCCGGGCTTCTACCTCGGCGCGGGCAGCCCCGTCTTTCTGAAATCCGTTCTGAGCTCCATCGATATCTTATCTATCTGGACGCTGGCGCTGATGGCCATTGGCGGAGCGATCGTTGCGCGCGTGAAGATTCGCAGCGGTCTCATTCTGGTCTTCACCGCGTGGCTTGTCTTTGTGCTGGCTCGCGCCGGAATCGCCGCCGCCTTTAGCTGAGGCATCGAAGTGTGGTCGAATAGAGATCACAGAGTTGAGCGAAGGGCATACATTTCAACCGCGCCGCTGGTTGCGCAACGGCCACCTACAGACGATCGCGGGCAATTTTCTGCCGCGCGTGGACCGGCTGCCCGCCGCAACTACCGAACTTGTTCCCGTTCCCTTGCCCGTGGAGATGCGCGCTCTGCCGCGAATGGTGGTGCTGGACGACAAACTGCCCAGCCGGATTCTGTGCCATTGCCATTGGCAGCCTCGCTCCACAGATGCCGCGACCGTCGTCCTGGTGCATGGCCTGGAAGGCTCGTCGCACTCGCGCTACATCCTTGGCAACGCCAACAAGCTCTTTGCCGCGGGCTGCAACGTGGTCCGCATGAACATGCGTAATTGCGGCGGCACGGACGCGCTCTCGCCCACCCTGTACCACTCCGGCATGTCCGGGGACGTGATCGCCGTGCTGGAGTGGCTGATCGCGCGACGTTCCTCGCGGGTGGTGCTGGCCGGGTACAGCATGGGCGGCAACCTGGTGCTAAAGGCGTTGGGTGAACTGGGCGGTGACGCTCCGGCGGAGTTGATCGCGGGTGCCGCCGTTTCGCCTCCCATGGATCTGGGAGAGAGCGCCGATGCGCTCCACCACTGGTCCAACCGGCTCTACGAGTGCCGCTTCCTGCGCAATCTGCTGGCGCGCTACCGCCGCAAGGTAACCCTGTACCCGGCAGTCTTCGACAGGAAACGTGTGGCTCAGGTGCGTTCGATCCGGGACTTCGACGAAAACGTGATGACGCCCTACTGCGGCTTTGACGGTGCCAACGATTACTACGCGCGAGCCGCCAGCGCCAACGTCCTGCACCGCATTGCCGTGCCCACGCTGATCCTCCATGCGTGCGACGACCCGTTTATCCGGCTCACCGAAGCGACACGTGCAACGCTGCGTATGAACCCGCACATCACGCTGCTGGAACCATCGCACGGTGGGCACTGCGCATTCCTCGAAACTCCCACTGGAGGCTACGATGGCTATTGGGCGGAGCGCACGCTCCTCCGCTTCGTCCAGCAACATGCAGCCCTTCACACGGCGGTATACGCATGTTGAGCGAGTGGAACGCCGAGTGCGGCGCGGACGACCCGGTGCTGGTGGTTCCCTGGAGTTCGCCCGATGGTTTCAACTCCTGGGTTGACCTCCGCAGCGATCCCGACGCGCTCGATGAAATCGCCGAGGCGGATGAACACCCCGCCCTTCTGGCTGCTCTCCGGTCGCTCAACGGCACACGCTCGCCGGTCTTTACGGCCAAGTGCGATGCGTGGCCGATGGATGGTGACGAACTCGCCGCCACTCGTGACGACCTGTTATTGGACCCCGAAGTCGCCGCCGCCGGGTTCACCAGCTACATCGACCTTCTATGGCGCGACCGTGCGGTTTTTGCCTCACGTCACCGCATGGAAGGCGTGCTGTATAGGGCGGAACGGCTTGCGGCAGATCTACCCCACGCCCTCGCCAAGCTGGAATGGATACTCCGCCCCGCGGTCGCCGACCTGGAGGGCACCGTCGCCGAGGGATTTACCGTGACCCTCTACGTCAAAGCTCTGGGTGTGGATGAAAACGAAGCTGCCGAGCGGTGGGATGAAGCACTTCGTGCCGCCACGGCGCTGCTGCGGTCCAAAGAACTTGCCGGACTCTGAGAGGGATCGCAGCAGTCCCGCGAAACAGGTAAGCTAAACGCAGGAACCAGTAGCTCAGCCCGGATAGAGCATCTGCCTTCTAAGCAGAGGGTCGCAGGTTCGAGTCCTGCCTGGTTCACCAACTCCAAGAGACTTTAGCGCTAGGTTCCATTGTGCTCAACGGCATCACTTGCGGACCGCTTAGAGGCGAGCTGTCTGGTTCTGCATAGGCCTGCTGATTTACATGATCCTATGACTGGTTCTGACCATCTGCAATGGTCTGCTCGCGCTCGACTTCAATGCGCTCTCGGCGCAGCACTACCGGACGGGTATCGTGGCGCTCTGCATCGCGCTGGGTCACGCGAATTTCTTCTTTCAACACCAATTGCCGCGTCAAAATCAGTTGCTCTTCGACGACCGGGTACACGGTTGTGGTTCCTTCGTGGCGAATGCCTGGTGCCGACTCCACTGGTGCATTCAGCTGAACCCGCTCAACGTCAAAGGTACGCAAGGCCAACGTCTCATCCAACGCTGTCTCGTACTCATCGACCACTTTGCGGAGCCGCACCTTGCCAGTTTGCACCACACGTTTGCCGGTTCGCAGTTGCTCCTCCACCAGTGGGATCACGGTGAAGTCCGGCTCTACCATCTCAAACGAAGAACCAGCGCCGTCTGCTTGAACGGTTTCAGCTTGTATAAGAGTTGCCGTGGGTATCCGAATCAGACGGCCGTTTGACAACTGAATCTCTGTAGTGGAGGCTGCGTCATCGAACGTACCCACGGTGACGAGGACGTTCTGCTCAGGGAAATACGACATAGGTCTCCATGGATAAGGGGATCGAAGAAGAACGGGCAAGGCCGTCCAAGCCTTGCCCGTTTGCCACTTAGAATTTGTCGCGAGTGGTGCTGGAACCGGGTAGTGTGCCTGGAATCTCTTCCACGTCCACCTCGGTGTGCCGCACGCTGTCACGGACAGTTTCTGTCCGCTCCGAGCTGTCCTTGCCCACCAGTACCTCTTCGACTACACGCGTAGCCTTGCCCACAACAGCCTCTTCGCCCATGGCGCGGAGTTCGATGCTGCGGTCACCCGGCGCAAAGTCGGCTGCCGTGGCAGCGCGGTCCACGGGGCGGCGCTCGATCATCACGCGTTCCTCGCGCAGATTTACGTCGGCGCTTACCGGCTCTTCCACCACGTGGGAATACACGCGCACACCGCCACGGTCCACCTCACGCTTGCCCACGACCAGGCTCTCTTCCACGATGGGGATGGCAGTTTCGCCCATGGCCGTCCCACGTGTCGTTTGATCATACCCAGACTGATAGCCAGCGGTGCCAGACTGGTATCCAGCGGTGCCTGCAGTCAGGCCGCTCACGGTTCCCGGAACACCCGACGAGATATCGTCGTAGCCCGTGTCTGTATCTCCGACACCCTTGATGTTGCGGGCACCGTTTTCGCGCATCAGAACGGCAACGCCCTGGGCCTCGTCGTCATCCGTCTTGACCGTCAGAAGGGCGCCGCCGGAGTTCACGCCGCTTGCGTAATGCTCATGTGCGTCGTCATCGCCACCGGTCAACGATTTGAAAAAATGGCTGACCTTTTCACCAATCCCGGTGCCCTCATGCTCGGTGCCGGCATAGTCGCTGCTGTCCTGAGCAACGATCTTCGCGTCGCTTGCGCTTACATTACCCGCTGAAACAATCATCTGCTTCACGCGCTGTGCTTCCGCGGTACTGTTAAAAAGTCCTACTACTGTCTTCGACATTGGGAAAGCTCCTACGTTCGGTTGAAATACTACAAAGTTATTGTTGCGAGAACAGTTCGACGCGGCGGTTATCTGCCTTGCCTGCCTCGGTGGCATTCGAGTCAGCCGGGTCTGCCTTGCCAAAACCCTCGCCCGTCAGGCGGCTGCCTTCGATGCCTTTGCTCTTCAGGTAATTGCCAACTGCATAGGCCCGCTGCTGTGAAAGCGTCAGGTTGTGGGTGTCCGTCCCGGTGCTATCCGTAAACCCTTCAATGCGAAGGTGCGTGTTCGGGTTAGACTTCATGGCTTCTGCCGCACGGTCCAGCGTTGCCTGATCTTCTGGTGTCAAATCCGCCTTGTTTGTCTCAAAGTGAACGGCACCAAGGGACGGGAGACCCGCTGTGCTAGCGGTCGGTACAGCAGCGGGGGCCGCGGTCTGCGTGGCATCCTGCGCGGGATGGCGCCTTAGCAGGAAAAACGCCAGCAATGCCAGCAGCAGCAGAAGTGGTAGGAGCCATGCCCAGATGGGCAGGCCACCTTTCTTTGTTTCTTCGTAGACCTTGACGCGGTCAGCCATTGAACTCCTCCGGGAGTAAACCTGTTAGTCGTGGCACGTAAGTCGAGTTAAAACGTGCGGCCTGTGCGGTCGATGTTCTCACCGGCCGCAGGCAGCTCTTCAACCACTACCTCGGTATGGCGAACCGTGTCATGGATGGTTTCGGTACGTTCCACGGCATTCTTGCCGACCACGACCTCTTCCACCACGCGTGCATCTTTCGCCACCACGGCCTCTTCCGCCGTTTCGGTCAGTTCAATCGTACGTGACTGAAAGGCGGCGTCGGCGTTCGTCACAGGACGATCCACCGCAATGCGGTCCACGGTCACATGCTCTTCACGCAGTTGCACCGACTCTTCAACGGGAACTTCTACAACGCGCCGGTATAGCCGCACGCCACCTTGATCCACGGTGCGCTTGCCGACAACCAGGTCTTCCTCAATGACGGGAATCGCGCCTGTGTCCGAAGCCGCAACAGCCAGGGGCGCAACCATTGGCTCCTCGCGCCGTTCGGCCTCAACGTCGTCAATCTCTTTGGCATAGTGCTTTTTAAAAATTGACTCAACGGTGCCGACCTGAGCAGAAGCCGGTGAAACGGCCACAACGATACCGCCTGCGCGGATGCCGCTCTTCAGGTGGTCGTAATCGCGGTCCGGCATGCCCAGGGATGCAAGCTCTGACTTCTCCAGCGCGTCAACCGGCGCGCCAGCTCCGCCGATCGTAGAAATGCTTCCCTCGGGCAGACCAGCGTGGCGAAGATCAGCCACCGCCGCCTGCGCCTGACTCTCTTGGTGAAACAGGCACACGAGTGTGGTCGTGTCTGACATGACATACCTTTCTTACTAGTGAAATTGTGAGGAAAGAGCGCGCACAACACTTCTGTACGAACTTGCCAACGACAGGGAGAGTAGCCTTCGGATCAATACCTGCAGCCCCGTATCCCCACGACATAGAGTCGTGTACGGCCTATCCAGTTGCCCCTGGCGCAATTTGGCGTACCATGAATTTTAGTTTCAAGATTGAACGGTTCGCACCTGCTCTTTACAGTCTTCAAAAACTTCAAGAAGACGCACACAAGCGCAGACTGACGGCGTCATAGACCGGTTGTCCCAATACGGTCGCGCCATGGAGCGCAACAGAGGGACGTCACTCACTTGCTCATGGAAGAACCAGAACGCGGCGTAGATTCCCACCGGCGGCTTCGAGGGCTGCTTGGGCGTCTTCGCGTGAGAGATGTTTCTTTTCCATAACAACCGCGGTACTGACGGCACCAGCCTGACGCAGCAACTCGGCAGCCCGGTGTGCTGTGGCTCCAGTCGCTTCAGCGATGATTCGTTCCGCTCGGTCTACGAGCTTTTCGTTGGTGGTCTGTACATTCGTCATCAGATTGCCATAAACATAGCCAAGTCGGATCATCAGGCCGGTGGAAAGCATGTTCAGCACCATCTTGGTCGCGGTGCCGGCCTTCATGCGCGTCGATCCGGTAATGATTTCCGGTCCGGTGGCGGGCGTGATGGGAATGTCACTCGCCGTTTCCACTGGTGAACCCGGGACGCAGGAAAGGCCGATCACCAGGCAGCCATGCTGGCGCGCCTGCTCCATGGCCCCTAGAACGTACGGTGTACGCCCGCTGGCGGCAATGCCGACCAGAACGTCAACCCCAGGCGACTGACTGAAGCCGTTCGCGAGCAGGTCGACGCCGCCCTGTTCGCGGCTGTCCTCCGCCCCTTCGGCAGAGACTCGCAGGGCCGGGTCGCCACCCGCGATGAAGCCCTGCACCAGGTCACGCGGCACGCCAAAGGTCGGCGGACACTCGCTGGCGTCCAGCACGCCCAGGCGGCCGCTGGTACCCGCACCCGTATAGTACAGGCGACCACCCTTCAGTACGCGTTCGTGGATGGCATCCACGGCGCGAGCGATCCGCGGAATCTGCTCACGCACACGGTCCGCCACGGTGTAGTCCTCATCGTTGATGATATGCAACATCAATTCGGTCGAAACCGCGTCGATGTTCTCCGAGGACGGGTTCCGGGACTCAGTGAGCAGGTCAGCGAACTTCATAGTGGGTGAGTCATTATCGCGCGTGAATGCCAGGCGGTGTTGATAACTTCGCTGATTGTTGTCCTGAGCATTGAACTGTGTGTGAGCCGGTTCCATCTGTCGAGAGAATGGCGCAAATCAGCGCCGCCGTATTTCGAGCGGTGCCTTGGCACACGGTTCGTTGTGGTAGGTTGTCATTACCGATTCACTCAATATTCATGCCCATCCTGCTGACCCACGATGCAGGGAGCAAACTTTCTGCCGTCGTTTCTTGGAGGAGGGACCATGCGTCTCAGTCACATAAGTATTGCCGGTGCGGCGATTCTCGCCACAGGTTCAGGAGCCTCGCTGCACGGTCAAGCGAGCATTGGAGGCAGCCTGCGCGGTACCATCACGGACGCATCGGGTGCGGCCGTGCCGAACAGTTCGGCAACGCTGACCAGCACTGAAACCGGTGTTGTCTTTAACGCGCCCGTCAACTCTTCCGGCGAGTACAGTTTCTCCAGCATCACCCCTGGCAGATACACCCTGGTGGTCAGCAGCACGGGATTCACCAGTGCCAAGTTCGACGACGTCGTCATTGACCTGAACCAAACGAGGAGCCTGCCCGTGCGCCTGGCGGTGGGTGGCAGCAGCACCACCGTTGAGGTAACGACCGAGGGCGAGAAGATTGTCACGCAGCAGACGAGCGTGACCGGTCTGTTTACGGCAACGCAGATTGCCAACCTGCCGCTGAACGGGCGCGACTACCAGAACCTGGTGTACTTGTCGCCAGGCGTGACGCGCTCCGCCAGCGGCACCGGGCAGGGTTCCGGTGTGGTGGCGGCGGGCACCCGTCCCACCAACAACAATTACCTAATCGACGGCGTGGACAATAACAGTCCAAGCGTTCCATCCGGATCGACAGGCGGCAGCAGCGGCCAGATTGGCGCGGTTCCGCTGGACGAGATCAGCGAATTTACCGTGATCAGCACCAATGGCTCGGCGGAGTTCGGGCGTTCCTCGGGCGCGGTGGTCAACGTCGTCACCAGGAGCGGCACCAACAGGATCCATGGCACGCTGTTCGAATTTGTTCGCAATCCGAAGTTCAATACCCGGCAGTGGTTCGATCCGCTCACATTTAAATCCGCGTTAAAGCAAAACGACTTTGGCGGACGCTTCGGCTTCCCCATTCGCAAGGACAAGACGTTCATGGCCGGTGCCTACGAGGGCTACCGCCAGCGGCAGAGTGCCAGCACCACGCTTACCCTGCCCACGACCGAGGCCATTAATGCCATCACACAACCGGCGTTGCAGGCGCTGTTGCGTGCAACGTTTCCAGCAGTGTCCAACGGCGGCATCGCCCTAACGCCGGCCAACTTTACCAGCAGCGGCATCGCATCCACAACGAAGATCGTTCGTATCCTGAATCCGCTGGACGGCGACACGGGGTTTGTGCGTTTCGATCAGGTCTTTTCAGATCGCAACCAGGCGTTCCTGACCGGCAGCATTAGCAACATTGTGCAGAGCGGAGCGCAGACCAATGCCGTGCCGTTCGCCGGGTATGGCCAGTCACAACGCCCTTACCACTTTGTGCTGGGCGACAACATGGCGTTCTCCTCGCATGTGTTGAACTCCTTTCGCCTCGGTGTCCAGCGGCAGTCGCTCGCCTTCCCGGGAGAAACGCCCAGCACGACTCTGCTTGCTTCTGGAACGGCACGCAACGCCGGTCCATTCGCTGGCTCGCCCTACTCCATTTCGCTGGCTTCGCCCAACGGCGTGCCGAACCTGAACAGTACGCTCGGCCTCTACACCGGCACGGGCGTCTCAGCCAACTTTCCGCAGGGCCGCGCGGAGAACACGATCGTGGCCACGGATGTGGTCAGCTGGATTCGGGGCAAGCACGAGATCAGGATGGGCGCGGAAGTTCGCCGCATCCAGGAGAATGGCTACTTCTCCGCCACCGTGCGGCCTTCCGTCACGCTGTTGGATTCCACTTATCAGGGGTTCATCAGTGGCGCGGTCAGCAACATCGCGCAACGCTTCTACCTGAACGGCAGCTCCGAACGCGGCTTCCGGCAGTTTGAGCAGGGCTACTTCGTGGAGGACACCTGGCGCGCGACCGACCGCCTGACCGTTGAAGCCGGGATTCGGTACGATCTGTATCCCGCCTTTGGAGAATCAAAGAACCTGATCGCAAATATGTTTGTGATGGGCCCCAATGGGCAGCCACAGGCCTGCACCTCATTGCCGTTTGGCGTGGGCATGACAAACGTGGCACTGGTCAACGCCAAGCAGTTCGGGCTGAAGGCGTTCTGCACCGATTACAACAACGTCGCGCCACGCCTCGGCTTTTCGTATGACATTGGCGGCAACGGCAAGACCATCCTGCGCGGTGCATGGGGCTACTTCTACGACCGCATCTTCGACAACGTCTATGGCAACTCGCGCTTCAACGCGCCGTTCACCGTAGCGACCACGCTTTTCCCACAGTATTATGACGGCACCCAGGCCACCGGTGCCCAAGCCACCCTCTCCACCACCGGCGTCTATACCGCGACCACGGTTGACCCCAACATCCGCCAGCCGTACACGCAGCACTTCAACCTGTCCATGGGGCAGGAACTTGACGTCAATACCTCGCTCACCGTGGCGTACGTGGGCAGCATCGGGACCAAGCTGCTCACAACCGCCTATCCCAATTACGGCACGACTTTCCCCAACTCGTTCCGCCCAACCAACCAGGGAAATCTCACGCGGCTGCAATCGGACATCAACGCCGGCATTATTCGCGGGCCGTTTGCTTCGATTACGAACGTTCAGTCCAACGGCAACTCCAATTTCCACTCGCTTGAGGTGTCGTTACAGCGGCGCACGGCACATGGCCTGTCGGGTCAGTTGGCATACACGCTGGCGCACAGCATGGATTCCATTTCGGATGAGATCGCGGGCAATACCGACTCCGCGGCACCGCAGGCCACCTATGACAACCTGCTGGCACCCTACCTTTCTCCCGGGTCGCCATGCACATCGCCAATCGTCACCGCCCAGCTTACCGCGGCCACCATCTCCTCTGATCCGGTGTACACCGCCGCGGTGCAATGCGCCACGCGCAACAACACGCTGACGACCGCCCAGGCCGCTCAGGTCTTCGCGCAGAACTACATAGCTTTCCGTCCCAACGGTGCCAACTATGGCGACTCATCCTTCGATGTGCGCCAGCGCGTGGCAGTGAACGTGGTCTACGCGCTGCCGTTCGGCCAGGGCAAGCCGATCGGCAGCAATGTGAATGGCATCGTGAATCAGATCATCGGTGGCTTCAACCTGTCCAGCACCATCGATGCGCAGAGCGGTACGCCTTTTATCGTGATCGCTGGCGTGGACGGCAACCGCGACGGGAACAACAACGACCGCGCCGTCCTGCTGAATTACGGCACAGGCCACAATCCTCCGCTGGTAAAGAACAGCCCGTTCTACACCAACGCATCCACCAACTTCAACCAGAGCGTCAGCCGCTTTCCGTGCGATCCGGTCACCGGTGCGCTCAACACGACCACGCGGACCCGCACCTGCCAGGATGGCGGTGGTGCCATTATCCTGAATCAGGGCATTGGCTTGATTGACCCAACGCTGCGCATGCACCGGGGCCAACTGCGCGAACCGGGCATCTTCAACTGGGACATGGAACTCTTCAAGAACTTCCGCGTCTACCGCGAGAGCAACCTGCGCTTCAGCGTGGACGGCTTTAACGTGCTGAACCGGGCGAACTTTGGTGTGTTCAGCAACAACATGAGCTCACCCACCAACTTCGCCCGTTCCTCTTCGCAGCGGTCGATCAACAACACGTACTCGCGGCAATTCCAGTTCGCCCTGAAGTACGAGTTTTAGACAGTTCGTTTCTCGCTGCACAGAAGGGCATGGCTCCGGCCATGTCCTTTCTGTTGAAATATCATCAGAGACGAAGGATTCTGCCCTGCCCACCGCTTTGTACACATCGTTTACGCCACCAACTCTTTTCAGTCCACCGCGCCAGCATTTTGAGCGGTCTGATGAGTGGGTGGAATGGCTGAACACATCGTTGCCGCGCCCGGCCTTGTCAGCGGCTGCCCCCGTGGTGATCGATCTGTTTGCAGGATGCGGTGGTCTGGCACTCGGCTTCGAAGCGGCCGGCATGAAAACGCGCGGCTACGAGATGAAACCAGAAGCCGTTGCAACGTACAACCTCAACCTCGAGAACCACTGCACGGAGGCAAAGCTGGCCGTTGGCGAGCCGGATGGACCGGCGGACATGGTGATCGGCGGTCCGCCGTGCCAGCCCTTCTCACAGATCGGGTATCAGCGAGGAAACCGAGATCCGCGCGATGGTTTTCCCATTTTTCTGGATGCGGTAAACCGGATACGCCCGCGCATCGCAATCATCGAAAATGTACGCGGGCTGCTCTTCCGCAACAAGGATTATCTCCGTCAGGCGGTAGATGAGCTTGAGCGGTTCGGATACAGCGTCGATGTGCGCCTGCTCCAAGCCATGGAGTTCGGTGTTCCACAGAAACGGGAACGAGTGGTTGTTGTGGCTTCCCAAGTGGGATGGGAGTGGCCCCATCCGGTTGTCGATACTCCCGTGACTGCGGGAATGGCTCTGGGCAGTCTTACTCGTGAGATCACGGAAAATAGCCGCTTTCTCACAGCAAGCATGGATCGCTACGTTGCAGCGTACGAGACCAAGAGCAGCTGCATCCGCCCGCGCGACCTCCATTTAGACCGGCCATCGCGAACGGTTACGTGACGAAATCTTGGCGGTGCCACGGCTGACATGTTGCGCATCGCGCTGCCCGATGGCCGGAGACGGATGCTGCATTTGCGAGAGGCAGCGCGGTTGCAAAGCTTTCCTGACTGGTTCGAGTTCACGGGTTCTCCGTACGAGCAAACCGAGCAGATTGGCAATGCCGTCCCTCCGTTGTTGAGCTTTGCACTTGCTAAACAGGCCTATCGCTTTTTGGAGAAATCACCCATGGTTCAAAACGGCAAACGGCCTCACAGGAAGCAGTTGCTGGACGACTCACTTAAAGCGCTCAAGATTGAGCAGGCTCTGACGCTTTTGCGCGAAGCCGGAGTTACCCTTCGAAGCCTTACCAGGCGCGGTCAGGACAGGGCAGCTTTATGTTTGCTGGCCGTGGCGCATATTCCTCTTAAAGGTCAGTGGGCAGATGCCAAAAGCTATTTGGAAGACGGCGTAACGAAGGCGTTGCGCTCACGGGAAATCCTGGCGTACCGCAACGAACACTACCATGAAGGTCTGTCCTCCGGCTCATATGATGACGTACGCCGGAAGGACCTTGCATTGCTGGTAAACGCCGGTCTGGTAACCCCGAGCGCAAAGGATGCCGCGGCGGATACAAACGATGGTACGCGTGTGTATGCATTGACGATTGAGAGCGTGCATTTGCTGCGGGCATACGGGACTGCCGAATGGGAGTCTGTACTCAAGATGTTCCGCGCTCAACAAGGTGACATTCGCGATCAGCTTGAAAAGGCACGCGAGATGCAGAGGATTCCAGTTTCTTTGCCTGACGGAGAAGGTCTGCGGCTGTCGCCAGGCCCGCACAATCGTCTTCAAAGGGCGCTTGTTGAAGAATTCCTGCCCCGGTTCTCAAAAGGTGCTCGTGTTCTTTATATCGGCGACACAGAAGACAAATCGCTGGTTATTGACCGTGAAGGCCTTCATCGAATTGCGATGCCGGTGCCGGAGCGGGGCGGCCGGCTGCCCGACATCGTGGCATACGAGGCCGAGCGTAACTGGGTTTTTCTTATCGAAGCCGTGCACAGCAGCAACCCTGTAGATGATGAGCGCTACGCTCTGCTTCAGAAGCTGACATTGGGCTGCACCGCAGGCCGGGTCTTCGTGACGGCGTTCCTGACAAAAGCCGACTTCAGGAAATGGGTCACGCGCATCGCATGGGAGACGGAAGTATGGATCGCTGAAAGCCCGGATCACATGATCCACTTTAATGGCGAACGCTTTCTAGGACCCTACGAACTTCCCTGAACAGACGTGATCGGTACTCGCATCAGCGCGAGCGCGCCGGTGGCGTAGCTTCCTCGCTGGGACGATAACTTTCTTTCTGCTTTTTGCCCGTTGGGTCCAGGACTTCGTCGTCAGGCTGTTGCTGGTCACTGTCCTTGACGGTGCGCTTGGGCGCGGCAAAGGGCTGGCGGATACCCGCTTCTGCCGCCCCGCGCACGTCTGGCTGGATGCCGGGTGTGTTCAGCGCCGCACGGTACTCAGTGACAGCCTTCGCGCGGCTGTTCTGTGTCTGCGCGTCGTACAGACGGCCCAGATAGATGTGCGACCAGCCAACCGTGCGCGGATCCTTGCTGGCTGCCAGCACCTGCGTAAAGCGGTCGTAAGCCGCCTGCGGGTCGCCCTCCATCAGCTTCACTCGCGCAAGCACGTACAGCGCCTCGCCGGATGCGGGGTTCGTCCGCAGTTCTTTATCCGCAAGCTCCTCCGCGGCAAGTTTGTCGCCCTTCTGCAGCTTCAGCTCCGCCTGATCCATGGCGGTAAGCGTGGCGCGGGGAGCGCGCGCGCGATTTACTCCGCCCCCGCCCACCAGCTCCGGGCTACCCGGCCTGAAGAACGGAATCTTTTTCGCCTGGTCCACCTCATGCGGCACGTCCATTCCATAGACCATCTCGCCGATGCTTTCTTTCAGGCTGACGCCCTCACGATCCACCAGAGCCAGCTTGTTGTAGAACGACTCGGTCAGTACCCATCCCGATTCCATGTCGAGCACAACTTGTTTGCGGCGTATGGCCTCGGCGCGCTTCTCGTACTCAGACATCGCTTGCAGATAACCATTGTCCTCGGCGCGCTGCTTTCCATTATTTGGCTTGGCCGGGCGGGCGATGCCCACATCCATCGTGCGCGCTTCGATTGCCTTGATCAAACATTCCGTGGTAAGCGCGACGATATCGCTCTTGTACAGAAAATCAATGGGCGCGTCAGACACTGTCTTCAGCAGCGGCAGCAGACGGTTGGTGGCACCAGCGCGCGCATAGATGATTGGGTCGATGTTGTAGAGCAGGTAGACGTGGCGGATCTGGTCCATCTGCAGACCACTCGCGTGCGCGCTCACGCTCATGCGCGATCCCGGCGAGACGCGCGGCGGCGATGCCGGGTCGATCACGCTGGGCGACGTCACGACAAAGTAGTCACTGCCGTAAATGCGCGCGTTCACCGCCTGAGGACTGAGGAGCGGCTCTAGCAGGACGAGGAAGCGGCGACCATCGTAGCTGGAAACCGGCTGGTGCAGGTAGAGATTGGTCTCCAGCAGCATGCGGGTCATGCTGTCATGGACTTGCTCCACTGCTGCCTCATGCGCGGCGCGATGCCGGAGATAGATGCCGTGCAGGTCAACCTTTGCGGCAAAATCCCGCAGGAGCGGCAAAACGCCCACTACTTGCAGCGAATCAGGTGGCATCTCGCTCTCCGGCACGGAAAGCTGCAACTCCGGCGGTGGCCCCAGGAAGAGTGCCAGTGAAACGTATTGGGCCAGATTCTGCGCGCTGCCCAGGGTATGGCTTTGGATATAGCCGCACAGTTCTTGCTGGCTGGCACCGGCGGCGGGTGATTCCGAAATCGCCTTCAGCAGGTCCGCACGAACGGCGGCGCGAACGGGAAGGGAGGTCTCCAGGCCGTTGTCATAGCCACAGATGTTGAGCGCGGCGGCAATCTGAAAGAGGCTTTCGCTGGTTTCAAGCGAGACGGCTGACCCTGTCGCCTCGACACCGTGGCGTGGCACGGCAGACGAGGAGGGCGCGGGAGAGTCCGACGAGGACGACGACGAACGGCCTTGGGAATGCAATGTCAGCACGGCGGCACAAAGCAGAACTGCCATGGAAATGAATTTAGGGAGAAAGCGCACGGTAGTTCGACGAACCTCAGCGAAAGGTGTACCAAGGGCTGAGTCTAGTGCATTCAATCTCTGCCTGTCGCATGCGGCATTGAAGCCCGCGCATAAGCGATGTACACCACGTGGACACCGTGCGTAACGCATCCGCCTTGCCACAAGGAAGATAATGCCCGCATGTCAGCCGTGAACGACGACATCCGCAAAGGTAAGGACCACGCGGCCGCGCACGGGTTCGCCAAAGATCTCCGCCGGTTGGAAGACGCCGGTCAACATCCGTTGACGGAGCGCTGCATCGGCCCGTGGATCAAGCAAGCCTGAAAGAACGCGGTAGTCGTACACGCGGCCCGCGCTGTCCACATTGGCCTCCACCATCAGCGGTTGGTCGCTGGTGCCGCCCACGGGTTGCTCCCCGGCGATACTGTAGAGATAGCGAGGCGCTGAGAAGCCGGCCAGCGGGACATCGTGTGCCTGTACTGCCTGCTGCGGTGTAAACGCACCCAGCATCAGCGCGCCGCCCGCAACAGCAATCACAGCCGCCATACTCACGGCAACCTGTAGCGCGACGGGCCGCAGCGAATTCTCGCGGAAAGCCTCCCAACGATGTTGAATGCGGCCCAGCAGACGGCGTTCCACACGAACACGCTCATGCGACAGCGCCAGCCGGATGCGCAGAGAAAGATCTGCCGGAGCCTGCGCCGGGCCCAACGTACTCAGCGCACTGTCCAGCGACTTGCGCTCAAAGCTGAGTTCTTCCGGCTCAAGATGCGTTCGGGACAGACCAGCGTGCGCCAGCAACGTCTTCAGGCCATCGTGTGTGAAACTCATCGTGTCTCCTTAGACGCGGAAGACGGAGTTCGCGTCCGGGCGACTGTGGAATGCTTGCGGTCGAGTCGTGCGGATACGGGAAGAGCGTTCTGCGCAAACTCTGGCAAGCGCTCTTCCAGCAGAGTGCGAAGAGCCGCCCGGCCTCGCATCAAACGGCTCTTCACCGTGCCCATGTGAATGCCCAGAATCTCGGCGATCTCGTCGTACGCCATGCCCTCCACCTCTCGCAGAATCACCACGGTGCGGAAGCTTTCAGGCACCTCGCGCAGAGCGCTCTCCACCGTGGCGCGCAGTTGGGCCTGCCGCGCGCTCTCAAACGGGGACTCGCGGCCGTCCGCCAAGGTGTCCGCCAGCGAAAAATTCAGCCCGCCATCGTCCTCGGCGATTGGTTCGTCGATGGTGATTTCCGCGCGCTTGTGCCGCATCCACCAGCGGCGGCTGTTGGACGCCTCGTGCATGGCAATCCGGTAGATCCACGTCTTCAAGCTGCTGTTGCCATGAAAGCTGCCGATTGAGCGAAAGACCTTAATGAAGACGTCCTGCGTTACATCCGCGGCATCCGCCGGGTCCGCGAGCGAGCGCAGCAGAAGTGAGTACAGTGGTCCGCTATATTGGGCGATCAGTTGACTAAAGGCTTCATCTAGCCCGGCCTGCAACGCGCTTACCAATGCGGCTTCGCCGGCGCGCAGTCCGGAGCGTGGCGCAGGGCAAGCATCCGCGTCCTCGAAGCCGCCAAATGCACCAGTGATGGGGTCGATCACCGCAGCCCTGCCCATGTCATGCTCTCACGTTACGATTAAGTGGGGATTGCTTGCAACCTGGTCATCCGCCGGCGGATGCGAGTGCTCTCGCTCACTCTACTGACTTAGACACCGCACAAGCCCCTGTTTGTTCCCAAGCGTCATTTATGCGCGGAAGAATGGTTCGCTCAACGCATGTGCGAGGGGTTCTGCTCAACCTATCCACCCCCGGCGTGCTGAAGAAGCATTTACGTCATGCAAGAAAGAAGATATGCTCAGAACAGTGGGCCTGTGGCGCAGCTGGGAGCGCGCTTCCATGGCATGGAAGAGGTCATCGGTTCGATCCCGATCAGGTCCACCAATTCTTTCTGTCAATTTAAGACTTTGATCGGACCTCTGCCGCCAACATAGTGTTGAGCTCAAGACCGACCGGCTAGAGACTATGCTGCGCGTAGACGGTTCGACATGAGCGTCTTGCCGATTCAGTGCCATCTCGCGTGACATACGCAAATCAAACCAGCCATCCCGCTCACGCTACGAGATGTGGGAAGTGGGAACGCGCTCAGCTCAGAGTCTGTCTCGCTTATTCGAGGTTATTCGACCTTCTACAGTGGTTATAACAATGCCACGCCTCGCTCTTGTAAGCACCACGACCGAGCTTTCTTCAGGAATTGATGGACTCTAGCATCGATTTTGGCGCTCCGCGATCGATCACCTCAGTCGGCGTGACACGAGGATCAATTTATTCCACTAACAGATCCAATACTCACGAATCTCTTCTTTCCTTCGGTGCTTTGAGTGCGTGGTTGATTCCTAACTCAGACGGAGAGGCATTCTATAGAGACCCAACGGGGGCGTATTGAACCTATTCATTTAACCTCCTTCGAAGGTATGTTTCTTTGGCGTAGCTGCCACTTCGTTCGCCTGAGCGCCTCTTGAATTGGGTTTTTCCGGTCCTTCTTGATGACGACTTCAGTTCCTGGCAAACGGCTCCGCGTTTGAGGAATCACATACTCAAGCCGTTCCGCCTAAGGCGCAAGTTGCCCTCGCGCATAGTCAAGTGTTCGAAGTGCCAGCAGGTACTCGTAACGGGCGTTGATCGCCGCCACGGCTGCCTGCGTACTTTGGAGTTGCGCTTGGCTGAGTTCGACGATGGAACTGAGGCCTAGCTTGTATCGCGTTTGGGCAAGGGCAAGAGCTTGAGCTGTTTGGTTGCGGAACTGATCGGCAACGGCGATCCGGCGAAAGGCGGTCTGGGCGCTTAGCACTCCGACACGCACATCACGGGCTATGGTGTCAGAAAGCTCTTGAGCCTGTTTTTTCATGGCCTTCTGTTTGAGCCTTGCCTCTTCCGCTTGTGCATCGATGCGGAAGCCCGTGAAAAACGGAATCGAAAGGTTCACTCCGCCGGCAGCATACCAATGCGGAATAAAGATGTTACCGGGAGAGACCGGAGTTATGCCCCCCGTGGCCAATGCTGTAATGGTTGGAAGATGCTGTAGCTGCTGTGCGCGGGCAAATTCCTGGTAAGCCTGAGCATTGAGCTGAAGCGCCTGCAAATCTGGCCGTTGTTTCTGCGCGCCAGCGTTCAAAACGGCAGAACTATCCGGTGCTGGCGGAGGCGGCGGGGCAGCCGTGCTGTCTTCAACGGCTGCGTATACCGTATCGGGAGGCGCAGCAAGAACTGCCGCCAAAGCCGCGCTCGCGGAGGCTACGGCGTTCTCTGCGTCCAATTGTAAAAGCTGTGACTGCGAGAGATCGGCAGACGCAATGTTCAGGTCGAGATCGCTCTTGAGTGCACTCTTTGTCAACGCCGTGGTCAGGTTCTGGACATCATTTCTCGCTGCAACGGTAGCCTTGGCAACCTGAAGAAGTGATTGTGCGTTGAGCAACCGGTAAAAGGCTGCGTCTGTTGCCATTAAGACATCTTGTTGCGTTGCAATGGTGGTCTTGTTCTGGGCTTTCTGCTGAAGTTTATTGGTTGCGACAAGATCCCTTGTGTGGCCGAAATCCGTGATGAGTTGAGAAAATGTTCCACCAGTTCCGGCATGGGTATAGAGGCGAGAGTCGGTGAGCGAACCGGCCCCAATCCGGCTGGCGTCTTCGGCTTTCTCTGCCGTCACTTGACCATATATTTGCGGCAACTCGTTGGACCGTGTCTGCCGCGTGATCTGGCCTGCGGCCAACGCGAGGAGATTGCTGGCCGTGATGCGTGGATTGTTGTTTAGCGCAAGCGTCTCGGCCTCAGACAGCGTAATAGGCGTGCCTGGATTGCGAGGGTCGAGGAGAGGTTGCTGTGCTTGACTGGGAGCTGCTTGTACGACGGGCATGTTCTGGCCGAACGATGATATCTGGAATGAGGGCATGCGTTGTGCTGGGGTGGCCGGCAGCTTGTCGCTTGCCTGTCCAAAGACCGGCAAAGTTGCAAAAAAGAAGAGCAGGCCGGTTCTCATGCGGTTGCCTCCACGGAGGGAGCCACCGAACCGGATCCCGCCGTCTGCGCCTTGCGCGCCCCGATGCGGCGATGAATGAGCAGGTAAGCACTCGGTACGAGAAAAACAGTCACGATACCGGATACGGTGAGTCCACCGAGGATGGCGCGGGCCAACGGCGCGTACTGCTCGCTGCCAGCTTCCAGGGCGAGCGCCATAGGAATAAGCCCAAGGATGGTCGCTAGCGTGGTCATGAGGATGGGCCGTAGGCGCACCTTGCAAGCGGTAATGATCGCATCCTCTAGCTCCTTCCCCTGCTCGCGCAGCTGGCCTGTGAACTCGACGATCAGGATGCTGTCCGACACGACGATGCCGGTCATCATCAATACGCCCATCAAACTCATGATGTTGATAGTGGTGCCGGTCAG
This sequence comes from Terriglobus sp., assembly GCA_965276945.1. Taxonomy (GTDB): domain Bacteria; phylum Acidobacteriota; class Terriglobia; order Terriglobales; family Acidobacteriaceae; genus Terriglobus. The sequence continues at coordinate 3,383,480 of OZ255704.1, read as the reverse complement.
TAACAGGAAGAGGATCACGCCAGAGATGCCCGGCGGAACAGCAAGCAGGATGATGAAGGGATCAACAAAGGACGCGAATTGCGCCATCAGAATGAGAAAGACAAGAATGATGGAAAGGATGAGACCGATGGCGAACGATTTGAAAGATTCGTTCATGTTGTTGACGGAGCCACGCACGGTGAGCCTGGTACCGCTGGGAAGGCTCATTCCTGCGACAACCCTATCGACATCCTTGCTCATTGTTTTCAGGTCTTCCGTCTTGGGCATGACGTACACGTCGAAGACGCGGCGGAGTTGGTAGTGGTCCACTTCAGTAGGCGTGTTGATCGACTTGATCGAAGCGACGGTTTCAAGCGGCGTTGTAGATTTTCCGTCCGCGGAACGCAGAGGAATTTGCTTGAAGTCGTTGAGTGTCTGTACCTGGGTCTCCGGATATTGCACGGTGAGCATATAGTTGTTGCCGGTCTTGGGATCGATCCAGTAGCTGGGAGCGACCACCCCGTTTGACGTCATTGCCGTGATCACGCTGTCGACGATGGTCTTTGGTGTGAGCCCTTCAAGACTTGCCCGCTGCCGGTCAATGTTGAGAGCAAGACCGGGATAATCGATATCCTGCGGGATGAGAATATCGCTGACACCATGCAGTGCGCTCATGTTTCGCGCTACCTGTTGCGCTACGGCATATCCGCCGTCCATGTCATTGCTGCTGACCTGAATATCGAACGGAGCCGGCAGACCCTGGTTCACAATGGAATCGACCAGACCACCAGTCTGAAAGTACGTTTGAATCGAGGGCAGATCCGAGGCCAGCCTTGCGCGCACCTTGTCGATGTATGCAAAGCTGCTCAGACTGTGGTCTTCCTTCAGGCTGACCTGGACGAAAGCGGTGTGCATTCCTGAATTAGGCGTGTAAATGGCTGAAAGATCAGGCGTCACGCCGATATTTGAAACAATCATATTGAGGTCTTTCGGCGCAACGACGGCTCGCACGTCCTCTTCCACCCGAGCGATGTATTGATCCGTAAGTTCGATCCGGGTGCCAGTGGGCGCTTTAACGCTGATGACGAACTGGCCCGGATCCGTGCGGGGGAAGTACGCTCTGCCGAGGAAGGGCGCGAGCGCGAAGCTCAAGACGACAAAAACGGCGAAGCCAAGAATGACAAAACCGGGGCGACCCAGGCAATAATGAATGGCTCCGTCATAGCGCGCCTGAAGCCACCCAAAGGCCCGGTTGAAGTAGTAGACGGTTCGGGCAAAGATATTCTTCTGCCCGTGCCCGCCACGCATATGCTCCGGCACCGCGTCATCGCTCTCCGCTGACTCATGCTCATACCCGTGGCCAGTATGCTTGATGAACTTGGAACAGAAGAGCGGTACGACCGTCATGGCGACAACATAGGAGCAGAAGAGCGCGATCACCACGGCAAGTGCGAGCGCTGTGAAGAGATATTTGCTCACTCCTGTAAGCAGAACGACGGGAAAGAAGACGATTGCCGTGCTGAAGGTGGCCGCTAGCACCGCCAACTGAACTTCTTTGCCGCCTTCCTGCGCGGCCTTGACACTGTCCTCCCCCATCTCGAAGTGGCGGAAGATGTTCTCAAGCACCACGACGGAGTTGTCGATGAGCCTTGAGAGTACAAGCGCCATCCCGCCGAGAACCATCGTGTTGATCGAATCTCCAAACGCGTTCAGGATCAGGAACGTGGCGATACAGGAGATTGGAATGGACAGAAGCACAGCAACCGTAGCGCGCGCGTCGCCCAAAAAGAGCAAGATCATGATGCCGGTAAGGCAGAGACCGATTGCGCCTTCGCTGATGACATTCTTGATCGCTGTTTTGACGAAGACCGACTGGTCGAATACGACAGCTGTTTTTAGTTGCTGGGGAATGCCAAGCAGGTGAGCCGTTGCCCTGCGAATGCCCTCAACGATTGTGATCGTGTTGGAGTCTCCGCCCTGCTTGAGGACTGGAATGTAGACGGAGTGCTGTCCGTCAACGCGGACGATATTCGTCTGAAGTTGGCCGCCGTCTACGGCATGGCCCACATCCCCGACCAGAATGGAGGCGTTTCCGACCGTGCGCAGCGGAATACTATTGACATCGTTCGGGGTGGGTACCTGGCTGTTCGCATAGATGTTGTAGTCTTTGGGACCGATGCGCACGTCCCCTGCGGGCAGGATCAAATTGGAGTCATTGACGGCGTGAACGACATCCATCACTCCAAGTTGCGATGCTTGCAGCTTTAACGGGTCGACATAGACCATGATCTGCCGGTAGGTTCCTCCGTACGGTTGCGGAACCGATGCGCCGGGAACATTTGCGACCTGGTTGCGAACGCTAAACTGGGCAACATCCTTCAGTTCCGTCTGGTTCATGCCTTCACCCTTCAGGGTGATCAAGCAGACCGGCAGGTTCGCGGCATCGAAGCTAAGCACGACAGGCGGTAGCGTACCAGGTGGAAGCCGGCGCAGGTTCGCCATTGCAAGGTTGGAGATGCCACTGACCGCGGCAGTCGGATCAGTTCCCGGTTGAAAGTAGATTTTGATCAGGCTGACGCCGGTCATCGAACGCGATTCGATGTGATTGATGTTGCTTCCCAGCGTAAAAAAGCGCTCATCGCTGTCCGTGATGTCAGACTCGATCTGCTCCGGGGGCATGCCTGAGTAGAAGGTAGCGACGACGACGACGGGGATCTTGACTGGCGGAAATAGATCGACGGGCATGCCCATGATAGCCGCCACGCCTACGACCACGACGATCATGCAGGCCATGAGGATAAAGAATGGGTACTTGATGGCAAAGAAGGACATGCTATTTCCCGCCCTTCTGATTAGCGCTTTGGAATTCCGTCAACCTGGTGGATGCTTCTTGCGGCGTCACATGCTGACCCGGTTGCAATGTGGAGAGTCCGCCAATGATGACCCGGTCTCCAGGCTGCAGGCCGGAGGCCACCTCCTGTTGGTTTGCCCCGGCGATCCCCAGGTCGACAGCCCTCTTTTGAACTCGATTATCGGCGTCTACGAGCATCACCGCTGGCTGATCGCCCTGGATGACGGCGCTTGCAGGAATAATCAGTGCATTGTTCTTCTGTTCGAGATTGAAGGTCACGTCCGCGTACATGCCAGGCGTAAGCGTCAGGGTGGGATTGGCCACGTCCACTTCAGTCATCATCGTCCTTGTTGAGTTGGAAACATCGCGAGTGAAGCGAACAACGGTTCCTGAAAATTGCTGGCCGGTAGCCTGTACATGAACCGTGACAACGGAACCTACGTGGACGAGCGGAACGTCACGCTCCGGAACAGGCATGCGAAGTCGGAGAACATCGCTTTGCGCCAGTCGAACGACGGCTTGGCTCAGGCCTTCAGCGGTGCCGGCCGGAATCAGTGATCCTGTGTCTGCGTACCGCATCGTGACCACCCCGTTATAGGGAGCGGTGATTGTGGCGTACTGCGCCATACTGCTCACTTTAAGATTTTCCGCACGAGAGACTCCGAGTTGCCCCTGCGCAGCCGCTACCGCCGATTTTGCGGCATCTACCTGTGAGGCTGCGGAACGATCCTTGGCCAGAGCGTCGTCTAGCTCCTGCGCGGCAACGAGTCCAGGTTGCTGGTCGGAGGCTTGCTTCAACCGAATATAGTTGGCGTGCACCGCTGCGTAGCCTGCCTCTTCGCGCGTCACCCCGCTTTGCAACCGGATAATGTTTTGCTGGGTTTGAGTGATGCCGGCCCGGGCTCCGGCGACTTCGGCCTGGAGTTCCGGAACCTCGAGCACCGCTAGAGTTTGGCCACGTCGTACCCTGTCTCCTATATCCACGTAGATGTGGCGGATGTAGCCGGAGACCTTGCCATGGACATCGATCTCCTGAAACGCCTGGAAGACACCCGCAACGGTGAGTTGATTTGCGATTGAACCGCTATGTGCCGTCGCAACAGCCACAGCTGGAGGGGACGAGGGAGCGTCAGATGTTGCGTCAGTTTTGCGGTGCCGGTAAACAATGTAGCCGATGATTAGGGCCGCGATGAGGCTCGCTAGAGCAAGGAATAGACGCTTAGTGCGCATGCGGACCTTCTTTCAAAGCAGCTTCTGATGACTTGATCTCTAGCAGCATAGGTGATGGCGGTATCATGTCATGGTTTTGAGTGGAGTGACCGGAACTCATACGGACATGGAGCTGCGGCAGTATAGCGCGGCAAACGAAATTCGAATATCCTGCATCTAACTCTTCGCAGCCAAAAAATTAACTGTGTCACTCGGAATTGAGCCATGACCCAGAACATCTCAGATCCGTGCATGACGGTACTGGCTGCTTTTACAGCGCTGGGCCGTTGGTCTACGCCCTGGTGGCCGACCACAATCTTCTCTCCGGACTCGACGCCCGCCCGCTCGATCTTCGGGCTTTCGCTCTTTGTCCTGAGCATTACCGGGTTAATCTTCATATCGATAACGGCTCTGCTTCTCTACGCGTTGTTTCGTTTCCGGGCCAGGCCTGGTGACGACAGCGAACCTCCCCAGGTCTTCGGAAGCACGCAGATCGAACTGGGGTGGACGATCATCCCGCTCCTGATCATTGTGGTGCTCTTTCTAGGGACCACGCGTGTTATTTTTGCCATTCAGGATGCCCGCAAACCGGCGGCGGCTGTGAACGTCGTTGTCATTGGTCATCAGTTCTGGTGGGAGTTCCGGTATCCCGACTACAACGTTGTCTCCGCCAACGAGTTGCATGTTCCCGTCAGTGACGCCCATAGCAGCCGTCCTACCTTTATGAAGCTCACCTCTGCGGACGTGGTTCACAGTTTCTGGTTACCGCGTTTGGCCGGGAAGACTGACTTAATTCCCAATCGCGTGAACGAGATGTGGATTGACCCGCAAACGGTTGGTTTGTTTGAAGGACAGTGCGCCCAGTTTTGTGGGATTGAACACGCCAAGATGCTTCTCCGCGTATACGTGGACACGCCCGAACAGTTTCAAGCCTGGATTGCCACGCAGCAGAAGCTAGCCGCTGGAACTTCGTCTAGGGCGTCCGCCTCGCAGGGGAACGTAGCAGACAACTCTTCTGATGGCACAAACTCCCTTCCGGTATCGACGACGACGGCAGCAAGCCCGGCGTCGCCACAAAGTCCCGCCGAAGTAGGTCGCCAAGTCTTCGAGCACAACGCGTGCATCAACTGCCACACAATTCGCGGTACCGTTGCCGATGGGCGCTTTGGACCGGATCTGACGCACCTGATGAGCCGTCACACAATCGCTGCTGGAGCCGCAACGAACACGGCAGACAACCTGAAGCGCTGGATTGCGGACCCGTCGACCCTCAAACCCGGAGCGCTGATGCCGCCGATGCACTTAACGGACGAGCAAAACGCGCAAATCACGAATTACTTGATCACGTTGAACTGAGGCGACGGAGAACTCATGGCCACTCCCACAATGCCGGTCCCAGGCGAAATCGAAGCGGCAGTGGATCGCACGCCGCCTCCGCATTTTATCGGCACCTATCTCGAACGGGTCCACAGCTGGGTTGTTACCGTCGATCACAAGAAGATCGGCATGATGTACATCGCCTATGCGCTGATCTTCCTGCTTGTCGGGGGAATAGAAGCGCTCGCCGTCCGCGTGCAACTCTTTCACGCGCACAATCACTTCCTCTCTGCCGAGGTATACAACCGCCTGTTTACCATGCATGGAACAACGATGGTGTTCCTGGTCGGCATGCCCATCCTGTTTGGCTTCGGCAACTATCTGCTGCCACTCATGCTGGGTGCCCGCGACATGGCATTCCCCCGGCTGAATGCATTCAGCTTTTGGATCAGCGCCTTTGCCGGTATTCTCCTGTATTTCAGCTTCATTGGCGGATTGGGGCTTTCCGGTGCGGGCACCGCGCCTGACGTTGCATGGTTCGCCTACGCGCCCCTCACGGAGAAGCCGTTCTCCCCCGGACATACTGTCGATTACTGGGCCATTGCCCTTATCTTGAACGGCATCGGTTCGATCGGCACGGCCATCAACATGATTGCCACCATCATTTGCATGCGCTGCAAAGGGATGACGATGATGCGGATGCCGCTACTTCCCTGGATTTACCTCACGACCGCCGGTCTGGTACTTGTCGCCATCGGCCCTCTCACGGCGGCACAGATCATGCTGCTGATCGACCGCTATCTGAACGGTCATTTTTTCGACACGCAGGCTGGCGGCTCCGCGATTTTATGGATCCACTTCTTTTGGATTTTTGGCCATCCGGAGGTCTATATCCTGGTGCTGCCAGCCTTTGGTTTCGCGAATGAGATTATCCCAGTATTTTCGCGCAAGGCCATCTTTGGATATCCCGCGATGGTGGCCGCCACTGTTGGCATTGGCTTCATCAGTCTTTCCGTGTGGGCACACCACATGTTCACCGTCGGCATGACCTCTTTCGGAAACGCTTTCTTCGTCCTTTCCACGATGTTTGTTTCCATCCCGACTGGCATCAAGACGTTTAACTGGTTGGCAACCATGTGGGGCGGCAAGATCCGCTTTCAGCCCCCGATGATGTTTTCGGCTGCGTTCATCCTGCAATGGGTTGTCGCCGGCCTGACCGGCATTATGCTCTCGGTTGCGCCGTTCGACTGGCAACTGCACAATTCCTACTTCGTCGTCGCCCACTTTCACTATGTCCTGGTGGGTGGCATCTTGTTTATGATCTTCGCTGCCTTCTACTACTGGTATCCAAAGATGACGGGCCGCATGTTGGACGAACGTCTGGGCAAGTGGCATTTCTGGCTCATGGTCATAGGCTTTCATCTCACCTTTGACTTCATGCACATCCCCGGGCTGCTCGGCATGCCGCGTCAGATCTTTACATACGAGCCGAACCGCGGATGGGATATCTGGAACCAGATCGTCTCGGTCGGCGCGGTGTTTCAGGCTACCGCAGTCGCGATCTTTGTCTATAACCTGGTTCACTCTTACTTTCGTGGCCGCCTCGCTGGGCCTGATCCATGGGACGCATGGACCCTGGAATGGACGACTGCTTCGCCGCCGCCGTCGTACAACTTCGCCATGTTGCCGGCTGTGTCCAGCCGCCGCCCTCTCTGGGATATGAAGCACCCGGACGATTCGGATGCAGCCTATGAGTGAGTTAGCCGGAACCATTCCACTCGAGCACACCTCAGGCGAGGCCGCCTGGCATACACCGTCCCGCGGTAACGTTGGCATGGCCGCTCTCATCATCGCGGAGACCGCCGTCTTCACCATCTTCGTCGTGGCGTATGTCTTCTACATGGGACGCGATCAATATGGTCCCACGCCGAAGCAGGTCCTTGAGCTGCCTATCTTCGATACGATCTGCCTGCTCTCCAGCAGTCTGACGATCTGGATGGCAGAGCGATCCATTGGCCGGCGCAATGTTAACGCCTTCACTCTCTGGTGGGGAGCTACCTTTCTCCTTGGCGTCATTTTCCTCCTTGGCACGGCACGTGAGTGGCACACGTTAATCGTGCACGATCAACTCACCATCCGTACCAACCTCTTCGGCACGACCTTCTATTCGCTTGTCGGGCTGCACGCAACGCACGTCGTCATCGGCCTGCTGATGATCGGCGTGGTGCTGGCCTTGTCTTTAACAAAGCATGTGCGGCCAGAGTACGCCTCACGTATCCAGACGCTTGCCCTCTACTGGCACTTCGTGGATGCCGTCTGGGTGGTCGTCTTTACCGTCGTGTACGTCATCGGAAGATCCTAATCATGCCCACCGTCAACTCACAGACCCCGCCTGGCGAACTGACACATCACCAGATTCACCTTCCCGAGCCGACGGCTTGGCCCATCCTCCTCGCCATGGGGCTGGTCCTTTGCGGCGCGTCGCTGATTACCAACTACGGCATCGGCATCCTTGGCGTTCTTCTCACGGTTGTGTCAGCCGTCGGCTGGTTCCGCGACGTTCTTCCCCGCGAACGGCACGAGGCGATCGAAGTACAGGAGGAGATCGTTTCTGTCTCAGCCTCATCCGTGCAGGTGCGTCATGTCCAGATTGATGAGACGCACCGTGCGCAGTTGCCCTTGAAGACCTTTCCCATCTCCAGCGGCATCAAGGGCGGAATTGCTGGTGGAATCGCGATGATCATCCCAGCGGAAGCTTACGGCATTCTGCGTTTTCACAGCATCTGGTATGTAATCAACCTGCTGGGTGGTGCGGGCGTGGCTGGCTGGACGAATCCCACAACCGCACAAATTTCGCAATTCCACCTTAGCGGTCTTGTCACGGCAACCGTCATCCAGGTTTTTACCTGCCTCCTTGTAGGCCTTCTCTACGGTGCCCTGCTACCCATCTGGCCGAAGCATCCCATCCTGCTCGGCGGTATCATCGCCCCTGCGATATGGACGGGCGTCCTTCACAACCTGCTTGGCATCATCAATCCGTTTCTCGACCAGCGCATCGATTGGTGGTCCTTTGCCGCATCGCAGGTCTTCTTCGGTCTGGTCGCCGGTTATACGGTAACCAGGCTCGGGAACCTCAAGAGCCTCGCACAGGTGCCACTGGCTGCCCGCCTCGGTGTGGAAACGCCTGATCTCATGGGTGAGCACGAACAGGGGCGTTCCAAATGACCGCCTCCTGGACACCCCGCCAACGAACGTCAGCGGCAGCGATCGCATTGGTTGCGATCGCCAGTGCGCTCACCGGCTGCAGTTTGCCCGGACGCCCCAAGCCTGGCCCTGAAGTTCCCCGGCCACAGGCCATCCTCGCCTTCGAACCGCTTTACAAGCAGAACTGTGCCGCTTGCCATGGAGCCGATGGGCAAAACGGGCCTTCGGTAAATTTGGCCAATCCTGAATACCAGGCACTGGTCGACGATGCCACGCTCCGCGAGATCACCGCAAATGGCAGAAAGGGAAGTCTCATGCCAGGCTTCGGTGTTTCGGGCGGAGGCATGCTTACCGATCCGCAGATCAACCTTCTTGTGCGCGGCATGCGTGAGCGCTGGGGCAAACAGAACGTCCTGTCCGGATTGAACGCTCCACCCTATAAGGCAACCCAGCCCGGCGATCCGTCCCATGGAGCGGGTGTCTACCAGGCTGCCTGCGCTCGATGCCATGGAGCGCAGGGCCAGAAACCAGGCCCTGCGGGCAACGTTCTGGATGGGTCCTTCCTTGCCATCGTCTCTCCTCAAATGCTGCGCACCACCATCATCGCCGGCCGCCCTGACATCGGCCAGCCTGACTGGCGCGGCGATGTCCCCGGGCGCGCGCTTACCGACACAGAAATCACAGACCTCGTCGCATGGATGGCCGCGCAACGCCCCGTGGATCCCGGCCGGCCTTACCCGAACGATTCCCCAACCTCTGAGCCGCCGGGCAATCACCAGCCAGCCCCGGTACAGCGCCCTCCCACAAAACAACAGGAACCGAAGAAGTAGAGAGAAGAGACCATGGAAGAGATGTTGCCGCCGCCAACGCCCCAGGAGCAGCAAGCCCGGCTGCATGAAGAACGGGTCAGCCGGCGTACCTTCATGATGCAGATTGGCATCGCGCTGAATGTCGCCGTTGCGGCTGCCATCGCAACCCCGGTCGTCGCATACCTGCTCAGCCCCGTACTCCGCAGAAAGGAGTACCGCCATTGGATTGAGATTGGCGCGGTGTCCGATTTCCAGCCCGGCGAGACCAAACTGATCCAGTACCACAACCCCTTCTCCGAAAGCTGGGACGGCGACACCGCCAAAGTCCCCGCATACGTTCGCCTCTCCTCGACCAATCAATTCACGGTGTTTGCCATCAATTGCGCGCACCTCGGTTGCCCGGTGCGGTGGTTCTCTGAATCCCAGCTGTTCATGTGTCCGTGTCATGGTGGTATCTACTATGCCGATGGAGCGCGCGCCGCAGGTCCGCCGGAGCGCGGTCTCTTCAAATACGATCAACGCATCCAGAACGGCATATTAATGATCGACGCGGGGCAGACGCCCACCTTGTCCAATAAGGCATCACTTTCACCATGCCCGAAGGTTCCCCAAAACGCCTCTGAACCTGTACTTGTTACAAGGATTGACCCATGCCCTGGTACAAACGCACCTACGATTGGCTAGAGCGCCGGCTGCAGCTGGAAGGTGTGGTCAAAGAGGCCGCCCTTCACAAGGTGCCGCGCGACACCGCAAGCTGGTGGTACGTCTTTGGCAGCGCCAGCCTCACACTGCTCATTCTTCAGGTCGTCACCGGCATCATGCTCGCCCTGATCTACGTGCCATCGGCGGCCAACGCCTGGAACACGCTGCAGGTTCTGAACCATCAGCTTCCTCTTGGTTGGTTCCTGCGCGCCATCCACGGCTGGGGTTCCAACTTCATGGTCGCCGTTGTGCTGATACACATGGCCCAGGTGTTTCTCTTCGGAGCGTACAAGTTCCCGCGCGAGCTTACCTGGATACTGGGCGTTTGCATGCTTCTGCTCACGCTGGGCATGGCCTTTACGGGTCAGGTTCTGCGGTTCGACCAGGATGCCTACTGGGGTCTCGGCATTGGGACTTCAATCGCCGGTCGAATACCATTCGTCGGCGGACAAGTTGTCCAACTGCTGCTGGGCGGACCTACAATCGCGGGCGCAACGCTGTCCCGCTTCTTCGCCCTCCACGTTTTTGTCATTCCCGGCACGCTGCTCGCCTTTACCGGCATGCACGTATGGCTGGTGCTCAAGCTGGGCGTCAATGAATACCCCAAGCCCGGTTTTCTCGTTCGCCGCGCCACATACATCAAGCAGTACAACGCGTTGGCGCAGAAGGGTATCCCGTTCGTTCCTGGCGCTATCTGGAAAGACCTCATCTTTACCGCCGCGGTTCTCTTTGCGGTGGCGTTCTGTGCCGCGGTTTTCGGTCCATATGGACCCACTGGCACGCCTGATCCCACCATCATCCAGACGGTCCCTAAGCCAGACTTCTTCTTTCTGTGGATCTACACGGTTTTGTCTTTCTTGCCGCCTTCCATGGAGACGCCTTTTATCTTGATTGTGCCTGTCGTCGCGATTGGCATTCTCATTGCGCTACCGTTCATTGCGGGAATTGGCGAGAAGAGCTGGCACCGCCGCCCCGTCGCGGTGTTCTCCGTTATGTTCCTGGCCATTGCCTTTGCCGTACTCACGCATTTGGGTACGTACACACCGTGGAGTCCGCACATGGACGCATGGAGCGGTGACCTGGTTCCTGTCCGCTACGTTCACGCCGCAACGCCGCTGGAGCGCCAGGGCATCAACGTCTTCCAGGAAAAGCAGTGCCGTAACTGTCATTCTGTCGGGGGTATCGGCGGAAAGCGCGGTCCAGCACTGGACGACGTCGCGACGCGCCTCACCGAAGATCAGTTGTTTCGGCAGGTTCTTCAGGGAGGCGGCAACATGCCTGCCTACGGCAAGGCCCTTTCACCCTCGGAGGCCACCGCCCTCGTACGCTTTCTTGAAACGCTGCACCCGGCCTACGAGCATTCCTCCAGCGATGCGTCGCGGAAGGTTGCGGCGACCGGAACGATACCCAGTGGCAGCATGATCCAGCAGGGTGAGGGGCAGACGAAGCCGCAGTAGCAATGCCTACTGCGGCCGCCTATCGCAATGGACGAGTTCCCACAAGGCATTGCATACGCGTGGTCGTTTCCACCTCTCCCCGCAGCCATAATCGCACTCACGGCGCTGCTGTACCTGCGGGGCTGGCGAACGGCCCGGAAGACGCGTCCACACCATCTCACGGTGTGGACCGCAGTTTCGTTTCTGGCGGGCCTTGCCGCGCTTTGGGTGGCTCTCGCCTCCCCAATCGACGCGCTTGATGATTACCTCCTTGCCGCGCACATGATCCAGCATTTCCTCCTGATGTCGATCGTTCCGCCGCTTCTGCTGCTTGGGAACCCCGCAGTGCCACTGCTGCGGGGGTTGCCGCGCCCCATTGTTACGCATCTCCTCGCACCCATCCTGCGACGGCCATGGTTCCAGCCTCTGGCGCATGCTGCCGGCAATCCCATTGTCGCGTGGCTTGCCATGAATCTCGCCTATCTCGGTTGGCATGTCCCTGCGGCGTTTGAGCTTACCTTGAGGTCCGAACGCGTGCACGATTTTGAGCATCTCTGCTTTTTGGGCACTTCCATCCTCTTCTGGTCGATCATCATCGCTCCCTGGCCCGCAACTGTGCGTCTGCCCCGCTGGGCTGTGATCCCGTACCTTCTCAGCGCCGACCTGGTCAACACCATGCTTTCGGCCTTTCTCACGTTTTCGGGCCGCGTCCTATACCCGTCGTATGCCGCAGCCCCGCGAGTGACACATCTCACACCACTTCAGGATCAGGCCGCTGCGGGAGCCGAGATGTGGGTTCTGAATTCCTTCGTATTCCTCATCCCGGCCACCCTCATCATCATCCATCTCCTCTCACCGAAAGCTCTTCGCCGTGCAACGTAGAAACAAGCGTTGACCTCGGATTCTTTGTGCATCCAACCCTGTACCTGAGTCATTGATAAAGGAGATTTCACCGATGAGCGGTAAGTCGTTTACACGTTCCGCCGTACAGACAGGCATCGGCCTGGCTTGTGTCTACGCGACCTGGGCCACACTGCGCCGTCTCGACGAGCGCGCCGCCAACGCCGGTCTCGCAAATGGAAAACGCTTTCTGGTCCTTGGCGGAGGTTTCGCTGGAGCAGCGGTTGCACAAGAGCTTGCCCGCTTGCTTCCGGATGGGAACAACGGCGAGATCATTCTTATTGATGAGGATAGTTATCTCCTCTTCACTCCAATGCTCACGGAGGCTGCGGGAGGAGAGATTGGGCCTCGGCATATCGTCAGCCCACTCCGTTCCTTTGGTCCACGTGTCCGCTTTGTGCAAGGGCGCATCACAAAAATCGATCTAGCGGCAAAGAGCGTCGAAGTCCAGACCGGCCCCGAAGGTCTGGACCCGGCAACTCAAACCTTCCAAGCCGATCATCTCGTCATCGCCCTTGGCTCGGTCACCAACTACCATGACACGCCAGGTGCAGCCGAACACTCAATCTCCATGAAGAAGCTCGATGATTCTCACGCTGTGTTTCAGCGCGTCTCAGCGTGCCTGGAACGTGCGGCCATGGAGCCCGATGCTGAAAAGCGTAAGGAACTACTTACGTTCGTGGTCGGCGGCGGCGGCTACACAGGCGTGGAGACCATGGCGGCCGTGAACGACCTTGTGCGTGCGCAAGTCAGCAAGCTCCCTTTTATCAGCCCAGAAGAAGTACGAACAATCATCGTTCAGCCAGGTGACCGGCTGCTGCCTGAACTTTCCGCCAATCTTGCCAGCTATGCCACGGCAAAATTAAAGGAACGAGGGGTGGAAATCCAGCTGAATAGCAGCATCGATTCCGTCACTGATGTCTCGGTCGAACTTAAGAACCGTGAACACATCCCGACCCGCACCGTGGTGTGGGCTGCGGGCGTCACCCCAAATCCGCTTATCGCGGAACTTCCCGCAGCCAAGGGAAAACACCATGGTCTAACGGTGGATGGCTGCTGCCAGGTTCCAGGGCATCCTGGCGTTTGGGCGCTGGGCGACTGCGCTGAAATCCCCGATCCAGCCAACCATGGGACCTACGCTCCCACGGCGCAGAATGCTACCCGCGAAGGCAAGCTGGTGGCGCAAAACATTGTCAAAAATCTTCGCGGGAAATCCACGGAGCCATTTGTCTATACCCCCATGGGCGAACTGGCCCTTGTTGGACGGTACTCCGGGGTAGCCCGCGTGTATGGCCACAATTTTTCCGGTCTGCTTGCCTGGGCCATGTGGCGTGCCGTCTATCTCGCCAAGATGCCTGACATGGGGCAACGCGGCAGGATCCTAAGCGACTGGATTTTTGACATCGTGTTTGGCAGAGTTCCAGTACCTTCCTCGGATGGTTCAGGCGCAAGTAAATAATGGCTTAACTTGCGTCAGTTTCGCCTTAAATAAAGAGGGGCGGCCAAATGGCCGCCCCTCTTTAGATTCACACTTATCAGCGGAAGCGCTCCGAAAGCAGATGATCGCTGACACGGATTGCGTTTGCGATCACGGTCAGCGAAGGATTTACAGCTGACGCGGAAACAAAGCAAGAAGCGTCGACAACATAGAGGTTGTCGAGATCATGAGCTTTGCAGTTCGGATCGAGTACGCTTTCCGTGGGATCGTTGCCCATCCGGCAAGTACCGTTCTGGTGGCCGACACCTTCGATAGGAATGCGCTTCTTGAAATAGGCGTGGAGCGGAACCGATGTGGCGGCATGACCGGCTTCCTTCAGCGTATCGACCCACTTATCTTTCAAGCGCGTAAAGGACTCGACATTGTTTGGGGTATATGAAAGCTGAATGCGTTTAGGTGCAGCTTCAGATACAGGCTCCGACTCGTTCGTGCGGCCAGTATCGCCGGATGGGTGTGCACCGGCCAGCCCCGGCTGGCGGCTGTTCTGGCTCAACGGCGTCGTATTGTGAATGGTTACTCGATTTTCCGGCGCGGGAAGATCCTCGGTTGTAAGCCACCATGGCACGGCGTAGTGCTTCATACCCTCAAGAACGAAACCGGGTGTAAAAAACGGCGCGTCACTTTTCATCATCTCGTGATGAAAGCTGCCAATGGGTTGCACTTGTCCAAGCGGGAACGGATAGGAAGGATCAGTATCTTTGAGGTACCAATGGTTGGTGCCCCACGTTTTGGTGTATGCATCTTCATTGCGCTCAGGTGAAAGGGCAAGCAGCGCGTCAGCCTGGTGGTACATAAAGTTGCGGCCTACCTGGTCAGAACGGTTTGCCAGACCAGTGGGGTGCTTGTCGTTCGCCGAAGCAAGAAGAATTACAGCAGAGTTGATAGCTCCCGCGCATACACAGAACATATCCGCCGCATAGGTAACCGTTTTGCCGTCCGTTGATGGAGGCGCATCGGTTTCAGAAGGCTCAGGCGCGCCATATCGGGTGCCGGGACCGGAGTGGATGACTTCAACGTGCGTCACTGCGGTTCCCGTGGCGTTCGTAAGGAGGCGCGTCACGCGGGAATTCGTCATCAGGGTGACGTTTGGCATTCCAAGGATTTCACGGATGCAGTTGATGTCGGCGTCGGATTTGGCATGGACCAGGCACGGGTAACCGTCGCAGGTGTCGCACCGCACGCACTTGGAAGCGAGTGGATTCGCTTCGTCCCGTTTCAATCCCAAGGGGATGGGGAAGGTGGGAATGCCGAGCTTTCGCACATCGTTCTCGATGCTTTGCATGCGCGGCTCGTTTGCGAGAGCTGGGAAAGGATAGCGTTTGGAGTGAAACGGCTCGGTCGGATCGAAGGAAGAACCAAATCCGCCCGGCATTGAAGGCGCGGTGCCCAAATCGCCATGTACGTGGAAGAGTTCCTCGGCTTGGGTGTAGTACGGCTCAAGGTCGGCATAGGATATCGGCCAGGCGGGAGAGATGCCGCCCTTCTGGTACACCACGCCAAAGTCTTCCGCGCGCATGCGAAACATCGCGGCACCGTACACCTTTGTCTGGCCGCCGACAAAGTAGGACTGTTGTGCATGTATCTCTTTTCCGTCCTTGTCCTGCCAGGTCTCCGTTGTGTGATAGCGATTCGCAAGAAAGACGGCAGAGGTACTCCAGTTGAGCTTCTCCTGTGGCATGAAGGGGCCGCGCTCCAGGATAAGCAGCTTCTTACCGGCTTTGGCGAGGTGCAGGGCAAGCGTGCCACCGCCAGCACCCGTACCAATGATGATCGCGTCATATGTAGACATACACATTTGATGCTTTGGCGCAATGCGGCGTGACATGGCGGACAATAAGAATTGAAAAAAAGTAGGCGTCTACGGTAGGGAGCCAGCATCATGATGGCCCGGATAACTGCAAAGAAATGGGCATGGATATCCGGTATTGGGATGGAGTTTTGCGCAACGGATACGATCGCGTCCCGCGGAGCGAAGATAGACTTCAGCCGCGAGAAGCATACCAATTACCGGTGCGACGAAATAAATCCAGACGGACGTCCAAACGTGCGCAAAGACCGCAGAGCCGGTAGTGCGAGCAGGGTTGATGCTAAAGCCGGAGACCGGCGCAAACAACAGCACATACACGGTAATCAGCGCGCCAACGCAATATGAAGTGTAGCCGGCGATTCTGGGGCGGTTTGAAAGCCAGAGAACGGCACCCATGAGGACGAGCGACATAAAGAATTCGGCGGCAAAGGCAGCAGGCGGACCGCCGATGCCAGGAACGGTTACCACATAGTGCACCGACGGCAAGGCGAGGATTGGACCAATGAAGAGCGCGGTTAGACCAACGCCGAAGATCGCTCCAAGAAACTGAAACACAATGTAGAAGATGGTGTCCCATCGCGCAATCTTTCCCAGCCGGAAGTAAGCGAGTGAAATAGCCGGGTTGAAGTGCGCGCCGGATTGTTTGCCCATGGGTGTGTGAATGATGAGGATGGCGGTAATGCCCATGGAAAGCCCCATCAGAAAACGCCGGATAACGCTGCTCGGAATCCAGCCCAGCACAGGGCTGGCCGGATCGTACAGAAGAGCATCGAAGACACAGGCAGAAATCATGAACAGGGCGAGTTCAATGCCTTCATAACAATACAGTGGCCAGTTATGGCGAAATGCACTGACGGGATGGTGATTTGCTTCAGTGATCTCCTTGATGGAAGCCAGGTTACCGGTATGTTGCGCCGATGCCGAACCAGACGCGCCAGTCTTTCCGGCGCGTCTTTGGCTGAGGCGGCGAGATTGGGTCAACGGACAGTCACGGTAAAGTTGCACCCTTCCCAATGGTTCGCGTCTGTCCAGTGAAAGGTGAAGAGAATGGGCGTACCGGTGGCGAAGCCGGTGGACGGAATGTCTGCGTAATCGATGTCAAGCGAGGTGGGGGTAGACACAATGTCAGCCGTAGTCTTCCAGCCGTCGGAAGACCAGTGGAGGGTAAACGCTGTGTCAGCCTGCACGCGAAGGATTTCCCCGCGTTCGATAAACCGGACCTGCCGAATGAACTTCCACACTCCAAATTGTTTGCGTCCGGTGGGACGCGGACCAAGGTAGCGTTCGGCAACCTCAGGGATCAGGTCGTACACCTTGCCGTCGGCAGCGGAGCGAAGAAGCTTCACGTACTCGGCATGCGCCCACATTAAAGGCATGGCGGACCCGGCGGGCTTGCCCAAAAACATAAACTTCTCCGGGATGTCAGGTGCGTCCCAGGATTGCTCCGGCAGCAAACCCGTGGATGAGGCTAGCCCTTCCATGGCCTTGATATACAGTGAGGGGTCCCGGCCCGCTGCAATTTCGTAGTGGCCCCGCTCACCCGTAAGCAATGGCCAAACGCGTCCCACGCCATGCGTGATAAAGGGGCCGCCATCGGCCTGTTGTCCGTATCCGTCGTGGTTGTAACGATGCCACGTTGGTCCGGCAGGTGTATCAGTCTTAAGCACTTGATCGATAACCTTCACGGTATTCACGATGACCGGGTCGTCAGGTTTGCGAATGCCATAGCGTACGAGTTCCAGAAATCCGCCATCGACCACATTGCGTGCGAGAAAATCGCTGGTCTGGTCTGGAGCAAGGTTAGCGATGTGGATGACACGTGACTCCTTGTCCTCTGCCGGACGCGATTGGCCGATCTTTTCCGGCAAGAGGCGCATGTAATAGCGCGAGATGCCCGGAACCAGCGATCCCGTTTCCGTCACAGTCCACTGCTCTAGGTGGGACTCCACATAATCGGCATGCTCTTCCAAAAAGCGCGCGGTCTCTTGATCGCCCTGTGCCCGGAAGTACACGGCAGCACATATCAGGCCAGCAATGCTGGCGGCCAGCGTTGAAGGAGAGTACCCTGAAGCTTCCTCCCAACGCTCCTCTCCGGTTACTGGACCGTTGCGGATGAGGAACCCTACCGCGGATCGAATCAACTCTGTGGGATCAAAATCCTGCAGTGCATTGGCGCGGAAGAGCCGGTAGGCGAGCATGATCGGAAATGCGGTCTCATCCAGCTGGACGCCGGTCCAGTAGGACTGCCCGTCCACCCAGAAGTTCTGAGCAAAGCCGCCGTTCGCATTTTGCGACACGGACAGATAAATAAGCGCGCGAAACGGTACATGCAGTTCGCCTGATGCCAGTAGGGCGATGGCACTGTTGACCATGTCGCGCGTCCATACAAGATGGTAGCCGCCCAGGTCATCATCGCCCTTGGCCTGTCCCCAGGGAATCGCCAGCGAAGCAATCAACGCACCGCGGAACGCCTTATCTTCATGTGTGAGCAGGACTGAAAAGCTGCTGTTATAAAGATTGCCGCGATCGAAAGAGTGCTTGGCCAGGGGTGCAAGACATTTGGCAGCCTCATTCCACTGCTTTATATAAAGATCGATGTGCTTGGAGAACGGGCGGCCGAGGCTTTGCAACAGGTTGGAGATGGCACGATGCTCACTGTTACCAAGAGCAAGCGCCAGGGTGAACTCAGTATGGTGCGCGAGATCGATCTCTCCGGTAAGAGCAATGTTGCCGTCCGTCGCGGAGGTAAACGTCCAATCCATCTGAAAATTTTGGTGGAGATCGGTCCAGCCATCCGACTCGCCCACGAAGCCGCACGAAACACGCGAAAAGGGAACGCTCAGGCCGAGGGCGAGCCACTTACCACCCTTCTTCGCCATGAGAATTGTCTGCCCGTTGGCGCTAAAGACATACCCGTTATTACCGTAGCCGCCAACCTCTAGATGCGGGGCCAGCAAAGCGTACAGTTTCAAGCCGGCGAGAGACTTGCCGGAAGGACTGGTCACCTTTGTGTACTGAAGAAGGCATGCGGATTCAGGATTCGCGATGATCTGCTTCTCAATGCAATAGCGCTCCTCACGATCCCGGTTCATGCAACGGTAGCCAAGCGCATGATCGGAAAGGCGCTCCGTATGTATGGTCAAGTCGCGCTTTTCCTCGTGAAAGAACGTTTTTCCATCTGTGATGAGGAACTGGAGGTCGCGAACCTGTGGGCGATCCACCGTGGAGAAGTAGACTTCCGTCACGATGCCATTCCAGATCGTGAACCACAGATGACTGTCCCCTGAAAATGCCGTGCCCACGCCGGACTTGTCGCTGTATGTCCATCGAGGCTCAATCCCTGGATTGCCGAACGCTTCGTTGCTTTTGACTTGCATATGAAGATCCTTGAGAGGTCCAAAAAAATCGATATTGATTTGCCAGCGGAATCTGCCGGTGCCAGTATTGCGCGGGTTCTAATCACTCATTTCACAAATGTTGAGCGCGTTCATTGCATCAGATGCGTAAGAGGTGGTTTATGCAACTACAAGGCAAGGTAGCAGTGGTCACCGGGGCCGGCACGGGCATTGGACAGGGCATCTCGCTTGCGTTCGCAAAGGCGGGAGCAAGCGTGATCGTGGACTACGTTGGCAACCCATCGGCCGCGGACGACACGGTGAAGCAGATAACAGATGCGGGTGGACAGGCGTTTGCGGTGGCAGCCGATGTGTCAAACGCGGGCGACGTGCAGAACTTAGTCAAGCAAACGGTCTCCAAGTACGGCAAGTTGGACATTTTCGTGAATAACGCGGGAATCGAGAAGAAGATCGCGTTTGTCGATTACCCACTGGAAGAGTGGCAAAAGATTATGGCCGTGAATTTAACAGGAGCCTTTCTGTGCTCTCAGGCAGCGGCCAAACAGATGATTGCTCAGGGAAAGGGCGGCCGCATCATCAACATTTCGTCCGTGCACGAAGATATGACGATGCCAACAAATTCAGCATACTGTGCCAGCAAGGGAGGGTTGCGTATGCTGATGCGGACCATTGCGGTTGAGCTTGCGCCCCACAGAATTACCGTGAATAACATTGGACCAGGTGCCGTCTACACACCTATCGACAAAGACGTTGAGACCAATCCAACGCTCGATGCCGAGATCCTGGCGGAAATTCCTGTTGGCCGCTGGGGAACGCCGGCGGATATCGCAAACATGGCGTTGTTCCTGGCCTGTGATGATGCGTCGTATGTCACTGGGAGTACCCACTTCGTGGATGGCGGGATGTTACGTCAGGCGGGAAGTCTGTAGCGCGGAGAGCTGCGACTCGTCGTACGTGTACGTACCTAAGATTAGGTTATGCCATGCCCGGCAGGCGCGCGAAGAGCGAGTGTCTGCCGGGCATTGCAGTTGAAGCGAGCGGTTAGAAATTGAGTGTAATGGAACCCTGTAGGTCGCGATTGTCGCCGTTGGTACCCGTAATCACGCCTGCATTCGCGGAGCCAATCGAGGTGTTGGGGGTCAGCAGATTCTTTGTGTTGAATACATTGAAGGCATCGAGCTTGAACGCCAGATTCTTCTCGCGATAAAGCTGGAAGCGGCGCTGTAGCGCAACATCCCAGTTTTTCGTACCTGGGCCATAAAGGACTGATCGTCCGGAGTTGCCGTAGGTGTATTGGGCCGGTACTTGCCACGCGCACTGCCCATCGTCAACGCCTGCCGCGCAAAGCGATGTGTTGAAGAAGTGCTGAAAGGTGCCGTGATTGAGCTTGCCGCGTCCAGCAAACCGGTTTGGCCAGCTGGCTGAGGCGTTAGTCACGCCCGAGTTGAGCGTAACGGTGAACGGCGGCCCACTGGCGTACGTGGTAATGGCGTCAAACTCGAATCCACCAAGAACGTGCGAGAGCAGGCCATCACGGAAGTAGGCGCGGCCGCCGCCGAAAGGCAACTGGTACGTCACGCTGCTGACAAAGCGGTGCTTCTGGTCGTAGCCCGATGCGCCATAGCCTGCGCGCAGGTTGGTAACTGTCTGCGGGTTGCCTGCGGAGCCGCCTCCCGAAGCCGCCGATCCACCATCGTCAAGCGATTTCGAGAAGGTATAGTTCATCAGCGCGGTCATGCCGTGGGTAAATCGCTTGGTGTATTTGACTTGCAACGAGTTGTAATTGCCGTAATTGATGGGATCTTCCTGCACAAACGTTCCCACATTGGCGATGGGCTGCAGCAAGCGGCGTGACGCGGCGCTGCCCGGGCCCGGCTCTGTTTCGTTCGGGTTGTAGAGAAAGGTGAGGTGCAGGCTGTGGCTGCCCGCATACGCTACTTCAAAGACGCCTCCGAGCGCCTGGCGTTCCAGACCAAGCATGTAGGTCTGCATGCTTGGCGTTTTATTTGTCAGGGAATGCGAGACGATGGCGGGAGTCAGCGCGTTCACCCCCGCCGTGGTCTGCAAAGCATTCCTATCAAGCGGCACGGCACCTTGCGGAAAGATGTTGTTGATAACCGGCTGGCAGTTGCTGATGTTGCTTGCGGTGCAAACATTACCCAACGTTGCCGCGGTTGGATACACCGTATTTTGGGATGAAGTCTGCGAAATGGTGAACGGCGGGT
Source organism: Terriglobus sp. (assembly GCA_965276945.1). Classification (GTDB taxonomy): domain Bacteria; phylum Acidobacteriota; class Terriglobia; order Terriglobales; family Acidobacteriaceae; genus Terriglobus. The sequence goes on along the minus strand of OZ255704.1, from coordinate 3,362,187 downwards.
TCTGCCCAAGTTCGTCCGATGCGGAGAACGGATCCTCAAAGTAAGAAATGCCAAAGCCGCCGCGCATAAACGTGTCGCCCTTGCCCGTCAAGTCATACGCAAAGCCGACGCGAGGTGCCAGGTTGTTATAACGCGTCTGCACACCTGCGGTACGCGAGACGCCGTTCACGCCCGCATAGATGAAGTGCAGCGCCGTCAGGTCGAAGTTAGCCAGCTTGTTGTTCTTCTCCACATCAGGCGTGAACACGTCGTAGCGCGCGCCCAGGTTCACCGTAAGCCGTGGTGACACTTTCCAGTCGTCCTGGATAAATCCAGCATAATTGACCTTCGTGATGTAGAAGGGAACCTGCAAAAAATTGCGCGAATCGCTGGCTGGATAACCAAGCAGAAGACTTGCCAGGCCGTTGCCACCCGTGGCACCGCTGGACGTGCTAGTAGCGGATTGGGTATTAGTCAGGTTGTCGTTAAAGGTGATCTGGCCGCGCGTGGTCGTGTTCGTGAACGGCGAAGCCAGAATGCGTACATAGCGGAAGCCGAACTTGATCTGATTACTGCCATGCGAGTAGGAGATCGTATCTTCGAACTGGACGTTGGTCTGCCGCGGGTTCGCTGGCAAAAAGGCGGTGCCGCCCTGCAGGCAGGTAAACTCGTTGCCGCAACCGCTGCCAATCTGGATATTAGGAATACCCGTGGTGTACTGGCTGATGTTCAAGCCGTTGATGCCGAGCGATGTGGCTGCGTTGTGGCCGAAGTCGCTCTGCCGCGTGAAAGGATTCGTGCGGTTATATCCCACACGAACTTCGTTAAATAGACTCGGCGTAAAAAGATGCGTCTCGTTGACCGACGCACCCTGCGCAAACAGCGATGTCACCTGCAGACCCGCGACATACGGTCCCAGATCAAACTTTGCGGCTGCTGCCGCTGGAGTGGCCAGGCAACACGTACCCGAGCCGCCCACCAACGGATTGGGAGCGCTCTGCTCAAAATCCTCGTAGCTGTAGCGGACAAAGCCGGAGTCCTTCGGGCTGGGATGGTAGTCCACGCGAACGTTGCCACCGTTGTCGCCAATGATGCGGTTTGCCGTGGAGATGTAGTTGTTCAGGCTGTTGGCCGTGGTGAACTGCGGCATCGGATAGATGCTGGCAACATTCAGGCCCACCTGGTTCAGGCGGTTGGGGCAAATGACGTTTGCCGTTACACCATCGCAGCCCATGAACTGTTGGCGCACGGACCGGCCATTCACAATTGCGGTGGTCAGTGGATCGTAGATCGGGATCACATTGCCGTTGGCGTCCCGGTAATCGCGGAAGTCTCCAACCCGTTGGTTCGCGGTCGGCACACTGTTTAGGTTAGTGATGCCCTGTAGCGAGCGCTGGCCGTAGTAATCGGCAAAGACGAAGAGCTTGTCCTTTACGATGGGCGCGGAGATGGCGCCACCAAACTGGCCACGGCGGTAGGGTGGCTTGGGGCCGGTGCGGGCAAAGAAGTTACGCGCATCCAGAGCACTGTTCCGCAGGTACACGAACAGCTCACCATGCAGGTCATTAGAACCGGAGCGGGTCGAGACGGACAGGACACCCGCGCCGCCGCCATACTCCGCGGAATATGTGCCGGTCAGCACCTTGAATTCGGCAATCGACTCCACCGAAGGCTGCACCATCACGGTGTTGAAGGTGTACTCGTTATCGTCAATGCCATCCACCAGGTACGCATTGGTATTTGCCTGGCTGCCCAGCGCGTTAAAGTTGGAAGCCGCGCGCGGATTGAATGAACTTGAGCCGGACAGGTTTTCGCCTTGCTGCCCTGGCGTGACGCCCGGAACCAGATACGTCAACTGCACGAAGTTACGGCCATTCAGCGGGAGATTCTCCACCTCGCGCTTGCTCACCACATCGCCAAGCTCCGAGCTGTCAGACTTGATCAGCGGCGGCGCAGTGTTGACTTCCACGGTCTCCGACGTGCCGCCGGGCGTCAGCGCCAAATCGACACGAGCCTTCTGGTCGATATCCAACACGATGTTGTTAGAAACCGTCTTTTTGAAGCCTTCGCTCTCGACGGAGACGGCGTAGGTTCCGGGAATGAGAAAGGGCACGGTGTAGTCGCCGTTTCCACCTGTTTTTACCGTGGTGGTGGTTCCCTTGCCGGTATCGGTCACGTTCACCGTGGCATTCGGCACCACGGCTCCGCTCTGGTCGCGGATGGTGCCTTCGATGGAACCGGTGGTGACCTGGGCAACGGCGGTGAGTGACAGCGTAAGCAGACAGATGCAGAAAATGATGCACTTCGAAATGATGGAACGAACCATGGAGCCTCGCCTTCGAAAATAAGTCGCTTGGACAGCATTCGTGCCTTGCTTGTCCAGTTGCCGTGCACTTGCTGACTTGCCGGAGAACGGACGATTTATATGCGCTGCGATAAAACCCTGTCAATGGTCTTTTAGATACGGCTGCGTCCAGTTGTTTAAATGCTGCACGCCGATTGCATGAAGCGGCACATTGTGTTGAGGTGATAGCGTGCACATGTGTCTTGAAGTCTTACGTGCCCGCACTAACTCACCAGGCAGGAAACCAAGTGATGGATGCTCAACCAGCCCAGTTGCAGCCAACACCCGCACTGCGGCAGCGATGGGCGCGCATTCTGCCGGTCGTCTTTGTCACCTACAGCCTCGCCTATGTCGATCGCACCAACTATGGCTTTGGCGCGGCCGCGGGTCTGGCCAAAACGCTGCACATCACCGAATCAAAATCGGCGCTGCTCGGCGCGCTGTTCTTTCTTGGCTACTTTCTGTTTCAGGTGCCGGGTGCCGCGTATGCACGCAGGCGGAGCGCGCGCCGCCTGATCCTGTGGGCGCTGATCAGCTGGGGAGTGCTCGCCGCGCTCACCGGCATCGTCCGTAATTTCTGGGGCCTGGCGGCGGTGCGCCTGCTCTTGGGCGCATCGGAAAGCTTCATCCTGCCCGCACTGCTCCTCCTGCTGTCGCAATGGTTCACCCGGGCAGAGCGGTCACGCGCCAACACCGTCCTGCTCCTCGGCAACCCCATCACCGTCCTGTGGATGTCGGCTGCTACCGGCTATCTCATCCGCGCCGTCGGCTGGCAGAAGACCTTCATCCTGGAAGGCCTGCCCTCCATCCTGTGGGGCCTCGCGTGGTACTGGCTGGTCCGCGACCGGCCGGAGCAGGCACCGTGGATGGACACGGAAAGCCGGTTGAAACTGGAGTCCGCGCTTGCGGAGGAACAACTCCTCATTCCCAAAGTCGATACCGTCAAGCAGGCCCTCCGCTCACGCGCGGCATTGCTGCTGTGCGTGCAATTCTTTCTCTGGTCGGTCGGCGTCTACGGCTTCGTCCTGTGGCTACCCACCATTGTGCAGCAGGGCGCGGCACGCGGCATCGCCGTCACCGGCCTCTTGAGCGGCATTCCCTACCTCGTGGCCAGCCTGCTGATGCTGCTCGTCTCCTATCTATCCGACCGCACGGTTCGGCGTGCCTCATTCGTATGGCCGCTCCTGATGATCTCCGGTGCGTCGCTCTTTGGCTCCTATCTCACCTCGGCCAGGCACTTTCCCGCCGCATTTCTCTTCCTTGTGCTGGCGGGTGGCCTCATGTACGCGCCCTATGGTCCGTTCTTCGCGCTGATCGCGGAAGCCTTTCCACGCAACGTTGCCGGCGAGGTCACCGCTCTGATCAACGGCTTCGGCGCGTTCGGCGCATTTGCCGGCAGCTATGCCGTCGGCCTCCTGCAGGCCCGCACCGGCAACCCCCGCGCGGGATTCCTCCTGATGTCCGCCGCGCTGCTGCTCTCCGGCCTCCTCATCACCGTGCTACCCAAAGCACAAGCAGCAGCCGAAGCATAGAACACCCGTATAAATCTGAGTTTGTGAGGACGCGCCTTGCATAAAGACAGATGCATGCAAAGCCTGTTTGGAGATTGGAGTAAGCTCCCCCGCAAACTGCCGGATACAGCACGCCTGAACCAATGGCTGGACATCCGCGAGGCGTATACGAGCCTCTAATGTTCTGCCGCTCTCCTCACGCGGCGCTCAAGGAGAGTCAATGGATCGGTTCCGAGTGCTTCGTACCACAGGTCTGGCCGCAGCCTTTCTGCTTCCGTTGACCAGCCTTCCGCTTCTGGCGCAACAAACAGGCGACACTTCGACTACCACCAAAGCCAAGACAAAAAAGCATGCTAAAAAGGCGGCTGCTTCGTCAGCGCCACCGTCCAGCACCACCGGCAGCGCGGCCAGCACAAATGGCAACACACCCAGCGCGAGTGGCAGTGCCCCCGATCCTATCAATCCCAGCGGCAGCCCGGAGCCTCCCACGCCTACCACGCAGGGTCCACCACTGCCGGCAACCACACCGAAAGACGATATCCCCAAGCCAGCGGGCACCCCACGGAATTAAGTTGGGTTTGTGAATTCTTCGATCATTGTAAGTGGACAGCGACTCAACTACCTTGTAAGCAAAACTGCTAACGTCATGCTGGCAGCTGAAAAGATGTAGCTGTAGAGCAGAACTGAAGCATTTTCCTTTTCGGCGATGCGATATCGGACGGAAAGAATGATCAGCATGACGGCACATGGCATGGCGAGGGCGACAACCGACTCGCTTCTGGCTTTTCCGACGATCCCACAAAGTGGAAGAAGAACCAGCGCCAGGCCTGGCACCACGACAAGTCTCCCTAGGGTGCTTGCCGCAATCGGCATTGAGATTGTGGGCGTTTGCGCACGAAGAATGATGCCGCTGGCGAATAAGGATATGCCGGAGGTCGTCGCGCCTAGCAATTGCAATGAAGTGACCAGGGGTTTCGGCACGGCGATGCCGACCAGGACGAAGACGACGGCAAGCACGGGTGCCCAGACTACCGGTTCCTCAAGCGCGGAAAGAATAATGCTTCCCACAGAAGGTTTGCCTTTGTCCTTCGGCTGCTCGCTGGAATTGCTGTTGTTTTTCGTCATGGCAGAGGAAGCTGGCTGGCCTCCGTCGGCCTTTGCTCCTTCGCCGTTTCCAACCGCCAGGGTGAGCAGGACGATACTGATGGGAACGATGATCAGATTGGTCCCTAGACCGCTAATCGCCACCGTGATCGTTGCCGCCTGAGCGCCGAAGATGGACCCAAGGACAGGGATTCCTATGAACGGAACTGCAGGAAAGGAGATCGCCAGCGCCTGAAGGGTGCTCTCTCCGAGGGGGCGCTTGAAGCCATAGCGGATCACGGCCAGAGCCACACCAAAGGGAACGATAAGACCTACAAACAGCGCTGCCATCATCGGCAGGTTTTGAACGAGCTCATTGCGCGAGATCGTCACCGTGCCAGCAAACAGGCTGAGAGGCAAGGTGAATGTCATCACCATCTTGTTCAGTGCCGTTGCGGTCTTGCCGTCCTCGTCATGGCGCCAAGCTGCCAGATAGCCGATAAGCAGAGTCACGAACACGGGAAGCAGAGCGTTGATAATGGTCATCGGTCATCCCTCCTCGTGGTGGCAGTGCTGTTCTGATCAGGCCTTCGGGTGCGTGTCACCATCGGTCGATTCGGGCTCGATCCAGACGGTTTGCGTGTTCACAAAGGCATGCGGGCCGAAGTGCGAAAGCTCTCGTCCATAACCGCTGTTTTTGATGCCGCCCACGGGAACGCGCGGGTTGGAAGCCGTAGCGCCATTGATGAACACACCGCCGGTTTCAAGCGCGCGCGCCATCTTGCGGGCACGATCGATGTCCCTGGTCCAGAGATTTCCGCTAAGACCATACTGGCTGTTGTTGGCCGCTTCCACCGCAGCGTCCGCATCGGGGACGCGGGTAATGGCAGCGACCGGGCCAAAGGTTTCGTCGTCGAAGGCGGGCATCCCAGGCTTGACACCTGAAAGCACGGTCGGCTCATAGAAGGCACCTTTGCCCGCGATCGGTTTGCCGCCGCAGAGCACCTTGGCACCAGCTGCAACGCTCTTTTGTACCTGGCCGTGGAGTTCATCGCGCAGGTCGGCGCGCGCCATCGGGCCAAGCTGACTGTTGGGATCCAGGGGATCACCGGTCCTGAGTGCCTTGGTCGCCTCGACGAACTTGCTTTCGAACTCATCCGCGATGCTGTCCAACAGGAGGAATCGCTTGGCTGCCAGGCAAACCTGGCCTGTATTGCCGAATCGGCCCTTAATTCCGGCAGCCACCGCTTTCGAGATGTCCGCATCTTCGAGCACGATAAACGCGTCGGAGCCGCCCAACTCCATCACAGTCTTTTTGATGACCTTGCCGGCCGCGGACGCTACAGCCGAACCCGCGCGAACACTGCCTGTAACGGACGCACCCTGCACACGCCTGTCGTTGATGACGTTCACGATGTCCTCTGTGCGCAGGATGAGGTTCTGGAAGACGCCTTCGGGGAAGCCAGCCTCGAGGACGACACGCTCGAGTTCGAGTGAACTCCGTTGCGTGTTGGGGGAGTGCTTGATGAGGACGGCGTTGCCGGCCAGCAGCGTGGGTATGCAGAAGCGTGTCACCTGCCACAGCGGGAAGTTCCACGGCATAATGCCGAGGATGGAACCGAGCGGGTGAAAGGAGATGTAGGCCTCCGTGCCGCCGGTGGGCGCGGGCTCATCGGCAAGCATGTTCGGCCCGTTCTCGGCATACCAGTCAGCTTCGAGCGCGCACTTTTCCACCTCGGCCTGCGCCTCGGAGAGGATCTTCCCCATCTCGGTGGTGATGGTCTTCGCGAGGCTGTCCTTGTTCTTGCGAAGCGCCCCCGCCAACTGGTGTAGAAGCTCGGCGCGTTGATAGATCGCGATTTTGCGAAAGCTCTTGAAGGCTGTCTCGGACCGGCTGAGAACGGCTTCGGTCTCGGCAGGCGTATAGGCGTGAAACGTCTCGATGTTTTCGCCGGTGGCAGGATTGACGGTATTGAATGCTTCGTTGCTCATGAAAGTTCTCCTGGAAGGCAGGTGCTCAACGCTGGATAGGTTGTAACCGAGAAACTTCTTATACGGTGAGCTTCGCGGCTACAAGAGAGGCGGAATCACGTTACTGATCTTTGCGGCGATCACCGTGGGGCCGTCGTGCTGCAACGCGGCCTTCAGCTGATCGCTCACGTCATCGGGCGTTGCCGCATGGCTTGTCTTGCAACCGTAGGCTGCTGCCAATCCGGCAATGTCGATGCCGGGCACGTCCAGGCCGGGTACGCCAGGGGTGTCTTCCTGCTTGGCAAAGGCTTTGAGAATCGCGTACTCCTCGTTGACGGGAACGAGGATGACCAGTCGCGCCTTCTGGTGCGCGGCCGTCCACAAGGACTGGATGGAGTACTGGAAGGAGCCGTCGCCAATCACCGAGATCACAGGCCGGTTGCGGCCCGTCGCACGTTCGCCAAGAGACACACCGATACCGCCAGGAAGACCCCATCCCAGCCCACCGCTGGCCATGGTGAAGAAGGAGAGCGGCTTGCGCGTGGGCAGGTGCTTGTGCAACGTGGCGAGGTTCGATGGCGACTCTTCCACAATGACCGAGTCCTCCGGCCGAACCCGGCTGATGGCCGCATAGAAGGCGTCCGTGCTCATGGGGGATTCAGTATCGATTGCGGACATGGACGCCGCAGGCCGCTGGTACGACTTGCGCGCAAACTGCTCCAGCATGGGCAGAAGTCCCTGTAGAGCGAGCTTCGCGTTCGAGACCAGGCTGTCGCCCACCGGGGAGCGCCCGGCTTCTTCAGCGTCGTCGGTGATGTGCAGCAACTGGCAACCGTCCGGGAGGTATTTGCCGGGCACGTAGGGGTAGTAGCGGAAGACGGGCGCGCCGATCACCAGCACGAGGTCATGGCCGGTAAGCTGTTCGCACAGTGGGCCGATCGCGAACTTCAGGTTGCCCGCGAACTGGGGATGGTCTTCCGGAAAGCCGCAGCGTTCGCCGCCCGGAGGGCCAAATACGGGCGTGCCGAGCTTCTCGGCAAACGTGATCGCCTCCGCCCAGGCGTCGGCCCGATCCACGTCCGGCCCGATCACCAGGACGGGGTTTTTGGCCTTCTTCAACTGTTCCGCGAAGACGGACAAACGTTGCGGATCAGGCGCAACCCGGGTCGCCACGGTGCGCACGACCGCCGGCCCCGAAGATTCAGCCTCCCAGTCATCCAGCGGAAGCGAAAGGTACGCCGGTCCCTGCGGCGGCTGGATCGCCGCGGCATAGGCCCGCATGAACGCCGCTGGAGTCTCCTGGGCATGCGAGGTCTGATACGACCACTTCACATGAGGCTTGGGAAACTCAGTGGCATCGACGTTGGTAAGCCAAGGCTCCATCAACAGCATCTCGCGAGTCTGCTGGCCGGTGGTCAGGATCATCGGCGTCTTCGACATGCGCGTGTTGACGAGATTGCCGAGCGTGTTCCCCAACCCGGGTGCCGTATGCACATTCACGAACGCCACGGTACGGGTAGCCTGCGCATAGCCGTCGGCAAGGGCTAGAACCGAGGCTTCCTGCAACCCAAGCACGAAGTTGAAATCGCTGGGAAAGTTCTTCAGAAAGGTCTCTTCGGTGGAGCCCGGGTTGCCGAACACGGTCGTCAGGCCGAGCTTGCGCATAAGATCGTACGTTTCATCGCGAACAGTGGACATGAAAGCTCCTCGAATGTGCCGGTGAATGAGTTGAGAAGGCGGAAGCGCTAAGCGCGTCACGGGTGGAGCGCGCCAGCCCTTATTTGCGAACGAGGTCTTCCATCGCGGCAATCGCGGCGGCATAGTCCTCGTTGCCGTGTTTAATTGTGGCCAACGAGAAGAGCTGTGATGCGGCAGCCATGGTGCCCATCGGCACGCCGTGCTTAGCAGCATCTGCGAGCAACAAGCCCAGGTCTTTGGACAGGAGCCGGGTCGGGAAGCGGGCCGGGTATGCGTTCTTCCGCGCCATCTCCAACTTCGGGTGATCGTGCTCGGCGACGATCGATAGCCCCAGCAGCGTATCGATCAACGTGCCGCGGTCGAGGCCAGCCGTGACACCGTAGCATATACCTTCGGCCAGGGCAGCGGTTGCAAGGGCCATGATGCCGTTTACCACCAGCTTCATCACTAGACCTTGACCTGCTGGTCCGGCGTAGATAGTTTTGTGACCGATGACATCAAGAACAGGAGCCGCAGACGTCACATCTGCTTTCTCACCAGCCGCAAGCACAACAAGCTTACCCGCTTCAGCTTCCGGCGTGCTGCCGGAAACCGGTGCCTCGATAAATCGCACACCATGCTTCTTCGCGATTTCGGCGAGCTTTCTCGATGCGTCAGGCGACACCGTGCTGGTATCGATCAGCAGCAACCCTTTCCGCGCACCTTGGAGGACGCCATCTGGCCCTTCAATGGATTGCTCAAGCGCTGCGTCCGCCGGCACCGACACAATGATGACCTCCGTCTCGCGGGCGACTGATGCCGCGCTCTTCAAGAGTGGGAAGCCATCGACGGTCTCCTCATGGTGAGCTGGATCGAAAACAACGATCGCATAACCGGCATCTCGTAATCGCGGTGCCATCTTCCGCGCCATGGCGCCAAAGCCCACAAAGCCCAAACGTTTGGAGGGTGTCATTGCTTCTTCCTCTTAGAAGCCTGACCATTAAGCAAAACGGCACCTCTTGGCGGCATCCCATGTTGCGATAAGACCGCAGAGAAAGTACGGACGTTGGCTGCGTCAGTTGCGATAGAAGCTTGCAACTCCTGCAAGCCCTTACCGATCAAGATTTGCGCGCCATCGACCAACGGGCGAGGTCTTCCTTGAATTCTGCGGTTCCCGGATACCCTGAGGTACGTCAAACACCCTTTGTGAACACTACAACGCGTCGATGATGGCATCCGTCAGCGTCTGCATTGTCCCCTTGCCGCCCATGTCCGGCGTCAGCACCTCCGGGCGGTTAGCCAGCACCGACTCAAACGCACGAACGATGTGCGCGGCGGCTTCTGGGGCACCCAAGTGCTCCAGCATCATCGCCGCCGACCATATCTGCCCAATCGGATTGGCAATCCCTTTGCCCGCAATGTCAGGCGCGGAGCCGTGCACCGGCTCAAACATCGATGGGAACTTGCGCTCTGGATTAATGTTGCCCGACGGTGCAATCCCGATCGTGCCCGTCACACCCGGTCCCAGATCCGACAGGATGTCGCCAAACAGATTACTGCCCACCACCACGCTGAAGCGCTCTGGCGACATCACAAACCGCGCCGCAAGAATATCAATGTGGTACTGGTCGGCAAGCACATCCGGGTACTCCTGCTGAATCGCCGCAAAGCGCTCATCCCAGAACGGCATCGAGTGAAAGATGCCATTCGACTTCGTCGCGGAGGTTACATGCTTACGCGGGAGCTTGCGTGCGAACTCAAAGGCATAACGCAGAATGCGGTCCGTGCCGCGTCTCGTGAAGATCGCCTCTTGCGTCACCATCTCATGTTCGGTGCCGGCAAACATGCGACCGCCCAACTGCGAGTATTCGCCTTCGGTATTCTCGCGCACCACCCAGAAGTCGATGTCGCCCGGCTCCGCGCGCACCGGAGCCTTTACCCCAGCCAACAGCCGCACTGGCCGCAGGTTCACATATTGGTCGAACTCGCGCCGGATCGGAATCAGCAGACCCCACAGCGAGATGTGGTCCGGCACCCCCGGATACCCTACCGCGCCGAAGAAGATGGCATCGTGGTCGCGCAGCCGAGCAATGCCATCCTCAGGCATCATGCGCCCGGTGTTGTGATACGTCTCGCAACTCCAGTCGAAGTGCCGGAAGCTGTACTCGATCCCATGCAGCGACCCCACCCGCTCCAGCACCCGCAACCCGGCCGGCACCACCTCAGTGCCAATGCCATCACCCGGAATCACCGCAATCTCAAACTTCATGCAAATGATCATAATGCGTAGGACTGGCACTTTCATGCTGATGAGTTCGTCCTGAATAGTTTTGCTTTCTTGCTCTAACCGCGTATGGTTGTCGCACACATCTTGGTGCACTCTTCGGAGCGTTGAACAAATGAGCCTGACGTACGTTCGCTTTGCTGATGTCGATCTCAACGATCCTTTTTTCGATTCGCTTAAGGCAGATTACGGCGAATTTGCACTGTGGTTCGCGAAGAAGGCGAGCAACATGGCCTATCTATCGAGAAACGACACAGGCATGGTTGACGGCTTTCTCTACTTGAAGATCGAGGACGAAGCTCACCCCGATATCACCCCTCCGCTCGAAGCGAAGCATCGTCTCAAAGTGGGCACGTTCAAAATCGACGCTCATGGAACAAAGCTCGGCGACCGATTCATCAAAAAGTTGTTTGACCAAGCAATGAACGCTCACGTTGATGAGGTCTACGTAACCATTTTCGAGAAACATGCAGGCCTTCTAAAGCTTCTCACGCGCTATGGTTTTAGGAGCTGGGGAGCTAAGACATCTGCTAATGGCACGGAACTAGTCCTCACGAAAGTGATGAAGTGGGAGGGAACAGGTCTCCTCGAGAATTATCCGCTCGTCAAGGAGAGTACAGGGAACAAATATCTTCTCGCGCTTTATCCACAGTGGCACACAAGGCTACTTCCAGATTCAAAACTTATAAATGAAGGCCCCGACGTCGTGACTGACATTTCGCATGCGAACAGCATACAAAAGATTTACTTAGCAGGCCGCAGTGGTGCACAGTGCTTAAAACATGGCGACGTTCTGGTCATTTATCGAACGACTGACGACCAGGGTCCAGCTCATTACCGGTCAGTAGCAACATCAGTTTGCGTCGTAAATCGCGTGAAGATGATCTATGACTATCCGGACGAACAAGCATTTCTGACGTACTGCATGCCATTCTCTGTATTTACAGAAGCGGAGCTTAAACGTTTCTACAAGACGAAACAATACCCAGTTATCATCAACTTTACTTACAACATTTCATTTCCTAAACGGGTCACTCGCAAGGCACTCATAGAAGAAGTGGGGATTGATCCGCACCCTCGCTGGACTTGCCTTCAAATTACGACTGACCAGTTCAAAACTATTCTTTCGAAAGGTCATGTGGATGCGAATTTTGTTGTCGATTAAGCCGCACCATGCGCAAAAGATCTTCCAAGGCTCCAAGCGTTTCGAGTTCCGTAGAGCAATTCATAAAAACCCGAACGTAAAAGTTATTGTCGTCTACGCGACAAAGCCGGTCGGTAAAGTCATAGGCGAGTTTCGCGTCTCCAACGTTCATAGCGATTCTCCCGGTCGCCTATGGCGCAGAACTAAGTCTGCAGCAGGTATTAGTAAACATTACTTTCACGAGTACTTCGCCGGTCGAACTGTAGGATTTGCAATCGAAGTGGCTGACGCCCAGCTCTACGCGGAGCCATTGGAGCTTACACACTTCCTGCCGAGCGGCTACGCACCCCAATCTTTTGTCTATCTTCGCCTGTAGGAAGCGCTCGTAAGAAGTTGGCTACACTGTTCTCCCAGAGGCTGACGATAGTCAGCTTGTGCTAAATACAGCGGACACCGTCGACTTCAAGGCAGACTCCAGATGAACTCCGCGTCGTCGTTAGCCAGAGTGTTGCCTTCATGGTGGCCCGGCGCGGGGCCACCAATCTCTTGCTTAGAACTTCAACCGGGCCGCGAATTGAATCAGCCGCGGATTGTAGGCGTTAGCCGTCGAGGTGATGGTGCCGAAGGTGGAGACCGGCGCACCGCCTGAAAGCGAAAGCGACGCGTTTGGGTTGACGAACTGCGCGGTATTGAGCACGTTGAACGCCTCCGTGCGGAACTCCAGCTTGAGACGCTCGAACAAGTCGAAGTTCTTGAACAGCGATAGATCGACGCGCTGCAAACCAGGCCCGTAGAGCTGGTTCCGATGCTCTGAACCGATCGTGCCCGCAGGCTGGAAGGCGAATGCAGTCGTATCGAACCAGTGGCCGATGGTGGGGTGACCGACCTTGCCGCTGCGCAGCATGTTCGGCCGGTCGCTGTTGCCGGCGGTGGGACGCGTGCCGCTGCGGTTGGTGACGTTAGTGACAGAAAAAGGCATGCCAGTGTTCCACACCACCAGGCCGTTCGCCTGCCAACCCTTGCCTAGCACGCCCGCGAAGCCGTGCAGATTCTGGCCGAAAGGCAGAAGGTAGTTGAACGTGCCCGTCACGCGCTGACGCATATCCAGGTTGCCGTTGCCGTAGTCGATGATGTTGATCAGTTCGGCCGAGGTGCCAAAGCCGTTGCCGCCGTTGTTGCTGATCGATTCCGCATTATCCAGCAGCCGCGCAACCGTGTATGCCAGCTGCATATCCAAGCCCTTGCTGAAGCGGCGCTTCAGCACAGCCTGCATGGCGTGATAACTGCTGGAGCCGTTGCTGCGGTACAGAGGAATCGAAACTACATTCGGAGCCGTGGCATGGAAGCGGCGTAGAGTGTTGAAGTTTGAATTTGTTGCCGGTGAGTTTGAGGTGGTATCCCCCTGTCCTGCAGGTGTGACCGTCCCGTTCGCCGCGACCGCAGGCGCTGTTGTGAACGACTGCGCTGCGAGTGCTAACGGAACGGTGTTGTAGTCAGACAGGTAGTACGCGTTCCTGCGCCCTAGTTCACCAACATAGGACAAGGTGCCGACGAACCCGGAAAACTCGCGCTCTGTTGTCAGGTTGAACTGTTCGATGTAGCTGGACTTGAAGTTAGGATCGAGCGCGGCCGTGACGCTGCCGCTGGGATTGGTATAGCTGTTCGGAGCCGGCGTCGGTAAGCCGCCGGCAAACTTGGCGTACTGCGGACCGGCAGCCGCCACGGCCTGCGCCGGTGTATACGGGCCAAAGGTTGCGGTAAACGGCTGGTTTACAAGAGCAGAACCCGACGTCGTATTCTCTGGTGCAAAGGTCATGCCAAAACCGCCGCGAATGACTGTCTTCGCCGCCGGCGTGTAGGCAAAGCCGAAGCGTGGCGCCACGTTGGTGTAATCGAACTGAATACCGCCATGAGCACCGGTATTGCGGCCCGCGACCAGGATAACGCCGTAATTAATATCGAAATTCGAAAGAATATTATTGATTTCCGTATACGGCGTGAACAGATCGTAGCGAACACCCAGGTTCAGCGTCAGATTGGATGACACGTGAACGTCGTCCTGGACGAACCCATGTGGCTCCCATGTGCGGTTATGCGGTGTGTACAGAATTTCGTTTCGCCCACCATTCAAATACGTGCCGCTCAGCAGGGTAGAGAAATCCGTAAAGGTCCAGTTGCCATTCGCGGTATCGGTCTGCGTGGTTGAATCCTGCCGGCGTATGACACCGCCGCCCATCTTGATGGTCTGCCTGCCAAGAATGTAGTTGACGATGCCTTCATACTGCCACGTGTTTTCGTGATAGATAATTGGCGGACGATTGCCCAGGGTCGGAGTTGTTCCCTGATTAATTGTGACGGCAGATAGTTCAGCAGTACGTCCGTCCACATTGATGTTTGGCTGCCCGAACTTAGTGTTGATGGCGTTGCCGAAGTTCAGCGGGTACTGTGCGTTATTCAGCAACGTATACCCAGCTTTCAGTTCCAACAAGAGGTTCGGCGTGAAGGCATGGACGTAATTCAGCTGTGCCTGGTGCGCCCGCGTGACAGCTGGACCGGGGTAGCTGCCAAGATTGCCGCCCGGCAGGATGGTACCCGCTGCAGTAGTTACAGCCGGAAACAGGCTGCCAATAGTGGTGTCCACCGCGTTATAGCCATACCGCAGATAGAACAGATCACCGTTGCTGAAGCGGTGATCAACCCGGCCGTCGGCGGTCTTGTTGTACTGCGAATCCGCACGCGCCCCGACATAGTTACCAGATGCGACGCTGTTATTGGTCGGAAGCGGAAACAGATTGAAATACTGCAGGCCGATCGGATCGATGGCTGTGACCGTGGTGTTGGTTTCCGTGCAGGTCCTTACGCCAGCGGCGTTTGTGGAACACGAATCAGTGAAATCACCCGGGTGCTGGCGTTGGTAGAGCGTCGGAACCGTGGTTGTGGTCGGGTTCTGGTTGCGGATGATGTTCAGACCTTCGTAGTCCGCGAAAAAGAACGTCCGGTCCTTAACGATGGGTCCGCCCAGGCTGCCGCCAAACTGGTTCTGCCGGTACTTCGGCTTTGGAATATTCGCGCCGAACTTGAAGGGATTGGCATTCAACTTGTCGTTGCGGAAGAACTCATACGCGGTGCCATGGAACTGGTTGGTGCCGGACTTGGTGATGACGTTGATGATGGCACCGGCCGCGCGGCCTACCTCCGCCGTGAAGACGTTGGTCTGCACGCTGACTTCCTGAATCGCGTCAACCGACGGACGAATGCCGATGGAGCCGATGACACGCTCGTTATTATCAATGCCGTCGATGGTCTGGTTGTTCATCATGTCGGCCTGTCCGTTGACGGATACTGACGAGGTCTGGCGGCGGTCGTCCGGGCGGTTGCCACTGGCCAGGCCGTTGTTCAGGCCCTCTGTCGCACCGGGCGTTACC
Organism: Terriglobus sp.; assembly: GCA_965276945.1. Taxonomy (GTDB): domain Bacteria; phylum Acidobacteriota; class Terriglobia; order Terriglobales; family Acidobacteriaceae; genus Terriglobus. The sequence continues at coordinate 3,346,769 of OZ255704.1, read as the reverse complement.
TGCACCAGATTGATAAAGTTGCGGCCGTTCAGCGGCAGTTCCTGCGTGGCCCGTTCGGTCACGGTCGTGATCAGGGCCGCGGAGTCAGTCCGAAGAGCAGGCGCTGCGGCTTCCACGGTAACCGTCTCACCCGCGCCGCCCGCTTCCAGGTGCGAGTCTTCACGCGCACGATCCCCAGCGGACAGATTGAAGGCAGCAATCTGGAAGGTCTTGAATCCCGGCGCGGTGACCTGCAGAGAGTAGGTGCTTGGCTTCAGCAGGGTAAACGTGTACTCGCCAGCGGCACCGGAGTGTACGATCCGCTTGTCCTGCGTGCCCACATCGACCAGTTCGACCGTCGCATTGGGAATGACCGCGCCGCTGGCGTCGGTGGCCGTGCCAACCACATCCGCCGTGGTGTTCTGTGCCAGCGCCGGGATGCCGGCCAACACGGCAAAGACGCCCATCCCCGCAGCCCGCCGCATCATCACGGTCACTGTTCCGGTTCGCTTCTCCGTCTCGCTCTTCAAGGTGTTCTTCATGGATTGCCTCCAACAAAGTGCAGGTAAGTCTGCCGCGTCCAGTACTGGCGTTGCCTGAATGGCTCAAGACGAGCCGCCGCCGCTCTCATGACATGACGGGCAGTCACAGTGCAACTGGCCCGTGCACGTCTCAGTGCGGTGAAAAATAAGTTTTTTTGAGTTCACTTTAAAGATAGCAAGCCACCGCATTTCAGTCACCTGAAAAACGTTCGCAACGCCGCTTTCTTGCGCTTTCTTCTAGATACAGCGGCCGCCGTCCACTTCCAGGCAGACACCGGTGATGAACTCGGCGTCGTCGCTGGCCAGGAACGCGACGGCCCGGGCCACGTCCAGCGGACGTGAAAGCCGTCCTAGCGGAATCCCGCTGATCACTTTCGCGCGCGCCTCCGGCGTGTCCTCGCCACCGGGCAGAAAATCTGTCAGCAGGCCCGTCTCGCCCATCACCGGGTTCACCGCGCAGACGCGAATCTTCAGCGGCGCAAGCTCAACCGCCATCGACTTGGTCAGGATCACTGCCGCGCCCTTCGATCCGTTGTACCAGGTCAAGCCGGGGCGTGGCCGCACACCGGCCGTCGATGCGATGTTGATCATCACCCCGCCGCCCGCGCGCTCAAAGACTGGCACGACATGTTTCGCAGACAGGTACAGGCTCTTCACGTTCACGGCGTACACGCGGTCGAACGTCGCTTCATTCACCTCCAGCATCGGCTGCGAACGGTGCGTTGTTCCAGCGTTGTTCACCATAATGTCAAGCCGACCGAAACTATCCAGCGCAACGCGCACCATGGCCGCAACCTGATCGCTTTGCGTGACATCGGTGATCGAGACAGCGGCCTGCCCACCCGCATCGCAAATCTCGCGCACCACCCGCTCTGCGCCATCGGCGCGAATGTCCGCGACCACGACACGCGCGCCTTCTTCCGCGAACAGCTTCGCGATGCCCTCGCCAAATCCGCTACCAGCGCCGGTCACAATCGCAACGCGCCCGTCAAACTTCATCCGCTGCTCCTCCGAACGTTCTAGGAGATGTCAAAGCTGAGGTACTTCAGCTCCAGATACTCCTCAATGCCGTACTTCGATCCCTCGCGCCCCAGCCCCGACTGCTTCACCCCGCCAAAGGGCGCGACCTCGGTCGAAATCAGCCCATCGTTGATGCCCACCATGCCGTACTCCAGCGCCTCCGCCACACGCCACACCCGGCCCACGTCCCGCGTGTAGAAGTACGCCGCCAATCCCGACTCCGTATCGTTGCACTGCAGCAGCACCTCTTGTTCCGTGCTGAAGCGGATCAGCGGTGCCACCGGGCCAAACGTCTCCTCGCTCAGCATCAAGGAACCCGCCGCAACGCCGGTCAGGATCGTCGGCTGGAAATACGTGCCACCCAGCGCGTGGCCCTTGCCGCCGGCATGAATCGTCGCGCCGCGCTCCACCGCATCGCGGATGTGCAACTCCACCTTCTCCACCGCGTCCTGATTGATCAGCGGCCCAATCGTCACGCCATCCTCAAGGCCGCAGCCGACACGCAAGTCTCCGACCGCAACCGCAAGCCGTCGCGCGAACTCGTCGTAGATGCCGTCCTGCACGAAGATGCGGTTTGCGCAGACGCACGTCTGCCCGGCGTTGCGAAACTTCGAAATCATCACGCCTTCAATGGCCTTCGGAAGATCGGCGTCATCGAAGACGATAAACGGCGCATTGCCGCCCAGTTCCAACGACACTTTCTTGATCGTTCCCGCGCATTGCCGCAGCAGGATACGGCCCACCTCCGTCGATCCGGTGAATGACAGCTTGCGTACCGCCGTGCTGCCCGTCAACTCGCCGCCGATAGCGATAGCGTCTCCCGTGATGACGTTCAACACACCTGCCGGAACGCCTGCGCGGTGCGCCAGCTCCGCCATGGCCAGCGCGGTAAACGGCGTCTCCGGCGCGGGCTTGATCACCATCGTGCATCCGGCGGCCAGCGCCGCTCCGGCCTTGCGCGTAATCATTGCGCACGGAAAGTTCCATGGCGTAATCGCCGCGACAACGCCTACCGGCTGCTTCAGCGTAATGATGCGGCGGGTCCGCGTGTTTGCCGGGATCGTATCGCCGTAGACGCGCCGCGCCTCACCGGCAAACCAATGCAGAAACGATGCGCCGTACGCGATCTCGCCGCGCGCCTCGGCCAGCGGCTTGCCCTGCTCCAGCGTCAGGGTGCGCGCCAGGTCCTCCTTATGTTCGAGGCAAAGGTCCGCCCAGCGTTCGATGACGTCGCCGCGCTCCTTTGCAGTCGACCCACGCCATCCGGGAAGCGCAGCCTCTGCCGCACGGATCGCCTCACGTGCCTCGTCCGCGCCGAAGTGAGGTACATGCCCCAGCACGCTGCCATCATGCGGATTCGTGACAGCATCCGCGCCCGTACCGATCCAATGGCCGCCCACATAGCACTGCTCGCGGAACAGCGCAGCATCACGCAGCCTGGGCAAAGGCGTCTCTAAGGCCGTCAGCATAGCTGATTCTCCGCCGGACGCCCTTCTTCAAACGCCTGCAACCCCTCCAGCACCAAAAATCCCATGGCATTGCGCGACTCCACCGTGGCGCTGGCAATGTGCGGCGTCAAGAACACATTCTGTAACTCACGGTACCGTGGGTCAAGCCGCGGCTCGCCCCGGTAGACATCCAATCCCGCCGCAAACAGCCGTCCACTCCGCAACGCGTCGATCAGCGCATCGTCATCCACCACGTCACCGCGCGATAGGTTCAGCACAATCGCGTTTTCCGGCAGGAGATCGATGCGATCGCGATTCAGGAAGGCGGTCATCTCCGGGCTGCCCGGCGTCAGCAGAAATAGAAAATCACTCACGCGCAGCAGGCCGTCCGCGCTGTCATGGTAGACGGCACCGGCCTCCTGCTCCGGCGAGAGCCGCCTCCGGTTGTGATAGTGAATCTCCACGCCAAAACCGCGCAACCGCTGCGCCACCGCCTGGCCAATCTTGCCCATGCCCAGGATGCCAGCGCGCCGGTCCTTCAGGCCGATGCCCACCAGTTGCGTCAGACCATAGCCTGGCCATGTGCCAGACCGCACCATGGTTTCCGCCTCATGCCCGCGCCGGGCGGCGTTCAGCAGCAGCATGACGGCCAAATCCGCGCATGCGTCCGACAAGACACCCGGCGAGTAGAACACCGCAATGCCAAGCTCCTTCGCCGCCTCAAGATCGATGTGGTTGTATCCCGCTGAGATTGTGCCAATCGCCTTCAGCGAAGGGCGCAGATGCTCCATGACACTGCGCGGTACCGGCTGCATCGCCGAGGTCAGGATGTAGTCGCAGCCCTCTGCCGCCGGCGCCAGCGCATCCGGTGGCAGCACCGAATCCTCTGGATTGCTCTGAAGATCGTACCGCTCCGCCGCCCGCCGCTCCACCGCCGCAGGCAGCGTGCGCGAAGAGTACACCTTCCGCCGTGCCGACACTTCGCCTGACATGCCTGTTTCGTTCACCCGTCCATCCTACGGCTTCACCGGTATTTCACGTTCCATGAGCTTGCAGACGACAGCTCATGGGAGCTACAGTACTCGCGAGAGTTGGTTATGGACCCGGTGCAGTCTGCTCCCGCGTTAATCGATCAAAGAATCAAAGATCTCGGCGACTGGCGCGGCGAGACGCTCGCCCAGGTGCGTGAACTCATCCACGGGGCAGACCCAGAAACTGTCGAAGAGTGGAAATGGCGCGGAGTTCCCGTCTGGTCTCACAGCGGCATTATTTGCACGGGAGAGACCTATCGGGACAAGGTCAAGCTGACCTTCGCCAAAGGAGCCGCGCTGCCCGATCCCTCAGGCCTATTCAACTCCAGCCTTGACGGAAACGTGCGCCGCGCCATCGATATCCACGAAGGCGAGCAGGTCGATGGAGAGGCGTTGAAGAACCTGATCCGCGCGGCTGTGTCACTCAACCTCCAAGCAAAAAGCAAGCGGAAGCCGTCGCGATCCAAATCGGGAACCCTTGCGTCGACTGCCACTTGACACGTGTGGTCGCGGCTCCCTATAAGGGAGGCCCACAGACATCAGGTCACTTCGCGTCTCTGCTGTGCGATGCTGCCGGGCATGTTTGTTGCGTCAGGAGTGCTACTTTACGTTGACGAGCCGTCGCCAGTTTCTTCAGTCTGCCGCTGCCGCGGGAGCACTGTGCTTCGCGGGACCGTGGGCAGCGCGCGCCGACGCATTGCGCCGCAAGGTCAAGATCACCGGCATCAAGGGGATGATCGTGCGCGGCACATGGGACTGGAACCTGATCAAGGTCGAGACCGACTCCGGCCTCTATGGCATTGGCGAGGCGTACTGGGGACCGGGCGTAAAGGACATGATCCTGCGCCAGTTCAAAGACCTCTTGATCGGCGAAGATCCGCTGAACGTCGACCGCCTGTACACCAAGATGCTGATGCGCAGCGGCGGCTACGGCGCGCTGGGTGGCGTCACCATTACCGCAGCATCAGGCGTCGAGATTGCCCTGTGGGATCTGGCCGGACGCATCCTGCAAACGCCCGTGTGCAACCTGCTGGGCGGGCGCTTTCGAGACCGCGTCCGCTTCTACCGCACCCTACAGGCACCCGCGACGAATCCGGCCGATGCCGCCTCTTGGCCGCGCCAGATGGAAGAGGAACTGGCCAACAACCCGTACGGCTTCACCGCGTGGAAGGTGCAGGGCGACGCCGTCCCGACTACCGCCGATCCCACCTTCTCCGAACCCGGCCACGACCCATACACCAACCAGCTCACCCTGCGCGACATCGACCGCATTGTGGTGCGCATGGAAGCCGTTCGCAAGGTGCTCGGCCCCGACGCGGACTTCGCCATTGAAAATCACTGGAAGTACAACATGGGCGACTCCATCCAGCTGCTCAATGCGTTGGAGCACATACGCCCCATGTGGGTGGAAGATCCGCTGCCTGCCGAGAACATCGACGCCATGGCCCGGCTCGCACGCATGACGCGCACACCCATCTGCACCGGCGAAAACTTGTACGGCTTCCACGGCTTTCGCCCGCTGATCGAACAGCAAGCATGCGCGGGCGTGCACATTGACATTCCCAAGTCCGGCGGTCTGATGGAGTCCAAGCGCATCTCCGACTTCGCCAGCCAGTACGGCATCTGGACCGCGGCGCACAATCCGGCAAGCCCGCTCGGCACCATCGCCTCCTCCCATGCAGCAGCGGCCATGAAGGACTTCCGCATCCACGAGCTTGCCAAGTGGGTCGATTGGTGGCCCACGCTGGTCACCCACGAGGGTCCCTTCTGGACAAACGGCTACTTCACCATAGAAGATAAGCCCGGCTACGGCGTCGAGATTAACCCAGACGTTGCCAAGGCGCACCTTGCGCCAGGTGAAGTCTGGTGGGGATGAAACGTTTCAACACGAACATTGAACTGTAGAGGGAATCGCATGGCTTTTTACAATCGCTTCACTACCTCCCGGCGCGGCATGTTGCAGTCCACCATGGCGATGTTTGCCGCGGGGCTGCTGGGCAAGGGCATGCCAGTCGCCGAGGCGCAGCAGTCCGTGCAGAACGTCAACAAGCATTCCAGTCCGTCCACGCTCAAGATCACCGACCTGCGCTATACCGTGATCAAGAAGCCCGGCCCAAGCCCTTGCCCCATCATCCGGATCGACACCAATCAGGGTGTCTATGGGCTGGGCGAGGTGCGCGACGTGGCCAACTATCAGTACGCCATGGTCCTGAAGAACCGCATCATGGGCGAGAACCCGCTCAACGTCGATTACCTCTTCGAGAAGATCGCTCAGTTCGGCGGTGTCTCCCGCCAGGCTGGCGGCGTTGTCGCCATTGAGATGGCGCTGTGGGACATCGTGGGCAAGGTCTACGGCGTACCCATCTACCAGATGCTGGGCGGCAAGTGGCGGGACAAGATCCGCATCTATGCCGATACGCCGGAGGCCGACACGCCGAAGGAGTTCGCCGCCATCGCGAAGGAGCGCAAGGAGCGCGGCCTGACGTGGATCAAGGTGGACATCGGCACTGACCTGCTCAAGGGCAAGCCCGGCACCATGATGGAACCAGCCGACCAGCGCTCCATCGAGTACGACAAGCGCCTGCCGCACACCTTCACCGGCAATGAATTGACCGACAAGGGCATCGATGTCTACTGCGAATACATGTCCACCATTCGCGAGGCCATCGGCTACGAGATCCCGCTCTCCACCGACCACCTTGGCCACCTGGGCGTGAACTCGATCATCCGTCTGGGCCGCGCCTATGAAAAGTACAACCTCGAGTGGATGGAGGATGTGATTCCCTGGTGGGAGACCGCACTGTTAAAGCAGATCACGGACGCGACCACCACGCCCACGATTACCGGCGAAGACATCTACGAGATCGCAGACTTCGAGAAGCTGTGCAGCAATCATGCGGTCGATAAAATCCACCCGGACCTGTCCACCTCGGGAGGCATCCTGCGCACGCACAGGATCAGTGACATGGCATATAAGTACGGCGTGCCCATGGCGATGCACTTCGCCGGAACTCCCGTCGCCTGCATGGCCAACGTGCACTGCGCCGCGGCCAGCCGCAACTTCCTGGCGCTGGAGAACCACTCGCTTGATGTGCCGTGGTGGCAGGACCTGGTCAATGAGGTGGCAAAGCCCATCATCCAGCAGGGCTACATCCCTGTGCCAGATACACCCGGCCTGGGCGTCACGCTGAACGACGAAGTCATGCGGCAGCACCTGGCACCCGGCGTCGGATACTTCGAGCCAACACCCATGTGGGACGAGAAACAATCCTTTGACGACCAACTGTTCAGCTAAGGCACGCGGCTTTCAGGAGAGCCAACGCTGAATGCTTCCCCGAAGAACGCGGGAACCAGGTAACAGAAGCCCCGAGACTCGTTGCGTACTGTGCGAAACCTTTGCGTCCGTGGCGTTCTGTTCTTGCGTTCCAAATCTGCTGTAGAAACGGAGACACATGCACCGCATCCTGAAAACCGCCCTCGCCACCTGCCTTCTGGCCGCTTCCATGCCCGCGCTCGCCCAAGTCAAAATGACTCACGACCAGATGATGTTCTACACCTCGGAATGGAAGGGCGACCGCTTCCCCGATGGCCGCCCAAAGGTCCCGGACGCTCTCCTGACCCGCGCGCTCGACGTCTCCATCGAGGACATCTGGGAATATCTGCGCGGCAAGGGCTATGACTGCCAGTTCGACACCGGCTTTCAGGCGCTGCACCCGGACAAGCCCTTCGCCGGCCGCGCGCTCACCGCGCAGTACATGCCGTCGCGCCCGGATATGGCCCGCGCCATCGCCGAAGAGGGCAAGGCCGAGAAGCGCATCGCCTTCGGCAATAACAATAGCTGGCCCATCAACGAGCTGCAGCTTGGTGATGTCTACGTGGCCGACGGCTTCGGCAAAATCGTCGAGGGGACGCTCATCGGCTCCAACCTGGGCAGCGGCATCGCCGCGCACACCCACACCGGCTTCGTCTTTGACGCGAGCATCCGCGACGCCGAGGAAAACCGCGAACTGCCAAACTTCAACGGCCTCTACCGCGCCTACGACCCGTCCGCGTGGAAGGACATGGTGCTGACCTCCATCAACGCGCCCATCCGCATCGGCCGCGCTACCGTCCTTCCGGGTGACGTGGTGCTGGCCAAGCACGACGGCGTTATCTTTATCCCAGCCATCCTCGCCGAAGACGCCATCTCCAACGCCGAGTTCACCAACCTTGAAGACGCCTTCAACTTTTACCTGAACAGCCAGGGCACGAACGGCGGTGACTTCGAAGGCGGGTGGAATACCCGCAAATACGACGCGCTCGCAACCTGGGTCAAAGCCAACCCTGACAAGCTGAAGATGAGCCAGGTGCAGTTCGACACCATCGAGGCCCGCCGCAAGGCACGCGCGCAGAAGTAGCACCGCTTTTGACTGCGGTCCTCTGACCAGAGGCCACGCCGGAGCCGGGATGCGAGACGCTCCCGGCTCCAACGTCATCGAATAAGAGTGAACACACAGGAAGCCGAATCCGTTCGTGATCCCGTCTGCGGGATGAAGGTCTTGCCCGGAAAAGCCGCGGGGCAGGAGACCTTCGGAGGTCAGACCTACTATTTTTGTGGCCGTTCCTGCGTGGCAAAGTTCGCCAGCGATCCACAACGCTACTTGCAACCAAAAGAGCAGACCACCGCGCCTCCCACTTCGCGGCAGATGACCTCTGAATACATCTGCCCCATGGACCCGGAAGTTCACCAGCTAGGGCCAGGCAGTTGCCCCAAATGCGGCATGGCGTTGGAACCTGCCAGCCTCACCGCACCCGCCACGCGCACCGAGTACACCTGCCCCATGCACCCGGAAATCGTGCGATCCGAGCCGGGCAACTGTCCTCTTTGCGGCATGGCGCTGGAGTCACGGGAAGTCACCGCCGAGGAGGCCAACCCCGAACTCGCGGACATGACGCGCCGCCTCTGGATCAGCGCCGCGTTGGCTGTTCCGCTGCTCGCGCTCATGCTCTCCGGAATGTTCCGGTCGATGCCGCTGCAGCATCTACTCTCCCTGCGGACATGGGCCTGGGTTGAGCTTGCGCTTGCCACGCCGGCCGTCCTCTGGTGCGGCTGGCCGTTTTTTGTGCGCGGCTGGCAGTCGGTCATCAATCGCAGCCTCAACATGTTCACCCTGATCGCGCTCGGCACCGGCACCGCGTTCCTGTACAGCGTCATCGCCACCATTGCGCCTCACCTGTTCCCGCCTGCCTTCCGCGCGGAAGGCGGTGAAGTCGCCCTCTACTTTGAACCAGCGGTCGTCATCATCACGCTGGTGTTGCTGGGCCAAGTCATGGAGTTGCGTGCGCGCAGCCATACCGGCAGCGCCATCCGCGCCCTGCTCGGGCTCACCCCGAGAACCGCCCGCCGGATCTCCTCCTGTGGACACGAGAAAGACGTACCGCTAGACGAGGTACATCCTGGCGATACACTCCGCGTCCGTCCCGGCGAGAAAATCCCGGTCGACGGCATCGTGCTCGAAGGCTGTAGCGCTGTCGATGAATCCATGGTCACCGGGGAGTCCATTCCGGTAGAAAAACACGTGCATGCAACCGTGACCGGCGGCACCGTCAACGGCACCGGCAGCTTCGTGATGCGTGCGCAGCGCGTGGGGGCCGCGACACTGCTCTCCCAGATCGTCGCGATGGTCAGGGAAGCCCAGCGCAGCCGCGCGCCCATCCAGCGCCTCGCCGACCGCGTCGCCGCCTTCTTCGTTCCAGCCGTCATGCTGGTAGCGGCCATCACCTTTGCCGTGTGGTACATCGCCGGCCCGCAGCCCCGCGCCGCACACGCCCTCGTCAACGCAGTCGCCGTGCTCATCGTCGCCTGCCCGTGCGCGCTTGGCCTGGCTACGCCGATGGCCATCATGGTCGGCACCGGACGCGGCGCGGGCAATGGCATCCTCATCCGTAACGCCGAGGCACTTGAAACCTTTGGCAAGGTCGACACCCTCCTCGTCGACAAGACCGGCACGCTGACAGAGGGCAAACCCACGCTGGCCGCCGTCCTTCCGCAACCGGGCTTCACTGCCGACGACCTGCTGCAACTCGCCGCCAGCCTGGAGCGGGGAAGTGAACATCCGCTCGCCTCTGCCATCGTCAACGGAGCCGCGGCGAAACACCTGCCGCTCATACCCGTGCAGCAGTTCACCTCAAACACGGGCAAGGGCGTTCGTGGCACCATCGCAGACAAGCACGTCGCCATCGGCAATGCGGAACTCCTCCGCGATCTCGGCATCGATACAGCATCGCTCTCGCAGACGGCGGACGATCTTCGCAACAACGGTCAAACCGTCATGCTGATCGCGGTCGATGGAGCCGCCGCCGGCCTCATCAGCGTCTCCGACCCGGTCAAGCCGTCCACGCCCGAAGCCATCCGCGACCTGAAGGCGGCCCGTCTTCAGGTCATCATGGTCACCGGCGATAACGCCATCACCGCCCACGCCGTCGCCGCTAGGCTTGGCATTGCCTTCCACGCGGATGTGTTGCCTCAAGGCAAGGCTGCAGTCGTCAAAGCGCTCCAGGAGCGTGGCGCGCGCGTCGCCATGGCCGGTGACGGCGTCAACGACGCCCCAGCGTTGGCGCAGGCAAACGTCGGCATCGCCATGGGAACCGGCACGGATGTAGCCATCGAATCCGCCGGGATCACCCTGCTCACCGGCGACCTGCGCGGAATCCTGCGCGCGCGCCGCCTCAGCCAGGCCACCATGCGCAACATCCGGCAGAACCTCTTCTTCGCCTTTATCTACAATCTGCTCGGCGTTCCGCTCGCCGCCGGCCTGCTCTATCCATTCTTTGGCCTGCTGCTCAATCCCATGATTGCCGCCGCCGCGATGAGCCTCAGTTCCGTTTCCGTCATCGCCAACGCCCTGCGCCTACGGCACACCCGGCTGTAAGGCAACTACTTAGTCCAGGGTGCCCCACCTTCGCGAAGCTAAGGTGGGTTTAGGCGTAAGAGAATACAATCGCTCACACGGAACGATCCAGCCTGTAATACGGGTGCATTCTCCCCAGCGGACCCCACGCCTCATGATGCGTGTACCGGAAGCCCAGCCGCTCAATCAGCGCCTGCGAGTTGGCATTCTCCGGCCCATGCCCAGCCACCAGCGCCGCCGTATCAGTGTGCTGCCAGGCCCATGCGATCACCGCTCGCGCCGCCTCTTCGCCGAAGCGTCCGCTCCATAACGCCGGTGCCACGTATACACCGATTTCGATCACGTCCGCCGCATCGTGAAATGGCCGCAACCCAGCACACCCCGCAAGTTCGCCCGTTCCCAGCAGAAACATGGGCCAGTACTGAAAGCCAAGCCGCTGCTGCCGTTCCATCTCCAGGGCAAGCCGTGCCGCGGCCGCGTCGTCCGTCATTGCGCCGCCCATGTGCCGCATCACGTCTGGGCTGGTCCACAGCGTTCTTCCCAGCGGCAAATCGGCAGCCGTCCACTGCCGGAAGCCAAGCCGTTCCGTCGTCATGAAGTACGTCACGCGCTTGCTCTCCTGCGCAAAATCGCGTTTGGCAGCGCCGAGCGCGTCGCCAGCAGCACGCCATACGCACCCAGCAGCCACACCACCGAGCCAAGCAGGAGCCGCAGCAGGTTCGCCGCATGCGTTCCGCCCAGCGGCACCGCCCGCAGCACAATCCAGACAGCGCAACCGCTGGCACACGCCGCCAGCAGCGCCTTACCCATTTCCGCGTAGTCCAGTTCGGCAAGGCTCACCATGCGCTTGCGATGCAGCAGCACCGCCAACGCAAGCATGTGCGCGGCAATCCCCAAGTCCGACGCAATCACCAGCCCGCGAATGCCATCGCCATGAAACAGCGCCGCATACACCGGCAGCGAAAGCACCGTCACGATCGTTCCGGAGATCATCGGCGTCAGCGTATTTCCAGCACCATAAAACGCCCGCGCATACAGGTTCTGCGATGTCCAGAAGACAAGCGACAGCGCAAACAGAACGAACAACTGCACCGCCATTCTGGCATCTGCCGCGTTGAAGCGTCCGCCCCGCAGCGCAACATCCACGACCGGCCCAGCGAGCGCAATCATCCACGCCGTCAGCAGCAGGCTGACCGAGAGCAGCCGCGACACGGCACGGTTGACCGAGCTGCTGAACTTCGCCACGTCGCCCGCCGCCCACAAGGTGGCAAAGAACGGCAGCGACGCCGCGCCAGCCGCCGGTCCTATCATGTTCATGGGCGCGTTAAACAGTTGCCGCGAGTAGTTCATCAGCGCGATGGCCCCGCGCACCTCGCCCGCAAAGTGATTGCGAATCCACGGGTCCAGCGTCACCAGCGACTGCCCCAGCATCAGCGGCAGGCTCAGCCGCAGCCACTCCCGCAGCGCGGGATGCCGCAAATCGAACACCGGCGTCCATCGCATGCCGATGGAGCGCGCGCCAATGAAGTTCACCAGGAAAAACCCCAGAAACGCTCCCGCAACCGCGCCAAGCGCCAGCGAGTAAATACCAAGTTGCGCATGGAGCAGCACCGCGCCCGCGATGATGCCAACGTTGTACAGCAGCGGCTGCATTGCTTGAAATAAAAAGATTTTGCGCACCAGCAGGCGGGATCCAAAGACGCCTCCCGCAAACAGCAGCAGTTGATTCACCAGCAACATCCGCGTCAATTGCACGCACAGCCGCGCGGTCGCGGGTGACTCAAAGTTCTGGAACGCGTACCGCACATACACCGGCGCAAACACCGCCGCAAACACCAGCGCAAACACCAGGATTACGGCCATCACGTTCAGGATGTTCGAGAGCGCGCGGTCGCCCTCCGCCTCACGCCCGTCAGCCACGTACTGCGTCAACAGCTTCACAAACGTGGTGGACGCGATCCCGCCAATTAGCAGGTACGAGATGGTGTCCGGCAACTGGAACGCGCCGGTGTACGCATCCACCTGCGGTCCGGCACCAAACAGATACGCAATCAGCTTGCCCCGCACCAGACCCAGAACGCCGGAGAGCAGCGCCGACACCATTAACAGCAATGACGCGGAATACGCGGTCTGCCCGGCACACGGTCTCAGGCGCGCAAATAGACCCGGCGATGGCGCGGCGGCTATGGTCGAAGTTGGCATCCCGGGCGTGGCGCCCTTACCAGATGCCGCTGTCGTCACTGCGGCGGGAGGGCGTGCTCGCGGGCGGCGTGCTGCTCTGTGCCGGAGATGAGGGTGGCGACGGTGCGCGCGGCGGGCTTTGCATCACGGGAACGGGAGCGGCATACGGCTGCGGTACCGGCTCTCTGTTCGTCACCGGTATGCCCAGGTGGGCTGGCGGGCCTGGCTTAAACGCATCGTCCAACCGCTCCGCCACCGGTTCAGCCATCGTTGAGGCCGGGCGTGCATGCGTCAGCGTGCTGGGCACCTCCCCGGTGAACTGCTTCCAGCTGCCAGGTTTATCCGGCGAAGGCCCGGCGCTCTGCGCCTTCGCCGGTTGCGCCACGGACGCCACGCCATACGCGACATATTGCCGCTGCCCGCACCGCGTGCACCGCACCGGAAACTTCAACATCACCAACTGCAACAGATCGGTAAACCGCAGCCGCGACCGCCGAAACCCGGCGTTCCCGCAAAACGTGCAGGTCCGGCCCGACTGCTCATCCACCACCGGTGTTTCGCTGTACGCCTCCACCAGATGCTTCGTCGCGGCGCTCTCGTTGTTGGTCACGCCGATGCGGGGATCACCTGCGTTCGTATCTGCCATGGCTTCAGGCTAAAGCGCCTCGCGTGGCTCCGCAACCCTGAACAGGCTGAATGGCTTCTTCGTCGATCACTCAGCATGTCTGCCGGCCTGCGGAATGGCACGAATACTGAAGCTCGCGATCCCGGCCGGGCTGGAGTTTGGCCGCACCTGCAGCGTGCCCAGGCTCTCCATCGCGGAAGAAGTCTGGTCGCGAAGCCGAAACACCAGGACACCAGGTTGGACCTCTCTGGCGGAGAGCAGGGTAAAGCCGCCAGTCTGCTGCCGCAACACGATTTGTGCGGTGGCTGCGGACGCGGACGCTTGATTGGGCAGAGCATTGCGCAGCGCGGGGTAGCTTGCCTGGTTGAAGGCGGCGAGCCAGCGGTAGAGCAGGTGGCCGGCGGGTGTGTCGGGAATCAGACCCACCTGATCGCCAAAGCGGGGCAGGCGAACAAGGATGGTCGCATGAACGTTGCTGGCGTGTTCTCCCCGGCGCGCAGGCACCGGAGCATCTGCGGGATCGCCTAGAACGATGGTGTCGACCTGGTTTGGATCATCGTCTTTCTCCTCGTCTGCCGACGCGGCTCCGGGCGCGGCGCTCGCGGAACGGGCCGCGCCGGTGCCGCTTGAGGTGCGATGTGTCCTTCCGGCGTGGCCCAGGCCATGAGAGATCGACAACAGCGCACCCGCGGCGGTCACGATCGCCAGCAGGATGGCTTCCAGGCGAACGGGCTGACGGCCCATGAGGTAAAACGTCGGAGCAGCCGGGGCTCCCGTTGTGTGCGGCTGCCGCACGGGTGTGTGGCCCCTGGGCTTTCGGGGAGCATGCCGTGGCGGAGGGGGTTCGGCGAGGTCGGCCACCATGAGTAGTGTAGACGGCGCTGCAAAAGAATGACGCGGTCGACGGCAGAGTTAGCCGCTGAGGTACTTGCCATGACCAGAACACCAACCGCCCACTACCACTCCAGCCGGACCCCGCCCTGCAACCGCCGTTCCCGCGCCGGACTGTCAGCTGAACTCGTTGGCGTACCGAACGCGCGCGTTGTCAGACCCTCTGACGCGATCGTCGCGGCATCCTGAAAGACGAGCGGCATGATGCCGTTGGCCGCCGTGCCTGGTATAAACGCCCTCTGCTCGACCGCCGTGACGTTTACATGATTGAACAGATTGAACGCTTCCGCGCTCAGCCGCATGCGCCACCGCTCCCGTATCGAACCTTCCCGCAAGGCAAACGCACGCGAAACTCTCAGGTCCACATTCTCCGTCCATGGCAGACGCAGTGTGTTGCGCCCCACGGACGGCAAATACGTCGCGCCGCCGGAACCGTTCAGGCTGTACCGTCCACCGGGAAGCGCCGTTCCGCCCACAATGCGGTAGCTGTACGGACGCCCGCTGGTCAGCAGCACCACTGGAGACACGCTCCATCCATTCACCAGGACACGTAACGGGCGCACGGGCCCCTCGGTCCGTAGCGGCTCCCAAACAGCAGCAGCCACCACCCGGTGCCGGCGGTCAAAGTTCGAAGGCGACCGGTCGTACAAGGGATCAAACGGATCGAACTGTGCATTTTCGTTTGGTACCGGGCCCGTGCTGCGTATCGTATCCAGCGCTTTTCCGTACGTCCATGACACCCGCGACGTCAGTCCCCGGCCCGTCCTCCGTTCCAGCTGAAGGGCCAGCGCGTTAAACGTTCCCGTGCCGTTCGAAAGCAAAGCCGTCACTGGTCCAAACGCCGGTGAGCGCCGTGCCGTGTAAAGCGGCACGTTGTAAATGTCGCCACCACGCGCCCCCGGCTCACCTCCGTTGCGCACGATCTGAAACGCAATCCGCGACGTCGAGGGCGCGACGTTTAGATCCGTCGTGTTGCCCAGCTGCCGCATCAGCGCGAAGACATAGCTCGCGCTTACCGTCGTGTTCCGGCCCATCTCGCGTGTCCCGGAGATTTCGCCGGTCTGCACCGCTGGTGCCTGAAACCCGCGCGCAAACACGGTCGCGGCGTTCTCCGCCACCGCCCCAAATGGTGAGCAGGTATACGTCGCGGGATATCCAAAATTCGTTCCCGCCGAAGCGCAGGCGGGGTCCAGCACCGTGCGCGGTGTCAGCCGCAGCCGCGACTGGCTGGCCGGCTCGGCTGTGTTCTCCAGCGCCGCCTGAATCGTGCGCCCAGGCACCCGTCCAAAGCGGTATCCGTATCCCATCCTCAGCACCGTGCGAGTTCCCGGCGCATACACAATGCCCGCATGTGGAGCCAGGTTGTTGGTATCTGACGGCATCGACCCGCTCGCCGCAAATCCATTCGCCACGGCTCCGAGTACCGCGTCCAGTGCCGCATTCGGGCGCTGCGGCGGCGGCAACCGGTTGTACTCATACCGTATCCCGGCCGACAGGCGCAGGCGCGGCGTCACCCGCCAGGCATCATTCGCAAACGCGCTTTCCTCCACCGTATGGAACCTGGTCTCCGGCATGGTTCCAAAGGTCTGCCGAAAGCTTTGGAAGCAGAACAGGTGGATTGCCGCGTAAATCGACGGACATCCACCATTGGGGTAGCTCGTTGCCGAGTACGTGTAATCCGTAATGAAGTCCACCAACCCGCCCGCGCGCCCGTTCGTTGTTCCACTGCTGTAAAGGTAGGCTCCGCTCGACGCGTCGCGGCTTCCAATGCGCTCGTCGATCCCGCTGATATCCGCGCCAACAGTAACCGTATGCGCGCTCCCGTTGTAGCTGATTTGTCCAGCGCCTTCTGTTCGAAACTCCTCGGGCAACCGGCGCGCGCCAATCGTGGCGGCGTTGCCGAAGATGAAGCCGCCCTCGATCGAAACCTCGGGTGCCGCACCCGCCGGTCCCGTCTGCGGCTCCGTGGCAAGCGGCGGCGGCACCTCCGCGAACGCCGCGTCCCGGCTCCATTGTCCGCGTAACTCTCCCAGCCAGCGCGGCGAAAGGGCAAACGCACCATGCACCAGCGCCGAATCCGTATGCGTCGTGATACCGCCATAACTCGCACGCCCCCGGTCCACCACGGGTGCGCTCCGCTGCCCTGACGGCGAACGGAATCGCACCCGGGCCCACTCCGCCGACACTGAGACCCGCGATCCCGGCTGCCAATCCACCCGGGGCAACAGGGCAAGCTCATCCGCCCGGCGATCCACCCGGCCTGTTAATCCGTCCAGAAACGTCAACGCTTTGGCGGTCGCAGCCGTATTTACGCCACGGTTCGCCAGCAGCGCCGTCTGTATCGCGGAAAGATTGTAGAAATTCGGATCAGCCGGTGACGACACCGCCGGAAAGCTTCGCCGCTGCCCCTCCGCCGCGACAAACCCAAACACCTGGGGACGTGAAGCGCCACCCACCAGCGGACCGCCAAACGATCCGCCAAATTGCTGGCGCAAGTCACGTGGCTTGACGAACTGTGTCAGCGGAACACCGCCGTTATACCGCGTGCTTACCGCAAATGGATTCGCCGCCGCCACGCCGCTGGCCCGCAGCAGGACGAACGCCGACCCATGCACCCCAGCCTCACCGCGCCGCGTCACCGTGTTCACCGAAGCACCCGCGTCACGGCCCAGCGACGTTCCCATCCCCACGGCCCGTACCTGGAACTCGCGCACGCCCTCCATCGCCACGCTGAACGGCACCAGCCGTCCGCCGCGCGGCTCACCATCGAAGGCGCGTGTCAGACTCAGCCCATTCAATTGATAGCTGTTGTGCTGCGGGTCCATTCCGCGAGCCGAGAGCCGTACTGCATCCGTATCCGGGGCAGCATCGCCCGCCTCCCGGCTGCCGTTGCTGTCCTCGGGATCGTTGTCTGGCGCGGCATCCTCCGCGCTGATCAGCGGCGTCAACGGTGCCAGGCTTTGAAACCGCCGCCCATCCACCGGCAACCGTTGCAGTTCCTCGGGTGACAGATTCGCATTGACTGGCGCCTCAAACTCCGGCAACTCGCTTTCTGTCCGTACCTGCACCGTCTGCGCCTGCGTTCCGATTTGAAGTGACGGCGCGATCCGTGCCGTCCGCCCGAGTTCGACTGTTTGATCCGCTACCTGTAGGTCATCAAAGCCACTGGCGGCAATGCGCAGCCGGTAGGTTCCAGGCGGTAGTTCGCCGAACAGAAACTCGCCCAGGCGGTCACTCACCACGGCTCGCACAGCACCGTCTGCCGCGCTTGCCAGCGTCACTGCGGCACCCGCAACCGCCGCGCCGGAGGGGTCCGTGACCACGCCGCCCAGCGCCCCCGTACTCACGCCCTGCGCACGCATCGCCGGGCCTCTGCTCCACAGCAGCAACAACAGCAGCACAATCTGGAAACGGCAACCACGGCGCACGCGAAAATTCCCCAGGACGAACCATGCCGGTAGCAGCACCTCTGCGATACGGCTCATGGTCGAGACCTGAGAAAATGCGGCACTCACCGGCCTTGCGATGTGGTATCCCGCGAGGCCTGGCACAAAGAAACTGGTGTACCGGAAGCCTAGCCGCTTCGCGCCAAACTTGCAAAGTACCGTTGCGTGCAATGAAAACGGGCAGTGGCCGAAGCCACTGCCCGAAGATGTATCCGTACTACAGGAGGAGACACGCAACTCCACGCGCATGTTGCGTGTACGGACGGTTAAAACGCCAACCGCAACGCAAACTGGAACTGCCGCGGCGCAAACGCATACGTGCTGTTCGTCGCTGAAACGGTGCCAAAGTTGGTCGTCGGGGTCAGCGTCGCCGTCGGTGCGAGCGCCGGATTCGCATTCGCCGTGGACGTCAGCGTGTACGCGCCGGTGTTGAGCGTCGTCACGTTCTGGTGATTGGCCAGGTTGAACGCCTCCGCAATCACCTGCAGCGTGTAGTTGTCGTGAATCCGGAAGTCCTTCTGCACGCGTGTATCCACGTTGATTGTCTGCGGAAACCGGAAGGTGTTGCGCCCAATCTGCGGGATGTACGAAATGCTGGTTCCCTGCACGCCCGAGGTCGTCGCCGCCGAGGTTGCCAGACACCCAACGGCATTGCACTGCTGTGGCGTGGACCCGCTTACCGTCGCCGAATACGGCAGCCCCGACTGCACCTGCACCAGCGGCTTGATCGACCAGCCATTGGCAACGTATGACACCAGCGTGTCCTTGGCCGAGACGCCAGGAATGTTCAGAATGGCCCAGCCCACGGCACGGTGGCGCACATCAAGATTCGAGTTGCCGTAGTTCGCCCGCTGGTTGCCAAACGGATCGATCCAGTTATTCGTGGTTGTTCCCGTCGTCTGCAACTGCGAGAAGTCCTGCGCGTGCGCCCACGTATAGTTTGCGTCAAAGGTTACCCAATGGAAGCTGCGATTGGTCACATCCACGGATAAGGCGTGGTACGACGAATTGATGTTGCTGATCACGTCCGTGATCCCGGCAAACTGCGTATTCGGCGTCACCGGCGTGCCGTTATACGTATTCGAGAGCGTGCCCGCCGCATTGATCTGCTTGCGTCCGCCATATACACGCTCGGTAATGGGGCCGCACACCGTTGGGCCGCAACTGCCCGTCGCGTTCGGCACGATGTTGTACGTCACGTTGTACGCCTGGGTTGGGTCAAGGTTTGTGTTGATGTAGTTCGGCAGCTCGCGTCCGAACGCGCCGAGATACTGCACGGAAAGCACGTTGTTGAAGCCCATGTCCTGCTGCACGGCAAAGTCAGCCTGCTCCGTGTACGGATTCTGGAAATGCTTGTCGAAGTAGTAAATGCTGGACGGTGCCGCGCCGCTACCGGAAACCTGGTTGCGGATGGTCGGCTGTCCCGGCGTGCCTGGCGTATAGCTCACTGTCGTCTGGCTGTTCACGGAACCCGTGTTCTGCAGCGTGCCCAGCAGAACCGAGTTCGGAATGCGGCCATAGTACATGCCAAAGCCGCCGCGCACCACGGTCCTTCCCTGTCCGTACGGGTCCCACGCAAAGCCCACCCGCGGCGAAACATTGTTCTTATCGCTGGGTGCGTTCGCCGTCTGCGGAATCGTCGTCAGATTCGCGTACGGCGATGGCAGCATCTCGTAGTCGTATCGCGCACCAAGGTTCAGCGTCAGACGCGGTGTCAGTTTCCAATCATCCTGCACAAAGAAGCCAAGATCCGTCGTGCTCAGCGTAAAGGCCGCCGGTCCGTAGCCCTGCACGTACGTGTTGTAGCAGGGCAGCGTGCCCACGCCGGTCAGTGTGGTGTTGCATGACCCGCCAGGCAGCAGCAGGTCTGACAGGTAGTTCGCAATCGACGTGCTGTAGGTAAACGTTCCCTGCGCCTGGAACAGCTGATTCTGTACATCGTTGTTATGGACCACATCTTCGCCCACACGCAGATTGTGCTTTCCAAGGCTGATGCTCGCCGTGTCGCCGATCTGCCACTTGCGTTCATCGGGATACGCCACGCGGTTGGAGTACGTCTGTTGTCCCGCCGAGAAACCAGCGGACGAGAAGATGCTGTACGCCGCCACATTCCCCGTGGTCTTGTTTTGCAGGTTCTGCAGGGTATATGCGGAATACGGCTGCTGCCCCTCATCGTTCAGCTCGCGCCCGTACTGGTAGCGGAGCTCGTTCGCGATGCGCGCGGTAAACAACGAATCCAGCGTCGCCAGGCCATAGTCCAGCTTCACAAAATCCGTGCCAAAGCTGTCGATGGCGTCGGACACGCTACTCTGGGTCTGCACGCCGCCCGGTGAATCCCACCGCAGCCGGTGATACAGGAAGCTCACATTGTGCTTCGGCGTTACCTGCCAGTTGATCTTGGGCGTGTTGATGTTTTGGTGGCCGTAACGCGGCACCTGCCCCAGATCCGTATTCAGCGCCTGCAGGCCACCGTTATAGCTGGCCACGCCTGCTGCGTACGTACTTTTCAGGCGGGCGCCGATCAGGCACGCACCGGTATCAGGCACGGACGGGTTAGCGGCCGTCGTGCTGGGCTTCGTGATCGCTCCCGTCGCTGTATTGCATGTGTAGCCACCCGGCAGGGCCGCATCCGCTGTTGCAAAGAACGTCGTCGGCGAACTCGCGCGCCCAACACCTGGGAACTGCCGGTCAAACACGTCAAACGCGTACACCCAGAACAGCTTGTCCTTGATCAGCGGACCGCCAACCTCAAACCCATATTGATTACGCTTGTCCTTTGGACGGAATGGAACCGTCGTGAACACACCGGCGGAGTTAAAGAAACCCAGCGACGTATACGGGTTATACGCGCTGGTCTGGTCGTCGCGGCGATAGAAGTACGCTTCGCCATGCAGCTGATTGGTTCCGGTCTTAGTCACGGAGTTGATCACGCCACCCACCGCGCGTCCGAACTCCGCCGAATACACGCCCGTGTTCACCTGGAACTCGCGCACCATCGCCTGGGATGTAGAGTACCCCGCGCGGGTACGCCCACGCTCCTCGCTGAAGAACGCCTGGTTATCGTCCGCTCCGTCAATCTGCACATTGTTCAGCACGGCTGAGATCGCGCGAAAACTCAACAAACCGAAACCCGACGCATCGTTTGTCACGCCCGGCGTCGTCAACGCCAGGGACGACCAGCGCCGGTTGTTGATCGGAATGTTCTCAATCTCGCGATTGCTCAGCGATCCGCCAAACACCGGGGAATCGAAGTTGATCGCGGGAATGTCCGCCGTCACCTGCACCGTCTCCGAGGTGTTGCCGGCCTGCAGGTGCGGATTCAGTTCCGACACCTGGTTCACCTGCACCACGATCTGCGATGTTCTAGAGGCCGAGAAGCCAGGGGCGGTGATGGTGACCGTGTACGTGCCAGGCGTCAGCTGCGGCGCGCGAAACTCGCCGCTGCCACTGCTGGTCAGCGTCACCTCTTGATTGGTTCCGTTGTCGTGGATCACGATCGTCGCGCCCGGAACAGCGGCGTCGCTTGCATCAAACACCGTTCCGGCAATGGCACCCTGGGTCGTCGACTGCGCGTGCGCCGCGCCTGCCAGGCCTGCCGTGCTTAAAACGCAGGCCAGGGCCAGCGTACGTCTGCTATGGAACTTCTTCATGGCTCTCCTAATGCGGGTGACAAGCGCCCTGCGCGCTGTCTGTGCGCACGCTGGGGCGTGACTTCTTGGGTCAACTGCCCGGCTCACGGGCGCAAACTGTTCAGAGTGACACCTACAGCATCTCATCCGCACGTAAATTTGCGGTAAACACAACGCGAGCAGCACGAACTAACACGCGCCATTGCGGCAAAGCTTCAACCGCGCTCGCCTTCGGCGGCTTCAACCTCCTTCGACCAACGCCGCTGCCCGCAGTACCGAAGGAGACTGCGCGCAAGTTGCTCGGCCTCGCCAAACGCCTCAGAATCGCCTGTTCTGGACCTGTTGCCGCATCTGAAAGACATATGGCGGACACCCTCACGCGGAAGGAACGCAGCGAGAGAATGGCGCGCATCCGCTCCAAGAACACGCGTCCCGAGATGGCGGTTCGCAAGCTCATCCATGCGATGGGCTACCGGTATCGCTTGCATGGTTGCGCCGTGCCTGGCACACCTGATCTCGTCTTCGCCAGCCGAAGAAAAGTAATTTTTATTCACGGTTGCTTTTGGCACAGACATCCAGACGAGACCTGCAAACTCACCCGGATGCCAAAGAGCCGATTGGAGTTCTGGGCTCCCAAGATGGAGAGAAACCAGAGGCGTGACGAATACGTCGCAAGTGAGTTGTTAAAGCAAGGATGGCGGGCCATGACGATATGGGAATGTCAGCTTAGTAACATGGATGCTGTTGCCGAGCAGGTAAGATCATTCCTAGACAGATGAAATCCATCGAGCTTTTCGCGGGTGCCGGAGGTTTGGGAATTGGCCTTCACGAGGCGGGCTTCCGACCGGTCAACGTCATTGAGCGCGATCCGTATTGCTGCGACACCATTCGACAGAATCAAACGCGTCAAGTGCGTTCCGTTAAGGACTGGAATGTAAGTCGCTGTGACGTGCGGACAATTGACTTCAGGAAATACGACCAAAAGATCGATCTGGTGTCGGGCGGTCCACCCTGCCAACCGTTCTCGGTTGGCGGCAAGCACCAGGCCTACAATGACTCTCGCGACATGTTCCCCGAAGCGGTTCGCGCGGTTCGGGAAGCAAAGCCAAAGGCCTTTATCTTCGAAAATGTGAAAGGGCTGACCCGGACAACCTTTCGCAACTACTACGAGTACATCAAGCTCCAAATGGAGCACCCGGCCCTTGCCCGCAATGCCGCCGAGAGTTGGAACGATCACCTATCGCGCCTAGAGCGGCACCACACAAGTGGAAAGCGGGAAGACCTGCATTACAAAGTTGTGGCCCAGGTACTTAACTCCGCAAACTTCGGAATTCCTCAGCGGCGTGAGCGGGTATTCTTCGTCGGTTTCCGTGATGACCTGAAAATTTCATGGAACTTCCCCCAGGAAACACACTCTTTCGACGCTCTTGTTTGGGAGCAGGTCATGGAGTCCGTCTATTGGGAGCGGAACAGAGTCGCGAAGGGAGCGCGTTGCGTCTCACCGCGTGTCCTGGAGCGAGCTCGCACTCTCAAGCACAAGCCCTCCTCTTCCGCATGGCGCACGGTCAGGGACGCCCTTACCGGTCTTCCGGACCCAGAGGCGGAGCCGCGCAAAGCCGCGGAGATTTGGAACCATCAGTTTCAGCCGGGAGCGCGAACGTATGCAGGGCATACAGGAAGTCCCTTGGACGAACCGGCAAAAACGCTTAAGGCTGGGGTCCACGGCGTTCCTGGTGGAGAAAACATGCTTGCGCGCCCTGACGGCTCAGTGAGGTATTTCTCGGTCAGGGAAAGCGCGCGCCTTCAGACATTTCCGGATACCTATGTCTTTCACGGCTCTTGGAGTGAAGCCATGCGGCAACTTGGAAACGCCGTGCCCGTGGAACTCGCTCAATGTGTCGGAAGTGCTGTCATGGAGAAACTGAGCACGTGAGCACCGTAAAGTCTCAGCCTTATAATCCACTGGACAAGCTCAACCTTGCAAAAAGCATCGAGAACGAACTGCTTGGACGACCAGGGATGCCGCTCTCCGAAACAGACTCGATCGTTGGTGCTGGAGTGTACGTCATGTACTACTCTGGGCCATTTCATGCCTACGCGCCCATTAGTTCTGCAAACCAAGATGGCGTTCAAGCCAAACCCATCTATGTCGGTAAGGCCATTCCGAAGGGTGGCCGTAAAGGTGGATTAAGTCGAGACGTGTCAGCGTCTGGAAAGGCATTAGCAGATCGCCTCCGTCATCACGAAAGCTCGATATCGGAAGCTTCCAATCTCGAGGTCGCTCTTGATGGTTTCGGCAACAAAGATCCAGGGAAACGAAGGGCAACGCAGTATAAGTCCCCTTGGGATATCGTCCATCCGGGAAGGAAATTTGCTGAAAAGCTCGCGGACGCTCCGGCATCAGCAGAGCTCCTCATCCAGCGAATCGAAGATTACCTTGCGGGCAAACCATTGGCCAGGCTTCCAAAGGTGCTTGCCGAGCAGGAAGCCGCGGAGCAGGCTGAGGCCGAAGAAGCAGCAGACGAGATATAGCGATTTCGAACCACGGTCCATGGCTTCACCGCGCAGCGGTAAAGCTTCGTGTCTTGCACGTCGTTTTCATACACATACCTGCCTGTACGGCCCACCTTGGCTTCGCGAAGACGGGACACCCTGCGGACCTACGCAGTCAATTGCCGCACCTTGCCCGCCCTGTCCCGGCTCACCCCGAACAGAAAGCGGCCATCCGCGTCCAGGTGCTGCACTTTCAACTCGTGCGACGAAACGGAGAGGTGGCTAAAGCCGTGCACCTCCTGCGCGTATGGGCCACGGTCCAGCCCATCCTTTTGCAGAATGTACAGATCCGCGCCACCACCGCCAGAAAGGAAGTGCGTCGTTGGCTCACCTTCAAACTGCAGCACCTGCAGATCGTGGTCATGCCCTGCCATGTACAAGTCCACCTTGTACTTGCGCAGCAGCGGTGCCCAGTCGCGGATCAGCACCGGATGATCGCCATGCGGCCCATTGGAATAGATGGGATGGTGCGCCATCACCGTCAGGAACGGCAGATCGCGCGGGCGCTGCAACTGCTGCTGAAACCAGGTCAACTGCTCTGCCTGCTGCGCGGGCGTCAGGAAGAAGTCCACGCCATGGCGGGCGGCACCGTCCGCGCGCGGCATGTTGCTGTCCAGCACGATGCAGCGCATCACCGGCTTCCGCAGCGGAAAGTCGAACGTGTACCAGCGTGCCGGCAGCGTCCAGCGTGTCGGTCTACCGTCCAGGCCTTTGCCCGTCCGCGCGTACTCCAACTCTGCTTCCAGCTTGTTCACATCCGCCGGCATGTATTGGTAATCGTGATTGCCAAGCATGGTGTAGACCCGGCCCGGAAAGACGTCCGCTGGATACTGCTGCTCGAACTGCGTGCGAAAGCGCCCGGACGCCGCCCCGCCCGGCAGGTCGCCGTACCAGTTATCCCCCAGGAAGAACATCGCGTCCGCGCGGAGATTACTGGCAATCGCATAGTGCTGCATGCCACGCGCGACCTGTGTCTGCGCTGCAAAGTCCGGTCCCTTGCTCTTCGCTGCATCCAGGTAGCCCCAGTCGCCCAGCACCAGCGCATGGGCCGTCTCCGCATCGTGGTGCGCCGCTGGAAACGCCATGCCACGATGCGCTCCCGCGGCCATCGCGCTCCAGGCAAGCGTTTGCGTCAGGAAACGGCGGCGGGTCAGGACAGATGTCTGTGTCATGACTGAATAAAATCACATCCACATGAAGGCCGCATCAATTTTGTCCATGCTTGGATCCAGGGTGCCCCACCTAACGCTCCGCGTGAAGGTGGGTTCTAACAATCTGCTTACTTCGCTCTGCGCAACGTC
Organism: Terriglobus sp.; assembly: GCA_965276945.1. GTDB lineage: Bacteria > Acidobacteriota > Terriglobia > Terriglobales > Acidobacteriaceae > Terriglobus. Next base: position 3,321,233 of record OZ255704.1, on the reverse strand, counting down.
TCCGGCAAAGGATTATCCGCCCGCTCCGTATCCCAGAACACCTGCAGCACGTAATACCGCGACCCATCCGACAGCAACTCAAAGCTGTTCACCCCGCGCACAAACGGCGCATCCCTTCGCGTGTGGTGCAGACCGTACGACTCATACACATGCGCCATGCGGCCAAAGCTCTCCACCTGGTACGCGATCGGAATCTCGTAGAAACTCTGCGGCGCGTTCCCGCTGGACCGTGCGATGTAGTCTTCCATCGAAAGCACGGTGACATCCGTGGGACCAGACCTCGGCACGCGCGTGATCACCAGCCGCCCTGCGCCCGGCACAAACAACGAACGAAAGCGATCCCAGTTGCGCGGCATGCCTGCCTCGCCGGAGATGCTGTCCGACAACGCCGCAATGATCGCCTGCGGACTCTTCACATCGTCCGGCGCTGCCTTGGGCCACTCAGGATGCGCCGCAATTGCCCCTGGCGCAGGTGCCGGTTTTGCCACTGTACTCGACGGTGTGGTGCCCGCCACGCTTTGCGCCTGTGTGGAAACCATGACTGCCAAACCCAACACCAACGCTGCCCACCGCATCCCGTCATCCTCCAAAAACAATCCGTTCATTCACACTATCGCTAAGTCCGGCACTGCGCGGCAACCATCTTTTGCACCCTCCCCGGCGCACACGTGCAATCCGTGGATATCCCGCTTTATTCTCCGCCTCTTACTCCCCGCTGTGGAATGCTGAACTCGCAATCCCCAATGAATCGTGAATACATTCCAGGTTTCCACTTGTTAACCGCGCATCGGCAAACAGCGGCCTATGCATCCCCTGTGCATTCCGTGAAAATCCGGCGCCCTCGAGCGGTCCCTGCACGAACGATCCGCACGGTCCTCCATGCAGGGACTAGTTTCCTAAAACACATCCGCTACGCAACCCATGCAGTTTGTACAGCTTCGGCCAGCCTTCCACATTTGCAAGCGCAACGGCTACGGCTACTATTCAAACTCTTTCTTTACAACTATTTCCTTAGAAGCCTTCCTCGCACAACGCACAGGCATCGCAGGCAGGCAGGCAGACGATCCACGTTCTCCACCGAACCTCCACGCTCTCCACATGCCCCTGCGCGCTACGATGAACCTGAAACAGCAGCCGGGAAGGTACGCCCTCGGCAGCCAGCACCAGTGCTATCCCGTTGCGCCGGGGCGGTGATAGGCTGAGGTACACTCCGGCGGCGGTAGTAGGCGCTCATTGCGCATCCGTCTGTCCCAGAACCGCTCTTTTTTGGAGGTCTCGTCCGTGTCCACCACCGCTTCACCCATCGCGCTTGACGCCACACCCACGGCCCCGCCCACCGGCAATCTCGACATCACCGTGTCCCGCGCGGAACTGCTGCGTGAACTCACCGCCGCGCAGTCCGTCGTGGAGCGCAAGACCACCATCCCAATCCTGTCGAATTTTCTCTTTGAGGCACAGGGCGAACGCCTCTCCATCACCGCCACCGACCTGGACCAGAGCCTCCGCACCAGCTGCCCGGCCAAGGTCAAGAAGCCCGGCGCATGCACCGTCCCCGCGCGCAAGCTCTACGACTACATCCGCCTCCTGCCCGAAGGCGACATCTCCATCAAGCTGATGGACAACCACTGGGTGCAGATCAAGGCCGGCCGCTCCAACACCAAGATGGTCGGCATGGCCCGCGCCAACTTCCCGCAAGTACCAGACTTTCCGTCCGCCGGGGCCATCCGCATCGACGCCGCGGCCCTTCGTGGCATGGTTGCGAAGACTATTTTCGCCATCTCCAGCGAGGAGAGCCGCTACACTCTGAACGGTGCATTGCTCGTCCTCAAATCCGAGAGCATGGCCATGGTCGCCACCGACGGCCATCGCCTCGCGCACATCGAGCGCATCGGCGAACTGCCCGAACCCATCTCCGGCGAAAAGAAAACCCTTATCCCGCGCAAGGCACTGGGCGAACTGCAAAGCCTGCTCGCCACTGCCGGTGAAAACGAACACGTCGAATTCGCGGACGACGAGACCACGCTCTTCTTCCGCATCGGAGGCCGCGTCCTCACCAGCCGCAAGCTCACCGGCCAATTCCCCAACTATGAAGCCGTCTTGCCGCGCGACAACAACAAGTTTGTCATCGTGCGCAGCGAGGACCTGATGGGCGCTCTCCAGCGCGTCTCGCAGTTCGCCGACGAGCGCTCCGGAGCCATCAAGATCCGCCTCGAGCAGAACGAACTCCGCGTGTCTTCCCAGTCCACCGAATCCGGGGAGTCCGAAGACATCATCGAAACCCCATACAACTACGACCCGCTCGTCGTCGGCTTCAACTCCAGCTACCTCATCGACTTTCTTAAAGCCATCGGCACTGCCGGCGAAGTTCGCCTGGAGTTCAAGGACGCCCAATCCGCCGGCCAGATGCGGCCCGAAGACAGCAACGAAGACCAGAAATACCGCTACATCCTCATGCCCATGCGCATCTGACGATCAGCCATCGAGGCTTCGACGCCTCCGGCATTATCACTGACCCTGAACAAAAACATAAGCCCGGCCCAGTGCCGGGCTATTCTGCCATTTGCGGGTAGAAGGCGCGCTAAAAATCCTGGCCTGGAGCAACACCCAGGTAAAATACGGCTTCAACGTTCCGTACTTTCCATTCTGCAATGGTGGCTTGAACCGTTTAGGGCAGATATAAGGCGGATACCGTCATAAGGAGCTACGGCTGTCCGCGTTCCAGCGCAACTTCCTTGTGGAACGCAGCTTCCTTCTCGGCCAGCGCGCGATGGTAGCCGTCCGGGTCAATCCACACTGCGTTGCCTTCTTTCGGCATGCGATCCAGCTTCGCCAGCATGTTGAAGTACACACCATGCGCGCCCAGAAAGATGTCGCACGGCAGCGCATCGTAGACCGCAAAGGCGTGCTCAAAATCCTGCTGGATGCCGGGATACGACGCTGTCTCGCCATTAGCCGTGACCAGGCGCACCGCTGGATTCCAAGCCCATCCACCCACGATGACGACGTTCAGCGTACGGCCACCCTCGTGCGTCTGCATGGTCCATGTGGTGCAGCCCTTCGTGTGACCGGCGGTCTTATGCGCCGTAATCACCGTGCCGCCCAGCGAAACCGTATCGCCATCGTGCAGCACGCGATCCACGCGCGCGGGCGGGAAACGGTCCAGTGTCTTGTCATAATCCGTCGCGCCGCCGCTCTGGATCACATCCACATCGCCATCCATCACCATGTGCCGCGCGGGAGTCTCGCGCAATACCTCTGCTACACCGGCCGCGTGGTCGTAGTGCGCCTGGCTGCTTAGCAGAATCTTTGTATCACTCCACTTAAAGCCTAGCTGCTCCACGCTGCGCCGGATCAGCGCGGGAGACGACTCCAGGTTCGCATTGATCAAGATATTGCCCTTCGGCGTCACCACGAGATACGCCGCCAGATCACGCGATCCAACATAGTAAAGATTGCCAGAAATCCTGAACGGTGCCAGTGGCGTGGTCCAGTCCGCCGGAACGGCAAACGCGGACGGTACGGCGAATGAAAGCATGAGTGCAAACAACATCCTGATCGTCATGTCAGGTGTAGTATGCACTTTCGACCCCGCGCACATGTGTACTATCCTGTCTGTGTTTGCGGAAGGAGATCACTTGGCCGTCAGCTACGTCTTCCGGCAGTCGTTCCGCCGCCCTTCCACCCGGGTTCCAAGACGTGTCAGCGTCGTCTTGTTTTCCGTGGCGCTTGCGGCCGTCCTGGTCTCAGGCGGCATGCCGTCGGAGACGCACACATGGTGGCCGCGCACACTGGCCTATCTAGTACTTTTTCCAATCCTGTTCTTTGATAAACCCTCCTCCAAGCGCGGTATCGTGGTCACGTCGTTGGACGACCGCGCCATGCTGAAATACGGAGCGGAGTACGAGGCGCTGAATCCAGAGCAGCAAAGGGACATCCTGGATCACTACCGCGTCGGGAACTACATTTTTCCCCGGCCTCCGGAGCAGGTGACGCCAAAGCAATCGCTCCGGCAGTACCTGCCGTGGGCATACCGGATTTACGTATGGGGCGTCCCTCTTCTGGCGTTGCTGTATTGGGCGGGATGGCACTGGCTCCCGTCCGGCTACATGCGCACTGCATGGACCAATGTGGCCGTGGTCATTCCCGTGGTTCTTGTCTCCATGCTTACGCTGCCCATGCTGCTGAAGCTATGGAACGAACCTGACTAGCGTAGCCTGTTGAGCCGGTTAGAAAAGCGAGAACGCTACATACGCAAAGGGTCCGCAAAGCCCGCGGTGACTTCCTTTGTTGTCGAGCCGCACCGCGTACCCTCTTTTATTAGCCGTATCTACTCCGTGCGTCCTTTGCGTTCTCGCCCTCAGACCGCGTTCCCACCACGCAAACGCCGCATCGTCTTCAGGTAAAAGTGCAGATTATGCACGCTGGCCAGCGTCGCCGCCAACGGCTCGCCCGTGTGAAACAGATGCCGCAGGTACGCCCGGGAATACCGCCTGCACGTCATGCATGCGCAGGCAGGATCAGCCGGACCATGATCTTCGGCAAAGCGCTTGCCGCCGATGTTCAGCCGTCCCTCGCTGGTGAACAGCAGCGCATGCCGCGCAGCCCGCGTCGGCAGCACACAGTCCATCTGATCCACCCCCATCCGCGCGTACTCCGCGATCTCATCGGGGTAGCCCACACCCATCACATAGCGCGGCTTGTCAGCGGGCAGCAGTTCCAGCGTGTGCGCGATGATCTCGCGGGTCACCTCGCGCGGCTCACCTACAGCTAGCCCGCCAATCGCAAAGCCATCGAAGCCGGTGCCGTCCACCTGCATCGCGTGCAGCCGCTCCACGCTTTCTGTCCGCAGGTCCTTGTACATGCCACCTTGCACAATGCCGTACAAGCTTTGCCGCTGTCCACCGAACCCTCCAAACCACGGCACGTGCTGCGCGTTCGCATGGAAGTGCCGCAGCGAGCGCTCGGCCCAGGCGTGTGTCAGGCCCATGCTGTCGCGCGTGCGTTCGTACGTGGCGGGATGCTCCGTGCACTCATCAAACGCCATGATGATGTCCGCGCCCAGCGCAATCTGCACATCGATGGAGTGCTCCGGGGAGAAGAAATGCTTTGACCCATCCAGGTGCGAGCGAAACTCCACACCATCGGGCGTCACCTTACGCAGCGCGGCTAGTGAAAAGACCTGGAACCCGCCCGAGTCGGTGAGCATCGGCCGCGTCCAGCTCATGAAGCGGTGCACACCGCCCGCGCGCCGGATCAGTTCATGCCCTGGCCGCAGATACAGATGGTAGGTATTCGCGAGAATAATCTCAGCACCAGAGCCATCGTCTCCGAGTGTTTCCAGCGTCTCCTGTGGCACCGCCTTCACACTGGCAGCTGTCCCCACCGGCATAAACACGGGTGTCTGCACGGTGCCATGCGGCAGGTGCAGCGTACCGCGCCGCATTGCACCTGCCGTACCGTGCACTTCAAAGCGGAGCGACATGACTCTGATTGTATGAGTGGCCTACCGGTGTTCAATGCAGTCACGATGGTGAAGGTCATGCCCGGCGACAATCTCCATAACTTCGGACGTGTGAAAGTTACAGGGTATGCAGCGGTTCAGTTCGTATACGGTGGAAGACCACCCATGCGTACTGCGCTGCCGAGAGCGGTGCCAGCCAGGCGATTACCACCAACATCACGTGCCGCAATAACGAAAGCTCGGGCGTCGTGCGCACGGCGGTAATCAGCACTATGAGTACGGTAAAAATCTGCAGAAGGGTATTTGCCTTACCCACCGCGCTGGGATGAAAGTTGCGCATGGTGTGCGTGAAAAACAGGAGGATGCTGATCACGAGGATGCCAATGTCACGCGCAAAAACAAGCACCGTGACGTAAAAAGGAACCAACCCAACATGGGTGGCCGTTAGGAAAAGCGTCGAAAGCATCAGCTTGTCCGCGATGGGATCAAGATACTGGCCGAGACGCGTGGTCTGATTCAGACGGCGAGCGAGGCGGCCATCCACTGCGTCGGTCGCACCGGCCATTACAAAGATCAGCAGCGCCACCTCCTCGTGCCGGTCCAGCATCGCCACCACCAGAAACGGGATCGCGATCAGGCGCAGCAGGGTCAGCAGGTTGGGAGCGGCGCGAAGTTGGCTCAGCAGTGTCATGCGGGCGATCGTGCGTTGGGTGCCAAGTCGTTATTGTAGCGACGCAGGCCTGTCAAAGCGCTATATCGCAGGTCATCGCGCCTTTGCTGCCGGCTCCGGCAACAGGGAAGCAACGGCACGGGCGGCCTGTTGCGGTGCGATGTCCAGGATGCAGTGCGGCCCTGTGTGGCAACAACCATTGCCGCAGCCGGGACGTGCATGTTTTGGTTGCAGCACGATGCCATCCGGGCTAAGCGGGCGGAAGCGCTCCGGGCTGTTGCTGTGCCAGCCGGTGTGATCGTCGCAGTCGGCTGCCTGTGCGAACAGCGAGACTGTGGGGCGGCCAACGGCTGCGGCAAGGTGGCCCAGACCGCTGTCAGCTCCCATGAAGACGGCGCATTCCGCCAAAATCGCTGCTGCCAGGAGTAGCGGCAGCTGCTGAGCGACGCAGCTTACTGGAAGTGCTGCCTGAAGCACACGCGCTACATCCGCAGTGTCCCCGTCCGCGAAGAGAACGAAAGCAACGGGAGTGTGCTGTGCGATCTGTTGTAAGGCCTCAAGGTAGAGGTCGGCCGGCCAGCGCTTCTTGGCTTCCGCGGCGGGCAACCCAATCGCGATACGCGTGCAGTCACCCGCCAAACCGGGCAGCGCTGTTGCAATCCACGTGCGCGCCGCCTCGCGCTGGCATGCGAGCAGCGAAAGATGTGGCTGCGGATCGTGTGCTTCACAGCCAAGCGCGGCGGCTGTCTCCAGTGCGCGCCGTGCCTCATGCTGAAGCGGACCGGGCGGCAGCACTGTCGTCCAGGCCCGCTCAAAGCCTCGGCAGGTGCGCAGCTTGTAAGACGTGGTGCCGTCTGCATACCCAATGCGGATGGGTGCCCGGGACAACGCACACAGCAGCGTGCCGTGATAAATGTCTGCGTCCCAGCGCGGCAGAAGAGCAACATCGAAGCGGCGTCCGTGCAGGTGCCAGGCGGCGCGGATCGCTCCCGCCAGTCCGCGCAGGTACTTTGGCCAGTGTGGCGGCAATCCCGTAGACACCGCAACAACCTCGTCCACCACGGCCAGTGTCAGGAACAGCGGTGCCGCCAACGGTGTGGTCAGCACCGTCAGCCGCGCAGCCGGGAAGCACCGGTGCAGCGACTCGATCAACGGCAGTGTCAGAATGCAATCGCCCAGCCCATCCAGCCGCACCAGCAGGATGGACTGGATGCTGCCGTGCGGTGTACGGCACACCCCATGGACCGCCGCACCGGCCAGCAGCGTAGGCCAGCGCAGGCAGAGCCGTACATGAGCCGTCGCAATCAAGCTTCGGACGCGGAGGAACAATGCCACACCGTCTAGTCTGCACGCGCCTATGCACGCACGCCGCTACACCGTGGCGTATGGGACGAGCACCCTCCCCAAAGTGGAATCTCGCGGGAAGCCGTCGGAAGAGCGAGCATACTGGCCACACTCTCCAACGAGAGGAGTCATGCTACAGACGCAATCCGTTGACGCCTGATGGCGCGCGTACCCCAGGCGAGTGGGTGAGAGACGCCGGAGTGCCAACCACCCCAGACCGGAAAGACACAAAAGCCCTGCATAGAACTGCCCGCGAAGCAGGGAAAAGCGGCCAATCTCGCCATCGATCACATTGGTTGCCAGCGGCGACAGATTCAGCACGATCACAACCACCATCAAAATCCGTAGTGGCCAGGACCGAAGTGCGGAATCCGCCTGCGCAAACAGCATCAGGGGTGCTAGCAGAAGGATCGAGTAATGCGTCCACGCGATCGGTGCAAACAGCATGGCCGCCAACACCGCCATTACAGCCCCGAACGGCAGATTCCTGATCGCCCCAGGTTCGTGGCCCGGCCCGTTCATTGTCTGGCGATCCAGAAACGCTCCCAATGCCGTAAAGCCGGTCATCAGCCCCGCCGACACAAGCCGGATGCCGGTTGGTAAGGGATGGATTGTAATGTCGTGCGCCTCGCTGAACGGGTAAAAGTGGCCCATCCACCACGCTGCCAGTGACTGGTTGTTCTGCGATAGCAGAAGCACATGACCAACCCGCGACAGCTCGGTTAGATAGAGCTTGAATAGTGGGAGTCCGCCAGTAAGGATAGTGAACGCAGAGATCACAACCAGCCATCCAGCCATCGCCCCGGCAGCCTTCCACTTCCGAGTAATGATCCAGTACAAAATGATCAGCACTGGTGTTACCTTTACTGCCGCCGCAAAGGCCAGGAGAAATCCAGCGGAATTCCATTTGCCCCGCTCAGCCAGGATCAGACCTCCGGCGATCATTGCAAAGAACAGCACATGTGTTTGCATCAGAAACATGGCGTACTGGAAGGGCTGAGACAAGGCCAGCAGTGCCAGCACGAGCGCCAGACGGGCCGGATGTAAGAGGGCGGGCGTCCAGTACCGTGCAAAGAGCCATATCGTCAGCGCAAAGCTGGCAAGCGTAAGTACCGCGAAGAGTTTCTTAAAGTGAAGAAACGTCATGCGCGTACATGCGGGCCGTAGCAGGTACGCCCATAGTGGCGTCTGCACATAGGGGTGAAGATATCCCGTGAAGTTTCCCTGAACCGCCGTACTCTCCCAAACGTTATCGGGACCAATCGCCGAAAAATCTACCGGATCATGAGCATAGAGATGAGCTAATGCCTGACCACTGGTGACAAGTCTGCAGCCAATGTATGAAGACGAGAGATCGTCTCCGCTGCCGGTATCGCCCGAGTACTTTTGGTATCCCCAAATGATGAAAATGGTAACAATCAGCATATTGAGGATCATCTGTACTTTGTTTGGCAGTTTTGCTCGCAGCTGCATACCTCCGTCATCGTGATACTTGAGGAATGTGTTGCGCCTACGCATCACTCGATTATCGCGAAGTTTGTGTTTACGTCTACAGCATTAGGCTCAGAGCATTAGCAGGTGCATCAACCGCGATGTTATTTTCTTCCAAGGCCAGCTTCAATACAAAGCGCGTACCATGCGAATGTGCATGGCAGGCCGGAACTGGCGTTCACCAATCGGTCGTGGTCGGACTCGAGACACCGTTGCGCATGAAGATCAACGAGCATCCGCCGGTGAGGTACACTAAACGTCAGGCGGCGGCGATGCCGCTTGCTGGTGGCCACAGGCGCGTAGCTCAGTTGGTTAGAGCGCTACCTTGACACGGTAGAGGTCTCCGGTTCGAATCCGGACGTGCCTACCATTTCTCAACAGACCAGCACAGGCAGGCACGTGCCCGGGGCGCGCAAAGTGCTGGACGGCGTCGCTATCCCCTTGCATGAACATGGATTCCACACGTACTTCTGGCTTTCGGCAGTCGAATAGTTAGCAAGGCAGGTAGCATTTTGACCGGGCAGATCAGAACGGCAGTTGCGAGCTTGGTAGCGGTCATCCTGATCGCCGTCTCCTGTGCCGCCTCCGCCTGTGCGTCGCGGTGCGATTGCCACAGTATGCAGCCCCTATGTCACGCTGTGGCCGGTGGTCATGCTCCCACGATGGTCGGCATGGGGCATGCAATGCGGCTTCGTGCTGTCCATGTCGCACCGCAGCATGGAATGACGCGTCCGTGTGGACAGAATGTTTGCATTGATCGCCTTACCCAATCTGGCGAGCCGTCTCTGGCCGTATCGTCAAACGGCATACAGCAGGCATCGATCGTCATCGTGATCACATGTCCTACACCCAGGAGCTTGCCAGATTGGCATTCGTACCCTCCACCGCTCCGCGATAACATCCTCGTTTCCCTCCATACCGTACTCCGCGTATAGCCCTGCCTGAGCAAATGTTTGCTCGCTAGCAGAAATTCGTTCCGCTCCTTAAGAGCGCTATCGAAATTCGCTGCTGCGACAGTGTTGGGCGTTCAACAGTAAAGCGGAGTACCTGGTAATGCCGATCCATCGAACTTTGATTGGGAGCGTCGCGCTCTTTGCCGCGCTCGCTTCCAGTCCGGTCTTCGCTCAGCAGCCTGAGTCTGGCCAAACCATGCCTGGCATGAGGTCGGTCTCCCCTCAAGACAAGCAGGCACATCCAGCTCCTGCGCCGTGCGTGGAAACGATGCCGGGCATGCAGATGTGCCCCTCGGCTCCAGCTACCGCGGCACAGCCTGCGAACGAGATGCCCGGAATGAACATGGACATGGGCATGAACGAGCTAATGCGGCAGATGGAGCCGCAAACCTTTCTCCAGCAGATCCAGCACCACGCATCTTCGGGAACCAGCGCGGAGCCGAACTCCACGCCCACGCCGATGGTGACGACGATGAAAGGACCGTGGATGTTCATGTTCCACGCGAATGTCTTCCTTGACGACGCCCAGCAGACCAGCCCGCGAGGTGGAGACAAGTTCTTTTCCACCAACTGGTTCATGCCCATGGCAGAGCGAAGGCTGGGCCGAGGCCAACTCACCCTCCGCGCAATGTTTTCCCTGGAACCGGCAACTGTCACGGGTGAGCGGTATCCTCTGCTCTTTCAGCAGGGCGAAACCGCGCACGGCAAGCCGATCGTGGACGGCCAGCATCCGCACGACTTCTTTATGGAACTGGCAGCCCTGTACGACCTCAAGCTGGGCAGCAAGAGCCTGCTCACCTTCTATCTAGCCCCTGAGGGCGACCCGGCCGTTGGACCAACCGCATACCCGCACCGGGCGTCGGCCTCGGAGAACCCCGTTGGTACGCTTGGCCACCATCAGGAAGATTCCACACATATCGCGAACGATGTGGTCACGGTTGGCTTCACACACCGCATCGCCCGCATCGAGGCCAGCGGCTTCCATGGCAGGGAGCCGGACGAACACCGCTGGAACATCGATCAGGGCAAGATCGATTCGTGGTCCACACGTCTCACCGTGCAGCCGGGCCAGAACTGGAGCGGACAATACTCTTATGCCAGGCTCAAGAGCCCCGAAGCTCTCTTTCCTGCTGAAGACCAGGAGCGCATGACGGGGTCGGTCATGTACAACAAGCCACTGGCCCAGGGTAATTGGGCAAGCACGATTCTCTGGGGAAGAACGCGGTCGCTAGCCAGCTCAGCTAAAGAGAATAGCTACCTGCTCGAATCGACCCTTCGCTTCAAGACGCGCAACGATGTCTGGACAAGAATCGAAAACGCAGGGCGCTCCAATGAACTGCTGAACGGCGAGAACCCGTTAGCCGCCAACTTCCAGGAACAGCCGCTGACGCATGTGCAGGCATACACCTTCGGGTATGACCGGGACGTGAACCTGATTCCACATATCGCATCCGCAATCGGAGCGCAGGTGACAGCCTACCGCGCCGGAAAACCCCTGCAGCCGATCTACGGAACAGACCCTGCAGGGATCAATGTCTTTATCCGGCTACGACCGTTCCCCAACAATCAGCGCTGACCTTGCGATTCGCTATTTAGTGAGTTGGAAGCCGGTCACGGTGGCATCCGTGTTGTGCGCAAAGCGGATGCCCACGACGCCGTCGGTGGACTTCAACTTGCCGTCGGCTACGATGCTGGACTTGTCGTAGCTGCCAACGGTTACGTCGTTGATGATGCAGGATACCTTGTCGCTCTTCACCTGCATGGCGATCTTCTGTGAGACCGGTTCGCCAGGACCCGCAGCCTTGTGCACGGCTTCGTTCGATCCGCCCCGGCCATTCAACTGGAATGGAGCCGGGCTGAAGCCACGCACAATGAAGCGGCCATCGCCGTACGCCGCGCAGTACAATTCGCTCTCATCCGCGGTGCCCATGCCACTGCCCGCAATCACGATGCCGTAGGGGTGCGGGTGCGAGTTGCGGTTCATGTACTTCGGCTCATTAAACGTGGCGGAGACGGTGTAATCGCCGGTGCCCTTCATGGATGGGTTCCAGTAGGTGATGGCTGGGCCGGTGGTGATGTGGATGGCATCACCTTCCTTTGCAAAGCGCGCGTCTTTTTCGGTCTGGCCAGCCTTGGCTGCGCTCTCATCCACCTTACCCATCCATCCGGGAACGAAGATGCCACCATTCGCGATAGGAGCGGCCTTCTCTTCCATGTGCATGCCGCCCATCGGGGCACCCTGCTGGGCATGCAGCAGCGTGGAAGCGGAGACGAGGGCGGCAAGTGCAAACGAGCTTGGGAGCAGACGGCGCATAAGAAGGTGTCCTGTGGTGCGGAGATCGCATCGCGCGGGCGCGACGGCGTGACATCGCGATAATTGTATGCCAGCAGACGTATCGCGTGCAGACGATATGCTCACCCCAATCCTTTCAGGAGATGAACGATGGTTGTCCGCTGCCTTTCCCTGTTGCTTGCCGTGCTGGTTAGTGAAGCGGCAGTTGCGCAAACCTCGCCATTCACGGTAGCGGACGCGCTCTCCGCTCCGTTCATGAACCAGCTGACCGCCGCTCCCGCAAAAAACCGGGTGGCATGGTTCGTGGACGAGGAGGGCCGGCGCAATGTGTGGGCCGCGTCACCTACGGAGAAGGCGCGCGCGCTGACGCACTACATCGAGGACGACGGGCAGGACATCGACGGCATCACGTGGGCTCCGGACGGCGAGGCCGTGGCCTACACGCGCGGTACCGGGCCGGACGGCAGTGAGCACCCCACGGCTGCCAATCCCGCGCACCTGCAAGAGGAGGTGAAGCAGCGCGTAGAGATCGCAACCTGGAACGGTGCGGTGCGCATTGTTGGCGAAGGCCACGCGCCGGTGTTCAGCGTGGATGGCAAACGGCTCTTCTTTCTGCGGCATGGGCAGGTGTGGTCGGACGATGTAACCAAGCCGGAGGCCGCGCCGGAGCAGTTGATCATCGCGCGCGGTACAGTGAGTGCGCTGCGGCCTTCGCCCGATGGCTTGCGGCTGGCGTTCGTCTCGCATCGCGAGGACCACAGCTTTATTGGCGTCTTCACGTTTGGAGGGAACAGGGCGCAGGGAACAGCGAACAGCGGGCTGAGCGTTGAGAACAGCGCTCAAGGTGCGGGCACCGGATCGCTTGTCTACGTCGATCCGGGCACCGGGCTGGACCATGATCCGGTCTGGTCGCCGGATTCGAAGCGCATTGCGTTTATCCGCGAATCGCCGGTTGAGACGGAACTCGATCTTCGCTGGATGCGTTCGGTGCCAGTGCCGTGGTCCATCCGCATCGCGGACGTTGCCACGGGCGATGGCAAGCAGGTGTGGCAGGCTGACGCAGGTACCGGATCGATGTTCCGCGAGATGGTGGCGAAGAATCAGCTGCTGTGGATGAAGGATGGGCGGATCGTCTTTCCGTGGGAGAAGACAGGATGGCTGCACCTGTACTCGCTGACTGCCGGCGCGATCTCAGCAAAGCTGCTCACCCCCGGCGATTTCGAAGTGGACAACGTCGTCACTGATGGCGAGCGGATTGTGTACAGCAGCAATCAGCTAGGCGATCAACCTAAAGATGCTCGAGACTTAGACCGCAGGCATCTTTGGGTCATCAGCACATCCACAGATCAACCAAAGCAGCTCACCAAGGGCAGCATGTTGGAAACAAGCCCAGCGCTGCTTTCGGGCGGATACATTGCTGCCTTGCAGGCAAGTGCACAGCAGCCTTTTGCGCCTCTTTTTCTTCAGGAAATGAACGGTGTCATTTGCGCAGGTGCCTGCGTGCCATGGACGTCCATAGCACAGGCGGTGCAAGGCAGCCCAGAAGTTCCTAAGAAATTCAGTGGCAATCAGTTTGTCATGCCTCAGCAAAAGATATTCAGCGCGGCGGATGGCCTGCGACTTCATGGACAATTATTTCTTCCACCTAATGCAAAACCCGGCGAGAAGCTGCCCACCATTGTCTTCTTTCACGGCGGATCGCGGCGGCAGATGCTGCTGGGGTTCAATCCCATGCAGTACTACGCGCAAACGTATGAGATGTGCCAGTACTTTGCCGCGCATGGCTACGCGGTGCTGAGCGTGAACTACCGCAGCGGCACCGGCTACGGCATGGAGTTCCGCCAGGCGCAGCATTATGGTGCCTTTGGCGGCTCCGAATACCTGGACATCGAGGGCGCGGTGAAGTGGCTCAAGGCGCAACCGTTTGTGGATCCGAAGCGCATTGGCGCGTGGGGCGGCAGCTATGGCGGCTACCTGACGGCGCTGGCGCTGGCACGTGACTCCGCCGACTTTGCCGCGGGCGTGGACCTGCATGGCGTGCACGATTGGAGCTACGAACTCGACCTGTGGAAGCCCACGAACGACCCCGCGCACAACACCGCCGAAGCGGCAAAGACCGCCTTCGCAGCCTCACCCATGGCCGACGTGAAGCAGTGGCGATCGCCCGTGCTGCTCATCCAGGGTGACGACGACCGCAACGTGCTCTTCGGCCAGACCGTTCGCCTCGCCGCCGCTCTCCGCGCGCAAGGCGTCCATGTGGAGGAGAAGGTATTTCCCGACGAAGTCCACGACTTTCTGCTGCACCGCAACTGGGTGAAGGCCTACGAACTCACGGCCGACTTCTTCAACCGTGAATTGAAGAGGCAGTAGTGGACGAGGGTTTGTGGCTCGCTCGCGCTGACAGATGGGCTGGGATGAGCACACATGCAGATCCCTCCGCTACGCTACGGGATGACAATGCTGGTCGGGATGACAACGCGCGCTCGGGATAACGACATGTGCACCCGCTGTCGCTGGTCCGCATGCGACGATGGATGCATGCCGTCCCGTCAAACGCAGCGCACGTCAACCCACGCGCGAAGAGCCACTGCCCAGGATGAGCGTGTGGGCGCGCCGCGGCTTCTGGAGGCGGACGAGGCTGGGCCGGCGGCGATCATTAGCCGACGCGCGGCAGACCGGCTGCGTGCAGGACATCTGTGGGTGTATCGCACGGATGTGGAAGCACTGATCCCGGCACTTGGGACTATGGAACTTCCGCCCGGAGCGCTGGTGACGCTGCTGGACTCCCGCCGCATCCCGCTGGGGACGGCGCTGTACAGTTCGGCGTCGCAGTTGACATTGCGCAAGGTCTCGGGTCAGCCTCGCGTGAGCCGGGGCGAGTATCTGGACGACGTGGCACAACGTGTGCGCGCTGCTTTGACGCTGCGTGCGCCCATGCTGAGGAAGGGCGACACGGATGCGGCGCGGCTGATCTTCTCCGAGGCCGACGATCTGCCCGGCATCGTCGCCGACCGGTACAACAATCTTGTCGTGCTGCAACTGCTGACGCAGGGAACCGCGCAGGACGATGTGCGCGAGGTGCTGGCGCGCGAACTCGCCTTGGATGGCGTTGATCTCATCGTGGAACGGCCCGATCCGCGCATTCGCGAATTGGAGCAATTGCCGCTGCCTTCCGGGGAACCGCTCTTCCGGCGCGGTGAAATGGCGGCGGAGACCGTATTTACGCTGAACGGCCTCCAATTTCACTACAACGCGAACGCTGGGCAGAAGACGGGCGCATTTCTGGATCAGCGGCTGAACTATGCCGCAGCCGCGGCCTACGCCCACGGCGAGGCGCTGGATGTCTGTAGCTACCAGGGCGGGTTTGCATTGCATCTGGCGCGGACCTGCACGCACGTTACCGGCGTGGACGCAAGCCGGGCAGCGCTGGAAGTGGCGGAACGTAATCTCGCCCTGAACCGGCAGCATCTACAGGCCCAAGTAGAGTGGATGGAGGCAGACGCCTTCGACTTGCTACGCGCGTATGACACAGAAAAACGCCGCTTCGACACGGTCGTGCTGGACCCGCCAGCGTTTGCCAAGTCGAAACGTGCGGCCGAGGGTGCCATGCGCGGCTACAAGGAGCTGAACCTGCGCGCGCTGCGCATGTTGCGGCCCGGAGGAACGCTGGTGACGTGCTCCTGCTCGCACCACGTCACCCGCGAAGCGTTCACGGCTGTTTTGGCCGAAGCCGCCGCCGATGCCGGACGCCGCGTCCGGCTGCTGGAGACGCGTGGCGCAGCGCCAGACCACCCGGAAATATTGACGCTGCCGGAAACCGCGTACTTGAAATGCCTGATTGCCCGCGTGGACTGATTGCAGCCGCGCGCTGCCATCAGCCTGCCAGCGTGGCGTCCAGCGTGATTTCGGCCGCTTTGAGCAGACGCGAGATGGGGCAGTTTTCCTTGGCACCCTTCGCGATCTCCTGGAACGTTGCCTCGTCGATGCCGGGCACCTTAGCGTCCGTCTTCAGATGAATTTTTGTAACGGTTGGCGCGCCGTTTACGAATTCTAGAACAACGGTCGCGGTGGTCGCCACCTGATCGGCTTTGCTGCCAGCCTTTTCCAGTTCCGCGGAGAGTGCCATGCTGAAGCACCCGGCATGGGCCGCCGCGATCAGTTCTTCCGGATTCGTGCCCGTCCCGCTCTCAAAGCGCGAGACAAAGCTGTAGCTCTGGTCCTTCAACACGCCGCTGCCGGTACTCACGGTTCCCTTACCGTCCTTCAAACCACCGTTCCAGATCGCGCTGCCATTCCGTTCCGTTGCCATGCTCTTCTCCTGATGAGGTTCTCCGCGCTTGTGTGAGGCGGCACGCACCATGATGTGATGTAGCGGTGAACGGCTGGTTGCGTGGACGCAGATGAAAACCGTGCCAGGGTCAGGCCTTCTCGCCCGTGGCCGCCCGGCTGGCACGACCGATCAGCAGGGGAATCTCTGGCGTGTGCTCCTCGGCGGGTGCTTTCATCAGCCGGAGCCGCTGCAACACCTTGCGCGCCAAGCCTGTCAGCGGCTGTTCTGGCAGTGTGCGCAGTGCGACCCACTCCAGGCCAGTCTGCCGAAGGGCGCGCAGCTTTGCCTCGCGCCGGGTGGAAATGCCAAGCACTTCGACGTAGAAGTTTGTTCCGGTAATGGCGTGGCGCACACGCAGGACTGGCTCGTGACACAGGACAAAACCGCGGTCATCTGCCTCGGGGAGAGTCTCGGCACCGATTTGCGGCAGCTCCAGCATGTCTGGCATCAGTGAAGCCTCCGATGGGCGGCGTTGCAACAACACTTCCACGGCGATGCCGCCCTGCGCCTTGCGCGTGGTCAATGCATACGCCACGCGCTGTGACTGCATGGGAGCGCGCGCGTTGGTGGGGTGCTCCCCCCGCGTACGGCACAGGTCAAACACCGGGCACACCTCGCATCGCGGCGATTTGGGCAGGCATACCGTCGCTCCCAACTCCATCATTGCCTGGTTGTGGTCGCCGGGATCATCCGCCGGCAGCAGGGATTGCGCGGTTTCGTTCAGCATCTCGGCGGCGGCTGCGCCGGAGCGCTCCGGCTGACCCAGCACGCGCAGGAGAACGCGTTCCACGTTGCCATCCACCACGGCGACGTGCTCGCCAAATGCGATGCTGGCGATGGCCGCGGAGGTATACACGCCCACGCCAGGCAAGCGGCGAAGCTCCGCTGCCGTGCGAGGCAATGTGCCGCGATGATCCTGGACCAGCACCTGCGCGGCTTTATGCATCATGCGGGCGCGGCGGTAGTAGCCCAGTCCACTCCACGCCGCCAGCACATCGCTCTCGCGAGCCAGCGCGAGCGGCAGGACCCCAGGAAAACGCCGGATAAAGCGTTCGTAGTGTTCCGTCACCACAGTGACACGTGTTTGCTGCAGCATGATCTCCGACACCCACGTGCAATAGGGATCGTTCACGCCGCGCCATGGCAGCACACGGGCGCTCTGGCGGTACCACGCCATCAGAGTATGAGAGAACGTCCTGCGCGCCTTTGGGGGAAGCTGCGGGACGGGCGATCTGGTTTTGCTGCGTGACAACGTTTTCATTGTAGAAGCTACACACCTTTGGCAGAGCGCAACGTACATGCAGACGATCAAAAGGTGTGGGACAGTGTAGGTTCGACTTAACCTAAGGTCTCATCCTGGGCGCATCGTCCTCACGCACGTCTGCTGTAGCATGAGGGATGTTATCGCGTGTAGACGTCAGACTAGCCAACGTTGGCTGTCTGCATGCGAAGAAAGCGCACACCAAGACATGTCAATTGCGTTACATACGAAGCTCTCGCAGCAGGTGCAACACGCCGCAGATGAGGCGGGGTTGGCGGTGGTAGACGCTGTGGAGAGTGCCGGGTTCAACGGCGTTGCCACGGAGCGCTTCACGCTCATGCTGGCGAAGGCAGCCGCCGGACGGAATGTGACGGTGGAGAAGACCGCAGACCAGATGGAAGGGCAACGGCAAACGCTGGAGTTGAGCGCTGGCTTCGACCTGGAACATCATGCCTTTACCAAACCCGTGCATGAGTTCCTGCTGGAAATTGCCATGCGGCTGCGCACGCCCCGCCCCGACATTTATGTGACGCTGGGCGGATTGCCGGTTAGCATGGGTGGGTGGCAGTGGCCGTTTCACCTTTCGACAAGCGGCGCGGACACCTGCATCGTGCATGGCGAAACCCGCCTGGAGGATGGCAAGACGCCGTCAGAATCGCAGCTGCGCGCCAAGATTTCGGCCAGCATGACCGTAACCTTTGCGGAGGTGGTACCCGCGCCGGAGCAGCCCTTCGCGGAAGGCTTCATCTACAACGCGGTTCGCAAGATTCTAGATCAGGGACAGTTGGAATTGGTGAAGAGCGGCAACCGCCAGCCGGTGCCGGTGACGACGCGCTACTACTCGGCCAAGCAGGGCAAATTTGTGTTCAATGACACGGACGCTGCTCAGCGCGCGGATTTCATCGCGGCGAAGGTCTTCTGGGCGAGCGGCGTGCTGGGCGGCGGTGCCCCGGTATGGATCGCCGACCCCCGCGATGCGCAATACCTCAACATCACGGTAGCCGAGTTGAAGCAAACGGCGGAGGAGCTTGCGAGTGAGGGCATCCTGAAGCTGGACTCGGCGTTTGAGTATGCCGCCAGCACGGAGCCGCTGATGAGCCACCATGCCGAGTATGAAACAAGACTGGCCGAAGCGCTAGCATTTACTCGCCCCACGTTTAATGAGGAAATGCGGGGCGGACATACAAATATGTAAGTGGTAATGACTGGACTCTCAACTCCGTAGCTCGGTAATGAGTTCTGCCTTAGTCGCTCACTTCTTCGACTGGTATTTGGCTGGCTTTACATTCCATGATCAAGCCGGAAATCTGCAATTATCCAGATGAGCTTACCGGTTCAATCCCAGCACCTTAACCTAACTTACCCTACAGAGAACCCCCGTGCCGTTGACAGCTGTGATCGTGGACGACGAAGCGCTGGCGCGGCAGGAGCTGCGCTATCTGCTGGAACGCGCGGGCGATGTAGAGATTGTGGCCGAGGCATCGAACGGCATCGAGGCAGTGCAAGTGGTGCGTGCCAGCGCTCCCGATGCCGTGTTCATGGATGTGCAGATGCCGGGTCTGGATGGCTTTGGCGTGCTAAAGCAACTGATGAGCGACCACCGGTTACGCATGCCGGAGGTGGTGTTTGCAACCGCGTTCGACCATTACGCGGTGCGCGCCTTTGAAGTGAACGCGATCGATTACCTGCTCAAACCATTTGAGGAGCGCCGTGTGGCGTTAGCCGTCAAAAAACTGCGCAGCCGTAGCCTTGCCAATTCCGCCGCAACGGCGGAGACGAAGAGTGACACAGTCCCGCAGGCTGGCGCGGAGGAGCGGTTGGAATCACTTCTGAAGCTGCTGCAGGAGCAAGCCACGGCCAACACAGCTCCACGCAGCCGGTCGGGCAAGGTGGTGCTGCGCGCCGCGCAGCGGCTGCTTCTGGTGGACCAGCACGACATCTGCTTTGCGTCCATCGCGGAAGGAACCATTTCCGTGGTAACACCGGCCATGGAAGGCGTCTCGAACGTCCGTACGCTGGAAGAACTGACCGAGCAACTGGACGTGGAAACCTTCTGGCGTGCCCATCGAAGCTATCTGGTCAATATCCAACACATTCGCGAAGTGGTGCCATGGTTTAAGTCAAGCTACCTCCTCCGCATGGATGACCGGAGTAAGACTGAGATACCGGTAGCGCGCGCCCAAGTCAAACGGCTGCGAGAATTATTCAACTTATAATCCAGCACCCCCGCTCAGGATGACAAAGCGAGTAAAGAACAGGACGATACAGGCGAGTGACGTAGCGAGTCATCGCTCGTGTCGCACATAGTCCCCACTCTTTCCGCCGCTCTTCCGCAGCAACACAATCTCGCGGATGCGGATGCCCTTATCCAGCGCCTTCGTCATGTCATACACGGTCAGCGCGGCGACGGCGGCTGCGGTCATTGCCTCCATCTCCACGCCCGTGCCTGCCACCGTGGCTGCCGTCGCTCGAATGCGGACACCGCCTCCCGTGCCCAGCAGCGCGGCGGGATGAACAATCGTCGCCTCCACATCGATATACGACAGCGGAAGCGGGTGACACATGGGAATGAGGTCGGCAGTCTTCTTCGCGGCGGTGATCCCCGCAAAGCGCGCTACTTCCAGCGGATTGCCCTTCGGATTCGTCGGCAGCGCGGCCAGTACCTCGGCGTTCAATTCCACAAAGGCTTCGGCGGTCGCTTCACGGCGCGTTGCCACCTTCGCGCTGACGTCCACCATGTGTGCCGCGCCCGCCTCGTCATAGTGGGAGAGCCGGGTACCGCTTCCAGCCGGAGACTTACTCACATGCCCTCCTCGCCCGTCATCATCAGCCCCACCAGCAGCACGGCCGCGTCCAGCACCACCCACGTGATCAGCGAGCGCCGCTCATAGTGCACCAGATACACGCGGCTCATTACAATCATCGCCGCAACCGCCAGCGCGGGCACCAGCACCGCCGCGCCCACCAGCATCCTGCCCACCCGGCTGCGCACCGTAAGCTTCGGCGTCATGGCTCCAGCGTACCGTATGCGCGGAGTTCTGACCGCGCAATACCGGCCGGCATTCGTTAACGCAGAAGTACGACGGAGCCCGCGCCCGTATGCAACACCTCCACGTCAGGCGGCACAACCAGGTAGCAATTGGCCCGTGCATTCGCATGGAGATCGCCGGACCCTTGCCAGCCGGTGGTGTGGACACTTGCGCCGTCCAGCCCCGATACCAGCACCGCAGGCAAAAAACGGGTCAGCCCCGGCTTTACCCGGACCTCCTCTGACAGCGTCGCCTGCGCAAACAACGGCTGCGGCGGCCTGCGCAGCACACCGTTGCCCACGCCTTCGCCGCCCAGCGCGCGCAGCGGCGACATGGCAAACAGCATTGCCGTCACCTGCGTCGAGATGGGGTTCCCCGGCAGGCCGAATACCCACTGCTCGCGGCGCGAACCAACCGGCGGCAGCCGTCCAAAGACGACCGGCTTGCCCGGCTGCATGGCCACACCGGTAAAGAAGAACTCTACCCCAAGCGCCAGCAGGACCTCTTCCACCAGGTCGTACTTGCCAGCAGAGACGCCACCCGTGACCAGCAGCATGCCAGCATCGCGTGCGGAGAGGATGGCCGCGTGGAGCGACGCACGCGTGTCAGCGGCATGCGGGAGCACCAGGGGCGTTCCGCCATTCGCCTCCACCAGCGCGGCCAGCGCGTGCGCGTTGGAGTTACGAATCTGCATGGGGCCGGGAGTCTCATCCATCGCCACCAGTTCGTCCCCGGTGGCAAGAATCGCGGCGGTCGGTTTTGCATGGACGCTGAGGCTCGCTGCTCCTGTAGACGCGGCAAGTGCGATTTCCGCCACGCCCACGCGCGTACCCGCGTGTAGCAGCGTCTCTCCTGCATGTGCCTCCGCAGCCTGCGGAACGATATTTTCGCCACGCCGGAGCGTGCGGCCAGCCTGTAGTTGCAGCACATCGTCACAAATATCGACGTGCTCCAGCATGACGACAGCATCCGCGCCATCCGGGACGGGAGCGCCCGTCATGATCTCGATAGCTTTTCCCGCGCCGAGCGGCGCACCGGTCCACTGCTCGCCCGCACGGATCGAGCCAACAAGATGCAAGTCACCACACGCATCCTGCGCACGGATGGCGTAGCCGTCGCGTGTGGAACGCGGGAATGCCGGCTGATCGCGGTCGGCCATGATGTCCTGTGCCAGCACGCGGCCATGCGCGGCGGCCAGAGGCACGGTCTCCTTCTGACAATTGGTCCCGAGATCAACCATCATGCGGGTGACGAGCGCCATGGCGTCAGTGCAGGAGAGCAGCGGCATACGTCGAGGGTACTCGCAGTTGCATGTGCAATGTTAGAGACGCGCCGTTACGGAAACGAGATATTCTAAGAGGCGTTGCGTCCAACATGTGAAAAAAGAAAAGCCTGCGTTTTTCGCGCGGGTACTTGGTCCCTGGAGAACTCATGCGCCCTGTACACACCCTTGCACTCACCCTCTGCCTCGCCTGCCTCGCACCTGCGGCGCGTGCCGACGACGCCACGCACCGCGCCAAGGTGGAGGAGATGCTGCAGATCACAAAGGCGGGTTCAGCGCTGCAAGGCCAGTTGAAAGACTTGCAGGATCGCGTGAACGGCCTGGCAAAACAGCAGTTTGGGCAAGGCACGCAAACGCCAGAGCAGGCGAAACTGATGCAGCAATATCTGCAGCAGGTGCAGACCATAACAGCGGATGAAGTGGGTTGGGACAAGCTCCATCCACTCGTGGTGCAGAACTATAGCGAAACCTTTACGGACCCTGAGCTTGACGGCATCATCGCCTTTTACAAAACACCGGCGGGGCAGGCCCTGATAACCAAGTCGCCCGAGCTGCTGAACAAGACAAATGCCACCGTGACGGCACGCATCAAGGAGATGCAGCCCAAGCTACAGGAACTGACCCAAAGTTACGGCAACAGGATAAAGGCCGCAGCTGCCCCAACTGCTCCGGCGACCGGGCCCAGTCTATCCACACCGAAGCCCGCGGCCAAGCAGTAGCGCATGTCCTGCGTGTTGACGCTGGCGCTGGATGAGGCGGCGCAGAGCCGCTTCGAAGCCGAGCGTCAGATGTACTTTCCGCCCGAGCGGAATCAGATTCCAGCGCACCTGACTCTCTTTCATGCCTTGCCGGAGAGTGACGGGACGGTCTCGCTGTTGAGTGACGTGGCGGCGGAGCAGCACGCATTCGATCTGCAAGTCCGAGAGTTGCGCTCACTGGGACGCGGTGTAGCGTATTTCCTCGATGCGCCGCAGGCAGTGGTGCTCCATCGCCGGCTTAGCGGTATGTTTGCGGATCACCTTTCCGCGCAGGACCGTCAGGGCTTTCGACCGCATGTTGTTGTGCAGAATAAGGTAACGTCCCACGTTGCGCGGGAAACGCTGGCCGCGTTGCAGGCCAGCTTTGCGCCGTGGACTGCCGAAGCGATTGGGCTCGACCTGTGGAGGTATCTTGGCGGGCCATGGCAGCATCTGCGGCGGTTCGACTTCGCACGGGATTGAGATTCATTCTGTTGTGACAATGGGTGACAGCCAGCTTCGGTACCATCGATCTTATGCACCGGAAATGTTCCTTCGCAGTACTCGTGATGTTGACCGCCACAGCGACGCGGGCGCAGCTACCCGCGTCCCAGATGCACGCACAGGATCGACTCATTCACCTCAACCAAATTCAGGTGATTGGCACGCATAACAGCTACAACGCAGGGTTCGCGCCAAGCGAGGCGAAGTGGCTGCGGAAGGCGAATCGTGAAGCCTATGACAAGTTGGAGTATGCGCATCCTTCGCTGGCATCGCAATTCGATGGGGGCGCGCGGCAGATCGAAATCGACATTGCCGCCGACCCGCAGGGCGAGCGGTATGCGCATCCTCGGATCATCGAACTCACGAAGGATGCCGGGCTGCCGGCCGATCCGGACTTCGATCCAACGCACCTGATGGACAAGCCTGGGCTGAAGGTGCTGCATGTGGTGGATATCAACGAACGCAGTAACTGCCAGCCATTCACGGACTGTCTGCGGCAAGTGCGCGCGTGGTCGCAGGCGCATCCTCAGCATGCACCAATCTTTGTCCTGGTGGAGAACAAGTCCGGTGGCGTGAAAACCATCACGAACGGAGCCGTTGCGCCACAATTCGTCAAATCTGATTTCGATGAAGTGGACCGGGAGATACGCTCGGTATTCTCACCCTCGGAGATGATTACGCCGGACCAGGTACGCGGCACATATCCCACGCTGGAAGCTGCGGTACTCGCGGGTAACTGGCCCACGCTGGCAGCCTCGCGCGGTAAGGTTGTTTTTCTGATGGATCAGAAGAAATCCGGTCCCATCTATACCGAGGGGCACCCCTCACTCCGCGGACGTGTGCTGTTTACAAATGCGGCACCGGGAGAGCCTGACGCGGCCTTTGTGGAGGAAAATGAAGGAACTCCGGCAGAAATCGATGCGCTGGTAAAACGTGGCTACCTTGTTCGCGCGCGTGCCGACGCCGACACCGGTGCGGGTAGAACCGGCGATACACACCGGCGTGACGAGTTACTGAACAGCGGCGCGCAAATGATAAGCACGGATTATCCTAAGCCTGAACCTTCGCGGTGGACAGGCTATACGGTCGCGCTGCCAGGCGGTGTGGCGGCGCGGTGTAACCCGGTAAATGCTCCAGCAGGATGTAAGGACGCACTCCTCGAGCCCACGACGCCATAGTTCAAGATAATTGTGCACAGAAATCCCCATGCGATCGCCATGGGGATTTTATGTTATCTACGAGATAGTGAACTTAGAAGAGTATCTTGAGTCCGAACTGCACGATGCGTGGATCAAGCGTGCTGCTGAGTGCGCCGCCCGTCAAGTTGCCGCTGGTATTTGAGGCGAAGCCCGTTCCTGGCAGCGCAAAATTCGTGTGATTGAACACGTTGTACAGTTCCCCTCGAAACTCGACATTGAGGCGCTCAACTGGCGTGGCGAACCGTTTATTAAAGGCTACGTTGAGGAAGTTAATGGAGGGGCTGCGGCCCGCATTACGCGCGAGATTGCCAAAGGGAGTTACCGTGGGGATGCCGAGCACGCTCGTGTTGACGTACTGCAAGGAGGTGCCGGTGGAGCGGTTCTTGTCCAGCGTGGTGAGCGGCCCCGTACCGATGCGGTTCGGACGATAAATGGTCCCGCCACGATAGGTTGGAAGGCTACTTGCCGCCACCTGGAGATTGCTGGCGGGCGTATCCGTCAGGTTGAACTGAAAGCCGCTTTCTGCTTGATTGATGGCGGAAATCTGCCATTGCCCAAGCACCTCGTCCAGCAAGCCATTGCTGTTCATAAAGTGTCGTCCCCGGCCAAAGGGCAGGTCATAGACAAGGCTGGTCGTGTTGAAGAGTGGTTGGTTGTAATCGCTGTTGCCGTAGTCACCCCGCAGATTCCGCACATCCTGCGGGGACGGCGTGGCGCTCTCGAGCGAGGCACCCGCGTTGTCCAGAGCATGGCCGTACGTGAAGCTGTTCAGCAGAGTCAGCCCCGCGACCATCTGCTGCTCGTATTTCACCTGGATGGAATCATAGTGCGAGTACGCTTCCCGGATGGCCCACGTAACATCGCCATACCCCGGGATAGGCCGTGCGTAGCCATTAAGCGGATCTTTTTGGTTGTAATTGACAATTTGCAGCAGCTTGGCACCATGGTTCCCCACGTAAGCCATATCCAGCAAGGAGTTCTTGGCAAGCTGCCGCTGCGCACTTACATAATAACTCTCGACGTAACTGTCGCGGTAACGGCTTCCGTCAATGTACACCGGGTTTGCAGTTGCCGGAATAAAACTCAACGTGCCAGTAGGAAACCCGTTGTCGAGGCGCTGGAAGGTTGCTGGATTGCCACCAGCATCAGGCGCCAGTTGTGTCGTGTTGGTAAAGAGGGCCTGCGGCGCGTTGATGGCCAGCACATTGCCGGATCCTGGCCGGTCGTAATGCGCGAAGCTGATGCCAAAGCCGCCACGAAGGCTGGTTTTACCATCGGGTGAATAGGCAAAGCCAACGCGCGGTGCAAAGTCATTTTTGTCCGGGCTGAAGCCGTACTTATTGCTGTTAGTCGCCTGGACAAATGGCAGTGGCGATCCGCTGAGCGCAAGGGACGGAACAAAGTTTGTCAGGCGATTCTGAGCCTCGGAATAAGGCGAGGCATATTCGTACCGGACGCCCAGGTTTAATGTAAGCGCGGGCGATACTTTCCAATCATCTTGCACATAGGCAAAGTTAGAGATTGTCCGGAGCTTGGCTACGAAATACGATGACAACGAGTAAATGCTTTCCGCGCCAAACAGGAAATCGGCAAAGTAGTTATCGCTGGTGGCGGTTTCCGCAGTCTTGCCACCTACGTAGTTACGTGAGAACCCGCCGCCAAAGGTAAACCCGCCGTAGAGTGGATTCGTGTCCTGCACATCCATCCACACCTTCTGGTACTCATAGCCGAACTTCAGCGAATGATTGCCGCGTACCAGCGTGTAATTCACCTTTGGGTCCAGCAGCGCTGGATTCTGGAATTGCGGATTCGTCGTCTGGCGGCCCAACGCGCTGAAGCCCGTGATACCGATTCCTGGAATGCCGCCAGCGACGGCGGGATCCGTGGGCAGGCCTTTGAAGGTGAACCCGGGATTGGTCCCAATGGACGTGGAGAACTTGCCCGCCTTCGTTTTGGAGATGCCGACGCGCACGTCCACCAACTGATTGGCGCCGATTACGCGCGTATACCCGACGGCAATCTGCTGATCGAGAATACGTTGGTTCCCGTTCGAATTACCATCCAGCGGCAGGCCAAAAATAGGCGCATCCAGCGCGTTCACCTTCAACTGCGACGCACGGACAAACATGGAGTTTCTCTGGTTGATATTAAAATCCAGCCGTAGATCGCCTTTGTCGCCTCGATTGTTGGAGCGCTGCAAGGTCGTGAAGTTATTCACGGTGGTGATGCCGGGATTCAACTGAGCGATATCACCCGCGATGGTCTTCGCGATGGGCGAGATATCCGGCGACGTTAGGATGGAAGTTCCGGCGGTGTAGGCGGTTCCGTTGTAGGGATCGTAAACAGTCTTGCTGAATTTTCCCTGTAGCTGGTTCGGCGTGGGGAGCGTCGCGCTGCTGACCTGCTTGCGAGCCTGGCGAATGCCTTCGTAGTCCAGGAAATAGAAGAAGCGGTTACGCACGATGGGACCATTGATGTTGCCGCCGAACTGGTTGCGGTTGAACTGCGGCTTGCGGCCACCCGGCGGGTTGAAGAAGCCAATGGCGTTCAGGTCCGTGTTGCGGATAAATTCGTAGACACGGCCATGTACTGTGTTGCCGCCCTGCGCCGAAGCGACATTGATGGTAGCCCCGCTGCCACGCCCATACTCCGCCGATTCGTTGTTCGTAACCACCTGGAAGGCAGCGACCGAGTCCGGTGGCGTTTGCATGATCTCGTTGCTGAAACCCTGATTACTTTCGCCGTAGGCGTTATTATCCATGCCGTCCAGCAGGTAATTGTTGAACATGGACCGCTGCCCGTTTACGTTGAACGACCCCTCGCGCACCAGGCCGGTGTTGCTGGTTGTGCCAATGCCATTTGCGGTGGCGCGCACGCCCGGTGCCAGGCCAACCAGATCGCTGAAATTGCGGCTGACCAGGGGCAGGGACGCTGTCTGCTGCTGCGTGATCGTTTGGCCGCGCTGGCTTTCATCGGTCTCTACCCGCAGCGCAACATCCCTCACCTCGACCACCGTGCTGGCGGTCCCAACGGAGAGCGTGAGGTCCACGCGCTGCCGTGCCGCGACGGACACGCTGATATTGGCCGCGGTGGCCGGGGCGAAGCCTTCTTTTTCAATACGCACATCATACTGGCCCACGCGCAGCGCCGGAACCTCGTAGTCGCCACCATTGTCGGTCTGACGTGTGCTCACCACGCCAGTGGCCCGGTTGGTGACAGTGACCGTCGCACCGGGGACTGCGGCACCGGAGCTGTCACGGATACTACCGACCACGCTCCCGTTTTCGTACTGTGCAAACAAGGCCACTGGAGCGCAGACGCATACCGCCGCCAGGAATAGAGGAACCGCTAAAATGTGTCGCATACGGGCGACAATACTAAGCGTTCATGAACATAGCGCGACAGCAGTATGAACGGAACGTGACACCGGCACGCGCGTCAGTTCTTTCACGGCGCGGATACGCGTAGTGAATCAGGTACAAACGCTGTCGAGAGCTGATTGTAGCTCTGCGTGAGATAGAACGTCTGTATCTTCGGGAATTGTTCCTCGGTCAGTTGAAGTGTGCGGAAATCAAAGCTCTGGATGGCCGCGCGCGCTTCCATGTTCTCTTTCATGATGACGCCGGCAAGCGTATCGACAAAGAGTTGGGGTGAAACCGTGTGGTTCTGAAACGCTTCTTGTGGCGTGCCAGGATGTTCAGCGGCGAAGCTGGGCGGCAGATCCGGCAGGACCTTGGTTTCGATATTGAAGTGGACGGAACGCGCATTGGCGGCGCGCTCGGCCGCATGCGGCATGTTCTTGCCCGCGCCGGTGCTATAGAACTGCGCATAGAAGCGGACAAAGCGGAAGAGTTGCGCGGCATACGTGGCTGCGTACGGGCTCACCATGCCTTCCTTCGCCGCGAACGCAACCGCTACGGGCGACAGCGTGAGGTCGTTCTTCTGGTCCAGGCCAAAGTGCAGCTTGTCACAGATAAAGGTCTTCTGCGCGTCCGCTGAGGAGATGTCGCGCAGATAGACGCGGTTCTCCATCGAGTACGGTGAGCCGTCGGCGTTGCGGCAGCTCTGCGGGTTGTAGAACTGATCGTGCCAGATCAGCGAAACGTGGTCGGTGGAAACGCCTGTATCCGTCTCCAACTCGGTGGCCAGTTGGTCCAGACCACTCTCAAAGGAGGGTAGCGTGTTCTCCGGACGCAGGCCGCGTCCGCCACGATGCGCGCTGACGACAAAGTGCTGGAGCCTGCTGTCGCCGGGACGGGCGGCGCGCTCTTCCCGGACCACCTGCTGTAGCAGATCGGGCCGGTCGCTGATCAGACCGTCGACCCCCGTGCGGATGATGGCTCGCATCTGTTCCGGATCGTTGGTCGTCCACGGCACTACACGGATGCCCATTGCGTGGAGTTCGGCAACTGGTACCAGCGGCGCACCTGGTGGAGTGTTCTTCATTTCGATCACGCTGGCGTCTACCGGCGACAGCAGAGGCGTCGGCGCACCATACTCTTTGGCATGGCTCGCGGCCTTCGTCATCAGTTGAAGATATGGATTCGTCATGGCTGAGACAGGTCCGCCGGATTGACCGTGCAATGGAGCAGACAGCAAAAAGGCTCCGGCGAGGCAAACGCGATAGTTCATCCTCTAAGAATGCATCGTATTCCATGACAATACTGTGAAGGTGTGGTCGACAAAACTGTGAAGGTGTGGTCGACAAAGCGTATGATGCCGCACACGGTTTCATTACGTTCCGGCATCTGCGGTCAAAAAGTCATACACGGGTCCTGCATGCTCGCGAGGGAGCAGATCTCACAGCACTGCTGAACACGAACAATCTTGTTTACTTCTATTTGAGGAGCATTCCCTTGCGTACTCGACTCTCGATTCTGCCGTCCGGCAAAGCATTACTTGGTTTCGTCCTATTCTTTCTTGCGCTGCTCTCGTGCCGTGCGCAACAGACCTATGTCGGGCGCTATGACCTGTATACCGGCTTTTCTGACCTGAATACGCCTGGGCTGAGTAATATCAATCAGGTTGGTTTCCACCTCCAGGCTGGACTCACAGCGTCGAAGTGGGTGTCCTATGGCTTTGATTACAGCGTGCAGAATGGCTCCAGCCAACTGACCACGGCCATCGCAACGCCCGCGCTACAGCGGCAGTTGGCTGCGGAGCTGCCGCCAGGATACGTCCTCCGCCTTCCGTTCAGCGCCACCACCCAGACCTTTACCGCTGGTGGCCAACTCACCATCCGGCATTACCGTGCTGCCACCTTTTTCGTGCGTCCCGTGTTGGCGGCATTTCACATCACGGCGACGCCACACGCCAACGATCTCATCGGCGGTCTAGTCGCCAAACAACTTGCTCCGAACGGCAGCTTGAGCGACTGGTACGGTGCCTATGGTGCCGGCGGCGGAGTTGAAGTCCCGGTGCTGCGCCATGTGGGTGCCCGCGTGCAGTTTGACGCAGGATGGAATCACCCCTTCACCGACATCCTCGCCAACGGCAGCTGGAGCTACCGCTTCTCCGTAGGGCCTTCGTTTCACTTCGGCAAGAACGTACTCAAAAAATAACGGGTACCAGGTAATAAGGTTCGACGTGCGTGCCATTACTGTAAGCGGAACGCGTATACCGTATCGCCAGCGCCTTCGATGACGTATTGGTGTCCGGCAAGCATGTAGCTCTCTGGAGCGTTGGTGCAGCCGATGTGGGCGTGCCACAATTGCTTGCCCGTCGACGCGTCGTACGCCACCAGGTTCCCATGAGCGTCCGGCGCAAAGACAAGGTGGCCAGCCGTAGTTAAAATGCCGGGGAGCACGCCGCCGCCACCTACACCTGGATACTTATGGCTCCACGCCGGCTTGCCGGTCTTGTAGTCGATCGCGACCAGATACTGCCCGAGCGAGCCGAGGCTCAGCTCGTCCTTGCCGCCCAGACCCATCGCTCCGCGCGGATCGGTGGTGGCCAGATAGTACATGGCGTAGCTCTCGATCGCATTGACATAAAACAGACCGGTCTGCGGGCTGTACGCGGGTGGGGGCCAGTTGACAATGCCACCATTCGCCGGCGACACGATGGATCCGCCCAGGTCGAAGTCCTTCGCCGGTACGCGAATGGGCGCGCCATTCTTGTCCAGCTTGTCCGGCTCGGCCCAGTTAGGCGAAGGCACGATCTTGCTGGTCAGCAGGTGCTCGCCGGTGATGCGGTCCAGGACGAAGAAGTAGCCGTTACGCGCGGCGGTCAGCAGCAGTTTCCGCGGCTTGCCATTCCATGTGCCGTCCACCAGCACCTGCGTCTGTGCCGAATCGTAATCATGCGTGTCGTGCGGCGAGGTCTGGTAGTACCAGGCCATCTTGCCGGTATCCACGTTGATGGCAACCGTTGCGCAGGTAAACAGGTTCGCTCCCGGACCGCGCGACTGCGAGGTGTACGCCGCCGTCGGATTGCCCGTGCCCAGGATATAGAGGTGCGTCTCCGGGTCATACGATCCGTTAACCCAGATGTTGCCGCCACCATGGGAGGCCGCGTCGAGATTCTTCCAGGTGTCCAGGCCGGCATCGCCCTGCTTCATGGGCACGGCATACCACTTCCACTGCACATCGCCGGTTTGCGGGTCAAAGGATTGCAGCATGCCCGGCTCGTCCAAATCATTACCGGTACCTACCAGGAGGTGATCGCCGATAATGACCGGAGAGAACGTAGAGAAATACTGCAGGTCAAAGGAGGCAATCTCCTTGTGCCAAATCTCCTTGCCGGTTTTTGCCTCCAGCGCCACCAGGTAGTCATCCGGCGTTTCGAAGTAGACGCGGTCATGCCACATGGCCACGCCGCGATTGCCGATATGTGTGCCGCCACGTGTCTTCCAGAAGAAGTGCCACAGCACGTGGCCGTCCAGCGCATC
This sequence comes from Terriglobus sp., assembly GCA_965276945.1. Lineage (GTDB taxonomy): Bacteria > Acidobacteriota > Terriglobia > Terriglobales > Acidobacteriaceae > Terriglobus. The sequence goes on along the minus strand of OZ255704.1, from coordinate 3,289,790 downwards.
CATGGCCCACACGTTATCGGGCGTCGTGGCGTACATCACGCCATCCACCATGACGAGGTTCCCCTTAAGCGTACCCATGGGCGCTTCGTTGGTACCAACGCCGCCCACAATGGTGGGAACGGCTGGGCCAGGTGCCGAAAACGGTGCGGCGGCGGGCGCGGCGCTGCCACCTTGCAAGCGCTGCGACCATGCCAGCGTCAAGCCATGCACGTTCGCCGTGTTGATCTCCGTATCCGGAGCGTATCGCGTCCCGGAGTAGTCACCCGAGTACGTTGGCCAGCTGTCCAGCTTCGGGTGGACAATCTGCGCCGGGTCCAGGGACTGCGCGGATAACGCCATGGGTGACACAAGGGCCGCTGCAAACACGGCAGCCAAGCCAGACTGTAAGACAGAACGCATATCCAACCCCTTACTTCAATGTTTCCAGATACGCCGTGATGTCGTGTATGTCCGTGTCGTTGTACTTGCGGAACATGGCCCGGTGCGGCTCCAGAGGGTCATGAATCTCTACCTTCGGCACGTCATTGCTCCGTGTGTACCGGTGCACAATGCCGTCGGGCGTCGTGACCTCCACGTAGAAGTCGTCTACCGTGTTGAGCCTGCCGGTGACCGGCTGCATACCGGGGCCGCTAACGGTCGCCGTGACTGGTGGCACGTTCAATTTAGGGCCGGGCGCGCCGGCGGCCGGACCGCGACCCATCGCCACGGGCAGCAGCCACGCCTGCTGCATGGAGCGCGGGTCAGGAAACTTCGCCGCGAAGCCCTGCATCGACTCCGCCGTGTGGCACGACGAACAGGTCCGTGCGAAGGCAACCTTCCCTGCGGCCGCATTGCCCACCACAATGTTGATCTTCTCTCCCGACCGCATGTTGCCACCGGTCTTCAGGCTGTGCAGCCAGGCGGCGATTTCTGGCACGGAGGCATCCGCAATGTCGATCTTGGGCATGCCCTGTGCGGCGCGCGCGCCATGCACAATGGGCAAGATCAACTCGCCATCCTTATCCTGTAGCACCACTTCCGACCGCAGCAGGTTTGGCCCGATAGAGCCTCCGCCCGCGTCCGACCCATGGCAGAACGCGCAGTTGACACTGAAGACCGCCTTGCCACGGTCAATCACCGCCTGCGGTGCCTTCGGACGGTCAGGATAAGCCACCAGTCCCGGACGCCCCTGTCCCGGCGGCATCCCATGGGCGGGATCTGCCGCAAGTGCCTGACCGCCCTCGCCTGGCCCGGCTGCCGTACCACCGGTCGGCTTGGCGCTGCCACCCTGCTGCGGCGATCCCTTAGGCGTCTGCTGCGCGGCAACCGGCGTTTCATGCCGTATCGCGTATCCTGCAAACATCAATGAACAAGCAATCGCCACGGCGGGCACTGCGTTGCGGCGTGACGTAAGTCGTTTCATCATCTTCACAAGGCCTTCACTATAGAGACGCCATCGGGCGCTTTGCGTTTGTAGCAGATTTCGCGCACCACGCGATACAGCACAACCGAGCGGCGGCCACGGGTCCCATCAATTTTCAAGCTCAAAGGAGCCGGAAGCAAATGCGACTTCTGCCATTTCTCGCCTGCTGTACGTTTATCGCCGCAACGGTATCGCCAGCCCAGGACGCGCAACTGCGCCCGCACAGCATGTACGAGCCGCCCGCAGCCTCCGCCGCGGCATCGCTCGCCACCAGCGCCCAGGGCGTCGCTCCGGAGTTACTGACCTATGGCGAACAGACCAACTGGGAGAAGACCGGCCTCTACGCCGACGCAATCGCGACCGCCCGCCTCTACGAAAAGCGCTCGAAGTACGTCAAAGTTATCTCCTTCGGCACCACGCCCGAAGGCCGCACCATGTACGCCGTCATCGTCTCGAAGGACCGCGCCTTCACCCCCGAAGCTGCCCACAAGACGGACAAGGCCATTATCCTTATCCAGAGCGGCATCCACTCCGGCGAAATCGAGGGCAAGGACACGGCCCTCATGCTCATCCGCGACATGGCCGTCACGGACAAACCCAGGCAGGCCGCCTGGCTCGACAAGGCCATCTTCGTCGTCATTCCCGTCTTCGAAATTGACGGCCACGAAGACCGCAGCCCCTACAACCGTCCCCAGCAAAACGGCCCCGACATCACCGGCACCCGTCCCCAGGAGCAGGGTCTCAATCTGAACCGCGACTACCTGAAGGCTGACACGCCCGAGATGCGCGCCTTTCTCAAGCTCTACAACGAATGGCTCCCCGACTTCATGTTCGACAACCACGTCACCGACGGCGCGGACTACCAGTACGACGTCACCTGGGACATGACCCAGCACGAGGATATTGGGGGTCCCAGCCGCGCCTGGGTCAACACCCGCTTCGTTCCGGAGCTGAACCAGCGCATGGAGGCCGACGGCCACCTCGTCAGCCCGTACGGCGCGCTCCGCGGCGACTTTCCCGGCACCGGTGGCGCGGGTATGAGCAACGCCTCCGGTCCACGCACTGCCGCGCAAAGCAACGGTGCCACGGCAACAACGCCTGCCCAGGGCGAAGGCGACAACGGCCGCCGTGCCGCGCGGCCCACCGGCAACGGTCAGCGCGACTTCATGGTCGAAGTCTTTTCTCCGCGCTACAGCCACTACTGGTCCGGCGCGCGCAACCGTCCCTGCCTCCTCGTGGAAACACACTCGCTCAAGCTGCCCAAAACCCGCGCCTGGTCCAACTACGACATCATGGTTCACTCCATCGATATCGTCACGGAAGACCCGCAGGCCCTGCGCAAGGCCGTGCGCGATTCCGACGCCGCCGACGCTGCCATGGCCGGTCATCGCAACGAGCAGATGTTCCTAGGCGGCAAAACCTCCGACACGTCGCACCCGCTGCTCTACCACTCGCTCAAGCGTGCCAGCGAGATCAGCCCCATCACCGGCCAGCCCGTCATGCACTTCACCGCGGAGAAGGACGACTTCACCGTGAACATGCATGACGGCGTGGACACCACCGCCAGCGCGCCCGTCCCGCTCGGCTTCCTGATTCCGCTCGCCTGGAAGCCCATCGCCGACGAACTCGCCTTCCAGGGCGTCACGGTGGAGCGCATACCCAAAGCCATCGACACGCCGCTCGAAACCTGGCGCTTCACCGACGTAAAAAAAGAGGCGTTCCCGTTTGAGGGCCGCACCTTCACCGACTACAAGCTCGTTCCCGTCACGGAAACCATGCACATGCCCGCCGGCAGCTTCTACGTGCCCATGAACCAGCCGCGCGCCCGCATCATCATGGCCATGCTCCACCCCGCCGCGCCCGACGCGCTCGTCCGCTGGGGCTTCTTTGACGCGGTCTTCGAGCGCATGGGCCGCATCGGCGCGAGCGAGTACCTTTCCGTCCCCATCGCCACCCGCATGGCCCTCGACAACCCAGCCCTCTACCAGCAGTTCCAAGCCAAATTAGCCGCCGACCCCACCTTCGCCAACGACCCCAAAGCCCGCCTCGACTGGTGGATCACCCAATCCAACTACCAACCCACCACCATCAACCGCTACCCAATAGCCGAGGTCTGGCAAAAGCCGTAGTAAAGTCCAAGCGGTCACAGTTTCGCAGCACCGAGTTGAGACACTAATGCCCCGTTTTGCTCTTGATGAAGCCCAAAATGTCTATGCCAACCCCGATGCGATAGAAGTCGCGGTCAGGCTGGCGCAAGGGCAGAACAATAGTACTCATGTTTGGTACAGATCCTGTACCGGTGCCGGTCAGAGTGGTTAGGGAACCGGGTTGCAGAATTAGCGGATTGTTATCAATTCTATTACGCTTAAGACGCGTGATGAAGGAGCCGAACAGATAGAGTGTGGCGACGTCCTTGACTACGATTGGATAAACACCATCTGCTTTGAATACCCATAGGTTCCCACGTAAAACCCCGCCCGTTATAGCTGCATCTTGGCCGAACGAGAAGTCGAGCGCACCTAAAGAGCAGGGCTGTTTATCCTTGTCGCAATCCGGTGCGGCGGAGTTCGACTTTACGGTGTGATTGAAGCGAAGACCGAGCATGTCCTTCAGAAAAAAGCTAGCCTTATCCTGATTCGAAAACGCAAGGGTGTTGATCGGGGCGTATGTGGTTGTTCCATTGTTAGTCGTTGCTGCGTTCGTGTTAAGTAGACAAGCATTGGTCACGCCACCTGTAGCCATCCCGTTCGTGCTCTTCTGAACTTCGAATGCAGGCTGGGTGAACTCGCTGCCAAATTTATTGTACAAAATGTTGCATTCTGCAGTTCCAAAGGCCGGTACGACAAATGCCTGAGTAACTTTGTTGCTCTGTAGCGGAGTTGTTGCACCAAAGCCAACCACCACGTCGATTGAATTCTTTGTGTCGAAAGAAAATACGCGAAGAGCCGGACCAAACATGAAGTCGACCGAAGTTCCTATGCTGGACAGCTTTTGTGACGTAATTTGGCCTGTTGGATCGGTAAACACCGAATAAATTCCGTTGGTGTCACTTTGAGTAGGTGCTCCGAGCAGTCTTAAGGCAGCCCACTGCCGAGCGTGAAAGTAGTCACGGTCAATAGATCCAGATTGTAAATAGACTCTCAGAAATGGTTCAGTCTGTGAGGGTAGTGAACTCAAGCTAACTTGTTCCGCGCCACCAATAAAGCTAGAATAGAATTCTGTTGTAACAGCGGGAGCGGCCTCATCTATTGCCCCAACTGCTTTTCTTGGCTTGCCTGCTTTATCTAAGCTTATGTTTACTGATTTATCTGGCAAACCAGTAAATGAGGCAACCACTGTGACATCGTTAGTGGATTTCGACGTGCTTGTAACAGTTCCATCTGGTGATATCTTGTACGATTCGTCTTTTGGAATGATGCTCCATTGAAGATCAGTGGAGATCGGTCGCGTGACCGCATCTGCTCCACTGCCATAGCGTCCAATCGCTTTCAGTTGAACCTTTTCGCCTTTCTTGAGAGCAACAGGTGACTTATCAGTCAGGTCGAAAGAGGTCAAGGATGGAAGGGGACGAATGTAGATAGAAAGTGGGGCCGCTGTCAGGTGTAAATCTGTCGCCGTCGCAGTTACTTGAATAGTTCCGGCCTGTGACAGCGTTAAAACACCTTTAGCGCTGTCGAGCTTAACGCTTGACGATGCCGGCGTCAGCTTCCAAGTCAGCGGACCCTCATAAGGCACTGGAGTCGCACCGTTTTCGGCTATCGAAACTTTCAGCGGTACGTCCCGGCCACCAGCAGTCAACGTACCGGGTTGGTTGATAGTCAACTGAGCTGCTAGTTGCGCAACAAGAGTTGTTGAGTTGAGTGTGCTACAACCAAGAAAAACTCCGAAGAGTACTCGAGCAAACATGGGACACCTCCACCGAGACAGGTCGTTGCACGTTACAGCAACTGCGGCGCGCAAAAGATCGTTCTCAACTTAGGTGAAAGTGATACAGGAACATCAACGGTGCGGCAAGAACTTTTTACGCTTGTACGGACTTTGCGTGCGTTGGCCTCTTCGCCCAGCAGCTTTCGGGGGGAACGGCTTCAGCCGTGCCGTAACTTGACCGGCGTGAACCGGCTTCAGGGCGGGTGGCCCACATCTGACCGATATGGTGCGGTGGGTGCCCCACATCTCGCAGATATGTGGGATCGGATGTGTCCGCTCCTCGGATTAAAGCCTGCGGTGCCAGATCTGGTCTTTGCTCTACAGTTGTGCCTTGAAGATTTAGTCCTGCTCAGCCACCATCTCGCGGGTGATGCGGTCATTCCCGATCTTGGCATTGCCGTAGGCAAAGCTGCGCCACTGCGCCTCCCGCTCCGCCACGCTGAAAGGGAGGTTGCGGGCGGCTTCGATCAGGGCTTGCAGTTCAGGTGACATACTCGGACCTCAGTTCGCAAGCGTAGCACCCGGCACGGCGGAAATCCACCGTGAGACCCACCCGGTGTACTGCAATGCAACTCACTAAACGGATACTGTCTGCTGACTCATACATGCGCGCTGAGCGGTGGGGTTGCATTCGCGGGCCGTAGGCCTGCGCTACCTAGCCTCCGGCGAAGCCCTAAGGTATACGTTCCGTAACGGACAGCGGGCTGCAGGCGCGCGCTAAACGCCACGGGCAGAGTTGCTGCCAGTACCCTGGATCCCGCGACAAGAGCGAATCCACCCTGGACGAAGAACACCCGAGAACCATCGATTCTATACCTGAGGCGATGTCTGCCGGCGCATCATTAGGCAGCGCCCCCGCCATCCACGGCAACCCCGGCGGACTCTTTCGAACCTTCAGTCCGGGACTGCGCGTCTCCACCGTAGATCACCTGCCCGTACTCCAGGACGGTCACCATGCCGACTCCTCCGCAGATGTTGCCCGCAACCGCCGGAACAATCCATCGCGGATAGCTCATCCACACCGTGTGATGGGTCAAAACGGCCGCCAATACCTCCCCGCTGGTCGCAATGCAGTGCGCAAAGTTCCCCAGGCCGACCACGAACGTCATGGTCCAGATCAGCGCAATCGAACCCGTGACGGAGTGTGATCCGGTCACAAGCCATGCCACGGACGCAATGATCCATCCACCCATGACGCCGCTCCAGAAAATAGTGGACACCGGCATATGAATGGCATCCATCCCGAGTTGCACCAGGGCGGCCAACGCCCTCGGCTGCAGCGCGTCCGTATAACTGACCAGGGCCGCAAAGGCGAGCGCTCCCAAGATGTTGGTGGGCAGCACGATGCCCCACAGTCTGAGCGTACGCAGCACATGCCGCTTCTCCGCCAGCACCAGGGCAACGGGATACAGCGTGTTCTCTGTAAACAGCTGGGCGCGACCAATGATGACGACGATAAAGCCCAACGGATAAAACATGCGTGCGCAGAATGCAGCGATCTGCCCGTTCCCCAGCCAACCGATCGCAATCGCTGTTCCCAACGCGGAAAGGCCCATGAACGTACCACCCGCAAACCCTGAAATCGCCAGCGATGTGGTGGAACGCTTCAATTCGTCTTTCGCGTTAAGCAGCACCTGCCGGTAGATTTCTTCAGCGCTCGGACGCGCCAGATCTTTCTGCGGACCGGCGGCTTCCGCCTCCCGCTTCTTTTTTCTCGACCGGAATGGAAATGGCATGCCGGTGTGATGCGCGGATGCAACCGGATGTCTGCCGCATAGCCAGCGCCACTCTGCTACAGATCGCCGGCCCTGATAACGCGCTGGATAAGCGGAGTTGGCGCAGGCGGGGAATGGCTCACACGCACGGTGGCGCGCAACATGCGCCGCGGTTCCTCTAGGAGCGCGGGGTCCTCCGCGAAAAGGGTGACCAGAGGGTCGCCCGCCTGCACGCGCCTGCCAATCTTGGCGTGCATCTCAAGTCCGGCATGTGCTGCCACTGCCCCGCCGGGCACGTCGCGTCCAGCGCCCAGCCGCTGCACTGCCCAGCCCACCTCCGTGCAGTCCATTGCGGCCAGGAAACCGCCGTGTTCCGCTCGCAGGACGTGTGATGCGGCTGGCCGATGGTACCCCGCCGGATCCGCAAAGGGAGATGTATCGCCGCCCTGCATCTCCACCATGCGCACCCAGTGCTCCAACGCATGCCCATTGTGCAGCAGATCGTTCGCCAGTAGCTTTCCTTCTTCTGGAGACGCGGCCACGCCTCCCAGGTGCAGCATCCATCCGGCCAACGTTGTCGACAGCTCAACCAGATCCGCCGACATCGGGTGCGCCTTGCCCTTCAGGATGTCGACACACTCCCACACCTCGACCCAGTTGCCGGCAAAGCGGCCCAGCGGTTCGTCCATCGTGGTCAGCAGGGCGACCGTGCGCGTACCGTTGCTTTCGCCGGTGCTCACCAGCAGCCGCGCAAGATGCTCCGCATCCTCGTTCCGCTTCAGGAACGCGCCGGAGCCGGTCTTCACGTCCAGCACCAGCCCGTCCAGGTCTTCGGCCAGCTTCTTGCTCATAATGCTCGCGGTAATCAGGTCCGGCGATTCGACCGTGCCGGTGTGGTCACGCAACGCATACAGAATGCGGTCTGCCGGGACGAGATTTTCAGTCTGGCCGATCATGCACGCGCCACAGGCCGCGATCACCTCACCGAAGCGCTCTAACGAGAGCTGAGTGTCAAAGCCGGGGATCGTCTCCAGCTTGTCCAGCGTGCCGCCGGTATGCCCAAGTGAACGCCCACTGATCATCGGCACGGCCAAACCCGCCGCTGCAACGATGGGTGCGATCAGCAGCGAACTCTTGTCGCCGACGCCACCCGTGGAGTGCTTGTCCACGGTGAACTTGCCCAGCGGGCGTGCGTCGAAGATCTCGCCGCTGCGTCGCATGGCATCGGTCAGCGTGGCCAGCTCGCGCGGAGACAGCCCACGCTGAAACACTGCCATCAGAAGTGCCGCTGTGCGCGCATCCGTGACCTCGCGCCGAACCACGCCATCGATAAAGCCGCGAATCTCTGCGTCGGAAAGCTCATGCCCGTCGCGCTTGCGAATGATGACGTTCAGCGGGTGGATGATGTCTGGCGCATTCATTGCGCGATATCGGCCTGAAACGACGCCGGGAAAAGTTCCCCGAGGGTTCGCTGCGTGGCCGCTCCGCCCTCACCGGGATAGAAGACCGGGCAATCCGGTGCGGCGAACTCCGCCAGCATCTGCCTGCACGCGCCGCACGGTGTACACGCGGTGTAGGGATCGATCTGTGCCACGGCCACTGCTGCGATTCGAATGCCTGGTCCAGATTGTGCCACGGCGGTGGTCACGGCATTCTGTTCCGCGCAGGTGGTCAGGCGAAACGACACGATCTCGACATTGCAGCCGGTCACGATTTCGCCGGAGGTCAGCAGAATCGCCGCGCCGACACGAAAGTTGCTGTACGGCGCATAGGCGTGGTGCGCCACCTCTGCCGCCAGGCTGCGGAGCATGGCTCCCATTCCCTCATCCACGGTTCGAGCTGGCTGCTGTAAAGACATGGCTTGCTGAGGCTAACTCGCCCGCGCACGCACTGCAAGCCGTGCGGCGATGACGTGCTGTGGCGCATCCAATATGGTGCAGTCATCCTGCCCTGCAATGCCGACACAGACCCCACCCAGAGCCGCGAAGAAGACCAGAGAACTCGCGGAGAGCGCGGTGGCGGAACCGGTCAGCACCGAGCCTCACGTCAGCGCCACGTTGCAGGTGAGTGATGCGGCAGCCATGGTTGCGGGTGGCGATGCGGTTCTGGGTCTCTTCCATCCTGTGACGGCGGAGTGGTTCCGCGCTGTCTTTGAAGGTCCCACACAGCCACAGCGCGAGGGCTGGCCGGCCATCGCACGCGGTGACTCCACGCTGATCCTGGCACCCACCGGCACGGGCAAAACGCTGACGGCGTTTCTCTGGTGCCTTGACCGGCTCATGCTACAGCCACGTCCGTTCACAACACCTCCAGCGGCAGCCAAGCTCGCGAAGCGCGTCCGCGGTAAGAAGACGCGTGAGCCGAAAACACAGCTGCTGCCCGAAGGTGTGGGCGTGCGCGTGGTGTACATCTCGCCGCTGAAGGCGCTGGCGGTGGATGTGGAACGCAACTTGCGCTCACCCCTGCAAGGCATCGCCAACATGGCGCAGCGCATGGGCGTGCCCGTGCACACGCCGGAGATTAGTGTCCGCACGGGAGACACACCCACCAGCGAGCGCGCCCGATTTTCGAAACATCCCGGCGAGATACTCATCACCACGCCGGAGTCGCTCTACCTGCTGCTGACCTCCAACGCTGGCGAGGCACTGCGCACCGTCGAGACCGTCATCATTGACGAGATACACGCGCTCGTCCCCACCAAGCGCGGTGCGCACATGGCGCTTTCCCTGGAACGTCTGGAAGCTCTCACCGGACGCAAAATCCAGCGCATTGGCCTTTCCGCCACGCAACGTCCGCTGGAGGAAGTGGCGCGGTTTCTGGGTGGCGCGGAAGGCAGGGTGCAGGGAACAGGGAACAGGGAACAGAGAACGGCAATCCTTGCGCCTGCTGAAGCTCTTACGATTGCAGCGGACACTATTGTTTCAAACCTCGCCGAAGGCGATCCGGAGAACGCGGCGGACTTTAGCCCGTTGAACCTGGCCGCCATTGAAGAGGGCTTTAGCCCCGGCCTCACGCTTGACGCCAGCGACAAGAAACCTGTTCCCTGTTCCCTGTTCCCTGTTCCCTCAGAACAGCTCCCTGTCCCCTTGGCGGAAGCTCAGGGCATTCGCTATCGTCCCGTCACCATCGTGAACGCGGGCGCGCGCAAACGTCTTGAACTCACCGTAGAAGTTCCTGTTGAGGACATGGCCCGTCTCGGTGAAATACAGGACACGCCCAGCGGCCCTGCATCGCAAGGTCCCAAGCGCACCAGCATCTGGCAAAGCATCCATCCGCGCCTGCTGGAGATTATTCGCCAGCATCAATCGACGATCCTCTTCGTCAACGCGCGCCGCATCGCCGAGCGCCTGGCCGGAGCCATCAACGAACTCGCCGGCGAGCAGATTGCGCGCGCCCACCACGGCTCGCTTGCCGCATCGCAGCGCAGCGAAATCGAAGAACTGCTCAAAGCCGGGCACATTCGCGCGCTGGTCGCGACGTCGTCGCTCGAATTGGGCATCGACATGGGCGCGGTGGATCTCGTCATCCAGATTGAAGCGCCTCCATCGGTCGCCAGCGGCATGCAGCGGATTGGACGCGCGGGGCACCAGGTGGGCGCGCCGTCGAAAGGCATCATCTTCCCCAAATACCGCGCGGACCTGATAGCGTGTGCCGCCGTGACGCGCGCCATGCACGAGGGCCACGTGGAGAGCACGCGCTTCCTCCGCAATGCGCTGGACGTGCTGGCGCAACAGATCGTCGCCATCATCGCGCATCCGCCGCTGCCGCAGGAAGAGGCGGCGCGCCGCGCCGCGAAGTTCCGCAGCGACGAAGACGAAGCGCCCGGCCTGAGCTATGACGCGCTGCTGGGTATCGTGCGATCATGCAGCGGCTATGCGGGCATCAGTACACAGGTCTTCGACGGCGTGCTGGACATGCTGGCGGGCCGCTACCCATCCGACGAATTTGGCGAACTGCGGCCGCGCATCACGTGGGACCGCACGCGCGGCTGGCTGACACCGCGGCAAGGCGTGAAGAAGATCGCCATTCTGAACGGCGGTACCATTCCGGATCGCGGACTGTATGGCGTCTTCCTCTCGGGTGAACGAAGCAAGCCCATCCGCGTTGGTGAACTCGACGAGGAAATGGTCTTCGAGGCGCGTACCGGTGAAACCTTCATCCTGGGCGCAAGCACGTGGCGCATCGACGAGATCACGCACGACCGCGTCCTCGTTTCGCCAGCGCCAGGTGAGCCGGGCAAGATGCCCTTTTGGCATGGCGACCAGGCGGGCCGTCCGCTGGAGTTTGGCCGCCGCATCGGCGCTCTTGTCCGTGAACTCCGCGACATGCCACGCTCCGCCGCCATTACACGGCTCACGCGCGAGCATGACCTCGACCAACTCGCCGCCGAAAACGTGATGCGCTACCTCGCCGACCAGGAGGTTGCGACAGAGAGCGTTCCCGACGACCGCACCATCGTTGTCGAACGTGTGCGCGATGAGTTGGGCGATTGGCGCGTCTGCGTGATGACACCGTTTGGATCGCGCGTGCATGCGCCGTGGGCGATGGCGGTCCAGGGCCGCATCCGCGCCGCAGGGCATGCTGACGTGGAAACGATGTGGAGCGAAGACGGCTTTGTCGTCCGCTTTCCAGAGAGCGACGGTGCACCCGACGTTGACCAGTTCTTCCCCGGGGCGCAGGAGGCTGTCGATTCCGTGCAGCGCCAGCTCGGATCGACGGCGTTGTTTGCCGCGAAATTCCGCGAGGCCGCCGCGCGTGCGCTTCTGCTGCCGCGCCGCCGTGCCGATGGCCGCACGCCGCTGTGGCAACAGCGCAAGCGCGCCTACGACCTGCTGAGCGTGGCCGCGCGCTACCCCGAATTTCCCATGCTGCTGGAGGCATACCGCGAGTGCCTGCGCGATGTTTTTGACATGCCCGCGCTCTCCGAAATTCTTAGGAGTATTGTGCAGCGGCAGATCCGCGTGCACACCGTAGACTCGCGCACCCCATCGCCCTTCGCCTCCGCGCTGCTCTTCAGCTACGTCGCCAACTACATCTACGACGGCGATGCGCCCCTGGCCGAGCGCCGCGCACAGGCGCTCTCCATCGACCAGGAGCAGCTGCGCGAGCTGCTGGGCGACGCCGATCTCCGCGAGCTGCTCGATGCAAACGCTATCGAGGAGACAGAAGAACAGTTGCAGATGCTGGCAGACGATTACCGGGCCCGCAGTATGGATGGCATTCACGACATGCTGTTGCGCCTCGGCGATTTGAACCGTGCGGAACTGCTGCGCCGTGTGACGTCGCCAGAAGTCGCGATCACCGTGGACCGCCTGCAGAAGGCTCGCCGTGTGCTGGAAATAAAATTCGGCACGGAGAAGCGCCTCATCGCCGTGGAGGACGCCGCGCGCTACCGCGATGCACTCGGCGTTCCGTTGCCGCCGGGCCTGCCGACCGCCTTTCTGCAAACCGCGCCGGACGCCATCACGGACCTCATCCGCCGCTACGCACGCACACACGGCCCATTCACCACGCCAGAAGTTGCGTCGCGCTTCTCCATCCCGCTCGAAACCGCCGAAAGCGTACTGCAAAAATTGGTCGGCAGCGGGCGTGTCATCGAGGGTGCCTTCCGGCCGGCCGGTCAGCAGCGTGAGTGGTGCGATGTAGAGGTGCTGCGCACCATCCGCCGCAGATCGTTAGCAAAGTTACGCAAAGAAGTCGAGCCGGTGGAGCAGAAAACACTTGCTCGCCTCTTTACCCACTGGCAAGGCGTACTGACGCCACGGCGCGGCCTCGACGCTCTGCTCGACGTGATCGAAACGCTGCAAGGAGCACCGCTGCCCGCCTCGCTGCTGGAAACAGAAATCCTGCCCGCGCGCATCGCCAACTACAAGCCCGCCGATCTCGACACGCTCATCGCCGCCGGTGAAGTCACCTGGGCTGGATTTGAACCGCTGGGCGAGCGCGACGGCCGCATCGGCCTTTACCTCGCGGAGAAGCTGCCGCTGCTGTGGCCCGTCGTCAACACGGCGCAGGCAGGCTCCGCGATTGAAGACAACAGCGCCACCAAGGAACGCGAAGAGAAGATCATCGACTACCTGCGTACACATGGCGCTTCGTTTTTTCAGAACCTGCATGACGGCACCGGCGGCGGCTATCCCGGCGAGTCGCTCGAAGCGTTATGGAATCTCGTCTGGCGTGGTGCCATCACCAACGACTCGCTGCAATCGCTGCGTGCCTACACGGACCGCAACAGCAACGGCCGCTCGCAAACGAATCACCAGGGCAAGCCGCTACGGCGTGTGCATAATCAGGCCGCGAACTTCCGCTCCCGCCGGACCACGCCACCAACGGCACAGGGCCGCTGGGCATTGCATCCGGCTTATACAGTGGGTGCCCCGCACATCGCTTCTGATGTGTGGGTTCGCAGCGCCACCGAATGGTCCCACGCCGAAGCCCACCAACTGCTCCAGCGCTATGGCGTTGTCTTTCGCGAGACGGCTCACGCGGAGAGCCTGCCTGGCGGATTTTCCGCCATTTACGACGTGATGAAGGCGCTGGAGGAGAGTGGCAAAATCCGCCGGGGCTACTTTGCCGCCGAGCTTGGCGCAACGCAGTTTGCGCTGCCTGCCGCACTGGACCTGTTGCGCTCCCTCCGTACAAAGCGCCCGGATACCGACCCGGAGATGATTGTCCTCGCCGCAACGGATCCAGCGAACCCCTACGGCGCGCTGCTGAAGTGGCCTCAACCGGCGGACGGCAGCTCACTCACCCGCAGCGTCGGCGCGCGCGTGGTTCTGGCAGATGGCGCGCTCACCGCCTATCTGCGGCGTGGCAATCCCAACGTGCAGGTCTTCCTGCCCGAAGAAGAACCCGTGCGCGGCCAGATCATGCGCTCTCTTGCCCGCTACTTTGTCGTGATGGCCCAGACCACGGGCCGCCTCAACGACCCCGCCGAACACACCGGCGGCATCGGCATGTTTATTCAGACAATTAACGGCATCCACGTTGCCGAGCACCCCATGGCACGCGCGCTGCTCGACGCGGGTTTTCAGGCCGCGCCCATGGGGTTCAATCTGCGGAGAAATCTCCCGCCGCTACCTGGTGTTTCGCTGACGGCCCAGAACGGCGGCAGAGCCGCTGGCAATGCCTGACGTTAGACTTCGAGCATGGGTTCGCTACGGTTCGAGGGCGTCCGATTCTCGGTGTACAGCGACGACCATCCGCCTCCTCACGTACATGCAAGGTATGCCGAAGTGCAGATTGTGATCGATCTGCTACTCGCAGACAAGGCTCTGGCACTATCGCAACGACGCAACTCAGTTACGCCTATCAACGGCAGCAGAGCCGACGTAAACTACATTCTGGAACTGGCGGCAGAGCATTACGAGGCGCTGGTTCGTCTATGGGAGATGATCCATGGCTAGAGCACGCATATTGACAACTGACGAAGAGATAGACGCGGCGATTGAAGCGTCCAGAAATGCTGAGCCAGGGCCTGCCGTGACTAACGTCGAATACGTGCCGGAAGTCCGGGCCATTTCGGTTCACGTGAATACAGGTCAGCGGCTGCTCATCCCGGTCGAGGACATGCAGTACGTCAGTGCTGCGATGCCAGACCAGCTTCGCGAAACAGAGATCGTTGGCCAAGGCGATGGGATCGGCTTCCCTGCAATCGATGCTCAGTTTTCGGTGGAGGGGTTGCTTGCAGGAAGGTACGGCAATAAGAAGTGGATGGAGCAGCTTGAGGCTAAGCGCAATGCGGCACTGAAAGCTGCTTAACGGCTTTGTCCGCGAATATTCTTACGTCATGACTGAAGTTTTATACAAAGAATTGAGACCTGTGTCTCCACCTCATTTGCAATGGTGGGCAGTAGCGCTGTTAAGCATTATTACTGGCGGGATTTTTGCGGCTGTTTGGCTAGTTGTCATTTCTTTATGGCTGAGAAGAGTCGGCAGAAGTGTCATCAGCTTGGTTTTTGCTCTCCTTTCGCTCTGCACGTCAGCCTCAATCATCATTGGTCAACTACTTCATATTGGCGTCGAGCAATATCTAGGTCTCATCGACTGCGTCTTCTGGTTTGCTGCAATCTACACCGTCCGATTTGCTCTCACACGTGATCCTGTAGGCATAACTCTTGGTCGTGTTATGACTCTGCTTTTTGGACCTGTGTATTTTCAGTACTTCCTTAATGACTTCCCGGTTGAAGCAATCGGTTATATACAAAGCTCAGGTAAAGCTACAAATGCCTGAGGGAGATACGATCTATCGTGCGGCGCGGGCGTTGGCGAAGGTGCTGACGGGCAAAATTGTCACTCGCTTCGATACGGGGTATGCGCACCTTGCGACAGTGAATGATGACCGGCCTGTGGCTGGGCGCGTGGTTGAAACGGTGGAGGCGAACGGCAAGTGGCTGCTGATGTACTTTTCCGGTGACCTGATCCTGGTGACGCACATGCTGATGAGCGGTTCGTGGCATATCTACAAGACAGGCGAGAAGTGGTGGTCGCCGAAGAAGGCTATGCGGGCGTTCATTGAGGTGGATGGATGGCAGGCTGTAGCCTTTAACGTCCCTGTTGCGGAGTTTCACACCGCGGCGTCGCTTCTGCGCACGTCCAGCGTGCCAAAACTTGGCCCAGACATCCTCTCGACTGAATACACTGCGGAGTCCGGATTGGCTTCACTAAGAGCTCGGGCGCAGTTGCATCCTGAGAATGAGATTGCGAATGTGCTGCTGAACCAGCGCGTGCTGGCCGGGCTGGGCAATGTGTACAAGAGCGAGGTCTGCTTTGCCGCGCGCGTGCATCCCTTTCGCCCCATGCACACCATCACGGAAGCCGAGATGCTGCAGATGGCGGACGTTTCGCAGCGGTATATGAAAGCGAATGTGCTGGACGGCTCGGGCGACGGCATCATCACTTACAGTGGCAACCGCCGCACCACGAACAACGCAAACGAGAAGAACCGCTTATGGGTCTACGGCCGTCGCGGACAGGAGTGCCGCCGCTGCGGAGGTACTATCGAATACCGCAAGCAGGGCATCGGCGCGCGGTCTACGTACTGGTGTCCGGAGTGCCAGCCGTGGGTGGGCGACGGTGCGCCGGTGAAGGGCAGCGCCGCACCCATTCGTCGCTCGCGCGTTGGCTGCTGATACATGCTTTTCTCTGATTGAAGACGCAGATAGCTTCTGCGCGTTAAACCCACCTTAACCGCTGCGTCCTAAGTGAACTCAGGGCAGGCTATGAGGGTGGGGCACCCGTTTGTTGCTTCCATCGTCAGGTGCGTTTCCAGATGGGTGTCCAGTATTCGCGAATGTCGATCGCCTGCATGCCTGCGCGCGTGGCCGCCGTCAAACCCTCGACGGAGTCCTCCAGTACGGTGCAACGCGATGGCACCACCTGCAGCACCTCTGCCGCACGGAGATAAATATCCGGTTCCGGCTTTCCGCGCACCACATCCTCAATGGTGATGAGCGTGGGGAAAAGAGACAATAGGTCGATAGCGGTCAGGCTGCTGACCACCGCGAGCCGCTGCGCGTTGGAGACCACCGCCATCCGTTTGCGCCCATGCCAGGTCCGAGCCAGTTCTCCCACAATGACAACTTCCTGCAACGCGTGCGACGCTGAACCAAATGCGCCGGTGCAACGCGCGTAGAACTCGCTGCGCGAAATCGTAAGAGAACCAAACTCAGCTTCAAAGGCATCCAGCAGATCGGACGGCGACAGACCGAGCCGGTCGTAGTACCAGGCCTGCGGCATAGGTCTTGCGTCTGTTCCGAGTGCATGATTGATGGCCATTAGCCAGGCTGGAGCGGACTCCACCAGCGTGCCGTCACAATCAAAGAGTAAGGCGTCAAAGGTGCCCTCTTCCAACACAATCGACCGCTCGAAAGGACGCGTACTCATGCATCGCCTATCTGCAATGAAAACTGCGACCCGCCGTCGAAGCTGTTCGTGTGAGGATCTGCTGCGAGCGCCAGGACAAGCCGCTCCAGCACCAGGGTCTTGTCCACCGGGCCGCTACGGAGTTCCAGGTCGGCACGCGCAATCAGCCGCAGCGCGCGCGCGATCTCTCCACGCGTCTTGTACCGGCGCGCCTGCTGGATGAGCACATCCGCCGCAAACGGCGGCATGCGAAACCCCTGCCACAGCACCTGCCAGATAGCACGCGAGTCACGCACGCTCTTCTCATGAATGATAAGCATCTGGCGATACGTCCGCGCCAGCATGTACAGGTGGCCGATGGCCGAATCCTCGCCGCCGTCGGAAGCATGCAGCAGACCATGCAGAAGCGAAAGTGCACGCGCGCGGTCCCGCTGACTCAGCGCATCGGTTAGTTCATATAACGAACGTTGTTTGGCGGCGAGCACCATCGTCTCCACATCGCCCAGCGTGACGCGGCCTAACCGCGCAGCCTCGATTCCATGCTCCCGCAGAGGTGCCGAGACATACAGCAACAGCTTCTCGAGCTCACTCGCGATCAGCATCATGTCGCCGGCAAGCGCATCCACCAGTTCACGCGCTGCATCCGGCTCGCATGTAATCTCCCGCTCACCGGCGGTGGCAATCACCCAGCGCGCGGCATCATCTTCCGCTACCTTCTGTAGTTCCACCGTGCCGCACCATTCGCCCAGCGTCTCGCGAATGCGGTCATAGCGATCCTTGTCGTCGCGCTCCATGCGGCGCAGGTCCGTGGGCAGCGTAAGGTGATCTGCCACAAACAACAGCAGAGCGTGCGGATTCGGCGAGCGGAAGTACCGCTCCAGCGCGGCAAACTCGTCCTTCTTCGCGCCACGTCCATAGAGCGTCTTCATACCGCGCACAAAAATTACCTGAAACGGTGCCATCAACGATGGCGTTTGCGCCAGGTCCAGCGCCTCGAAGACGCTGGTCTCACTGCCAAGCTCCAGATCGTGCAGGCAGAAGTCGCGCAGATCCGGGGGGACTAGCTTCTCCAGCACACCACGTCGTACCCGCTCGTACAGAAACGTTTCATCGCCCAGCAGGACATAGCCCGCCCGCATCTGCGGTGTCCCAAGTTCGGCAAGAAAACGGTCGGTGGAGGCAAACGAGCGAAGCGGCACACCTCCAGCTTAGCCCAGGCGAAATCATCGGCAACGCCAGATCACCCGCCTATCGGACAGAGGGTTCACCGTCACTCCGCGCCATGCCACCCATTTGTGCTGCGCAAATGGTACGTTCATCAGCAACGGGCCACTTTTTTAAATGCGTACTCTGCTCACCTTCTCTTCTTCCGCGCTCATGCTGTTAA
This sequence comes from Terriglobus sp., assembly GCA_965276945.1. Classification (GTDB taxonomy): domain Bacteria; phylum Acidobacteriota; class Terriglobia; order Terriglobales; family Acidobacteriaceae; genus Terriglobus. The sequence continues at coordinate 3,271,495 of OZ255704.1, read as the reverse complement.
GCCGCGCCGCCCGTGCCTGTGTCACCTGCGATTCTGCTACGGCATGCCAGGTTCGCCATGGCATCTTTGGTAGGCAGTTTGGTCACACGCTCTTGATGACCGCAGCCCCTGTGCCCATCATGCTGACCGCTGCGGTGCTCGTCTTCTACGCGTTTCCCTTACCAGAACATCGGACGAAGTCATGATGCGACGCTCGGCGATTCGAAGTGCGCTGGCCGCAGGAACGCTTCTGGGTATCGGCTTGGGCGGCTTTGTGGACGGCATTCTGTTCCATCAGATACTGCAACTGCACAACATGCTCTCCAACTGGGTACTACGCGATAGCCTGGTACATGAGCAGATCAATATGTTCTGGGATGGCCTGTTCCACGCATTTACATGGATGATGACATCCGCCGGAATCTGGCTGCTCTGGTTCACTGCGCGTCATCGCCGCCTGGTGCTGTCAGGCAAGGCGATGTGGGGGTCGCTCCTGCTTGGCTGGGGCCTGTTCAACCTTGTAGAAGGCGTTATCGATCACGAAATCCTGCAACTGCACCACGTTGTGCAGAACGGCAATCATCCGCTGTGGGACGGGGTATTCCTGCTGTGTGGAGTCGTCCTGACCGGAACAGGCTACATGCTCATCCACTCGGATCTCCGCCGGACCGCCTACGAGTAGTGCCAGAAAAACAGCCCAGTGTCATAAACTGGCCAACAGATGGCCATGCGATCCATTCCGTACAAAAGCTGCGCGCGAAACAAAGGTGCGGCTCGAATCTTTAGAAAAGCGCATCGACGCAGAGTTCCAGTCCATGCGCAAGCAAAACGAGTCCTTTCGCAATGCGATGCGCAGCGAAACAGGTGCCATCCGCACGGAAATGGGCGCAAACTTCAGGGCGATCATGTCGTCTATCTCTGAACTCAAAGCGAACAATGAAATCGTCTCACTTCGGGAAATCGCCTCCCTGCGGGAACGTGTCCCCATTCTCGAATCGCACCGCGCGCCACAGTAGCTAGAAGCTGTTCAGCAGATCGCTCACAACCTGGCTGGCGAGGTCGCGCGACAGCCGCTCCACTGCCGCGCTGTCTTCCTGGATAAACGCGCTCAGACCCTGCGTTGACTGATACTGCTCGCGAAACGACAGCTTGTCATCCTGGAACAGCACGCGCCCGTCGCGCGCCGTCAACACCACTTTTGCCGTAATCTGCACCAGGTACGACGACGTCGATCCAGTCGTCGGATCATAGGTTAGCGGCGCGACGTTCTCGGTCAACACCGTTCCCTGCAGCATGGCATCGCTGGCGTTTGCATCGTCAGAATGGGTGACGCGATAACGGGTGCGCGTGTTTAGCTCGCGGATAACCGCATCGGTCAAAGCCACTTCCGTGTGGTACTGCAGCACATTCGTCTTGAACAGGGGCACCGCCAGCGTGCGTACACTCGCGGGAACATGTGCCGCCGCACCGGCCACGTGATAACCGCAGCCGGTAAGCGCAACGAAACATGTCAGCAGAACAGAAGCGAAGAGACGCAATCGCTACTTCCTTCCCGCAAGCGCCGCCAGCTTCTTCTGCGCATCCAGAAAACGCCGTACACGGTCTAACGAACGCGCCTTCCCAAACACCACCAGGCTTTCCAGCAGAGGGGGAGACGCAGTCTTGCCGGTCAGGATGGCGCGCAGCAGCATATACGCCTCTTTCACGCTCCACTCCTTCGCAGACAATAACGCGCGCAGCGATGCATCGATGCTCTCAGCGACCCAGTCGCTTGCCTCCAGCCCGGTCAGCATCTCCGCCGCAAACGCCAGTGTCTCGTCCAACCCGCGCTTCTTCGGTACAAAAGCCTCGGGCGCGGGCATGACATCATCCTTAAAAAAGAAATCTGTCATGTCACCGAACTGCCCCAGCGTTTCCATCCGTGTCTGCACCAGCGACGCAATCGCGCGCAGGTAGCTGTCACTTAACACCGTGGCACGCAACGATTGGAAGAACTCCTCTGGCGACTGCCGCCGAAGGTACTCGCCATTCATCCACTTCAACTTCACGAGATCGAAGACCGGTCCACCCAGCGAAATGCGCTGAAACTCGAACCGCTCGATCATGTCGTCGAGCGAGAACATATCGCTCAGCTTCATATCCAGGCCCTTGCTGACAATCTCCTGCTCGCTGGGTTGCGCCATGCCGCCGCCCATCAAGCCGAGAAAATTCAGCATCGCCTCCGGCAAGAAGCCTGCCTGCCGGTAATACACCAGCGACACTGGATTCTTACGCTTGCTGATCTTGCTCTTATCCGTGTTCCGCAGCAGCGGCATGTGCCAGAAGCGCGGTATCTCCCATCCAAAGGCGCGGTACAGCAACACATGCTTCGGCGTGGAACTGATCCATTCTTCCGCCCGGATCACATCCGTGATGCCCATCAGGTGGTCGTCGACAACGTTTGCCAGGTGATAGGTAGGAAACCCATCTGATTTCAGCAGCACCTGGTCGTCCACGTTGTTGTGGTCGAAGGTGATGTCACCGCGCAATTGATCACAAAACGTCGTCGAAGCGATGCCCGGGCCCTTGTCGCCTTCCGGCACGCGGAGACGAACCGTGTAGGGCTTGCCTTCAGCCAACGCGGCGGCCACCTGCTCCCGCGTGTAATTGCGCGACGGTCCGTTGTACTTTGGCGCTTGCTTCGCGGCCATCTGCGCCTTGCGCTCGGCTTCCAGCTCCTCCGGCGTTTCAAAGGCAAGGTATGCGCTGCCGTTCTCCACCAGATGTTGGCAGTACTTGCGATAAATCTCCGTGCGCTCGCTCTGCCGGTACGGTCCATGCGGCCCGCCAACATCCGGACCCTCGTCCCACTGCAAGCCGACCCAGCGCAGCGCGTCAAAGATCATCTGCTCGCTGCTGGCCACGAAACGGGTACGGTCAGTATCTTCAATGCGGAGCACAAACGTGCCGCCACGCTGCTTTGCAAAGACGTAGTTCAGGAGACCGATATAGGCTGTACCCACGTGCGGGTCACCCGTGGGTGAGGGTGCGATGCGAACCCGCACGGGCGCGCTCGCTTTTGGATTACTTGATGGTGCGCGTTCTAAAGACATCCATCGTTGATGCTAGCAGCCATGTGGTTGACCAACATGACCAACCGGCATAGCCTGTACCCATGGCCGCGTACAACATCTATGAAGCCAAGACAAGCTTCTCCGCGTTGGTGGAGAGGGCTGTGAGTGGCGAAGAAGTAATCATTGCCAAGGCCGGAAAGCCTGTTCTGAAATTAGTTCCCTTGAACTCAAGCGTAGAAAAAAAACATCGCCGCCCTGCTCCTGGTTCATTAGGAGGCGATTTTTCAGATCTGCTGAAAGCACTTGACGAGCCGTGGAGCGAAGAAGAGCAGCGTGCTTTTGGAATGATCGATTGACGCGCCTCTTGCTGGATAGCCATGTATTAATTTGGTATACAGCACCCATTTCCAAACTGAAGCCAGAAATTACAGACTTGATTCGCGATGCGGAGGAGGTCTTCATCAGCGCTGCAACAATCTGGGAACTCACCATTAAGCAGGTTAAAGGCAAGTTTGACCAAAACCCTTCGTTGATTGAAAAAGCGAAAGACTATGGATTTCTCCCACTATCCATCACGCAACGGCATGGAGAAGCAGTAGGCGAGTTGCCGCGACATCATCGTGATCCTTTTGACCACCTGCTGCTGGCGCAAGCAAAGGTTGAGGGTCTCACGCTAGTCACTCATGACGCGATACTCGCCCACTACGGTGTTCCGGTGTTGTTGGTCTGAATCTCGGCTAAGCCAGCCGCTTTTCCAGCACGTTGCGTGACACCGCATCCAGAACGCCGTTCAAAAAGGTAATGCTCTCCGGTGCGGCAAACTTGCGCCCAATCTCCAGCGCTTCGTTGATTACGATGGGATGCGGCGTGCCGCGGAAGCCGACCATCTCCGCCACCGCCATCCGCAGCAGGTTGCGATCGACCGCTGCCATGCGATGCAGCCGCCAGTGCTGCGCATGTTTCTCAATCAGGTCGTCGACCTCTTCCGACCGCTCCATTGCCACGCGGAACAGGTCTTCCGCAAAGCTCTGCGTCTCCAGATCGACCGTCTGCTTGCCCTCTTCGTCGGTACGGCTCGTCCAGAAGACACGCCGCACCTCTGCCGCGGTCTGCTTACCTAGGTCGCTCTGGTAGAGCATCTGCATGGCCAACTCGCGCCCTTTGCGCCTGCCGCCCGCCATCAGACTGCCACCTTCCGCGCCGCAGCCGCGACGTCCGCATCCGCCTGCCTGGCCGCCACCACGCCGCTGCCCTCGTGCTCTGCCGCCGCCGGATACCCGAGCTTTCGCGCGATGCTTACCATTTCAACCGCCGCCATGGCTGCTTCAAACCCCTTGTTGCCGGCCTTTACGCCTGCGCGATTCAGCGCCTGCTCCAGCGTCTCGCACGTCAGCACGCCAAAAGCATGTGGCACACCTGTCTCCTGTTGACTCTGCCCAATGCCGCGCGCGGCCTCGTTGTAGATCGCCTCGTAATGCGCCGTCTCCCCACGCAAAAGGCAGCCCAACGTGATGATGGCATCGTACGTGCGCCTGCCTGCGGCATCCGTTAGACCGGCCAGCATCCTCGCTGCCGCTGGGATCTCCCACGCACCCGGCACACGCACAATCTCTATATCAGCCTGCCTGCCGCCCGAACGCAGAATGCCGTCCAGCGCACCGTGCAGCAGCCGGTCCGTTATAACAGCGTTCCATCGTGCCACGGCAATGCCGAACCGCATTCCGTCCGCTGAAAGATCACCTTCAATCGCGAGAGGCCGCCCCGTCAGCACATCCTCGCGCTCCCAAAACCCGAAGCGCAGGCCATGTTCCAGGTCGGCAACGAACATCCTCGACCGCCAGTGCGTCGCTTCCACGTCACTCAAACGGAACGCAATCTCGTCCGTGCGAAACTCTGCGGTCATCCACTGCTTCACCGCGCCATGCACGGCATCCAGTTGAGTGACCTCCACCAGCAGTTCCGGCACGGCAGGCAAGCGTCCCGTCACAATCTCCACCGTACCCACCGGAGCCAGGAATGCAGCTCCTTTGCCGCCGTTATCCTCCCAGCCCCTGCCCGGCTCAAACCCCAATATCTCAAAGAGCTGTCGCAGCCGCTCCCAGGCCGCCGCCGAGCCCACCGGACGTACCACCGTCAATCCTTTGATCATGAACCGATTCTATCCGCCTCACGTCTTAAATCCTGCTGTCCGTTGGAATGCATCGCCTGCACGCGATGAGAGGGTATTATGCGAGCATGGTCCGGCCCTGCTTCCTTATTCTGGATCCCGAGTACGGGACAAGCATCTCCACACGCAAGCTCGTCATTGAAACGGCGAAACTTAATGTCATCACGGCCTACAGCGTGGAAGAACTGCTGGAAACGCTCGCCGCCTTTCCCGCTGTCAGCGGCGTCGTGCTCAACAGTAGTACGCGTGACAGACCCTGCTCTGAGATCGTTCGAACCATCAAGCAGGCGCATCCTGCCACACCGGTCGTCATCGTCACCACGCCTGGTCCGGTGCCTTGCGAGGAAGGCGACCACATTCTCGACACCTACGATCCGCAACGCCTCCTCGACACCCTCAAATCGATCGAACCGCGCAAGTCTGCCGCCATAGAGCAGCGCAATGAAGAACTCGCCAGCAAGCCGCCAGAGCAGTAGCAAACGCGTACCCGCAGGGTGCCCACCTCCGCGAAGCTAAGGTGGGATTCAGGACACTAGGGCCGATTACCCGCTGAATCGTTCATTCGTCGACCACTGCTTCTTGCTAGCATCAGCACATGGCTCGCACCCCATCCAACCAGGACCTGCCCTTGGGCACGGTTTGCCCCGCCTTTACACTTCCTGACGCGCTCACCGGCAGCATCATGAGCCGCGACGATATCTTCGGGGGCCCGGATGACGCTCAAGGACGCAAGGGCCTGCTTGTCGCATTCCTCTCCGTCCATTGCCCGTTCGTCCAGCACATGGAGCAGGCCTTCACCACTCTGCTGCGCGACTATGCGGACCGTATCGCAGCCGTCGCAATCTGCTCCAACGACGCCGAAACCGTCCCGGAGGACGCGCCGGAACACATGCGAGCGCAGGCCATTCGCCTCGGCTGGCCGGCCATCGGCAAGGGAAAGGAAGCAGCGATCAGTCCCGTGGACGTACCTTGCATCCCCTACCTCATTGACGCCTCGCAGGAGACGGCACGAGCCTTCCACGCGGCCTGCACACCGGATATCTACCTCTTCAACGCGCAATACGAACTCGTTTACCACGCCCAGTTCGACGAAACCCGCCCCTATCGCGCCAGCGACAAAAACAGCGGCATCACCAAAGACCCGCGCATCCACCAACCCGCCCACGGAGCCGACCTCCGCAGCGCCATCGAAGCCCTCCTCGCAGACGCCCCTCCGCTGGCCACCCAAACACCAAGCCTCGGCTGCAACATCAAGTGGTGGTAACGCATCGGCTCGACAGAAATTGATCCGCGAGCTCAGGTAGGTTCTGTAACCAGGCTTTACTGCTCGGGAACCTGAACTTCTACCCCAGCGTATGGTACAGAGAGACACAGGAGCACCATGCAATCACGCATCCACGGCACCACCATGCCGGCTATCGAGTTCCTCCTCCAGCCCGGCGAAACCGTCATCTCCGAGGCGGGCGAGCTTAGCTGATGTCGGCCTCTATCGGCATGCACACCCACACCCAGGCGGCGGGTGGCGGCGGCTTTCTCGGCGTTATCAAGCGTGTCGCGGGTGGCGGCACCCTCTTTATGACGGAGTACACAGCCCAGGGCTACCCCGGCGAAATCGCGTTCGCCACTAAGGTCCCCGGCCACATCGTGCCCATGGAACTGCACGGCACCGAGCAATACATGGTGCACCGCCACGGCTTCCTCTGCGCCACCAGCGGCGTCGCGCTCAGCGTTGGCTTTCAGCAGTCGCTTGGTGCCGGCATCTTTGGCGGCGATGGCTTCCTTCTGCAAAAGGTCTACGGCCAGGGCACCGCTTGGCTCGAACTCTCCGGTGAGGTGGTCGTCCGCGACCTGAAACCCGGCGAAACCCTGCGCGTGCACCCAGGTCACGTCGGCGCGTTCACAGGATCGGTCAGCTTCCAGATCACCCGTGTCCCCGGCATCCGCAATCTCTTCTTTGGTGGAGACGGCATCTTTCTGGCGGCACTCACCGGACCCGGCCGCATCTGGCTGCAAACTCTCCCCATCAGCAATCTCGCCCACAAACTACAGGAATACCTACCCGGACCCGATCGCGCAACCCGCGCGGGCCTCGGTGCCGGCGTCGTCGGTGGAGCCATCGCCTCCATGTTTGACAACAACGGTTAAAGCGCATATCCCACGCAATACGCGATACTAAAGTCCCATGCGCATCGCCTACTTCGGCGGAACCTTCGATCCACCGCATCGCGCCCACCTGCAAGTCGCCATGGCGGCAGCAAACGCCTTTGCCCTTGACCACGTCCTGCTGGCACCCACCGGTGTCCAGCCGCTGAAAGATGCCTCGCCCCAGGCCACCTACCTCGACCGCCTCGCGATGACCCGGCTGCTCTGCGCGGAAGACCCGCGCCTGGAAGCCTCGGACATCGACGCACCCCACGAAGACGGCTCGCCAAATTTCACTGTCGACGCACTCACAACTCTCCGTGCAAAATTCCCGGAGGCGGAACTCTTCGCCCTGGCGGGTGCCGACAGCTTCCTCACTCTCCCACGCTGGCGTGAGCCGGAACAGCTACTTACCTTAGCGCAATGGATCGTCGTCGCGCGTCCCGGTTTCTCGCTCCATGATCTCGCATCCCTGCACCTGACATCGGAGCAACAGGCCCACATCCACCTGCTCACGGACGTGCACGAGGACGTCTCCGCAACAGGTATCCGCGAACGCCTGCGTATCGGCGTCTCCTGTGGCACCATGCTCACGCCCACCGTAGCCCTCTACATCGCCCGCATGCACCTCTACCACGCCCGCTGACCAGGTTGCGGGCCGTATGTCCCCGCGGTGCATGCCATATGGAGTCTGCGGGGCCCCCGCAGTGCGTGCCCTATGAGCCTGCGGGCGAAACCAGTGCAACGCCGACCACTCCGCCAATCAGACCTTGCAAGAATGTTTGCAACAGCTAAAGGCGAAGCCCGAGGCGTGCATGCCATACGAGATTGCGGGCTGTAGGCCCGCGCTGTAATAGCCTGGGGCAAAGCCCCAGGTGTGCATGTCCTATGAGCCTGCGGGCTGTACGCCCGCGTTAACATCCCAGCATCTGGAACCGGTTGAACGAGAACCGCTTACACTAAAGGCAGGAGAACCATGCCGTCCTTGGAAACAATGCAACTGCTCAGCGTGGCGGCCGACGCCTGTGATAGCCGCAAAGCCGAGGACATCCGCATCCTCGCGCTCGACCCCGCCGAGAGCGCCCTCACCGACTACTTCCTCATTTGCAACGGCACCAACGAGCGCCAGAACGTCGCCATCTCGGACGAAATCGAACACCGACTCAAGCAGGAGTTCGGCACCTACCCGAACTCCGTCGAAGGCCGCCGTGGAGGCGAATGGGTGCTGATGGACTACGTCGATTTCGTCGTCCACATCTTTATGCCGGAAAAGCGCGCCTACTACGGCCTCGAACGCCTCCGCAAATCCGCTAAGACTCTCTCCACGGACGACCTCGCCCAGGAGATCAAAGACGCCGTCCTCGCCCTCCGGGCCAAACCTACAGCCGATATGACCGCTACAGCTAAACCCGCGAAGAAAGCAACGAAGAAAGTAGCTAAACGAGCTGCGGCAAAGAAAACGGCAGCGAAGAAAGCTCCGGCAAAGAAGTTAGCTGCCAAGAAAGCGCCCGGAAAACGGCAGTAAAAAGAGACCGTAGAACAGGCCCAATAGACTTTGCGCGAGTTAGAAGTTCAGCTTGAGCTTGAACTCCGTAGTCCGGGCGGCACCAACGTTGTAGGTACCCGCGCCGCGCTGAATACGATTGGCATTCAGCGTGGCATAACTGTTCGGACCAGTTATGTATCCACCGGTCGTGTTGTAGTTACCGCCCGCACTCGTTGTGTTCACCAGTTGACCAGAGTTGGAGTTGCTGAAGTTTGCGAAGTTGCCTAAATTGTAGAAGTCGATCTCCGGCTGCAGGCTTACACCTTCACGAAGTTTCGCCAGCGGAATCGGATAGGAAAAGCTCACATCTAGTGAGCGTGTTGTTGGGTTTGCAAGTGCTGCCGATGAGGGAGGCAGCGCAATTGGCTGGATCGTAGCCCCAATCGCAGTCAGCTGAGATTGTGTCAGAATGCCCGCATTGACCAATGCCTGACCTGCTGGAGTCAGCCTTCCAGCGTACCGGCTGTTAAATGTGGAGACATAGCTGCCCAGACTGTTGGGTCTAATCCGGTGCATGTAGTCACCCGGCAGTGTGCCGGGGGCCAGATCGCCGATGCTTCCATCGCCCGTCACGTCCGAGATAAAGATACCACCCGAGGCTTGCGAGCTATCAAGATACAGTGTGCTCGGCGGAGCTGAATAGAAGTGCCCAATTAATCCAATCTGCGGACCATACTTCAAGGTAAAGGAACCACCAAAGTTCACCTCGTGCTTGTGGTCAAGGCCGCTCCGTCCGATGTATTGGGTGGGATTGTCATAATCCCATGCGCCAGGCGAGAAGAACTGGTCGGAAGATGTCGAACCGGTCGTTCCTTCGACATTAGACACGATGCGCGACAAATTGTAGGAAATCTGTAGGTTGGACTGCTGAATGCCCGGTGCCGGATGCTGAGCTACCTGACGAAACACTACCTGCAAAGCGTCATATCCCGACCGTCCAATTGGCATCAGGAAGTTACCATTACCGAGAAGGGGGTTTAACCCGGGAAAGGCTGCTCCGGTAGAGGGAGTCAAACCGCCCACCGCAGTGGATGTAGCTGGATATCCATTAAGTACTTGGCTCCCGGAATCCAAACCGTTTCCCGCGAAATCGGCAATCATGGCCCCCTGACTGATAGCGCACGCCGCCTGAGAGGACGTCGTCGTTGCAGCGGCACAAGCCGGATAGCTTGCCGCTGTGGCGGCAATCGCGTTCCGTGCGGCTGCCGTGTTCAGATATCGCGCGGCACCCACATGGTTTAGATCGATCCACTGCGAGATATGAAGGGTCGAGTTATGGATGTAATCCGCGCTCAAGATACCGCCCTTGAAGACCTCGCGCTGAATACCAGCATTCCACTGCTGCGAATACGGGCTGCGGTACTGCGTGCCGTAAGGGCCCCCAGATGTTCCTCCGCCCCCGTTCGCCGCCAAGGTCTCACCTAGGTATGAACCGTTGGTTGAGGTAGCGTGCGCACGAGTGTTTGCCTGATACGAGGCCTGCAGTGCTTGCAGTTGTGGTGCCGCAGTCGCGAGCGGCTGAGAGCATACGGTCTGAAGGGAAACCCCGTTGATGGATGTAACGGAAGTTCCGTCAGGGAACGGGACTGAGTAGCTTCCATAGGCCTTACAAATTGGGGCGTCGTTAAAAAACGCCCCCTGCTTGATTAATGTCGTGCGAGCATTCGTTGTGTTGTTAAATACATCGCCTTCGAAGAATAAACCGTAGCCTGCGCGTAGCACTGTCTTGGTGTCTGGCAGCGCATAGATGATGCTGACCTGCGGAGCGAAGTTCCCATACGACTGGTGCGTATAGGGTGCCGTCCAACCTGAGTTCCACAGCTGATTCAGCGGTGTGCTCGCCGCAAGCCCTGTGCAAGGGTTTGATGTGAACGCTGCTGTATCCAGATCTGCGCAAGTCGGCAGGCGAAGGTCTTGACTTGCACGATCCGTGTCCACGGACCAGCGAACCCCCGCATTAAGGGTAAAGCGGGGCGTAACCTTCCAGCTATCCTGCACGTACGCTCCGCTGCGCCAATCAAATACCCCTCCACCCGGCAGGTTGAACCCGCCATTCTCAGTGAAGTAGCCTTGCCCATTGCCCAGGATTACACCTAACGGTGAGTAACCGTGCAGCGGATCACTTGGGCAGGCTGCCGCTCCAGAAACGCCGTTGCAGTTTGCCAGAAGCGACGATCTGCTGATGGAGGTTCGAGGGCTAATGCCAAAGAATGCCGCAAAGCCGCCACCAAGAATGCGGTTCAGGCTATACCCATAGCGAATATTGTGAGCGCCCTTCGTCCAGCTGCCGTCGTAGCGAAGCTGCTTGTCGGATTGGAAGGTTCCCTGCGGCGCAAGATAGTTCGGGCCAGAGTACAGATGCTGTGCTGAGTAATAGAAGGTGAATCCGGGAATGCCGTTATACAGCGAAGCATTGCTGCTGGTATCGCTAATCAGGTTGTGGAACTTCTCATAGCTGCCGCGAAACGAATGCGTGAAGTGACCTGTCGCAAAATCTGCGCCGACTGCAATTCCGGGAGTGTTGTCGCGATTTGCATACAGCCAATAGCCATCGCCATAATTGGAACTAACCGAATTGACGTTGTAATTCGCCCGGACAAAGTAATGACCACCAAGCGGTCCGTTGTAGTCTAGGCGGATCGTAGAGTACGTCTCGCGGTACGGAGTAGGAACGAGCGGATGTGTCGCGCCAATGGTACCGCCGAACAACGTTCCTAGCGATGCAACAGCCGAAGAGTCCTGCTTAATACGTTCCGCGTTGCCGAAGAAGAACAGCTTATCCTTGATGATGGGACCACCAACAGAGCCACCAAACTGATTCCGCTGGAAGGGAGCATCGAAGCCATTCTGGCTGCGTGCAAACAGCGCCCGGTGATCCTGGAACTGACCAAAGAGTTGACCATGGAATTTGTTTGTTCCGGATTGGGTCGAAACAAGAACTTGGCCGGTAGAGGTCAACTCGCCAGATACATCCTGCGTGGAGCGGTTCAGCTGAAACTCGTCAATCGCACCCGAGGACACATTGAAAATCGTCGTGCCAACCGTCTCATCTGTTATGTCTTGCCCGTCCAGCAGGATGCGGGTGGTACGGCCTGAGACGCCGGAGACGGAAATTGCAGAGTAGCCAGCCTTCGTGGGATCGAACGTTTCGCCAGACTGCAGGATTACACCGGGTTCTATTTGTGCAAGATCTAGGAAGTTGCGGCCATTGATGGGCAGTGAGTCAATCTGTTGCCGGGTGATAACATCTGACACCGCACCCTGATCTGTATTCAACTGAACTGCACCAGCAGTGACGTTGATCTCAGTCGACGACTGCCCTAGGCTCAACTTGAAGTTGCCGGGAGTCGACGTTCCTGTACGCACAACCGTTTGTACGGTTAGCGTCTGAAAGCCTGAAGACGCCACCGTAACGGTATAGTTACCGGGGTTGAGGGGCCCAACGCTATAGAACCCCGCGCTGTCTGCAGTCAGTGCGCGCTTAAAGCCGGTCTCTGGGCTGGCAATTGTGATTGCCACCCCAGGCACTACAGCCCCGGACGGATCAGTAATCGTGCCCTGGATCGATCCGCCGTTCACTGACACGGCCTGTGCGAAGGCAGAGGGCGAGAAAACGGCCAGCGGCGCTGCAAGCGTCACTGCGGCGAGCGCCAGGCTACGGAAGTTCTTCTTCATCAAGTGTCCCTTGTATCCCAATTGGTGAATCACTGCGGCGGCATGCCGTCGGTGTTGCGGGTGTTGATGCAATACAAGGGCCAAACACGTCAACGCGCCATCACGTCTACAAACAGAAGGCTTACGCCACATCTCTGTGTGGATGACGTTACAGGAATGTGACACCTCATAGAAGTTCTATGAAATTGTGTAGCCAATCGTTATTCTGAAATGGTATGGCGTTCAAGATTTCGCTTTGGACCATTTCCCCGACAAAAGATACTGGCAGGGCCAGCGATGAGATCGTGCAATACCTGCAGCGAAGCGCACGGATGTTTCCGGCAACCTGCAAGGGCTTCCGCTCCGAGGCCGCGCTCATGGCCGCTGTGCAGGCGGAGCGCAAATGCGGTTCAACCGCCGCCTGGATTGCTGATCTTAACGGGCAGGCATACACCTCCGAGCAGTTTGCGGAACAGATCAGGCGTTTGCGCGATGCCGGAGTGCGCCACCTGATCCTCGCCGTTGGCCCGGCGGATGGCTGGTCCGCGGAGGCCCGCGCCGCTGCCGACGTCCGCCTGTCGCTGGGTGCCATGACGCTACCGCACGAGCTCGCCGCCCTTGTCCTGGCAGAGCAGATTTACCGGGCCAGCACCATCCTGCAGGGCCATCCCTACCATCGTGGCCACTGAGCTGCGCTCCACATGCATCTCCATACCCATGAGTACCCACGATCAAATGCCATCCACACAGCGGTGCGGGCTGCTCCTCATCAACACGGGTTCCGGCAAAGGCAAGACGACCGCCGCTCTCGGGGTGGCGCTGCGAGCCGCCGGCAATGGCATGCGCGTGCTGGTGCTGCAATTCATTAAAGGCTCGTGGGATTATGGCGAACTGCACGTTGCGGACAAGTTTGGCGGCGATCTCGTCATCCTCCAGAAGGGCCGGGGATTTGTAAAGGTCGGAGGAGCGGAGACGGATCCCGAGGATCTCCGCCTAGTCCAGGAAGCCTGGGCCGAGTCCGTCCGCGCCATGCATTCCGGCGAGTGGGACCTGATTGTGCTGGACGAGATCAACTACGCCATCAGCTACGGTATGCTGGATCCCTACGCCCTGGCCACAGCGCTTGCGGACCGGCCAAAGATGCTCCACATCATTCTGACGGGTCGTAGCGCACACCCCGCCCTGATCGAACTCGCGGATACCGTCACCGAAATGCGTGAGGTGAAACACGCCTATACAAAGGGAATTCTCGCCCAGCGCGGCATTGAGTTCTGAGTTGGGTGTATCGTTGTGCCTGCTAGGCGACAGAGGCGCGCCCAGTAGAAGGGCAGCACCCTGATGGAACAGCAGAGCCGCGTCCACCGCATGCCGTTCGGAGCGGAACTCACTCGGGAGGGTGTTCGCTTCCGTCTTTATGCGCCGGCAGCAGATCACGTCCTGCTCGAGCTAACAGGCACTCACGAGCCTTTGCTCATGCAGCATGAGGGCGGTTGGCACGAACTCAGCACGCATGAGGCGTACCCCGGCTCATGCTATCGCTACATCCTGCCAGATGGCACCCGCGTACCCGATCCCGCGTCGCGCTTTCAGCCCGAAGATGTGGCGGGTCCAAGCGAGGTCATCGATCCGTGTGCTTTTGTCTGGACTGACACCTCGTGGCGAGGCCGCCCGTGGTCTGAGGCGGTGCTGTATGAGTTGCACGTCGGCACCTTTACGGTGGAGGGCACCTTTCGCGCCGCCGCGGAGAAGCTCGACTATCTGGCAGGACTTGGCATCACTGCTATCGAGCTGATGACTATTACCGACTTTCCCGGAACGCGTGGATGGGGTTACGATGGCGTGCTGCCCTACGCTCCAGATTCCGCGTACGGCCGTCCCGATGACCTGAAAGCGTTCATCAACGCTGCGCATGCGCGAGGCTTGCAAGTCATCTTCGACGTTGTCTACAACCACTTCGGTCCGGAAGGCAATTACCTGCCGAAGTACTTTCCGCAGATCTGTAGCGAACAGCATGATACTGCATGGGGCAAGGGATTCAACTTCGATGGCCCCGGCAGCGCTGAAACCCGCTCCTTTTTCCTGCACAACGCGCTGTACTGGATAGAGGAATTTCACACTGATGGACTGCGCATCGATGCCTCGCACATGATGATCGACCACAGCCCCAAACACATTCTGGAACACCTGGCAGAACAGGTGCGTGCCTGCGCCGCCGGACGCGAAGTCCACCTGATTCTGGAGGACGAAGAGAATGTGTCTCCCCTGCTGGCCCGCTCGCCTGACGGCGGAGTTCCGCTTTATACAGCGCAGTGGAATCATGACATGACGCATCTGCTCAGCGCGGCCTTTGGCAATCTCTGCCCGAAGCGCGATCCCGATGGTGAAGAGACGTCGAAGACAGCCGCCATGCTGGCCGAAGGCTATATCCTGACACCTTCGGCTCAGCAGCACCCTGACGAGCTTCGCTGCAAGGTGCCGCCGTGCGCCAATATCGCGTTCCTGCAAACGCACGACTTGATTGGCAATCGTATCGCAGCCGAGCGGCTGGACCAGCTCGTTCCGCACGAAGCCTTGCGTGCCGCGACCGCCATCCTTCTCCTAATGCCTCAGATTCCCATGCTCTTCATGGGACAGGAATGGGCTGCTCCCCAGCCGTTCCCGTTTTTTTGCGATTACCATGGTGATCTGGCCGGCAAAGTTCGCTCGGGTCGCTGTGATTTCCTGCGTAGGCTGCACAATACAGACAACTTACAGGCCGCGCCGGATCCCGGTGCGGAGAGTACCTTTCGCTCCGCGCAGCTTCATTGGGAAGATCTTGAGCAGGAGCCGCATGCCTCAGAACTCGACTGGTTCAAACGGATTCTCGCTGTTCGCCGCGAGTACATACGCCCATTGCTGGAAAGCATGAACGCGCGCTGCGGCAAAGCCAAAACGCTCGCCCCTGGAGCATTTACGATTTCGTGGCCCCTGGAAAACCGTCAACTCACCTTGCATGCCAACCTGAGCGATAACGTGCAGAGCGGCTTTCCTTCTTTCGAGGGCAAGACGTTGTGGCTCGAAGGCTCACAGCCAGCAGAAACCAGCCTCGCTTCCTTGACTACTCTCTGGACCCTCTCATAAGGTGAATACGACAACGATGATGCGGGCGTAAAATCAACGCGTGAACCGGCCTCGCATCTTGATTCCCATCCCGACGAGCTTTGATGAAGCGTATAACGCGAAGAGCTGGCCGGAGTACGCCGCAGCCATAAGCGACGCAGGTGGCGAGCCGATACCGGTGCCGCTGACGCATACCCCGGCAGAGTTACAAAGTCTGGTGGATCATGCAGCGGCCATTTTGTTGCCCGGAAGCGGTGCCGATATAGACCCAAACCGCTACGGACATCCGCGCGATGCAGCGTCCGCCCCGCCCGATCTTCTGCGGGAAGCGACCGACCGAGCCATACTGGAGGCTGCTGAGAGTACAAGCAAGCCAGTACTGGGCATCTGCCTTGGCCTACAGTCGCTCAATGTGTACTACGGAGGAACCCTCATTCAGGATCTGAGCCCGATGCCGGTAAACCACCGTGCTGGCCGCGCGGTAAATGCCGCCCATGCGGTTGAACTCATCCAGGACAGCCGGTTGGGCAGCGCACTTTGCGGGAACTCTCAAAATGCCGCTTTCGGCGATATGTTGACGCGCATGCCTGTGAACTCGAGCCATCATCAGGCGGTCGGAATGCCAGGAGATTCGTTGCGGGCGGTTGCGCGCTGCCCGGAGGACGGCGTGATCGAAGCACTGGAGGGCACCAATTCGGAA
Organism: Terriglobus sp.; assembly: GCA_965276945.1. GTDB lineage: Bacteria > Acidobacteriota > Terriglobia > Terriglobales > Acidobacteriaceae > Terriglobus. The sequence continues at coordinate 3,255,155 of OZ255704.1, read as the reverse complement.
CACTGGCTGGTGGGTGTGCAGTGGCATCCAGAGCGGACCGTGGGTGAAAGCAGCGCGTCGCGTGCCCTTTTTACGACGTTTGTGCAGATGGCCGCGTCATCATGGCCATCCTGACAACAAGACGCATCGCCGACCTGCTGGCACCGTATGTTCCCGAAGAAGAGCTCTCAGGAGCTTTGCTTGAGAGGCTTGGCCTCTATCTGGATCTACTGGTCCGCTGGAATACACGCACAAATCTGACTGCGATTCGCGATCCTGAGGCCATTGTGCAGCGGCAAATGGGTGAGAGCCTGTTTGCGGCACAGATGCTGCCCGTGGCCGGAACACTGTTGGACTTCGGCTCTGGCGCTGGGTTTCCGGGCATTCCGTTGCAGATGTTGCGTCCATCATTGCGTGTCACGCTGGCCGAATCTCAGGGGAAAAAGGCTAGTTTTCTGCGGGAGGCGGTGCGTACGCTCAACCTGAAATGCAGCGTTTGGCCTCAGCGCGTGGAAGCGATGCCTGCGTCATTATGCTTCGACACTGTCGTGATGCGGGCCGTGGATAGCACATCGGCCATGCTGCCGGTCGCGCTCACGCGATTGCTCGAGGGTGGAGGATTGCTGCGATTTCTTGCAAAGGACGAACGTCTGGATGTGACAGGGTTGTGGGTAGAAGACGAGCGGATACTCCCGTTGACTTGCAGCCGAGTTGTACGACTGGTACGCTCCCTAGACGAGAAAGCGTAGATAGAGCGAAATGTTTCACGTGAAACATTTATACCGTGTTTCGTCCTCGCTCAGAATGTTTCACGTGAAACATTCATGATCGTATGGCGATGGTGCTCCAGGTTCTCTGGATAGCCATGTTTCACAAGGGATTTCGCGCGATCCACAAAGAAGGATCTGCTTTAGCATTTGGGTCGGCGGCATATCCCGCCGGGAAAAATGTTTCACGTGAAACATTCTTGCTTATCCGTTTGGTTTCCACCTGGCTGCTTCAATCGGCTTCACCCAAGCGTGAACCAGCTGAAGAGATGCACAAATGTTTCACGTGAAACATTCCTAGGACTCATCTGCTACTCTTGCCGGAGCACATGGGCAAAATCATAGCGGTCGTCAATCAGAAAGGTGGTGTCGCCAAAACGACCACCGCCATCAACCTCGCGGCCGGAATTGCGCTGCAAGGGTACGAGACGCTGCTGATCGATTGCGATCCGCAAAGCAATGCCACCGGAGGATTAGGCGTTCGCCGCAGCGCAGAGCGTACCTCGACCTATGATGTAGTGCTTGGAGAGGCGGCTGCGGACAAAGCAATCCTGCGGACTGACATCCAGTGCCTATCACTACTTCCAAGCAGCAAGGACTTGATCGGAGCCAATTTCGACCTGGCGAGGTTGCCTCGCCGGGAGTTCCGTCTGAAGGAGGCGATCGCTTCCGTGCGGGAGCGGTATCGCTTCATTCTGCTGGATTGTCCCCCATCGCTTGACCTGCTTACCCTCAATGCTTTAGTTGCGGCTGATTCATTGCTGGTACCCATGCAGGCGGAATATTTCGCATTGGAAGGAATTTCTGAACTCACCAGCACACTGGACCGGGTCGCCGCCGCCTTTCAGCCTGATCTGGCCCTCGAAGGAGTGGTTCTGACGATGTTCGATCCGCGAACTTCGCTGTCGCAGCAGGTGGCCGAGAACATTCGGGACTTCTTTGGGGATAAGCTGTACAACACTACAATTCCTCGCAATGTGCGCGTGGCAGAGGCACCGAGCCATGGCCAGCCTGTCCTGCTATACGATCCGAAATCACGCGGCTCTGAAGCCTACCGCGATCTGGCGCGCGAGCTGCTGGAACGCAATGGAATCGTAGTCACCACAGAAGACGCTGAACAACGTTCCTGAAAGGGAGAAGCTCATGTCTGAAGCTGTTTCGATTGAACCAAAACGCAGAGCACTTGGCCGGGGACTTGATGCTTTGCTGCCGCCAAGGAACAGCACCCCGGAACCGGCAGCGCACGCCGAACATGCGACAGGTAGGCCGCTGGAAATCGCAATCGAGAGTATCGAGCGCAACCCGTACCAGACGCGCACTCAATTCGATGAGGCTGCACTGGATGAACTGGCGAATTCTGTCACGTTTTCCGGCGTGATCCAGCCCATTGTTGTGCGTGCGCTTGGAGATGGCCGATATCAATTGATTGCAGGGGAGCGGCGTTGGCTGGCGTCCAAGCGCGCTGGCAAAGAGACTGTTCCGTGTATCGTGCGTGAGGCTTCCGACGAACAGACGATGGAGATGACGGTCGTTGAAAACCTTCAGCGTGCCGATCTGAATCCGATGGAACAGGCCCGAGCATTTGAGCGGCTCGGTCGTGAATTTCGATTGACCCAGGATCAGATGGCGCAAAGAACCGGCAAGGAGCGCACAACCGTTGCCAACTTCATGCGCTTGCTGCGTTTGCCGGAGACCGTGCAGGGCAAGCTCGAAACTGGAGAATTATCACCAGGGCATGCGCGCGCGCTGTTGGCGTTGGAGTCACAGCAGCAGATGAAACACGCGGCGGAGAACATGATCGCACTTTCCATGTCCGTGCGGCAGGCTGAAACGTATGTCAAAAAACTGTTGTCGCCAGAACGCAAGATGGGTCCGCCACGATCTGCTCCGGCAGACTTGGATCCCAACGTAAGGGAAGCGCAAGAGCAGATGCAGCGAGCGTTGGGCTTAAAGGTGCGCATTGAGGACACGCGCGGCAAAGGACGTGTGGTGATCGAGTACAGCAGCCTGGAAGATTTCGATGCACTGGTGGAGGCGCTGGCTCGATGACCTGCTTTCACCCGCAGATTCCTAAGCCTTTAGGACACATAACCTTGCCAGGCCGTGCGTGATGCAGGCAAGCGCGTTTGAATACCGGCATCGCTATGCTCTTCACGGATTGGTCTACCTGCTGTGCCTTGCGGCACCGTGGACGCTAGTTTTGCCGGTATCGTACCGTGCACCGTTGTTCAGTTTTGTGCAGAATGGCAGTTCCTGGTTCCTGCTGGCCAGTACGGCGACGCACCCACTGTATCGGCACTTCGCACTGGTATGGGACACAGTGCTGGTTTTGATGATCTTGCTGGCGGCTGCGGGCGCGGCGTTGCGTGTCTGGGGCGCGGCATACCTGGGAGCGACTACCGTACAACGTGGCGGCATGGTGAGCGATGAGCTCGTTGCGGATGGTCCATTCCGGTGGGTGCGTAATCCGTTATACCTAGGCACGGTGCTGAATACGCTGGCATTCGCGTTTGTCATGCGTCCCGAGGCCGGGCTATTGTGTGTTGGCCTGATTACGTTGCTGCAGTTTCGCCTGATTGGACGCGAGGAACCGTATTTGGAAGAGCGGCTTGGTGAGCCGTACCGCCTGTACAGGACGAGAGTGCCGAGATTTTTGCCGTCGTTGTGGCCGCGTGCAGCACCGGGGAGTAGCCGGCCACATTGGAGACAGAGCATGCTGAGCGAAATCTATGTGATCGGGTTTGCCCTGACGCTGCTGATGGTGGGTTGGTCGCGCGGCTTTGGCTGGGAGACGTCCGTTGTGCGTGTGATGCAGGGCATCATCATTTCGCTGGGCGTTTCAGTGGCGGCGCGGGCGTTTATACCGAAGGCCACGTTTTGAACAGATTTTGGACCGGGATAGCGTGCGCAGTGCTGGGCACATCGGGTATGGATATGTGGTCTGCCGCCGCATGATCTCCATGCAGCGGCGTTCCAGCAGTTAGTTAGGTGAACTACTTTTTGGCTGCGACGGCTTTGACCGGGGCGATGGCATCCTTGGCGGCCTTTGAGATACGGAACTTGACGACGGTCTTTGCCTTAATCTTGATGGACTCGCCGGTCTGTGGATTGCGTCCGGTGCGTGCCTTGCGCTCGGCCTTGACGAGTTTGCCGATGCCCGGAATGGTGAACTCGCCATTCTTCTTGGTTTCCTTCACGGCGGTTTGCGCCATGACGTCGAAGAACTGGCCCACCTGCTTGGTCGGCAGTTCCAGCTCGTCGGCCATGGTGCGGATGAGTGCGGTTTTGGTGAGTCCTTTAGCCATCGTGTGTTGCTCCTTTTAGCGGATGTGCCGGGCGGGAGAGGTGTGCCTCGCGAGGTTTGGCGATGAGAAATCGTCAATGTTCATGCGGGTTCCCGTAACCGTTCCGCATATCACGATGGACTCTTGCCCGGCCCTTGTCAATGCAAAGGCTGGGATTTGAGCCGCTTTTACTGGCATTTCGGGCACATGGGTGTGGAAAGGTGCCGAGATAGGTTCATTTCCGGGCAAAACTGGTTGGCTTTAGCTGGCTAAACCCATTTAGCTTCCGCCTTTCGAGGCGCTTACGGCTGGGTGGTAGGGCACCCAGTCAGAGATGCCGAAAGCGGTCCAGCACCTACACGCGTCCATCCCTATATGTCTGAAGACGTGGAGCACTTCACGTTGTCCGTTTCGCCTAGAAGAGGCTTTTGCGTGCAGATTTGCGGGCAAGCGGGGTGTTGAGCAGGGTGACCATGGGAGTGGCGGCGCGGAAGCGTTTCAGGATTTCGTGGATGAGGCGCGGTGAGGTGGCGAGATCGCCGGGCAGCTTGGCGGAAAGCGCCCATTGGCGGCATAGGAGGAGTTCCCCGGCGGGGTCGTCCGGCGCGAAACCCTTGGGCATGCGGGTGAGCGGGTTGTTGTCGAGGTCCGGGAGCAGCTTGCGGAGCTGGCTGTCCGCGAGCATGGTGCGCAGTTCCGCGTGGTGCTGGTGGAGATAGCGGCGGATGGCGAGCAACTGATCTGGCAGTGGCATGTAGACGCCGGTGGCGACGAGGATCTCATCGGGCGACACGTGTGCGTAGAAGCCCCCGCCACTGGTACGCTCCGTGGTTGTAGTGGACCACCATGCGGCAACGTGCGCCTTGTACGGGCGCTTGTCCTTAGAGAAGCGGATGTCGCGATAGATGCGCATTGCCGCTTTGCGCGCGGGCCTGGCGTAGTCCGGGGCGAAGTCCGCGAATGCCTGATTGATCTCTTCAAGGATCGCCAGCCAGGGTGCCTGGACTTCGGTTTCGTAGAGCGCTTTACGCTCGTTGAACCATGTGCGGTCGTTGTGGGTCTTCAAGCCCTTGAGGAAGCGCATGGCGGCAGGTGAGAAGTGGGTAGGCATGAAGTGAGGCTTTCGATGATGTCCGCGTCCGATCCCAGCGTGGAACTACAGGAGAGGCAAGCTTCAATTTAGCTCAGATGCGGTTGGTATACGTTCTCTATCTGACGTACTCTATTCCTGCTATACGGGATAGCACGTCATTGTCGAAGCGTTTAATGCTAGCGAAATCCATGGAGAGGCTGGGCATCACCCGTGCCCTGGAAGCGCTGCCGCAGCGTCCGGGTATCCTGGTGATCAATCATCATCGCATTGGAAAGGCAAACCGCTCACGGTTTGGACCGAGGCGTTTTCAGCGCGACAGAAGAGCAGCTTGAAGATCAGGTCCGTTACTGCAAACGCCGCTTCGTTATCGTTTCTGGTGAGGAGTTACACGGCCTCGTGCAGCAGACTAAGCCACTCAAGCATCTCTACGTGGTGTTTACCTTTGACGATGGCTATTTAGACAACTACCGTAAAGCATTTCCTATCTTCAAGGCGCACTCTCTCGGCGCGATCTTCTTCCTTGTGCCGGAGTACGTGGGAACGTCAACCATTCCGTGGTGGGATGCCCTTGCCTACTGTGTGCGTAATGCGGCGGTGGACGCAATTGAGTTGACCACGCCTGAACCGGTCCGCGTACCACTGGAGGAATCGCGAGAGAAGGCGATCCGGCAGGTGCTACAACAGTACAAACGACAGGACAACACGGATACCGCGCGCTTCATGAGCGAATTGCGAGCGGTCACCGGCGGTGAGCTGCCGGAAACGGGCAGGCGTTTCTTAAGCTGGGAGGAAGCAACGGAGATGCAGCAGTCAGGTATGGAGATTGGCTCCCATACGACGTCTCACCGGATACTCTCGCAGCTTCCCGCCGATGTGCAGCAGGCGGAACTCCTCGACTCCAAGCAGCAAATAGAGGAGCGTGTTTTTCCGGGGGGGGGCAAGTCAGTTCCCTGGCATATCCAGTTGGACAACCGGCTTCGTTCACGCCTGTAACAGAGCGTCTTGCCCGTGCTGCCGGATATCAAGCTTGTTTCTCGTTCTTCGGGGGCGTGAACCGCCCCGGGCAGTTCAGCGTCACGAACCTCTCTCGTATGAGTGTTGATCCCAATCAGGTTCTATTCCGAAATGCGGTCACATTTTTGGCCAGCGTTGGCAGGCTGCCCTATGCGTGAAAGCTCGAACTCTCCAGCCATGTCTAAGGTCCTGATTCTTGACGGTAATAGTGCTGCTGGCCTGGAATGCACGCAGTCACTCGGTCGCAACGGAGCCAAAGTTCATGTTGCCAGTCCTGGCGATGCAGTGGCGTTTCATTCCAAGTATTGCAGTGTGCAACATGTACAGCCTGCCCACCCGAACGACATCGTGCAATGGGTGGAGGTGCTGGATGCTCAGCACCGGTTTGACCTGATCATTCCTTCCACGGAACGTTCTCTGATGGCATTCGCGAACACGGCGTGCAGTGAGGAACTGTACAGGAAGGCAGTGATTCCGGATCGCGAAACCCTGCGATGCGCTACGAACAAAGAGACCATGCTACAGCTTGCGAGCGCGCTGGGCCTCCCAGTGCCGGCATCCGTGCTTGTCACAAGCTCCACGGTTGATGGTGTGACGGTTGACTTTCCTGTTGCAGTCAAACCGGTGCAGAGCAAAGCAATTAGTGGCAAGACGATGCTGGATCTGCGTGTCGCGTATGCGAAGGATACCGAGGAACTGAGAGTTATTGTGTCAGTAGTCCCTAATCTGCCATTTCAGGTGCAGACGCTGGTTCGAGGGTACGGAGTTGGGATTGAATTGTTGTTCGTTCATGGGGAGCCCGTCTTGCACTTCGCCCACGAACGTGTGCATGAATGGCCGCTTACCGGCGGCGGCAGCTGTTACCGCAAGGCGATTAAAGCGCCACCTGCATTGCTGGAATCATCCATCCGCCTGCTTAAAGAATTGCAGTGGCATGGGGTCGCGATGGTGGAGTGGAAGGTGGATGCAGTTGCCGGCCCGATGTTGATGGAAGTTAATCCACGGCTGTGGGGTTCGCTCGCACTAGCCATTGACGCCGGTGTGGATTTTCCCCGAGCCCTGCTTGACGCAGCAGCAGACCTGCCACTGCAACCGCAACCGAAGTATAGGGTGCCGTACTATACGCGCGACATCACCCGAGACCTGGACTGGCTTTTGGCCAATCTGAAAGCGCCTCGGGACAATCCACAACTGCTGGTCAGACCGCGTATGGCATCATTCCTGGAACTTTTTAGACCATTGCTTTTTGTAGAGAGCTGGGACTTCTTCGATTTCAGGGATGTTGGAATCACGGTTCGACGTCTCCGCTCCTACATGGGACAGAAGATTACCACAGCTAAGAAAAAGGTGGTCAAACGGTATCGGACCCGGCAGTTTGTGCATGGACCACACCGGCAATTGATTGCACGAATGGAGCGCGAGCGGGATCAGTACAGGCGCATTCTCTTTCTTTGCTATGGAAATATCTGCCGTAGCCCGCTTGCGGCGCTGCTAATGGCCGAAGCGTTGCCTGAATACACCATCCGATCCGCAGGATTTCATGAAAAGGTGGATCGCTGCTCCCCTCCTCACATGCTTAAGGCAGCTAGCAAGGCCCGTATCGACATGGCCGCACATCGTTCGCGCAAAGTGACCGCTGATGAGATCGAGGCGGCTGACCTGGTGATAGTGATGGATTGGAAGAACTACCATCAACTGCTACAGTTCTTTCCTCAGGCGGCCCACAAAGCGACATTCCTTGGGTTGTTCTCGAGGCGAGGTCAGCTTGAGATTGACGATCCATACGAGTTGCACGGAGCGCGCCTGGATGCAGTGGTCGAGAACATCGTCACTGCCGTAGAAGGTCTGAAAACCCGGCTCGGACCTTCGGAAAGAGCGCCCTCCGCGATGTAGGATGGTGCGCATGGCAGAGTTGCGGTTGAGTGCGTTGGCACCTGGGTCTGTGCAGAGTGAGATTCGCGCGATGAGCGTGCTGGCGGAGCGGAGCGGCGGCATCAACATGGCGCAGGGCATCTGTGACACGGAGGTGCCGTCCGTTGTGCGGGAGGCGGCGAAGGCTGCCATCGATGCGGGGAATAACATCTATACGCGGCTGGATGGCATTCCACGGTTGCGGCAGGCTGTAGCAGCCGATTGGGGTGGGCGCAATGGCATGATGCCCGATCCGGAGCGCGAGGTGCTGGTGACCTCCGGTGCGACGGGCGCGTATGACGCGACGATGATGGCGCTGCTGGATCCGGGCGATGAGGTGATCCTGTTTGAACCGCTGTATGGCTATCACGCGACCACGCTGCGGACATTTCACATGGTTCCGGTGATAGTTCCGCTGGAGTATGGCAGCTGGCGTTTGGATGGGGATGCGTTACGGTCGGCGGTGACGAGCCGGACGCGTGCGATTGTGATTAACTCACCGTCGAATCCGTCGGGCAAGGTGTGGAATCGCGCGGAACTGGAGGTCCTGGCAGAGCTTGCGATGGAACATGATCTGTTTGTGATCGCGGACGAGATTTATGAGCACTTTGTGTATCCAGGGCACGAGCACGTGAGCATGGCGACGCTGCCGGGCATGCGTGAACGCACGATTACGATCTCCGGGTTTTCGAAGACGTTCAGCGTGACGGGATGGCGGGTGGGATACCTGATCGCGGATGCGAAGTGGACGCCGTCGATTGGGCATTTCCATGACATGGTGTACATCTGCGCGCCCGCGCCGTTTCAGCATGGGTGCGCCGCAGGGCTGGAACAGTTGCCAGCTTCGTTTTACAAGGGGCTAGCGACGGAGCATGTGGGTAAGCGGGAGCGCACGGTGGCGGCGCTGCGGGATGCGGGGCTGACGCCGCATGTGCCCGATGGCGCGTATTACATTCTGGCGGATGCGACGGGCTTGGAGGGGAGTTCGGCACCGGAGAAGGCGCGCAACCTGCTGCATCGGACGGCCGTGGCTGCGGTGGCCGGGTCGGCGTTCTTTACAAAGGGTGGCGGGGATAATCTCCTGCGGTTTTGTTTTGCAAAGCGGGATGCTGAACTGGATGAGGCTTGCGAGAGATTACGGGGGCTACGGTAAAAGCCATTCCCGTGTTATTTCCAATGCTAATGAAGGGCTTGATACGGCTGGGCGTACTGATGACATTCGGCCTAGTCTTCCTGAGCTGTCTCTCCGCACAGGAGTTGAATCTCAGTCCCACGCGACCGACCATTGCCAACGGCGCAACGATCCAGGACAAGGGTGTTCTACAGGTTGAAACAGGCTATGACGCGTACCCTCAGCGGGTTCCAGGCAACCAGCAGACGGTGGATATATCCCTCTACTACGTCCCACTGGAACGGCTACGGCTTGACTTTGCATGGTCCGCCTTTAGCCATCAGGAGGGCGATGATGGCAGAGCGAGCGGGGTGGGTACGATTCAGGCGGGCGGAAAGGCCGTACTCCTACAGGAGAGTTATCATCGCGCCGCACCGGGTGTTGCCGTTCAATATGAGGCAGAACTCCCCACGGCCTCAGATCACTTGCTGCAAGGCTTTGGGCAGCAGGTCATCCTGTTGATGAATCACCACTATGGCAGGGGCGGCATTCTGGACGTGATCGTCAATGGATCCTTGGTGCAGTCTGACTGCCAGACGCGGAACGGATGCAGCTACGGTGGTCAGCAATCGCTCGCTCTCAGTTACCATCTTCAGGAACACACGCGCCTGTACGCTGAAGTATTCGGACAGAACAACTCGCAATCCAATACGCCACCGGGTACTTATGCCTTTGGAGGCTTCTATCATCAGTTTGGTGAAACTTTCGGGCTTGATGGTGGCATGCGATTTGGACTTACCGATCATTCCGCAAGTATTGGAACGACGGTCGGTTTGGTTTTCGGGAAGCGAATACACGGTAATTCTCCATCGCAACATCGCCAGCGATAACAACAGGTCCAGTATTTTCAGGGAGTTATTTTGACGGAAAATCGAAAGTTTGGAATCGGCCATGTTCTGGCACCGTGGCCGTTTCTCATTTTCGGTGGCGTCGCACTTACCGGCGGTGTGGTTGCGCTGCACCTTCTTAGCGCAGCGCGCGGCGTGATGGTGACATTTGACGTTGCGGCAATTGCGTTCCTTATTTCGTGCGTGCCGTTGTTTCGGCATCAACCATGGGAGATGCGAGAGTCCGCACAGAGGAACGACGCGAACCGCGGCTTTTTGCTGCTGATTGCCGGCGGGGTGACCGCGGTCATCATGGTCACGGTGGGAAGCGAGCTGGCTCATAAAGGGCGCCCTCAACCGTATGATCTGCTGCTTGTGATTAGCACGCTATGTCTTAGCTGGATTTTCAGTACTGCCGTCTACACGTTGCATTACGCGCACATGTTCTACATCCGGAACTCGCAGGGCCAGGACACTGGTGGACTTTGCTTTCCAAAGACGGAGGACCCAGACTATTGGGACTTCGCGTACTTCTCGTCGTGTTTAGCGATGACGTTTCAGACTTCCGACGTGGATATTACGTCAGGGAGTTACCGCCGAACGGTACTGTTTCATACCCTGTGGGCGTTTGTTTTCAACATCGGTGTCATCGCGTTCTCCATCAACATTCTTGGCAGCAACTAGAAATTGCTCGCCAGAACACGAGAGCTTAAGTCGCGTATGACTTATGACACCTGTGATCGCGAGGCGGCATGATCGCCGGGCCGGTCGAAGATTTTTGCCTGGTTGGGCGGCGGTTCGGCGGGGCGGGGTAGCGGTGAGCGGGCGTAGTATTCCGATGCAATGGCATTCATCAGCCGGTGAGTGAGCGCTTCGGCGTCACGCGACGTCATGCCTGTGGTTGGGATGGGTTCGCAGGCCACCAGCATCACCGGGCGGGGTGTGAGGTGGTAGGTGTGCATGGGCAGCAGTTCGTAGGTGCCGATGAGGGCAAGCGGCACTAGTGGGACCTGTGCCTTGATGGCCATGTAGGCGGCGCCGGAGAGGAATTGCCGAACATGGCCGTCGAACGAGCGGCTGCCATCGGGAAAGATGAGGAGAGGCGTGCCGGATTTCAGCGTGGCCACGCCGCGCATCAGGCCGGCGACCTGGGAGCGCAGGCTGGTTTGGTCGATGGGCACCTGGCCGGAGCGCGCCAAATACCATCCGACAAAGGGGTATTTGAAGAGGTAGTGGTTCGCGATAATTTTGAACTGAAACGGCAGGCTGCCGAAGAGTGCCGGGGTATCCATGTAGCTGAGGTGGTTGCAGGCGTAGATCGCCGCTTTGACGGTGTGGAGGCGCTCTGGATGCACGATCTGAACGGGTGACATGGCCAGCCGCATCATGAGCCTGGCCCAGAAGTGGGCGAGGGCGTGCTGCTGGTGGCCAGAGGGGTCCCACAGCGAGCACAGCAGTGAAATGGACCCGCATACGACCGTGGCGATGGCCATGAGCGGGATCACGACGAGGTATGAGAACCATCGCATGGCGCCATTTACGTGGCGGGACTGGAAGGCGGGGCCGCTCATGCCCAGCCTCGCTGCCGCAGCCAACTGCTTGCCTCGCCCACCAGATATACGGAGCCAGAAACAACGATTGTCCCGGGCCGTGCACTGGCCAGGTCCATGGCGTGCGTGACGGAGTCGCAGAGCGTAGCCGATGTATGCAGGGCGGCAGCTATCGCCGCGAGCTGTTCCGCGGAGGCTGCGCGTGGATTGGCAATGGGCGCGAGCAGGATCTGACCATCTGCTTCCTCAACGATGGGGAAGAGTATCTGTGCCATTTCGTGGACGGCCTTGTCGCGCAGCGCGGAGAAGATGAGGGTGTACGGGCCTGACAAGGTGCCATTTGCCATGGTGCGTGACAAGAAGGAGCGCAGTGTCCACACGCCAGCGGGGTTGTGGGCTACATCCAGCAAAATCGTTCCACCATCAGGGCCGGCGATACGCTGTAGTCGCCCCGGCCAACGTGTCTGGCGGATGCCGTCCGCGATGACCGATGGCGTGATGCGTGTAAAGCGTGGGTCTACTTGCAGGTGCGCTGATGCAGCGATAGCGAGCGCTATATTGCGATGCTGGTGTTCGCCTTGAAGGGGTGAATCGACGGTGATGGTCCCGCTACCGAGTGTTATTGGGTAGGGGCCGGAGATGACTGAGCGGTCCGGCAAGAACGCGGCTGCATTGATCCCCGTGACGCTGAGGGACATGGCGGCCTCGCCGATGGCGGTATTTGCTTCCTGGTGCTGGGGGAGAGTGACGAGGATGCCGCCGGGGCGCAGGATGCCGGCTTTCTCACGTGCGATTTCTGTGACGGTGTTGCCGAGCCATTCCATGTGATCGAGCGCAATGTCCGTAATGATGGAGATTTCCGGTTCCACGATGTTGGTGGCATCCAGGCGGCCACCGAGGCCGACTTCCAGAACGGCGATGTCCACGTTTGTTTCCGCGAAGGCCAGAAAGGCGAGCGCCGTCATGACTTCAAAGAAGCTGGGGGCTTGGGGCAGGTTGCCTTCAGAGACGAGGCGGGTGACGGCATCGTCTGCCTGGAAGTAGAGCCGGGCGAAGGTGTCGTTATCGATTTCGGCGAGAGTGTTGGCGCCCGGCGTGCCGGTGGAGATTTGCACGCGCTCGTTCACGCGGACCAGGTGCGGTGAAGTGTACAGGCCCGTGCGATACCCTGCGACACTCAGGATGCTGGCGAGTGTGGCGGCGGTGGACCCCTTGCCGTTGGTGCCTGCGATCAGAATGGAGGGGAAGCGGGTCTGCGGATTGCCCAGGGCAGCGGCGAGCACACGCATGTGTTGAAGATCAAATTTGCGGCGAGGCTTTGCGCCGGTCGCGACTGCGAGCTCGCCGCTGAGCGCATACAGGTGTTCCAGCGCGACTGCATAGGACATAGGAGACATTGTAATAAGAGCAGAGATCCAGAGGACGTTCTATCCGGACCGGGTTTGTAGATCAGCAAGAAGCTGAAGTTCATCTTAACGCTAGTAGCACACCATCGTTGTCGCTATCCGGACGGCGGCGACCCATCTTATATAGATATCTGGCTCCACCTGAACGTGTCTACCGCATAACTTAGCTTGCTTACTTGTGACGAACATTCCCTGTGTCCCCCTTATGTAAGGTGAAGGTACTTCACGGGTGAAAGCGTAAACTTGCAGGCAGAAATGCGGTCATTGTCCATCTACCGAACGGGTCTACTTGCTGTTCTTGTCGCGTGTGCCGTGACGTGCCTCGTTTTAGGTTTGCGTTGGCCCCTGGTGGGGGATGCTTCGCTTATGCATTACGTGGTCTTTCTGATGAGCAAAGGCCTAGTTCCATACAGGGATATTGCCGATGTCAATCTGCCCGGCAGCTACGTTGCCGAGGCAGTCGCGATGAAGCTCTTTGGCTGGGGACCGCTGGGATGGCGGCTTTACGATTTCGTGCTGATGTTGATCCTGAGCATTGCCACGGTGGGGATTGTGGGCCGCAAACACTGGCGTGCCGGGTTGATGGCTGGCATGCTCTTCCTGATCGTTCACTTGCAGGATGGCCTCCAGCAAGCAGGACAACGGGATCTGGTGATTGCCGTATTGATCCTTGCTGCCTATGCTGCCCTGTTCTTCGCGCAACGAAGGCCGCTCGGCGGCATCGCTATCATGCTTTTCGGGCTTATTGCCGGCGCAACCGTGACCATCAAGCCGCTGTTTCTGCCGCTGTATCTTCTGCTCATACTCATATCAGCGGTGGCGGCGCGGGCTAAGGGCGTACATGCAGTTACCCAGATCAGCATAGGCATCGTTGGACTGCTTGCGCCGGGTGCGGGTGTACTCTTCTGGCTTTGGTTACGGGGTGGTTTGACAGCCTTTATGGGAACGGTCAGGTTCCTTATTCCCTATCATGCCAGCCTTGGCCGCAAGCCTTTTTCATATCTGCTGACGCATAGCGTATCTCCTATCTCTGTTTTGGTGCTTGTCTGGCTGGCCTTGCTGCTGTGGCGGCGGCAGCGGCCTTCCCTGGAGCGCTTGGAGTTGATGCTCGGCGTGGCGTCGGCACTTATCGCCTACGTGGTCCAGGGCAAAGGGTATCCGTACCAGAGATATCCGCTTCTGAGCTTGCTGCTCCTCCTGATCAGCATGGAGATTATGGAAGCATTGAACGATGAAGGCTACATTAAAGGGTTTGCCGTGGTGGCTATGGCCTACGCCTGCCTGGTCCTCGCACCGCTTGCGGTATGGCGTGTGCAATCGTTCCGTGGGGATCAGCCATTTGAGCAGGCCCTAGCCGCCGACCTCATGAGGATTGGGATACACGATGTACAGTGCCTGGACACATTTGGCGGATGCATCAACACGTTGTACGATTTGCGCCTCGTTCAGAGCACAGGATTTCTGTATGACTGTTACATGTTCACACCAGGGCATGACCTAGCCGCAGAACAGTACCGGCGGCAATTCTGGGAGACCTATCAACGGACGCGGCCACGGGTTCTGGTGATGACGAACCAGTATTGCTTTGAGCCCAACAGTTTTCAGAAGGCCGGCAACTGGCCACGGTTTCAGGATGAGATCGAACGCTCGTACGTACAGGTAGCCAGATGGAAGGCAACGCACCCGCAACATTGGTGGTCGCGTCAGGAATTGCCGCCAGAGTACAGGATTTACGCTCGGAAGTAGGCTGGGGAGTGGCTCTGAAATCGTTGGCGCTTCACAAACCATGCACGGGAGAGTTAGTCTCTCGCCGAGGGGTTTCTCCATGAACGAGAACAATCGCAGGAACTTTCTAAAGACGGCTGCCCTGATTACGGGCGGCGCGGCCACGGCCAACTGGACGGCCAAGAGTTATGCATCGATTCCTGGCGCGAATGAGCGGGTGCGAACGGCGGTGATCGGGTGCGGCGACCGGATGAAGCAGGCGTTGATCCCGGCATTCATGAAGCATTGCGGCGAGATGAACTTTGAGTTTGTGGCGGTGTCGGACATCTGGAACCGGCGCCGCGACGAGGGTGCGGCGATGCTGTCGCAGAAGAGCGGCGGCAAGGTGGATTCCGTTCGCAACAATGACGAGCTGTATGCGCGCAAGGATGTGGATGCCGTTGTGATTGCGACGGCGGACTTCCAGCATGCGCGGCATGGCATTGAGGCGGTGAACGCGGGCCGCGATGCGTATGTGGAGAAGCCAACGGCGCACCGCATGGAGGATGCGCGCGACTTCCGCGATGCGGTGCACAAGACGGGCAAGATTGTGCAGGTAGGCACGCAGCGCCGCAGCACGCCCAGTTACATCAATGCCTATGACTACATCCGGAGTGGGCAGTTTGGCGACATTGTAATGGTGGAAATGACGTGGAATGTGAACCAGCCCGGGCGGTGGCGGCGACCGGACGTGGTGCCGCTCCTAAAGGAGCAGGACACGGACTGGAAGCGCTACCTGATGTATGAGCCGTATGAGGCATTCGACGCGCGGAAGTATCTTGAGTTCCGGCTGTTCTGGCCGTACTCGTCGGGGATTCCCGATCAATGGCTGGTGCACCAGATCGATACCGTGCACTGGTTTTCGGGGTATCCGCATCCGCGCAGCGTGGTGGCGAATGGCGGCATTTATGCGTGGCACGATGGGCGGCGTAACTGGGATACGCTGACGGCAGTATTTGATTACGGCCCGCTGGATGATCCGAACAAGGGATTTCAGGTGCTGTATTCGTCGCGACAGACGAACTCGGCGGGTGGTGTGAAAGAGATTTACCACTCGGTGGGCGGATCGCTGGATATGGATACGCAGATGGTCACTTCGGACGGGGGACTGACCGCAAAGTCGGCGGCAGAGATGCATATGCAGCCCGATCTGCTGAAGACCTACTCGCTGGGCGCGACGGAGGCGGTCAGCACGGATGCGAATACCGGTCTGGATCCGCAGACGAGCGCGAACATGCGCAACTGGATGGAATGTGTACGCAGCCGCAAGACGCCGAACGCGAGCATTGACGCGGGATACAGCCACTCCGTGGCACTGTGCATGTGTATCGCGGCCATGCAGACCGGGCAGCGCGTCACGTTTGACGATAAGGCGCAGCGCATCATGGCTGGCGGGAAGTATGTTTGAGAGCCGGTCAAACAAGCGGCAAGTGCCCCACCGAAACGCGTTGCGTGAAGGTGGGGCACTCGGTTTGGCACTGGCGGCGTTCATTATGGTGCAGTCGCATGGGCAGGTGACCGTGACGCCGCGTGAGGCGGAGCGGCGCATCGATGTGACCATCGATGGCAGGCCGTTCACCAGCTATGTGTGGCCTGCGTCGCTGGACAAACCGGTGCTGTATCCGCTGATCGCGCCGGATGGGACGGAGGTGTCGCGCGGGTTTCCGTTGGCTCCTCGGGCTGGCGAGCGGGTGGACCATCCGCACCATGCCGGGATGTGGTTTAACTATGGCAATGTGAACGGATTCGATTTCTGGAATAACTCCGGTGCGATTCCGGCGGCACAGAAGCCGAAGATGGGGACGATTCGTCAGGGCAAGATTGTCTCGACGCGCTCGGGCAAGGACGAAGGCGAGATCGTGACGGAGACACTCTGGACGGCGGGTGACGGCACGGACCAGTTGAGCGAGCGGACGCGGTATGTCTTTCGCACGGGTGGTAGCGTGCGCATGATCGACCGCATCAGCACGCTGACGGCGCTGCGGACTGTGGTCTTCCGTGATGATAAAGAGGGGCTATTGGGCATTCGCGTGGCGCATTTCCTGGAGTCGCCGACGGAAAAGGGCGGCGTCTACAACGATGCGAACGGCCGGCCGACGAAGGTCGATGCAGGTGATACGTCTGGCCAGACGGGTGTGTACCGGACCAGCGAGGGCGTTACCGGCGACAAGGTGTGGAGCACGCGCGGCACGTGGTGCGAGCTGACGGGAACCTCACCCGAGGGCAAGACGGAGACAATTGCGATCCTGGACCACACCGGCAATCCGAGATATCCGACGTACTGGCATGCGCGCGGGTATGGGCTGTTCGCGGCCAATCCGCTGGGCGACCATATCTTCGATCCCAAGGCACCGGAGCATAACTTTACCCTGGACAAGGGGCAGACGGCGACGTTCCGGTATCGCGTGCTGTTCTTCTCCCATGCGGTGACGGTGGCGGAGATGGATGCCGCGAGCGCGGCGTTTGAACGGGAAGTGAAGTAAGTCCCACATCTCTGCGAGATGTGGGACACCCGCGCATACAATCATGTAAACAGTTAAGTTCGGGATCATTTCTTGACGTTGAAACTCTTCTACGATGCCAGAACCTTTAGTACAACCATTTGATTTGAACGTAAGCCCGCCCGAGTTTTTGTACCACTACACCTCACTCGCTGCCGCCAGAAACATCGTGGCAGAAGGTAAGTTGTGGGCGAGCAACTTGCACTTTCTTAACGACGCGTCTGAGTATGCTTACCCAGTAGGCCTAATAAGACAGAGACTGATGCAGCTTGCACAAAGTGGCGTTGGTCCTATTAGTAAGTATCTAAGTCTGTACGCGACCTTAGATGTGTTGCCGCACTTCGATGCATATATAGCTTGCTTCTCTGCTAAAGCTGACGATCTTGCACAATGGCGTGGATACTCTTCTTCCGGTCAAGGAGCATGCATTAAATTCCGGGGAAACATTCTTCAGAATTTTCGCCGCAAACAGGATGTCAACGATAGAAAAAGTGCGCCGCGTTTAGTTCCGGTCATCTATCTAGACGAGACACAAACGACATACTTTGATTATGCAATCAGAGATCCGCAAGATTCGACCTATGCCTACATCTCTAATTTTGCTCCACTGTTTAAAAATCACAGATTCAAGGTTGAGGAAGAGTGGAGAGCAATGGCTTCCATCAGTGTGGATACTTTTATCCCCGACGAGCTAAACTTTAGAATGAGTGGTTCTACTCTTGTGCCCTACACATTTGTAAATCTTGGAAGTTTAAGATCGGATGTCATCGCTGAAGTGATGATAGGACCATCTCCAAACGGACATCTGTCTGCAAAAGCTTTTGAACTATTTTTGCGTTCTTCTGGTAAAGCTTCGATCTCGGTCACGCGTTCTTCTATTCCGTACCGATATCTGTAGTTATAAACATTTCCTCAGGTAGAGAGTTGCTGGATTTGCCGGTGCGGTTGCGGTGATGCCGATGAGAAAGCGCCGTCGGCGTCAAGATGATGGATCTGTAGTTTGCGCTGGTTGACGGTAAGTGACTGAAGCCGTGAACTTCCTGCGTAGGGATGCTCGGTCGACGCCGTCCTTTTGTAGAAAGGAGGTCCGCGTGTCCGCCGAGAGGACGTGCGGTGGGCTGGGCGTCGAAGTGCTGCGTTTGAGCGGGAGCTGGGAAAGTACAGCCGTGAAAGGAAATGCAGATCCCTACGCTTCGCTACGGGGTGGCAATTCTTAAAAGAAGCGGGAGAGTCGCTACGGGATGACAATCTTCCAAAGAAAGCGGAGGGCATGTTGCCCTCCCGCTTTCTTGTTGGTACATGAGGTTATTGGTTGGTGATGAGGTTATTGGACGGTTATGGTTACGTCATCCAGAACGAACGAGGTGGCTCGGCTGGAGTTTTCCTTGCCGGTGAGGCGCAGGATGACTGTTTTGCCGATGTAGCTGGCCATGTTGTAGGTGTGCTGCTGGTAGCCGGAGGCTTTGTTCAGGTTGGAGAAGGTTGCGAGGGTTCCCAGCAGGGTGCCGGAGGTGTTATAGACCTGCACGGTGAGTGTGTCGTTGGCGGCGGTTGTGGTGGTTTCAGCGGAGTCGATGTGCAGATAGAAGCTGAGAGTTGCGACTGTTTTGCCAGCGGGCAGGGTGACGGTCTGGCTGGCGGTGTCGGTGTGGGTCTGGCCGTAGCCGTCGAGCCACGCGAAGTAGCTGCCAGTGTGGGCGGTTTCGCCGGAGCAGGTGCTGTTACTGCAGAGCACACCTGCCGTCAGGCTCCACGGAGCGGCGTTGGAGCCGTTCTCAAAGCCAGGGTTGCCGACCACCTGCGTGGACGTGCCTACGGCGGATGTGACCGTGAGTGTGACGGTGGCCGTATGGGTGGTGCTGCCCGACGTCCCGGTTATGGTAATGGGGTAGGTGCTGGCCGTTGCCGTGCTGGCGGCAGTGAATGTCACTGTGCTGGTGCCCGTGGTGCTGGCCGGGCTGAAGCTGGCCGCGACTCCGGTGGGCAGACCGCTGGCCGTCAACGCAACGGAGCCGCTGAATCCGCCCGTGGTTGTGATGGTAATGGTGCTGGTTCCGGAGGCACCCGCCGCAATCGATAAGGACGATGGCGAAGCGGAGAGGCTGTAGCCCGGTGCCGTTGTGCTGGCACCGGCGAGGTTGTTGATCAGCGCCGGGCCGATGGGGCTGCCCCAGCCGGTGACCAGGTCGTAGCCGGTTACGGCATTGAAGCCGTTGCCAGTGCCAGCGCTGGGCTTGTTGTTGCCGCTGGTGATGTCGTGGAAAATCGCCGTGTAGCTGGAGCCCGTACCGATGGCGTATAGCTTAGGGTTGAAGAAACCGACGGTGCTGTTGCCATTGGCCACCGCCTGCTGGTTTGCAAGCGCGATGATGCCTGCCCAACGCGGCGTCGCGTAGCTGGTTCCGCCATAGCCTGAGGCGAACTGGCCGTTGATGACGGTGGTGTTGTCGAAGTTCGCTTCGGCCGCGACGTCGGGTGCGTTGCGCAGGGTGGTTGAACCGCCGTTGGAGGAATTGATGACGCCTGACGCCTGCTGGTAGCTGGGGATAGGTGTGCCGCTGACATAGCCGCCGCCGCTGTCCGGCCATGCGGTTTCACCGGACCACGCGCCGCCCGCGCTGGAGGTGGTCAGGTCGGTGCCGCCCACTTGGGTGATGTTGGCGCTGACCGATGGTGGTGCATAAGTCTGGCTGTTGAAGGCACCGGAATCGCCGGTGGCGTTCGCGTAGGTGATGCCCTGTGCCTGGAACTGCTTGAAGATGGGTTCGGACGCGGAGCCGAAGTCGCCGCCACCCCAGGAGCTGCTGATGACCTTGGCGATATTGTCCGTGGCCATCTGATTCAGGACATCAGTGGAGCTGTTGCCCTCGTAAAAGAGGACCTGCGTCAGCCCCGGTGCCATGCCGATGACGTTGGCGATGTCCAGAATCTGCTCGCCGTCGTCGCAGGTGCTGGGGTCTTCCTGGCCGCTGCTGGTGAAGCCGAAACAGGCACCGTTGTAGCCGTTCACCAGAACGTTTTTCACGGGAACGCTATAGCTCTTGCCAATGTTGTTGTAGTAGATCTGGATGTCGTTGGTGATGTATCCGTCGTAGGAGAAGATGGCGACGGTCTGGCCGGTGCCGGTAAGCGGGCCGGTGCCGTAGTAGGCGGCGCGCATGTCGGATGGCGTGTAGGTGTTGCCGGGACCGGAGCCGGAGATGTGCGCGATGGCGTTTTCCGACATGGTTGTGGAACGGGCGTCGACTGTTGCCGTGCCTCTGCGGTAATGGGCGATCTTGGGCGTGGCATTATCCAGACCTGAGATGGCGAGCAGCGGCACGGGGCTATCCACAACAGGTTCCTGGTCGGGCGCGTAGAAGGTGCGACCATTGGCACCGGTTGCCGTGTCCTGAAATATACCTATCTGCACGCGGAAGGCCCGGTTCACCGTTTCGACCGAACCCTCCACATCGATCAGGCGGCGGTTCGGGGTGGTGTGCGTCAGCGCCAGGCCCTTGGCCTGCGCCCACGCGACGACCTTGTCGTAATCCTCCTGCGTTGGCGCGAACTGCGCGGCAAATTGATCCGGCGTCAGATACTGGCGATACCTTGGGCTGCTGGGGTCGTTGATCTGTGCCAGCAGGACGTCCAGAGCGCTTTCGTTGCGCAGCGGCAGACTAATGACCAGGTGTAGCGTTTGGCCAGCGCTAGCCTGCCGCACGGGTGTGGCATGTGCGTTGCGGACGGGCTCAGCCAGGCTGCTGGCGAGGGTAGTTTGTGCATGGACGGCCGAAACCGCGAGCACTGCGGCGACAGCAAGGGAGGGTAAATAGCGATGTGGGGACATGCAAGCTCCAGAGTAGGGTTGGTCTGCTTGATCATTGTGGTGCCAGCGTTGCCGGGCAGAAAGGCACCTGAGCCGGGGGTGAGATCAGAGTAACGCAAGTGGGAGACTAGAGGCGAAAAAAAAGCGAATATAAAGAGGTCGGCCGAGCGCGTTCGATGGTGTACCGCCGGAAACTCCCGGCACCTCGCACGCATCGCGACGTCAATGAAGGGAGTTCCTATAGAACTGTCGCGGATTCTGGACGCCAAGCGCACTCCGTACCGTCTACAATCAACGCCTGGAGAGTTCTGAATGTCTCTGCCGCAGGTCGAGATCGGCGACAACATGCTGGAAAGCGCGCTGCTCGCCTCGGTCGAGGTAAAGCAGGAGCTGAACCAGCACTGGCGATGCCACATCGAATGCCGCCAAACAACGGACCAGCGCATCAAGGTGGAACAATTCCTTGGCCAATCCGTTGAGGTGAAGACCACCGACGATCAGGGCGTGACCATTACACACTTTGCCGGATTCGTGCTGGACGTTGAGCTGACGTATGAGGTCTGGGGCAGCTACGGTGCCCGTCTCACCGCCATCAGCGATAGCTATAAGTCTGATATCGCGAATCACAAGCAGTACTACGCGGACCAGTCGCTTTCCTCAGTCGGCGGGATCATTGGTGGGCGCAATGGCCTGTCGGTCAGTGTGAATGCCGCCTCCAGCAAATCGCTAAATTACGTGCAGTACGGCGAGCCGGATTTTCAGTTCCTCAACCGCATCGTCGATGACTACGGCGCGTGGCTCCGTCCGAAAAAGGGTGGTATCGAGGTTTTCGACAGCTTCCAGACCGGGAGCACGCTGGGGTTTCGCGATGTAAATGGGCTGCTCAGCTTTCGCTTGCGAGGGAAGCTGATGCCTTCCAGCTTCAGCGGATCGCATTACGATCACCACGTGATGCAGTCCAACACCTTTGAGCAGGTGTCCAAGCCGCCGCAGTATTACGATGGCGCGCAGCCGCTCACCGGCGCGGTGTCATCCGCTTCGCAACAGCTGCCCTCCGGCTTTGAGCCGCAGCGCGCCCGCGCCATGACGCTGGACAATTATCAGGAGCAGTTGCAGGCGGAGAGCGAGCGTTCGCTGGGTGGGGCGGTGACGGGCACGGGGGCCTCACGCAACCAATCGCTGATGGCTGGCAATACGGTTGCGATTGAGGGCATCCTGGACGGCAAGGGCACGTATGGCCTGATCGAGGTGGTGCACCAATGGACACCGGCAGGCTACATCAATCGCTTTGTCTGTACGCCGTGGAAGAATTACCGCAACTCGCATCCGCCCGCCGCGCGGACCTGGAACGGCGTGGTCTCGGCGCGGGTGACAGCGCACAATGATCCAAAGAAGATGGGCCGGATCCAGGTGCAGTTTTTCTGGCAGCAGGATGGCTCCACGCACTGGGCGCGCGCCACCAGCCCGCACGCCGGACCCGACCGCGGCTTCATGTTCATGCCGGAGGTTGGCGACGAGGTTGCCGTGGCGTTTGAGGACGGCGATCCGGAGCGTCCGGTCATCCTTGGCTCGCTGTGGAACGGCGTGCATACGGCACCGCGCGCTGACTTTCGTGGAGACGATATCGGGAGCAACGATGTGAAACGCGTGATGACCAAGAGCGGCAACCGTTTGCAGATGTCCGACAAGCCGGGATTCGAGACGGTTGTGATTGCCACTCCGCACAACAACACCATCAAACTCACCGAGAAAGCAGATAGCACCGGACGCGTGAACATCACCATTGAATCGAAGACTGGAGATATCGTTCTTCATGCGCCAGGTGGGCGCGTGCACATTGAGTCAAAGTTCTACTCAAAAGACATCGGCTAGGAACATCATGATCGAGACACCCGGTGGAGCGCAGAATCAATACACCAAAACGGTGGAGCAAGACGGAAACAAGATCACCTTCAGGGTGACAACCCAGCCGTCGCCGCCCAGGAGCGTGCAGCAAAAGTACGGGCCGGCAGGGATATTCTGTCTGGCGTTTGTACTCCTTATGATTGCGGCTTACTTGATGTTTTGGAGATAGCTCGTCCTCGTACTGTAACTGCTGCAGCACGAGCCGCTGGCGGAACTACGAAGTGTTTAGGAGGACGTATTGCTACGCACCGGAGAGCACGTTATTGTACCCTTTACAGTGAAGTCACTCATTGGGACCCTATTGCTGCTCGCTTTATTTACTATTCCGCTATGGTGGCCCTTCCGCACCGCCGCAAGCGCGAAGACGAAGCCGGATTTGCGTGGCGAGTGGATCGGAACGGTGCATGTGACGCAGGATATTAAGGGGATTGGCCTGGAACAAGCCGTCAACAAAAACGGGCTGTGCTATCTGAAGCTGGAGATGTACGATGGCTTTCTGGAGCGGTATCGCGGTGGTGGTGAGTTAGCGATCAAAGGTGATCGCATCCGGGCGCTGCATATCAACCAAATCACGCTTGGCGAGTTCTTCGACGATGCCCGATCCCGTGCTGCTGGTGGTGGGGCTCGGCTGAGTGGCACCATCACGGGTGATTTTGAGACCACGGCTGCGCCGAGCGATACCGCTAGAGAGATCAACGGCAACGCAATGCCAACCGCCGTCAGGTTCAAGACATCCGACGACCAACCAGGCTATGCGTTTCAAGTGGAACTGCACCGTGGAACCAGTGCGGAGTATGATGCCGCACTTAGAAAGCAGCAATAGCGGTGGCTTGTAAACGAGCTCACCTCAAGGAGGGTGCGTGCCTGAAGAACTGGGAATTCCAGATCAACCGAACATAATTGCTGACGTTGTTACGCACCCCATCACAAAAGGGTTGGGTGAAAAGAGTATAGACGCGGTATTTAGCAAGGCAATTAAGACAGTCACCGGGCAGAACGGTTACGAAAAAGACAAGGCCGAAGCTGATTTCAAGATGCTTGCCCAACAAAACATGATGAGTGAAGCGGCGATGACGTCAGTTCCGGCGGGCCAGGATCAGCAGAACATCCGTGGCAACTACGTCTTTCATACGGCAGGTAATCGCACAATGTTGATTGATGGCAAAGAGACGCTAGTGGTCAAAGGAACACAGACTCACACGGTGGATGAGTTGGCGTCATTACTCTACAACGCTACGCGCAAGGTGGTCGTCGCTGACGATGACACGCTGACGGTTCACGGTGAACAGCAGGTCTTTGTGGTGGGGGAAAGTTCGCATCAGTTCCTCGGGAAGCACGAGGTCACGGCTCCCGATGAGTTCGAATGGAAGACATTTGAACGCGGTTTCTCAGCGTACAAGCTTGATATGGCTGTAACTGACTTTGATATTCATGGTCTCGGTATCGATACGCACGCGCTTGATGTTGAGTTAGCTCTGTTTAAAGGTCAGGGTGGCGCATTGGAAGAGGTGTTGAAGGGCCAGGAAGGCAAGGCGGATGCGCTGCAGTTGGAGGTCAGCATCGAAATCGACATCAAAGGCCGTGGCGACGTTCTGATTGACATCGGCATCGGAACGCCATTCCGCTAGGATGGAGAACGCATCTGACGTGAACAATTCT
Source organism: Terriglobus sp. (assembly GCA_965276945.1). Taxonomy (GTDB): domain Bacteria; phylum Acidobacteriota; class Terriglobia; order Terriglobales; family Acidobacteriaceae; genus Terriglobus. The sequence continues at coordinate 3,230,516 of OZ255704.1, read as the reverse complement.
GAGATCGCCTTACCAGAACAAACACCGCGCCGCCGCCTCTACAAAGACGCGGACTTCTCACCGTGGGTGCCAGCGCAAGATGGGCCAAAGGATTGCCGGCTGTTCTGGATGCCGGTGTCCGGCTTTCCTCTCCGGTACAAGGAAAAGGCTTGGATTACGGAGTTTCATAGCCGGTGGAGCACGAAGCTGAGCGGCATGTACGGTCTTCGCGCAGAGATCTTTCTACAGTACAAAGCAATTACGCCGGAGATGGGTGAGGACTTCCGCCGCTATGCGCAGCGATGTGTCAAGCTGCTGGGCGTTGGCCGGTACGCGGAAAATGACCTGCCCTCCTTTCCGACGCAGCAACAGGTAAAGGAAGCCATCGACAGCGGCAAGCCGTTCGATTTTCGCGAGTTGATCGGCGATTATGTCATCTGGTTTGCCAGCAAGCACCCGGAGCAGCAGCGTGAGCTGTTTTTGGGTACCGGCGGCATGACGACGCTGTTTCTGCCGCCCGATCCGAAGCTGAAACCCCTTAAGCTGCCGTTTACACCGGCGCTACGGGCGTCCATGCCGGTGTTTCAGCGTGTGGATGTAGATGGCATCATCACCGGAACTCTGGCCATGCAGGATATGTTTCTGGAGAAGAGCAAACGGCTTTTCGGACAGGGCCTGGAGGGTAAGCCCGAGTATCCGGGGATTGCCTTTGTGTTGCCGCTGCTCGACAGCAGCTATTTCTTTGTCGCAGAGGCTGAGATGCGCGCTCGCTGGTTCGATCTATTTGAGGTGTACCTCCATGAGAGCCGGAAAGATCAAGGACTGATTCTGGCGTTTCAAAAGGAGGAGTACGAGCCTGCCCTGGAAGAAACGTTGCAGTCCATGCGCGACGATGGGTTGGCGTACGAGGTGCAGCGTTGAGTGGATCGGCCATCTCACTACTTCGCTGGAGTGCAATTGAGACGTTCGGCGGATGGCAGGCTGCCGTGCTGCCAGTTCCGGAGTTTCCCTTGCCGCTTGCCTATGCGGCAGCGTTGGAGCGGTTCTCAGAAGCACTCGGGGAGGTCTTGCGCGGGCCGTACCGCCTGAAGCAGCAACTGTTCCTACAGGTGTGGAAGCTCGGTCCGGAGACTGGCGCCCCGGATGTCAGTGCCAATCGACGTGCGTGGCGGCCGCAGTTGGGTCTGGGTGTCTGGCCGAACCGTTTGCCGCCAGGCGGTTGGACCGAGGAGCGGATGGTGGACGCGGCGGCGGCGATCTACCGGGGAGATGAGCCGGAACTGCCCTCGCACCGTCTGTTGCGGTTGTGCGCATCGCCGGCGGACACAGTGGACGCGGCGCGGACGATGCGACGCTTCGGGGTGCTGCTGGAGATGTTTTGCCCCGGTGAGTCCACAGAAACGGATGCGCGCGCACGCGAGATGTTTCTGCCCCGTATCAAGGCGAGCCGCTTTCTCCAGGAAGAATTCTATGCACCGCTGCTGGATCGCGGCAGTCTGCTGAGCGCGGGGCCGACGGAAGAGATTGGAGCCATGCTGTGTGGCGCGGACGTGTATCTGCGTGACAGCGCGGAGGACAAAGGCGTGCTGATCGTGTCGCGATTCCCACTTCTTTCTTTATTCGAGCAGGTCCGGCGCACTCTGGAGCAATCTGTGGCGAAGACCGTTTAGAACCTCCGCCAGTTGAAGACTCGCCGCGCTATGGGTGGAAAGTACGCATGGTGTTGTTCTGCGGAATTCGTATATTGTAGGGTTCATGCTCTTTGCCATCGTCGTTGCTATTTTGGGTTTAGTTGGCATTCTTGTTGCCGTAGGCATTTGGTACACCATCAAGGTTCGGCGGCGGATGCTGAATGCGCTCAATGCCGGCCTAGCGAGTGCGCCGGAGCCTGGGGCACAAAGACCAGTGTACGGAGCGGGTGGCATGACCGCAGAGCAGACCACTGCCATTGCGAACAATTTTCTTGGCGCCTTTGGAGCCGGGACGCAGACGTCGTCCGCAGCGCCCACGGCTGGGTCCGCTGAAAACAAGCTCGATTCGTCTCAGGTCTGATTAAAAGACGTTCACTGCCGTCCAGTGTTCCGTTACAGCAGGCCTTGGTTAGTCGATTTCGACGATGATGCAGGTGGCATTGTCGTGGCCGCCTGCCTGGTTTGCGGCGTCCGTGAGTTGCTGGCAAGCCTGTTCGGGAGTTTGGGCGGCTAGGAGAAGAGAAAGCATCTCGGAGTTGGAGAGCGCCTTGCAGATGCCGTCCGTCGCGAGAAGGAAGCAATCGCCGAGCTGCACCTGAACGACGGTGACGGTGGGCATGACCATGTCGGAGGCTCCGATGGCCTGGGTCAGGACGCTGTCCCACTGGCTCATCTCGTGGGGTGACAGGTTCCGGTGGCCTTCGCGGAGCATCTGCGCCAATTGGGAGTGATCGTCTGTCAGGCGGTGCAGGGAATGCGAGCGCATAAGATACGCGCGGCTGTCGCCGACGTGGGCGATCCACATGCGAACGCCGTCGAAGTGCGCCGCGACGATGGTGGTGGCCATCCCCGCATAGACGGGATCGCGATGCGCCGCCTGGAAGACGGACCGGTTCGCGGCCTGGATGGCTCGTTGCAACTCAGGGCCACCTGCATTGATGTCGTGCACCTCTTCGGGAAAGCGGTTCAGAACACAGTCCACGGCGGAGCGGCTGGCGACTTCACCTGCCGCGCGGCCTCCAACACCATCGCACAGGACGAAGAGACCACGGTCAAGGTCAAAGCCAAAGGCATCTTCGTTGATGTGGCGGGTACGTCCCACATCGCTCTGCGCGGCTGCTCGAATCCGGATGTCCATGGTTCCTCTCGTTCCGGATTATGCTTTTTTCGCGCTGCGGTCGTAACCGAAGCGCAGCTCGACGGTGCCAGCGAGTTGGATGCGTGTTCCTTTGCGGAGCAGCGCGGCGTTGCCGGGTTGAAGGCGTTCGCCGTCGACGCGGGTGCCGTTGGAACTGTTGAGGTCCTGAAGGTAGAGTTGGCCGTCGCGGCGCACAACCTCGCAGTGGAAGCGTGAGATGGCATGCTCGACATCGCGGACGACGATGTCGTTCTTCTGGCCTGCATCCTGCGGTACGGCACCGATGCGGGTCTCGTCCTTCTCGATGCGGTAGATCTTGCCCGAGTCGACGCCGCTGGTAACTTCCAGGATGGGGAAGCGCTGGGTTTTGCGGCGTCGCAGCCACGCGGCCAAGCCGCCCAGCAAGGCGAGCAGACCGGCTCCGCTGCCCAGCATCAGCAGGCGGAAGCGGACGGACTGGGCCGCTCCGATGCGTTGACGCAACTCGCGGACCATGGGATTGCCGGGCGTGAGGCGTTCGGCTACTGAGAGTCCCTGGCTGGCTTGCGAGATGTTGCCGGCGAGAAAGGCGCTTTGGGCCGACATAAGGGAGGCGTTGCTCTGCTCCTGCTTCTGCTTTTCGGCTTGGTCGGAGTTGGCGGCTTGCGCCGTGGCGCTTTGCTGCAGTTGCGCACGAGTCTGGGCGTCCTTATACCCTGCCATGGCGTTCGGGTTTGAGGGGTCAAGCTGCATGACCTGGCCGTACAGGTCTTGCTGCTGTTTCGGGTCGGTGGACGCGAGCGCCTGACTCATCAGAGAGGCGACGTGCTGCTTGTTTGCATCCGCCTGCGCATCTTTCTTGGCCTGCTCGTCATGTTGCTGCTGCAGGGCTTTCATTGCGGCGGAATCGCCGGTGCCGGCCGTGGTGGTGGACGCAGTGGTTGCCGCGGGAGCTACGGATGGCGGCGGTGGGGCGGGGGCCTTGGCGGCTACACCATAGGTCTTGGGGAGCGGGGCCATGTTGAGGCGGCTGATGTCGATCTGCTCATGATCGTTCGGCAACAGCAGCATGACGGTGCCGGGCTGCGTGCGGGCACCCTGCGTTGCATTGCCTGCGTCGGGCCGGGAATCACTGTGGACGCTGATGAGCGTGCCATTCACCCATGTTGCGATCGTGCGACCGGCGATGACAATCGTCTCCTCCATGGAGGCGTTTGGCCTGCCCATGGAAGCCTTGCCCAGGTGGTCAACACTTCCCGCAAACGGTCCCAGGCCAGCCTGGTAGCCGGTTCCAATCTTGCCGGAGGTGTTGCGCAGTGAGATGGCGGCGAAATTATCCGGCTTAGCGTCGCCACGATAGGTGACGTTCATCTGAATGATGCCGTCTTCCATCTGCATGGCGTTCTCCAAGCCACCTGGACCGGCTTCGCCGTGGATCGCGCCACCGCTGACGGTCCATTTTGCCTCGTGCGGCTTGCCAGCGCTGCCACCAATGCCGAGCGTGACGAGTTTTTCCGCTTTGCTGCCCTTGGCACCGGGCTCTGTGGGGATGCTCTTCCATCCGCTCAGGTCGGAGCCGTTGAAGCTGCCCGTCAGGTTGAGGGGGGTCAGTTTGATGTTGCGGACCTGTAGTGTTCCGCCACCGCTGGCGCTGAAGCCGATATAGCCTGCGCGTGATCCTAACCCAGAGGTTGTACCGGATGCTGTTCCGTCCACCCGGATGCTGACCGTGCCGTGTGAAGCGTTGACTTCAACACGGTGCCAGCCGGGGGCGAGGGTGTGCAGCGACGAGTGGGAGAGGCTTTCAATGCCACCGGTGCCGTTTTTGCCGCCGTTGGTGTCAAGATCGACGATTAGGCCGCCGGTTGCTTCTTTGGAGGCCCACAGGCGCAACTGCGCGTCCATGGGAGCGCTCTCGTCATATTCGAATTGCAGGTTGCAATCGCCGAAGGGGACAGCAGTGAGGATGGACCGGTCTGAACTGGCGGCGGAGGTGATGGCTCCTCCGGAGACGGACCAAGAGCCGTGCTGTGTCCAGCCGGTAAGATTGGTGCCGTTGAAGAGGTTGAGCGTGCTTTGCGCGCGCAGTGCGAGCGGGTTGGAAACAATAGCCAACCACAGCAGCGCATGGGCGAATCGGGATGGCAGTGGCAGCGTCGCGCGTTTGGGTGCAAGCGGATGTGTGCAGGGCCTCATTGGGTCACACTCTCCTCTACTTGAGTTTCTCTTCTGGGAGAGCCATTGTCCGGTGACGCTGGTTCATGCACGGCGAAGACGAGCTCCATCTCAGGTTCGGTGGGCGGTTGTGCCTCGGCGGTTTCCGATGGTGCTGGCTCGAGGGTTTCGGCGGGAAGTGCGTCGATTTCGATGGTACTGCCGGGTACGGCATCGCCGCTCAATAGGATTTCTGCAAGGGGCGAGAGCACCTCGCGCTGCATGACGCGACCGGCGGGACGCGCGCCGTACTCGGGGTCGTAGGAGAGATGGGCGAGCAGGTCGATTGCGGCAGGTGTCACTCCGAGGCCGATCTCGCGGTCGTCTTCCAGCTTGCGGCGCAGGCTCTTGATTTGCGTGCCGACGATGCGTTGCAGCTCCGGCATGCCGAGCGGATGGAAGGGGATGATCTGGCCGATGCGGTTGTACAGCTCCGGGCGGAGATTGGCGCGGACGGCATCGAGGAGAATCTGCTCGCGGAGGACGTTGTCTTCGCCCGCCGCCATGGATTCGCGGACGCCAAGGTTTGAGGTGAAGAGGACGACGGTGTTGGTGAAGTCGCAAAAGCGGCCCTTGGCATCGGTCAGGCGGCCCTCGTCCAACACGCCCAGCAGCAGGTCAAGGATGGCGGGATGCCCCTTCTCGACTTCGTCGAAAAGGACGATGGAGTACGGTGAGCGGCGCACCTGCTCGGTGAGGAAGCCGCCCTCGTCGGAGCCGACCAGGCCGGGGCGCGAGCCGATGAGGCCGGCGGCGGATGAGGCGTCTTTGTACTCGCCCATGTCGATGCGGATGAGCGCGGTTTCGTCATCGAAGAGCGCTTCGGCAAGCGCCTTGGCTAGTTCCGTTTTGCCAACGCCGGTGGGGCCGACGAAGAGGAAGGACGCGGGTGAGCGCTTGAGTTGCAGGTCGGTGCGCATGCGGCGCGCGGCTTCAGAGACGGCGTGGACGGCTTCTGGCTGGCCGTAAACGCGCTCCCCGAGACGGTCTTCCAAGCCTAGGAGCCGTTCGCGCTCGCTCTCGAGCATGCGGGAAGCGGGGACGCCGGAGCGCTCCGCGATGACTTCGGCGATGTGTTCGGGCAGAACGCGATCCGCGACGAGGGCGTCGGCACCGGCGCTTTCGCGGGAGGCGGCGAGTTTCGCTTCCAAGTCCTTGCGTTGCGTTTCGAGGTGCTGTAGTGCGCCGTAGCGGATTTCGGCGGCGCGGGTGACATCGCCCGCGCCCTCGGCGGCGGTCAGCAGGCGGGTATTTTCTTCGATGGCCTGCACGGTTTTCTGCAGGTCCGCGCGGGCGTTGCGCTGGGCTTCCCAGGAGGCGGCGGTGGCGGCGACGCGCGGTTCCAGGTCGGCGATCTCGGCTTCCAGAGCGGCGACCTGCTTGGTCTGCGCGGGTGCGAGACGGGGCAGGCCACGCAGCGTCTCGAGTTCGGCACGGCGGCGGGTCAAGAGGCGCTCCTGCTGGTCCAGCGCGGTGGGCCGGGATTCCAGCTGCATGCGGAGGCGCGCGGTGGCGGCATCAATGACGTCGATGGCCTTGTCCGGGAGAAAGCGGTCGCGCATGTAGCGGCGGGAGAGCTTGATAGCGGCTACGAGGGATTCGTCCGTCAGGTCCACACCGTGAAAGGCGGCGTAGCGCTCGCGAATGCCGCGCAGGATGTAGAGCATGGATTCGTCGGAGGGTTCGCCGACTTGCACGCGCTCGAAGCGGCGGGCCAGTGCGCCGTCTTTTTCGATGCGTTCGCGGTATTCGTCGAAGGTGGTGGCACCGACGCAGCGGAGTTCGCCGCGCGCCAGGGCTGGCTTTAGGATGTTGGCGGCGTCCATGCCGCCTTCGGTGCCGCCCGCGCCGACGAGTTGGTGGATTTCGTCGAGGAAGAGGATAATCTCGCCTTTGCGCAGGCGCACTTCGTCCACGACAGCTTTGAGGCGTTCCTCGAACTCGCCACGGTACTTGGCACCGGCGACCAGGCCCATCAGGTCCAGCGCGACCACGCGGCAGCGCTTCATGCTTTCGGGAACGTCCTGCGCGGCGATGCGAAGGGCCAGGCCTTCGACGATGGCGGTCTTGCCGGTGCCCGGGTCGCCGACAAGGACGGGATTGGACTTGGTTTTGCGGAGCAGCGTCTGGATGAGTTGGCGGACTTCGTCATCGCGGCCGATCACGGGCATCAGCTCGCCGGCTGCCGCGGCGGCGGTGAGGTCGCGGCCAAACTTCTCCAGCATCTTGGCACCGCCGGCAAGTTCGCTGTCAGCGCTGGCCGGAGTGGCTGCGGACTTTGCGGTGGGTTGGCCGGTGGATTTCCAGTCGCTCTTTGGTGTTGCCGCCAGCGGAGCGGGTGGTTCAATCTCCGAGAGATCGCCGACGGTGAAGCCGGCTTTGCGGAAGTCGTTCCGGAGATCGTTGGTGCTGCTGCCGGTGGTCAGCGCGGCTTCCAGGACGTCGATAGGTTCGGCGGAGGCGCGGCCATGCTCCTCGGCGATGGCAAAGGCGGCGGCGAGAAGGGTGCGAAGCGCCTGGGATGCGAGCGGGCGGCGGCCCTCCTCCAGCCGCTGCGCCGAGAGCTGGTCGGCGCGCCGCGACAGAGCATCGAGCAGTGGCGGAAAGGTGAGGCCCTTCTTCTCCAATGCCGGGCGTAGCGACGAGCCGTCGCGGTCCAGCAGGAGTAAAAGCAGGTGCTCCGGCTGAATCAGCGCCTGCCTGCGGCCTTCAGCAAGCAGGCGTGCGTTCGCCAGAGCGTACTCCATCTCGTCGGACAACTTGCTCAGGTCCAGTGCCATGATCTCTTTCTACTCCAGGCGGCGGCGGCGAGGCCGGTTCGCGTCGTTGCCGTCCGCGGGCGCTGCCGGAGCGGTGTTCTCGCGCGGCATCCACGGCGGCTGAACATTGGGTGTGGTTGGTTCTGGCGCAGGCTCGTAACGTGGCGTTTCGAAGCGTGACGGGCGCGCGGGTTCCGTGACGGAGAGGCGCGCTGGTTCTGGCGTGCGGGCGGCCTCGGAGTCGCGCATGCGGCTGCCGTTGGCCGGCTCCGGTGCGCGTTGCGAGAGATCGCGGTCAATGCCGCGCGCGTCGGGCGCTTCCTGGCGGCTGGCGTAGAAGCGGTGCCGCATAAAGAGGAGCGCGGTGCGCACGGTGTGGTACGCGGGAACCGTGACGCGGAGATCGGTAATGGTGGGCACGTCGGGCGCTTCGAAGTCGAGCTCGATGTTGTATTGCTCGTCCAGCTTGACGTCGCCGGTAAGGATGTAGCTCTCGCGGCGGAAGCCTGACCCCTCGTTGATGCGGACCTCCGCGCCGATGGAGGTGCCGCGCAGCCACGGCGTGGCGCGGTCACCGACCAGGATGAGGCGATAGCGGTCGCGGCCTTCGAGGCGCAGGTTGGAGAAGAAGATGGTCATCTCGTCCGCGACGCCCTGGACGCGGGAGGCACGCGCCGCGAGTTTGTAGAGCTGCTTGCCGCCGCGATCAAAGATGAAGTTGGTGCTCTCCAACGATGCGCTCTTGCGGAAGTCGATGTACTTGCCTTCGAGGGCACGCTCCAGCTGCTGCAGCCCGTTGAGGGATTGCAGTGCCTTGCGGACTTCGAGGCCGAGGTCTTCTTCGAGTTGCAGGGTCCGGCCCAGTTGGAGGGTGTGCTTCTGCAACTCGATCATGCCCAGCAGCTCGCTTTCGCCAGTTTCACGCAGCGTGTCGTAGTACTGCTGCATGCCGTCGGCAAGATCGAAGTAAATCGCGGCGGAGTGCAACATGCGACGTACCCGGCCGAAGAACTGCGCAGGCGGCTGGGTGCGGTCCAGCAGCGTGTAGGCGGTGTCCTGCAGTTCCAGCACCATGCGTTCGGCAAAGATCATGGAGTCGCGATCGACTTCGGTCTCGAGGCCGCGTTCCGTGAAGATCTGCATGAATTCGCGCATGGCACGGTGCAGCTCCGCGTAGCCGGACGCGAGGCGGTTGGTGGCGTCCACGATGCGGCGCGTGCCGGACATCAGTTCCGAGTGCGAGGCGACAGACATGCAGGCGGGGATGAACTGCGGGTCCGCCTCGTAGTGCATGCCCGCAGCGGGACGGCGCAGGCGGCCAACGGCGATGCTGCTCGCGCGTTCGGCTGCCGTGACATGGAGGGCGACACGGTAGCTGGGGACACGCTCCGTGCGCATCTGCGGGTTAAAACTGTCTGCCACGCCACTGCGCTTTTCGCGTGACGTGGGGTCGAGCACGACAAAGATCATGGACTCAGAGACGCCCGCAAGCTCGTTCTTTGGAAAGCGCGCGGATACGGTGTCCGCGCTTTCCACGTCGACGATGGTGCCAATGGGCGTGACGCCACGCGCGCGATTCACGGAGACGTCCAGGTACTCGGCGGTTTCGTTCAGCAGAACTTCCGGGTCGAACCGGACGGTGCCGAGGTCGCTCTCTGGTAGGCGAACGCCGCCGCCGACCAGGCCGCTGCCGCTCAACAGGTAGCGCATGCCCCACGCGTTTAGAGATTCGAAGTACTGCTCCTGCCGCAGGAAGTGGTCCGGCGTCAGCAGCATGCCGTGTTCCCAGTTCACGGCACGCAGGTGGAGATCGTTGGGGTCAGTCATGGTGGAACTCCGGCGTTGCGGTGAGAACGGTTGCCCGGTACTGAGCCGGGATGGCACCTGTCATTTTACGCAAGCAGCATCCCCAGTCCGCGGCCCATGTGGGTGTTGATGCCGAGCCGGCTGTTCCCCTCAGGGATACCGAGCTGGGGGGTGCGGGTGCGGTCGAGGACCTCCCAGGTGACAGTCCAGGTGGTGGCGGCTGGCATGACCAGTTCCAGTGTCTGCCGGAGCAGCGCGCTGCCTTCCGGCGTCTCGCGATACTGTTCGTAGACCGGTAAAGCAACAGGTCCGATCACGATTTCGAGCGCGGCCAGCACCTCGACGGTGTCTCCCGCGATGAGGTCAACGCCCAGCCGGGAGGACTTGCGGCCGAGCGACGATAGCGACGCCAGCGGCACCGGAGCCACGGCAGGATGGTAGCGAAAGCTCTGGACGGGGAGGCCGAGCAGCGTGCGCAGAACGAGCGCGCAGCCTTCCTCCGAGCAGGACAGGTGCGCCAACCGGGCAACCAGCGTTGCGAGCGGATACCAAAGAGGACGCGGCCATTGCTCCGGCACCATACCGAAGAGGTGCAGCCACCGGGCGCAGGCGGCTGGGTCGTTGGCGGCGATGTGAAAGAGTGGTGCTCCCTCGTGGAACCAGTGCTTCAGCTTTTCCAGCGGGTCGTCAAACGCCTGCAGGATTTCACGGGTGCCCGCATAGGTCTCGCCGCCAGAATCCCACATGCCGACGGGCAGCGCGTGCGTGAAGCCAAGGCCCGCGACGTGGAGCGTGACGGTGGTATCCCGGTCAAGGGGCTGGCCGGGTGCTGGCGACTGGCTGAGGATCGTGCCGGGTTCGACGGCTTCGCGGCCAGTCCGGCGCAGGGTGATGCGATGCGCGCCTACTCCCATGGCCGCAAGCGTGGTCAGGGCAGAGTGCAGGCTGTGCGTATGCGCCTGGGTACCGGTGGCGAAATTCGGCATCACAGATGTGGCCACCGCTGTTACGCCTTCCATAGGAACTCCACGGTTAGTTCCATGCCTTGCACGAGGCGGGCGCGGAGGGAATTTTCGATCTGGGATTTGAGGGCGGGGAGTTCGATCTCGGGCCGCGTGAAGCCGTTGCTGTCCAGGGTGAGCTGGAGGCGTTGCACGCGGCGCAGGCCGTCGTCGAAGCGCTCCATGCCCGTGGTGGTGCTGGCGGCAAGGACGCGGCGGTCGACCGCCATGGCTGCTGTTTCGAGATCCTGCCGGGTGACGATGCGGCCACGCGTCAGCAGAGCATCGGCAAACCGGCGCTCTTCGCTGGCAACGTCCTCGCCATCGGAGCCGCCGGAGGCTGCCGTGAGCGGCGTGATCCGGATGCCGGTGAGCGCCGCGACGTTTGCAAAGCCTGAGATGTCGCCCATGCCCACGCGATTTCCAAGCGCGCCGTTGGTCAGCCACAGGCGGACGTTGACGGCCGTGTGCTCGGAGCCGTCGGCATGGCGGCCCGGATAGAAGGTGAGCCGATTATTGTGCAGTTCATAGCGTCCGGCGGCGGCGCTGGCACCGGGCTGCGTTCCGGCGGTGTACGGTTCGTTGTCGACGCTCATGACGGTGAGCGGTGCGACCAGCAGTTCGGGCGTGCCGCTGCTTTTGGTGGCGGGAATGGAGATGCCGTCGCGCTGGAAGACGACCGTTTGATTGCGTGCGAAGACGTTGGAGACGGTCATGGCATGCAGAAGGATGCCGTTGATGGCATGGTGCAGCGCGGGTACACCGGGCGGCATGGGAATCTTGATCCAGACGCGCGGCTCTGTGAGCACGCCGGCGGCGTCACGGTTCAGCAGGCGCGAAAGCGCCGGTTCCAGCAGATGCGGGACGCGGCAACGAAAGGGCGAAGTGGCCGTCATGGGCGGAAAGACGAACTGCCGGCCCGCGTAGAAGCCGTCCGGGATGGACGGCAATGGCGCGTCCAGCATGCTGGAGGTTTCCGTCGTGGCCGTCTGAAAGGCGAGCTGGTAGACGCCGCAGTTCTCCCGGCGCGGGCGCAGGAGGCCTTCGCCGGAGAGGTCGCCGTCTTCGCCGAAGATCCACCACGGCTCGTGGCAGAGAGCGTGCTGCACCGGATAGGTGCCCGGCCCAAGCTCGAAAAAAATGCCATGGCGGTTGAGTATCTGCGGGGAGAGGTTCTCAATGGCCAGGTAGAGCGCGGGCTGCGGCCCCAGGCCGATGGGCACCGCCTCCATGGAAGGCCGCATGGCCTGCACAGCATCGCTCATCTCCACGCCGCTGATCAGACGCAAGGATTGGTCCTGGTAGCTGAGCGCGAAGGCGATGCGGGCGCGAGAGACCTCGCAGGTGGCATCCAGGCTGAAGACGAGCCGCTCGCCGGTGGAGGCAACCGCGTTCAGTTCGGTTCCACTGCGCAGGACGCGCGGCTCTGGCAGATCGTTGAGGAGCCGGACGGCACCCTGCGCGGGTGTGGCTAAATACTGCTGCACCTGCAGGCCCGTCATGAGTTCATGCAGGAGCGACTGGCGCAGTTTGCCGGATTCGCTGTAGACCTGATCGATCTGCTGGGCGACGGTGCGGAAGAGAACGGCGAGCAGCGGGTCGGTGGTTTCCGTGCTAACGCCAAAGTCCTTGACGCGGCGGCGGAAGTCGTCACGCAGCTTGCGGTCGATCTCCAGGACATTGGGGACGTAGGTGCCCATCAGCGGCCCATCCCGGCAATGCTGCAGGCTTTCCGCATCATGCCTCCTGCACCACGCTGGTGCGGATGGTTTCGGCGGTAGCGGCGTTTTCGAGTGTAATGGAGTAGGTGTCGGTGTCGCGGTTGGCGCTGATTTCGCGCACAACCTCGGTCACGGTGTAGCCCTCGATGCCAAGGTCACGGAGTGTGCCGTTGATGCGGTCGGCGGCGATGCGGGCGAGGTCCGCGCGTTGCCGGCCATACTCAAACAGGTCGCGCAAGCCAAATGCGGGGCATGCCTGCCACGACCCTTGCGGGGTGCGGGCCATCATCTGCAGCAACGCCAGCAAGGCGTTGGATTTGTCATCGCGCTGCAGCAGCCCATTCTCCTGGAGCCGCATGGGAAAGGCGAGTGACTGCATGGGTGACACCACCTCGGCAGAAGAGTACGGCAGAGAGAAGACCGGGGCCAAATGACCCCGGTCCGTACAAGGTGAAAAGCAAGGTGACTTAATTGCTGAGCGCGATGTCCTGGAAGTTCTGCTGGTTCATCTCGGCTTCCAGATCCAGAACCAGGATGTGGTTAATGCCAGCATGATCCTCATCGGCAAGCTGCACATCGCTCTGATATGGATTCAGAGTGTGATAGCCGCTGATCCAGCCATTAAAGCTGTACGAAGCCAGGGCGTCCTGGTGCGAATCGTCCTTCCAGAACTCCAGTTTGATCGGCTTTACTTTGTCCTTTGTTACCACATTGGCCAGATTAAAGAGCGAGCTCATTGTGGAGTAAGGGATGTTCTGGTCGTCGTGGAAGTCGACGTAGGCGCGGATGTCGGTGTGGAGCGAACCCATCTGCGGCATGCCGGCACGGTCCTTGTCCGTGTTGAAGGCGACCGTGATGGACAAACAGTCGAACTTGTTGCCGTCGATAGTGCAGGTGCTGCGATATGGAGCTGCCATAAAAGTTCCTTTCAGAGATGTGCCAGTGGGCCGCGTTTGTGGAGCGGCACGTCAAGGAGCTAGTTGCTTAACTGCACGGCACCGAAGTTCTGCTGGTTCAGCGCGGGCTCAATGTCAAGCACAAGCATGTGGTTCAGGCTGGGCGCGGTTCCTTCGGCGAGCGAATCTTCCGTGGTGGTGGAGACGCCGCGCGGTAGGAAATCCAGCGGGTTGGAGGTTTCGAAGCGCCGGATCCAGCCGTTGAAACTATAGGAGATCAAGGCGTCCTGCTGCGAGTCGTCTTTCCAGAACTCGATCTTAACCGGCTTGATCTTGTCGCGCGTGACGACGTTGGCAAGGTCGAAGAAATGCTTGACCATGCTGAACGGCAGGTTTTTGTCGTCATGAAGGTCGGCCCACACGCGAATCTTGGTTGCGAGCGAACCCATCTGCGCGACGCCCGCGCGATCTTTTGCTGTGTTGAACTTCACGCTGGTGGTCACTGCCTGAAACTTCTGGCCGTCGATTGTGACCGTGGTACGGTTCGGAGTTGCCATCACTTTTCTCCCTTAATTGTACGTGGTTGGCTGTTCGCGTCCCGGCTCTGGAATAGGGAGCGCGTCAGCGATTGAATGCGGGCCGCGGCGCTTTGCAGCAGGCCCGGTTGAACGGAAGTGTCACTGCTGCGATGTTCCGGTTCACCGTTCACGGCAAGTCCGGGCACAGCAGCAGGAGACACGGTACGAGAGCTTGAGATGCGCTCCGCTTCAGAAAAATGTGTTGCCGAAACGGCGTTTTCGCGGGAAGAACTTTCCCCGGAAGCAGGTTTCGCGGGAGCCGTGCTGTGTTGCAGCATCGTAGCGGCGTCAACAATCGCACCGCCTGAGGCACGGAGCGCGATGGTGTTGCTTGGTTTGGCTGCAACGCCTTCTTCGCGCTTGCGATCTTCCGCTGCCCGCGCGGCGGAACCGGAAAGCCCCACCTTTTTGGCGCGCGTCCAGCCGTCACTGCCGGAGGTGTGCTCCTCAGAGCTGCGTGCCGCATCACCCGCGCGTGGAACACCGATCCCGAAGCGAATCTGGCTCATGCGTTGGCCTTGGCCTGCTCCGGACGCTTGAACTCAGGAACATCGATCTTGAGGACAAACGTTTCTGCTGGACCGGTCGGCATGACGTTCAGAGTAATGTCGCAGACACCCTGCATGCGCTTGTTGGAATCCTTGTCGACGAAAAGATCGTAGCCGAGGATTGTCCCCTGCTGGACCTGCTCATCCAGGAGGCGCTTGAGCGGCGTTTCGATCTGCTGATCCATGAAGTCGCGGGTCAGCACCTGGCCGGCGACCTGCAGGAGGTAGTGGCGGCAGCAACGCTCCAGGTAACGCAGGATGCGATAGCTGGTGAAGAACTTGAGCACACCGTAAGGATCGTCGGCCTGGGTGCGGCAGCCGAAGAAGCAGAGGTGATTGTCAGCGTCGCGGATGATGGGGATGAGCTGCCGTTCCATGGACAGGTGTTCCATCTGGCCGATGAGCGGTTCAATGCGGGCCTTGGCCGCACCATGGACGCGACCGAAGCGTGATCCGACCGGGCCCTGGGCCATACCCTGGGCATCGTCAGCGCGGGCAACCGCACCGGCAAAGACCATCGATGGCGGACCGTACAGGCCTTCCGCCTCCTTGTCCTTTTCAAACCAGTGCGCAGGACGCAGTTGCAGGTATCCCATCAGGCAGACATCGGACGCAGCGGCGTCCTCGGGGCGCTTCAGGAACTCGTATTTTCCGCCGGGCAGGAAGTTGCGTTCCACGTTCTTGAAGGAGGTTTCATCGTCCAGGTCACCAATCAGCAACATGCCCCAGGCGTTTGCGATCTGCTCAAACTTCTCGCGAATCGGCTGTGGGTAGTAGCCGGGAATGACCAGGTTGCAGATGTCGTCACGGAAGTTGAAGTTATCGTTGCGCTGGACGACGAAGTGCTCCATCGCGGCGATATTCATGGAGAAGATATCTTCCATGGCCTTTGGGTCGGCGTTCAGGATGAACAGCTCCACAGGCTTGCGGACTTTGCCGTCGCCGACCTTGGTGTTTTCAAAGAAGAGCTGTATCTGCCGGTAGGAGCTTTCGAGCGGACGTATTTGCTCGAAGACCTGCGATAGCAGTTGATCACGGACGGTTTCGGCGCTGTCAATTTGACCTTGCAGCTTTTTCACGGTCTGGTCGTAGCTGTCGTCGGCGCTGATGAGCTTCTCGAAGTTCAGAATCTGCCCGAGAAACTCCTTCGCGGACTGCGCGGAGAAGATGCTGGAGATTTCGCGCTTCTCGTTGGTGAGTCCGGGGTGGAGGTCGGCGAAGATATCCTGGAGCAGGTCACGGGCAATGCTCTTGCCCAGGATCTGCTCGGTGGTGCGGGTGGCGGTCGCGGTCTCTGCCATGGTTTACTTGTTCCCTTCTGCAACGCGCTCGAGTTCAGAGCGGAGTTTGCCCAGCGCCTGAACGATTTCCTGCCGTTGGGCGGCATTGCCCCACGCACGGCGGACAGCGGGCAGCTTCCAGCGGTCTTTCAGGCGATAAAGCAGATCGATGTTGGTCTTGAGGTCGGCAAGGTCGTTGCGGAGAAAGTGGCTCTCGCCATCGGCGTCCTTGATCTCCTGCCGCTTCTGCAGATTGTCCGGATCGAAGTCCTTGATGGAGCGGAACTCGAAGTCGGCCTTGAACTCTGTCTCTTCCGGTCCGGCATACCCGTCAAAGTGCAGCTTTGGCTGGAACTTGCGGAAGGCATCGCCCAGGTCTTCGACCTTTGTCAGATCCTCGGTCTCGGAACCTGCTTCGGCCCCTATACGGTCCATGCTCATGGGCAGCATGGCGGCAGCGGTGGAGGTGGGAACCTTGCGAACGGAAGGGGTAACTCCCTTGCGAACCACTTTTACCAGAGGCATGAACGGTGCTCCTTATCGCTCTTCAAAGGTGAGGCGGGTACGAGAAAACTCCCCACGCGGCTGTATTTGAGTGGTTTGGGCGGCAGAACGTTGCAGCGGGCTGGCGCTTTGTGGCTCGGGCGAGAATCCTGGAGGCATGTTGTCTGTTGAGCGGACCTTTACGCCGGAGGCGCTGGTGACAGCCCGGCGGTCGCTGGACCAACGCTGGGTACGGTCCGGGGCGGAGACGAAGCGGTCGCCCCAGATGATACGTGGCAGCCAGAACCAGAGCATCAGCAAAAGCGCGGCGGCGGCAAGGTACAGCAGCCCGTGGACCAGGACGGCGGACCAGCCGGAGGACGTCTCGGGGTGGGTCGCGATGAGGCTCCGCAGTTCTTGTGGGCTGGCTTTGCGGTCGAAGACGGGTGAGTTGGTCGCTGGCAGAAGAAGGCGCACCGCAGGGCCGGAGAGTACTGTGCCGTCGTCCAGCTTCATGCTGGGTGCCCACTGCGGGTCGCGTCCGGCAAGCGCGAGGCGGTTCGCCTCCGGCAGCAGCCAGGTGATGGCAATGGAGTGACTGACGGCGGAGCGGCTGACGTGCAGCGCCGCCAGCAATTGCGCGGCATCGGCAGCGTAGAAGAAGCGGGTTGAAAGCCGCTGCAATGCGGCGGCGTCAATTGCCCCCCGGTCACCAAAGCCGATCCCAATGGTGTCGGCGTGCGAAGCCTGCACCTGCGCCGCTGCCTGCTGCAGGCCCAGATCGCCATTCAGCAGTTGCGGGTCGTCGCCGGGGAATACCTCGTTCTTGCCGTCCGTCATGACGATGAGGTGTGGCTGGAGGTCGCTCATGCCGGAACGCTGGAGGGCGGCGACTTCGTTGGAAAGCGCTTCTTCGCCGGTGAAGACCGCCTGGAAAAGCGCTGTGTTGTTCTTTGGCCCGGGGCCGGGCAGCGACCTGAGTTGCGCAACAGCGTCAGCCTTGCGCGTGGCAAACACGGCACCACGAATGGTGGAGATGACGTTGTGGCTCTCAAAAGGGACGATGGCAATGCGGTCGGAGCCTTCCTGCATGCCATCGAGGAACTGCGCAATGGCTCCTTTTGCGGCTTCGAAGCGCGATGTGGCACCCATTGGCTCGCGCATGCTGCCGCTGATGTCAACGAGGAGCAGGACCACATTGGTGTGCTGTGTGGCATCGGGGCCGCTGCCTGCCGAGGCGTAGAACGGAGTCGCCTGTCCCGAGGCCCCGGTCAAGGTAAAGCTGGAGGCAAGTTGCGCGGCGGCCGGCAGATTGACCGGGGCGGGTGCGCCGGCGCCGGTTGCGGGCGTGACCGAGAGGGACATGCAGGGCGACAGCGAGACAGGCGCGCAGTCCACCAGTTGCGGCGTAGCGGTCACCTCGAGTGTTGACGGCCGCGGCTGCTGCGCGTGGAGGGCCGTCAGGGTCGCGATCGACAGCAGCAGCGGCGCGAATAGAACACGGGGCAGCGGTATCACGATTCACCCCGTTTTTTGCTATCGAAGCGCAGAGCGGTGCGACCGATGAGGAGGTCGTCTGCCGGGCGCAGTTCCTGTGAGTTGACCACGGTTTTGCCGCGCACGCGCAGAACGAATTTGGCAATGCCCTCGGGGCCGCTGGCGTCAGGGTGCCGCGCGACGAAAAAGCGGCCGTCCTTGGAAAAGATGACGGCGTGGCGGGGCGCGACGGCCGAGTCCGGGATGTACATGTCCGCGCCCTGCTGGAATTTGCTGCCGCTCTGCGCTGTTGGCGTGCTGCCGATGACATAGGACTCATCCACGCCCACATCCCAGGCGGTTTTGTTCTTGCCCAGCTTATTCTGCGCACGCGCGTCGCCAGAGGAGACGAAGCGAACCACGCCCTCACGCACCAGCACTGGTGCGATGCCAGCGCCAAAGCCGGTGCCCGCGCCCGCCAGCATCAGGCCGCACATGGTTACGCCCGCTGACAGGTGAGGCGTAAACAGGACAAAGACTAATCCGCCCAGAAGGCCACCTGCCAGGCCACCGACGTAGGTGTGCAGCAGGCGCGCGATGTTCGATTTGGCCCAGCGCAGGCCAAGTCCCAAGCCGATGATGGAGAAGCAGAGCGCCCACGCGGCGATACGATAGAGCGATGGAGAGGAACGGCCCACACCGGCTGCCAGCAGCCAGGTAAGCGCCGCGGCAAGGACGGCGGCAATGCCTCCAAACAGAAAGCCGAAGCCGATGGAGGAACCACGCACACGATTGAGCAGGAGCCGGTCGAAGTAGATGTAGATGGCAATGGCGACGGTAATGCCGAAGAGCAGCATGGTCAGCAGGTCAGGCAGCCAGCGCGCACCGGAGCCAGTGACGGCAACGGTCGCGAGCGCCGTGAGCAGCGCGGCGATCAGGCCACCGACCATCCCGACCAGCGTTGCGAAATATAACCCTCGGTACAGACTCATGAGAAGCAACCAAAGTGCAAAAGCCGCAAAGCAGACAGCATCATCTTGCCACATCCTTACGACGTGGTGCACGTGGAAGCCAATCTGAGGATGAAATAGTGATGAGATCTGTCCTGGAGCTTGCCTCATTATGGAACACCGGTCACTAAAGTTGCTGCGCATTGCTGTGATCGGGACGGGAGCTTTGGGATCTGCGCTCCTGCGTTTGCTGCGGGGTTGCGGCGTGCGCGATGTGCTCCTGGTCGACCCTGGCCGGTTAGAGCAGCGAAATTTCGCGATGAGTCCTTTTCTGCGCGAGGCATGGGAGAACGGGCACACCGGTGTTGAGGACTCGCCGCCGTACAAAGCCGCACTGCTGGCCCGGGAGACGTCCCGGCAGTGGGGTTTGCCGTGGCGCGCGATGTGCCAGGAGATTGCAGATGTGGGCTGGCAGTGCCTTGCGGCGCGCGATGTTTTGTTGTGTTGCACTGACAGCGCGCTTTCACGGGCGGAGACGGCGTGGACGGCGCGAGTGCTGGGCAAGCCGGTGATCGAGGCGGGCGTGTTTGGGGGCGGCATACCGGAGTGCCGCGTCTCGTGGTTCCCGCCGGCGCCTGAGGCATCGTGTTATCTGTGCGGGATGGGCGAGGACCGCCGGGCACAGGTGCTGGCCTACGCCGCGTCGGCGTCGCTGGGGTGCGCTCCGCTGGAAGACGCGCCGCCCATGACAGGCAGTCCGGCCGCGGTGGAGCGTGCGGCAGCAGGGATGCTGGAGATGTTCTGCAAATTTGCCGCTGGACACCTTTGTCTCGAGCGGTCGGTTGCGTGCCGGTCGCGGCTGCGGGATAGCCGGTGGGTTGATGAGACGCTTGCGTTGCAGCGGAGCAAGAATTGTCCATGGCATAGCGCGTCGTACGGCGAACTGGTGCCTCTGCCGTGGCAGATTCCGCTGCGGGAGAGCCTTCATGCGATGCCTCGCGAGGACCTTATATTGCAACTGCCCTGGCGGGTTTGCACGTTGGCGCGATGCCGTGTGTGTGGCGCTCGCGACCAGCCGTTTGCTCGTGTGGCATTGGTTCGGCGCACGCTGCCTTGCCCCATGTGTGGGGCCCGGGGCGCGATGGAGCCACTGCGAAGTGTCTGTACTGTTCTGCAACAGGACACACTGGCGGAGCAGTCACCGCGGCAACTTGGCCAGCCGGAGGAGCATCTTTACCTGGTCCGTAGGCCAGTCTTCGCCGGCGTCCGTGCGGCTACCATAGAGCAGGTCACGAAATCATGAACAACAACCTGGAACGCGGCGCGATGCTTGCAGGGATTTTTATCCTGCTGCTTTCCATGCAGTTTGGCGCGTGCCTGGCCGGTGGGGCTGTGGCCATGGCGGCGGCACTGGTGCTGAGTGTTGCGGCCACATGGTTGTGGCGGCACTTCAATCTGCCCGCAGGCGGTGTCTGGGTCCAACCGCTAACGTGTGCGGTCGCGGTCTTGCTGAGCGTGGCCCTGGTGGAGGTGACGCTTCGCACGGATTTCGCCTCATGGTTCAGTCCCCTGCTGGCGGTGTTGGGCAGCGGCGTCACCATTGCTGTCCTGCGGCAGACGGAGGCCAAATGCGGCCTGTGTAACCGCTCATTGGCCATGCAGGACGTGGTGTTTACCTGTCCGCGCTGCACCCAACAGGTGTGCGAGGAGGTCTGCTGGCAGCATGAGTACCGCCGCTGCCGCTTGTGCTTGGAGCAGCGGGTTTCCGTGCTGCCGGTGAATGAAGGCTGGTGGCTGCGCGCGGCCGGTCCGCGCACCAAGCATGATCGCTGTACGGTGTGCCGGGGCGCGGCCGATCAGGTGGATCTGCGAAATTGTCCCAAGTGTCGACGTCCGCAGTGCCGGGACTGCTGGGATTTTCGCAATGGCGAATGCCAGCGCTGCGGTACCGCGCTGCCGGATTTGCCGGGATCGCTTACCATGATGGTTACGCAGGGCGCCGGTGGCGTCGTGCGCTCTACTTAGCCGACAGGTCTTTCTTTCATGCCGAAGTACCAGATCTATTTCGATACCGTGACCGGTGAACACAAGTACAACGTCGACATCGACGAAGCGGAGACGTTGGACATGGTGCTGGAGGAGATACTGTTCGATCTCCGTGAACGCGGCGACATGCTGAAGGGTGACGGTGAGCCTGAGGTAATGTGGAATGGAAAAAGCCTGGATTTTGCGACGCCACTCACCGGGCAGGGTGTTCACGCGAACGATGTGCTGCGCGTTTCGACGATTGCCACTAACGGGTAAGGCGTGATTACAGTGTTTGAACGGCGTGTGCGCGCCGAATGGGAGATGCTGAACGATCTGGCCGTGTTGAATCCGGGGCGCTTGACGGGACTTCGGGCGGACGACACCACCTTTCACGCGACGCTCCATGTCCCATTCATGACGATGGCCGCGACCGGCACTGTACCAAGCTGGGAATATGCGCCACGGGAGCGCCTCGCGCATGCGTTTTGTGTGCACTACCCGGTACACTTTCCCGCAGTGCCCATGGAAATGTTTCTGCAAACACCGGCGCTCCACCCCAACATTCATCCGGAGACGGGGTTTGTCTGCCTGTGGGAGCGGCACCGCGCCAGCAATACCGTGGAACATGCCGTGCACAAGCTGCTGGCCATGCTGGAGGGCAGGCTGTACAACGCTGACCCGGTTCACGTGATGCAGCCGGATGTGCTGCTGGGAATGCAGTCTGGCGAGAAGACTGCATGTGGCGCGCCTCTGGCGGGCGTCACGCATGAAGCATACGCCGCTCTTGCCGCGCCTGTACGCAGGAGACGTCTCCTGTGACTTCCGTTCCCGTGAATGACGTGCCGCATGCAGCGCGCGCTGGCATGGGCGACTTGCTTGCGCGGCTGCCAAACATCTTCGGTATGCGGTTTCAGGTGCTGGAGCCGGTTGCCATTGGCGGTATGGCGACGATTGTGCAATTGAAGCACCGTCTGCATGGGGGACTGTTCGCGGCGAAGGTGCTGCATCCTGAGCTTGCGGTCAAGCCGGGAGTTGTGCGCGGTTTTCGGCAGGAGGCTGTGCATGCGGCAATGCTCGGGGGCCATCCCAATGCGGTTCCTGTCTTCGACTTTGGCGAGATGGACGGGCTCTTTTACATGCTGATGCCGTTCATCGAAGGCGAGGACCTGGATTGCATCCTGTCACGTTCCCAGCCGTTCACACGCGATGAGGCGCTGCAACTGGCCGCGCAGGTAAGCAGCGTCTTGAGCCACGCCGAGCGGCATGGCATTGCGCATTGCGATCTGACGCCGGGCAACATTCGCCTGGATCGTTTTGGCCTGTACCGGCTGCTGGATTTCGGCATCTCGACTGGAAAGGCGACGGAACGCTTGCCCTTCACTGGGGGCACGCCGCTTTACACCAGCCCGGAGCGTATTCGTAGCGGGGACGCGGGTCTGCGCGGGGACCTGTATGCGTTGGGTGCCATTCTGGTTGAGGCGATGACCGGCACGCCGGCCTTCCACGGGGAAACACTTGAAGCGATTCAGCAGCGGCATCTGCGGGGTGATTGGCAGCCTCCGGCGGTTCTCTCCAGCGATGATCCATTCCTGCTGCTTCTGCGCCGCTTGCTGGCCATCACTCCAGCGGAGCGGCCGGAGAGCGCGTTTGAACTGAGCGGCATTCTGGATGCGCTGGGCTATGCGCGGCCGGAGTTTCGCGGACAGTCTGTCGGCGCGATAACGGCACCACTTGCGGCAGCCGCCCCAACCCGTCGCAGGCTAAGCTGATCCATTCAAAGGGTTCGGAGTGTTACAGGCGGCAGATGAGGAGTTCGCGCTCGTAGATCATTTCTGGGGGAAGGCGGTCGTGGAGCAGGAGGAAGATTTCCTCATGGCCCATGACTTCGCGCCGCCAGGTGTTGCGGTCTACCGTTTGCAGAGTGCGGAATTGCTCCTCGGTGAAGGGCAGGCCGCTCCATTCGATGTCGGCGTACTTGGGTGTCCAGCCGATGGGTGTTTCGCTGCCACGGACGCGGCCCCGGCAGCGGTCGACGATCCACTTGAGCACACGCATGTTTTCGCTGTAGCCGGGCCAGAGGAAATGGCCTTCCGCGTCCTTGCGGAACCAGTTCACGTGGAAGATGCGCGGCGTTGTGGTCAGCTCGCGCTGCATGCGCAGCCAGTGCCGGAAGTAGTCGCCCATGTGATAGCCGCAGAAGGGCAGCATGGCCATGGGATCGCGCCGCACCGTGCCCAGCGCCCCGCCTGCCGCCGCCGTGGTTTCCGATCCCATGGTTGCGCCAACGTAGACGCCGCTGGACCAGTTAAAGGCCTGGTAGACCAGCGGCATGGTGGTGGCGCGGCGTCCGCCGAAGACGATGGCGCTGATCAGTACGCCATTGGGGTCTTCCCAGGAGGGATCGATAGAGGGGCATTGGCGCGCGGGAGCGGTGAAGCGGCCGTTGGGATGCGCGGCAGGGGTCTTGCTGGCGGGTGTCCACGGTTCGCCGCGCCAGTCCAGCGCTTCCGCGGGTGGCGTATCGGTCATGCCCTCCCACCAAATGTCGCCGTTTGGGACGCCGTCCTTTGTGACAAGCGCAACGTTGGTGAAGATGCTGTTGGCGCGGAGCGTGGCCATGGCGTTCGGGTTGGTTTTTTCACTGGTGCCGGGCGCGACGCCGAAGAAGCCGGTCTCAGGATTGACGGCGCGAAGTTGGCCGGTCGAATCCGGCTTGATCCAGGCAATGTCGTCGCCGACCGTGGTCACCTTCCAGCCCTCGAAGCCGGCGGGTGGGATGAGCATGGCGAAATTGGTTTTACCGCACGCTGAGGGGAAGGCCGCGGCGACGTATGTTTTTTCTGTCGTGCCGGTTGCATCCGGCGGGCTTTCCACGCCGACGATGAGCATGTGCTCCGCCATCCAGCCTTCGTCGCGGGCGATGTTGGAGGCGATGCGTAGCGCGAAGCACTTCTTACCCAAGAGCGCATTGCCGCCGTAGCCCGAGCCGTAGCTCCAGATTTCGCGCGTTTCGGGATAGTGGACGATGTACTTGGTGTCGTTCTGAGGCCACGGCACATCTGCCTGCCCGGGAGCGAGCGGCGCACCCACGGAATGGATGCAGGGCACCACGCGCTTGTAGTCCTTGTCGATTTCCAGATAGACAGGCAGGCCGATGCGCGCCATGATGCGCATGTTGACCACGGCATAGGCGGAATCGGTCAACTGCACGCCGATCTGTGAGAACGGTGACCCGATCGGCCCCATGGAGAAGGGCATCACGTACATGGTGCGTCCCTTCATGCAGCCACTGAAGAGACCCTTCAGACGGCGGCGCATGACAAAAGGATCTTCCCAGTTGTTCGTTGGTCCAGCGCCGTCCTTCGAAAGCGAGCAGATATAGGTACGGTCTTCCACCCGGGCCACGTCGTTTGGTGAGGAGCGCGCGTAAAAGCAATTGGGCCACTTCACAGGGTCCAGCCGCCGGAACGTTCCGGCTTTTACGAGGCAGTCGCAGAGAGCGGCGTTCTCCTCAGGCGAACCATCGAGCCAGTGCACACGGTCGGGCTGGCATAATTCGGCGGTCTTCTCCACCCATCGGATGAGGTGGCGGTTGCGGGTGGGTGGCGTGTTGGACGGAATGGCCATCAGCTTCTGTTGATGATACGAGAGCGAACACGGTATGGAGAGCCTTATATCGAAAGCGAGGACGGCACCTTAGATCTACGCCGCATCTCCAAGCAAAATACCTGGCAATGCGGGCATCGAACGACTTAAAAGGTGGACAGACCAGGATGGCGAAGACGGAAACAACGATACAGAACGTAAATGGCGCAAAATTTTCCAAACGCATGTATAAGAACCGGGTCGCGCTGCCGGACGACGTAAAGAAGAAGGTGGTGGATGAGATGAGCAAGACGCTTGCCGCCGCCCTGGACATGCACACACAGGCGAAGTTCGCGCACTGGAATGTGAAGGGGCTGAACTTTTATCAGTTGCACCTGGTATTTGATGACACGGCCAAGACGATCTTTAAGCAGATCGACCCCATCGCGGAGCGGATGACGCAGCTGGGCGGTGTGGCCAATGGAACGGTGCGGCAGTCGGCTGCCACATCGGAGATTCCACCGTACAACGTGGAAGCGCTGAGCGGACCGCAACATCTGGAAGCTCTGGCGAACTCCTTGGGTAAGTATTGTTCGCTGCTGCGTGAGGCGTCGGAGAAGATCGACGACATTGGCGACAGCCCGACGAGCGACTTTTACAACCAACTGATCGTGGATGCGGAAGAGGAGCTGTACTTCCTGGAAAGCCACATGGAAGCGGGCGACGTGCAGTAGAGCGGATTCAAAAAGGACGAGACGCCGGCGTGTTCAGCGCTGGCGTTTCTGTCTGAGGACTTACCCGGCGACTACGTCGTGAATGGTGGTGAGCTTCAGGATTTCAAGTTCGCGCTTGCCACTGGGAGTAACGACGGTTGTTTCGTCACCAACACGCTTTCCAACCAGTGCCTTGCCGATGGGTGATGTGGTGCTGATGAGGCCCTTGGTGACGTCGCTCTCTTCGCTTGTCACCAGCTTGTAGGTGATCTCCTCGTCCTTGGTGCTATCGAACACAACCACAGTCGATCCAAAGCCGACCTTGTCCGCCGGGATGTTGACCAGGTTGACGAGGGAGAGTTCGGCCATGCGCTTTTTCAACTGGCCGAGGCGCGCGTTCACAAATTCCTGGCGCTGCTTGGCGGAATGGTACTCGGCGTTTTCACTTAGATCGCCGAGCGCGACCGCTTTCTTGATCTCGGCGGGCAGTTCGGTGGTCAGCTCGTGTTCGAGCACCTTAATCTGTTCTTCCAATTTCTTGGTAACGTCCAACATGCGGGTTTCCTGGTCTTGGTAAAGATGGTGAAGATCGCCGGGCCGGCACTTTGTGTGGACGCACGCGACGATTTCGCTGCTGTCCACGCGTCCTTGACCAGACAGAACTATTCTATCGGGTGTTGTAACGGTAGGGATTGATGCGGGTCTGCGGCGCACGCTTCCTCTGCCGCGTGTTGTGCCGTCGCGGGCCGCTGCGCGGTTGCTGCGTCGAGCCAGCCCTGCAGGATGAGGACCGCGGCGACCTGGTCGAGGATGCGTTTGCGCTCCGGTCCGCGCGGATAGCCGTGGCTGTCCAGAAGATCGTTGGCCGCAGTGCTGGTGAGCCGTTCGTCCCACATGTGAACGGGGAGGCCGAATTCCTGCCGGATCGCTGCCGCGAAGGCCTGGACCTTTCGCGCTTGCGGGCTCACCGCACCGGACATATGCAGCGGATTGCCAACCACAACCGCAACGACGCCGTGTTTGCGCAGGAGACGGCCGATGTCGCGCAGCTCCTTGCGAAGATGGGTGCGGCCCAGGGTGAGCAGCGGGCGGGCGACGCCAAGCGGACCGGAAAGGGCGATGCCGACGCGGCGCTCACCGACATCCAGGCCAAGAATACGTGGCTGCTCCTCGATAGGTTCTTGTCCTGAAAGGCTCATCGCGCAACGATCCCATGCTGAATTCGCAATTAAAGTGTAGATCGGGTTGGTTTCGTTAAGGTTGCAGAAAGCGGTTCTGCGTTAAAAGATGGTCACGATGGAGCGCTACAATGGTGTTGAACCTATGTCTGCACACATCATCGATCAGCCGGACGTTGACCTGTCGCAGCCAGTTGCGGACGGCTTTGTTCGTGTGACCTTCCAGCCGGAGAACAAGACCGTGGAGTTCCCCTTCGGCACGTTGCCGTATGACGGCCACGGCCAGCCCATGAGCCTGCTGGATGTGGCGGAGAACTACGGCGTGTTCATGGATCACGCCTGTGGCGGTGTGTGCGCCTGCACGACGTGCCATGTGTACGTCAAGGCCGGCGAACGCGGGTTGAGCGATCCCGAGGACGACGAACTGGACCGCATCGATCTTGCCGCGGGACCGCAGACCAACTCCCGGCTGGGTTGCCAGGCGGTCATTCAGGAGCCGGGAACCTATGTGGTTGAAATTCCTGCGTGGAACCGCAATTATGTGCAGGAAGGCAAGCCCGCTGCCGTGGTTGCCTCTGGCGGAAAGGCCTGACCATGCCACGTGAGATTGAGTGGACCGACACGGAAGAGATTGGCATTCAACTACAGGAACTCCATCCGGAGATGGATCCGCTAGCGGTCCGATTCACGGATATGCATAAGCTCATCCTCGAGATTCCGGGCTTTACCGGCGACCCCGCCAAATCCAACGAAGGCATCCTGGAAGCCATCCAGATGGCATGGCTGGAAGAGTACAACGACGCCAAGTAGTTGCGAAACGGTTTACCTGGCCTGACCTTTGACATCCGCATAGTGGACGGCTAGAGTTCGTTAGCACCTTGCGCATGCGTTTGCCGTCCGTGCTCCATGCACGAATGTTGCCGCACAGAGCGCTCCGGGCCTGAGAGAGCCATGTCCTTTTTATTCAAGAATGCCGCATGTGTGTTGCCATTGGTGGCAGTGTTTCTATCTGCTTCTTCGCCTGCCTCAGCGCAAACGGCGCCGCAGAATGCCAGCGCGCCTGCGTGGCCTGCCGATGCCTCGACGCTTCAGTTGCACATGATTGGCAATGCGCATGTGGATGCGCCGTGGTTGTGGCCATTGTCGGAAGCGTCGGCCGTCGTGCACAGCACCTTTCGCTCCGCGCTGGACCGCATGAAGGAAGATCCGGAACTGACGATGACGACCAGCTCCTCACAGTTTTACGAGTGGATTGCGGCCAGCGATCCAGCCATGCTCGGGGAGATTCGCCGCTATGTGAAGGACGGCCGCTGGGATGTTGTTGGTGGATGGTGGGTGGAGCCTGATGTGAATATTCCGAATGGCGAATCGCTGATCCGGCAAGGCTTGTATGGGCAACGCTCGCTGGAGCGCCTGCTGGGACGGCGCGCGGATGTTGGCTACAACCCGGATTCATTTGGGCATAGCGGCAATCTGCCACAGATTCTCAAGCTGCAAGGCATGCCGAGCTATGTGTTCATGCGGCCAAGCGTGCTGGAGAAGCCTGAGGTGAAGCAGAACCTCTTTGAATGGCAGGGCATCGACGGAACACGCGCGCTCACCTATCGCATTCCGCTGGCCTACGACGATCCGGGCGACGTGCATAGCCACATGCTGCGCACGGTGGGCCTGCTGGCGGGGCAGCCAGAGCGCACGGACATGGAGTTTTTCGGCATTGGCGACCATGGCGGCGGTCCAACGAAGGAGAACATGCGGTCCATCCGTGCGATCCAGAAGGAAGCAGGCGCGCCGCACATTGTTTACTCGACGCCGGACCGCTACTTCGCTGAAGTGCGACAGCATTTGCCAGCGGACATTCAGGTCTACAGCGGCGATCTACAGCATCATTCGGTGGGCACGTACACCGGCGGTTCGGAACGCAAGAAGCTGAACCGCCTGACTGAGGCCGACCTTGAGAGCGCGGAGAAGTTCTCCGCGATTGGAGCGTTTGCCTGGGGCGCTGGGTACCCGAAGGCGGAGTTCGAGAAAGCATGGGAGCGCGTTCTGCTGCTGCAGTTTCATGACAGCATGGCCGCGACCACGCTGCCCGGCTACGACCTGGATGTGCGCAACGGGTATGGGCGTGCCCAGGATATTGCAAGTGAGGCGTCTAACGCCGCGCTGCAACGGCTGGCGTGGCAGATTCCCACCACCGACCCTGATTCCAAGTACATTGTCGTCTTCAATCCACATGCCTGGCGCGCGACGCTGAACGTCGAGTACGACCTGGGATGGGAGCCCGGCACGGCAGCGCGCGTGGAGGATGAAACGGGTAAGCCGGTTCCATTCCAATGGACGGCTGCCACCGCCGTCGTGAATCACCGGCAACGATTGA
The DNA here is from genome assembly GCA_965276945.1 of Terriglobus sp. Classification (GTDB taxonomy): domain Bacteria; phylum Acidobacteriota; class Terriglobia; order Terriglobales; family Acidobacteriaceae; genus Terriglobus. Next base: position 3,202,139 of record OZ255704.1, on the reverse strand, counting down.
TTGCGCAGACGGAGGTTCCGCCACTGGGCTACCGGCAGCTGCGCGTTCGCAGGCCGGAGCAGGTCGAATCGCTGCGAACAGACCTTCGCGCGGGCAGCAATACGCTGGAGAATGCGCATCTTCGCTTATCCGTTGCGCCTTCGGGAACGATTTCACTTTTCGACAAGCATGGAAATCATGAGGTATTTCGCGGCGGTGCCACGGGTTTGCGCGCGGTGGTGCTGGACGACAACAACGACACGTGGGCGCACCAGGTGCATGCGTATACGAAAGAAGCCGGCGAGTTCAAGCGGACGGGATTGAAGTTGATTGAGAGCGGCCCGTTACGGGGCATGCTCCGGGAAACGCTCACCTACGGCGGCTCCACGCTGACGCTGGACTGGATCTTGTACCGTGATGGCCGCGCGGTCGACGTTCGTGTCGCGCTGGACTGGCACGAACATCTCAAGATTCTGAAGTTCTCATTTCCAGTGGACGTGGATGCGCCACAGGCGACGTACGAGATTGCGTACGGCGCACAGATGCGCGAGACGAAGGGGCTGGAGGATCCGGGCCAGCGCTGGATCGATGTGACAGGCACGCACGCGGGCCAGGCGTACGGTCTGGCCGTCCTGAACAATGCGAAATATGGGTACAGTGTCAACGGCAGCGACATGCGTGTTTCCGTGGCGCGTGCGGCCGTTTACGCCAACCACGAACCACGAGCCTTGGAGCCGGGTGTGGACTACGCGTGGATGGACCAGGGTTTGCAGACCTTTTCCATGCAGCTGATCCCGCATGCGGGCACATGGCAGGGGGCGGGCGTGGTGCGGGCGGCGGAGCAGCTGGTGACGGAGGTTCCCATCCTGTACCAGGGCATCCATCCCGGAACGCGGCCGGGCGCGGACAGCTTTCTTGCCGTGGATGCTGCGGATATCGTCGTGGAAGCCGCCAAGATGTCAGAGGACGGCAACGACTTGATCGTGCGCTCCTACGAAACGGATGGTCATGGGACGACGGCCACGCTGCAAATGCCTTTCCTGCATACGCACTGGACCGGCACCTATCATTCATTCGAAATCAAGACGCTGCGTGTGAATCCAGCCTCCGGCGCGGTCCGCGAGGTGAACGCGCTGGAACAGTAAAACGTAGCGCACAAAAGAACCGTTGCAAACCATCCAGATGGCCTGGCTGGAACAACAACGTCGCCCGATAAGAATGTTTCACGTGAAACATTTTGGTAACCGGACATGCTGACTGCGATTTAATTTCGTGTGCGTTGCGTGATGTTTGATGTCACGCAAAGTCGCTAGGCCTCAAGACCTTACGTTAGCGCTAACGTAAGTGCGCATTTGCACGCTTCTTTCTACGCCTTTCATGCGTTTCTTGCGTTTTCTGCAAGAGTTGGTGCATCCCGCCCGGCCTGGTTTTCGCTGGCTGCTTCGCTAGCTGCGGTTTCTGCTAACCCTAGGGTTGGCAGAGCGGCAATGATGGCGTTTGTTTCCAGCGAGACGGTGGTGACCTGGCCGATGAGGCGGAGGATGTACTTGGAATCGTCTTCACGGTTGAGGTCGTTGACGATGCCGGAGCGCTTGTCGGTGGTGACCTGGTACTGGTCGATGATCCATTCGAGGGCGGAGCGGTTGCCGAGCCGGTAGTCGTAGACGCCTGCCGGAATGCCGCGCAGGGTTAGGAAGTCGTTGTAGCGCAGCTCGGTCTTGTCCTTGGATAGCTTCATCTTCGTCACGCGGAAGCTGATCTCGGTTTTGGGGTCTTCGATCTGCTCCAGCGGGTACTCGGCCTGCTGCTCGTAGTCGATGTGAAGTTCCATCAGGCGCTTGCCCGCGGCGGCGAAGGCGTGGACGTCCGGCGGAAATGGGTGCAAGAAAGCTCGCATTAACACCTATACTGTAATGACAGACATGCCTCCGATTATCACTCCTGAAGCGCTCTCCATACGCAAGAAGTGGATCAGTGAAATACATCACACCAGTGGCAACTTTCTTACAGATTCAAGCCGATTCTTGAATGCGCTTGGAGCGGAGCTTGCAAACACAGGAGGAGAAGGGCTGCGCAACCACCTAAGACTGTGTGGTGCCATTCCGGAGGTATACGCTCACGATTCTAGCGAGGAGAAGCTGTATTCCAAATACACGGACACACTTACAAGTGTTGCGTTTTCGATACTTGGAATACGGTCGTTAGTCCTATCCGAGCGGGGCGATGCAGCTGATGTTGAGTGCTTCTGTGATGATTACGAGTTTGTCGCTGACGCGAAGGCCTTCAGGCTAAGCAGGACCGCTAAGAATGCCAAGGATTTCAAGATCCCTTCCATGCATAAGTGGAAGTTTCATCGCAAGTATGCGATGCTCATTTGCCCGTTATATCAGCTTCCCGCCAGCTCTAGCCAAATCTACAGACAGGCCATCACAGAAGACGTTTGTATCTTCTCCTTTTCTCATCTGGCGCTGCTGACCGCTTATGCGGAGCACGCCTCAGCCGAGAGGGCAAGGCAGCTACTAAGTAAGATTTTCCAGGTTTCCGCGACACTGAATCCTTCCAAGGAGGCAGACGTCTACTGGCGAGCAATCAATATAAGTATGCTCGCCTTTGACGCGGTTATCTCCAAGCTTTGGCGAACGGAAAAGCTGCTTGCAGCCGTTGAGGCAGTTGAGGACGCCAAGCAAGAGGGGTTGGCTGCCTTATCAGCCGAGCGGAGCCGTTATCTGAGCATGTCGCATCAAGAAGCTATTAATGCTCTAGTTAAGTTGAGGAAGCTCGATGCTAGAGAGGCAACAATCCGTTCAGTAAAAGACAATGGCTTGATGGAGCTGGTATGAATGCCGATCGCCTCCTTCGCGGTGATTCAATACAGGTTCTGAGAACGCTTCCATCAGAGGCTTTCCATCTTATTCTTAGCGATATCCCTTACGGCATTGGCGTTGACGACTGGGATGTGTTACACAGTAATTCTAATTCGGCGTATTTGGGGAGCAGCCCGGCACAAGCACGTGCGGGCGAAATATTTAAAAAGCGCGGTAAACCATTGAATGGATGGTCAGAAGCAGACCGAAAAATTCCGCTTCAGTATTACGATTGGTGTTCAAGCTGGGCACCTGAGTGGCTCCGAGTGTTAAAGCCAGGTGGATCTGCAATCGTTTTTGCAGGAAGACGCCTGTCGCACCGTTGTATATCAGCGCTGGAAGACGCTGGTTTCACTTACAAGGACATGCTTGGATGGATTAGGGATCAAGCGGCTCACAGAGCACAACGGCTGAGCGTTGTCTTTGATCGTCGTGGCGACGAATCTAGTAAACAGGAGTGGTCAGGCTGGAAGATAGGCAACCTAAGGCCGATCTTTGAGCCGGTTCTTTGGTTTGTGAAGCCCTATCCTATAGGAACAACCATAGCTGATAACGTTTTGATGCATGGTATAGGGGCGTATAACGAGCACGCATTTCTGAAGTACCAGAATTCCCCAAACAACGTGCTGCAATCTAGCATGGAGCGAGGAGAAGGTGGTCTTCACCCTACGCAAAAACCGCTTCGACTCATGAAAGCACTGATCGAACTAACGACGAAAGAAGGCCAGATGGTGTTAGATCCATTTTGTGGTAGTGGCACAACTCTGGTCGCAGCTAAGCAAAATGGTCGGCACTATGTTGGCATAGAGCAGAATCAACGATTTTGTGAAATCGCATATGAGCGTTTGTCGGAATCGACGTTGTTTGATGTCGCGGGAGACTAGTAAGTCGAATCGATAAGGGACTGCGCGTGTAGACGGTTCCCATGGTGTCGGCATGTTTGGAGCCGGGGATTGTTGGTGAGTGGGTAGCCGCTTGCGACTTTGCGTTTGACTTCTTGCTGGAGGTCGTCGGCGGTGTCCTTGGCCTCCCAGATGCCGTGCTGGAGAGTGAGTTCGTCGATGAGGGCACCGTCGGCGCGGAGCGGCTGCTTTTTGGTGCCTTTGAAGGGGAACTCCTCGACGAGGTGCCAGCCGTAGGGACCGCAGGCGCGCTTGAGCAGATCCGCGAAGGCGGAGCGGGTGTTGCCCTCGGTGGTGTGGCCGTGCTTCTGAAACTGATCGAGCGCGGCGAAGTACGCCTTGATGTAGGTAGAGGTGGATTTCAGGGGAAAGATGCTCATTGCGGGTTGATGCTCACTCTACAGGAGGCGTTTAGCGCGTGCCTACAGCCCGCTGATCTTCAGGTGGAGAAGTTCCGGTAAAGCATCATGAAATCTACTTCTTTGCCACGGCGCGTGTGCGGCCTACGGTGATTCCGCCGTCGACCAGGAGGATTTGGCCGGTGATGTAGCGGGAGGCTTCGCTCCCGAGGAAGACGACGGCGCCGTCGAGGTCGTTGGGGGCGCCGGGGCGGTTGAGCGGGATGCGTTCTTTCAGGTACTCGACCCAGTTCTTGTCTTCGTACATGACTTTGTTTTGTTCGGTCTGGAACCAGCCGGGGGCGAGCGCGTTGACGGTGACGCCGTGCGGTCCCCAGTCGTCGGCCAGGCTCATGGTGAGCTGGCGGATGCCGCCGCGGCTGGCTCCGTAGGGTGCCAGGCCCGCGTAGCCGAAGACGCTGGTGACGGACGCGATGTTGATGATGCGTCCGTAGCCGCGCGCGACCATGCCGCGCGCAACGGCCTGTGCCACGAAGAACGCTCCGCGGAGGTTGGTCTCAAGCACGGTGTTCCAGTCGTCCCAGGTGATGTCCAACGCGGGTTTGCGGATGTTGCATCCGGCATTGTTCACCAGGATGTCGACCTTGCCGTAGATGGTGTCCGCCTCCGCGCCGAAGGCGGCGATGCTGTCGCGGTCACGAACGTCAAGCGGCAGCGCGTGTGCTTCGATGTCCATGCCCGCGAGTTCGCCGAGAAAGGCGTCGCAGTCGCCGGGCTTGCGGCTGGTGACGATCAGCTTCGCTCCGGCACGGCCCAGCGCGCGCGAGAAGTATTGGCCCAGGCCGCGTGACGCACCGGTGATGATGGCGACCTGGCCCGACAGATCAAAAAAATTATGACTCACGGCATCACCTCCCGCCCAGATCGTATACGACCGCACTTTTTGCCGCTACCTGGCTCCGTCCTCTCGCGCCCGATGAGCTGCACACCGACATGATCATGGAGTTTTGGGAACATAAATTGAACGTGTTCAAATATCTCTTGACCGATGGTACGTTCTGGGCCACAATTGAACATGGTCAAAAACGAGTTCGCGACGAACAAGGGCGAACAAACCCGTGAACTAATCTTCAGGAGCGCGCTTCAGCTCTTTCGGGAGCGCGGCTTCGATAACACGACGATGCAGGCCGTTGCCAGTCACGCCGGAGTGGTGAAGAGCGCTGCTTATTACTACTTTCCCAGCAAAGAATCGTTGATCCAGGCCTACTACGAGGATGTCCAGGCAGAGCAGGAGCGATTGTGCGGCGATCTATTTGCCACAACCAACAATCTGAAGGCGCGTTTGCAGACCGCTCTCTTCTCCAAGCTCGACTTAGCGAAGAACGACCGCAATCTGCTGGGATTGGTCTTCCGCTATACCGGAGAGCCGCAGCACCCTCTCTCCTGTCTGGGACCGGGCACAGCCGAAATTCGTCAGCGCAGCGTGCGGGTGTTTGCCGATGCCATTGCCCAAGAGAAGCTGCCGCGGGATCTTCGCCTGTTGCTGCCAAGCGCACTCTGGGCGCTTCAGATGGGGCTACTCATCATGTTTCTTTATGACGCTTCTCCAGACCAGCAACGGACGCGCCAACTGGCAGGTGGCACCCTGACATTAACGGTAAAGCTACTTGGGCTGGCGAAGCTCACGATCCTGAAGCCGATACGAAGCATGATTCTGAAGCTGCTGCAGGAAGCGGAACTGCTGCCGGAAGGTGCCCAATGATCCGGCTCAAAGAGACCACTCTGATCAACGCGCCCGCTCAACGTTGCTTTAATCTTTCCCGCAGTGTCGAGGTGCACCTGCTTGCGAACGTACACTCCGGCGAACAGGCCATGGCTCTTGGTGGTGTCACTTCCGGCCTGGTAGGCCTGTCGGAAGAAGTTACCTGGCGAGCCAAGCACTTCGGCGTCTGGCAAAGCCTCACCAGCAAGACAACTGCCTTGGACTCCCCTCGATATTTTCAGGTTACGATGGTTCGCGGAATCTTCCGGAGCATGCAGGCGGACCACTTCTTTCAAACTACCGACTCCGGGTTGACCGAGATGCGAGACGACTTTCGGATCGCAGCACCTCTGCCGATACTTGGCCTGGTCGCAGAAGCGCTTTTCCTGCAGCGCTACATGCTTGCTCTGCTGCGTGAACGGAACGCTGTCATCAAGCGGGTCGCTGAGTCGTCTGACTGGCGGAAATACATTCCAGGCGGGTCGGGTGTGGAGAGGGGCTCATCCCGATGAAGATCGTCATAGCAGGAGGCAGTGGACAGGTTGGCACAATTCTCGCGCGGCACTTTTACAGCAGTGGGCATGAGGTGCTGGTGCTCAGTCGAAGTGCACAAAGGCGCCCTTGGCAGACGCGACCGTGGGACGGGACAACGTTGGGATCCTGGGTCGCGGAGTTGGAAGGAAGCGATGTCTGGATCAACCTTGCCGGGCGAAGTGTGAACTGCCGTTATACGAAGCAGAACCGCGAGGCTATACTCCAGTCCCGTGTTCGGTCCACGATGCTGCTCCATGAGGCACTTGCGGGTGTTAAACGACCGCCTGCCGTCTGGCTCAACGCAAGCACAGCGACCATCTATCGTCATGCGCTGGACCGCCCCATGGATGAAGCGACGGGCGAACTGGGCGGCAACGAGCCGGGAGCACCAGACACGTGGAACTTCTCCATCGACGTCGCAAAGGCGTGGGAGAGCGCATTCTTCTCCAGAGCGACGCCAAACACGCGGCAGGTGGCTCTGCGAAGTGCCATGACGTTCAGCCCGGACCATGGCGGAGTATTCGACGTGTTTCTCTCGCTGGTGCGGCATGGATTAGGTGGAACGAATCTGCCGGGCACACAATTCGTTTCCTGGATTCATGAGGTCGACTTTAACGCGGCAGTCGAATTTCTGATTGCCAATGCCTCAATGGGCGGCACAGTCAATCTAGCCTCTCCCCATCCAGTACCCAATTGTGAGTTCCTGCGGATTCTGCGGCATGCTTGGGGAACATCTATTGGAGTGCCCATCTGGCCTTGGATGCTGGAGATTGGGACATTTTTGCTCCGGACGGAATCCGAGCTGGTCCTGAAAAGCCGCCGCGTAGTACCAGGGCGGCTCCTTGACGCTGGCTTCACGTTTCGCTTTCCAACATGGGAGAAAGCTGCTCCAGACCTCGTCGCCCGTTGGCGGAGGTCTGCTTCGTGACGCGCGGGACTGCTTGAATGTTGCACAACCGAGCAGCCCTTCTACGAAGGGCTGTCGCGTTCCGGTTTGTAATGCGTGCTTGGGTCTTACATGATGAGGGCTACTTGGCCGGTGAGGTCGAAGGAGTTCTGGCTCATGGGTCCTTCAACGTGCGTTTTGCTCACTCACCGGTGCTCATCACGCGCAGTTAGTAAAGTGAATCCCACCTTAGCTTCGCGAAGGTGGGGCACCCGGTTATGTTGCGTTGCCTGGAGTGACGACTACTTTCAGGAGACCAGCTTCGCGGGCGTGGAGGCGTTTGAACCAGCTTGCGGCTTCGTCGAGCGTGGAGATGGCGGAGATGAGCGGCTTGACGGTGATGGCACCGTTGGCGAGCAGGCGGATGGCTTCGGGATACTCGCCGGCGGAGGAGCAGGAGCCTTGCAGGCGGATTTCGCGGGTGACGACGCGCTGCAACGGGAGCGGGACTTCCCGCTGAATGTTGCCGATGAGCGTAACGGTGCCGCCGCGCCGGACGCATTCAATCGAAGCGACAACTGTTTCGGCGCGGCCGACGGCTTCCAGGACCACATCGACGCCGCGACCGGCGGTGCGGCGCAGAACTTCGTCGATGAGCGGCTGGCCGGAGAGGTGGAGCGTGTCAGGAATGCCGACGGACTCGGCCATCTTCAGGCGCGCTTCGTCCACGTCGGAAATCATGACGGATTGACAGCCTGCGGCGCGTGCTGCCTGGGCAGTGAGCAGGCCGATCATGCCCGCGCCAATGACGAGCGCGGATTCGCCGCCTTTTAGCTGCGAGACGCGTACACCGTGCAGCGCGACGGAGACGGCCTCCAGCATGGCTGCCTCTTCGAAAGGGAAATTCTCAGGCAGGCGGTAGAGGATGCGTGCGGGGACGGCGACCAGTTCGGCGAAGGCACCGTTGCGCCGGTAGTCGCCGCAGGAGACGCCGAGAACTTGGCGGTTGTCGCAGAGGTTGACCTCGCCGCGTTCGCAGAATTCGCATGCGCCGCAATAGACGGTGGAATCGAAGGTGACGCGGTCGCCTGGCTTGTAGTCCGTTACGTCTTCACCCACACGCGCGATCACGCCCGCAGCCTCATGTCCCATTACGACGGGTGGGATGCGGCGTCCTGAGCCGCCGTCGTAGCCGTGGACGTCGCTGCCGCAGATGCCGCATGCCGCCACGCGGATCAGCACTTCACCGGAGGCACAGATTGGCTCCGGCATGTCAACCACTTGCAGATCCTCGTACTTCTCCAGCATGAGCGCTTTCACAGATTCCTCCGGGCAGCAACAGGATATCGCCTGCGCTGCAACACGCGCCCGCATACATGCAAGTGCTTTGTATGTCGCGCGTTGCGACACTTTGTCGCGGGCTGAGACACTCGTGCCCCGGGCTGGCACAGTGTTCTGTTTTGGAGCATTGACCCTTGCATAAGGGCCTTTTAACTTCAGGACATTAAGTGATGCAGCCAACAAGGTTGCACCCGGAGAAACAAAACATGTCCCTGATGAAGTCCTTCTCTCCCAGCCTGGTTCTTTCTGCCCTTGTGGTTGCAGGATCCGCGCACGCCTCCACCATCACGATCAACTCGTCGACGACCACGCCGCAGCCGCTCACCAATCCTGTTGTCATCAACAGCGGCAACAGCACGGGAACGACGCCTCTTGTGGGCACAAGCGCTGGCGTTGGGTACACCGTCACCTACGCCGGAACGTCGCCGGGCCTGGTTCAGGGCAGTTCGAGCAACAATTATGCCATTCCCGTTGCTGGCACTTCCAATGGCAGCGCGACCTACCTGACGGGTGGCTACGGCTCCGCGCAGACGACCAACGCTGCGAACGCGGGATCGTACTTCTCCACGGGCACTGGCTCGGTCACGTTCAGCTTTAGCGCGCCGGTCAATACGATCGAATTGCTGTGGGGATCGATCGATGATTACAACACGCTGACGCTGGGCAATGGCGACATGATCACCGGCACACAGGCGCAGCAGGCAACCGCCAGCTTTGCTGGTAACGGCTACCAGGGTCCTGGTGGCAGCGCATATATCCAGATTACCGATTCCAATGCGTTTAGCTCCTTTACCGCATCGTCCACCACCAACGCGTTTGAGTTTACGGGTGTTGCCGCTACCGCCGTTACGCCAGAGCCCTCCAGCCTGATCCTGCTGGGCACCGGCGTTCTGGGTGTGGCTGGCGCGCTTCGCCGCCGTTTCCTAACCGTGTAACGTCCCAACCTTGCGCCTACACAACCGGTCCCGCAAGGGACCGGTTGTTGCGTGTGTTCGACAAGGTATGCTTCGCGTATGCAGACTTTAACCGAACTGAATGATAGGTTCGCGATTCGCGATCATGTTTCGTTTCATGAAGAGTCCCCTGGCATGGTCCAGATGCGTGTTGCAGCGGAATCGAGCGAAGGAACGATTTATTTACAGGGCGCGCACATGACGCGGTGGGCACCGCACCGGCAGAGTCCGGTTCTGTATCTTTCACCCAAGACGGCGCTTGCACCGGGCGAGCCGATTCGCGGTGGTATTCCGGTCCTCTTTCCGTGGTTTGGACCGCGCTGGAATGCGGCGGAGTGGGATGCGGCGCACGGCACACATAGTCCGATGCACGGTTTTGCCCGCACGTCTGTCTGGACCGTCGACTGGGTGCATCTCTGGCCCGATGGCGAAGTTCATGTGACGTTGTCGCTCATGCCGGGCGATCTATCTCGCTCGCTGGGCTATGACGAGTTCACGGCGACGATGGACTTTCGCGTTGGACGGTCGTTAAAGGCGGCTCTGACCGTGGCCAATCACGGTGCGCAGCCCATGGAGTTTGAAGAGGGTTTGCACAGCTATTTTGCCGTGGACGATGTACACGCGGCGCGGCTGGACGGCTTGCGCGGGAGCACTTACATTGACAAACGCGACAACGGAATGCGCAAGGTGCAGCGCGAGACCAGCTTCGCTTTTACACGCGACGTGGATCAGGTGCACGTGCATACGGCGGAGCCGCTTACCCTGCATGATCCGGCGGGCAAACGGACCATCCACTTGACAAAGGAATGCTCGTTGACAACGGTGATCTGGAATCCGTGGAGTGTGCTGACGCCCGGTTTGCCGGACCTGCCGCAGGATGGCTGGCAGCACTTCATCTGCGTGGAAACGGTGAACGCCGCGGATGACCGGGTGACGCTCGCTCCAGGCGCATCGCATAGCATGGCAATGATGGTGCGCATTGGAAACTAAGTGCCCATGTACCGCCGTCCTTTAGTGATCCCAGCGTTCCTTGAGTCAACTCGCAGTCCCGTTCTTAGTCATCCCTTAGCCGTTCTCTTTGTCATCCCGTAGCGAAGTAAAGGGACCTGCATCTTGACGGTCAACGGCGGTCATGGAAAAGTACATCGAGCATGACACACTTGACCAAGGAGCAGCATATGGATCAGCAAGCCGCCAAACTGGACGCCGCGCGGTACGCGTTGCGCTTTGTGGAGCCGGGCATGACCGTGGGGCTGGGTTCGGGGACGACGGCCACACTGTTCATTGAACTACTGGGTGAGTGCGTCCGGGGGGGCTTCGACGTGCGCGGCATCGCATCCTCCGAGGACAGCGAACGGCTGGCGCGTTCACTTGGTATCCCTATCACCGACTTCGAGCACCATGCGGCGATCGATGTGGCCATCGATGGCGCGGACGAGGTTGGACCGGGCCTGGCGCTGATCAAAGGCGGCGGCGGCAAACTGCTGCGGGAGAAGATCGTTGCGAGCGCGTCGAAGCGCTTCATCATTGTGGCGGATGAGACAAAGGTGGTCCCCGAGCTTGGCGCGTTTCCGCTGCCGGTCGAAGTCATTCAGATGGCGGTCCCATTGGTGATGGCGCGGCTGCGTGATCTTGGCTTTACGCCCGCCATCCGGCAGAGGAAAGATGGGAGCGGCACGTACATCACGGATGAGGGCAACATTCTTCTGGATTGTGCAAGCGCCGGCATTGCCGATCCCGAGGAGACCGCGGCGGAGATTCGCTCCATCATCGGCGTGGTGGAGCACGGGCTGTTTCTTGGCATGGCGGAACGGGCGTTGATCGCGGGCGCGGACGGCGTACGCGAAATCATGGCTACAGACCCCCTGTGAACTCTCCGTTGCAGCCCAGGCAGCCGCTGATTCTTGCGTCCGCTTCGCCTCGCCGCCGCGACCTGCTGCTGCAACTCGGTCTGGAGTTCACGGTTGTGAGCGCGGACATTGACGAGACGCCGCTCGCATGCGAGGACCACGTCAGCTATACGTTGCGTCTGGCGCAGGCGAAGGCACGCGCGGTATTGGCGCAGTACCCTGATGCGGTGGTGATCGGCGCGGACACGACGGTTGCGGTGGACGATGAGCTCTTGGGCAAGCCGCGCGACGCGGTGGATGCGGCACGCATGTTGCGCCTGCTGAGAGGACGCGGGCACCGTGTGACAACCGCAGTTGCGGTGCTGACACATGCGGAGACGCTCACCGGTGCCGAGACCACGCAGGTGTTTTTCAGCGACATGACCGGGGAGGAGATCGCTGCGTATGTTACGACGCAGGAACCGATGGACAAAGCGGGTGGGTATGCGATCCAGGGACGGGCGGCACAATGGATTCCGCGCATTGAAGGCGACTTCAGCAACGTTGTCGGCCTTCCGCTGGCCCGGCTTGCATGTTTGCTTGCATTAGTCAGTGGCTCTAATGTTTGACGGGCAGCTTTCCTGTGGGTGTATCTAAGTTTTCGCACTTAGAAATATTCAGGACAGAGAGTTAGGCCAACGACTTATAAGGTAAGTTGCAGCAGAGACTCGGAGCTATTAAACGCTTGCGATCATGGCGGCTAGCAGGCTTGTGCGCGGCACTATTTGGTCCAGCAGGATGGATTCATGGGCGGCGTGCGCACCTTCGCCAACCGCACCCATGCCGTCGAGCGTGGGTATGCCAAGCGCGGCGGTGAAGTTGCCGTCTGACCCACCGCCGGTTGCAGCTTCGTCAAGGACAAAGCCCAGATCTGCCGCGAAAGAGCGCGCTTTTTGATAGAGCCGCACCGTTCCTTCCCCGCGCTCCATGGGTGGCCGGTTGATATCACCGGTGATGCGCAATGTGCAGGCAGGGTCGTTGAGGCGGAGTGATTGAAAGAGCGCATGGACACCGTCCGCATCGGAGGCGCGGGCGATGCGCACGTCAATTTCAGCCCAGGCGTCCGCGGCCACCACGTTGGAGCGGGAACCGCCGCCAATCACGCCGGGGTTGACGGTCAGCCCGGTGGAGAGATCCGTGAACGAGGCGACCTGCTGTAGCAGACCCGCCAGTTCCAGCACGGCAGAGTGGCCGCGCTCAAAATCCACACCGGCATGCGAGGCGATGCCGGTCACGTCCAGGCGATACTGGCCCACGCCTTTGCGTGCCGTTTTATATGCGGCGTTGTCGTGGCTGCCGGGCAACCCCTGGGCTGGCTCCAGGACAAAGACCGCCTCGCATTCACGCGCCAACCGCTCGGTATGCGACCGCGACACCGGGCTGCCAACCTCCTCGTCTGGGTTGAGCAGCAGCACCAGCGGACGCGGCAGGCCACAGGATCCCCGCACTGCTTCCACGGCAGACAAGGCCATCACCACACCGGCCTTCATATCCAGCACGCCAGGCCCCCACAGCCGCTGACGGCCTTGCGCGTCCGGCATTTCACGCCAAGGCATGGTGGCGAGGGTTCCGCGTGGCCATACGGTATCCAGGTGTCCCAGCAGCAGCAATGGTTTGCGGCTGGCTCCGGAAGCGTCGAACCAAAGCTCAGTCACGTCGCCGAAGCCGGTCTGGGGGTGTCGTACCACGCGCGTGCCAAGGGCGACGCCCCAGTCCGCGACGAGGTCCATCGCCCGGTTCACACCGGCAGCGTCCTCCGTGGGAGATTCGCACGCCACGAGATCGTGCAGGACCGCGTGCCAAAAGGCCGCGCTCTTCGCTACGTGTTCGCTTAACTGCTGTACTTTCATGTGCATGGCTGATTGTAAGAGGTGTTATCTGCCGTGGCACATGCGCAGCGTCCTGTGTCAGATCGGACACAGCAATCGCTGTCACGCTCTAGTAATCTTGCGCTGTTCGTACCGGATTGGGTCAGATTTGCGAACACTGGGAGCGGCATCTGGGCAAACAGGCGCACACGGAATGCACGTTGCAGGAGGCGGTGAACTTCGCCGGGGTGGGGCTGCATTCAGGCGCGCCGGTGAACATGCGACTGGTTCCCGCGCCTGCGGGTTCGGGCATTGTCTTCCGTCGTACGGACCTGGATAACTTCGAGATTCCAGCAAATGGCCGCAATGTCGCGCGTGTCTCCTACGCGACCTCGCTGATGCGTCAGGGCGTGTTGATCTCCACCACGGAGCACCTCTTAAGCGCTCTGATTGGGTACGGCATTGACAACGTGATTGTCGAACTGGACAACCTGGAAGTACCCATTCTCGATGGTTCGTCGCTGCCCTATGTGGACGCGTTTGAGCGTGTGGGGGTGAAAAGCCAGCGCAGGCGCCGCGAGTATTTGCGCGTGCTGAAGGCAATCGAAGTGACGGAAAACTCAAAGGACGGCCCGAAGTTTATTGGCATTTATCCCGGCCGGGGATATCAGATTGACTATCGGATCGACTTTCCCGCGCCTATTGGCTCCTCCCGCTTTCTTGGCGATCTGCAAACCGGTGCCTATGCCGGCCTGATCGCGCCCGCGCGCACCTTCGGCTTTCGCGAGGACGAGCCGATGCTCCGCAACATGGGCCTGATTCGTGGGGCGACGGATGCCTGCGCCATCATCATCGGCGGTGGCCGGGTACAGAATGGGGCGCTGCGTTTCGCGGATGAATTTGTGCGGCACAAGGTGCTGGACCTGATCGGCGATCTTGCGCTGGCGGGACGGCGCATTCAGGGCCGGGTGGTGGCGGAGCGCGCGGGCCATGCCATGCATACGGCGCTGGTCAGCACGCTGCTGAAGGACCGGTCCGCATGGGAGCTGGCACCGGAGTTTGATGACGAGGCGGTTTCAGTCCCTTCGCTGAAAGACGTCAGATTCCCCTCGCGCGCGCACGCTCACGCATAATTCCGTGGCATTGGCAGCCATCGCGCTTGGGTCCAACCTGGGTGACCGGAAGGGGATGCTTACCTCCGCAGTGGAAGCGCTGCGTGGCCTGGGTGAAGTGGTTGCCACATCGCATTTCCATGACACGGCAGCCGTTGGCTATACCAACCAGGGGCGGTTTCTAAACGCCGCCGCTTTGCTGCGCACAGACCGCTCACCGCTCGATGTGTTGCACACGTTGCTGTTGATCGAGAGTAAGCATGGACGCGACCGGAGTCACGGGATCGCAAAGGGGCCGCGCACACTCGATCTGGATCTGCTGCTCTACGATGATATGGACTTCGCAACAGACGAACTGACGCTGCCGCACCCGGAGATGCACCTTCGCCGCTTTGTGTTGGAGCCGCTGGTGGAGATTGCGCCGGACTTCCGGCATCCAGTGCTCGGGGTGACCATCACAGAGCTCCTGGCTGGGCTGGGCGCAGAGTTGTAAAGACGCACGTATACTTACGCGCAAGCGGAGCAGGGCAAACGCCATGGCTAAAAAGAAGGTCAAAGCGGACAAGGACGGCAGAACGGCTTCCGTTCCTGGGATGGATGACCGCGAGATGCTTCGCATCAGCCGTGCGCTGTCCGATCCCAGGCGTGTGGAGGTGTTTCGCCGCATTGCTGCCAGCGAGTCGCTCACCTGCTCGGACATGCGCGAATGCCTGGCGATGAAGCCTGCGACCCTATCGCATCACATCAAGCAGCTTGAGGGCGCAAACCTGATCGAGACCGCCCGTGACGGCAAATTCGTACGGGCGGCTGTTCGGCGCAAGGTTTGGAAAACGTACGTGGCGCAATTAAAGGCGCTGGCTGGCTGATCGTCCGCACCCATGGCGGCGTACTGGTTACTGCACGCTGCGGATGGTCCACAAGTCGGAGGCGAGACGAGCGCTGGTGAGGTACGAGTAGGGCATTTTGAAGTGGCCCTTTAGGCCCCAGGCTGTGCCCCAGGAGTTGCGCACAAGAAAGGTACGGTCCGCGTCATCATAGCCAACGCAGAGGACGGCGTGTCCGCCGATGGTCTTCTCGCCGGATGCGGGCATGGGCAGGATGCCGGTTTTTGCCACCGCTTCTCCTTCCAGCTCCGTGTAGCAGGTAAAACCGAAGACGAATGGAAAACCGGAGGCGAGGCAGCCTTTCATCGTGTTCAGTTCCTGCACCAGGCGTTGATAGAGCGTGACCAGGTGCTTCTTGGCGTCCGTATAGGCTTTGGCTGGCGGCTTGGTGGAGAACTTGGTAATGTCGTACGGCCAGTCAGCTTCAGGCGGTGCGCCGACCTGGTTCACGCTCTTGATGCCATCGCGAATCTGCGCGCCTGCATCGCTAGAGACGGTGCCTTCGATGATGCGCTCGTTGTAATAGATAAAGAGGCGTGAGGGGACAAACGGCGTCAGCTTCTGCTTGATCTGATCGAACTCGATGGCCGCGCCGATTGCGTTGGCCGTGCAACTGCCAAGGTGGCCTTGATCGTAGATGGGTGGGCATTGGCTGCTGAGATCGACTGATGGCGGGATGTCCGCCTGAAAGGGCGCGGGCGCGGCGTAGAGGAAGTCGCGCTGGTCGGGCAGATCGGGAAGCCAACCGAACTTCTGGATGCGACGTGGAGTGAGAGGCGTGGAATCGTGCGCTTGGTCGGGCATGGGTGGGTACCTTTGGGCGTTCTATTAGGGTTCACAGCGAGGCAAGCCGTGGTTGATGGTGCGCGCCTTTTATAGCGCTGCCCGTGCACCCTGTCTACATTTATTTTTATGTTGCGCAAACGCGTGGGGAGGGGTAGCTTCGTGCGCGGTCAGAAAGATGCTCAGGCACGGACCTGAAACTCTGGAGACCGGAACGTCACAAGGAGATGCACGATGGCAGATAGTAAGCACGAGGGTATGGCTGGTTCTCCCAGGGAGAATCATGCTGAGGGATTGAAAGCGGTTGCGGAGTATTGGACAGAGGAACGGCGGGCAGCGGCAAAGCCGTATCCCTTGCCCAAGGGCATGGTGCCACACACCGGCACGCAGGCAGAGGCAGCGCCGCCGGGAGAAACTGGGACCACGCCGCACGGACGTGGGTCAGAGCCCACATCGCATGAGAAAACCGAGGGTGCGGCGTTTGACGTGGTGAATCCTCTGGCATATCCGTTTCGCACGGTGGGTAAGATCTTCTTCAATCAGAATGGCGGTGGCTTTTCGGGATCGGCGGCGATGGTGGCACCGAATGTGCTGCTGACGGCGGGCCACTGCGTGTACGCGGGCGGACACTGGTCCACGAACATGGTGTTCTACCCGTCCTATGGCAAGCGGGCGGCGAACGATCCGGTGAACCATGTGGCGTGCGGAAGGCTGAGTTGCAAGCAATCGTGGATCGATCACGGCGACCGTCCGCATGACTATGGATTGGTATGGATGCCTACGTCGCCGGGCAACACGATCGGCTGGCTAGGCCTGCTATGGAATGCTCCGACCAACGGCCGCACATGGGCCGCGGTGGGGTATCCGGCGACGCCGAATCCGCCCTTCAACGGCAACACCATGGAGGAGGCAGTGGGCACGATGAAGTCCAATAGCGGCGGCGTCATCGGACTGAACGGCGACAACATGGAGCATGGCAGCAGCGGTGGCCCATGGATTACGGTCTGGGGCAACGATGCGGCTCCGGGAGCGCACGCGAATGGACTGCAGAGCTTCCACGTTAAGGATGGCGATCAGTTTGAGTACGGACCGTACTTCACGCAGGAGATCCAGGACCTGTTCACGTGGCTGAACGCGCCGGGGAATCACTGGTAAAGATCTTGGAGAAAGGGCGGCTTGCGGGCCGTCTTTTCTCTTTGCATGAAAAATCTTCCTGCGCCTTCACTCACCTTAGCTTCGCGAAGGCGTGGTCTCGTGGTGTTTGGGTGTCACTGGAGCGGCGGCGCTTCGTTCGTTACCTCATTGGCGGTGCCTGCTCCTCGGCTGCTCGTGTCGATGTGAAGTTCCCGGGCGCTTGTTGCATAAATTGCAAACTACTCTAGCCGATTGAAAATGCAACATGGGCAATCTTCCTGCCGTCCACTGTAGGAGTATCCATGCTTTTGGAGGTATTTCAATGATTCTCGTCACATCGGCAAATGGCCATGTCGGCAGCAAGATTGTTAAGGCGGCTGTCGCCCACAAACTTCCAGTACGCGCTTTTGGACTTGCGCAGGCAGGGAGTCCTGCTGAGAAGTTAAGCGGAGTGGACTACGTGGAGGGTGACTTCTTCGATCCGCCGGCGCTGCGCCGTGCGTTCGACGGCGTAGACCAGGTTTTCCATATTGCTCCTCCTGAACATCCCGGTGAGTTCGCGATTGGCCAGTCCATGATCGACCTTGCCGCAGAGTTCAAGGTTCGGCAATTTTGTTTCTTCTCTGTAATCCACCCTTACATCGCTGCGCTTGCGCACCATCGCATGAAGCTACTGGTGCAGCAGTATCTTCTCGAATCCGGGCTTCCATATACGATTCTGCAGCCGACGATCTTCCTGCAGACTGCCGGGATAGAGAAGGTTTTACAAACAGGTACATGGACGACACCCTACTCCGCCGATACGCCAATGTCCTATGTGGATCAGGACGATGTAGCGGAAGTGGCGGCACTGGTTCTTACGGAGGGAAGGCATCTTCGCGCTACCTACGAGCTCGTTGGAACCGATCCGATCTCGATTCGTGAGATGGCTGCGTCGATAACTCAGCAGAAAGGCCGGAAGGTTTCGGTTGAAGTTGTACCAGCCCAGAGCATGATCGACAAGCTTCCTCGAACCTCGGTGGAAGAAGTTTATAAGGCCGATGCCCTGGAACGCATGATGATGTATTACAACCGCCACGGTTTGACCGGTAATTCTTATGTTCTTGAATCATTGCTGGGCCGTAAACCAAACTCTTTTCTGGAATACCTGAAGAAAACGACCTAACGAAACGACTTAACAAAACGTCGGCGAAGCGATGTTATGGGGGCCGAGTAGACCTTTGCTTGTCCCAGGATCGAAGAGGCACCTCACGCCTGCCTTTGCAGAGTGCATTTTGCATACGTACGAGCCGGTATGTGCAAGGACAACTGTATTCAACTTGCTTCCAACTCTCGCCTTTGTAATGAAGGCTTAATAATCCACGTTTTAAACATCGCGCGGGCTAGCGATAAGGAGTAACGCATGACAGGCAAGATTCTTTCCGTTGGAGCAGCCGGCAAGTTCGCCGGTCTCGTTGTACCCGAGCTTGTAAAGCGCGGCGTTCAGGTCCGCGGCCTCACGCACACCCCCGAGCACGTCGACACCGTGCGCCGCAATGGCGCGCAAGAGGCCGTCGTTGCCGATCTTCGCGATGCGGCCAGCCTCGACAAGGCGCTGGAGGGCATTGAGCGTGTTTTCTACGTGGCTCCGGCCTTCCAGCCGGACGAGCCCCAACTGGGCCTCAACATGGTGGCTGCTGCGAAACGAGCCGGTGTTCGCCGCATCGTATTCTCGTCGGTCATCGACCCGATACTGACGGAGCTTGCAAACCATGGTGCCAAGGGTCCGGTCGAGATGGCGATGATCGCTTCCAATCTCGAGTACACCTTTCTTCACCCCACACTTTTCTTTCAGAACTACGCCGCAGCTTGGCCGAAGGTAGCGGAAAAAGGCGTCTTCGCCGAGCCTTATTCAAATGAAAAGGCTGTCACGCGCGTTGACTACCGTGACGTAGCCGAAACTGCGGCAATCGCGCTGACCGAAGACCGGCTGCTGTTCGGGACCTTCGAGCTCTGCGCGGAGGGCAACCTCAATCGCCACGAGGTCGCGAAACTAATGAGCGAGGCGCTTGGCCGCACGATTGAGCCCAAGCAGGTCAGCTTCGACGAGTTCGTTGCCCAAAGCAAGCTGGATCATGCCAAATCGCAACTTCCCGCGCTCAAGAAGATGTACGACTGGTACGACGAACACGGCCTGCTCGGCAGCGCTGTCACCCTGCGCGCGATTCTCGGACGCGAGCCACGCACCCTGCTCGCCTACTTCAAGGAGCTGGTCGCCGCCTCGAAAACGAACGGCTAACCTCGCGAGGCGGTCAATCCGGACGCGAACCCGTCCGGCCAAGCGCCTTACAAACAACTCCCGATCTGGCCTGCTCTGATCGGGAGTTTACGTTTTCGCTGACATTCAACCGCACAACGGCAACCAGCGGACTATTGTTGTTGCGGCGTCGCCCATCGGGCAGATTACCCTGAACGACATCACCTATGCCGGGCGTCAGCAACGCGTATCAGCTGAATCGAACTAAAGTTTAGCGTGCTTCGGCAGCCTTGGAGCTCAGTTCAACGTTTCCATGAGTTTCGAAATGGTGCTATTCAGGGCTTTGTCCGTACGGCGCTGCTCGTCGATCTTGGCGATGGAGTGCATGACGGTGGTGTGGTGCTTGCCTCCGAATTGACGGCCAATTTCGGGCAGGCTGGCTTCGGTCATCTGCTTGGCCAGGTACATGGCAATCTGGCGGGGAACGACGATCTGGCGCGAGTTGTTTTTCTGTTTCAGTTCGCTGATCTTCATACCGAAGGACTCTGCGGTGGCGCGCTGAATGGCTTCGATTGTGATCTTGCGTGTTTGCGTATCGATGAACTGCTTCAGGCACTGCTGTGCCGTGGCCAGCGTGATGTCCACGCCGTGCAGACTGCACCAGGCGATGAGGCGGATCAGCGCGCCCTCAAGCTCGCGGACGTTTGTGCGGATGTTGCTGGCCACGAACAACGCAACATCCACGGGAAGCGTGGTCTGTTCGCTCTCTGCCTTCTTCTGGAGGATGGCGACTTTGGTTTCGAGGTCCGGCGGTTGAATGTCGGCGATCAAGCCCCACTCGAAGCGTGAGCGCAGGCGGTCTTCAAAGTTGGCCAGCTCTTTGGGAGGGCGGTCGCTAGCGATGACGATCTGCTTCATGCTCTCGTGCAGGGCGTTGAAGGTGTGGAAGAACTCTTCCTGGGTGCGCTCCTTCCCGGCGAGGAACTGGATGTCATCGATCAGCAGCACGTCCACCGTGCGGAAGCGGTCGCGAAAGCCGGTCATCTTGTCGTAGCGAACGCTGTTGATCATCTCATTGGTGAACTTTTCACCGGAGACATACATGATGCTTGCGTGGGCGTTGCGGCGCTTCACTTCGTGCCCGATAGCCTGCATCAGGTGAGTTTTGCCCATGCCCACGCCGCCATAGAGGAAGAGCGGGTTGTAGGCTTTGGAAGGCCGCTCCGCGACCGCGCGTGACGCCGCATGCGCGAACTGATTGCCGGCGCCGATGACGAAATTCTCAAAGAGATAACGGCTGTTGAGTTGCGCGGCGGTGGTCCAGTCAAAGCGGCTCTGCTCGGCGGTGGGTGCCATTGGAGGCGTGCGCTGGCCGGTGAGCGACGAGGGCGCGGCCTGCGCGCCATTGGTTTGCGGTGCATTGGGCGAGTGTGCAGGCAGAGGAGCAAATCCGCCATCCTCACGCGATTTGGGCGCGGCGGGGTCATCGTCCGCCGTGACAAAACGGACCTCGTCCACATCGAGTTGATGGTTCTCAATGGCTTCGTGGATCAGGTCGGCGTAGCGGTCGCCAATGTGTTGAAACTGCGCGGAGGGAATGCGCACAAAGATGGTGCGGCCATTGCTGTGGGAGAAGCGCGTGGGTTTCAGCCAGGTGTGGAAGGACTGCCGGTTGACCTTCATTTCCAGGGCGGTCAAGATGCGCGTCCAGGCGTTCCCCACGGGTGCAACGGTTGAAGCAGTCGGAGCAAAAGACATCAGCATTCTTCCTTGCGTCACGGGGCGTGCATGCCCGGTGCGTCAACTGTGATCCGCCTGCATAATGCGCAGAGCGGAGGCGAAAATCAAGGCAGAGAGGCCCGTACCCGCGCAGCGTGCATTGCGGGAAGGAGAGTCTCTTCGGCTTGGTTGAAGACCGCCGGTGAAGCCAAAGCAGAACCGGCTGGTAAATGGCGCAGTACCCGGAAATTACGCTTCCGGGATGTTCAAGCGGGTGGAACGAACCTGATGGTAGCACGATGACAGCGTCACTCCAGAGGCCTTTCCCGGCAAATCGTACGGGAAAAAGTCACTTGCACAAAAGCTGGTGAAGGCTGTTCCAGAATGAGCAGGATACGCATCCAAGCGAAGAAATCTGCTTGCGTGCGATGCGCGATTCGTTGTAGCCGTGATGCCTTTTGTAACGGGACAAGATGATTACCTACTGCTGTGGAGAACAGGACAGCATCGCTGCGCTGGATGTCCAACCGCTTATTTGGCGGGCAGGATCACCACCTGTACCGAAAGCGGCGGAACGGTGTGGTGCAGTTGCGCACTAGCCTTGAGAGCGCTGCGCACCGGCACGATGCGCCGCGGATCACTGATGCTGTTTGTCTCCGCGCGATTGCTGCCATGTAGCGTCCATACTGTTCCGGTGCCTGTGCTGCGCGCGCCTTCAATGTGGATGTCGACATCCTGCGGGTCGGTGGACGCGTTGACCAGTTTCACGTAGAGGAGGCTCTTCACGGGATCGCGGGTGACGGAGGCAAACAACCGGGTGCCGTCGGTGGTGAGAGTGCTGGCGGGCACCTCTGTGCCGAGGTAGTCAGCAAAAAGCGCCTGCGCGTAGTAGCTGGGTGAGCCGTAGCTTGCGCCGGCGGTATAGCCGATCAGATCGCTTTCCCATTGCATGCCGCCGGGGTTCACGTTGACCAGGAGCGGAGCGTAGGATGCCATCACGATGAGATCGCTGTTGCGTTCCATCGAGGTCATGAATGCCGCATCGCCCAGCGCCGCGCCCATGTTGGTGGTGGGCGAGCCTTCACGCGTCGCCCACTCTCCGATGAGTATCTTGGGGCCCGTTCGCGGCATATCGTCGTAATGCGTCAGTATGTCGAAGAACTCGTCGGCACGCTTGTAGTAGTGGTCGTCAAGCACATCGGGCTGCACGCGTTTGACGGGGGTTGTGGCGATCAGCTGTAGCGTGGGGTACTTCGCTTTGATGGCGCGATGAAATTGCGCGAAGCGGGCATCGTAGCTGCCGCTCTTGTCAAACCAGTCCTCGTTGCCAATTTCAACGTAATGCAGAGGAAAGGGCGCGGGATGGCCCAAC
Source organism: Terriglobus sp. (assembly GCA_965276945.1). GTDB lineage: Bacteria > Acidobacteriota > Terriglobia > Terriglobales > Acidobacteriaceae > Terriglobus. Next base: position 3,179,622 of record OZ255704.1, on the reverse strand, counting down.
TTCGCGCGCACCGCGCCCCACTTGCTGTCAGGTCCACCGGTGACGAACTCGATCTCCTCCAGAGCGTCGTCGACAAAGGGAGTCAGTGTGGGGCCGGGATGGATGTAGTCGCCCTTCAGCGAGTAGCCCGCATAGACGGCCAGTACCGGCTCAATGTTCAGGTCCTCGGTCCATTCCAGAAACTCGAGCAGACCCATGCCGTCGCTTGATTGGTAGTTCCAGGGGCTGCGGTGCGTGGGACGGTCTACCAGTGGTCCCAGAGTCGTCTTCCAATCGAAGCGCTCGTCGATCAGGTCGCCTTCAAGATAGTTGCCGCCGGGCAAGCGGAGGAATTTGGGATGCATGGCCGCCATCATCTCCATCAGGTCGGGTCGGTTGCCGTTGGCGCGGTTTTTGTACGTGGGCGGAAACAGCGAGACCAGATCGATCCATACTTTGCCAGTCTGCGGAAAGCTGAGCAGGAGATGGTTGTTGACGGAAGCTGGATCCTTGCCGCTCTTGAGCGTGAACTCGTATTGCTTCCATTCCGTGGAGATTCCAGCGATGGAGACGCCGGCGACCTGCTTGCCGGAAACGTCGTTTTCCAGAGCGACACCGATGCTGCCACCATTTTCCGCGCGCGCGTAGAGCGATCCGGTGTAGGTGGTATTTGGCTGGATGTTCATACCCCACCAGCCGTCGTTGCGTACGCCGGCGGCGTTGCGGGTATCAGCCTCTTCTACGTCAATGCGCATGCTGCCCGGCAGCGCCTCGCTTGGACCGTTCAGCGGATCGTACTTTGCCGTGGCACGCGCGGTTCCGGCGTTGTCCACGTTCCAGTGACCGATGCCAGCCCAGCCGCGATCGGTGAAGCTGCGATTGCGCACCATCTCCGCGTACACGCCGCCATCGTAGGAGTAGTTGATCTCCTCCGTCATCATGCCGTAGAGCGTAGGGCTGACGAAGTGCAACGGCTTGTCCGCTTGGATGGTCAACGTGGCAGGAGCCGGTTTCTGGGCGCCCGTCACGCAAGCTCCTCCTGTGAAAACAGCCAGCAGAGACACGGCCACACGAACAAATCTTATGGAACGAAGCAAAATAGCCTCCAGGGGTCAGAGACATCTTACTGCTTGTACTCTGCGGTTCAACAGGTCTACGCTGTTTCAACAGAGGCTTCGCATGAACACTCGCACACTTGTGCTGGCTCTCGCAACTCTATGGGTTCCAGGCTTCGCGCCGCAACTGCATGCCCACGCTCAAACGGGTTCTTCCGTGCTGATGAATCCCCCGCCGCAGGGCGGCAACAGCGATCCTGAGTGGGTTGCTAAAGTGCGTGAAGATCTGGTTGCGGAGCGTTTCGACACCCTTGATGCCATGGCGGTGGAGTACCGTGCCAGGCAGACGCGCGTGACTGGCGGTGACTGGCAATTGGCGCTGTTCTATAGCGCTTTAGGAAATCCGCACGCGGGCGACGTCACCATGCCGGATCATCTTCAGCATCTCCAGCGCTGGATGGCGGCGAAGCCACAATCACTCACCGCGGCAGTTGCCTACGCTTGCAGCATGCATCGCTGGGCTTGGGAGGCGCGGACCTCCGCGGCTTCTGAGAAAGTCACGCCAGAGGGCTGGCGGCTTTTCGCGGAGCGCATCACCCTGGGCAAAGCCGCGCTGGACCGCATGGGCGACTGGAACTCCACCCGGGCCGTGCCTGACCCGCAGTGGTACACCGAATACATGACCGTCGCGCTGGCCCAGGACTGGGACAACGCCCGCATGAAGGCGCTCTACGACCGGGCCGCGGCTGCCGCTCCCGGCTACTTCTATCTCCAGAAGCACTACGCCAACTATCTGCTGCCCAAATGGGAAGGCAAGCCGGGTGAGTCCGCCGCCTTTGCAAAAACCGCGGCCGACGCACTGCCGGGGCGCGATGGCGACGTACTCTACTGGGAGATCGGCACCGTGCTGCTCAGCCGGAGCAATCCCCGCTTTCTGACATCGTCGCTGGATTGGCCACGGCTCCAGCGGGGTCACGCGGCGCTGGTGGAGAAGTACGGCACGACGCGCCGCGTCGAGAACGAATATGCCCTGATGGCTTTCCGTGAACGCGACCCCGTCATCTCGCAGCAGACCTTTGCCGCGCTTGGAGAGCACTGGTCAAAAACCGTGTGGAAGGACCGCGGCACTTTTGATAAAGCGCGGAACTGGGCCAACGGCGTCCAGGGCGGCACGGTTCCTTCACCAGCAAACGGCCTCATTCCGCTCGGACCGCAATAAGATGGGCACTGGGCAAGTGCACTTCTGCGATATACTTAGCGGTGTTGCCTTGTGCGCGCGTCCTCGTGTTGCTGCTGAGGGTTGGTGTACTTCGCCGGGCACCCCACATTTCAGCCTCATGAGCGCAATACGCCCCTGAGCAGGAGAACAGTTTCATGCCGAAGCGCACCTTTCAACCGAACCGCCGCCACCGCGCCAAGACTCACGGATTCCTGACACGCATGAAGACAAAGGCCGGGCAGAACGTTCTGAACCGCCGCCGGGCAAAGGGCCGTCACAAGATTGCCGTTTCGGCAGGCTTCCGCGATTAGTTGATGGCGGGGTTTAGCCCGCTCATGTCCCGCTTCTCCGGCTTAGCAAGGTAGTTACCACGCGGGCCTGCACCCGCTATTCCATGCCCAATACAGACCTCCAGAGATGGCCGGGGCTTCGCCTGCGCAAGCATGCGGAGTATCAGCGCGCGTATGCCGCCGCGCGCAAGCAGCATGCGGGTGCGATGAGCTACTTTTTCGCCCTGCGCGAGCGCATGCCGGAACGCCAACTGCACCCGGACGAGAGTGCAACGACCGGTGGTCCGCGCATCGGCCTGACCGTGCCGAAGGCTCTGGGCAAGGCGCACGACCGCAACCGCATCAAGCGCCGCATGCGCGCCGCCGTGACCCTGCACGCGGGTGTGCTGGCGGGTATTGCGGTCGATGTCATTCTGCATCCACGCCGCAGCGTGCTGCTGCTGGATTGGGCCAAGCTGGAGCGCGAGGTGTTGCAGGTGCTGCGTGCGGTGCGCAAGCAGTGTGGTGCTGTTGCTCCGGAGCAGCCCCGGTGAGCAATCCGGCAGTGCGCGGAGCCTTCAAGGTCTATCGCGGCGTTATCTCGCCTCTGCTGCACAGCACCGGAGTCAGCAGCTGCCGCTTTCAACCCACCTGTTCGGAGTATGCGGAGATCGCGGTTGCTCGCTTGGGCGTACTGCGTGGGGGCTGGCTGGCGCTACGACGCATCATGCGCTGCCAACCGTTCAGCAAAGGCGGCCTGGACCAGGTGCCGGAACGTTGAGATCTACGCGCCTGCCATCTCCGGTGCGTGATTGCGGGTAAGCAGGTAGTAGATGACCGGCGTGACGACCAGGCTGAGCGCCATGGAGATGACCACGCCTCCGATGACGGCGATGGCGAGCGGTTGCAGCATCTGCGACCCGGCACCGAGGGCGAGCGCTAATGGCAGCATGCCGGTGACGGCAGCCAGCGCGGTCATCAAGATGGGACGGAGCCGCCGCTGCGCCGCCATTAACATCGCGTCGCGCGCGCTTTGCCCTTCGGCACGGAAGCGCTCGTCCGCATCCAGCAGCAGGATGCCGTTCTTGGCGACGATGCCGATGACCATGATCAGCCCCATGAACGACGCGACGTTGAAGGTGGTGCCGGTAAGCAGCAGCGCGCCCACGACACCGCCGATGGACAGCACCGAGGACGCAAGAATCGCCACGGGCGCGGCGAAGTTACGGAACTCCGTGAGCAGCACGCCGAAGACGAGGACAAGCGCAAGCAGGAGCACACGCAGCAGATCAGCGAAGGACTTCTGCTGCTCCTGGTAGGTGCCGCCGTACTCCACGCGGACGCTGCCGGGCAGGTGCATGGCTTGCACGCGGGCCTGGACGCGCTTAACAGCAGTGCCCAGATCGGTGCCCTCCAGGCGTCCCGTTACCACGACCAGCCGTTGCAGATTCTCGCGGAGGATCTCGTTCTGTGGCGGTAGCTGGGTGATGGTGGTCATGGACCCAAGCGACGCAGTGTGGCCGCTGGCGGAGTTGAAGACGCTGTTGCGCACCGTATCGAGGCTTGCGCGCGTTTCATCGCCCAGCCGCACGCGGATGGTATAAGGCCGCCCGTTTGCGACCAGCGGATCGTTCACCGTAACGCCGTCCATGATGGAGGTGGCGTCCTCGGCGACTTCCTGCGGTGTAAAGCCAAGCCTGCCCGCGAGTTGCGGGTCCACCTGGAAGCTGGTTGCCGGTCCACTGATGGTGTTCTCGATGCCGTTCTGCACATCCACGACGCCCGCCACTTTGCTGATCTCACCCGCGACGCGCGGGCCAAGTTCCTGTAGCAGCTTCGGGTCGTCGGTATAGAGCTTTAACTGGATGGGTTCCGGCGCGTTGGAGAGGTCGCCGATCATGTCCTGGAGCACCTGCACAAACTCGACATCAAGCGCGGGGATTCTGGCTTTGACACGGGCGCGTACGCTGGCGATTACCTCGTCAATGCCGCGGCTGCGTTTCTTCTTGAGGTTTACGCTGAAGTCGCCGCGATTGGCCTCGGTGACGGCAGCCAAGCCTAGCTGCAAGCCGGTGCGGCGGCTGGTGCTTTCCACCTCCGGCGTCTGCGCGAGAATGGTATCGACCTGGCTTAGAATCCTGTTGCTGGCGGTCAGCGAACTGCCGGCCGGAGTGAAGTAGTCCAGGATAAAGCCGCCCTCATCCATCCCCGGGAGGAGGTCCGAGCCGAGGGAGCGGTACGCGAAGAACGTCCCCAACGCGAGAAGGCCGCAGAACAGAAAGAGCCACGCGGGACGGCGCAGTGAGGTCTCCAGGGCACGCCGGTGCCAACGGAGAACGCGCCCGAGAATTCGGCCCGGTTCGGGATGATGAGCAGCTTCCGGAGTGGCGGAGGTGGCGCTGTGCTTGCCCTTGCCAAGGAGCAAGAGCGCCAGCCCTGGCGTGAAGGTGACGGCGAGTGCCAGCGAGGTGAGCAGAGCGATGGCCATGGTGATGGCCAATGCGCGAAAGAAGCTGCCTGTGACGCCGGTGACGGCGATGAGCGGCAGAAAAACCACGACCGGCGTGATGGTCGAGCCGATGAGAGGATGGGCGATTTCCTTGAGCGCCTTGCGAACGGCGTCCACGGGAGCCTCGCCCGATTCGCGGTGCAGCACGATGTTTTCGACGACCACGATGGCATCGTCGATGACGAGGCCAATGGCGGCGGCGAGACCTCCCAGCGTCATCAGGTTGAAGCTTTGGCCGATGAGCCACAGCACCAGCACCGTGGCCGCGACGGTGACCGGAATGACGAGTCCCGCGATGAGCGAGGAGCGCCAGTCCCGGAGGAAGAGATAGAGGATGAGGCAGGCGAGCAGGAGGCCGATGAGGATGGCGTCACGCACGCTCGTGACGCTCTCGCGGACGATGCCGGACTGATCGTAGTAAGGCTGGAGCCGCACACCGGGCGGCAGCTTGGAGCGGAGCTGCACCAGTGCCGCTTCGACGCCGTCCGCCACGGCTACGGTGTTGCTGCTTGGCTGCCGGGTGATGTTGATCAGCACGGCGGGCTCTCCATTGGCGCGCACGGCGGTGTAGACAGGCATGGTGGACGGCACCACGGTGGCGATGTCGCCGATGCGCACGGGTGCGCCGCCCGTGGTGGTCTTGACGGTTAGCTGCCGCAGGCCCTCAAGATCGTGTGCCTGCGCGCCCACCAGGGCCAGCACCAGTTGGTGATTTTGCTCGTAGAGGCCGGGCGAGTCGATGATATTCGAGTTCTGCACGGCGTTGATCAGGTCAAGGATGGTGACGCCCGCGGTCTGTAGCCTGGCCATGTTGGGGACGATGTGGAACTCCGGCACCGCGCCACCCTGGATCGTGACAGTGCTAACACCGGCGACGCGGTTGAGCGGCGGCTTGAGCGTGTACGTTGCCAGCTCCCACAGCTGGCTTTGCGTCTGCGTGGTGGAGGTCAGGCTGTAGCCGAGGATAGGAAACGTGGCGAAGGTCAGGCGGTTGGTCGTGATCCTGGCGGTGGAGGGCAGGGTCTGTCCCACCTTGCCCAGCGCCGCATCCACCAGTTGCAGCGTGCGGAACATGTCCACGGACCAGTCGAAGAAGAGGCTAACTTCAGCCGATCCCCGGCTGGTAGTTGAGCGCACCGTGACCAGGCCGGGAACGGAGTTCACCGCGTCCTCGATGGGCTTGGTAATGGTCACCTGCATCTGCTCGACGGGCATGACGCCGTTGTCCACGCCGATGACGACGCGGGGAAAGTTCGTCTCCGGAAAGACCGCGATGGGCGTTTGAAAGAAGGCATAAATACCCGCCGCCGTGAGCGCGACGGCAAGGAAGAGCACGGTGCGAACGGACCGCGCCAGCCAGTACGTCTCCGCCGGTTTGGCTGGCGTGTTTTCGAGCGGCGCGGGCATCAGTCCTTGTCCCCGGCCGCGCCTGGCTTTTCCTTTGCCGCGGAAGGCTTATCGTCGCCCGGTTTGTCGTCGTCTTCGCCGGGCTTGCCGACCTTCACCTTGGTGCCGTCGTCAAGGCCGTAGCCGCCTTCCGTGACGACGTTGTCCCCAGCGGAGACGCCGGAGAGTATCTGCACCGTTTCCGGTGTGCGGATGCCGAGGGTGACGGGCCGCTTGTGCGCGGCACCGTCGGCTCCCACGACCAGCACGTTGGTGCCACCGCTCTCCCCGGGCAGGATGGCAGCAGCGGGCAACTGGAGAGCGTCCGCGACGGTATCGCCTTGCATGACGGCGTGGACCGGTGTGCCCGCTTTGAGACGTCCGTCCGGATTGGGCAGTTTCAGCCAGACCTCGACCGTGGTGGAGCCGGGGTCGAGCGCGGGGCTGATGAAGCTGACCCTGGCTTCCACCGGGTCCAGCAAGCCGGGAACTGTCACCTCCGCCTTGTGACCCAGCGCAAGTTTGCTCGCGCTAGCGCCGGAGATGTGAAGCTTTGCCAGCAGCGACGAGGTATCCATGACGGTGATGACCGGTGTGCCGGCCTGCGCGGTTTCGCCGGGAAAGAGTGGCCGCTCCGTGACCACGCCGTTGATGGGGCTGCGCAGCGCGGCATAGCTGGCCTGGGCTTCGGCAGACGCCAGCTTGCCGCGCGCCGAGGTTAACTGCCCCTGTGCCACTTCCTTGTCCGTGCGCTGCGTGGTTTGCTGGACGGACTGGAGGTGCTGAAGCGCCTGGTCGTACGCGGTCTGCGCCTGAACAGCAGTCGCATAGGCGGTATCGGCGTCACGCCCAGAGAGCGCACCCTGCTGAAAGAGGCGGCGGCGCTCATCCGCGGCGCGCTGGGCAACGTCGCGCGCGGCTTTGGCTTGATCGGCGTCGCCCTGGGCCTTTTTCACGTCGCCGGGGATGGTGGCCGCCGTCGTCGCGGTGTAATTTGCCTGTGCGGAAATGAATGCGCCGCGGCTGTCCAGCGCGCCGCCGGCCAGGTCACGGGCTTCCAGTGCAATCAGCAGTTGGCCGCGCCGGACATGCGCGCCGCGCTGAACGTACTCCGCGCGAATGGGGGCGCTGACGCGCGGCGAAATGGCAGCTTGCGCGAGCGGGGCAAGGATTGCGTCCGCCGCGATTTCTTCCGCAATCGGTCCCTGCGTGGGATGCGCTGCCTGCACGGTGACGGATACATCGGGCGTCTCGTCGGCGCTCTTCTTGCAGCCCGCCGTGAGCAGCAACGCGGTACCGAGGCAGAGCGGCAGCCAAAGGGTAGAAGCAGTGCGCACGTTCATATCAGAATCGTCCTGTCAGGGTCTGAAGGTTGGCCAGGGCAAGCTGGTAACGGGAGAGACCGTCCACTTGTGCGTTCTCCGCCACGGTCAGCGTGTTTTCTGCGTCGACAACCTCCAGCACGGTACTTTCGCCATCGACATAGCGCAGGTTGGTGAGGCGCAAGCTCTCACGCGCGGTGATGACGGTCGTATCCAGCGATGCAAGCTGCTTGCTGGCGGTTTCAGCTTCCGCGTAGAACTCCTGGAGGTTTGCAACGGACCGCCGTTGGGCCGCGCTCAGAACGATTTTTGCGACACCCTCACGGAGCCTGGCCTGCTTGATGCGGCGCTCGGTGGAGAGCCAGTCCCACACCGGGATGTCGAGTTGCGCGCTCATGCTGTAGCCCAGATTGCGGATGCCGTCCGGGCCGTTCACGCCGAAGTTGGTGGCGTCGATGCCGTAGGTGAAGTTCAGGCCAAGCTCCGGCAGCAGGGCGGTGCGCGAGGTGTAGGTTTCGGCCTGGCTGATCTGCAACGACGCCAGAGCGCTGCGAAGTTCGGGGTTGTTGGTGGTGGCAAGGGTCTGCACGCCGGCACGGTCTGGCAGAGGCGGCGGGCTGCTTGCCGGGGCAAGCGTGAAGGTTGTTGCCGGATTTGGATAAAGCAGAACGGCGAGTTCCAGGCGATTTTTCTCCGCGGACAGCCGCGCGTCGTCCAGATCGCGCCCGCGCTGTTGCTGCGTGAGCTGCGCCTTCAGGACATCCGCGTGTGCCGCTTCACGGGCGGCCTCGCGCTGCTGCGTGATGACGACGAAGCGGTTCGCCTCGGCTAATGCGCGCTGCGCGATCTCTACCTTGGTCTGTCCCGCGCCAGTGCCGAAATACAGCGAGACGACGGTTGCGACGAGGCCACGGCGCGCGACTTCGAGCTCTGCGGTGGTTAATGCGGCGGTAGCGTCGGCGAGCTTCAGCGCCGCGATCTGCCCGAGGCCAACGGTTTCGTTGAAGACACCCTGGCTGGCGTATTCGCGGACAGCGTTGTTTGCGATAAAAATGGGTGAGGGCGCGTTGGCGGTTTGCCCGATGCGACTGGTGGGAACGCCGTTCGGCTGGGTATAGATGGCCTGGTTGTGATACGTCGCTGTTGGCAGCAGCGCGGCGCGTGCATTGGTGCGCTCCAGTGCCTGTATTTTCTGCTCGGCCTGCGCGGCGGCAAAGGCTGGTTCGTTGGCCTGGGCGAGAGCGATTGCCTGCTCCAGCGTGAGCGGAGGCGCTACCTGTGGCGTCTGCGCCGCCGCACACAGCGCAACACAACACAGAACAACAAGGCATGCGCCGGCGCGTTGGTTCACCACGACTCGTATCGTATGAGCCACTCCCTTAAGAGATGCTGAAGCACAGCGCCGCACTTCGATCATGCCACCAATGTCATGGTTCGTGCCGCCTTCCGATGCCGATCAGCAGACCCGCGCTCATCCCGATGGATTGCTGGTGCCCGGCTGCGAAGCTGTAGTCGTACGCCGGTTCAAGGAACCAGCCGAAGTGGTGCCTGCCGCTTGGCCAGAACATGAAGTCTCCCGCAACCTCCCCGGCCAGGGAGTTTGTCGTCTTCCCAGATTGTCTGAGGTGAACCCATTCCGGCCCGGCCCCCAGCATGAACTCCGCCGTTCGCGACAGGGTCCACGGCTTCTTGAAGAGCAGGTCTGTATCCCATTCCGTGGAGTTGCGCGTGAAAAAGGGAGAAACGCCCGCCTCGATCTCCAGCCAATTTTCGAGGGGCGTGATCTCCGCGGCAAGATTCGGTGCAAAGGTGGCCGCACCGCCAGTGGTGTTCCAGCTGGTGGCCGCGCCAAGCTCAAGAATGACCTTCGGATCATCGTCGTCGCTGGCTGCTTGCAATGGACCGGGAGGCTTTCCAGAAGAGGTCTGCCCATGCCCGGGCAGACAGACCAATAGCAACAGGCACGCCCCAAAGGCCGCAGCGGCGCATGGTCGCGTGAAATCTCTACAGGCTGAGCCGTTGATGTATCTCGTCCCTCTTTCGTCATGCTTCGCCAAGCGCATCCTCCACTTGAACCGGCTCGATGCGCCGCAGCAGGATGAGGTACGACGCGATGCCGATGACGAGATAGATGGCAGCGATGCCAAAGGCCCAGGCATACGCCCCTGTTCGCTGCACCGTGATGCCGGTGATGATGGGCGCGGCGATGGCGGAGATCTGGTTTGAGAAGTTAAAGATGCCGCCCACCTTGCCGGTGCTGGAGTTTGGAACGAGGAGTGACGGCAGGCTCCAAATCACGGGCGACGCCGCGGAAAGGCCGCTGATGGCAATCGAGATGGGAATGAGCGCGGAGAGGGTGCTGTGCGCGAAGATCGCGCCTGCGATGCCCAGCCCGCAGACTGTGCCACCGATCAGGACGGCTCGCCGCACGTGCGGGGCGTCGTAACCGCGCTTGATTAAAGAATCCACGAGCACGCCGCCAATCAGCAGGCCAGAGAGCGCGGCCAGCAGCCATGGCGCGGCGGTGAACAGGAACGTGTCGTGCAAGGAGATGTGCAGCGTGTGCGAGAGATAGGTTGGCAACCACGTCAGCAGCAGGTAAAACGTGTAGTTATATGCACCGGAGCCGATGGCGATCCCGATCACCTTGCGCTCGCGCAGTAACCGTGCCAGCGGAATGGGCGGTGCCAGCGACGCCTGCGGATCTCCCGCCTCGCTGGCGTGCAGCACGACGTTGCGCATGGAAAAGCGGTGCGGCTCACGGTACATTGCCGCGAAGATGAGCAGATAGGTAAAGGACAGGGCCGCGGTAAAGCCGAAGGACATGCGCCACCCCACCCGCAGCAGCAACAATCCCAGCAGGGGTACGCCGATGGCATTGGCCAGCTTGGCGGCGCTGTCGAAGATTGCGGTTGCCAGGGAACGTTCGCTGGCCGGGAACCAGGCACCGACTGCTTTTGCATTCGCGGGAAAGGTGGGTGCCTCGCCAATGCCAAGCAGCAGGCGCGCCGCGAAGAACAGCGCCACGCCCGGCGCAAAAGCCGCGGCAATCGAGGCAAGTCCCCAGATAAAGATGGAAGCGATGGAGACCCGCCGGACGCCAAACAGGTCCAGCACAACGCCTGTGGGGAGCTGGCAAGCCGCGTAGGTCCAGGAGTATGCGGCCGAGAGCTGTCCAAAGGCTGCCGGTGTGATGTTGAAGCTCTGCACCAGCGCATCATGTGAGACGGAAAGGTTTACCCGGTCGAAGTAGTTGACCAGCACGCCAAGGCCTAGCAGCAGCCCGATGGTCCAGCGGTATGACTCGGGTTGGTTGTATTCCGCCGTGAATCCGCGTGCAGCCATGTCCGCAAGTGTAGTGGAAACGATGCAGCGAACGTTTTAACGGCAAACTTAACGGCAAACGAAACAGTGCGGAAGTGAGATGTGCAACCTGACTCTTGAGAGTCGAGTTGGTGAATTTAGAATCAGCTCAGTATGAGTAAGGAACTCAATAAAGACTCTCCCGCGCCTTTGCGCATTGCTGTCCTCGGCGCCGGAAGGATCGGTAGCACGTTCGCCTTCCATCTGGCTCGTAATGGACACCATCAGGTAACCGCTATTGCGCGCCCAAACTCCGTGCGACTGCAACAGTTGCGGCGCGAGCAGGGCATCGTCAATACGAAGGGCGAGCGTGCGGACGTACGTGTGGCGGATACGCTCGACGAGGAGACCCCATATGATCTCGTCGTTGTCACGGTGCTCGCTCACCAGATCGACATGATTATGCCAGAGCTTCAGCGCAGCGCCGCAAAGCGCGTGCTGTTCATGTGTAACACTTTTGACCCTGAGCGGCTGCGGGATGCGGTCGGCGCGGAGCGCTGCTCGTTTGGCATGCCGTTCCTGCAAGCTACTGTCGACCAGGACGGCAGGCTGAGCGCCAAGGTGGGTGCCGCGGGTCAAAAAAGTAAGATGAACGATCAGGGCTGCGTGCACATTTTCGTTGCTGCCGGGCTGCCAGCTGTGCTGGAGGCCGACATGCTGCTTTGGCTTCGCTGCCATGTGCCGCTGTGCATTGCATTTGAGAGCGTCTCCGTGGCCGGTGTCCGGCGTGGTGGCGGTGCGTCCTGGAGTCAGTCAATGGTGCTCGCACGAGGAGTGCAGGAGAGTTTCACCTTGATTCAGCGTCTCGGGTACCGGCTATACCCATCAGGAAAATCATTGTTAAACGCCAGCCCAGCATGGACCGTGGCGGGCATGTTATGGACGATGTCGCGCATCCCATCGTTTCGCGAGTTGCTCGCCACGGGAATCGGTGAATGCCGGGCGCTGGTGGACGAATTGGTGGCGCATGCCAGACAAGCAGGTGGAGAGGTTTCGGTGGCCAGGATTGAGGCGATGAGACCGTCCGAAGAGGGCTGATGCGTGGTAACGAGTGAGTCTCGAAGGGCCAGGCACTACCTTAAGAGAGCGATGCATCTGGCCTCGCCAGAAGACGTCGCATCACGGGAGTCCGAGGTTTGTGAGCCCGGCTCTCGCTCAGGATGCGCCTCTGCGCCGGAGGCGCGCAATCAGCAGCGATCCGAGATACACGCCGGCCGTTAGCAGCACGAGAATACCCACCGGCAGACCTATCCAGCGATAGCTGATGGCGAAGTCGACCTGCTTGTGAAGCGCCTGGGTCAGGAACAGGATGCTCATGATTGCCACAAACGTAGCCGCAAAGAAGGAAGCCACGCCCGCCGCGACGGTGATGAGCAGCGTTTGCAGCATGGAAAAGTCGCCCACGGGCGCACCGAAGAAGCGTGGGCCGGTGTACTGCGGGGCGTAGAGTGGACGGGCTGACTTAACGTTTGCCATGGAGTTTGCGGTGCGCTGACCTGTTCCAACGTTAGAATATACGGTGAATGACTGAAACACTCCAGACCGGCCTGCTGACGCCAGAAGACGCGGCCAGTCAAGCCACCTCCACGACGGCACCCAACGGCGTGCGCTATGCCACGCTGGGCCGCCTGGACGCGCCCAACACCACACCGATCGAACTTGCGCGGCTGGTGGGAACAGTGCCGCCGGTGCTTGCCCACGGGCTGGCGCGCTTTGTATACCTCTTTGTGCCGCTGGCGCTTTCCGGAGCGCGGCTGGATGGCGACGAGTCCGCGCCGTTCTCTGAGGCGGACCGCACGTTAATTGCTCCCGCGTACACAGCCGCGCTGGCAGACAAGGCTATTTGCCACCGCAATGCAATTGTCGGCAGCGACGAATTCGTCTTTCTCTCCAGCCGCCTGCACAACGACAGGTTCGCGCTGGCGTTTGAATTTTTCATCAACGTCTCGCATAACTTTGTGGATACGGCTGGTGTGCCTGTCAGCTTCGGGGATCTCGTCTGGAAGCAGGCCACGACGGGTGTGCGCGGTGAGACCTCCATGGATGCATGGGAGGAGCGCGCCGAGGCTCTGGGCCAACCGCTGCCAGAGAATGCCAGCAGCCCGCGTCCGTCCACGCCACGGTCGCCGGGCCGTATCGACGAAAAGGCACGCGGTGCGTTCCAGGCCGCAACCTTCGCGGACACGCTGGCGATTTATCAGCTCTCGCTTTACCTCGATTTCGACTACGCAGACCTGCGCGAGCGCGAGTATCCGCTGCTGTCCGCGCCCGCTCTGGCAGAACGGCTTCGCGCCGTTAACAAGCTGTTTCCGGCGAACGATGGGTACCCGTTTCAGATCCTCTACCGTCGCCGGAGCTAGCGTTATATGCGCCTAAGAACTTCTTCGCGTGTGCGTCCTGTTTGTTGTTCGAAATCGCTCAATAAGGCAGCGAGCATCCCAACACGCAGCGGTTTGTGTGCTGGGATGGCAAGGTGACCGGAGCCTCCAGCGATTTGATCCAGAATAATGTGACTGCCAATCTGGTTACGCTGCTCGTAGCCGAAATGCGAGCAGAGGACGCGAGCTAGCCGGACGCCATACACATCGCGCGGCAGCTTAGGCGACAAGCAATTCCTGATCGTGGACCAGGTGCAGCCTAACCTTCTTCGGTTTGGCTGACGTACCGTCGTAAAAGGCGTCCACGACCTCACGCACATTGGCGCACAGCTCATCCCACGTGTCGCCCTGGGTGAAAATGGCGGCAGATTCGGCGCGGGTCCAGTAACCGCCATCCGGCTCCTGATGCACATTGAACACGAGCTCATCCATACCCAAAGAATATATACCGTGCTCTTCTTTCGTCATCGTTGCTTCCGCAAGTGAAACGGCTCTTCTCCTGCTATGCAACGTGATTCCCGCTGCACGGCCACCACTAAAACTCTACAATCAGCAGCATGATTGCCCATGTGCGCGGACGGCTGCTCAGCAAAACACCGGGGCAGGCGGTGGTGGAGTGCGGTGGCGTGGGATATGACGTGAGCATCTCCGTGCCGACCTTCTCCGCGCTGCCAGCTGAGGGCGCTGAGGTCTCGCTGCACATCAACACGCAGGTGCGCGAGGATGCGATTGCATTGTTCGGATTTCTCGACCGCGACGAAAAGCGCCTCTTTGAGCGGCTGATTACGGTCAGCGGCATCGGGCCGAAACTTGGGATTACCGTGCTCTCGGGCCTGCCCGCTGCATCGCTTGTCGCGGCCATCCGAGGAGGCGATCACGCGCAGCTTACACGCATTCCCGGCATTGGCAAGAAGACCGCCGAGCGCGTGGTGCTGGAACTGAAAGATAAGCTGGACGACCTGCAGGGGACCACGCCCACGACACATATCAGCGGCTTTCAGCAGGGGCCTGTGGCGGACGATGTCCTGTCCGCTCTGGTGAACCTGGGCTACAAGCGCGAATCCGCGCAGAAGGCCATTGAAACCGCCATCGCAAAACATGAGAGCACGGAACTGACGATCCGAACCGACTTCGATCAGCTCTTCCGGTATAGCATGCAGGCTGTCCGTTAGCCAGTGGTCCGATGTAGTTATACAGTTGCACGTCCAATAGACGCGCTGGTCAACGGAACAGCGCTGCTTCTTGCGGCACATACCATGTGACGATGCCGATGTGCTGGCGTGGCTCAAGTCGCAGGGGAAGGGCTATCAATCGCGCATCAATGCAATATTGCATCGCGAGATGCTTCAAGGGGCTGGCGCGGAGGCGAAGAATGACTTTACCGCCGCTTGCGCTTTGCCTCGAGATTGGGCCAGTAGCCGAAGGGCTTCTCGTACAGGTCGCCGGACAGGTCGGTTAGATTTCGTTGTAGGCGCGTCTGCGCATCGCTGATGGCCTGGTTGTAGATGACTGGGCCGACCTCTTCCAGAAAGAAGTCCAGCAACATGCTTGCTGGAAGGTCGCCTAGCGGCTCTGGCAGATTCCGCTCGCAATAGCGCTTCAAGGAAGCAATTGCGTCAGCACGTGTCTGTTTCTCAAGTTCCATCCAGTCTCCTCAGAAACGGTGCACACGTTCGCACGCTAGCGCGGGATCTGCAGGCCTGCACGTCCAGCGTGCTCCGCAATCGCACGGTTTATCTCCAACGCAAGGGCGAGCGCGGCGCGGCCATGCTCGCCAGTGACGCAGGGTATGGTGCCGGTACGCACTGCATGGAGGAAGCTCTCGATCTCCAGCCGCAGCGGCTCGCCAGGTTCCGTGGGCACCTTGCGCAGTGAAAGGCCTGCCGAAGGATGGGGCTGTGCCACTGACGCCTGCACACTGCCAGCTGCCGTGAACTGTGAAGGGATGCTGTCCGCGATCAGCGCATCGGACATCCCAGCCTGCGTCTGACCCGCGCGTAATGCAGCCAGGTGAGCTTCAATGTCGGCGTGGGAATGCGACTCATCGCTGCCCGGCGCGCCAGAGGCGAACAGTGCCTGCATTTGCGTGGGGGTGAGGGAAGCTGCGGCGGTGACATCGATCATCAAGAGATCCTGCCGCGCGAAGTCGAGCGACAGATACTGGTGTGGCTGGAAGAAGCGCAACTTACGGACGCGCTCCGTGCTGACGCGGGACGCAGTGAAGTTGGCAACGGCACCACTCTCGAACTCGACGCGCACATTGGCGATGTCTGTCTTGGCCGAGAGCACCGGCAGGCCGACGGCACGTACCTCGCGCACCGGCGATGCGGCGAGAGTCAGGACAATGTCGAGATCGTGGATCATCAGGTCCAGCACCACATCCACGTCCAGAGAGCGCGGCGTAAAGATGCTGAGCCGGTGCGACTCAAAGAACATGGGCCGGTTGCACAGCGGCATGGCTGCGATGACGGCTGGATTGAAGCGTTCAAGGTGCCCCACCTGCACGATCCTGCCGCGCTCGCGGGCGGTGTTCAGGATGGCATCGGCATCCGCCAGCGATGGCGCGAGGGGCTTCTCGATCAGGACATCCAAGCCAGCTTTTAGTAATTGGATCGCCGCGCTGGCATGGTGGACGGTGGGCGTGCAGACGCTGGCTGCGTCCAGCGCCATTCCGCTTTGCAGCAGCGCATCGAGTGAGGCGAAGACAGGGATGCCGTACTCGGCCGCGACTGCATCGCGCGCTGCGGCGCTGGGATCAACGCATGCCTGAAGGTGTACGTGCGCACCCTCCTGCTGCAGCGCGCGGTACACGCGCAGGTGGTTGCGTCCGAAGGCCCCCGCGCCAACTACCGCAATGCGCAGTGGCAGTTCGCCCGCACCGCGCCCGGTGATATTCACTTCTTTGGGGTGCCTTCAACGGCTGTCTTGCAGCGGCTGTAAAGATCCAGCAGCTGCGTGACCTGGTCCTCGCCCTTGGAGGCGGAGGCACTCGCGAAGCCGGGGGTGCCGCTGCTACCGCCTTTCACGACGTTGGTGGTGGAAGCAATAAATTTCAGCAGGTCCAGCGCAATATCCTCAGTCCGGCGCGCCGCGATCAAAGTGTCCATGGGATCCTCTTCCTCATCGTAAACGACAGCGTTTTGGACAACACGTCCGTTTACGTCACCAGATCGTTGTAAGTAGCTGATTGCGCAACTCTTCCGCACAATCCAGACGGAAATTCTCTGTACCGTTCGACGCAAACACGATAGACTGTATCAGGTTCGGACGGACGCTCCCCGGTGTTCCGGGTTCCCAAGAGTTGCTCGTTTTTGACCCTTGCACCATGTTTCCCTTCACGGAGGGGAAGAGCCGCGAAGCGCGGCAGCTGGGAAGCGCCGCAAGAGCGCACATCCTTACACGGAAAGAAGACGAGGAAACGGCGGAGTTCAGGATCGCTGGAGAAAAAACAGCCGTGTTTCGCACCTTCAGACACGCTTTATCTCTAGCTCTTCCATGACTGCGAACACCGTCATGTTCATCGTCTCGCAGGCACACTGCTTGAAGCTGTATTTAGCCGGAAATGGTCCGGTCCACACACGCAAGAACTTCGTCACAAGCAATTTCATCCACACAACCGGACGTCATGTCCGGGCACTGATTTACCTGCCGCGCCGCAGTCGCGCACTGACCCTCGGCATCGCAATGATAGGCGGCTCTGCCATTACGGCGTTCATGGGCCAGCATGTGGTCAACCGCATGGAGATCGCAGCCGGAGCCGCGCCGCTTGTCCCTGCACCAGCAGCGCCTCTCGCGCCTCCCGCTTCATCCAAGAAGCACCATTTCCTCAGCAGCCCACTTCAAGGGCTGGCATCCTGGTACGGATCAATGTGGAATGGTCGCCCCACCGCCTCCGGCGAAGCCTACGACGAGTCGCAACTGACCGCCGCGCATAAATCGCTGCCGTTAGGAACGCTGGTTCGCGTCACCAATTTGGCCTCCACGCGGTCCGTGATCGTTCGTATTAACGACCGCGGCGCGCTCTCGCCGAACCGCGTGATCGATCTTTCCTCTGCTGCCGCCCGTGAGATCGGCATGCTTGGGCAAGGCCTGGCGAAGGTAAAACTGGAAGTGATCGGCAAGCTGTAGCAAGCGTTGTTCACCAGGTGAATTGCAGGTGGTGGCTGGCAATCGGCTTTCGACGGCGTTGCGCCTGCTATTTACCGGGTAATTGGTGATTCATCGATCTGCGCCGGTGCGAAGGGATGGGGTGCGGTGGGACCTTCGCCGATCTCTTCTCCGGCGGTTGCCATGGTCTTGCCGGTCATCGCCTCGCTCAGGGTGGAGTTCATCATGATGTCCGCCAAGCGGCGCGTCTTCTTGTCCATGGACTCAATCGCATTGCGAATCACACGGTAGTCGCCGCCCCGGATGCTGGCGTCCAGCTCGATCAGCGCCGCCTTGATGTGCTCAATCTCATCGGAAGAGAGTTGCTGCCAGGCTGCTTCCTTTTGCGCCTTCTCCACGGCGGCTTTGATGGTGTTTGCCTCATTGGTTGCTTCGATCACCTGCCGCTGTTCCAGGTCGTCCTCGGCGTAATCGAAGGAGGCCAGAATCATGTCTTCGACCTGTGCGTCGGTCAGGCCGTAGCTGGGTTTTACCTCGACTTCCGCCGCTTTGCCGCTGCGCTGCTCGCGTGCGCTTACCTGCAGGATGCCGTTGGCATCGATCAGGAACTTGACCTCTATGCGCGGCAGGCCTGCGGTCATGGGCGGTATGCCCTTCAGGTCGAAGCGAGCGAGTGAGCGGCAGTCTTTGGCCAATTCACGCTCTCCTTGTACAACGTGGATAGCGACGTTGGTCTGACCATCGACGCCGGTGGTGAAGTGTTCTGTAGCGCTGGCCGGAATGGTGGAATTGCGCTGAATGATCTTTGCCACCACGCCGCCGAGCGCCTCGATGCCGAGAGACAGCGGCGTGACATCCAGCAGCAACAGCTCGTTTGTTGCCTCGGAGCCACCCGCAAGGATGTCCGCCTGCACGGCTGCGCCGAGCGCGACGACTTCGTCCGGGTTGAGTTCCGTGTGCGCCTGTTTGCCGCGCATCGACAGGCCAAAGACCTCGTCGACGAGAGCGCGCACGGCGGGGATGCGCGTGGACCCACCGACGAGAACTACCTCATCGATCTGCTCCGGCGCGATGGCGGCGTCCTTAAGCGCCTGTTTGGCCGGACCGGCGGTGCGTGCGATGACCGGCGCGATGAGCTGCTCAAATTGAGCGCGCGTGATCTCGCGCTGGTAGTGCTTGCCATCGCCAAGATCGATGTCAAACCTTGCAGTTTCGGCTGAGGAGAGCGCTATCTTCACTTCGATGACGGCCTTGCGCACGTTCTGCACGACAGCCGGTGTGGCCGCGACGCCCAGGTCGTTGCTGACCTCGTCGAGTGCGATATGCATCAGCAGGTTATCGATATCGTCGCCGCCCAGGTGCGTGTCGCCATTGGTTGCGATGACCTCGAAGATGCCGTCGTGCAGCTTGAGGATGGAGACATCGAAGGTGCCGCCGCCAAAGTCGTAGACCACGACGATGCCTTCCTTCTTACGGTCGAGTCCATAAGCGAGCGCGGCGGCAGTCGGTTCATTGACCAGGCGCAGGACGTCCAGACCGGCGATGCGGCCCGCGTCCTTCGTGGCCTGGCGCTGTGCGTCGTTGAAATAGGCTGGCACGGTGATCACGGCGCGCGTGACCGGCTGGCCGAAGTAGCGCTCGGCATTGCGCTTGAGCTGGCCCAGCACAAGCGCAGAGATTTGGGGTGGTGTCAGCGTCTGTTCGCCAACATGCAGCCGCAGCACCTCATCGCTTTTCTGGTCATCCGCAATGCGGAAGGGGAAGAGTGAGAGTTCGGCGCGCACATCATCAATGCCCCTCCCCATCAGGCGCTTGGCGCTGTAGACGGCATTGCCGGGCTCGGACAGCAGCGTGCCGCGGGCAGCGTTACCGACGACCGTCTTGCCGTTCTCGATGGCCACAACGGAAGGCACCAGCGGAGAGCCATCCTCACCCGGAATGACAACGGGTACACCATTTTCCAGAAATGCGACAAGGGAGTTGGTGGTTCCAAGATCGATGCCGACGACGCGGTTCTGCTCTGCCATGGATCTTCGGATGCTCTGCCGGGCGGGTGCGACGCACGCGTTTGCCGCACTAAGCGTGAACATCCGCGCCGCGCTGTGCCGCGTCTCTCTATGAGAGATGCGTATTGCCGGCCTGGTTTTGACGTTTTTTCCGCTCGCGCATGCGGGTGGGCAGGCTGTGCAACGACCACGTGTGGAAGCGATCCCCGCTCAGCGTGTGACGATGTCCACGGTCAAGCACAACCACAGCTACGAAGAGAGCGTGGACGCCGCGAAGGGCTGGATCGACACCGGTATCCCGCTGATTGCTGGCGATCAGGTCGCGATGTCAGCCACGGGAACGGTCACGCTTGCCTCCGGCCAGACCGTCACAGCGGATGGCATGACGCATCTTTGGCGCGATCTGCTGCGGAGCTACCCTCTGCCGACGGCCAACACCGGTGCCCTGATTGGGCGGATTGGTAGTAACCCGGCGGCATATCCGTTTCTTATTGGCGGGTCCAACACCCTGACCACGCGCACATACGGCAATCTGTTTGTCCGAGCCAATCTAAGTGAACAGATCACCGGAACCGGCACCTTCAAGCTGACCGTCAGCTTCGCGGAACCGGTTGCCACAGCGCCACCGGGTGCTGTCCGGCCGGAGCTGGTAAAGCTACTCCAGCCCACGATCTTTGATACGCTGCCGCGCCGTGATGACGATGGGAGGGGCAATCTTGGCGATGCCGTTAATTTCGCGCTGATGGGAACGGAGCAGCAGGTGCGCGATGCATTTACGCGCTCCGGGTGGTTTGCCGTGGATGCGGACCGTAACATCGCGATTCTGCACGGTCTGCTGTCCACGCTGAGCCGTGAGCCGTACCGCGAGGTACCCATGAGTACGCTGTACCTGTTTGGCCGGTCCCAAGACCTCAGTTTTGCGCGCGGTGACACGCTGCGGGTGGCGGCGGAGCGGCATCATGTGCGCCTCTGGCAGACGACGCAGACGGTAGATGGCAAGCCGCTGTGGGTTGGCTCTGCAACCTACGACAACGGATTTGAACTCGATGATCGGGACGGAGGGATCACGCACTCCATCGCACCGGCCATTGATGACGAGCGGAACTTTCTGCGCGATAGCCTGGACAGCTCCGGATCGTACAGCGGTGCCGCATACGTTACCCCGGTGAACCCGGTGCGCGAAGCGACCACCGCAACCGGCGGCAGCTATCATACGGACGGACGGATTCTGGTGATGGAACTGGACTGACGGGCGTACGATGTTGCGCATGAGTCTTGCAGGGCAAACCGTCACCGTGATTCCCAGCGCCGCCTACAAGGATGCGAACGCCGCAATCGAGTGGCTGAAGCGTGTGCTTGGATTTACCGAGCACGCCGTCTACCGTACACCTGATGGCGCGGTGCAGCACGCGGAGCTGCTATTTGGCAATGGCATGTTCATGCTGGGCACCGTGGGGCTGAATGCCGAGACTGCGGGGTTGAACACTACTCCGGCGGAGTGCGGCGGCAGGACTACGGGTGGAAGTTACCTCATCGTGAAGGACTGCACGCCTGTGTGGGAACGGGCCAAAGCCGCGGGCGCGGAGATTGTTCTGCCACTGCGGACGATGAGTTACGGTGGCCAGGCCTTCACGGTGCGTGACCCCGAGGGGCAGATGTGGTCGCTGGGCGAGTACGATCCGTGGACCGTACCCGCCGCGTAGCGTTGTCAGCCGTTCGGACGTGCGGCAATCATTCGTTCGTTGAAGGTGTTGAAGAACTCGTGGTACTTGCCACTTTCCGCGGCAAAGCGCTGTGGCTTCACGCGTTCGACTAGGATTTCATCAGCGTCTGGCTGTGACTTCAGCAGACCCATCGTTTCGCGGATGTAGTCGGTGAGCGGCATGGCTGCGGGGTCGCTCTTCTGACGCTCACCCATCAACTCCGTCTGCACGTAGGGCGGCACGATTTCGATCACCTGTACTGCGGTGTCTCGCAGCTGGAAACGCAAGGATTGCGTGTAGGAATGAATCGCTGCTTTCGTGGCGCAATAAGTGGGCGTCATGGAAAGCGGTGCAAACGCCAGGCCGGACGAAACGGTAAGCACGGTCGCTGCTGGCTGTTGAAGCAGGTGCGGCAAGAGAGCGCTGTTCAAGCGGATGGGACCAAGCAGGTTGGTCGTGATGGTCGCCTCGGCGTCTTCAGTCTTGCCCTGCTTCAGATCTTCGCTGCGCATCATACCCGCATTGTGCAGGACGGCATTCAGCGCCGGATATTTCCCCAGCAGATCTACGGCGAAAGTCCTGATGGAATCTGCATGATCGATGTCGAGCACCTCGGTACGCATGCCGGGGTTTGCCGCTGCGACCTCGTCTAGAACCGCTTTACGGCGACCGGCGATGATGACGTGATTTCCTTCCTTGTGAAAGGCCTCTGCCAACGCGCGGCCAATGCCCGAACCACCACCGGTAATCAAAATTGTGTTGCCCTGCATCTGCATATCTTCACCTCAGAATCGAGCATAGGCCCGCTCTTACAAAGCGAGAAGTAGGCACTTACTCGCGCCCTGGTTACCAGCGGGAAAGTATTGCATGCGCGTACACTTGGCGCATGAAGCAACCATCTCCCATGGTGGCAATGCCGCTACAGAGTCCACCGGCACAGACTGACCCCATCATCGACGCTCTCGTGCGCGAGATCATTGAACGTGTCGCGGACAAGTGGACCATGCTGGTGCTGGACGCGCTGCATGAGCGCGGACGGTTGCGGTTCAGTGAAATCGCCATTGAGGTGCACGGCATCAGCCAGAAGATGCTGACCAAAACGCTCCGGCAGATGGAAAGCGACGGCCTGCTGCTGCGCACCGTCTTTCCCGTCATCCCGCCACGCGTCGAGTACGAGTTGACTTCGCTCGGCGAAAGCCTTGGACATGCGTTCTGCGGCGTGTGGATTTGGGCCGAAAAGCATCGCAATGAGATTGAAGCTGCACGGAAACGTTTTGCCGAGCGGATCGAACATATGCAACCCTGGCAAACGCCGCGCGGCTGACCTATTCGAGCGCCGCGTTCACGTCGCGTACCAGATTCCGGAGATAGGACCGGCGATTCAGGATGGCGACCATCTCGTCCTTGGCGGCGTCTTTTGCGCCATCGTCGCCACTGTCCACGGCCGCGTCCCAGCTGGTCCACTCGGCCTGCAGCTGCTGTTGTGAGGCGTCAAGCATGGCGGTGAAATTCTGTTTAGCGGATTCGAGGTCCTTGCGGAGTTGCGGGTCGTCGTCACCCGTGGCTTTGGCCATCTTCATTTCTTCCAGCTGCATGTTGAGCTCGAATGCCTCTTCGAGCAGGTCAGGCGGGACAATCTGCTTCTTGTCTGTACCCGTGGCACGGGCGGATTCTGTTGCCTTTACGGATTGCTCTTCAAGCTCCACACCTTCCAACTCCAGCAGGTATTCGGTGCGGCGGATGGGGTCGCGCAGGGTGCGGTAGGCGTCATTGAGCTGCGAGGATTTCTCTGTTGCCGCCGCTTGCTCGTCCGGAGGCTTTGAGGCAAAGCGATCGGGGTGGAACTCGCGCGAGAGGCGATAGAAGGTCTTCTCCAGCGCTGCGGTGTCGAGGCCGAGCTTGGGCGGCAGCGCGAAGATTTCAAAGTAGGTCATGCAGGGTGTGATGCGTGGCAGCTATGGATTGCCCGCTTGGGCCAAAAGCGGAACCATCCGCTTGTCATCCCGTAACGAAGTGAAGGGATCTGCATTTGTCCTTCAGAATGCTCGGTAGAAATGCAGATGTCTCGCTTCGCTACGGAATGATAGGAGTTACTAACCGCGGAGCAGAAGGGCTGGGGCTTGATGCTGTCCACGCAGGAAGGAGGCGCCATCAGGCGGGGATGGCGACTCGCTCGGCACGGGTGATTGGCTCAGGAATGGGCAGCCCATCTTCGGTTAAACCAGCCAGGTGTAAGGCTATGCCATCGCGAATGAGTTCTTCAGTTTCCTCTAGGGTGTCACCAATCACGCCAAGCCCAGGTAGATCGGGAGCATACGCGCCCCATCCGCCGTCCGCTGCCCGTTCGTAGATCACTAAATACTCGCGCATCGCTATTCAAAGTCCTGCTTGCCGAAGAATACTCTTCCGGGTGCCTTCCGGTACATCCTTACCAGCTTTACCTGCGATGGTGACGCGGCCCGATTTGATTGGGTGCTTATATTGCTGGTGACTGCCGGCAATGCTGTGCAAACGCCAACCGTCTTGCTCTACTAGCTTGATTATTTCCCGGAACTTCATCGTTATTTCTCCGCCGGGAGCATCTCATGTGGACCAGAAATTCTGTCAAATCAGGCGGAGAAGGAGGAACCGCAGCCGCAGCTTTTGGTGCTGTGAGGGTTGATGAAGTTGAAGCCCTGGCGCATGAGGGTTTCTTCGAAATCGAGTGTCATGCCACTGAGATACAGGAACGATTTGGGGTCGACGAAGATTTGCACCTTGTCGCCCTCCTGCCGATAGACGTAGACGCGGTCGCGCTCGCGGGGCTGCGAGTCGAAGCGGATGTTGTACGAGAGGCCGCTGCATCCGCCACCGGTGATGCCGACGCGCAGGCCTCCCTGCTCACCGGAGACGTTATCCTTCTGCATGGCGGAGCGGATGCGCTTCAGGGCCTTTTCGGTGACAGCGATGTTCTGAGCCTTGGCATTGTCCGGCGGCGCGGAGACGGGCGCGGCGATGGGGCTGGAGTAGACGGGCGCTCCGGCCTGCGGCGCGGGCGCGCTCATCTCCTTGCTGGTGCTCGTGCTGATTCCGACTACCGACATGTCTCGGTTAAACTCCTGTCATGTCCAGCGTGGCGCGAATGATCAGAGATATCCTGCTCGCCCTTTGCGCTGGCCCGCTTGGTGCACTCGTAGTCTTCTTTGTTACCATCAACATCATTGACTGGTGTCTTTTCCGTAACATCCCAGAAGACGCTACTAGGGCATCACCGATAATATTTACGGTTTTTGCGCACCACTAATTGGCGGCGCTTTAACAAGCGCCGGTACGTTCGTCTGGTTAACCAAGCGAAGGCACATGCAAGACTGATTGACCATGCCCTCGTTGCCCCTCCCGCCTAAGCTGAAGCGCCAGCCAATGCGGGTTCTGCTTCATCTACGTGGTTCTTCTTTTTCCAGTCGCCGATGGCGGCGCGAATGGCGTCTTCTGCCAGCACCGAGCAGTGAATCTTCACCGGCGGCAGTGCGAGCTCCTTGACGATCTCGGTGTTGGAGATGGTCAGCGCCTCGGCGACGGTCTTGCCCTTGACCCACTCAGTGGCGAGGGACGAGCTGGCGATGGCGGAGCCACAGCCGAAAGTCTTGAACTTTGCGTCTTCGATGACCTGGGTTTCCGGGTTGACCTTGATCTGGAGGCGCATGACGTCGCCGCACTCCGGTGCGCCAACGAGGCCGGTGCCGACTTCCGTGCTGCTCTTGTCGAGCGTGCCGACGTTGCGTGGATTCTCGTAGTGATCGACTACTTTATCGCTGTATGCCATGGTGTTGCTCCTGTCACGCTAAATGTTTGATGCTGTTGCTTGCCGTTCCGAACTATTACGTCTGCTCGGGTGGTGGTTCCATGCCTAGTTCGTCTGCCCACGCGTCGATCTGCTGTTTCAACAGCGGTAGCGTGGTCGTAATGGAACTCCAGACAATCTGCTCATCTACGAAGTCGTAGTTATGAACCAGAACATTCCGGAATCCTGTGATGCGTTGTACAGAGTCGATTCGACGTTGCACCTCGCCTGAGATGGCTTGCATTCGTTTGATCACCTCTGCGATGAGGATGAACTCGCGCTCGACCGCCCGTTGAATAATGAAGTTTGCTTCATACTCCTCTTGTGTTCGACTGCCAACCACTAATTGGAGCTCACCAATGAACTGCTGCATGTCCGCAAGCAGGTGCCAGAGATCATGCGCCATACAGCCGAACCTCAGTCCGCGCAATCTCGTCCCGAAACCGAGGGTTCCTGATTTCCTTTCCGCTGACCATATCGACCTTGCGCTTCAACAGCGCAATAAGCGCGTCCTGAAACGCAAACGCGTTCCTGGCGTAACGCTCGATGCTGACATGATCAAAGATTACGCGCACATCAACGTCGCTTGTCTCGGCATTGAAGTCATCGCGCAATGCTGAGCCAAAGATCGAGAGCCGCTGCACGTTGTGCGTGCGGCATAATTCCTCGATCTGTGGCAGCCGGTCTGTGATGAACTTCTGCATTGTGGTCATGCCCAACCTTCTAGTGGGCGGCCCATTCGATCTTGGTCAGGTCGATGCCTTCCTTCACCATTTCATAAAGCGGGGAGAGTTCGCGCAGCTTGAGCACGGTATCAATCAGCTTATCGGCGACGTAATCGACTTCTTCTTTGGTGTTGAAGCGCCCGAGGCCGAAGCGGATAGAACTGTGGGCGACGTCATCACCCAAGCCCAGGGCCTTCAGTACGTAGCTAGGTTCCAGCGTGGCCGACGTGCAGGCTGAGCCGGAAGAGACAGCGATGTCGTTGATGCCCATCAGCAGGCTTTCGCCTTCGACGTAGACGAAGCTCATGTTGAGGTTGCCGGGGAGGTGGTGCTCCATGTTGCCGTTGACGGCGACGTAGTCGAGCGCGGCTTCCAGTTTCTGCTTCAGGTGGTCGCGAAGCCCTGTCAAGCGCTTTGTCTCTGATTGCATCTCGTTCATGGCGATTTCGCACGCCTCACCCAGGCCGACGATGCCGGGGACGTTGAGCGTGCCGGAACGCATGCCGCGTTCGTGACCGCCACCGTCGATCTGCGCATTCAGCTGCACGCGCGGGTTGCGGCGCCGAACGTAGAGCGCTCCCGCGCCTTTCGGACCGTAAATCTTGTGGCCCGTCAGTGACAGCAGGTCGATATTGTCCTTCTGCACGTCGACGGGAATCTTGCCCACGGCCTGCACGCCGTCCGAGTGGAAGAGCACGCCCTTGGCATGACACAGCTTGCCAATCTCGGCAATGGGATTCACCACGCCGATTTCATTGTTGGCGTACATGATGGTGACCAGGATAGTCTCCGGCGTGATTGCCGCTTCCACGTCCGCGAGGGAGACGAGGCCGTCCGGCTGCACCGGCAGGTAGGTTACCTTGTAGCCGTTCTTTTCCAGGCGCTTGCAGGTGTCGAGCACCGCCTTGTGCTCGGTGACCTGGGTGATGATGTGGTTGCCCTTTTCGCGGTACATCTCCGCGACGCCCTTAATGGCGAGGTTGTTACCCTCAGTCGCACCGGAGGTGAAGATGATTTCCTTGGGCGTAGCGTTGATGAGCTTGGCGATCTGCTCGCGGGCCTTTTCGACGCCCTGCTCGGCTTCCCAGCCAAAGGCGTGATTGCGACTGGCCGCGTTGCCGTAAATCTTGGTCATGTAGGGCAGCATGGCTTCCAGCACGCGCGGGTCCAGGGCCGTGGTGGCGTGATTGTCCATGTAGATGGGCAACTGCACACCCGTGTGAACCGGGGTGGACTCCAGCAATTCAATTTCAGCGGTGAGGCTCATGTGTCTTCTCCTGATCAGGTTGAGCGAAGGGCTGCAAAAATCGTGTCTATACCGCGATGGAAACCAGGCCACCCGCGACTGGCGCGGTGGATGTCTCCTGCGGTTCTGCCAGGTCGGCGATCACAATGCCGCTCAGCATGTCTTTGATACTGTCGTTTACCTTGCGTAATGGTTCTTTGATGGTGCAATGGCCGTGCAGGTCGCAGGTCCCGTGAATCGTGATGCAGCTGGTGATGAAGAGCGGTCCGTCAATGGCGCGGATGACCTCGAACGCGTTGATCTGGCTTGCGGGACGCGCCAGTGCATACCCGCCGTTCGTTCCCGCGTGCGACACCAGCAGACCCTGCCTGGCAAGCGTCTGGAGGATTTTGGCTAGCAGTTGCGGCGGGATGTGATATGCCTCGGAGATGTCCTTCGCGGATTGCGCACTGGCCGCACCAGTACGCCCGGTCAAAATGGCCTGCTCGGCGAGATACTTCAGCGCCATTAGGCCGTAATCCGCTTTTTTTGTCAGCCGCAGCATGGGATGGTTGGTGGCCGAAGCCAGCCAACACTCAGTGTAGGCCTGTGGAAAGACGCTTGCAACGGCAAAGGGACACTCTTTGATAACTTTTATCCGCTAGTGGGTCGCATTCGCGCGCAGTTCCAAGGTCTGCCCGTAACTGCCCGATCAGGCCAAGGTGTCAGAAGGCAGAAGTTCCCGGTGCCTCTGCAAGCTCGAAAGCCCGCCGAGGCAAAGAGCAAGCGCGGAGATGGGCCAGATGCTTGCAAGCACAATCTTAAGAACTTGCGGTAGCGGACCTTGCGCCAGCAGGTCAAAGCCGAGCGAACCGACGGCAATGGAGGTCAGCGCCAAGGTCCAAATTGTCCAGTTCCGTCTGTTCTCCGGCAACCAGCGGCTCCACAGGATGACCAGCGGCAGCAACGCCACGGTATAGCCATGCCGCCATGAGACGGGAGCGATCACGGCAGTCGCAAGCGCAAAAATCGCAAGCACCGTCGCGCGGTCACGCAGACCAGTAATGGCTCGTCCGCGCCACACTAGTACCAGGCAGGCTCCGTAAAACAGCAGGCTCAGGGTGCGGGTGAGGAGGACCAGTATTGGTGGTGATGCGCCGAGCACGGCATGAACGCTTCCCAGGTCAAATACGAGGCCGTAATACAGCCATGCTGTTACGGCTGCAATGCACTTATTCCCCATGGCGGGCAGAACGCCACCCATCCCGGACACCACGTGTGCGTAGTCGCGGAGGGTCGCCGGGCCGTTCCATCCGCCCATGATGCCGAGGAACGCCAGCATGGCCGTGCTGTACGCCAGCAGCCACCGGCGGTCCCGCCAGATGAGCAGCACAGGTAAGAGAAGTACGGGCGTTACCTTGAATGAGGTTGCAAGTGCTAGCGCCACGGCAGAGAGGACGGGCATGCCCTCCGCGTACGCCACCACGCCAACTGCCCACAGGCCGAGCAGCACCACCGTGATTTGGCCGAGGGACACCGCCTCATGGACCGGCCAAAAGGCATACGCCGCCGTCAAGAGCACGACGAAGCTGCTGGACAGCACCGGCATGCGCAGCATGCGTGCCAGAAGCAGCACGCTGCCTAGAACAACTGCCAGATTCAGCAGCCGCCATGCTTGCGCGGCGACCGGCAGCGGGAGGTGGGTGAGCGGCGTCAGCAGGTCCGCGAAGAGCGGCGGATACAGGTAGAGTTCAATGTCGTCGAAGCCTGCATGCCGGGCACGCTGCGCGATCTGCGACTGCGGCGGAGCACTGCGAAGCTGCGGATTGCCCTCAGTCGCACCCTCGTACAGGTTCGCTCGAGGGTTGTCGCGCACCATTTCCGCAGCGAAATAGTAGTCTCTGAAATCGACGTTTGGATCGGCAAGCACATGCCCCAGGTAGCGCTGGAAGAGCGAGCTGAAGAGCAGCGACGCAATTGTGATGGCTAACAGAACAGCCGCGGTGCTTCTGCGCCAAGGAGGCGTCCGTTCAGGTTGGAGAGACACAGGGCCGCCATTCAACTCAGGGATTACACCGCGGTACTCCTCCAGTATCTGCGGTGACGCAATATTCGTCACGCCTTTGCTGGGCCACAGCAATTCGAACGATCCCGTGCGAATTGCTTCTATTCTTCCAGGGCGGCGGGAAGTGGAGGTACGCTGGCGCAGGATTGCCGGACGGCAGCAAATCCCGCTGCCACAACGACGGCCTGACAGCTTACGTACGCAAGGTGGTGCCGCGATCCGCTCTCGTACATTATCAATGACCCACTTACCATGAGCGTGCTTATACCGGGTGGCGGCGCGCTCGCATCCAAGCACGCATGCGCCGGAGATGCCTATCGCTTGCCACGCGTCTGTTTTTGCTTTCGCTCACGGTCCATGCGCAGATGCCGCAGCGGCCCACCAGCACGCCGTACGCCGGCGATCTGTCAATTTTTGAGGAGCAGGGGCGCGACAACAAGTTGCAGATCGACCGCGTCATGGACATTCTGCACATTACCCGGGGCAAGACGGTGGCGGACATTGGTGCGGGCGGGGGATGGTTCGCGGTACGGGCGGCGCGCCGCGTGGGCGAAACCGGACACGTCTACGGTGAAGACATCAATCCCGCAGCCGTCAACGCCATCGAGCAGCGCGCGGCAAAGGAACATCTGCCGGAGGTGAAGGCCGTCGAGGGCACACCTGACGACCCCAGACTGCCCGCGCACAGCGTGGATGCGGTCTTGTTGCTGAAGGTCTATCACGAGATTGCCCACCCTGTACCGTTCATGCAACAACTGCGCGCGGCACTTGCGCCAGACGCCCGCGTCGGCATCATCGACCGCAACGGCAACGGCACCGATCACGGACTGAAGCAAAGTATTCTGGAGCGCGAGATGAACGACGCAGGCTTCCGCGAAGTGGAGCACTATGACTTCACCAAAGCCGACGGGCAGGACTATTTTCTGGTCTTTGTGGCGAAATAGCAGGTGTACATGGGAGCCCGGCGATGCCCGGGCTCCCATGGGGAATCTTCTCGATGAGAATTTCAGCGTGCCCCGCCGGAGACATTGACGATTTCGCCTGTGATCCAACGCGAATCGTCGGACGCGAAGAAGGCGACAGCACTGGCGATGTCGTCCGGCTTGCCGACGCGGCCCAACGGGGTGCCTGCCACCGCATTCTTTTCGAGGTCGCCTCCCCTGAAGCTGGCGTTGCCTTCGGTCTCCACGAGGCCTGGGCTGATGCTGTTCACGCGAATCTTTCTGGCACCCAACTCCTTTGCCAGCGAGAGCGTAATCGTGTCTACCGCACCCTTGGTGGCGCTGTATACGGATGCAGATGGCGGTGCCATCGTGGCTACCACGGAGCTGATGTTGATCACCGATCCGCCCTCGGGGGGAAACTCCTTCACGGCAGCTTGCGTGGTCAGCAGCAATCCCAGCACGTTCAGGTCAAAATGCTTGTGGAAGTGCTCGGGCGTAATGGACTCAAGCGGACCGAAGTCATAAGTTCCCGCGTTGTTGACCAGAATGTCGATCTTGCCGAACGCCCTCTTTGTTTCTGCGATGAGCGTGGCAATGTCTACCGGCTTCGATACGTTCGCGCCCACGGCAAGTGCTTTCCCGCCGCCCTTCGTGATACGTTCCACGACAGCGTCGCCGCCGCTCTTCGACGATAAATAATTGACTACCACCGCCGCGCCTTCAGCCGCAAGGTATTCCGCGATGCTGGCTCCGATGCCCTTTGACGCTCCTGTTACGACTGCGACCTTGCCTGTCAACCTGCCCATGCTTGCTCCTCTTTCATACGTTTCGACAACTATTGAAAAGATGAGGGAGCGCGCGGCGACGATGCAGAAACGTTTCTCATGTGCATGAGATTGTCCGAGAGTTGCTTACGGCTGATCCTTCTCCTCCGGAGATGGTTTCGCGGCTGTGTCCGTCTTGGTTGCGGCTTTTGCAGTATCCTTCGCAGCTTTTTCAGCGACCAAGTATTTATCAAATGGCACGGAGAAGGCGAACAGTTCAGTGTCCTTCGCGCCTTCTTTTGCGTGGATCATCTTGACGTATACTTCCGCGCCTTTCAAGGGTGGTTCATCGACTTCCTTGATGTCGTAGAAGAGGAATCCAGAGGCGCTGCCATGCGGCGGGATGACCGTCTGGGAGAAGGAGAAATCCTTGTCATCATCCAAAATCTTCTTGTCGACAGGCGTGGGCGTGTAGCCGATGGGCGTGCCGGGAATACGTTTCTGCTTGATGTCCTTGAAGCGGAAAAGCCGCCGGTTCAATTCATCCGGTGTCGCGGCGGGCAGCTTGGTGCCATCTGCCGCGACAAATTGGATGCGTGCCTGATTCAGGTCAAGCGGGGTATCGCTGTCGTTCTGGATCACCAGCCGCACCGGCAGAATGCTGTGGCCGGAGTAGTCCACCCGGAAGAACTCACCCTTGGCGCGCGTATCGAACGGTTCCGCCGCGATGGTGACGTGTTCCTTCTCGTGCGTGTCGTGGGCCGGGTACGCCGCGGCGGGCAGCGCGGGCGGCGCTTCTTTCTTGGCCGCAAAGGCAAGCGGCACGGCAGCCGTAAGCAGCAGCGTTGCAGCAGAATGGTAGAGGCGTCGGGTCATACTGGTAAGACGAAGCCGTGCGGCGAGGAGACCACCTGTCGCAGAAGGTGCCTTCATCATTATCCATCGCAGCACGCGACAGGGTACAGTGAGCTTGCCGGGCCGCTCCTATATCGTCATGGGCCCCGGCCACACCAGCATGATGTTTCTCTACAGCGTCGCCCTTACGTCTGCTCTCCTGCTGAGCGCGCCGGTGTGGGGATGGCGGATGCTGCGGCAGGGTCGCTACCGTGCGGGCCTGCGCGACCGCCTGGGTTCAATCCCTGAGCGTGTGGTGCGGTCAACCCGTGGCAGACCTCTCGTTTGGCTGCATGCGGTCTCCGTCGGCGAGGTGCAGGCGGCTTCCAGGCTGGTGGAGGAAATGAGAGCAGCTCTGCCGGGGTATGCCATCGTTGTTTCCACCACCACGCCAACCGGTCAACAGGTGGCACGCGAGCGCTTTGGCGTGGATAACGTTTTCTTCTACCCGCTGGATTTTGCCTTCGCCGTGCGGACGTACCTCCGGGTGCTGCAGCCCAGGCTCGTCGTGCTGATGGAAAGCGAGTTGTGGCCGCGCATGATTGTTGAGTGTGCACGGCGCGGCATTCCGGTTGCAGTGGTTAACGCGCGTGTGAGTGACCGCTCGCTGCCGCGCTACATGGCGCTACGCGCATTGTGGAGGCCGTTGCTGCGCCGTATTTCACTGCTGCTGGCGCAAAGCGATGAGGACGCGCGCCGCTGGCGTGCCATTGGTGTGCCAGCCGGGCGCGTCTTCACCACGGGTAATTTGAAGTACGATGTGCGCGTACCGCAGGAGACACCCTTGACCGTTCTGCTGCGCAAGCATCTGCCAACTGGCGTGAAGGTGCTGGTGTGCGGCAGCACGCATGAGGGCGAAGAGGTGTTGCTGCTCGACTGCTGGCGAAAGACCGGTTTGGAAGGCGTGATGATCCTTGCGCCACGGCATCCTGAGCGTGCCGCGCAGGTGGAGCAGCTTGCCGCAGCCCGCGCCTTCCACCTTGAGCGACTCAGCGCATGGCGGCTTGCTCCTGCTGGGATCGCGTCTGGCGCTGTGCTGCTGGTCGACACCGTGGGCGAGCTAGCCTCGCTCTACGCGCTTGCCACGATTGCATTCGTTGGCGGATCACTGGTGCCGCGCGGTGGTCAGAACCCGTTGGAAGCGGGGCGGTTCGGTGTTCCGGTCATCATGGGACCCAGCTACGAGAACTTTCGCGAGGTGGTCCATGGCATGAGAGATGCCGGAGCGCTGCACTTGGCGGACTCGAGGGAGATTTGCACGGCACTACAGACTCATCTACAGACGGCTGGCGACGGCGAACTTTGCCGTAATGTCCTGGCCTACGTTGAAGCGAATGGCGGCGCGACCGCTCGAACCCTTGCCGCGCTTACATCGTTGCTGAACGAGACTGCGCTATGAAGCGTCCGTTTCTTTTGCCACTGGTGCCTTTGTACGCTGCCGGTCTGGCGTGGAAGTTTCGCGGCTTTGACCGTGATCCCCGGCGTGTAAAGCGACTGCACGATCCCGTCATCAGCATCGGCAGCCTGTCAGCGGGCGGCGCGGGCAAGACGCCCTTTGTCATTGCCCTGGGCGATGCGCTGCGGCGTGCTGGCTACGGCATCGATGTGCTCTCGCGCGGGTACGGCCGGTCGTCCACGCAGGCATTGCGCGTGAACCCGCACGGCAGCGCGGAGGAGTTTGGCGATGAGCCGCTCCTGATTGCACGGCGTCTTGCCTGTCCGGTCTACGTGGCGGACGAGCGCTTCCGTGCGGGGCAGATGGCAGAGACGGACCGGCGGACGGCGCGGACCGACCGCACACTGTCGCTGTACCTGCTGGACGATGGCTTTCAACACCGGCAACTGGCACGCGCGGTGGACATCGTTCTTCTCACTGCTGCCGATGCAGGAGACACCCTGTTGCCTGCCGGCAACCTGCGCGAATCAATGAAAGCGCTGCGCCGCGCGGACATCATCGTGCTGCGTGACGATGAGGCTGAGGCCATACGGCCCATTGTGCGGCAGACCAGCGGTTCGCGTTCGCCCCTCATCTGGACTATTGAACGCCGCGCGGCCATAGTGGAGGGCACCTGTTCCGCCCACCCGCTCGCCTTCTGCGGCACAGCACGGCCTGAGAGCTTCAGCGCGTCGCTGGAGACCCTGCGGATCCACGCGGCAGACACCCTGCGCCTGCGAGATCACCAACGCTATGACGATGCGCTGATCACAAAGCTTCTCGCGCGCGCCAAGGCTGCACATGCTGACGGCTTCGTGACAACGGCAAAGGACGCGGTCAAACTGACGCCCGCGATGCGCCGCGCGCTGTCTGCCGTTGGGCCGCTTGCGGTCTGCGACCTGCAGGTGCGGCTCCGTGATGAGCAACGCTGCGTCGGAGAATTGATTGCCATGGTCGAGGCGTCCTGGAAGCGGCTCTGAAACAATAGGCCGTTGAGCAAAGAACCAAATCCCGCCGCGCCGCGCATCCTGATTGTGCGTGTGGGTGCCATGGGTGACGTTCTGCACGGCATGCCCGCTGTTGCCGCGTTGCGAGCGGCTTTGCCTGAAGCGTACATCGGTTGGGCAATCGAGCCACGCTGGTCGCCGCTGCTGTATGCGCAGTCTGAACGGGCTGCCTGGCAGGCTAACCTACCGCTTGTTGATTGCGTGCACCTTGCCGAAACAAAGATCTGGTCTCAACGCCCGTTCTCGATCCGCACAGCCCGTAGCGTGAAGGCACTGCGCCACTCGCTGCGTGTTGAACGATACGACATCGCGATCGATCTTCAGGGGTCGATTCGATCGGCGGTGATCGCGCGTATGAGTGGAGCTTCGCACAGAACCGGAAGCGCTACCCCGTGCGAAGGGCTGGCACGTCTGCTGTACACGCAGCGCGTGCGCGTGTCGGAGCCGCATGTGATCGACCAAGCAGTGGAGATTGTCTCTGCCGCGATGCATCGCACACTTCAGCACGCAGACGTCCCTTTACCTCTGATCGCCGAGAATGAAACCTGGGCCGAGGGCATCCAGAGCCAGCGAGAGGGGGCGCCGCTCATCCTGATCGCACCCAATGCGGGATGGGGAGCGAAGCAGTGGCCGGCGGAGCGCTTTGGCCTGCTTGCCGCCCAACTTCACGGCCAGGGCTACCGCGTGATGGTGAACGCCTCTGTGTCAGGGCCGGACCCTATCGCGGACCAGGTGATCGCCGCCTCAGCCGGTACAGCGGAGCGCGCCGCCTGTACGCTTGCGCAACTGATTGCGTTGATGCGACGCGTCTGCCTGGCAATCGTTGGAGACTCCGGACCGCTGCATTTGGCCGCTGCTCTGCGTGTGCCGGTTGTGGCGCTCTTTGGGCCTACCGATCCCGCCCGGAATGGCCCGTACGGCACCCGTGCAGCCGTGCTGCGGCACCCGTCCAGCATCACAAGCTATCGTCACGTGCAGCACGCAGATTCAGGACTGCTGCGGATCACGGTGAAAGAGGTGCTGGACGCGTCTACTCGTCTGCTGCGTTCTCCTCAAGACGTGCATAATGACTGAGGCATGAGCGAGGGACTATGGAACTGGGAACGGGTGGCGCGGCGTGCGCGTGTGCCGCTGGGATTCGTCTTCGCGGCGGTCTTTCTCTGGCGCGCCCGGCCATCCCCGTACTCTCTGCTGCTAAGCCTCGTGCTGGTTGTGCCCGGTCTGCTGTTGAGGGCCTACGCCTCGGGATACGTGAAGAAAAACTCGGAACTGACGCAAACCGGCCCGTACGCGTACACGCGCAATCCGCTGTACCTGGGTTCGTTGCTTGCGGCAGTTGGCTTTACCGCAGCCTCGCGCAGGTGGGAGCTGGTGCTTCTGCTGGCTGTGCTGTTCGCCATCGTTTATCTGCCGGTTATCTTCTCCGAGGAACGTTTTCTTCGCGCGCACTTCACCGGCTTTGACGTGTACGCCGCGCGCGTGCCTCGCCTGTTGCCACGGTTCACGCCAGCACCTGTAGATTCGCCGCAGTCGGGCGGAACGTTCTCTCCCGCGCTCTACCGTCAGCATCGCGAGTACAATTTCGTGGGGGGGGCGGCTGCGCTGTTTGCCGCGCTGCTGCTGCTAATGTGGCTGCGGCGGCATTTCGGTGCCGCTTGAAACGTTTATCAAAAAGTACCGTCTTCACTGAGAAGGTTTGCGGTCGAACGAAATTAAAGCTGGAGCATCCTTTCCGTTGAAGCAAGTGAAAAAGTTACTTCTGCTGATGCTTTTCATCGCGCCAAAGACAGCGCTGCCGCAGAAGGAAGGCGTACCGCCGGCGCAGGCACCACTGGTAACGCCGCCCATGCAGGGCTATAGCTTGCCGCAGCATCAGACATTGACCTACACCGTCGATTGGCGCGTGTTCACCGCCGGACGAGTCGTCTTCCAACTGGACCAGCAAGGCAACGTGATGCACGTGCAGGCCACGGCCGACACCGTGGGTGCCACCAACATGATCTTTCAGGTCATCGACCGGTTCCAGTCCAGCTTCAATACGCAGACCGGCTGCTCCGGCGGTTTCAGCAAGCAAACACAGGAAGGCCGCCGCCGCATCTCCAGCGACCTGGTGTTTACACCCGGCGCAACCGCACCGTTACCTGCGTCTGGCAGCACTCCGGCCCTTGGAACCCAAGCCCTTACCGAACGCAATCTGGCGCGAAGCACCACCAAGCAACAGCAGGGGCAGATCCCAGCCTGTGTCATCGACTCACTGTCTGGCATCTTCTACGTCGGATCGCAGAATCTGATGGTGGGACAGGATTTCAAGTGGCCGCTGGCCGATGCAATGCGTACCGTGAGCGTGACCATGAAGGTGGAAGGCCGCGAAGAGGTCAAGACGCCCGCCGGTACTTTTAGCACGATCCGTGTGCAGCCCACCGCAGATGCGGGCGTCGTCAAGAACCGTGGCACCATCAGCATCTGGTACACCGACGACGCGCGGCACCTGCCCGTGCAGATTCGCGCAAAGCTCTTCTGGGGCACCATCACCTTCCACCTGCAAACAGCCGAAGTTCGCTGATTGGGTTTTCGCGGGCAAATAACAAGGGCAGCCTCGCGGCTGCCCTTAGTGTTAACGCTTGAGCGCTAAACGTCTGACCCCGTGATGACCTGCTTTACATGGGTTCCAATGTCTTTCATTTTCTCCACCATACCCACTGCCGTGCCTTTTGATTGCTCCTTCTGGCCGAAGGTGTCAGACCGTCCGAAGCCGAGGTTCGGTACCTCGCCCAGCGGTTCCGCGATGGAGTAGGTGAACGTGCCCTTGCCATCGGGAGCCTTGCCGCTGGTCCATGGTTGACCTTCCTGCGTGCCCGGTTGCTTGTCGGTTGTGGTGATAATGAAGTTGTACGCAAAGTCGTGCTTTTCGTCGCTCTGCGGAAAGCTGTTTGGAATGGGCAGGTGCGACGGTCCCAGCTCTTCCAGTACGGCCAGCCATTGCTGCTGGTGCATGGTATCGCGGGCGATATTGAACTGCAGCATGTCCTTCATGCCAGGGTCATCGGTCATGTGATACAGACGCGCTGCAAGGGCGCGGCCTGTCGCCTCAGCGGCAACATTGCAGTACATATCCGCCGCGATATTGCCGCTTGCATAAATGTGCGACATGTCGAAGGGGACACCATCAGCGTTGGCTGGGAGCGCGGAAAGTCCGGTGGACAGAATGTGACGGAAATCCATACCGCCCATGACGGCGGCAACGGCGGGGCTGGCGTTCACGGCTTCTTCCTGGAACGAAACCGGCGCATTCTGCAGGTTTAAGGCAACGGCCGTCGCCAGCATTTCAATGTGCGAGATTTCCTCTGTGGCGGTGTTCAGCAGCATGTCCCGGTACTTGACCGGGCCGCGTGAGCCCCAAGCCTGAAAGAAGTACTGCATGCAGACGCGGATTTCACCTTCGACGCCGCCGATCGCTTGTTGCAAGGCACGCGCAAAGATTGGGTTCGGCTTGTCCACCCGGACGGGGTATTGCAGTTTTTTGTCGGTGTAGTACATAGATCTCCTCTGAACGCAGGCGCTGACCTCCGCCTCGCCGTGGCATGGGAGGGACTATGTGCTTCTTACAGTTGCCGTCACGACACGCCACAAATGTGAGTGGCGGTATTTGAACGCAGATGGCAAGGTTTGACATGCCCGTCACTCTGGAAACGGAGGCCATCCCATTCCTCTGCCGCCAATTACGTGCAGGTGCAGGTGATCCACGCTTTGCCCCGCGTCGGCACCGTTATTTACGACAACACGAAAGCCGCCAGGCGCGTATTGCTTTCCAATCTCGGCGGCACGGTGCAAAAGGTATCCCAGGATTTCCGCATCGGCCTGCTCAACATGGGCGAGCGATGGGATTTCTCGTTTCGGAATCACTAGAATGTGCACCGGTGCAACCGGACTGACATCATGAAAGGCGAGGCATTGCTCGTCCTCGAAGACTTTGTTGCAGGGAATCTCGCCGGCAAGGATGCGGCCAAAGATGGTTGAAGCAGACATATAAAAAGTTTAGTGGGTCGAGATACTTCCGCAGTAGAGCCGGTGACAGATGGGCTTAGTCCAGACGCACCAGATACGCCAGCGCGGCTGGTTCCGCGGTATGTATCGCGCTTGCAATCTGCGTAGCCTGCGCCCGGCTCGCACCCACCGGATTGATGCGCACCCAATATCCCGTCGGGCCTTGAAACTGCAAAACACGGGCCGTTGTTAGGTAACGATGTTGCAGGTCCGCCTGCATACGTGATGCGTTATCCCGATCCAGAAATGCACCGACCTGCACGCACCACTTCCCGGCCACGCTGGCATTCGAACCTGGCTCAAGCACCTCGAACCGCACTTCAGCCACGCCTGGGCGGTACACTCCGGCAGTCTTCGCCGCGCCCAGGGAGAGGTCCAGCACGCGGCCATGCACGAACGGGCCGCGGTCCGTCACCGTCACAGTGACGGCCTGATTCGTCAGGAGATTGGTGACCTGTAAGACGGTTCCCATGGGGAGAGTACGGTGCGCCGCAGTCAGCGCATTCTGGTCATAGATTTGCCCGTTTGCGCCGGGGCGGTTGTTATACGGTGGACCGTACCAGCTCGCCAAGCCGACCACGCTGGAGGCAAGCTGGCCAGAGGGAACCGCGTTATCGTCCGCGAGGACATACGGAACTGGGATCGCCGGGGAGGGCCGCGCTGCCGAAGTTCCGGCGGTTCGTTGCGGAGAGATAGGAGCGGGCGGGGAGCGGCGGGTGGTCTGAGGCTTATGCCGGCAGCCCGTGACAAATGACAAGCACAAGATCGCGATGATGGTGGCGAGGCGGCGCAGCATCATCGCACGGTACGCAGAGCTTGCCAGAAACCGGAGCAGATCATCGCCTCACTTACGGTTATCCAGTGTCTGCGCCAGCGTGCGCAGCTGTTCCGCCGCGTTGCGCAGCGCCGTGGAACTCTGCCGCCGGACATCCGGAACAACTTCGTCATTCATGTAGCGGATAAGCCGCTGCAGCTCAGCTTCCGCGCGTTCCGCCGCTCCCTGCACCTTACCGTTCCAGTCCGCCATCGTATTACCTCCACGTCTTACATGTAGTTAAGGACGAAAACTATCGCGCACTGGGTGTACGGAACACCACCTGCGTGCCTCACTGGTAAACCCGCGCAAGCATGTCTCAAGCAATCTGAGAGGTACAGCCAGACGGGACACATAGGAGTTCAACCGGACGCCTAAGCTACGGAGATGCAACTTGCACACGACGAATGTGCTCTAAACCGACATAGCCAGAGTCAGTGGCACAGCTTGCACACACAAAGGACTTCAGCATGCGACATTGGCTTCCGCTGTTTGCAGCGCTGGTTGCTGCTCCCGTTTCTCTCAGCGCACAGTTTTCGTCAGCTATCGTTGCTCCTTCCAAGACAGCAATGATTGCTATGGCAACGGCCGAAATACCTGCCATGGCGGTTCCTATTCTTATTCCGGCGGGCCTGCCGGATGCGCCAAGTATATCTACTTCTGTACCGGACGTGGCATCCGGGCAGTCTGGACTTGCGGCCGCAGGAAAGGCGGGTACGGCTGTTGCGCCAAAATACGCCGGCATCATCCTGCCTGGGCAGGCATCCGTGCCCCTAACGGCTCGGAACAAAGTGGTGTATGGCTTTCATGACGCCTTCAACCCCATCGCATTTGTAGGTATCACGATCTCTGCCGCTTATTCGTACGGTGTGGACACGGCGCCGCACTATGGGGGAAGCGGGTGGCAGAGCTTTGGCAAGCGGGAGGGTGTTTCAGCGCTGCGCAATACCGTGCAGACCATCTCGACCGACGCCTTGTTTTCGCCTATTTTCCGTGACGACCCGCGGTATTACGAACTTGGGCGGAGCCACAAATTTGTCCATCGGGTAGTGTATGCGGCGACACGTGTTCTGGTGACGCGCTCCGACGGCGGTCATCAACGTCTGAACGTACCGTTACTGCTGGGCTACGGCGTTGCCGCCGGTCTCAACAACGCGTACTACCCCGATCAGGACACGGGTGCATCCGCAACCTTTAAGAATTACGGTGGCTCGCTTGGTGGTGCCGCAATTGGCTTTGAAGCAAATGAATTTTTGGATGACGCTTTGCGCCTGTTCCACCTGCGCAAGTAAGCTGCTTTCGCGCAGATTTCGCAGCAGGTGAAGCCCTACCAATGAAGTGAAGACGCGCGCCAGTAGGAAGGGCAGCCACTAGAATGGCTGCCCTTCCTATTTTTACAGTTAAGTTAGCGAGTGAGGACGCGGCGGCGCAGGGTTGCGAAGGCACCCAGGGCACCCGTTCCCAGCAGGAGGAGACTGCTTGGCTCCGGTGTGACGGCCGTGGGAGGAACTGTTAAACCTATGACCTGTTGGACGTTTGCGGTCGTACTGCCGACGTAGTTGGCGTTCACGCCGATCAAGATATTACCGGTGATACCGGAGACGCAGACGTTGCTGCTGGACACCAGGCAAAGGAAGTTGGACGCGGTCGGATCAGAGAATGCGACTCCTCCGCCATCCGTTGCGCCGAAATTGAAAAAGAGCGCATTCGCGTTTGCGGAAAGATCCAACCCTTGAAGGAACACGCTGCCATTTGTCGGCGCGGAGGATCCTACAGTGTAGGTGTACATGTTGGAAGTGCTTCCGTTCGAAACAGTAAAGGCGAAAGCGGTGATGTTTGAGGTGCTGACATACCCGAAAGCACCGTCCGTGGTGACCGTACCATGCGCGGAGTAACCGCCAGCCGTCTCATTGACGGCGTATGTAACGGGAGCGGCGTACGCTGCCGTGCTAACGGCAAGTAGAAGAGCGGCGGGGAGAGCAATTTTCATGGCGTATCCAATAGACCGGGAGATTGAAGCAACTTTACTTCCGCTGTGAAGGTACCATGTGCCAGAACGCTCCACAATGTATTGTTGCGGAAATTTCATGGTGCTGGAACCAAAATGGGCCTGCTCACCACCGGCGTGGCTACGGAGAGCTAACCTATGGGCAGGACCAGCATACAGTGGGAGTGCTTTGAAGCAAACGGCAGGATCCAAGAGGGATACGGAACGATCGTCAGAGCGCAGGGCGCTCCTGCCGATCTTCCTAATTGTCACGGTGGACGTGATGGGCTATGCGGTCATGATTCCACTGCTGCCCTTCTATGTGGAGCGCACAGGCGCATCGGCGTTTGTGGTCGGCCTGCTGATCTCCGTCTTTGCGCTGTGCCAGTTGCTTGCCGGGCCGGTGCTGGGCCAACTCTCCGACCGCCATGGACGCAAACCCATCCTGCTGATCAGCCAGGCGGGAACGCTCTTTGGATTTATCGTTCTTGCGCTTGCCAACACGCTGCCGTTGATGTTTCTGGCGCGGATGATTGATGGTCTGACTGCGGGCAATATTTCCGTGGCGCAAGCGTACATCTCAGATAACACGCCGCCGGAGCGCCGCACGCAGGCCTTTGGCATCATCGGTGCCGCGTTTGGGGTTGGCATGCTCATTGGCCCGGCGATCAGCGGGTTCCTGGCCCGGCGCAGCATGCATGCGCCGATATGGGCCGCCGCGGTGCTGTCGCTCTGTAGCCTGCTAACCACGGCCGTGCTGCTGCCAAAAGGATCGCCAACCGCAGCGGCTGAATCAAAGCGCGAAATCCTGCCTTGGAATGCCGCGCGCGAGGCGTTTGCCGAACCTGCGACGTCGCGGCTGTTCTGGCTGCTGACGCTGTTCTATCTCGCCTTTTCGACGTTTATCTCCGGCCTGGCACTGTTCCTTGCCGGACGGCTGCGCTGGCATGGGCAACCGTTCGGACCGCAGCAGATCGGCTTCTACTTCACCTACGCAGGCCTGATCGGCATCATTGTGCAGACGGTTTTGTTGAAGCGCATCATCACGGCTGTTGCGGAGCATCGCGTAATTCTGTTGGCGTTTGGTCTGATGACCGTTGGCACAGCTGGGCTGGCGTTCAGCGGACACATCGTTGCCGCAGTCCTGTGGCTCACGATTAACGCGATTGGCATGGGCGTGCTGCGGCCCGTGATCATGTCGCAAATTTCGCAACGCGTGCCGCGCACCCGTCAGGGATCGGTGATGGGTGTGAATCAGTCTGTCATGGCGGTGACGGCCATTGTGGCACCACTAATCACGGGCATGCTGATCAAGCACGACCTTTACACCGCGTGGGCGCTGCTGACGTCTGTGTTTGCCGCGTGCGCGGTTCTGCTTGCGGTTCCGCTGCGACCATTGCCAGTCGACCCGTCTACCGTACCGGTTTTGTAGACGCAAGCAGAGCAAGGGTGCGTGCATCGCTCTTTTCACCGCAATGCCGGTCGAGCGCGGCTCGAAACACACTATCCGGGGTTTCGTCTGCCGCCGCGAACAGCGTCATGGACGAGTGGAACTTGAGATCGTCGGGATAGCCAAAGATCTGGTTGAGGGTGCGGTCCGCCGCTGCGTTGACCAGCGCCGTGCATTCCCGTAGGCGTGGGCCAAGCGCCGGGTGCAGCAGATACGCTTGTGCTTCCTGAAGACTGCTGATGGCATAGCATTGCGCCATCGCGCTGGAGCCAAGGCCACCAATCTGAGGGAAGATGAACCACATCCAGTGGCTGCGCTTCTCTCCGGCGGCAAGCTCCGCCCGCGCCTGTGTGTAGGTGGAGACCTGCGCGTCGACGAAACGCCGCAGGTGAAACGGATCGTCCGGCATGGCACCCTCCAGCCTTAGGTATAGGACGCCGGTACGAGGCACGCGGCAGCGAAGCGCGGATGGAGTAGCCTGTTTTGTATGAAGACGCGTTCTGGGTTACAGGTGGTTGCCGCTGCTGCCCTGATGACTGCCGCTGCAACTGGGCAAACTTCGACTCCCGGCGGATTACTCCTGATCCTTTCGAAACATGACCGCACGCTCAGCATTGTCGATCCGGCGACGCTGCGGATCACGGCGAAGGCGTTGGTGGGCGATGATCCGCATGAGGTGATTGCCTCGGCGGACGGGCGTACCGCGTGGGTGTCGAACTACGGCTTTGGATCGTTGCACACGTTGACCTCTGTCGATCTCACCACTGGCAAAGCGTTGCAGAGGATCGACCTGGGACCGTTGACGGGACCGCATGGCCTGGCCTTTGCCGGGGGTGAAACGTGGTTTACAGCGGAGGGTGCCAAAGCGCTGGCACGGCTGGATCCCGCGACGAACAAGATCGACTTAATTCTCGGCACCGGCCAGAACCGGACGCACATGATCTACGTCTCGCCTGACACGAAGCGCATTATTACGACCAACGTCAGCTCGGGGACGGTGAGCCTGATTGATGCGGTTCCCGTGAAATCGGTTGAGCCGGAGAAGGCTCCGTCCCAGCCGGGGCGCACGGAATGGAACGAAACCGTGGTGCCGGTGGGTCGAGGTGCTGAGGGCTTTGACGTGTCGCCGGATGGACGCGAGATATGGGTGGGAAACGCGGGTGATGGGACGGTCAGCGTGATCGACTGGCAGACCCGCAAGGTGTCCGCCACTCTCCAGGCTAATGCGCGCGGCGTCAACCGGCTGAAGTTCACGCCGGACGGCCGCTTTGCGCTGCTCTCCGCCGGGCCGGAGTTGGTTGTGCTGGACACGCAGTCACGCGTGGTGACGAAGCGTATCCAACTGGGCCATGGTTCCGGTGGTGTGCTGGTGGAGCCGGGTGGCCGGCGTGCCTTTGTTGCCTGCAGCCCGGATAACTACGT
Source organism: Terriglobus sp. (assembly GCA_965276945.1). Classification (GTDB taxonomy): domain Bacteria; phylum Acidobacteriota; class Terriglobia; order Terriglobales; family Acidobacteriaceae; genus Terriglobus. The sequence goes on along the minus strand of OZ255704.1, from coordinate 3,135,730 downwards.
CGCGGTGATCGACCTGAAAACGATGGCGATTGCCGGACGCATTGACGCGGGACCCGATCCAGACGGCATGGCCTGGGCGGCCCGTCAATAGAAAATGCCTCTCGAGGAGAGGCATTTCTGTTGCCGGAACGTGACGCTAGGCGGATGCGAGCTGCCGGGCCTGGTCCTCGTACGGCTTCTTCCAATCCTCTGCCGAAATCTTGCCGTACTGAATACCGCTGGCCCCGCCTGCCGAGAGAAAGGTGACATCGGTGAGGCCGGTGAATCCCAGAACGTGCTTCAGGTAGGGTGTCAGCATGTCGTAATTTTCGCTGTGAGTGCCTTTTTCATACGCACCCGCACTGGCCACGATCACAATGACTTTCTTGCCAGTGAGCGTTCCGACGGGGCCCTTGTCCGTGTAGTTCACTGTGATACCGACACGCACCAGGTGGTCAATCCATGCCTTCAGGACTGCCGGAACCTGGAAGTTGTACATGGGTGTGGTGATCAGAATGGTGTCGGCGGCCTGCACTTCCGCGACAATCTCGCCTGACAGCTTGAGCGCGGCTTTGTGTTCGGCGGTGTGCTGGTCTGGTGGCGTATAGGCTCCCCCGATCCATTGCACATCGACATAGGTGGGCTGGCTCTTGGCCAGGTCGCGGGTAACGACCGTGCTATCAGGATGTTTGGCTTGCCAGCTTTGGAGGAACGTCTGACCAAGCTGACGGGAGTAGGATGCATCGCCGCGCGGGCTGACGTCCAGTTTAAGTAGAGATGGCATTAGAATCTCCTGCGAAGTAGTTGCAGGATTCCGATGATGGCTTTAAATCGAACGATTCAACAATGCGCGGCTTTCCGTAGCGAGAATCAGCAGCGGCCAGCCTGCTGTAGCGTGGTTCCATTGGTCCAGATGCCGGCCTTGCTAGTGGACTCACCGTCCCATCCCTGCAGGTAGAAGATGTCTTTGGGGTGGGCCGCGCCACTGCCGCGGCGAAATGCGGCCGCCGCGGTGCGGCGCTCCTGCTCGGTGCCACGCTGCTCCGGGCGCACTTCGCGGCGGTCGCCACGCCCGGTTCCGCGGCGTTCCGTCTGCCGCCGCTCTACTTTGACGGCGCGGAGGTCTGCGAGTCCTGTGCGCCGGTCGCGGCTCTTGCGGCGACTTGTCTGCGACTTGATCTGGTTGTGCTGCGCAACCAGGGCGGCGCTTGCGGAACGGCGGAGGGCGCCGCTGTCGAATGCGTCGGTAGGATCGGTCAGAAACAGAAATCCACGGCCGCACACCGGGCATTGCACGTCATAGGCGGTGTCGGAAGGCAGGCAGGCAATGGTCACGGAATCTCCGGGGGGTAACGGCGGCGATGCGAAGTTATACTAACGCCGGTGTTAGAGTGTCGAGGGCAAGCTCAACCCTGAAGCCACTGCGCGGGTGATCGCCGCCGTGAACTTCTTTGTGGTGCCTGCGCAGAGCATTCTGGACCAGCGCACGCAATTCCACGCGCTGGGGCTGTGTGACGCGGTTGGAGAACAGCAGAAATCCCTGGCCACAGACAGCACAACGGATATCGCTTTCCAGATTGGAAGGGATGCACTCGACCGGCATACGTGAACACCTCCCTTTAGAGAACGGCAGCCTGGGAGAAGAAGTGAGGCAAAGGCTACACACACACCTTGTCGGCACGGCGAACGTGCTGCGCCATGCCCCGAAATGGGCCGGATGTGGAAGAGGCCTACACAGCAGGTGCAAAGGGATTGGCACTGCTACGTGCAGTCAGGTTGCGAGACGGTTGTTTTAGAGAGGTAAAGGACCTGCGGTGGCGTCGCTCAACCTTTCAGGTTGGGGCCGACGGCCATTACGAAGTATTTTGCTGGAACGGTACCCACGTTGCGGATGCCATGCATTTGCATGCTGGCTGCATAGCAAATGTCCCCCGGACCGGCGGGAACGGGCGGGCCGTCGATCATCCATTCGACCTGCCCTTCTCGAATCAGCAGCCACTCCGAATGTTCGTGGCGGTGCGGCGGATGTGGCTCACGTCCAGCAGCCAGAACTGTGTTGTGCATCTCCACACCTTCGCCGGTGATGAGTACTCCCTGGTTGACGGACTGAATGGAAGTGGCTTTACCGGGCGCAAGCGGCTTCTCCTGCCAGCGAAAAACCTGATTATGCGCGAAGACTTCAGTCCCGTGCGCAATCTTTGCCGGATCGAGTTTCGATTCCTGCGGAGATGGCGCGGCGGTTTGCTGTGCAAAGGCATCGCCCAAAAGTGCAAAGGCGGGCAGGGAAAGGCAGAGATCGCGGCGAGAGGACATGACATGGGCAGCATACAGCGGTGGGTGCAGCGTCGTCGAAGGACGATATGTATCACCGCACGATTTCTTCGCCTAGCTCAATGGCATACATGTTGGCCGTGGCTCCCACCTGAAAAATCTCAGTTAAGAAAAATTCACTGTACAGGTGGCTGGATGCAGGGGTGATGCGGACGATGGTGATGCCGATGGTTGCACGATGTTTGCCATGCTTCAGCGGCTACGATGGAAACGGCCGCGCCCTGTACCAGTCGAAGCGCGACGGCCGCAACCGTGTGTCCGCGTCATTTCTGTTGGCGGCGTCTAACATATTGCAGGAACAGCCTCCACGGTAACTGGCAGCGCCTATGAGCAGTTCTGAAGGGTAAAACACCTGGAGCTGGCGGCAAGGCGTATGGCCTGCTCGGCGGGAAGTAGCCCTGGCACGTATTCTGTGTGTTGTGAGCGAACATAACTCTTCATCCAGCATCCACGTCACTCTTCCTGATGGCAGCGTCCGCGAAGTACCCATGGGCACCACACCGTATGCCGTTGCGTACAGCATTTCGCCTCGCCTGGCTGAGGCGGTCGTGGTGGCGAAGATTCGCACATCTGGTGGCGAGCCAACCGCAGATGGTGCCGAGGAGCAGACGGATGCCGCGCATCGTGGCGCGGGTACTGAAGAGGCAATGTATGCTGAGGCTCCTACCGCGGAGCGGGTGGTGGACCTGGCCGAACCGCTGCATGAAGACGTGTCGCTCTCCCTGTTGAAGGAAAACGATCCCGATGCGTTGCGGGCCGTCCGGCATAGCGCCGCGCATGTGATGGCAACGGCCATCACTGAACTGTACCCGGATGTGAAACTGGGCCATGGACCGGCGACAGACAGTGGCTTCTTTTACGATGTACTCCGGGATAAACCGTTCACGCCGGAGGATCTTGCGGCGATTGAACTGAAGATGGCGGAAGTGATCGCGCGCAATGAACCCTTCGCGCATGAGTACATCCCGCATGAGGAAGCGCTGCGTGGGTACGAGCAAAAGGGCGACTTCATGAAGGTGCACTTCATCACGAAGTTCACGAAGCCTGGCGAGAACGTCTCGTTCTATCGCAATGGCGGATTTCTCGACTTTTGCCGTGGGCCGCATGTGCCTTCCACCGGGCGTGTCCGGGCGTTTAAGGTCATGAGTATTGCCGGAGCGTACTGGCTGGGTGATGAAAAGAATCCGCAGTTGCAACGCATCTACGGCACTGCGTTCTTTCAGAAGAAGGATCTGGATGCGCATTTCAAGCACCTGGAAGAGGTGAAGGCGCGCGATCATCGCGTGCTTGGCAAGCAGCTGGACCTATTTTCTATTCAAGAGATTGCGGGCGCGGGGCTTATCTTCTGGCACCCGAAGGGCGCAATCATCCGCAAAACGATGGAAGACTGGATGCGCAATGAATGCCTGCGGCGCGGGTATGATCTGGTCTCGACGCCCCACGTGATGAAGCGTGAACTATGGCAGATCAGCGGGCATGAGGGCTTCTATGGCGAAAACATGTACGCACCGATGGAATTGGATGACGCCGAATACCGGCTGAAGCCGATGAATTGCCCAGGCCACATCCTTATCTACAAGAACAGCCCCAAGAGTTATCGCGACCTGCCGGTGCGCTATGCCGAGCTGGGCAACGTTTACCGGTATGAACGCAGTGGCACCATGCATGGCCTGCTGCGCGTGCGCGGCTTTACGCAGGACGACGCGCACATCTTCTGCACCAACGACCAAATCGAGGATGAGGTTGTGGCATGCGTGGAATTTGCCGAGGCCGTGCTACGCACCTTTGGATTTACAGAGTTTAAGGTCGAACTATCCACGTGGGATCCGAAGGATGCGGGGCATTACGTTGGCGCTCCGGAAGATTGGGAGCGCGCGGTGAACGGCTTAAAAACCGCGCTTGCCCGAAAGGGTATCCCATATCGTGAAATGCCGGGCGAGGCCGCCTTCTATGGCCCGAAGATCGACGTGAAGCTGGTGGATGTGCTGGGGCGGCTATGGCAGCTTTCGACGGTGCAATTTGACTTCAATCTGCCAAAGCGCTTCGATTTGGAGTACACCGGCGAGGACGGGGAAAAGCATCAGCCGGTGATGGTGCATCGTGCGCTGTTTGGTTCGGTGGAGCGCTTCTTTGGCGTGCTGATCGAGCACTACGCAGGGGCCTTTCCATTGTGGCTCGCACCGGTGCAGATTGGTTTGGTGCCGATCAGCGAAAAGCACCTTGCCTACGCTTCACAGGTAAAGGAGCAGCTTGAAGCTGTTGGCCTTCGCGTGGAACTGGATGCGCGTAACGAGAAGATGAATGCGAAGATTCGTGAGTTCGGCCTGCAGAAGGTGCCCTTTGTTCTGGTGATGGGAGATAAGGAAGCCGAAGCGAATGCGGTCAGCGTTCGGACGCGCGGCAAGGGCGACGAAGGCTCTGTTCCGCTGGCAAGCTTCATGGCTCGCGCAAAGGCGCTTCTGTCAGAAAAGAGTTCGACTCTCTAGGGAGCCGCGCCATAACAGACGTATCCGGGTTTTCGACGGTTCGGTCCCGGTGAACCGGGCGTGCCCTGCGCGCGAGAGTTGGCTATCGCATGGTGGGATCTGATACTTGCTCAGGCCGGTATCCATATGTTCGGCAGCGGCGCAGCTATCGCGCGGGCACTGGTGGCACAGCCTGGCTGCACGCGCCATTGTCGCCGCAGGCACGCACGCCGAAGAACACATTGTCCTTCGATACAGGTAAACGGGCGGAGTTGGCGGACGTGCCGGGGTATTTCGCGGCATCCGCTGCGTACGTCCAGTCGTTAGAAGCGGTCTCGCGCCAGACGATCTGGTAGTGCACTGGACCGGACGCGCTGAGTGGAGGCTCCCACTGCAGGATTGTGTCGTTGTCCAGATTTGAGGTGATTACTTTGACGTTCTGCGGCATCCCCGGCGACATGGCGAGCGTTGCCAGCGTTGCCATGTTGAGCCGCGCCACTTGCGCAATGTAGTTGAAATCGTCGAACTTCAGCAGATCGCCGTACTCCTTGCCGTTCTCCGTGCGTACGTGCTGATGCTGGTGGTCAAAGTTTTCGCGCCACTCCGTAAAGCGCACGGCGGGAAACCCCTCGTTGCTGAAGGAGCGATGATCGCCACCACGCAGGAAGCGGTCCAGCCGCAATTCCATGACGGCCTTGAAGGGAATGGGCGAGCCGAAGTAGGTGCGGTCCACATCGAGCACCTCGCGTGCAAGCTGCCGCGACGGTGTCTCGCTCTCCGCGCCAATGGCCAGCGCTGCGCGAATCTGCTCGATCGGCGCGGTGGGCAGGAGGCCCTGCGAGAAGACGCGCACGCGGCTTTTGGTTTGCAGGGTGTCACCGGGAGTCGTGTCACCTCCAACAATGTCGTTGTTCAGCACGCCTTCCAGCTGCCAGCCCTTGTCCTTAGCCAGCTTGGCGAGGTGGGTGCTGCCGTTCAGGCCCTGCTCTTCACCGGCGACAGCGACAAAAACCAGCGTGGCGGGAAACTTGTACTTACTAAAGACATGCGCGGCCTCCATGGAGACGGCGGTTCCGCTGCTGTCATCGTTCGCGCCGGGCGCGAAGTCGTGCGTGTTCATCACGTCGGTCTCGCGCGTGTCGTAATGGCCGGTCACCAGGTACATGCGCTTGCTGGCGACTGGGTCCGTGCCTCTCAAGATGGCGTACACATTGCGCAAAGGCGTGGGCTTCACAATGCGTGGACGCCCGCCGCCAAATTCGCTTCCTCGCTGCGGCGGCTGCTCGACAAACTCATCTACCTGCACATCGAGGCAGCCACCGCACTCCTTGCTGTACGCCTCAAACTGCGCCTTGATCCAGTCCGCAGCAGCCAGCACGCCCGTGCCCGGTTTCAGGTCCGTCTCCGTACTGGAGATGGTCGACCGGTTGTTGAAGTCCACCAGGCGGCTGATGTTTGCCCTGATGCGCTCCGGCGAAACCTGCTTCAGCGCCGCCACAACGTGCAGGTTCGCTTGCGCAACAGGTAACTGCGCACCGGCTGCGCTATAGTCCAGACGCTCGGGCGGCGCGGTATTGCGTTGTGCGAGCATGGTGCCCGCCGCCAACGAAAAAGCCAGAGTAACCGTTGACGCGGAACGAAGAATCTTCATGAAGGCTCCCAGCCGTGATGCTTTGAGATGATCACCGATACTGGCGATCCGTTAGAAGATGAACTTGCCCACGATTTGTAGCTGCCGCGAGGAGCCGAGGTCGCCGACAGCAAAGCGGGTAGCCGAAATCAGGCCGAAGTTCGGATTTGCGGCAATCGTTGGATTCGGGTTTGTCGCCGTTGGGGCGGTAGTGGTGACACCGATTGATGTGTTCGGATTGGCGAAGCTGGCGTGATTGAAGATATCGAATGCATCCACGCGGAGTTGGAACTTCAAACCTTCAAAGACCGTTGTGTTCTTCTCGATGGAAAAGTCCGTGTCGGAAAAACGCGGCCCTACCAGAGCGTTCCGCGAAAGAGTGCCGAAACCCGTGCTGACCGCCTGAAACACGCACGTGGATGTGTCGGTGAGATTGTTGGTGCAGAGATCCGGTGTGAACCAGCGTTCGCGCGTGGCGCTTGCCTTGGTCTTGACATAGTTGACGGGCCGCAGCAGGTTGGGATGCAACACGCCAGACGTTCCGGTGAAGGTGGATGTGGTCGTGACGTTCAGCGGGTTTCCGGTCTGCCATTGCGTAATGCCGGAGATCTGCCAGCCCTCAACCAGGCGATTGCCACGGAACGGCAAGAGGTACACCGCGTTAAAGGCGATGCGGTGGCGGGTATCGAAGTCGGACGGACCGTAGTTGAGGTAGGGCCGCGTCGCGTCCTGAAAGGCGGTTCCCGACTGCGAGCCAAGGTCCAGCGACTTGCTTAATGAGTAGTTAAAACTGAAATTCAGGCCGTTTCGGAAGGCCTTCTGCGCTGTCAGCCACATGGCGTTGTAGTTGGACTGGCCTGCATAGGATATTTGGTTGATGTTGACCCCGATGGCCCGGCCTGGCAGGATGGGGCTGTTGGTGGAAAGTGCCGTAAAGGGCCGAACGCCAGAAGCCGAAGGCTGGTTGATGTTGATCGGCTGGCGCAGATGGCGGCCCACAGAGCCGTAGTAGCCAATGGAACTGACGATGCCCATCGGTAGCGCCTGTTGGATGTTGGCGTTGAACGTTTGCGTGTAGGCGTTCTTGTAATTGCGTGCAACCGCCGCCAGCGAGATACCGGCCGCACCCGCGGAGGTGTACAGCGACTCGACTGGAATGTACGGTGTGCCGGATGAGTTGGTGAAGGTCACGCTGTTCTTGTACGGCGGATTGCTGTTGAGGCCGCTGACCAGGTTGGTCTCCGGCTGATCGGCCATGTAGCCGTAGGCGGCGCGCAGCACGGTCTTGCCTTGTCCGTTTACATCGTAGGCAAAGCCTGCGCGCGGCTCGTAATTATTGTTCTGGCTGTAGGGACTGTTGCCATAGCCGTTTGTGCCAACCTGGACGAGGCTGACTGAAGGCACGTCGAACACGGTAAAGCGATTCTTGCCTTCAACGGGTGAGCCATTCCACTCATAGCGGAAACCAAGCTCGGCTGTTAAGTTAGGTGTGATCTTCCACGCATCCTGCACAAACGCCCCGACGGCGTTGACGTAGATGCGATTGGAGATGGTCGATGGCGTGATGCTGAAGGTGGTGGCGCGCCCCGCCTGGAAGTTTGCGACAGAATTGAAGCCCAACGTGCCCGCGTCACCGGAGAAGTTGGCATTGAGGAAGCGGCGGAACTCGCCACCGAACTTGACGGCATGCTTGCCGACCGTCAGGCTGGCCGTATCCGAGAAGATGCCGAACGTGTCCTCCCGGCCCTGTGGGAAGCCAGCCGGACCACCGAAATTCAAGCCGGGTCCCGTGATGGTGATCTGTGGCAATCCGGCGGGACCGGTGTTTCCATCGTTCAGGCCGATGGAGGTCGGGTCGGTGGTGTTGTTCGGATTAAAGGTGATAGCAATGCGGTTGAAGCCGATGCGTGCCTCATTCACCAGCCTGGGCGAAAAGACGTGCGTCTCGTTGATCGTAAGAATCTGCCGTGTTGCCGCGCGATGATCGCCGAAGCCAGATATGGTATTGAGTTGCAGTGTGGGCTCTGTGCGCACGTCCTTCTGGATGGCGTAAAAGCCATGCAGCGTGTCAGCCTGGCTGAAGGTGTGCTGGATATCCATCGTACCCTGATCGGTGTTGACAGGCCCGGAAGCTATGCCCACAAAGCTGTCCGGGATCGTGGACGTGGACGATGTGGCATTCGGCAGCGGAATGTAGGCGAGCAGCTGTTTAGAGACGGGATCCGTTACAGCCGCGCGCTGAGCGACTGTCAGTACGCCACTGTTGACGGTGAGTCCCTGATGTTGGCGCAAGCCTTCGTAGCTTGCGAAGAAAAAGGTGTGATTCCTCCAGATGGGACCGCCGAGCGCTCCGCCGAAGTTGTTCCGCTTAAAGGGAGCAATCGTTGTGCCTTTCGGGTTGAAGTAGTTACGGGCGTCGAGCGCCTCGTTGCGCAGATAATCGAAGACCTCTCCATGGAAAGCGTTGGTACCAGAACGGGTGCTGACATTCACAATGGAGCCGGAGGAACGGCCGTACTCCGCCGAGAAAGTCTGGTTGTTGATCTTGAATTCGGACGTGGTGTTGATCGACGGCTGAAAGGTGATTTGGTTCTGCACCATGTCGTTCAGGTTCACGCCGTTGATCTGGAAGTTCACCGAATCGTCGCGATTGCCAGCCGTGATAAAGCTGTTGGCACCGAGGCCGCGGCTGGGTGCCGTCAGGTTGCCGTTTGCCGGAGCCGTGACGCCGCCAGGAGTGAGGACGGTGAGGTCAAGAAAATGCCGTCCGTTCAGAGGCACCTCCTGTACCGTAACGCGATCGATCACCTGTCCTACCGTAATGGTCTCTGCGTTGATGAGTGACGCTGTGCTCTCCACCTGCACCGTCTCTCCCGTGGCGGCCAGCGACATGGGAATATCAAGGTTCGCTCTGGCATCCACCTGTAGAGTGATGCGCTTCACGGTGAACGCCCCAAAACCACTGGCCGTCGCTTCGACCGAATAGTCGCCCGGAGGCAGCGAAGCCGCCACATACTGTCCGGCACTGTCACTGGTCAGCGTGCGTTCGGCACCTGTGCCGATATTCCGGATGACGACCTGCGCGCCAGGCAGTACCGCTCCCGAGGGATCCTTCACGGTTCCGGAGAGGGTTGCGGTGGACTGCGCATGCACAAGCGTAGGCCCAACAGCGACGGCTGCCAATGCAAGGAGAGAAGAGCGATGCCTCATGTTGCCTCCAGAATGCGGTGCCAAAATCGTGCCGCGCAAATGAGTTCCACGCGGATGGTGCAATGCAGGTCGGCTTACATGTAGGCCGGTGCAAGTGTCCTCCGGTTTCGGAACATGCGGTTCCGCTCAGCGCGACAGCAATAGATTGTTTGCGTTAAGCATTACTGTAACAGTGCGCTCATACGGTTGTTACCGCCATTTCACGTAGTTTGCCTATTCATTCACCATGCAACTGTGGTGAATGTGGGAGGAAATGCCGGTGTGCGCGGCGGGTACACGTATATCAGGATGAACGATGAGAGGTTGCTGGCGGCGCATACCCGTTTACCATAGGAGACGCACACTTTGGCGCAGCGGACCGCGCCTTGCAGACAGGAACCCGTGGCAGAAATTAAGAACCCCAACCAGGGAGGCAGCGGTGGCAGCAGCAACACCACCTTCCTTATCATGATGGTCGTCATGCTCGGCGTCTTCGCCGGGCTGCAGTTCTACCGCAGCAAGAAGACCCAGCCGTTGCAGCCACCGACGGCACAAACGCAGACACAAGGCACGAGTCAAGGCTCAGGCGGCACTCCGCAAAGCGCACCCACCGGCACCACGGAGGCCTTCAATGCGAACGCGGTGCAGCAGCCAGCAGCCAGCGGTGCGTTGCTTCCCGCCGTCAGCGCCGCCGCGGAGCAGACAACAACTGTCGAAAATGAGTTGTACAAGATCACCTTCAGCAACAAGGGCGCGGAGGTGCGTAGCTGGATACTGAAGCGTTTTAAGGACCGCTATGGCGAACCATTGGATTTGGTAAACGCTGCCGCAGCACGGCAATTTGGGTTTCCCATGTCCTTGTATACCTATGAGGCTGCCCTGACGAATGGTTTGCGTAATGCGTTGTTTGTGTCCTCGGCGACCGGTACTCTGTCCGCGCCGCAGACGTTGACCTTCCGCTTCCAGCAGGGAAATGTCGTTGCGGTCAAGACCTTTACCTTTGACGCCACCTATGTGCTGAAGGCCGAGACCAGCGTTAAGGTGAATGGCGCGCCCGTGCGGTCGCTGTTGAGTTGGCCGGCGGGTTTTGGCGATCAGGAGCAGGTATTGGACTACAACGGCTCACGTATCGAGACCATGCGCAATGGAAAGGCCGAACACGTCGAGTTCAAGAAGGTAAGCGGCGGCGCCACGCTGAACGCGCCGCTTGACTACGCAGGCACCGCGGACGGTTACTTTGCCGCGATCTTTCTCCCACAAGACACGCAGACCGCCACCGCGGTTACCCTGCACAACACGATCGATGTGCAGAAGCTGGCACGCGACGGCGCGGACAAGGGCAAGGTTACGGGCAAGTCCGTTGATGTGCCTGTGGTCGGAGCGGCTCTTGGCGACACCAGTGGAACGACAACAGCCCGCATCTACGCAGGACCAAAATCAGTGGACGTGCTGAAGACCGTACGGGTCTCCGGTTCCTCCTTTACGCTGGAGCCGGTGGTGGATTTCGGCTTCTGGGGCATCATCGCCAAGTTTCTCTTCTGGTTGCTTAACTGGATTCACGATCATATTGCCAGCAACTGGGGATGGGCCATCGTCGTATTGACCATCATCCTGAATGTAGTCATGCTGCCTTTCCGGTACCAAACCATGAAGAGCGGCCTGAAGATGCAACGCATCCAGCCGCAGATGGATGCCATTAAGGCCAAGTACGCGAAGTACAAGGTGACGGACCCGAAACGCTCCGAGATGAACACAGAGATCATGGCGCTGCAGAAAGACAACGGCGTGAATATGTTTGGCGGTTGTATCCCCACGCTGCTGACGTTCCCGTTGCTCTTTGCCATGCTTGGCATGTTGCCCAAAGTAGTGGAATTGCGCCAGGCGCACTGGTTCTGGCTGCACGATCTCACAGCGGCCGACCCGTACCATATTCTGCCCATCACGATGGTGCTCTCGCAATTCCTGGTGCAGTTCTACATGCCTGCGCCGGGAGTCGATCCGCAGCAGCAACGCATGATGGCATTCATGATGCCGGTCTTTTCCGGTTACATTACGTGGAACTACTCTTCAGGGCTTGCGCTTTACTGGTGTGTTGGTAATCTCATCATGATTGCCGCGCAATACGGTATGAACCAGACGAAGGAAGGCCGCGAGATGCGCGAACTGGCAGTGAAGCGTGCACGGCGCAAAGCTGGCGCTCCACAGGCAAAAACCATCCAGGGAAAGCGATAGAGTATGCAGGACCTGAAAACCGCTGCCCAGCAAACGGCCGAGTTTCTCAAACTGCTGACGACAACCGGTGGGCTGAAACTGCGCTTCCGCATCACTGCGGGCGCTGGAGCAGCCGATCCGGATGGCTTGGAAGAGCGCCTGATCTATGTCGAGATCAGCGGCCCCGACGCACCCATGCTAACGGCCCGCGATGGTGAACTGCTGCGCGCGTTGGAGCATGTGTGCGCCAAGATCCTGCGGCTGGAGCCGGATGAACACGACCGCATCTCCTTCGACTCCGATGGTTTCAAGGCCGCGCGTAACCGCGATCTGCTGAACGCGGCCAAGGCCGGGATAGAGACGGTGCGGGAGACAGGAAAACCCTATCGCTTTGAGCCAATGAGTTCGCGTGAGCGCCGCATGCTCCATCTCGCGTTGCGCGACACGGAAGGTTTGCGCACCGAATCCAGCGGCGAGGGACCGGCGCGTTTCGTGGTGCTCTATCCAGAGAAGTGGCAGTCGCATGAACGGGACGGACGTGCAGACGAGATTCGCAAGCGTTTCCGCCGCCGCTAGCAGCGGGAGCTACTTGCTCATGCCGTTCACGAAGCGCTCCAGGCGCTTTGCCAGTTTGTCATTGTCGTCCTGGATACGATCGTCGTTATACGCGCGCGGAATCGTCTCCGTAAGGCGTTTATAGGGTTCGCTGGCTACTGCATACTTACGGCGCTTTTCAATCCGGGTACTCTCTGCCTTGCCGTACTTGGTCGTTCGCTTTGTGTTAGCTGTCACAGTACGTGCAGGTAGCTTGGGGACGTGGAATACGGCTTCCAGCATGTTCGAGTTGGAGCCGTACTGCGTGATTTCATTTGGCAGCCAGCCTTCAAGATCCAGTTCCTCCCGAAGAACGTCACCATACCCTTCCACGAACTCCACTTCGGTTTCACGCAGCGGACTCATCATGACGTCCATCATGTCGTCCCGCTCTTTCGGTTTGCCGATGTCGTGATCCTTCATCAGCCCTTTAGCAATCTTCGTGTGTTCTGCACGATCCACCTTGTACTGCGCGAATTCACTGCCCACGATATGCGCAAGCTGATTCTTCCTCCAGTAGTTGCGATCCTCTTCCGGCATCTCGGTCGCCTGATCGTTATTCCTGCGAAATAGAGGCAGGGTGGTTAAGGCTGCGGGCAGAGCGACCGCCGCTTTTTCGCGGTCAGCGTCCTTCACCTTTGCATCCAGAATGTCTTTCTGGATCTCCTTGCCTTCGTCACCGCCCGCCTTAATTAACCAGATATCGAAGATTGTCGGAATCAGAGGGTCATCCCAGAAGATCGTGGTATTCCCGCCAGCAAATTCCGCTTTATGATCCTTTCCGCTGCTGTGGGTATTGCCGTAATGCAGGTGCGCGACAAAGATCCAGCTTCCTGCACCGCAATGCGCCATGGCGTCTTTTTCCAGCACGCGCCACCGTCCGCTCTGTTGCCATTGCTGGTACTGCGGAACAATGTTCTCTGATTTGTCGGGGCCACCTAATTGCAGTGCCATGATGTGGCCGTTGCCGAGAGAGGTATTGGCTAAATCCATCCCGCAGATCGGAGCAGGAGGGTTCGGACGGTCCTTCGTGTCGCTTACGGTGACGCCGCCGACAAAAACGATCGGACGATCAGATCCGTCCCGGTACGAGTAGCTTGCTTTGATTTTCGCGGTGGATGGAAAGTATTCGCCGGGCATGCCGGAAACTATAGCGGCATCCAGGACGCGGCGCAATGAGCAGCCCACGCGGATGCGCAGTTCATACAATGGCAGTGTGGCCGAAGCGCACACATCACTGAACGACACGACCATTGTCGCGATCGCGACGCCACCAGGACGAGGCGGCATTGGCGTGGTACGGCTTTCGGGGACGCGGGCCTTCGCCATCGCCCAAACAATTGCCCGCTTCGACGTGCTACCCGCGCCACGCCATGCGCACTATCGCATCGTGCATGACCCGGATGGCGCACGCATTGATGACGCGCTCATTACCTTTTTTCCCGCGCCGCATAGCTACACCGGTGAAGACGTCGTCGAAATCGCAACGCACGGCGCACCAGTAGTCCTGGACTGGGTGGTGCATCAAGCCGTTGAAAACGGTGCCGCCGCGGCGCGCGCGGGCGAGTTTACTGAGCGCGCCTTCCTGAACGCGCGTCTTGACCTCACGGGTGCCGAGGCCGTCCGCGACCTGATCGATGCACAGACCCTGGCACAAGCGCAGCAAGCCGCCCAGCAGATGGGGGGAGCCATTGCCGCCGCCGTCCGGCCCATCAAGCAGGCGCTCATTGAATTGATCGCGACGCTGGAAGCTGGCATCGATTTCGCAGAGGACGACATCGACACGCTTCCACCTACAGCCATCACAGAGCGCGTTGGACGTCTTTTGCCGCCGCTCTCCTCATTGCTGGCCAGCTTTGCGCATGGACGCCTGCTGCGCGAAGGGCTGCGCCTCGCCATTATCGGCAAGCCGAATGCCGGCAAGAGTTCGCTCTTCAACCGGCTTGTCGAACGCGAACGCGCCATCGTGACCTCTACCCCCGGCACCACACGCGATGTCATCGCTGAGCACATCGCCCTTGATGGCGTCCCTATCGAATTGATGGATACTGCCGGTCTGCGCGAGACGCTGGACGAAGCTGAGCGCATCGGCGTCTCACGATCCCGCGAAGCCGCCGCCGACGCGGACGCCATCCTTCTGGTGACAGATCTCACGCAGTCCTCTGGCGGAATCATCGCCCCGGATATGCTTTCGCTGCTTGAGGGCCGTCCTGTTGTCCTGGTTCAGAACAAAGGCGATCTGGCTCCTCGAAACGTACCGCCGATCGACGTGGAGCAGTCTCTGCCCTGGCCGCGTATACGCACTTCCGCGACCACTGGCGAAGGCCTGCCTGAACTGCGGGCAGCAATCCTGCGCGTGGCACACGGTAACTCGTATTCAGCAGGGGCCGCGAAGCTCACGAACCTGCGTCAGCGTGACGCTGTGAGCCGCGCGCGCACTCTGCTTGAACAGGCGAACGCAGCCGCGGGTTCCAGCACGCCACACGAAATGCTCCTGTTGGACCTGCACGAAGCCCTGCACGCGTTGGACGAACTCACCGGCCAGACCACCACCGACGATCTCCTCAACCACATCTTTTCCACCTTCTGCATCGGCAAGTAAGGAGTTGTTCCCAGCGGTGCCAAGCACATCCTATACTGCTGCAAATCCGCATGTTAGCTGTGTTTGTCCCTAAATGTCTAAGGAGTGTCTGACCCGATCTCGCATGAACCTTGTCCACGGAGATGTACGCTCCGCAGCGTGGGACAAGCCTTTCGTATCTCAGACCGCCACTCTCGAAGCCGAGCTGATGGAGAAGTCGTCTACCCCGAGCTCAACGTACCTCGTGCCGACTACCGTGAGGCGCAATCAAACGTGGACCGATTACTGAGCAGGTATAACTGAGCCATGAACACGTCTCTGTTCGCTGGCTTTGGTGTGTTGTGGATTGTGACGGGATTTATGGAAATCCACGGGATCACGCCGCGCGTATGCCTCTTCGTTGTCTCATTGAGTTTGTTGATCACGGCTATGGGGCTTCTGGAATTGCGCTCACGAAATACAGTTTCGATCAGCACTGTACGCCCTAAGAGTGAGCGGGCAAAGCGGATGCTGTCTGCCGTGACAATCATTGAGGCAGTTTCAATTGCGACGGTCGCGACAATTCTTACACTGCTTCGGTTGCAGGAGTACATGGTTGCGGCTATTGCAATGATTGTTGGACTGCATTTATTACCGCTTGCAACGAAGGATAACTACTCTATAGACAGGATGACCAGCGGTTTGCTGCTGGCATGGTCTCTGGGATGCATCGCGCTGGTTGCCCGGAACCGTGTTGCGGTTCCTTCAGCACTTGGAGCAGGATGCATCATGCTGGCAAGCATTTTACCGCGCCGGTTCACAAGGTTTACGGCAGATGCTGCACCTGGTACGTGGCGGGAATCTTAGGCGTGGCGAACTGGTCGTTCTCGAGTGCCTGATTGACGGCGAGCTGGCTGATGCTCAATGTGAGGCGGAGTTGGTCTAACGGCCGCTGAATGGTGATACGTGAAGGAAATGTTGTCTGGCCGAACAGCTTGTAATTATCGTAGGTAGTAACTGTTACGAGCCGACCCTTGGCATCGTACGTATCCTGCTGGTATGGCAGAAGCGTGGCACGCCCAATGTGAATCACACGTTGTGTCTTTAACTCCGTGCTGTTGGCAACAGACTTATAAATACCGACGTCGTACTCCGGTTCATCGACGACATATTTTCGGGTAGGGTCGGGTTGATAGACCCGGTCGTCGGAGGTAAGTGACACCAACTCTTCAGGCAGCGCACTCTGAATCAGCAACGCGTCTGAAAAGATGTTGGGACGCAGGTTTTCGAGCGGATTGCTGGAAGGTGTAGCGAGAACGTTTGTTCCGGTGATTGCACGGTTTCGCGGAGGAATAACCATCGTGAACGTGTTGCCGTCGGTCACCATGTCGATCATCTTGCTACCTATAACGGGCAGAAATCCAATAAAGTGCAGATCGCCGGGTTTACGAAGGAGAATGTAGGCAGAGAATGAAGCGTACTCGACCACCTGACCTTCCTTGCCTCCACCAGTTGAGGCGGAGACGTCAACACGCGCGCTGAGGGTGCGAATGCCGTTATAGCGGTCGGTGGTCGATCTCACAAGCGACTCGAGGGAAGACGACAGAACCTGCGCGGGCGGGTGCGTCTGTATTACAGAGCGTGTTTTGCGAAAGCAGCCGGTTTGACATACGAGCAGGCCTACTCCCGCCAGTGCTCTCCATCGCTGAATCTTCATTGTGCTGCGTTCCAGTTTACCCCGAGGAGAAGATGCACCGTGACTACGAACTGGGTGTCCTGCGGCGCAAGGGCGGAGGGAGCGAACCTTACTGTGCTACGGCAGCAGTACTCTTGCGGTACGCCGCGACTTTTGCCACATGTTCTTTCAAGCTGGTTGAAAAGAGCGTGTGCCCGTTCGCGTCTGCAACAAAGTAAAAATTGCTGGTTACGGAAGGATGCATGGCGGCGGCAAGGGCGGCCGCGCCCGGAGAGCAGATAGGGCCTGGTGGAAGCCCACGGTGCAGATAGGTATTGTAAGGGGACTCGAACTGCAGGTCGCTGCGGTGGATGGTGCCCGTCCAGCGTCCAGCACGTTGCGCGGCGTAGACGATGGATGGATCAGTTTGCAGGGGCATTCCGTGGGCGAGACGATTAGAAAAGACGCCAGCAGCAAGCCCACGTTCATCGTCGAATCGAACTTCCTTTTCGACCAGTGATGCCAAGGTCACGGCACCAAGAACATCTGTTGTGAGGGCCAGCTTTGCTGCTGCCGCGCGGAAGCGCTTCACCATGGTTTCCTGCATGGCCCGGAGCGAACTATGACGGCTGAAGCGATAGGTATCCGGATAAAGAAACCCCTCGAGCGATGCGGCGTGGGGTGACCACGCGGCGATCAGGTCCACGTTGGCCTCTGCCGCTGAGATAAAGGCACTGGCAGGTGCAAGACCGGCGGCCTCAAACGCGTGGGCGATTTCGAAGAGGTTGTACCCCTCTGGAATGGCAACGGTTCGCGTGTAAACGTCACCGCTCTGAATCCGTGCGTAGATTGCGGCGGTGCTGGCTGCATTTACGAAGCGGTATTCACCAGCCTTCAACCTGCCACCCTTCAGCAAGCGAAGCAGCAAAAAGGCGTAGCGGCTTCGGACAACGCCAGCATTCTGAAGGGCACGGGCCATATCGTGCGCACTCGTTCCGGCGGGGAGGTCAACAAAGGTTTCACCCGTTCGCAGAGGCGCGAAGAGGAGAAAGGAAATCCACCCTGCGATCACCAGGGTGAGAGGAATGAGCAGCGTACCAACACGTCTCACACCTTCACTGTCTCATGGAGGGAGCTGGGTGTGGACGTGGATGGGCGAAGGCGGAGGCAAGCGATACCACTCTTCGTCGCGATCGATTCGTGCCGAAATGGGAAGCAAAGAATCTCACAAAAGAAAGAGCTTGCTAATCACACCAACAAAGGCGAATATAAGGCGAAGAAATAACCGCTAACATGAGAGCTATACCCCTGCCGCTACTTGAGCTTAAGACTTACGACTTTCGGCGAAATTTGCCCAAGAAATCACGTTGACGCACAGTTTCAGTGTCATTAGATTTGGGCAACTTACGGTGTGTACGAGATGCCGCACCTGGTGCGGAGAAAGTGACGGCGCAGGGCACGCGCGGGCATGCATACGATGCCTTCTTCCAGACGCGCAAACCTTGTTAAACAGCAACGGAACTTAACCTTGGCGGGAGAGCCGGAGAGCTAGCCAGGGTGGAGGCAACCTGCTGGGGATCGACCTGAGAAACTCAGGCGGCCACCAGCGACAGAGGTGAAGGAAGCGAATGAATTACTTGCGCAGGGACTTGAAGGTATGCGAGGGGTGCGGTGCCCTATGGGTACGCGCCGGAATATCGGCTGGGGTGTACTGCCGTCACTGCAGCCACACGATGTCGGAGATGCCACCGCGCAGGCGGCTGCGTCCTGGCCGGCCTTGCCGTGCAGCACGCGAACACGTAGCAACACAACCGACAGGAGGTGCGGAATGAAGCTATTGCACATGCAAAATCGTGCGGGTGCGTCTGGCACAGGCGCGGCTAGTGGCGAAGCACAGCCTGGGGAGTTGCCGCACGTCTGGGCGACGGAGGGGAACCTTGCACATGCTCTGCATGTCATTCACGATGAATGTGTTGGCGATCCAGTCAGCACGTTGCATGCAAGGCAAGGCGAGCAGCCTAAGCCGCATGTCAGCGTGGTGCTGGCACCGCAGACGGCATTCTACCGCCGGTATACGGAAGGGATGCTGCGCCGTTATGCCGTGCTTTCGTTCGAAAGCGGGCGTGTGCCGTCACTGCTTGGCCGGGAGATGTTTCGCGGAAAGGTGACGTCGTATCGCGTGCATGCATTCGATGACGTTGTGATCTTCGTGCATGACGTGGAGAAGTGCGTGCAAGCGCTGACATCCGACCAACAGCAGTTGATTCTGCGGATCGGTGTGCAGGAATATACGTTCGGGGAGGTGGCGGCACGATTGAGCATCAGTATTCGTTCGGTTCAGCGCCGTTACGCGGAAGCTCTGGATGAGTTGACCACGATTTTTCTGGAGAGGCGTCTTCTTGAACGGATCGCGAGTGATCCCTGTCAAGTGGGCGAGAGGTCGGCGAAGCTGATAAGCCATTGTCCTGCATAGAGTTACAGCGCGGTAAACCTTGGCAGGGTATTTACTGTCCACTTGTTATTCTTACTAAGCGAGAAGAAAGACGGAAACGTCTGGTTTCTCAAAGAACTGAAGGACGACACGGGAGATGCATGCGCATCTCCCGTGCGTTTTTGGCGGCGAGAGTGCAAACGGACATGACATGGCGGAGCGGCGCGCTGAAACGGGTATGCGCGGCGCATGTAAAGCGGAGGCGTGCAACAACCATCGATGCAGGCACTGGGCTTGAGATCACCGAGGACAACGAACCAGGTGCCGCGCCAGGACCGGCCAGGGGCGCGGGACAGGTCAGATTGCAGCCTCGGCAGTGCCCCCGTTTTCTCCAAAGGCAAGTTGCAGCGGCGTTTCCGGCCATCTGTGACGGTCTGCTGGAGAAGGCGAAGAGTGGCGATGTTGCCTGTGCCAAGGCGCTATGGCAGATGGCGGAGTTCGATCAGAAGCCTTCGAAGGCGCGCGGCAGACGACCGGCAAACACGGGACTAGCCTTTGCGCGCAAGGTTCTTGCGGAGTTTGAAGCGCAGTGAGATGTATCAAGCGAAAGGAAAGATTGCGAGAGCGAGGACATGGAATGAAAGGAAGAAGTAGCGTGCGGATGCGACTAATGGATCTGCTGCTGTGGCCGCTGATGGTGGTGTCCGTGGCATTCAGCGTACCAGCCGGAGCGCAGGTGACGACGTCCAGCATCAGCGACACGGTGTACGCGGCGGACGGCACTGTGGCGGCAGGCTCGGTGCTGGTGAGTTGGCCGGCGTTCACAACGGCTGCTGGGCAGAGCGTACCGAAAGGCAACCTGGCAATCACGCTGGGAGCAAATGGTGCACTGAATGTCTCGCTGGCCCCGAACGCGGGATCGATTCCCGCCGGAACGTATTACACGGTGGTGTATCACCTGAGCGATGGCTCAACGAGCCGTGAGTACTGGACCATTCCGGTGAGTGCCGCTGCGTTGCCGCTGAGTACGGTACGAACCTCCGTTCTGCCATCCAGCGTGGCCATGCAGACGGTGACAAAGCAGTATGTGGATCAGGCAATCGCGCGTGCGGCTACGGGTGCGCTTCCTCAGGACAGTTCGGCATACGTACTCAAGTCCGGCGACACCATGACCGGAGCGTTGACGTTGCCGGGAAACCCCGTTTCCGGGTTACAAGCAGCAACCAAGAACTATGTGGATGCAGCGTCATCGGCGTTGCAGGCGGGGTTGGGGCAGAAGGTATCCACGGTTCCGAGTGGGACACAGACGGTAACACAGCCGGGTGGAACACAGCTGCAGGTGAATAACCTGAATGGCCAACTGTATGCGAAGCAGTACCAGTCGCAGGCGGGCAATGACGGCATCACGAACGCGTTGACCAGCAGTGCTTGTACGAACGGGTGCAGCGTTGTTGCCGATCCGACGTATGGCGGCACGGAGTTGTTCTCGCTGCGGAATAGCCGGTCACAGCTGACGGATCAACGTGGTGGCGCTGTGGATGAGAATTTTTTCAATCCGCAGAGCCCGAATCAGGGCGACGCGAGTGGGCGCTCGATTACGGTAAACGAGACGCTGAGCGCGCCAGCCAGCAGAGCCGCAGGACATAACACGATCCAGTCGAATGGTTTATACGTGAGACAGAACGCGTTATCGGGCGGCAACAACCTTTATCCGCAAACAATTACCACTGCCATACCGTACTTCAAATCGACGTACGGCGCGACAAAGACGGAAGGCTACAACCCCACGCAAGGACAGCATGTACTGGATACGCATTCCCAGGATTGTTATGGCGTGGGCGACTGCCTTATTGGTTCACAGTTTCTATACAGTTCCGGCGGTTACAGGGATAACTCGGACGAGGGAACGCATCCGTTTGATCTTCAGATTGCGGAGCATACGTCTGTGTTTCGCGGCACCTGTACGGCGGGTTGCAGCAACGGATCGACACAGTTACAGATCACTGCGACGGCTGACCCTGGAACACAGGGGGAAGGGCGGTTCTTGATCGATAAGTCACCTTCGAAGCTGATTACAGCGGGAACGTTGACGAGCGCGGGCAGCGGTGGACCACACGCGTCGGCGCTGTTCAGCGGCACGTCATTTCCGTTGAGTACGTTCTTTTCGCTTGCGTCGGCAGCCCTGCCGCAGACCGGCAACATGGCACCAGGAACGGTTGCAGCCGCGATTGCGACGAGCGGTGTTACTGGAGGATACGCAACCAACACCGCAGCGGCTCCGGCGGCGAGTGGCGTGGCTTGCGTCGCCGATGCTGGAAATTATGGCACTGACGACTTCGAGACGGTTAATTACTCCATTATGGATGGAACACACATTCAGCTGACGTTGAACAAACCGCATGCCGCTGGAGCAACAGTTGCCATGGGTGGCCTTTGCGGATACGGGATTGAGCAGACAGTCGATACGGCAAACAACCTTCGTCAACTCTTTCCGGTGATTGGTTCCATCTCCGGTACGGCGCTGTACTACTCGGGTCTGGGCACGCGAGTTCTTGGCGCGAACAACACGACGAGCGGTTTTGCGAATATTCAAGCAAGTATTACTTCTTTGCAGCGTAGCGGGAATGTAGTCACCGGGACCATCAGTGGACTGTTTGCGCAGGATATTAACGGTCTGTCAGTAACAATCTCCGGTGTGTCGGATTCCTCTTACAACGGCACGTTCCCAGTGACAACGATCGCGGCAAATCAGTTTACGTATACGCAGGCTGGGGCAAACAGCACAAGCACGGGAGGCACGGTTACATACCTCACGGGCGGATATGTCATGTATCCAGCCGCTGAGGTGTTGAGCGTGTATAACTCCGCGACAAAAGCCGTGGACGGCGCGATGACACTTGCGCCAAATATAGTTGCATGGGGAGCGGGCGACCCCGTGGAACAGCCTCACTACTTCCAGAGCCGTGTGGCAGCGGATATCACGTTTGTAACACAATTCTTGCCGCGCCCCATCGCGTCGCAGCAGGCTGGTGTGGAGTACGACGGCATGAACGGTGCTTATCTGCAAGGCTGGGTAATACGAAACAGCACACCCGCAACCGCATACTTTGGCAACGGAGGAACGCACCAGACGCCTGAGGTTGCCATGGCGGTGCAGGGAGCCTGGAATACATCGTTGGACATGCAGGCGGGCGAAACAAACGGCATTATCATGCGGTGTAACTCGCATGGCTGTAACCGGTGGAACTCATCGTATAACCTGTTCGCGCTCCAGAGCAGCGCGTATTACGACTACATCAACTTTGCGCCAGCTAGTTCGACAGTAACGTTTAACATGCGCGGATCTCAATATAGCTTTTCGCCTTCCGCGTTTACGGCTGGGACCATCAATGCGACCACGATCAATGCGACACGCATCAATGGGCTACAGGCGGCGACGAGTTCAGCGGTGGGTGGTGTTACGCTGGGTCCGACCGCGACGACCTCGGTCCTGGCGAATGTAGCGACAAGCGGCAGCGCATCGGACCTAACGAGCGGAACGATCGATCCCGCGCGGCTGCCAAGCGGTTACAACGGCGGCGGAGGCGGCGGCGGTTCGAGTACCTGCGCGAGCAATGTTGGGTTTAGCGCGACGCCAACATTCGCGGTGACATGTTCTATCGCAACGTTTCATATGCCATTAACAGGGAATGTTACGGCGGAAAGCTTTACGGGCCTCTCAGCCGGCCAACAGATTACCTTGATCTTTCAGGTTGGCAGTACGCCGGGATATACAGTCCAGTGGTCGCCATCAATCCATGGTGGATTTCTAACCAGCAGCGTGAGCGGGGCGGCTGGATTTACGCAGGCAGGTAAATACTTTGTGCAACAATTCGTCGTCGACACTGACGGCACGACCCTTCTCAATCCGGGGGCTATCAATGAATAGGCATCGAGAGCGCAAACGCAACGCTTGCCGGGCAGCCAGATGGCTGCCCTTTTTATTTGGCGCGGTCTTTGTATTGTGCGGGATGGTGAGTGCGCAGACCGCAGGCACCCCGCCGCTAATCAGTGGAGATTGCGCGGTGAATGCGATGGCTCCATCGCCTGCACCAAGACGAACGGAACAGGATTTGCCCCTTCCGCGACGGTGGATACAACGAACGCGGCAAATCTGCTGAGTGGAGCCGTGCCGGTCGGGCGGCTGGGCAACGTGCCGAATTTGATGAACCCGGTTCCTGTACCTGCTGGAGGCGGTGAGTACCCCATGATGGACGGCACGGGAACAACCGTGACAGACGCTAGCGGGAACGGGAATGCCTTGAACTTCTGCGCTGCCCCGAATGCGCCCAACTGGTACAGTTACGGGCTTGCCTTTCTGGATGCGGGAACGATTTCTGGAGCGAACATGGCGTGTCTGAATACGCCGTTCAGCACCTTCAACACGGTCTATTTCGCAACCATCTCACCGGCGCTGGTGCAGAATACGGGCACGAGCTACTCGGGCCTGCCGTTTCAGACGAGCCCGACCGTCTTCGGACGGAGTGGTGGCTCAGGCAGCATCATCGTTGAATCGCAAATTTACACGAATGCATTCCAGCCGACTGTGTACCTGGGCGGAAACACGACGCTGACCGATGGATATGGCGGGGCGCATGTGTTTGGATTCACGTGCGGGACGGGTGGAGGTTCAGTCGATCACTGGGTGGTGGACGCGCAGGAGCCGACTGGCTACCAAGCGCAGGGTAACTCCTGTTCTTCGATTCCAATCACTGGTGGCGTGTATCAAATAGGAACACTCCAGAACCAGGTAAGCAATGCATTTCGCGGCGTAATGACTTACATGATTGTGTATCCAGGCCAGCATACCGTTGCCCAGATGCAGATGATTGAAAAGTATATACAGACGAAGCTTTCGTCACGAACAACGATGCCGGTGTATCCGAACCGGACAACGTCGCGCGCGCCACAGTTGATAACACTTGGAGATTCGTTGACGGCAAACTATCCAGGCACGACTCAATGGACGTCGACGCTGAGCCTGAACAACGCATATCAAGTGAGCAGTTACGCAATCTACGCAAACACCGCATTCGATATGTGCAAGATGGGTGACCAGAGCTGGGCGCAAAGTATTGTGCCAGGACGCACCGTGTTGCATCTCTGGGCTGGAACGAATGATTTCAGCATTGCAAATAAGTCCCCGTCCGACATCTGGACATCTCTGGTGGCGTGCGGGACGAAGGCAAAGCAGATGGGCGCACGGACGATTGTAGCGACGATGATCGACCGGGGTGGGAGCAGCAATCCGTTTATCGCCAAGAAGAACGCGCTGAACACGTTAATGCGGGCAAGTTGGAAGACGAGCGGAGCATTTGACGCGTTGAACGATGTTGCGGAAGTGGCGGCGCTTGGCGCGGATGGTGCCTCCGCGAACTCTACGGCTTCCAATACTGGTTGTTTTTTTAGCGATAACATCCATTTGGTTGGGCCGGGTTCCGGCAACTGCGCGACGCTCATGGTGAACGGCACGGCGACTGCCCTGTCGGGGTATGGTCTTGCTGGACAGCTTGTATCGAACGCAGTGAATACGTTAGATGGCAGCTCGCAATGGGCACCTGATGTCTCCGCCGCTAACACTTTTACTGAAGGCTACGCAAATAACTTCGTAGTGCAGACGCCGACAGCCGCAGCGACACACACACTGGTTGATTGCCAGGGTCAGGCGTCGCCGCGAACGGTGGTGAACGGATCGGCTGTGTTCGGCATCACCGTCGCAACCGTCAATGCGCAGAACATCGTGGGCAGCGCGACAGTGGCTCCACTGGCGACGGCGACGTTCTCGCCCATGCTCACGAGTGCTTCGACTGGCGGCTGCAGTTGGCTGCGGACGCAATGAACGGGCCGCATGAGATCGACGGATCCGAAGAGGCCGCGTACGGGTAATGAGTGGCTGCGGCTCAGCGCTCTACTGCGAACACCTGAGGGCACCGCCTGGTTGTCACAACGATTCCTGAAGGTCCGCGATAAAGGCGGGCATCTGCATCCGTTGCTGGCGAACCGGACGCAGATGCAGTTTGAGCGTTGCCGCGGGCCTCAGAACATTATTCTGAAGGCCCGGCAGATGGGCGTCAGCACATGGATTGCTGGGCGATTTCTACTGAAGACAATCCTGGAGCCCGGGTCGACGACGCTGATGGTGGCGCACAGGCGCGAGAGTGCAGAAGCGCTGTTTGCAACGGTGGTCCGCATGTGGGAGAACCTGCCCACGGAAATGCGCGCGTCGATTGCCATGCGAGGGCGGGCAAACGCGGGCCAGATGACGTTTCCGGCAGTTGACTCCGAGTTTCGCATTGCTAGTGCGAGTGAGCCGAACGCGGGGCGTGGCCTGACGCTCCGGAACCTGCATTGCAGCGAAGTGGCACGCTGGACCGGCGATGCGGCGGAGGTGCTTGCAGGGTTGCGCGCGGCGTTGGTACCCGGAGGAGAACTGATTCTGGAATCGACACCCAACGGGGCCTACGGTTGTTTCCATGCGGAGTGGGAGCAGGCGGAGGCTGAAGGGGTGGTGCGGCACTTTTTCCCCTGGTGGTTCGAGCCGTCGTATGTAGGTGCGGTGGCGACGAACCTTACCGGCGAGGAGGTGGCGCTGGTGGCGCGTGAGGGGCTTACGGCGGAGCAGATTGGGTTCCGCCGTGAGCTTGCGCGCCGTTTTGGTGCATTACGGGACCAGGAGTTTGCCGAGAATCCGGTCACGTGCTTTCGTGCGAGCGGCTCATGCTTCTTTGAGCGTGACGTGATCGCATCACGCTTCGGTCATGCAAGTGTTCCGATCCATACGAAGCATGACGGATCCCTGCTGGTGTGGCTGCCCGCGTGTGTTGGCCGGCGGTATGTGATTGGCGTGGATGCGGCAGGCGGTGGGAGCACGGGAGACTTTGCCGCGGCCCAGGTGATTGACGAGAAGACCGGAATGCAGTGCGCGGAGTTGCAGGCGCGGCTGTCGCCTCGTGATCTGGCGCGTGTGGCAGCGGAGCTTGCGCGCGAGTACAACGGCGCGCTGCTGGCGGTGGAGCGTAACAATCATGGCTCGGCCGTGTTTGCGTTTCTGGAAAGTGAAGCTGAGAAACGGGGCGGGTTGAAGATTTACGCCGGGCGCGACGGCATGCCGGGATGGTATACGGATGTGTCGTCGCGGGCGCGGATGTTGAGCGAGCTTGCGGCCTTGTTCTCACGGCAGCCGGAACTTGTGGCAAGCGAACGTCTACTGCTGGAGTGCCGCAGCTTTGTGACGGACGAGCATGGACGGGCTGCCGCGGCCAGGGGCGCGCATGATGATCTGGTGATGAGCATGGCGATCGCGCAGGCGGTGCGGAACCGAAGTTTGGCCCGTGACGTATGCTGCTGAGACGAAAGGTTGTTGAGGGTTGTCGGTTCAGGCGGTCCAGGAAATTCGTAGGATGCGGGGCGGAGCGCAGAGCCAGATGATGCTGGGCGCGGACGGCAACCTGTGGATTGTGAAGTTTCGCAATAACCCGCAGGGCGCGCGCGTGCTGGCCAATGAGCTGATTGCGACGAAGCTGGCTGAGGCCGTGGGACTGTCCGTACCGGCATCGGATACCGTGGATGTGAGTGCATGGCTGATTGCGAATTCGCCGGAGATGTGGGTCGATCTAGGGCGCGGTGAACGCGAGCTGTGCGCATCGGGGTTGGCGTTTGGATCGCAGTTCGCGGGCGGCCTGATGCCGGGGCAGGTGGTTGACTACTTGCCGGATGAACGGCTGTCTGAGCTGCGCAACATCCATGAGTTTTGCGGGATGCTGTGCATCGATAAATGGACGGGAAACACGAACGGGCGGCAGGCCGTGTTCCTGCGCAAGCCGCGCGAGAAGCGCTACCGAGCGGTATTCATTGACCAGGGATTCTGCTTCCATGCCAATGAGTGGACGTTTCCTGACTCGCCACTTCGTGGGGTGTATCCGCGCAACCTGGTGTATGAGCATGCGGCAGGCTGGAAGAGCTTTGAGCCATGGATCACGTCCATCGAGGAGATGCCGGGTGAGACGCTTTGGAGGATCGCCGAGCAGGTGCCACCAGAGTGGTACGGTGGCGATCCAGGGGAGTTGGAGGCGTTGCTTGAGCAGATGTTGAAGCGGCGCAGCCGTGTACGGGAACTGATCACGGACTTTCGCGAGTCGCAGCGTAATCCGTTCCCGGAATGGGGAGCGGCGGCGCGGGTTGTTGTGCCTCATGCGTTTGAGGCCAATGGGATGGCGTCTAAGTTTGTGATGTAAGGTGGAGCGGGGTTGGCGGAACGAATCCAGTGCGAGTTTTTTCTCCTGCGGTATGTGCCCGACCCGGTGCGTAACGAGTTCGTGAATGTCGGTGTGATGCTGCGAGAGGCGGGACGGACGGACACGACGCAGGTGCGTTTCACGCGAGACTGGAGCCGGGTGCGATGCATGGACCCGTATGCTGACACGGATTTGCTGGAAGCGGTAGAAGAAGACCTTGCCTCTCGTGTGCGTGTTTCATCGCGGGAAGGCAAGCCCATGATGCAGATGTTGGAGGAGTCGCTCTCCACGTCGCTTCAGCTCAGCGAACCACGCGGTGCGCTGGCTCTTTCAGTGGCTGCGGAGATGGACCAGTTGATGCGAATGTACGTGGAGCCGGTGCGTGAGCGTGTGGAGCGGCGCAAGAGCGGACGGGCGAGTATCGTGGCGTCCATGCGTCGTGAGTTCGAACGCGCGGGTGTGTGGAGCGTCATGCGGAAGCGCATCGCTGCTAGCCAATACACCCGGCCCGGCGATCCGCTGAAGCTGGATTGCGGGTACCGGCCTAACGGTGTGATCCGGATGTTTCAGGCAGTGTCGCTGGACGGCGACCTGGAGGCCGCGAAGGTGCTGGCGTTTTCTGCCGACAAGCTACGCGTGGGCGTGCGGCGGTCGGAGAACGCGTCGCTTGACCTCGCGGCCGTGATTGAGCCGCTGCGCAATCTTGCGAGCGGAGCCGGAGAAGCGGAGGATCGCTACCGCTTTGGTGTCGAGACGATGGAGGAGCAAGGCTTGCGTGTGCTCACGGTTAACGACCTGGGCCGGGTGGCAGAGACCGCGCGGCAGGAGTTACGGATGTAATCTACGAAACAATGCCCATTCAGTTCGTTCCGTCGCCAGGTCAAGTTCTAATGTGTTCTTTTGACCCAGGTTCTATACCGCCAGAGATGGGGAAGACCCGACAAGTTGTTGTCGTTTCGCCTAGACGCAGACGCTACGCTGGTATCTATCTGGTTGTACCTTTCAGCACCGTGGAACCGGTGCCGAAAGAGGCGTATCACCTCCTCGTCCCTAAGAATACGTATGAGTTCTTTCGCAAGGACACTGACGTGTGGTTAAAGGGTGACATCGTTACTCATGTTTCTGCCGCACGATTGGACCGGCTTTTCATCGGTGGGAAGCATTGTTCACCGTCTCTTTCTGAACAGCACCTCGTAGCCGTTAGAAGGTGTGTCGCTGCGGCACTTGGAATTCTGAGTGATCCACGAACTGTGATATCGTAGAAATGTTCCCGATAAGTCGGGCTTGTGAACGAAACAAGGCCGCTGCTAACGCAGCGGCCTTTTGCTTGCGGAGTTTGGAAGGCGTGGCCGTTGGCCGCGCCTTTTGTGTTTGAGAGGAGGTTGCGTGTGAATGTAGTCGACCGGATGCGAGGTGCGCTTCGCGGTTGGAATGGTAGGGATGCGCTGGAGGCGGCGGGTGAAGCGGGCTCGCGCAAGACGGCGAGTCTGCCAGCCATCCTTAGCCCGTGGCGGCCAGGCGGCAACCTGCATGCCATGCCGAAGCCGACGCCGCAGAACCTGCGGCGATTTGCAGAAACGCCTGTCGCGAGGCGCGCCATCAACGTGGTGAAGGACCGGATCAGCAGCCTGGATTGGCAGGTGCGTCCGAAGCGGGACGCCATGATGAGCGACGGGCTGCAGGCCCGGCTCACCGCGTTGCGGCGCGTGCTGGAGCAGCCGAACCCGTACGACAGCTTTCGCACATTGCTTGAGCCGGTGCTGGAAGATGTGATTGTAGGCGGTTTCGGTGCGGTAGAAATCGAATGCACCGGCGATGCGGGCAGCCCGTTGCGGATGTGGGCGGTGGATGGCGCGACGATTGCAATGGATGCGCAGTGGACGGGCGATCCGGAGCAAACGCGTTATATACAGACGCAGCTTGGCTCCGTGGACAACGTGCCCCTGCTGGACCGGGAGCTGATGTATGTGCGGCTGAATCCGCGCACGCATACACCCTTCGGCCTGGGCCGGCTGGAGGTCGCATTTGAGACGATCAACCAGTTCCTTTCGGCGCACCGGTATGCCGCGCGTCTGGCGAATAACAGCGTCGTGCAGTATGCGTTGTGGCTGAACGAAGCGACGCCGCAGCAGCATGAACGGCTGATCCGGTGGTGGCAGGATGAGGTGGAAGGCACTGGACAGGTACCGATCCTGTCGAGCGCCAACAAGCCGGAGGTGCTGCGTTTTGCCGGTGGAACGGATGCGGATCTGCGGCTGCAATGGCAGGAGTTTCTGCTGCGCATCACCGCGAACGCGTTTGATCTGCCGCCCATGCTGCTTGGCGTGCAGTCGGATGTGAATCGCAGCACGGCGGGAGAGCTTGCCGAAGAGGCATTTCAGTCAGCCGTTGTGCCGCTGGCCAAGCTCATCGCCGAACACATCACGCGGGATGCCTTCTCAAAGGCACTGGGATGGAACGATGTCGAGTTCGTTTTCAACGACCTGGTCTCGCGCGATGCCATGGAAGAGGCTGCGATCCAGGCACAGCTGATCGGAGCTGGCGTGCTGACGGTGAACGAGGTTCGCGCACAGCGTGGACTGCCACCCTTGCCAGAGGCGGTTCAGGCCACTCCAGACGCAAGCAAGTGAGGCAGACATCGCGAGAACAGTAATAAAGATGTGGAGGAAGAGTGCAGCTACGAGCGATGGCGGTGGAGTTTCCAGCAATGGCCGATCACCCGAACCGGGTACTGTTTGAAGGCGTGCTGACGCTGGTCGATGCGGCAAGCGACAAAGCTCCCAGCGGAGCGCGCGGACATCGCGTGGTGCTGACGCGCGAGGCAGCGGATGCGGCGCTGCCGAG
Organism: Terriglobus sp.; assembly: GCA_965276945.1. Classification (GTDB taxonomy): domain Bacteria; phylum Acidobacteriota; class Terriglobia; order Terriglobales; family Acidobacteriaceae; genus Terriglobus. Next base: position 3,105,548 of record OZ255704.1, on the reverse strand, counting down.
CCTGCTGGGGATGGCAGTCGACTTCAAGACGGGATGGGATGGGCACGATGCCAGGCAGAAGTGCGGCATCATCACAGCGGCCGAGATCGATGCAAATGCCATTCGTGTGCGGGGCTACCTGTTTGCGCGAGATTTCGCGGAGATGATGAGCGATATCCACGCACATGGAGATGAGGCACTGGGCATGAGCTACGAACTGGCCGATGCGCATGTGGAGAACATGCGCGCGGAGGTTTGGCGGCTGACAAAAGCGACCTTTACCGGAGCGGCAATTCTGCTGCGCACAAAGGCTGCATACCGGAACACCAGCTTCCGGGTCTCACGCGCGGAGGCGCGGGGCATGCCGGTGGCGGCATCGTGCAGCATGCGCAAGCAGGTGGTGTCGCGCACGGGTCGCGCGCCGGCGATGCTGCCGGTTCCACACCGGCAGGCCGGAACGAAAACCGCAGCGCGCTGAACAAGATGACGGGAAGAGAGGAACGACGAATGGAAGAGAAGAACGTGTTGGAGAGCGTGGGTCCGATTGTTGCCACGGAGGAACCGGGCGACGCGGCACTTGCGGCCTGGGCAGACTTTGACCGCAGGATACGCGACATCGAGGCGGTGGTGCAGGAGCTGCGCAGCATGAAGGCGCAGGGCGAGCCGTCGTTTGCCGGACGTAAGACGGTGCCAGTCCATCAGGCCTCGATCCTGGCAAAAAGCACGCAGGAACAGGTGGAAGGCACACCGGTGGATGACGCACTCCGCAGTTTGAGTGTCGAGCAACGCATTGCTGTGAAGAGCGGCCTTTTGCGCGCTGGTCTGCTGCGCTAAACCGCACTCACGTCCGGCAGCAACCACGGTGCGGCATTTGCCGCGCCATTTTGTTTTTGCGAACAAGGAGAGAAGAAAAGAATGATCGCACAGTTTAGGGACATCCACGCCGCGGCGGATTACATCGGACCGGGCGCCATCGAGGTTCCGCAGTACCAGACCGAGATTACGGACATCGTTCGCAGGCGTGGCGCGTTCGGTCAGCGCATCAAGCAGGTTCCGGCAACGGGACATCCGTCACGCTTCTTTGAGGAGACTGGCCTGCCGTCACCATCGTTGGCAGCGGGCTTTGTGGATCCGCGCAACATTGTGCCCCCTGTGGTCAGTCCCACGCGGGTGGAACGCTCCGTTCCACTGAAGGCGCTGGTGGCTCAGCTCAATTACAACCTGTTCGATATGGAGATCGGCTCACAGCAGAGCCAATTTGCATACCTACAGGCAAAGGACCTGGCCGACACCGTCGAAGGCGTCATGCGCACGCATGATCTGGCACTGTGGAATGGTGCCGATACTAGCCTGAGCACGCCGACCAGCACGCAGTACTACGGCGCGGCGGCACAGATCGTTGCTGGCGGCAACACCGTCACGATCGGCACGAACGCGAGCATCGTGGACGGCTTGAAGACAGCGGTAGCGCAGATGGTGTCAAACAGCAACTACGCGGTGCGTCCAACCGCGATCTATGCAAACCCGGTACTGCTGGATCTGCTGGACCGCGAGGTTAAATCGGCCTTCAACGTGATTCTGAACACGAAGGTGATCGAGAGTGGCCTGACGGTGAAGATGATCTCCACGCAGGCGGGCGATCTGCCACTGATTCCTGAGTGGACCCTGGGCTACACCGGAACGCCTGGCTCGGGTTCCGCAGTATTGCCTGCGTACATCGTCACGGAAGACATGGTCGAGTACCACTGGCTGACCGATCCGAATCCGCGCGTGTTCCAGCTTGGCCTGCCCGGCTCGCTGGCTTCACAGTATGTAGTGGTGAAGTTTGGCGGCGTGGTGGTGAAGGGTGCAAGCTACGCCCACTACCAGGTGCTGGTGGATCGCTAGAGCGGGTTTGCTGTGAGTGAGAGGGCAGCTTTCGGGCTGCCCTCCCTTTTTACAGGTTCAGGACAGAAGCGGGTTGGCCTGTGTTGCCGGCTGGCTCGCTTGAAGAAAGGCTGAAAACAATGCAGTACCTGAACGCGCCGGATTACATATCGTTTGGTCTGAGCGAGGACCTGAGCGATGATCTCGTTACAGCGGCATCCGCGCTGATCGATAGCTTTTGCAAGCGGCCTTCACTTGGCATTACGCAATATGTGGAGCGTCTGCGGCTGGCGCGGCGGCATACCGCGCAATTGAGCAATACACCGTTGGCATCAACCGCGGCCGGCGTTTCCCCGCTGATTGCAGTGCGTGGACGGTTTCGTGGCAGAGATGTGGAGCCGGCGTATTCCCTGATATGGGAGAGCATGTTATTTCTTCCAGCGAATGAGTGGGCCAGCATCGATTCCGCTGCCATTGACGTGGCACCGGATGGGGTACTGAATCTGCGGGTGGGCCTCTTCGGATGTGCGTATAGCGAGTTGGAAGTGACCTACACGGCGGGATTTGCCGACACGCCGGTGCCGGTAAAGGTTGCGTGCGCGCAGATAATTCGCAATGCACAGGCAATGCCCGCGCTGACCCTCCGCAGCCAGAGCATCGACTCGATGCGGATGGAGTACTTCAGCGGCACACTGCTGGACGCGGATGTGCAACGCATCCTGCAGCCCTATGTGGCACAAAGGATGGGCTAGTCATGGCGGATAAATATCTTGCGGAGGCAGCCCGCCGGGCTGCGCATGCGCTGGTCGCCACGCTTGGCTCGGGACGTGCGCAGCTGCAGATCGCGTCACCACCCGTGGCCGGTGACGACGGTGAGGAACTCGGATTGCGACCGCCGTTATTCCAGACGGAGACCGTTGCGCCGGTTGCCATCCGGCAGACTACGCAAAACACAGAGGTGCTGGTTGCAGCCGACACACTGGAAGCAGTCTTCGGCGTGGAGGGCAGCGGTGCCATCGCGACCGCGATGCTGACCGTCACGGCCGTGCAGATCGAAGACGTGATGTACGTCGCAACGGGCATTCAGCCGGTCAGCATTGGTGGCAGAGACGTTCTGTACCGTCTGGTGTTGCGCCCGCAAGGCACGGAGGTAGTGTGATCCATGCAAAACGCTAAAGACAGTTTTTATATCGCGCTGCGTGACAGGCTTGCCACGTTCAATCCATACCGCACGATCGCGGTGCGTGGCGCGATGCGCCCGGCGATTGTTGTGCCGGAAAACGAATTGGACAGTGAAGCGGCCGATCCTCTGGAAGCATTCCTAATCGTTTGGGAGGAAGCGGCAATCGACACGACCGAAGCACTCCCCTTGCATACAATGCCGTGCCAGATCAGGTACACAACGCAAGGTACGAAGGAATCATCCGGCATGGACCGCGGACGCGTGCTGGCCGCGATGGATCGTGAACTGCTGAACATGCTGCAGCCCTCTACGGCGACGAAGCAGAACTTCATCGCCAGCCCAGCGATTGCGATGCAGACGGTCATCTTCTGGTCTTCGGCAAAGTTCGGTGCGGTTACGGTGAAAGAGGGCCAGATCTCTCGAACGGCAACGGTCAGCGTCTTTGCTCACCAGGAAGCGGGTGAGTAGATGAGCGCAATCGCAATCGCAGGCGTTTCGTTGGAATGCAGCGCCATGCAGGCGTACTTCGCGCCGGTGGATCGCACGGACGCCATCACCGTGCCGTTCGATCCTGGCAGCATGGGGCGCTTCGCTCTGAACGATCCGCCCCTGGGCTGGTTAAGCGCTGGTCCGGTGCAAAGCTTCAAGCGAACGCCGCAGTCCACCCTGACACCCGTTCTGAGTGGTGCGCCAGCAGTGGCGAAGGTTCAGACGCGCACCGCGCTCGGCGAGGAGGTGCAGTGTGAGTTTTCGGCGTGGAGCCGCATCGGCAAGGTGTTGTCAGCCGGTGTGCAAACGATGAACCTGCTCTCCAGTGCGGCCGGTTCAAATGCGAATCCATCCGGCGGAGTCGCGGTACCGGCGGAAGCGCTCCTGAGCGGATCAACCGCCACGACCCTGCAACTTGCGCCGGCAACATCGGTGCAGCCGGGAGACATCGTGGTCGTCGATCAGGATTACGCAGGACAGACCGGCTATCTGGGGACGGGGGCACCGGGTGCGTACTTCGCAAACACGCCAGCCGCTATTGATGCGGATTTTGTCCGGCGTGTGAGCTTCAATGTGGGTCGGGTGCTCACGGTTGCAGCGGGTGTTGCGACCTTGGCTGCGCCTTTGCCCGCAGGCGATCCCGCAAGCGGCATGAAAGTCGCACGGGTGATGGGTTTTGTGGACCGTGCAGGCGGGGCCTTCGCGCCAGAGTGGTCCGGCTTATTCGTTCTCGACGGCTTCCAGGGCGACCGCCTGTTGCTTCACTATCCACGCCTGCAGCCTGCAAGCGGCGAAGCACCGGAGGCGATGACAACGCTTGCACCCGGTGTGGAGCGGTGGCGTCCGGCTGCCCGCTTCCGCGCCCTGCCTATGACAGACACAAACGATGGGGCCGCGTCGGTGTGCTTTCGCAGCTATCTGCCAGCCCCCATGCGGCTGGTGTAGGAGCACGCATGAACCTGATGATCGATAACAACGACGGCCTGGGCGGCGTGGATTACACGCAGTCACTGCTTGCGAAGGTACCGCTGACCATCACGCGCAAACGCGGAGAGTGGGCGAGCTGCTCCGGCGGTCTGGACCTGCTCGGCACCGTGCTTCCCGTGCCGAGGCGGTCTGGACCTGCTCGGCACCGTGCTTCCCGTGCCGCAGAGCCGTGCACGCGTGCTGGTGACGGACACCGCCGGAAACGTGCTGTTCCGCGGTTTTCTACAGGCGAACGTAACGTCCACAGCGGAGGCGCAGGCACCCGCGGGTGCTGAAGACTGGCAGGAATTCTTCGCCTTCGAGCAGGACTGGCTTACGCAAGTCGAACCGGCCAGGGAGTTACAGCCCGCAAGCGCGGCATCACACGTGCTTGCCGAGAGCGACGCTAAGGTGACCCTCACCAAGGCCACGGTCGCCACTTCCGGCGAGCTTGCAACCGATATCACGATTGCAGGTGAGCACGAGGCAGCCGGCTATGTCACGGAACTGTTTCGGGGAGACGGCACCACGCTGACATTTAGCCTGGCGCATGCACCGTTTCGCGCAAGTGGCAGTGAAATCCTGCTGACAGACAGCTTCGATGATACCGCGCTGAACACAGCAGTTTGGAGTCGTACCGACCCCGGCAGCTACATCACGCTGGGAAACGGCGGCCTGCAACTGAATGGTGGAAATGGCTTTGACGGGTCAACATGGCTGCAATTCGCGTCGCCGGTGGAGATGGGCGGAACGCTGATCGCGGAGGCGAGCGGCGTGACGCTGGCGCCTGGCAGCGACGGCCTGCTGCTTGGTTTGTACAACGGCGGCGTCACCCACGATGCCTGTGTAGCCGGAGTTCGCGCGGTGGCCACCGCCGGTGCGCATACGTTCGTTGCAGTCGTCAACGGCGTGGAACAGCCGCAACGGTACGACTTCGCCACGGGCCACACCTACGATCTGCGCGTGCGCGTGCACTGTAGCGAACTGCAGCGCACCGGCCAGACGTATGAGGCGCTGGCAGGCAATCAACTACAGCGCTTCGGTGGGGCCGTGACCCAATCTCCACTGCACATCGTGATCGAGGTGCGCGATCTGGGATTGGCCTCAAGCACACTGGCAGCCGTGTTATATGACGGTGCGATCGCAAGCTCGCCGCCGCAGTGTGTCTTTGCCCCGGTCAACAGCGTTCAGCTCACCGGGAGCATTGTGAAGGTAAACCTGACACAGACGGGTTCCGCGTGGGTGGTGAGCACGGCCACGGATGGAACCGTTCTCACGCGGCGTGCAGGTGCGGCGGGTACGGGTGCCGACTACTCTCTGGGCTCGACCGGGGTGTTGCGCTTCGATGTAGGAAGAGCGCCGCAGCCCGGTGAACTGGTCACGGTGACGTACCGGCGCAGCCGCCGCGCGATTGCACGGGTGAAAGACGTTACGGCAGACCAGCTTCGGGTGCAGCTTGCCTTGCCCGGTCTGCCCGTGTGGCGCGGAACGGTTTCAAAGCCGAAGCCGCGGACGACGGCTGACTGCGAGGCAGCGGCGCGCGCGTTGCTAGCACTGGCGAACGCGCCAGCGGCGGCGCGGCAAGGCGAGGTGTCATGGATCCGTGGCGCGGCGTTGCAGGGGGACGTATTTCCAGGAGACACCCTGTTGATGGAAAGCGCGAATGGCACACAACAGCTTCCCGTGCAGGCGGTCACCATCACGGACGGGAACGCGCTACCGGAACTGCTGCACTACCGTGCCGGGTACTCGCAGGGGCGTTCTACAAGCCTTGGCTTCACGGTTTCGGCATCGGTTCCGGCGGACGTGCCGGCGCAGGTTGCGTACACGAGTGATCCGGTGGGCGTGCCAGCGACATTGGCTGGCCTACAGGTAACAAGCGCGACAGCGGCGGCGCTCCAGGTGGATAGCGGGATCGACCCCCCTTCCGGCGGTGGCTTCGAGGTGCGCCGCAGTGATGCGAACTTCGGATCGAACATCGCCGCCGATCTGGTGCTGGACAGCCCGGTGCGGCACTTCAGTATTCCGCGGCAGGCGTTCGCGGAGCGCTTCTTTGTGCGGATGTACGACGGATCGGCTCCGCCGCGGTATTCGCCGGCGTCGAGCGTGGTGCTGACCAGCCTGCCGCTGAGTTAGCAGGAACAGAAGGAGACAACATGACGGACTTTGAAGCGCAGGTGCTTGGTGATCTAAGCGCGCTAAAGAGCCAGATGCATGCGCTTCTCGGAGTGGGGCAACCTGGACGGCTGCACCAGTTAGAGGAGCGCGTTGCCAAGCATGAGCGCACGGTGCAGCGCATGAAAGGTGTGGGAGGCGGTTTCAGCGTCCTCTTCACGGTCTTTCATATTGCATTGGATCTGCTGAAGAAGTGACGTTTCAGCAAACGCGAGCGCTCCATTACAGAGCCGCAGAACGCATGCGGTTCAGAAATCATTAGGTGAGAGGATGAACTTCTTGAAACTGTTTCTGCGAGGTATTGCAATTCTTCCGAGTCTGATCCAGGGGATCGAATCGATCTACGGAGCAAAAACAGGCGAACAAAAGAAAAGTGCCGCGCTGGACGTGGTAAGCGCTTCCATCAAGATGACGGACGCCGTCGCCAACAAGACCATTCTGAATTCGGATGGTTTTACCACCGGACTTGGATTGGTGATTGATGGTGTTGTGGCGTGCCTGAACGCGAGCATCTGGGCTAAGTAGCCAAGAGGTGTCCGCTGTCAAAGGGGCCGTATAATCGGCCTCATGGCAGCGGCACCCCTTGTGGGCGTGGTGATGGGATCCAGCAGCGATTATAAATACATGGCACACGCTGCACGGACGTTTGCTGAGTTCAACGTGCCGTATGAAGCGCGTGTCGTCTCCGCGCACCGCACGCCCGATCTGCTGTGGCAATACGCCAGTCAGGCGCGTGGCCGTGGTCTCCGCGCCATTGTTGCCGGCGCCGGTGGAGCAGCGCATCTTCCAGGCATGCTGGCCGCCAAGACGGTGGTGCCGGTCTTCGGTGTGCCTATCCCCTCGACGGCGCTGCAGGGGATGGACGCGCTGCTCTCCATCGTGCAGATGCCGAAGGGCATCCCCGTGGGGACGCTGGCGATTGGTGAAGCGGGCGCGGTGAATGCGGCGTTGCTGGTGATCGCGATGCTAGGCACCACGGATACTGCGTTGGCGGACCGGCTTGAGCAGTGGCGCGGCGAGCGCGAGCAGGCTGTGCTGGCCGAGACACTTGAAGCGGACGTGCTGCCTTGAGCGGCATGCCTGAGGACTTACTCGCAAAGCACAGCGGGCCCGTGCTGCCGGGTGCCACGATCGGCATCTTCGGTGGCGGGCAGCTGGGTCGCATGATGGGCATTGCCGCGCGCTCCATGGGGTACAAGGTGCACGTGCTCGACCCTGATCCGGCATGTCCAGCGGGTTATATCGCCGATGTCGTAATTGAAGCTGGATGGAATGACCGCTGGTCCGCGGCAAACCTGGCCCGGGAGTGCGCGGCAGTGACGCTGGAGATCGAGCAGGTCTCGATTGTGAGCCTGGACGAGGCTGCCCGGTGGGCACCCGTTCGGCCCGGCCCTGCCATTCTTGCCGTGATTCAGGATCGCATCGAGCAGAAAGATTGGTTACAGAAACACGGTTTCCCAACCGGGCCATACCGTGCCGCACGCTCATTGGAGCAGCTTGAGGCTGCGGTTCGCGATCTGGGTGGACCGGTCTTCGTGAAGTCAGCAACGGGCGGCTACGATGGTCGCGGTCAGGCGAAGCTCGGCTTTGATGGCGCTCCCGTGACGAGTACGGCAGTGCTGCAGGCGTGGGAGGATGTGGGTTCGTCCGCCTGCGTTGCGGAGCGTGCCCTGGACTTGGCCAAGGAGATCAGCGTGCTGGTCGCCCGCTCTCCACGTGGCGAGGTTAAGGTGTATCCACCCGCTGAAAACTTCCATGAAAACCAAATTCTTAGCTGGAGCGTGATCCCCGCGAGCATCCCGGACAGCCTTGCCGCTGAGGCCACGAAGATCGCAGCTGAAATTGCGGATACCTTTGGTTTGGAAGGTCTGCTGGCCGTTGAGATGTTCGTCACAACCAGCGGCGAGCTGCTGGTAAACGAACTCGCGCCCCGGCCGCATAACAGTTATCACGGCAGCGAACGCGCCTGTGTCACCAGCCAGTTCGAACAGGCGATTCGCGCGTCGTGTGATCTGCCGCTGGGTGATGTTTCCCTGGTACAGCCATCCGCGATCGCAAATTTGTTGGGAGATATTTGGCTGAACGCGGACGGCACGGAACGTCAACCACGGTTCGATGCGGCACTGGCAGTCCCTACGGTGCGGCTCACGTTGTACGAAAAGTTGAAGCCTCGCAAAGGGCGAAAGATGGGACATCTAAGCGCGGTAGGTGCTACCGCGGACGAGGCACGAGAGCGTGTGTTAGCGGCGAAGGCTCAACTTATTCCATGAACATAGTTCTTGAAGGCGCAATCTGCGTCTAACATATGAGAAAGTATGTTGATTTCCGTGCTGGCACGAAAGGCTATATGAACGGAAAAGAGATCGAACATTTGCTGACACTGATTGATCAGAACATCGCTGCAAACCGCGCGTCGCTTAGCAACGAGTTCTTTCGCTATCTGGAAGGTCATCACGCAGACGCCGTTGAAGAACTGCGTTCCACCGGTGGGGTGACCGTGCCAACCTCGTTTGGCCGCATGCGGTTTTCATTGCAGGAGCTGCAACAAGCAGCCGCGTAAGTGATCGCGCTTCTCTTCAGCGTTCTTCTTGCGCTCTATCTGCTAGGCCCTGACCTGCTTGCGCGATGGTTGCTTGGCTTTGTGGTTCCCCGCAAAGCGGTAGTACAAAATCGAAGCGAGGAGATCACCCGAGCAGCAATCTGGGCGGCATTCCCTTTGCTGATTGCCCTCCGTGCCGCAAAGTCAACAGGTATTTTCTATCGCTACGGTGGTACGGCGGCGCTAAAGACGTTCTTTGCAGGGCTGTACAGTGAGGCTGCGTTTCGCAGCGACCAGGACCGCTGGTTTCGTAGCGCATCGTCCGTGTTTCACATGAACCTTGCCGTGCTGTCATGGATGTACAGCGTTGTGATTGTGTCCTCGTTGATCCTGATGCTGCTGACGCGCAAGTATGCAACCATTCGTCGGCGGCTACCATATGGTTTCCCGCGTGATCTGCTTGCGCGTTTAATTCTCCCTAGGGTTGCGGAATGGCACGTGTTGCTTTCGGACATGCTGCTGCCGACACGCCAACTCTCCTTGTATGCGGACATCCTGACACGGTCAGGCTTATATCGTGGCTTGGTACAGGACAAAGTGTTAGGGCCCGATGGCGGCTTGCGATCAGTCACACTTGGAGAACCAAGGCGCTTTCAACGTGAGCAGTATCTCGCCGAGCGGGAAAAGAATGGGACAGCTGATGCGGAGACTTTCTGGAAGACAATCCCTGGCGATCTTTTCGTGATCGTTGGAAGCGAAGTGCTGAATCTGAACCTCCAGTACGTTGCACGGAACGGAAACGTCGTAACGCCAACGCGCCAACAGAAAGATGCGTTGCGCGAACTTCTGGCTCAGTTGCCAGAAAGTTGATTACTTGGAATGTGTCTTCCGCGTGAGATCGATCAAGTAGATTTGTTCTGGGATCGTCATGCGGATTGGATTGCGCCATCTGATCCACACAGAAGTGAAACCGGCTTGCTGTGCTCGAACCAGCTTTTCGAGAGACCACTGCTTGTTTGCACGGTCAATCTCAACGGCAAAGCGAATCGGCAGATCGCGATGCCTTAAGAGCCAATCGATGCGTCCTTGCCGGCCGTCCTTGCGAGTCATAAACTCCGCCGCGAACTCCTTTACCGCAATAAGACGAGACTCATGTGAGAACCTCAGGATCTCTCTGCCTAGCATACTTGTTCCGATACCCGCGTATGCTGGGCGGCGCGGAAGATCAAGAGCATGAAGCCAGTGGCTTAGTTCTTTGAGGTATCGCTCAATCTTGAGATCAATGTAGAGCGGCACAGCAGATCCAACTATGTGATGTCTTCAGACCAATTTTCCAAAAAGCTCTTAAAATCCGTCATGAACTTGCCCGCGTCAGAGCCGTCGATGATGCGGTGATCGAAGCCAAGTGTGAAGCGCTGAATGGACCGAATGGCAATCACATCGCCACCGTCCTTGTCCTGAATGACCAGCGGTTCTTTATTCAGTCCGCCGATACCTAGAATGGCTACCTGGGGTTGGTTAATGACCGGTGTACCAAACTGTTCGCCAAAGATGCCCGAGTTGGTCAGCGTAAAGGTACCACCAGCAACTTCGTCCGGTGCCAGCTTCTTGTTGCGGGCACGATCGGCAATGTCCACGATGCCGCGCGCAATGCCCAGGAAGTTCTTCTCCTCAAGCTGCTTGATGACGGGAACGATCAAGCCCCATTCGAGGGCGACGGCGATTCCGATATTGATGTTGCGGTTGTAACGAATGTTTCCACCCTCAACCGCGGCGTTCACGATGGGGTGCTTGCGGAGCGCTTCCACGGCCGCACGCGTGATAAAGGGCATAAAGGTAAGCTTCACGCCATTGCGCTGCTCGTACTTGTTCTTCTCCTTCTCACGCAATTTGACGATGCGCGTCATGTCCACTTTGAAGACAGTGTGGACGTGCGCGGAGGTCTGCTTGGATTCCACCATGCGCTTTGCGATGATGGAGCGCATCTTCGACATGGGCACCACTTCGCCCAGCACGGGTGCCGGTGCGGCGGCCGCCTTCTTCGGATCCGTCGTGGCGGGTGCGGACTGCAGGCTGGAAGACTCCTGCGGAGCGCTGCTCACCGGAGTGGAAGCACCCGCGCTGACGGACGCGACGGAATGCGAGGGTGTGCCAGGTATTGACTGCGAGCTTGAGCCTGCGGCGGGTGTGCTCGCGCCTGCGCGGCCACCGTTCTGCATGTAGCCCAGGATGTCGTTCTTGGTCACACGGCCAGCTGATCCTGTCCCACTGATGCCGGCGGACGACAGATCAATGCCGTTGTCCTTCGCGATTTTGCGGACCAGCGGTGAGGATCGAGGTGCATCGCCTGACAAAGCAGGCATGGGCGTTGCCTCCGATGCAGATACTTGCGGTGTAGTAGTTGGCGCAACGCCGGGCTGCGCAGATGCGGGTGCGGCCGTCCCGATGACCGCAACCACGGTGTTGATGGTGACGGTCTCGCCCTCCTTGAAGCGAATCTCAGTCAAGGTGCCCGAAGCTGGTGACGGAATTTCCGCGTCTACCTTGTCCGTGGAAATTTCAAAGATCGGCTCATCCCGCTGGACGCTGTCGCCCACCTTCTTGAGCCACTTGGTGATGGTGCCTTCCGTGATCGACTCGCCCATCTGCGGCATCAACACTTCCGTCGCCACGCTGCATGCGGCTGGTACAGGGGTAGATGAAGCACGCGCGGAGGCATCCGGGGAGGGCGCGCTGGATGGTGCGCTGGACGTGCCGCCAATCACCGCGACAACGGTGTTGATCGAGACCGTCTCACCTTCCTTGGCCTTGATCTCCGTCAGCGTGCCGGTGACTGGCGATGGGATCTCGGCGTCGACCTTGTCGGTCGAAATCTCAAAGATCGATTCGTCCCGTTGGACGGTCTCGCCCACTTTTTTCAGCCAGCGCGTGATGGTGCCCTCGGTGATAGATTCGCCCATCTGCGGCATCAGCACATCCGTTCCGGCCGTGGCTGCGGGTGCGGTTGGTGGAGTTGCAGGAGAAGCCTGCGCAGGCACTGGGGCTGCAGGTGTAGTTGACGCGCCATCCTCCGCGTCCAGGACCGCCACGACGGAGTTGATTGCCACCGTGCTGCCCTCACCCACCTTGACTTCCTTCAACACCCCCGCAGCGGGCGAAGGAATCTCTGCGTCGACCTTGTCGGTGGAGATTTCAAAGAGCGGTTCGTCGCGCAAGACCTTGTCGCCGACCTGCTTGAGCCATTTGGTAAGGGTGCCCTCAGTGATGGATTCGCCCATCTGGGGCATGACGACATCGGTAGGCATGGGTGTTCCTTCGCGCAAAATGTGATGGCCGGGCATAGTGCCCTGGCGGTTGGTTCAGACCAGCAAATTATAGTCGCGCGGCGTCGCTGCTGGCCGTATACCGTTCCTCGCTGGCCATCATTGATGTCAGGCGCGCTGAACCGTTTCCTCACATTTCACTCGCGGCTGAAGAAGCGGTATCGGATAGTCCAATGGGCGGTTTGGCCGGGTGCGATGCTGAGGTGGATGTAGCCCTCCGGGCAGATTGTGGTTCGAATGGACCAGAAGTTAAAGCGTGAGAGCGGCTTGTCTGCGGTCTGCTCCACGCCAACGCCGGTGCGTGTGTCTTCGACCGTGAAGTGATTGTCGGAAACGCTGTCAGAGTAGCCCGTCATAAAGCCGCTTACCGTCTGTTTTGGCTGTAGTTCCGCCGTGTAGACCAGGTCGTTGCCACTGATTTCGCCCCCATTCTGCAATGGTTTTTCCGGGACGGGATGAAAGGGGAAATGGACGACCATACCGGGGCCGGTAACAGCGTTATCGAGCATGAAGAAATCGTGGTTGTAGACGTCCATTTCCATGGGCAGCGTGCCCGTGTTCGCCAGGCTGTGCGCCAGAATCAGTACCGGCGCGTTGGGGTCGAGCCGCAGGTCCTTTTCGTAGGTATAGGCAATACCCAGGCCCGTTTTAAGCTGCTGCGTGAAACGGACGCCGTTTTTTGTGGCGTGGCTGGTCCAGGTGCCGCTGTCCACGATGGGATAGACGGTGTATGGCGAGTAGGGCTTGTCATCCACGCGGCGGAGCACGCCAACGCCGGGCTTGACGAACGTCTCGCCGGGCTTCGCCTGATCGTAGAGGAAGGCCTCACCCGCAGGCCGAAATTCCTCCACCGGGCCCGTGATGGAGTCGTGCGCGAGTGGGTCGTACTTGGGGAACCACTGCCCGAAGTAGGTATGTCCCTTGTAGGAGAGGCAGCCGACGACGCCTGACCAGTCGAAGCGCGTGGAGCGGTAGTACCCGTTCTTGCTGTCCGGCAGATAAACGACAGCGTTCACGGTGCCGTTAGTGATCAGCGCCTTTGGCGCGGCGATCTGCCGGGCGGCGAAGCAGTCATGCACTGAGGCGAGGCCAGGCGCATCCTGAGCCATGGCAACGCAGGAGCTGGCCACAAGCGCCGCAATCGCACACTGGGTAAACACATTCATCATTCTCTCTCCTGACAAGTTCTATATGTCTCCCGCGCTTCTAACGCCTGGTACATGCTCGGCCTATGGCAATGCGAACGCAACATAGACGCCGCCAGAAGGTTTGGGGCTGGACTGTCCGCCACCTGCCGCGATGACGACATACTGTTTACCGTTGATGGCATAGGTGGATGGCGTCGCAAGGCCAGCGAAAGGTAGATCGATCTGCCAAAGCAGCTTGCCGGTACGGCTGTCATAGGCATGGAATTTATTATCGAAAACCGACCCTCCGATGAAGAGCAGGCCGCTTGCGGTCACCACGGGACCGCCATAATTATCAGAACCGGTGTTATGTATCCCCTTCGCTTCAAGGTCTGGATAGGTGCCGAACGGGATGCGCCAAAGATACTTGCCGGTGTTCAGGTCGATCGCGTTGAGCGTGCCCCATGGTGGGCTGACGGCGGGATAGCCCTGCGGGTCAATAAACCGCCGGAAGCCGAGCGTCTTGTACGGCATCATGTCGTCGCCTGGCAACTTCTCTCCCGGTTTGGCGCGCTCGGTCTGCTGCGGGGCGCGCGTCAGGTAACGCACCACTTGTGTAATTCTCTCGTCCCCCAGGTTGGAGAAGGAGGGCATGCGTCCTTTGCCGCCGTGAATGGTTGCGAAGATTTCATCCTCGGTCAGCCTGCCTTCAACCCCTTGCAGCGACGGAATCAGCGGGGGCGAACCGGCGCGATTGATGCCATGGCATCCGCTGCACTGGCTTTGGTAGGTCTGCTCGCCCGCGCTGCCCGCTGGTGGCGGCTGCGTCAGGCCAACGAGCCATGGCGTGTCGTTCTCGTTGACGTAGAAGATGCCGGACCTGGGATCGGCCGCAGGTCCGCCCCACTCTCCGCCGCCAGCCATGCCCGGCATGTTGACGGTGAGTTTGTCCACGCGGGGTGGCTGGAACTGGCCACCGCCGGCCATCGTCTTCCACTGCTTCAACGCCCACTCATGCTCCTCTGGCGTCAGGTTATTAAGCATGTTCTCCGTAATGGATTGCCGCGTGTACGGCGCAGGCAGCGTGGGAATGGGCTGCGTCTTGGAGGCTTGCTCGCCGGGTACATCGCTTGCGGGGAAGGGCCTTTCCACGATGGAAAAGAGCGGCTTTCCGGTAACGCGGTCAAAGACGTATAGATAGCCGGTCTTCGAAGCCTGCGCGACGGCATCGACCGGCTTGCCATCCCGCATGAGCGTGACCAGCGCGGGCGGGGACGAGAAATCACGGTCCCAAAGATCATGGTGCACGGCCTGAAAATGCCACAGCAGCTTGCCGGTGGAGGCGTCCAGCGCAAGCAGGGAGTTGGCGTAAAGGTCGTCACCCTTGCGGAGGGCACCGTAAAAATCAAACACGGCCGACCCCGTGGGAACGAAGACGATGCCCCGAGCCATATCCACCGACATGCCGGCCCAGTTGTTGGCCGCACCGGCAGTCTTCCAGGCGTCCTTCGGCCAGGTCTCGTAGCCGGGTTCGCCCGGATGGGGAATGGTGTGGAAGGTCCACCGCAGGGCACCGGTGCGCGCGTCATAGGCGCGAATGTCCCCCGGCGGTGAAGGGTAGGTCTCCGGATCGGCACCTCCCGTAATAATCAGATCCTTGTAGATGCTGGGCGGCGTGGTCAGGCTGATGGATTGCGATTCGTAGTCGTCCCCGCGCAAACCTTTGCGAAGATCGACGCGGCCGTCCTCTCCAAAGCCTGCGATCGGCTTGCCAGTGCCCGCGTCCAACGCGAAAAGATAATTCTGATACCCAACCAGGATGCGGCAATCTTTGCCGGCGCTCCAATAGCTGACGCCGCGATTGCGCGCGAATCCCTTGACCGGGGCCTCCCATTTCCAAAGCAGCTTGCCTGTTGCGCCATTCAGTGCGATGACACTGTGGCGCGGCGTCGTGGCGTAGAGAACGTCTCCCACAATGATGGGGTTCGTCTCCAGGCCACCAGTCTCGCCGGTATCGAAGGTCCACGCGACTTTGAGCTGCGTGACGTTGGACTTGTTGATCTGATCCAGAGCCGAGTAGTGATCACCCGCAGGCTGCCCCCCATAGCTTTGCCAGGTTGTCGTGGAGGCATCCGCGATGCTGGCAGCTGGCGGTCTGGTGGCATGTTCCTTGCCGGCGGAGTAGATGGTGACACACGCGGCAAGCGCGAGAACGCACACGGCGATGGAACTCTTCTGCATGGGCGGTCATCTCCCGGAGGCCTTGTCGTTTCACCAGGGCGGATGAAGTTAGACGGGCGCACCCCATCCTACTACCGCGCTTTGTTCCCAGACAAAGGGCATTGGTGCGCAGGCGCGCACGGCTGGTATAGTGCGGGCACCATGAAGAATGATCGCCGGGAATTCCTGAGACAGGCAAGTATCGCGGCTGCGGCAACCTCGGCGGCTGTTTCTGGCAAGGCTCTTGCCCAGACAGCGCAACGCGCCGCAAAAAAGCACGTGGAGGTTATGCGCGATGCCGGGATGCACATGTCCGAGGCATACTTCACCGGGCGGGACGAGCAAAAAATGGCGTTCTGCCGCCAGATGGACGTGCTGGGTGCTGTTACTGGGATTGACCGCGTGCCCAACATCAATCCGTGGGAATACGGAGCGGTGCTGGCCACCAGGCAGGCGTACGAGAAGTGCGGGCTGACCCTGCGCGTGATCGAGGGTCCGCCCGCGCTAGGCGATAAGACGAAGCTGGGTCTCGACGGACGCGACGAGGAGATTGCCAACTTCATCACGTTCATGAAGAGCCTGTCGCGCGCCGGGATCGACACCATCTGTTACAACTGGATGCCGGTCATCGGCTGGTACCGCACCGACAACGCACGCCCGGGGCGTGGCGGCGCTCTGATGACCGCCTTTGACAACGATGCGGTCAAAGACGCGCCCATGACGAGGTACGGGACGATCTCTAAAGAAACGTTGTGGGAGACGCTGACGTATTTCCTGAAAGCCGTCGTTCCCGAAGCCGAAAAGGCAGGCGTGAAGCTGGCCATGCACCCCGACGATCCGCAGGTGGACCAGATCAAGGGCATCTCCCGCATCATGACCAGCGTGGAGAACTTCCGTCGCATGCTGGCGATTTATCCAAGCACCTGCAACGGCATCACCATGTGCCAGGGCAACTTCGCCCTGATGGGCGCGGATATCCCGGCTGTGGTGCGCGAGTTCGGCCACCGCAAGCTGATCCATTTTGTTCACTTTCGCAACGTCATGGGCGGCCACTTCGGCTTTACCGAGTGCTTCCATGACGAAGGGAAGATCGACATGTACGAGGCCATGAAGGCCTACTACGCCATTGGCTTTCGCGGTGCCATCCGGCCGGACCATGTGCCAACCATGTATGGCGACAGCAACGCGCACCCGGGCTACAGCGTCCTCGGTTGCCTGTATGCAAATGGGTACATCCGCGGCCTGATGGAGTCCGTCAGCAAAGAGGCGCGCGACCAGGCGTAAAGCCGGTGTTCATGTGATCCGCCGGTGCACGAGTGCGAGGTTCGTCTCGCAAATAGTCCCTTCTAAGTCTAGTCAATCGTGTGTCTTGCGGTGGAGTCAAAACCGTGTGTATAGTTCCGGCATCCTTTCGGAGGCCACTTTCGATGCACCCAAATGATTCACCAAGGAATACCCTCGGCGAACAGATCACATCCCTCGTCACCGTTCCACGCAGATTGAAATCCCGCATTGTTTCACCACGGATCCTCAGCGTTATTACTGTCATTTGCCTGTTCTGGGCCGGCGCACTTGCGGCGCAGACGGGGCAGATGACCGGCGTGGTCACGGATGCCACAGGCGCGGCAATTCCAAACGCTACCGTGCAGATCACGGACCAGAAGACCGGAACGCTGGTGCGCGAGGCAACATCCGGAGCGGACGGAACCTTCCGCGCTCTGAACATGCCACCCGCCACATACTCCATCAAAGTCAATGCTCCTGGTATGCAGAGCCTCCAGCGCAACAACGTTACCTTGGACGAGGAGCAGACGCTGAGCGTCGGCAACCTTGGCCTGAATGTCGGATCGGCGAATGAAACCGTCACCGTAAGCGAGGAAGCGCCGCTCATTGAGACCGCAAGCTCCAATAACTCCGCGATCGTGGATCAGCGGCAGGTGACGGAGCAACCGCTGAATGGGCGCGACTTTGTATCACTGCTGACAACGCTTCCAGGTATCGTGACCAACAACACGTCCCAGTTCCGGCTGGTGTTCAATCAAACCAACGATTTCTTTGTAAATGGCATGCGCGGAACCGCCAATAACTTCTTCCTGGATGGCGTCATCAACACCGACGTGGGCGCAAACGACGGCGAATACACGAACCTGAGCATCGACGCCGTGGGTGCGTTCAAGACATTGACCGGTAACTTTAACGCCGAGTATGGCCGCAGTCCCGGCGTCATGATTCTGGTCAACACCAAGACCGGTGGCCAGCAGTTCCACGGCACTCTCTGGGAGTTCGACCGCAACACAGCATTCGACGCAAACGATTGGTTCAGCAATCATCAGGGCAGCCCGCGCTCCGTGCTGCATTACAACATCTTCGGTGGAAACATCGGAGGCTGGATTCCGATTCCGAAGATATCCACTGCAAGCAATAAGCGTGCATTCTTCTTTTTCAACTATGAAGGTACACGCGCCAGCTTGCCCAGCGGCGGTACGTCATACACCATGCCTAACCCCGCTATCTTGGGCATCAATGCATCGAACGGTGCGTCCCTTGGGCACGCCGACCTTTCAACGCTGTATCGCTCCGGCAATGAGTGCGCGAACGGAGGCACCTCCACCTGCACGCCCATCACAGATACCAGCGGCAACCTGGTGCGGAACGGTCAGGCTTTCATTCCCGGAACAGTGCAATATAACGCACAGGGCGAGGTCATTACCGGCACACCGTTCGCCAACAACCAGATTCCTTCCAGCTATTTCAGCAACCAGTACGGCGCCATGATCAAGAACATCCTGCCCGGCTATCGTGGGAACCTGAATGCTCCGGTCTACTCGAATGGCTTTGGCGACTTACTCCAGATCCCGTACCAGGACACGTACACATTTCGCAAGAATCAGTATGCGGCTCGCGTTGACTTCACCTTCGGACCAAAGGCAAATGCGTTCTTCCGCTATGTAGACGACCGGCAACAGGAACAGCGCGGTTTCGGTATCTTCTCCGGACCCAGTTTTCCGGTGTATCCCCAGTTTCGTCAAAAGCCGGGCAAGAGCTATGCCTGGAGTCTGGTCAACGTTATCTCTCCAACGCTGACGAACGAAGTGACCGTTGGCTGGATGCACCTCAACCAACTGGTGGATATTCCCTCCGGGACTAACAAAGCGCTTTACGACAAGACCACCATCGGCTACACCTTCGCCGACATTTATCCTTCCACCAACACACATAATCTGGCACCGCAACTGAATAGCGGTGACGGATATGTCAATACTGGTTTGTTCCCCGCCGGCTGGACCTCTACTGGCAACACAGTTGTCGTAACGGATGACATCACAAAGGTAGTAGGCAATCACGTTCTCAAGTTCGGATTGTTCGGAGACCTGAATGAAAACGGTCAGGAAGGCACCTGGCAAGAAAACCCTAGCTTTAACTTTGGAGCGAGCAATCAAAACTCAAATAACAGCAACTCCGGCATAGCAAACATGCTGCTGGGTAATTACACCACCGTCAGCCAGTCCAATCTGTTCGCATACGGCGCGTTCCACTTCATTCAGCTTGAAGGCTATTTTCAAGACAGCTGGAAGGCAACACCAAAGCTGACGTTAGATTACGGCTTGCGATATCAATATATCGGCCCGACCTATACCACAGGTCAGTATCACGAGTACTACTTTGTTCCCAGCGCCTACACAGCAGCAAATGCAGTCACGATCAACACAGCAAGTAACATACCCGGTCAGGCACCCACGCAGGGTTCAATTGTGACGGGTTCCGGAAATCCGTATAACGGCATGGTCCGCGAGGGCACGAACAACCTGCCGAAAGGCGGTCTCTACAACCGCTACAACAATTTTGGTCCGCGTATTGGCTTCGCCTATGACGTAAACGGTGATGGCAAGACGGCGCTCCGCGGTGGCTTTGGTACATTTTATGAACGCTACCAGCAAAACATCTTCAACTTCGGTGCCATCAGCAACCCGCCCACCGTGTACACGCCAACGGTGTATGGCGGAAAAATAGATACACTATCGCCGTCAGTCGTCAATGGACAACCCTTAACGACGTCTTCCCTCAACTCGCAGGACATAAACGGTAAGATCCCCACTACCTATGGCTACAATCTGGGTATTCAAAAAGCGCTTCCTTATAACATCGCTCTGGACGTCACATACGTTGGCAACGTGAGCCGTCACCAAGTGTACGTGCAACAACTGGAACAATTACCGCTTGGGTACACGACCAGCACGAATGCGCTCGCTAAAGTGAATAACGTCACGCAGGCGCTGTTTCCGTACAAAGGCTATAACTCCATCCAGTACACGCGGTTTGGTGCCAGCAGCAACTATAACGGTCTGCAGGTCCACATCGTACGCCGCTTCAGCAGCAGCCTTACGGTGAATGCGGACTACACCTACTCCAAAGCCATGAACCTGGACGATGTCGATACCGACTTCAATCAGTTCCCAGACTATTCGCAGCTTTATCGCTTCTATGCTCCGGCGGGATTTGACCGGCGTAACGTCTTCAATGCTCAATGGGTTTACACACTCCCTAATTTCAAGGGAAGTAATAAGTTGGTACAACTGACGGCGGGTGGTTGGGAGTATTCCGGAACTGCCCAGTTCTGGAGTGGCAGCCCATGCCTCTCCGGTGCCGGTGCGGGGGGCAACTGCGATCTTTCTTCCAGCGGTAATCTGGGCAATGGCGGCTTCGGCCATATCCGCCCCGATTACCTCGGCGGTCAGATTCTGGCCAACCACACACATAACATTCCGAAAAACTCTAATCCTCAGTGGTTTAACCCGAGTGTCTTTGCAGTGCCGGCAAATGGAAGCTTTGGTAATTTCGGACGTAATTCAATTTACGGACCTGGGGTGAACAGCTGGAATATGGCGTTAAATAAGAGCTTCATCTTTACCGAAGCCATGCGGGCCCAGTTGAGGTTCGAATTCTTCAACGTCTTCAATCACACACAATGGGGCAACATCAACACAGGTCTGTCGGCATCAAGCGCCGGGCAGTCATTCGCCGGGGCCAACGCAGGCAGTTCGGGTCAGATCACAACCACTCGCGATCCGCGCCAGATGCAGGTGGGTGCTAAATTCTACTTCTAACCTGATCCCACCGGACACAAGAGAGGCTTACCTCGCCGGGTAAGCCTCTCTTGTATGCGGCAGGGACCGACTTACAACTACACTGAAGCAGGCCGCCCACGTCTATGAAGCTCCTGCCTATCTTGTTAGCCTTAGCCTCTGTACCGGTGCAGATCAGGGCCTCGGCACAAAAAGCACAGAGGGACGCATCGCTGGAACAGGTCTTCAACCGAGCGATGCGGGCAATGAATACAGGCGCGTACGGAGACGCCGAACACGACTTCCGCGCCATCCTCAGCGAGGAACCGGACAACCCCGCCGCTCTCGCGAACCTTGGCGTGCTCCTTTCCAAAACACACCGGTACACTGCGGCCATCGATGCCGACACGCACGCCTTGCGCGTAGTACCCACGCAGCAAGCGATTCAACTAAACCTCGGCCTCGCATACCTTAAACAAAATGAGTATGCCGAAGCTCTGCCGTACTTTGCCTATTTGCGTGAGGTTCATCCGGATAACGGGCAGTTCTCGATCCTGACCGCAACATGCCTTGCCTACACGGGCAAGCCGGAGGAGGCGATTACGATGCTACAGCCGTTGATTGCGTCCGGTCAGGAAGACCGCGCGGCGCTTTATCTTCTCGGTGTAGCGTACACGCGTGCCGGCAGCCCGGAGCGGGCACGCGCGGTGCTGTCCCGAGTCTTTGCCGAGGCTCCGCCTGCGCAGGCCAGCTTCCTGCTGGGAGAAGCATACGCCGATGCAACGGACTACCCCAGCGCCGCGCAGGCATTCCAGGCGGCGCTGTCCAGCGATCCGCACTTTCCGGGTGCCCGTCGTGAACTGGGACGAACCTATCTGGGTCTGCACCAGAACGCGGATGCCGAGCGTGAACTTCGCATGGCGGTGACGGCGAATCCGGCGGATGCAAACGCACTCTACACGTTGGGCGCGCTCCTGGTGCAGGCATCGCGGTTTGCGGAAGGGCGCACCATCTTGGAACAGGCCCAAAAGAGCGCCCCAGACTCCTGGGCAACGGCGTTTTACCTCGGCAAGGCGGACCTGGAGTTGCACGATACACCGGCGGCTGAGAAGCAACTGCGCCTCGCCGCAACCCTGAACCCGGATGAGCCGGGCGCGCCATATCTGCTGGCGCGCATCCTCCGCGCACAGGGTCACACCCAAGAGGCAAGCCAGTGGATGCAGCGGGTAGCCGCCCTGCACGCGACGGCTCTGGACGCGGAAAAGCGGGCCGTGGAAACGGCGAGCCGGGAGAGCACGCAGCAGGCGCAACCCGCACCATAGGCCGGGTTTACGTTAGCAACGGTGATCTCACCGTGTACCGGACAAGCTCTCAACGTCATCGGTCGCGGTAGACTCTTCTCGCGTGCAGTACACGTCACAATACCGTTTGCTCCTGCTGCTGTTCCTGGTTGCCGTGCCACTCCGCGCGCGGGGCCAGGGCATGGGTTCGACTACCGGCGCCCCGCATGAGGGCGTCTTCGACGCGGAGCACCGGCCCATTACCGCTGGTGGATTTGTGAAGACCGGCCCGGTGCCGTATGTGGATATCACAACGAAGTCGGGGCTGGCGAGCTTTCAGCATCAGGCCGGGACGGCGGCACGGACATACATTCTCGATAGCATCGGCTTCGGCGTGGCGCTGCTGGATTACGACCGCGACGGCTGGCTGGATATCTACCTGGTTAACGGTAGCACCTACGAAGCCGAGACAGGCCAGGCACCCGCGCCAAAGGCCGCGCTCTTCCACAACAATCACGACGGCACGTTCACGGACGTGACGGAAAAAGCAGGCGTTGCGAATGAACGCTGGGGCACCGGCGCGGTCGCTGCCGACTACGACAACGATGGCTGGCCGGACCTCTATGTCTCCAACTACGGGAAGAGCCGGCTGTACCACAACAACCACGACGGCACGTTTACCGATGTTGCGGAAAAGGCCGGTGTCACCTTCGACGGATGGGCGACGGGTGCGACATGGGGTGACTACGACGGTGACGGCCTGCTGGACCTGTATGTGCCAGGCTATGTGCACTTCGATTTCGCGGATCTTGCGAAAAAGGCACCGGCAAACTGTACCTTCCGCGGGATGAAGGTTATGTGCGGTCCGCGTGGTCTGGCGGGCGAGCCGGACAAACTCTACCGTAATAACGGTAATGGCACCTTCACCGACGTGACGGTTAAGGCCGGCGTGCAGGACAAAGGTAAGTATTACGGTCTCGCCTCGCTGTTCATCGACGTCAATGACGACGGCCGTCCTGACCTGCTGGTGGCGAATGACTCCACGCCCAACTACCTCTACATCAACAACGGTGACGGCACATTCGCGGACGAGTCGCTCGCGTCCGGCTATGCGCTGAATGGTGAGGGGCGCGAGACGGCGTCCATGGGCATCGCCGCCGGTGATCTATTCCACACCGGGCGCATCGACCTGTTCAACACCACGTTCTCCGACGATCAAAAACCGCTCTACCGCAACGATGGCAAGGGCAGCTTCACTGACATCACGCCGGATTTAACAATTGCAGAACTCATGGTGCCATTCCTCGGCTGGGGCGACGCCATGATCGACTACGATAACGACAGCTGGCTGGACCTCTTCGTCGCAAACGGCCACGTCTACCCGCAGGCAGACAGCAGTACCTGGGGCACCACGTTCCGGCAACGCACGCTCTTATTTCACAATACGAAAGGTCACCTGGAGCCGGTATCTCCGGTGGAAGGAACGGCACTGGCGAAGGTCATCTCCGGGCGTGGCGTGGCCTACGGCGACCTGTTCAACGATGGCAAGATCGACCTGGTCATCAACAACCTTGAGGGTCCGCCGTCGCTCTTCCGCAATGTAAGCGGCGCGGGCAATCATTGGATCGCGTTCGATCTGACCGGCACAGGCAAGAGCAATCGTGAGGCTATCGGCGCACAGGTGTACCTAACGGCAGGCGGCATACGCCAGCGTGCCGATGTCATCGCGGGCGGCTCCTTCGCATCCTCACCTGACCCGCGCCCGCACTTCGGCCTGGGCACCGCAACAAAGGTGAATACAGTAGAAATCCGCTGGCCCGACGGCAAACGCCAGCAACTGCGGCCGACCGCCGTGGACCGCATAGTCAAGGTAGTGGAAGGCAGCGGCGTCCAGCCCTGAGCTCGAGTAGGTAACCTGATGATTGCTAATAAGCCAAAGACGAATACCTCACCACAAGAGCCTTTATCAGGACTAACTCACCCCAGCCTTTTAGGATGGCAGACTTTCTACAAATCGGCTTATCAGCGAGATGATCTCGTTCTCGTCTGACAAGAAGATGTAGTGTGTGACATTCGGAACCACCACAACCTCAACGTTCGGCTGCTTGCGCCATATCACAAGCTGTCCTTGTTTTCGGCTCGCTTCCTGTGCCTTGTAGGCGGCCAGCTTTGCCGGGTCTTGTGTGACACCGCTGTTTAAGGTGTTAGGGTATGGGATGATTACAAGCGCCCGCGTTTTTAGGGCACTGAAACGCTCGTACTCAAACTCTTTTGCTCTGGCCTTGCCAGGATGTGTGAGCCGATTCCCAACTGATCCGTCAGCCATGATTTGGTAATGCTGTCGTATCTCTTCCTCTGGGATGGTTCCACCGTAATATCCAGCGAAATACTTTTGGAATGCGGCGATGCTGGACAGGTCAGCCTTAGTCGGTGCAGGTGCAACCGCGCCTTCGACCTCGTCGCGCAGGTCTTGCAGGTTACGGCGATAACGAGCCTCGTCAGTAAGCGTCTTCGCGATGAGAGCATCGTCATACGGGTCATCCGCCAATTTGGAAAGATCCTGCTGCAGCTCAGCCCTGTCAAGATCGATGTCCCCATGTTCGGGGTTATAAAGAGCGAACGGGCCGCCAGCGTCAAGGTAGATCAGTGCCGATACACGACCAGGGTGGTGTTCGGACACGGAACTCATCTCTTCACCGGCAATGGAGTGCCCGACCAACACAGGCTTGAGGAGATGTAATCTGTCGAGAACCGCTAAAACATCATCCCCATATTGTTTTGCGGTATAACCGCTTGACGGCGCAGAAGACTGACCAGCCCCACGTCTCGTGATCCCGTACACATGCGCCGTGTTTCCTCCACCAGCAAGCAGAACAAGATCGCGTCCGGAACCACCCCAGTCGAGGACTTCCAGTCTGACGTCAGGAGCGACCGTAACGAACTGTTGCGCTGGGTGACTTGTACCTCGGAGAGCATCCTGGCCAACGCTCGCAAGCGAAAAGGAAAGGCAGAGAGTCACCATGCACCAACGGCTAATGATTGGGCGGTAGGCTGTGATCCGATGCCTGACGTTCGTGTCTCTCACAGCTAGAGGATAGCCTTCGCTGGCACCCGCAAGACATAAGTCTCGTTAAGTCGCATCGTCGCCAGTAATCCGGCAGGTGGTTGTCTCGGGGCGGATGTCGGATTTGCTAAGTTCGCTGAATCCCCTATCTGAGGCCCGTGAAGGCGCATTGTTGCCGGGCTCCGCTATGATGCGTCTGTTGAGGACGGCGCATATGAAGACGGCAAATTGGACACGGCGGGATGTAGTCCGGCTGATGGCGATGGCACCTTTGGCAGGCTTCCTGGGGCACCTGCGAGCATTCGCGGCACCGTTGCAGGGCAAGGTGAAGATCACCGCCGTCAAGGCGATGGCCCTCGATCACATGGCTGGCAACTGCCTCATCCGCGTGGACACCGATGCCGGCATCAGCGGCGTCGGCGAGGCGGGCGCGACCGGCCCCATTGCGCGTGCACGCATTGAGACGATGAAGCCGCTGCTCCTGGGTAAGGACCCGCTCGACATTGGCGTGCACTGGGAGCGCATGACCTCGCTGATGTACAACTATGTCGCGCATATTCCGACGTGCAGCGGGATCGACATCGCGTTATGGGACTTGGCGGGCAAGCTGCTGCAGCAGCCGGTCTCCGTGCTACTGGGCGGGCGTTTTCGTAAGACCATTCCGATGTACTCGCATGGCGAAAACGTCAACATGCTGGACAAGGCCAGCTGCCAGGAGTGGGCGGCCCGCATTCGCGCCCGGCCTGAGGGCTTCACTGTTTACAAGAACAACCTGCATGAGGCGTTGGGCGTGCCCTCCGGCGTCTTTGCGCAGACCTTGACCGCGCAGCAGCTGCGCCTGGTGCGTACCGCGTACGAGAACGCGCGCGAGGCAGTGGGCGACGACATCGATATTGCGGTGCACGCGCACGGCGAACTGGACGCGGTCAGTTCCATCCAGGTGGCGAAGGCAGTCGAGCCGATGAATCCGCTCTGGTTTGAGGACCCCATGAACCCCGTCTTCCACCAGGGCTGGCTTGACCTGCGGCGCAGCACAAACATCCGAATTCTAACCGGCGAAAAGCTGGAGATGGTACGGCAGTTCCGGCCCTTTTTGGACAGTGGTGCCATCGACATCCCGCACCCTGATCTCGCCTTCGCGGGCGGCATTACCGGCACCAAGAAGATCGCGGACTACGCCGCGCTCTCGCGGTCGCCAGTAGCGCTGCACAACGTCGGCTCGCTGGTAATGACGTATGCGAATGCGCAGTTCGCCAGCACGATTGAGAACCTGTTCATGGTGGAAAGCGCTCTTGCCCATCAAGGCCGCTATGTGGAGGCCATGGCCGCCAGTAATGGCCCCGTGGTCCACAACGGCATGATGACAATCCCCGGAGGCGTGGGGCTCGGGCTGGACCTGAATCAGGACTACCTGCACAAGTACCTGCTGCCCGGCGAACCCTTTTGGGCCTAACTCAGAAGCAGGCAATATCTACGACGCACGGCGTTGCCATTGTGCCGGATCACGGTTGCCGTGGAAGCAGGCAATCACTGTCAGCGCATCGTCTGGCTCAATCACAAACATCAGCGCGTATGGAAACCGCTGAAGGAGAGCGCGCCGAACGTTATTGTGTATGACAGGAAATTGTTCGGATTGGCTCTGACCCGCTCTACCATGGCGTCAAGCGCTACGCGAAATTTCCGACCGAGACCAGGTGATTCACTTGCGTACCAGTTCTGGGCCTCGCTCAACTCGGAGCGGGCGATACGGGTAAAGATGACCCTTCGCATCAGGGGCAGCGCAGCTCAAGTTCGGCCTTCACTTCTTCCCATGTGCTGCCCTCGCGCCGGTCTTCGTCCAGAGTTTCCAAACGCCAGTCAATCTCCTCCCGTTGCGCAGCGCTCAAGGGAATATGGTCTGCATCCAAGCTCTCCCACAGCTGCGAAATGAGCGCCAGGCGCTCGGGCGGTGTAAGCCGTTCAAGTTCGTCGTGGGTGAGTGCATCCATGGCTCCAGCCTACGAGAAAGCTGCTGTTCGGGCAATCACCATTGAAGGAGTGCACACGCATCAAGGTATGGTCTGATAGAGACATGAGCGGCCATCATCACGGACACGTGCACGGCCCCACCAGCGGAACGCGCCTTTGGGTCTCGCTGGCGGTCACGCTGCTGTTCTGCGCGGGTGAAGCCGTTGCTGGCTTTCTAGCGCACTCGCTGGCTCTAATGTCGGACGCGGGCCACAACCTGAGCGACGCCGTCGCGCTTGGCCTTGCGGCCTATGCCGTGGCTGCCGTCAAGAAGCCCGCGGCCGGCCGGCACACCTACGGTTATGTGCGTGTCTCCACGTTGACCGCGCTGTTCAACAGCAGCACGCTGGTGGTGATCGCGCTGTTCATTGCCGTGGAGGCCGTTGGCCGCTTCCGCCACCCGGAGCCGGTCGGGGGAACCCTGATGATCGTGGTCGCGACGGTCTCGCTCCTGATGAATACCGTCATCGCATTGCTGCTGGCGGGCGACGCGAAGCGTAGCCTGAACAGCCGCGCGGCATTCGTCCATATGAGCGGCGATGCGCTCTCCGCGCTGGCCGTGGTCATCGCGGGCGTGGTAGTGCGAACATCCGGATGGACCTATGCGGATCCGGCCGTCTCACTGCTGATCGCGGCATTCATCTTCTGGTCAGCGCTGGGCATCCTGCGCGAGGCGTCGGATGTGCTGATGGAAAAGGCACCGCGCGGCCTGGACCCGGTGCTGCTGGCCCAGTCCATCGGCGCGGTGGACCCCGTCTGCGGCGTGCACGATGTGCATGTCTGGACGGTGGGCGAAGGCCGCAACCTGCTCAGCTGCCACGTGGCGCTGCCGCCTGCGCAAACGCTGCTGGAGACGACTGCGATTGTGCTGCGCATTGGCAAGATGCTGCACGACGACTTTGGCATCGAGCACGCCACCATTCAGCCAGAAGAAGACGGTCTGTGCCATATGAGCCGCACAGAAGCTCTCTTCTGCAGCATGGAAGCCCACTCCCACGCTGGCCACCGGCACTGACACTGTGCTCGTTACAACCCTGTAGCCACAGTCAGCATGGGATCCAGCCTGACCCCACTTTCCTTTACGTCGCGGAACGGCCACTACTTAACCAGCTTCTGTAAAAGCTTCACAAGACTCTGTAAAAGCGAGAACGCTTCAATAACGCAAAGCGGGCTGTAAGCACGCGCTACAGTAGCCTGGCGCAAAGCCCCAGGTCACAGTCTTGACTAACCGGAACTAAAGCCATCCTAGCCAAGAGCCGTGACGAAGAGTGTGAGGATGTATCCGGCAAGCAAGATTGCGCCCTGAAGATTTCGACGCCATCCTTTGTCATTCGCAACATCCTCTATCTGTGTGCCCCATTGCTCCATGAGCCAGTTCATCGCTGGGGAATAGGACCGCCAGATGAAAGCCGCCGATCTCAGCATTAGAGGCGCTATGAAGACGTAAAGCAGCGTCGCGGAACTGAGCCAGAAGATTATCTGCCGGTGACTGGACCTGGTGAGCGTGGCAGCACGATAGCAGATGAGCGGGTGTGCAGTAATCGGCCACGTAAAGAGTCCTTTCGGGAGTGTGGCGCGTAAAAAATTGCGTGGTCAATCGCATACTGTGTGGATTGTCAAGTATTCTTTACCCGGTTCTGCACAACTCGGAAATAAGAGTTTCATTTCAGTACCACGCGACTAGTCCCCGCGCCGCAGCCGGTTCAACCCATTAAATGCCGCCACCTTATAGCACTCCGCCAGCGTCGGGTAATTAAACACCGTCTCCACAAAGTAATCTACCGTACCGCCCAGCGCCATCACTGCCTGGCCGATGTGCAGCAATTCGCTGGCACCCTCACCAATAATATGCACGCCAAGAATTGACTTATTTTCGCGGTGGAAGATCAGCTTCAAACGGCCAGTCGTATCTCCACGAATCTGTCCGCGCGCAATTTCCCGGTAGTACGCCACGCCCACTTCATAGGGAACATCTTCCTCGGTAAGCTGCTCTTCTGTCTTGCCTAGAAAGCTGATCTCCGGAATTGTCCAGATGCCATAGGGATAGTAGCTTGGGTTCGACAAAATCGATTCATCCCCGAACGCCCGCGCGCCCGCGATGCGCCCTTGCTCCATCGACACCGACGCGAGCGACGGAAACCCGATCACATCCCCCACCGCAAATACATTCGAACACTTCGTCCGGAAATCCTTGTCCACCGGGATGCGTCCGCGCGAATCAGACTCCACGCCAATCTTGTCCAGCTGCAACTCGTCCACGTTGCCCTGCCGTCCCACGGCGTACAGCAGCGCATCACCCTGGACCTTCTTGCGGCTCTCCAGGTTTGCTGTCACCGTTCCGTCAGGATTTTCGCTGACGGACTCCACCTCTTCATTCAGCCGCATGGTCACACGGCTGTCGCGCAGGTGATAGCTCAGCGCCTCCACAATCTCCTGATCCGCGAACTCCAGCAACCGTGGCCGCCGCTCGATTAGCGTGACGCGGACGCCCAACGCCGCGAACATGCACGTGTACTCCACGCCAATCACGCCGCCGCCCACCACAATCATCGTCTTTGGCAGCGCTTTCAGGTCCAGCACCAGGTCGCTGTTGATGATGCTCGTCCCGTTGATCGGCACCTTGTCACTCGCCGCCGGCTTGGTGCCCGTAGCGATGATGATGTGCTCCGATTGGTACACATTTGATCCGCGCGAATTCGTCACACGCAGGTGCGTTGGGTCTTCAAACGATGCTGTGCCAATCAGCATCTCGATGTTGTTGCGCGAAAGCTGCGCTTCCGTCACATCGATCTCGGTCTTAATCACGTGCTGCACCCGGAAGGCGAGGTCCGCCATCGTGATGCGTTCTTTCACGCGATAATTCATCCCGTAGATCGAGCGGTAGTTGTACCCCGAAAGGTGCAGCACCGCCTCGCGCATCGTCTTGCTGGGAATCGTGCCCGTGTTGATGCAAGCGCCGCCGACGACCTCGCGCATCTCCACCAAAGCCACACGCTTACCCAGCTTGGCACCGTAAATAGCGGAGCGCTGTCCCGCCGGTCCGGAACCGATCACGATCAAGTCGTACGTGCTGCCCGTTGCTGCGGAACTGGTCATGAGAAGTGGCGCTTTTCCTCTGGTTGGCAGGACGCTGCGCTGTTGTTCTGCGGTCGATGATCTTGCTTGCCCCGTGCGGCGCGCCATTGTGCGCAACCTCTGGGTAGTCTAGCTTGAGGCTACCACAGCAACCCCGTCACCCATTGGCCCAGGAACCTCCAACTTGACCGCATCAACCCGCAAACCGTACCATTCCAGCCCTTCTCAACGGAGAGCATCAGTGGCCCTTCGACGCATGTAGTGCATGCGCCTCAGCCGCTGAGGTCAGCTTCTTGTGAGATCAGCTTAATAGCTGGCGCGACCCGCCTACTGCTTCACGGCAATCGCCGAAATCTCGATCTTCGCCCCGCCGATCAGCCCCGCTACCTGCACCGTCGCCCTTGCAGGCTTGGGGCTGGGCACCAGCCGCTTGTATACCTCATTCATCTTGGGCACATCGTTCAGGTCCGTGATGAAGACGGTGACGTTGACCAGGTCCGTCATTTTAAAGCCAGCCTGCTCACCACCTTCTGGATAGCGGCGATGGTGTTGGTGGTTTGGTCCTCAATGGAAAGGCCGTCTACTTTGCCACGGGTGGGGCCGCTGAGGGCAGGACCCTGCTGGCCGGCCACATAGAGGGTGTTGCCCGCGACTACGGCGTTCGAAAACGGCATGTTCGGTTTAAAGTCAATCGCGCGGTTCCCCGAGCCGGTTTGTGACCCCGTCTGGCCATGGCAGATCAGGGAGGCGGCAAACAGAAGGGCAAAGGCGGCGCGAGTCAGGTGCTTGGTCATGTGATCTCCAAGTATTGAGTAAGTTGCCTTTGATTGTTTCACCACAACCCGGTGTGCTCAGACCACTGTAGCCCATTGCCTTGTTGGTAACGGATGAGATCTCGTACCGCAGTTGACATCGCTTGTTTACTTCCCATACGCTTCCGACTCTGAGACGTCTCATACGGAACGCCAGCATGTATCGTGTGCACAGGCGTAACGCGGCAACGCTGCCGCAAATCTACAGAGAGCTGGCGGAAGGACGATTCATGGCATTAGTTCGCAGTCAGGTCGAGCAGGCAATCGAAGCAGGTTTCGGCATCTTTAGGCTGGCACCCTCCTGGGTTCCCCGTTCCTTCATGATTCCAGGACGTCGGCTCAAGCTCCACCCCGATGATTTGTACGCCTTTGGTGCCCACCGTGGCGGCATCAACGAGCGGTGGTTCTCCTCCACTACCAAAGCCTCGAACGGTCCTGACACCACTGAATTTGAAGGCCTGAGCTTCGTCGTTGCGCAGGATGGCAGCCGCTTTCTGCTGAAGGACGCCGTTGAAATAGCAGGTGACCTGCTCTTGGGCGACGAGGTCTTCGCTCGCGAAAAGGGCTGGAACCTACTGTGTAAGTTTTTCGACAACGAAGGCCCGATTCCTCACCACATGCACCAGAGCGACGAATTCGCGGAACGTGTCGGCTTCAAGGGCAAGCCTGAGGCATACTATTTTCCGCCGCAGTACAATCAGACCTTCAACAATTTCCCGCACACCTTCATGGGGCTTGAGCCGGGAACCACCCGCCAGCAGGTGCGCGACTGCCTGGAGCGCTGGAGCGTTGGCGATAACGGCATCACCTTTCTTGCCCGCGCCTACCGCTTGGAGCCGGGCGCGGGCTGGCAAATCAATCCCGGCATTCTGCACGCGCCGGGGTCGCTCTGCACCTACGAGCCGCAGGTCAACTCCGACGTCTTCGGCATGTTTCAGTCCGAGGTTGATGGCCGTATCGTACCCTGGGATCTCCTCGTGAAGGACGTTCCGGGGGAACACAAGCAAAACATCGAATACCTGCTTGACATGCTCGATTGGGAAGCCAACACCGACCCGAATTTCGGTGCAAACAATAAGGTGTATCCCAAACTCGTCAGGCCGGAAGCCGAGATGGAGGGCTACATTGAAAAGTGGATCACCTATGGCACAAAGTTCTACTCCGCGAAGGAACTGACTGTACTTCCCGGCAAGACGGTGACCATCACCGACCCCGAGGCGTATGGTCTCATCGTCGTCGAGGGCTACGGCGATTTCGGCGGCACACCCGTCTCCACGCCATCCATGATTCGATTCGGGGCGCTCACGGAAGACGAACTATTCATCACTGCCGCAGCCGCGCGGAAGGGCATCCAGATTACAAATGCAAGCAGGACCGGCCCGCTTGTCATCCTGAAGCACTTCGGCCCCGGCAATCCGGATGCCGCTCCGCTCATTAAGCAGAACCCCGGTCCCAGCAGCTGGAGCAAATAGGATCATCATGGCAGAAACCCACTCCAAACCGGCTCTGCACAATGCCATGTGGCCGGGCATCGTCGGCAAGGGGCCTGGCTCAACTGAACCCTTCATCGACCTCGATACCATGCTGGACCTGACCGCAGCCGCCGATGTAAACGGGCAGAAGTTCGACGGTGTGGACCTCTTCATGTCCGCGCCGCACACCAGTATCGATTCCAGCAAGGACGACCTGAAACGCCTCGCTGACAAGCTGACGAGCCGCAATCTCGTGTGCGGCTCCTTCGTCGCGCCGGTGTGGGCAACCACCGGTGGTGGCTCCGCCATGGGCAGCGAAACCGAGCGCAAGGCATTTCTCACACAAGTCCGCAAAGCCTGTGCCATCGGCAAACAGATGCGAGAACTAGGAGTTCGTCCTTCGGGCGTCATCCGCATTGACTCCGCTACCGGTCCGGACGAGTGGTATAAGGATCCAAAAGGCGGCACCGCAAAGATCGCCGAAACCTTCACCGAAGCCTGCAACATCGCTGAAGGCTACGGTGAGCGCCTTGCTGCGGAAGGCGAAATCTGCTGGGCCGGCATGCACGGTTGGGACCACATGACCGCGCTGCTGGAAGCAGTCAGCCGTCCAGGAACGCTCGGCTTCCAGGCCGACATGGCGCACACCATGCTGTACACGCTGGGCTACAACTCAATCGAGAGCCGCATTCTGCCGGAAGGCGCCGACCTGAACGATCGCGCGGCCATCGTGGAAGCGCTTCAAAAGGTAACCGCCGCGTTGCGCCCATGGACCATCGACTTCCACGTCGCGCAGAACGACGGCACCGTAAACGGACAGGGATCACATGACAAAACCGGCCGTCACTGTCAGCCCGATGACCCGAACGGTCGCATGGATATTGTGGAAGTCGCGGGCCTGTGGATGCGCGACGAACGAGGCACGCCGACCCGCGCTTTCCAGCACATCTGCTGGGACGGCTGCATGTTTCCCAATGATGTGATGACCTCGCCCGCCACCTGGAACAAGGTTTTGGCAACGATGATTCAGGTACGCGACGCGCACGGCTGGACTGACTGAAACGATGCGGGAGAGAGTTGTGGCGGACAAGAAAACACTCAATATCGGCATGGTCGGCTACGGTTTCATGGGGCGCACGCACTCCAACGCCTTTCGCCAGGCACCGCAGTTCTTCGACTTGCCGTATCAACCCGTACTCAAGGCCGTCTCCGCCCGTAACACGGACAAGGCACGCAAGTTTGCGGACAACTGGGGATGGCAATCCGTCGAGAACGACTGGCGCAAGCTCATTGAGCGCGACGACATCGACCTGATCGACATCGCCAGCCCAAACGACACTCATGCAGAAATCGCCATCGCCGCCGCGAACGCAGGCAAGATGGTGCTCTGCGAAAAGCCTCTCGGGCGCACCGCCGCTGAAGCCAGGACCATGGTGGACGCCGTGGAGCGCGCCGGGGTCGCCAACATGGTCTGGTACAACTATCGCCGCGTGCCAGCGGTTACCCTGCTGAAGAATCTCTTGGACGAGGACCGCTTCGGTCGCATCTTCCATTACCGTTCGCAGTTCCTGCAAGACTGGACCATCTCTCAGGACTTGCCCGTTGGTGGCGAAGCTCTCTGGCGGCTGGATGCTTCCATCGCGGGCAGTGGCGTCACGGGCGACCTGCTCGCGCATAACATCGACATGGCGTTATGGCTCAACGGCCCAATCGTCGAAGTCTCCGCCGCCACTGAAATCTTCATCAAGGAACGGACAAACACGCAAACCGGTG
The DNA here is from genome assembly GCA_965276945.1 of Terriglobus sp. Taxonomy (GTDB): domain Bacteria; phylum Acidobacteriota; class Terriglobia; order Terriglobales; family Acidobacteriaceae; genus Terriglobus. The sequence goes on along the minus strand of OZ255704.1, from coordinate 3,071,135 downwards.
AGCGCGTGCCGATCACGATTGATGATGCCAGCATGTTCCTCGCCCGCTTTGCCAACGGCTCGCTCGCCGTGTTTGAAGCAACCCGTTATGCTCGCGGGCACAAAGCGCTGTTCACGCTTGAGATCAATGGCGAAAAGGCATCCGCCATCTGGGATCTGCACGACCTTCATCACCTTCAATACTTCGAGTACAAGCAGGACGGCAAACTGCGCGGCTGGACCGACATCAACGTCACTGACGGCGACCACCCTTATATGAAGCACTGGTGGGTTCCCGGCCTGCAGATCGGCTATGAGCACACCTTTATCCACCAGGTAGCCGATTTCTTGCAAGGCCTCGCATCCGGCAAACCCGCCGCGCCCACCTTCCGGGACGGCCTGATGACCGAGTACGTCACGGACGCCGTTCTCAGGTCCGCACAAAGCAAACAGTGGGAGAGGGTCGAGCGGCTTTAGCCGCTGAGGTAGACCATGACGAACCATGCAGAATCGGCTTTAGCCGCCGAGATGACGACCCAGAAGCTGGAGAAAGTATGAAACTCATATCACTTACGATTGCGGCTACATTGCTTGTGACCTCCGCTATTTACGCTCAGGCACCCGCCCCCGGAGACAAACCCAATCCGCAGGCAGGTTTTCATCGCATCGTGCAGCCGCCGCCGGAGTTTGACTTCAGTGATAACGCGGGCTTCACTTCGCTCTTCGATGGAACGCTCAAGAACTGGAGCTACGACCCGGCTCTTTGGGACATCAAGGATGGTGCCATTCATATTGCCGCTACCTGCGAAAAGCCAACAGGTACAGTCTATGCGGTCTCAAACACGGGTGAATACGGCAATTTTATTCTCAAATACGAGCTAAAAGGAACGGGCAACATCAATGGTGGCATGCAATTCCGCAGCTACGTCACGGGCGACGCAACTGTGACAGGCGGCCCCAAGATGGTGCCCGCGCCCCGCTCTCCCATGCCGCCGAGACCCGCCCCCGCCAGCGGAGTCCCACGCCCGCCGCGTCCTACTGCCTGCGCAAACCCGGGCCAACCCCCCTCACGCGAATCGCAGGCGAAATACGACCTGGCGGGGCCGCAAGCCGACTTCGACGAAGGCAATCACTACAGCGGCATGTTCTATGAGCAGAGCGGTCGCGCCGTCCTAGCGACTCCAGGCTACTCGATGTTCGCCGATGCAAACGGCAGTTATGCCATCGCCAGAATCGCCGACAAGGCGACACACGACGCCTGGTTCCACAAGGATGATTGGAACCAGTTCATCGTCGTCTGCATCGGCCACTCCACTTCGATTTACATGAATGGCCACCTTGTGACGCAGTTTGTCGACACCGATCCAAAGTATTTTCGGGCCAGCGGCAAGATAGGTATTGAGTCCGAATCCACCGGCGATCTCTGGGCTCGTAACATCTATATCGAGAAGCTCTAAACTCGCTCGATACAAAGGGACTTCTGAGTTACTCGCGCCTTTGCTCTCCCTAACAGGCAGTGGCCGCTGCATAATCAAAGGCGAGGATATCCGCCTTTGCCTGAATCGAAGTATCTTGGCCGTAACACCTTCTCGATCGAGAACGACACGCTGCGCCTGACCGTAACGGAAGAAGGCGGCCACATCGCAGAGTTGTTCCACAAGCAAGCAGGCGTCAACCCGCTTTGGGTACCAAACTGGCCGACAGGCGAGCCATCGAACTTCGGCCCGCAGCAGGAAAGCATCTTCGGCAACGGTGTAGAGGGCAAGCTGCTGTACGGCATCCTCGGGCATAATTTGTGCCTCGATCTCTTTGGCGGTCCGTCCGCAGCCGAGTTCGACGCCGGTTTGACCGCGCATGGTGAAGCCTCAATGCTGCCGTACAACATTCAGGAACGCGATGGAGCGTTGCTATGCAGCCTTCACATGCCACTCGCACAACTTCAGTTTCATCGGACGCTGACGCTCCACGGCAACCATATCCATGTGCACGAGACGGTCAAGAACCTTGTGGCTTTTGACCGTCCGCTCGCATGGACCCAGCACGTTACGTTAAGCCCGCCATTCCTCGATCCGAAGACCACCCAGTTCCGCGCGTCTGGCGGTCGAGCCGCGGTCATTGAGGACGAACTGGGCGCGCCACCCTACCTCTCGCTAGGCACCGAATTCAAATGGCCGCACGCGCCTCTGGCAAACAGCAGCGAAACCATCGACTTGCGCATGATGAAGAGAGACGCACCTGCCAGCAGCTTCGTCGCGGTGCGTATGATTCCAGAAGAACAGCAGGCCTGGTGGACGGCGTGGTCGCCGCAATACAAACTCGCCATCAGCTACCTCTGGGATCGCGAGGATTTCCCCTGGCTCGGCATTTGGGAAGAGAACTGTGCCCGCACCTTCTCGCCGTGGAATAGTGCCACGGTGACACGCGGCATGGAGTTCGGCACGTCACCCTTCCCTGAAACCCGCCAGAAAATGATCGAACGCGGCCATCTGCTGGACACACCCGCATACCGCTGGCTACCAGCAAATGGCGAACTTCGTGTCACCTATGACATTCAACTCACGTTGTGTGACCGCATTCCTGAACAACTCACACCGTGGACTGCGTAGCAGAGACTTACTTAGCCGTTGAGGGCGGGGCGGCTGGAGGCGTATCCAGTCCATAATTCTTTGTCACATAGTCCAAAATTGCCTGGAACTCGTCATCTGTCCCGGTCGCGCCGTAGCCCACCATCTTGGTGATGGTGGCAGTCCAGCCATCCTTGTCCTTGTGATTGCCGGTGATATTCGTAATCGAATGGCACTTCGTACACGTGCGAATCGTGACGTCTTTGCCGGGACCATTCGGCATATCCGGATGGTCATCCGGGGTAGCCTGCCCGCCTGCCACAACCCTCGGAGCTGCCGCAACCGGACGAACCTGGGAGACACCCCAGAGAAGCAGGGGCAATCCCGCTGCAAAAGAGGCGATAAGGTGTCTGCTGACTCTCATCATGTCTGCATCTCCACGCTTATGATACCTCTCTGGATTGCCAGGAGCAGCGTCGTAAACGGCTTTACAGTAGGACGCAACCATCATGAGTTATGTTTGATCCGCCGTTTACCTGACGTGACTAATTGGCTGCTTGAAGACTCCCGCACCACAAGCGTCGCAGGCAGCCGAACCTTCTCCAGCCGCCGCTCTTCACCGCTACCACGTATCCGCCGCAGCAGCACCTGCACCGCGCGTGAGCCAATCTCAAACGCAGGTTGCACGATCGTCGTGATGCCCGGACGGAAGATCTCCTCCGCGTTCAGCTCATCGAAGCACACAAACGCAACATCGCGCGGCGTCTCCAAACCGAGCGCGGACAGACTCTTCAGCATTCCAAGCCCTGTTACGCCGTTGGTCGCAAACACCGCCGTCGGCCGGTCACCCCGACTGCCCAACATGCCAGCCTGGCATACGCGATCAATTTCAGTGGTCTGAAATCCGCCCTGCCACACCAGCCGTTCACGCACAATCAGACCATGGTGCTGCATTGCCGTCCGGTAGCCCCGCAAACGGGCCTGCTCATTTCGCAGCGTCAGCGGCCCCGTGACGACAGCAATCTCCCGGTGACCACGCTCGACCAGGTGTGACACCGCCATGGCGGCAGCGCGCGCATCATCCACGCACACCGAATCCACTGCCAAGCCTTCAGGCAGCCGGTCAAGACAGACCAGCGGTGCTTGCGACATCACTGCGGCGGCAGCATCGTCCTTCCACTCGTGTCCGCCAGCAGCCACCAGCAGCGTGCCTTCTGACCGTTGTGATCGCAGCAGTTCCAGCATCGCTGCCTCGCGCGTGTGGTCATTCTCTGAGTCAAGCACCAGCAGGAAATATCCCGCCTCGCGTGCCGCCGACTCCGCGCCACGGATGATTTTCGGGAAAAACGGAATCGTGATATCCGGCACCACAATCCCCAGCGTGTGCGTCCGGTTCGTGCGCAAGCTGCGCGCAATCAGATTGGGCCTGTACTTAAGTGTCTCAATCGCGGCCTGCACCTTCTGCCGCGCGGCTTCGCTCACACCCGGCACGCCATTGATGACGTTCGACACCGTACCAGCGGACACCCCAGCCAGCTTTGCGAGTTCCTTTTGCGTGGGGACCATTGCCAATCGATTGTAGCGGCAACGCTAAAAAGCACCGCGAAGTACCGTAGCCCACTCCGCTACAGTCTTAGCATCGGCGGAACTCTCCAATGCCGCCATCTGCACAGCAAAGTTGCCGAGCGTCGACGATTCCACCGCACCTCGAACAATCTCCAGACCAGTGGCCTTCGCGGTGAGGCGATTTAGCACGTCATTCCTGCTCCCGCCGCCTACAACATACACCTTCGTCAACTGCTTACCGGTAATCTGTGCGATAGCACGCAGCACCTCCGCATAGCGGGCCGCCAGGCTATGGAGAATCAGCGCCGTCATCGCGGGTGCATGCACCGCCGCTGTGGACAAGGGATCAAATCCGTTCTGAATCAATTGCCGGTTGATCCGCTGCGGCATGTCGCCCGGCAGCATCAAGTCAGGCTCATCAACGTTCAGCAGATGTTCCGGAACTGGCTGTGCTTCCGCTAATGGCAACAGCTCTTCAAAGCTCCAGTCATGGCCAGCATCCCGCCACGCATCCAGACAGTTGCGCAACAACCACATGCCATTTACATTTTTATGGAAGAGAATGCGCCCGCCCGCACCACCAAAGTTGGTCAGATTCCATTCGCGCGCCGCAGTCGTATTGATAGGTTGCCGCAGCAGCGTTCCCACCAGCGACCACGTGCCAGAACTGATGTATGCCCAGTGGTCGTCCGCGTCCGGAATACCTGCAACTGCTGACGCCGTATCGTGACAGCAGGGTGCGACCAGTTGCGTTTTGCCATACGCCGGCAGCAACGCAAGATCGCCAGCAAGCCTGGCCACAATCGTTCCTGGAGCTACCAGTGCCGCAGCCAATCCCGGGTTCAATTCAAGCCGTTCAAAAATCGGCGTACACCAGGTACCACGCTGCATATCAATGAGTTGAGTATGCGTCGCATTCGTGTACTCCGACACGCTCTGCCCGCCGAGCCGGTGCAAGATGTACTCCGGCAAATTCAGCCACGGCGCATCGGGCGTACGGGCCATCTTGTCCGCGTACAGTTGATACAGCGTGTTGATCCGCATAATGCCGATGGCCGTCAGCACGCGCATCTGATCGGCACCCACGATTGCATGCACAGCCTGCTCAGCCGCGATGTTGCGCACATCACGATAGCAGTAGGGATCCTCAAGAGCGATGCCGTCTGCTCCCAGCCGCACGTAGTCAACCGCCCACCCATCCACTGCGATAGAACGGATACCCTCCGGCGCACGCTCCGCACAGCGGCGCAGCCCATCCTTCAGTCCTGATTCGATCTTCGCCAAAGGCCAGCGCAGGCCGTTCCCGGTATCCACCGCACCATTTGAAAACCGGTGTACCAGTGTGCTTTGCGGTCCACCCGGCAGCCAACGCAGCAGCGACACCCGGCAACTCTCCGCTCCCAGGTCGATCGCCACCAGCGCCCGCGTGTCACGCGGCATCAACGCAAATAAGCCTCAGCCAGCCCACCATCCACAGGGATTAGGTGGCCGCTCGTAACCGGTGCCTTCGGGCCTCCGATGAAAAGAATCGCCTCCGCGCAATCCTTCGGATCGATTGGCACATGCGTCAGCGTGCGTTTGGCGTAGAACATGGCCAGCTTGTTGCGCAGGCCGTCGTCGGTATCGCTCTCGTTGAAAGGGATGTTGTACTTGGCAAGTGACGCCTTCACGCGGTCGCGCGGAAACATCGTGGAACCTTTCACCACAGTCGCCGGGCTGATGCCATTCACGCGAACATCCGGCGAGAAGGTAATCGCAAGCTCGCGCACCAGATGACTCAGCGCAGCCTTCGACACATCGTACACTTCAGTGCCTTTCTTCGGAACCACTGCGTTGGCCGAACTCGTCAGCACAAGGCTGGAGCCCGGCAAACCCTGCGCCTGAAATATCTTGTTCGCTTCGTCCCCCAGCAGGTAATTCGCGGTGACATTAATTTCGAGCGTCGTCCCCCACTGCGCATCGCCGATCACGCCCGTCGGCGAAGACGGAAAGATGGCCGCCGTGTTTACCAGGATGTCCAGCCCGCCATACGTTGCAACGCACGCATCCAGCGCTGCCTTGATCTTTTCGCGACTGCGAATGTCGATCTCCGTGCCCACGGCGCATTCCTTGCCGCCGATGGCCTGCGCCTCTGCGGCCACCTTGTCACTCGCCGCCTGTGACAGGTCCGCAACCACGATATGCGCGCCCCGTTGAGCCGCCAGCAGCACCGTCTCGCGCCCGATGCCACTGGCACCACCCACCACCAATACAATCCGGCGGCTCAACTCTTTTTCGGGCGGCTGACGCTGAATCTTGGCCTCTTCCAGAGCCCAGTATTCAATGCGAAAGGCTTCGCTGGGCGGCAGCGCGACGTAGTTCTCCTCTGTCGAGAAAGCGGAGGTGTCCGCCGCCCGTCCCGACTGCGGCAGCACCGGCGGGCATTGATCACCGCCAAGCTGGCCCGCGCCGTTCATCACGTGAATCGCATTCAGGTAGAACTCGCCCGTAATCCGCGACTCTGCCTTATTCTTGCCGAATGAGAACATGCCCACGCCAGGCACAAGCACGACAGTAGGATTCGGGTCGCGCATCTTCGGCGACGCGGGTCGCGCATGGTCACGGTAATACGTCGCATACTCATCGCGGTACATTACAAGTGAAGAGGCGATTTGCTTCTTCAACTGGGCTACGTCGGTCTTGGGATCCCACTCCACATACATGGGCCGGATCTTGGTCCGTATAAAGTGGTCTGGGCAGCTTGTGCCCAGGTGCGCCAGCTTCTTCGCGTATTGCGAATTGACGAACTCCAACACATTAGGGCTGTCGCTGAAGGTGCCAATTAGCCGTTGCTTCTGCGAGACGCCGCCACGGATCACCGGCATCAGTTCCGCCGCCAGGCGCTCACGTTCCGCGTGGTTCGTATGCTTCACGCCGCCAAAGGCCGGCAACCCCTTCGTCAAATGATGCGACTCTATGAACTGGCCAATTTGGTCGATGATGGTCACCGTGTTCAGATAGCTCTCACGCTGTGTTTCGCCCCACGTAAACAGGCCATGACCGCCCAGTACAATGCCATCGCAGCCGGGATTGCTTTCCACTGCCTTCACCAGCATCATGCCCAGTTCGAAGCCGGGCCGCTGCCATGGCACCCACACCAGCCGGTGGCCGAACTCCCCATTGAATTGCTCCATCTTTTCCAGACCATTTGCCGACGCCGCCAGCGCAATGCCCCAGTCAGGATGCAGGTGGTCCACATGCGGAAACGGCAGATATCCGTGCAGCGGCGTGTCAATCGAGGCCGCCGTCGGATTGTTGTTGAACGTGCACAGCGGATACATCGCGACCATCTCGTCTTCGTGTTCCACGCCACGGTACCGCTTGGTCAGCGCCAGCACCTTGTCCAGGTAGAGCGTGGCAAATCCGGTCCGCTTGATCGATCCCAGATCGCCACCGCTGCCCTTCACCCACAGCACCTCTACTGTCTCACCGGTGAGCGGATCCGTCTCGTCCAGCTTGCTGCTGGTGTTGCCTCCGCCGAAGTTGGTCAAGCGCAAGTCCGACCCCAGGAGATTCGAGCGGTACCGAAGCAACTCGGCTGGATCGAGAGTGGAGGCAACCGCCTCATCCCAACGGTCCTCCAGAAACTTGAGGCTTGCAGTATTTGCCATCGTAATCCCTTCTGCCACGTACAGCGTTCCAGCCCAACGCGCATCAGTACCCGCGGTTCACACCGTTTTCGCGTGTCTCTGAAGCACCACTTTGAAACGTCTCAATTCTACCCGCTTGCACGTGCATTCAGGTCATTGCTTTACGGAATCAAGCTCACCTTCAGCGCACGCGTCCGGTCACTCGCAAGCTGAAAGGCGCTCTCCGCGTCGCTGAGCGAAATCTGCGCGGTCATAAGCGGCGCAGGATCGATCTGCCCACTGTCGATCATCGCTACCGCTGTTCCATACTCCTCAAAGAAGCGGAACGATCCCAGCAGATCGATCTCGCGCGTGACCAGCAAATTCATACGCAACGAGTCATCACTCACAGCTGGCAGCGATCCCACTTGCACGATCCGTCCGCCGGGTCGCACCGACACCATGCACTGTGTCAGCGCCGCGAGTGCGCCCGCCGCCTCAATCGCCACGTCGAAGCCCGTCAGCGAACGCATCTCCTCACTATCTGGATCAACGTGCGAGATGTTCACAGTCCGCGTCGCACCCAGCGCAAGCGCCGTCGCCAGCGGCTCGGCCACCTTATCTGTAATCACAATCTCGCTCGCCCCCGCACGCCTGACCACCATCAGCATCAACAGGCCAATCGGACCCGCCCCCGTGATCAGCACACGCTTGCCCAGCAGGTCACCCGCCCGGCGGGCCGCATGCAGACAGACCGCCAGCGGCTCCGCACATGCCGCCTTCGCATACGAGATCTGATCACTGATGCGGAAACACTGCGACTCATGTGCCAGGAAAACTTCAGCGAAAGCTCCATCCATATGCGGAAACCGCGACGCGCTGCCGAAAAAACGCACGTCTGTGCACAGCTGGCCGCGTCCGCTGCGGCACTGCGCGCACACTCCGCATGGCCTCGCAGGATTCACGGCCACGCGGTCCCCAACCGCAACCCTCGTCACGCCATCGCCCAGCGCGATAACCTCACCGGCGGCCTCATGCCCCAGAATGAGCGGCTCCCGCACGACGAACGCGCCCACGCGCCCAGCATGGTAGTAATGCAAGTCCGACCCGCAAATACCTCCGGCACCGAATCGCACGGCAACCTGCCCCAGCCCGGGCACGGGAACATCGCGCTCCTCCACGGATAACTGGTGAGGACCACGGATCACGCACGCTTTCATCGAGATTCCTTTCCGCGGTATCGTTCAGCTCTGCTTGCCAGTTCCTGTCTTTTGCCGCTCAATCCAGCGGCTGACCCGCGCATCCAGCACATCCAGCGGCAGGCTGCCACCGCTTAACACCTCATCGTGAAATGTGCGCTCATCAAACTTCGATCCAAGCTGCTCCGTCGCCCGCGCGCGCAGCTCCCGGATCTTTAGTTGGCCCAGCTTGTACGAGCACGCCTGCCCGGGACTGGCGATGTAACGGTCCGTCTCGCTCTGGATCGTCGGTTCATCGATGGCATGTGATGTCCGCATGAACTCGACCACCTGATCGCGGCTCCAGTTCATGTCATGAATGCCCGTGTCCACCACCAGCCGCACGGCGCGGAAAAGCTCCGAGCGAAGCCTGCCGTAATCAGAACCTGGATCCTGATAAAAGCCTACTTCCTTACCCAGCTGCTCGGCATAGAGAGCCCAGCCTTCGGTGTACGCCGAATTGCCACCATGCTTGCGGAACTCCGGCAAGCCTGCGATGGTTTGCTGAATCGATAACTGCATGTGGTGCCCCGGGATGCCCTCGTGATACGCCACCGCCTCATCGTTGATCAGCGATCGTTGCGCGTAATCCGATACCGCGACAGACACGCGCCCAGGGCGTTTTCCATCCACGGTTCCGGTTTGATAATGCGTTGCCGTCGCCTTCTGAAAATCCGGAATGGCTTCCACCGTTACGGGTGCCGACGGGATTACCGTGAACAGCTTCGGCAACATGGGCCGCATCTGCTTGATGTACTTGTCGAAATCATCCACAATCGCCTGCTCTGAGGCAGGCTTGTACTTGGGATCACGTTCGATATGTTCCCGGAAGCCGGCGAGATCCGCGTAGCCATTCGCCTTCGCCAGCGCGGTCATCTCGCCCACAATCCGGTCATACTCTTTCAGTCCCGTCTCATGTATCTGCTGCGGCGTGTAGCTCGTCGTCGTGGAGGCACGCAGCGCCGCCTCATACCGGCGTCTGCCGCCTGGCAGGCTTTCGATGGAGAGTGCGGTACGCCCATATGGCACATAGTCCGCCTTCAGAAACCCGGCAAACTGCTTGTACGCAGGCAGAACTTCGCTGTTGACCGCATCCGTGACTGCCTTCGTCAGCCGCGCCTTATCCGCATCGGAGAACGATGCCGGAAACCTGTTCAGCGGGCGCAGAAACGGGTCTGCCGCGATGATGCCGTCGCACTGAGCAGGAATCTTGGCGGCAAGAAAGTTCACCATCACCAGATGATCGCGAACGCCCGCCCGCAGCACGTCCTCTGTCTGCAACAGCGCTGCTGGAATCTTGTGCAGGCGGCTGATGTAATCCTCGTAGTGCTTGACCGTGTCAAACGGCATGGCCAGCGGCAGGTCAGCCAGCGACGTATGCGGTCCACCCAGCATGCTGATGGGCATCTCATATCCCTTCAGGTCGTAGTCCTCCATGCCCTCTTGCAGATTGCGCTGGAACAGATCGTGCGACACACGATCCTCCTCCGCAAACCCAGCCGGATCGATCGCCGTAATTCGCGCCAGGTACGCGGCGTTCTCCGCATGCCGTTTGGCCGTCGCGGCCAGCGAGTAATCCGGCAGCTGATCGTTATAGCGGTAATCACCAATCGCCGTAGCCAGCGTGGGTTGCTCTCTCAATCGAGCCTCCCACGCCTCCTGAAACAACGCGTTCTGGGTGGCAAGGCGGTTCGCGGCAACTGCGGTCTGCGCACATGCTGCGTTCGGAAAAGACGTTGCAACAAGTGCAAGAGCAATAAACAAAGAAGATGTGCGCACGGCCAGAGTGTAGCAGCCGTGTCAGGTCGCCGCACAGCCCTGCTCGCACAGTGAGATCAAGTAGCATGGTTTTAGAATGTGAAACGTCTCACGGCATAGGAATACCCGTTGCGCATCCACCTCTTCATCGCCTGTTATAACGACACGCTCTTCCCGCGCACAGGCATTGCCGTCACCACACTCTTGGAACGCCTGGGCCACGAAGTCGTCTTCCCCATGGCGCAAACCTGCTGCGGCCAGATGCACTACAACACCGGCTATCACCGCGAGGCGCTGCCCCTGGTCAAACGCCTGCTGACAGAGTTCCGCGATGCCGAGACCATCGTCGTCCCATCCGCAAGCTGCGTTGCCATGATGCGCGACCACTACGAACTGATGGCCCATAACGCGAAAGATGAAGCCATGCTAGCCGAGGTTAAAGCATTTCTTCCACGCGTCTTCGAGTTCAGCGAACTGCTCACCGACAAGCTCGGCATCACGGACGTGGGCGCATACTTCCCGCACCGCGTAACGTATCACCCCTCATGCCACTCGCTGCGGCTGCTGCATGTGGGCGACAGGCCCATCCGCCTGCTGCGGGCAGTGGACAGTGTCGAGTACGTCCCCATGGAAGGCGCGGACCAGTGCTGCGGCTTTGGCGGCACCTTTGCCGTGAAAAACGCGGAGGTGTCCGCTGCCATGCTGCAAGACAAGCTAACCTGCATTCACAAAGCCAACGCCGAGTTCGTCGCCGCTCTCGATAATTCCTGCCTCATGCAGATTGACGGTGGCCTGCATCGCGAATGCGCCGGCGGCCGCGAAGTCCAACGCATCCGCCCCGTCCATCTCGCGGAAATCCTCAACTCCACCCGCGAACATCCGCTCACCAGCGAAAGCCTGGCGTGGGAGCCTGCCACCGCATGAGCGTTCGCGTCGGACACACAGCGCAAAAGCCGCCCTTCCCCATCCTGGCGCATGAAGTCATGGGCGATGCTCAGACACGCCGCAACGTCCGTCATGCCACCGATGTCATCCGCGCCAAACGCGCTCTTCGCGTGGAAGAAATGCCTGACTGGCAGGAACTGCGAACCGCCGCCCACGCCATCAAAACGCACACCCTGGAACACCTGCCGCACTACCTGGAGCAGTTTGAACGCAATTGCATCGCGGCGGGCGGACAGGTCCACTGGGCCCGCGACGCCGACGAAGCCAACTTCATCGCCATCCGGCTGATCCGCGCCGCAGCAACGCAGTGTGAGGCGGAGAAGCAGCGCCCTGAAGTCATCAAGGTCAAGACCATGACCTCCGACGAGATCGGCATGAACGCCGCGCTCGAGCGCGAGAACATCATCCCGTGGGAGACCGACCTTGCCGACATGATCGTGCAGATGGGCCATGACGAGCCATCCCACATCGTCGTTCCCGCGCTGCACAAGAATCGTCACCAAGTGCGCGAACTCTTCCTCGAAAACATGGGCCTAGCGAATCTCGGCACGGAAGCCGCCGACCTCACCGCAGCCGCTCGCCATTACCTGCGCCAAAAGTTCCTGAGCGTCAGCATCGGCATCAGCGGTGCAAATTTCGCCATCGCGGAGACCGGCGGCGTCTGCGTCGTCGAGTCTGAGGGCAACGGTCGCATGTGCGTCACCATGCCGCGAACGCTGATCACGCTGATTGGCATCGAGAAAATCATTCCCCACTTCCAGGACCTTGAAGTCTTCCTGCAACTGCTGCCGCGCTCCGCCACCGGCGAACGCATGAACCCGTACAACAGCATTTGGACCGGGACACACGCTGAGGACGGCCCGCGCGAGTTCCACGTCATCCTGCTGGACAACGGCCGCACCCGCATGATGGCTAACACGCGTGAGCGCGAAACGCTGAACTGCATTCGCTGCGGCGCGTGCCTCAACGCGTGCCCGGTCTACCGCGAAACCGGCGGCCACGCTTACGGCTCCATCTACTCCGGCCCCATCGGCGCAATCCTTTCGCCGCAACTCAACGGCATGCAACACTCGCGATCACTGCCATACGCCTCGTCCCTTTGCGGCGCCTGCTACGAAGTCTGCCCGGTCAAAATCAACATTCCAGAGACGCTCATTCACCTGCGTGGCCGCATCGTGGAGCAGGAGCAGCACACAGTTAGCAGCAAGCTGAGCCAGGAGAGCCTCGGCATGAAGATGGCCGCGCACCTCTTCCAGCATCCCCGCCAATACGAAGCCGCGCAACGCCTCGCCCGCACCGGTCAGGGCATCTTCGAGCGCGACGGCAAGCTGGTCAACCTGCCCGGCCTAGCAGGTGGCTGGACGCAATTCCGCGACCTCCGCGCTCTGCCAAAGCAAACCTTCCGCGAATGGTGGAAGCAGAACCGCGACCAGTACAGCACACCAAATAAACATCAACATTAAGGTGAAACAGGAAACAAGAGCGTTTGTAGAAGGTTCGTTGCGAAAGCTTAGCGGGACAAGAGCTCATGACGAAAACTTTGGGACAAAGTGTCAGTACTTGCAGGCTGTAAGCCTGCGCTGTAATAGCCTGGGGCGAAGCCCCAGGTTAACGAGGTGCGCTGGAGTGCGGGCTGTAGGCCCGCGTTAACACTGGCTCATCGATAGACATGGCTCCGAAGTACACAAGGTGGCAGCCATGCCATAAGATTGCAACGTGCGACTTCATCCGCTGAGAAGCATTAACACCAAACAGACATGAGCGACGCCCGTTCCACCATCCTCGACACCATCCAACGCCAACTCGCGCGCGATCCGGATCTTCCAGCATCACGCCTCAGCGAATCACCGGAAGCAGCGTACGAACGCATCCCGCGCAACTATCAACGCACGGCTCAGCTTAGCCGTGAAGAGATACTTGAGCTTTTCTATGATCGCCTTCGGGACTACGATTCCGAATTGATCTTTACCGATGAAGCAGGTATCCCGAACGCTGTCCTGCAAGCCATGCACCAGGCCAACGAAGCGCTCCTGCTGGTTCGCGCAGGCGTACCCGAAACGTGGCTTCCGCAAGGAGGCATCCGCATCCTTCGTGACCACTCCCTCAGCATCCCTGAGTTGGACAGCGCCCCCACGGTCCTTACAGGCTGCACCGTTGCCATCGCCATGAGCGGCACGGTCATCCTCCAGCACGGCGCAGATCAGGGCCGCCGCGCCGCCACCCTGCTGCCCGACCACCACCTCTGCGTCATCCGCCGCGACCAGGTCGTCGAAACCATCGCGGAGGCGCTGTCCCGCCTCGACGCCTACCGCACCGCGCCCATCACCACCATCGCAGGCCCCTCCGCCACCAGCGACATCGAAATGACGCGCATCCGAGGCGTCCACGGCCCCCGCCGCCTCACCGCCATTATCGTGTAAGCACAAGTGGCTGAGCTGTTGAACAGCTACGGCACTATCCGTGATTGAAACTGGATACGTTTCTCGATATAACCTGAATCGGAAGGCACAAGGGGGCTATGCATGTCCGAGAAGGACTTCTATTACGCGGAGTACATGAACCAACCCGATAAGCAGAGCGCTGCATTTCAACTCGCACTTAAGAACCGCGAGTCTGAGATAGATCTCTATTGGAGGCGTACAACATACTTCTGGACACTTTCAGCTGCTGTTTTGGCGGGCTATTTCGGTTTGACTTCAATCAAGACACCAGCTACTGTAAGTCCGAACGCAGCTCTTGGTGTTGCCTGCTTTGGTTTTATTATTTCTCTTGCATGGTTTTTTGTTAACAAGGGCAGCAAGTATTGGCAGGAGAACTGGGAAAACCATGTAGTTAGTTTAGCAAACCCTGAAGTGGGTTCACTATTCCAGAAAATTATGCATAGACCAGCTACAGCACCAAAGAATAAGACACTTGCTCATATCGTGTACTTCTTTCGCCCGACCGAGCCTAAGCCAATTTCAGTGACCAAAATTAACCAATGGGTCAGCCTCTACACAGTTATAATATGGGCTGTAATTATTGTTCAAGGGTATCCGGCCATGCAGCATTTATGGCGATCTTTCTCTCCGGAGTGCCAGTATCTTGCGATTGGACTCCCTACTTTACTGTTTGCTATTATCATGCGGGTAACGTCAAGAACGAACCTTAAGGGCCATACTCCTGCCGTCTTTTTTAATGCCAGCCGTATTTCGAATTGACATGTGTATCCTTAGTCGAACTTCCTCCACCAGATATCCCGCACGCTAATCTTGCACGGCTGGCTCTCGATCTCAAAGCCGATCTGTCCCGCCTGGTTGTTGGCGTCGTTCGGATTGTCGTCGATAAAGACGGCCATGAGCTGCCCGTTCATGATGTGCATCATCACGCCGCCGCGCGCGATAACCTCGTAGTCGTTCCACTCGTTGACTTTGACATACCCTCCTAAAGCCCGCTTGTCGCCGATATTCGCGACCAGCCGGTTGCCGTGCCCGGGCAAAGCCTGTGTGACCTGTCCGCGATACGCAAGAATGCCTTGCATGGTGTTCTCGCTGTACCACTGCCCTGTGTAGTCGGCAGCGGATTGGCGCACCGGAAACCAGAAGTCCGCCTGTGGCCCGGTTAGCAGCCACTTCGTCGGCGTTCCACCCGGCCCCGCACCCGGCGGCTGTGGACGCGTCCACGCTTCGCCAGTGTGGCTGCGATGTTGAATACCACCACCGCCGCCCCTCTCGATTTTCATCTGCAGCTTTAAATCGAAGTCCTTCGCCGTGTACACCGCTTACCGCCACGCGGGGCTTGCGCAACGCGCGAGTTGTTGAAGCCTGCGTCTTGGACATACACAAGTTTCGCAGAAACTCTGCAACCGGAGACAGTCTCCAATTATCTGATAAAGCGGAGATCGTCTCCGCTTCCCGGGGACGCCGATGTCCATTCTGGCGCGTACTTCCGGTTCGCGCCCACACACAGCAGTAGAAAGGGTTTATGCGCATCTTTGTCACGGGAGCTACAGGGTTTATCGGAACGGAACTGGTGAAGGAGCTTATAGAAGCAGGGCACCAGGTGCGGGGTCTTGCGCGCAGCGACGCGGGTGCGGAGCAGTTGAAGCAAGCGGGAATTGAGGTGCATCGTGGCAGTCTCCAGGATCTGGACAGCCTGCGCAGCGGAGCGGCAGGCATGGATGCCGTGATCAACCTGGCATTCGATCATGACTTCTCAAAGTTCGCGCAAAGCTCCGCAGATGAAATCAAGGCAATTGAAGCGTTAGGTTCTGCGCTGGAGCCTGGCAAACTGCTCGTCGTTACCTCTGGAACAGGAATGGCAAGCGGCGGTCCCGGACACGTGCGCACCGAGACTGATCCGCCAGCAATGAACTCGGCAATACCACGTAATCCGGAACAGGTGGCCAAGGCTGTCGCGGAACGCGGTGTACACGTGGCAATCGTCCGGCTGCCCCAGGTGCACGACACGCGCAAGCAAGGGCTGGTGCAGTTCTCGATACAAATTGCGCGCGAGAAGGGTACATCTGCATATATCGGCGATGGCGAAAATCGCTGGGCGGCAGCGCCGCTTCGTGATGTTGCACACCTCTACCGGCTGGCCGTGGAAAAAACGGGGCAGGGCTTAACCGTGTACCACGCGGTGCAGGAAGAAGGTGTTTCAGCCCGCGAGATCGCGGAAACCATCGGTGCCGGCCTGAAGATACCCGTGACCTCGCTCACGGCGGAACAGTCAGCCCAGCACTTCGGCTGGTTGACACACTTCGCCACGCTGGATATGCCCGCGTCAAGCGACGTGACGCGCAAAACGCTGGAATGGGAGCCGACCGGGCCGGGGCTGATTGAAGACCTCACCAACATGAAGTACTTCTGACGCCGCGCGGCTGCGCTCTGGACCGTGCAAGCGCCGCCAGGCAAACGGGAGAGGCATCTCTTTCGATAAATGGGCACCCTCCCGTTTTCCTACGCATTAAGGTGCAGTCACGTTTACTATTCGAACGTGCGCAACCAGATATCCCGCACGCTGATCCTGCACGGCTGGCTTTCGATCTCAAATCCGATCAACCCCGCTTGATTGTTGACCGACTTCGGATCGTCATCGATAAACACGGCCATCAGTTGGCCATTCATGATGTGCATCATCATACCGCCGCGCGCGATGATCTCGTAGTCGTTCCAGTCATTTACCCGGACGTAGCCACCTAGCGCCTGACGATCGCCAATGGTTCCCACCAGCCGGTTGTTCTTGCCCGGCAGCGCCTCCGTCACCTGTCCACGCCAGGCCAGAATGCCTTCCATGGTGTTTTCCGAATACCACTGGCCGGTATACGCTGCGGCGGCTGGGCGCACCGGAAACCAGAAATCCGCCTGCGGCCCAGTCATCATGTACTTCAAGTCATAGGGCGGCACTCCCGCAGGCTGCGGTCGCGTCCACGGAACGCCGGTCTGGCTACGGTACTGAATACCGCCTCCACCGCCCTTCTCGATCTTCATCTGTAGCTTCAGATCGAAGTCACGAGCCGTTGCCCCGCGATACACAATGTAGTTATTGCCCTTCGGCTTGCCTTCAAAGGTTTCTCCCACCATGACACCGTTTTCGACGTGCCAGATCGAGGTATCCGCGTCCCATCCAGCCAGCGACGTCTCGTCGAAGATCTGCGTAAAGCCGGTATGCTCGTCGATGTCATACGGCGCAGGCTCATGAAACTTGGGCATACCGATGAGCGTTTCACCCCTTGGACCAACTCTCGGTGGTCCCGCCGGAGGTGACTCCAACGCAGGCGGCACACCCTGCGCATGCAATCCGCAAGGCGCGACTGCGAGCACAAGTGCAGCGCACACCCGCACGATCCATCTCGGAACATACGTCATGCATTTCATCAAACGCTTCTCTTTCTTATGGACAGGCAAAGTCATCCTCTTCGCAACAACAACAGGGCAGAAGTTCTCACATGGAGAGCTTCTGCCCTGGCCTTTGTAACGGCGGGTCCACGTTCGCCTGCCGGAAGGCTGGTTTAGAACGTGCCCTTGATGGCGAACTGCATACTGCGGTTGTCGGCTGACGTGCCCGTGATCCTGCCCACCGAAGCGGGCGTCCCCAGCGAGCCATTCGGGTTGGAAAAGATACCGTGGTTGATGATGTTGTAGGCCTCCGCGCGCAGCTGCATGTTAAGCCGTTCGTGAATTCTAAAGTTCTTAATTCCAGAGAAGTCAAACGCTACGGTTCCCGGTCCCCGGCCCGTGTTGCGGGTCACCCAGCCCTGTAGATTTGGAATGGGGCGAGCAGCCGAACAGTAGGCTGCAAGGGTGCTAGCAGGGCAGCTGTACGGCCCGGACGTCTGTCCAGGCGTAAGCAGCGTGGACAAACCTGACGGATCCTGCGTGTAAGCGGTCGGATCGAACCAGTTGCTAATCCCTCTATTCGATCCCTTGTACGAGCTTGCCACCGTACGTCCGGCTGCCAGAAAGGCCCGGCAACCAATGTAATTGGCGAAGGAGCAACCCGAACCACTGATATCGAACGGATATCCCGTGCGGAGCTGAATGGCTGGCTGAAAGCTCCATCCACCGGCGATGGCACTGGCGACGCGGCCCCGCAGGTGATCATGTTGTTTGCCGAACGGCAACTCGTATCCGCCGGAAATCACCGCACGGTTGCGAACGTCGAAGTTCGAGTAGGAGTGATCGAACGAAGTGGTCGTTGCATACGATGAATCGTTTGCGCCTGCCTCGCCCGAAATATTGTCCAGGTTCTTCGACCATTGGTAACTGCCGAGGTAAAAGAGGCCATGTTTCGAGCGCTGCTCTACTTTGATGGAACCGCCATTGAAGTTAGCCGAACCCAGAGTGGAGCTGGTCAGGATGCCGGGCCCAAATTGCGGATACGGACGTACCGTTAGGTTCGTTGGAATCTGAAACGGGTACTGCACATACATGTTCTGGTCATAGCGCTTCCACATGTGGTGCGTATTGCTGCCGGTGTACGCCATTTCCATAACCACACCGTGGCCCAGCTCCTGTTGCAAGCTGGCGTTCCATTCCTGCGTAAGTGGCTGCTTATTAAACGGAAAGATAGAGAACGGCGCAGGAAGAATCTTCGATGTCGTTGGATCCGGATACAGCACGTTGGTGAATGCGTTGTTGAAGGATTGCTGATAATACAGGGGAGCAGCATACCGCGTGAACTGTAGTTCGTTGGTGTTCAGGTTGTCAAAGTAGATGCCGTACCCGGCGCGAACGACGGTTCCCGTATTCACTTGGTACGCCAGACCGACGCGAGGCATAAAGCCCTTGTGGAAAGGCTGGATAATGCCCGGCTGATAGGTGCTGGTCGTATCAATGTACGGTAAGTATGCCGCCGGGATAACCGAGGGAAGCTTGACAAATTTAATCTTACCGGTGCTCGGATCCAGCGAGCCTTCCAGTTGGTTCTGCTCGTGGAAAGGTTGGTTGTACTCCCAACGGAAGCCGAGATTGGCGGTGAGGCCATGCCCGATCTGCCAGGTATCGCTGATGAAGGCACCATAAGTGTTATCGCGATAATGACCCAGTGTAGTTCCCGCATTCCCATTGCAGCCGGAGGTGCAGAGACCGCGCGCGTAATTCTGAAATTTGTTATAGAGGTAGGTAGAGCCGTTAGCGGTATAGCTCTTGCTGCCGATCGGACAGTTACCCACCGAGACAACATTGTTCGGATCGTCGGGACCGGTGGGCGTGTAACCAGCCGCGTACGTTGCCGCCGTGCAGTTATCGAAGGTGGCGGAGCCGCGGGAATTGTTGTCCGCAATTTGCCATAGCCGTCGGTTCTGGAACTGGAAACCAAGCTTGAACGTGTGTTTACCCAGAACATCGGACAGCGTATCGCCCGCGCTGATGACATTCTCGTGGCCACCCTGGTCGCCCGATCCATCACCCACCGAGGAGTAGCCGGCGATGGTAAAAGCGGCGCGGCCATTCTGCCGCGGTGAAGTCAAAGCCGTTACGTTCGTCAGCCCTTCCGCCGCGGCCCAGTTGCCATTCGGGCCCGCGCTTTGCAGCACGCCCAGCGTGATGTTATAGAACTCGTTCCAGCCAATTCGCACCTCGTTCACCAGCTTGGGAGTAAGGAGATAGGTATCGCCCAGAACCGCATTCCGGCCAAGCAGCGGGTTAGAGGTGGAACTGCCCGTCACCGCCGGCGTAATCTGGCTGGAGTTGAAATTGACATAGCGGCCAAACATCGTGTGCTTGGATGAAAGCGTCGCATCGCCACGGATCGTGTATTCGTCGTAGTTATCGCTGAAGGGCAGAACCAGTAAGTAGTCGCCCGTGCCGTTCACCGTCGGCGCATCGGTGGTCACCATCGGATAGGTCGGATTCAGGACTAACGCGACCTTGTTGGTAACGGCGAAGCCTGCTGGGTTCGTGGCGCTGTAGCCATTCGGAACAGCGCTGACGCTTGTCCAGTTTCCGGCAAGTTCGCTCTGCGTCGGAAAAAGAGCCGTGATGACGGTCTGCCGCTGCGAACGTTGACCCTCATAGCCACCAAAAAGGAACAGCTTGTCCTTGATGACAGGAAAGCCGAACGTGCCGCCAAACTGGTGACGGTAGAAGTCCGGCTTCGGCTGGAAGACACCTTTATTGTAGGCCGGAGCGAAGTAGTTCCGCGCGTCAAAGATGGCGTTACGCGCGAACTCGTACCCCGAACCATGAATGGAGTTGGTGCCCGACTTGGTCACCATGGAAACAACCGCCTGACCTTGCCCGTATTCCGTGGAGAAGGTGGAGCGCAGCAGGTTAAACTCCTGTAAAGCGTCTACGTCTGGCTGTAGCGACATGTTATTGAATCGAACAGAACGGATGTAAGTTCCATCCAGCACGTAGTTGGTCGAGTTACCGCGGCCACCGTCCACCGTGATATAGAGTGCGCGGGAGCCGGTTTGCGCTGGGGTTCCCGTCTGCCCGGTCTGTGCTGGCGAAACGCCCGGTGCAAGCGTAGCCAGCTGTAACACATTGCGCCCGTTCAGCGGCAAATCATTGATCTGCTTCTGGTCAATCACCTGCCCAACCGTCGCCTCTTGTGTCTCCAGCTGCGGCGGAAGTGTGGTGACTTCAACCGTTTCACCGGCCCCACCCACTGCCAGTGTTACTGACCCGTTCGCCGTCTTGCCAATTTCAACTGGCAGCGATGGAATCTCGCTTATTTTGAAGCCCTGTTTTTCAACACGCAGCTTGTAATTGGCTGGCGGAATGTTCGGAATCGACCAGTCGCCTGCGCCATTCGTCGTTGTGGTGCGCTCCGCTCCCGTGCCGTTGTTAATCATGTGCACAGTGGCCCCGGGAACCGATGCGCCGGTTGCGTCCGTGATCCTTCCAGCGGCGTCGGAGTTGGAGCTGGCCTGGCCGAGCGCTGCGGGTGAAGCCACGGCCAGCAGCAACAGCGGCGCACCCGCGAACAGCAGCAGCGATGCCGCAGAGCAAAGCACCGATCGAGCAGTTCCATGGATCGCCCGTGCCGGATAGGTGACCGTGTTTTGAGACGTTTCAAACATAGCGTTGTGCCTCCAAAATGCCAAAGCTCAGAACAGCCCTTGTGATTCATCATGCCCCGGCAGGCCGCGCGTTAGTGTTGCGCCCGCCATCACTTCATTGGCGCGTGTCGCGCGTGCATTTGCAGCGACGACGGATTATGCCACACCGCAAGAACAATTGGAAACACCGGCATGAACTTTTAAGCTCACAAAATGAAACGATTCAGATTGTGGCGGAAAACAGCTCGTTTACCCGGTCTAATGAATCAATGGCATTGATTCATCACATCCTGTCGGTAGGTCCGTTCTCGGCGCGTTGCGTCGCTGGGAAGGCCTTTGAGTCCACGAGTGCGGAGTCAATGGAGCCCGGCCAGTTCAATCCAGAAAGATCGGCCTGATGTGCCGTTCGAAAAGATTCGCGGTCACGTTCTGTGCAATCACCGCCTCATTTGCAACGAGCGCGTCCGTATAGCGCGGACCCATCTTCGCCGCAATCTTGAAGCCCACATGTAATAGCTGCCTGAAATCTGGGTTGTAGCACGGGTCAGCATCGTTATGCCGTAAGGCGCGTACGTACTGCTCGCCCGTCCACCCCTCCACCTCGGACGGTAGCGGCAACCTGCCCTGGCTGATGTCAATCACTGTCGCATAGGGTGCACAGAGTTCATCAGCATGCGCATACGCCTCCCCGTAAATATCGCATGCAAGTTCCAAAGCATCACCGCCTGCCTCCGCTAAACCGATCAACTCCTCAAGCCAGGTCGTGCCGGCCGTCTTCACATGCACTCCCGCGTCCAACTCCCGCAGACCGTCCCGCATGGCGGCGTAGATGGAGAATTTATCCGACCCGGAGTGCACGCTCAACTTCAAGTTCGGCTGCAAACCGTACTGCTCAACGGCATACGCAACCGTGGCAAGGTCATCGCGAAACTCCTTCGCAAACCGGCGAACATCTCCCGCATAGTCAACGCCCTTATTAAAACGCCCGGTGAACTTGGGCGCGATCGTTTGCACCGGTAGCTTCTCGTCTGCAATCGCCGCCAGAATAATCAGCAGCTCCGGCGGCGTCTGCGGTGACTCCGTCTCATCCATGCTGATTTCCGCGACGAAATTCTCTTTACCTTTCTCCGCAGCAATCGCGCAATAGATCTCGCCCGCATGTTGCACGGCAGCCAGAAACTGCGTCGCTGTCTTCCGCGCAAAGGCCTCATCAATGTGAAAAGGCTCAGCAATCCCTGGAATCGCAACACTGCCCACCAGCTCAGGGTGACGCTCGACAAACCGGGTAATTCCAGTCGCATTACTTCTTTGCCCGATGTTGTCCGCCACATCGATGGTGAAGAAATCACACGGTCCGACGAAGCGCTCATACGTCTTCAGATTGATGTGGTCGGCGTCCAGAAAGTACGGCTTCGTCCAGCCCAAGTCCTTCACTGCGGCATCTGCCGCCGCACGCGTGTCATCTGGCTCCGATCCAATGATCAGGTGCTCGCGATTTGATTTGTTCCACACCGGCACCACATCCACGCCTTGCTCCGCCGCCATCATGCAGGCCCGTAACTGCGCCTTTGCCTCATGCGCAAACCGGTCTCCCACCCCAATCGAATACTTCGGCAGCTCCATGCATCACCTCCCGCACACATCACGGTCCAACCATACCGGAAATACCATGCATTCCCAATAGCACGAAAGCACGGCAGGCACTCTTCCGGAAGGAGATAAGTCTGTGGCCAAGTTACATTGGCGGAGATCGGCACTTATCTGTAAAGTCCATCGCAGGTGGCGTTGACTCCAGTATGTGCGGTGCAGGGCGATACTGCCGCGTGTCCGCGGCTAATGCCCATTTGGAAGACGGCTCGGCACTGTCCGCGAATACTTGCGCGTGCTCCCTCCTGCGCCCTACAATCCGCATGACCTCACAGAGGAGAAAACGATGACCCTGACCCGTCGCGAGTTTGCAATGCTGAGTGCGGCCAGCGTGGCTGCGGTCACCCTTCCACTGCGCGCACAAGGCAAGCCGGATTCCAGGATCAACGGCGTGCAGATCGGCGTGATCAGTTACAGTTACCGCCAGATGAAGCCCTTTAACGCGGAAGCCGTGCTGAAGTACGCTGTCCAGGATGGCATTAACGCCTGCGAACTGGAGAACGTACAGGAGCAGTGGGCCGGAGCGCCCACGCCGCCGCCACGCCCTGTGTCGAACCGTCCCTCGCCAGGCATGCAGGTAGGTGAACACCGCCCGCAGGCCTCGCCGGAGCAGCGCGCGGCAATGGCCGCATACGCCGAGTCACTTTCGCAATGGCGGCTCTCCGTTCCCATGTCGAAGTACGAAGCGTTGCGTAAGCTCTACAACGACGCAGGCGTCAGTATCTATGCCTTCAAGATCACGCTGAACATGAAGATGCCGGACGCCGAGTTCGACTACGCCTTCAAAGCAGCCAAGGCGTGTGGCGCAAACCAGCTCACCATGGAGATGCCCGACGGTCAGCCGGAACTCACCAAACGCATCGGCGACTTTGCCAACAAATACAAGCAGATGGTCGGCTACCACGCCCATCTGCAAGCCAAGCCCGACACATGGGACGAGGCCATGGCGCAGTCACCCTACAATGGCATCAACCTTGATGTCGGCCACTACACCGCCGCGGGTAATCACGACGTGCTCGCGTTCATCCAGAAGAACCACGCCCGCATCACCAGCATTCACCTGAAGGATCGCAAGTTCCCGGAGAGCGGCGGGCAGAACACGCCGTTTGGCGAGGGCGACACCCCGATCAAGGAAGTGCTGCAACTGATGAAGAAGCAGAGCTACACCTTTCCCGCAACCATCGAGCTTGAGTACACGCTGCCCGACGGCTCGGACGCCGTGCAGGAAGTGGCACGCTGCCTTGCCTTCTGCAAAACTTCCCTCGCATAACTAAATGCTGCGTCATGACATCACATCAGCCGTCTGTCATGCGCATACATACCCGCGCCGTCCGTTTGTCATTCCGTAGGCCCATCCATTTGTCATCCCGCAGCGAAGCGAAGGGATCTGCATTTCAGCTCCGCGTCAGTTGAACGAAAGTTCTCCAAAACAGGAAAACGCCCGCTTTAAGCGGGCGTTCCTTCTCAGCACGTAAGTGCCTATTCCTGTTCCTTACGAACCTTCTTGCGATTCCGCTTGCGCGCCAATGCTTCCTTAACGCGCCTCTTCTCGCCGGGCTTCAGATAGAAGGAGTGACGCTTCACTTCCTTGATAATGTCTTCCTGCTGCACCTTGCGCTTGAAGCGGCGAAGCGCATTCTCAAGGGGCTCACCTTCTTGCAGACGTACCTCTGCCAAACTTAAAACACCCCGCTCTCAGGCCTGAAGGCCAATGTACATACTACAGTACCGTGGCCGTGCGCGCCGGGCGAGGGAGAACGCAGACCGCACGTTCTCCCTCGTCTCGTTAGTTCTTCGGAACGTTGGCGACGTCCTGCTCCTCGGCACCAGGGACAGGCCGTTCGCGGTACTCGCTGAAGAGCTTCTCATACACCACACCGCCGATGGCTCCGCCCACCAGCGGCGCAAGCCAGAAGAGCCACAACTGGCCAACTGCCCATCCGCCTACAAAGAGTGCCGGACCCGTGCTGCGTGCCGGGTTGACCGAAGTATTAGTCACGGGAATGGAGATCAGGTGGATCAGCGTCAGGCCCAACCCGATCGCGATCGGAGCAAAGCCGTTCGGAACGCGCTTGTCCGTCGATCCCATGATGACCAGCAGAAAAAACATGGTCAGCACAATCTCGGCAACAAGGCACGCGAGCAGCGAATATCCGCCGGGCGAGTGCGCGCCATAGCCGTTGGAAGCAAAACCTCCAGCAGTGCTGAATCCAGCTTTACCACTGGCAATCACGTATAGCACACCGGCAGCCACCACGGCTCCCACCACCTGAGAGACCCAGTAAGGCAGCATATCCTTTGCGGGAAAGCGTTTCCCCGTGACCAGCCCAAGCGTGACCGCCGGGTTGAAGTGGCCACCCGAAATGTGCCCCAGCGTATACGCCATGGTCAGCACGGTTAGACCGAACGCCAGAGACACGCCCACAAAGCCGATGCCAAGCGCGGGAAATCCCGCAGCCAGCACCGCGCTGCCGCAACCACCAAAGACCAGCCAGAACGTTCCGAAAAACTCCGCCACACAGCGCCGGGAAAGGGGCATCCAGTCACTCCACTTCAATCATTGAGATTGAGCACCGCAAAAATGCGAATTGCGGGTCTCAAACGTTCTACAGTGAAGCGCCAAACTATGCCAGTGAATTCTTGCGCATTGGCATGCTCGCAGCGGCTCGGAGTAGCAGAATGCCACGGACGCAAAAGTTACGCAAGGTACGCAACAAATTTCAGCGTTGCCGTTACTTGGTTCCACGCATCCAGCGTCCTTTGCGTTCGACCTTTGCGCACATCGCGTTCGTCCTGCGCTATTTCGTACTGTGCAAGAACTCAGAACTCCAGCTTCAGCGAGACCTGGCCAGTCCGGTTGCCACCGAAGTCTGATCCGCGCGATTGCGTGATCTGGCCGAAGTCGGAGCGTGTCACATCCAGTATCGGATCCGCGAGGTTGGTATGGTTCAGGACATTGGTGAAGGTGCCCTCGGCGCGGAGCCGCAGCCCCTCAAACAATAGGAACGACTTGCTCAACCCGCTGGAGAGCGCGACCGTACCCGGCCCACGCAGATCGCCCGTGGACTCGGTTCCGAAGCGGCCGATAGGCAATGTGCCAATGCCAACCGTGCAGGTGGCGGTGGATGCCGGGTCGTTGCTGCCGGGACAAGCGAAGGCGCTCTTGTTGAAATACTGGTTCCTGTTGCGTGGGCCGCTGTTGGGATTGCCGATGCGGTCCGGACGTTGCGACGCGCCGCCGACATACGTCCCGGAACCGGTACCGGACGGATCAATCGCACCGTTCGGAAAGAACGCGGTAAGGAACGGACCGCTCTGCCAGAGGAAGATGTTACTAAGCTGCCAACCACCCACCAACGTGTCCGCCACGCGGTTCATGCCGGAGCCGAACTGCCTGCCACGTCCCACGGGCAGTTCGTAGATAGCGGTGGTAATAAAGCGATGACGCCGGGTCGCCGCCACATTGCCATAATCAGCAGAGGGATTCGTGCTGTCGGTCGCGTTGTACCCGCCCTGCTCATCCACGAAGCCGGAGCCAGCAGTCGAGGTGTAGTTGCCCAACGTCCCCTGATTGTTGGCCAGATTCTTTGCTAACGTGTAGGTCATAGTAAAAGCAAGGCCGCGCGACATACGGCGCGAGAACTCAGCCTGAAGTGACTGATAATCAGCCTGGGCCGACGTTTTGCGGTCGGTGATCTGGTAGAAGTTTGGGAACGGGTAATCCGTCTGTGGAGCATCGGAGGCGCGCCGGGTGGTGGATCGCGGCAACTGGTTGAACTGTGGCTGCCAGATCAGATGCCAGGTGTGCAGGCCGATGTAGGAGATCCGGCCGCCAAGATTGTGCCCAAAGTCGTGGTCGATGGAAAGATCAGACTGCAACGAGTACGGATCATGCCAGTTGGTATCGACCGCGGCGTAAAAGTACTCGCTACCAATGGCAGGCCCGAACTGTCCTGAGGCAGATGTGTTTGGAAACGCAAACGTGGGCCCCGCAGAGGAATAGCTGTTGGTAAACGTCTGAAAGTTCTGCTGCAACGTTTGCGCAATAGCGTAGAACAACGCGCCCGTGGTGGTGATGTTGTAATAGCCAGCGCCACCGCGAATCGCCGTGCGGTCGTTCCCAAAGGGCCTGTATGCAAAACCCAGGCGGGGCATCAAGCGCAGCTTGGGAGCGTTCCGTAAGCCCGCCGGCAGCCCGGCTTGCGAGCTGCTGACTACCGGCGTGCACGGAACGCCGCTAATAGGCTGACCATTGGCATAGGGGTTGTTAACTCCGGCGGTGGCGCAGGCGTTGACGTTGGCAAGCTCCTGAATGTCCAGCGTGCTGGCGTATCCCGTGGGGTAAATAAGCCGGCCCGTACGAGGAATCGAAGGATCGAAGTTCCCGGTCAGGCCGTTCGTCGCGGTGAAGGGCGGATGATACTCATACCGCAGGCCGAAATTCAAATTCAGATTCGGCGTTGCCTTCCAGTTGTCCTGCACGTAAAACGCATACGAGTTGGCCGCGCCGCTGTTGTCCTGATTCACATGGTTGCTCTGGTTCTGGTACGGCACGCCGGTCAGGAAGTCGGCCCACTCGTTGCCCGTGGCGGAATGGTTCGGGTCAAAGTAGAAATTGCCGTAATTTACTGACGGCGAGCCGCCTGCCTCAGTAAATGCGTTCAGATGGCGTATGTCTGCACCGAAGCGCAAGGTGTGCGGGCCGGCCTGAAAGGTCACGTTGTCCACGTATTGAAAAATTCGCGACCGCTCCTCAAAGCCGAGCCGCGAGCCGATCGCAAAGATGTTATAGTCCGCGAAACCAATGTGCGGGATACCGTTGAAAAAGGCTGGCAGCGATGGCAGATTCAGGCCTGTCTTCGCAGTGAAGCCGGGGCCATCGAAAGGGTTGCTGTTACCGTCCTGCTCCAGCGTGAAGCCGAAACGAAACTCATTGGCCAGCCGCGGCGTGAATGCGTAGTTAAAGCTGCTGGCAAAGATGCGGTAGTGCGCGAAGGCCGTGCTGTTAGGCAGCGTAAGGTCGGTGGGTTGAGTCTGGTTGTTGTTCTTAAAAGTGTAGCGGGCGGTGACACTGGCTTTAGCACCAAGGTTCTGGTCGCCGCGTAAGTCAAACTGATTACTGTTGATGCTGTTCGCGCGCGTACTTAAGTAGTTATACCCGTCCTGCGCCGTTGCCGCCGCGAGCGATAAATTCGCCAAGTGGTTCGGGTCCGGCCAAAACTGTAGAAACGGCGCGGAACTGGCATTGATGGGCACGATGTTACCCGCGTATGTTGTGCCGTTGAATGGGTTGGTCAGTGGCGTGCTGGTTTCTTGCGCGAGGTTGCCCTGCTTCATCAGCGTGGTGGGTACAAGCGCCTGGATGACCGTGGTCTGCGGAAAGCGCAATCCCTCATATGCGCCGAAGATAAAGGTCTTGTCGTGACCGTTGTACAGGTGCGGAATCACCACCGGTCCGCCGAAGCTCGCGCCGAAGTCCTTGGCCTGCTTTTGCGGCTTGTTGGCCGCATCGGTGCCGTAAGGCGTCGCGTCAAAGCGGTCGCTTTGGAAGTACATATAGGCCGAACCGTGCGGCGTGTTGCTGCCGCTCTTTGTCACCGTGGTGATCTCGCCCGGCTGGCCGTACTCCGCGTTGTTGTTTACGCCGTCGACGCGAATTTCCGCAATGCTCTCCGCCGACGGAAATGCGTCAGCCTGCACGTTGTTGCTGGTCTGGTTCTGCGCGGAGATCCCGTCCACCGTCGTCTCAGTCTGCGATGGCAGGCCACCCTGCAACGAAAAGCGGATACTTGGCGCGGGGTGCGTGGATGGCGCGGGAGGGTAGCTGCCGGTGTCGGGCTGCACGCCAGGCAGCGTCTGCACCACATTCAACGGCGATGTGGAACCCGCGCCACGGTAGTTCGCGGGCAGGTCCAGCACCTCGCGCGGGGTCAACGCCGCGGAGATCTGCGCGTTCTCCGTCGGAATCACGCCCGCGTCCGTTGCGCTCACCGTGACGGTCTCGTTGCCCGCGCTCACCTGCAGCTTGGCGTCGTAGCGCAGCTGCTGCCGCGCCACCAGCGTGATGCCCTGCGCCGTGGTTGTCGCAAACCCTGGCGCACTGGTGCTGATGTTGTACTGTCCTGCCTCAAGGTTCAGCACGGTATAGCTGCCGCTGCCGTCCGCGGTCACCGTACGATCGGTGTTGGTCTCCACCCGATGCAGCACGATGGTGGCATTCGGAACCGCCGCCCCGGCGCTGTCCTGCACGGTACCGGCGATGCTGCCCAGCACCGACTGCCCATGAGCCAGCGGCGCGAGTGCAATGAAGGTAAGTGGAAGAAGTGGGGTGCGCAGAACGGCGGCCAATGAGAGCGCGCGGACGCGGGAAGATCGCATGTTGTCAGACCTCGCGAAACAGTTGAGCTGTGTGCCGAATGATTGTCCTGGCGTCACATGCGTGAAAAAACGGAGCGGGACCGCGCGGCAGCCCGCAACGTACTCGCTATGCGGGTGCGAGTATACCGCTCGCACCGCGTCACGTCCTATCTTGCACAAGGGGCTGCGCTTCCGCGACACCCCAATGGCTCCTCTTTCACTCAGCCAACGCACAGCGCCCAAAGTTCATGTGCGTCAACATCGACTCGCTTTGGCGACGCTACTCGCCAGGATGGTATGTCCTCTCCGTGTGCCCGCGCAGCTGGTCAGGATAGAACATCACCTCACGCAGATTGCCGCTGGCATAGCGTTCCGCTTCATCCGTAAAGTGCTTTGACGCCGGATTGCCGCTCTCGCCACCGCAGGTCACGGCACGGGCATGGACACGCTCCGGGCCAAACTCCACCACCGCGACAAAGCTGTTGCCACTGCTGCCATACCGCTTCTTCGTATTCGGGTACGCGCGTGCCGCAAACGACGCCAGCGATCCCCACGTGCCACCGGCAAACGGCACTGCCATGCTCGCCTGCGCATCGTCAAAGTGCGGCACAATGCTGTCGTCCAGCCGCTGGTAGCGGTTGATTGCGCCCCACGGTGTCTTCCACGTGCCAAAGTCGGCGGTCAGCTTGCCGCTTGCGGTTTGCAGCGCGGCCAGCAGCGTTTCTGGCGGCACCTTCGTGCTGACGTAGTCTTCCCAAAGCTCGCCCGACTGCCGCGCCTGCCGGATAACCGGGATTCCGGCAGCATCGCCCCAGTAGACCGCAAGCGACTCTGCCACGGAATCCGCGGCCCAGGTATAGTCCCACTTGCGCAGCACCTCGACCTGATCATGCAGTGCTGCTCTCTGGGTGTCGCCCTCTCCCAACGCATCGTAGGCTTGCAGCAGAGCCGGAACGGTTCGCCCAAACCACGGCTGATATGGATCGAACGCCGCCGCCAGCAGGCCATCCAGCGTGAAATCCTTCTTGTCATTCAGCAGGCGCGTCATGTGCACGCTGCGGCTGGTCTCCCCACCCTGCTCCACATACGGCGGGTAGTCCGACCTCTTCAGCGAACTCTCGCCCGCCCCATTCCATGGACTGTTATTGACGTTACCTAACCATCCGCTGCGGGGATTGCGCAACTGCGGCACGTGCTCCAGCGTCATGAGCCCCTGCCAGTCAGTCGCGGGAGTGCTGCCATCCACCGGCTTGGTAAAGTCATACCGCGTATCGCGCTCCGGGATGTAGTTGCCGTGCCAGTACGCTATGTCGCCGTCCGCATCGGCAAAGATGGTGTTATTTGACGAGTTCGCCATCAACTCCATTGTGGCCCGGTACTCGGCATATGTTCGCGCCTTCGTACGAAGAAAACTCTGCTCCAGCGCGAGCACCGGCCGGTTCATCAGCTCCACGCTCACCCACGCATCGCCATCGCTGCGGACCACCGGCCCGCGATTATCGAACGTCGCGTCAAAGCTCCGCTCCTTCATTGAGCCATCCGCCGCCTTGTACCGCAGCGTGATCCGTCGCGTAGTAAACGGACGCACCTGCGCGCCGTACTTGTATCCGGTCACCTGCCCGCCGTTGCCCAGCACGACGGTATTGCGAAACTCGTCGATCGCGTCCACGTTGCTTGAGGTGTGCATCCACCCCGCGCGATCGTTAAAGCCCTGATAGACAAAGATCTGACCCCACGTCACCGCGCCATAGGCGTTCAGCCCCTGCTCGCTGGTCATCTGCAATTCGCTGCGGAAGTAGAACGACGTGTGCGGATTGATCAGCAAGAGCGCGTGATGGTTCACCGTGTTCCCAGGAGCAATGGCCGCGCCGTTCGACCCGCCCGGCTCCACATCGCGATCCACCTGCGCCAGTTGCGCGAGTTCGGCATCGCGTGCATCGGATCGTGCTTGCGCGGGAGTCTTTGCGCCGTAAAACTTCTCCAGCTCCTGCAGGTTCACGCGCTCGATGTCGCCACCAATCGAACCCTCGGTGAACGAGAGCGCCATCCATGGCTCGAAGTGCGTCAGCACGCGCGGATGCACCTCCGGGTGCCTGGACAGGTAGAAGTTTGCGCCGTCGGCCCACGCCTCCATCAACCCTTGCAGCCACGCCGGGCTTTGCGCGTACATCTGCTTCAACTGCACGGGGTCGATGAACATCTGCTGCCGCAGATCCTGCCACAGCTTCGCTTCACCTTCCGCCTCAGCCAGCCGTCCCAGCGAGAGGAGGTAGTTCGTCTCCACCCGGCTGAAGTCGTCCTCGCACTGCGCATAGATCATGCCAAAGACAGCATCGGCATCCGTCTTGCCGCGCACATGCGCAATGCCCCAGCTATCGCGCACGACATTCGTAGCCCGTGCATGAGCCGGCCACCGCGCCGTTTCCGGCAGACCGGCCGCAACCGCACCCTTCTGCGCACAGGCAGACGCCGCGCTCAGGCACAACACCAGCACTGCCACATGCTTCCTCATGCGAACGCCACTCCCGCGGGTAAAGTTCGATAGAATCCATCCACTCTAGCAGCTTGTACATGCCTTATATGGACCTAGCTGAACCCGGCACGTCCCTTAGGGAACATTTCACACGAAACATGCGAATAGAAACGGAAGCAGTTTCAGGTTGCGCCACTGACTGTCACTAAACTGTTCCGCCTCCGCTTCAACGGTGAATGCGCTATCTCGCCAGTTCTTCCTTCAATATCTGGCTGACGGTTTTGTTGTCGGCGTGGAGGCCGCTGGCCATGATGCGTTGCTGCACCACGCGCATGGCAGGCCCCATGTCCTTAGGACCAGGCTTGCTGCCGTCCGCGGCAAGATGCGCGATGGCACCCAGCACAATCGCGCGGATGTCATCCTCGGCGGCGGTTTGCGGCAGGTACGCTTCCAGCAGCTTGATCTCGTCCTGCTCTTTGCTGGCGAGTTCGGGGCGATTGCCCTTAGAAAACTGCTCGGCGGAATCCTTGCGCTGCTTTACCATCGTCTGCAGCACGGCAATCTCTTCGGAGTCCGTCAGCGGCTCGCGCTTGTCGATCTCCTTGTTCTTCATGGCAGACTTCGCCATGCGCAGCGTCTCCAGGCGGAGCGCTTCCTTCCCCTTCATCGCTGCAATGATGTCCTTGCCGATCTTGTCGCCTATTGCTGCCATGCTCGCCGTCCTCTCTGGTGAGTCTACCGCTGGTGAGCCCACCTTTGTTTCGCGAAGGTTATGGCACCCGCTTGTCAGTTCACTGCCGGTAAACTAGAAGCATGATTCGCAAGACACGCCTGTTTACGCCTGGTCCGACACCGTTGCTGCCCGCAGCCCAGTTTGCCATGGCCGCCGCTGACATCCATCACCGCACACCGGAGTTCCGCGCGCTGTACCTGCGCGTTCTGGCGCAGTTAAAGGAGTTTGTCGGCACAAAGAACGATGTCATCGTGCTGTCGTCCTCCGGCACCGGCGCAATGGAGGCCGCGATGTCAAATCTGACCTCGCCCGGCGACCGTGTTCTTGTCCTGACGGCCGGTAAGTTTGGAGAGCGCTGGACCGCGCTGGCCAAGGCCTTCGGCTGCGCGGTGGATGTCGTCTCCGCACCTTACGGTGAGACCTTCTCGATGGACGCCGTTAAAGAAGCCCTGAAGCTCGAAACGCGCGCCGTCTTTATGCAGGCAACGGAGACCAGTACCGGTGTTCGTCACTGCGTGCCCGCTGTAGCCAAACTGCTGAAGGACACTCATAGCGAAGCACTGCTCGTGGTCGATGCCATCACCGGACTCGGGACGACGTACCTCGACATGGACGGATGGGGCGTGGACGTTCTGATTGGCGGGTCGCAGAAGGCGGTCATGATTCCGCCCGGCCTGTCGTATCTCGCCGTCGGCGACCGCGCGTGGGATCGTATGGAGGCCACCTACAATCCCCGCTACTACTTCGATCTGCGTAAAGAGCGCAAGAACGCAAAGGCGGGCGAAAGCGCCTACACGCCCGCGGTCGCGCTGATTGCCGCGCTCGGAGCCGCGCTGGACTACATCGCCGGGCAGGCTGACGGCAACCTGGTGGAAGGCCGCAAAAAGCTGATCGAAAACGCGGAAACTATCGCCGCCATGACGCGTGCCGCATGCCAGGCAATGGGCCTGAAGCTGTTCGCGCCAGAGGTCGCCTCCGCCGCCGCAACCGCCGTGTTGCCGCCGGAAGGCGTTGATTCCGGCGTGATCGTGAAGGCGCTGAAGTCACGCTTTGGAGCAATCATCACCAACGGCCAGGGCGAAATGAAGGGCAAGCTCTTCCGCATCGCCCACCTGGGCTTCTTTGACTACATGGACACCATTGCCCTGATCGGCGCACTGGAGCAGGTTGCCGTTATCGACCTAAAGCTTCCTGGCTTTCAGTTCGGCACGGCCCTGACCGCAGCTCAAAAGGTATTCGCCGACCGCAGCGCCACCGCAGCCGCTGACCAGCGCTGCCTGTGCGGTCGCACCGACGCATGCTGTAGCCTGCTACACGCTGAGTACGGCGTGAAGAACGTCGCACTCACCATGTAGTATGGCGGTTCGCTTACCTCAGCGAACCTGCGGGTGCCCCACGTCTCGCTTTGAGACGTGGGATCCCCATCCTCGATCATTGGCCAAGTTCAGTGCTTCTCTTCCAATGACTCGACAGATTCCGCTGTCACGTTGAACAACCGGCAGCCTTCCATTTCCTGCTGAAAGCGCATCGAAGGGTGCATAAACAGGCCCACGCGCGCATCGCCTGAGCCGTCCGCGTGGTTTACCATCCACACGCCATCCTCGCGCGGCGCGTTGGTGACGTGCAACAGAAACCCCTTGTGCACGTTGGCCACAAGGCCTCCGCCGATCTTTACGTCGCGCACGCCATGAACGTTCGTATCGACGACATGGCCACTGGCCTCGTCGATGGCCACCGTACCCTCTACGGCCTGCACCATCTTCTGCACGACGCTATCGGCCTTCGCCTTCGGATCTGCTTTCACGTCAAAGACAATGGTGGGACGACCGCCATACATGATGCGCCGCTCGTTTGAGAAAGCCATCAGGCGCAGAATGTCAGCCTGGCTGATGCCGTAGGTGTCGACTTTGCCCTTATTGGCTTCATCGATCCTCTTTTTTACTTTTTCGATTTCCTTCTTGGCGTCCCCGGGACTCAGGGGCTTACCATCGCGGGTAACCACCTGCGAAATCTCACGGCCTTTCACGTAGAACATCTCGCGATCTTCGACGGTTGACTTCTTTATGCCACCCTTCCCGTCCACCTCCTGTTGGGTGATCTTCGCCCTGCAAAGGTAATGCTCACGCAGGACAGTCGCCCGGTCGTGCGTGACGATGGCACGGGCTTTAAGCGCTTCCATGTTTGGCAGCGGCTTGCCATCCTGCGCGGCGGCGAACACCGGCAGAAGCAGAAAGAGCAGACGAGTTGCGCGCGACGTACTCATGATGGATATCTGTAGGATGCGCTTCCGAAACGGTGCAGAGCTGGCGCGAACCCGGATCACTCGTCCCGGAAGGGCAAAGGGACAACCTTACACGCGCGGCAGCGTCCATTCAAGTACCAGGCCGCTTGGGTCTTGGACGAAAGGCAAGCAGAGATGACGCAGCAGGAACAGCAGCTTTTAAACGGCTTGATCGAGCGGGTAAACGGGACCCAACTGCAAAGCAAGGACGACGAGGCGGAGCAATTGTTGAACAGCTCGCTACAGCGGAACCCCGATGCGCTATATATTCTGTGCCAGACAGTGCTGGTACAGCAGTTTGCCATCGACAAGTCGCAGCGGGATCTCCAAGCGGCTCGGTCAGAAGTAGAGCAGTTGAAGCAGCAGGGCGGCAAGCAGGAGCATGGCAGCTTTTTAGGCAATCTTTTTGGGCTTGGCAAGAGCGATAGCGCTGGCCAGCCACCCAGCGCACCGCCCGCTCCCTACGCTGTGCAGCCAAGTTCCGGCACGCCAAGCTACGCTCCGGTACAAAACCGGTCGAACTCACCGTACGGCTACAATCCGCCCGTTCCCATGCAGCCAGGATATGGCAGCTATGGGCAGCCCGCACCGGTGGGCGGAGGTATGTTCGGCGGCGGTGGCGGATTCCTACAGGGTGCCATGCAGACAGCGGCAGGCGTCGCGGCGGGTGAGTTCGCCTTTCATGCCATTGAGGACGTCTTCAGCGGCTTCGGCCATGGTGGTGGACGAGGCTTTGAGGGCGGCGGCAACGAGACCGTGAATAATTACTATGACGGCGGTAACTCCGGGCAAGGTAGCGGCTTGGCCGACCGTCTACAGGCTGCGGACGGGTTCGACAGTGGCGTCAGCCCCGACATTGAGGATCGCCGTGGCGACTCCAGCGGCTTTCTAGGCGCGGATGGCGGGAATGACGATAAGTCATCGTTTGCCGACGACAGCAGCAACGACAGCTCGAACTCTACGGATGACAGCGGCAGCTACGACGACGGCGGCAACGACAATAGCAGCTTCTAATCAGGTAAACCGGGCACCCACCTGCGCGAAGCTAAGGTGGGAATTCAAACCCCAGCGATCCTGATCGTCTCTAGGTCCCTGCTGAACCTTGCGCCGTTACGCGTTCCCAGAAACTCGACGTCAGCAGCGGGTCCTTAAAACGGGCGAACTTCTGCCACTGCGGATAGGCGGTTTGAAACTGGGCGGCAGTCATCCGCGCATCCTTGGCGGGATACAGCTTGCCGCCGAAGTCGAGTGTCATGCTGGCTAGCCGGTCGAAGAGCGGGAAGCTCTTGTCAGGCTTGATGGGAAAGTCCAGCGCCAGCGTGATGCCCGGCTGCGGAAAACTCATCATGCCGGGTGAGGGAACATCACCAAAGGCCTTCAGCACTGCCAGGAAGCTGGCCAGGCCGCTTTTTGCCACCGCATTCAAAATCGCAATCGTGCCTTCGCGTGCGCTCTCCCATGGAATCGCGTACTGGAACTGCAGCAGGCCACTCTTGCCGTACAAGCGGTTCCAATGCAGCACCTTGTCCAGCGGGTAAAAGAACGGCTCGTAATCCTGCAACGCGCGGACGCGAGGCTTAATCTGCTTGTGAAAGAAGGCTGTGTTGAAGGCAGACACCGTGGCGCTGTTCAGCGCAAACCCTGGAGCGTCCAGAGGAAAAACCAGCTTCGGCTCCGGTGACTGCGTCAATTTGCTAGGGATTTTGGAGTGGTCGCCCAACATGAAGATGCCGCGCGCAAAGTTCTTGCCCGTGCTGGTGCAATCGATCCAGCTGACCGTGTACTCGATGCCTTTGTACTGTTCGGTCAACGCCAGAAACTCGTCCACTCCATGAAACTGGATCCCTTCGAAATCAATCAGGCGCGAGACGATGCGCTTGAGGCGGAGCTGAATCCACGAGATCACGCCCGTTAAACCCAGGCCGCCAATGGTAGCCGCGTACCAGTCCGGGTTGTCCGTGGGTGAGCAGTGCAGCCGCGTGCCGTCGCTGCGCAGGAGTTCAAACTGCGTCACATGCGAGCCGAACGTACCAGCAACATGATGATTCTTGCCATGAATGTCATTGGCAACCGCGCCACCAAGTGTGACGTACTTCGTCCCCGGCGATACGGGCAGGAAGAAACCGAGCGGCACCGCAAAATCGAGCAACTGCGCCAGCGTCAGCCCCGCCTCAGCTGTCAGCAAGCCGGTCTCCGCGTCGAATGCGAGCAGGCGATTCATACCGGTGGCAACCAGCAGATTGCCATCCTTCAGCAGGCAACTATCGCCATAGCTGCGGCCCATCCCAACCGGCAGCGCTCCTGTGGGCATGCCATTGTGCTGCTCCAGCACACGCGGGTAGTCGCCCTGCCAGTTCAGTGGAACCACCGTGGCGTTGTAATTGGGATAGCGGCCCCACGATGTAAAGGGGGCGGTGCCATCATATTGACCATCAGCGCTGTGTGGCCGCTGGTCAGGCGGCTCTACGTTCACGGTTCGATGCTGCAATTCCGGTGATGGGGCGACTGTAGCCATTGTCTTTTAGGATACCGGATGCAGTTACATTCGTCGCCCGTCATGTTGCGGCCGGGGAACGCTGGCATCCGGCCGTGGAACAAGCTCAGGTCCACCCCGTCCGCAGGATGCGCGCCTCCCATGGCCGTAGGCTTCCGGCGCTCTCAACCGTCAGGTCCAGATTGCATAGCATCAGGTTTGCGCCCGCGAAGCTTGCTGGCAAGCTGAAGTGGCAGAGTTCACACGAGAAATTGAGCGCGATTAAGTAGCGCTCATGCTCCAGCGTCCGGCTAAACAGGAAAAGAGTGGGGTGCTCCGGTGCAAGATCGAGGTAATCACCATAGATAAACGCGAGCGAGCTCTTTCGTAGAGCGAGCACCTGTTGCGTGTAGTGGTAGATAGAGTCAGGATCGGCAAGCGCGGCGGCAGCATTGATTTCTGTGTAGTTCGGGTTTACCGCGAGCCATGGTTTCGCCGTGGCCGAAGTAAAGCCTGCATTGGGTGAGTCATCCCATTGCATCGGCGTGCGCGCATTGTCACGGCTAACGCGCGCCAGGTTCTCCAGGTAGTGATCCGCCGTTTCTTTTCCGGTAACCACATCATGCGCCCAAGCGTTTTTTACTTCAATGTCATCATATTCAGCGATGGTCCGGAATGGATAGTTCGTCATGCCGAGTTCGTCGCCTTGATAGAGGTACGCCGTACCTTTCAGTGTGAGCAGCATGGTTGCGAGTAACTTCGCGCTTGGGACGCGGTAGTCTGGCGAGTCGTCTCCGAAAGACGAGACGAGGCGCGGATTGTCATGATTCGCCAGAAAGACTGTATTCCAGCTATGCCTGTCCAAAGCGCGGTCCTGACGCGTGTAGATAGCTTTCAGCTCGGGTAATTGCCATGCACGCCAGTTACGCCCATCGCGGTTCAATCGCACCGCGTCGAAGTTAAAGATCATATCCAGTTCATGCCTGCGCTCATCGATCAGCTGCGGCATCTCTTCGATGCTGATGCCATGCGCCTCGCCCACCGTCATGCAGTCGTAATGAGATAGCACTTCGCCGTTCATCTCTCGCAAGTATTCGTGCAGGTGCGGACCGTTCGCATTGATCCGGACTTGGCTTTCACCCGGCTTGACATCGGGGAATGCAGGGTCCTTGCTGATAAATGGAATCACGTCCATGCGAAAGCCATCCACGCCCTTGTCCAGCCAAAAGCGCATCAAGTCATACACTTCGCCACGTACCAGCGGATTATCCCAGTTCAGGTCCGGCTGCTGTTCCGCAAACAGATGCAGGTAATACTCGTTCGTCAGCGGATCCAACGTCCACGCCGAGCCGGAAAATGAGGATTCAAAGTTATTGGGTGGAAGCATGGCACCCTGCGGTGCAGGCTTACCGGGCCGCCATATGTAATAGTTGCGGTACGGATTGTCCTTGCTTTTTCGGCTTTCGACAAACCATGCGTGTTGGTTGCTGGTATGATTGACGACTAAGTCAACAATCAGCCGCATACTCCGTGCTTTCACGCCGGCCAGCAGATCATCGAAGTCCTGCATGGTGCCGAACTCGGTCATGACCTTGCGGTAGTCTCGTATATCATAGCCATTATCAACGTTAGGCGAATCGTAATGCGGCGAAAGCCAGAGTACACCAACACCTAAGTCACGCAAATACTCTAGCCGCGACGTGATGCCGGGCAGGTCGCCGATACCGTCCCCGTTTAAATCTTGAAATGATCGCGGATAAATCTGATACACCACGGCTTCTTTCCACCAGTGGCGCACATACCCATTGCACAATTTTTCACTCACCACCATTAGGATGCAAGAATTCTGGGGTCAGATCGTGACGTGCGACAGCACGGCACTCCGCATCAAACGTTCTGCGCGAAGCGACTAGGGCTGCTGTTTACTAGGCGTTGCCACTGGAACGATCGGCTCCTCTACGCCGTCGCGTACTACCTGTACGTAGTACAGATCCGTCGCCACCTGGAATATATTGCGTTCGCCATCGGTTGTTTGCCATTCCGCAGTGGGATGCAGCACGGTCCAGTGTTGTGGATCGCCTGCCTTGATGGGCATGTTAAAGCCTGGTTCCTCCGCCTGCCAACGGTACCGCACTTTCCCGTTTGCCTCGTCGAACATGAGATCTAATTTCGGCAGCGCCGCATGGCGAAGATATTCGTTGAAGATCGGCGTGTAATCTTTTACGAGTTGCTGATTCCAGTAACGGATTACATCGTCTGTCACGATGTTGTGGTATTTGAAATGCTCATAGTAGTTGTGAAAAACGCGCCACCATAGGGCATCATCGTCCACCGTCGAGCGCAATGTATTCAGGAAGAGCGTACCCTTAAAGTATTGGTCTTCATCTCGCGGTTCTCGATTGATGCCGCGCTCCCCAACAATGGGGTACTTGTTCTTAACCTTCGACTTGTAGCCATTTACATAACGAATTGCATCTTCTTTCCCCCAGCGGCCTTCCACGTAGATGCCTTCGGCATAAGTCGTAAACCCTTCATGAATCCACATGTCCACAGGATCAGCCGCGCTAATGGCATTGCCAAACCACTCATGCCCGCTTTCATGAATGATGATGAAATCGAATCGTGGGCTGATGCCAACGCCGGTCCAATCGCGTGGGCCGTAGCCGTTGCGGAAATGATTCCCATACGCAACGGCGCTCTGGTGCTCCATGCCCGCATAGGGTACCTGCACCAGTTTGTAGCCATCGCGCACGAACGGATATTCCCCGATGTACTTGTTGAATATCTCCAGCATCGGCCGCGCC
Organism: Terriglobus sp.; assembly: GCA_965276945.1. Taxonomy (GTDB): domain Bacteria; phylum Acidobacteriota; class Terriglobia; order Terriglobales; family Acidobacteriaceae; genus Terriglobus. Next base: position 3,031,223 of record OZ255704.1, on the reverse strand, counting down.
TGTGCGAACTGTAATCTTGCTCTATCTAAATCTTCCGGCTTGGCGTAAAAGTCCAGCGTTAGTGGCCCCAATGGCTTGCCGGAAAAGTGCACGTAGTCGGCGATATTCAAAGCCACATCATAGTTATTGATCGGGTACGTAACCCGCCAGTCCCAGCGTGTATATCCGTCGTGCAGATTTTGGTGACCGAGAAGGCGTCCGTTGGAAACATCCATCAGGCCATTTGGAACGGACACGTGAAGATCCACGCCTTCCTGCGGTTCATCTTTCCACTGATCTTTGTTGGGCCACCATACGCGCGCACCGTTCCCCTCGCACGCGGTAAAGACCCACGGTTTGCCGCCCGCGTCTTTCTCGAACGACATGCCCCCAAAGCGCCCCGCCTTACGCGGCTTGCCGCCGTAGAAAACATCCACGGTGTACACGTGGCCCCGGCGCAGCGTCGCCGGAAAGTCGATAAAGAACGACTCCTCCTCGCGAGTGAAGGTCACGGGCTTGCTACGGAAAAGAACCTTATGGATCTCCAGTTCCCGGGCAAGGTCCAGCTGGATGCGCGTGCCGTTCCGCACCATGCGGAAGCGCACCTGGTTATCGCCGCTGATGCTGCTTTCCTCAGGATTGACGCGAACCGAGAGCAAGTAGTGCAGTAGGTCGTTGTTGGCCCGGAAACGCCCGTACTGCCCCAGTAGCAGTTGCGCCGGTGTGGGCGTCTGGACGGGAGCGTTGGTGGGTATTGTGCCGGGATCGGCGGTTTGGACGGAAGCAGCAGGCTTGCCAGGGACGTTCTGCGCCTGGAGTGAAAGGCTTATCAGAATAGCGGGAATGCAGGCTATCAATCTAAAACACATACTTGAGGGTATCCCGATTTGCGTGCAAGCGAAGCGGAGCCGCATAGCCGTTCCATCTCTAGGAATTACCGGCATTCCTACCTTGACATAGCTATCCTGGAGTCGTCAGTAAGAATTTTTTGTAAATGGGGTGACCTTTCTATGCTAAAGGGCGTATAACACACTGCGCGACAATGTTTCAATTGCAGTGGGACTTCGCCAGCTACATCGCACCATGGAGAAGTCTTATGAAAGATCGTTACCTTTCGGCGGTTGTTCTAGCCGCCTGCACGTTAGTCCCCCTGGCATCATATGCCGCCCTTACTGAGAACAATGCTAATGTTTCACAGGCAAAGGGGCCACTGGTCCATGTGACACTGAAAAATCGCGGCACATCGGCCCAAACACTTACCATTGAGGGCCGCTCAGTCACACTGGCCGCAAACGGAGAATATAAGCTGACGGCACCGGCGGGAACGCAGGTGTTCGGTTCGGATAACACCGTCAAAGTCACCATTGTGAAGGAATACAACGGCGCGGTCTGTTCATTCAAATAAACCTCTGCTGCCGCATAACAGAACGTTCTTTGCTCTCCACAACGTAGCCATGGGCTACGTTCTCAGCGGAGCTGATAGAGAGATGGACGTGGTACGCGCTGCAATCGCGTACCGCGTCCCTTTGCGCCGGATTGCGATGTGCTTTGCTACGGCTCATTTGACCGGGAGTTTATGCTGGAATCATGGCTCTTCGTACGCTTTGCGTCTTTTGCGCGTCCGCCGATGGTGTAAATCCGGCCTACCGCTCAGCCGCGGTTCAACTGGGGCAGGTTCTAGCTGAGCGTGGCATTGATCTGGTGTATGGCGGTGCAAAGGCAGGCTTGATGGGTGCGGTGGCGGATGCGGCGCTGGCCGGTGGCGGCCGGGTCATTGGTGTCATTCCGCATGTGCTGGTGGACATGGAGGTTTCACATCACGGATGTAACGAACTACATGTGGTGGACACCATGCACACTCGCAAGGCGCTGATGGGAGAACGCGCGGATGCATTCCTCGTCCTGCCGGGTGGCTATGGCACCTTGGAGGAGTTGTTTGAGGTGCTGGCCTGGCAGACGCTGCGACTGCACAACAAGCCTATTTGCCTGCTGAATACCGCCGGATTCTACGATGGCCTAATCAGGTTCGTGGATCACTGCCAGGCAGAAGGCGTCCTGCGGAAGGGAACGCGCCAGATCCTGCGGGTGGCCTGCACCGTGGAGGATGCATTGGCACAGCTTGATGAGGCGGCCTAGGCAACGTGCAGGAGAGCACCGCCTCGCGAACGGCGTACCGTGTGGCTCTGCGACGGGCCGCGCATCAGCTGTGGGACACGCCACGTGTCTTTGACGACCCTCTGGCACTGCGCATCCTGGGCCTTGCCGGAGCAGATGCGAAGATGCTGGCAGGGAGCGATCTGCGGGCACCCGCGCGGCCTTCATCGGCCAGCCTTCGGGCCTATCTCGTGGCTCGGTCACGTTTCGCCGAGGACGTACTCCATGCCGCGGTCCAGCACGGGAATGTGCAGCAGTATGTGTTGCTGGGCGCGGGCCTGGACACATTTGCGTACCGCAATTCGTACCAGCGGCTGCGCGTGTTCGAGGTGGATCATCCCGCAACGCAGGCATGGAAGCTAAGTCTGCTTCGTGCCACTGGCATCGCCATACCTGAGACGGTCCGGCATGTCGCCGTGAATCTTCAGATTGACTCGTTAGAGGAGCGATTGGCGGCTGCGGAATTTGACCGGAGCAAGCCTGCGGTATTTGCATGGCTTGGCGTAGTGCCGTATCTATCTGAAGAGGCGTTTACGGCAACACTCCGGTTTATCTCCGGCTGCACTGAAACGAGCGAGTTGGTTCTGGATTACGGTCTGCCGCGCCACGCACTTCCGCCGGACGAACAGCTTGCCTTCGACTCACTTGCCGCGCGCGTCACGGCTGCGGGCGAGCCGTTTCTCCTATTCTTTGCCCCTGCCGCGTTACGATACAGACTTGCCTGCGAGGGCTGGCACGTTATGGAAGACCTGGACCGCGATGCCATCAACGCGCGGTACTTTGAAAAGCGCACCGATCACCTGCGCTGCATGGGGAACGGCGGCCACTTGCTGCACGCGGTTCTGCGAAGGCACGGGAAGCTGGTGTAGACTGCGCTGGTTTGCTGTCGTTTCAAACGAAAAGCACCAGTGATGCCCTTTAAAGAACTTTGCCACTACGCGCGGATGCTACCGTTAAAGAAGAGTCACGCCATGTGAGTGTTCCTTGCTTCTGACCAGGGCCAACGATCCTGCTTTACTGCTGTTCTGCTCCGTTTGCATGCCGATAGTGAGTGATATGTCGAAAGTTCTGATCACAGGAATTGCGGGGTTCATCGGCTCCAGCATTGCGCGCGCGGCACTGGAGCAGGGTGCGGAAGTCATCGGCGTGGACGACCTGAGCGCGGGCAAACTGGAGAACATCGAGCCCATCCGTGCGCGCGTGGACTTCCGCCATGTCAGCATTCTGGATGCAGGTGCGGTACGGGATGCAACCCGCGGTGTGGACTATGTCTTCCACGAAGCAGCGGTCGCCTCCGTGCCGAAGTCGGTCGAAGACCCACTGGGCACCAACGATATCAATCTCAATGGCACTCTACAGGTGCTGGAGGCAGCACGCGTTGCAGGCGTCAAGCGCGTAATGTTTGCGGCGTCGTCTGCCGCGTATGGCAACGCACCGGAACTGCCCAAACGCGAGACCATGCGTCCCGAACCCGTCTCAGCATACGCGGTGCAGAAGGTTGCGGGCGAACACTACATGGCGAGCTACATGCAAACCTACGGTCTGGAGACGGTCTCGCTGCGCTACTTCAATATCTTCGGTCCCCGCCAGGATCCGTCGTCGCAGTATTCGGGCGTTCTGGCGCGCTTCATTTCTCTGATGCTGAAGGGCGAGACACCCACCATCTTCGGTGACGGTCTTACCAGCCGCGATTTCACGTACATCGACAACGTTGTCAATGCGAATCTACTGGCCGCTAAAGCGCCCTCGCAGGTGTGCGGACAGGTCTTCAACATTGCTACTGGTAAGCGGACAACGCTGCTGGAAGCTTACGAATGCATCAAGCGTATTACTGGCTATGCGGGCGGTATTAACGTCCAACCGGAACGCGCGGGTGATGTGAAGCACTCGCTTGCTGACATTACAGTAAGCCAGCGGGAATTGGGCTATGAGATCACTGCCGGCCTGGAATACGGCTTGCAAAAGACGATCGAATGGTATCGCGAGAGCGCATAAACGTCAATTTTGAATGCCGGAGAGTACCGGCAAAAACATAACATAACGCCGCGCGGCAAAGGATGTTGCCGCGCGGCGTTGTAGCTTAACGAAGCTCGGTCGTGTCGGTCGTCCTTGCGGCTAGTACCGGCCAGCCTTTGGAGAGGCGTGCGGTTTCGGGTTCCGTTGCGCTCAGGCTGGGGCCAGGCTGGGCAGCTGGCCACATGCGCTGGAACGTCAGCAGCGCCTGTGCGACGACCTGGTCCATGTTGAAGTAGCGGTAGTTTGCAAGGCGGCCGCAGAACGTGACCGTGGTGTCACGGTCTGCCAGGGCCTTGTATTTGGCATAGATCTGGGCATTTTCCGGGCGCGGAATCGGATAATACGGGTCGCCGCTAGCGCGCGGATACTCGTACACGATGCTGGTGCTGCGGCTCTTCTGCCCTGTCAGATACTTGAATTCTGTAATGCGCGTGAATTCGTTCTCGTTGGGATAATTCACGACAGCGGCCGATTGGAACCATTCTCGCGCATGGGTCTCATGTTTGAACTCCAGTGAACGGTAGGGCAATGGCCCAAATCGGAAACCATAGTACTCGTCAATGGGTCCGGTAAAGACCACCTGCGCGTCTCGGTAAGTCTTCGCAATCTCCTGATATTCAACGCCGGTGCGAACAGTCAGGCCCTTTTGGTCTACCATGCGTTCGAACATCTGGGTGTATCCGGCGGCTGGCATTGCCTGAAAGGTGTCGTCGAAATAGCGATCGTCACGGTCGTAGCGCAGCGGAATGCGGCCAGCGACGGAGGCGTCCAGCTCAGAGGGATCCAGGTTCCACTGTTTGCGTGTGTAGTTGCGATAGAACTTTTCGTAAAGAAGAGTACCCACGCGACTCAGCAGTAGATCCTGCGAGGTGCGGATGTCGGGGGATTGCACCGTCATCTCCGCCAGGAAGGCGCGCATCCCGGTGCTATCCAGGTTCAATTTGAAGAAACGATTGATCGTCGTGAGATTGATTGGCATCGGCAGCAACTGACCGTCTACGCATGTGAGTACGCGATGTTCGTATGGCCGCCAGTCCGTGAACTGCGAAAGATAGCGCACAACCCGTTCGGAGTTGGTGTGGAAGATGTGTGGCCCATAGCGATGCACTAGAACGCCCGCCGCATCGTGGTAATCATAGGCATTTCCTGCAATATGATCGCGCCGGTCAACCAGCAGGACACGTTTTCCCGCCTCGGAGGTTAGCCGCTCCGCTAGCACGGTGCCCGCAAAACCAGCACCGACGATCAGATAGTCATATCTGTCCAAACCCCGCACCGGCTTGGATTTCTGGGTTGTTGATGCGTTTGGAAGCGGCATTTGCATGGCACTCCTGCCTTTCTTTGCAGTGTTCTTCGCGGAAATGGCAGCGTTGATCTGCGCCTGCATCCCGCTCCACGTGCTATCCCATGACGAGCGTGCCAGCTTGTCCGCGACGGCACGTGTCCAAAGCTCGGACTTCGATTTCAGCGACGCATCGAGTTCTTTCGCGAATTCATCTGCCGTGGCTGCAATGGCAACCAGACCCGCATCCCCATAGTCCGCGACAACATCGTGAATAGGCGTGGACACCACCGGCTTTCCAGCTGCGAGATACTCCGGTGTCTTGGTCGGCGAGATGTAACGTGTCGCCTCATTCAGGGCGAAAGGCATTAGCGCAACATCCCAATAAGCCAGATATTGTGGCAATTGTTCGTAGGTTTTGGAGCCGAGATAGTGGATGTTGGCTGCTTGCGGCAGCGACGCGGGGTCAATCTTAACAACCGGGCCAAGAAGTATGAACTGAACCGCAGGACGGTGCGCGGCTACGTCGCGCAGCAGTTCCAGATCAAGCCGTTCGTCGATCACCCCGTAGAAACCCGCACGCGGATGCGCTATGCCGGTCTGATCCGCAGGCTCGCTCAGCGTGATGGACTTTGCCTGCGCGAAATGCTTGGCATCAATCGAGCTTGGGAAAAGATGGACATTCGCATGCAGGGTGCGCTTACTCTCATATAGGCTGCGGCCCCCCGTGAACACAACATCCGCGCGGCGCAGCAACTCCTGTTCGCGCGCAACGAGTTCCGGCGGCGCACCCATGAAGTTGCGCAATTCATCCATGCAGTCGTACACGGTAGCGAGCGCGGGCACATCGTCAGAGAACGCCAGCGCCATCGGCGTGTAGTACCACGTGACGCACCGCTGAATGGAATAACGCTCCCGCAGCTCGCGCAGCAGCTGCCTCTGTGCCGCCACAATGCAGGCACCTTTCAAAACTCGGGGACGAACTACCCAGAGCGATCCCTGCACCTGCTCAATGTCTAACGTATTCTTAACCGCTGTATCGTCAAAAACCGGCTCTTCCCAATAAAAAACCCGTCGTGTTCTAGCCGCTCGCCCTAGCAGATGCTGTGGGCGCTGGGTGACAAAGCTCCAGCGCAGGTGGCTGAAGCAAAGAAGGTCTGGAACACTGGATTCAGATGGAGAAGTAAATACGTCAGTAGGAGGCAAGGTCTATGTCTTTCTCCGCCTGTGCGGACGTGTGTATAGCCGTAAGATGTCAAAGCGCAGGTACGGAGACCCACCCGGCAGGTGATGACGTTCTGTATACGGAGATGGAATGGTCTAACGCTTAGCTTACACGTTCATATACAATTCCGCGAACGTGACGCGCGCCAGAAACCGCTAGTCAGCCGTCATCCAGCTCGATAGGGCCGCAATGCAGAGTGCCAACGGTGTCCCAGACGGGGTACATGCGTAAGTAGATACAAAAATTCGGAGACGATTTGCCTGGTCGATAGGCTTGGCGTAACACGGCGCGGGACATTAGGAATGTTCTAGGTTCAAGTCTCTTCCATTTGGCATGAATGGCTTGCTCATTCACCGCGACGGCTGGTGTCACTAGCACACGAGGCGCGTATGCTCTGTGCATGCACTCTTGGTTGAGTCTGCTCTGGAATCGGCACAAGCTCGCCCGCTCGCGCGCCCGGCATGATCGTTTCAGGGGTTTCGTCATGTGCGCAGCCGTGGGTATTTGCCCGCTTGCATGTGCCAGACTCTCGCCCGCTCAAAGCGTCACCGCGAATTTGGAGGTGCCAGACTCCCCTGGATTCATGAAAGGGCTGGAGCAAGCCGCACAACCGTCACAGGCGGCGCAGCCCCATACCGCGGCGATCTTCGGAGAAGTCCTGGACGTAAATCAGGGCATCGTCCCAGGTGCAAAGGTTACGCTTCAGACTCCAGAGATTGCCGGATCTCAGGCCGTGCAGCCAGTGCGCGAGGTCGTCTCCGACTCCGAGGGGCGATTCCGCTTTACGGATCTTCCAGCAGGCAAGTACATCTTCACCATCACGTCCGCTGGGCTTGAAACGTTCGTCTCGTCCGAGATTACGCTCAAGGAAGGCCAGCAGCATGAGGTGCCCAAGATCGCGTTGCCCATCGCGTCCGCTTCGACTCAAGTGACCGTCAGGGTCACCCAGCGGGAGCTTGCCGAGGAGCAGATTCAGGCCGAGATGAAACAGCGCGTTCTTGGTATTCTGCCTAACTTTTACAGCAGCTACGTTTGGGATGCGGCACCTCTGGAGACAAAACAAAAGTTCAAGATGGCGGTACGCGCACGCAGCGATCCATTTGTATTTGTCGCTACCGCTATCGTGGCCGGCATTCAACAGGCACGGGGCACATATCCTTCATACGGCGACGATGCGGAAGGGTACGCCAAGCGGTACGGTGCGGCCTTCGCCACGGGCACGTTCAGCCGCTTCTTCGGCAGTGCCGTGTACCCGGCGATCTTTCACCAGGACCCCCGCTACTTCTATAAGGGTTCCGGCAGCTTTGGCACCAGAGCCTGGTATGCAATGACACGCTCCGTGGTGGCGCGCGGAGACAACGGCAAGTGGCAGCCGAACTACTCGCACATCATGGGTGGCCTGACGGCCGGAGCAATCTCCAACCTCTACCATCCCGGCAGTGAGCGCGGCGCGGGCTTGACGTTTGAGAATGCTGGTCTGGGCATCGGCTTCACCGCAGCCGGAAACCTGGTGCGGGAATTTGTGCTGCGCCGTGTGACCCACGGTATCGCTCCCTTCAACAACGGGCAGAAGCCAATTGCCGGAAAGTAAGCGCGGTCGCAAGTCTGAATCAGGAGTGCCAAACGGGCTACGCAGTGGATGAAAACCTGTCGGCAGACGCAGATACTCGTTAGGTCAGCTCGCTGGTGTAAGCGCCATGCGGTAACTTATGGGTGCATTTAGGCCTGCCTACTGCTTAATGACAGTCCCGTCGAGTTTGCGGATTTCGCCCCAGCCTCCGTTGAGGCCGTTGGATGGATTGGTGAAGGGGTATTTCGCGGCGGCTTTCTCGTCGATCTCGATGCCCCAGCCCGGTGCTTCGTGAACGTAGATGTAACCATCCTTCAGCGTGGGGCAGCCTTGAAAGATTTCCTGGGTGGCTGCGTTGAAAGGGCTGTACTCCTGAATGCCAAAGTTGTAACTGACTAGATCGAGCGTGGCCTGGGCGGCGTGACCGACGGGGGAGACATCGCCGGGTCCGTGCCATGCGGTGCGAATACTGAACTGCTCAGCCATGACGGCGATCTTGCGCGCGGGGGTGAAGCCGCCAACCTGTGAGATGTGGCAGCGGATGTAGTCGATGAGGCGCTCGGCGATGAGCGGATGCCATTCGTGCGGGTTGTTGAAGAGTTCGCCCATGGCCAGCGGCGTGGCACACTGCTGACGCATCTGGCGAAAGTAATCGATGTCTTCCGGCGAGAGCGGGTCTTCCAGGAAGAAGAGATTGATCTTTTCCACCTGCTTGGCGAACTCGATGGCCTGATTGGGCAGGTAGCGCTCGTGCATGTCGTGCAGGAGGCCGACTTCATCACCTAGCTGCGAGCGCGCCTCTTCCAGCAGCTTAATGCCGCGCCTCATGGCATAGGCGGGTTCAAAAAGCGGCTTGTCATGCAGTGGCTTGAAGTTGGCCACGCCGTGCGCGGCTCCGTAACCGGCCATGCCGGGCAGGCCTACCTGCACGCGGACGTTGCGGAAGCCCTGGCTCATGTACTCGCGCGCCTTGGCAATCGCATCCGGGATCTCCGCGCCATCGGCGTGGGCATAGGTTTCCACGGCTTCGCGGCACTTGCCGCCGGCCAGTTGGTAGACGGGCATCCCCGCCTGGCGGCCCTTGATGTCCCACAGCGCCTCGTCGATGCCGCTGATCGCGTTGTTCAGGACAGGGCCGTTCTTCCAGTAGGAGCTGTCGTAGCAGGTCTGCCAGATATCTTCAATGCGATCAGTGGTTTTGCCCATCAGGAGAGGCTTCAAATAGCGTTCCACAGCGGGCTTTACAAGGTCGGCGCGCTGCGTGAAGGTGGCGCAGCCGTAGCCGTACAGACCGTCCTGATCCGTGGTGATCTTGACGACCGTCAAGCGAACACCGGCAGGAGCGCACTCAATGACAGAGATGTCCTTAATGCGCGGCGTTGCGGTGCCGCGCGTGGCGCGGTCGGCGGCAGCCCGCGCTTCGCCTTGCATCGCGGGCGCAGCCATGGAGAACAGACCCGCGGCGGTGAGGGACTTGAGAAGATGCCGTCGATGCATTGGTTTGCGCCTCGTTTAATGAACCAGACCACGGTACCGGAAGGTGGTTGAGAAGGGCAAGTCCGGGAGCAGTGTGAACCCTCGGGCCGAACCTGTCTCTGTGGATAAATTGTTCCACGTGAAACAATTTGGGAAACCGGACAGACGGCCGGCAGATCGTGTTCACATTGTGAATAGGATTTTGATCCACGAGCCTGCACGCCTTCATCCCCGCTTGCGTTAGCGCTAACGTAAACACGCGAATGGCGCCTTAAAACGGCTGTTTTACGCGCATTTTGCATGTGTTCGCCGGCCATATGTTGCGGTGCTTTCACCCGTATCGAGAGGTTACGGCTCTTGCGGTTTGGAAGGCCGGTGGCGGTGGGGAGTATGGCAGCGTAGCTCTGGTCGAGGGCTGGGCCGAGGAGCAAGATGGCGGTGATGCGGCGGACGACCTGGGCGAAGTATGTCGACTCGTCTTCGTGGAGGGCGCGGCCGAGGAGGTTGTGCTCGCGGTAGCTGAGCCGCTTCTTCAAGACCTGGTAGCCGCCGAGAGTGTAACTCCAGACGTTGGCGGGATTGGCGAGCCACTCGGCTTTAGGATTGAGGCGGGCATCAACGCAGGTCCCGATCAGTGTGGATGTTCTTCTCCTTCTTCGTTAGCAGAAATAGGTATGCCATCTCTTTTATCAGAATGCATGCGTCCAAAGGGACTTAGGTGTTTAAATCTTTCTGCTAACCATTTGAACACAACCATAAAGTTAGCCTGCGATAGATGGCCTGAGGAAAGAGCATAAAAACAGATCACGAACACCGCTATTGTAGACACGATGATTGTTAATTCGACTCCGATTCGCCCTGGATAATGAACCAGTGCGAACCAGCAGGCCCCACACGCTGAGACGGCGATGAGAGTCGTTAAAGTAACCGCAGTAGAGGAAGTGACTCTAGATTCGAAGACATGCTGGTGCCGCATTTCCTCGTGTGCTAAAGCGACAGCGGCTTTGACTATAGCAGGATTCGTCGAGGTGTTCGCAAGGCGTAGATACTCCATAGTCTGTTCGTGCGCTTGCGCTCTGAGATTGCTAGATGGTGCTTTAGTGCGCTTTCGGATTTGGTTGGAACCAGTCATGCGGCTTTCTGGAATCCGTTACTTCCCTGATTCAACTCGAATGCGAGTTCGAGCCGCAGTTCTCTAGATTCGTGACGAACGTCACAGTAGTCACAGTCCGGTACTTGGGAAAGCTGTTCCACGCTGTGAACCGTTGCAAGGAGCATTCCTGTGCGCTTGCAATACACGTTGAACACACGATCTAGTATTTCGGCGTTAGCAAGAATTTCTAGAAGGACATACGCCTCGCCGTCGTTCAGTTTCAGAACTGCCGCCGCTAGCTTAGGAACAATGAAGGTCTGGCCAATGCTAGCCTGATTGCTGATATATGTCATCAACGATTCAAGCAATTGCGTTAGTTCAGGATTGGCCAGCTTAGCGCGCTCGAATTTGGGATACGACATAGTTCACCTCTTCGTCGCTACAATCGGCGTTGACTTTAATGTAGCCATCTTCTGCATCAACATGCGAGTAGAGTTCGCGTTTCAGAAACCCACTTGATGCTTTTGGCAGCCAGTAAAAAGACTGAGCATCCCACGCCCAAGAATAGCCGTTTCTTTCATAAGCCAACTTCCAATCGGGATCGTCCCGTACATCTGCACGTGAGGAATTAGTCTTTGCTTTTGTGTTTGTCTGATTTGTGTGATTGTCGATGTGGATACGGACAATGCGAGGGTCCTCTTCCTCTACCAAAGCTTTGACCACCGGTCGCAGCTCCAGCATACTCAGCTTGCAACGGAGAAGTTCCTGAACTTTTTCGATGTAAGTCTTGTAGTATGCATCTGCGGACGGCCGTCCCGATGAATCTTCGTATGAGTGCCGGTTTTCAGGTGGGTTAATTCGCAGTTCGCAGATCTTTGCTTTAAGGTCCGCTATAAGAACGATTCGCTTGTCAACGGAATCCTTAACTAGATTTGCGGCCTTTTTATCCAGTTTTACGCTCTCTTGTCGTTCAGCCCACTTTACTCTGAGCAAATCGCCTTGTACCTCTGCGTAGACGGGTGATCCGGGTCTGGTCTTGTTTCCTGCAAAACTTCGAGTGTTGACGATTGGCAAGTTTGCATTTGCAAGGCTACTTGGAAGCCAGTTGCTACTACTGCCTCTTGGCATCTCTTCTAATGTGAAGAGATAAATGCGCATGTCACTTGCTTCTTCAAAGCCAATTAGAGCAGCTTCAAGTGCATCTTCTGACAAGCGAGTTTCTGAAATCTCCGTTGCTACGAGTTCGGTGATCAATTGTCGGGTTGGTGCTCCGCTGGGCAAACCAATAGATTTTAGCCATGCACTGAGACCGCGAACCGCGACCTTGTCCAAGGTGGGTTTGATACGCGCGCGGATAGCATCGATGCTGTTCGGTTTGCCATCCATTGCAAACTTCCTTCCAGGTCAATGAGCTGAGTGGAGAAACAACTCATTATGACACGTAGATAGAGGGACGGTTGGTTGGCTGTTTGCTGGACGAAGTCGGCCAGTGGTGACGCGTGTTTCGGTCGAATGACTGCAGAGTCGTCCTGAGTTGAGGGGGTTGTTGGTGAATGCAGCGAGTCAGTGACTCAGCTTGAGTGATGCGCATTAGCACGATGATGTTCGATGTAGCTGTACGGCCAGGCCGGTTTCAACCGCTGTGTCGCGGCTAAAACCCACCTTAGCTTCGCGAAGGTGGGGCTCCCGGATGCATCATGAGGGCATCATCGCTGCGCTCTGAATGCCCCTGTGGCGATTGCTCTAAGCAATCGCGAAGACGCTGACGTCTACTGGCGCGATGTTCAAAGTCACAAACCGGCCTACAGCCGGCACTATGAACGATCCCGGATGGCCGAGGGCTAGGGGTGGTGGGCACCAGAGAAGCTTGTCACCGAACTGCCCCTCGAAGCTCATCAGAACCGTGTAGTACAGCCCCGGTACAAACTGTGGATCGCTGTATGAACCGCCTACGAGTGCAACCGCCGGAGAAATGCCCTGACAGGCGAAGTTATTGCCGGATTGGGTGAAAGTTGAAGTGTATTTATCATCACCGTGCTTCCCGTAGTCATCGGGCTGCCGACTAAACCGCATCGTAAAAGCTGCAGAAAACTGAATGTCTGTACCAGAAGCGATTGGCGCTTCGCCCATGGTTTTCTGTTGATCGGCATAGCTGAACGGGTAACCAGCTCCGAGAGCGCTCACGAAGTACATCTGTATTGTGTTGATGGATTCCGGCCGATGCCCACAGGCATCGACCATCTCAAATTTAATGGAGAGTTTCAAATTGCATTCAGACATAGTCCTGCAAGATTGCTCCTAACCGCTGTATCTATCAACACTTAACAAGCTTGTGGCCGTGGCGGATCCCTCGCGTCTTGCTGAAGCCTGGGTTTGGACGAGGGTGGAGCGGAAGAAGCGCTCGCCCTTTTCGCCGTGGAACTCGATGCCGAGCGACTCCTGCAGAGCGGCGCGGACAGCGGCAAAGCTGGCGAGCGGGTGGTCCTCGGCTCTTGAGCGTGCTTCCCGGGCGTAGGAGGCGAGCAGCCACGCGACATCCTTCGGCTGGACGAGCGGGGCGCGGTAGAGCATGACGCGGCTGAGGAAGTCCGGCAGCGTCTGCGCGTGCCTGGCGAAGACGGCGAGCGGCGCGGTCTATAGGTCGCGAGATTGTGGGAGGGCGTCTAGGATGAGTTGCTTCGCCCGCTCAAGCCATTGCTTAGTGGTCAACCCGTCCCAGCCTTCGATGATAACGCCTGGATCAAAAACGCTTTCTACCGCGGCTTCGAGTCCCTCTTTGTCTTCACTATGGTCAGCCAAGAATCGATCAATGTCGGAGACTGTCTCTTGCAAAAGCGCAGCACGTTTTGCGCGTAAAAAATGAGGCAGAATTTCTTCTAGGTTGGTGCCATTGATGTCGTAGTCCTGGTGAAACCAACCGTCCAGCATGTTTGCTAGGGCAGGGTAAGGAGTGGGGTCGTTCATAACACGTCTAGACATGAGTACCCTCACAGTGTGGGGAAGGCAGTTAAGAGATAATAGGGCTTTTGTAAATCTTCGATCCGTCTCATTCTGAGAACTACGCGTTGCATGTCTTGGAACTGACCTGTTTTTCGCAGAATTCCTCGGCCGATTGTGGTTCCAGCATCGAAGGTTTTCGAGAAGACGTCACCCTCTTGTGCGGTCGTCGCCCACGCACGGTTTCGCCATCAAATGCCTTAACTGCTTTGGTGAGGACATCTTCCGCGACCGAGAGTGACGGAAAAGTTGAAGCAACTGGTCCTCTGAAGGAGCGGTCAGATAGTCGTGCTCGCAAGAAAGCTTCGTCTTTGGCAACGTGCTTGGCAATCGTGTGGCCGCCTGCGAGTTCTTCTTCGGCGAGGGAGATGCGGCCGGCGCGGATGGCGCTGAGGCACGCTGCTCGCCAGTCCGCCGCTGACGATGAGCGGGACGGCGACGTCCAGGCCAACGCCTGCCCAGAAAGCAGTCTTGCGGTCGGCACCGAACTGGCGCGCGGCGGCTTCACCAGCAAGCTGGGTGAAGTCCTCGGTCACTTGGCCGGTCCAGAGTTGCCGGGCCGCTGCCTGGCCCTGGTCCAGGCCATGCACCCCGAGTGCGACACCGCCAACCTTGGTCAGCATGGTGGGCTCTGGAGCCGCGAGCATAGCTCCGGCACCAGCTAACTGCAGCCCACTGAGCAGAAGGCCACCGGTAGCCCAAAGCCGGTTGACCATCATCTCGTGCGGGGTGATATGGTCTTCATCCAGGATGGCCGCCAATTGCAGCGGTGTGAGGACGATGGTCAGACCGTCGTCAGTATCCCAGCCGGTGTCTGCCATAAGGTCTCCTCCGTCGCCGTGCGCGGCTGGTGATGCTAGTTGCCCATTTCGATCTTGATGTACTGCTGCGCTTGGAGCATGGGCTGGAGGCTGAGATTGAGGGTGTGGTTGGAGCCACCGCCGCTGCCGGTGGAGAACTGGCTGATCCAGCCCTGGAAGCTGTACGTGCAGATCGCGTCGGTCTGGCTTTCGTCTGTCCAGAACTCGATTTTGATGTCCTTTACCTTGTCGCGCGTGACGCCGTTGGCCAGGGTGTAGATCTTATTCAGGATGGCGTACGGCGTTTTCGGTGTCATGCAGGTCCACGGAAACCTCGATGGCGCATTGCACGGATCCCATCATCGGCATGCCGGTATGGTCGTGCAGGGTGGCCAGGCTGATGTTCGCCGACATGGCGTTGAACTTATCGCCATCGATGGTGACGGTGGAATTAGAAGGTTGGGCCATGATGAATCCTTGTGTGTGTCAGGTCAGGTTGCGTTCAATTGGATAACTCATTCCAAACCGTTAGCGTTATCGAACGCCTGTTGGATCACCAATCTTATAGCGGCCGTGTTCCACTTCAGCAGCAGTGACAGGGGCCATACCACAGCTATCACTAACTTCACCTGGTTGATGGAGGTCGGAAGCCTGAACATAGCCTGTTACGATCCAGGGATACATGGCCGAATCGTTAGATCTTACATCGATCAGTTCGTAGGCGCACGTCTTGCTCTTCTGTACCTTCAGAAGCCAGTGCTGACCGTCCTTTGAGATGACGGTGTAGTTAGAGCGGCAGGAGACAAAGACGGGCTTCCAATAGAGCGTCTTGTCGGTGTGCCACAAATGCCCCAGCAGGCGCGCCCGTTCCCCTCCAGTATCTTAGGGAAGGTGACGGTATCCTGTGCGGAAGCGGTCAGCGTGAGCAGCGGGATGGAGGCAAGGATCTGAATGGCTTTCACTTACCAGCGCCTTTATGGTGGCGTCTCGTGTCCGGATTGATGGGATAGGTGACGGGCAGCATGCCGCAGTCCATGGGGTACACGTTCTTGTTATTGAGGTCAGAAGAATAAAGGTAAGCCGTGACAAGCCAGGGGTACATGTTTGATTCGTCGTGCTTGATACCGATCAGTTCGTAGGCGCACGTCTTACTCTTCTGTACTTTGAGGAGCCATTGCTCCCCTTCATGAGACACGACCGTGTACGGGGAGCGGCAGGATGTGAACACGGACTCCCAATACAGCGTCTTGCCGGTGCTCCAGAGATGCCCGAAGCAAGCACGTCCATTCCCTTCAAGTATCTTCGGCCAAGGTAGGGCGTCTTGTGCCGTGGAGGACAAGGAGGCTGCGGCGATACAGGCAAGGACGCGGATATTCATTCTTTGCTCCCGGCACCGGAATGCCGCTCACGATGAGATTGTATGCGTGAAGACGCATAGGTATGCAGCGGGCGGACCGGCTGAGGCGGCTGCCAGCCAGGCGTGGATTCAGGTTCGGGCACGGGCACCGTAACGTCCACGAGGCTGAAGTGCGCCGCGCGGTACAAGAGATATCCCACTCCCGCTCGGATGCTCTGTGTAGGATCGTGCATCACGATCGTCGCGTTCAAGAAGGGCTTGTACTACGGCGGGATGACGAGTTGTGCGTTTGGCTTAGTCAGGAGATCGTGAAGGCCGGGATCGCCGTTGATGCCGATCTGTAGAACGTTGTTGTTCCAGTCAGGTAGGTTTGCACCGGTTTCCACCCATGCCTGCGCCTTCACCATCACCCAGTCGAGGCCGCTGAACCCTGCCTTGCCCCGCAGCCATGTGTTGTAGTCGCTCACCGTGTTCATGATGGCGGTGTCATGCTGGTGCCATGGTTGCGGATTAGCAGTGTAGTGACGATCCAAGTCGGCGTTCCAGGCTTTGAGTTTGACCGGATCGTATGGATATGGCATCGAGGTCTTGTAGCTCTGACAAGTTAGATATCGAGGTTTTTTACGTCGAGGGCGTTTTCTTCGATGAAGCGGCGGCGGGCTTCCACGTCCTCGGCCATCTTATTGAGGATGGCGTACGGCATGTTTTCGGTGTCATGCAGGTCCACGGTGACCCGGATGGCGCACTGAACGGTGCCCATCATCGGCATCCCGGTGTGGTCGTGCAGGGTGGCAAGAGTAATCTGCGCGGACATGGCGTTGAACTTGTCGCCATCGATAGTGACGGTCGAATTAGACGGTTGGGCCATGGGTTGATCCTTTGTCTGAGGGTAGTGTTCAACGGTGAACTTCGGTGGCATTGATAGGTAGGCATGGGCCAACTTACCCAAAGAATTAACGGCCACGTCCATTATGCTGAGCATTCATGGATTCTTTGCTTTGGACTGAGCTAGCTCTTTGCGTGCGCGATCCAGCGCTGCAGGGGTTACGTCATACATCGTGCAGCTATCGTAGTCTCCGCTGTTCGGTCGATTGAGATCCGAGGCTTTGTAAAAGACGGTTGCGTACCAAAAGCTGTCTGGCACCGGGTTCGTAATCTCGATCAGCTCAAAGGCGCACGACTTGCTTTTGTTCACCTTCAGGAGCCAACGCGATCCATCGTGCGACACGACGGTATAGGGAGAACGGCAGGAGGAATAGACCTCCTTCCAGTAGAGGGTCTTGTCTGTGTGCCAGAGGTGGCCGAAACAGGTATGGCCGCTTCCCTCAAGTATCTTCGGGAAGGTAACAACTTGCTGCGCCATGGACGAGAGCGAGAGGGCGAGCAGGCAGGCGAGAGGGGGCATCTTCATTTTGTCACTCCTGAAGGTTCGGGCACGCCGCGCACAACCACATCGTAGGCGTGGTCCAGCTTGCCGAGGTAGTTGCCGTCACCACCGTTGTAGTGTTTCGCGATGAGAGGGTGGTCGATGGTGCGCCAACCGGTTATGGTTTGCGCCTTCCTGGTCTTTGGTCGTGGTGACGGAACGTAGCCTCCCTGAAAAAACGCAGAGGTCTGCACCGGTCTAGAGGCTGGTTCCAGCGGCGCTGGCCAGCCCGGAAACGCTGACGTGGAAGCGTCGACCGGAACGTCCCCCAGCCGCTTAATGGCACTGATCCAAAGTAGGTAACCAACGCCAGCCTGGATGTTGAATAATGGAACAGTTCTGGCGATAGTTTCGTTAAGAAACGGCCTATACTGCGGCGGCACGATCATCTTGCCGGTTGGCGAGTTCAGTATCTGGTCCAAACCGGGATCTCCCCGGTTGCCGATTTGAAGTACCCTGTCGTTCCAGTGCCGGTTGTTCGGGCCCGTCTCTACCCAGGCGAACGCCTTAACCTGCATCCAGTCAAGCCGCCTGTACCCAGGTATTGACTCAGGTACATGTTGTAGTCCGAGACCGTCTGCATGATCTGCGCGTCGTACTGGCCCCAAGGTCTCGGATCATTGCGGTAGGCCCTGTCTAGGTCGTCGCACCAAACTTTGAGCTTCACTGGATCATACGGATAGCGCATGGGCTTAACCTCTCATAAGAAGATTCAGATATCGAGGTTTTTTACGTCGAGGGCGTTTTCTTCGATGAAGCGGCGGCGCGCTTCGACATCTTCACCCATCAGGGTGGTGAAGATTTCCTCGGTGGCGGCGATGTCTTCCAGGCGGACTTGCAGAAGGGTGCGGCGTTCGGGGTCCATGGTGGTTTCCCAGAGCTGTTCGGCGGTCATTTCGCCCAGGCCCTTGTAGCGCTGGACCTGGTATTCCTTCTTGCCCTGCTCGATAACGTACTCGAAGAGTTCGCGCGCGGTTTTCTTTTCGACAGGGTCCTGGCCGGTCTTGCCGGGGCGCCTCGTGCCTTTGACTTCGGTGGCGGTGCCGGGAGCGGCGGCAATGACTTCGACGACGCCCTCGGTTTCGCTGACCTCTTCGGCTTCGTCGGCGGCGGCGATCTCGGCTTTGCTGTTGTTGGCTTTGACGGCGTACTCGACTAAGAAGGGTGGCTTGAGGTACTCGCGGATTTGCGAGAATTTGGCGAGCATCTGGCGCAGTTCAGGCGAATTGACGGCGGTGTAGTCGATGCGGCGTTTCGCGCCCTGCGCGTCGAGGTACTCCAGCGACCAGGTGCCATGTTCTTCGTCGCGTACCGGTTCGCCGACGCCTTTGAATTGCCAGTCGCGCGCCATGGCCTGCAGGCGCGTGGCAAGCTGCTTTAGCTTGTCCGGTGATTCGAAATCGGAGCGCTTGACCGGCTCCTTTGGTTCATTGGCAAAGATGTCCGCAACGGCGGTGGTGACCTGCTCGTTGCGGTAGCGCTTGTCGGCCTTGTCGAAGAACTGTAGATATTCATTGAGCTGGCCCATGAATTTGGTCAGCTCGCTGCCTTCGAGTGCGTGGGCGTTCTCACCATAGCGGACGACCATGCCGTCGGAGGCGCGCTTGACCATGACCTTGACGAAGTCGCGGTCGTCCTTGATGTACTGCTCGAACTTACCCTTCTTGATCTTGTACAGGGGCGGTTGGGCGATGTAGACATGGCCGCGCAGGATAAGCGGCTGCATGTGCCGGAAGAAGAAGGTGAGCAGCAGCGTGCGGATATGCGATCCATCCACGTCGGCGTCGGTCATCAGGATCAGCTTGCCGTAGCGCAGCTTTTCGAGGGAGAAGTCGTCCTTGCCGATGCCGGTGCCGAGCGCGGTAATCATGGCGCGGATTTCTTCGTGGCCCAGCATCTTGTCGTAGCGGGCCTTTTCGACGTTGAGGATTTTGCCCTTCAGCGGAAGGATGGCCTGGAAGCGGCGGTCGCGGCCCTGTTTGGCGGTGCCGCCGGCGGATTCGCCCTCGACCAGGTAGAGTTCGCAACGGTCGGGCTGGCGCTCGGAGCAGTCGGCCAGCTTGCCAGGCAGGCCGCCACCGTCCAGTGCGCCCTTGCGCCGGGTCAGGTCGCGGGCTTTGCGGGCGGCTTCGCGAGCGCGTGCGGCATCGATGGCCTTGTTGATGATCTTTTTTGCGACCTGCGGATTCTGCTCAAAGAAGACGCCCAGGCGCTCGTTGACGAACTGCTGCACCTGGCCGGAGATGTCGGAGTTGAGCTTGCCCTTGGTCTGGCCCTCGAACTGCGGCTGCGGCAGCTTGACGCTGACGACGGCGACCAGGCCTTCGCGCACGTCATCGCCGCTGAGGGATTCCTTGAGGTCCTTGAAGAGGCCCATGGATTGTCCGGCGGCGTTGATGGTACGGGTAAGGGACGTGCGGAAGCCGGAGAGGTGGGTGCCGCCATCGACGGTGTTGATGTTGTTGGCGAAGGAGAAGACGGTCTCCGAGTAGGCATCGTTGTACTGGAGGGCGATCTCCATGACGAGTTGGCCCTTTTCGGCCTCCATGTAGATCGGCTTCTCGTGCAGGACGGCCTTGCCCTTGTTCAGGTGGCGGATGAACTCCTCGATGCCACCCTTGTACTTGAAGGAGAGCGCCTTGGCGTCGCCGGTTTTGGCTTCGGTGGCGCGCTCGTCGGTTAATGTGATCTCGATGCCCTTATTGAGGAAGGCGAGCTGGCGCAGACGCCCGGCCAGGATGTCGAAGTTGTATTCGTGGACGCTGAAGATGCTCTTGTCTGGAAGGAAGTGGACCTTGGTGCCGCGCTTGCTGCTGGTTCCCACGCGGCGCAGCTCGCTGATGGGGTCGCCCTTGCTGTAGTCCTGCTGCCAGGTGGCACCGTCGCGCCAGATTTCGACATCGAACTCTTCGCTGAGGGCATTGACGCAGCTGACGCCAACGCCGTGCAAGCCGCCGGAAACCTTGTAGCTGCTGGCATCGAACTTGCCGCCGGCGTGCAGCTTGGTTAGGACCACCTGGACGGCGGGCATCTGTTCACCATTGCCCAGATCCTTCATGTCGACCGGTATGCCGCGGCCGTCGTCGATCACCGTGACCGAATTATCGACGTGAATGATGCAATCGATGCGGGTGGCGTGACCGGCCAGCGCCTCGTCCACGGAGTTGTCAACAACCTCATAGACCAGGTGGTGCAGACCCTGCTCGCCGGTGGAACCGATGTACATGGCGGGGCGGAGGCGGACGGCCTCAAGGCCCTCCAGAATCTTGATGTTTGCGCTGGTATAGGACGGCTGTCCGGTCTCAGAAGTGATGGGCAAAGGGGCGTTGGTTGCATCAATCTGTTGCAGGTCAAGCAGGGGCGTTTCCGTGGCCATTCTTCTCCTGGATATCGGCGAGCACCAAATGGGGCGAAAACCGTAGAAAACGCTGGTCTTTTGGTAGCTCTACTAGTTCTATTCTAGCATTTCAGAAGATAGAAATGACCCGCAAGAGCAAGCCGCTTGCGTCTAAGATTTCAGCGTTCAAGAGGCAATGTACCTGAGACGATCACACCCCGAACTGCCGCAAATGATGGTCAAGGTGTTTGTACGTTAAGATCGCCCACTGCTCCGGCGTCATTTGCCCGAAGAAAGTATGCGGATTGCTCGTACAACCTGCCGCACCTCGCACCGTAAATTGGTCAATGAGTCCGGACAACCGGTCCCGTTCCTTGCCGAATTCTCGCTCGTCCATCACAATGAGGCTCTTGGCCGTTGGCGAGTTCTTCCGTATCGGATCTTCGTTCCGGAACACCATTGGCTTCACCAGCCGCCCCATCAGACGTGCGGGCAGGGAGCCCTTCTCGGGCACCACTTCTCCCACTGCCCACTGCATACTCGCCGAGCAATGTGCCAGCATCTGCGCCGCAGTCATCTTGCCCCAGCGCCTCTCATTGTGCGGCTCCAACTTTCCAAGCCGGGTCTTTACCTGATACGTCACGGCCGCATCGAAGAGGTTCTTCATAGATTTACTGCCTACTATTAAGAGACCGTGCTGGAGGCGGACCTGTTTAGCACGTCTAGATTCCACTGCACGTCACCGTTGGCAGGTTTGCCGCAGCCTGATAGACATTCTGGGGTAAAATAAACGGGTTGTCCAGAAACATCTAGACATCTCAGAGTTGTCGAATAGGAACCCTTATGCCCAAGCTCAAAACCCACTCAGGTGCGGCCAAGCGCTTCAGCAAGACTGGTACCGGCAAGATCAAGCGCGGCCAGACCAAGAAGCGGCACATCCTGACCTCAAAGTCGACGAAGGTGAAGCGCAAGCTCACCCGTCAAGCCTATGTCTCTGACGGAGATCACGCCAAGGTCAGCCGGATGATCCCCTACGCTTAAGGTTTGGCCTTAGGCACGACAGAGTTTCCGCCCAGCCGCTGGCGTGGTTGCCAGCAACGGTCCGAACGCGTAACCGGACCCTCGATCCAAGCGGATCGATTACGAGGCGAGAACGCAGCAAGCGTGTGAAGAGGCCCGGCACAAGCCGGCCTTACCTCCAGCCGCTAACCATCGCAGAACGCAAAAGGAGAACCGCCCATGCCCCGCGTCAAACGTGGCACAAAACGTAACGACCGCCGCAAGAAGATTCTGAAGCGCGCGTCTGGCTACTTCCTCACCAAATCCAAGCTCTACCAGGCAGCGCAGGAAGCCGTCGAACGCGGCCTGAAGTTTGCCTATATTGGCCGCAAGCAGAAGAAGCGGCAGTTCCGCAGCCTGTGGATTGTCCGCATTGGCGCGGCAGCCCGGATCAATGGCATGAGCTATTCGACCTTCATCAGCGGGCTGAAGAAGGCTGGCGTCGAGCTTGACCGCAAGGTGCTGAGCGACATTGCCACCAACGATGCGGCAGGCTTTGCGTCACTGGCTGGAACCGCGAAATCCGCGTACGAAAAGGCGAAGTCCGAGCGCGCAGCCGCGTAGGCAACTTGCGGACAGGAGATGATGCTTGGTGAACCTTCGGATAGAGGCTACACCGCTGGATGGAGCCGGTGGAATCCGGTTTTGTCCTGGTACATCTGCGCGAAGGCTAGCAAGCGGGCATCGTCATACAGCTGACCAAGAAAGGTGATGCTGACCGGCGTACCAGGGCCGCCCGCGTTGAAACGGGCACCCTCGGCCGTGTCCTGCGGCACGGGAGCGTCTTTGCCACGCAGCCCATTCGGCACGATCACCGCTGGATGCCCGCTCAGATTCGTTGCGGACAGTTGTGCGCCCCCGCTTGGCGTAACGATGATGTCGACGGTGCCAAACAGCTCGGCCATCCGTTCGATGAGCAGTGAGCGCGCCCGCATCGCCTGAACGTAATCCACTCCGCTGTACATCCGCGCTATGCGGAAGGTATTTGGCCAGTCACCCGGTCCCTGCGCGGTCAAGAGATTCACGCGGCCGTTGCGGGTGATCTCGTCAAATGCGGCTGCCGCCTCGACGCTCAGCACCGGAGTGACTGATCCGAACGGGAAATCGGGTAGCTTGACGGGGATCAGGTTCACGCCCATGCCGCGCAGGACATCCAGCGTGGCCCGGTCATATCGGATGTCGTACCGCTGCCGCTCAAACGCGCGCTGCCGCTGCTCCGCGCTGGTACGGCGCGCGGCCTCGGTCTCCGGCTTCTCCGCGCTCGCATCGGGTGCGCGCAGCACCGGCTCGGCAAACGCCGCTTCAAGATAGCCGACGCGCAGTGCCCTCAGGTCGATAGGCTGTTTCCACGCAAAGCTGGCGTCGCGCACCGATGCGTCTTTGCCGTCCGGCCCGTGAATCACCTCCATCACCAGAGCGGCATCTTCCACACTGCGGCAGATTGGTCCCAGCTTGTCCATGGACCAGCTCAGCGCCATGGCACCTGTCCGAGGCACAAACCCGAAGGTAGGCCGGTATCCAGTCACACCGCACCGCGTGCTGGGCGACGAGATGGAACCCAGCGTCTCCGACCCGATGGCGAACGCACAGCAGCCCGCGCTGACGGCGGAAGCAGGACCGGCGGACGACCCGCTCGATCCCTGCGATGGGTTCCACGGATTGCGCGTCCGTCCGCCAAACCATACGTCGCCCTGTGCCAGCGCACCCAGGGTCAGTTTGGCAATCAGCACCGCACCCGCCGCGTCCAGCCGCTGTACCACGGTCGCGTCGTCGTCAAACTGCTGATGCTCGAAGCCGCCCGCGCCCCATGTCGTGGGATAGCCCTTCACATTCAGCAGGTCCTTCGCGCCCCACGGAATACCGTGCAGCGGCCCGCGAAGGTTGCCCGCTGCCATCTCGCGGTCGGCTTGCGCGGCCTGCGCCAGGGCACGCTCGTCAAGCGGCGTGATTAGCAGGTGCAGCTTTGCATCCAGCCGCTTGGTGCGTGCCAAATATAGTTTCGTCAGGTCCACTGACGAGATCCGTCGCGCCCGCAGCAGCCCGCCCAACTGCGTCACAGTCGCAAATGCGAGTGTTTCCTCGTTATTCGCGAACGCCTGCATCTCTGCCGCAGTAATTGTCATCCGCTCGTTCGACATAGCGGCGGGCTTTGCTGGGAAGGTATACCCCACCGGCAGCGGGTCAAAAACAACCGCGGGCGCGACGGAGTTTGGCATATGAAGATCGCGAATCGGCTGCAGACCCTTGCGTTGCGCGGTCACACCCTCCAACATCATCACCTTCTGCTCAGCGGTAAGCACAATGCCAGCAATGGAGGCAGCCGCGTCCAGCATCTCCGGCGTGATGGGCGGGAGGCTGTCGATGGCAGGCGCTGTGCCACTGGTTTTCGGTCCGTCGGCAGCAACTTGTCCTTCTCCCGATTGCACGGCAAGGGCAGCCAACGCACCAGGAAACAGAGAATACGAAAGGCCTGCTGCCGCGCAACGCTCCACAAAGGTTCGCCTGTCCATAGGTTTGCTCCAGCAATCAGGGATGCTCTCACTCTATCGTGTTGCGGAACAGAATGAGCGAAGAAGACGCGGTGTTTAAGAGCGGCCGTTCTGTTCGGGGCATCTAACCAAGCGAATGCGCCACTTGTTTTTTCTCTTTTTGCTGCTTGGGTTCAATGCCACCCTCCTCGGCCAACGCCCATCGCGCTTCGCGACGGGTAAGTCCATGGAAACTGTCCAAACACCGGAAGCAGTCGTCGGCTACTTCCCGCAATGGGGTATTTACGAGCGGCGCTACCTGCCATTGGACCTGATCAAGAGCGGTGCCATCCAATCGCTCACGCAGATCGACTATGCGCAGGGGAACATCAAGGACAACGCATGCATTGTGGCCGATCCCACGGCTGACATCAACTTCGCGTTCAAAGCCGAGGATTCCATTGACGGCCTTGCGGACGCACCAGATGCGCTCCTGAAGGGCAACTTCCACCAGCTTCAACTTTTGCGCAAGCGGTATCCGAAGCTGCGCATCCTGGTCTCATTGGAGGGCAGGCGTTCGCTTTTTGAGGAGGCAGCCAGGCCGGAGAATCGCGTTGCCTTTGTGCACTCGTGCATTGCGCGATTTATCGAAGGACATATTGCTCCGGGGATCGAAGCTCCGCATCTCTTCGACGGCATTGACGTGGATTGGGAGTATCCTGACGCGGCCCACGCCGATGACTTCTACGCGCTGATGGCAGAGTTTCGCCGCCAGATGGACGCGCTGGATCCCGAAGCAAAGGTGCAACGCGGGGGCACGAGCGCCGCCCCGCGCTACACCCTTTCCATTGCCTCGGGAGCAGGGCGTCAAGACATCGATCCTATCGACTGGAAGCGCGTTGCGGGCTGTGTCGATCAGATCGGTGTCATGACATATGACTTTCAGGGACCCTGGAGCCACGAAACCGGGTTTGTCGCGCCCCTGCGCTCAGATAATCCGCATGCGGAAACCGTCGCCTCCGTCATCGACGCCTATATCGCCGCCGGTGTGCCGCCACATCAGTTGCTAATGGGACTGCCCTTCTACGCCTACCAATGGCACAACGTCAGTCCTGGGGAACACAATGGCCTGGAGAGCCGGGGTGATCCTGTCCGCGGCAATCTTAACCAATCCACCGCGGCCACGCTGCTGGCAAGCAGCCCGGACGCGAAACTGTACCGCGACCCCGTCTCGCAGGCACCCTGGATCTACGACGGTGACAACTTCCTGACCTTTGAGGATCCCGCCTCGCTCCGCGCCAAGACAGAGTTCGCGCGTGACCGTGGCCTGGGGGGCATGATGATCTGGGAACTCAGCGGCGACACGAACGATTCGCAGTTGCTCCGCGCACTCCGTCCGCGGGCAGCGCGGGAGACTAGCCCAAACCTCAACGGGAGGCGTATACAGTGAGCCATGCCCTCACGCATCTGGCTCACTGTCTTCCGTAGCACGCGATTCATCGTCGCTGCTGGCCTTTTCTGCTCCATGCCTGCGCTTGCTCAAGGAAAGCGGGGGCCGGATGGTGTCAGCTATGCGAACCCGCTGGTGGGCACGGCCCCGCTCGATAATCAGACGCTGATCGGCAACGCGCCACCGGAGGGTGAGCCACTCTACTCCGGCTTTGTGCCGCCCGGTCCGCTGCTGCCGCATGGGCCGTTTGAGCTTGGCCCGGTCAACTCCAACATCGCCCTGCAGTACGACACCGGTATCAACTGGCCATACTTCTACTCGAACCCCGCGATGTTCGGCTTCTCCGCCGGCGGCCCTGGTGGCCCCATGCTGATGCCGGTAGTTGGCGACTGGACCGTGCCGCCCAACTACACGCCCTCCGCCTACAACAAGGGCACGGAGAAGGCGTCGCCGGGCTACTACGCGGTCGATCTCGACAGCTTCCACACGCGCGTGGAACTGACTGCTACCCTGTACACCGGGCTGTACCGCTTCACCTTCCCCGCCGCTCAAAAGGCCTCCGTCGTCATCAACATTGACCGTGCAAGCGGCCAAATCGAAGTTGTGGACGACCACACCGTGCGCGGGGTGGTGGACTTCGGCAATGGCGACCCCATGAACGGCAACGGCCGTCAAGCGTTCTTTGTTGCGGAGTTCTCCAAGCCCTTCCGTGCCTTTGGCACCTTCAAGCGCATTCCCGCCACCAACCTGTCGAAGGGCCGCATCATCGGCAACGACGATGTGCTGGACAACGAACGCACGGTCACTGGCTCCTTCGCCGGAGCCTATCTCCGCTTCACCACGACGGCAGGCGAGCAGGTGCTGGTGAAAGTCGCCCACGGCCAGAGCTACGCGCAGGCCGAGCAACGTCTGCGGCAGGAGCAGC
The DNA here is from genome assembly GCA_965276945.1 of Terriglobus sp. GTDB lineage: Bacteria > Acidobacteriota > Terriglobia > Terriglobales > Acidobacteriaceae > Terriglobus. The sequence goes on along the minus strand of OZ255704.1, from coordinate 3,004,609 downwards.
CCGGCTTCGATTTCGACGCCGTCCACCAGCGTGCCGTGACAGCATGGACCACGCTGCTGGACAAGATCGAGGTCGAGGGTGGCACGGACAAGCAGAAGACGCTGTTCTACTCCACGTTGCTGCACAGCTTCACCAGCCCGCGCCTGCTGGCACGCAAGGGCGAAACCTACATCGGTCTCGACCATAAGGAGCATGTCGCGGAGCACGACCGCTACGGCCCCGTGCCCTTCTGGGATACCGGCCGCAACCAGATCGTTCTGCTCACGCTGCTGGAGCCGTCTGTCAAAGAAGACATTCTCGCCTCACAGCTGGACATGGCTCGTGAATCCGGCTACATGGGCACCTCGTTCCACGGTGACAACGCCGTCTTCATGTACCTGGGTGATTGGGAGCGCGGATTAACCTTTGATCGAGCCGGTGTCTACGAATACCTCAGCAAGAACGCCACCGATCCCGCCGGTCCGCGGCACTACCTGGCCGAGTACATCAAGAACGGCTGGATCTCCGACGTCGTTCCGCCGGGCAATCCCAGCCCTCCGTACGCCGGCGGCAAGGCAGGCGCGGCTACCACGCTTGAATATGCTTGGGACGACTACGCGATGTCGCAATATGCCAAGAAGCTGGGCAAAGACGACGATGCGGCAATGTTTCTGAAGCGCGCCTCCAACTACAAGAACGTCTTCGATCCGTCCACGGGTTTCATGCGGGGCCGAACAGAGGACGGCGCCTGGGCGTTGCCCGCTGCCGGTCCAGATAAGGGCCGGTTCGATCCCGGTGAGCCGTACTATAACTTCATGATGAAGGAGGCCTCCGGCTGGTCCACCCTTTGGTTGGTGCCGCATGACATCTCCGGCCTGACCGCGCTTCTGGGAGGCCGTGAGAAAGCCATCGCCAAACTGGATGAATTCTTCGCGACGCCCTACACTGCCACCGGTGTCTGCCGCGACTGCACCGGGCACATCGGCCAGTATGTGCAGGGCAACCAGCCCGACCAGCAGGCCGCGTACCTCTACGACTGGTTGGGTCAGCCCTGGAAAACGCAGGAACTGAGCCGCCGCATCCTGCGAGAGATGTACGGCAGCGATTACTCCGGCTACGCCTATCCCGGCATGGACGATCAGGGATCCACATCGTCGTGGTATGTCCTGAGCGCGATGGGCTTCTACACTGTCGATCCGTCATCACCCATCTACGCCATGGGCAGCCCGCTCTTCCGCCGCATCCGGCTGCACATGGGCAACGGCAAGGTCTTTGAAATCGTCGCGAACAACAATTCCGACAAGAACATGTACATCCAGTCCGCGACGCTGAACGGCAAGCCGTGGAACAAGCCCTGGTTTAGCCACGCCGACATCGCTGACGGCGGTACGCTGATGTTGAGCATGGGACCAACGCCCAACAAGCAGTGGGGCAGCGCGCCGGACGCGGCGCCACCCTCCATGTCGCGATAGCCGTGCATTGCGTGCGCCGCAGGGGCGGAGTATGATTCCGGCCTCTGGGCGCACCGTGCTCTTCGCGTCTTCAAAAAATGGCCGCTGTCGAACAGTTGTTGTTGGAGGTAGATATGCGGTATCCCGGCGTCTCCGTCACACTCCTTTCACTCGTGCTCGGCCTCAGCGGTTGCGGGGGTCACAGCAAATCGGAAAAGTACTACCTAATCGCTGGCAATCTAAAGCTGCCGTACTGGAAGACCGTCACGGATGGCTTCACCAAGTCCGGCACACAGCTAGGTGTAACAACAACCGTGGCCGGTCCTGATACCGACGACGCGCGCGCGGAAGTCGATGAGTTCGACAAGGCGGTTGCGGCAAAGCCCGCCGGCATTCTTGTGTCCGTCGTCGACGCTTCGCTGATGGCCCCACAGATCAACAAGGCCATCGCCTCCGGCATCCCCGTCATCACCGTCGATTCCGACGCGGCGGACAGCTCACGGCTGTACTTCATCGGGACCAACAACCTGGAGGCTGGCCGCCTGGGCGCGCGCCGGCTTGTCGACAAGCTGAAGGGGAAGGGCAACATCGCGGTCTTCTCGCTCAAAGGACAGCCCAACGTCGAGGAACGCCTGAAGGGCTATCTCGACGTGCTGAACGAGCATCCAGGCATGAAGGTGATCGATGTCTTCGACGTCAAGAGCGGCACCGGCACGGCGTTTGACAAGACCCGCGAACTGCTGGCGCGCACCGGCGCGGACAAGATCGACGCCTTTGTCTCGCTTGACTCCGCGTCTGCCAAAGACGTAGCTGACGCGCTGGACCGCCAAAACGTAACCGACCGCACGATCATCGCGATGGACACCAACCAGGACACGCTGAACCTGATCCAGTCCGGCAAAATCGAAGCCACCGTCTCGCAAAAGCCGTACACCATGGGCTACGCGGGCCTGCAGGCCCTTGCCGCTGTTCACAGCAACATGCCGGGTTCGTTCAGCACGCACTATGCCACCAGCGCCACCTCACCCTATCCCGTCTTCGTCGATACCGGCACCTCGCTGATCGATAAGTCCAACGTAGCAACCCTCCAACAACCTGCGGCAAGCGGTACGGGAGGACAATAGGCAGACAGCTAACTGCTTAACCCCGAAGCCCTCGTTGGCTACGATTTGACCAACACGAAACTGCCAGGTGTCGCCGCGTCTACTTATTGAACCAACGAAAGCGAGTTGTTCTTAAGCACATTCCAGTTATGTGTGCTCAGCACAACTTAAGCAAGTTTGCGACCTCGGAGGTTCTGCTGGTAACGGAGGTTCTTATCGCCAGTGATCATAATTTCGAAGCCATGCGCTTCCGCAACCTTCAGCAGATCACCGTTCTTAAGCGTGTCCCAGCCCATCTCCCACGAGGTGCGGACGAAATGCCAGGCAAAAGCGTTCGCAGCTTCTTGGGTACGTTGTGGTCGAACAGCACCCTCACAGCTGCGGTTGGGCCTGCTTGTTGGCCGCGTAGCTCAATATCTCCCGGACGGTCTGGACCGGAGTATCGAAGTTATCGGAAATTTCTTCCACCGCTGAGCCTCCTTCATAATTCTCAAGAATGGTATTCGCTGGCAACCGCGTCCCTTTGAGTAGCGGAACACCGCTTACCTTGCCGGGGATGACTTCCACCAGCGGGCAATCCGACCAGTCTATGACGACGTTTTCCCGCAACTGTGCCATGAACACAACCATAGAAGCGTTTGAGGCGTTTGGGCAAGGATCTGGCGTTACATCCTGAGGCGCTGAAGAATCGCGAACACGTCCTCACTGACATCTTCCCAACTACGATGATGGCGGCTGGCAATCTCCTCGGCGGACCAGGTGCGTGCCAGGGTTGCATCCAAAGCCTGCTCCAGCGCGGCGGCATCCTTCGCGGGCACAAGCTGGCCGCTGCGGTCGTCCATCAGCTCCGGGATACCGCCCACGTCCGTCGCCACTACTGGCCGACCTGAGGCAAGCGCTTCCAGCACCACGTTGGGACAGCCTTCCTTGTAGCTGGGCAGCGTGAACAGGTCGCATGCGGCCATCCACTGCGCCACGGTCGCGGTCGGCGCTGACGGCACAAAGGTGACAACCTTCTGAAGATGACGATGGGCGATTGATTGCTCAAGAACGGGCTTATCCGGGCCATCTCCCATCAGGTAACATCGCAGAGCGGGACGCCGCCCGCGCAGCGCCGCAATCGCGTCGATGAGTTCACGCAGACCTTTGCGGAGGTCAAGCCTGCCCGCGTAGAGAATCATTTCCGCATTGGTTGAGACGCCGAGCGCCTCGCGCGCCGCCGCACGGTCACGCGGGTAGAAAATTGCAGTATCGCACCCGTTAAGAACCGCCGCGCTACGGGATGGGTCTGCGCCCAGCGTTCGTGCGGTACGCAGCAGGTCTCCGCTGACCGTCGTGGTGAACGCGGCACGTTGCAACGCAGCGCGGGTCAGCCGCGCACACAGCGGGTCGGGGATGCGGTTCAGGTCCGATCCGATAGCAGTCAGCACCGCTGGCACGCCCAGCGTTTCACCCATCCGCACCGCGGCATACCCGTCCGGATACACAACGTAATTCAGGATCACGTCAGGCCGGTACGCGCGCACCTGCGGCAAGAGCCTGCGAAAGATCATGCCACCATTCAGCGGACGTGAGACGACCGGCAGCAGGGGATACGGCACGTACTGGACGGGCACGCCCTCCGGCTGCCATGCACCGTCAATGCTGCTGGTGCTTGTCTTTGGTCTGATCAGTGACGGGTAGACAGCCTGCGGGTAGAAAACTTTCAGGTCACACCTCTGCGCCAAACGTACGAGCGTTTGATAGGCAGAGTGGCCGGCCCACGGCGCTGCCGACGTAGGAAAATATTGTGTCACGACGGCGACCTTCACGGGCGAGACTCGGATGCAGCAGCGTGCAACGTGGTCAGCAACGCCGCGTACTGTGCCGCCAGCGGCTCGCGGTGGAAGTGGGCGATGGCCTCGTAATCCGGGTTGAAATCAGCCGGGCCGTGTTCGATGGCGTGGGCCAGCATCGCCCGGATCGCCTGCACGTCACGGACATCTGCCCATTGCCCGGCGCGGGTCTCCTCCAGGCGTTGGCGAACATCGCCGCCGGGGTGCACCGCCGCCAGGATGGGTTTATTGGAGCGAAGGTAATCGTAGAACTTGGCGGACACATTCACCGGGTCATGCGAGATCAGCAGCACGTAGTCCGTCGCGTCCAGCATGTGCAGTGCCTCGGCCTGGGGCAGAAAGCCAATGAGTTCGACCGTGCTGCCCAGGCGAAGAACGGTGTCGCGGTAGGCAGGCCTTTCGAAATGACCGATGAAGCGCACACGCAAGCGCGCACGCAACGCCTGCGGCAGGCCAAGCACGGCTTCCACAAAGTTGGTTGGCTCCGTGGAGCCGTAAATGCTCCCGAGATACGTCAGCATGACAGGCGCGTCTGGCGGACGCGGATCCGCGGCGGCCTGCAATGCAAGCGAAGGCAGCGCACCATCGAAGCCGTTAGAGATGCTGACGAACTTCTCTGATAGCTGCCCGGGGTAGCGCGCCCGCATTGCGTTCAGCGCGGCACCGGTGACGGCGACCACCGCGGTCGCGGCGGTGACGGCCTCGCGCTCGGTGCGCTCGGCCACGGCGCGGGCTCGGCTATTGGCGTTCAGGCTGACCAGTCGAAGCGTGGTATTCAGCCATTCGTCGCGAAAGTCGAGCACGACCGGCAGCTTCGGAAACTTCTTACGCACTCCAGCCGCGAGTTTGACGCTGGAGAACGGCGGTACAGTAATGATCACCGCATCAATCTGCCGCTCGCGCACGATCCGGGCCGCGGCCCGGATCGCAAAGGGCAGCCAGCCAATCTGCGGGTCTGGCAGGAGCAGGTTGGCGATCACCGCGCGCAGCGGATTCGACCGGGGCGCAACAGAGGCGCGCGCCGCCTCTGTTGGCCGTGATCCAGGCCTGTCGCGGTTCAGCAGCTTCTTAACCGCTTTGCGCAACGCAAATGGCAGGTCAAGCGTCCAGGTGCGGTGCACGGTCACGGCAGACTGCAGATGTTCGAGAAGCCCTTCATCACGGACAACTGCCGGTGCATTGCGCGCGGTCAGCACATCTACACGGATGCCGCTGTCCGGAAGATAGCGTGCGAGGCTCAGCGCGCGCATCACGCCGACGCCTCCCGCGGGCGGGAACGAAAAGGTAATCAGCAGAACGTTCACGCGACCGGATCCAGCACCGTCTCCGCCGAAACGTTTGGCGCAGGCTTGTATTCGTCCGGTGCTCGGCTGCTGAAGTTATACAGCAGCGGTCCACCCGGCCCGGAAGTCAGCCGCTCCACCTGGCAGAACATCTCGTATGCCGTGGCCCAATGCAGCTCCAAACCGCGCTCTGCGGCAGCCTCGCGGATGTCGCGAAACATCGGCTGGAGCGCTCCCGTACCGGGTGCTGAACCGAGCAGCGCCGCTGCGTTATCCTCACGGGCCGTGTGGCCGTACAACTTCACAAAGATGTCCTCGCCGATGCGCGGCGCAAGGTCGAGCCAGCGCGCGACACGGTACGGCGTCGGCTGATCGTAGCTTGCAAGCTCGCCCGCCTCAATGCGCGGCATCAGCCGTCCGCGAAACCGCAGGCCAAGCGGTCCGGGAATCATCAGGAGGTCGCCGCGTCTGCCACCACCGGGTACCGCATCGTATCCAATGTCAAAGCCGCGCGGCCGCGATGGCCGGCCTACTGTCCAGTAAATGCGATTGACGATGCGCGCCTGCGTGGCCGAAGGCAACGACGGCATGGTGAAGTCGGCATAGCAGCCAAGGTCCCGCAAAGCCTGCAACTCGCCCACCACGCCGCACCATTTACCGTCTGGGCGCGAGTTGTCCAGCGCCCAGTTGCCGTGGATGAAGCCGAAAACGATCTGCCCGCCACGTTCGCGTAGAAAGCCGTGCTCGCCGTGCAGCCGCCGCAGGAACTCCGTCATCTTCCCGCGGAAGCCAGCGTTGGTCTCCTTGTCATGGTGAATGTGGACTTCAACATCAGCGATCCCGGCGCGATGCATCGGTTCCAGCGCAGCGACAATCGAGCGCTCATACTCCTCCTGCGGATAAAAGAAGGTGAACTTCGGTGGTTGCCCATCTGCATCGCGCGGCGCAGCGGCGGCGATCTCCGGCCAACGGCGCTGCCAGTGCGCGACCCGGGAATGCCCCTGCTCCAGCGAGACCCCGCCACCCATCGGCTCGAAATGATCCGTGATGGCGAGCCAGAGGCGTTTAGGCTTCGCGCGGTTCGCGATCCTGTCAAGCCGCGTTTGCACATAGCCTGGCATCCACAACTCCGCGTGCTTGGGAAGATTCATGCGCGCCCTCGCTCTTCGGCACCACTCCGCAACCGCACACCTCCGGTATGGTGATGAAAGCCATGAAGATCGTGCATGTGGTCTACAGCATGGAAATGGGCGGCGCGGAGATGCTGGTCGCGCAGCTGGGCCGCATCCAGCGCGAGGCCGGACACGACGTGACGGTCTGCGCGTACAGCACGCTGGGTCCGCTTGGCCAGATGCTGTGCGACGAAGGCCTGGCCGTGCACGTGCTGGGCGAAGCTCCGGTATGGCAAACGATGGTGCGCTATTGGCGGCTGTTCCGTGCGGTCCGCCCAGACGTGGTGCACTGCCATAATCCCGCGCCCACACTGCAGGCCGCCATGGGCGCGCGGCTGGCGGGAGCCAAGTGTGTGGTCAGCACGCGTCATAGCCTGGTGTCGCCGCCCTACGACCGCTCCGCCGAAATTAAATTCAGTCTGATCGCACGCTGCTTCCTGGATCACGTCGCTGGCATCTGCGAGATCACCTGCCGTAACCTGCGAGGCGCGCCGCTGGCCAAGGCAAGCCAGGTTGTGCGCGTCTACAACGGCGTCGCATCCCTCGAAACCGCCCAGCCAATCGCGAGCGATGAAGGGACGTTCGTCTTGCTCTTCGTGGGCCGTCTGGCAGAGGTCAAGGATCTTCCCACCATGCTCCGCGCCTTTGCCCTGGCACTGGGGCGCGAGCCGCGCCTGCGGCTGTGGATCGTGGGCGATGGTCCTGTCCGGCCTGCGTTGGAACGGCTTGCAGGCGAGTTGCACCTGGAAGAGCGGGTGCGCTTTTGGGGCCAGCGGCTCGACACGGCCGCTTTCTTTACCACGGCAGGCGCGTTCGTGATGTCGTCGGCCTCCGAGGGGCTGCCCATGTCGCTGCTGCAGGCCATGTCCGCGAGTTTGCCCAGCGTGGTTACGGATGTGGGAGGCATGCGGGAGGTGGTCGAACTCTCCGGCGGGGGCCTGCGGGTGCCGGTCGGCGACACCTCCGCGATGGCCGGTGCAATGGTGCGGCTTGCGCAGGACGACACCGAGCGCACATCCTTTGGAGAGCGGGCACGCGCTGCGTTCCAGGCGCACTTCACGCTGCAGCAGATGCATGAAGCGTACCTCAAGCTGTACACCTCGAGGAGCAGACAACGGTAGCAGAGGCGAGATCCGACAATCCCTCGTCACGAGACCTTCTGTTCCTGCAACATTGCCGTCTTTGCGGGGGGAGCGGGTGTTGGTTTCCATATCCGCCATAGCGGACCTGCCGTAAACAGAAAGGTATACAGCCCCGCCACAGCGGCGGCGTTCAGGGTGAGCAGCGCGCCAGCCCCGCCCAGCACTCGCCCCAGCACCGGAATCCGCACGGCTAGACTAAGCGCGGCAAGGCTCCAGAAAACTCCCTGCGCAAGAGCTGTCCCGAGCCAGAACCTGCTGCCGAAGGCCAACGCGACCGCAGCGCAGAGCATCATCACAAACGCATATGGCACCACCAGACGCAACAGCTTATGCGAGATCAATTGAAAGCGGAGACGGTTCTCCCCGGTCAGGAGCCACGGCACCAGCTTCATCAACTGAAAGTTCCCTGCCAGGGTTCGCACCTTTCGCTGAAACTCGCCGCGCGTCGTTGCAGGCCACGTGTCCACGGCAACCGCGGACCGGTCCAGCACATTGCGATATCCCTGGCGAACGACCGACAGCGGCTGAAACATGTCGTCAAGAATGAGGCCCGGCGGGAACGGCCGCGCAAGCGACCGGCGCACCGCATAAAATCCGCCATAGACCCCCACGGGCGAGTCCCATGTAGACTCGGACGTGCGAATCCACTGCTCGTAGCGCCAGTACGCACCCCCCACGGTGGATGCCGCCGCATCGTGTGCATCGCCCTGCCGCACAACGAGTTCTCCCGCGGCACAACCGACGGTGGGATCTGAAAAGTTGCTCACAAGCATTCGCAATGCAGTTTCGTCCAGACTTGGGCGGATGTCGGTAAAGACGATGATGTCGTGCCGCGCCTGCAGCATCGCTTGATTCAGCGCCTCCGCCTTGCCTGCCTGCTGGGCCAGGTTCAAGACCTGTAGCCGGGAATCGCGAAAGCCATCAAGAATCGCCATCGTTTCATCTGTCGAGCCGTCAGAGACAACGAGGATCTGCCGCACCAGTGTGGGGTTAAGCCGAAGAAGATGCTCCATCTTCTCTTGGAGAATCGCCGCTCCATTGTGCACCGGCAGCAGGATGGAAACCGCTACCGCTTCATCGCCCCGCCTCCATCGCCTGGGACGGAAGCGCGCCATCGCGGCAGCGAGCACCGGATAGCCCGCATAGGTGTACAGCACCAGCAAAAACGATACCCAGAACACCGCCTCAGATGTGCGGACAAGCATGGCCTGAGCGCCGGATGTCACTGCGCGCCCTTCCTCCGCAGGATGATCTTGATCGTCTCAAACATGATCAGAAGGTCAAAACCGAGAGAGGCGTGCTTCACGTAATACAGGTCGTATTCCAGCTTTTCGCGGCTCTCTTCCAACGTGGCACCGTACCCATAGCGCACCTGTGCCCAACCGGTAAGGCCTGGGCGGATGATGTGGCGCAGGTTGTAGAAGGGCAGCTGCTCGGCCAGCCACGGAACGAATTCCGGCCGCTCCGGGCGCGGCCCGACGAATCCCATGTCGCCTCGCAGCACGTTCCACAGTTGCGGCACCTCATCGACGCGCGTCTTCCGCATGAACAGCCCGAAGCGGGTAACGCGCGGATCGTTCTTGGAGGCCCACTTCGCACCGGCAGCCTCGGCGTCCTGGCGCATGGTGCGGAACTTATATACGGTAAAGTGTCTGCCTGCTTCGCCCACACGCACCTGCCGAAAGAAAATCGGCCCGGGTGATGACAGCCGGACCAGCAGCATCACCAGCGGTATAAACGGCGCGAACAGCAACAAACCAAGCGCGGCGGCCAACATGGAAGCCACGCGCCGTGTGAACTGCTGCGAGGGCTTTACGCGAAAGCCCTCCGCGTATAGAAAGCTGCTTGGACGGAGTCCGTCCAACTGGATTTTGCCGGTTAACCGCTCCAGCAGTTGGGTGTCTTCCTCCACCATGGTGCCGCGCAGCTTGAGCGCGAGCAGATCGGTCATCGGCAAACCGCCGCGTCGGTCTTCCATGGCGATCACGATATGGTTGACCGGCTGCTTCAAGCTGAAGAGGCTTTTGACTGCTTCCTCCGCGCTTTCCATCTGCAGGCCATCCATCTCGTAGTGGCAGGCGACCACGTCCATGCCCAAATCCTTGCGGCGGCGCAATGTGTCAGCGATAAACTGCGCGCGGGCACCATGGCCAAGCACGCACACCCGCTCGCGAAAGACGCTCCGGGCCGCCACCCAGGCATAGAACCGGCGCCACAGGCATAGCACCAAACCCAGCAGAACCAGCGCCAGCGGAAAGACCTCGCGGGTGATGTTGAACTCTGGGTAGAAGTACAGGACCAGCGCCACCAGAAGGCACACGCAGCCCAGCGCAAGGACGATACGAAAGTAAATCTCGCGCCGGTCAAAAAGGAGGTCCGGCTCATACAGGTCGAAGTAGTACGAAACGGCCATGGTTCCGGCGGTCAGCGCCGCGATCTTGGCCGCGCCATATTCATAATTCAGCGCCAGATAGGCATCCGCGCCCAGCACCATCCACACGGCGGCATACAGACACGCACTGATGATCAGGAATTCCGAAAACAGCAGGAACACCGTGCGCGTGGGATAGTACACGTTGAGCAGGCGAATCATGCAGCAGGCTCCGTGGGTCCAGCCGGACCGTAGCCATAATAGGACGGCGCGGGCTTGTCTTCCACTGCATTCAGAACCACACCCAACAACGGTGTGGCCTGGAGCTCACTCTGAGCCGTCTGCGCAACTTGGTATTTTGTCACGCCCGCGCGCACCACCAGCAACACCCCATCACAATGCCGCGCCAGGTTAACAGCATCCGAAACCAGCGTCACTGGCGATGAATCCACCACGATCCAGTCGAAGTGCGGTGCGGCAAACTCCATAAGTTCACCAAACCGCGCGTCCGCTGAAAGTTCCGTGACGTGTTCGTCCGCGCCGCCGCCCGCAATAACGCACAGGTTCGAAAGACGTGGCCATGCGGCAAGGGTGTCTTTATCGGCCCGTTGGATGATCTCCCAGGGCTTCGCCTTACCGTTCAGGAAGTCGGGCAGACCAGGCTGGTGTGGCATGCCGAAGTAGTTCTGCATACTGTAGCGGCGCATGTCGCCATCGATCAAAAGGACGCGCGACCCGCGGTGCTGGCCGAGGCTGACCGCGAGATTCGCCGCGACAAAGCTCTTGCCTTCCTGAGGCATGGCGCTGCTGATCAGCAGCTTCTTTAAAGGCTGTGTACCCCGGCACTCCAGCAAGCGGGAGCGCAAACGGCGGAATTGCTCGGCTGCTGGCGTCTTTTGCTGTAGCGAAGGCAGATCCTCCACCGAGGGTTTCCAGAGCGTGAGGAGTGCTTCGAGCGGTGTGCCGCTCGCGAACGTACCGTCCTGGTGCGACATGGGCGGCGGCACGGGTGGCGCTGCTTGCCGCATCGGCTCGCCGTTTGCCTGCGCCTCAATGACGGGTGGTTGTGCCACGGCTGCGGCCGCGCGCTCACGAAAGCCCGGCGTGGGTGCTTCTCCAGCGCTGACGCGGGCAAGTTCAGCCCGCAAGAGTTCCTGATACGTCTGATTCATCCACGTTCCCTGCCGTGCGTTAACAGTACGCGGCAACGTACCGGCATGCCATGTAAACCCGTGAAGCCACCCAAGTCCCTCGCAGGCGGCTCGCGTAAGCCAAGCCGGTATGCGCCGTTTCACGCATCGTAATTATTCAAAGTGAAACAGTCATTGCTCCCGTGCGAAACCTAGTGTTGTTCCGCCGCCGTGGCAATGTTCCGCTTTCGGAACAGGAATCGTTCCTTCCCCTCAGGCTTCTGCTGGTTCATGGAGGGTGGCGACTTCTGGATCATGGGCCGCGTTCCGAAGCGCTCCACTTCGCCAAGCGTTGGAAGGTGGAGAAATGCGTACACATCCTCGTCAGACCGAATCGCGGTGTTGCGGTACTCCAGCAACGCACTCAGGCCCAGGCCCAGCAGGAGGCCCAGCATGGCACCACCGGCGGCAAACAGGCCGCGATTCGGGAACGAGGGTGAATCCGGCAGGTTTGGCTCGTCCATGACGCGGAACTGCTCGCCTTGCTGGCGACGCTCCAGGCTGGTCGCCATCTTGGATTGATTCATTTTCGCCAGGAGGTCATCGTAGAACTTCTGCGCCGTCTGGTAATCGCGCGTCAGCTGCTTGTACTCTTCCTCGACCAATGGCGAAGACTGCAGCCGGTCCTGGTATTGCCGGATGCCTCCCTGTAGCTGCATCTGCTCGGCACGCTTCTGGTTGATGCCCGCATCCGTGGCGCGAATGGCCGCCCGCAATTGCTGGATGCCGAGTGGCTCGGGTGCTTTGGTTGCCGTGCCTGAGGCCGCGGTGGAGACAGACGGAGCGGGTTTGGCCATGTCACGCTTCAGGTCGGCGATCTTGCGCCGGATTGCCACCACGTCTGGGTAGCTCTCCGTATAGCGTGCGCTCAATTCGGCCTCTTCAGCCTGCATCTGCGTTAGTTGTGCCTTGCGCTCATCCGCGCTTGCGGTCTTTGGTTCGCCCGTGAACGCGTCACGCGTCGCCTGTTGCTGTGACAGCAGCGACTCCTGGTACGCCTTGTCCTGCTCCATGCGCGCAATCTGCTGGGTGGTGGCATCCAGTTGCGTGTTGAGGCTGGCCATCAGGTTCATGTTCGTGTTCTGCTCGCCCGGCAAGCGGCCAATGTACTTGCGCTGAAAGTCGGCCAGCTTTCCATCCTGGGTATCCAGGTTGCTTTTGGCTTCAGCCAACTGGGATTCCAGGAACTCCGTGGTCCCCTGCGCGGATTGCGCGCGGTCGCGCAAGCTGGCATCCACAAATAACGATGTAATATCGCCACACACCTGCTGCGCCGTACGAGGGTCGGATGCCTTGAATGAAATGAAGAAGCCGGGCAAGCCATTCGAGTGGCTGATCTCTGACCGGATCGGCTTGATCTCGATATTCTTGCGCGTTGCGTCCAGCTTCTCGTCCATCTTCAGGCCAGGAAACAAATTGAACTTCTCAATAATGGGCTGAATGCGGGAGCGGCTGAGAATCTGCTCCTTCATCGACGCCAGCCGGTCATCCAGATCGGAGGTGATCACGGGCTTGACGTAGTCGTCCGGCACCTTTTGCTGCTCTATCAGCACCAGTGTCTGCGAGACGTACCGGGGCGAAATGAAAAAGCTGATCCCCAGCGCAACCACCGCTAAAAGGACCATGGGGACTATGACATAGAGAGCGCGCCGCTTGGCAATGCCGGCGTAGTCGCTGGGTTTCAAGGGACGATGGCCAAGCATCGATCTACCTCCGTCCTAAGTGAATTGGCTGCGGAGCATACGTTATGCCAGCCGTAATGATGTGCGCGGTCCCGTTAAATGCATTGTTTACAACAAGAATCTGGCTGACCGATTGGGTTTGCGCGGCATAGCTTGCAAACGCGGACCAGTGCTCGCTGATACGGCGCGTCCCCTGAATCCCGGCCGTAAAGGAATTGGCCGAGCTATACAGGCCCGGCAGGTTGGACAGGCTTTGCGCGTGGCCGTAGCTGGAAAACAGGCCGGCCATCCAGTCGCGGTGAAAGGTGTGCTGCACGGCCACGCTTACCGTATCGGACGTGGCACCATACAGCGCGCCAGATCCGGTGCTGGTCCCCCGGCTGTAGGTGGCGGAAAACGTGTTCTCCCGCAAGAGGTAAAACGCACCCAGGCTGGCCGCCGCGCTTAGCCGCGAAGGAATGATCGTGCTGTCGCTGCCAGAGGTCCACTGCGGTCCGCCAGATAAAGTCATCGAGAATTTTGCGTTAAACGTGTGTTCGAAAATGCCCGAAACGCTATGCGAGGTGAAGCTAAAGGTACTCTGTGGATACGTTGCACGCGTAAAGGTATAGCCGGCACCGATCAGCGTGGCACGGGTCAACTGGTGATCGAGTTCACCGCCCGCATAGAGTTCGTTATTCTGGATTCCGTTTCCATCAAAAAAGTGTTGCGTGATGTAGCTGCCAGAGCTGCGGATACCGGTGCGACCGCTGAAGCGGTAATCGATGCCGATGGTCGCATCGTTGGTGATACGCCGTCCATAATTGGTCAGCACGGCATTTCCCGGAACCAGGCCGGTCGAGACCGGCAGGGTGCCTACATCGCCTACGCCGGCGACGCCAGACAGGCCAAAGCGCGGCGTCACCGGCAGATAACTGATGATGTCACTGCCGATCAAGGTCCACTTGCGGCTGTTCAGCACCTGGGTAACCCCAACATTCTGAAACGAGCTCGACGGTTGCCCACTGTTGCCGAAAAGATAGCCGCCCGCGTAGATAAAGCTGGTCGGATGCCGGTCGCTTCCAGAGACATAGTTCGCGGTTCCGGCGATGTTTACACTATCCGACGTTCCGCTTGTCCCGTTGTAGCCGAAAATAACGGAGTTGGATGCTGTGACGGTGTAGTTCAAAAGCCCGGGCTCCGCGGTATGCGGGCCTGCCGCACCGGCCGAGGGTGCCGCTTGCCCGTGGCATGAAACCGCCATTGCCACGCCCGAGCAGGCGCAGAGAATCAGAGAGCGGCCCCTCATGGAATCACGACCGTATCACCCGTTTCCAGAACGATGGCCTGTCCCGGCTGCCCCTTGAGTGCCCTCTTGTAGTCAAACGGAATCTTCTTCTGCTTCCCCGGTTCGCCGCGCAGAATATACGCGTGCTTCGCATTTGCATAGGTGTTCAGACCGCCGGATGCCGCGATCGCTTCCAGCGGCGTCATTCCCGGCGACAATTCCACCGACCCAATATGCTGCACCTCGCCCACCACGTACACTTTCTGACTGTTCACCGCTGTTACAACTACGGTAACCAGAGGGTCCTGGATGTACTTCTTCAGGCCTTCCGTCACGTTCTGTGAAAGTTGCACGGGAGTAACGCCCGCGGCTGGCACATCGCCCAGCAGCACCAGCGAAATCATACCGTCGGGCCGCACGGGAAACGTTCCGGAGAGTTGCTGCTCTTTCCAGACCGTCACCTGAAGAACATCGTAGGGTCCGATCCTGTACTCGGGCGACAAGGCGGCGGAAGCGCCAGTCTTTACCGGCGCGGCTCCGGCGGTTGGAGCCGGGGAACCCTGCTGGATAGGTGTGACGACGGGCCTGCTCACCGCTTGCGCCGCAGCGATGTGCAGCGAAAGAAGGCATGCCAAAAGGGGAGTGTTGCGGTTACTCTTCATTCGTACCTGCGAGCGTTGGTTCCGTCCTATTATGAGACGCACCGCCGAAACGGCTTTCCATCGCAGTTCCAAGTGTTTCACCAGAGGTGCGAAAATGGAAGGCAGATGTACGGGATGCATGTTACTCATTTATCGGCAGCGTTCCGAAAAGAAGAAACTCTGCTTGATCGTCCACACGCGAGAGGTGTATGCAGACCGATAGCACCATGACCATGCCACGGCTCGAGACAGAGCAAAGCCAAGGGCTGGAACGCCCGGTGGCGGGTCTGCCCGCATGGGCGTGGGGCGTTCTCTTGCTGCTATTGGGCGTGCTTTACCTCAGGGTTGGCATCAAGCTGGTCCTGGACTGGTACATCATTCCAGATTTCGCGCATGGCTTTCTTATTCCGTTCTTTTGCGCGTATGTGATCTGGGAGAAGCGCCGCGAGGTGGCTGAAACGCCGGTCCGGCCCTCCTGGGCGGGCGTGGGCCTGGTCGCCTTCGGCCTTCTGATCTACATCACAGGCGTTTATGGCGCGGAACTTTTCCTCGCCCGCATCTCCGGCCTGATGCTGCTCGCCGGACTCATCTGGACCTTTGCCGGCCTTCCCATGCTGCGCGTGCTTAAATTTCCTTTGCTGATGCTGCTTCTGGCCATCCCCTTTCCTGCTGTTCTTTTCAACCAGATCACCTTTCCGCTTCAGTTGCTTGCATCGCGGCTGGCCAGTTCCATCCTGCCGCTGCTGAATGTGCCGGTGCTGCGCGAGGGAAACGTGATTGAATTGCCCACGATGAAATTGGAGGTCGCCGAGGCCTGCAGCGGTATCCGCTCCCTGATGAGCCTTTTCACCGTCGCGGTGATCTATGGGTATCTCCTGGAGCCGTCCACATGGCGCCGCACCTGGCTTGCACTTGCGAGCATTCCGATTGCCGTTGCCGCCAACGCCTTGCGTATCGTTGGCACGGGGCTTTGCGTTCAGTTCTGGGACCCTGATAAGGCCAGGGGCTTCTTTCATGAGTTCTCCGGATGGCTGATGTTTCTGTTCTCCCTGGGGCTGGTGTATCTCTTGCAACGCCTTATGAGCCTCGTGCCCAGGCACACCGCACCGGCGGAGCGTCCCGTATGACCTGGCCCCGCTTCCTTTCCGTCGCCGCCATGATGGCGGGAACGGCATCCATTCTTTTCCTGCGCAGCGCCGTCGATCGTGTGCCGGAGAGCGTTCCCCTGGATCTGTTGCCCCATGTCGTGGACCGGCGGCAAGGCACGGATATTCCCATTCCGGAGGAGGCGCTGGAGGTGCTCGGCAAAGGGCACTTTCTCAACAGGCTCTACACCGGGGAAACGACTGCCGCAGCACAGGCAAACGCTCCGCTGCCGATCAGCCTTTTCATCGGCTATTTCCCCACGCAACGGACAGGCCAGGCCATCCATTCGCCACAGAACTGCCTGCCCGGCTCCGGCTGGACCTTTGAGTCCTCGGGGACCACCGCCATTTCGGGCGGAGATGGCCACCACTATACCGTGGGCGACTACATCATCACCGACGGCACCAACCGGCAGGAGGTGCTGTATTGGTACCGCGCGCATGGCCGCAGCATCGCCAGTGACTATCGCGCCAAGCTGTACATGCTGCTGGATGCCATCCGCTACAATCGCACGGACGGTGCCCTGATCCGCGTCATCACGCCGGTCGTTCCCGGCGAGACGGCGGACGCGGCACATGCTCGCGTGGCAACCTTTGCCGGTGACATTGCCACCATGCTGCCCGCCTATATCCCCGACTAACTCTATCGCACAGGGCTGCGATTCTCACTGGCAGCCAACAAGGACACAGAACGCATGCCGAAGTCTTACTCGCTGATATTCCGCAGTTCCACTGCCACGGTCCTGCTTGCCGCCCTCGCCGTCACGGCGGGATGCAACCGCGACCCCAACGTCCGCAAGCAGAAGTACCTGGAGAGCGGCGAGCGGTACGCGCAGGAAGGCAAGTACCGGGAAGCGACGCTACAGTACTTCAACGCGCTCAAGGCTGATAAGAACTTCGCGCCCGCGCACTATGAACTGGGTAAGGCCTTTCTGAAGCTGGGCATGGGCAACCAGGCCTACCCCGAACTGCTTACGGCGGTAAATCTTGCCCCGGGCAACGTCAAAGCCCGGATTGACCTGGGGCAGTTGCTGCTCGCTGGACGCGCGCCGGATCGCGCCGCGGAACAGGCAAATGCCGTTCTTAAGATGAAGCCCAACGATCCAGACGCGTTTGCGCTGCTGGCTGGCGTCGCGGCCTTCAAGGGCGACCGTCAGGGTGCGATCGAGACCATCAACAAAGCCCTTACCGTCGACCCAAACCGGTCCGATCTGCACACGTCGCTCGGCATCCTGGAAGGCGCGGGCGGCAAGGACCTTCCGGCTGCACGGCAGGAACTCGAGAAAGCTGTCCAGCTGGATGGCAAGAATACGAACGCACGCCTGGCGCTGGCTGCCTTGCTTGAAGTGCAAAGCGATATGCCGGGTGCCGAAGCGCAGCTGAATGCCGCGGTTTCCTCCTCGCCGAAGAACCTCCAGGCAAGGGTTGCGCTCGCTTCACTGTACATCCGTGAAAAGAACCTACAGCAGGCGGAAAAGGTCATCCAGCAGGCCAGCGATGACTTCGCCGACGATCCAGAGGGCGCGGGCATGCTGGAACGTTTTTACGAGCATACTGGACAGGCGGCAAAGGCCGAGCCCGCGTATGCCGCGCTCGCCTCCAAGCACCCCAAAAGTTTTCCTATTCAGATTGCCTACGCTCGCACCCTTGCCGCCCGTGGTGACTTCGACAAGGCCAATGCCATCGTGGATAAACTGAAGGAGGGCCACGACAACGATCCGCAGTATGTTCAGATCAAGACCGGCCTCTTGCTGCATGCCGGCAAGACCGACGACGCGTTTACGCTGCTGAACAACGCGGTTCGCAATAATCCGGACAACGTGGATTTGAAGATCGAACTTGGCTTTCTGGCCCGTGATCGTGGCGACCTGAATACTGCCGAGACGAACTTCCGCGCAGCCTTGCAACGCGCTCCGGGTAGCCTGGCGGCGGCGAGCGGCCTTGCGGAAATCGCGAGCCGAAAGGGTGATCAGAGCGGTCTGCGCCAGATCGCGGCGCAGATGACCAAGCTCTACCCCAATGCCCCTCTGCCGTATCTCTGGATGGGAACCGCGGACGCGAGTGATGGACACTATGATTCGGCGCTCGAGAATCTGCAAAAAGTTCTCAAGATGGACCCAAGGAACGCGCAGGCGCTGGTCGAGATGGGCCAGATACGCCTCAAACAGAACCGCATCCCCGAAGGCCGCGGCCTGCTTGAACAGGCAATGGCCATCGATCCGAACTCTCGTGCGCTGCCGCTGCTTGTCCGCCTGGACATGCAGGCGAACCAGCCCGCCGCTGCCATTGCCCTCATCCAGCAACAGATCGCACGCAATCCCAGCAATAGCGGGTTGCTGGTGGAGCTTGCTGGAGCGCAGTTGGCGGCGAAAGATCCCCACAGCGCCATGAACAGCGCACAGCAGGCCATGAAGATCAACCCATCCGACGTCGCGGCCATGCGCGTGTACACGGAGGCGGGCCTCGCCACCAATGACGTCAACGGTCCCACCGATCTTTGGACAAAGTGGGCGGGAACTCACCCGCAGGATGCGCAGGCGCAATCCTTCCTGGGCATGCTGGCGGAGGCAGCCGGCGACCAGACCAAAGCCATCGGCTTCTACCAGAAGTCGCTCCAACTACAGCCGGAGCAACCCACGGTCCAGAATAATCTTGCCTACCTGATGGCTGAGAATGGCCAAAACACGGACGTGGCGCTAACGTTGGCGCAGTCCGCGCAACGCGCCGCACCGAACTCACCAGACATCAACGACACACTGGCGTGGGTGTATTACAAGAAGGGCGTGTACAGTTCCGCGTTGGACCTGCTGCAAAGCGCGGCCAAGACCAGCCCGGAGAACGCCAGCATCCAGTACCATATGGGCCTGACCTACGAAAAGCTGAACAACAAACCCGCGGCACAGACCAGCCTAAAAAAAGCGGCAACCCTCGGCAGCGGTTCCGAGATTGGCAAGAAGGCGCAGGCGGAACTTGACCGGCTCGGATAGGATCTCTCTCCCGGAGACCACTCGCGTCACAAGGAGACGGTGAACACCCGGACAATTCTCCGTAATACCGCCTGGTTCGCGCTGGAGAACGTGGTCAGCTTTGCCGCGTCCCTCATCACGTCCATCCTGATCGCGCGGACGCTTGGCCCCTCCAAGATGGGCTACATCATTTATGTCATCTGGGTGGTCAACATCGCGGCCACGTTGGGCGGCATTGGGATTCCAGCCACGACACGCAAGTATATGGCGGAGTTCCTGGGCGGTGGCCAGCATGGCGCGGCCCGTTACGTCTACCTTCGAACGCTGATAGCGCAACTACTGATGGCATCTGTTGCCGCCATCGGCTGCGTTCTCTGGGTGCTGCACGATGCAACTCCAGAGTACCGGGTTCCGGCGTTGCTGCTGGTGCTGAGTGTCTGGCCGTCCATGGTCAATTCCGTCTCCGCCTACGCCAACGTGGCGGCGGAAGACCTTTCCGCGAACCTGCCCGGCTCCCTTGCCTCCACTGCCGTCTTCTTCGTGATCACGATGCTTACCGTCGTTCTGCATTGGGGCGTCATGGGCGTTTGCATCTCCATGCTGCTCATGCGGCTCACAGATTTTCTGGTGCGGTTCATTCCAACGTACCGGCGCATCAATGCGTGGCACTCGCGCGACACAGCGTCGATTCCTTCAGGTCTGCCGCTGCGCATGCGCAGCTTCGCCCTGCAGAGCGTAACCGGCATGCTGCTGACGCTTGTCGTCTGGGACCGCTCCGAGGTCATGCTGCTGAAATACTTCTCGCCGGATATCCGGCAAGTCGCCTTTTACTCCGTCGCCTTCAGCCTGGCGGAGCGGCTGCTGGTCTTTCCCACGGTCTTTGCCTCGGCCACGGGTGCCAGCATGTTTGCGCAATTCGGTCGCGACCGCTCACGGGTACCCCTGCTTACGGCCGCATCTGCTCGTTATCTGGGGCTCACCTCTATTCCGCTGCACATTATCGCCACATCTCTGGCCGGAGCCGTCCTGCTGACGCTCTACGGAGGGAAGTACGCCGGAGCTCTTGCGGTCGCCACGGCCGCGCCCCTGCTTTGTGTTGCAAAAGCCTTTCTGACGCCAGTGCAGACCCTCTTTGAGACGTTGGAACGCCAGTCGTACTTCATCTGGACCACGCTGGTGGCATCGGTCATCGATATCGCCGTCGCCACTGCACTCATTCCACGGCATGGAGCATTGGGAGCGGCCATCGGCAGCGGTGTCGCGCAGTTCTTATGTGTGGGCGTGCTGTGGCTGTTAGCAATACGGCGATATGCCGTGCGCCTGCCATGGAGCTTCTTCGGAAAGGTTACGCTGATCAGCGTTGTCGCGGCATGTTTGGGATACCTGCCTGTGATGCATCTAGCCATCACCACGGGCATCCTCCAGGGATCCATTCTGACAGGATGTGGTGCCCTGCTGGCGGTGCTTACGTTCTTGCTGCTGGCGGGGGCGGCTCACCTCTTTGAGGCCGAGGATCTCCCCCGCTTTCGCGCGCTCGTCGAAGCCTGCCCGGCAGGGCTGGCCGCGCCCGTTAGCCTGACCTTTTCATGGCTAAGCCGCGGGATAGCACCAGCACAGACGGAAGAGTTGCTATAGAGTTTAGCCCCTTAGGATTGCCGCAGGCGTCTGCGCCGCCGCAGAATGGCTGGCATTACGCCTAAGCTGCCGCCCGTCAGCAACAGAATCAACGTGCTCGGCTCTGGCACTGGAGAGGGTGTGGTTCCGGTGTCGGTCCCCGTCGTCCCAGTTCCGCTTGTTCCGGTTCCCGTCGTACCTGTTCCGGTCGTGCTTGTTCCAGGAATGCTGGGTGCGACAGGAACAAACGGCGTAAACGGCGCAAGCGGCATGGGCGTGGCCGCCACCGGAGTTGCGGGTCCGGTCACCACAGCTGGAGTCACTGGCGCGAATGTAACTGGTGTGATTCCCGTGTCGCCAAGAGGAGCCGCATCCGGAAACGCCGGTTGCACTAACTCAGTCTCAAGCCCCGTGGGGATGAACTCTGCCGGTATCGCGTCATCTGGCAGATCCTCGCCGCACAATATCTTGAATCGCTTCAGCATCTCGGCTGGGCTCAGCTTGGGCGTGTATTTCTTGTGCGTGGGCACGCTCGCCAGCAGCAGCTTCGGCCGGGGCACGCCAAGGTGCAGGGCAGCATGCACCACGTGCCGTTTAGCCGCAACCGAACGCTTCGCCAGCGCGTCTTGGTACTCCCGAATCCAACGGGAACAGTCGGGATTGGCCGCTAGCGTAGTTACGCTACCGGCGCTGATAGCAATCAGCAGACAGGATGTAGCAATGGCACGAAATCGCATGGTCTACCTTGGGGGAGGTGCAACTTGCGGAGGAACCAAGTCTGACTGTACTGGTCATGCCAGTTTCTCGCAACAGCTTTTTTGTGGGACTACATAAGTGTTTCATCAGAAACGTCCCGTTTTCTCCGGCACGCTACAACAACTCTTCGGCCTGCTCCTTCCTAAGATGAGGCGGCAGTCCTCTCGAGGTTTGCAGCAAATCACTACAGGGGAAAGCTCGGGTCACTCTCGTGAAGGCACGAACCGGGCCGAAATGGTAAGTGAAAACTAATTCTGGAGTTCACCCCATGCGTCTCTTCGGTCTTCCTGCCAAGCTCCTCTTCTTCTGCCTCTCCGCCTCCGCCGTCGCCGAAACTCATTTCTGCATTGGAGGCGAGCTTGACAACATGAGCGCCACCGATGTCGCCGCATGCCAGACCAAGATGGTCGAGATGCGCGATGCGGTGAAGCGTCATGGTGCGCCCGCCGGTTGGCATTTCGTCGTGGTCTGTGACGAGAATGGCTGGCAGGATTACGCCAGCCTCGCTGGTGGACAGCGTGCCCGGACGGTGAATGCGTCCTACACCACCGACGCACAGATGCACTGGACGTTTGTCCGGGGCAGCCGCATGGACACCAACGAGCCGGCTGAAGCCGACATGGTGCTCGCCGCCGCGCTGAAGAGCGTACCCGGCCACCATGCCGCGCCCGCACCCCTCCCCAATCCGCAGCGCGTGCTCGCTCAGCCGGAACTGCAGGTCGCGGAAGTCAGCATGCCGGAAGGTGATACAGCTGCCGGGCAGTGACGGGATGCCCCCTGCGCAGACTTCATCCATTCCAGAACTGTACTGCTGCTCCGGTGTCTGTGCACCGGGGCGTAGGACCTCAGGATATTAGAGCGCACTTCTCATAGCATCCCCTGAGCATCAAATGGCACAAAGAACGCCACCCTCCGTGTGAGGATGGTCGCGATGAAACACTCGCGGACTGTGTGAGTTACTCCGATCGTGTCATGCCACAATCGGCCCATGGTTTGCCCGCGTTCCGCCGCAGGGGTGAATCTCATGTGCATAAAGAGCCATACGACCGTCAAGTCCATTCTCACCGGCCTGATAACATTTGCGGCGACATTGCTGCCGGGGACACTAGCCGGGCAGGGCACAGGCTATTGGCATACCAGCGGAAACAAGATACTCGACGCAAACGGCACGCAGGTGCGGATCGCCGGCATCAATTGGTATGGATTTGAGACCACACGGGCCGTCCCAGGCGGCCTCACCTCGCAGGATTACAAAAACGTTCTTTCCACCATCAAGAACCTCGGTTACAACACCATCCGCGTTCCCATGTCGAACCAGATGGTAGAGTCACCCTTATTCCCCAGCAGTATCAGCTACAGCAACGCCAGCGGTCCGATTAATACCGATCTGAACGGGCTGAATTCGTTGCAGATATTGGATAAGATTGTCACTTATGCCGGTACGATTGGCTTAAAGGTCATCCTCGACAATCATCGCTCCGAAGCAGGTGACAGCGCGGAAGGCAGCGGCCTCTGGTATACGGGCAGTTACCCTGAAAGTGCGTGGATTAACGATTGGACAAACCTCGCCTCTCGATATCTTAATAATCCTACCGTTATCGGATTCGATCTGCGCAATGAGCCTCACAATGCGACCTCAGGCGGGGCCTGCTGGGACTGCGGGGGCAGCAACGACTGGCACCTTGCCGCACAGCGCGCTGGCAATGCCGTACTTGCCGTCAATCCCAAGCTACTTATCTTCGTCGAGGGAGTGGACGCCTATAACAATGATTTTTATTGGTGGGGCGGTAACCTCGAGGGTGTGAGGAACTCGCCTGTAACCCTCTCAGTATCTAACCAGTTGGTGTACTCCGCGCATGATTACGGCCCAAGCGTCTACGGACAATCTTGGTTCAACTCCTCCACCACGCCGTCCTCGCTCAACACGGTTTGGACAAACCACTGGGGCTACGTCGCGAAAAACGGCATCGCGCCTCTTTGGCTCGGAGAGTTCGGAACTCCAAATGACGCGGCTAGCATACAGAGTTCCACGCCTGGCAGCGAAGGGCAGTGGTTTCAAAGCCTGGTGCAATACCTCTCTGCCGATAACACCTTGAACTGGACATATTGGGCATTGAATGGCGAAGATAGCCTGGCGCTGCTTGACTCTAACTACGATCCAACACCGGTCAACTCACAAAAACAAGGGCTGCTCGCCAGCATTCAATTTCCACTCAATCCGGGTTCGGCAAGCACGCCTGCACCGGTTGCACCGTCTGGACTGACCGCAGCCGCAGCCTCCGCCAACAGCATTAACCTGAAATGGACGGCTTCCTCAACGGCAGGCGTAACGTATACCATCAACTTTGGGACGGCTTCTGGAGCAGCAAACTCCGTCCTGGCAAACGGCGTCACCACGGTGAGTTACACCGCTACTGGCCTCAACGCCTCCACCGTGTATTACTTCACCGTACGTGCCGTCTCAAGCACAGGCAGCTCCGCGGCATCAAACCAAGCCGCTGCTACAACTCCAGCCGCCGCTGCTCCTGCCGCACCTTCTAACTTAACTGCGGCAACTGCATCCAGGTCCCAAATTAACCTGTCATGGACTGGCAGTTCGACTTCGGGTGTTACCTATAACGTCTATTCGGGCACAACCTCGGGAGCCACGTCCAATCTACTCGCCAGCGGAGTGAGCGGCACCACTTACGCGGCCACTGGACTTACCGGCTCCACGGCGTACTACTTCACGGTAAAAGCCGTCAGTGCCGCGGGTGGTATTTCCACCGCGAGCAATCAGGCCAGCGCCACGACCCAGGCGGCAAGCACCTCGGTCGCTTGCCATGTCAATTATCTCGACCAGAATGATTGGGGATCAGGCTTCACAGGCAATCTTTCCATCACGAACTCGGGCTCGACCGCGTTAACATCCTGGACAGTGACTTGGACCTATAGCGGTAATCAGCAGATCACACAAGCATGGAACAGTAACTACACACAGAGCGGCAAATCCGTCACCCTAACCAATGCAAGCTGGAACGCAACCATCGCTCCCGGAGCCACACTGACCGGCATCGGATGGAACGCAAACTACTCTGGCCCCAATACCAACCCAACGGTCTTCTACCTGAACGGAACTGCTTGCAGGTGATCCTCACCGCAGATATCTGCGCGCAAACGTCATGATGCGACAAAGGCGAAGGTCACGCGATATTGATGTTGCGACCAATGGAATCCGGGTATGCTTGTCTGCGCAGTCCTATTCCCCCAGTTGAGGTTCTGTATGCGTATCGCACGTACCGTTTCAGGCGTCTGCTTCAGCCTGCTGTTCATTGCAGGAATTGCCGGTGCAACCACGTTTAACTACAGCGCAAATGGTGGTGCCAGCGGCTTCTCCGGCAGCGGAACTCTCACTGCCACCACAAACGCTAACGGCACCGACACAATTACGGGTATCACCGGCACCTACGTGACTGGGCTTTTCACGGCGGGCACGTATCACAACAATGACAACCTGCTATACCCTTCGGCGTCCATCCTGCTTGACACCAGCGGCTTCTCTTTCGGTGCCTCAAATCCGGCTGGCGTGTTTCAGGTCAGCATCTATGCCGACACGGCCAGTTCGACTGGATACGACTTCGTGACCAAAGATCAAGATAACTCCGTCACAACAGGCCCGGTGACCTTCGGAATCAGCAGCACAGCCGTTACGCCGGAGCCATCTACCCTGATGCTTGCAGGAACGGGCTTGTTGGCTGCTGCTGGAGCGATGCGGCGGCGCTTCCATCGCAGTTAGTACCTTGTAAAAGCAGGTGCAATGCAAATATGTATAAGTCAGCGGCGCAGCCCTACCGCTGACTTTACCTTGCTCCACACCCATGTGGGCACCGTGGAGCGCATCATGTGGCTGCGCAGCGCCTCGTACGTGGACGCGCCCATGCTGTACCCAATGATCAGCCGCAGCAGTTCGGGATCGTATCTTGCTTTTCGGACCAGGGCATCCATGCGGCCCGACCCATTGAACAGCCGGTGTTGAATGTCCACTGAGTGCTGCAGGTCGCTGCCAATTTCCGCGTGCCACGCACGGTCGTATCCCGCCAACTCACCCGCATCATACCGTTGTTTGCGGATGGCGGCTGACGCGGTATCTGCCGCCAGCGAACCGCTGGTCATCGCGTAAAAAATTCCCTCCGCCGTGAACGCATTCACAAAGCCGCCCGCGTCTCCCGCCAGCAGCACGCGATCCGTGTACGTCTTTGTCAGCGGCCCGCTCACCGGGATCGGAAACGCCTTATAGCCAGCGCGGTTCGTCTCGCCCGTGACGTCACCTTTTGCCTTCAGAGTGTCCACCCACTTGGCGTGGTGCTCTGCACCCTTGCCGCGCAGTGCCTTCAGGTACCAGTCCAGCTTGCATCCAAAGCCCAGGTTCACGTGCTCCGCCTTGGGAAAGACGTAGCCATAGCCGAATGTCTCGGTCAGCGTGAGGAAAAGATAGATCGCCTCGCGGTCTGCCACCTGCAGCCGGTCATAGCGGGTTTCCTCCATCATGTCCACGGCGTACTCCTTGTGCGCCGCCTGGCTGCGCAGTCCTGCATGCCGCGCAATGACCGAGTTCGCCGAGTCCGCACCGATAACCATGGGCGCGGTGAAAGTCTCGCCTATCGTGCTTTCAATCTCGACGTAATCTGGCTTCACCTCGCACCGTCGGATCGTCACGCCAAGGCGCACCGTGCACACGGACTGCGCACGGCGAAAGAGCGCGGCATCAAACTCCCACCGCCGGATCAGGTACAGAATGGGCTCAGCCTGCTGGTACGTGACGCGGGTGCCGTCCGGCGACTCAAGATGTACTCGGCTCACCGCATTCACTGGCACCTCGCCGTCAGCAAGGAACTGGCGCACATACGGAAAGCGCTCCAGCAGGCGAGCGGACAGTCCACCACCGCACGGCTTCTCCCGTGGAAACGCCGCAGCCTTGTCCAGCAGCAGAACGCGCACACCCGCCTGCCCTAACTGGTAGGCGGCTGTCGCACCAGCAGGCCCCGCGCCCACAACGATAATGTCAAAGGAATCCACAAATCCCATTGTGTCATCCGGGTTGGCAGGCGAGCACCATGTCCGGCAAGTTGAACTACGCCGCAAACCTTGCGTATCCTTGGCGCATGCTGCGTTCGCTCTTTTTGACAGCCAAGGAATAGACATGCGATTTGCCGTTGTTACGGGATTCTTCCTGCTTGCCATGCATGCCGGTGCGCAGCAACTCACATCGGACAAGCGCGCCCAGATCGACGCCGCAGTCGAACGATCCGTCGCAAGCACGCACCTTCCTAGTGCCTCAGTGGGTGTCGCGGAGGGCGGAACAGTGGTCTACGCAAAGGCCTTCGGCGATGCCGTACTGCCGGAGCAGCCCATGTCCCAGCGCCCCGGCGGCATGCATTCCATGCTCATGCGCGCAGCCGTTCCGGCCGAGGCTAGCATGGCGTACCCGGTCGGCTCCATCTCCAAGCAGTTCACCGCCGCCTGCATCCTGCTGCTGCAGGAGCGCGGCAAACTAACGCTTGGTGACCCTGTCAGCAAATGGTTCCCGGAGTTCACTCGCGCCAAAGAAATCACCGTCCGCAACCTGCTGACACACACCAGCGGCTACAGCGACTACGCGCCGCAGGACTACACCATCCCGGCCTGGACCAAGCCCATAGATAGCGAAACGCTGATCCGCGAGTGGGCCACCAAACCGCTCGACTTCGATCCTGGGACCAAGTGGCAGTACAGCAACACCAATTTTCAAATGGCGGCACTGATCATTGAGAAGGTAACCGGGCAGAAATACCACAACTTCCTGTGGGCGAACGTCATCCAGCCACTCAAATTGCAAGGCGTTCTCGACCTGGACACCGACCGCGACAAGCTACAGGTGCACGGCTATGAACAGCACGCGCTCGGCCCCATGCGCCCCGCCATCCTTGAGGCTCCCGGCTGGTACACCGGCGACGGTGGTCTCGCCATGCCCGTCAGCACCCTGCTGCTATGGGATGAAAGCATCGTTCACCGCACGTTGCTCAAGCCAGCCAGCTACGACGCCATGGAAAACGACTACATGCTGAAGGATGGCACACCAACGCACTACGGCCTGGGGGTCTTTGTGCGCGAAACGGGCGGCAAACACCTGGTGTATCACTCGGGTGAAGTGGGCGGCTTTGTATCAAACAACATCATCGACCTGGACGATGATGTGGCGATCGCGGCGCTGACGAACTTCGAAGGTCCGGGCGCGAGTGTCATCACGTCAGCGGTGCGGCCCATCGTCATACCCGCCACAGCCGCCCCTGCTCAAAAGCCTCCCGCCAAACCGGAGGAAACCAGCCTGCCACATCTGCTTGCTTATGACCCTGCGGCAGCCGCGCAGGCAAAGACGATCCTTACCGGATTGCAGAGCGGCACGCTCGACCGCTCCCTCTTTACCGCCGATACGAACTACTACTTCAGTCCGGAGACGATCGGCGACTTCCAAAGCAGCCTGCAGCCACTCGGCCCGATCCAGAGCGTCACCCAAGTCGCCGAGGAATTGCGCGGCGGCATGATTTTTCGCGTCTACACCGTGAAGTTTGCCTCGCGCACCCTGTCGCTCAACACCTACACGCAAAAGGGAGGCAAGATCGAACAATTCCTGGTAAGCGGGCGCGACTAGCCGTCAATTCCCTTGCAGATCAGCCATGCCCAATCTGAATCAGCGGCTCTGTTGCAGCGCCGGCAAGGGACTTCTGCTTTCGAACACCCCAGTCCGGTGATTGCAGTTCTGGCATGGGTGCGGAGACAAAGAGCCGCCGGCATTGCGCGGCGGTCCACCGTGCCCAGCGCTTGCTCTTCTTCTTGCGCGCACTGTCTGTCGAGATACCCGTGCCGGCGTACATTTGCCGGTAGAGCTTGGACAGGAACATGAACGCGATGCGCGCGCGCAGCGTGGGCGTGCAGGCCGAACGTTCCCAGATGGCGCTCCAGTTGTAAAAGCGGTCCCAGACCTTTTGCGTGCGTTCGCTGATCTCGCCCGAACTCATTGATGGATGCGGCGTGAACATCTTGGGCCGGGTTTCCGTTGGTATCAGCCAATACCGCGTAATCGGCACGCCGTCCACCAGCGTTGGATTCTTCGCCTGCTCCTTTTCCCACCGCGCAAAATCGACCGTTCCGGGAAAGGGCGTCATCATCACAAACTGCGCAAACGTGACGCCCGCTTTCAGCGCCATGGAGACCGTGGCATCGAACGTGGCTGGCTTATCCGTGGGCAGGCCAAAGATGAACGACCCAAGCACATGCACCCCATGCTGCTTAAACGTCTGTAACTGCTTCGCAAGCGCATCACCGGAATAGTTGAAATCCTTGAAGACGGCTTTCAGACCCTCTGGCGTGACGGCCTCGACTCCGACTAGCGCGCCCTTGATGTTGGCGCGGCGCATCGCGTCTAGGTACTCGCTATCCTCGCCCGCCTCCATCGTGATCTGGGTAAAGAAGACCATGTCCTTCGGCAGCTTGGAGAGCTCCTCCATTAACTCAAAACGCTCTTCACGGATCGCGGTCAGCTCTGCCACGCGGGCATGGTTTTTCTGCTCGCGCGCCAGGCGGAGATCAGTAAGGGTAACAGGGTAGAAGTTATCGTCCGCAAGAGCGATGAAGCGAAAGCCGATGCGGCGCAGATCGATAATTTCATCGATCACGCTATGAAACTTTCGCTGGCGGGGTGCCTGTCCATCGGTGCGCCACACACTGCAAAACGAGCAGTGCTTGGGGCAGCCACGGATGGTCTGTACGGACGCCCACATATACTTGTCGCGCTTCATCAGATCCCAGCGCCCAGCCAGAAAGTCCGTGCCTTCAATCCGGCCGCCCTCGTAGATGCGTCCCGGCGTGCCACTCACGCAGTCGCGCACGACGTTACCCCAGGCGATATCCCCGTCACCCTTGACGACCGCGTGCGCTTCGCCCTTTTCCAGCGCTTCCTCGGGAAACAGCGTCGCGTGAATACCCCCATAAACGACCCATGCGCCACGCGCACGCGCCATCCGTCCCACGGCATAGCCGCGCAGGGCATTGCCGGTGTGCACACTGATGCCGACAATATCGCCAGCTTGAATCGTCTCTGGATCCGTAGGTTCCAGTGACTCATCCACAAGGATGGGATCTCCAACAAAGGAAGGTGTTGCGGCTGCTAAAACGAAGAGCCAACGCGGCGTGATGACGGCAGTTCCGAACGAATTGTCGCTGGGATTGATGAGATGAACGCTCAACAGGGCCAATCTTTCCTGGTACGAGTTCGACGGCTCAGAAAGAACGTTCACCCTCTGGCAAGCCGGTGGTGGAAGCACAACCCACATCAGTATTATGCGCTTGTGTCTTGCAGCAGACATTTTCAGGAACCAACGTGCACTTCCGCATCCCAGTCTTCTCCACGTGGTGTACGTGATTTAACCAGGCGGAACAAGGTTCCGTACCCTGCTGATGAACGTTCCCGCAAGCAGTGCGTCCAAGCTGGAGTGGGATCTTTCATGTTCATCAAGCCATTTCGTGCTGTCATGCTCTCTGCTGTTCTGGCCTTGCCGCTCTGCGGCCATGCCCTGGATCGCGGTGCCTTTCCCAAACCACAGCAGGACGTGGCGCTGGCTCCGGGCAAACTACAGACCGCGGTCTTTGCGGGTGGCTGCTTCTGGGGTACGCAGTCGGTCTTTGAACGTGTGAAGGGCGTCCGCAAGACGGTAGCGGGATACGCAGGCGGCAGCGCCAGAACCGCAACCTACGACCAGGTGACGACTGAAACCACTGGCCATGCCGAATCGGTCGAGGTCACCTATGATCCTTCGCTCATCACGTACGGTGATCTGCTTCGCATCTTCTTCTCGGTTGCGCATGATCCCACTGAACTGAACCGCCAGGGGCCGGACGTTGGCACGTCCTATCGCTCCGCCATTTTCTACACATCGTCCGAACAGGAGCGCGTCGCGAAAGCCTACATCACGCAACTTGACGCGGCGCACGTCTTCAAGAGCAGGATTGTCACCGAAGTAACGCCGCTCAAAGCTTTCTATCGCGGGGAGGACTATCACCAGGATTACGCTCTGCACAACCCCAATAACCCTTACATCCAGGTTTGCGACAGGCCCAAGATCGACGCCCTCAAGCGTGAGTATCCAGACCTGTTCGTGGACTATAAGGGCGGGAGGTAATCCCTGGACAAATGCAAGCATTCAAGAAGTTGAATGTACGCATCCTCGGCATCGTGCGGCAGCTATCTCAGCCAAATTCTACACTCAACTTTAATTGTTCTAAACTGTATTCCTTCCAGCTAACGATCTAGACATAATTCGGCTGGCTGCGTATTATCGGATTGCTCAAGATCAGCGCTTTGCACAGGCTCGCTCATGTCGAATGAGCGCTGATCTCAGCTGAGGAATTCATGAATATTTCGAGGGGACTGCTTTTTGCCTTGCCTCTTGCGGCTTCGTCGCTGGCCGGCAACTGTGGGTTTGCACAGGGTTGTGTTGCCGCCCATACCAGTCAACGTTCCATCAGCGAACTGGTGCAAGCAGACGGTCGTTTCGTTTCGCCGTTTTCCATCCACAATCTCACCGTGGATATCGGATATCGCGTCTTCAATTCCAATAAGTACTTCCAGGGAGACACGGAGATTGCCCGGCCCACTGCCGTGCGGAATCATCAGAACATCTTTGACGTCGGCATTCAATACCGGCTGTCTCCTCGCTGGAGCCTGGTTGCGGACGTTCCTGTCTTCAACGGCACGCGCAACCAGATCTATCCGCCAAGCGGCATATTTCAGGTGAGCGGTCTTGGAGACATGCTGGTGGGCGCGCAGGCATGGATCCTGCAGCCGCCAGCGGAGAGCGGCGGCAACATCGCCATCAGCGCGGAACTGAAGATACCGACAGGTATCAACAACGCGACAGGTTCCGGTCTGCTGGGCGGCAAGACCATCAAAGCCACGGCGGATCAATCCATGCAACCTGGTGACGGCGCGTGGGGCTTCAGCCTGGGAACGCAGGGCTACAAACGTCTCTGGCGTGGGGCCTCGGCCTATGGTCAGGCGAGCTATTTATTCAATCCCCTAGACAGAAATGGAGTTGCGACCTTTCGCTCCCAGCCCGGCCAGGGCGTCATGTCCGTCACCGACCAGTATCTCTACCGCGCGGGTGTCTCCCAGGCGGTTCCGAAGCTGCGACCAGTTGCACTCAGCTTTGGCGTTCGCGGCGAAGGTGTGCCTGTGCGCGATCTGCTGGGCGACAGCAACGGTTTCCGCCGTCCAGGATCGATCGTCTCGCTAGACCCAGGTCTGATGTTGAGCTACAAGCGTGACACTCTTTCGGTCAACGGGCCATGGGCTCTGTACCGGAACAGGCCACCCAGCGTTCCCGAAATCCAGAACAAAATCACCAATGGCGATGCCTTCTTTGCTGATTACACCGTTGTGGCGAGCCTGTCACATCATTTCTAGACCGTGTATCGTTCAGCAGGTGCGGCCATCCTCCTGTTATCGTCCCTCTAGCCGACCGGGGTTACCTGCCGTGAACCACGTGCTTCATTATCTTTTGCTCTTCTTTTTCCTGTCCGGCACCGCCTGCGCGTCAGCACATCCGGTTCCAGATCTGGCCCTGAAAGATTTGGACGGCCACAAGCAAAAGTTGAAGGATCTGCGGGGCAACATCGTTGTGCTCAGTTTTTGGGCTACCTGGTGCGGACCGTGTCAGGAAGAGTTGCCGCGGCTGTCGCATCTGAGTGATAGCTACGCCGGAAAGCCCGTGCGGTTCGTTGCGGTCTCGATTGATGAAAAGAAGACACGTGGTGAGATTGCCGCCTTTATCGCGGTGCACGGTATCCACCTTCAAACCTGGACAGGTGCCACGACCGACACGATGGCCGATTTCGGACTCGGGGACATCGTTCCGGGCACCGTCATCATCAACGAGCAAGGCGAGGCGGTCACCCGGATCAGCGGCGAAGCGCAAGAGGCCGATGTGGTGAGCCGTGTCGACTGGCTGCTCAAGGGACGGCCCGAACCGCCTCCGGAGCCACTGCTGAACCGCCACTAGGTCCAAGGCGGCTCCGGCGTGAATGCCATCGCTGACGGCGACAACAAAGCACAAGTAGGCGTAGAGTTCTCTCGCCGCCAGGTATAGCGTCCGCTCGCCGTGGCCGGCCTCAGAAGCGAACTGAGAACGTCCCCGAGATAGCGCGCGGCGCACCCACCTGCAACGTGTTGTTGTTCACCGACGTCGGATCGCTGGCGATAAATCCGTTTGTTCCAATCGTCGAGTAATACTTAGCGTTCGCCAGATTGTAGATATTGAACTGTAGCTTTACCTGGTCGAAGATGCCAGCCTCGTCGATGTGATAGCTGGTGCCAAAGTCGGCCAGGAAGCGGCCATCTACATAATTATCGTCGGTATAGGTAAAGTAGCGCTTTGAGAAGTAATCCGCGCCGATGTGTGCATCGAGACCCTTGTGCGCGTAGGTCAGATTCGCCTTATACAAGAATTGCGGAGCATCCACCACCACCTTGCCGCCCGTTGAAATAACATGGCCGCCAGCGGTATAGTCCGAGTCATAGGTTGAACGGCTCAATGTCACGGCGTTATACAGCGACCAGCCGTTCATAAACTGAACCGTTCCCGCCGCATCGATACCGTTCGTCGTTACGCCACCGACGTTGGACAGCAGCGCCGCGTTACCGGCAATGCCAGGTCCCTGTGTAATGGCCAACAGGCGGTTGCGGAAGTTCACGTGAAAATAGTTTGCCTGCGCATTGATGCGGTTGTCTGTATGCCGGTATCCAACCTCCTCACTCCAAGAACTCTCCGGCTTGAGTGTTCCCGTCAGTGCGTTAAAACCGGCCTGCGTAGTACCCCAAGGCGACGTGCCAAAGCCGTTTCCGCCCGTCTGGAAGGCACGAACGTTCTTCGCGACATCCGCAAAGAGTTCATCCTTCTGATTTATCTTCCAATCAAAGCCGAACTGGGGCAGAAAGGCACTGCCCGACTCCAGGCTGCCCTGCGCAAAACTGGCCGAATTCGATGAAAACTGCGGGATCACAATCGGCCCAGTATTCGCAGCCGTCAAGTTGCCCGTCTGGTTCGTCTCGACGGACTTAAATCCAGCGGCCAGAGTAATTGCAGTATTCAGCTTGTACTGATCCTGTAGGTGCAGTTGGTACACCGTGCTCGGGAAGTCATACGCCCACTGCGTGGCAAACGCTCCCGTCTGGAAATCATAGATGGACCGCAGGGGAGACGCGATAGAAGTGCCGTAATACCTCCGCGCCAGCTTGAAATCCTCCTTCTCAAACCACGCGCCACCCTCCACAGTGTTATGCGCAGACTCGTACGAGAGCGAAGTCAGGAAGCCCCCGCGCTTAATGCCGTACTCCGAGGTTCGTAACGATATTGGTGATGAGTACGTGGTGGGGCTGCTGAACGTTGGTACATACGGTGTAAACCAGAGACCCACGCCATCGTTGCCGTGGCCATATGCTGTTGTCTTCCATGTCAGGTGGCTGCCGATCGCCGTCTTGTAGTTGATATACGAAAGAACATCCTTCCGAACTCCACCTGCGTTGTAATATCCCGCATCACACGGATCGTCGTTCGCAGCCAGGCTACTCACTGGTGATGGATATGCCGCCAGACCATTGCATGCCAGCGCGGCTTGTACCGCCTGTCCCCAGTTGCCGAAGTTATCCCAGTTATAGCCGAGCTTTTGCGTCCAGACTTTATTCAAGTCCTGGTAATCCACCTCGCGGCGGTTTGAAACGTCCGCGTAAAAGTTCAGCACGCCCTTGCCGCCGATATATTGGGTTAGCTTGCCGTTGAATTGGTAGTAGTCCTGGTTGCGATCACCTACACTCTTCCATTTCTGCGCGTGCTGATAGACTCCGGCAAGATAGAATTTGGTATGCGTGTGCATCAAACCGCTGTCAAAGCGGCCAAAAGTGCGCAAGCCGGCAAAGCTGCCAAAACTTTGCCGGACGTCCAGACGGCGTTTATCGCTGCCATCGCCCGAAAAGAACTGCACGGTCCCGCCCAGGTTGCTGGTGGAGGCAGTCTCCAGGGCACCTGTGCCCTGGGAAAGCGAGATGCTGCCCAGATCCTCATCGATAATGGCGCGGCTAATGTGCAGCCCGTTCAGGTTGCCGTAACTCATATCGCCCAGCGGCACATCGTCCAGCGTGAAGCCGAGCTGGTTCTGATTAAACCCGCGCACAGAGATCCGAAGCGCCCACTCATACGCCCCATACGGGTCAGCGGAGTTGATCATCACGCTTGGTAACCGTGCCAGCACGGCAATCGGGCTGGTGCCGGGGGACTGCTCCAGCAATACTTTGCTGTCCACCATCTGTACGTCGCGTGTCGCGCCCAACGCTGTGACCGTCACGCTGTCCGAAGTCGTAATTTTCTCTTTGTCCGGCGATTGTGTTCCCGGCTGAGCAGCCTGGCCTGGCGTAGTCGCCGTGCCCACGTCCTGCACCGCCGTACTCTGTTGAGCCTGCATGGCGGGTGCCATCAGCAAACCGGTTGCTGCTGCTGACGCAAGAATGCTCTGTATCACTGGATCTCCTCAAGAGGAACTTCGCAAAGGGCAACCGTGGCTTGACAAGCCACGGTTGCGGCGGACGATTGATCTGTAGCCAGTTTGTCGAGCGTACATCCACACTAAAAACGCCAGATGGACGCACCGTGAATTTCGCGCGAACGCCGCGTGACGTGCGAGTGAATGCCGCGTTCCGCGACAACAAGTCATCGGCAGGCGTAGGATTCCGATTGCCGCAATACGCGCCACACTGTTCGCTCGCGGAAGCGTGCATTCGCCACAAAGGAGCAACCATGGCCACCACCCCCGCGCTGAATCCCGCCACGGCGGAACACCCCATCCAACTGCGCAAGCAGTACGACAACTACATCGGTGGCCGCTGGGTGCCACCTGCAAGCGGCGAATACTTCGAGAACATCACGCCAGTGACAGGTGAAGTGCTGTGCGGTATCGCCCGCTCCAACGCCGCCGACGTGAATAAGGCGCTGGACGCCGCGCACGCCGCACGCCGCGCATGGGGCAGCACCAGCACCACCGAGCGTGGCCGCCTGCTGGAGCGCATCGCCCAACGCATGGAGGACAATCTCGAACTCCTCGCCACCGTGGAGACCTGGGACAACGGCAAGCCCATTCGCGAGACCATGGCCGCCGACATGCCGTTGGCCATCGACCACTTCCGCTACTTCGCCGGTGTCATCCGCGCGGAAGAAGGCACCATTTCGGAGATCGATGCCACCACCGTTGCTTACCACTACAACGAGCCGCTGGGCGTCGTCGGCCTCATCATTCCGTGGAACTTTCCCATTCTGATGGCCGCGTGGAAGCTGGCACCTGCGCTGGCCGCCGGCAACACCGTCGTGCTGAAGCCAGCAGAGCAGACACCGCTCTCCATCCTCGTCCTAATGGGCCTCATCGAAGACATTCTGCCGCCCGGCGTGCTCAACATCGTCAACGGCTTTGGCCTGGAAGCGGGCAAGCCGCTTGCCTCCAGCCCCCGCATCAAGAAGATCGCCTTCACCGGCGAGACGACCACTGGCCGCCTCATCATGCAGTACGCCTCGCAGAACCTGATCCCGGTCACGCTGGAACTCGGCGGCAAAAGTCCCAACATCTTCTTCGAAGACGTCATGCGCGAGGATGACGCGTTCTTCGACAAGGCGCTGGAAGGCTTCACCATGTTCGCGCTGAACCAGGGCGAGGTCTGCACCTGCCCGAGCCGCGCGCTGGTGCAGCAATCCATCTACGACCGCTTCATGGAGAAGGCACTCAAGCGCGTCGAAGCCGTCCGGCAAGGCAATCCGCTGGACAAGGACACCATGATCGGCGCGCAGGCTTCCAGTGAGCAGCTAGAAAAGATCCTCAGCTACCTCGACATTGGCCGCCAGGAAGGTGCAAAGGTGCTGACCGGCGGCAAGCGCGCCGATATGCCCGGCGACCTTTCTGGCGGCTACTACGTCCAGCCCACCGTCTTTGAGGGCCACAACAAGATGCGCGTCTTTCAGGAAGAAATCTTCGGGCCAGTCGTGAGCGTGACCACCTTCAAGACCGAAGACGAAGCCCTGGAGCTTGCCAACGACACGCTCTATGGCCTGGGCGCCGGCGTGTGGACCCGCGACATGAACCGCGCTTTTAACTTTGGGCGCGGCATCGAGGCAGGCCGCGTCTGGACCAACTGCTACCACCTGTATCCCGCGCACGCAGCCTTCGGCGGCTATAAACAGAGCGGCATCGGCCGGGAGAACCACAAAATGATGATCCATCACTACCAACAGACCAAAAATGTGCTGGTAAGCTACAGCCCGAACAAGTTGGGCTTCTTTTAGATGAGTGCGCGAAAAGCGAACGCAGCGCTCGCAGCGTCCGCTGCGTTCGTTCTTTAACCGTGTACTCTGTAAAACCGCCGTGCCCACCGTGTTGTAAAGGATGAACTCTTCAACGGTTTCAGTCCCCGCGCAGATCCTGCAAACTCCCGCAGCCACGGCGCTCATCCAGCACCTTGAGGCGAAGCACGGACCGCTCATGTTCCACCAGAGCGGCGGCTGCTGCGACGGCTCCTCACCCATGTG
This sequence comes from Terriglobus sp., assembly GCA_965276945.1. Taxonomy (GTDB): domain Bacteria; phylum Acidobacteriota; class Terriglobia; order Terriglobales; family Acidobacteriaceae; genus Terriglobus. The sequence continues at coordinate 2,967,380 of OZ255704.1, read as the reverse complement.
CTACCCACGTGGTGAGTTCCTCACCGGCGACACCGACGTCCTGCTCGGCAAACTGGACACCAGCGGACCCCACGGCGCAACGCCGTTCTACATCAGCGGTCCGCAATTCCAGTACTGGAAGCACACGGAACTGACCCTTGACGTCGTCCCAGGCCGGGGCGGCATGTTCTCCCTCGACAACGGCGAAGGCGTACGCTTCCACATCCGCTCCCGCGTCTTCACAGACGCTGAGATTGCTGCTCTCCGCTCCGCCGGACGTATCTAGACGACGACTGCTGTCCGTTGCTTAGATTCAGCCCGGCTTACGGCCGGTAGCGAGACAGCGCGCGCCGGGCACCCGCAATCGTCTCAGACCCACGCTGCTGCACCAGCCAGTCGGACGCCTTCCTGTCCACCTGGTAGGCGGATGCCGTGGGATTCCAAGCCAGCACAAAGGAATAATTGTAGTGGTCTCCGCTGAGCGCTCGCACATAGAATTCGGCGATGAGGCGGGGTCTCGGACCTGCATCATCCGCCGTCCCAAGCGCGTTCAATTGCTCACACCAACTGTAGGGTTTATAGTCTGGGCCGATCACAGAAACGTATCGCGCTTGCCCCTTATTGTCCAAAGTAAATATGCCGCATTGCATTTCGATTGTGCTGAGCGACTTGCCATCTGTTTTTACCGACAATTCTCCGGGCAAGATTATTAAATCTTCTGCTCCCGCTGCTCGCAGGACGAAGTTCTGGCCATTCCCATCGTCCGGAGTCGCGGGAGTACCTGGACTGTTATTTACTATTTTGTCTGCGGCTGCTCTGGCTTGCACATTAGACAATCGTTCGAGCCGGGCGCGGCTGCCTAGCGTCTGGGCACCGGATAGGACAATCCCTGTACAGAGCATTAGCACGGTAGCTTGACTTGTTGCACGGTGACTGAGCTTTAGATTCATGCATTTCCCTCGCGGCCTGTTTAATCACCCGTTAACGTGGCAAGTTTGTCGTACTGTTCTTTGATGAGCCGGTCATAATGCTTGACGTAGTACTTCGGGCCGTTATACACACGCGCGAACGTGGCCCAGTCTTTTTTCGCAAGCGCATCTTCTGTGTTATTTGCCAGAATGAACACGGCAAACGCTTGTAACTGGTCTTGCAGGGAGCGGCACATAGCGTTGACAAAATCCTCTGGTGTGCCGTATCCCGCTGCGAGCGAGTTGCTGCCCAAGATTTGAAACTGACCCCAGGAAACATCCCGCAGTGCCTCCTGCGGATCAAGCAGGTAAGCCCATTGCAAAAATTGCCAGTTTGAGCTTAGGTCGCCGTAGGGATGAGGTGCCGGTTTCAATCGCGTCAGAGCAGGGTAGTCGGTCCTAAACTGTTGCCGGTAGGCCGGTTGCTCCCGCTTTTGGAGTTGGCGTACATGAGCCTGAAGATACATGTCCGGCTCGTAAAGTATGATGGGCCGGTTGGATTCATCGAAGCCGCGTCCTTGACCTTCCTGCATCGCGACTGCCTTGATGGCGAGGACTTCACAACCTAAGCGTTTCGCCGCTGCGGCATAGTCATCGTCGCTGAGCGGGTCCATTCCCATGCGGGGCGGCAGTGCCAACGGGGTGCCTGGTTGCACCCATCGCAGCGGCACTCCGGTGGGTGGCCGCCTGGGAAAGACAGCGGGGGCAAGACTTGGCCGTTGTTGCAGGTTGCTGGCCGTGGTGCTTTCCGGCGTGACAATCCCGGTTGGGAATGGGTCACCCATCACCTCGCTCTGGAACCACCTGATGCCGTCTTCAAGCCGGGTGAACGGCAGATGGTTCAGCGCCACGACCCACCAGCTCAGCCATTCTGTCACCAGGCGCACGTCCGCCGGCAGATTCGGCTGACCTGTTCCCACGGACTTTTGCAAACCACTCATCAACGTTCTACCCGCGAATATCGTATCGCAGCGTGCAAGCCCTGTGTCCGCGCAGGACTCAAAACGGGCCATCGCATAAGGTGCAGCCTTCCACAGCGCTTCCGGCGTATGCTCGTAGGAGAAGGGAAGGCGAATATGCTGCTGCTTCTTGTCGTCCTGCAATTCCTTGTCATTCTGCTTCTCGCGGCTGTTCTGCTGCGCAAACCCGCCGCTGCCACGCCTCCGGACGCGCGCATGCTTGCGCTGCCGGACGCCATCATCGCGTTGGAAGCGAAGTTTGGTGCCTCAGATTCGAGTCTCCGCACTCACCTCAGTGAGCTTCGCCGCGACAACGCACACGCTGCGACGGAGGCACGCGAGGCCGCCGAACGATCCAGCCGTGAACTGCGCGAAGAGGTGAACGGCTCCATCGCCGGGCTCTCCAAAACATTGCATGACGGGCTGCACAGTTTTCGCGGGGACCACGCCTCTACTGCCAAGGAGCTGCGAGAGACGCTCGACCTGCGGCTGAACACCATGGGACGCGATCAGCGTACCGATGCCGAGCAGCTTCGTGATCGCGTCCACACCGGCCTGCAAGCCATCAATCGCGACAACACGGCCAAACTGGAAGAGATGCGCCAAACGGTAGATGAAAAGCTGCACGCCACCCTGCAAACGCGGCTGACAGAGAGCTTCGGCCAGGTCTCCGACCAGCTCACCCGCGTGCACACCGGGTTGGGCGAAATGAAAGAGCTAGCCAATGGGGTTAGTGACCTGAAGAAAGTCTTTTCCAACGTAAAGTCCCGTGGCATTGTCGGCGAGTTCCAGCTGGGCATGCAGCTGGAGCAGATGTTCTCTCGCGAGCAGTACGAGGTAAACGTCGCCATTAAGAGGAACTCCGGTGAACGTGTCGAGTTTGCCCTGAAAATTCCTGACGGCGATCGCAATCACGTCCTGCTGCCGATAGATGCCAAATTTCCCCGCGAAGACTGGGAGCGGCTGGAGCACGCCTACGAGCACGGAACGCCGGACGAGCAGGCTAAGGCGGGGGCGGCCTTCGAGCGTGGCATCCGCACAGAAGGCAAGCGCATCTGCGAAAAATACATTGACCCGCCCACAACGCTGCCCTTTGCCATCATGTTCCTGCCCACAGAGGCCCTCTATGCCGAGGTGATGCGCCGGCCCGCGCTCCACACGGACCTGCAGTCCTCCTGCAACGTCACCATCGCCGGTCCATCCAGCTTCATGGCCATCCTTACCAGCTTCCAGATGGGCTTCCGCACGCTCGCTATCCAGAAGAAAGGGAACGAGGTCTGGAATGTCCTGGGCAGTGTCAAGAAGGAGTTCGGCAATTTCGAGCTGCTGATGAACAAGGTGGAAAACAACGTCAAGACGGTACAGAACACGCTTAACGACATCGGCGTGCGCACGCGCGCCATCAACAAGAAGCTGCACAACGTGAGCGAACTGAGCGCACCGGAGGAGACTGTGCACTCCGGCCTGCTGTCGTTTAACGGCACAAATGGCGTCGCTCCACTGCTGGCCGCCATGAGCGATGATGAGTAAACAAGTGTCTGGCGCAGGCTGCGGCCCATATGATCTCTGGCCTATGCGCTCCCGCATCTGTACACTGATCTACGGCTCCGCAGATGCAGGACACTCAAGAGTGCATGGTTGTGGCGTTTCAAGCATCTGACGAGTACAACCGCGTAAATACGCGAAAGTTTCGTTCTAGGAGAAAGCAAGATGGCAGCAGTTGACGAGAAGGTAAAAAGCATCATCGTGGAGCAGCTTCAGGTGGACGAAGCCGAGGTAACCCCAGGCGCGTCGTTTCAGGAAGACCTGGGCGCGGACTCCCTCGATGTGGTCGAGCTGGTGATGCAGTTTGAGGAAGCCTTCGATATCCAGATCCCGGACGAAGACGCGGAAAAGATCAAGACCGTTAAGGACGCAACCGACTACATCGAAGCGCACGCAAAGGCGAAGTAAGACGGTGAGCGAAGCAAGAACCATCCCGGCGCGGCGCGTCGTCGTCACGGGTATCGGGCTGATTTGCGGCATCGGCAACACCGCCACTGCCGTGTGGGACAGCCTCATGGCCGGTCGCAGCGGCATGGCGGAGATAACGGCCTATGGGCTTGAGGGCCATTCCGTTCGTTTTGCCGCCGAAGTGAAGAACTTCGACCCGCATCAGTTCATCGATAAGAAGGAAGCCCGTAAAATGGGCCGCTTCATCCACTTCGCCCTTGCCGCTGCGGCGGAGGCAATGGCGCATTCCGGTCTGGAAGTCACGCCGGACAATGCGGAGATGGTGGGTGTCGACGTCGGTTCGGGCATCGGCGGCTTCGACATCATCGAGCGCGAGCACACCAACCTGATGAACGGCGGCCCACGCAAGGTCTCGCCTTTCTTTATCCCGGCCACGATCGTGAATCTGGCCGCGGGACATGTCTCCATCAAGTACGGCGCCAAGGGACCGAACCAAGCCACCGCGACTGCCTGCACCACCTCGGCCCATACCATCGGCGACGCGTACCGCATCATTCAGCGCGGCGATGCCGACGTCATGATCGCAGGCGGTGCGGAAGCGGCCATTACACCGCTTAGCGTCAGCGGCTTCGCGAACATGAAAGCGCTCTCCACCCGGAACGCCGACCCGGTCCATGCGTCACGCCCGTGGGATAAAGACCGTGACGGCTTTGTCATCGGCGAGGGCGCGGGCATCCTCATCTTGGAGGCGTTGGAGTTTGCCCAGGCACGCGGCGCGAAGATTCTGGGTGAGATCGTTGGCTACGGCATGAGCTCCGATGCTTTTCACATGACGGGCATGGCCCCGGAAGGCGAGGGCTGCGCCCGCTCCATGAAGAACGCGCTCAAATCCGCGGGTCTTGCACCGGAGCAGATCGACTACGTCAACGCCCACGCGACATCCACCCCGCTGGGCGATGCCATGGAATCCAAGGGCATGGAAACGGTCTTCGGCGAGCATGCCCTCAGCCACCGGCTGCTGGTCTCCTCCACCAAGTCCATGACCGGCCACCTCCTTGGAGGCGCGGGCGGGCTGGAAGCAGGCATCACCCTGATGGCCATGCAGAAAAGCATCGTGCCACCCACCATCAACCTCGATAACGTGGACCCCGAGTGCCGCCTCAACTACGTCCCACACACCCCCGTGCAGCACGAAGTCCGCTACGCCCTCTCCAATTCGTTCGGCTTCGGCGGCACCAACGGCTCCCTCATCTTCAAACGTTGGGATGAGTAGCTGGGCCCTGAGAGAGTCCACCTCCTCAAAAGGTAATGAACTGTCTGAAACTCCTAGACCGGTGAATCAGAATCCTTGCGTCTCTTCAAGGCGTGGCAAACGCTAAATCCAGCGTGTATGCGCGGCCCGTGCCGTCTGTAATCTGAAGGGCATGGTTGCCCGGCGCGAGTACTGCCAGCGGCGCACTGAAGGCTGTCGTGCCTGTCACGGTTGCCGCCACAGGATGCCCGTCGATACTCACCTGCATCGTGGACGTGAACCCGCTGCCCTGCACATTCACTTGCCCTCCGTTTACCGTGGCACTCCCAATGGAGAGTGGGTCCTGTTGAAATTGGATATCGACGAGTCCGTTTGCATTGATCGTCCAGGCGCGGCCGCCCTGCGGGTCCACTGCCAGCAGCTTCTGCGTGGGCATGTCGTACAGCCTCTCCGATCCGGGCAGAGACACGTTCTGTACCAAGCTGCCATGCTGCACATCCCAGATGCGGATGCCATTGTTTGTGGGCTGGTAAAAGAGCGAGCTGCCACCACTCACTTGCCCTGCACCAATAGGATGGAGCGGTGCATCGATGCCGGTCAGCAGATCGTACGTGGACAGGAAATTCTGCGGCACACCAGTGCGGTCCACGATCGGACCACTTCCGGCAAGGTAGCGTGATCCATCCGGCGTCACGGCCACGGAAGTGTATGCATAAAGCGCGATTGGCTGCGCCGTTCCAGTGACAGCATCGTAGGAGTCATTCCCCAGCACGGCGAATGTGCCGTCGGGAGTCACCGCTCCATTCAATGGCTGCTGACCGGTGGAGAGTGCAACGTTCAACGTGAGCTGATTGGTTTTCAGATCGTAAAGGTACGTCTGGCTTGACGTATTAGAGCCATTCACTAAAGCAAACTGGACCAGCAGCAGCGCCTTTCCATTGACGAGAGGCAAAACCCATTGCGGATCGCCCAACGGATCCGGGTAGGTCGTGTTGGCATAGGCGACCGCCGGAACATTTGCCTGCTGCTGCAGCGTATAGGTATCTGCGCCGTAGACGCTGATCTTGCGGTCCCCAGCCGTCAGCACCAGCAGTTGCGATCCGTCTGGCGTAAGCCCGATGCCACGCGGCGAAGTGCCAACCGCGATAGGATTGCGCATCTGCTTGCCCGCCGTGTCATACACCAGCACTTGGCTGTTTGCCTGATCGCTGACCAGCACGCGCTCCCGCGCTTTATCAAAGATCATCTCCACCGGTGACACGCTGCTGCTTAACGCGGTCACCGATGTGTCCACATACGTATAGGCGTGGGGCAGCAACGTTGTGCCACCACCCGGAGCGATGACCTCGATGTCCGCGGTTCCTGCATGACCCGGCGGCACCGTCACCGTTAGTTGTGTCATCTCCAGTGCGTAGCTGGAGTATCCGGCAGCATGCACGGTTCCCACGGAAGCATCCACGCCACCAATCAGTACGCGAGTCGCCTCAACGACATCACGAGTGTCGCCGACTCCTACGCCATACAACGTCAGCTTGCCGCCACCCGCTGACGGTCCCGCATCACCTGATAAATACAAGACGCGTGGCCGGTAGCAGTAGCCCAAGGGCTGCATCGCAGCCGAACCATTGGGAAACATAGCCTCGACATCCACGCAGTCGGTATCCAGTGCAGGCGCGGTCAGGTTGATTACGTTGACGTTCACATACTGCACGTTTGTGGCAGGCACTCCGTTGAACGTCACCAGGGGTGACGCAGTAAAGCCTGCGCCGTTCAGCGATGTTGCCAGGCTTGGGGCCGGGCTGCCCGGGATCAGTCCTGAGTCACTGGAAGTTGGGCCACCCCGGATATTGGGAACTGTCAGCCCCTGGACAGGCGAACCCACAGGAACAGCACCCATCCCCATATCCACCGTGGCAAGGATCCTTCCCGTGCCGTCAAAGCCGCTCGGGACCACATTTCCCGATCCATATCGTGTAAGCGCAGGAATACTGCCCAGGGGCGCAAGCGTGCTTCCATCCACCACATCGATCTGCGAACTCGTGTCTTGACGCTCCACATACAAGCGGGAGAAGTCCGGCGTGGCAAGCACGATTGGAAATCGCGTGGTGGCGGATGCAAGTACATTCAGGTTGCCATCCATCAGGCTCAAAGCACAGCAGTCACTCAAAGTCAGAATGCGGGAACCATCCTGGTTGGCCGCATAGACCTCCGGGAACGAGTAACGGTTCGCTGCGATGGCCGCTGCCGTTCCAGTCGAAACGTCATAGCGCACAAACGATCCGGTCACACCATTGCTCCAGATAAACAGGTGCTTGCGGTCGCCAGTCCGCACCATGCCGCCGTAGACGTTTGTCGCCAAGGTGCGGCTTCCCCGGGGTGTCCAGAGGGCAACCGCTCCTGCACCAGAACCATCCACTACCAACGACACAGCGACGGAGCCGTCAGAGAGAGATGCGACCTCAATTGGAATAAGGAGCTCCTCACTGGTGTTCGCCGTCAAATTGCCGCGAGTGTCTGCCGCAATATCTTGGCGCCCCGTCACGCAAAACAGGCTCGTATCAACGCTGTAGAAATACGGCGACAACGATGCAACATACAGCGTTTTGCCGTCTGGCGACAGGTCCATGCCGGCCGGCTCCGGAACTGGAATCCGTTGAATCAGCGTCATCTGATTGGGTGAGATCACGTCCACTTCATTCAGCGTCGCATTGCTCTCAAACACTACATTGTGAATGCTGTCATATACAAGGTGCGACAACCCAGAGAAATGCTCCGCCGATGTATCAGCCGCCCCGGTGTACGCAAACCGCATGCCATATGGAGATTGCGGTGCCTCGCCTGCATAAGGCGTTGTCCGGCACCCGGTGGGAATGATTGCAGGCGCGTTCGGAACAGGCACAGGCGTCGTCACCAACTGCTGCACCACTATTAGGCTTGCGGTCGCCGTACGCGTGTTGGTCCCATCCGTTCCCGTGAACAAAAGAGTGTAGGCTCCAGGAGAAACGGTTGCGGAAGGCGTCAGCGCCAGGGCATTCTGGCTTGTACTTCCGGCGATTGTCACTGCGCACGGCGTTAACGAACACACGAACCCGGACGGAATGCTTGCTGTGACGATTACCGGGTTTGTCTGCCCATTCAGGCGTGTGATCTGCACGGTGTACGGGACCGGCGTGGCGCCTGCGGTTGCCTGTGCGCTCCCCGGCGACACAGCTAGCACAAAGTCCGTGGATGACGTGGGAACTGGAGAGGTGGGCGGAGAAATTGGCTGCGTCGCGGGAGACGCAAACACCGTGACCGGAAGACTGCCGTCATGCGCGATCGTCCCCGAAACCGCGTGCATGGCGACCAGGTAGCTGCCTACCGGAGTCGCTGAAACGGCGCTAAACGTAACAGTATGACTGTTCGTGCTGCTTGCGGTGAATGTGCATGGCGAAAGACTGCACGTGATCCCCGCTGGCGGTGTCAACGTCACCAAGACCGTTGAGTTAAAGTACAGCAGGTTCTTGATCGTGAACGTGACAGTTGACCCACTTGCGCCAGCCTCCACTGGCAAGCTAGAAGGCGTCATGGCCACAGCAAAGTCCTGCGGATTGCCTCCCCATCCGCACCCGTAAAGAGCCGCAATTAATCCAGAGGTTACAAAGACAAACAAAGCTCGAAGGCATCCCATGAAATACATCCGTGAAACAAGAATGCCGTAAGCATACCGCGACGCTTGAAGTATGGTGTGAGAGAAGTTTCGCCGCCTCACACCATCATGGTCTGAACTAACGCTTTGCTTCATCGAATGCACTGTAGCCGACAAGGAGCCGATCAGCATGTCCGAACAGAACGAACTTGCTGGAACCTTTACCTTTCCCAATACATCGCTGACGGTCCACCGCATGGGATATGGAGCCATGCAGCTTGCGGGGCCGCACGTCTTCGGGCCTCCAAGGGATCGCAATGCCGCAATTGCCGTTCTGCGCGAAGCGGTCGAGAGCGGCATCGACCATATCGATACGGGCGATTTCTACGGGCCGCATGTCGTGAACCAGATCATCAAGGAGGCGCTGCACCCTTATCCGGAGCATCTCGTGATCGTCACCAAAGTTGGTGCGCGGCGCGACGACATGGGTGCATGGCTGCCCGCGCAAAGTCCCGCTGAACTGGAATCGGCAGTGCATGACAACCTGCGCAACCTGGATGTTGACGTGCTGGAGGTGGTGAACTACCGGGCGTGGACCGGATTTGGCGGACCCGTTGAGCAGCCGCTGGAAGAGCAGTTCACGACACTCGCCAGGCTGCGGGAGCAGGGCCTGATCCGGCATCTGGGTGTGAGCAGCGTCACCGGAATCCAGATCAAGGCAGCTCGTGCCATCGCGCCCGTGGTGTGCGTCCAGAACGAATTTAACCTGGTGCAGCGCCGGGACGACACGCTGATCGATGAGCTTGCGGCGGATGGGATTGCCTACGTCTCCTACTTCCCGCTCGGAGGAACCATCAGCCCGCTCCAGTCCTCCACGTTGAATGAGGTGGCTGCGTCGTTGGGAAGCACACCGCTGGCCGTCGCGCAGGCATGGCTTCTGCATCGTTCGCCCAACATGCTGCTGATTCCCGGCACATCCTCCGTTGCGCATCTGCGTGAGAACATTGCCGCAGCATCACTCCAGTTGCCGCCAGATGCGGTCGAAAGGCTCAACAACATCACCCCAAACGCCTAACGTATCTGCGTGGAACCTGTCCGGTTATTTAAAACGTTCTACTTGAAAACACAATCCATATGCGAGTCAGTACGTGGCAAACCCATCCTCAGGCACGCAGGAGCGCGCTCTGTAGAATGAAGCCAGAGCATGGACCCCAAATTCATCCGTAATTTCGCGATCATCGCGCACATCGACCACGGCAAGTCTACCCTGAGCGACCGCTTGCTGGAGCTGACCGGATCCCTCACCCAGCGCGAAATGCAGGCCCAGGTGCTGGATGCCATGGACCTGGAGCGCGAGCGCGGCATCACCATCAAGGCACACTCCGTCCGCATGATGTACCAGGCGCACGACGGAGAAACGTACCAACTCAACCTCATCGACACGCCCGGCCACGTCGATTTTTCCTATGAAGTTTCGCGGTCGCTCGCCTCCTGCGAAGGCGCACTGCTCGTCGTCGATGCGTCGCAGGGAGTCGAGGCTCAGACCCTTGCCAACGCCTATCTCGCTATCTCCAACGGACTCGAAATCATCCCTGTTATTAACAAGATCGACCTGCCCAGCGCTGACATCGCCCGCACCAAGGAGATGATCGAAAACACCGTCGGCCTGCCAGCGGATGATGCGATCGCCGTTTCCGCCAAAACCGGTCTCAACGTCGCTGACATTCTAGAAGCCGTCGTCCACCTTATCCCGCCACCGAAGGGCACCGCTGACGCGCCGCTCCAGGCGCTTATTTTTGACAGTTGGTTCGACGCCTACCGCGGCGTCATCGTTCTTGCCCGCGTCATCAACGGCACGCTCCGCACCGGCCAGCGCATACAGCTTATGTCCAACGGCAAAATCTTCGACGTGGAATCGATGGGTGTTCTCACCCCTAAACCGGTTGAAATCAGCACGTTATCTGCTGGCGAGGTCGGCTTTTTCGTCGCAACCATTAAGGACGTTGCCGATACAAAGGTGGGCGACACAATCACCGACCCGTCGAATCCGTCCACTGAGATGTTGCCAGGCTTTGAAGACATCAAATCCATGGTGTTTGCGGGTTTATACACGGTGGAGTCGCATGAGCATGGCATGTTGCGGGATGCGCTGGGCAAGCTGAAGCTGAACGATGCGAGCTTTACCTTTGAGCCGGAGTCGTCGGTGGCGCTTGGATTTGGATTTCGCTGCGGATTCCTTGGTTTGCTGCATATGGAGATCATTCAGGAGCGGATCGAGCGCGAGTTCAACCTCGATCTGATTACGACAGCGCCCGGTGTGCGGTACCGGATCACGCTGACCGGCGGCAAGGAAATTGAGGTGGAGAACCCGTCGCGGTGGCCCGATCCGACGTCGATTGAGAGCATTGAAGAACCAGTCATTGTGGCAAAAATCCTTACGAATGAGGAGTATGTGGGCGGCATCCTGAAACTTGTCGAGGAGAAGCGTGGCAAGCAGCAGAACATGGAGTACGTCAGCGCCAACCGCGTAATGATTACGTACGAACTGCCACTGAATGAGATTGTGCTGGACTTTTACGACCGGCTGAAGAGCGTTTCGAGGGGGTATGCGTCTCTGGATTACCACCTGGCGGGCATGTGGACTTCGCCGATGGTGAAGATGGATATTTTAGTCTCGGGGGAGCCGGTGGACGCGCTTTCCATCATCGTGCACCGCGACTTTGCGTACGACCGGGGTAAGGCTTTGGTGCACAAAATGAAGGAGTTAATCCCGCGGCAGATGTTTGAGGTGGCGATCCAGGCGGCGATTGGCTCGAAGATTGTGGCGCGGGAGACGGTCTCCGCCATCAAGAAAGACGTGCTGGCCAAGTGCTATGGCGGTGACATCAGCCGCAAGCGCAAGCTGCTGGATAAGCAGAAGGAAGGCAAGAAGCGAATGAAGCGCATTGGCAAAGTCGACATTCCGCAGGAAGCCTTCCTCGCCGTCCTGAAGGTGGGCGAGTAGGTCCTTTCTGCTGTCCTGAGAGCGCATCGCAGTGCTCGCGCTCTGTTCATCTCATGAACAAAACGCGAGCTGAAGCGATTACGTTAGTGCTAACGTAATCGCCTAAAATGCAAGTTTTGGAACGGTTTTGCAGCTTAAAATCGAAGTTCGCCGTTCGGTTCGATGTCGCTTGCCCAGCAATGTTTCACGTGAAACATTTTGAATAACCGGACAGACACCAGCGAAGCTACTTTTATAGCACGAATAACATTTTTGATGTAACACTTGTCAGCTTTCGTGCCATTTTACTTCACCTTCGTGACAGCTCTTCGATACGGCCGTCCAGTTTGCCGGTGACGGTGAAGAATTGCTTCTGGTAATCCTCGATGCGTGTGAGGCGGCTGTTCACGCCGTCGAACTGCCTGTTCATGTCGACTCTGAGGGATTCAACATCGCGACGATTCATCAGGATGCCAATGAAGACGGAGACAAAGACCGACAGAATGATAAGTGCCGCAGGAATGTAGTTCAGCATCTCGACGCCCCTCTGGTTGAGGATAGCAGGCTACCCAGCGCCTGCGAACATGTTGCTGATGTTATTCGAGCGCGCGATCTGACAGATTGCTGAGACGGCCCGTGCGCGAGGGATGCGCCAGAACGGAAAGGCTGCCCAGGAAGGCGGACGCATTGCCAAGCGCCCCGCCTCTCCCTTGAAGAGAAGACCGAGCAACGGGTGGTCTCAAACAAGAACTTCCTGCCGCCTGCGCGTGTTAAAAGACAGATATCCTGAAACACTTTTCGCGCCTGCGTCGGGGTCCGCCAGCCAGAGCAGAACGTCTCTCCACACTTTAAGGAATGTGGAGCCTCTAAAATGACCTTTTCAACGGGCGGCTGCGCAGTTAAACTGCTCCGGATGACTATAAGCGGAAAAGCATTTATGCAGCCTTCCCTGTCCCGTGGCTCTACATGGAGAAAATGGGATCTTCACGTCCATGCGCCATCTTCCGTGTTCTACAACAACTTCCCAAAGCCGGATGGCAGACCGGACTGGGAAGCTTACTTTAAAATTCTAGATGCCTCTGGTGTATCAGCCGTCGGAATTACTGATTATTTCTCCATTGAGGGTTACAAGCGTGTTAAGAAAGCCCAGCAAGACGGCAAACTTCCTCGAATCGGTTTGGTTTTACCAAATATTGAATTTAGACTCGACTTATTAGTACCCACATCCAAGGAGGACAACAACGGCAAGGTTAAAAGATTAATGCTCACGTCCTGTTCTCGCCAGAAGTTTCTATCTCTGATATAGACGAACATTTTCTCCTACAGCTCCATTTTAGCGCCAGGTCAATGCCACAAGGAACGACAGAGCAATGGGTTTTAACCCCGTCACAACTTACACAATTCGGTGCCAGACTTAAACAGGAGCATAGCTTCCCCGGTTCAGATTATGAGGTAGGCTGCCATAATGCTGCTGTTGACTTCAAGGAAGTGAAGCAGGTCTTAGAGGGAAGGCGCTCCATCTTCGAACAGAGATACTTGATCTTCCTTGCAACTGAAAATACCAGTCTAATCAACTGGGACGGCCAAGGCCACGCTATGAGGAAAAACCTCCTTCAAGGGAGCGATGGCGTGTTTGGTAGTGCAGCAGAACGTGATTTCTATCTGGGAAGAAGGCATGCCTCCTCTGATGCTTTCATTCAAGAGTTCGGTAGCTTGAAACCGTGTATGCAAGGAAGTGATGCTCACGAGCCTGATCGGATCGGTCAACCTGTAAATAATCGATTTTGTTGGGTGAAGGCGGATCCAACTTTTGATGGACTCAGACAGACAATCTTCGAGCCAGCAGAGCGTATCTTCTTAGGAGATCAGCCACCACAACTAAAACACGGATACAAAGTCATACAAAGCGTGTGCATAACTGCGGCGCCCGACTGGTTTTCTTTCTCTCCGATACCTTTGAACTCCGATTTAGTGACTATCATTGGGGGCAAGGGCGCAGGCAAAAGTGCACTTTCAGAACTGATAGCCTTTGCAGGAGGTAGTGAGGTGTTCAGGGGAGTGAAGCTAAAAGAATTACAAGATACTTTCTTGGCAAAGGCTTGCAAGCGATCGCCATCTAACCTAAGAACCATAATAGGTGCGACAGTTACTTTATTATGGGCAGACGGCACACCAACTACGGCAACCGTCAACGAAAGCCTAGATCATGAGAAGAATGAGGAGAGAGTCAAATATTTACCTCAGAAGTTTGTAGAACGTATGTGCGCGGCCGAAAACCACACTGAATTGATCAAGGAAGTTGAACGAGTGATCTTCAATCGGATTCCCGTCGCTAACCGATTAGGTGCCAGCGCGTTTGCAGATCTTAAGAATGTAAAAACAAAGCGGGTACAAATCAAGCGCACTACCTTGATCGAGCAACTCACTGAACTTAACAAAGAGGTGTTCACTTTGTTTATGCGGTTCAACACAAAGGAAGAGAAAACGAAAAGCCTACAGCTGGCGCTTATTGAGGCACAATCCTTGGCTGCTAATAAGCCCGACACTACTAGTGCTAGCCAGGCTGATCTAGACAGATTTGCGGAACTGCAAGCCTTACAAAAGGATCTACAAACTGAGGAAGCTACTCATCTGTTAACAATTGCCACGGTTGAGGAGATTGAGGCACGCTTCTCCAGCATGAGTGAGCGAGTGCACAGCTTTAACGCAGAAATAGAGTCCCTTCTTTCCAAAGTAGGTCTACGAGACGAGTCTGCTGACCTACGCCTCTCTATGCCGGACAGGCTGCTTCCTGTCTTGAACGTTAGAAAGCAGCAAACCGACGCGATTATTAGCACTCTCAAGCATCGACCAGAAGATGGGCTCGAGGCAGTCACAGCCGAACTAACAAGTGTTTCGGAAAAGCTGGCCCTTTCACAAACTAAAAGAGCGGAGTTTGAGAAGTTTGAAAAAGATCGGCAGGCGATTAAGAATCAGATCACTGCATTGGAAAGTGAGGTCGATCATATCGATACGGTGCTCGCGGAAGAGCTGCGTGTCAAGCGAGAGCAGAGACGCGATAAATACTTAGACTTCTTTGTGGTCCTGCAAGAGGAAAAAGAAGCGCTAGACGGACTTTACGCGCCATTGAGAACTGCTCTTGCTAGTGGCAACGAGACTGATCGGAAACTACAATTCGACTCGCGAATAGCATTCGACATCGAGGACCATGCAACGAACGGTTGTGAGCTGTTTGACAATCGACGCAGAGGGCGATTCAAAGACAAAGACCTGCTTGTAGTGGAGCTCCGTAAGTTACTGGCAGAGTTAGAGACTGCTTCTTTCGAACGCTCGTTTTCAAAAGAGCGGATAACGGCTTTCAGGGAACGCTTTCTAGAAGGCGAAGACGGTCAGGCTATCACGATAAAAGATCAACTTAAACGCAGCAAAACAGAAGAGGACTTTAACAACTGGTTTTATTCATTGGAGCCATACTCAGTAGAGTATTCAATAACTTTTGAAGGTCGCAACCTTGCGCTGCTATCTCCTGGGCAGAAAGGGATTGTGCTTCTTCTTGTGTATCTTGAGATCGACCAAGATGATCAGAGACCTCTTGTGATTGATCAGCCTGAGGATAATCTCGACAATTTGTCGGTTTACAGCAATCTGATCCAGTTCTTTCGAAAGCGGAAGTGCTCACGGCAAATTATTCTGGTCACTCACAACCCAAATCTTGTCGTCAACACAGATTCGGAGCAAATAATAGTTGCAACTTATGACGCTAATCGCAATCCTCGCATCGCTTACCGCGCCGGCGCACTAGAAGAAACGATGGAAGACCCTCCGGGAGTGCGAGAGCAAGTGTGTGCAATACTCGAAGGCGGTAGCGAAGCCTTTAGAAAACGAGAAGAGAAGTACTCTCTCGTCTAGCCAACTGCTGGATATTGTTAGATCGGGAGACTCTTAATGACCAAGTATCTTATTCGAGCTTCTATTTCTGTTTTGTTTGCTGTTCTTGCGCTGCTGGTTGCGCAGGGTGGTGGTGGGAACAAGGCGATTGACTTTATCCGGGTGCTCCGTTTCGAATGGGGTGGTGGCGGGGAACACGCTGTATGTGGCGGGGCAGCAGGGGACCCCTGCGATGGATGGGCTGAATCGGGAGAAGACTGCTGGGCTGTCTCATTGAGGAGCAGGTGGCGGGCACGATTGCGCCAACGAGAAGGCGGTGGAGGAGGCTGGCTTTTAACTTACGAGATTAGATCGTTATCGTAGGTTATTCGCGGATGATTTTTACGAAGGTGCCGTTTGGCAGTGATTTGCCGCCGAGCAGGTGGATGGTGCCATCCCGCACGAAGCCGCGCAGCATCTCGGGGGTTGCGGCAGCGCGTGGTTCGGGTGGCAGAGGGTCCATGCGGCTGGGGGCGGGCGGTTCGTTCGACTTTGTTGGGTATGGTGTTGCATGCAGCGGGGCGGGAGAGGATGCGCCGGATGCGAGTTTGCGGTTCATGCCGCGATCCATGGCTTCGTTTGCCAGGCGGTCGGCGGTCTTGTTCTTGTGGCGGAGCGCGTGGGTGATCTGGAAGGAGTCGAGTTTGGCGATGCGCCGCTTTGCTTCCTCGTGCAGCGTCTTTAGGTCGGGGCTGTTCACCTTGTATTTACCCTGCACCTGATTCACCATCAGCAGGGAATCGCTGACCACGCGCAGCCGCGTATGCCCGTGATCCAGTGCCCATTGCAAGACGCCGAGAAGGCCGCTGTACTCGGCGACGTTATTGGTCTTGAAGCCTAGGAACTCCGATAATTCGGCTAGGACGGTGCCGTCTTCCGTGGTGATGACCGCGCCGTAGCCCGCCGGTCCGGGATTGCCGCGCGCGCCTCCATCGCAATGCGCGAGGAGCGTCGCACCGTCGCCGCGCGCTTTCGATAAGGCTTCAGGAGCGAACAGGTCACCAGAGGGCATTGAAAGATTATCGCTCGAACCGGTGTGTGCGAACGCGGTTCGGTAGGCTCGACTGTTGGTGAGCTTGCTGCTTGGATCCCACCTAGCTTTTGCGAAGGTGGGCACCTGTTGCGTTGCTGCGCTTACAGCAGGGTGGAGCCGGTTACGAAGATCTGGTCTGGCTTGTTGCCGAACAGGCGGTAGAGCGCGAATTGCCGCGTATGCTGCGCGCGGAGTTCCATCAGCAACGACGCGCGATTGCTCCCGTCCGCGTCGACCACGTCGACGAGGCGGTAGCGGGGAATGCGATCGAGGTGCGCGGCATCAGTTACGCTGCGGATCGCGGGCTGGAGATGGCCGTCAGCATCGGTCTGGGCGATGACCGTGACGAAGCGTTCCGGGGTGCTGGCCGCCGCAGGCACACGCGCGGAGTACGTGTAGGTGACGGGCGCGCCGAAGTAGAGCTGGTAGGCAGCCATCTGCTCGTCCGCCAATGTCAGCGGCGTGGAGGCGGTGGAAAGGGGTGCTCGCGGCTTTGAATGCACCACGGCTGGGCGTGTTCCACTTCGAGCGGTGGCATGGGCAGTCGAACTCGGGGCGTTCCTCGTGGGCTGCGTGGCGGAAGCAGGTTGAGGAGCGGGTAAGCCTTCTGAGGCGTCGGTCGCCAGCGCTGGATTTGCCAGCACCGCGCGCGCCATGGTCTGCAGGGTGCCGAGCGCGGTCGCACGTTCCGCAGGCGATGCAAAGTGATAGCTGAAGTCGTGCGCCGGGCGTTCCTTGGCGTCGCTTACGGCAACAACGGCGTCCAGGGGCTCTGGCAGGCTGCTGGTTCCCGCATGAGGCGTCGCGGCGGCTTTTACCGAAGGAGATGCGCTTGAAGCATTCTGTGCGGCGGGCGGAGCTTCTGGAGCAGGTGCCGTAAGCCGTCCACGGCGGAGCACGGGTGCACCAGACGCGGTGTCACCCGCGCGGATGTTCCCGCCTTCGGCTACGGTATCGTTCCCGGTTGCGGATAATTCGGACTGCTTCGGTGCTGTGGTTTCGCTTCCAGTGGTGGAGGCAGGGGCCAGCAGCGACTTCGCCTGTTCGCGGCTGGCAAGCTCGATGGGATCGGGCGGCAGCGCGTTGGGGTCGTCTTCGCTGGCCGTCCGGTGCCGGATGGTTGGCCGGTCCGGATCGTCGCCGGGTCCGCCGTTTGCTGTGATCGTGGCCGGTGGCGGCTTGGGTGCCTTCTTGTCTGGCTTGCCTTGCGCTCCGGTGTTGTGCGCCGACGTCTCCGGTGAACGGTGCAGGGTGGGGCGCTCGGGGTCAGGCGAGTTCGCGTCGCGCTTGTCGTCGGCGAGCGTAACCTTCTCGGGACGGTCTTCGTCGTCGTCGCGGCACGGATCAGGTGCTGTGTTGCGCGCACCTCGAGCTTTCGGTGTGTCGTCTGCGGAAGGCTTGGAGCCGAAGTGCGGCTTGCCGTCGTCCTTCGTGCCCGCTTCCTGCACGGTGTGGGCATTGCCGCAGTTGGGACGGAGCTTTCCGGCTTTGGGCGGAGTTGGAGGCACGATTCGACCGTACCCAAACCATCCGTCATCAAACGGCGTCGCCGCAGCCACGGCGCTGCCGGCGAAGTTGCGGGATGCCACCACGTCCAGGTAGTCCTGCCGGATGCCGCTCTTCTGTAATTCGTAGCGCAGACCGCCGTCCAGCGCAAATGGAATGGGCCTGGCCAGGTACACGCCCGCATCCTCAAAGTGACCGCCGATAAACAGGGATACAGGAATCAGCCGCGCTGCCTTGGGATGCTGTAGATCACCGACATATTCATACACGCCGACCGCACGCGTCACCTGTTCCGGCTTGTCAACCCGGTGCATCTGCCCTGTGGCAGAGAGGAGAGCGGCTTGGGCAAGCAGAACAGCGCGGGCGAGACGGCACGTGCGTACGAACTTCATCACTTGTTGGACGGCGATTGCACGCGGAAGGCACATCATCACGTTTCCCGGCGTACGCTGGAGCCATGCAGATTGGCGACACCATCGATTTCGAACTACAGGACCAGAATGGCGAGGCTGTCACGCTTTCGCAGTTTCGCGGCAGCCCTGTTGTTCTTTTCTTTTATCCACGTGCTGACACGCCTGGTTGCACGATTGAGGCCTGCGAGTTCCGCGATCTATACAGCGATCTGAAACAGGCCGGAGCCGTGCTGCTTGGCATCTCGCGCGATCCGGTCAAAGCGCAGAAGAAGTTCGCGGACAAGTTCTCATTGCCGTACACGCTGCTGGCTGACTCAGATCTGAAGGTTGGCACGGCCTTTGGGGTGGTCAGTCAAGGTTCGATGTATGGAAAGCCGGTGACGAAGGTCGAACGTTCCACCTTTGTGATTGACCGGGAAGGCAAGCTGCAAGCTGAGTTCCGCAAGGTCAAGCCAGAGGGCCACGCAGCGGAGATGCTGGCGCTGATTAAAGGCAATTATATAGTTGACAAATCAACTCGATTCTCCTATTCTTGAGTAATGGAAAGCCCATCGACTCTACAGCAAGCCATCATCTACTTCGCAGACACCGATAACTGCATTCGGTATATGGCATCGAAGCTGTGGCCTGATGGTGTCGTGACCTGTCCTACCTGTGGTCGCAGGGATGTTTCTTGGCTGGCAACTCAGCGCAAGTGGCAGTGCAAGTCTAAGCACGCAAAGCGTCAGTTCTCTGCGAAGGTTGGAACCATCTTTGAGGATTCACCGCTCGGACTTGAGAAATGGCTTCCCGCTGTATGGATCATCGTGAACAGCAAGAACGGCGTCTCTTCCTGCGAACTGGCTCGTACCCTCGGCATCACTCAGAAGTCCGCATGGTTCATGTTGCACCGCATCCGCCTCGCAATGCAGGCAGGCTCTCTGATGAAGATGGGTGGCAGCGGCGGGGAGATTGAAGCTGACGAGACTTTCATCGGCGGCAAGGCACGCAACATGCACATCAGCGTTCGCAATCGCCGGATAACTGGGACCGGCACCAAAGACAAGGTTGCGGTCATGGGCATTCTGGAGCGCGGCGGTCAGGTCCGCACTGCCGTCGTACCCAGCCGTCGCAAGAATGTGTTGCAAGCGGAGATTAAGAAGCACGTCGAAGCTGGCGCGGCTCTCTATACTGATTTCCTTCTCAGCTACGAAGGGCTTGCTTCCGAGTACGCTCACAAAGTTGTCGATCACGTTGTAGAGTACGTGAACGGGCGTGCATACCAACGGACTTGAGAACTTCTGGAGCCTTCTCAAGCGGGGTATCGGCGGTACTTACGTGAGTGTCGAACCGTTTTATCTGTCTCGCTACCTTGATGAGCAAACCATGGGTACAACAACCGGAAGAACATGAGTGATGCTGACCGGTTCTCTGCTGTGCTATCGCAGGTTGCCGGTAAGCGCTTGACCTTTGCCGATGTCACCGGCAAGTGGGAGAAACGGTCAATTAAGCATCGCGGTTGGAAGAAGCGGGGCCGGAAGGCGCGCGTTTAGCCTGGCGATTTTCCTTACGGGCGCGCTTTTCCTCTTCCATCGCAGCTTTGACAATGACCGGATTCGCTCTTAGAAGTGTGTCCATTGTGTCGTTGAATTGCTCGTATTCCGCATCTTTGTTAACCATCAGATTCTCCAATGAAGCACATTAGTATACACGCTGAAAACGGGCTACGAAGCGAATAAATGGCGTAAGTAGACAACGGCATGTTGTTGTGTCTAAACAGCATATTTTCCAAGTGGTTCATTCTTTTGAGCTTATAAGAATGTATTACGTACCGGCTTTTACACAAAAAGGTTGCGTTATACACAGGGCATGATGCATACTATATTCAATCCGCGAACTAAGCGGAGGCAGACGCCTGTGTCGTCGCCCGGCCGCCAACACGAGGGCCGGTTTTCCCTTTAAGGGAGAGATTTGGTTCCACATCCCTTTACCATTCCGCGATGATTCCGGTGGTATTTGCTTTCGTACAGCACCTTAACTATTTTTGTTCCGAAGACAGCAGTCATTGGCGATCCCTGCTTCTGGCAGATCAGATCCCTTCCACAAGGATTGGCTAACAGGTCTGCGAGTTGCAGCCCAGCTATGTTTGCGTGTTTGGTTTCGATCTTTAGTTGGCGAGTGGTCAATCGCCGTTGAAAGCGCGTCCGGGGCATATTGTCTGTGCCATTGTTAAAAATGTACGTGTAAGCCCTTTCCAGCTTCATGTTCGGCTTAACGCCGCGCCATTCGGCCATGACATCGCCCTTGCCGTCCCGGTCGTCAAGAAGCATAACGTAACGCTCCATCATGGCGGTCAAGCAATAGTGGTACGGCTGGAATCTCCATACCCTGTAGCGGTCAAAATGCTCTTTCTTGTCTATCAAGACTGTGATGACGTTATAGTCCGCTTCTTGGATGAGACAAAGAAGTCCCCGGCTAAACTCCTGTTCAACCTGTGGGTCTTTTAGGGAGTGAAAAGGTGGCTTTTTGTCGATCACTTCTCTGCGATGCAGAGACATTTCAGAGCTTCCAAAGGCGCTCATTTTGAGCGCATTCATCCGCACGTTCAGATCGCTGTGGCTGCGTCCGTTTAGAACCACGCCTGTCAGCGAGAGGAACTGCTCTTTCGGGTCGTCTCTGGTGTTTAGGTTATCGTGACCGAACTCGTCTATAAAGAGCCTGTACACACTACACTCACTGGGGATGCTTTAAGAGTAGTGCAGTCTTCATTGATTCGTCAAGTGTATAATTGCCCTGATTAAAGGCACTAGCTAGGGGTTTACGCGGCTGGCAGCGTGATCGTCTGGTCTGGCGTAAAGATTGCCTCGGTGCCGCGTGCGGGTGCGTCATCCGGCAGGATCTTCACACCTTCTTTGCCCTCGGCGGTAATCACCTGTGAGAGCGCTGGTACGCCATTCACGCTGACGACCTGCAACGAAAGCTCGCCATAGCTATCGATCTCGCCAGCTTTCGCGACGGCTACAACGGTCAGCCGCACCGGCGCTCCCGCAGGCACCTGGCCCAGCGGTGCCACCAGCGAACCCTCGACCGTTTGGCCGTTTATTGCATGACCGGAGTCCACTGGCTGACGAAGTCGAACCTGAATGGGCGTTCCAGTCTTCACCCCCAGGGAGTTGTGTTGTAGCGTGATGCCTGGCAGTGGAGCGCCAGTATCCAAGCTGTTCGCATTGCGGTCCAGGATGCCGTTGCCGTCGTCGTCTCCGGTCACAACCACCCGGCTGTTCGCGGCCGGCGCAGGTCCGCGCTGCTGTCCACTGGAACCGGGGTCATAGGCCGGGACGCCGGTGATTCCAGGTTGGCCTTGCGAAGCCGCGCTTCCGCCACCGGTCCGCCTTCCTCCCGAGCTGCCACGGCCCCGCCGCCCCGATGAGGTATTAGGAGTCGTAGATGCTGCGCCAGCGTTTGCGCCGATCCCTGCGGGTGCGGCAGCTTGCGTCTGGGGCGTGGCCTGCGCGGGAGTGTTCTGCGCGCGCGCGGCGCCCTGTACAAGACATGACACCACGACGATCGATACGAACGGCCTAAACATGCTCACTCCGTTCTGATGACCCGCTCTTACTACCGGTTGCTGGTGCGGCTGTCTCACCCTGCGATGATCTGTATCAGTGCATGGCGGGCGCTACAGGTTCAGCTTTTTGAAGATGGAATCCGGCACGGCGCGAATGACCGCCATGATGGGCCGCCACTGGCCCGGCACATACAGGATGCCGCCCTTGCCGTTCGCAATCGCATCCGCGATCGACTTCGCGACCTTGTTGGGGTCGGCGAACTTCTCGCTGCCCTTCATGCCGGCGGTCATTGCAGTCTTCACGGGTCCGGGCTTGATGGTCAGCACGGCCACTCCCAGACGATCCACGCGGTTGCGCAGGCCGTCGGTAAAGGCGGTCAAACCAGCTTTGGACGCGCCGTAGACATAGTTCGATTTGCGCCCACGATCGCCTGCCACGCTGGACAGCACCGCCAGCGTGCCATGCCTCTGCTTGACGCAGAAGTTCGCCAGCCAGGTCAACAGGCTGACCGGCGCGGTCAGGTTGGTATGCAGAATCTGCTCAGCGTGCTTGGCATCCTGCTCTGCCCTGGGTTGTTCGCCGAGCACGCCCATTGCGAGGTACGCGACATCCAGCCCGCCCAGCGACGTGATGGCGTGCGCCAGCAACTCGGCGTGATGCTGTAGCTCATCCAGATTCACCACCGCGGTGTCAACGTAGGCCGCGCCGCGCACGCGCAGGTCGGCTGCCATGACGCCGAGCTTTTCCTCGGAGCGGCCCACCAGGAACAGATTAGCGCCCTGCGCGGCCCAGATGCGGCACGTTGCCTCGGCAATGCCGGAGGTGGCGCCCAGCACCAGGTAACGCTTGGGCTTATGCGAAAGGTCGCGTTGAGGAAGTGGCGTGTCGTAAGCAGTCGGTGGAGCGGTACCGGTCATTTCAGGCATGGCTGTCTTCTATCGAGACTAGCGCATTGCTACAGTAAAGGGATGAAGATTGTTCTTGCCGAGAAGGTTTCGCCGGCAACCCTTGCTGTCTTTCAACAGGAACCCAGCTGGAAGATCGTCACCGCTGACAAGATTACGAACCTGGAAACTGAGCTGGCGGACGCCGATGCGCTTGTCGTGCGCTCTGCGGTGCAGGTGACGGCGGCGTTGCTGGAGGATGCGCCGAAGCTCCGCGTGATTGGCCGCGCGGGCGTTGGCGTGGACAACATCGACGCAGACGCGGCCACGAAGCGCGGGATCGTGGTGATGAATACGCCCGGTGCCAACGCCGTCGCGGTGGCCGAACTGACGCTGGGCCTGATGATTACCATGGCGCGGCAGATCCCTCGTGCCACTGCCGCGCTGCACGCCGGCAAATGGGAGAAAAAGAGCCTGCAAGGGATAGAGTTGCGTGGCAAAACGCTGGGCATCGTCGGTCTGGGACGGATCGGCCTGGAGGTCGCGCGCCGTGCCCGTGCCTTTGGCATGGACCTGATCGGCTATGACCCCTTCGTTGCGCCGGTGATCGCCCGCGAGAATGGCGTCACGCTGGTGAGCATCGACGACATCTTTAAGCAATCCGACTACCTCACACTGCATGTCGGCCTGACGCCACAGACGGAAGGCCTCGTCAACGCGCATTCCATCGCCATCATGAAACCGGGCATTCGCATTGTGAACTGCGCACGTGGGGAACTGATCGTGGATGATGCTCTCGTCGATGGATTGAAGAGTGGCACGATCGGCGGCGCTGCGCTGGACGTCTTCCGGGAAGAGCCGCTGAAGAACTCCGCCTATTTCGGCTTGGAGAATGTGATTCTCACGCCGCATCTTGGCGGGTCGACGGATGAGGCGCAGGAAGCCATCGGCATCCAGTTGGCGCAGCAGGTCAGCGCGTATCTGAAACTGGGCGTGGTGCAGAACGCCGTGAATGTGCCGTCACTTTCGCGCGAAGAGTACGTCGAAGTCGCGCCGTTCGCCGATCTCGCCGAGCGGTTGGGCAGCTTTCTGGCGCACGCCACGCCCGGCAATCTGGAGAATGTAGAAATTGCCTATTCCGGTCGCATTGCCACCGGCAAGACGGACCTGATCCGCAATGCGGTTCTCGCTGGCGTTCTGTGTGATAGTGAAAACGTGAACAGGATCAATGCCGCGGCCATTGCCGCTGAGCGCGGGCTGCGTGTGCAGGAGGACAAGAAGGAGTTCGCCAGCGGCGGCGCGGGTTCGGTGCTGAAGGTGGTGTTGCATTCCGCCGGTGGGGACGCCTCCGGGAGCGCCACGGTGCTGCACGGCAACGCTCCCCGCCTGCTGTCGCTGGATGGCATCGACATCGAAGCGCCGCTTACGGGAACACTGCTTGCAATCCGTAATCACGATGTGCCCGGCGTAATCGGCCGCATCGGCACTGTGCTGGGCGAGCATGGCGTCAACATCGCCAACTTCGCCCTTGGCCGCAACGTCCGCTCGCAACGGGTGCCGCAGGGCCAGGCGCTGGCGGTGGTGCAGATTGAGGCGTCCAACAACAAATTGAGCGATGCGGTGAACGCGCTGCGCCGGGTGGACGCCATTGCAAGTGTCCGCGTCATCGAACTGCCCATAGCGAACTAGGAAAGGAGACAAATAGATGCCGATCTACGAATACCAATGCAAACAGTGCGGACGCACGCTGGAGAAGCGGCAGAAATTCTCCGACTTGCCGCTGACGGTCTGCCCTCACTGTAGTGGTGAGCTGGAGAAGCTGATCTCCGCGCCCGCCGTGCAGTTCAAGGGCGGCGGATGGTACGCTGACCTGTACTCGTCCTCAAAGGGCAACAAGCCGGCGGCGTCCGGCGAAGGTGCAGCACCGGCGAGTGGTTCAAGCGAGGGCTCCAGTGGGACACCGGCGAGCAGTTCCAGCGAGAGCAGTAGTTCGGGTAAGTCTGGCGGCAGTTCGTCAGAATCTTCTTCGTCAGGTGGCGCAAGCTCCAGCAGCACGCCTTCCACGAACGCGCCAGCTGCCAGCGCACCTTCCACAAACAAGTAGAGTGTCCGGAACGCGCGCAGAAAGTCTCGCGGCGCGCGCGCTTCGCCCGCGAACGTGTGACAACCCGGTACTCTGGCGGTGCGTTAGCCTATTTCTTCCCGGGACTTTTGGGATTTGGTGGAACCTTCTTTCCGGCACGGCGCGCCTCCGATAGCGCAATTGCTATCGCTTGCTTTGGGTTTGTGACCTTCTTGCCGCTCTGCCCGCTCTTCAGCGTGCCTTCATGCATCTCGTGCAGTTCACGGCCTACCTGCTTGCTGGCAGCGGGTGAATACTTGCGCTCCGACTTCTTCTTTGCGGCAGGCGTCTTTGTCGTGGGCTTGGTTGCGGATGTTTTCTTCGCTGGCGATTTCTTGGCTGCGCTTTTGCTGCTTACCTTGTTCGTTGCCATTTGACTCTCCCTGTTATTTTGGCGCTCAAACCTTTATCGCGCATGTTCGATGCCGGTATGTTCGTACGAGGCAGATGCGCAGCTATGTCGTCCAGGATACTTACAAACCGCAGCGATTGCAGTAGCGACTAAATAAGCTCTAAATGTGTTGGCGTCAACGCGATAGGGTAAAGATTGCGAACGGATGCTATAAATCTGCTCGCTATGTCGGCTGGGTGACTCTGGGGGGGGGGGTGCTCACATAAGGTCGGGGTATAGATGCGCTAACTACCGCGCAGCCTCGCCGTAATTAGCGCTTGCGCTCCTTGCGACTCGAAGCAGGGAGTTTCTTATGGCTAAAACAAGCAATCGATTGCTTGACGTACTTTCCGAACCGATTCAAAAGGTGATTCTGAGTTCCGCGCGTCCCATGGATCTTGGGTCACGCGCAGGTCTTTTTCGCACACACGAGGTGCCGACCTACGGGTATTTCATGCTGACGGCCGTTGCGTCGCTGGTGGTGAACATGACAGAAGGCGGGTCAGCCGAGGTTGGCATGATTGGGCCGGAAGGAATCGTGGGAGGCGCGGCGCTGCTTGGGCCGGCACCCATGGAAGTGGATTGCTTCGTTCAGGTTCCGGGCGCTGGTCTCCGCGTCCCCATGCGGGTATTGCGGACACTGTTCAACGAGGAAGAGGAGTTTCGCATGCGCGTACTCCAGTTCCAGCAGAGCCAGATCAACATCTCGGGGCAGCTTTCCGCCTGCAATAAGCTGCACGAAGCGGAGGCGCGCCTGGCGCGTTGGCTGCTGATGACGTCAGACAAGGTCGGGAGCAGTACGCTGCTGCTGACGCAGGAGTTCCTGGCGCAGATGCTTGGCACGCAGCGGACCACCGTGGCTCTGGTGGCGGGCGTGCTGCAACGCAGCGGCTTTATCGACTACCGGCGAGGGACCGTGCACATTGTGGACCGGGATGGCCTTACCGGCGTGGCATGCGATTGCTATGGAGTCACCTACGGGATCATGAAAAAGCTTTATCAGGATGTGGTTCCAGCTTCAGATGGACGGCCCCATGGCACACCTTCGTCCACCGTCGTCGCATAAACATCCGGACACAGGCCCGTGTAATTGTTCGCTACTGGGCAGTCGATGCGTTCCCTTAACGTTACGCTAAAGCGTTCGCAGCAGTGGAATGCATACGGTCGTATTCCTGCGTTTCCGTGGCAGTGCCACGGCGCTACGTAAAATATACTTATGGGAAGGTTATGGAAGAGTCGCGGAACCGGTTAATTGAGGCGCTTTCTCCGGAGAGTTGCCGAAAGCTGCTGGCGGTGGCCAGGCGTGTGGAACTGCCGCAAGGCGCTGTTCTGTTTGAGCCAGACGAACCGAATGGTTACGTCCACTTTTTGATCTCTGGCCTGGCCTCGCACGTGGTGACCGTGCCAGATGGCGGATCCGCGGAGATCACCATGCAAGGCAGGGAAAGTGCCGTGGGAGCGCTTGACCTTCTGGGCCCAAATACACCAGTGGCCCGCTGTTATATGCAGGTCGATGGGGCAGGGCTGCGCGTCCCGCTGAGCGACATGCGTACGCTGTTCGCGGAATCGCCGGAGATTCGTGGCCTGATTCTGGAATCGATCCAGCAACAGACCCTGACGGTGAATCAGATTTCAGCCTGCAACAAACTGCATCGCGCGTCGGAACGGTTGGCACGTTGGCTGCTGACGGCCGCAGACCGCACGGGTTCAGACCGCGTCCACCTGACACAGGAATCGTTGGCTGCGATGTTGGGGACGCGGCGCACCACGGTAGCGCTGGTGGCCGGGACGCTGCAACGCAGCGGCATGATCCGGTATCGCCGCGGCGTGGTGAAGATCATGGACCGCGAGGCCCTAAGCGAGGCTGCATGCGATTGCTACGGCATCGTGAGCCGTCTGGTGGACAGGCTGTATCAGCGCAAACCATCGCCTTCATTGCAGGTCGCCGGACGATAGTGGCCACCTGGTCGTACTCGATGCCCTTGAAGGAGCAGACGTCCGTTTCTTCAGGAGAGCACTCTTTGGGTTCGGAGATTCGACAGAGGTCGGGGCTTGGAAGTGACTTCCTTGGAGGCGGAACGTATCATGCGTGACACGGGAGTTTGAGTGTCACCCATGCACTACCTGAGCCAATTACGCTGTCTCCCGCGGTGTGCAGCCGTGTTGCTGCTCTTACCTTTCCTTGCGCGAGCACAGACTGCAACATCGCCCGTGCGAACGGAGACGGGCGACCTGACCGGCACGCGCGATGGTGACGTTCGGGTCTTTCTGGGTGTGCCGTATGCCAGGCCACCAGTGGGCGATCTGCGTTGGAAACCGGCTCAGCCGCCCACTCGCATCGTGGCACCGCTGGCCGCCAATCGTCTGGGACCGAGTTGCATGCAGAAGCTGTCGCGCTCGCACCTGCCCTGGACGGAAGAGTTCATGGTGCAGAACGAGATCAGCGAAGACTGCCTGTACTTGAACCTCTGGGCACCGGTCGATACAGTGGGCAAGGCGGCACATCCCGTGCTGGTCTTTCTGCATGGCGGCGGGTTTGTGGAAGGTTCTGGCGGCATCGCTTCGTATGATGGAGCGGCGTTGGCGCGGCGGGGCTTGATCGTCGTGACGGTGAACTACCGGATGGGCATCTTTGGTTACTTTGCAAATTCTGCGCTCCAGGCGGAATCGCCGCACGGGAGTGCTGGCAATTATGCGATGTCTGACCAGATTGCCGCTCTGCAATGGGTGCAGCGAAACATCGCGGCGTTTGGTGGCGATCCTACCCGGGTGACGCTGGCTGGGCAGTCGGCCGGCGCGGAAAGCGTGGCGGAGTTGCTGGCTTCGTCCGTTGCAAAAGGGCTGTTCTCCCGCGCGATCATGGACAGCGATCCCCTGCTGTGGCCAGCAGGCAAGGTAACGCCATTGGCCCAGGCGGTTGCCGCGGGTGATGCGTGGGCGTCGGTCGATGGTCGACAAAGTGCGGCGATACTACCGCTGTTGCGCGGGTTAGCGGCAGATGTGTTGATGGCGATGCCGGATTTGCCCGCTGTATCACGGAGACCGGTGGTGGATGGCTGGTTGCTGCCGGAACAGCCGGGCGATGATCTGCGGCAGCCGGTGGGCAGCGATGTGCCGGTGGTTGTAGGGTGGAACGCGGATGAGGGAAGTGCGTCACCTGACTATGGCAAGGCGACATCGGACGCTTATCACGCGTCGGTGCGGGCGAAGTACGGCGCTCGTTCGGCGGAGTTTCTAAAGTTGTACCCTGCGGCAACGGACTTCCAGGCGGGCAATTCAGAGAAGGCGGCGGCTCGCGACCGTAATTTCGCCATTGCCGCGCTGTGGGCTGAAGCATGGGCGAAGCAGCGAACGTCGCCGGTGTACGTGTACTACTTCAGCCGGGTGCCGCCGTGGAAGGCGCATCCAGAATTTGGCGCGCACCACACGGCGGAGTTGCCCTACTTCTTCGGCAACCTGAACACGGTGCACCGCGACTACACGGCGGCCGATCGCACGGTGAGTGATGCCGCAGCATCGGCCTGGGTGCGCTTTTCCCAAACCGGCGCGCTTGGTTCTGGATGGACGCCGGCCAGCGGGCTGGGCGGTCCGATGTTTGAATTCGGCGACACACGCACGATGCGGCCCATGCTGGACGCGGAACGTGCGGCGTTCTGGCGAAGCGTGCTGTTGCCCGGCCAGCAGTAACCAGCCTACCTGCCGCGATTCGTGGGCACCCGCTTTCGTCGCTGCTGCGTCTCACGGAAGGGTGAAAGCGAGGCGGCATGACGGAACGCGATGAAGACGACTACGTGACAGTGGCAAGCTACTCGGAAATTGGTGAGGCGGCGCTGGCGCAGTCAGTGCTGGATGGCGCGGGCGTTGACTCGTTTCTGTCGGGTGAGCAAGCAAATATTCTGCTACCCATGAGTGGAGCCCGGCTGCAGGTGCGGTTGTCGGATCGGGAGACGGCACGTGAGTTGTTGAATACGATTCCGGTCGAGGTGAGTGCCGATGGCACGCTCTCCGGTGCCACCACGCATGGCGCCGCCCTGGCGGACAATGGCGACGAACTCTAACGGACGGCAGCGCGAGAAGGCGGTGGTATGCCTCTCTGGCGGCATGGACTCGACGGTCTGCGCCGCGCTTGCAGTGCGGGACTATGACGCATATGCCGTGCATTTCTCCTACGGACAACGCACGGAGGCGCGCGAGTTGCAGTCTGCGGAAGCCGTTGCCAGACTGCTGGGATTCCGTGAATTTCTACCGTTGCGCATGGATCTCTTTCGCCAGATTGGCGGGTCGGCACTGACGGATGCGTCGATCGCGGTGCCACTTGCGACTGCGGGAGAGATTGCTGCTGATAGGACCGGCAACGATGTGCCCATCACCTACGTTCCATTCCGCAATGCGCATTTTCTCGCAGCCGCCGTCTCCTGGGCAGAGGTGCTGGGTGCGGACACCATCATGATCGGAGCGGTGGAGCAGGACAGCTCCGGCTACCCGGATTGCCGCCCAGCGTACTACCATGCATTTAACGAATTGATCCGGCACGGCACTAAAGAAGGCACGATCCGCGTGAAAACACCGCTGATCGAGATGCGTAAACGCGACATTGTGGCGCTGGGTGTTGAATTAGGTGCGCCATTACATGTAAGTTGGTCATGCTATTCAGGCGGCGATATTGCCTGCGGTGTGTGTGAGAGCTGCGCGTTGCGGCTGCGTGCGTTTGGGGAAGCGGGTGTTACCGATCCTATTCCGTATGCACAAAATAGCGCGGAGCACGTCGAATACGCGCCGAATGTGTTTTAAGAATTGGGCACGGCCCGCGAAGGAGCTATCGATGAAGTCCCGTTTACTATCACATGCCGCTGTTCTGGTGCTGCTGTCCCCGGCGGCACTGCTGGCGCAGGTACCTCAGCCAGGCAGCATTCATGGCCACGTGCAGAATGCCGCCGGTCTGCCCCAACCCGGAGAGGTGAAGTTGTCAACGGATCGTACCTCCGAGGAGAAGAACCGGAAGTACCAGTACACCTTTCCCATCGACGCCAGTGGTGACTACAAGGGTACGGATATTGCTCCTGGGAAGTACGTCCTGTTTACCGTCTCAAAGGGCGTCACAGCCGACTATATCGACAATGTCGACATCAAGTCTGGCGTGGACACGCTGCAGAACGACGACATGACGCGTGAAGAGTTCCTGAAGGCCATGACGCCGGAACAGCGCAAGCAGATCGAAGAGTTCAAGAAGGCAAACGCCGCGACAACAGCCGCCAACAAGACTGTCGCGAACCTGAATGGTCTGCTGGTGGCGGCGCGCGATAACGAGAAAGCTGGCAAGTATGACGACGCCGTTGCCTCCATGACGCAGGCGACGACGCAAAAGCCGGATGAGCCGATTCTTTGGCTTGAGCTAAGCAATGCGCAGATTGGCGCGAAGAAGTATGAGGATGCGGTAACCTCCGCGCAGAAGGCAGTGGATACGAACGCCACGTCGAAGAAGCCTAATCCTTCGTTTGCGGGGAGCGCCTACAACAACGAAGGCCAGGCCTACGCCAAACTGAACAAGCCGCAGGATGCACTGGTGGCCTACGACAAGGCCGCACAAGCTGAACCAGCGAAGGCAGGCCTCTACTACTTGAATGAGGCCATCACGCTGTATAACAACAACGCGCACGCCGAGGCAGCACAGGCGGCCGACAAGGCCATTGCCGCGGATCCAGCGAAGGCGGACGCGTATTACATCAAAGGCCAGTCGCTGATCGACAAGGCAACGCTCGACCCTAAGACGCAGAAGATGAGCGCGCCTCCGGGATGTTTGGAAGCCTATTTACGGTACCTGGAACTAGCACCGAATGGCTCGCACGCGGAAGATGTAAAAGGTATTGTCTCCGCATTCGATGAAAAGCAGGTTGCGGCATTCAGGGCAAACAGCAAAAAGAGATAATCGCCTTTGCACGCGTCCACAGACAAGCCCGGTGCGTGCCTAGGCTTTGTCTGTGGCGCGTTAATTGGAGGCGTACTCCCGTGCTTTCCATGAAGCGGGGCGGCCCAGCAGCTTGCGGACCAGAGCGTACCACTGCAACACCAGCAGCGTTGCCACTCCCGCAGGATGAAGTAAGACGCTCAACCAACTTTGCCGGTATCGCGCCGCGTTGGTCACCCGGGGAAGATAGCTCATTAGAAGCGCCGCGGCAGCAATCCATACTGGCCCCATGCCGATGCGGATTGGCGGTCCAAGGAACGGCACAATGAACCGCGTGTGCCGCCACGCCAGCCAAAGCAGCGGCAGAGGAAGTACTTGTCCAAAGCCAAGGAAGAGTGTCATCGGAACGATGCGCGCCGGTGCGGCAAGACCTTCCGTGGCATTCTTCGCGAGCCCGTTCCACGTCGTCCGGGCAGACCGGTACATGCGGCAGCATGCGAGATGCGTCAGGTCAACAAGCCGCGTTGGGTAGCCGTGCTGACGCAGCAGGCGCGGCAGTAGCAGCCCGTCATGCATGGTGTGCCGGATGGCCTGATGGCCGCCGCTGCGCAGGTAGGCGTCGCGGTCCACCAGCATGAGCTGCCCACATCCAGCCGCATACGCGGGATTTGTTGTGGAGCGCAGCGAACGGATCGGCAACAGGCCCAGGAGGACGAAGTGGATCAGCGGAATCAGCAGCTTCTCGAGAAATGTTCCGGTGACTTCCTGAGGGAATCCACTGACCAGCGCCGCGCGTTCGCGCAGGAGAACGGCGGCGGAGCGGGCCAAGCACTCCGGGGCCAGTCGCACATCGGCATCCAAGAAGCACAGCAGCGGTGTTGACGCAACCTGCGCGGCCTGCCAGCACGCGTGCTGTTTGCCGTTCCATCCAGCCGGAAGCGGTGGCGCATGCAGCAGGCGAACCCGCGCATCACGTGTTGCGATCTCTGCCACACAGGTTGCCGTGCGGTCTGTCGAGGCGTCGTCCATGACGAAGACTTCCACGGCGATCTCCCGAGAGGCGAGCACACTATCGACACATGGGACAATCCCTTCCTCCTCATTCCGCGCAGGAATGATGATCGTGATGGATGGCAGCGATCCTGGCGCGGCAGGCGGCTCCTTGTACTCCGACAGATTTAGGAGCGTCAGCAGCGCGGGTAACGCAGCACATGCCGCCGACGCTAGAGTGAGTGCGAAGAGCATCTACCGTCCCTCTTGTGACGTAACGCGCGATCTGCCCGCGTCCGCCAGATGATCCGCCTGATAGTCCTGGCCGGCAAAACGCGACCGAAGTCGCTGCCATGCACCATACATGCCGGACGTGCCACGCTTGCCTTCCAGCACCGTCATGAACGCGGCAGGATCGCGCGTCAGCGACGCCTCGGCAAGTGCGTCCTGTGCCGCTTGCAGGTGCTGCTCCAGCAACGCCGTCCAACCTGCCGCGGATCGCTCGCGCACCGCTGCTACCCGAAGCGGCTCGCCAACCGCCGCCAGTGCCTCTGGCAGGCGCTGATTCCAAAAGGTGTACTCCACGGCAAGCGGAATCACGGTTACGTTTGCGCTGCGCTGTAGCAGTGCTCCAAGTCCCGCCATCAAGCGGACAGGACGGATTCGCGCATCAGTAAAGTGGCCTTGCGCGGTGATCCAGAGCACGCCGTTTGCGGCTAGCACAGCCTTTGCCGCACGCAGAAACTGTGTAGCGCCGCGTGGGGAATCCTGCTCCACGGGAAACATGCCAAGGTTGCGAAAGAAACGGTATTCCTCTAGCGCCAGCTCGCTGATGGGAGCGCGATGCATCCGGCCGGGCAACAGCCTGCGTGCTATCGCGATGCAGGCGAGCGGATCCCACCACGAAGGATGGTTCAGGTAGATGACGACGGGTCCGGATGGCAGCTCCCGCAAGCGTTCGGCATGCAGCAGCCGCACAGCGCGGAATCCACGGCGGAGTCTGCGCCGCGCGATGATGGAAAACGCGCGCAGCAGCAAGCCGGACCCTCTGGGCAGGTCAACGGATTTCACGGAGCGCGCCATCTCTTTCCCATCCGATGCACGCCAGATGCGCTGCGCTTACATTCTTCGCGGAACCGGTGCACGCTACCCTTACATTCGGTAGTCTTTCACATGCACGCAAGAGGGAATGGCTGTGGCGAAATCAGAGGAAGAGCTGTTAGAGATCGGCGGCCATGCCGTAAAGATCTCCAATCCGAATAAGCTGTACTTCAGCAAAGAGGTGCGGCTTACCAAGCTGGACCTCGTGCGCTATTACCTTTCTGTGGCACCGGGTGCGCTGCGCGGCGTGCGTGATCGCCCATTTGTGCTGAAGCGGTTCGTCAACGGCGCGCATGAGGAGCCGTTTTACCAGAAGCGGGCTCCGGACAACCTGCCGGACTTCGTGCGGACGGTCACGTTGAGCTTTCCTTCTGGAAGGACCGCGGACGAGATCGTCATTGACAACGAGGCTGCACTGGCATGGGTGGTAAACCTGGGCTGCATCGAGCTACATCCGCACCCGGTATGCACCGGCGATCTGGACCATCCTGATGAACTGCGCATCGACCTGGACCCGCAGCCCGGCGTTCCGTGGTCCGATGTACGCATGGTGGCGATGGAAGTGAAGGCACTGCTGGACGAGGTTGGGCTGGTCGCATGGCCCAAGACCAGTGGTTCGCGCGGCATTCATGTAAATGTACGGATTGAGCCAAAGTGGACGTTCACCGAGGTGCGGCGGGCGGCACTGGCGCTGGCCCGTGCGGTGGAGCGGAGAACACCGCTTGCCTCATCCAAGTGGTGGAAGGAAGAGCGGCACGGCGTCTTTTTGGATTACAACCAGAACGCGAAGGACCGCACAACGTGCTCGGCATATAGCGTGCGCCCGCTGCCGGATGCGCGGGTCTCCACGCCGATGCGCTGGGAGGAAGTTCCCACATGCGATCCGGCGGAGTTCACCGTCGCAACGGTTCCGGCGCGCTTTGCCGCACTCGGCGATCCGTTTGAGGGGATCAATCAACATGCAGGGTCTCTAAACGCCCTGCTGGAGATGGCTGCGCGCGACGAGGCCAGCGGCATTGCCGACGCGCCGTGGCCGCCTCACTTCAAGAAGATGGATGGTGAGCCATCGCGTGTGCAGCCGTCGAAGGCACGTCCGGCGAAATCCGCTGTGAAGAAAGCGGCAGTGAAGACGAGCGGGACTGGGCGGCGGCAATCGACCATGCCGCTGGTGGTGGTTGCGCAATCACCGGATCGAGCCGCCGCAGATGCGGGCCTGCAACGGTGGAAGGAGGCACACCGTGAAGCTGCGTCATTGTTAGCCGAGGATGATGTTTTGGTGGACCGGATGCGTGGCTCGGCATACATTTGGTACCGGATCCGGGTAAACCTTCGACATGTGCCAGAGGCGCTCCGTCCGGCACAGGGCACGCCCGACCCGGATGACGACCCCACGCGCAAGTGGCGGGACGGCAACGGCATCTCGGCAAAGACAGATGAGGAGAAGGAATGAAGCACGCTGGACAGACGTTCGAACGGGTTACTCTTCTTTGCTGCGGCTTGGCTGCCTGTAGCTTGCTCTCCGGGTGTTTGGTGGTTGGCTACTCCAGCCGCAGCGGAGCTTTTGTATGGCCCGGAGGTATCGGCCTCCTTCTGCTGTTGCTTCTGCTCTGGTTTTTGTTTCGCGGCAGATAGCTTTCGCGTAGCGTCTACGTGTGTGCCGCGAAGATCGTCATTAGTTCCTGTGGAGGTACGACCTCAAGTTGCGCGTAGGTGCAGGCACTGGGTGGCTTGTCCGGCCGCCAGCGGCGAAAGTGCGCTAGATGCCGGAACCGGTCGCCCTGCATGTGTTCGTAGGCTACTTCGACGACCAGTTCGGGGCGAAGCGGCTGCCAGCTCAGGTCCTTGTCACGATTCCACCGGCTGGGCGCGCCGGGCATGCGGTCTTGCTCATGTGCCTGCGCTTCTCCCCATGCCGCCCAAGGATGATTGGCAAGCGCATGTTCGCGGTAAGGAGCGAGGAACTCGACCAGTTCGCGCCGCTTTGCCGCGGTAAAGCTGGCGCAGACGCCCACGTGCTGTAGTGCGCCCGCATCACTGAACAGCCCCAGCAGCAATGAGCCTACAGCGGTTCCCTCCCCGTCCTTGTGCCAGCGAAAGCCTGCGACCACACAGTCACAGTCGCGCTCGTGCTTGATCTTCAGCATGGTGCGCTTGTCTGGCGTGTACGGTCCATCCAGCGGCTTGGCGATCACGCCATCGAGACCCGGCACCCTCAAATCGTGTAAACCAGTCCTCCGCGAGGGCACGGGCCTGCGTTGCGGGAGTCAAATGGAGCGGCGCATGCAGATGGGAAAGCACCCGTTCCAACGCGGCGCGGCGCTCATGAAACTGTGCATCGCGGAGATCACGGTCATCCACATGGACCAGATCGAAAAAGACGATGGAGGCGGGCGTCTGCTGCGCCAGCAGCTTGTTGCGCGATGCCGCGGGATGCAGGCGAAGCGAGAGCGCGTCAAAATTCAGTCCGTGCTTGTTTGCAATGACGATCTCGCCATCCAGAATGCAGCGTTGCGGCAACTGCTGCAAGAGCGGTCCTAGTAATTCGGGAAAGTAACGGTTCAGCGGCTTGCCATCCCGGCTCTGGATCAGGAGTTCGTCGCCGTCACGAAAGATCACGGCGCGAAAGCCGTCCCACTTCGGCTCAAAGCTCCACGCGCCTTCGGCCGGGATCGCGTCGACGCGCTTGGCGAGCATGGGCAGGATTGGGAATGCGGACGTGACAGACATCGCTTGCTTAGATGCGGCGAACAAAGAAGAGAGAAAGCGCGTGAGACAACAGGCCTGACATACTGAACATAGGTACTGAATGTACCTTCCGCAGCAGACCGTGAGTGAAAACAATGGGTCAAGTTCCGGTCGTATCCTTGGTGTAAGTACAAAGGCCGCCCGTACGGGCGGCCTTTGAAGTGCTCGCTTGCGGTGACGTTTTTAGTCGCCAGCAACCAACTCATCTTCCCGCACTTCGACCTTTGGAGCGGGTTTAATGCCGCTCAGGCCGGAGCCGAGGCCGCCGATTTCGCCGAGGGCGACGAAGCCGCCTGGCATCTCGGGTTCCTTCAGGATTTCCTTGCGGTAGAGCTTGGCCATGCGGGCGTTTTCCGCTTCCTGCTTTAGCTTGGCATCACGGGCGCGAATCTTTTCTTCGCGTGCGTTTTTGGCGATGCCGCTCTTGTCGAAGGTATCGTTGGCGGCGGAGTTGACGTGCGCCTCGTTCAGAACCAGGTCATACTTCTCCTGCTTCTCAAGCGAAACTTTCTTGCCACCGGCGAAGATTTCGTGACGGCCATGCTCCTCATACCACTTCGTCAGGGTGGAGGTCATGTGCATCTTCTCGATGATGTTGCGCCAGCCCACGCCCGTGTTGTAGGCGCAGAAGCTGATCTCGCCTTCCTGCGTGGCGTATGGGATGATGCACTGCTCGGTACGGCGGAAATCGTAGTTGAACAGGTCCTGGAACCACATGCCGGCAATAAAGAGGAAGTTCCAGCGATCCTTGCGGCGCATTTCGATGTCCGCCTGCGTACGATCTGCCGTTACCTTGCCGTAGTTGCGCCCAGTGGCACCGAAGCACTTATCGAACTTCGACAGCAGATCCATGATCTTGAAGTGCGTGGGTGCCTTGGTGGGATCGTAGTTGCGCAGCAGCGCCAGCGACACACCCAGAATGGAGAGGAACTTGCCGCGGGCGGCATCGTTCACTTTGGCCACGTCTTTGGCCAGACGGTCGGCGTTCAGGAAGGCGGTGACGGGAACGGCTTCCTTTGTTTCCTTGTCGATCATCAGCGCCATGCCGATGCCGCAGTTGGGGTGGCAACCGCAGGAGAGCTGGCCCCAGTCGTGGTCTGGCCCGTGGACTAGGTCGGCCCAGTCGCTGAAGGTGGACATGAAGCTGATCGGGAACCAGTCGCGGGTGGACTCGCCAAGCCCGGTCTGGGTGCGAACGTCATGCGCCAGATGGGAAAGAGTGTAACGCTGTGCCGTGCGGCGCTCATCCGAGACGGCCTCATCGCGGCCCGTGAAGCTGACCGGCTGGAAGCTGAGGAAGTTGATCTTCTTGGGATTGTCGAGCGCGAACTTGATGATGCGGCCAACCTGCTCGTTATTGATGCCGTTGATGATGCAGGTGACGGGAACGATGTCCACGCCCGCCTCATGCAGATTGTGAATGGCTTGCAGCTTCACGTCGAAGGAGTTGCCGACCTTGCGGTGCGAGTTGGCTGCGTTGCCGATACCATCGAACTGGAGGTAGGCATAGCGGAGACCGGCTTCAGCGGCGGCTTTGGCGAACTCCTTGCTCTTGGCAAACTCGATGCCGTTGGTGGCGGCCTGCACGGAGTTGTAACCGACCTTGCGGGCGTAGGAGACGGCATCAAGGAAGTACGGTGACAGCGTGGGCTCACCACCGGAGAACTGCACGGACATCTGGCGGCGTGGCTTGATCTGGATGGCGTTGTCCAGCATGGTCTTGATCTCGTCCCATGTCAGTTCGTGGACGAAGCCGACCTGGTTGGCGTCCATAAAGCATGGATCGCACATCATGTTGCAGCGGTTGGTTAAGTCGATGGTCAGAACCGATCCCCGACCGTGCGTCACCGTGCTGGTGCCGTGATTGTGCAGCTTTTCGTCGTTGTGCGCGCGGATGTCGCGGCCCGGGAAGACCTCTTCCAGGTGCTGCATCATCGGTGGATCGATGGACATCAGGTCTTCAAAGTGGCCGTGGATGGGGCAATCTTTTACCATGAGGATCTGGCCGTCGCGCTCGATGATCTGCGCCTTGATCTCGCCGACTTTTTCATTCAGCAGAATTTCATGCGGCAGCTTGCCGTCGATGATCTGCTGGCGAATCTCTGGGATGCAGCGGGGGCAGAGTGAATCTGTGGTGCGTGGCCAGCCAAGGGGCGGCTTTTCCTTTTGGTAGCTCTTCAGCAGCGGCTTGTCGCTCCACCTGGGCGTAAACGATGCGTTTGGGCTGAAGCTGTTCAGCTTATCGAACACCGCCCATCCCGCCTTAGCGACGAGTGTAAGGGACTTTTCTGCGAGCTTTGATGCCTTAGCCATGCGTTCTCCTGAATATGCCGTGCCGTGCTACTGACTGAACTATGTTCACAGTAGGATGTCGTGCTAGTTGCCTGCGTTACTTTCTTTTTGCAGGAACCCACGTCAATACAGCGACTTGCGCTTGTTAGAGGCTATCCGTGAGGAGGTGCCTGACATAGCCGTTGTGACGGAATCGTAACAATCAGACAGTGAACTGCAATATGGTGCAGCGAACGGCTGCGATGGGTTCCATTTCGGTCCAAAGGCAAATGGCCAGCTACTCGTTACCGAACAGGTTCACTGGATGCGCTAAGTAGGTTTAACGCCCTGCCATCCCCATTTAAGTTCGTCTCCATGGATGCGGATGGGCGACGCAGGTATGACCCTGCCCATCCCTTTGAAACAGAACGATCCCAAACGTAGAAGGGCAGCCATGCTTCGTGGCTGCCTTTTCTTCGTGGTTACGTGTCCCGGTCAGCGCGGAGCACCCGGTTTGCCCGCATCCGGTCCCGGTACCGCAGTTGGAAACAAGTTCTTTACTGGCTGGTCGCGATCGTGGTTGAGCTCTGGATGGGGGAATGCCTTGCGCGGCAACATGGCTTCGCGTTCGCTCGTGTTGTACAGGAAGATTGCCTCCACCACCGCAGCCTGCTTCAGGTCGTCCTCGTGGACGTGTTCGACGGTATCCAGGTTGCTATGGTGGGTGCGTGTCTCGTAATCCATATCATCCTGGATGAACTGGAAGCCGGGCAGACCTACCCCGTCAAAAGACAGGTGATCGGTTCCGCCGGTGTTGCGTGTCGTGATGGTGGTCACGCCCAGGTCCTTCAGCGGCGCGATCCATTGCGCGAAAATCGGCACGACGGCGAAGTTCTGCTGCGTGTAGACGCCGCGGATGCGGCCGGTGCCGTTATCCACGTTGTAGTACGCGTCCAGCGTCTCCCATTCTTTGGTTGTCTTTAAGGGGCCTTGTGGCGGGCGCATGAAGGCGAGCATGGGATCGGCCTTCGGATCGGGGCGTTCCTCGAACTGGCCGAAATGCTGTTTGACATAGCCGCGGCTGCCGTAGAGCCCCTGCTCTTCGCCGCTCCAGAGCGCAATGCGGAGGGTGCGTTTTGGCTTGTAGCCGATGGCCTTTAGGATGCGCATGGCTTCCATGGCCACGACAGAACCCGCGCCGTTGTCGGTTGCGCCGGTGCCACTGATCCAGCTGTCCAGATGGCCACCCACCATGACAACCTGGTCTTTCAGCCTGGGGTCGTTGCCGGGAATTTCGGCGATCGTGTCGAAGCCGTGTTCGTGGTCGCCGGTCTTCACGGTGTCGATGCTGACTTCCAGCTTGACGGGCACGTTGGCCCGCAGCAGACGATAGACGCGGCCATACATTTCGACGGTGGTCACAGCATTCGGGATGGTCACGGCGCTGGCTGCGAGTTGTGCGTTGCGGGTAAGGTTTGCGCCGTTGTCGTCAAAGATGATGCCACTGCCGCCGCCTTTGCCGCCATCCCGGCTGGGGCTGATGATGGCGGCGACACCCTCCTCCGCAAACATCTTCAGCGCAGCCGTGCGTAATGCGGCGACGCGTGTGTACTCCGCCAGACGCTGCTGCATGTTCATCTGCTGTGGACCGCCGCGGCGCTGTTCCTCAGGACCTTCCATGGCCTTCAGTTCGGCTTCGGTATAGCGTGAGAAGAGCGGTTCCGTGAGGTCAACCATCGCGTGCGGCGCGCCCAGGAGGACGATTTTGCCGGTCAGCTTGCCCTTGTACTTCTGAAGATCCGCCTCATTCGACAGTTCGACCAATGCAGCCTCGCCCGTGACCGCACCCTTGGTTGCTGGAGACCACGGTGCGGCCTGAATCCAGATCGGCTCCGTGTCCGGCGATACCATGCGTGCCCAGCTGTTGACCTGCGCCCAGCCCATGCCGAACTCGCCCCAGTCCTCCAGGTGTGCGTTCACCAAGCCCGCGTCTGAAAGGCGGTCGCGTGTCCACTCGTTAGCTTTCTTCATGTTGGGCGAGCCGGTCAGGCGCGGTCCAATGCCGTCGCTGAGGCCGCTCATGTACTCCATGACGTGGGAGTGCTGGAGGCCCTCCGCCCGGATGGCGGCATACATGTTCAGGTCGATGGTCTCTGTTTGCGGCTGCGGCCCGTAGTAGCTGGGCTCGCCCTTTTTGTTCTGCGCGAAGGCTACAGGAACCGCGGACACGGCGGCGGTGGACAACAACATGGCCGCACAGACGACGCGGCGAAAGGCCTGGAAACGGTGCATCGATACAGCTCCCAAAGATAGAGTGGCATCAGAGTATCACCGCTCGCGCGCCAACAGCTTCCCAAGCAGCTTTTGATTGCCAAGCAGACGTACCCGCTTTGCATGATGTCCCGCTCTCCGGCTACCATGCTGACGCACCTGTTCGACACCGCTTCGCTGCCGCGAATGCCAGAGGTTCTCATGTCCAACTTTGTTCGATTGCTGCTGTCCGCCGTTGCGCCCCTCCTGCTCACAAGCGCCGTCGCCACGGCACAGCCAGCAGTCGCGGGAACGCCCATTAAGGTCGCCATTGTTGGGCTGACCCATGGGCATATCCGGGGGTTTCTGCATAATTTGCCTAACAGCACAAGCGCGAAACTGGTTGCCATTGTGGAGCCGGATGCCGCGTTGGCGAAGAAGTATGCGGATCAATACCACCTGGATCAGAGTCTGTTCTATACCGACGAAGAGACGATGCTGAACAAGGAGCACCCGGATGCGGTGCTCGGCTATGGCACCATCGCGGAACATCGCAAGGTGATTGAGATTGCGGCGAAACATGGTGTGAACAGCATGGTGGAGAAGCCGTTGACGACAACGGTGGAGGACGCGCTCGCCATTCGAAAAGCAGCGCGTGAGCATCATGTGCAGGTGCTGGTGAATTACGAGACCACCTGGTACAACAGCAACGCCGAGGCGCTTGCTGAGATTCAAAGCGGCAAGCTGGGCACGGTGCGCAAGGTGCTGGTGCGTGACGGCCACGAGGGGCCTAAGGAGATTGGCGTGGGACCGGAGTGGCTGCCCTGGCTGACCGATCCCAAGCAGAACGGCGCGGGCGCGCTGTTCGACTTCGGCTGCTATGGCGCGGATCTGGGTACGGTGATTTTCAAGGGCGTGACGCCGGAGAGTGTCACGGCGGTGGCGCAGACGCATAAGCCGGACATTTACACCAGGGTCGAGGATGATGCGACCGTGATTGTGGCTTACCCTGGTGCGCAGGTCATCCTGATGCCGTCATGGGATTGGAGTTTTGCCGTCAAGAACATGGAAGTGTACGGCACGCAAGGCGAACTGTTCACCGTAGCTGGCAAGGACATCGTTACGCGGTACAAGGGTGAGAAGATCGAGTCTGCGGCACATCCTGCTCCGGCGCTCGCGCAGAATGAGAGCAACTCGCTGGACTACCTGGCGGCGGTGCTGCATGGGCAGATCGATCCGAAGGGTGACCTGTCGTCACTGGAGACGAATGTGATCGTGGTGCAGATTCTGGATGCGGCGCGCGAGTCCGCCAGACAGGGCAAGACCGTCACACTGAAGCCTCTTCCGCAATAAGCGCCCGTGTGCCCCGGGCCGAATACACCCGCAAACGACAAGGGCAGCCTCTAGGGGCTGCCTCTTTGTT
Source organism: Terriglobus sp. (assembly GCA_965276945.1). Classification (GTDB taxonomy): domain Bacteria; phylum Acidobacteriota; class Terriglobia; order Terriglobales; family Acidobacteriaceae; genus Terriglobus. The sequence goes on along the minus strand of OZ255704.1, from coordinate 2,925,149 downwards.
CATCGATGCTTCAATCACGGACCTGGGAAAAGAGTTGCTAACTTGCAATTGCCTGTACATCTGGCTGGGACAAGATTTACATAGCGACCGCTCCAAGCGCACCGAACTCTGGTAATCGATCTCGAACCTCTGGTAATCACGAGCTACCTTTCATGTTCTCGTCATTGCCAATAGACCCGGTGAGTGCCTGCTTTCGCAGGCGACCGATCTGCCCTTTCGACCCTACGGCAAACGGCAGTGAAAGCGCGTTCCAGCCTCTATCAGCATCGGGCGCGTCGCCCTTTGAAGGATCTGGTCTAAACGGCGTCCAGTTATGGCCATCATCGGTTGAAACGTCCGTGCCGCCCGGGCCTACTGCGATCCACATCCTGACGTGACTGTCGTAGTCGACCGAAGATCTGTACCCGTGTGGTCCCCAAGTACTTGATGCCCACGTTACACCCTCGTCCGCGCTGTATGCGGCGACTCGGGTGGCATCGCTTGGCTTCGCATAATCGCCTCCAACAGCCACCATGGTGTCACCATGTACGGCGATGGCGAAGATCCCGGCGGATGCGGCTTCCGTGCCAACCGACAGCCTCGAATGGTAGAACCAGATGCGGTCGAGGCACTGTCCCGGATCGTTGTAACTGGTGGATTGCGAACACTGCGGCCAGACACCACGGAAGAGGTGACCTCCTCCGCCGCCAAAGACCGGCCCCGAGGTGGTCAGAGTCAAGGATTGATTGCTGGCCGCGAACGCTCCCTGCGCAGCCGTGGAGCCTAGACCATCCGCTTTGCTCTGTAGCCAGGTTTCGCCGCCATCCTGAGTTGCCGCCAGATAGAAATGGCCGTTCACGGCATCGCCCAGTACCCAGCCTTCATCGCGGCGCGTAAACCGCAGCGCGTCGAAGAAGCCTTCTGGGGCGTCAGGATTCGTAAGGACTAGCTTCCACGTGGCACATCCGTCGGTCGTCTTGTACACACGCGAAAGGTCGCCCTTGCCGCTGGACATCACCAGCGCCGTCTGCGCGTCGAATGCCTGAACGCCGCGAAAATCAAGTTGCGCCGCGCCAGCCGGAGTTACACAGCGGGTCCAGTGCGCTCCGCCGTCCACGGTACGCAGCACCGTTCCGCTGCTTCCGCTTGCCCATGCCACCGTGCCATCCACATTCGCAATCCCGCGCAGGCTGGCGCCGGTTCCGCTCGTCTGCAATGTGAACTGCGCCTGAGTATTCAGACCGCTGAGAACACTGAAAAACACCGCCATGGACACGCGAAGCATAGGCCGAGTGTAGCCCACGCAACACGCCGGCACGCATCCAAGCACCATGCCGTCATCGGTCATCGCCGCCATGCACTATGACGAGCCAACCCGCGTGCTGACGATGGTCTATCGCGGCAACCGTGGCAAGTACCGCTACTTCAATGTGCCTCCTGAAGAGTGGAACGCCTTCCTGGCCGCACCGTCTAAAGGAACTTATCTGAACGAGATCTTCAAGACGCGTGACTACCCGTACGAGAAGGTGCGAAGCGCAGCCTGAAGCGCGGGGTGCCGCCTGCGGACCGGACCATGGCAGCGCGGGAGCAATACCATAGAATGCCCCTGAGAGGTTTCTCATGCGTGGCAGCATCACACGCCGGTCTGCGTTGAAGAGCATGGCAGCTGGTTCCGCCGCCGCCCTGCTGCCAAACCTCGGCTTTAGCGCGCAACCCGCACGCCATTACAGGAGTTCACCTATGAGCAGGTGTGCGTGACCGGCGCACTCCAGACCGCTCAGCGCGAGAACGTCACGGCCGTGCTGATGGGTCTGGATGAGGACAGTCTGCTGAAGCCGTTTCGCGCGATGAGCGGCAAGCCCGCGCCGGGAGCCAGCCTTGGGGGTTGGTATGGATACAAGCCGAACTACGATTTCCATCATGACGATGCCGGCCTTGCACCTGGCGCGAACTTCGGCCAGTGGACCTCGGCACTGGCCCGGCTGTATGCCGCATCCTGCTTCGACGGCGCTGGCCAGCAGCAACTGCACGATAGGGCATTGCGCCTGCATACGCTGCTCGACCGTGACGTAACGGCTGAGTACTTCGCGAACAACCACTTCGCCGGATATGACTTTGACAAGCTGGTGTGCGGACTGATGGACGCGCATCGTTTGCTGGGCGACAACAGCGCTTGGGAGAAGCTGGACCACATCCGGGCATGTGCCGTGCCGTCATTGCCGGGCCATGCCGTGGATCGCGAAATTCAGTGGAAGATCGGCGCGGACGCATCGTGGCTGTGGGATGAGACGTACACGATCCCTGAGAACCTCTACATTGCCTCCGCCATGGGAGCGGGCAGCGCCTGCCGCGCGATGGCCGAGGACTATCTATTGAACCGAACCTTCTTTGAACCGCTGGCGGCTGGACAGAACGTGCTGGGCGACCACCACGCCTACAGCTACGTCAATAGCCTCTGCTCCGCCATGCAGGCGTACCTGACCGGCGGCAGTGCGATGCATCTGCGCGCCGCACGGAATGCCTTCGACTTTCTGGAGCAGCAGAGCTGGGCCACTGGCGGATGGGGCCCAGAGGAACTGCTGCGTAAGCCTGGGTACGATGAGATGTTCAAACATCTCGCCACCGGACACAATGGCTTTGAAACGCCTTGCGGCAGCTACGCGCACATGAAGCTGACGCGCTATCTGCTGCGTGCGACGCGCGATGGCCGGTATGGCGACAGCATGGAACGCGTCTACTTCAACACGGTGCTTGGGGCGCTGCCGTTGCAGACGGACGGCACTTCCTTCTACAGTTCCGATTACAACAACGTTGGGAAGCGTATCTACTCCGCACATAAGTGGCCGTGCTGCTCCGGTACGCTGCCTCAAGTGGTGGCGGACTACGGCATCAACAGCTACCTGCACGAGCCGGGCGCGCTGTGGGTTGTGCTGTACCAGCCGTCACAGGTTCGCTGGAGCGAGGGCGGCGTTGGCATGGAACTGCGGCAGACGGGGAGCTATCCAGAGGATGGGCGTATCGCGTTGCAGATCTTTACCGCGCGACCTGTGGAGTACACCATCCGGCTGCGTATTCCCGCGTGGGCGGGCACTGGCACGCAACTCACAGTCAATGGCCGATCTGTGAGCGCTGTTACAGAGCAGGGTTTCGCCAGTGTTCACCGGCGCTGGGCAAACGGCGACTTGATCGGTGTGACACTGCCCATGCCGCTGCGACTGGAGCCGCTGCCCGCAAACAGCACGCCACACTGGGGTGTGAATGCGCTGATGCATGGGCCGGTCGTGCTGTTTGCCATGCGGGAAGGGGCAGACCTGCTTGCGCCGCTCAGCTTCAAGGGTGACGCACTGCTGAAGGCCGAGCGCACTGGGCCAAGTGAATGGCGCGCGGAGAGCAGCAAGGGGTCGCGGCGACTGGTGCCGTTCACCGGCGTGGGTCTGGATAGTTACTCAACCTACTACAACGTGGTGTAGATCACGCCGCTTCCCTTGATTTTCGGGCGGCAACGAAAGACGAACAACGGCAAGGTTCTAGTGGCCAACGACCAGTACCGTAAACGTATCCGGAACCATGAGCGGACGCGGGCGCGGCATCTCTGCGGTGGGCGCGGGTGTTGGACCGAACTCCGCAGTCACAAGGTACACACGGTCGGACAGGGGATCGTACGTCATGGTGCGCGCACCCTTTTGTGTGGCTACCGTCTGCACCGGCTTGTACCCGTTCTTCGCATCGATCACCGTTAAGGTTCCGTCACCATTGGAGCTGAAGGCCAGCTGATTTTTGCTGTCGTATCCTGCTGCGTCTGGGCCATCGCCAATGGCGGCCAGCGCCAGTTCCTTGCCGCTGTTTGCATCCACCACGACCATTTTTTTGCCATCGCACACGGAGAACAGCCGCGAGTGTTCGCGGTCGATCGCCATGCCGGAGGGCGAGTCGCACCCTTCGACGGACCATGTGTTCACCAGCGTCTTGTTGCGTGCATCCAGCTGCACGATGCTGTTCTTGTCCTCAATGTTGTCAAAGACCATGCCTTTACCGTCGGCCTGGGGGAACTCCGGTTTGCCTGGCAGCTTGATGGTGGCGACCACTGCGCGGCTGGCGGTATCGACTACGCTCACGTCCTTGCTGCGCCCGTTAAAGGCCCACACGGTCTTCGTCACCGGCTCATACACGATGCCGTCGGGATTGGTGCCCACAGGTATTGTTGCGACTGTCTCCAGCGTTTTGCGGTCAAAGACCACGACTGCATTGGCACCGCCATCGCTGATATAGCCAAATGTGCCGTTTGGATCCAGGGCAACACCGTGTACCGCCTTCAGCCCCGTCACTGCGCCCACAGCCTTGCCGGTCTGTGTATCGATTACTTCAACGCGCGGGCCGTGCGTGATGTACAGACGATGCGCATTCCCATCCGCCAGGAGATAGTCCCATCCGCCCTTGCCGCCAATCTTCCAGTGATCGACGACGCGATACGGCTGCTGCGCGGCAGCAAAGGATCCGGCAGCACACGCCGCCAGGGCAGAGCAAAGGACGAGGGAGCGCATAAGATTCTCCTGAATAGAAGTGAACAGTACTACACAACTATGCGCCCGCGAGATTAAGGCTGCATGAAGGTCACGACAACCTCCGTTCCCGCTTGCTTCTCGCTATGCACGCTGATCTGCCCGCCAGCGGATTCAACGATGGTTTTGCAAATTGCCAAGCCAAGCCCCGTGCCGCCGGTTGACCTCGAACGTGAGCGGTCTTCCCGGAAGAATCGCTCGAAGATATGGGGCAGGGCGTCCGGTGCGATCCCCTCGCCGGTGTCTGCCACGCGCAGCACTACGTGCTCCGGCGTGTGCCGCTCCAAGGACACGGACGCGGACTGTCCCGGGTGGCTGTGCTGAATCGCATTCAACAGCAGATTGGAAACGAGCACATACGCACGTTCCGGCGGCAATCGTACCGGCATCCCCGGCGAACTTTCCAGGCGCAGGTCTACGGCATGGTGTTGCGCAACCGGCTGTAGATGTTCCACCGCCCGTTCCACGGACAGGTGTAAGTCATGAACCGCGACGGTTTCCTGATTTCCTTCGACGGCGGCGAGTTGCAACATCTGCGCCACCAACGCCTCCACGCGGCAGTTATCCTCCAGAATGCGTTGCAAGCCAGCGCTGTACTCCCCCTCCGTTCGCCTCCGCATCATCAGCAGTTGCACGGACGAGCGGACGACGGCAACCGCCGTCTTCAACTCATGCGCGGCATCGCCCACAAACCGCTGCTCTTTGGCAAACGACTCCCGCAGCCGCGCCATTGCACCCGCCAGTACCTCTGCTAATGGCTGCAACTCACGCACCTGCATGACTGCTGGAGGTGCGGAAAAAACGAGTGATGGTGCCGATACGCGCGCGGCAGCAATCGCCAGTTCAGAGAGCGGGCGCAATGCACGCCGTAGACATACTGCCACCAGCGCGGCCGTGACCATGGCAGCGATGACCGTCAGCAATAGGAAGTATCGCGTGCTCTCAAAAATCTCGTGCCAGACGTGCCTCTCAGGCGAGGCATACAAGATCGTGACCGGACGCTTCAGACCCACGCCGCCTGTCTCGTCGCGGTCGATGATCCGCATGCGGTTCCGCTGCAGCACGCGATATACGTCCCCGTGAACCTGCACATCACGAAATCCGTCGCTGCCGCGCGCGATCAACGCCGCCGGAGCGTTCAGCGAGGTTCCCAACAACGCGCCGTCCCCGTTGTAGACCGCATACACATCCCTGGTTGGCAGCTTTAGTTCAGCGGGATCAATACGGACGTTGTCGTTCGGGTCTTCCGCATCCTGTATGGCCCCAAGCAGGGAATCCGAGCGACCCTGCAACTCCACGTCCAGCGCATGCCGGCGGCCGTGCTGCTCATGCAGCAGAACCGCGCCACACAGAAACAGCGCGCACAGTATCTGCGCAAGCACAACCATCCCGATGATCCGCCGGGTGAGCGAGTAGCTTTTCACAGCGGACTCTCCATGGGATGAGCCAAACGATAGCCACGCCCGCGCAAGGTTTCGAGCAACTCGAAGTGAGTTGCGGCGCGCAGCTTCTTTCTGAGGTTCGAGACGTGCGCTTCAATCACATTCGAATGATGTTCCCACGTGAAGTCATAGAGGTGTTCCAGCAATTCGCGTTTCGACACGATTACACGCGGACGGAACATCAGGTACTCGAGAATGCGGTACTCCGTCGGCGAGAGCTCGATAGGGGTCCGCGCATAGGCCACTGTCTGTTCCGCCGTATGGACGCGCAGATCGCCTACATGCAGCAGCGGTTCACTGGTGCCTTTGCCACGCCGAATGAGCGCGCGTGAGCGGGCAATCAGTTCGCCCAGATCGAATGGCTTGGTCATGTAATCGTCCGCGCCGGCATTCAGAAGATCGATCGTCTTTGCAGTTTCCTGCACCGCGGTCAATACCAGCACGGGCGTGGCGTTGCGCGCGGCGCGAAGCCGTCGTACCACCTGCTCGCCGCCTCCGCCAGGAATCATCAGGTCCAGCAGGATCAGATCGTAGCTGCCGGCTGCGCATAGATGCAGCGCCTCCACGCCGTCAGGCGACGTGTCCACCGCGTACCCAGGCCCATCGCGCAGGCCCGCGGCGATGTTCTCGGCAAGACGGATTTCGTCCTCCACCACCAACACGCGCACAGCGTCTCCACAGAAAGTATGACGCAGAGCGCATTCTTATGATTGAGTAATGCTTCTTCCCAAGCAACACATCTGTAATGGGATATATCGTCAACTCCTCAGGCTGCCAAATACGACATCCGCTAAACGGCAGAGTTGTCTTTACTGAAAAAGTGCTCGACGTCGTTGATGTCCTGGGTTAGGCGGTACGGTGGCAGGCTGTCGAGGAAGATCTTGCCGTAGCTCTGGCGTTGGATGCGGCTGTCCAGCAGCATCAGCACGCCGCGATCGGTGTTCGACCGGATGAGGCGGCCAAAGCCCTGCTTCAGAGCGATCACGGCTTGCGGGATTTGCAGGTCATGGAACGGTCTGCCGCCCGCCAGTTCCACGGCCTCCATGCGGGCCTGCACCACGGGGTCGCTGGGTACAGCGAAGGGTAGCCGGTCAATGATGACGCAGCTCAACTGCTCGCCCTGCACATCCACGCCCTGCCAGAAGGATGATGTGCCGAAGAGCACGGCATTTGGAGTCTGGCGAAACTCATCCAGCAGCGCCTTGCGTGGCGCCTGCCCCTGGAGCAGCAGCGGAAACGGCAGTTCCACCAGCATGCGCTCGTACATCTGCCGCATCTGCGCGTAGCTGGTGAAGAGGCAGAAGGCACGTCCGCGCGACAGTTCCAGCACACGCCGCACGCGTTCGACGGCGACCTGCATAAAGCCTTCGTCACGCGGGTCGGGCAGGTAGGGCGGCAGATACAGCAGTGCCTGCCGGCCGTAGTCGAAGTGCGAGGGCACCGTAAGTTCGCGCGCGCCCACCAGGCCCAGCCGCTTGGTGATGTGGTCAAAGCCGCCCTGCACCGTCAGCGTGGCGGAAGTGAGAATGACGCTGCCAAAGCCGCTGAACAATGAGGCCGAGAGAATTTCCGAGACATCAATGGGCGTGGCCTGTAGATACGTGTGGAAGGCGGCAGGCGTGCCTGTCTCTGTTCGCGAGAAGTTTTTCACGCCACCGGCGGCGCGGCGCTCAATCCAGAAGACGGTATTCGGGTCCTGCGCCTCCATGAGGAAGGCTGAACTGACGCGAAGATCGGTTGTCCGGCGCTTTAGACCAGTCACCTCTTCAACGTCATGCAGGCGCTCCAGTTCGTCTCGCAGGCGGTCCAACGCCGTTAGGTAACTTACATACGCATCGCCGCGCTCCTCCAGGAAGCTGGGGCGGTCGTGGAAGGGTTGCCGGCCAAGCTGGACGCCATCCATCGGGAGTGAACCGAAGAAGGCGCGGCTGCGGTCGCGCAACGCCGCCGTGGCGCTCTCAAGTGAGGAGGAGGAGACACCCTTCGCGCGCAGCATCAGCTCGGTGTCACGCGCCAGTTCCTCGCACCGCTGCTGGGAGATGGCGACACCAAAATAGTCGCTGGCCACTGCTTCCATCTCATGCGCCTCGTCGAAGATGACCGCGGCAGCTTCCGGCAGCACACCCGCATCCGGCGCGCCTGCCGCCTGTTGCTTGATGTTCAGGTCGGCGAAGAAGAGGTGATGATTCACGATGACCAGGTCGCTCTCGAGCGCGCGCTTCCGCATCTCCGTGATGTAACACGGCTCAAAGTTAGGGCAGGTCTGGCCCAAGCAGGCTTCGCTGCGCGCATCCAGCTTGCTGAACAGCGCCGAAGACTCGGGCAGGCCGGCGATTTCGGCGCGGTCGCCCGTTGGCGTGGTTCTCTCCCACTCGCGAATGATGTGAAACTGCTGGATTTCCTCTGGCTGGGTCAGCAGGGGTGATCGCTCCAGCGCGTACAGCTTCTGCTTGCACACGTAGTTGCCGCGGCCCTTCATGGTGCAGACCTTCAGCGGACCCAAGATTGATTCGAGAAATGGGATGTCCTTGAAGTAGATCTGTTCCTGCAGGTTCTTGGTCCCGGTGGATACGATGACGCGCTGGCCCCGGTCGCGTGCCATGCGAAGGGCGGGCAGCAGGTACGCAAGCGTCTTGCCTGTGCCTGTTCCGGCCTCCACAATCAGGTGCCGCTTGTCTTGCAAAGCCTTCTCGACAGCCTTGGCCATCTCATACTGGCCCTTGCGCTGCTCGTATTGCAGTGAGGATTTGGCCAGCAAGCCGCCCGGCGCGAAGAACTCGTGCAGGGTTGGCAGGGCGACGCTGGGGGAGGTAGGCACGATACGAAGAAGAGGCGAATGTCTTTATGATAGCCGCGAGGTGCTCCATGGCCGTGGAGATGCCCACAGGTTGATAGGGGTATCAGCGAGTGACGGACTCCGTAGTTCACTCGCTGATTAAGCTGTAATACCTGTGACTGTCAGCAGCAGCAGCGTGCAGACGGACAGCAGCACCATGGCCGATGACACGGTTCGCTCATAGCCGCGCGCATAGGCCAGAAACGCCGAAAGCGCGATCACCGCTAACAGCAGGCCAAAGCCGGGAACGACGTACCAGAGATACAGGCCCAGCGCTCCTGTACGGTACCGGATGAGTCCAGCGAACATCTGAACGATGGGCAGCATGGCGCAAGCCACGCCACCCAGGCGCGCCATGATGACCGCTTCGCCGTCGGGCAGACCGTTAGCCCGCCGTCCGCCGGGACGCACTGAAAGCCACCAGAACGCGGCAATCACCGCAGGCGGTGTCAGCAGCAGAAGTCCGGAAATTGCGGAAACCAGATCCATTGTCACCGTATCCAATCTCATTATCGGCGCAATCACGTGGAAGTCATCGTAGCTTCTGCTACAACAAACCGCGTGCCGTTCGTTGATGACACAGATTTCGGAGACACGACGCCATTCACGACAGAAGTCCATTGACGGTCTTGTCGCGAGACAGCCACAGATGGCAGCTTCTACCGGCTGAGCATGCTTGCACACTCAGCGCGTGAAGACTCCGTGAGCTGGGCGATTGGACGCGCCCAGCCATTTTTCTAATGGAAGACTCGCAAGTCAATCGCGTTTGCCATGGCTTGATACCCGGCATCGTTCGGGTGAAGATGATCGCCGCTATCGAACTGGGCCGCGATGCGTTCCGGGTGAGATGGGTCTGCCAGTGCGTGCGCAAAGTCCAGGGCACCGTCTGCCTCGGCGTTGCTCAGGATCCAGCGGTTTACGGCGGTCCGCTTGCCGTCACGTTCACCCAACACGTCAGGCTTAACCGATCCGCCAAACGGTGTGATGGTGCCCAGAATGATGCGTATGCCGTGTTCATGGGCACTGGCAATCAGCTGACGATAGCCTGCGATCATATCCCCGGCGGTGACAGTTTCAGACAGCGGTGCCGACTCACCCGGATGATTGATATCGTTCCCGCCCTCGAAGACAACCACGTACCGCACACCCGCCTGCGCCAGCACATCGCGGTCAAAGCGCGCGCTTGCGCTGGGTCCGAAGGCGCTGCCGCTGGGACCACGGCCGTCATGCAGGACGCGGTTGCCGCCGATACCTTCGTTCAGCACGCCCAGCGTGCGAAGCCCTTTATCCGCCTGCAAACGCCGGGCCAAAAAGTCCGGCCAGCGATGATTCGTGTCCATCGTTGAATGGGCACCGTCAGTTGTGGAGGAGCCCAACGCCACGATTGCGCCTTGCGGTGAATGCGAGGACACCTCGACAGCCGTGAGCAATGGCCATTGCGTCAAAGGGCGAGCGCCGTTGAGTACGCTCGCCGCAACCTGATTGCCCGGTGCAACATACGATGTCTGCTGCGCGCCGTAGTGGATCGCTCCCGGCAGAGCCTCACCCGGCAAATACAAACTGACCGCAACATCGGCCAGCGCGGGAATCGCTTGCGGTACGGGATCACTTAAAACGGACGCGCCAGCCGGGATGATGGCAACGCTGCGTCCGCTGAAGGTAAGCGCCCGGTCCGTAGCGGCCTGAATCGCACCGCCTGCTTCGCGCAGTGCGACGTGTGCCGCACCCACCGTAAGCGGCTCCGTCGCAAAGGTGTTTGAGAGCCGGATGCGCACAGCATCACCGCCAATCGAGGTGTGCACGATCAACCGGAGCGTTTCATCGTGGAAGGCTGGCTTCGGTATACGATCCGTGGCGGCAGGCGGAGCGCATGGACTGGCCGCCCACGTCCCGGTCCAGTGAACGTCTGGTGGCCCGGCATGGGCGCGCTGTGCCGGTGCCAGTGCACTGGCCGCGAGCAGCAAGTGCAACAAACAACAGCGAACGGCGTTGCCACGGAACATGCTTACAGAAGGCATTGAGCGGTCCTGGTCATGGTCATACGTGATGATGACCGTATCTGGGCGGCGAATTGAATCTGCTCATCTACTACTACTTTGAATTCTTAGACGAGAGTAACGATAACAGCGGTTGCGACACACAGCGTATACGTGGCAATCTGCAGAATTATGGATGCCGGACTCATGCCTAGACGTGCTTGAATCAAGACGATCATCGCGCCGGCGACTCCCGAAGCAATGACCAGCGTCCATCCGCCCTTTCGATTCATGAGAGTCCACTCCGCTTCGCTGGAGTAGGAACGCGCGGTTCGAATCCCGTAGAGAGCATTCCGCGAGATCATGTTTAAGGCGAGCGGGAGGCTGACAAGTACAGTTACGAGCGGCAGGAGGAGCAGGACCACTCTTGCTAATCTCTCCGGGACCATTTCTCCCCTCCAATGTAAAGTGTAGAAGCAAATAACGGGCCAGCCCGGGCGTCGTTGCTGAGAAGCGTAACGTTACGTCCATACTGAGGAAGCGTGCATCCGCTCTCCGCTGTTCTCGGCAGCATTCAACGGTAATGCGCTGCTACCCTAAACAGGGAAGGTATGTGATGGCACCCGAAAAAAAGCGTCTTGGCAAGAAGCACCGGCTGGCACAAACGCGGCCGCACAAAGGCGCGACACCGAAAGGTGCAAAGGCTTCCGCGGCAGCGTCTGGTGGAGCTTCGCCGAAGGGACGTAAAACGCTTGCGGCAAAGAAGTCTGCAGCCTTCACCAAAGGCAAGGTTCGCACGCAATCGCCGGAGCGGCAGAAGGGCCGTGCTGTCACGGGCGCGCAAAGAGCGCCTGGAGCACCGCCTGTCACCGCGCGTCCGGCCCGTGGCGCGCGTGGCCTGGATAGTGGAGAGGATGTCCGCGCCAAGGTAAACTTCGCTGCTCTCTCAGACCCGGAAACTGAGAATGCACTGGCGGCAATGCTGCCCATGATCGAAGAGGCGCAGAGGCCAGCCGACGCGATTGCCGCGCCGCTGTTCGCGATCTGCGGCCGGCCCAACGTTGGCAAGAGTACCCTGTTTAACCGGCTCACCGGAACGCGCCGCTCCATTGTGGGCGATGAGCCGGGCATCACGCGCGACCGCATCTACGGCGAGGTGGACTGGGAGGGCCGCGTGCTGCGCATCGTGGATACGGGTGGTGTGGTGCCGGACGACGAGGCCCTAATCCCGAGCGAAATTTTCCGGCAGGCACGCATCGCCCTGGAAGAGGCCAGCGCAATTGTGCAGGTGGTGGATGGCCGCAGCGAACTGACCCTTCCCGATATCGATCTTGCCCGGCTGCTTATCCGCGGCGGTAAACCCGTCTTCCTCGCGGTCAACAAGATGGACACCGCGCAGATCGCGCCACAGGCGGAGAGCTTTCGCACCCTCGGCTTTAAAGAAGTTTTTGCCGTCAGCGCTGAACATGGCCTGGGCATGGGCGACCTGATGGACGCGGTCGTCGCAGCTCTGCCTATCGCTGATCCGGCACTTTCTGAAGACTCAGAAGAGGCTGAATCCCACGTCTCAGAATCGAGACATGGGGCACCCGCTGCATCGCTGGATCCGGACGGTGATGCTCAATATCCTGAAGATCCGGAAGGCAAGAAGGTTCCGAAGGCGCGCAAGCTGCGGTCGCACGGCGAGCATGTCAGCAAGGAGACGCGGGTTGCGATTATTGGGCGTCCGAATGTAGGCAAGAGCACGCTGCTGAACGCGCTTACCGGGACGGGACGGGCCATTGTTTCGCCCATCGCGGGCACCACGCGCGACGCGGTGGATGAAGTGGTCGAGCGCAACAATCACAGCTTCCGCTTTGTCGACACCGCGGGCATTCGCCGCAAAGGCAAGACGACGATGATGGCGGAGAAGCTGTCCGTGATTATGGCGCGCAAGCACCTGGAAGCGGCGGACGTGGCGCTGCTGGTGATCGATGCCGTCGAGGGTGTGACAGGACTGGACGCAAACATTGGCGGCTACGCGCATGAGAGCGGACGCAGCGTGATCATCGTCGTGAATAAGTGGGACATGGTGACGACAGGGCGCATAGACGGCTCAAACCCTGACGGCAAGGCGCCCGCAGACCAGAAGGTCTATACCGAGCAAGTACGCGACTCTCTGAAGTATCTCGACTACGCTCCGCTGATCTTTATCAGCGCAAAGGATGGCATCAACGTCGAGGAAGTCTTTAAAAAGGTGCAACTGGTCGCGCGCGAGCGGCGCAAGCGCATCACCACCGGCCAGATGAATCGCTTTCTGGATACAGTGGAGTTTGAAAAGGCAGGCGTGCCGTACAACAAGCGGCTGCGAATTTATTACATGACACAGGCCGCCGTGGCACCGCCGACGTTTGTCTTATTTACTGACCGTGATGTGAAACTGCACTTCAGTTACGAGCGTTTCCTGGAAAACCAGATCCGGGCCAACTTCAAGTTTATAGGCTCACCCATCTGGCTCAAGGTGCGGGCGCGAAACAAAAAGAAGGAAGAAAAGTAAAGGTGGTCCGATGCGTTACTTGGTGCGTTCTTCGAGTTTGGCCATTCGTTCATGCAGCGGCACCATGTCACGATGAATGCCGTCACAAGGGTGATCATCTCGCTGCGCATGTCTTTGGCGAGATTGCTCAACTCAGTGCCTAGACGTCTACTGTGACCTTGATGCGAGCGCCGCGCTGGTTTGCCTGTACCCACGACAGAACCACCAAGACACTAGGTACGCCCATGGCGAGATAAAACTGCATATTGCTCACGACCAACCCACCATGCAGGATCATACAGTGACACCTAAACGATTGCATGGGCAAACGAAGCGAGCGGCTTAGGCGCAGTCAGCCATTCGCGCCAGGCGTTCAGACCGCGTTCACACTGGAGGCGGTGGCGTTCCTTTTTATCGCGGATGCGTTTGCGGAGGTCTTCTTCAAGCGGCGGCAAGAGGTCGAAGGTGACGTTGGCCGGCTGGAAGCGCTTGGCCTCGGCATGGGTAATGTAGTGAACTAACGACCCGTGAGCGGACAGGCGCGGTGCGGGCATGGGTTGTTGGCCGCGTGCGATGGAGGTGGCGAAGCGGCCTGCCAACATACCGCCAGCGATGGATTCGGTATAGCCTTCCACGCCGGAGAGCTGGCCCGCGATGAGCACCTGTGAGTGTGTACGGAGTTGCAGCGTCTCGGTCAGCAGCGTTGGCGAATTGATGTACGTGTTGCGATGAATCTGGCCGTAGCGCACAAAGCTGGCGTTCTCCAGGCCGGGGATCAATCGCAGCACGCGGGCTTGGTCACCGAACTTGAGGTGGTTTTGGAAGCCGACGAGGTTATACGAATCGGCTCGCAGGTTTTCGCAGCGGAGCTGGACCACGGCGTACGGTGTTTGGCCGGTGCGCGGGTCGCGCAGACCTACAGGTTTCATGCAACCGAAGCGCAGGGTGTCCTTGCCGCGGCGCGCGATCTCCTCAATGGGCAGGCAGCCTTCGAAGTAGTCCAGCCGCTCCCATTCCTTTGCTTCAACTTCGTGCGCGGCGACCAGCGCGTCGTAGAAGGTGTCGTACTCGTCGCGTGTGAAAGGGCAATTGATGTAATCGGCGGTGCCCTTGTCCCAGCGCGCGGCAAAGTAGACGCGATCCATGTTAATGGTGGTGGCGTCCACGACGGGCGCGATGCTGTCGTAAAAGGCGAGATGATCCGCGCCGGTCAGCCGCTGTAGCTCCGCAGTCAGCGCGGGCGAGGTGAGTGGGCCGCTGGCGAGCACGGTGATGTGGTCACCGTTTTCTTCCAACGTGGTCACTTCTTCGCGCACGACGGTGATGCGTGGGTTCTCAGCAATCCGCTGGGCCACGCGCCGCGAAAACTCGACCCGGTCAACGGCAAGCGCATGTCCGGCGGGAACGGCGCAAGCGTCCGCCTCTGCCAGCAGGGCACAACCGGCGGCACGCATCTCCTGTTTCAGGAGCCACGGCGCGGTGTTTTCACTTTCGCTCTTGAGCGAGTTTGAGCAGACCAGCTCGGCAAAGTCCGCCGTCTGATGGGCCTCGGTCGAGCGATGCGGCCGCATTTCATAGAGCGTCACATGGCAGCCTGAGCGCGCCGCCTGCAGCGCAGCCTCAGGGCCCGCCAGCCCACCGCCAATCACCTTGATCTTCATCATGTCAGGTACGCCGGAACCTTCTTATAAGCGAGTACCGGCTACCAATCACCGGCATGGTTGGATTGTTCCAGGCCAGCAACATGGTGGTCGCGAGTTACGGCGCAACCTGCGTACTGACGCTAAGGAGCATCCATGCATTCTAGGCTTTCATCCGCATGGCGTCCGGATCCCAATGGACGACGGTACCTTTTTCCAGGCTGGCAATGCAGAGCAGCGCGGCACCCGCGGCTCGATAGCCAAAGGTTGCGTCCTCCACGGGCTGCTGCCGCGTGCGCATGCAGGTGAAGAAGTTGCGGAAGTGATCGACCACATCGCTGTAGCCCCGGCCAGCGCGGTAGGTCTCCACTGAGGTTCCGTTCAACTCCGCTGTTCGCCGTCTGACATCTTCCGCGTATTTCTGCGTGTATTGCTGCTGCAGTTCTTTCTGCATTGCCGTGGTGAAGCTGTCGATGCTGTAGCCGGGGCCAAGCTCGCGTGGCACCTTGTTCACGATGACGCTGTTGCCGGTGATCTCCATGGTGCCTTCGCTGCCGGTGAACGTAAATCCTTCACCCTCCTCGCCGCCATCGACGAAGTTGACGCGCAAATCGAGGTTCCAGTCGCCATAGTCGAAGAGGCCCATCAGGACGTCTGGCACATCCCGGCCATCCTTCCAGTAACGCAGACCGCCCGTCGCATAGGCGCGCGTAGGACCGTGCGATCCCGTGATGAAGTGCGTTCCGGTAAACAGATGCACGAACAGATCGCCCGCCACACCGGTGCCGTAATCCTTGTACTTGCGCCACTGGAAGAAGCGTTCCGCGTCCCAGGGATGCTTGGGCGCGGAACCCTGAAAGCGCGGCCAATCGCATGTTTCCGTGCTGGCATCCAGCGGCACCGTGTACTCCCATGCGCCTTGCGCGCTGTTGCGGTCCCAGTGCGCCTGCACCATATTCAGCTTGCCGATCGCCCCCGCGGCCATCAGCTCTTTTGCCTTGGCGTAGATGATGGAAGACACGCGCTGTGACCCCACCTGCAGAATGCGGCCTGTCTTCTTTGCGCCCTCGATCATCAGCGGACCGTCGGCATACTCGTGGATCATGGGTTTTTCGCAGTACACGTCCTTGCCCGCGTTCATGGCATCCAGCGACGCACGCCGATGCCAGTGGTCCGGCGTGGCGATGATGACCGCGTCCACATCCTTGCGCGTAAGAATCTCTTTGTAGTCGCGTGTGGTCTGGATGTCTGGACCCCAGATCTCCTTGCTGTGCGCCAGACGGCCGTCATAGCAATCGGCGACCGCAACCAGCTTGATGCCGGGAATCGTAAGCGCGCTGCGTGTAATGGATTGACCACGGCCGCCCGCGCCAATCAGCGCGACATTGATCTGATCGTTCGGACCGATGCGGCGCGAAGACTCCTGTGCAAAGGCAGAGACAAGCGGAATGTGGGTTGCCGCCGCGATAAGGCTGGCGGACTTTATAAAGGACCGACGGTTCAAGTGGGACAGATTCATACGCGCAAACGCTCCAGGCTTCAATCGGAGCTTATTGTAAGCGCGGCGGCACACCCCTGGCTCGACATGCCAGCCTTATGCCTCCAGGATAACCATTGCGATGGCCAGGTCACGTTCATGCGACAGGCTTAGATGCACGGCAGTCACACCCATGGCGGCAGACTGTTCCGCGGCACGCCCATGGAAAAGCAGTGTTGGTCTCCCGCCCGGCAGGTGCGTCACCTCAATTTCCTGCCAGCTGATGCCTTTGGCGATGCCGGTGCCCAGCGCCTTTGCGCCAGCTTCCTTCGCGGCAAAGCGCGCCGCAAAGCTTGCCGCCGCACCATGCCGTTTGCTCTGGCAGTAAAGAATTTCGCGTGCCGTGTAGATGCGCGGCAGAAAGCGCTCGCCGTATCGCGTGATGGACTGCTGGATGCGCGCGATGTCCGTCAGATCGGTCCCGGTGCCGACGATCATGGGGCTGCTCCCTACCGCATTTCCGTGCGTGTCAACCGTATCATCCTGCAACAGCACGTTGTCCAATGATGAATGCGGCACGCCGCATGCCGATATGCGGAGTGTGACCGACGAAGAACTACAACCCGAAGTAACATTGCAGAGCTTCACCTATCAGGAACGCGGAGCGTTGATTCCAGAACTGGGTGCCGCCATCGACGCCGCCGGCGGGTGGATTCTGGACCGCAGGCCAACGTCAGCAAACGCTATCGAGATGTACCTTGAGGTGCAACAGGCAACGTTGCCCGAGGTGTACGGCGCTCTGCTGGGTAGCGGCCTGGAACTGACGCGGGAGAGTCACCGCGCGCTGGCTGAGCGCTGCACCTGCGGTCTGCATCTGCCGATGCGGCATGGAAGCTCCACGATTCTTACCATGCGCATTGAAGTGCATTTCCTGCAGGAATCGGCGCACACCACGGAAGTCTCGCGGCTGATTGTCATGGGCGCGGCACTGGCATAGCAGACCGCGTCCAGAACCGCGATAGACTGATGAAGCACATGCCGCCCATCATCGCCGCCCGCCAGCTGGGCAAAACCTATCGGTCCGGAAAGATTGAAACGCACGCCCTGCGTGATGCGACGTTTACCGTCGAGCGCGGCGAGTTCATTGCCATCGTGGGGCCATCGGGTTCTGGCAAGTCGACATTGTTCTATCTTCTAGGTGGATTGACGCGCGCCAGCGGAGGCTCCGTCACCATCGATGGCATTGACTTCAACAGCCTCTCGGACGCGGAGCGCACGCGCAGGAGAGGCGAGAAGATTGGCTTTGTCTTTCAGCGCTTCAACCTGCTGCCCACGCTTACAGGCCGCGGCAACATCGAACTCGCGCACAGCATCGCGCTGCCTGGCAGACCCATGGACAGCGCCTACCTGAAGCGGTTGGCGGAGATGCTGCGCATCGAATCACGCCTGGACAGCCGCCCCAGCGAATTGTCAGGCGGCGAGCAGCAGCGCGTGGCGATTGCGCGAGCGCTGATCACGCGGCCAGCCATCATCCTTGCGGACGAGCCCACCGGGAATCTGGACACGGAGAACTCGGACGCGGTGCTACAGATGCTGCGTCACGCTGCTAAAGAGCTTGGCCAGACCGTGCTGATGATTACGCACAATCCAGAGGCAGCGGCCGTGGCCGACAGGATACTGTATGTGCGCGATGGCAGGCTGCACGAGACGCCGCCAACAGCGCACATTCCGCGAAATCAGATCATCAATACTCTGATCGGGGAATAGTGAGCCTCGCGCCGACGTTGATCGTAAGACAGGCGCACAGGCGAAGCTCAGGCCACAGCTTGGGGTAGCACTTGCGGAGGCATATACGCAGGCACTGGCGGAAGCTGTAGCATATGGTTGACGGTGTTCAGGAATGCCGTGGGTCCAGCGGCAGTATTCAGAGCGGCGCACTCATGGCGGGGCCTCTGCTTAGGCGCTATGGCGTACATCTGGAGACAGCGAGTATTCGGGGTGTGTGCTTGCGCGTACTCCAGAGCCGCATCGCACTCCTCCTCCGTCAACGTTTGGCAAAGCACGATCAGGTCGACACACGATTGCCGGAGCCTTTCGCGAGCTTCTGGCACGCTCATCGCGCACAGCACAGAGCAATGGGCTTTTTCCAGAAGTCGCTGACGGGTGAACAGCAGGCTGAAATCATGGCTAAAACAGAGTACGGTCCGTCCGAAGGGGGAAATCCTATTCATATACGCCTGCTTTTAAAGAACGTCCACCAGTGTCACTTACACGAGAAACGTTGGTCTGTCCAATACGGAACGTAGTCTGGCGGCAAACTAGTTTTTAGTGAGAATTTCTGCATAACGGAAATTAGGCCCGGTCGCTTGTTGATGTGTAAACATCGGGCAACAGAGCTGAAACGAAACTTTTCCGTGGATGCTACGCGGTGTCCAGCTTTTTCGCGACGAGATCGTTAAGCAGAGCGGGATTTGCCTGACCCTTCGATGCGCGCATGACTTGCCCGACGAAGAATGCCGCAACCGTTTTCTTGCCGCCCTTGTACTGTTCCACCTGCTTCGGGTTGGCCGCGATGACCTCATCGATCATGGTTTCGATCGCGCCGGTATCGCTGATCTGTTGCGGCTTCTCGCGCTTGTAGACCGCGGGAAAGTCCTCGCCGGTTGTAAAGCAGATGTCGAACAAGCCTTTTAACTGCTTGCTGGAGAGCTTGCCGTCTTCGAGCAGATCAGCGGCAAGCACGATCCCCGGCATGCTGATGGGCGATTGCTCCAGATCAAGCCCTGCGGCGTTTAAGCGGCCCACCAGTTCGCCAAGCAAGAGATTTGCGATACGCTTTGGGCTCTTCGCCTGCTTTGCCGCTGCCTCAAACTGGTCCGCAAACTCGCGGGAGGCCGCGATCGTCGCTGCATCCTGCGTGCTGATGTCATACTGCTGTATCAGCCGCGCGCGCCTGGCCTCCGGCAGCTCCGGCAAACGGCTGACGATGCTTTGCTTCCAGGCCGCATCCACGATCAGCGGAGGCAAATCCGGCTCGGGAAAGTAGCGGTAGTCGTGCGCGGCCTCCTTGCTGCGCATACTGTAGGTGCGGCCTTCGGCACTGTTGTACAGGCGGGATTCCTGCACGACGCGGCCACCGCTCTCCACCACTTCTACCTGCCGTTCGATTTCGTAGTGCAGCGCGTCCCGGATGAACCGGAAGCTGTTGACGTTCTTCACTTCGGCTTTGGTGCCGTACTGTTCCGCGCCCTTCAGCATGACGGAGATGTTTGCGTCGCAACGCAGCGAACCCTCCTCCATATTGCAGTCGCTGACACCGGTGTACAGCAGGATTTCCTTCAGCTTTGTCAGGTACTCGTACGCTTCCTCGGGCGTGCGCAGGTCCGGCTCGCTGACGATTTCCACCAGAGGCGTGCCGCAGCGGTTCAGGTCGATGTAGGTACGGTTGTTGGAGTCGGCAAAGCCGTCATGCACGCTTTTGCCGGCGTCCTCTTCCATGTGCAGCCGCGTAATGCCGATGCGCCGCGTACCACCGTGGCCATCACTCACGTCAAGCCAGCCATGCTCGGCCAGTGGCTTGTCGAATTGGGAGATTTGATAACCCTTCGGCGAATCGGGGTAGAAGTAATTCTTCCGCGCAAAGACGCTGTCCTGGTTTACCGTGCAGTGAAGCGCGGCAGACGCCAGAACGGCAAACTCCACCGCCTGCCGGTTTAGCACAGGCAACGCACCCGGCAATCCCAGGCAGACAGGGCAGCAGTGCGTATTTGGCTCGCCACCATACTGATTGATGCAACCGCAGTAGGCCTTTGTCCGCGTCAGCAGTTGCACGTGCACTTCCAGCCCAATGACGGGCTGGTACTTGGCGAGAATGGTTGTCGACTCTTGTTCAGATGTAATTATCACGGTTTGTTCAATAAACTCACGTTCTTGATGCCAGCGTTCTTTGTTAGCAGGATGCCAGCGCCGGGCACGCTGATGGTCTGTCCATCTTCTGCTACCCATGAAGCTTGACTTAGAAATAAGGAACAATCTTCAGCGTCGTCGGAGTAGTAGGTCAGAACACCAATAATACTTCGCGCATCGTCCATCTCCACTTGCACGATCTGCTGTCTGATGGCGACGCGCTCAAAGACGTCGTTCCAAACGGAATGCCGTGTTGTGCGTTCTGTCAGGCTGAACCAGCGCGTTCGCAGCAACCGGTTCCCGTCAAAATTGCTATATATGGTGCTCAGCAAACTCACAAAGAGGGTAATTGCCAGCAGCCAGCCTACTCCCATTTTTATCCAAGTCACGGAACCTGGCTGATTGATGCGGAATGGCAGCGCTCCGCCACTTTTTAGTACATACAAGCTATAAATTAGAAAGCTATAAAGGGCAGCCCCGATGACCCGCTGAAAGTCTGATTGCTTGCCCCGGATAGCCAAAGCTTCGACAAGCGCCGACGCGGCGAATCCTGGCAGCAAAATGAGCAGGACCTGTAGCGCGAGAACGCTTGCTGGAAGCACTACTTGCCTTTATTCGGAGCGGGGATCATCACCGGCTTTGGCATCGCCACAGGGGGCTTCGCCTCGCCCTTGGATCCCCGGTCTTCGTGCCACAAGCCATCTCTGTACTCACTGCCCTTTGCAAACGGCATATAGACCTCCTTTCAAGTATACGAGCGCAGCCAAACCAACTGGCGGGTCAAAGTGCCTTCACTTCGATGCGGCGGAACCAGATCTCCGCGAATTCGATTTCGATAGCAATCTTTCCGCGAGTGAGCGGGATGTATTGGCCAGGATGTGCGGGGTCAGGCTGCTGCAGGTTCGTTACCACGTTTACGCAGCGGCCGTTCACGATATGCGCGGCGCGGTCGCCCTGGAAGATCACTTCAACAGTGTTCCAACCGTCGAGCATCTCGAAATTGCCGTCTTTGATCTTGCGCCCGGTGCTTGGCTCTTCTGTCATTGTTTTGGCATTGGGCGACGCGGGCGCGAAGCCATGCTGACGTGTCACGTTGATGCCAAACAGGCCATTGTCGTGCCGTGACTGGATGCCGCGAATGCCGTCCACCAGGAAGAAATCGCCAACGTCGCCTTCCTCGATCTGGCACTCGACGCAGCGGGGGAAGACCTTGTCGCCGCCCACCACTCCATAGAGCAGGCCGTTGTCGCGTTTAGAGATGCTGCGCTGTCCGAACTGTTTTTGTCCCCATTTGTATTCCACACGGATGCGAACGTTTCCGAATTCCTGATGGGTGGCCAGGTAGCCGGATTCGATATCGCTTTCGTTCACGTCGTTGCCAAGGATATGCAGCATCTCGTCTTCCATTGCGACGATATGTCTCTGCTCGGCTACGCCACGGCCGCTGCGCTGCAGGACTGTGTACCAGCCAGTGAAGTCGCGGCCATTCAGCAGCGAGATCCAGCCATCGGCTCCGGCTGGCGGCAACGCTGGCATCACCGCGCTTTGGGCATTGACCTGACTGGGGATCGCCGCGACAAATCCCGCGGCAGCGCTTGTTTTCAGGAAGTCTCTTCTGTGCACGATTGCCTTTCTTGTTTATGGCAATGTTTCATAACTTACATAGGCAAAGCGCTGTGAGTCCGGTGCCCAGGAGTTGACATTGATCGATCCCTGGCCGCCGGTGAAGCCGGTCAGCAGCTTGGGCGTCTTCGACACTTTGTCATGGTCTACTGTCACGATTTTGAGTTCCACATGCACGTTGCGAGGGTTGTGGGTCGGTGTATCCGCCGGGTACGCGATGTACACCAGTCTCTTGCCGTCCGGCGAGATATGCGGAAACCAGTCTTCCGCGCCGTCCGACAGCACCATCTCTGCCTTGCTGTCGTTGGGTCCAGCGCCACTGGCGGGAAAGCGCCAGATTGCCTCGTGTCCGGACCGGTCGGAGTTGATGTAAATCCACTTGCCGTCAGGCGAGTAGTCCGGGCCGTCATCATGGTGCATGTCCGCGTTCAACTGCCTCTCCGGGCCGCCGCCCACCGGTACGCTGTACACGTCAAATTGCTTGCTGCCATTACGTTGCGCCACAAACGCCATCGTCTCCCCATCGGGAGACCAGCCGTGGAAGTAGCTTGGCGTTTCCGTGGTGAGCGCACGGATGTCCGTGCCATCCGACTTGGCAACATACACGTTCGATCCCTTAGCCGGAGGCAGCGTGGCAGAGAAGCCGAGCATGGTGCCGTCCGCTGAGAGCGCTTTGTCGTTGTTGCACCTGTAGTCCGCCGGAATGCTAAGTTTCTCGGGGGTGGCCGTACCATCCGGTCGCAGAACCAGCTTGTAAATCGTGCCGCCGGAGTTTGCGATGAGGTACTTGCCGTCCGGGGACCAGTTCGGTGCCTCCCAAATGGCATCCGCCGTGTATACGGGTTTGGAGGTGTCGGTCTGCAGGTCGTAGATGAAGACGTGGCTGCGCAAACGTTGCTCCGCCGGGCGCTGGGCCGACGGCGGCGTGGTCCCCCCGTTCTGCGCACGGAGCGCGTTGGCCGTCACCAGGAAAAGCGCTACCGCGCCATAGGCTACGATCTTGCAAGCGTTCATCATGTCTCCTCGCCGGATCAACAGATGCAGCGGTACATCATAGTAAGCCAGCAGCGGCGCAACGTGCGAGAGACGCGGCCTGGCACGCAGCAGATAAACTGGTAAGAGCATGATTCTTCCTTTCGTCCGCGAGATGATCGCGGAGCTGGAACATACTGACAGCTTTGAACGCGTGCGCCGCCACCTGAGTGGCGGGTCTGGGCGGCGGCGCGTCTCCGGCCTGACGGCTACGGCGCGTGCCCTCTACTTGCCTCTGATGGTGCGCGCCAGCAACGCACCCGCATTGATCCTGGTCAGCGACAACAAGGCCGCTGAGGCACTTCACAGCCTATTGAATGCGACCTGCGAACTGACCGGCGCGCTCCGCTGCGAGGAAGTCTTGAGGCTGCCCGCGCACGATGTGCTGCCGTTTGAAAATCTGTCGCCACACGCGGAAATACAGGAACGGCGCGCCAGCACGCTTTGGAAGGTGTGCAGCAGCGCCGCGCGCATTGTCATCGTGCCGCTGGAATCGGCCTGTATGCGCCTGTTCAGCCGCGACTACTACGCCGGTCTGGCGCTAGAACTGAAGCGCGGCGAGGAGTACGACACGGCGATGCTGCTGGAGCATTTGCTGACCGTTGGCTACACGCGCGTGGATGTAGTGGAGATGCCTGGGCAGGTGACGCTGCGGGGCGGCATCATGGATGTCTACTCGCCGGAGATGGACCGTCCGGTGCGCATCGATTTTTTTGGCGATGAGATCGAGAGCATGCGCAAGTTCGATCCGGAGACGCAGCGATCGTCGTCGCCGGTGGATGAGATTACGCTGCTGCCGTTGACGGAAACACCTGTGACGGAGAAGCTGCTGGGAGCGGTGCATGCGCGGCTGGTACGGGGCGGCAGTGCGGGTGCCGACCTGGAAGGTGGAGAAGAGCCGCGCGAGATGCAGTCCCATGTCGGCGAAGTTTCAGTCTTTCCGGGGTGGGAGTTTTTTGCGCCGGTTGCTGGTGCGCACGGCACCATCCTGGACCTGATGGGGCCCAAAACCCGCGTGTATGTCGAAGAACCCGCCATGGTCAAAAACCAGGGTGAACGTTGGTGGAACAAGCTCGAGCAGCGGCACGAACGCAGCGGCATCGGCAATCTGGTCAGGCCTGACGATATTTATCTTTCACCTTGGGAGTTCGACGACCGCGTGCGGCAGTACCCGGGGATCGACCTCGATCAATTGGGCGCTGTCGATGTACTGGACGTGGATCACTCCAGCCAGACGGAGGTCGAGTTTGCCTCGCGTCCGACCATGCGTTTTCATGGCTCGATTCCCGCGTTCACCGAGCAGTTGAAGAGCCTGCAGCAGCAGGACGCGCGCGTCCTGATTGCGGCGCATACGCAGGGCGAAGTCGAGCGGCTTGCGGGTCTGCTGCAGGAGTACGGCGTTCCGTACCGCATCGGCAGCCGTGTGCAGCAGGCCAGTGGGTCGGCCACTGTCTACGACGAGACCAGCTACCTGACCGGTGATATACGCACGCCCGTGATCGTGAAGACGTCGCTCGCCAGCGGCGTGCAGTTTCTTGATCTGGAGAAGGCAACGGCGCGCCAGCTACTGATCTTTGGTGCCCAGGATCTTAACGACGAAGCCGACGTTCATGCACGTCCGGTCCAGCGCAAGTCGAAGACCTCTGCTTTCATCAGCGACTTCCGCGATCTCACCGTCGGCGATTACGTCGTGCACGTGGAACACGGCATCGCCAGGTACATGGGGCTGCGCACCATCGACCAGGATGGCACGCCCATCGAACTGATGATCCTGGAGTTTGCGGAGCAGGCGAAGCTCTACGTTCCGCTCACGCGTCTCGATCTGATCCAGAAATACCGCAGCAGCGACACCGGTCCCGCGCCCGAACTGAACAAGATGGGCGGCGCGGCCTGGGGCAAGACGAAAGCCCGCGTTAAGAAAGCCATGCAAGACATGACCGAGGAGCTGCTGAAGCTGTACGCGCAGCGCCAGGCAGCGCATGGCTATGCTTTTTCACCCGACGGGCAGATGATGCGCGAGTTCGAGGACGCCTTCGACTTTAACGAAACCGACGACCAGATCGCGGCTATCGCCGATATCAAGCGCGACATGGAATCGACGCAGCCCATGGACCGCCTCTTGTGCGGCGATGTAGGCTACGGCAAAACGGAAGTGGCGATGCGCGCGGCATTTAAGGCTGTGCAGGACTCCAAGCAGGTTGCGGTGCTGACACCGACGACGGTGCTTAGCTTTCAACACTATCAATCGTTCAAGAAGCGATTCGCGCGATTCCCGGTCAACGTCGAAATGGTCTCGCGCTTCCGCACCGCGAAGCAGCAGAAGAAAATCCTGGAGGACACCGCTGCGGGGAAGGTAGACATCCTGATCGGTACCCATAGGCTCTTGTCGAAGGACGTGATCTTCCAGGACCTTGGCCTGCTGGTCGTCGATGAGGAACAGCGCTTTGGCGTGCGGCATAAGGAGCGGCTGAAGCAGATGCGCGCGCACATCGACGTGCTGGCCATGTCCGCGACGCCGATTCCACGCACCCTGCACATGAGCCTGTTGGGCCTCCGCGACATGTCCGTCATCGAGACGCCGCCAAAGGACCGCATGGCCATCCAGACCATCGTTGCCAAATTCGATGAAAAGCTGGTGCGCACCGCCATCGAGATGGAGCTGGAGCGCAACGGCCAATGCTACTTCGTGCACAATCGGGTGGAGACGATCTACGAGCTTGCCTCAAAGATTCGCGAACTCGTCCCACAGGCACGCGTCGTCACGGCGCATGGACAGATGGGGGAGGGCGAGCTGGAGAAGGCGATGCTCGGCTTCGTGAACCACGACTTCGACATTCTGTGCGCCACCAGCATCATTGAGAACGGCCTCGATATTCCTCGCGCGAATACCATCATCATCAACCGCGCGGACCGTCACGGCCTGAGCGAGCTGTACCAGCTGCGCGGGCGCGTGGGACGCAGTGATCGCCGCGCCTACTCCTACCTGCTGATCCCGCCGGAGAACGAGCTGACCGACATCGCGCGCCGCCGCTTGGCCGCGTTGAAGGAGTTCAGCGACCTGGGCGCGGGCTTCAAGATCGCGGCGCTTGATTTGGAACTGCGCGGCGCGGGCAACATGCTGGGCGGCGAGCAGAGCGGCCACATTGAAGCTATTGGCTTTGAAATGTACACGTCCATGCTGCAGGAGGCAGTGGGCAGGATAAAGGGTGAAGCGCAGGACGAGCGGCCGGGCGTGCAGCTGAACCTCGGCATCTCGCTACGGATCGATCCGTCGTTTATCGCAGAGGAGAATCAGCGGCTGCGCATGTACAAGCGCATTGCTGGCGCGGCGGATACGGGCGTGCTGACCGATGTGCGCGCGGAGATGATCGACCGCTACGGTGAACTGCCGGAGAGCGTTGTCAACCTGCTGTCCGCCGCGGAGGTGCGCCTGCAATGCGAGCGCATCGGGCTAGCGCAACTGGACCGCAAGCGCGTTCAGCTTGAGGAGAACCGGCAGAAAATCTTCCGCGACATGCTGATCCTCAAATTCGACACGAAGGCGAAGATCGACCCCGGCATGTTGATGAAGATGGTGTCGCGCAACACGAAAAAGGGCGCGCAGTTTACGCCGCAAGGCGTGCTACGCTGGCCGCTGTCGTCGGCGAACGCAGCGGATGTGATTGCCGAAACAAAGTCGCTGCTGGAGCAGCTTGATATTGCACCGGTGGCCGCGTAGAAAGAAGACGCGGAATGTTGTCGGCCTAAAAGCTTTCCACAACGGAGAGACCGATACATGCGAAGCACATACGGGTGGCACGTCCGGAACAGGCACACACAGAAGGGCACAGCTTTAGCTGTGCCGTAAACTGCGTCGCTTTCAGCGGCTTCAGCCGCCGAGGTCGGCTTTGAATGCTGATGACCAGCGATATGCTTCTTGCCGGGCAGTGAGACCACGCGCGACAGGATTGTTCTCCAAATATGCTTTGCGGATCTGGAAATCTTCGCGGTCACGAACACGGTGGTCGGCAAAGCCTCGCTGCCAAATTTCTCCTGGCCGTTGTGTTGCCTGGTGCAGCTTTCGCGAGAAGCCGCCCTTTACGATCTGCATGGCATATTCAAGTGATTGCGTAGGCGTAAGCAGCAGATGCATATGCTCGGGCATGATGACAAAGGCGTGCAGCAGGTAGGCACGGCCTCGATTTTCCTGTAGATGTGTCCACATCAGGTGCGCCGTTCCTTCAACCTGAAATAATCGGCGACGATCCGCGCATACGGCAGTCACGAAGAACGTGCCAGCCTGATGTGTACGGAAGGGGACGGCCATGTGGCGAGTGTAGCCGGAGACAAGCTGACCTCGGCGGCTAAAGCCGGATTATCTGGGCGGCTTTATGGCACAGCTAAAGCTGTGCCCTTCCGCGCACTGCCTTGATGGCATGCAAAGGGCATCTAGTTGCTCGGCCCTGCCGGCATTCGGACCTTCATCACATAACGCTTGATTTGGCTCCGGTGGCAGCATAAGCTGACTAGCATGAAACACACACCCACAGAGTGGATCACCGCGCTTTGCACAAGCGGCTTATTGTGTATTTGCTCCCTAACAGGCGCTCAGACTGTGGATCACCCTTTGACCAGCACCGAGGGCGTGACACCTCCCAAATTGATTCGGCAAGTGGATCCCTACTTTCCAAAGAAACTACTTAAGGAGATGAAAAAGTCCAAACAAGCTGTCGAGTACGTGGTTACCGTCCATTTTGTAATAGACCCTGCTGGTGTTCCGGTCAACTTGAGCATATTGAAGTCAAGTTCCTCTGATGAACTGGACAACGACGCTTTGGAAGCAGTCAAACAGTACAGGTTTACCCCTGCCTTGCTGGATGACAAACCGGCTGCCGTAAAAATGAACGTTGAAGTACATTTTCTTCCTCTTAAATAGACCCTAGCGTTGGTCAGCACTGACAACCAGTTCTAGTACGCTCTGATTGATCAAACGACAACAAGTACGAACTTTCGCGGCACACCTAGAGAAGGGTGATCGCGCGCTGGGATGGACGATTGCGCGGGTGCCGTTTGATCCGGTTGCGGTGTGGCCGGAGCGGGTTCGCTTGCGGGTGAAGGGTACGGTGAACGGGTTTGCTTTCCGCACGTCGTTGTTTCCTGATGCGGGGAAGCCGGGCAGCTACTATCTTCTGGTGAACCGCGTTGCGCAGCGTGGAGCCGATGTTGCGGTGGGTGTAGTTGCGGAGTTTACGCTGGAGCCGGATCTGGAGCCGCGACCGGCGGAGTTGCCGGAAGAGCTGGATGCGTTGTTGGACGAGGCCGAGGGCCTGCGTGCATGGTACGAGTCGCTGAGCGAGTACACGCGGCGTGAGATTGGCAAGTGGGTGCAGGATGTGAAGAGCGATGAGGCACGTCTGCGGCGCGCGCAGCAGATGGCCGAGCGCATGTTGTTCACGATGGAAGCGGAAGAAGAGTTGCCACCGGCGGTCTCAAAGGCTCTTACCGCGCGCCCTGAGGCGAAGGCTGGTTGGGCAAGGATGTCGCCGACGCAGAGGCGCATGGAGCTGTTTGCGATTGGCTACTATCAGACACCGGAATCGCGGGCGAAGCGGATCAGCAAATTGTGCGACGCTGCCCAGAAGCGGGCATAGCGCATCGTCAGCATGAGATGATTTCCTATGCGTTTGTTCACCCATGGCGTGGTCCTGGCAGTGGTGGCCCTGCTTGGGTATTCGGCGGCGGGGCAGCGGTTGAGTGCCGATGGTGCCACCCAGACCTTCAACACCGTCTCTGACCTGTTCTTTGACGATGTGTACTTCCACTTTCAACCCACGGCTGGGACGGCAGTGGGGCTGCACCAGTACGACACGCAACTGGAAGACTTTTCCGCCGCAAACATCATGCGTGAGACGAAGGCTCTCCACGACTACGCGTCGAAGATCGAAGCCATTCCGGCAGACGGTCTGGACGCCTCTGTCGCCGCTGACCGTGAAGTCCTGCTGAACTCCATCCGCTCGCAACTGCTCTCGCTGGAGACGATCCGGTCCTGGCAGAAGGATCCGGACATGTACTCCAGCGGAGCAACTGGGACGATTTTCGTCATCATGGAGCGGCCGTATGCGCCGGTGAACACGCGTCTGCATGCGGCCATTGCCCGCGAGAAGCTGATTCCGCAGATGCTGCAAGTCGCGCGGCAGAATCTACAGAACCCGCCAGAGATTTACACGCAAATTGCGCTTGAGCAGATCGACGGCGAGGTCAGCTTCTTCCAGCACGACGTGCCGCTGGCCTTTGCCGATGCGACGAATGCTGGAGAAAAGGCTGAGTTCGTCCGCACCAACGCGACCGTGATCGACGCGCTGAAAAGTTACGGCGCGTGGATGAAAGCTGACCTCTTGCCGCGCTCGCATGGCGAATTCCGTTGGGGCGTGGATACGTTCCGCAAGAAGCTGCAATACGACGAAATGGTGGATACGCCGTTGGATCGTCTCCTGGCCATCAACGATGTCAACATGAAGGCGAACCAGGCGGAGTTCGCGCGCATCGCGAAGGAGCTTGATCCCACCAAGACACCGCAAGAGGTATTGGCGCAGCTTGCGACGATCCACCCGGCACCGGACAAATTGCTGGATGCCTTCCGGCAGAGCTTCAACGCGGAGATTGCCTTCATCCAGTCGCATCACGTCATCACGCTGCCCAGCGATGTGCGTCCCGTGCTGGAGGAGACGCCGCCGTTTGAGCGCGCCACGACGTCAGCCAGCATGGATCCGCCGGGACCGTTCGAGAAGGGATCCACGAAGGCCTACTTCAACGTGACGCTGCCGGAGAAGGATTGGACGCCGCAGCATATTGCCGAGCACATGGCAGAGTTCAACGTGGGCACCATCGTCAGCACCAGCGTGCACGAGGCCTACCCCGGCCACTTTGTGCAGTTTCTGTGGCAGGATCAATTTCCATCGAAGATTCGCAAGATTCTGGGTGCGGCCACCAACATCGAAGGATGGGCACACTACTGCGAACAGATGATGCTGGACGAGGGCTTTAATCCGCCGGGCGCGGACGACCGTGAACAAAAGCTGATCCGCCTTGGACAATTGCAGGATGCTCTGCTACGCAATGCGCGTTTCGTGGTTGGAATCAAAATGCATACCGAGGGCTGGACCACGGATCAGGCCCAGCAATTTTTCGTGACGGAAGGCTACCAGTCGCCATCCGTGGGTCTGATGGAGACCAAGCGCGGCACATCGAATGCCACGTATCTCTACTACACGCTCGGTAAACTTGAAATCATGAAGCTACGCCAGGATGTAAAGGCAAAAGAAGGTACTTCGTTCACCCTGCAAGGCTTTCACGACGCCTTTATGCGACAGGGTCCAGTGCCAATTCGTATCGTGCGCCAGTCCATGCTGCACGATGGCTCGCCTGTGCTCTGAACCATGTGTTGTGATGTGAGACACCTTCGTTGCCGTTTAGAGCGTTCGCGGGAGCGTTCGATGGCATCGAAGTAAAGGTTGAGAGTTAGTCTGAAAACTGGAATGATTTCGCATGACACAAAAAATTCGTAAGGCGGTGTTTCCCGCCGCAGGCATGGGCACCCGTTTTCTGCCCGCCACCAAAGCCACGCCAAAGGAGATGCTCGCCCTTGTCGATAAGCCGCTGATCCAGTACGGCGTGGAAGAGGCCGTTGCAGCCGGTTGCACGGAGATCATTATCATCACCGGCCGTGGCAAGAGCACCATGGAAGATCACTTCGACCGTGCGCCCGAGCTTGAAGCGTTGCTGGAACG
Source organism: Terriglobus sp. (assembly GCA_965276945.1). Lineage (GTDB taxonomy): Bacteria > Acidobacteriota > Terriglobia > Terriglobales > Acidobacteriaceae > Terriglobus. The sequence continues at coordinate 2,894,398 of OZ255704.1, read as the reverse complement.
CCGCGGCAAGACCGCCCTGCTGAACGTTGTGCGCTCTGTCGCGAACCTTGCGAAAGTGAGCTATGTGCGCCAGCCGGAGGCACTCGGCCTGGGGCACGCCGTGCTGATGGCCAAGGAACTAGTTGGTGATGAGCCGTTTGCTGTCATCCTGCCGGACGATATTGTCGATGCCGAAGTTCCGTGCCTGAAACAGATGGTGCAGGCGTTTGAGCAGACGGGCGCATCCATTCTGGGCAGCGAGATCGTCGAGGGTGATGCCATCCAGAACTATGGCTGCCTGGATTGTGTGCCTGTCGAGAGCGATGCGCGCCTGTGCAAGGTGCGCGACATGGTCGAGAAGCCAAAGCCGAGCGAGGCACCCAGCCAAAACGCCATCATTGGACGCTACATACTCACGCCACGCATCTTTGGGCTGCTTGAGACACTGACGCCGGGTGCTGGCGGAGAACTCCAGCTGACCGATGGCATCAAGGCGCTCTTACAGTACGAGGACGTCTATGGCTTCACGTATGAGGGCAAGCGCCATGATGCAGGCGACAAGCTCGGCTTTCTGAAGGCGACGGTGCAACTCGGGCTGAAGCATCCAGCATTAGGCGCGGAGTTCCGGGAGTGGTTAGCAGCGTTTTGCCGTACTGAACTGTAAGCCGTTTTCCCACTTGCAGCAAACACCCACGCGCTTTGATGATCATGCCCCTCCGTGCTTCTTCGCAACGGCCTCACATGAGTCTTAGCAAGGCTGAATATCTTTATGCGAACGGCCGGGGCCAAAGGTGCGCGAACCCTCTGCGCAGGACCGGTTTTACGTTTGTCAAGGGATTTGCAGTGCGCGATGACTATCTGGCGCGGGTAGGCACGTAAAATTACGCCCTTTGGCGCAAGAGAGCCTCTGTGAGGCAACGTGTTCCTGCCTCTATGCTCGCATGCTTGGTTAGGCATTTAATCAGATGTCTGCTGCATTTATATGTCCGTTAGGAAGTAATCACCGGTATGAGTTCCGAGAAGAATCCGTTATCGCGCCGTGACTTGGTCACCCATTTAGGAGCAGGCATCGCCGGAGCGGCGTTGACTGCCGCCGCACCCGTTGCACAGGCACAGATCCCATCTACTTCAAAGGCGGCACCTTTCGTGAATCCAGATTCGAAATATCCCAAGCCACCGTATCCCTCGCAATCGCAGCCGTGGCCGGGCCTGGCCAGCAAGATGGATCCGCGTCCAGATCACGGCGAAACCAGCTATAAAGGCTCTGGCCGGCTGGCAGGCCGCAAGGCTCTCATCACGGGCGGCGATTCCGGCATGGGCCGGGCGGCAGCAATCGCGTTCGCGCGTGAAGGTGCGGACGTGGCAATCAGCTACTACCCCACGGAAGAGCCGGATGCCCTCGAGGTGATCCAGCTGATCAAGGCGGAAGGCCGGAAGGCGATTCCGATTCCCGGCGATCTGCGTCAGGAAAGCTACTGCAAGGAGCTTGTTGCAAAAGCTCTCGCCGGGCTTGGTGGTCTTGACATTGTGGTGTCGAACGCTGGGCGTCAGCAGCAGTGCGAGGACATCCTGCAGCTGACGACGGAGGCGTTCGACGCAACGATGAAGACCAACATCTATGCGCCGTTCTGGATCATCAAGGCTGCACTGCCGCATATGCAACCTGGATCATGCATCATTGGCACAACGTCGGAGCAGGCCTACGATCCGTCACCTAACTTGTATGACTATGCCCAGACAAAGGCCGCGACCATGAACTACGTGAAGTCGCTGGCCAAGCAGCTGGGACCAAAGGGAATCCGCGTGAACGGCGTTGCACCCGGACCCATCTGGACGCCGTTGCAGGTTTCAGGCGGTGCCACGCAGGAGAAGCTGATGCACTTCGGCCAGGATTACCCGTTAGGCCGCGCCGGCCAGCCGGTGGAACTGGCCAGCATCTATGTACAGCTTGCCGCGAACGACGCCAGCTACACGACGGGCAACATCTACGGTGCCGGTGGAGGTAAAGGTCAGCCATAAAGTCTACCGGCATGCGGAGTACTGTCATACTTTGACATATGAAGAAGCTGCTCTGCGTTGTGATGGCGGTATGTGGGTGCATGGCTTGGGCACAGAGGCCGGATCCGCTGACGCTAGTCGATCCTATGATTGGCACCGGTCCTGAGGGTCATACGTTTCCTGGGGCGGCTGCACCGTTTGGCATGGTGCAGCTGTCGCCGGATACGCAGATTCGTCCGTTCAAGCAAAGCTATAAATGGGCTGCCGGTTACCGGTATGAAGATTCGACCATACTCGGGTTCTCGCACACGCACTTCTCTGGCGCTGGGCATAGCGACTTAGGCGACGTACTGTTAACGCCTGTGAGTGGCGGAACCGTGCCGTTGGAGCCGGGTGATGTCGAAGGGAAGCAGCGTGGCTACCGTTCGCACTTCTCGCATAGCACTGAACGTGCCGAGCCGGGCTATTATGCCGTTACATTGGACGACACGCACGTTCGAGCCGAGCTAACTGCGAGCGAGCGTGTCGGCGTGCACCGCTATACCTTCGCCGCAGGCGCGCAGCGGCATCTGCTGCTGGATCTGCGCAGTAGCATTTACAACTATCCCGGCAAGGTGCTGTGGTCGCGTGTACGGGTTCGCAACGATGGCACCGTGACCGGCATGCGTGAGACGCGCGGGTGGGCTCCGGGACGGCAGTTGTACTTCGCGATGCGCTCCTCCGCGCCTCTTTTAAGTCATGCGCTGTATAACCGTGAGACAGATCCGCCACCGTATACCGGCTTCAAGTCGCCGGGCGACACACCGGAAAACACGCAGAGCATTGAAGGGCGCGGTCTGGAGGCGGTCTTCAACTTTGCACCTTCCGCGGAGCCATTGATCGTGAAAGTAGCGATCTCGCCGGTGAGCGAGGACAACGCCATTGCGAACATGGACGCGGAGGTGCCAGCGTTCAACTTCGACGCCGTGCGCACGGCCACACAGAAGTTGTGGCGCACGGAACTGAGCCGCGTGGAGTTCCACGCCTCGCCTGCCATGGAAAAGTCGCTCTACACCGCGCTGTACCACACCATGCTGTCGCCCGGTACCAGCATGGATGTGAACGGCGAGTATCGCGGGCCGGATAACCAAGTGCATCATGCGGACGGCTTCCACTTTGTGTCGTCACTGTCGCTATGGGATACATACCGTGCGGAACAGCCGCTGATGACACTGATTGAACCGGAACAGCGCACGAACGATCTGGTGCGCTCGCTGCTTGCGTCGCAGCAAGAGAGCCCGTTCGGCATTCTGCCGATATGGCAATTTCAGGGGATCGAGACGTGGTGCATGATCGGTTACCACTCTGTGCCGGTGATCGCGGACGCGTATATGAAAGGCATTCGCGGCTATGACACAAAGGCCGCGCTGTCCGCGATGGTGGCGAGCGCGACCTATGCTCCGTATGGTCACCTGGGCGACTACATGAAGCTAGGCTACGTGCCCGTGGATCACGATGGCGAGGCCGCATCGAAGACGGTCGAGTACGCGTTTGACGATTGGACCATCGGGCAGATGGCAAAGGAAATGGGCAACGAGGCGATTGCCGCGACTTTCGAGAAGCGTGCGGGATATTGGCGCAATACCTTCAACACCGCTGACGATTTCGTTGAGCCAAGACTGGCGGACGGCAGTTATCGCACACCGTTTGATCCTGCTCGCGCGGGCGCTGAGAGCGGCTTTACCGAGGGCAACGCGTGGCAGTATTCCTGGTATCAGCCGCAGGATGAGCAGGGCCTGATCGACCTGCTAGGCGGCAAGGACAAACTTATTGCGAAGCTGGATGAGATGTTCGATCAGACGGTCGATCCCGCGAAGTACGCGGACGTGGAAGATATCTCCGGCATGATCGGCCAGTATATCCATGGCAACGAGCCGAGCCATCATCTTGCCTACCTGTACATGTACGCGGGTGCGCCGCTGAAGACGCAGGCGCGGCTGAAGCAGATCGTCGACTCGCAATACCGTCCCACGCCCGATGGCCTGGTCGGCAATGACGATCTGGGTCAAATGTCGGCATGGTTTGTCTTTACCGCGCTGGGTTTTTATCCCGTCGCACCCGGCTCCAACCAGTATGTGCTGGGCCGGCCGTTTGTTGACAACGCGGTGATTCACCTGCCGAACGGCAAGTCCCTGACTGTCTCCACTACCGGCATGAGCGACGCGCAATGCTTTGTCAAAGACGTCCTGCTCAACGGTAAGTCGTTGGACCGCAGCTATGTGACGCACGAGGAACTTATGCGTGGCGGAGATCTCCATTTCGTATTTAGCGCGGAAGCGGATGCTGTTTGGTCTCGTCAGAAGCTGCTGATCCCCTATTCGCAGACTACGGCACAATACTCGATCCCCTGATAGCACCGCGTCACCTTGATACGTGCTTTATGCGAGAATGCCATGCAACACATATTTGATGGCGACACACGTTGTAACTTCTGAAACCGCGGAACCCTTCGGCGCGCCAAACGCGCGCGTCGCCTCCCGTCATCTGGGCCTCGATCTGTTGCGCGTGCTGGCGATCTATATGGTCGTGCAGGTTCATACGGGGGAGTTCTACTACATCGGCCCTGACGGCGTTGTCTTAAACACGCCGGCAGCGCACTGGGTCGGCTGGCTCAATTCGCTGTTTCGTGTGTGCGTGCCGTTATTCGTCACCATCTCGGGATGGTTCTTGTTTCCGGTGGGCAATGAAGGCACGTTCTTTCGCAAGCGCTTCAGCCGCGTTCTAGTGCCGTTCGTGGTCTGGTGCGTGGTGTATGCGTTCTACTTCTATGCGCGCGGCGAGACCACGCTACATGGAGCGCTGCTGGATATCCTGAAGATACCCGTTAACTTCGGCACGGATGTTGGGCACCTGTGGTTTGTGTACATGCTGCTCGGCATTTACCTGTTTGCGCCGGTGCTGTCGCCTTGGGTAACTTCAGCAAGCCGCCGCGGCATGGAGCTGTTTCTTGCGTTGTGGCTCGTCAGTTCAACCATTCCGTACCTGCATCACTGGTTCCCACAGATTTGGGGTGAGGCCTACTGGGATGCGTCGCCCATGCTGTACTACTTCACGGGGTTCATCGGGTACGTGGTGATGGGGGCTTACCTGCGCCGATTTCATGTGGGGCGTCGCTCCGCTGTGACGCGCATTGTTGCAGTGTTGCTGATTGTCATTGGCTATGCGATCACAGCGGGAGGTTTTCTCTCGAGGCTCTCCACGCAGCACCTGGTCAGGAATCTGGAGCTTACCTGGGACTTCACCACATTCAATGTCGCCCTGATGACCATCGGCATCATGCTGCTGCTGAAGGATCTACAGCCTGACCATCCGGATAGCGCACCGTGGAGGCTGGTGCGCGACCTGTCGCGGTGGAGCTACGGTATCTACCTTGCGCACATCATCATCTTGAACGGGGTACACGGTTTGCTGGACAGCCGCATCGAGATCGTTCCGCTAAAAATCGGTGCGATCGCCCTGAGCACCTTTGCGCTTACCTATTTGCTGATCAGACTGATCTCCATGGTTCCAGGCAGTAAGTGGGTGACAGGCTGATCAACTCACTGATTAGCGATACCGTTCCACTTCGGCCAGCAGCTTGATCTTGCGCTCTGGCGGCAGAAAGCTGGCCTCGACAGAGTTTGCCGCGAGTTCGCGCATCTGTTCGTTGGTGAACTCAAATTCCCGCTGCACCATTTCGTATTCGTCCAGCAGGTCCGAGCCGAACATGGGCGGGTCGTCGGAGTTGAGCGTGATCATGAGGCCGCGCTCAAAATAATGCCGCACGGGATGGCTCTGCAAGAAGCGGCAGCAGCCGGTGCGCAGGTTACTGGTGACGTTCAGTTCCAGTGGGATTTGCTTGAGCGCGAGCACGTCGAGCAATTCCGGGTCGTCCACGGCGGAAAGCGCGTGTCCAATGCGTTCCGCGCCGATGTTGATGGCGCTCCAGATGCTCTCTGCCGGAACGTTTTCGCCAGCGTGGACGGTCAGGTGCAGGCCGTTTGCCTTCGCCTCCGCGTATAAACCCTTCCACTCCGATGCGGGGCCACGCGCCTCGTCGCCTCCGATGCCGACGCCGGCAATGCTGGGGTACTGCTGCTTCAATTCGGCAGCTTTGCGAAAGACCGCCCCGCCCTCCTCCACGCCGAAGTGCCGAACGGCGTCGATGATCCAAAGCACCGTCGTGCCAAAGTCGCGCTCGCCGCGCTCGCGGCCGCGTTCGATGCCGGCGGTGACGCCCTCCACCGTGAGTTGCGGCTTGAAGCGCAGAATAATGCCGAAGGAGATGTACACCTCGGCGTGGCGCACACCCTGTTGCGACAGCCGGTGAATCATCTCATAGGTGATTAGTTCGTAGTCTTCCGGCGTTTGCAGGCGTTCGCTGACCTGCTTGAATGCCATCAGGAAGCCGAGAAAATTTTCGTACACGTAAAGGCTGCGCGCGGCTTCCAGCGTCAGCGGCTCCGCGTCATGCCGGGCAGAAAGCACGACCAGCGTTTCCGGCACAACCGTGCCTTCCAGATGCAGGTGCAGCTCGCATTTTGGCAGGCCACGCAGCCACTCGCGCGGAGAGATGGGTTCTTTCGGCATCTAGCTGCGGTAGTCGCGGTAGTGGATCAGTTCCGAGATGCCGATCCACAAATCCAGCATACCCAAACCGCTCACCAGGCCGCGTACTGGGCCTTTCATCAGGAAAGCGTGCAGCCCGGCGTGTTGCAGCAACAGAGGGTTGCGGTCCCACATGTCGGGCCACCACGGCAGGAACGCGATCAGCAGACCCAGATAGAGGCAGAAGATCACTAACACGCCGAGGGACAGCCGCTGGAGCCACACTGGCGCGGGTGCCGTATGCGCATCGTTCTGCTGTGCCGGATTGATCGACGGCATGGCTGGCGAGTCGTCTGGATCAGCCGTTCCGTTCATCGTAAGCGGCAGTTGCTGTGGTGCGGACATCTCTCTTAACGCTAACAGAGCGCCGGGTTGCCGCAGCTTACGCCTCCTGCATCTGTTGACGGCGTGGCCGGCGATTGGCCTGAAGCACTTTCTTACGCAGCCGCAGCGCCTTTGGCGTGACTTCAACCAGCTCGTCATCCGCGATGAACTCGATGCACTGCTCCAGCGTGAGTTGCCGGTATGGCACCAGGCGTAGAGCTTCGTCAGCGGACGACGCGCGCATGTTGGTCAGCTTCTTTTCGCGGACGCAGTTTACGTCCAGGTCATTGTCGCGGTTGTTTTCGCCGACGATCATGCCCTCGTAGACCTCGACACCGTCACCGACAAAGAGCGTGCCGCGCTCCTGCAATCCGTTCAACGCATAGGTGGTGGTGACGCCCGTCCGGTCACTGATCAGCGCGCCGGTGGGCCGCTGCGGAATCTCGCCCTGATATGGGATGTAGCCGTCGAAGAGCGTGTTCATCACGATGGTGCCGCGCGTTTCGGTCAGCATCTCCGAACGAAGTCCGATGAGGCCGCGCGAAGGCACCTTGAACTCCATGCGCACGCGGCCTTGCCCGTGCATTTTGACCATCTCGCCCTTGCGCGGTCCCAGCTTCTGGATCACGGTTCCGGCAAACTCCTCCGGCACGTCGATGGTGACGTACTCGACTGGCTCCATCAGCTGGCCGTCAATCTTCTTGGTGACGATCTCAGGGCGGCCGGCCATCAATTCAAAGCCTTCGCGACGCATCATCTCGATCAACACGGCAAGCTGCAGTTCGCCGCGGCCCAGCACCTTGAAGGCGTCGGGCGAACCAGTCTCTTCCACTCGGATGCTTACGTTGGTCAGCAGCTCGCGGTCCAGGCGGTCACGCAGGTTGCGGCTGGTGACGTACTGGCCGTCACGTCCGCTGAACGGCGAGTTGTTCACGCTGAACTGGATGGCAATCGTGGGCTCGTCGATGACGATGGGCGGCAGCGGCGATGGGTTCTCCAGACCGGTGATGGTTTCGCCAATCGTCAGACCGGCTACGCCCGCGACCGCGACGATATCGCCGATCTCGGTCTGCTCGATGTCCGTGCGCTTCAGGCCGCTGAAGCTGAAGAGCTTCGTGATCTTCACGGGCATTAGCGATCCGTCGAGCTTGGCGATGTTAACCGTTTCGCCGTTCTTCAGCGTGCCGTTGAAGACGCGCGCAATGCCCAGGCGTCCGAGATAGTCGGAGTAGTCGAGGTTGGCGACAAGAATCTGCAACGCGCCATCCGGGTCGCCCTTCGCGGGCGGAATGGTGGAGACGATCGTCTCAAAGAGCGCCTTTAGATCGCTGCCGGGCTGTGCCAGATCCATGGTCGCGGTACCGGCCTTGCCGTTGGTGTAGACCACGGGGAACTCAAGCTGCGTTTCGTCCGCGTCCAGGTCGATGAACAAGTCATAGACCTCGTTCAGCACCTCCTGCGGGCGCGCGTCCGGACGGTCGATCTTGTTGATGACGAGAACGGGAATCAGACCGGCCGCGAGCGCCTTCGACAGCACAAAACGCGTCTGCGGCAGTGGGCCTTCGCTGGCATCCACCAGCAGGACGACGCCGTCCACCATCTTCAGCGCGCGTTCCACTTCGCCGCCAAAGTCGGCGTGGCCGGGCGTGTCCACTATGTTGATTTTGCCGTCGCCGTAGTGCACGGCGGTGTTCTTGGCCAGGATGGTGATGCCGCGCTCGCGCTCCAGGTCGTTAGAATCCATGACGCGGTCGGTCATGGTCTCGTTGGCGCGGAAGGTGCCGCTCTGCCGCAGCATGGCATCCACCAGCGTGGTCTTGCCGTGGTCAACGTGCGCGATAATGGCGATATTGCGAATCACTGAACTCAAAACTTGTTTTCCTTAAACGTACTCGCGCTAGGCGCAAAGAGAATCTTGCAGGCACACGCGTGAATCAGCGATGAACACGGCGTGTCAGACATGCAGGAGCACCACAGAACGATTCGAATCCATCTTAAGTGTGCTAAGACAAGTCTACAGGAATTGACCTAGCGCCTGGCTCAGCTCACATTGCAAATCCAGAGAAACCGATCGAAGAACCTGACTTCCATCCAAAACGTTCAATCTGGCACGCATCAGAGAAGCACGGCTCACGTTTGCGGTAAACAGCCATCCATTGCGACACGTAGGCGGTGTACTCATTGGCATCGGTGATCATGGGCAATTGCAGTAACCGTGCGAGCGCCGCGATGGATCTACAGGCGTTGACATCGTAGATGGGAACTGACTCTGGATAGCAGCACCAGAGCGCTTTTGAGCAAAGCGACGTTATCCTTCGAAGAAAAGGCTTGCTTCATTTCACTGTTATTCAATCAGGCAGGGCGTGTCATTTCCTAACTGAGCGGTTCATGGTTGGACGTAGAAGCCGGTGCGGGCTTGGACGGTTAGCCTTTTGTCTTTGGTGCGCAGATCGAGTTTGTGGAAGCTGTTGGGCTTGAGGTCTGGCGGCGGAATGTAGCCGAGCTGGTATTGCGTACGAAGGTCGTTTTCGATAGCCTCGTAGATTTTCTTGAGCGTCATGCCGGTGCCCACAGTGTAGACGTGGCCGCCGGTGCTTTCCGCCAGCTTTTTGAGAAGCGCCTGGCCTGGGTCGCTTCCATTCAGGCCGCCGAAGCCGTGACTTAGTGAGGTGAAGCCGGCCCAGGCGCTGTAGAGGATGGCGTAGACCGGTACATTTGCGCGCTGCGCCTGTTCGATGGCCTGGTCCAAGGTGACACGGCTGCCGTTATCGCCGCCATCGGTCAGAAGGATAATGGCTTTGCGTCCCTGCTCGCGGGCCAGGCTGTGGGCCGTCGTGTACACGGCGTCATCCAGCAGGGTGCGGCCGGAGGCGGCGCTGTTTGCTCCCAACTGGGTCAGCGCCAGGTGCAGCGCGGAAGGGGAGTTCGTCATGCCCATGAGTTGCAGGATGCGCGCGTCAATCTGTATCAGCGCGGCGCGGTCTTGCGGGCGCGTCAGCATCGTTTGGAAGAAGATGTCGCTAGCGCGCCACTCGTCGCCGATGAAGGTGCGCTGACTGCCGCTGACATCGACCAGCAGCGCGAGGGTCAGCGGCAGGTCAGACGCTACGGTGAAGTAGCGAATCGGCTCTTCCTTGCCGTCTTCTTTCAGGATGAAGTCATCCTTTGTGAGCGTGCCCTGAGGCTCGCCGCTCTTGTTGCGGACTACGGCGGATATTTCAACTGTGCGGGTTGTGACACGGAGCGTCGTTGTGGCGGTTTCGGCCTGGGTGACTGGTGTTGCGGGTTGCGGCGCTGCTGCTTGCGCTTCGCATGAAACGCCCATGCTCACGGCAGCAAGCCAGGTCAATGCACATCGCGCATGTCCGGTGCGGATCATGCAAAGCCTGCCGGCCTCTCGCCCGCGACGTTAAAGCTGCGCTCCATCGCCAATCCTGCCTGCGCCAGTTGCCCTTCTCCGAAGAGCTTGCCTATCAGTGTGATGCCGTGCGGCACGCGGCGTGGCGGGTTGAAGCGCGGGAGCGGGTGTTTGGGATCGGGTGCCCAGTCGCTGCGCGCCTCGCTGACCTCGACAAAACCGGCGCGCAGCGTCAGCGAAGGGTGTCCGGTGAAGTTGCTGATGACCATCATTTCGTCACGTAATGATGGCACAAGGATCAGGTCGACACCCGACATCACCTGCGACATCGCGAGGGCGATTTTGCGGCGTAGCCGGTCGGCTTGCACCAGATCCACTGCTGAGAGGAAGCGTGCCTGGCGAAAGCTGTTGGGCCACGCGTCCGGCGTCTGCATCGTCAATTCGCGGTCGCGGTGTGAGAGCGTGAGTTCCTCAAACGCAGCGGCAGCCTCGGCGAAGAGGATGACGTTCAGCGAGTCGTACGGCCAGTCCGGCAGCGTGATTTCGACCGGCGTCATGCCGAGCTGCTTGAGGACCTCCAGCGCATGGCGGTCAACCGCCGTTGCCGGTGCCTCGCGCATCCAGGCGGGAACGTAGCCGATCTTCAAATTAGGAAGAGGCGCTGACGCGTCGAAGAGCAATGGCGCATCCACGCTGGCTACGTCGCCGAAATCGTAGCCGCGGATTGCCTGGAGCACCATCATCGTGTCTTCCACGCTTCGCGTCATGGGGCCGAGCTTGTCGCAGGTCCAACTCAGCGTCATGGCTCCGGTGCGCGGCACGCGGCCAAAGGTTGGGCGCAGGCCGGTGACGCCGCAGCGCATGGACGGGCTGATGATGGACCCTTGCGTCTCACTGCCAATGGCAAAACCGACCAACCCGGCGGCTACAGCCGCGCCTGGACCGGCGCTGGAACCGGACGCGCCCTCCTGCGGTAGCCACGGATTCATCGTTTGGCCGCCAAACCAGATGTCGTTCAACGCGAGCGCACCCAGCGACAGCTTGGCCACTAACACAGCCCCGGCTTTATTCAGTTTGCCGATGACGGCGCTGTCCCGCTTGGGCACGCGGTGGCGGTATGGCTCCGCGCCGTAGGTGGTGGGGATGTTTGCCGTGTCCAGCAGGTCTTTTGCACCGTACGGAACGCCGTGCAGCACGCCACGATATCTGCCAGCGGCGATGTCCCGGTCGGCGACGCGCGCCTGCTCCAGCGCGTGCTCCTCTGTCAGCGTAATCACGCAGCGAAGTTGTGGGTTATAGCGCTTCAGGCGAGCTATATAAATCTGCGTCAAGCGCTCCGACGTGATCTGCCTGGTTTGAATCCAGTGCGAGAGATGCGTGACCGGCGCGAACGCGATGCTGGCGTCGTCGGCCGGAAGTGCAGCTTCAACCGTGCTAAACGTGGGCTGCTGGTCGATGACCGCCTTGTCATATGGAAAGGTTGGGTGCGCAAGCGTGGGATCCCAGGTGGTCGCGGGCACATCCGTATCGCTCAGGGGGAGCTTGCGTGGGCCGGTCCGGCGCTCCAGCAAGGCAGCCATGCTGTTGCGCCAGTTAGAGGCAGCCTCAGCACGCTCGGCGGGTGAAAGCTGCACCTGTACGAGCTTTTCCGCATGTACGAAGTCGTCCGGCGTAACCACTGGGCCGGCTGGTGGGGCAGTGCCGAAGACCGGCGGAGCGCCTTCCGGTACGGGCTTCTTGTCCGGCGTGGTCTGTGGCGTCTGTGCCGATGCAGCAGCGGCTGCCGCGGCAAGCGCGCTGTGCGCCAGGAAGGAGCGGCGGGTGCGGAGATCTGGCATGGTGTAGCTCCTTCTGCCACGTATACCTGACAAACCGCCACGCTTGCAAAGAGTACCGGCGGCGGTACACGCAGAGTATCAATAGCGTTCGCGCCGGTACGATGGCAAAGGTGTGCTCTGCGGGAGGGAAGATCGCTCTTGCGCACACGATGAGGGCGGATGGCGAAGAAGTTGCGCGTGGGTGTGTTGTTTGGCGGGCGCTCGGGTGAGCATGAGGTGTCGCTGCGGTCTGCGGCGTCGGTTCTGAAGGCGATGGACCGCCGCAAGTATGACGTGGTGCCGATCGCGATCGCGAAGGATGGGCAGTGGCTGGGCGGTGGCGCTGCCCATGCCATGCTGGCGGGCGACACGCCGCGTGCGCTTGGCTCGGGCAAGCGATCCAGCACGCGCAAGGCGCATCAGGTTGCCGTGGAGAGCGTCGCGGCTGCGCTCCTGTCTGACGGTGATGGCGAGGAGCAGCCCGCAGGATTGGCGCTGCAGGCCTCCGCAACGGGAGCGGGCGGCGCTGGCCTGGATGTCGTATTCCCCGTGCTGCACGGCACCTTTGGCGAAGACGGCACCATGCAGGGGCTGCTGGAACTGGCGAACGTCGCGTATGTCGGCTCGGGCGTGCTGGGATCTTCGGTCAGCATGGACAAGGATGCGATGAAGAAGATGTTTGCCGCCGCCGGTCTGCCCATGGTGAAGCATGTGACACTGCTGCGCGGAGAGTGGGCAGCGCACCCGAAGAAATGCGTCAAGCGCATAGAGGAGACGCTGGGATATCCCGTGTTTGTGAAGCCGGCGAATCTGGGGTCGTCGGTGGGCATCAGCAAGGTGCGAGAACGCGCCGCCCTTGCCGCTGCCATGGACAACGCCGCGCAATACGACCGCAAGATCGTTATCGAGGAAGGCGTAACCGGCGCGGGCAAGCTGAGAAGGACCGGCAAGGCGCGCGAGCTTGAGGTGGCGGTGCTGGGCAATGACGATCCGGTGGCCAGCGTTGTGGGGGAGATCGTGCCGGACCGCGATTTCTACGACTACGAATCGAAGTACGACAGCAGCAGCACCAGTGAGCCAATTATCCCGGCGAAGCTGACGAAGGCTGACGCCAAGCAGATTCGTGCGATGGCGATTGCCGCGTTCAAGGCGTGCGACTGCGCTGGCCTGGCGCGCGTGGATTTCCTGATGGAGGCTGCGGACACCTCTGGCCGGAAGTCTCCGAAAATCTACCTGAACGAGATCAATACGATGCCTGGGTTTACCTCCATCAGCATGTACCCCAAGCTGTGGGAGGCCAGCGGTGTTGGCTACGCCGATCTGATCGACCGGCTGATCGCGCTCGCCATGGATCGGCACCGGGAACGCAGCGCCTTGCACTTCAGCAGGGGGTAAGCCGGTTCATTGCAATTTTGAGGACGTCCGGCGCATTATAGGGGCATGGAAACGCTTGCAGCCCCCGCGCTGAACGACTTCGAGCAGACTCACCTGTGGGAGAGCTTGATCGGCGCTGAGACCCGGTCCCAGTACTTCGCAACTCTTGTACAGCGGCTACGGACTCGTCAGCGCTGGCTCACTGGTGGTGCCTTCGTAGCTTCTTCCGGAGCAGCGATTGCCCTGTTTACGTCGGTTTGGCCGGACCATCCCTGGGCCAAGGGTCTGCTTGCCTTGCTATCAGCCGTACTTAGCGCGACTTCCTTTGTCTCCGCGAATGAAAAGAACGCGATTGAGGCGGCAGATCTGAGCTACCGGTGGCAAACACTAGCCATCTCGTACCGGCAACTTTGGTCGAACATGTACACCAGTTCTGCACCTGCTACGTTGCAGCGTCTGGCGACGGAAGAGGCAAGTGTCTCGAAAAGCAGCACTGCATTGCCTAATATCGTCCACTTGATGACACAGGCCGAAGACAATGTGACCATGCATTACCAGGCTGCGGGATGAAATCGAACGTCAACCGCAGTAGCTATCCACCACTTCCCAAGCCGGTTCCTCCTAAGCCTCCTCCGCCTCAGCCACCCAACTCACCTCCGAAGAAGTAGCTGTTGTGCGCGGATAAGTGTGCTGTTATATCTTGTGCTATGAACTGGTGGTATCCGGATACGTTCACATCAGGACGTACTTCGAACATTCAGAAATCTCGTCAGGCCACCGTTCAAGTGCTAACGCAGGATTTAGCTTCCTTAGGCACCGGATTTTTTATAGGAGCTAATCTAGTTCTAACGTGTTTTCACGTTGCAGTTTCCTCGCGGTACCTAAAGGTCAGGACATCTGTTGGCGCAGTCTTTTCTGCGGAGCTAGTTTCATCACCGGCGGAGACGGATCTTTCACCAAGAACACACGATTTCGCATACGTGCATGTAAAAATGCCTGCTGGTGCAATACCCTCGATAGTCGAATTCGCCCATATCAATGAAAGGTTCTCCATTGGAGAGGCAGTTGTCTATTCAGGATTTCCATTGGACACTCCTGGTATGTTCACAGCGCAAGGAGTCTTAGCGGGCAGTAACGATGAAGAGTCCTTGCTGTTTGTGCAAGGGCCCGTAAATAAAGGCAATTCCGGTGGCGCACTGATGAACATTTCCGGGAACGTAATCGGAATCATCACTGCTCGAGAAGGCGGCATCTCGCGCGACCTTGAAGAACTCCAGAACTACATCGTGCGGGCAAATCAACAAGGCTCCGCGTCGCTCTTTGGAGTTAATATGCTCCCTGTAATATGTCAGCTCATATCTACCCTGGACGAACACATCAGCACTGGCATTGGCTACGCGACAGACATCAAGTTCGCCCGTGAGTATGCTGAGCGTCACTTCCATAAGATGCCAATACGACCGCCTGCTTCAACGTAAGCTCCGCTCTGGCTATTGGAAGCAACGGACACTGGCTTAAAGGCAACTCAGCATCGTTGGACTCTCAAGCTTTGCCCGCCAATTGACGCAGAACGTATTGCAGAATGCCGCCGTGCTGGTAGTAGAGGATTTCCTGCGGGGTGTCGATGCGGACGGTGGCGGGGATACTTATGGTTCCGCCGTCAGCACGTTTCGCTTCCACGGTGATCTGTTTGCCTTCGGCGAACTTGCTGTCGAGCATCGCTTTCAAGCCGTGGACGCTGTAGATCTCTTCACCCGTTAACTCGTGGCTTTCGGCGTTTTCGCCGTGCTGAAACTGCAGCGGCAGAATGCCCATGCCGACGAGATTGGAACGATGGATGCGCTCGTAGCTTTCCGCCAGCACGAAGCGGATCCCAAGCAGGCGCGGACCCTTTGCGGCCCAGTCGCGGCTGGAGCCTGATCCGTACTCCTTACCCGCCAGGATGGCGAGCGGCGTGCCACGCTTGGCGTACTCGACGGACGCGTCGTAGATGCTCATGGCTGTGCCCCATTCTGGGCCTTCCACCAGCAGGCGGGTGACGCCGCCTTCGGTGCCGGGTGCGAGCTTGTTGCGCAGGCGGACGTTGGCGAAGGTGCCGCGCACCATGACCTCGTGATTGCCGCGGCGTGAGCCGTAGCTGTTGAAGTCGCCAGGCTTGACGCCGTGCTCGACGAGATACTTGCCTGCGGGGCCGTTCAGTTTGATGGAACCGGCGGGAGAGATGTGGTCCGTGGTGACGGAGTCACCGAGGACGGCGAGGACACGGGCGTCGACAATGTCCTCAACCGGTGCGGGCATGGCAGGCATGCCGTCGAAGTACGGTGCCTTGCGAATGTAGGTGGACTCTGGCTCCCAGCCGTAGGTATCGCCCAGCGGGAACTTCAGCTGACGCCAGTTAATGTCCCCATCGCTGACGGTGCTGTACTGATGACGGAACATCTCCGCGTCGATGGATTCGGCGACGGTCTTGTTGACCTCCGCCTGCGACGGCCAGATGTCGCGCAGGAAGACAGGCTGCAACTGCTTGTCGAAGCCGATGGGTTCGGTGTCGAAATCGAAGTCGATGGTGCCAGCCAGAGCATACGCGACGACGAGCGGCGGGCTCATGAGGTAATTCGCGCGCACGTCGGAATTGATGCGGCCCTCAAAGTTGCGATTGCCGCTAAGGACGGAGACGGCGACCAGGCCGTGATCGTCGATGCTCTTTGACACGTCCGTGGGCAGCGCGCCGCTGTTGCCGATGCAGGTGGTGCAACCGTAACCGACGGTGTTAAAGCGGAGCTTATCCAGGTAGGGTGTAAGGCCAGCCTTGTTGTAATAATCCGTCACCACGCGCGATCCGGGTGCGAGCGAGGTCTTGACCCAGGGTGGCGTTTGCAGCCCCTTTTCGACGGCTTTCTTCGCAAGGAGGCCGGCGGCCAGCATCACGTACGGGTTGCTGGTGTTGGTGCAGGAGGTGATGGCGGCAATGACGATGCTGCCGTGATGCAGGTAGCCATCTATATCGATGCCGAGCCGCTCCTTGACGCTGGCGATCGGCTCGTCGCCCGTGGTCATGTGGCCATCCTTGCCGGGCTCGGGAGCGGCGATGCTGGATTCGACAGAGCCGTCGGCGGACGAGTGGCCACCCTCACCCTGCCAGCGATTGATCTGGCGGTCGCCCTTGACGTTCGCATTCGGACCATAGAGCGATGGCAATTGTTTGGCGAAGCTTTCCTTCGTTTGCGAGAGCGGCACGCGGTCCTGCGGGCGCTTGGGACCGGCGACGCTTGGCTCGACCGTGGCAAGCTCAAGCGAGAGCGTGCTGCTGTACTCGGCTTCTGGCGCGTCCGCGGTGTGGAACATGCCTTGCGCACGGTAGTAGTCCTCGACAAGCGCGACCTGCACGTCAGTGCGACCCGTCAGACGCAGGTAGTTGAGGGTTTCCGCATCCACCGGGAAAAAGCCGCAGGTTGCGCCATATTCGGGTGCCATGTTGGCGATGGTGGCGCGGTCGGCGAGCGGCAGTTCGCTGATGCCGGAGCCGAAGAACTCGACGAATTTGCCGACAACACCATGTTTGCGCAGCATCTCCGTGACCGTGAGGACGAGGTCGGTGGCGGTGGTTCCCTCTTTCAGTTTGCCCGTGAGGCGGAAGCCGACGACCTGCGGCACGAGCATGGAGACGGGCTGGCCGAGCATGGCGGCCTCCGCCTCGATGCCGCCGACGCCCCAGCCGAGAACGCCGAGACCGTTGACCATCGTGGTGTGGCTGTCCGTGCCGACGAGCGTGTCGGGGTACGCGATGCTGCCCTCGTCCGGGGTATGAAGCGTAAAGACGACACGGGCAAGATACTCCAGGTTGACCTGGTGGCAGATGCCCATGCCTGGCGGCACGGCGCTGAAGTTTCGAAACGCTGTCTGGCCCCACTTCAGAAAGGCATAGCGTTCGCGGTTGCGCTGAAACTCCAAGAGGGCATTAATGTCGTAGGCGTGCTTCAGACCGTACTCGTCCACCTGGACGGAATGGTCGATGACGAGTTCGGCGGGTTGCAGCGGGTTAATTTTTTGCGGGTCGCCGCCCAGCATCTTCATGGCATCGCGCATGGCGGCGAGATCGACGATGGCTGGAACGCCAGTAAAGTCCTGCATGAGGACGCGAGCGGGCATGAAGGCGATTTCGCGGCTGGGTTCGGCCTGTGGCTGCCATTTGGCCAGAAACTCGATGTCGGCGGCAGTGACGGTCACGCCATCTTCGCGGCGCAGCAGGTTTTCCAGCAGCACGCGGAGCGAGAAGGGCAGACACGAGATGGTGATGCCGCGGTCCGCGAGCGAATCGAGCCGGTAGAAGGTGAAGCTCTTGCCGCCGGATGTGAGCGTGGCCCGGGCGTCGAAGCTGTTCAGGTTGCTGGTGCTGATTGCCGGTGCGGGGATAGTCGCGGGAGTCATGCTCATGGTGGATCAGTACCTCAGGCGCGCCAGTCACGGCAGGCACCGTTCTGAAGCCGCAAGGAGTGAGAGCGGCTGTTGCAGAAAGAGTAGCAAAGAGGAGCGATGTCAGGCGACGGAGCGGCCCCGGTCATGCCGGCCGTGGCGAAAGCGCTTCAACCGTGTACGGGAGCAGCTCATTACTTTTATGGTAACGCGGGAATTCGTCTTTGGCGCGCAAACATGCATGCGCAACCTTTGTATCCCGGGGCGGGTCTGTACCAGGAGAAGATGTCGCGGAGTGGCACACCGGCGAACGGGACCGTGCCACCGCGCATCAGAGTAGCGCTGAGGATCCCTTATGAAGAATCGCGTCGTGTGCGTTTCAGCCATGGTGCTGACAGGAATTGCTCCCCTGATGACTGGCTGTAAGAGCAGCGAGGTGCCGCAGCCTGCCCCGATTGTGGACGGAAGCGCCGCCGCGAACGATCCGGCGTCGATGAATATGGCGGTTCCGGTGAATGCCGCGACTATGCAGTACGCGCCTGTTCGATCGGGTACCGCGCCAACCGGCGTTGTCCGGTTCACAACGGTGGCGCAGAGCGTGCCTCAGCAGTCCGGCAACAGTACCGGCTCTGGGAACAGCCAGCAAAACGAGGCATACCGTTACAACACGCAGCAGCCTCAGTACGACCAGCAGCAACAATCTGGGAGTCAGCAGGCTCCTCAGCAATACGCCACCGGGCAAACCGCCGATGGCCGGCAGATTTCGTCACAGGAATACGATCAGTATGCCGATCTGCTGGATTCCAGTGTGCCGGAGGCGACGCAGCCTCCTCCGCCGCTGCCCGTCGATTATGAGCAACCCGAGGCTCCGGGGCCGGACTACCTGTGGACACCAGGGTATTGGGACTACGCATCTGCCGGGTACTACTATGTGCCGGGGGTGTGGGTTGGAGCACCGTACGCTGGGGCACTTTGGACTCCAGGTTGGTGGGGCTACGTAGGCAACGGATATCGCTGGCACCATGGATATTGGGGAGAGCACGTTGGCTACTACGGTGGGATCAACTATGGTTTTGGCTATATCGGTTTCGGCTACCAGGGCGGTTACTGGCGGGATCACGATTTCTACTACAACCGTGCGGTGAACCGGGTAAATCCGAGCGTGGTGAATAACTACGTCTATCAACGCAATGTGTCGGTACCAAACAACACATATATCAATAACTCACGGACGAGTTATTACGGTGGTAACGGTGGTTTGCGCCGTGCACCCGCGCCGCAGGAGTTTGCCGCCCTGCGCGAGCAGCGCATGCCGCCCATGCAGGCGCAGGTGGCTCACCGCCAGGAAGCAGAGGCGAACCGTCAGCAGTTTTTCAATGCAAATAAGGGCCGGCCGCAGATGCTGTTTGCCGCACATGCCCTACAGGCCGATCGTTCTCTGGCGGCTCCGGGGAACCGATCCAACGCTCCGCAGAGCTTCAACAATGGCCGGCCGGGTGGTGTTGTGAATGGAGTGCCGGACCAGCGGCCCGGGGAACAGGGGCACCAGCAAATGGAGGCACAGCGCCCATGGCAACAGCAGCCGGGATCGCAGGGCAACCAACAGCAGCAGGGCTATCAGCAGCAGCGTGGGCTCATAGAACAGCAGCGGCAGGGACAACCGGAGCAAGTGGACCAGCAACGGCAGCAATTTGAACAACGCCGCCAGCAATTTGAAACACAGCGTGTGCAGCAGCAACAGATGAACGCAAACCGGCCCGGAGACCAACAACAACAAGTCCAAGGCAACGCGCAGCGGCAGCAAATGCTGGATCAGCGGCAGCAGCCTGACGCTCAGCGCCTACAACAGCAGCAACAACAGGTGAATGCGCAGCGGCAATCGCTTGATGCGCAGCGCCAGCAGGTGGAAGCACAACGTCAGCAGCAGGTTCAGGCAAATACACAACGGCAGCAAGTCCAGGATCAGCAGCGCCAGCAGGTGCAGCAGCCACGGCAGCAGGATATGCAACGTCAACAGGATGTACAGCGGCAGCAGTTCGACATGCAGCGGCAGCAGTTAAACGCGGCGCGGGAACAGCAGGCGGCGCAGCAACGGCAGCAGATGATTCAACAGCAGTCAATTCAGTCGCGGCCCGTGCCTGTTCAGCCTCGAGTCGAGGTGCCGCGTGCCACACCGCAGAGCGCGCCGCGCTTCGATGCTCCGCGCCAGGCACCAGTGGCACCGTCCGCGCCGCACGTCGAATCGCGTCCCGCGCCGGGGGGGCCACACCGGTAAGGGTCAATGGCGACAGGATTGACCGCGCCCGGCTGGGTGCGGCTCTTCTGTCGCCGTTTAGCTGCCGCCGCCGGTGAAGATTTCCCATAGCAGCGCACCATTTAACGCAAGAATGAGCGCGGTGATGGTCCATCCGGTCACTGCTGTCGCGCGCAGGTTTTGAAAGCCGCGCATTACGTCCTGACGCCCTGTCAACAGCAGCAGGGGAATCAGCGCGAATGGAATGCCAAACGACAGAACGGCCTGCGATACGAGCATTACTTTCAACTCGTCCAGACCCAATGCAATCACAATCAACGCTGGAACGATTGTGATCAGGCGCCGCAGATAGATGGGAAACTTGACGGCCAGAAAGCCCTCGATCACCACTTGTCCCGCCAGCACACCGACCGTGGAGGATGAGAGACCGGAGCAGAGCAGCGCAACGGCGAATGCGATCTGTGCCACGGGTCCAAGCAATGGTCCAAGCGTCTGGTGCGCTCCTTCAAATTTGCTGATGGTGTCCTGTCCGGCACCGCGCATGGCCGCGGCTGCCATGATGAGCATGGCGGAATTAATAAGCCAGGCACCGTTCATCGCGGCAAAGATGTCGATGCGCTCGTAGCGCAGGTAGCGTCTTTTGAAGCTCATCAGCTTCTGGGGGGATCCGCCCTCCGCGCTCTCTGCGGCTCCGGTGAGGCGTGGCTGCGTCAGGGAGGAATGCAGATAGATGACGTGCGGCATCACCGTCGCCCCCAGCATTGTTACAGCAATGTACACCGATTTCCGGGAAAGGGTTGGGACCAGGACCGAATGCATGGCGGCCGGCCAGTCTGGATGCGCGAGAAAGACTTCCACCGCGTAGCAACCGCCAATGATGCTGACCAGACCGATGATGATGCGCTCGAAGCCGCGGAAGCCTCGCTGATTGAGCGCCAGCAAGAGGAATACGAAGACTGTGGTGGCCAGGGCCGCAATCAGCATCACCGCGGTGCGGCTGAATCCGTGCGCCAGCAGACCTGGACCAACCAGGAGATAAAAACCAACCGCGGCTCCGAGAAACTCCGCCAGATCGGTTGCGATCGCGCTGATCTCCGCTCCCACCCAGAGGAACCAGACAACAGGCCGCGAGAACTGGTCCCGGCAGTTCTGCGGCAGTGTTCTACCGGTGGCGATGCCCAGTTTTGCGGACAGGTACTGCACCATGATGGCCATGGCATTGGACCAGAGCAGGACCCACAAAAGGCTATAGCCAAAGCGCGATCCGCCGGCGATGTTGCTGGCGAAGTTACCGGGGTCAATGTACGCGACGGACGCGACAAAGGCTGGCCCAGCAAAGGTCCAGAACTCGCGCATGGAGAGCCGCTGCCGGTGTTCCGCCCCTTCCGCCTCCACTGCCTGCATTGGCTTGAGTATAGGTGCGTAGCAGCTGCGGAGGCGATGCTAGCCTCAAAGGTGGTTAAGCGAACGCGCTACTCGCGGAATGCGCTGATCGCCAGTGCAGAGGAAAAGCGATGAAGGTATTAGTGATTGGTGCTGGTGGCCGGGAGCACGCGCTGTGCTGGGCTCTGCGGCGCTCGCCACGGGTGACGGATCTGGCCTGCGCTCCCGGTAACGCCGGTATTGCCACGATTGCAGCGTGCTTGCCGGTGCGGCAGGAAGATGTACCCGACATGCTGCGTGTTGTGCTGGAGACATCGCCGGACCTTGTGGTGGTGGGGCCGGAAGTGCCACTGGCCGCCGGCATCGTGGACGCGCTCACGGCGCGGGGCGTTCGCGCCTTTGGACCGACGCAAGCCGCGGCACGGCTGGAAAGCTCGAAGGCGTTCAGCAAGAATTTTCTGAAGCGTCACAACATACCGACAGCGCGCTACAGCGTAGCGGCCAGCATGGGTGAAGCGCGGGATACACTCCGCAACTTTGCCGTACCTGTAGTGGTAAAGGCGGACGGACTGGCCGCGGGCAAGGGCGTTGTGATCGCCGGAACCCACGACGAAGCGCTGCAGGCGGCTGCCGAACTTCTGCGGGTGAGCGGCTCCATCGTTCTGGAAGAGTTCCTGCAAGGGGAGGAGATCTCCTTCTTTGCCTTGTGCGACGGCGAACATGCCGTTGCGATTGCTGCCGCGCAGGATCACAAGCGCCTGGGCGAGGGCGACACCGGCCCAAACACGGGCGGCATGGGTGCCTACTCGACGGACGATTTGCTGCCGGGTGACCTTCGCCAGTGGTTGTTGCAGCGGGTCGCGCAACCCACGGTGGATGGGATGCGCGATGAGGGCACGCCTTTCAAGGGCATTTTGTTTTGCGGCATGATGTTGACACTGGATGGCCCAAAGGTGCTGGAGTTCAACACGCGCTGGGGCGATCCCGAAACAGAGGCGATCCTGCCGCGCATGGAGACGGATATCGTTGACCTGATGGAGGCCTCTATCGACGGCACGGTCGATCGTTTGGATATAAGGATGCGTCCCGGCGCGAGCGCCTGCGTGGTTGCGGCATCGGCGGGATACCCGGTTAGCGCGGAACGTGGTGTGCCGATTCATGGACTGGAGGCCCCGTTGGCGGAGGGTGCACAGGTCTTCCACGCGGGGACGGCATGGAACGGCGGGCACGTTGTGACAGCGGGAGGCCGCGTTCTGGCGGTTTCCGCGGTGGCAGGCACGCTGCGGGAAGCGCTGGACAAAGCCTATGCCACGCTTGGCTCGATTACGTTCAGGGGCATGCAGTTCCGCAGGGATATTGGACATCGTACGCTTGCCCGCGACTAGACGGTATTAAGGCTGGCGCTCACGGATGAACTGTTCTGCTTCCGGACATGCAGCACTCTGCTTCCCCGCGCGGCTGCTGTGCGAGACTTTCTCATAGCAGCAAAAGGGAGCGCATGGCAATTTTCCGGATCGTTACGTTTTTAATCCACGCTATCGTTCTGGCCTTCGCTTCATTGCTGGTTGCTGTCTTTACGCATCTTGTTCCGGCTCTGCTGGCGTTTACCGCGCTGATCGCCGCAGTTGTGCTTGCATGTTCATGCGCGGGCGTTGGCGGCATTGCCTTTGTGCGGCGGAGGAGGAAAGGCCATTAGTGGCGTGAGGCCTATGCCGCATATCCCGTGTGCTCCTCGTGGAGCCGGAGAAAGCGGCCAAGCAGGATGGCTCCGCCGAACGTGTAGTCATATAACCGGTCCGCAGCTCCCCGATGTGCCGTAAGCATCGCCGGCGAAAAGCTTTCAAGGATCGACCGCATACGGGGCAGGTCTAGCACACGGTTCGCCATGGGTGACGTCTCCAGCCGTTCCATTTCTTCTCGAAACTCATCGATAGATTCCGCAAACAACTCAAGCACATCGCTGCCCTGCAGGCCGCGGCGGCGCTCCGCCAGCAACTCCGCAGGCAAATCGTTACGAATCGCTTCGCGGTAGAGTTCGCGCGGCTCTTCCCCGGGGCGGAACGCGTCATCGGGTATGGAGAAGCACAGTTCCACCACGCGGCGATCTGCGGTCGGATCGGCTCGTTGCAAGCCGAACGCCCGCATTTCGCCCGCTGCCGCAATTCCGGTATCGCCACGCGCCAGAAGCGATGCGCGCCACGTACGCCCATTGGCCCGGTCGCCAGCAATCATCTGTCCCATGGGCGAAGCGTTACTGCCGTCCAAGCCTGTGGAGGCGAAGAACTCCGGACGCATCAAACTGTTGTCAAAAAGCCCTGGGAGTTTCTGCCCCATGGCTCGCTTGATCCGGTTCGTCCATTGCGCGGACGGCAGCAGCGTTCCATTCACAAGCGTCTTCCACCGCTTGCCGCTGCGATGCCGCTCCCACAGCGACCGTGTCAGGTCCTGGTATCGCCCTGTCTTCCGGAGGTGAAACAGGCTCATGCCGCCGTCATAACTTGTTGTGATGTTGCCGGCCACACCGGTGAACATGGTGCCAACATTCCGCTGTTGTGCGTGACGGCTTAAACCGTAATACCAGCGGAGATTTCTCAAGAACCCATGCGGAGTGGCAAAAGCATCCGTCAGCAGGTCCATCGGCTCCCACCAGTTGGCTGAGTTCGTCGGGATTGGGACGTGCTCGATATTTGGGTACATGTGCGCAACGTTGGAGGCGAGAGGCCACTCATTGCTGAAGCGGTTCCGGCTGATCTCCGTGGCATCCACCGTATGCACTGGGACTGCGGTATAAGCCAGCAGCGGACGGTTCTGCCGCAAAAGGGCCTGCGCTACCAACGCTGTGACACCGGAGCTGTCATACCCGGAGCTGAGGTGTGACCCGACCAGTCCGGCTGCCGGAACGCGGCGCTCCACCGCCCTGACCAGCGCCGCCCGTATAGCTTCTGCGTACTCGCGCTTGTCTTTGAGACGAAGTTCTGGGCCGTTGGCTGGATACCAGAACTTTCTGATTTGCTCCCGTGAGCCTGGACCTACACGTAGCAGGTGCCCCGCCGGAAGCTTCCGAATGCCGCGAAACAGAGTGCGCCCCGGAGCCGGATCGACCGCCAGCATGCGTGCCACTGTTTCCTCATCGATCCGGGAATCGATTCCTGGCCATCCCAGCAGACCGCGAGGCTCGCTTGCAAAGCAGAAGCTGTTCCCGCTGCGACCGTAGTAGAGTGGCCTTCCACCCATCACATCCGTCCCGAGCAGGAAAACTTTCGAGGCCTCGTCCCAGATTGCAAAGGCAAATTCTCCGTCTAGATGGAGAGAAAAGTCCGAGCCCCATTTCCGGTACGCAGCAAACACGAGTGCCGCGTCCGAGGGGACCACAGACGATGATTCAGTAGGACAATGACGGAGTTGACCGGCGAGGTCGTCGCGGTCGAAAATCAGGCCATCGAATGCTACCGCAACCATCTCTTGCGTGCAGAATTGACCTCCATTCACGACACCAATGTGTCCTGAGGGAAACCTCTTGGTGACGGTGAATGCCGATACCGAGTATGCGAGCCGCTCCATACACGCGTGCAGGTCCGACGTGCGTGCTGATGTACCGGCAAATCCTCCAATTGGCAAGCACACTCCAAAAAGGCAATTCCCAGCGACAATGCTGAGGCATACATACCGTTGCCATACAAGAGAAGCACGACACAAGGTAAGAAGAGCCCGGCGAACCGGACTCTATCTGCTATCTGCCCCAAGCGAGGACAGAATCAACAAGGTCTACGAGACGTAAAAATGCGTGCCGTTAAATGAGAAATCGAGAGTTAGGGTACTCTGGCCGAGTTCTGCGTTAGCCATGGAAACAGACGTCACCGACGGCTTAGTCCATACCTTCTTGCTGTTCGTCATTAGTCCTCCGGGAGGTGCAGTGCGCATGACTAGCATGCGATTCCGTGGGACACCAGATCTACGTACCTGCCGTGCACTTACGTGCAAAGACTCAAAGAACTCTAGGAAACGTAGAAGTGTGTTCCGTTGAATGAGAAGTCGAGGTGAACAGCGCTCTGACCGAGCTCTGCATTCGCCATGGAAACTGATGTCATGGACGGCTTCGTCCAGATCTTTTTGTTTTTGGTCATGCGGTACTCCTTGGAAAGAAGAATGGTTCAAATGTACATCATCTGTGACGCTAGTCGCTTGCGAAAGTTGTCAAAACGGGAAATTTAATGCCTTCACCGTCAGATTACGGCGCTTGCCCGAGTGTTGTTCCAGGCCGATGCTGCCGATATTAAGTCTTTACGCGTCGCGCAAGCCGGCCATCTTCATGAGGCGGGCGGTGCTGGTGTAGGCTTCTTCCACCCACTCGACAATGCGTGCCGGATCGGGCGAGTACTCCAGTTCGAGGGAGATTGGACCGTCGATGTTCAGTTCCTTGATGGCTTGGAGATATGGCATGAACTTCACCACGCCGCGACCGGGTGGCAGATCGCCGTGCACCTTGCCGTCACAGTCGCTGATGTGCACATGGATTGCGTTGCCCTGGAGCGCCGCGAGCGTCTCCGGCCCACAGTCCGACAGGACCAGGTGACTGATATCGATGTTGGCCTTTACGCGAGGGTGAGCACAATCCCTGAGAAAGCGGGCCATTTCGCTCACGTTGTTGAGCAGCGCCATGCGAAACGGTTCCAGTTCGAGCGCGATGCTGAGGTTCTTGCCGCCGGCATAGTCGCCGAGAATGCGGCATGCTTCCACGGCCCAGCGCCACTGGTCCGCAGGCGGGATGATCTCGCGCTGCCAGATGTACTCGCCCAGAACCAGAAGAATGTTGCTCGCGCCGAACTCCGCCGCAAGGTCGATGAAGCGCTCCACCCGCTCCACATGAAAAGCACGGACGGGCATGTTGAAGTCGATCAGACCAAAGGCGACTATCGGCAGCGAAACGATGGGGAGGTTCAGCCTTGCGCAGGTATCGGCGATGGTGCGCTGCTCCGCCGGTGTGATGGTCATCGCTTCCGTGAAAATGTCCACGCAATCGAAGCCGATGCGCGCGATGTGCTGGAGGCCGGTGGCTGTGTCCATGCCGACCTGGTCGAAGCAGCTGTTGATGATGCCGAGTTTCATTGTGCTCGCACCTTACGGCAGGACGAAGGCGTACATCGTATCCTGCGCCGCCACCGCGATGTATTGCCGCCCGTCGAGTTCGTAGGTAATGGGACCGTTTGAGACTGGCGTGCCGAGGCCCGCGTGCCACAGGATGTTCCCGTTTGCAGCATTGAATGCCACAAGGCTCGACACGGTATCGCCGGTGAAGAGCAAGCCGGATGCCATGGTCAAGATGCCGGAGCGCGAGGTTCCGGACGGCCACACGTGCTCCCACTTCAACTTGCCGGTGCGATAGTCCAGCGCACGCAGCGCGAATTTTGCATAGCCGCCGCGGTCGTTGCCCGCCCAGCCTTCCGGCTTCTTGTCGTTGTCGAAGATGTAATACACGCTGTATGCGTCGGACGCCTGCACGTAGAACAACCCGGTGAGTGGATCAAACGACGGCGGAAACCAGTTCGACGCGCCGCCCTGATTGGGCGACACCAGCGTACCGTTGGGTTTTGCAGTTTTCGCCGGGTCAGGGATCGGCGAACCCTTGCTGTCCAGTCCCAGCGTCCAGTTCTGATCCGCGAACGGCGTGCTGACCAGCGCCTTGCCATCCGTACGGTCGATCAGGAAGTACCACCCGTTGCGGCTGGCCTGCGCCAACAGCTTGCGCGGCTGGCCATTGAGCGTTCCATTGATGAGGACGGGCGTCTGTACCGCGTCCCAATCGTGTGTGTCATGCGGGTTTGGTTGGAAGTACCACACCAGCTTGCCGGTATCCGGGTTCAGCGCGCAGATGGTGCCGGTAAACAGATTGGCTCCGGGCCGCGCGCTGCCATTGATGACGGGCTGGGCGTTGCCCGTGCCGAAGTAGTACAGGTTCAACTCCGGGTCATACGTTCCCGGAACCCACGTTGTGCCGCCACCGTGCATCATCGCTTCGTCGTTGGGCCAGGTCTTGGCCTCTGGCGTTCCCGGTTCGGGATGCGTGTACCAGCGCCATTGCAGCTTGCCAGTGTCGGCGTCATGCGCCTCGACATATCCCGGCATATCGAAGTCGTCACCGGAGATTCCGACTAGCACGTGGTTTTTTACGATGGTGGGCGGCACGCTGCCGAAGTTGAAGCGGTCACGGTCGCCGATCTCGCTATGCCACTTCTCCTGACCCGTGGCGATGTCGAGCGCGACCAGGTAACAGTCCTCGGTCTCAAAGTACAAGGTATTGCCCCGGATGGCCGCACCACGATTGCCGATGGTCTCGCCGCCCTTGCTCTGCCAGTCAAACTGCCACAGCTTGACACCGGTGCGCGCGTCGATGGCCCACGCGTGGCTTGGAACGGTGAAGTACATAATGCCGTTCACCACCAGCGGCGTGGCGGAGATGCGCTTGCCACCGCCCGTTGTCGTGGTCACACGGTAGGTCCATGCCAGTTGCAGCCGGCCCACGGTATTGGCGTTGATCTTCGTCAGCGGACTGTAGCGGCGCCCTGTGAGGTCGCCGTTGTACGTCGGCCATTCGCCGTTTGCCAGACTGGGCACGTGGGCCGCTTCTGGAGCGGTCTGCCTGACTGGCAGCGTCAGGTCCGACGGATCGCGCTTGGTGATATCGTGCGGGTTGTTCTTGTTGACGGGTGTCTGCGCCAGCATGGTGAGCGGCAGGGCAGTAAGGAGGGCAAGAATGCGCAGCCGATTCACTTCAGTGTCTCCAGGTACGCTGTCAGGTTGTGGATGTCGGCATCCGTGTACTTGCTCAGCAGAGCATCATGCGCGGCAAAAGGGTCGACGACGGTAACCTTGCTGCCAGCGGTGCGCGATACGGTATGCGAAACACCGTCCTTGCCACGCAATGTCACGTTAAAGTCGTCCAAGCGGACGACATCGCCGGTGTAGCTTTGCCCGTTCGGCAGCACCACCGTCACCTGCGATTTCTGCTTCACGCCGAACCCGCTGCCAGGAAAGAGGAACTTCTGCTGCAACGCCGCCGCGCTGTAGCGGGTCGCAACGCCCTTCAGGTTCCCTGTAGCGGAGTGGCATTGGCTGCATGTGCCCGCGCCGTTGAAGTAGGCCTCGCCCGCCTGGGCGTTACCGCTCAGCAGGTTCGTGGGCTGATCGTTATAGCCACTGCGCAGAATCTTGCCCACGCGGTCGGCGAAGAACTGCGACAGGTCGTTCAACTGCGCATCGGTGTAGTTGAAGTTGTGTCCAGGCAGCGTCTTCAGGAGCGGGCCGAGATCCTTGCCGTGCAGCGATTCGCGCCGGTCGTGCAGGATCGCTTCCGACCGCAGCATGTCCGGACCGGTGGCCGTACCGCGCGCGTCCTCTCCATGGCAGCGGGCGCAGTCTGTCGCATAGAGCCCCGCACCGCGCTGTGCCGCGGGCGCGTCCACGACGGGACGGGGAAACTGCGCCACTAACGCGGTCATCGCAAACGCACCCGCCAATGCGGCCGGTACTACGAACTTCTTTTTCACGCATCCACTCCCGCCCGGCAATTGGGAACCGGGCCCGCGCCGTTTCTCCGCGCACTCCTTTATACTTGCTCGCCATGACGAAGGAGAAATGATGACGCGTCGCGAGTTCGGGCCGGTGTTGATTGCAGCAGGTTTTGGGATAGGAATTTCGGGCCCTGTCGCGTTGGCACAGGCTGCCCCGACGCAGCGGTTCTCGGTCATGCTGTGGTCGCTGGGGAAGTCGCTCACCATGGAACAACGGCTCGATCTCGTGGCTGCGGCGGGCTACAACGGCGGTGAACTGGTGACGGAGTGGCGCGCCTGGAGCATGGACGAACGCAAACGGATCGTCGCGAAGAAGAATGCGCTTGGCCTGGTGTTCGACCTGATGTTTCCTGGCGGACCGTCGCTCACCGATCCTGCCAATCGAAGCACGCTGTTGGAACAGGTCAAAACGGCTCTGCCAATGGCGCGGGAGCTTGGTTGCAAACAATTCGGGTTCAAGGCGGGACCACGCGTCACGGGTCAATCGCAGGAGCAGATGAAGCAGGCAGTGGCTGACGGCCTGAAAGTCGCTGCCGCAGCCTGTGACGGCTCCGGGATGGAGCTGCTGCTGGAACCGATCGACCTGATCGAGGACAAACGCGAGGCGGTGAACTCCGTCGCCGATGCGTTTGAGATCGTTCGCATGGTGGGCAGCCCGCAGGTGAAGGTGCTGTACGACTTTTACCATGAGCAGCGCGGCGGCGGAAACATGATCGAAAAGCTCCAGAAGAACATCGATCTGGTGGGGCTGGTGCACATCGCCGATGTGCCGGGACGTCATCATCCTGGCACCGGGGAGATCGATTTCCGGAACATTTACCGGGCGCTTGCCGCACTTCATTACAGCCGATTCATCACCATGGAGTTCGTTCCGCAGGGCGATCCGGTTGCCGAGCTGAAGGCGGCCAGGATGGAAGCGCTTTCTGCCATGCAGGCCAGCTGACACGATTTCCCTTTATACTCATCGCGCATCGCAGGAGACCCATGAACCGTCGCGACTTT
The DNA here is from genome assembly GCA_965276945.1 of Terriglobus sp. Lineage (GTDB taxonomy): Bacteria > Acidobacteriota > Terriglobia > Terriglobales > Acidobacteriaceae > Terriglobus. The sequence continues at coordinate 2,864,302 of OZ255704.1, read as the reverse complement.
CACAAGCTTTCTCTCGGCGCAGCCGCCGCGTCCCTGCTGCCCGTCACTGGTGCTGCTCAAGCTTCTCCTGTAAACGGACAGGCGGGCACCAACCAGAAGTTTTCGGTCATGCTCTGGACATTGCCGAAGGCAACCACCTTCGAGCAGAAGCTGCAGATGGTTGCGGATGCGGGTTTTACCAGCGGCGAAGTAGGCAACGAGTACGAAAAGTGGACGACCGAGGAGTGGAAAGCGAACCTCGCGAAAAAGCAGGCACTGGGCTTATCGATTGACAGCGCCGTGCCCGGACGGAACGCGCTTGCCGATCACACTAAGCGCACCGCGCTGCACGACGGCCTGATCAAAGCCATTCCGGGAGCAAAGGAACTTGGGTGTTCACAGTTCATCTACACGGCGTATACCCGTGTGCCCGGACAGACGCCGGAGCAGCAGCGGGCTGCCATCGTGGACACGCTGAAATATGCCGCCGACGTAGTGGAGAAGGACGGATTCGAGATCGTGCTGGAACCCATCGACCTGCTGGAATACAAGCTGGAAGCAGTCAACAGCGTGGAGGAGGCGTTTGCCATCGTGCGGGAGGTCGGCAGCCCACGGGTCAAAGTGCTCTACGACTTTTACCATGAGCAGCGGCAAGCCGGAAATCTGATCGAGAAGCTGGAAAAGAATATCGATCTGGTCGGATTGGTGCACATCGCCGACGTACCGGGGCGGCACCATCCCGGCACCGGCGAGATGAATTACACCAACATCTACAGGAAGCTGGCGCAGCTGCACTTTAACCGCTACATCTGCATGGAATTCATGCCGCAAGGCGACCCGGTGGCTGAACTGAAAGCCGCACGTTTGGAGGCCATCGCGGCCATGAACAACGCCTGACGCACCATGCTGTATCGACAGCTTGGCGCGGAAGGGCACAGCTACCTCAAGTACATGGTGACGAGTACATGTTGATGCGTTGTTTTACCTGCGGCGCCTGCTCTTCGCGGGGGCCGCTTTGCTTGCCGACCTAGATCTGGCCGCTGTCGACGCTTTCCCAGCACTTCGAGTCTTCCTGCCATGCGCGGTTCTGCCGGATGCATTGCGGGTGGCTGCTCCGCGTGCTGCCCTGCGGCGCCCCCGTCCCGCGGGTGCCAGGCGTACCGGCTCGGCGACATAGATTTTGTGCCCGACCGGCAGGGTAGCGGAGCGGAAGCGATTCCACTGCCGCAGATCGTCCGTGGACACGTTGAAGCGGTCGGCCACCGTGATCAGCGTGTCGCCCCGCCGTGGCGTGTACTGTAGCGGATGCGACCCGTTGCTGTTAGTGCCTGCAATCGGAATCACCAGCTCATCACCCTCTTCGACCGCCGAATCGGGGGGCAGATCGTTGGCTGCCAGCACATCCGGCGCGCTCACGTGATATAGCTGCGCCACCTGGGCCAGGGTCTCGCCCGCGGCTACCTCGTGGAAGCGCCACGACGTGCGCTTGTCCTCGGGGATGGCCGCGATGCGATCCGTGAACTGCTGCCTTGTGCCCGCTGGAATATGCAGATCGTAGGAGATGTCGCGTGGCGTATTCAGCCGCAGCAGCGCGGGGTTCAACGAGACCAGATTCGCCAGCGTGGTCCCGGTCACGTCTGCGGCCAGGCGCAAGTCCAGTGCATACTCCACGCGCACAGTGTCCATCTGCAAGGGCGGATCGGCGGTATACCGGTTCAGGCCGTACTTCTCGGGATTTTTAGCCATGATGATGGCGGCGAGAATTTGCGGGACGTAGTTCTTCGTCTCGCGCGGCATGGCATTGCGCCGGTACAGCTCCCAGAAATCGGCATACCCGGTGCGCATCACGGCCTTCTGGATGTTGCCCGGACCCCAGTCATAGCCGGCCATCGCCAGATACCAATCGCCGAACTGCTTGTACAGGCCCTTGATGTAACGGGCGTAGGCGCGTGAACTCTTCTCCGGATCGAACCGCTCGTCGAAGTAGCCGTTGCGCGCCAGGCCGTATGCGTTTGTCGGCATGAACTGCCACATGCCGCCGGCACCGCTGCTGCTGTTTACCACCTGCAACTGAAAGCCCGACTCCGCCACAGCCAGGTAGATCAAATCCTGCGGCACACCCTCTTCCTTCAGCACCTTTTCGATCATGACGCGATATTTGCTGGCACGCTGTAGCGAACTGACCATGTGCGCCTTGAAGCTGGATGAGTTTGCATACGCGTTGATGTAACCCGCGACTTCATCGTTGATGACCAGCGGGAGGTCCGACGTGGTGTTTAGTGTGCTTTTGAGTGAGGCGGTCAGCTCCGGGCTGGTCTTGAAGGTCAGCTCATTGGCAACATCGATCGGGGACTCTTCCGTCTTTGGGCTGAAGCCGTTGCCCTGCTTCAGCGCCACCATCTCCAACGCGTTCACGGCGTCGACGGTGCGCTCGAACTCGTCGTTCAGCGCTGCATCGTTCTTGATATCGATCCCGCTGGTCAGCATCAGGTCCACGGCGAAGTCAAAATCCAGGCGGGCTGCATCAAGCCGGTTGTTGCGATAATTTTCCACGCCGCTGCGGTAGCTCTTGTCCACACGGACGATGAGCGTGGCGGCGCGCGTATCGTCTGCACGCCGCGCGGTAATGGCGTTGTCTCCGCCGAGGGTCTTGGGGAGATTTGGAGCCGTGGCATTCGCTGGCTGCCTGATGGCGACGGGCTGCTGTTGCGGACAGCCCATCAGCAGAACCATGGACGCGCTTGCGGCCAGCAATAGAGGTATTCGGAAGACAGAGGCAGCACGATGGCTGCGGTTCATCGCCACACCTCGATTGTAGCGGGACATCTGTTCGGAAGTGGACTGGCCCTGGCAGATGTATCTGGAAGGCGATGCATCGTGCAGCCTGGCAAAGTACTCTAAGAACACATCATGCGCATTGCCCGCGCCATCTTTGCCGCGCTTCTCGGAGCCGCCGTTACGCTTGCCCTTTATCTTGCTTGGTTTTTCAAGATCACCAACCAGGTCACGCCGTGGGATGGTGCCACCACCGGATTTGTGTCCCTGACATGTGTCGTTGCGGCTCTGCTTGGCCTCCTGGGCGGCTACCTGGCTGCGCTGACCGCGCCGGAGACGCCAAGAGGATCAGCCGAGGGTGCCGCCGGATTCATCGCTCTGGCAGCCTTGTTTGCTGAGACCCACACGCCCGGACAGCACCATTACGCGCAGATTGTGGCCCTGCTGGTGGCTGCTCCTGCCACGTATTTCATGGGTCGCCTGCGCCGAACGCCCAATTCTTCGCTCGCTACATCGCGCGAACATGGCGTTCACCGGATGCGTTAGGCTGGTGCCTGTTCCAGGAGCGGTTATGACCAGCAGGCGGACACTATTTAGAACAGCAGGCACCCTCGCCGCAGGCGCAGCCGTTCAGGCCGTCACACCGAAGCTGATGCTGGCGCAGTACACCAAGCGCGAACTGACAGAGCGGCCAGTGCCTGCCGAACGGCTCTTCCACTCTGCCGCCGTCGAAGAAGCCATTACGTCTGTCGGCCGCGACATCGCTGATCCAGAATTGCGGACCATCTTCGCGAACTGCCTGCCCAACACGCTGGATACGACTGTCTTTCCCGGCACGCGCAACGGTAAGCCCGATACCTTTGTCATCACTGGCGATATCGACGCGCTATGGTTGCGGGACTCCTCCGCGCAGATGCAGCCGTACCTGCCCTTCGTGAAGCACGACCAGGCGCTGGCGCAATTGGTGGAGGGGCTGATTCACCGTCACGCGGCGTGCATCCTGCTTGATTCGTACGCGAACAGCTTCCGCCGCAATTCAACCGACCCACCGCTGGAGTGGGCCGTTCACGACGCGACAGACCACAAACCCGGTGTAGGTGAACGTAAGTGGGAGGTCGATTCTCTCTGCTACCCCATCCGGCTCGCGCATGGTTACTGGAAGGCAACGGGCGACACGAACGTGTTCGACACCGAGTGGCAGCAGGCCGCGCGTTTGATCGTGAGCACCTTTCGAGCGCAGCAGCGGCTACAAGGCCGAGGGCCGTACCATTTCCAGCGCCGCGCCGAAAATCCAACGGATACGGTCATGCTAGGCGGGTATGGCGCGCCAACGAAACCGAACGGCATGCTGCACTCCATCTTCCGTCCATCGGATGATGCCTGCACCTATCCGCTGTTCGTTCCGGCCAACCTCTTCGCGGTTACGGCACTGACGATGCTCGCGGAGCTCGCATCCGCTATTGGCAACGCGGCGTTGAGCAACGGCGCGCGCTCACTTGGCGCGGAGGTGCTGGCAGCGACACAGCAGCGTGGCCAGGTAACGCACCCGCGCCACGGTGAGATATGGGCTTATGAGATCGACGGCTTCGGCAATACCAATTTGATGGATGATGCCAATGCCCCTTCATTGTTGAGCATGGCCTATCTGGGGTCCATGCCGGTGAACGATCCGATATACCAGCGCACCCGCGCCTTCGTGCTGTCGGGCGACAATCCATACTTCTTCCGGGGAAAGGCAGGTGAAGGCGTTGGTGGACCGCACGTTGGCCTGGGCTACATCTGGCCGATGGCGGTGATGATCCGCGCACTGACCAGCACGGATGACGCGGAGATCATAACCGCCCTGCGTACCCTGCGCAACACCACCGCCGGAACGCATTTCATGCATGAAACCTTCCAGATGGATAACCCGATGGACTACACGCGGCCATGGTTTGCATGGGCGAACACGCTCTTTGGCGAACTTATCTTGAAGCTGCACGCGGAACGACCATCGCTGCTGCGCGTGTCCTTCGCCTGATAGCCTGCCTCGTGCGTGTAGACCGGCGGCATTTAAACTGAGCACATGAGCCTGAGGGAACGCCGCGACATGATTGCACTGTGCCGGGATGCTGGCGTGTGCGGCGGTGTGCTGTTCAGCCTGGTGCGGGTCAGCGGATCGTCGTATCGCCGCCCAGGAGCACACATGGTGGTACTCGCCGACGGCCGCACGGCGGGAACGCTCTCCGGCGGCTGCCTGGAGGCAGATCTGCTGCGCCGGGCTGCCTGGATCGTGCGCAATGGAGCGGCAATGGAGCATTTCTCCACCACATTCGACGATACGGCGGAAGTTCCGTATGGCCTTGGTTGCGGTGGCGAGCTGGACATTCTGGCCGAGCCGCTGGGCACACCCGAAGCGTGTGCGCTGCTCCAGGCCTTTGAGGCGTCCCTGAGGGGCGAAGCGCGCACCGTTCTCACAGTTCTGCCCCGAGAACGTCTCAGCACATCGTCCAGCCATTTCGCGCGCATCGTTTTTGATGGAAGGACGCTGCTCTTCGCCAGCGAAGGTCTCAAGCATGGTCCGGCCGCGCATCTGCTCCATACAGAGGTGGACGAGGGCGGTACAGCCGATTTAGCCAATACCCTGCTTAGTGGAGTGTTCGTGGAGCACATTCCAGCTGCGCAACGTATCGTAATCTTTGGCGCGGGCGAGGACGCCAAGCCGCTGGTTCGCCTTGGAGCAGAGATGGGTTTCTCCATGATCGTGACCGACAGCCGCGCTCAACTTGCCAAGCCGGAGCGTTTTCCTCAGGCGGAAGCGGTCCTCTTCGCACACTCGTCATCCGCAGTGCCGGTTCTACCGCATGACGCGGTCGTGCTGATGACGCACTCCTACGAGCAGGACCGCCGCTTATTGACGGAACTGCTGCCTCTCGCGCCATGCTACCTGGGTCTGCTGGGGGCGCGGCACCGCTCCGCATTGCTCCTGCGCGAAGCATCCGAACTCTGTGGCATGCCGTTATCGGGTGCGGTGGAACGGACACATGCACCCATCGGTCTGGAGCTAGGGGGTGACGGGCCGGAGGCGGTGGCGCTTGCCATCATCGCCGAGATTCAGCAGACGCTCAGCACGAAGCAGCCCACCGCAGATGCGCGCCGCCTTACACTGGCTCAGGCGGAACAGCTGCTTTCCGAAAGTACAGCCGGCGCATACCTTCATGAAACCTGTGTGCTGTACGCGGAGGCAGTTACATGATGAGCCGTCGCGTTGCCGCGGTGGTGCTTGCGGCCGGTGCTTCATCGCGTCTTGGCCAACCAAAACAACTGGTCACCCTTGACGGCGAACTCCTTCTTGACCGGGCAATCCGCATCGCGCATGAGGCGGGTGCGGCACCGGTCTTTGTCGTCCTTGGCGCGGAGTTTCAGCGGATGTTGCAGGTGCTGGAAGGCAACCCCTTTGCTCCGCGCATCCTGATCAACAAGGCATGGCGGGGTGGCATGGCCAGTTCCATCGCGCTTGGCGCAACCGCCGCCGAGCGGGCTGGAGTGGACGACCTGCTTATTCTATCGTGCGATCAACCGGCAGTTACGCCGGAGCATCTGCGCCGGCTAGCCGTTACGTCGAATCGCGAACACGTCGTGGCTTCGTACTATCGGGAACACCGCGGCATACCCGCGCTTTTTCCGGAGTTCGCCTTTCATGCCTTGCAGGAACTCACGGGTGACAGCGGCGCGCGCGAACTTTTGCAAGACGCGGCGGTACTCACCGTGGCCTTGCCGGGTGGCGAGTTCGACGTGGATACGCCCAAACACCTGGAGGAGCTGCGGCGCCTGGAGGCAGAGCGTAGTCCCATGAACGAACGAAGCACCGCACCTGCATAGACCACGGCTGGCCACTCCGATTGCACCGTGATGTATTGTCAGATTTGGCTGTCCTGCGGGTGCCAGCTTCAATCAACATGGCCTACGTCTTCACACTTCTGTTCGTTATCACGGCGTATGTCACGCCGCAGGTGCTCTTCGGTCAATTGGCGCTCTTTCGGCTTGAAGTCGCTATTGCGATTACGGCCGTATTCGTCGCGATTCCCAACTTTGTACAATCCGGCATCTTCAAGGTGCCGCAGACGTATGCCTGCATCGTGCTGGGGCTGGCCATCGCTGCCTCGGTATCCACCAACGGATGGGTCGGCGGCGGCATTTATGCCACCTATGGCTACATGACTACGGCATTCGGCTTCTTCCTGGCCGGTGCAAACTTCACAAAACCGTGGCACTTCAAGGCAACGGTGCTTGCGATGGTGTTGGGCAGCGCTTTCTTCATCGCAAGCGGTCTGCACGACCTGTACTACGACGTGTCACCCAGCAACTTTCTGTATGGAGACGCTGGACTTCGCCGGCTGCGCGGCCTGGGCTTTGTGTACGATCCGAACGACCTGGCGCAGGTGCTGGTCAGCTTGATCCCACTTGTTTTTCTGTGGAAGACGAAGAATCGGCTGCTGAACGTGCTGGTGCTAGGAGTGCCGGTTGCTATGCTGGTTACCGGCATGTACTTCAGCCACTCGCGCGGGTCTGCGATCGCGCTGATGGCCCTGATTATGATGACGTTCCGGCGCAAGATCGGCACCATCCCGGCGGTGGTGCTGGCGGGTGGGCTCTTTGCAGCGTCGCTGGCGCTGGGTTGGTCTGGGGGCCGCGACGTCTCGGTGGAAGCGGGTGCCGACCGCCTGGACGCATGGTCTACCGGGTTGGAGTTAATCAAGGCACACCCACTTACGGGTGTGGGACTTGGGCAGTTTACCGACTATAACGAGATTACGGCGCACAACTCGATCATTGTGTGTGCCGCCGAAAATGGTTTGCCTGGCTTTGTCTGCTGGGTTTTTCTGGTGTTTGCATCCGTTCGCACAGGACTGCGGCTTAGCGCACCTGCTGAAGCAGAGGCGACGGAAGAAACCCGGGACTCTGGGAGCGCTTCGCCATTCGCCAGACCGGGCATGCAACTTCCAAAGCTGCGTGAGAGCAAAACGTTCGCCATGCCGGTCTATCGCACGTCTCTGGCAACCGGGGGACAGGCTCTTCCGTCCGATGTTGCCAACCCTCGATTTAACGGGCCGGGGTTACGAAAGGTGGTCGCGGAGACGGTCAGTATCGACGATCATGAAGAACTCCGTGGCATGGCCCGGCTTCTCCTTGCCAGTCTGACAGGATTCCTTGCCGCAGGCTGGTTTCTTTCACGTGCCATCTCACTTTGGTTGTTTCTCTACTGTGGCATGATGTTTGCCTTGACGCGCATCGCGAAAGCACGGGGCATGCAACTGACGTTTGACCGGTTCAGCTTTCTGCTGCGTTGGTCGGTCCTCATCAGCATCGGCCTGTTGCTTCTGGTCTATGTCACGTTGCGTGTTCGCAAGATCACGGGACATTAGGTTGCGCCGTATCATTGGCGCATGTACACACGCGAGCGTGCCCTGGCGCTTCTGGAAGAATGGACAGTATCCTCAAGCCTGCGGAAGCACGCTCTGGCAGTCGAAGCTTGCACCCATGGCTACGGTGTTCGCGAAGCAGCCAGGCTCGGTTTAACCGGCACCGATGCCATGCAGCTCGCGGAACTGTACAGCATCGCCGGCCTGCTGCATGATTTCGATTATGACCGGCATCCTTCATTGGAGGAACATCCTTACGTTGGCAACCGTGTGCTAACGGAACAGGGTTGGCCAGAGCCGGTGCGTCACGCTATTATGGCGCACGCCGCGTACACCGGTGTTCCGCGCGTAAGCCATCTGGACCGTGCGTTGTTCGCATGTGATGAGCTTGCCGGATTTCTGACTGCCTGCGCGCTTGTCAAGCCGAGCCGGTCCATCCACGAGGTTGAGGTTGCCGGTGTTCAAAAGAAGATGAAGGACAAAGCGTTTGCGCGCGCGGTGAGCCGCGACGACATACGCGATGGCGCGGACTTACTTGGCATTTCAGTGGAAGAACACGTCGAGACTTGCCTGCGCGCGATGCAGGCGTCCGCCGCGAATCTGAGCCTTGAAGGTACACCGGCGGCGTCTTAGGAGCGAGTCTTGCGTGTGAGCAACGAAGCGCGCAGGCCTTTCTATGCAATCGAGTTGGCGTAAGTCGACTGCCCATCCGCAGTCCTGTGGCAATGGTAGAACAAGGAGTAGTTAAGTTCGTTCAGCCCATCTTGGGAAAGTTCTCCTGGTTGCGGCTGTCAGGGATGTGAATGGGCGTACCGGCAAAGAAGGTCGTCGTTGTAGGTGCGGGTCCTGGTGGCCTGGCCAGCGCCATGTTGCTGGCTGCCTCCGGCGTGGATGTCACGATTGTAGAAAAGCGCGATCACGTGGGTGGCCGCACCAGCACCTTTGAACAGGATGGCTTCCGCTTCGATTACGGTCCCACATTCTTTCTGTATCCGCGTGTTCTGCGAGAGATCTTCTCTGCCGCCGGGTATTCGCTTGAACGCGAAGTCCCGATGGCGCGCCTGGATCCGCAGTATCACCTCGTCTTCGGCCAAGGCGGCGATCTGCTGGCGACGGGCGATCATGACCGTATGGAAGCCGCCGTGGCAAAGCTATGTCCGGCCGATGCGAAGAACTTTCAGCATTTCATGCGCGACAACCGGGACAAACTACAGCGCTTCCTGCCGTTCCTCGAGTCACCGTTTGAAAGCTGGCGCGATCTGGCCAAGCCGGAGATGTTGAAGTTACTGCCGATCCTTGCGCCATGGCGCTCGCTGGATGATGAGTTACGGCGATATTTTTCAGACGAGCGCATCCGGCTCGGCTTCTCCTTTCAAGCGAAGTACCTTGGCATGTCGCCCTTCCGCTGCCCAGGCCTTTTTTCCATTCTTTCGTTCCTTGAATACGAGTACGGAGTGTTTCACCCGATTGGCGGCTGCGGTGCCATCACGCGTGCCATGGCTCGGATTTGCGAGGAGATGGGCGTCACCATCCTGTGCGATGAAGCCGTGGAAGAGATTACCTTTAGCGGACGGAAGGCCAATGGCGTGAAGACGCGGCGCCGTGAGTTGCAGGCTGACGCCGTCGTTATGAACGCCGAGTTTGCCGAGGCCGCACGGAAGCTGATTCCAGGCCATCTGCGTTCGCGCTGGACCGATGCTTCCATCGCGAAGAAAGATCACTCGTGCTCTACCTTCATGCTGTATCTGGGCATTCAGGGACGCTATGATGACGTTTCGCACCACACGATCTATCTGGCCAAGGATTACCGGGGAAACCTCCACGATATTGAGAAGGGTCATACATTATCTGCGGACCCGTCGATCTATGTGCAGAACGCCAGTGTCACGGACAACACGCTGGCACCGGACGGCATGAGTTCGCTGTACGTGCTGGCACCTGTCACGCATGCCTGCAATGGCGTGGATTGGAAGCACGACGCTGCACCGTTCCGTGAGCGCGTGCTCGACCAATTGGCCAATATCGGCATGGGCGATGTGCGGGACCGCATCCGGACAGAACGCATCCTGACACCGGCAAACTGGGCGGCGGAGTTTGCCCTGCACCGTGGCAGCACCTTCAGCATGGCGCATTCACTCAGCCAGATGCTGCACCTGCGCCCGCATAACCGCTTTGAGGAGACCGAGGGTGTCTACCTGGCGGGCGGTGGCACGCATCCCGGGTCGGGGCTGCCGGTCATCTTTGAGTCTGCTCGCATTTCAGCCAAGCTGATGCTGGAGGACCTTGGTGTGAAGAGCGCCTGGAACTTCACACAGTCCGCATTCGATCAGTCGCACCTGCAGGACCGTGACCTGGCCGTGCAGTAGCGGGCAACGTACCGTGGAGTCTCCAGGGTGTTCCACTTAGCCAAACGAGTATCAAGAGCGATCTTGTCAAGGAGATTCGCACCATGCGTGTAGCAGTTATTGGATCAGGGTTGGCGGGGCTGTCGGCAGCGGCGACACTGGCGGCGCGCGGCTACGCCGTGGAAGTCTTCGAAAAGAACTCGTGGCTTGGTGGTAAGGCTGCTGTGCTGGAGGAGGACGGCTTCCGTTTCGACATGGGACCGACCATCCTGATCCAGCCTTCGATGCTGCGCAAGATTTTCAGCGAGGCTAACCGGAATCTCGACGATTACCTGCACATGGTGCGTCTCGATCCATCATGGCGCTGCTTCTTCGAGGACGGTACCGTCATTGACCTGAAGGACTCAACTGACGCAATGGTTCAGTCACTTAACCAGAAGCAGGCTGGCCTGGGCGATAAGTATCGGGCCTTCCTCAGCACCAGTGAAGACCTGCACGCGATCAGTGACAAGTTCTTCTTCTGGAAGCCTGTCGGATCCATGATGGACACGCTGGAAATGCGCGGCATGTTCGATATGAAGGTGCTGAAGGACGTGATGAAGATGCGGCTGGGCAAGACCGTCAGCGGCGTCATTCGCGAATACATCTCTGATGACAACACGGCGCAGATGCTGGACCATTTCGTGCAGTATGTCGGATCGTCGCCAGATGCATCACCCGCGATTCTGTGCGCCATCGGCCACATGCAGACCGAAGAGGGTATCTGGTATCCCATGGGTGGTACGCGTGCTGTTCCAGAAGCGCTGGTGAAGCTGGGCAAGGAACTCGGCGTCAAATATCACACCGGGGCCGACGTGGCCAGCATCGATACCGTCGTGAATGGTGAGGGCCGCAAGGTCAGCGGCATCACAGTAGCAACCGGTGACCGCTACCACTTTGACGCAGTCGTTTCAAACGAGGATTCCGTGCGCACGCACCGGGAGTTGCTGGCTGGCACCGATGTGTCTGCCGCCTTCGACCGGAAGAAGAACTGGGAAGCTGCGTGCTCCGGCGTGGTGCTGTATCTGGGCCTGAACAAGCGGTACGACCACATCGCTCACCATGACTTTGTTTTCTCGCGCGATCCGCACGAGGAGTTCAATGCGATCTACACGCTGGGCATTCCCGCGCCCGACCCTACCTGCTATATCGCCAGCACCAGCCGCACGGAACCGGGCACCGCACCGGAGGGTGGGGATGCGATGTACGTCCTGGTTCATACGCCGTATCTGCGCCCCAACCACGATTGGCGCACGATGTTTCCGGGCTACCGCCAGGTCATCCTTGACAAGTTGAAGCGGACCGCTGGCATGGCCGACATTGAAGAACGCATCGTGTTTGAGCGCGCGCTTACGCCTCAGGACATCCACGAACGGTACCGCGTGTTGAATGGAGCAATTTACGGCCTGAGTTCGCATGGGCGCATGAATGGTGCGTTCAAGCCGTCGAATGTTGTACGCGGTATTGACGGCCTGTATCTAGCGGGAGGTGCCGCACATCCGGGACCCGGCATGCCCATGGTGCTGATGAGCGGCTGGATCGCGGCGGACGCACTGGATCGCAAACAAGCTGGCCGGAAACATGCCAGCGTCCCCCAGGCAGAACTTGTACACGCCTAGCCGAGCGCATCCACGCGGCTCATAACTTCGAGACCGGATTGCGCCGTATCAAGCCATTCGCCTATGGCACATTCTGTTTATGCAACGCGGCTGAAATTGATGCGCTCTCATTCTTTGCAACGTGGCGAGACCACGAGCAGGAGATTGAAATGAGAACCAATACCATGATGTGCATGTTGGCGCTGAGCTGCACCCTGATGGGTGGCGCACGCCTGGTAGCACAGGCCAGCTCCGCTGATCAGGATAAGCAGTTCATCATGACCGCGTCGCAGAGCGACTACACGGAAATCAAGTTTAGCCAGTTGGCTACCGAAAAGGCCACGAATCCGAAGGTGAAAGCCTATGCAAAGAAAATGATTGCCGATCACACCAAGCTGGAAGCGGAGATGAAGCCCTTCGCCGATAAGTGGGGTGTCACTCCGGTAACTACGCTTGACAGCGAGCACCAGACTAAGTACGACGCGTTAAGCGCCATGTCCGGCACTGACTTTGACAAGCAGTACATGACCGACATGGATGCCGATCATCATAAGGCACTCGACGCCTTTAAGGCGGAGGAGTCTACAACCACAGACCCTGCATTCAAGAAGGTTGTTGCCAAGGGTGAGAAGGTAGTGGCGCAGCATACCGAGATGGCGGACAAGGCCGTTACCATGATGGGCGGAACACCCGCAAGCGGCATGTAGGATATTTAGATTTTAGTAAGGCGCGTCCGCTTGGGCGCGCCTTTGCTATTTAGCACGCAGATGAAAGAAGCTGCGCAGTGCCTGCATGATGAACGTGCGGTCGCCGGCAAGTTCGATGCATTTGATTTACGCACGCTGTATCCCAGTCGGGAGTGTGTTGCCGCAGGAATCCAGTACGTCATTATCTATGTACAAGACTAGGACGCATGATTGGGTCTGCTAGCGATCCTTGGAGGAGGCGAGCTTTTCTTCGGCGACACGGATTTCTGCGCGAGCGTACTCATATTTTTCGGCGTCGTCGCCTGCCTCGTTCCAATCCTTTTGTCCTGCGTCGAGTTCATGCTGAGCCTGACCAGGGTCGATGTCAGCGGGCAGCATGGCGGTTTCAGCCAGCACGGTGACGCGCTCCGGCAAGACTTCAACAAAGCCCCATGCGACAAAAAATCTGGCGTCCGCAGAGTTGCCGCCGTGCAGTTTTACCTCACCCGCGCCGAGTTCAGCCAGGAGTGGAGCCGCACCATACAGCGCCTCCATGTACCCGGAGATGGCCGGAAGTTCGATAGCATCCGCAGTGGTGTCCACCAGCACGCGGTCGGGCGTCACGATACGGATTGCGAGTTGGCCGGTACTGGATGTGTCTGCCATAATTTGTTTCTAAATTTCTAGTTTCGTAGTTAGTACGTTGTACCGTATCAGGGTGTCGTGCTGGTTTCTAGCTCCACAAAGAAACTAGGAAACCAGTAATACAAAGACTTTACGCGTTCGCCTTCATCTTCTCCGCAGCCTTTATGACGTCCTCTATACCACCCTTCATGTAGAAGGCTTGCTCTGGAAGATTGTCGTGCTTGCCTTCGATAATCTCCTTGAAGGAGCGCACCGTGTCGGCAACCTTGACATACGTACCGGGATTGCCGGTGAAAACTTCCGCAACGTGGAACGGCTGCGAGAGGAAGCGTTGCACCTTGCGGGCGCGGCTCACGGTCACCTTATCATCCTCGCTGAGCTCGTCAATGCCGAGGATGGCGATGATGTCCTGCAAGTCTTTGTAACGCTGCAGCAAGCCCTTCACCGCCTGTGCGACGTTGTAATGCTCTTCACCGACAATACGCGGTGACAGAATGCGCGATGTGGATGCCAGCGGATCGACAGCAGGGTAGATGCCGATTTCGGTCAACGCGCGACTCAGAACAGTGGTGGCGTCAAGGTGGGCAAAGGTGGTGGCCGGAGCCGGATCGGTTAAGTCATCGGCGGGGACGTAGATGGCCTGCACCGATGTGACGGAACCCTTCTTGGTGGAGGTGATGCGCTCCTGCAACTGGCCCATTTCGGAGGCCAGGTTGGGCTGGTACCCGACGGCGCTGGGCATGCGGCCCAGCAGCGTGGACACTTCAGATCCCGCCTGCGTGAAGCGGAAAATGTTGTCGATGAACAGCAGGGTGTCTGAGCCTTCGACATCGCGGAAATACTCAGCGATGGTCAGCGCGGTCAGAGCCACGCGCAGGCGCGCTCCTGGGGGCTCGGTCATCTGGCCGTAGATCAGCGCGGCCTTCGATTTGCGCCAATCGTGCGGGTCGATGACGCCCGACTCCTGAAATTCCATCCATAAATCGTTACCCTCGCGGGTACGTTCGCCTACGCCAGCAAACACGGAGTAGCCGCCATGCTGCATGGCGACGTTGTTGATGAGTTCCTGAATCAGCACCGTCTTGCCGACGCCCGCGCCACCGAACAGGCCGATCTTGCCGCCCCTGAGAAAAGGCTGGATCAGGTCGACGACCTTGATGCCGGTTTCGAACATTTCTTCGCTGGTGGATTGCTCGTCGAACGCGGGTGCCTGGCGATGGATGGGCATGCGCTTGTCGGTCTGTACCGGACCAAGATCGTCCACAGGCTCGCCGATCACGTTCAGAACGCGGCCCAGGGTTTCGCGACCCACGGGCACCATGATCGGACCACCGGTATCGATGGCCTTCATGCCACGCACCATGCCCTCAGTTGCTTCCATGGCGACGGTGCGGACGCGGCCCTCGCCCAGGTGCTGCTGCACCTCGACGATGACGTTCAGCGGAGTGGGTACGTCGAAGCCCTCCGATGTGATGCGCAGCGCCTCATAAATGGGCGGCATGTGCTTTTCGTCGAACTGGATATCAACGGCCGGGCCGCTGATCTGGATTACCTTACCAATGTTCTCTGCCATAAATTTTACTTCCTTGCTTACCTTCGCGGCGTAGGATAACCGCACCTTGACTAGATCGCAATTGCGCTATGCTGACGGTCGTCCATCATAACTCGTGCAATGTAGGCTGCTACTTCCTCGTTTCAGCGGCTGGCGAACGTCTACCGCATTCTGCCGACTCGGGTGACATTCGGCAAGAAAGATTCCAAGAGCAATCGTTGAGAGGCTGATTAGTGTCACTGCGCTGCGGCTCCACTTACAATCTCGATAATCTCTGTCGTGATTGCCGCCTGGCGCGCACGATTCATGGTCAAGGTCAGCCGGTCAATCATCTCGCTGGCGTTATTACTGGCGGCATCCATGGCGGTCATGCGGCTGGCATGCTCGCTGGCGACTGACTCCAGCAGCGCATGGTAAATCTGTGTCGTCACGTAGCGCGGCAGCAGGTGGCGAAAGAGCTTGGCTGGATCATGATCGTAGATATAGTCCACGTCCGCCGTGCCGAACTTCTTGGCTTCCTCTTCCATCGCGGAGTTCTCGGGCGTGTTGATGGAGATGCCGGAGGTCTCCGCAGCCTTTGCGGCGGCTTCTTTCTGCTCTTCGGTCATCTCCTCGACGGCGGTGATCTCCCGCGAGCCGAGCTTGCGGATGGGCAACAGCTTCTCGACCACGACGCGCTGCGCGATCACGGACTTGAATTCGTTATACACAATGTAAACCGCATCGATCTCGCCACGCTCGTAGCGGTCGATGATGGTGTGTGCGCATTTATCCACTTCTGGAAAGTTCAGCTTGCCTAGCAGGGACGACAGATCGTGCGTCAGTTCGACGGGTTGCTTGCGTTCGCGCACATCCTCAATATGGCGCTCGCTGCCCAGGCCACTGTCCGTCGCCTCATCCACATGCTTCCAGACCGCTTCCGGATAGCGGCGGCGGAACAGGTCGCGCGCCTTCCGGCCGACGGTTTCGATGTCGATGTTCTGCTCACCTGGACGGGGGTCGTTTTCGGTGGGTGTGTGCGGCTGGCGGCGATAGTCGATAAAACGCTGCGCGGCCTTGCCAATGTTGGCGTTGAACGCACCCGCGAAACCCTTGTCGCCCGCCACGACGAGGACCAAAACGTTCTTCTCCTCCCGCTCGATCAGCAGGGGATGGGCGACATCGCCCTCGGCACCATACAGGTCGGCGCGGCGAACCAACGATTGCAGTACATTGGCCAGCATTTGCGCGTAGGGCCGCGCCTGCATGGCCCGATCCTGCGCGCGGCGCAGCTTGGCGGCGGAGACCATTTTCATGGCCTTCGTGATCTGCCGCGTGTTTTTTACGGAGCGGATGCGCCGCTTGAGATCGAGTACGTTTGCCATCTATCGGTTTTGCTTTTCCTCGAGCCGTGCGGCTCGCACTTCCAGCTCGGTAAGTTTGCCAATGACTTGCATCATGTCCGAGTGCAAGCGACCCTCAACGGAGCTTAACCGGTTGTCCAGCTTAGCGATTTCGGAGCTCAGGCGCGCATCGAGCTTTCCGATCTCAGAACCGAGGCGCGCATCGAGCTTTCCGATTTCAGAACCGAGGCGCGCGTCGAGTTTGCTGTATTCGTTCCTGTTGAGCAGTATGCCGGTCAGAACTGCTAGCGTTGGCAGGACTGCGGCTACTATGTCGTAATGCATCTCCCACCTCCTTCACCAGTCTAACTACGCGGTCACTAATTCCGGCTTTTTCTCCTGTTGGCTATCCTTAAAATTGCGCTTGTAGTCGTTGATCGCGTCCGTCAGGCGCCTGGTGATGTCGTCATCCAGTGCCTTCTTTGTCATGATGTCGTCCAATATCTGCTTGCCCGTGGTGCCCATGTATTCATGGAAGCCGTGCTCGAACGTTTGTATCTGCTTTACTTCGATATCGTCTAGCAGGCCCTTGGTCCCGGCAAACACGATCGACACCTGTTGAGCGGCGGTAAGCGGATGAAACTGCGGCTGCTTTAGGATTTCCACCAGGCGAGCGCCGCGATTAAGCTGCTTCTGCGTCGCCGGGTCCAGGTCAGAGCCGAACTGCGCAAACGCGGCAAGTTCGCGATACTGCGCCAGATCCAGCTTCAGCGTCGCGCCGACTTGCTTGGTGGCCTTCATGGCAGCGGCAAAGCCTACACGGGATACAGACAAACCGACATTCACCGCCGGTCGAATGCCGGCGTTAAACAAATCTGTCTCAACAAAGATTTGACCGTCTGTAATTGAAATCACATTTGTCGGAATGTACGCGGACACGTCTCCGGCCTGCGTTTCAATGATCGGAAGCGCCGTCAGGGAACCACCTCCAAGTTTGTCCGACATCCTGGCAGAACGCTCCAGCAGGCGTGAGTGCAGGTAGAACACGTCGCCCGGGTATGCCTCGCGGCCCGGCGGACGGCGCAGCAGCAGCGAAATCTCGCGATATGCCGCGGCATGCTTTGACAGATCGTCATAAATGATCAGCGCGGCCCGGCCACTATCACGGAAGTACTCGCCCATGGAGGTCGCGGCATACGGTGCCAGGTACGACATGGGCGCGGGCTCGGACGCGGTTGCCGCTACAACGATGGTGTAGGCCATCGCGCCGTACTGCTCCAGCGTTTGCACTACCTGCGCCACGGACGACCGCTTCTGGCCAATCGCGCAATAAATACAGATCAGGTTGTTCTTTGCCGAATTGATAATCGCATCCAGCGCGATTGAGGTCTTGCCCGTCTGGCGGTCGCCGATCAGCAACTCGCGCTGGCCCCGGCCAATCGGAATCATCGTGTCGATCGCCTTCAGTCCCGTCGCCATCGGCTCCGTCACTGATTTGCGGTCGATCACGCCCGGCGCAAGCCGTTCGACAGGGAGTGAATATGGAGTATTGATGGGCCCCTTGTCGTCAATCGGCTGGCCCAGCGCGTTGACTACCCGGCCAATCATCGCGTCACCCACCGGCACGGACATAATCTTGCCCGTCCGCTTCACCTCGTCGCCTTCGCTGATCCCGGTGTAGTCGCCAAGCAGAACCGCGCCGACCTGGTCCTCATCAAGGTTCATTGCAAGGCCGCTGATACCCTTGGGAAACTCAATCAACTCGCCCGCCATCACCTTATCCAGGCCGTGAATGCGTGCGATGCCGTCGCCCAGCGAGATGATGGTGCCAACCTCATCGACAGCGATCTTGCCCTCGTAATTTTCGATCTGTTGACGAAGCAGTTCCGTGATTTCGTCTGCCTTGAGCTGTGCCATGTGTCCCTTCTAACCCTCATTGCGCTACGCCAGCGCTGTTTTCGTCGAAAACGATTATGCGCCTGCGAGGTGTTGCCGCATTTGTTGCAGCTGTCCACGAACCGAACCATCGTACACGCGCGACCGAAGCCGGATGATTGCGCCTCCCAGGAGCGACTCGTCCTGCCGCCATGACACGCGCACGTCACTGCCGGCCATCTCGCCCGCCTTCGATTTAAGCAAGTTACGCTCGTCATCGGACAGCGGCTTTGCAGAAACGATTTCTACGTCCGCGATGCCCTTCGCCTGGTCGGCCAGCACACCGTATTCCGTCACAATCTCATTCAATGAATCTAATCTCTGATGATCCATCAGCACCGCTATGAAGTTACGGACTGTCTTGTCCATCGCGATCCGCGCTGCGATGGCGTCCAGCACCTTCAACTTGTCCGCCTTCACCACGGACGGGTTCAGGAGGAACTCGCGAAGCTCGCGGCTGCCATCGAACGTGGATGCAAAATCTTGCAATTGCACGCGAACCGAGTCCAGGTTCAGATTCTGCGCCGCCGTGACCTGCTGAAAGGCGCGCGCGTAGCGAAGTGTAAAGGATGCCATTAGTTGCGGCTCCCATCAGCGCCCAGTTTACCCGCAAAATTTTCGATCAGCACGCGATCATCCTCCGGCGTAATGTGCAGCTGTGCTGCGGCGCGCTGCACCGCGACCTCTGCCGCATACGCGCGAAGAGAACGTTGGGCCGCATCCGACGCCGCCGCAATCTCCTGCTCTGCCGCGTGCAGGATACGTGCCTTCTCCTCTTCCGCCTGTGCGCGGACACGCTGCTCTTCCTCGGCGGCAGCTTTGTCATTCTCACTGCGGAGCGCGGCGATTTCACCGTCCAGCTTACCCAGACGCGCTTCGACGGTGCTGAGACGAGCGCGTGCCTCTTCCGTAGCGGCCCGTGCCTCCACGATACCTTTTTGGATGTTTTCCGAACGGCTGCGAAACGCCTTGGGCAGCACCTTTGCCAGGCCATACGTCACAGCGGCAGCAAGGAGGAGGAAGTTGAGCCAGTTGAACACGGATACGGATGTCGTGGGGTTCATGCCGGCCATTCCACCCAGCCTGGTGACGGAGGGTGACGGCAACTTCAGTTTTGCCTCGGGATCGTCGCTTTCTTTGCTGGCATTGGCCTCTGGCTCGGAGCGCTGCCCCGAGGCAGTTGATCCCGATGCTGGTGCCGACGTCCCTACCGGTGCAGGAGCGACGGCGTGAGCAGGCGTTTGGGCCAGAAGCATCAGGGCCGGATGCAGAAGTACGACGGCCAGCAATCCCGCTAGATACATGGGTACGCGCGTCACTTCGCGGCTCCCGTTTCTACGCGATGGGGCAAGATGGCGGCAAGTATGCTCTTTGAGAGCGACGCCGCACCCGCTTCGATCTGCGCCTTTGCATCTTCGCCGGAGCGCTCCACCGACTCACGTGCCGAGGCGATCCTTTGCTGTGCTGCTTCGCGGGTATCATGCAGCGCGCGGTCGCGAGCCTCAGCAGCCGCCTTCTGGCGTGCGGCACGCGCGTTGAACAGTTCAGCCCGCGCATCACGTAGTCGCCGCTCGTACTCGGACGTCTTTTCCTCGGCCTGAGCGATAGCGGCCCGTGCTTCGTCCAATGCTCCGCCCGTGCGGCCATACCGCTGTGCCAGCACTCGTTCCAAGGGCCTGCGTACCAGAAGCGCGTAGGCTCCAAGCAAGATTAAAAAGAACACAATCGTCGGCACGGAGCCGATAAGGAGTTCGCCAAGTTGATGAAGAATTGCTTCCATGGAGACCGGGAGCCGCGTTCAAGAGGAAGCCATAGACCTGGGCCATCGCCCAGAGGTCTGTGGAGGTGCCAAGCTGAACACGGGCAACCCTCTTCTTATACCAACCGGCAATCCATCGGTCAACGCGGCACGATGCAGAATCGCACATGCTGCCATGCGTATGAAGTGGACTTGTGGGCGATGGGAGTAGACGGGAATGTGGTGGCCAGAGACGGGATCGAACCGCCGACGCCGGCCTTTTCAGGGCCGCCGGACAATGCAGCTAAGTGGCTCGGAATCAGCGGATCTTGTTCATGACAAGGAGGTTAGGCGGTTTTTTATTTGGGCCCATTCATGACTGTTTAGGACGTTTTGGGATGGACATTGTTCGCGTATTGTTCGCGCCGGGCAGTAGCGTGCGATTTCGGGTGGGCAGTAGATCTCGGCATGCGTTCTTTAGGCGACTCCAAAGCTGGCGAACATCCATTTTCTGAAGCGCCTTTTCGGGGAGAATACTTCCGAGACGTACTCAGTAAGCTAGAAAGATGGTTCGGCCATCCCTTCGCCAAATTGCGGCTGTCTTCCTCCGCTACGGCAACTGGACCTTCGGCGGGGGAAGTTCCACTGTCGCTGTGTTGCAAACGGAGCTGCTGAATCGTCCCCGCTGGGTCGATCGCGAGACCTTTACGCTTCCTTCGGTCTTGCTCGCCTGACACCAGGCACGAATCTGCTTTCGTTTGGGGCTGGAATCGGATGGCTGCTGCGCAGCTGGAGCGGAGCGCTCACGGCGCTCCTGGCTGGCTCGATTCCATGCTCACTAATTGCACTGCTTGTTACGGCGCTCTACGAAACATGGAGCCGGAACCGGTTCGTAGAGATCGGCCTGCGCGGTGCGCTGGCGGCGGCGGTGGGTGTGATGATTGCGACCGGTTGGACGCTGATTCGTCCCTTCTGGAAGGAGACCTCCATTCCCCGGCTCGTGCTGTTCACCGGAGGAGCCATGGTGCTGGCTCTCAAGTTGGTTTCTCCGATTCGAGATTCTCTACTGGCGGCGTGTGTCGGCTTGCTCTGGCCAGAGTGGGAGACGGCATGAACACCTTCGTTCTCTTCCTCTATCTCTTGAAAGCAACCCCACCGACATTCAGCGGACTGGCCTCGCTGCTCGTTCTGCGGCAGGATATGGTGCTAAATCATCTCCCCGCATGACAAAGGACATTGTTCTGAGAATAGGGCGCTCTACTCCACTGCGAACGTGTTGTAGCCGAGCTTCTTCAAACAGCGGAGATGATGCTGTGCCCGCTCTTGGTCTCGACTGCTTTCAGGTGCGAGAGCATCCTCTCGATAGGGTCGTTTTGCAGATAGAACCGCGTAGATGGTCTTGAGGAGCGTATGTCCGAGAGCCACGATGGCGCGTTTGTTGCCGCAGCGAGCCTTGAGAGCGTGATAACGAGATTGCAGTCGTGATCCCTTACGGTTGGTCGCAGCCCAAGCACTTTGTGTCAGCGTGGTTTTGAGCCAGACGTTACCCCGATTGGTGCGGACGCTCTTCTTGACACCCGCACTCTCGTGATTGGCCGGACAGAGCCCGGCCCACGAGCTGAGTTGTGCAGATGTAGGAAACTGTTGCATGTCAGCGCCGACCTCGGCGAGGATGCTGGCTGCGGACTCTTCCTTGATCCCTGGAATACTCTGGAGCAGTTGGAACGCTTCGGCAAGAGCTGGGTCTTCCATCCGCCGACGAATCTCTCGGTTTAGCGCCTCGACCTCTTCTTCAAGAAATTCAAGGTGACGAAGCGCATGCCGGATGAGGAATCGCTGATGGTCACTCAGTCGGTGACCGGCGACAGAAGCAGCAAGCTGAGGGATCTTCTCACGTGCCTTCTTCTTGGCCAGATCAGCGATCTGTTCCGCAGACAACTGACCTTCGAGGAGCGCCGCCAGCATCAGTCGGCCCGAGACGCAGAAGACATCGGACAGCACGTCCCCGAGCTTGACGTTCGCATCCTCAAGCACCTTCTGAACCCGATTGCGTTCCCTGGAGTTCTCCCCAATCAGCTGCCGGCGTCGTCGCGTGAGGTCTCTTAACTCTCGAATCGCTAGCGGCGGGATGAAGCTGGGCCGGATCATCCCGTGACGAAGCAGATGGGCCAGCCACCGGCTGTCGTTCGGATCGGTCTTGTGTCCACGTCTATTTTGAACGTCCGCAGCGTTCGCCAGGATCACGCGGACGTGAGCCTCAAGCAGGTTGAAGACCGGCTTCCAGTAGCTTCCGGTACTCTCCATGACCGCGTGGGTACAACCCTCCGTGACCAGCCATTCAGCCAGCCTTTGAAGCTCGCTGACGATCGTGCCGAACTTCTTGATCTGTGTACGGGGCTCGTCTTTCGCCCCGCCGGCCATAACGCACACCACGACGAACTTCTTGCCAACATCGATGCCGGCGCATCGCTCCAGAATCGCTTCAATCATCTGCTCCTCCAATGCGGACAAGCAGCCGGCGGCAAGTTGGGCATATTGTTCTACGGGCTCGAAAAGAGCACCAGTCAGGTGTGCGTGAGCCGCCGGCGGGTCAGATTATCATTCGGGGTCAGACCACCAGTAAGTCCGCGACCCTTTACCTGTTCGCACCCACAGTCTCCACCGCACCGACGTTTGGGTCAAGAGAGCCCTTCTCATCCTCAGGTGTGGCCGCTCGCGGCCATTCGCGATTATCAAGGGTGATGCGACAGCTCGCGATTAGTACTTTTCAAGAACCGATCCGGGAATTTGAGCGAGCTGAGCTTACGAGAAGAGAGAGCTTCGCTGCGGTTCGATCGTAATGTTGCGCGTAAGAGTAAGAATTCTCTACAGGCAGCAGAATGGAACAAGATAGCGCCTCGGAGCGTACGTGGATGTGACGACAATGATGAAGGCTTGCTTTACTGCTGTAATGATTTTCGGCGGTACGATCTTCGCGCAGGCCGCTCCCTTGATGCGGTACCCAACCGCCAGCAAAACCAACATTGCGTTTGTAGCGTATGACGAACTCTGGATCACCTCTATCAGGGGCGGCACAGCACGCCGTCTGACCCATGATCCCGGTGCGGTCACAACGCCTCTGTTCTCTCCGGATGGACGCTGGATCGCCTACACATGGAGACGTGGCGGCCTTCACGATGTGTTTGTCATGCCTGCAGGGGGCGGAACGCCAAAGCGACTTACCTATGAAGCGAGCAGCTTCCCTGATGGAGCCATGGTCGTTGCCTGGTCGCCGGATTCCAGACGCGTGATCTTTTTGACCCATCGCGCGGAGCCTGTCACCAAGTTGGTTCGAGCCTTCTCCGTCCCGATTGCGGGCGGCTTTGCGGAGCAGCTGCCGCTCGATCGGGCCGGTATGATGTCCTTCTCTCCCGACGGTCACACGATTGCTTATAACCGCATTTTCCGTAACTTGGAGCTTCGCAAGCGCTACATCGGCGGTCAACAGCAGGACATTTACACCTATAACTTTGACACCCACGCGCTAGACCGGCTTACCGATTGGAAAGGAACCGATACCGCGCCTATGTGGTTCGGCCGCAGGATCTATTTCCTCTCTGATCGCGGTGATGGTTTCCGAGAGAACATCTGGAGCTACGATCTCGATACAAAAGCTTTTCGCCAGATCACCCGATTCGGTGACTACGACATAGATTGGCCCTCGCTCGGCGGCTCCACCATCACCTTTCAGCAGGGTGGCCACCTCTTTGCGATCGACCTGCCGTCCGAGTCTCTCCGTGAAGTGAAAGTCGACGTTCCAGACGACGGTGAACGCACGCGCGCTCGACCGGTGATGGTGCAGCAGTCCGCACGCGTCACAGATGTAATGGGCCACGTGGACTACGCTCTTTCGCCTACAGGTGACTCGCTACTGCTCTCAGCGCGAGGCGACCTCTTCTCCCTCTCCGCCCAGTCCGTCGCAAAAGACCTCACCAACACACTTGGCGCAGACGAGGACCATCCGTCCTGGTCCCCCGATGGTCACCTCATCGCGTATGCAACCGACATCAGCGGCGAGCAGCAGCTCGCCCTGCGGTTTATTGGTGGAGGTCCTGAACGCCTGCTTACACATTTCAGCAGCGGGTACTTCTACACGCCGGTGTGGTCCCCACGCAGCGACAGCCTGGCCGTAGCAGATGCCAATCACTCGCTCTGGTGGATTCATCTCGACGGCAGCCCGCCGCAGCGCATTGCGTCCGATCCCTATGCTGAAATCCGCGATGCGGCGTTCTCGCCCGATGGCCGGTGGCTTTCCTACAGTACACAGCGTGCCACCGGGCTTCGTGCCATACACCTGCACGAGTTCGCCACGGATCACGATACGGTTGTCAGCTCGCCCATGGAAAGCGACCGTGCTCCTGTCTTCACTGCGAATGGCCGTCTTCTTGTCTTTATTTCGCAGCGCAACGAACAGCCATTTGTCTCAGACCGCGACGACGAAAGCCTCATCTCCACGCTGAACTCTGACGGTCTCTATGCCGTAAACCTTGACCGTAGGGCACCCTCCCCATTGAGCACGCCTTACGAAGGCGCTGCAACGAGCATTTCCGTTGTGCACATTGATCTGGAAGGTTTCATGACGCGCGCCATCGCCCTGCCTGTCACTCCGTCGGTGATCGACTCGGTGCAGTCGAGCCATTCAGAACTCATCTATCAGACCCGCCCCGTTCAACTCATCGATGGCGATCTAGCTGGGAGCAAGAGTGTACTGCATGCCTTCGAACTGGCCACCCTAAAGGACCGAGTTGTAGTTGAAGACCTCGACAATTTCAGTCTTTCGGCAGACGGCGCCAAGGTTGCGTTCCGCCGTGACGGTGCATGGCGCATCGCGGACACCGGGGCGAGTGCTCCCCATGCCGGTGAGCCGCTCGACCTCGCGAATCTGACGGCTACCGTCGACCCTGCCCGTGAATGGGCCGAAATGTTCGAGAACGCGTGGCGGCTGGACCGCGATATCTTCTTCAGTAAGGCGATGAACGGAACCAACTGGCAGGCCGTGCACGAGGCCTATGTAAAATTGCTGCCCGCCGTTGCTTCGCAGGATGACTTCCTATACGTTCTGGGCCAGATGCAGGGGGAGATTGCCAGCTCTCACACCTACATGGAATCTGGTCCTACCGGCGATCCTCGCAAGCCTGCTCGCCCCGGGCTGCTTGGGGCAGACTACACGCTCGACAGCGCGTCCGGGCGTTACCGATTCGCTCGGATTTATGCCGGTGACCCAACGAGATCCAGCATGCGCGGCCCTCTCGGTGAACCCGGGCTCAATATCAAGCAAGGCGACTACCTGCTGAATGTCGGTGGACAGGAGTTAAAAGCTCCCGCTGAGCCGGACAGCTTGCTCGCAGGCCTTACGACGGAGGTTACCCTGACCGTAGCTTCCTCCCCGTCCGGGCCACGACGCGAGCTCAAGGTGACGCCGCTCACCAATGAGACAAACGTGCGAAGACACGATTGGATCGAAAGTAATCGCAAGGTGGTAGACCGGCTCTCGCAAGGCCGGCTGGGATACATCTTTCTCACAGACTTCAACGCGGAAGGTTCAAAGGACTTCGCGCGCCAGTTCTACCCGCAGCGCGACAAAGCGGGATTGATCTTCGATGTGCGCTGGAATCGGGGCGGCTTCACCAGTCAGGCCGTGCTTGACGTGCTCCGTCGTGAACTCGCAGGTGTTTTCGTCAACCGCGAAGAGGCCGTTAGCCCCTTGCCCGGAGCTACCGCCCCCAGGGTGATGATCACCCTGACCAACTATGCCTCGGCATCCGATGGCGACCAATTCCCATTCTTCTTTCGTAAATTCAAGCTTGGCGAACTTGTTGGAGAATCGACCTGGGGCGGGGTCCAAGGCATCAATGGGCCATGGAGATTGATGGATGGCTCATTCATCACTATCCCCAAGGACTCGCTCGCCTCTCTAGACGGCCACTGGGTTATCGAGAACGAAGGCGTAGCGCCAGACATCTCCGTCGAATCACTGCCTAACGAAGCGGTCACGCACGATGATTCACAGCTTAAGGTTGCGGTCAAAACAGCGCTCGAGCATCTTGAGCTTCATCCACTTCCCATTCTCAAGGCTCCGGGTGCACTACCGGCCTATCCGCCAAATGGCAACGTACCAGGAGCCACGTTTAATCCCAACCCTCCACGGCCCAACAATCGAAATTAGTAATGACAAATCGCACTCTCACATCTGGCGGATAGCATAAGACTCTAAAACGGACATTTCAGAGAGGACAGACTGCTTTAAGATGTGACTGAACGGCTGAGCGCTCTGAGAAGCCAACCGCGAGTATCAACCTGAGACGAACGCAAGCTGATTGGCTAGGGCGGTTTCCTCCACCATATGTGAGGAGGCCGCTGGAGAGTGGCCCCGGCTATATTGCCGTGGCGAACAGCCCATAACCCTCTTGAAAGCTGTGCTGAAGCCCGCTTCGGATTCATAGCCGAGCGACAGCGAGATGACGGAAATGGGATCGCTCGAATTCACCACCCTGTCTCCGGCCAGCAGCATGCGCCAGCGGGTCAGGTATTCCATGGGTGACGCTCCCACTGTCTGTCTAAACTTCACGGCAAAGGCTGAGCGCGACATGCCGGCGCGCTCGGCCAGCGTCTGTATTGTCCAACCATGAGCCGGATCGTCGTGCATGGAGTTCATTGCCGCGCTCATTTGTTTATCCGCCAGCGCGAAGAGCCATCCCACGCGACCGCTCAAGCCTTCTGCCAGATGCAGCCGCAGGGCCTGCACGAACATCATTTGAACGAGGTGTTGCGCGACAAGAAAGCCGCCAGGCTGCGGTTCGAGCAGTTCCTCTCTCATCCGCTCCAGGGACCAGCGCAGAGCCGCCTTATCGGACTCTTTACGCAGATGCACGATGGGCGGCAGGACCTCCAGCAGGATGTCGGCATGATTGTGCGTAAGGGCGAAGTGCGCGCCGATAGAGAAGAAATCTCCTCCACCTCCGTACGAGACGATGCCGCCAGCTCGTGAGGTTGGATAGAGCGTGCTCGCGTCGATCGGCGGCAAGGCCAGGTCGCTCGCAACGCGGAAGGACCGGCCCAACGGCAGCAGAAAACAGTCGCCGGTCCCTATTCGCACCGGTTCGGCAACGCCTTCGACGGACAGCCAACACTCTCCAGAAACCACGGCGAAACACTTGAGGCCGTCATGCTGAGGATACTGAATGGACCAGTCTCCACCGGCATCGAAGCCGCCGTACCCGTGACTACGCGGTTTTAAGAGTGACAGCACATCTGAGAGTGGGTCCATGACATCTCCTTGGACGATTGCGAAGATAAGATGAACTTTAACGCATAGATTGTATTTACACAAACTCCTATCTTTGAAACATGAGCTGCGACCACGGCTCTGTTCATGCTTCGGCAAGAGGAGAACCCGCAATGCGTGTTTTCGTCACCGGTTCTACAGGCTTTATCGGTTCGGCGGTAGTTCAAGAGCTCCTGCAATCGGGCCATCAGGTGCTTGGACTAGCTCGTTCAGACTCAGCAGCAAAGTCCTTGAGTGCCGCCGGTGCCGATGTGCATCGCGGAGATCTTGAGGATCTGGACAGCTTGCGAGGTGGAGCCGCCGCCTCGGATGGTGTGATCCATAGGGCTTTGTTCATGACTTTTCGAGATTCAAGGAAATCTGCGAGATCGACAGGCACGCCATTGAAGCTCTCGGCTCTGCGATCAAGGGTTCCGACCGGCCACTCGTCATCTCCGGGACAGCGCTCGTTAGTCAAGGCCGTCTGGCGTCCGAAGACGACGCGCCGACTGCCGACTCTAGTGTGAACCCCCGCGTTGCTTCTGAAGAGGCGGCAGATGCCGTGGCTGCGCTTGGGGTGCGTGTATCGGTGGTCCGTCTCTCACCCTCCGTTCACGGAGACGGCGATCACGGCTTCGTCCCTAATCTCATCACTCTTGCACGAGAGAAGGGCGTGTCCGCCTATATCGGCGAAGGCCGCAATAGCTGGACGGCCGTGCATCGGCTTGATGCTGCGCATCTCTTCAGGCTTGCGCTCGAAAAAGGGGTCTCAGGAGCCAGGTATCACGGGGTTGACGAAGAGAAGATACCGTTCCGTGAGATTGCCGAAGCAATTGAGAAGGGCCTGAAGGTCCCACTAGTCAGCAAATCGGGCGAAGAAGCGGCCGAGCATTTTTCCTGGTTCGCGGCTTTCGCCGGCCTCGATTGCCCAGCCTCCAGCAAGCTGACACGGGAGCGGCTAGGGTGGACGCCAAAACAGCCGGGACTCATCGCTGATCTCACAAGTTCAAAGAGTTACTTCGAGAAGTGACTCTATCGCGGTCCTGATCCGTATGCCTGCGTTGTCCTTGCCAATGACGGGCTGAAGCGAACGAAACAACACCTGCCTTTCGTGCAGAGATTCACTGAAGAAGGAGCTTAAATGAAACTTGAAAACAGGACGATTCTCATTACCGGCGGGACCAGCGGCATGGGCCTTGAGCTAGCGAAGCAGCTGCTCGCGCCGGAATGTTGTCATCATCACCGGCAGAGATCAGCAAAAGCTCGCAAGCGCGAAACGGGCGCTTCCCGGTGTACATACCTTCAGTAGCGACGTTGCCGATCCCGCTGCAATCGCTACGCTATACAACGACGTACTTAGGGAGTTTCCGGCGCTCGACACGCTCGTCAACAATGCCGGAGTAATGCGCGTGCAGAAGTTCAACCAGGGTGAGGGTTTGGACGACATCACGCGTGAGATCGAGGTCTGCTACAGCGGGCCGGTCCGGATGATTACGCAGTTTCTGCCGCATTTCAAGACTCGCAAGAACGCACTCATCGTCAATGTTTCTTCGGGAGCTGCCCTTATTCCTTTCCCCATATCGCCGGTGTATAGCGGCGCGAAGGCCGCCCTCCACTCCTTCACTGAATCGTTGCGCGTGCAGCTGAAACATACCAGCGTCACGGTCGTCGAGCTGATACCGCCTGGCGTCGAAACGCCGCTCTATCAAAACGAAGCCTTCTCGAAAGAGATGAAGATGCCGAAAGGCATGGATGTAACCGTGTTCGCTAAGAAAGCCATTGCCGGCATCGAAGCGGGCAAGCTGGAAGTCCGCCCTGGCCTTGCCAACGTGCTGAAAATCCTCAGCCGCATCGCTCCGGGGTTCGCGCTCAAGCAGATGGCGAACATGACGCCGGCCTTTGGACCCAAGTCCGCAATTACCGCACCCAAGTCTTTGGTCGCAGGCGCCAGAGCCTAACTTACAAAGGAGAAATACGATGAACGGAACAGCAATGTCGCTCGAAGGAAAACGTGTGGTGGTTATTGGGGGTGCGACAGGCATCGGCTTCGCCGTTGCAGAACTCGCCCGCGAGCAGGGTGCCTCCCTTGTCATTGGTTCGAGTAACAAGGCGAACGTCAGTACGGCCGTTGAGCGCCTTGGAGGTGCGACAGGCCGTACCGTCGATCTAAGCGACGAGGCCAGTGTTACGGGCTTCTTCGGAGAGGTGGGCGCGTTCGATCACCTGGCGATCACGGCAGGTGACTGGGGCGGCCCGATGTTCGCTTCTCTTCAGGACCTCGACCTGACCCAGGCGCGAGAACTCTTTACGGTACGTTTTTGGGGCGCACTCTCGGCGGCGAAGCACTGCGGCCGTACGATTGCCCAGGATGGCTCATCACGCTTACAAGCGGCATGATCGGGCATCGACCCATCAAGGGCACGCCCGTGGCGGCCGCCTTAAGTGGAGCGGTGGAACACCTTACCGGTGGTCTGGCAATAGATCTCGCTCCGGTCCGGGTCAACGCCGTCTGTCCGGGTTACGTCCTCACCGAACAACTTAAGCGGATGCCGGAGGCAATGCTGCAATCGGTCGTAGCGCCCCTGCCAATTTCCCGCGCCGCGACACCAGCGGAGGCGGCGAAGGCTTATGTTTACCTGATGCTCAACACCTACGCGACAGGACAAATCCTGCCCGTGGATGGTGGCGGCTTGCTGGTCTAACAGAACTTGTTGAAACGGTGGTTTCAGAAAGTACAAGCCTCCTAGGCGGCACATCCTTCGTTGCTGAGTAGTGCCTGCACGCGTTCTTTGATGTCGTCCCGGATGAGCCGTACCTGCTCCATTGGCAAGCCTTTGGGGTCTCTCAGAGGCCAGTCGTCACGACGCAGGCCGGGAACGTAGGGGCATTTGTCGCCGCAACCCATGGTGATGAGCAGCGCTGCATCTTCCGCAAGCTCCTGGGTTAGCTTCTGAGGTTTGGCGTTGCTGAGGCCGATTCCAACCTCTTGCATAACGGCGAGAACTTCGGGATGCACGCGCAAGCCCGGCTCTGTCCCTGCGGAGATGGCTGTCGCCTTCGTCGGATCGGCGAGCTGGTTGAAGAAAGCAGCCGCCATCTGAGAGCGGCCGGCGTTGTGGACGCAGGCGAAGATCACCTTGTGCATTGTGTTTCCTTTCGATGTTCGGACGATGCAAGGCTCCATGCCTGGCTCGCCATCTGAACCGGGTCCCACGGGCTACTGAGGGGAGGGGTATAGCTGAGGTCGAGGTCGGAGATCTCATCGACGGTCATTTCGTGGAAGAGAGCCGTTGCAAATATGTCGATGCGTTTGGAAACTTCGGCTCCCCATGCACCCATGAGCTGCGCCCCTAGCAGCCGCCCTGTTCGGAGGTCTCCGGTGATGCGGGCTCGGAGCGGCGTGGCTCCGGGATAATAGGCTTTGTGGTCGTTCATTGTGCTTTCTACGGTGAAGGGCTGAAAGCCTTCGCGCTCGGCTTCGTCTTGCCGTAGGCCCGTTCGAGCGATGACACGGTCGAAGATTTTGACTACCTGAGTTCCGAGCGAACCCGCGAACTCGCGCTGCCCTCCCACGGCGTTCTCGCCAGCCGTTCGGCCCTGTTTATGGGCGGTGGTTCCGAGCGGAAGATAGGTGTGCCGTTTCAGCATACGGTGCCACGTCTCAGCACAATCGCCCGCGACGTACACGTCGGGCACTCCACTTTCCATCTTGCGGTTGGTGAGCAAGGCTCCTTTTTCGCCGGTCTGCAGGCCGGCCTCGACTCCGAGAGCTGTGTCGGGCTTGACGCCTACCGCGATCAACACCAGCTCGCAGTAGTGCTCGAAGCCTCCACTACCTGAGATGTGGAGGTGATCGCCCACCTGGATGATGCGCTGCGCTTCGACGTTTGTAGAAACTGCTACCCCGTGCTGCTGTAGCTCCTGGCCGACAGCATCGCCGAACTCGGGATCGACGGTGGCAAGGACAGTCTTGGTCCGGCTGGCGACGGCGACCTCGATCCCTCGATGCGTGAGCGCGTCCGCCATCTCCAAGCCGATGTACCCAGCACCGACGATTACAGCACGGCGGGGCTTCACCCTTTCCAAATACTCGTGTACCGCAAAGCTGTCCTTCATGGTGTGGAGCAGGAAGACGCCGGGGAGCTGCCAACCTTCGATCCGTGGTGTGGACGGACTCGCGCCCGTGCCGATAAGCAGCTTGTTGTACGAAAATACTTTGTTTTCTCCACCGTCGATCTGGGCCTCAACGGTCTTCGCGGCAAGATCGATCCGGGTCGCACGATGCCTGCGGCGAATGGAGATGCCATCGAACTGCGTTCGGTGGGCGAGACTGTGCCAATTGGGGGTTTCGCCGCTGAGATAGAACGGCAAGCCGCAGATGCTGTAGTTCGGGAAGTCGTCTTTGAGCAGCACGTCGATCTGCGCGTCCGAGTTGAGTTCCCGGACACGAAGCGCGGCGCTGATCCCAGCGTCACTCCCACCGATGATGAGAAATCGCACGGGCGCAACCTATGCCTTCCCAATGTCGTCGAGCTTCTTCTGAAGGGCAAAGGTGTCGAGCGTAGCGAACGGAAGACAGAGAAACAGGCTGATACGCCGCGCCAGTGCTTGGAATGCCTGGCTGAAGGCCCTCTCGATCTCCTCCGGGGTGCCCTGGACCGAAGCTGGGTCTGGAATGCCCCAGTGCGCCGTCATAGGCTGGCCTGGCCAGAAAGGGGCAGACTTCCTGCGCGGCGGTATCGCAAACGGTGAACACAAAGCTCAGGTGGGGTGAGTCCGGTTTCGCGAACTCATCCCACGATTTGCTTCGTGCATTCGCAACGTCCATGTGGGCCTTTTCGAGCAGCCGGAGTGCCTCTGGTCGCACCTCTCCGGTGGCATGGCTGCCCGCGCTGTAGGCCGTAAAGTTCCCCCGGTTTGTGCCATTCATGATGGCTTCGGCCATGATCGAACGGGCCGAATCGCCGGTGCAAAGAAAGAGGACGTTGTAGTGCGGCATGACATCTCCTTTTGGCTTCGGGGTCGAGTACGATGCGACACAGCTACGCGCAGCAGGTCGGGCCACAGCAGGTCTTCGCTGCGGCGGTATGCGGCTTGATCGCATAGACCTTCACGCTCGCGGCCGCTTCGTTTACGTCGTATTGAGACAGCAGGGTGGTTAAATCTTCGTGCAGTGTGGGAGAAGCGTTGAGCGTGGGAGCGCAGCAGGCTTCTCCGATGATTTGGAGTGCATTGCCGGAATCCATTGTGGGAGAGCAGCAACCGGCCTGGTTCTCGACCTTCGCGTAGGCGTTCAGGTCCGCGCCGCTATCTACGATCTCGACGTGCTCGAAGCCGGCCGCGAGTAGACCGTCGCGGTATTCGTCGATCTTGATGGCTCCGGCGATGCAACCGACGTAGGCGGCCATACTCTGGGCGACGGCTTCCGGCAGCTCGTGCTTGAGGGCGATGTCGCTGATGGCGACGCGTCCACCCGGCTTGAGGACGCGGGCGATCTCACGGAAAACGGCGGGCTTGTCGGGTGCGAGGTTGAGAACGCAGTTGGAGATGACGCAATCGACGGAGGCGTCGGGAAGGGAAATACGGTCGATGGTGGACTGGTAGAACTCAACATTGGTGTAGCGGCCAGCCGCGGCGTTCGCTCGCGCCCGCTCGATCATGGCCGTGGTCATATCGATACCGATGGCGCGGCCCTCCGGTCCAACCATCTTGGCAGCGAGGAACACATCCAGGCCTCCGCCGGAGCCGAGATCGACAACCACCTCACCGGGCCGGAGATGGGCGGTGGCTGTGGGATTGCCGCAGGAAAGACCCATGTTGGCCTCGGCGGGAATCGAGGTCAGCTCCTCGGCCGTGTAGCCAAAGGCTTCGGCTACGGCCTGCACGCCGGCATGGTCATTGGACAGGTCGCTTTCGGCGACCGCACCGTATCTGGACTGCACCGACTCAATAACCTGCTGTGACATAGACCGTCTCCTTCACATCTGTTTAGGCGACTATATGGTTTGCCTTTGGATACGTCAAGGCGTATACATAGACCCATGGCGAAACAGACCTTCAACGTGGAACGATTCTTCCAGGCTCTGGGCGATAACACTCGGCTGCGCCTTTTGAACCTCATGGGAGATCAAGAGATCTGCGTCTGCTACTTCGTCGAGATCCTGGGCGGTCCTCAGCCTAAGATTTCGAGGCATTTGGCCTATCTCCGCAGTGCGGGGATCGTTGCGGCGCGGCGCGAAGGAAAGTGGATGCACTACCGCGTGGTCATGCCGCCGCACATCGGAGCGGCGCAGATTCTGAAGCAGACCCTCGGCTGGCTGAGGGAAGAAAGGGCGATGCAGGCGGACCGGGCGCGACTGACCAAGGCCTGCTGTGCCCCGGCAAAGTACCCTCTGCTCGACGGCGCGCCCGTGCCTACAACGATTCAAGAAATCTCCTGCGAGGGCTGCTGATGTCCACCGCTCCCCTGACCCAAGGTCGCGTCTGCGCTCCCGCAGCCCGCAAGAAGCTCTCGTTTCTCGACCGGTTCCTGACGCTTTGGATCTTCCTTGCTATGGCGATCGGAGTTGCGATCGGTCACTTCGTTCCTTCCTCGGCCGGGTTCGTCAACCGCTTTCAAACAGGCACGACCAACATCCCCATTGCCATCGGGCTCATCGTCATGATGTTTCCGCCGCTGGCGAAGGTCCGCTACGAAAAGCTGGGAGAGGTCTTCCGCAATAAGCGCGTTCTGGGCCTGTCGCTTGTGCAGAACTGGCTCATCGGCCCCGTCCTGATGTTCTTCCTGGCCATCGTCTTTCTGCGTGGCGAACCGGCCTATATGCGCGGCCTGATCCTGATCGGCATTGCCCGCTGCATCGCCATGGTGCTGGTCTGGAACGAGCTGGCGGAGGGCGACACGGATTACGTTGCCGGTTTGGTGGCTATCAACAGCGTCTTTCAGGTGCTCTTTTATAGCCTTTACGCCTGGGCATTCCTTACCGTGCTTCCGAAGTGGTTCGGGCTCGAGGGAAGCGTCGTCCAGATCGGCATTGGCCAGATCGCCAAAAGCGTCGGCCTTTATCTGGGCGTTCCGTTCGTCGCCGGATTCCTGACCCGGTTTACCCTCATCCGGCTCAAAGGGGAAGAGTGGTATCGGACCCGCTTCATCCCGCGCGTAAGCCCTCTTACGCTCGTGGCCCTGCTGTTCACGATCCTGGTGATGTTTTCGCTGAAGGGCGACCTGATTGTCCGGCTGCCGCTGGATGTGGTGAGGATTGCCGTTCCGCTGGTCATCTACTTCCTGATCATGTTCCTGGTCAGCTTCTGGATGGGCAAGCGGCTGAGCGCAAACTACGCTCAATCGGCGACGCTCTCCTTCACGGCGGCCGGTAATAATTTCGAGCTCGCGATTGCGGTCGCGGTAGCCGTCTTCGGTCTAAACTCCGGGGAGGCCTTCGTCGGCGTCGTCGGTCCGCTCATCGAAGTACCCGCCCTCATCGGCCTGGTCAATGTCGCCTTCTGGATGAGGCGGAGGTACTTCGATGGGGAGGCAGCGGGCTTCCAGGTTCGACCGGTTCAAGATGCACCTTGATACCTATAGCTTCGCAGTCTGGGCGATCCCAAAGAATTCGCAATTATAAAAACGGAGCTGAAGCTATGACTCCCGGCAGCGATCATGGGATTTGAGCAGTAAACCTAAAGCGGGAAAGATTATTTCCACCGCAAGTGGCTCCCCGATAGCGTTGTAAATGAAGGTAGGTTTTGCCGTATGTTGCTCATGATCGATTGGCTACGACGGCAGACGCGAAAGCATTTTTGCCGTTTGCTGCCAAGCCCGGAGAGGACGTCCGCTAAGGTGTTCAAAGAGCAGGTAGAGCTGATCGAGATCAGATTCATGCGCTTCCATGCCATGGAGTATATCAAACCGCAAATAGTAGACGGGAAAGCATTTACGAGTCGGCACAATCGGCAAAACCGGCCCAATGGGCGCTATTTGCGGGCAAAATGCGGGCAAGATTACAACAAGTGGCCAGTTGGACCGATCCGTGTGGGATCGGCCCAACGATCTCGTGCAGATAGATGCTCCTCGTTGCATCTCAGGTCTACCGGCGTCGTCTGATCGCAATCAGACGGCGTAGATTCAGATGCGTGTCAGCTAACGTGAGGCATGGTCACACAATTCCGTGTCATACAAAATTATGAGACGACCAGCTCCCAAGAACTGCGTCATCGCAGAATTGCGAGCTAAGGGCATAGCGCTAAACGATTGGGATGCACGAGCAAGCTGACACCGGTGGTTTACAGGAATTGCAGCACCGGTTGGTAGCGCAACGTCACCCAACCCCGTTTGTCACGTTTCTCACATTCAATATGCACAGTACCGCTGACTCTCGAGAGCTGAATCAGCGTGGCGTAGCACGCGTCCCTTTTCGTCGTCCAAAACTCCTCACCCTCGATGCAGAGTGCCTGTCCGAACTTTGCGCGGATGCTCTCAAGCCCTTCGGCATCAATTTGATAGGAGGTCGCTTCCTCAGCTTCGGCTACACCGACAATCGGGCCGCCAGAAGACTTGATAAGAATGACATCTCCTCGCTCGACCTTTCGATACGGTGCGGCGTCGTTCACCGAGAACCGCGACTCTACCCTCTTCGTCCCATCCAAAACGTAAGAGAGAAAGGGTTCGACGAAAACGGCTAAGTGCCAAGCGAAGGACACTGCCTTTCCTGCTCTCCATGGCGCAAGCTTTTCACCCCAATAGGGGTCTCCGGCTAGGCGGAGAGCCACTTCGTCGACTACGTTCCTTTCCCACTCAGGCATCGCTTTAAAGCCTCAACATCACGTTGTTCCATATCGATCAGAGCCAGAATCTGAGCTGCAGTTTTTGCTTCGCTGGTGGCCCGGCCAGGATGAAGGCTTCCTGCGCACTCCGCGATCCTGCCTATAGTGTCGCCTTTTAAGCTTCGGAGAAGGTTCAGGAAACCTTGTGGATTCTCGCAGCAGAATACTCGATTACCTGAAGTCCAGACATCCGGCCTGTTGCGATCCGTGTGCCGGCGACTGCAGGAAGGAAATACATCATCGGCGAACCCTAGCGGAATCAGCTCAGTGGCCCTCCCAGAACCTGCCGAGTCTTGTCGAACTCGCCATCGGGTCTCAAGCATGGTGATATCCGCCCACCGCGAGTTCGTCCCCAATCCCACCGGCGTCAGTCCCTCTGCGCTGTCAACTGCAAAAATAGCGAGATCGCCACTACGTGTCTCTTCTTCGGGATCTTGTCCGGTAACCCGGAGTACATTTCTCTCGAAGGGCGAAGCCTCATAGTGAAGCTTTTCTTCAAGAAGGGCGACCAATCTCAAGCCGCCCTTGCCAGCCCAAGAGAAAAGCGTTTGCCGTTCTTGCTCTATGCCTGGACGGACTTCCTTCGGCGGAAGGCACACCTGAACCTCAGACCCAATCTTAGCCACCGCTTGCCCTGCGGCCAGAAAGGACATCATCTCTTCCAGATACCAAGGAGGGTCTGCTATGACGAGGTCTGCCTCTAGACGGTCTGGTAAATCGCCGCGTAGGTCGCAAGAACGAAAGCGCCGCCGCAACTGTTCTGGTAAGCATGCGCGAATGGTTTCGTCTTTATCGACTAGCAGAGTTGTCCTGAACGCACCATGCTGCGATGTATCCAGAAACAAGGAAGGCGTTCCTAGGAATACAATCGTTGCTTCCGGCGGGAGTTGGCTAATACTGGCTCGGAACGACTCGACCGTCTGACGATCGAACCACCACGTTGCATCTAGGAGGTGTGCCATAGGGAGCAGGCCCTCTGCCCACAGCGACAACCCTCCTACTCCGCGTCTCGTTAGGTCGCAGCTCATAGCTTTACTCTGAAGCCTTGCTTGAAATCTTGATATCGCATATCGATGCCGTTCGTTCCTGTTCCGAAAATCGCTGATGAAGTTGCTTTGACCATTCATCGACGGCCAGCTTTTGAACTTGCATAGCTAGTAGATGTTCTGGCCGCAGGCGTCCTGCGGTGGGAGTGAATACCTGAACTTCCAGAGGAATGGTTCGGAGAGGAAGATTAGGGTGGATCGTTTGAAGCCGATCTACGAAGTGTTCCATCTTTCCTGAAACGTCTACCGAAGATGGGCTTGTGAAAGTTGCATATGCGTACATGTCGATCCCGCTGTCGATTGATCGAGCCATAAAAGCGAGCTGTCTGCTCAAGCCGCCCTCTTCTGCCACCGTATTGAATGCGAAAGAATTTTCATCAAAGCCTTTAAAACAGCCAACTTTCGCATAATGGCGATATGACGCTACCTCGACCTGTTCCTCCTCGCTGAGCTTGGACCAGAAATAGTCTGTGGAAAGGTTGTCGTCAGACCACAGCATTGTGGTCTCGGACAGACCTTTCGACTGCAAAGCGCGCATTGTCCAGAGAATGTATTCGGGAGTCAGGTCTGGCTGTCCGCCGCTCAAATCCAACACCGACGGCCGTTGTGTCAGTTGAGCGTAGCCCTTAACGAGATATTCCAACGACATCATGTCGGAATATCGTGTATCAGCACTAAGCAAGTTAAAAGGAACGAAACAATACCAGCACCTCCAGTTGCACGCTGCATTCTGGAACACCTGTGCTTCAATCCCAGCTAAGTTCTCAGGCAGCCCCAACGCCCGTGCCGCCGGATCGATCGGAAGCGGATTTGCTGGCCAGCCTGCTGATGTTATGCGACGGAAATGACGAATGCGGCCGAAACCCCCACAATTCACAGGACTCTGCAGGTCGGACTCTTGTGTGCTGCCCTGAACGCGCGTCATTCGAATACGCTGGTTTACCGCATCCAGCGTCTTATCCCGGTAGATGCTGGATGCGCGGACTGTATTAACCGGCAAGGATGTACTCTCCTGTGCTCTCTTTCCTCACCGACCGGCGTGCCATGAGTCGCGGCCGCTTGTGCGGTTCGTCTTCTAGTTGCGGTAGTCTGGCGTCCACATACTTCATCACAAGATTGGCAAGATAGCTCAACTGCGCGGCCGTCAGATCGGCGCCACCTTCAATCCCATGCCACTCTTCGAGACATGCGCGGCAGCATGTCGCCGTTGCGTGTTGTGCATAGTGAATCACTGTCGCAGTCCGCGAGTTCTCGCGCGGAGTCTGCCGCCCTTGGCGCGGATGATGGGGAGACCCGATCGCCTTCTCAAGCTGATGTCTCACCGCCGCCCGCAGCGCGACCTTGCCTTTTCGGATTGCATAGTTCGCAGCGTAATCAGATAAGCCAAGATGCCAGAAGTGGTGGCGGATCAGCTCAAGTTGCAGTGCAGCTATCGTATGGTCAATATCCTCAATATTGCGACTTTTCACCCTGGACCAATCAATTAGTTCGACACCGCACTCCCGGCAGCGTCCTTCCGGACCACTTCGCTTCATGCGTTGATTCAATCGGAAACAGTGCAAATTGTCATCACAGCGTGTGCTTGTGCATTTGATCTTCAACAGCGGAAGTTCAGAGATCTGATCCATTGCTTTACCTGGCCTTTTGTATAAGTTGTGAAGCTTTTCCAGATTGAATCCAGTCGACGATCTTGCCCACGACGATATCAGTACTTTCCTTCGTGGATATATGGAAGTCAGCCGCATCCGATAGGACGTTTTTTACCTGGCTTTCGGTGGAGTGATTTTCGACTGCTGTAATGCGCTGTTCGGTCGAGAATTCACGCTGAGATAGCCTTCTGACACGCTCTGTTTCATCAATGTCCAGGTACACCAGCCGTACTTCCAGAGGAGCTACTTTACGGCGAAGACTTTCCAGTATTGTCTCGTGGCGTACTCCTTCCACAATCAACGGCTCTCCGGCTTCCCATTTGCTGAAGGTAAGCACGGCATCGCAAAACCGATCTGGTTCCTCGGCCAAAGCAGCGCCAAGCTCCTGGAGGTTTTCTGTGGCATCGGCCAATCCTTGTCGCTTCGCGGCGGCTCGCAAATACTCTCCAAAGCTTGCCCGTGGCCAGTTCAGTACTTTCGCCACACCCTCAGAAACAGTTGTTTTTCCGCTGCCTCGCTGGCCGGCAAAAGCGATGATTTGCGGTTCAAGAGCTCGCAGCAGCAGGCCTCGGTCGACAGGATTCAGTTGAGTGAGATCCGCATTTGAAAGCAACAACTCACGTGGAAGGCTTGCGGACGTGCTTGCCGGTGCCTGCAGATTCGTGGCAGCTCCCCACCAGTTGACACCTTGTGCGGACAATCGGAACGCCATGTATTGCGCGAGTGCGCCCACGTCGACCGACTCTGCCGCTGCGACCCTTAGCGTGGCATCTTTTAATCGCTCAACACTGCCTCTGGCCAGTTCCACGCAACGCTCAGCAAGCGTGTTTGCTTTGTTGTCTAACATGACATTTCCAGCAAACGAGCTTGCTGCAATCTCTTCTGTTGACTTGCGCCTCGACTCCGAGTTCTCTGCCTCTTCGATAACGGGATGCTGCTCGAGTTCTGGATTGTGAGCAGCATGGAAGTACTCATGAAGGAGATCAAACACCCATCTTGCCGCTGAGCGCGTTTGCTGCTTAAGCACGATCACATTGCGGCCCTGGTGCCGCCAACAAGCTCCATGGAACGTGCCTCGATCGTTTAACGTGATCACGGGGATGCCACAGCCCCAGACAAAGCGCAATACAGAATCAAAGGTGATGGCGGCATATTTTGTGAGAATGGAACGCCTCACCTCGCTTGGATCACTGCTCAGACGAACGCCTTGGGTCTTTGTAGCCTGGAGCAGCAGCAATGCTAGGTAATGCGCATATACGACGTAGGCTCCAAGCTGGAGGCCGTTAACTTTCGCTGGAATCTTGAAGCGTGCCTGTGAAGCTGCCATGCGCGAGACGTCCAGGGTTTCACCACCGAGAAGCACACTGGGATGCCAGCCATACACGCGTTCGATTGCTTGCGCAGCCTCCAGTGTGAAGTCTTCGGTTCCCTTGCTCGCTATGTCAAAAGCACGCTTTGGCAAGAGCCGATTAGAAACGAACTGGGACGCCAAGCCTGCTGCTTTGAGCCGCTTCATCATGACGGCAAGCTTGAAATCTGGTATCAGGGCGCTGCTGTTCTCAAGGCTGATTTCCAAGACCCGCGCTATATCGGCAACACGCGTAAGACTCGCCGAGGCGTAGTCAGTTGCCTCGTAGCGCTGTATCTGCTGTGTTTTGAGATTTACCCTCTCAGCAAGCTGCTCCTGCGTCAGGCCTGCTCGAATCCTGGTCTGAATCAGAGCGTTTGGTATGTCCTGCACCGATAGCACCGCCGGTAATTCCTGTGCACCAGCCCGAAGACTCTCATACTTCTGTATGTCTTCGAGCATTTCATCGAGCTGGCTCTGAAGCCCATCAAGTTCGGCACGCAAAAAGAGTGGATCCACCCCAGGAGCGGGCGCTGCGTTCCGGGCCGTATTGACAGCTTCCTGAAAACGCACTACTTCCGCTTTTGTGATTCTGTACTGCCGTTCATTCCGGATCATGTCGGTAGGCTCCCAAGATCCAACGAGATAATTCCTTTTGGCACGCCTGTGTTCTTGTCTTTCTGGAAAAAATGGAAGAACGTCACACCCGGTGCGGCGAAGCCATTCGCCAGAAAAAGCTCGCCCTTAAAGCGCGCTTTCTGCGCTGCTCGCTTATTCGCAAAATCAAAGAAGACCGGATCGAGCAGGCTAGAGTCCACGCCGGTGGCATCCCAGCAAGCGTCAAAATCGCCGGGGAACTGCTTGGCCGTGACGAAGCTTCCATCGACGTACAGTACCTTGCAACCAGCTCGCGCTAGGAACCTCGCCGCTTCCAGAAAACCGGAAAGCAAGCTAGACCGGTAGGCGGAGGCTCCGAAACGAGCTTGAAGCTCCTCCCAGGTGCATAGATGCACCCCCGGCGGCAACAATCCATCAGACTGGTTTGACGGTAGCGGCACAACACAACGATATCGTTGTGTTGAAACAAAGTCAACATTCTCATCATCCTGCTAGAGATCTAATTTATCTTTCTGTCCCTTGAGGACGAGACCGGTATCGCGAATGCCATCATCGACCCGATCTCTACGAACCGAACAGAAATCTTGTCACTACGCCAAGTTCCTCTTGATCGAGGGAACGCTTCGGAACATCGACAAGGTAATTCATATTCCGAGCCAAGCGCATCGAGGAACTGGATGTGACCGCCGCACCCATGGAGTCGCATGACTTCCACTAGAGCATGCCGATGAGTGAGTACTTGACCTCGCTCGGAGACAAGCAGCCGCCGAAAGAGTGGTGGCTCGAGAACGCCTGCCGCATTGCAGTTTTCCGTCTTCGGTAAACAAATACATGAGCGCCAACACGGTTCCTCTACGCGAGCAGGTCCACGACTGCGTTGAATTGGTGCGTATCCTCTGGAAAGAGATCGAGAGAAAGCCACAGAAGGAAGAGCCATGATGAAATCAGTGGGGGCAACTGCCTCGTCAGCCATTGGCGGTGCCCGCACCGCCATCAGCATATCGACACTAGGAACTTTCGATTGGCTCTGAACGATCACTCGAAAGTGAATTGTTCAAACGCCCTCCGTGGCCGCTGTTTTGAATGGAAACATAGAATATAGGCGAGGTAGCTGACCGCAAGCAGCGCGCTTCGCGATCAGCTGCGTAAATCTGCTTTCCACTTCAACTGGCAATACCGCCGCACGGTCGGCTCGCCGCCAGTTCGAAAACCGCGCGGCGAGGACCCTACGTGCGTGCTTTCCTAACGGAAACCGCGAAGTCGCGATCGAAAGCGATTCATCTGACGCTCACGTTGTCATCCATTATTTGTCCTTCGGCAGCGTTGGAAAGTTAGGTGGCGAGAGTATGGCAAGCTCATGCGGCGGCCGCCACCTCTTGGGCGTAGGCACGGTACGTACGCTGCGGATGGCCGAGCACCTTAGCGGTTGCTTCGACAGCACCTTCGGGCGCGATCATACCTGTCCCGCGTTGGAAGTTGCGGAACATACCCGCAACGTCATAAGCCATCTCGCTGGTGGACGTTTTGGCAAAGGTCTCCTCGAACTTGCGCAGGTCATCGCCCGGGTAAACTACGTCCTTTCCCAAGACTTCCTTCCAGGTAGCGACGGCAGACGTGGCCGTGATCACCTCGGGACCGTGAATTTCGATGATTTCGGTGGGCAACGGCTCGTTTCGGTCACGTTCGATCAGCTTAATTGCTGCAATCTCGCCGATGTCGCGGGCGTCCACCATCGAGACACCGATGTTACCGATCGGCACCGGGTAGAGGTGCATTTTTGTGGCCGGAGTGCCATCGTTCTGAAAAAAGTAGTTCGGGCGGAGGATGGTGGTCGGGA
The DNA here is from genome assembly GCA_965276945.1 of Terriglobus sp. Classification (GTDB taxonomy): domain Bacteria; phylum Acidobacteriota; class Terriglobia; order Terriglobales; family Acidobacteriaceae; genus Terriglobus. The sequence goes on along the minus strand of OZ255704.1, from coordinate 2,821,665 downwards.
TGCCGAATTTGCGAATCATTTGCTCCGCGGCAAACTTCGCATTTGCGTGCGGGCAGTCGAGAAACTCGTCGGCCTTGAACATCGAGAAGTAGACCACGCGCTTGATGCCGGCTTCGATGGCAAGATCAAGCATCAGGATCGCCCGAGTCATCTCATCGGACACCACTGGATTCAGCAGAAACATCGTGTCGATGCCACGTAACGCGGCACGCATCGAATCCATATCGGTTGTATCACCCTTGACCGGCGTGATGCCGTCCGGGAGCTTACCTGTGCCGCCATGCACAAGCGCGGAGATCGGGTTTCTATCATGGATGAGTGCAGAAGCTGGCTGACCCCGTTCCGCGAGTGCCTTCACTACTTGTGTGCCGATCGTTCCCGTGCTGCCGATTACGAGTATAGACATGGTGGTACTCCTTTGTGCTAGTGGGTTGGTTGAACCGGGGTTGGACACGCCGAGCGGGGACAATCCCGGCCTTCTTGAGCGAACGAAGGCTCCGTCTGTATGCGTATCGAGGGCTTTGTTTGTATGCGTGAGGCTGCGAACCTATGCGCCGCGATTTAAGTTCGGGTACAACTGCGTAGACGAACCGATTGGCTGCACCACCGGAACGAATTGTTCTGTCTCATTGCTTCACCTCATGCTCACTTTTGATTCGCTATGGCGACGCTAATGTATTGCACCGTCTGCAAACCTATTTTGCACAACAAATGAGGTCCCGTGGGGATGTATGGTCTGCCGTTGAACTGCAAGGGAAAGAGTGCAACGAGAGACATGTTTCGAGACGCTTCGCACGCTGCGAACTAGAGAGTATAGCTGCGGGTGGAAAGGTTCAGCGTGACGGAAATATGTCCGATGACCATATCCCACTCGTGTATCTCGTAGGTGCTGAGGCCCATAACGGTCATTGGCTCGGTTTTCATGAAGCCCTCGGCTTCCTCAAGCGAGGCAGCGCGGAAGATAATCAGGCCGAGGTCGATGCTTTCATCTGTAACCGGAAAGGGTCCCGAGCCAAATACCTTTCCTTCTGCTTCCAGACCGATGATGTACTTTACGTGATCCATTTTGTGCGGTGCAGCTTCCGCCTGGCTGACGATGACACGGGTAAGAACGGCATAGAGCTTGTGGGTGGGCGTTGGAACGTAGGGAGGTGCGACTTTTCCATCTAGAAGAGGCACGTTAGCTCCTTCGTAAAACCAGCATCGTAGGCTGGGCTAAAAGTGACGGTTTGCGACACGAATAAGCAGTCTGGCGAACCTACTGCTTCTGCGGTGACGGCACAGTGTGAATCAGCTCGATAAGATTCTGGTTCAGGTCGCTTATATGCCCGAAGCGGGTGCCTCCGGGTTGCGTACTCGGCGGATTAACCGCGGTGGCTCCGCGGGATACTGCTTGCTGATAGGCGACATCTACATCGGGAACGCCGAACGCGATATGGGTGTATCCCAAGGTCAGCATTGCCGGAGTGAGATCAGCCGGGGTGAGTGGCTTCGCGGGCACCGCCGGTGTCGGCGGAGTGGCCTGAAAGATCTCCAGGCGGCCACCCTCCCGTTCTATAAAGGCTGCTTTGAATGCCGGTGTTCCGAAACGGCTCGTTACTTTGAAATCGAAGACGCGCTGGTACCACTCGATGGTGGCCTCAAGGTCTGGGACAGCCATACCTCCATGATCAATAAACATCTCGTCGGTGTTCGCTGGCATTTGTATTTCCTCCTGCTATGGATGTTGTTGTTGCGTTGCTGGTTTAGTTTCCTTGGCGACCTGCGGACAAGCTTCTACACACCTGCGATCGCGCAAGCGATCAGAGCGATGAGACCGCCTATAATCGCCAGGTTGGACCCGAGTAGCTGTAGGCCCGCAGGCCGTCCCTTGTTCGTCACAATGTCCTGCACCGGAACGGAGATGGTGGCGGCGAGAACATAGAGGACCAGGATCCATGTGAGAGGAACCATGAAGAGTCCTAGTGCAAGTAAGATCGTTCCTCCTACGACTTCCAAGACAAAGGCGCCGAGCAGGCCTACTTGCGGCAAAGGAACGTGGTGCTCGCGCATAAGTCCGATGGTTTGCTGCCAGCTACTGATCTTTCCGATTGCCGACATCAGGAACATAAGCGCGACAAAGCATCGCGCAAGTACATACAGGGTGTGTGCATTCATCGCTTCCTCCTTGGAACTCGTTCAAAAAAGATGGCAGCCACATAACCCGCAAAGCGGTTAGGGCCGTAGCTGTGATTCAAGAGACAAAAGGGATCTCTTCTACGGCATGAAAAAGGTCCTCGAGCAAGCCGTTCCTGCGAGTGCGGATCTGCGTGTTGGCGTTCGCCATGGCCTCGTGAGGATCGGATTTGCCCCTTTCCGCATCGCCTCGGTCTTCAGAGGTCTGATTGCCCGCTGTCTGGAATTGGGGTTCCTTGTCCCTAAGCTGTTGTAGCAGGGGGTTCGATGCTTCAACAACCTGTTTGGCCAACAGGCACAAGAACTCTGCTGTGCGTTGGGCGTCTGCTTTGTCGAAAACTTCTAGTGCTTGGTTCTCGTGTGCCGTCCGTATCGACAGATCGACCTGAGCCACCTCCAGCATCAATAAGTCTTGCGTGCTCCCAAGGCACTTGCACAGCGCGGTTTGGATGGAACGATTGCCTTTTGATTCGTAGTCCAACAGGTCAGCCTGATCCTCTGCTTTGGTAATGCCTTGGTTGATCGCGTCGCGAAGCTCTCGTAGTTTGGCGCTTTTGGCATCAGGTGGAGAGTTCTCCCCGGGCAGCAGACTTAGTTCGCTTGCTGTTTGAATCAAACCGGCAACAGCTTGTTTTTGGCTTCCCAGGGTGTCTACCGGCCAGATCCGGCTGAAGACAAGCCACATCACTACCGTTCCGAGCAGAATGCCGATAAGGCGGTCGCGGGACTCTACGATCTGCGTGGTAATGACGGGCGTCATCAGTGCGACGAGTCCGTAGGAAATGCCGATTTGGGAACCGGCGTAGGAGACTCTCGGACTTCCCTTGGCAACCCATCCCGCGGTGAAGAAGACTAAAGCCACATACAACATGAACTCGAAGACGTCATCCATGTGTGAGGTGACGAACACAATGCCCCCGATGCCGAACAGCAGACCACCCACGAGCACGCCGGCAATACGCAATGCCAGCTTTCGGAAGGTCCCGCCGATAGTTGTATCCGCGGCAAGATAACAGGTCAGCAGTGAGGTGCTGATACCTTGCCACGCCACCCCGTTGTAGATGACATAGCAGATCATGGAGGCCAGCGTGACCTTCAAGGCGAAGCGGATATCGTCGGACGCAACAAAGGGTCCGGGGGACTGCGGTGCTTTTGCGGGCTCATTGGGGGACGATTTTGCGGGATCTTCGGAGGAGGTGACATCACTGGACCAGAGGTTCCAAAGATCGTCCAGCTGTAGGCCCATATCTGCGATCAGCTGGCCGGTACCCTGATGGCCGACGTTGTTCCTCTCGGTCGCCAGAGATTCCTTGGCGTCGCGCGGTGTAGTGGCATTTCGCTGAACATCGTCGGCCAGGGCCAAGCAACTCTGCGCAAGTCTGTTTGCGAAGTATTTCTGTTCGTCGCTGAAATGGGCGGTGTCGCGGTTTGAAAGCTGTAGCGCTTGATCGGACAATAGGTCGATGCCGTTCAGTACCGCGCTGAGGCGGAGCATGTAGTTGCGGTCGATGGAAGGTTGTGCCGATAGCGCGGGCAATAGTTTGCGCAGGCTGCTGGTCCCCGCAATGGTCATTTTGCTTATCGCTTGCGATCTTTGCTGCTCCTCGGGGCTTAATGCCGAGCCTGCAGACGTTTTGAGCACGGCTGCTGTAGCTTGGATCCTGTCGACGATGCCTTCCGTGATACGTTGCCGCGGACCGGGGCGCGGATAGAGAAAATCCACGACCGTGGCGACCAGGCATCCGGCGCTGAGCATCAAGGACATCCACAGGCCCGCAGTGATGGCCGTCTCCGCGCTGTTTACGGTGTCCATGCGGATAAGGACTTCGGAGACGGTTACGGGACCGAGGGCCGCAATGGAGGGTTGATGCAATGCCCTCGACAAGATCATGCAAACGAAAATGGCCGCGGCCAGGGCCAACACGCGAGCCCAGGGAAGATCGGCTGTTAGGAGCACAAGCACGATGGCGACGGCGGCTGCGGCCCAAGCCACGATGATGGTGCCTTTGGCCGCCGCCCAGGTTTGTTGGGGGGTGTCCCTGGGAAGAAGAAGCGGAACAAATATGGCAGCAAAGAGCACTTCACTGTGGCAAGCCTCCCCGATGAGCAACATGACGCAAGCCGTGATGGCTGCCCGTGTAGCGGCACCGAGTCGACCGGGAGTTGGCGCGAGTTCCCGCGTGACGAAACCCCAAAGGGTCGCATCGAGATTGAACGCCGGTCTAGTAAGCGGTTGGCTAGCTGTGGCCATGAGGAGTCTCGTATACGGCTTTGTTGTAGACGTTCGGGTCTGGAGGGATGGCCAGCGAGCTTCCCTGGCTCCGGACGATGGTCGTAGCGGAGGCGCCCATACGAAAAAGCTCGGGAGCAGGATTCAACACCCGGATGCGTACAGGAAAGCGTTGCGCCAGTCTTACCCAGTTCAGGGTTCGGGTCGTCTCCGGCAGACCGCCGGTCTGACCGGTGGTGACGTCCTCGGGCGTTACGCCGAAGCTTACGCTTTCGACCACGCCGCTGAAGCGGGTGTCCGGGTGATTGAGCACGTAGACATCGACCGGCATGCCCGGCGCGAGATGCCTCAATTGGGTTTCCTTGAAGTTGCCCAAGACCCACCAGGCGGTCGTGTCGATCAGCGTGAAGACCTGGCCGCCTGTTCTGGCATACTGCCCCACAGAGATCGTGAGATCGGTGACGCGCGCGTCGAAGGGTGCGTAAACACGGCAACGCTCGAGGTCGTAGGCAGCCGATTTTACCTGGGCCTCTTTTGCAAGCATCTGCGATTCCATGGTCTGTATACGATCGATATCGAGCAGCGCTTGCTGCGCCTTAATCCTCTGCTGTTCGCCTCCGACAATCTGCTGTTTCACCTCCGCCTGTGCTTGCTCCAACTTTGCACGGTCCATATCCACCGTTGTCTGCGCTTGGGTAACACTTTCCTGTGCAGCTCTAACGTTTGTTCTAAGTTGATCAACTTGTTCCGCCGTAACGAAATGACGTGCCAAGAGGGGCTCGGTTCTCGCGAGGGTAGCCTCGGCAAGGCGATATTGGGCCTGCGCGCTCTTCAGGGTAGCCTCCTGGCTCAGGATGACCTTCTGTGCGGCGATCGCATTGGCCTGCTGGGCGCTCACCGTGTTCACGAACGTCCCCTTGCCCACCGTTGTGATTTTCGCGTTCAGGGCCTGGGAAGCGATCCTTCTTCGTTCGTCGATGAGTTGCTCCTCGAGATTTTTCTTCGCCGAGACGGCTTGCTGCAACTGGTACACGTAAGGCTGCGGGTCAATCTCGTAGAGCAGGTCTCCCTTATGAACGAGTTCATTGTCTCGAATAGGCAGAGAGATGATGCGCCCATTCACCTCCGGAGCGATACCGATGTAGTTGGCAACGACATTGGCATCGTCGGTGCGGGGGTCCACGTTTGTGACCCAGAGGGCAATGGCACCAAGCACGACCGCAGCCAGAACGATCGCGACCGCGACGACCTTTCCCACGAGAAGCTGCGTCTTCGACATTTCGGCCATGGAACCTCGCTTAACGAATACTGTGAATCAGCTATAAAAAATCAGCCAAATCAGAAAGGTGTACGCCGCGGCCGCACAGGGATAGACGAGCGTCTTCACCGGAATCGCCGGTTCGAGTTTGAAGCGCAGGAGCAGGAAGTACGTTGCGATTGCAAGAACGATGCCAATAGTGCAGCATACGATCCACGCCGGGAAGTAAGAGCCGAGAACACTAAGCGACGGCGAGCGCGAACAGCCGCACAGAAGCAGCAACAAAGCGGAAGCAGGAAGGCTGCTTTTATTTTGCATCGCGGTTTGCCTTTAGAAATCTTGATCCCAGCAGGTCGCCAGTGGAATACGCCAACTGCGCAAGATCGGTCAAGACCTGGGAGGCAGCCTGCACCTGCTCGTTCCGTGACTGCGCTAGTGTCTGCTCGGCGTTGGAAAGATCGATATATGTCTCCAAGCCGAGTGCAAACGATTCCTGTGCGGCGTCATAGGATGTTTGTGAGGAAGTCAGCAGGCTCTGAGATATGTCCAATCGCCGAAATGCCACTTTTGCGTTGATATAGTTCGACCACACCTGATTTGCTGCAAGGTCCTGCGCTGATTGAAGCTGCTCCTGGGCGATCCGCTTTTGCTCCTGGGCCTCGACGATCTGGTACTTTCGCCGGCCGCCATCGAGGATCGTCCAGGTGAACGATAGCTCTCCCTCCCAGTTTCCCTGATGTATGAACGGGGCCGGACCGCCGCTCGATGCAGTCCACAGCAGATCCTCACCCGTCTGCGCTTGAAGCGTCAGGGTAGGAAAGAGAGCGGAGCGCGCCGCCTTGATGGCAAGATCGGCGGCGCGAATGCGTCCGACCGCCGCCAGCAAATCTGGCCGTCGCTCCAGTGCTTTCCCGATCAGCTGCTCCGCCGATCCCTCCAATTCACTGCTCATCGGCATTTGCGAGATGTCCTTCACGTGAACAGGCACGGCTGGATTTAGTCCTGCGCTTCTGGTCAGATCGGATTCCGCAGTCTGTTCCGCGCCGATCGCATTTTCCAGGTTGTACTCCGCCTGCAGGCGTTGCGTTTTGGCGTTCAGGAAATTGGGGAGCGTGGCCAAACCATGCTCCATGCGGGCCTGCACCTGCTCTTCAATCGCCTGGGCATCTTTCAAGGAGGCCTGCGCCGACGTAACCAGACCCTTGTTGCTGACCACGCGGTAGTAGTTCCGCGTCACGTCAAGCGCAATTTGCTCGTGGGTTTGGGTGAGTGAAGTACCCGTGACAAACAGGTTGGTGGCGGCGGTCGTGACACCGGTGCGTGTGTTGCCAAAGTCGAACAGCAGATAGTTCACGGCCAGCACCGGGTTCACCGTGGTGACATCCTCTCGCAATGAGGCCCCACCCAACACGGCAGCGTCAGCAAAGGGAAAGATCAAAAACTGTCGCAATTCCGTTGTCGGCGCATTCAAGGCAAGCGTAGGGAAGAGCGCACTCCGAGCCACCTTGACGGCTGCGGCTTGTTGCTTCAACTGCTCCCAGGCGACACGTGCGTTGGGGTTCTGCTCCTCGGCGAGGTCGATCAATTCGTATAAGGCATAGGTCTTCGACGTGTCTGTGGGCGGGTATGTGCGCGGCATACGCCGTAAATCGCTAGCGTACGGTGTCGCGCTGGGGGCGCCACCCCGTGATGAATTCCCAAGTTGAGCGGAGGGAGCCGAGGGTAGCTGCCCTGTCGCGACTTGCGCGGGCACAGCAAATGCTGTGGCTGAACATAAAACAGCAGCCGTCACGATCAGACGGATCAGATGGCCCCTCTCATGGCGTCGGCCGATGTTATGCAAGCCCCGACTCGCAGTACTCATTGGTGCCTTCCGAATGCGAAAACAACTTGCGTTCCGGTCTGAATGCTGTTCGGGGATCTTGACCAGAGCATCTTGTCCACGCAGCCATTACGCGATGCTAGATGCGCTCTGCACATTCGTAAATAGCCCGCGATGCAAACTGTTCTTGCTTCGCGTGTCAGCGGTCTGGAGCATCGTCTTCCCCTTTCGTCCCGCGTCTCCGATCGAGCAATTCCTTCGGTTTCCAAAGATCCGAGGCGCGCAGGTGCACACCCCAACGACCTATTGTCCATGGCAGCCTGGAAAAGACTATCGTTTAAGCCCCGATCGGGCAGGCATAGCGCGCAATCGGCACATGCCATTACGGCACTGCCAGAGCCGGGTTCTGTGGGTGCTTGCCCCCTTGCCGTTGAGGTAAATCCCGGGAGCCCGTCGTGAGCAGCCATCGAACCAAGCAGCCAGACGGGGGTGGACGTCCGCTTTACGCCGAGGGCTAGGTTTTCATTTCCCATCACTTCGGGAGCGATCTTTGTTTGCAGCCTGTGCAACACATCTCCGAGGTAAGCTGGCCCCATCAATGGATCTTGTGCTGATGCAGAGTGACGCGGGATTTTAGGCAGAAGCTACGTGGCGCGGTGAATACATTTTCCAGATGTACACATGCGTGCCGGGCAAAGGAGAGCCTGATCTCCTATCAGGAGAATTGAAGATGCCGGAACAGTTTGCAGCGCAAATACCGAACTTCGAGGTCCGAGTCGAGCAGGTGAACGGTGTGAGCCTGCAGTACTGGATCGGGGGCAATCCGGAGGGGATCCCCGTGCTTCTGTGGCACGGCTTTCTTGGCACCAGCTACTCTTGGCATAAGGTCATGCCGCTGCTCGCCGAGGCCGGTTACTCCGTCCTGGCGCCGGACATGCGCGGCTATGGCGATTCCTCCAAGCCGGACGGCAACGCCGGTTATGACGGAAAGACGTTAGCGGACGACTTCCGGCTGCTGACGCAGCGGATCGGCTTCGGCGCCGGCCAGCCACTTCTGGTCATTGCCCATGACATGGGTGGTCCACCGGCCCTGCTGTGGGCGGCGCATCACCCCGATGAGATTGCCGGCCTCATGTACATCGAGGCGCCGGTCATGCTTTCCGCCGTGCTTTCTAAGATCATCGCGTATACGCCGGAGGCGATGAAGAACGGATCGATGTGGTGGTGGATTCTGCCTTTGGCCAACGATGTGCCGCAGCGTCTCATTGTTGGCCACGAACGAGCGTTTCTGACGTGGTTCTATCAGTTCGCAACAGCTGATCCGAGCGCCTTCTCCCCCCAAACCGTCAACGAGTATTTGCGTGCCTTCTCCGGTGTTGAAGGCGTGCTCGGAGCTTTGGGGGTTTACCGGACCGCCTTCGACACGATCGCGCTCACCGAGCCGCTTACGGCCAACAAGGTAAAGGTGCCAGTTGCTGCTTGGGGTGGAGACAAAGCTCTGGGCAGCAAGGTGAAGGAGATGATCGAAATGGTCGCGAGCGAAGTAACGGGTGGAGTCATTTCCCCCTGCGGCCACTTTATCCCCGAAGAAGCGCCGGAACAACTCGTAAAGCGTTTTGAAGACTTTGCAGCGAAAGTAGGCAAGCGATGAACCGGAGTTCCCGTCGCGGTCTCATTCAGGCAGCGGCAACGCTTGTGGTGGTCTTTACCGTTCGCCGTGTTTGGGCTGCGGTTCGGACCCATCGTCTAACCCGGAACCGCAACAACAACCCCGCTGACAAGCGGATGGAGAAAAACGTTATGGCTGAGAGCACTGGCATCTTTTCGAGACCCAACACAGGTCTGCCCCCCGACGACCTGCAGCGCATGTTGCTGGTGGCGAAGCCCGATACCGACCAGAGCCTGCAACACCTCGGGGTCGTTGGCGATACCTACACGACCCTGATCACAGGGGATGACACCAACGGCCGCTTTTGTTTGGTCGACATGCATATTCCTCCCGAAGGTGGCCCACCGCCGCACCGCCACGATTTTGAGGAGACATTTATCGTGCTCGACGGTGAACTCGAACTAACCTTTCGCGGAAAGAAGCTGACCGCCGGGGCAGGAACTACGGTCAACATCCCTTCCAATGCGCCTCACCAGTTCCACAACAGTTCCAACCAGCCGGTACGCGCACTGTTGTTATGTTCTCCGGCCGGGCAAGAGAACCTCTTCGCGCAGGTGGGCATTCCAGTTGCCACACGAACGACCGCGCCACCGGAGGAGGGGAGGGCAGCGCAGATAAAGAAAACGAAAGAACTTGCGCCCAAGTTCCGAACCGAGCTCCTCGAGCATGCCTGAGCGGGTGGGTGATGGATGGTTCGACGACTGTACCTTTGCTCCATCACAACGGTTGAGTCTTAGAATCCTGCGTCCTGCCGAATGGAGATTGCAATGGCCAATGTGCTGTCAAGATATGACGTAGTGATCGTCGGTGGTGGGTCGGCTGGCTGTGTTATGGCCAGCCGGCTTAGTGAAGATCCGTCTCGCACGGTTCTTCTCCTGGAGGCCGGACACGGGTACCCGCCGGACGGCTTTCCCGATGACCTAACCAATGCGGCGGCCATCGGCATTGAGCCGAACCACATCTGGGGTTATCAAAGCGTTCCGGGATCCACGCACAGCATAGCGGCGTATGCCGGACGCGTGCTCGGTGGCGGATCGACGATCAACGGCGGCATCGCACGGCGCGCGCGACCGAGCGATTTTGCCTGTTTGCAGCAGCACGGTTTGCACAACTGGTCTTGGCCCACCGCTCTTGAGGCCTACAAAGCACTGGAAAGTACAACAGCAGGGGAGGACCGCTGGCATGGGCGATCTGGCTCATGGCCGATTCATCAGTCGACGATGGATGAGCTTACGCCGGCAGTTCGTGCCTTTATCGAAACAGCCGCATCGGTTGGATATCCGCGCGTGGACGACTTCAACGGCGAACACAGGGGCGGTGTCGGGTCGGAGATGAAGAATGTGGTGAAGGGCAAACGCATGAACACCGCCATCATCTACCTATCCGCCGAGGTGCGTGCGCGCCCAAACCTGTTTCTCCGCGCAGATTCGCAGGTGGACCGTATCGGCTTCGAGGGCCAGCTGGCGACTACGGTCCATCTGGTTGGCGGTGAGGTCGTGGATGCCGGCGAGGTTGTCCTGTCCGCGGGGGTTTATGGCAGCCCAGCGATTCTCTTGCGTTCCGGGGTAGGTCCGGCGCGCCATCTGCACCAACTTGGCATCGACCTTATCGCGGAGCTCCCTGTGGGAGAACGGCTCCAGGAACAGCCCATGTATTCGTTCGGGTACAGCCTGAAGCCTTCCGTTGGAACGGTTCCGCCAGATGGAAGCGGTGTCCTCTGGATCCGCTCCTCCGAGGCGGCCGAGGATGAGCTTGATCTCCAACTCTCCGTCTCCGTTCAGCCGGACCTGGATGATCATGGAGAGAGTATTCGTGTGCTTCGCATCTGGGCGGCCCTCGTTCTGCCCCGATCGGTCGGCACTGTCCGGTTGAAGAGCCGCGATCCGCAAGTCACACCGCGGATCGAGTACAACCTGTTGTCGGACGCGTCTGATCGCCGGAGGCTGATGGGACTTCTTAAGTTGACCCGCAATCTGGCAAAAACGGAACCGCTGGCGAGTGTGATTGATCGTGAGGTTCTGCCTGGACCGGACGTCGTGACCGACGCGCAGCTTGAAGCCGCGCTCGAGGCAGGCTTAATGACGTTCTATCACGCAGCAGGGACGGCTCCCATGGGAGGCGAGAACGATCCGGGCGCAGTCGTGGACGAAGCCGGTCGAGTTCGCAAACTAAAAGGCTTGCGCGTTGTCGATGCGTCGATTCTTCCGCAGGCTATTTCTACCCCAAACAATCTCACCACCATCATGGTAGCTGAACGAATCGCCGCCATGTTTGTCTGAGGCACTCCGCGGTCGACGGGGACAAATAGCGCAGGAGGCTATAGCGTCATTTTATTGCAAACTGGATACAGATAGTCGTGGAGGCAACGTTAAGGCAGATGTCTCGCTGTGCATGTGTGCCCAACGTCGTTACCTATTGAGGCTGTCCGCAGCCCGGGAGGTTGGCAAGTCACGCAGACATGCAGACCCGGCCTACAAGATGCTGGCAGCTAAACCAGCGTAAGGTACTGATGAACCATTGATACGGCCGTTGCGCCATCTCCAACAGCAGTAGCACAACGCTTTACAGAGTTGTGCCTGACGTCACCTGCGGCGAACAGACCCGGGATGCTGGTTTCCATGAACATCGGCCTTCGTTCCGCAGTCCAAAGTTCCTGCGGCAGTTCCTTGTGCGTGAGATCCGCGCCTGTCAGCACATATCCCGCCTCATCGGTCAACAAGGTTCCTGGCTTGGCCCAATCAGTACGCGGCTTGCCACCAATACAGATGAACACCCAGCGAGTCTCGCGTTTATGCTCCGTCCCGTCGCTCCTAGAAACAAAACTGATCCCTTCAAGAGCATCGGACCCGTGCAAAGCGGTCAGTTCGACTCCGGTACAGACTTCAATCTGCGGGTCTGCTTGGATCCGCTTCAGCAGGTACGTGGACAGAGTCTCTGCCAAAGACTTACCGCGCACCAGCAATGTGACCTTGCGCGCGTGGCCAGCAAAGTTCAGAGCCGCCTGACCTGCCGAGTTCCCGCCTCCCACGATGAAGATATGGCCCTGGCACAGCCCGGCTTCACTGGACCCCGCGCCATAGTAAAGCCCATGATTGAGGAAGCGCTCTTCGCCCTCGAGGCCCAAGCGAGTGTAGTCGACCCCTGTCGCACAGATGCTTGCACGCGCCGACATAGTGGCGCCACTGGACAGATAGCTGATCATGAGGCCGTCTTTCAGCTCACCGCTAACACCTTCTTCGGTGACGATGATCTCCGCTCCCAGCCGTTGTGCTTGCTGACGAGCGCGCGTAGCAAGCTCCCAGCCAGCAATCCCGTCAGGAAAACCAAGATAATTCTCGATACGCGATGTGCTTCCCGCCTGGCCGCCAACGGCCCCACGCTCCACCACTACCGTGCTCAGGCCTTCAGAGGCGGCGTACACCGCGGCACTCAGCCCGGCTGGACCCGCGCCGAAAATTGCCAGATCGTAAACCGGTAATTTGGGTTCTCGAAACCAATCTAGCGCGCAAGCGAGATCGTGGACTGTGGGGTGATACAGCTTGGACGCGTGGTCGAGGATACAGAGCGGAAGAGAACAGTCCTGCAGCGAAGGAAAGCCGGTTAGTTCACGTGTCTGCTCGTCTGACGTGAGCTCTGTCCAAGTAAAAGGGATGCTGCTGCGTTGCATGAAGTCCCTGAGCTCGTAAGTGCCGGAGGAGTTTGCGGGACCGAAGAGTTCTACATGAGCGGGATGCATACGCGTTCCTTTTTGGGTATAGCGAATTGCTTCGGTCACCGGCGGCGATATGCAGCCGGTGACCAAATAGAAGCAGCGTCGCTCTTACGCCTCTTTCAGCAGCTCGGTTCGGTACTTCGGCGCGAGTGCTTTTGCTTTTTCCATGAATTGCTGCTGTTGTTCCTTGTCGAGCTTTGGCGGTGCAGCGGTGCGTGTCGCCACTGGCACACCGACCTGTAGAAAGTAGTTGTCCTGGCCGGCAGGGGAGCAGAGGCAGAGCGCGCGTACCGGCTTGGAGGACGAGTTATGGAATTGGTGTGGAGCGTTCGATGGAATATTTACAGCCTCTCCGGCGCGAACGAGGGATTTCTTACCCCGGAAGGTGGCTTCGAGCTCTCCGTCGAGCACGATGAAGGTTTCCTCGAAGTCATGGCGATGCGGTGCGGGGCCGCCACCTGCAGGGATGTGCATGTCAACCACGCAGAATCGGCCGTTGGTGTCGTCGCCCGAAACCGTAATCGTATAGGTGTCGCCAACCAGACCGATATGCGGCAGGGTCTGATCGGTGTTTGGCTGAGAGATGGTGAGATTACGTTGCAGGTTATCCGCGGGCAGTGGCGGATATTGCGGCGTGGATTCGAACATGGCTTCTCTCCGGCTTGCAATGAGTGAATCAGGTGAGGACGACGGGCTTCCGGGCAAGGAAGAAGCCCACAGTGTGTGAGAGGCAACCTCAGCGCCAGCAAGCGCAGTCAGCGCAAGAGCGGAACGCCGGGTCATGAGCTTCATTACTGTCCGACCTTTCCCGCAAACTGCTCAAAGAGTCGGACGAACTCCGCCGGTTGCTCTTCCGGAATGAAATGTCCGCAGGACGCGATTGTGTGTCCGGTCACATTGGTGGCGACCGCCTTCAACATTTCCGCCACCTTCGCGCCAAGCGCCTTTTCACCACCCAGCGCGAGAATCGGCGTTTTCACCTTTGCTTTGGTAAGCGGTGTGGTCTGGTCTATGGTGGTAAACGCGGCGCGGTACACGCCAAAAGACCCCAGGACACCTTCGGTTCCGCTGAAGGTTCGGAGAGTCTCCTCTATCGAGGCTTCGCTGATCGAGGCAGGGTTTGCGGTAGCTCCTTCATAGAACCAGGTTAGGAAGGCGCGTTCGTGTCCGACGATCAGCCGTTCCGGCACACCGGGCGCCAGAGGAAGAATCCACCACCACATCGAACCGTTCTTCATGGCCTCGCGCTTGTACACGATCACGTTGCTGAGAAACTGTTCGAGCATCGTTGGGACCTCCATGTAGATAAGTCCGTCGATCTCCTCTGGGTGGTCGGCGGCCCACAGAAGCGCGGGAAGCGCGCCCATATCATGGGCGGTGAGCAGCAGTTTCTTGCCAGTGCCAAATTCGATCTGCCGGGCTAATGCGCGGAACTCCTCGGCCAGGGCACGCGCGTCATAACCGTCTGTGCCTGCGGGTTTGTCGGAGTCACCGTAGCCGCGCATATCCGGCACGAGCACCGCGTATCCTGCCTCCGCGAGCAACGGCGTCACCTTGTGCCAGCTATGGGCAGTCCCCAAGAAGCCGTGCCACAGCAGGACTGGTCGGCCATTCGGATTACCGCCGATCCAGTAGTGAAGGCGCATGCCGTTGACCGTAGCGGTTTCGCTGCGGAAATTTGCAATCTCTGGCGTTGTCGATCTTTGTGTCATTCAGTCTCCTTAGCTGCCCGGCTGCATCATGGTGCAGCCGCGACAGCAGCTTCTGTCCAAACGGGGGCACTTGCTCCTGAAAGGGTGAGAGGAAGAGGAAGCGACGAATATGGCATCGCTTAGGCGGACGCGTTGAGCTCTTCGAAGTACGCCCGAAGAGTGCGTGGTTCCCGGCCGAGAACTGCGCGTAAGGTGGTGGCATTGCCGAGCAGAGGATGCTTGTCGTACCACGCAAACATACGCTTCAGCTTGGGCGGCGCTCCGCCCTGGGCCGGCAGTTCGATCCTTTTCGGCATTACGGTGCGGCCCAGCACCTCGCTCATCAGTGCAGTGACGTCGTGGCGGTTCAGATTGCCCTCCGCGCACAACTCGAAGGTGCCGTATAGTAGACGGTCCTCTGTCAGCGCTGTTGCGGCGACGTCCGCCACATCGCGATAATCCACGCGCGTGAAACGGGTCTCGTTCGACCAGGGCTCCCCGTAGACACCGGTTTCTTTCACCCTGGCCCAACTCAACGCATAATTCTGGAAAAACATGGCCGGCTGCAAGAATACATATTCCATGCCCGAATCGAGCAGAGCTTCCTCCACCGGTGCCTTGGCGGCATGGTTCGCCAGCTCGCTCAAGTTGGAGTGGATCACCGAAGAAAAGACGACGCGCCGTACACCGGCCGCCTTCGCCGCTGCGACGAATCGCTTCCCGACTTCCACTTCCTTCTCGAGCGCAATCGGAGCGATGTAGAAGACGGCATCCATGCCGGCGACCGCCCTTCCAACGGCCGACTCGTCCGACAATTCCCCGGCGACCACATCCTTAAGACCCAGCTTGCGGGTAACCGCTTCGTCGTCAGGCGTGTGAATAAAGCCTCGAACCGACGCGCCGCGCTTGAGCAGCTCGGGCACAACAAGTCTCGCGGACCGCCCTGCGGCTCCGACTGCGAGCACCTTCAGGTTATTGGTTTCATTCTGGCCCATACGCTCTCTCTCCCTTGGCTTCTGTGTTTTGCGCTAATGCTTAGTCTTGCCGCCATCGACGACAAGCAACTGTCCGGACACGAAGTCCGCATCGGGTGAAGCGAACAGGAAGACGGGACCTGCGAGGTCCTCCGGGCCTTCGTCACGCTTGAGGGCGCGCAACTCGCGTTGGGCGTTGATGAGCTTCTCGGGCATGGTGCGACGCACGGGCTCGGTCAACGTTAGGCCAGGTGCAACCATATTGACGGTAATGCCGTACTCGCCCACCTCCATCGCTAACGAGCGCGTCAGGCCAACGATGCCCGCCTTTGCTGCCACATAATGCACCTGGCCGACGACGCCTTCGAAGATCGACGCCGAGCTGATGTTGACGATTCTTCCCCAGCCCAGATCCTTCATTAGCGGCAGCAGCGTGTGAATCATCTGGAAGGTACCGGTCAGGTTGATGGCAATGACTTCTTGCCACTGAGCAAACGTCATCTGCTCAAACGGAATCATCGGGTAATAGCCTGCGCAGTTCACCAGCACATCCACACGCTTGTGCTTGGCCCGCACGTGTTCGTAGAACCCCGTCACCTCGGCAGCTTGGGTGATGTCTGCTGTCACGGTTGTGAGCTGTGTGTCTGCCCTGCGACTTTCTTCCAAGGCCCTAAGGGAGGCCCCGGAGCGGTCAAGTCCAATCACCGTATCGCCATTTGCGAGAAAGCGATCGACGATTCTAGAGCCGATACCACCACCCGCCCCTGTAACCACTACAACGCGTCCCTGCCGCATGGAAGTACCTCGCGTATTGCCCGGTTCCGTGTTGCGCGCATTAGACGTCTGTTTTCGCGGACTTCTTCAACTCCTTGAAGTAAGCGCCCAGGGTGCGCGGTTCACGGCCGAGGATCGCGCGCAGCGTCACCGCACTGCCGAGCAGGCCGTGCTCGTCGTACCATTCGTACATTTTCTTGTCTGCCGGCAGCTGCGACTTGGGGAGACCTGTATCGCCTTGAGCTGCGAACTCGTCGAAGCTGACTTGCTTGGCCTGAACCGTGCGGCCAAGAACCTCGCCCATAAGTTTCGCGACATCTTTGCGATTGAGGTTTCCCTCCGCGCAGAGCTCGAATGTTCCGAACAACAGCCGATCCTCGATGAGCGCAATTGCCGCGACTTCGGCCACATCGCGGTAATCGACGCGCGTGATAGGTTTTTTCATTCGAGTAAGGTTCCGCGAATACGCCCGTTTCGACCACCTTCGGCCAGGCTGCGGCGTAGTTCTGGAAAAACAGTGTCGGTTGCAGGAAGGTGTACTCAAGATCGGATGCGATCATCGCCAACTCGACGGGCCCCTTGGCACCATGATTTGAGAGCTCCGTCAGCACCGGGTCGATGACCGACGAGAACACGATACGGCGGACACCTGCCCGCTTCGCGGCGGCCACCATGTTGAGTCCGAGAGCGGGCTCGTCGGGCTGAAAAGCGGGAGCCACATAGAAGACCCGCTCGATGCCCTCCAACGCCTTGTCGAGGCTGGCCGAATCGCGAAGATCGCCGACAACAGCCTCTTGTGCCCCGTTCTTTCGCACCGTGTCAATGTGATCGGGTGTATGCGTCAGGCCGCGGACCTGAACGCCGCGCTTCACGAGCTCGGGCACAACAAGACCGGCGAACTTGCCAGCTGCACCAACGGAAAGAATTTTGATTGCCATTCGATTACTCCTTCTGGTTAGCCGCCCGTACCACCTTAAACATGACCTTATGAAATTAGGCGGGGACTGGCGATACGAGTTGGAACCAAGGTTGTTCCTGCGAGTACCGGTTCACAGGGGCATGGAGAATGTACTTCCTCAAGGCGGGCTATGAGGCACAATGATCAACCGTTTATGTTGAGCCGACCCCTGCATACGGCACATCAGCCGGCCGCGCACTTTAGAACGACCTCGCAACGTAAGCGTGAACATCCAGGTGACGCACCACCCTACTCGTTGCCGCGCTGAGACAATCCAATGGCAGCACAACCAAACCCAAGGACGGCAGGTACCATGCGAAGGATATGGTTTGAGAACCATTGATCACGTCTGTCCATCCAATTTGGTGGTGCGGCTTCGGGTTCCCAGCTTTGAATTACTTTGTTCAGCGGAACCTGCTTCGAGACCGTAAGAATATTCGAGGTAACCGCCAGAAGTGCCCCGGCCGCAAACCACCCACGAGCACGGCCCCGTGACAAAGCAGCTGCCCCGATGAGGCTCCCAGCCGTGGAGAAGGAGATAGGGGGCATCGATCGTGCATACACTTTGTCTTTGGCTTGCTGTTGCAGAATCCAAGCCTCTGCGGGGAGGTCGGCGTCGGAGTAGGCCCCAAGGCCTGCACCAAACATGAGACCTGCAACTACGCCAGAGGTAATGACGGCGACTACAGCTGTGCTTGAGCTCAAGGGCTCGGGATGCTTCATGGGACCTCCGGATCTGGGCAGTCTCGCTGATGCCAGCACCTGACTTCTCTGAAGCCGCCGCTTGCACCTCGCACCTTCTTAAACTAAGGATGCGTCCCGAAGCTGTCGAATAGGGTCATTCTCAGCGCAAGTGAAGTTTGCAGTTTATGCAAGCGCTCCAATCGCCGATCTCACGGGTAAACTTACCTATCAGTTTCGACAAGAGGAATGCTTGGCCGCCATCGCCGAGCGCATCGGCGTACTGTTTTGCCGTCCGTGGTTCAGAGAGCAATCGAGCGTCGCTTAGCGCATGTGACCGCGTCCAGCATGGGCGTTTCGTCCAAAGCCTAGTTGCGAGATTGCAATTGCAACTTGCTCTCCGCGCAAGCATCGGGTGGACCTGAACCGCGCGTCTGAGTCAAATATGTAAAAGTGAAACTCCAAGAAACTGAGGAAGCGATGAAAGTACTAGTGACAGGCGCCACAGGATCGGTCGGTTCGGCAGTTGTGAATGAACTTCTACAGCACGGCTCAGAAGTTCGAGCCTTGGTACGCAAGCAGCCGGAACCGTCCAAGTTCCCCAAAGGTGTCGAAATCGCCCTAGGCGACCTGCTCGATCCGCTTTCGATCGCACAGGCCATGGAAGGCGTGGACAAACTCTTCCTTCTCAATGCGGTCGTTGCCGACGAACTGACGCAAGCGCTGATTGCCTATGGTATGGCCAAGAAAGTTGGCCTACAGCATGTCACCTACTTGTCCGTCTTCAAGGTGGACCAGTTCCGCGACGTTCCCCACTTCGCCTCGAAGCTGGCCGTAGAGGATGCCATACGCGAGTTCGGTGTGCCATACACGATTCTGCGGCCTGGGTATTTCATTCAGAATGACGGCAGACTAAAGAATGCCCTTACGGGGCCTGGACTTTACCCTATGCCGGTAGGCACGCAAGGAATCGCGGTGGCCGACATCCGCGACATCGCCGAGGCAGCAGCGATCTCTCTCACGGCGGCAGGGCATGAGGGGCAGACCTACGACATCGTGAATGGCGAGTTGCACAGCGGCCCGAAAGCTGCAGCAATCTGGAGCAAGTTGCTTGGACGAGAAATCAAGTATCCTGGAAACGATTTCGATGACTTCGAAGCGCAGATGCGGTCTACGGGAATGCCAAGCTGGTCAGCTTTCGACGTACGAGTGATGTTCGAGGGCTACTTCGCTCGTGGCTTTGCCCCAACACAAGCTCAGGCGGACCGCTTAGCGGCTCTGCTGGGACATGCTCCACGAAGCTATCAGGCTTATGCCGAAGAGCTTGCGAAGCGATGGATGTGAACTGTGGCCGTGGAGCTGCTCAACCGATTGGCGCAGCTCCGATGTACTGATCTTGAGCAACCCTAGAGGAGACTTCGCTGCAATGACAGACTCAACTTCGATCGTAGTGCCGCCTTACCATGTACAATCTTCTGCGGCCGAACTTAGGTCCGGCTTTCCGTACTTCGCTTTCCATGACTCTGTGTCCGCGCTCTGGACCAAAAAGTGGCGCGTGTTATGTCAGCACAGCATTTACCCGTTCACCGACGGCAATGTCGAGGACTTCGATCCTATCTTTAACGAACTTGTTAGGGTTTCGGAGGACCGTTCAAAATTCCTCTACCAACCGGATGAGTATGCAAAACCGTTTTTTCCTGTGGCGGAAGGCCTCGTACGTAAAGCTGCGGAGGCGGAAGCGCAAAGTGACAACGCGAAGGCGCTCGACCTCTATCTACGTGCCGCGGCTGTCTATCGCATCGCGCGATTCCCGATCAATCGCTCCCCGACCAGCCAAGAAGCTTGGGAGAAAGGTAAAGCGGCGTACGTCAAAGCGGGCCATTATCTCAGCCCGCCGAGCATTGCAGTCGATATTCCGTTCAAGCACGCAGACGTGTCGGCCAGCGACATTGATAAGCCAATACAGGCGTTTCTGCGCATGCCAAAGGGCGCAAAACCCAAAGACGGCTGGCCTGTAGTTTTATTTATCTGCGGTCTCGATGCCTACAAGACCGATCACACTCCGCGCACGCAGATGCACGTTGATCGCGGATTCGCGACCCTTAGCTTTGAGATTCCGGGAACCGGCGACTGCCCTGCCGCTCCCAATGACCCAAGTTCTCCAGACCGGCTCATGAGCAGCGTCTTGGACTGGGTGGTCGCCAACGCCAACGAGTATGGGTTCGACAAGGCAAAAATACTTGCTCGTGGCATTAGCACGGGTGGCTACTACGCGATGCGAATCGCCCACACCCACGCCGATCGTCTCTTTGCTGTTGTGGCCCAAGGTGGCGGCTGCCACTACATGTTCGACGCGGCATGGATCGGCGCCCAGAACCAGATGGAGTACCCGTTCGCTCTGGCCGATGCACTGGCCTACAAATTTGGCTATCGAGGTTCTGACCCGCTTGCGGCGTACGTGGCAGAGGCCCACAAATTCAGCCTTCTCGACTCCGGCGTTCTGGATCGGCCGAGCTGCAAACTCCTTGTCATCGACGGCATGGAGGACTCCATCTTTCCAATCGAAGACAACCTCATCGTCGCGATGCGAGGTTGCAACATGGACCTGCTTGCCCGAGCCAACCGGGGCCACATGGGAAATCCCGGTGCCGAAGACATCCTCTACAACTGGATCGATGATGCGGTAGCCGGAAAGCCTTAAGATTTGGAGAGCACTTTATTTTCCGTCGAGCTTAGACCAGGTCAGTTTGCGAACTCAAATTGATATCAAATAAGGAGGGACCTAAGGAATTTTGCAGAAGGTTTGTCGATGCGGTTTGCTGAGGGTTTTATGCGGGGCGGGCCTCTTTGTACTGATACAGTTTCGCGCAGTGTTTGTTGAAGACGCAATCGAATGTAGCGTAATGCTGCCTAACGGCTTCAGGACTTTTTTGCGCGATCAACTGTGGCAGCCGCTTCAGATTGTACCGTTGCGCATCGAACACGAAGGTCAATTCCAGTTTGACAAGACTGCGCACCGACGAGTGAGTACAATGATCTCGCCCGGGACAAGCAGGCACCCTAAGAGTGGCGTATTACGGACGGGTGCGGCATTGCAGCTTTCCGTCTTTGGCAAAGGAAATATATGAGCGTAAATACATATCCCTCCGCGAGCGGGCGCGCGACTGCATTGAATCAGTTCTCATCGTGTTGGAAGAGATGGAAAGACCGCTATTGGAGGAAGGCATGATGAAATCGAATCGAGGCAAACTATGTGGCGAATTTGGCAGTGCCGGCACTTCCATCAGCCGATCGATACGATGAGCTTTCGATTGACTCCGGACGATCACTCGAAGGTGATTTGTTCAAACGCCCTCTGTGGCCGCAGTTTTGACTGGAAATACAGAATAAACCCAGACTCTGGCCGGAGCAGCGGGGTCTATAGCGTACTACGCTAGATCCAGTTGTCCGAAGGCTCCCGCCAGGTCATGCGATCAAGCAATCTGTGTTCCCGCTGTTGCAACCAATGATCCACCAACGGCCAAAGTCCAACAAGCAAAGCGAGCAGCAGGCATAGACACAGAGTATTTGCGGCGATCTCCGTGACAGACATCCGCGTCTGAACGAATCCCCTTTTGCAATGGGGGGCAACTGTCACTCGGTGTCGCTTTCTGAGTCTCCGAACGGCTCGTTCGGGTCTGCCGTCTAGAAATCGAAGTCCTTTTCAGCAAAGGCACGGTAAGCCTCATCTTCTCGTTCGTCGTTACTGGTCCCTTGGTCAAGTTCCGCAAAGGCTTCGCGCTCACGCTTGTCGCGCCTGACATCGAGCAGATGTTCGCCTACAGTGTGTTTTGGAGAGAAGCAGTACTGCACATAGGCCTCAAAGAGCGATTGATTTCGGAGTCCTCTCTTGAGCAGGTCTCTTTGATGATTCTTGTAGAGTTTTGTGAATGCGTCTGGAGTGATGATGTAAGCGCGTCGCTTGCCTCGGCTCTCGACTGAGGCCTCCAGCCAATTCTGTTCGATCCAATAAACCACTTCAGACTTTCTGACGTGCAAAGCGCTGGCCAAGCTATCAACGGAGAAGAGATCGCAGCGAATCTCACGAACGCTTAGATTGTTTCGTCTCAGAATGTTCCGAATGGCTTTCGGTGTCCTGTTGAGCTTCTTGGCGACCTCTTCAACGGATCGCTTAATGAGCTCTTCACGCACGGTCTCCAACTCGGCTTCGGTCCAGCGCCGGTGGTCTACCTTGCCCTTGAGACCGTGTTGAATGATGAATCGCCAACAAGCCTCTTTGGTGCGACCCGAGTGCCGTTGAAGTCGTACAACGAGCTGCTCCAGCTTGTTTCCGGACAAGACTTTGGCCTGGGCAGCCATTACTATGGCCTCTTTACTCCAATCCAAAGACTGCTGTGCTGAGTGAGTGACATTGCCCATGGAACCTTCCTATGTACGCAAGGTCTGGGGAAAAGACGACCGAGGAAGAGCGACGGGGCTTGAAGCTATGCTTCGATTGCACGACTCGAAGACTCCGGTCCACGGTAGTCTGTCTCGGCAGATGTCAAGCGAACTGACTAAGGTTGCTGCAGGAGAGTTGAGCGAGGGGTCCAGGGACCGCCTACTCGGTGCATGGGGCTGTCGCGAACGTTGCATCGCCCAACTCTCTCCTGAGTAGCAGCATCCTCGGCCACCACTGATTCCAAGCTAAGCGTTATGTCGACGGGGACGGTGGAATCTTTTTCCATGACGTTTGCTGCCAGGAAACGCGAAAGATGCACTTGCCGGGCTCACAAAACTATTGGTCTCTACGATGGGACCTGATCATCCAGAAGCTTGATCTCTACAAGAATGTAGAAGATCACAGACGGAAGAACGGCCGACCGCAGATCTAGCTTGTTTCGAGGCCAGCAGCAGGAGCTTTCAGACGTGGCCGGAGCGAGGTCTATAGTGAGCTACGATCCTTGGAGGTAGAGCGGTCGCGACGCTCGGTAAGTATCTTTAGATCACCTTGCTCTTCGGTGTAATGCTTTGAGCACACACTCGTCTCGATGGCAACGTCGATCGATAGCCGCGTTCCATCATTAAACTCGATGTAAACCTCACGCCCATATGGGGGATCATCGTAGACGCGCAACGCTTCGACCACTTTGCCTTTTGCTTCCGACAACTCCAAGAATGAACGGTGCACTGTACCTCGATTTGGGGAGGGGGTAAAACGAAACATCCCAAGCATACCGCAAGCCCTGCTCCTTGTTAAGGATACATGCTGCGCGTTCTTGAGACTGGCATATGTGAGTAGGCGAGAGCCCGCAGAGACCAGGAAATCGAGAAGGGGACGCATCGCGCCTCGCCAGGCGAGATATGACGCGATTCTGACACGCTTAATTGCAGCTCGGGAAGAGCTCGGCCTGAATCAACGGGAGGTCTCTGCAATCCTGGGCCGAGGTAACAGCTTTGTGTCCAAATGCGAGACCGGAGACCGCACAATCGACTTGATGGAGTTTCTCGACTTCGCAGAGCTTTACAAGAGGTCCCCAGCAGAACTCTTGTCTGGCGGCTGATTCCGTGGCCGGCGCCCAACTCTCCGCAACAAGATATCTACAAAGAGCAAGGCGTTGGCGTTTGTACTGTCTTGGCGCATAAACAATCCAGACCTGCGAGTGAGTACGTTCGGACTAAGCGGTCTTGCGACTACATTGTGAGCCCCAATTGATGAGCTACCAACCATACAAATGCCCTGACCTTGTTGTACTAGGGTGAGCGCCTCTGGCGGACCAAACGCATCATGCCGAATCTTCAATGCAATCCCAAGGTCACCGAAAAAGCCTTTCCTCGTGTGCCGCAGGGAAGGAATTCCTCGATACTGCGATGATTGCTTCCTCCTGGAGATCGCGAGGATCTATGGAGGACCGGGTCGTCAGACGATGGCCGACTGGCATACAAACGACTATAGGATCATTGGCCAGTACCTGCACCAAAAGATCAGGATGATCCACAGGTAGGAAGCCTATGCCCGCGTCGAGATCGCCTTCTATAACCTGCTGCCGTATCCTCAGCGTTAGATCGCCCTTACTCTCAATTGTCAGACCGGAGGTCCGATCTGAAATGATCCTCATCACGGCGGCGAGGAGCTTCGGCGGAAGATAAGTTGAGTGGCTCACCCTAACTCTGTCCGCTAAAGGCGATACCGAAACACTCGTTCTCTGTTGAGCCAAGAGTGCGTACTCGATAATGCGCAAACTGTCTTGAGCAAGGGATGCGGCTTGGTCGATGAGAACCATCCCAGACTTCGTTCTCACAAAGAGCTCGACACCGAAAATCTCATTGAGATGGTCAATCCGCTTGTGAAGCGCTGAACTTGAGATTCCCAAGTCTTTGCCAGCGCGTTCAAAGGTCTTGTTCCGCAGGAGTGCGACGACACCTTCGAGCATCTCGATCGTCAGGCGAGAAGATCTCATCGCACCCTATCGATACTGCGAGTCCTCCGGCCGTTCGAGGTCCCTGGCATATAGACGCGGAGTGCTACGAACAGTTTGTTGTGAGAGAGTGAGTTCTATATCGCTACAAATCATTCGTTTTCATTCCATCACACAACAATGCTGAGCCTAGGCGACTCCCTTACAAGCGCGTCAGTCCTTAGATGACTCGGAGGTGCGACCCGCGATTCATCTCGGCCCCAGGCACATGCACACTGCCACAAATGGCGGTTCTGATTGCGGCTCCGTCGGGACGTTTGTCTCGCACCGACTTTTGCAGCGTTTCTGCGAGCTTCTCAGGAAGATAGGAGAGAACAGCTTCCCAAAGGGCACCATCCAGTCTGAGGTCAATTTGGCAATAGGAAGTTGGAAGAGCCGCTTCATCGAAGATCTTCACGGAGTCTACGCTGTTCTTCTGTATGCGTAAGGTGAACTCCCGGCCTTCAATTTTCCGCAGTTCACGACTAATCAGGTAATAGAGAACCATTGACTTGGTCCGGTCAGCTTTGTTTGCGGCTGCTCGTGCTCGATCAGTCAAGCGCGCGGCCTCCGCGCGACAGAACTGCTCGCGAGCTTCCATCATGCGGACGAACCAACCAAGCTGGTCAACTTTGTCACTGTGAGCTTGGCAGAACTGTTGCAACCGGTCTGTCAGGCCTTTGGAAGCCTCTCCTCTAAGCTGAAGTTCTTCCTGGATATCATCGAGGAGCGCATCAAGTTCTGTATCGAATTCGAAAAGCGAGTGCGATGCTGCAATGAGGTTCATCGACATGCTCCTGTCTCTTTGTTGTTCTCGGATGTTGCCAGTGAGCGAGGCCTGTTCCCGCGACGAGATCATGCCGCCACACGCTCTTCAAGCCACAGGGTCTTTGCTGCTCTATACGCCAGGGCATCAGCGCGGCACTGGATCGGATGCCCGCTGTGGCCTCGAACCCAGATCCAGCGAACTCGAAGCATGGCGTTCAGCTGGACCAAAGTTGTCCACAGGTCACGATGACTGACTTGGCCACCCCTTCTATTCAGCCACCCTTGAGTCTGCCATCGCGATACGAATACCCTCATTCCGAAGACGAGGTACTCAGAGTCGGATCGAAGCTCGACCACCGAACTCGTCGGCAACGACTTCAACGCGTTGACAGCCGCAAGCAATTCCATCGCTTCGATTGTGGCCCAGGGCAGCGCACCTGACATCTCCCAACGCTCTTTCCCTTGCAGGAAGACGGCACCCCAGCCTCCCGGTCCAGGGTTGCCAATAGCGGAGCCATCTGTAAAAATTCGCACTGTCTTATTCATCTCTCCTCCGTGACAACGTCTCAAGCAGGCACATCCCCTTCCTACGGCGGAAGGGCGCGTGCCTGCGAAGGTGGTCTCGTCTACTTGTCAGCGAAACGACTAAGCGGCTTGCATCGGGATAACCTGCCCAAAGGGAGCGGGCTGGTTCCCGGTCGAAGCCCAAAGGACTGGGTACGACGGTGCTGATGCGGGAAAGTTGCCATACAGATCCGTCAGAAAGACTAGCGCCTGAGGCATGATTCCATGTTCGTCAAGCCAGGCGAAGCACGGGCCGAAATCAGTGCCTCCGCCCCCGAGTGGAGTAAGGTCCACTCGTTCGCCGGCCCTGTAGGTGTCCACCCTATGCACCACCGAGTCAAAGTAGAGAACATGAACGCGCTCAGGTCGCTGGCCCTCTAGGATGGAACGCACCTCAGCCTCGAAGAGGCTCAACTGTCGGGGGTTCACAGAACCTGAACAGTCGATGGCGATTGCTATCTCCCCGACACCCTCACGAGTAACCCCAGGCAGATAAAGACCTGTCCAGATGTGACGTCGGTTCGGACGCGTCCAACTGTAGTCAGCCGGCGTTGTCTCCGACCAAAGCCGGCGCAGGATCTCCCGCCAATCGAGTGAGGCCTTCGCAGCACCTTCGAGAGTTCGCGCAAGTCCTGAAGGCACCTTGCCAGCCTGTACGGCCAGCGTTGTCGCCTGGCTGGCCGCGATGCTCCATTCCCGAGCTTGCTCTTCAGGAACGGGAGTGTTCTCACCAGACAGTGGCGCGTCGAGGACCTGCCCAACGCCACCATCACTGATCGGCGCCGACGGCTCATCCGAGTTGCCCGCGGTGCCCAGTCGGTCGCCATTTACCGTTCCCGTCTCCTGGTTCTCTCCGTCTGGCTCGCTCGCCTCCTCCGTTCCCGCATCGAGGAGGTTGTAGATCTGCTCTGCACTCATTCCGCGAAAACGAGCATCGACCAAAACGCCTTCGGGTAAACGCAGGCCATCGTTCAGCAGCAGTGGATTGATCGCGTAGTCGCAAGCTTCGTTCCATCGCCTGGGGTTTCGGCCTGAGCGCCGGACATGATGGTGGAGTGCCGGGTGCATGACCTCATGGGCCAACACTCCCGCAAGGGTCGCCGTATTCAACGTGGCCACAAATTCAGGGTTGTAGAAGAGCGACACGCCATCCGTCGCCATAGTCGCAATTGATCGACTCTCCTTCCCCTTGAGCCGAAACAACAGCGACCCGAAGAAAGGATGGTCGAGCAGCAGCGCAGTCCGCGCCTTTCGGATGCGCTGCTCAATCGACACATCATATTTCATAGCGCGGCGGGCGCCTCCATGTACGCGGACATATGGGCGAAGATCTCATTGACCGTAGGCGTTACCCCTGTCTCGCGGGAACTCCTGCGTTCACGGTCCTTCAAGGTGCCGTCCATCTGCGAGACGATGTCTGCGGCTTCGCCGGCAGTGCCGAAGCGGAGAGCGTCCTGCTTCTTGAGGTCGGCAGCCGAGTGGTTGCACAGCCGCTGCCTGACTTGCTCGGCAAAGCGGTTCAGGTCCTCGTCTTGATCGACATTGAGGCGCGGAAGAATCTCGACCAAATCGAAGACGTTCGTCACCAGCGATCCATGGAAGCGGGATTCCGGCTCGTTCAGCCGATCGACCATATGAGTTACGACCTCCCTGAGCCGCTTCCACAGATCTTCCGTGCCCCGCGTAAGGGACTGGCGAACACTGACATCGATCTCGCGGGAAACGCGAGCTTGCTCCTCCGCCGACATCTCAACGCGGAAGTCTCCCCCGGACGGAATGGGCAGAATTTCAAGCTTGATGCCGAACTTCGACCGAAGCTTTTCGGCCGATGGATAGTCCTCCTCACGAAAGAGTCCGTTCAACTCTGGCCGAACTTGGTCCACATACCGTGGATAGACAGTGAGAAAGCTATCCACGCCTTCTTCGAAGCTAGCCTCGAACTCGCGCATTCGGCCCATAAGATCGAAATAGAAGTTCGATGGCAGCAGGCGAAAGCCCTCGTCAGACCACGGCAGCGTGATCTTATAAAAGTACTGCCGGATCTGACCGGCGAGCGTGCGCAGTTCGTCCAGCTTGTCGGCACTGTGAAGGAGCTGCTTGTTGTACCTGCCGGCACCTTGATGGGCTCCGTGCTGGTTCGCGACATCGCGGCTGATCTTGCGATCGTGCTTAGTAGCCGTCCAAATGCTGATGTGGACGGCTGCGAGCATTGCTCGTTCTGTGATCATTGGAGAACCTCCTTGTGTTCCACTCCGAAGCGAATGAACTCTGGCGTATGCGTGATGGCTTTGTCGCGCGTTGCAGCGTCCCGCATAGCCATGACACGCATCTCGGTTGGCATACGAGTGAGATACCTGAGTGCTCGACCGATCGAGCTGTCGGTCATCACGCGGCCCACGGCTGTGGCGACCGCGATCTGGGCTGAAGTCTCCGCAGGTATCGGAGCCATGTCCGGGTTCAGCAGGATCTCGTCGACCGAGGGCAGCTGTCGGAACAGGCGCAGAAATGCCAGGAGCTCGTTGGCAGCGGGGGCTCCTACCGTTCCATCCAGCAGTTGCGACTCGAACTCGCTTGCTCCTGACATAAAGGCCGTCTTCTGCCGTCGAGCGATACCACTCAGCACGTTCGAAGCCATCTCCCAAGACCGGGGGGTAGGCCACGCGTTCGCATCCGACGTCGTCTCCGCACAGTGCAACAGGTCTTGCTTGAAGCGAAGGAAGGCGATAATCTCGGGCCGAATGCCGGCCGTCACAGCCCAATGGCACCAATCATCGAGATCGGCCTCAAGCTCAAGATGCACAAAGCGATTCCGCAGCGGCCGCGGCATCGCAAAGTGAACGCCGCGCTCGGAGGCGGGATTGCCGGCCGCAACGACGACCCAGCCTTCTGGAAGCGCATACTCGCCGAGTCTGCGGTCCAGCACCAACTGATAGCAGCCAGCTTGTGTCATTTGCGGCGCGGAGGTCAGTTCATCGAGAAAGAGGATGCCCTTTCCGAACTTCGGAAGAAACTTGGGTGGAACCCATTCAGTTTGGTCTGCACTGATCCTGGGGAGTCCCCGGAGATCGACCGGGTCGAGTTGCACGGCACGCACGTCGAGAAATTCACAACCACGATCCTGAGCGACTTGAGACACGATCTGTGACTTGCCGACCCCACAGGCTCCCCAAATGTGCAGAGGCACCCGCTCGTCGATCAGTGCGTGGAGCGCTTCGTAAAGCTTCGATGGTTTCATGAGTTGTCCTCAGAACTAAGGGTGTGGGCTGCCTCCTAGAAGGCAAGAGCGTCAACTGTGGCGCAGCGGAGTAGTGAGCTGGCCTTGTAAGCTGGCACACGATGTACGGGCGAGGAGCCCGATGGTGCTTGGCTGACCGAGGGGTGCTTGCCAGAAAGAACCGCTTCTACGGACTTTGTTAAGCGCTGCAGGAGGGAAGCTTGTATCGGACCGGCAAGGAGGCTGACTCTGGCCAGTGCTCCCAACGGATGTTTGGGGGTGATCGGAGCTTTGTCAGTCGGTGGGGGGAATTCGATGGTGGACCTCGAACAACTGAGAGTTGATTGACCATTCTCGGAACGCACCTAATGACACCGGAACTAAGGCTTGTGCGGGTCAGCGATGGCACTCGATAAGCAGGTCGGTGGTAGCTTACGCCGCTTCGTCCAGGTGTTTGAGATTCTCAAGGTTTTCCTCGTCAGCAATCGCGGCTACATCGTCTCCTTGGCATCACCAGTCGAAAGCGGTGTAATTGTCCGTATGGTCAGAGACTCAATAGTTGGTCCAATTTGGTAACTTGTATCTGACGAACGACAGGACTTCGATATGGCAAGCGGGATGGATGTAGCACGTCGACAAGTCAGTCCGAAGACGACCATTAGAGCGGACGAGTATGACAAGAACACACATGGCTCTGTGCAGTGCTTTGATTGTGCTTGCGCAGTGACGGGTGTCCGGAGCACCACGCGAAACTTGGGCGATCATCAAATCCCCATTCACGCGTATTTCAGGCTACCGCGCGACGCAGTTAAGAACGGTCAAGGTCATAGGGCGGGCTGTCAGTTCGATCTGCAAAGCACCGTCTCACGCCTTGTGGCGCGTTCGGCTGAAATCAAGACTTTTGAAAGCGAGTCTGAGCCGCTCCTGTCGGCTTCGCGGGGGAAGTGTGCGGAGCTTCGACTTCATATCCTCACGGAGATTGTTCGCGCAAAGCCGTCAGAGCGGTTGGACGGCGCTACCGCTAAAGAGACTTTAGTGACCCATCAGGAAAGAAGGTTCGTGGTCTCCCACCGGGTGCTCAGTGACTATCTAACAGTGACTGAGGCTATACTCTCGCTTGCTGCATGGGTCCAGAAGCGCTCTGACCTCTCCACTTGGATCAAGTTGAAGCATGGGAGCAATCGCATACCTTGGAAACGATTCTTCTTCGACCTCAACCACTATCGCGAGCTGTACGATCAGCTACTCGCGCGTGGTGAAAGCTACAAGAGTGCCATGCATCCGATTGCGATGGTAGTCGAGTTGAAGAACCACTCTCCTATAAAAACGACATACGGCAAATGGTGGCTTTCCGGGCGTAATCCCACCCCGAGAACTGAGGACCTAGCGATCATTCCCCAGCTTTTTGTGAGTGACGAAAAGCTTGCTGGCGAAATCTTCAAAGAACGGTTCGTCCTGGTGTGTGCTGTGCCGAAATTAGGCAGACGCAAGGCAGCGCCAACGCCCGAGCTTAGACCAGAGGTGGAATTGCCACTGACCATCAACCATCGCGCACAGTTTTGCAAGTACACCCCCACCTGAATAAATGCGAGTTGATCGCGGAGACTTGGGCGAGGATGGAACGACTATGCGCTGCCTAGGCACTCCATCGAGAATGTCCTCTTTCCGAGTAAAGCAAACTCGGCTTCGCGGGACTGCCAGGCTCCTACGGTGCGTGACTGCTCGATGGCAGCTGATCTGATTGGTGAAACTTGCATCACCTACGCTGCCTCGTCCAGATTTTCACGCGTTCCTGTGCTCTCTTGGTTGGCGACTTCAGCCAGAATGTCATCCTCTACAGCGTCAGCCACCGGACCGGGCATGCTCGTCCATCTGGTCGGGGCGTCAAAGAGGCTGGCCGTTTTTGGAGGTTCGGGCTTGGCAGTCTCGGCGGCCTTGACGACTGAAGTCTTGGCAGCTTCCGGCTTTTGTCGGTCCTTTCCCATTGCGGTCTTTGATTTCGAGCGAGCTTCGGCCTGCGCCGTCTTAGCCGCTGCATCCATGTCGGCCTTCGCGTTCTCCAGCGAGCTCTTTAGCTGTAGATGAGACGAGACAAAGCTTACAAGCGCTGACGGTAGCTCGCGATCAAGCTCCTCAGCCGTTCCAGACAAGCTCAGGGGCGTTGTGAGCGCGGCATTCTCTCCATCCTTGACCTTCTTCGGCATGACGTTAACCCGGATGCGATCTTCCTCAAGATGGGTCACGGTGAGCAGCACGGCACGCTGCCGCAGGTAGGGAGCAAGTTCTTTAAACATTGGGATCTCCTTGTCAGAAAGCGGATGGGGAACGTTATTGCCGGCTTGTCTAGTTCGAACGTTTCGGACGCTTCTTCGTCCTCGCCCATAGTTGTGGATCAACGGGCAGTGCGCTCATCTGGCCCGTCTTCGCGTTGAAGAATGCGCCATGGTGAGTGAGCTTGCCATAGCGGAAGAGTTGGGCCAGCATCGCGAGTGCACTCGCTGCGAGCGTCTGATTGATGAACGGCTCCTGACGATCGAGCGCCTCCACAGCGGAGCAGCTCGGCAATGGGTCCTCGCCAGACTCGGCATCGATGATCTCCGGATACAACTCGCTGACCGTCCTCAACCGTTCTGCTCGTCGTCTGTTTCGTGCGTTCAAAGGCTGCCCGAGAACGTACTGGCCGTTCGCAGCGTTGTTGCCCAGGTCGAGCCAGTAAGCGGCAGAGGTCAGCGAACCCGTGAACGATTGATCGATGGTCTTTCGCGCGACTCGCGTATCGACACATCCAATAACGATGTCAGGAGAGATGTCCCGATATCCATTGAAGGAGTGGGCTTGAAAGTGATTGGGCAGTGCGCGCCACTTCGTTCCCCAAAACAGGTTGATGCGGTTGATCAGCACCGTCGCCTTGTTCTGTCCGATGTCGGAGGTTGAAAATGGCTGCCGGACGCAGTTGGTTTCCGACACGACGTCGGCATCCATCATGGTCACCTCCAGTCCTCGGCGGTGTCCCCAGACCCGCATCGCCTGATCGAGATACGGCAAACCCATGGCAATAGCGCTCCCGGTCCCCCCAGCTCCGACAATCAGGACGCGGATCGGCTGGTTCTGCAAAAGGTCGAGGGGCAGAACATGAGCGATTCGCATTCCTAGGTCCTCTCCCCGCGCACGAACTGCGCGAGCGTCTGTGGCAGGCTGATCAACGTTTCGAGCGGGAAGGGTCCACGCTCGCCGGCGAGGCCGTTCCACAGCTCCTCGAATCCGCCTTCGTGCCGCGTCAGGCGACCCGCATTCGCATGCGTGAATGCGCTCTCATAGAAGCCTCGTTCCCAATCCGGAATCGTTGCCACCGATGCTCCGTCTGGATGACGCATCGAGCCAGTACAGACGTTCCCGTCACCCGAGAGATTCCAGAAGGGAGCCACGGCGAGTTTCGTCGTTGCTTCTGGCCTCTTGCTCTGTTGGAGGGCTCGTATGGTGAGACCGCCGTTGCTGACACGCCACACTAGCGGAGGTTGGGGGAAAGTACAGCCGTTAAGCGTGGCGGCTTTGCCCTCGGAGTTTGCATAGAACATCTGGCGCCGCCGTCTTAGAGTCCACCAGCAGATCATCCGGTCTCCTTTGGCGAGGATGTTCTCCGGCAGGACCTCCGCGGCGGCATCCCCGCCCAGAGAACGTACAAGCGATTCCACGAAGGAGAGGGTGAGCGGCTGCGCCGGACCGAGCGCTGGCGGGGCGTCCTTCTGAGCCATCACTGCATGGCGAGTGACGAAGCTTCTTTGTTGATCGCCGTAGACGAGCAGCGCATCATGCAGCTCGAAGCGATGGTTCTCCCCGATCGAAATGTTCACCTGCATGACTTTTTTCCCATGCTTGCAGTTCTTCGATTAGTTCGAAGAGGGTTTGATTCAGCGCGAGGAACCGCCCAACGGCCCGTAGCGCGTGCCGAACCTCGTCGGCGTTGGTCGGGGAGAAAACGATCGCCAAAGCCGGCTCCGCGCTCCCCTCCAGCATGTATTGACCTTCCTCGTCGAAGCAGGCCGTAATGGCGTCGTGTTCCTCGAAAGAAACAAGCAAAGCCGGCAAAGGTTCGCTGTCATACCTGCCGGAGTGCAGGTAGTCCGCAGAGTGAGACACGGAAGCACGGGAAATCTGCTCGATCTTTCTTAGCTTCTCGATCCAACCGCCGTAGCGTCCGTTACGACAGGCGCGGAGAAGGCGCCGGGCGTCGAGAGCCCCTCCCTTGTGGTCGTGTGTGAGGGTTCGACGGACGCACTCAGGGAGGGCCTTCTCGACCTCCGGAAACTCGTATTGAGTTCCTTCGCCCTGATCCTCTTCTTCGGCGTACTCCCGCATGCGTTCCGCGTACTGCATCGCGTCATCGTGGTTGTAGAGCCTCATCACCCGATACAGTGCGTAGGTGAGGGTCCAATAGAACGCGGCTCCCAAGCCTTCCGCTTCCGCTTCAAGAGCCCCGATGGCTGGACCCAGCTTCAGGTATCCGGATCCACCGCACTCGATCGTCACCACCAGCTTTCCAGGCTCAAAAGCAGTGTCGTACACGTCTTGTTGACTGACTTCATTGACCTGCAGGTGGTATTCGACATTTCGATGAAGCAGGTTCCAGCGGTCCTCGCCTATCCCGCTCATGATCGCTTGTCGCGCAAACACGAGAGCATCTTCGCCGCTCTTCTCCCAACATTCAGGTGTTCCAAGCCGTTCTCGCACAAGAGCTGCGCACAGCTCATACACCAGCTCCGCGTCGAACTCGTGACTGTAGGCGATTGGAACCTGATCAAGCCGAGGCAGAGCCTGTCCAAAGGAAGGCGCGAGGGTCGCTACCCCAGGGGCGCCAGTAGCTCCGTTGGGGTCGAGAGCGGTCGATGGCTGGCGCCGCAGTATCGATCGATGGCTTGGGACACGATGCGAGCGAGGTTGACGGAATCTTGGCATTTCATGTGCCTCAGGAGTAGCTGACTAGCCTCCGCCGGTGGCGCTGTCGCCTTCGCGGCGAACAGCGCCAGCAGTTCTTCCGGCGTCATCGCTGGGGTAGCCATCGCTCAGCCTTTCGTGCCGATGGCTCGGCTGAAGGTGTACCGAAGCACCGAGCCGGTGTCCTCCGGCCCGGTCACAGAGGCGGTGGCGATCTCGGGATAGTTGGGAGTGAGGAGATCCCGGACCTGATCGACTGTAAGGTCGGGACCCGGATCGGGTATGCGAACTCCGTTATAGTGAAACTCTCGCAAGAGCACTTCGGTTTTCAGGCTGGCCACGATTTCCTCTTTGTATCTCTGGTTATCGTTTCGAAGCGGAAAGCCGCTTCCAAAGACGGTTTGCAGCGGCGCGCCCGATCGTGCGGCGCAGGAGCTTCAGTGTTTCTTTCTCGTTTAGGACCGCGGCGAAGAAATGCGTGCCGTCGCGCAAGGCACGGGCGGCACGATGGTTGCCGTCGATCATAGGCATACCCAGGCCGTTTGGAAGCGTGACCATGATCCCGTGCTGCACATCGAACGGAATGTGATCGATATGCTTTGCATCGATCTTCGCGTGCCGGAGCCACTCTCGTAGGGCACCCGGCTCGACCTGGACGAGATCGTGGTGGCGGCTCATCCGTTCCGCGATAGATACGCTGAAACGAAGGGAGAACAAGTGGTAGACCTGGCCTGCTTGGGCATCTCCTCTCCCGAATGCAGGGCAGAGCGGGCAAATCTTCTGAATCGGATCTGGATCTTCCATGGAGCCTCTGAGTGGCGCAGGAGAGTACAACGAAGGCAGCCCAGCAACGAGGCTGGGCCGTCTTCGCGTGGTGAATAGCTGGCTTGCTCCGTCGAACTTCTCGCCAATCAGTATTGAGGGAGGCGGGAACGCATGGCCTCGAGTCGTTCCGTCATGACAACGGTTAGGTCGGGAGAGCATCCGGTGCTGTCAGCGGAGTCGAGGAGCTCTCGAATGGTCTGCTTCAGTTCATCGCTTGCGTATGGGTTGGGATTCCAACTCGGCCCAGCGTTGAAGATCAGGTCATCGACAATCTCGATTTGGTTGTCTTTGACGAAGATCGTGCCGCGATCGTCGGCGTCTTCGCCTTCCCAAGAGATTTGGCCGTTTAGGACGTAGCCTCGTTCGGAAAGGAAGCGCTGCAGCACCAATCTCAACCATGTGCCGAGGCCGTGACGGCTCTCATCTTCTTCTGGAAGAATCAGATCCCTCTCCTCTGAAACCATAAGAAGGCCTGCGTGCCAGGGCAAATCGGGCTCCGAGCTGGCCGCAATTGCCGCGAAGACTGCCAGTGTTTCTGCCGTGTGCTCTCCATTCAGGACCGCCCGGACAACGATATCGTCGGCTTCGGTCAAAGGCGGAGCAACCGAGAGTTCACCATCGTAGTACACGCTATAACCCACTGTGACCTCCTCATGCTGTAACAGCTGTCGATCTCGACGAAACGGGAACAGTGTCAGCCCAGTTCGAAGAGGCTCGCCTGCATCGGAACCGTGTGAATGACTCCGAGTTCAGAGCGATCAGGGTATTGAGTCGTTGGCTGCTCACCATCAGGAGGGCAACGCATCGACAAGGAGCGGTACTTCGCTTCGAGCCTCTGAAGCGTTTCCATGTCTCGTGCATGCGCAGCGACTTCGGTTCGTAGTTCATACCGAGCTAGATAGCCGCAGCCCTTGATCTCGCGCTGGATTGCCCGTTCGACGTCGCTGAACGTAAACTTCGGGTCCGGCCAGCAACGTCCGGCCAGGGTGTGCTTGAGGAAGCGAAGCTGATCAAGATCCGTCTTGAACCATGTCTCGTAAAACGTTTCGTGGTCGCAATGTGCGATGTGCCCGAAGCAGTTTGAGAGGCGTTGGTCAGAGCGGTCCGTGAACAGCTCCCGCTTGCAGTTGGACTCAACGAAGTGCAGCAGCATGTTTCCGAAATCAGCCTTGTCGGCGCCGGTCGAGAACTTCGTTGCCAGAAAGTCCTCTGGCAGGAATGGTCCCTTTCGCATAGCGATCTCCGTGCAGAAAAGAGGCCAGCCTAAGCTGGCCTCACTTTCCGTTTTGCTGTGCTCAACCGAAGAGGCGTAACTGCGCACCTTTAGGGATGGCTGTCGGCCAGAGCGAGGGCTTCGGGCGCTTCTTCGTCGGTGGAGGCGCGTCGACCAGGTGGATACTGGGAGACGGTAGCGGGACTGGGGCGGGTAGAAGGTTGGGCATGTCCGTTGACGGATCAGTGGCTTCCACCTCCGTCACCGTCGCATGGGGCTGTACCTTCCCTCGCTCCGTATCGAGCTCACGCCAGATGGCGTCCGCCGATTCGCCCACACCGGCTTTCTCAACCAACTCACGAGCCATGGCGCTCATTAAGTCTTCGTCAGCATCGAGCGCTTGCAGACCCTCGCCGGAGAACTTGCCCTCCATCATCAAGGCGACGAGCATCTTCTTGCCCATGAGACGAAGACAGGTCTCCTGCATCGTGCCCGCGTATGTGACGAACTTGACGCGCACCGCGTGTCTCTGGCCGATGCGCCAGGACCGCCGGCTTGCCTGTCTCAGCGTGTGCAGCGAATAACCGGTCTCATAGAAGTACAGGGTCGGGAAGGCCAGGAGATCGAGGCCCGTCTCCACCAGCTTCGGATGGCAGATGACCACCTCAACGCCAGCTTTGAGCTGCCGCTCGTACCAATCCTCGCGCTTGTCGGTGGGTACCGACGAGCGCAGCACGGCTACGCGGAAGCCGGCTTGCTGGAGAACCGTTTCGAGACGAAGGGCCACATCCTTTTCGCCGGTGAAGGTGGCATACACCTGGCAGCGGCGCCCTTGTTGCAGTTCCTGCCGAATGTCCGCAATGAGAGTGCGTTCTTTGGCGTAAAGACAGTCTTGCCGGAGAGTCGCCGGCTCGGTCACCAGGAACTTCTCGTATGCCTTCGCCACTGGATCGAAGGCGCGTGCCCAGATCTCCTTGAAGCCGTATGGATGGTCGGGGTAGAGGAGAAGCGTGTTGAGCAGGATGCTCATTAGGCTTTTGTTCCCTCGGTGCGCTTCGATCGCGGAGCGAATGTCCTCCTCCAGCTCCTCGTAGGCTGTTCGGAGCTCTTCGTCCATGTCCACCGAGATAACGCTCTCGTCGTAGCGCGGCAGGTTGTCCGAGATGTCCTCCAGCGAGAGAAACGCTGTTGTGTTCATCAGGAACTTGCCGAACAGGAGGGGCGAGGCCCCCGGCTTCCTGAGAACATGGATCGTCTTCTTCGTGGCGCGGGAGCAAGCGTTGTCCGTATCCCGCACCTTCTCTACCGTTTCGAGTACACCGTACTGCTGCTGGAAATCGCGGCGACCCTGGCCTCCGTAGGCGAAGCCTTCTGAGACCATGGCATGCGGCTCCATGCGATAGAAGATGTTGAACAGGTCATCGGCATACCCGCCCATCAACGTGCCAGTCAGCGCGATCAGCTTTCTGGCTGCTCGTCCGAGCACGCCCAACCCGTTGCCCTGCGCGGTGTCCCCTGCCAACTGGTGCAGTTCGTCCGCGATCGCAAAGTCGAACCATCCGCCCATGTACCGGCCGATGTATTCGAGCGGCGCCATGCGCTGGATGCGCGAGCGGTCCGCCTGCCAAAGCGCAGAGTAACGCGTCGTACCGCCATGCAGGGATGGTAGAAGCTCGGACACCTTCAGCTTATCCACGAAATCCAGAGACGTGAGCTTGTGCTCCTCCGAGTTCAGAATGGCGACCCCGGAGTCCGGATTGACCACACCGCCGAGATGCGGCCCCGATTTGGCCTTAAGAAATGCGTGATCCCAGAAGTAGCCAAGTTTCGCTCGGTCTTTTCCGGCGATGAAGAACGTCGGTCCCGGGCAGCGCCGCCCCCATTCCTTTCCGCCCATTCGTCTCAACTCGGATAGAGTGACGCGCTTGCCCTCGTAAACCGTCTTGCCCTTGCTCAACTTGACTTCGCAGATGCCGTGCGGCCGCTTGGGATCACCGCCATTGCGCATGTCTTCGATCAAAAAAGTACGTGCCCGCGGCACCGTCATGAGCGCCTCGCGAGCCCACTTGTGCGTGATGTGCGAGGGGCACATCACCAGCGTGGTGCTGGCTTTCCCAGCCGCGAGGACGTGGACAGTGCCCAGCGCCATGAAGGTCTTGCCGGCGCCGCACTCTGCGACGATTCGTGCCGCCTTCGCCGTGCGTAGATACTTCGCCGTGCCCGTGATGGCAAGCGCCTGGGCGGGCAGCGCTTTCCTGAGCAAGGTCGCTATGGCAGGTGCGACGGCATCTTTGGTGCTTTGCAGTGGAGGATACGTTTCAAGGATGCGGGCGCCAAGCTCAACGGCGTGGGCGCGCAGGTAGTCGAAGGTAGTCTCCATGGAAGAGCCTCACTAATAGGGGTAAGGAGTGTGGAAGGGGCAAACGAAAAGAGGGCCGCTAGGGCAGCAGCCTTTGACTAAGCACTCGTTCCGCTCGGGAGGACGAAGCGCGCACTGCTTCCGGAAAAGCTGTGTTGTTAGATCTGGAAGTACAGTTCAATCCTGCTGCTGGTCCAGGTGGCGACTCCGGTGCCGAAGAAGTCCTGGTCTTCTGTCCAGACAGGAGCTTCCAGCATCAGTGCCGTGGCAAGGATTGGCCAGTCTGCGGGATCCCTGGATGCAATGCGCTCGCGGGCAGTCTCTTCGTGCTCTTCATATAGGCTCTTGTCCACGATCTCAATAAGATGTTCAAGCTGATCGAGGACGGACAATCCAGCAGCCGCATCGAAACCGTGCCGTGCCGCAATCTCGGGAATGTATCTGCGGGCGTCCACGAAGCAAACGTCTGGGCTGTAGAACGCTACAGTATCTTCGTAAGACTGCAAGAGGCTCAGCACCCGGACCCCAAACACTGCCCTAAGCAGAATGTTTGCATCAAGAACCAGCCGCTTCGGGCCGTTCATCACCGAACGCCCCGCCGCAACTCTTTGTAATCTTCAAGCACCTCGTCTTCGGTGATACCTTCAGCGGCCAACACTCCTTGCATGCGAGCCGCGGCTGCCTTTAGTGCCTCGCGTTCGCTTTCGCTGCGCCTCCGGCGCGCCGGGATGTAATAACCCACAGTGTCCCCATGCCGCGTGATCGCGACAGGAGCCTCCGACTCAAGGAGGTAGCTTGCCAGCTTGTCACGAAACTCGCGTATGCCAACCCTGACAGCTTCCATGTTGCCTCCTGAATTGTGTACACAAGTGTACCACTCTGGCTCAAGCCGCGTGTTCGATCGACGTTGGGCGCAGAACTTCCTCAAGCGCGAAGCTTGGCCACCGGATCGGGCCATTGCATTCCGGTAAGCTGAGCGCCTGGGAGCGTACGCCGTTGCTCACCCAGCCAAGGATCTCCTCCGCTGTAGCAGAGACAAGCACGGGTTGGCACCCAATCCCATCGAGGTCCTGAATTCGGTTCTCCTTCTCGACCGTACTGAGGACATAGCTAGCCCAGCTCGGCTCGGCCGGAAGCCCCAGAAAGCTGACCAGCGTCGCCCAGGCTTCATCTCGCTCATAGCGCAGGAGAATGGTTCGGCCCACGCCTGCGTTGTTGCGGAGTTCCTCGGAAACCGCCAGAAGGTGGCGCACTGGTTGTGTGCGGTCTGAGAGGACGATTGCGCCTTTGTAGCAGCATGCGTGCTCTCCAAGGCTGACCTCCTTGATGGTGCCGTCCGGGAACGTCAGCGTGAACGTCGCCTTCTCGTGCACCGCCGCCGTGATGGCCCCCACGTCGGAATCGTTGCCGAAGACGCTGAGCAGGTGCGCTTTTCTGCCTTCTCCCACATAGCGGTCGACCCGCACACGGATGCGGGTCGAGATCTTCTCCGTAAAGCGTTGGTACTCAAGCAGCCCTAGCCGCAGATGTGCATTCTGCATCGGTATCCTCTTCCGGTTTCGCAGGCGTTTCGGTGAGCTTCAGGGTCCGTCCGTCCGCGTAGACGAGGCGCAACTCATTCGTCCATCGCTCTCGGTGGTGGACGACCTGAGTGTCGCCCTCGTCCTCAGTGAACGTCGTTACATGCTTCACTGATCTCCATCGCGCGATGTGCCGTTCGTCCCCGCTTCCGAACACACCATTAAGCAGCCCGGCAGTGCACAACAGGCCGACGTGACCGCCATGCAGAGGTGTGATCGGCCGCCCCGTCGCGACATCCTCGCGCGGCAGCAGAAAGGGAGCCGCCTGTTTCCAGGCGCCTGAACGAGGGAGTAGGTCTTCGAGGGTGTCGTAAGGAAGCCCACGATAGCTCAGGACCGTTTCGGGGGAGCCGGGAACAATATAGGGATGCGTTACGCCGGGCTCCAGGGCGGGTAGTTCGCTGAAGCTGCCGTAAGGGCTAATCTTCTGAAGTTGCCGCTTGTTCGCTTCGAGCGCGGACCCACGCACATTTCGGCGTACCCCGAAGACTGCGATCTGCCGAAAGCGTACCGACTCCTCATCGGTCATCCGCAACACGCTCAGCCGGCCAAAGTGGGAGCTCAGGAGTCCGGCACAATCGTGCAAGCGCTCGAACGGTATCACCAGGACCAGAACCCCCTCCTGCACGAGCCACCGGTACGTGTGCTCCAGGAACAGCCGTTCCATGCGGTTGTTCGCAACCGAGCCGATCTCTGAATCGTAGGGCGGATTCAGGTAAAGCAGGGAGAACGACTCGGGGCGGGCGACTGCGTCGAAGGCATTCCCTTGCAAGGTCTGTATCCCATTGGACCGGGCGGCCAGGGCACGCTCTGCATCAAGCTCAATCCCATGACGCAGCACCTCCGCCCCGCTCGTGACGAGGTGTAGAGCCGTTCCTTGCCCCACACACGGGTCTACGACCGATGCTGACGCTGAGAACTCAAGTAAGCCACGCAGCTTGATCCCTTCGGTTTCGGGCAGGGGGTAGTAGCCCATCTTCAGACGTGCGACAGAACGCATACAGCACCTCCATAATTCTGTTCTGTTTCTTTGTACCGAGTTGTCCTGCCAGGTCTCTGGGTTCACGGCCCGACACCCCACTCCGCTTGGGTGTTCTTTTTCGTGGCTGGAACTCAGGCCGCTTCGCGAAGAGCAGCAATCGGTGTAGCCGGCGGTCTCGGGTCCGGCTGATACGGTTCGCTGAAAAGACCCAACAGCTCGACGATCGCCTCCGACCCGCAGAGTCCGCATCGGCAACAAGCCGAATTCGAGACCTGCTCACAGCTTTCACAGTAGACAGCCTTCTGGACCGGGATGGAGACCAGACCTCGCTCCTCCCGGATCATCTGCACGTTGCACATGGCACCTCCCGATTACCAGCTCCCTTGGTTGTTCAGATAAGAGATCAGGCTGCTTGCTGTTCTTCCAAACGCTCGAGTTCCAGAACCAATCGCTTGAGTGCTTCGAGGCTATCGATTGTTGTCATGGACCCGATCTGCAGGCCGTCTAGCACCGATATGAACGCCGTATCGCCGACGGCTTCGGCGAGAGCATTCGCGCGGTGGATTCCGCGAGTAGCGCGTTCCATGGCGTCCACCACACTGTTCTGTAGCTGAGCGTTAGGAATCGCACTGGCTTTCTCGGACCGAGCGACGCGCCACAGGATCTCTCCATGAATGCGGTCTCCGAGCAGGCGTCGAAAGCCGTCGATCTTGGCCGTCACGTTCTGGTCGATGGGACCACACTGC
Organism: Terriglobus sp.; assembly: GCA_965276945.1. Lineage (GTDB taxonomy): Bacteria > Acidobacteriota > Terriglobia > Terriglobales > Acidobacteriaceae > Terriglobus. Next base: position 2,780,101 of record OZ255704.1, on the reverse strand, counting down.
GTCGCCTTCGTCTGCGCTGCCGCCTGCGAGTAATCCTGGCGATCTTTGCTCTGCAGCTTGGGAAGCGCCCACTTCGGCAGCGTCGGAAACTCCAGCGGCTGACGACGGTTGCTCAATGGAACCCACATCTCTACGAAGTTGTACAAGTAACGCCCGAGCTCGAAGCAGGTGCAGGCCCGTTTGAAAGCCTGTGCCTCGGCGCTCGTCATTGCGTTCTCTTCATCCGCCCACTCTTCTCCACCGCCTGTGTGAGAACCCAGGCCATGTATGGTTAGCGTGCACGTGACGAGGACTTTGCCCGTCGCGATGATCTTGTCTCGCTTGAACCGGGTTACGGCGGCAACCGTTGCCACGGCATAGGTCCGAGTCCATCCCGTCGGTGTGAAGATCTGGTTGAGGCGATCCGTGTAGGCCCGCGGATCTGCAAAGGCAATGACGGCGCCACGGCTCCCGTCCTGAGTTGTATGTGTGACCCGCCACTTGATCTCGGACGAGTGGAACGGGTCTGCCAGCTGAGCAAACAGTGTGGCGGGTCCAATCATAAGTTTCTCTTCGTGAGTAGCCATCGTATCCTCCAAAACAAATGGCGCTCCAGAGAGCGCCGGGATTGAAGCTGAAGTAGAACTATCAAGAAACGAGTCGTATGCGCGGATTGTGCAGCTGAACAGCGGCGGGGCCGAAGCCGGCACTCGCTGGCTTGACCTGGATAGCTGACGAGATCGGCGTTTATGAGGACCATTATTACTGCAGCCGTATCCTTGGCCTGCGGGGCGAGCATTCAGGTCAGAGCTTCGTTCGCCGCTGCAGTTAAGACCGACTGAAGAAGTCCCGGATAGGCGTGATCGACTTCGGTTCGTTTCAGGGTAAGGATTAGATATCGTCCATCGCGTGTGGATTGGATCAGGCCGGCTTGGCGGAGACGGTTGAAATGGTAGGTAAGCCTGGTCCTCGGCCCTAGCGAATCGAACGAGCCACAGCAGAAGTCTTTCTCGGCGAGTTGCAGAAGGATTTGTCGTCGCGTCGGGTCACTCAGAGCGTCGAGAACTTCTGACAGAGCGGGAGCACGATTTCTGCGGTGCAGAGCTTTCGTTACCATTCCTTGAGAGTACAACTGTTCAACACGGGTTGAACTATCTTTCGTTTCCGCCTATAGTTCAATTAGCAGTGAACTGTTTCAAGGTTCAGCAGTTCAGGAGGTACGAATGATTCTGAAAGCCTACTCGCGAATATTCCCGAGTGACGTGGACGCTACACTGACAGTTCTCCGGCGGTTGGTTGGACGTGATCCGGAACTGCGTGAGCCGTTCCAGGACATGGAGGTTTTGACGATTGGGGACTTCTGCGTCGTGGCTGGTCCGGCGGAATCAATCAAGCCGTTCATCGGTGCCGTCGGCCCGGTCATCGTGGACGATCTGGCCGCGACCAAGGAAGTCATCGAAGGCTGCGGCGCTGAGATCGTGTCACCCATCACCCAGGTGATGACCGGCCATAATATGTTTGCCCGCACCCGCGACGGCGTCTTGACCGAGTACGTGCAGTGGACACCGGAGATCTGGAAGAAGGTTCGAACCGCCTCCTCGTGCACAACAACGATGGATGCAAAGGCAACACGGTGATACTGAAGACCTACGCACGTGTTGTCACCGGAGATATGGAGTTGACCCTGACTACCCTTCGCACCCTCACAGGGAGAGATGTTGACCTCCGCTTTACGGCCGGAGAGCTCGAGATCGCGGCTCTCGGCAGTTTCTGTGTCATTGCCGCTCCTCCAAAAATGCAAGGAGCGCTGCGGGAGATAGTAGGACCGGTCGTAGTCGATGATCTGTTTCAGACACGAACCGATCTGTTGAACCACGGGGCCGTCATCGTCCAGGACTGCTTCGACGCACCAACCGGAACAGTGCTGTACGCACGGAACAACGACGGTGTCGTTGTGGAGTGGCTCCAGTATTCCGCAAAGTATCTGCAGAAGACCATGCTGTAGCCACAGGATCGGCAACGTTAGGTCGCATTGGGGGAAGGAACTACCGCATTCGAAACCAGGTAGGCGCTGAAGGACATGTCACGCCTACTGAGCAGGGAGCGACACTCCCAGATGAGTGTGCCGACAGCCCACGCAGCAAACAGCCCCCGTGATTTTCCGTATCGCTTTATCGAATCGCGGCGGCAGTTCGATCGTTTCACCGGCACGACTGTAGAAGGTCGGAGCAAGTTCGCCACGGACAGCTTTGTGTTCCTCCTTCCAGAGGTCGAGAGGGAGAACGCCGTCCTGACCGCGGAACAGCAATTCTGAGGAGACCTCCGGACGCGTTCGTCCCTCTGGAACACACAAGCTGTGCCGAGTGATGACCACCTCATAGGTCCCCACGGTCCGCAGCATCTCGATACGGACCACGCTTTCGGCAATGTAGATCGCATGACGTCCGTTCACCGCAATAGAGTCGATCGTCTGCAACCAAGGCAGTGGCTGTCCGTCCAGCGACAGGTAAGCGCAAGCGCGGCCCATGTCAGCGACCGCGCCCCCAGACTCGACGCCACGCAGCACATAGCGGTTTGCCAAGTGCTGATGTTCGATCGAGAGGTTGGGAGTGCAATAGATCGCTCGCTTCTGGAGTGCTTTCAAGACGCTTGCCGGAAGCGAGAGCCCATGGAGAACGTAGGGTCGAGACACGGAAGACGACTTCTGAAACTTCGATTCGGTGGTCATGTGCGTGTCCTAAACCATCAAGCCTTTGCGAATGGGTTGACCGAGGGCCGATCGAATATCCTCTTTGGTACATCCGGCGCGGCACACGTAGAAGCGGGAATCCGATATCTTGATCCCGAGATTATTGCGGGAGCGGTCCCGTCCACCTTTGGCGCAAGAGGGGCATTGCGCTCTCCAGTTGCGGCTGTCCTGCTTTCCGGTAGTCCGCACGTAGTCGAGGATGCGGAATTCGTGACGGCCAGCAACCGGAAATCGCGGAACGAACGGCTCCGGATCAGGTGGTCGGTACGCTCGTGGCAGCGCCATCCCCTGAGTAAGGGACTCAAGTTCGGCAGACGTAAGCTTCTTCAGCCCCTGCAAGTACGCCATCTGAGCTTCGGGATTCAGGTCTGCTTCATAGAACCAGTACCGCCGATTACTCTTACGATGGACTCCCAGCGGCGCGCGAATCGCATTGCCATAAGCGCCTTCCTTGATCTTATCCTGCCTGGGGAAGACCTCGATGCCTTCTCTGAGACCGGCGCCTTTGACGGGCACGCCGAGCCGGAGCGCCAGATTGTAGATATAGATGCGGCACTGGGATGCGAGCAGTGGCCTCTCCGCGAAGATCCAGAGGTGACCACCGCGACGTGACTGTTCGAGTGCCGCATCCACTCCGTCCTGCTTCAGTTCCCATTGCAGTTGGAAAAGAGCTTCCAGTGAGCCGTCGTAATCCGCGTCGATGGCCACCCACTTCGCGCTCTGAATTTGCGGGTTGATGGCGAAAAGGTTGATCGTCATATCCCGTTCAGGTGCATCCTCACCGCACCCGAATCGAGGGGCCGTTTCTGCCTGATGTACGGCACCGTGCCGTCGGGTAGCGGTTTGTCTCGTTGAATGCCGTAGGCAAGACGGTTCACGAATAACCGTATGAAGTCGTCCACGGTCTGGCGGCTGACGCAGAAGCGGTCTGGCATAGCCGGAGTCTCCTTTCCAGTTGTGTGGTTGTATCCCGGCCCTCAAACTCGGTCAAATCCTCCTCTGTTCAGGATCTCAACGGTCGAACTGGCCTGTTTCGAGAGCGTGAGCTGCCGAGGTGTGGGTCCTGAAGTAGCCGGATTCTCGGGTGTAGGGTCCGCAGTCGCATCGGGTACCGATGTAGAAGCCTGCGGGGCTATGCAGCACCTTGAGGACAACGTGGACTGCGCAATCGGGACAAACTACCGGGGCGCCGGAGGCGATGGTCTCGCCAGGAAGCATGGTGAACTCTCCAATCTGGGTTGCCGGGCGATTGGAACTCGACGGTCCAGTCGAACTCCAGTCGCCCATCTCTGCGGGATGTGGGCGGCTCCAGAGAACTCTGGATCCGTGTGCTATCTACATCTGCTCGCTCAGGTGGGGATGGCTGTACTTGTACTGCCTCGCCGGAGCTTGGATTGCGGAGAGGCGCGATGTCTGGTTGCGAGGGATGGGAAAGGCGAGAGCTTCGGCTTGGGCCAGACGATGGTTGATCGAGCGGATGCGACCTGCGGACAGACTCATGACTCCTCCTGGAGTAGAACTTTGCGTGAGGTTGTTGGGGGGCGAAACGGGAGTGACTGGGTTATGCGTGAGCCATCTGCATATGGGACAGCAGGAGGCCCGGCTGCTCGACGTAGCTGAACAGCTTGTACTCCGAGAAGACACGATCGAACTGCTCGGAGGTGAACTGGTCTTCACAGCCCTCGAAAGAGAGCATGTACCAGTCGTCGCGTTGACGATCGAACACATAGATAGCGCCGGACGAAGCGTTGTCCGGAACCACTTGCAGAAGCAGAATGCCCTTGGGTGTCTGGATCCAACGAGTGGCGATGGCCTCGCCAACCTCAAGGAACGCGGACACAGTTTGCTGAGTAGTGCTTGCGGCGCGGTCGCGCCAGTTGAACATCTTGTGAGCGGACATCTTTCCTAAGCTGCGTTGCATGGTGAATCTCCTCTCTTTCGTTACTGGGTTGAACGTGCACGGAACTAACGTCTGTCGGAGCGAAGGACGGCAAACCAGACCCTCGCGAGCGATCCGAGAAGTGCCGCAAAGAGCAACCTAACTCCGAAAAGCTGGAGCGGGTGGCCGACGACTGCCGGGTGGAGCGTGGTGGCTGCAAAGGCAATTACTCCGACGTTGAACGCTGTAAGAACGAAACAGAACAAGCTACGCAGAGCGAGACGCAGCGAGAGAACGGGAGCATAAGGGACCGGAGACAAGACGATCCGAGGAAGTTCAGGCATGGGGATTCCTTTCTGCGGCACATCTGTGCCGGTTGAGTTGAGGCGTGAGGTGATCAGGCGAGTGGGACAAACAACACAGGAAGAGGCCGGGCAACTCACGACCCGCAGAAGTGTTCTGCGCTTCCAAACAGCACGGCGCACAACATGAAAGCCAAGCAGCTGCGGCTTCGGAATGACTAAGGTTGTGGATAATCGACAGGCTGGAGCTGACGTCTGGTGTCAGAAGCAGAAGCTTTGTTGCCGCGCTTCCTCGATGAGTGCTGAGGAATGAGCCTCCACGATCTGCACCCGGCTGGCGTTTGGCTTCATCGTGAAGTTCAACTTGCGTTCGAGGTCCGCCACTTCATCGAACGCAGACCGGTCGCGAAGGTGGATCGCTTGAAGGTAAGCCTCGATCGAGAAAATGCAGCCTCAGCAGGAGAGGCATCTGAGATAAATGCCGGCTGTTCCATTCTTGTAGCCCTCGGGTATGTACAGGGGATGAAGCCGGATGCCACTTCCCAGTGCGAGCGAGAACATCAAGAAGGGCTCTTTTATAGATTGGTAAACGCACATGCAAGTGCACCAGGGCCGCAAGCAGTTCTTGGTCCTTAGCGGGTTCTCGCCTACATTGGGACATTCAACGTGATGTGTTCGGGATTCACCATTCGTGCCTCCAGGATGTATTTTGTCTTATACAGTTTCTGTGCTGTGCGGACGAAGGAGAGTTGTGATGCATATCGATCTAACGGGCAAGAAGGCTGTCGTTAGCGGCTCCACGGCGGGCATCGGACTAGCAATTGCGCGTGGGCTTGCCGCAGCCGGCGCAAACGTCGCGGTCAACGGTCGCACCGAAGAGCGCGTCCAAATGGCGATTGAGGACATTCGCAGCACGGTGCCGAACGGCATTCTCACGGGCGTTGCTTCGGATCTGGCTACGGCCGCAGGCGCTGCCACGCTCATGTCGCAATTTGAGGATGCCGATATCCTTGTAAATTGCCTTGGCACTGCACATCCAAAGCCCTTCAGTGAGCTGACAGATGAGGATTGGACAGGTCTTTTCGAGCACAACGTGATGAGTGGTGTACGCTTGACGCGGCACTATCTTCCCGGCATGGTAGCTCGCGGATGGGGCCGGGTCGTCTTCATCAGTAGTGAGTCTGCCCTCAATATTCCCGCTGAAATGATCAACTACGGCATGACGAAGACGGCTCAACTGGCCATCTCGCGCGGAGTTGCAGAGTCGGTCGCTGGCACAGGAGTGACCATAAACGCGGTTCTCCCCGGTCCCACACGCTCCGAAGCTCTCAAAGGATCGCTGGATGCCGTAGTAAAGCAGTCCGGCAAAACCATGGAAGAGGTAGAGCAAGACTTCCTTCAAGCCAACCGGCCTACCTCGATCATTAGGCGTTTTGCCGAAACGGAAGAAGTGGCCAATATGGTGGTTTACGTCTGTTCCGAACAGGCGTCCGCCACCACTGGAGCAGCACTGCGAGTAGATGGCGGTGTCGTTCGATTCTTGGCGTAATCAGAAGCTAAGTGGTTCACCAATCGTCAGTGAAAGAACTTCAGCACAGCCTGACCGTGCCCAATCGGCGGCTGATACTGGTGATCTTTGTTCAAGCCGGTGTCGGCCCTGATGTCATAGGCGCGGACATCGGGGTAATTTTGGCGCACAAGACCTAGCATCCGCGTCGTGTCCTTATCGCCAGAGTGGTTAGAAACCAACCCAAGATTGCTGCCGTGTTCCTGCGCTAAACGACGCACCTGCTCCAAACCTTCCGTCATGAGTAAGCTCCTTTTCTGCTGATCAGTCCGCGGATGTGGCATTCTGCCTCTTTCACCTCGCACAACTCACTTTCCACCCCTGAAACACTTACGCACACAAGGGATAGTCAGGACGCAAGTCTCTGAGTGCAGGGCGCTTAGATCTCAACGCTTCTGCTCAATAACTCGGCAATGCAGGTCAATGGGTCGGCATTCGGAAGGGAATGGGATGGGATTAGGAAGTCAATGGCCGGCAGTGGAGGTTTCGAAAATGCTGCACACGAGCGATCCGTCGGAGAGGAGACTTAACAGCTCTAGTCCGCCAGCAGTTCTCGCAAGGGCACGATCTGCGAGTCCTGTGTATTCGTCAGCGTGCGCGTTTCGAGCAGTGAACGGCGAAACGATTCGCTCAATGCAAACGCGATCCGCTTGCGCGAAGAGCTCATTTCCGACGCAAGCAAGTACAGAATGTCGTCGCTCGCCGCCAGATACAGCACGAGGTCTGTCGTCCGATCCTGGTCCAGGATCTCTCGTATCGCTCGATAGCGCGATGCGGCCTTCGGACTTCTTTCATATTCGATTGCCAGACAGCGGATGCTTTCTGCTGATCCAACTTCCGCTATTGCGTCGAAATCTTTGGTTGCCGCATTCTCGAATACTAGGTTCCGTGACGTGACCTCAAGCTCGCACTTCCAGGAGCGTAGGAGACCGGCCTGGGCCAAGGCAAGCCGGATATTCACCAGTTCGAGTGCGTGCGGAACCTGCGATGGATGCAGAATCCGGTCCGTCGTACTCGGCAGGGAGAGTAGGTAGTGTCCGCGCGACTCAAGGAAAGCCAAGCCGGACTGAGTGATTCCAAACACCGGTTTCGCGAGATGCCGCAATCCCTCGAACTTCGAAATCAGTCCCGCCCTTTCAATCCGTGCTACGCGCCAACGCATCGACCGCGCCGACGCTGTCGTCCCATCGAGCGACAGCAAGTCGTACAGTTGGTCAAAATAGATCGCTCGGGCGTTGCGAACGTGCAGGATCATCGGCACGTCTCGCGTGTCGGAGAGGGCGATGTACCCCTTGTGGTATCTCACAGAATCGCTCCTTCCCCACAGTCAGAGAGCGAGATACGATTCAAGGTCGCGTCGACTGTCCATCTCCCGAGGTCGCTCGCGATCCAATCGGTGACGCCCATCAGCACGATTGCTTCATACCTTCGGCCCCGCAAGCTGATCCAGATGGGCTGCACTCCGGACGATCTCCAGCCGGGTTTGTCGAAGGAAATCACGCCATGGTCCATTGAGTTCAGGGTGACGAGGTAAGCGTCTGGCAATGCTTCGCCTGCCGGACGTGCAAATAAGAAGTGGAGCTTGCCGGCAATTACATTTGGCCCTGAGCAAAGAAAAGTGCGCCCGATCGCCCGTGTTGGGAACTCCGGATCGAAGCCGCTCTTCGCGTTGAATCTAATCTGGCCGGAAAACGCCGCGCTGTGACGTAGCCGCCTGGCGCACATCAAAGCGGCGGCGTTGAAGTAGGCTGCTCCACGCCGGAAGCGATAGGGATCGCTCTCTTCACGCGAATGCATGGCCCACCAGTTGGTTCCGAAGCTGACTACACGGACGCGCATCCGTCGATCTCCGAGGTCAACACGTGCAAGAGCGCCTTGGTCTGAAGCATTCTCTCCGGGCCGCGCAGGTGATGAAGGAACCAGCAACGCTCGAAGAAATACTTCGGCAGCGGCTCATTCCTGTCCTGAAAATAGAGGAGAAGTTTGTCGAGTTCGGCCATCGCATGGGTGAAGGTGATGTCATCCTTGTTGCCTGATCCAAGCTGTTCCCGCACGTACTGATCCCACTCGGGCGACGGAACCTGTCCCTTTAGCTCTCCTTTGTAAGCCGCCCAGACGGCGAAGTAGCGATTCTTCTCAATGAGATAGGCCCGCAGTTCCTCGATTTGTCGCCGCGACGATCCAGGCGTCATCGCGTTGGGAAGCACTATGCGCGGCTGCAATTTGTCGAACAGGAACCCGGTGATATCCGCAAAGATGCGCTTGTTCGACTCTTCGAGACGTTCCGTTCGCTCGGGTTCGGAAAGCGCTTGAACACTTCTGAACTCCTGTTCGAACTTTGGCGGAATAGATTCGCCGTGGACCTTATAGAAGTTCTTGAACAGGTGCGTGCGACCGCAAGCGAGCACATACGCCCGTTCGTCAGCAGGGATGTGATCGTGCACATAGGAGAACCATTCATCGTGGCTCGGGAAATCGGAGGGAGATTTGTAAGACATGGAACCTTCTACGCGCCCTTGAGAGACGCGTTGCGCCGGCGCTCCTGATCGAGGAGGAGTGTCGTTTGATTGAGTCGCTGTTTCAGATTCTGTTCGCTGCTCTGCATTGCCTCAACCCGTCGCTGAAGCAGAAGATTGCTCTGCTGCAGGTCGAGAGCACCTGCTTCGGGTAAAACGGGAGACGGAGCCGCGGCACTAGTCTGCTCTGAAGGCTCCCCTTTGCGGGTTTTCGGCTGACCCTTGTGGGCGAGGTCGCGTACGTTTCGGCTGAGGTTCCCCGCGGCTTCCTTGCCCGGTTCTGGAGCTTGCGACTTGAGCATCAATGCCCGCTCCACCTCGGAATTGTGGGTTTCTACCAGCCGGTTGAACTGTTCAGTCCGTCGATTAATTTCGATCCGGTCGCTCACACGCCCGTTCCAAAGTTGAGTGATCAGAGCAGCGGAGATCACTTCCTTCTTGTCAGCGGAGCGCCACTGTAAAAACAGGAGAGTGGCGGCTCCGGCAAAAAGAAGCAGGGTTACGACGTTGGACCAGAAGTACAGATCATCGATGGAGTGCTCCACTAGACTGCTTCTTCCACTCTGCATTGCAGAGCCATAGTCGTTGCCGTTCGGGTTGACCTTATCGAGAACGTAGTCGAAGAAGCCAGGCTGTCTATGCTTTGCGGGACCGGGGGCCAAGGGTCCGTGGTTCTGACCTTGCCCAAAGCAAGTTTCTTGGGGAGGGCAGAACATCGAGACAATAAGCAGGGTCTGGATAACAGAAGTTCGGCGCACATCATTCTCCTGGGGGGTTGTCGAGCGAAACACCAGCAGTCCTTCTGCGCCGCTGCTTCCGGTTCTCAGCCTCTTTGAAGCGCAGATTGACTCCGATGTTCGGGTCAAGATAGCTGTGCATCATCGGGTAAAGGCTTGGGACAAGACCTTCCAGACGGAAGCTCGGAGCGCGGCGAACATGCAGGTGCGAGTAACGCGTACCCTCGCGACTGTCGACCATGAGGATCTCCATTTGGCCCACTGGAAGGTTCTTGATGTGGTCTTCCCGAGCCCGGGTCTCCTTCATTTCACTCTCGCTGCCGGTTCCAGTCTCCGTGTACGTTGCAGTGAAGATGCCTGTCCGACGAACGGCCAGGTTGCGCCGCTTTGTCGCAATCTTTGCGGACGCTTTCAGGAACCACTGCGCCGTGTTCTCCTCGGAGACGTTCATGATCATCTTCGTTCCCGGCGCCGACGAGACCTCATCCGAGAATGCCTGGCTCACTCGCTGTAGCTGGGGCAGACTCTGGAAGGAGAAAAGGAATGAGACACGGGCGCCACGCGCGGTCTGAAGAACCTGGGTGAACCCGGGATATGCGAAGGGAGCGAACTCGTCGAGGATGACGGAGAGCATCGGTTCATTAGCGTCGCGATCGCTCGTGGCCTGTGCGTAGCGCTTGCCTACCATCAGCTGAATGTTCTGGAGAAGGATCTTTCCTAAGGCTTCGACAGCCCGCTGATTCCTATTTGTGTTCAGTGAAACGAAGAGGATTAGGTCTTTCTCGAAGACGTCGTCGAGCGTCAGCAGGTCCTGGTAAGAGCCGGTCACGATCGATAGCTCGTCCTCTAGGAAGCTCAGCAGCTCGTTCAGAAGTCCCTGGATTTTCTCCACGCGCTCCCGGTCGGAGAAGGACCGCTGCAGCATCCGTACCGACATTTCGAAGTTCAACCGCTTCTGCATGGAGAGATTGGGGAGGGTGGCGAGGCGCGTTTTCGCGATCTCGATCTGTTCTTGCAGTACCTTTTCATCGAGCGCCATCACCAGCACGTCGTAGACATTGAAGAGCTTGCCCGTGTACTGGAGCACCCGAACGAGGTCCGAAAGATATGCTTCCTGGTGGCCCTTGAAGAAGTCTTCGCGCAGACCAAAGGATCGAAAGATGAAGTTGACATGCTCCTGATAAGCATCATCGAAGGCATAAAACGGGTTGTAGCGCGCCGACTCAGACGGGTGCGTCGGATCGAGCACCCGAAGATCTTGGAGGCGGCCAGCTGCTTCGATGTGTGGCAGAAGCCGATCAAGGAACTCGCGCTCTCCTTTACCGTCAAAGATGATCATCGGCATCTTCCGGTCGCCAAAGCGCCTTGCAAGGTCCTGAGCGATGATGTTTTCGAGGAAGGTCGATTTGCCGGCACCTGTTCCGCCGACGATGACGCCATGTTTCATCCTTACAGCGTCGGGCCACAACCACGCTTCCTTGTGGATGTCGTAGCCGAGCAGTGTGGCGCCGTTCTGATTGGCGTCTGTAACGGTAGCCGCATCCTTTGCTCCTGGGACGAACAGCGGCGGATGAGGCCAGTTGGCCTCCCGCTTGGCCCTCTTGCCGACCAGCTGTGCGACGACCAGGCCACCTCCGAAGAACAGGGTGGCGCAGTAGATGAAGACTTCTAGGCATTGTTGATTGCGGAGATGCAGGCGCGTGACTGCCACATACCAGAAAAAGGCAAGCACGGCGCAACCGACCAACACAATGACGCCAACGAGATCCTGCGGACCCTGCTGAGGGGGCCGTGGCTGATCGTAATAGGGACTCATCGCGCGGCTCCAAGGCTGAAGTAGAGAAAGACCGCCACGATTGCAGACGCGATGACCACGACGAGGATCAGTAGCGGACTTGGCTTCCAGCGGCCTTTGGCATCAACCGGCTTGAGGTCGTCGGTGAGCGATCGAAGCAAAGCCTTTTGCAGGTTCGACTCAGGGTCACTGCTGTAAAGACACCGGAGCGCGACGCGCACTTCGGCTGGCGAGACGTGCCCATGCGCGTCCATGACTACAGGACGGCCTCGACCATAATCGACTGGCCTTTGTCGTTTCCGAAGTTCAGCTCATAGATCTGTGGAGGATTGCTTTCTGAATTCCGGACGCTGACGATTCCCGTGGTCTTCTGACCCGGAGCCAAGTCCTTGGCAGTGGTCTCAGCTTGCACAATCGTCAGGCTTGAGCCCGGCTTCGCCCTGAAAGATTCAAAGATCTTTACCGAGAGTTGATGGTTCCGCAGGCTAATGAGTGAGGTCGGCTGCTGCGTCGGCAACGGGTTCGAGACGTCGGGTGTCGTCAGTCGAAAGGGAGCATCAGTCTGATTGCTGATGGAATAGCGGATATAGAGCCGGTCCTTGGAGCGATACACCTGCTCAACCTCGACCTGAACTTGTCCCGTCGAAGGTTTGGCTGAGTCGTGGGTGATACCTTCCACACCCATCATGGTCTGCGCCAAAACCTGCGATGTAACATTTCGGGTATCTGCATCGGTGACTACGCCAGGCGACCCCACTCTTGGGTGAGTGCCGGCGTTCGGTTCGGTACGGATCAAAACATCCATCGCGGCCAGTTGACCTGCTGAATCGAGCTCGTAGCTGAGCTGCCGAGAAGCCGTCCAAACGAACAGATTCGTCGCCACCTTCTCACGAAGCGGCATGACAAATACCTTGTCGTCGTGACGCTCGACCTTGAAGCTGTCAGGGTCGGCGACGGCGAGCGTCGTCACGGGCTCGCCAAACTCGAGCACGGTAAGGTGGTTTAGGGCCGTCTGCACATGCCGTATCTGGTTCTGCCCTGTGGTCTGTGCGCCTGCCACCGCGGCCACGAGGGTTAAAGGAATGACAAAGAGCGATTTCATGGCGGCCTCCTCGGGCACGCTGTAGCGACAGAAAAGGAGAAGCCAAGCCAGAGGCTCTAGCTTCTCCTTTGCTGGTTAGGAGTTTCCGAGCGAAACCGGAACACTCGTGTTATCGAAGGTCAACGAACGCTTTCCCTTGTACTGAAAGAGGAAAACCTTCTTCTCACCTTCTGGACCTTCCGGATTGACGATGCGTTCAACGAGCCAGGCCCGCTGTTCGCAATCAAACCAGACATGGCCATTGATGGTCTTTGGAAGGCGCACTCGAACCCGCTGACCGCCGGTGACCTCTGCGAACGTGTCAACGACCTCCTGCGGAAACGATTGGAAGAGAACGGCGCCGGAACCTGTGCCACCAGTGACGACAGTGTTCATCGCCTGTGCCCATGCCCGTCGATTCTCCTCCTTGCCTTGCGCCCAGTAGTGCACGAACAGGTGAAGCGAACTGAACTGATCTTTCGCATCCTGCTCGTGTTCCCAGAGCGCCGATTGTGCCTTGTTGCGCGCAATCACCGCAGACCGTTTCTGCTCTTTGTCTTCACCCTTGCGTACGGCTTCCCATAGCGCCTGAGCGTTCTTCAGTTGCAGTTTGACCTCTTCCTCGCGCTGCACAATCCGGCTAGCGATATCTGCGTAGATCGAATTGACCAGCTGGCACTCCTCGAACATCTCCTTCGTGACCGGTTCGCCAGAGAAGAGGCCGCGGAAGTCCTCGATCGACATCTTCTCTTCGAAGCTGCCGCCGAGTTCGCCAGGAAGAAAGCCAAGCTCCTTGCGCAACACGTTGTAGAGCCTGCCCACCTTGTCTGTGTCTGCGACTTCCAAGAACGCAGGTAGATCAGAAACCCGACGCTCACGCTTATGCCTGAGCCAAGGGGCCTGCGCTACCTCTTTCCGGATTTCGCTTACGACAGATTCATCAATCCCGACCCTGTGTTTCAACGAGTCGAGTGCGTTTTGCAGTTGCTGGACGAGCTTGTAGGCCAGGTCTGGACGTCCCGCCGCAAGACACGAGGTCTTGAGATCGGTGATGGATCCAATCCGGTTTCCACGCGCTTTCATCGCAACCAGGTACACGTTCCACCAGGGGGACTTGGCCTTTTCGTGCTTCGTTTTTTCCTGTTGGAACCTCTCTCCGTACGCGATCCTTCCCGCGATGAACTTCGGGAACTGATCGGACGGCATCACGCAGACGGTGTCGAAGTCGAAGTCGCCGCCATTCTTCTTCGCCGTCTCGGAATGAAGGATGTAGGTTCCCTCCATGCGAAGCTGGTGTTGAAGAATGTAGGAAACGATCGATTCGTCGAGGTCGGGCACACCTAACGCCTGTTTGAGCGTTGGGATGAGCTCGTCGTTGGTGAGGTGACGGACAGGAAGCAGATCCTCTTGCATCCGAATGGGATAACGGATGCAAAGACCCTGTTCTGCCGTTAACGATGTGATGGAGGTGTCCTGAGGTATCCAGTCCGAAGCCGAGAGAACTTTTCCCCGGTACTCGATCAGGACGCCATCATCCGCAAGAGCGAAGGATGGCAACTTCAGATCACCACCCGTGCAGGTACGAAATGCCCAACGCGCTAACTTGCGATTGAGCTGGTTCGCGACGTAGGGGAACTTGATGCTGGTTCCACTACGATCGGCTAGCAATACAGCTTCGGCCGGATCCACGCCTTCCGAAACAGGATTGTTTTCCTGATCCAACGCGTCGGGATCGAAGCTGGCATCCTCGTCGAACGTGGCAATCTCAGACTTGCCGATTACCTCGAACAACGATTCATAGTCATTTTCGTCCCAGGCTTTCCTCACCTTGCGAATCCGTTCGATTCCTCGAAGCATGACCTCAAGCTGAAGAGCCTCCTCCGAAGCATGTTCGATCAGGGTGTAGCTCGATCCGTACTCCGATACCCGGGATAGTTCCTTGATCCCGAGAATCGCTGGACCGGTATACATTCTGCCCGAAGTGCCCAACTGCGAAAGGAAACGTACTCCTCCCTTGAGTGAAGGCTTGCAGGAGCTTTCCGGCAAGATGATGTCAACCCCGAGCTTGTCAGCTACGCGGTCGCTCATTGCCTTCAGTGCACCCTTTGCCTGCTTTGGTTCACGCGTATCGAATGCCAGCCGAAACTGACAAAATCGATTCGTGCCGATCTTCAGCTTCCGGTAGAGGGATTCCCGTACCCAGCCGCGACAGTCGTTGGTGCCAAGGTCGTGATCCTTGACGACGACGATGTTCAGATTGGGCTCCTCCACCATCAGCTTGCAGTCGGAGACAAGGATTGCGAAATACACGATCGCTGCCTCGGGCCAATGCTGAAAGCGCTCAGCAATTTGCTTCGCATGCGCCTGATCGACGAAGTAGAACTTGCCATCCTTCGCCGAACCACTCGCACCCGCAAGCTTGTATTCGACCCCACCGTAAACGAGCTTTGCCATGCGGTTTTCGACCACAGACTGCTCATACGGCGTCAACTCATGCGGCACACTGACGCGCGCTACCTGGATGCCGGGATAGATCTGCGCGAGGAGTTTTCCATCGAGCGTATCTTTGCGGCCCAGTTTGCTTTGTTTGCGGGTTACTTCACCAGACGCATCGATCTTCAGCTCAAGAATGAGACGGTTACCAACGGTCGTGTTGTATGTCGTATTTGCTGTCATGTTCTCCTCACTTGTCTGGCGCTTGCGGACGAAGTGACAAGATTGGCTGACGCCGGTTCTCTTGTCTTTTGCCTGGCCGCCCGGGTTAGGGGTGGGTGTGTTCTGAACCAGGCTCGAGAGTGCAAACCGGGTCAGCGGAATTCCTCATCGCGCGTGCGATAAGGCGTCAAAGGAGGCCTACAGGGACCGTTTTCAGGTATGTTTCCTCTTTGAATCCGTGCTGACCGTGCGGCCCTACTTCGCTAAGGGCCGCTTTACCAAGGTCGGGGCTCCTCCTTGCATCTCGGCTTCCGCCTTGTACGCGAGGACGGCGTAGATGATGCCGTCTTTAGATTGGAACGCCTTGATGAGCGCGTCACCCTCGCTGGGCACCTCCACTCCCAGCTCGGGTGCCGCGACCGTGGATCCTTCCTTGGCGAGGAAGTATCGAACGATCTCTTCCGTCTGCTGGCGCGGCTTGCGCCCGCGTTTCGACTCTGTCCCCGCGGCGGCTTGAACCTGAACTTCGTTGCTCTTTGTTGAGGGCTGCTCCATCACTGACCTCCGTTGGTTTCAGGGGCGCCGCTATCCGGCAGCGCGTCGGGTGTCGAAAGGATGCGGTCGCGGCGTTCTCCGTCGATTGGCCTTTCGCTGTATTCCGCGATCCAGAGCCCATCTGGATTTGTGTCGGATCTGCGGTCCGCAATCAGGCGAAGCCGGTACTCGTTCACAAGGTGATCGGTAGTCTCCGTCCCTTTCGACAGGCGATGGACGTCCTTGACGCCGTAGACGAGGTAAGTAAGCGGTTCACCCTTCACCAGATTGATCTGGCGAAGGTGGAATACTGACTCGATCTGATCGTCCTCAATCTTCCCGCGGGTGTTGTCGTCCGTCATCGCCTTCATCGTGTTTGCCCGGAGATTCTTCGTCATCATGTTCAGGCTGTTCGCCCAGCGCTCATCGACGTTCGCCGGCGCGTAATCCAAATAGCTGGTTAGGAAGCGCTTCACAAAGGCTTGGTCGAGAAACTCGTCGGTCCCAGCCACTGCTGTATCTCCCCCCACACCGTTCGCAGGTCTGCCCAGCACGGCAGCTTCGCCGTTCGGTCCGATGCGGATGACCGTCGGAGGCTGCAAACGGACGAAGATGGCGAATCCGATTGCCAACAACGCGATCGGTACTGTAAGGAAGGCCAGCAGCCATGCTCGATTTGCGTTCGCTCTGAGTGCTCCGTCGACCTCGTAATACTTAGGTCGGCTCGGCCTTGCCTCGACGGGTGCTAGTTCCTGGTTCTTCATGAGATTCCTCCTACTCTCGATCCCTGACGTTCTTGGTCCCGCCCGCTAACGTACGTGCGGTCAGGCGAGCGGCGTGATACGTGCTCCAGGTGCCGATGTTGTAGCGGTGCACGCTCGGCCCTCGTTTTGCGAAACCCGCCGATGAGGGGGGCGTTCCAGCTCTGCGTCCAGATTGACCAACGCCGTTCGCAGTCCCGGGAGATCCAGACGCCTCCGCGGCCGCGCCTTCGTCCTTCGCGGCTTCCGAACTCGGCGCTCCGCTGCTCTCATCCGTCCCCGGTGTCTGTGCGTTGCTTGCCTCCCCCGCCTCCTCCACGCCCATGGCCTCTCGGAAGGAATCTCGCATTTGGTCCGCGTGAGCTTCCGCCAAGGATCCGCCGGCCTGACTGGGTGAGGAACCAGAAGCCTGACCGCCGCTCGAGGCTTGACCGCTGCTTGCCGCAGATGGCGGAGTCGCCTGAGGACGCGTGGGTTGGTTCCCAGCAGCGGAGGATGTTGCGGAGCCGGCGGAAGCCGAGGATGCACCTGCCGCGGAAGCGGCGCCGGAACTGCTCGCCGCGCTCCCCGCTCCTGTACCGGCTAGTCCTGCGGCTGCTCCTTCCACACCCGCCGCGCCCAGAGTCATCCCCGTCACGGCCGCCCCGATCATTGCCCCGGCGGTACTGCCGACGTCGCCGGTGACGATCCGCTTGGCAATGAACGGAATGATCGCGATCGCCAGCGAGAAGATGATGCTTGCGATGCCGATCAGGAAAGAGCCTTCAAGATTCCCCAAGCCGCCGAGAAAGTTGTTTTGATTGAGCATCTGGCCGACTTGCCCCATCTGCACGGCCGTAAGGAGCGCTCCGAAGCCTCCGTAGAGGATGGGCCAGGCGTTCCAGATGAAGACATTCTCAACGTAAGCTTTCGCGATGCGGTTCGTTGCACCCAGTGGCATGAGAGCAATCACGATCGGCCCGAAGATGTACAGAATGCTGCCGTAAAAGATGTAAAAGAATCCGAAGATCACAACAACGATCGGGTACAGGATGTAGGCGACGATAATGAGAATGCCGTCGAGCAGCCCAGCGACGGACCCGGTGATCAGACCCCACGTCTGTTGGATACCGGCCTGATTGAATTGAGTTTGGAGGTCGTTCGCCCAGTTCAGGAAGACATTTCCGCCAGATGCATTGCTGATCCAGTTGCCTGCGTTCACAAAGCCCTGATTGATGGTCGTGAACACTGAGTGATAGTTCATCACCACTAATGTCGTCACGACATACTTGATCAGGTTGGTTCCGAGCCCCCGAACGTCTCCACCGTGCAAGGCTGACTGGTACACCTGCCAAAGAAAGCCGATAAGCAAGACGACGTAGGCCGCCTTCTGCATGCCCGCGGTGATGCTGGTAGAGTCAATCCCCGCGACCGCTTGCGTGAGAAAACGCTCGAACAGATTGAGCTGCGTGCTTTGCAGAAAAGCCAGCATCGGCAGGCCGGGATGTAGGTTATGGAACGGCGGCACCATCGTCTTTACCTACCTGTCAACGATCCGTTAATCAGCTTGTTGTTGTTCGTGTTGTCGGAAGCTGCCAGCTTGGAGGCTTTGCTCTGATTGGCGAGATCGATGCTTCGTGTCCGCATCAACTCGGCCACAGCGGCTTGGGTGTAGGCGTTTGCCCGGACTACCCAGACATCCGTCTCTGCTTCCAGGATGGGCGCGCTCCCCGGGGCGGCTTGCGAAATCTGTTGTCCCAGTTGATTGGCTTGGCTCAACTCGGCATCTGCCAAGGCATCGATCTCGATGGCTCGCTTCATGGCGTCCTGGGCTTGCGCGTCCGTCATGTCGGTCATGGCCCGCACCTGGGGCGACGCGGTGTTTGGGGCCATGACCACGCCGTACACCGATTGGAACTGCGGCGAGACGGACGCCATATTGCCGGCGTTGCGGGAGAGCAAGGTCGACTCAAGGTTCTGTGACTGTGGCAGCGTTGCACTGGAGACACTCGTGCGAAAGAGGCTGCTCAGATTGCTGAACTGATTCTCAAACTGCGCAACCGAGCTCTTCGCCTGGTTGATCGCGTTAAGCGGGTACATGACGTGCTGCTCATAATTCGCTGTCGTCTGCTCGTACTGGTTGATCGTCTTCAGCGGTGCCGCCATGTAGGTGCTCATGAGCGACTGCATCTTCGCTAGCCCGGCGAGTATGGCAGCCGTGTCGATTCCGAACTGTCCGTTGGCGTGCGTTGGCAGGATGATGAGAACACCAAACCCCACCATCGCGGTCTTGAGCAAGCTCGGTCGGTACCACGGGCGAAAGAACTCTATTCTCTCGCCGTCTGCCGTCATTTTTGGCGTATCTACTGTCGGTCTCTGCTTACGCAACCAGAGAAACGGTTTGCGCAGCTTCGAGGGGCTTCTCTTTGTGTCCGTCATGTCGTCTCCTATCGCGTGAGGGCACCGTTGACCAAGCCGCTGATGCCGGTCGTGGCCGTAGCACGGCGTTTTACAAGCACATTGTCATGCGCGATACGTCCGGCCTCTTGGCGGAGCTCCGCCGCGAGCATCTTTTGCATGTAGGCCTGGCAACGCAAGTTGGCGAGCTGCGCCTGCGCCGTGAGCAATGGATTCGACCCCGGTGTGCTCAGCGCAACCTGGTTCTCCATTTGGTCGGCGGTCTCGAGAACAACGTCGTCAGCTTGATCGGCTACGAGGGTGGTCTTGAGGTTCTCTTGGCCCAGAGCGTCATCGATGTCCATCATCAACCGGTCCTGCGGAGACGCCGTATTCACCGCCGGAACGGGACCGCAGTTCGCGGTGAAGCTCGTCTGCAGCGATGGAATTTGGGATGAGAGCCGGCTGTGCAAGAGGATTTCGAATTGCTGCGGGCCAGCCAATGTGGAGCTGGAGATGTGCGTGTTGAATATCTGGCTCATAGCGTTCCGGTACGTGTTGATCGAGTTCGAGACGAAGCCCCTCGCTTGGTTGATCGCTGCAAGCGGCCACACGGTCGACTGATAGAGCTGCTGCACCCCTTGCTGAATTTGATTGATTTGATCGAGCGAGCCGCCCATATCGTCCTGGATCGAGCTGAAGATGGCGTCGAAGACGTTCAAGAACTGTCCATGTGCCAGCTTCGGCGCTGCTAGGCATACCTCTGCAATCAGTACGGCTGTCGTAATCCTCTTGCGCCAGCGCTGCCGCCGGGACGACGCGGTTCGGAGCGCCGGTGAAGTGTCGCTTACTGGAACCGGTTCGATTGGTAGATGTTTCGTCTCGTTCATCTTGCGAGTGCCTCCTGCATCTCTCCTGACAGCTCAATGGGGAGTGGCGAAATCTCCGCCAGGCCGCGCGGGTATTGTCCCGCGAGCGCCTCGTAGGCTTCGATCAGCGGGAGCTTGTGCTGCCGGCGTAACCACCAATTCCGGTAGTTACGTTCGCGCGCATAGGTCGTTGTGATCCAGTAATCAACGGCGCTCGGCACGATGCGTATGGCATGCGTCGACTCCGCCTTCTCACCTATGGCAATCAAGAACTCCGCACTGTGACCCTTCTTGGGGTGTGCGAAGGTCTTGATCTGGTTGAGCGCTGTCTCGTTCAGGTGCACGTGCTCGCGCAGTGCCGTCATGTCGCCCGGCTGTTTGCCGATGATTTTGGTGGTGGCGTTCTTGACGATGCCGGCTCCATGCACATTTGGCCGGTCGCTCGTGCCGACGAAGTCTTCAGGAGTCTGGCTGATGCCCCATACGCTGGCGTTGCGTTTGCGTGCGGTGCGGAAGAGTTGCACAACCACGCTGGCCAGGATGGGCGATTCAAGCAGTGCCCAGCACTCGTCCAACAAAACGATACTCGGCTGGCCTGTGAAACCGGAGGCGCGATAGGTCGCGGTATGTGCGATCAAAAGGCTCATCGCTCGCTCCAGCCGCGGATCATCCTTCAGCTTCTCTACGTTGAAGTAAAGCCAAGGATTGTTTAGCTGGACGGTCGTGGGCCGGTCGAAAAGCCGCGCATAGGGCCCCTCGTCGACCCAGGCCCGGAGCTTGGTCGAGGCCATCTGCGCCATCGCGTTGATCTTCTGGTTGCGGTCGCGGTCCTGCCAGTGAGCCAGCTCCGCCGCGAGATCGCCGAAAAGTGGGATCGGGTTGGACGTCTTTGCGCTGCACCTCTTGTAGGTAGAAGCAATCGCTTCAAGCAGGACACTATCGAGCAGATCGATGTCTAGGTCCGGAGGCGTGTTCTCCCCTAGCATGTGGCGGGTCAGGTTCTTGAGGAAAGAAATTTGGTCGTTCGACGGCTTGCTCTCACCTCTTGGAAGATCCCAGGGATTGATGGTCTGATCGCTGTCGAGCGACATCTCGATCATCTCGCCGCCCATCAACTCGACCAGGGGCTGGTAGGAGTCGCCACGCTCCAAAATCGAGATCAGGGGGTTGGCACGCGCCGCCATGAGCAACATCTGCTGCGCAGCAAGGGTCTTGCCGCCACCGCTCTTGGCCATCAACAGGCCGTTCGCGTCGGACAGGTCCGGGTCGAACATGGAAAATGGGATGAGCTGACGGTAGGGCGTCTCGAACAGGATGAGAGGGCTTCGCCGTGTTCCAGTCCACGGCATCTCGACCGGCACCAGATCGGCCACATTCGAGGTCAGCATGTCCTGATCTCGCTTGTCTGGCTCAGCCATGCCCGGCAGTGTGCCGAGGAGGATACGCCGCTTCGCGATCGTCTCCATCACGGCTTTTGCCCCGTTCATATGGGTGAAGGCGTTTAAGACCTCCTGCGTACGGTTCGCGAGCTCCCGCTCGGCCTGCTCCAGATCACCTACCGTGACTGCCGGCTCTGAGGTCCGCACGACGACAGACAGGCTTAGCTTCGCCGTCTTCAGGGACGAGGAGATAATGTCCCGCTGCACTTGGATGAGCTGCGCCTGCGCTACTTCCGCCTCTGGATTTGACTTGAAGTTGCCATTGGCGTCCTTCTGCGCGGCCGTCATCTTCTGTAGCCGCTTCTTGTACCCCTTCAGCACCTTGACCTGATCGGGAATAACCACCTGCCCACTGATCACAACCGGAAAACCCAACGTGGAGAAGTTCTGCAGCATGCCGGGAAAGGTAGCGTCCGGCAGCTCCTTCAGGCTGACAACCGAATAAAGGTACCCGTCGACATTGAGGTATGTCTCGGACTCGTGCAGGATGCTTGCCTGCGTCACCTGTTCCCGCGCGCTGCGGTACTCAAGCATCTCCTCGCCTGGCACAAAGGGCCGGTGATCGCGCCGGGTCGGGTGCTGCGAGTGCTTCAGTTCCTCAAAGAGTTCCTGAGTGGAAAGCCGCCGCGGTCCCAGGTTGGCGCCCTCCATCGATCCCTCGATGCCGCGCAGAATGGATTCGAACTCAGCCAGGTAGGTTTCGTGCTCTCGCCTTGTTCGCTGGATCGCCTTCTTCTGGCTAACGGTGAACCCGCCGATCTGGCGCTTGCGCTGCGCGGAGTGGTACAACTTCGCGTGGATGCGAGCGTCCCAGATCAGGTACACATGCAGCCGGTTCTCGAAGAAGTAGCCGGCGCTCTCCTTCTGTTGCCACATCCTGAGCCGATGCGTATCGAGCGCCATGACCTCCGACTGCGCTGAGCGTTGCTCGCCGACGTAGCCGTCGAAGAGCTCACCCAAGTGCTCCGAGATTTCGTACCGGAACTGGAGGCGCATACTCACGTCCGGCACGCTGCGAAACAGCGCTTCGAGCATGGACTTGGTCTGGTTGCGATCGCCGTCAGTCGCGAAGTATGCGAGAACGCCCCGTAGCTCGTACCCCGCCACAAACGCGCCATTGGTACGGATCATCACATTGTCGCCGTCCGGCAGGTCTCGCAGCGGCAACAGTTCGCACACAGCGGGTGCCCTCAGCTTCTTATCGTGTTCGGCATAAGTGGTCGGCATGTCAGTTCTCCGTCCTTGCTTGGCTGGGTTCGTAGCGCAAGCCTTCCTCGGCCATTTTGGCCAGCTGCGCGATGCCCGCATGAAAGCGGGAGGTGAACAGCACACTCGCAAACATGGCCCGCGCTGCCTCGTGGTCGAGTTGCATGACCACCGACCCGTCCGCCTTGGTTTCAACGAATGCCTGCATGACTCACGCCTCCTCTTCAGCAACGTAACTATGCGTCAACTCCGCATCTCGCTCAAGTGCGCACCACGCCCGTGGTGAAAAGAACGAGCGCACCAGATCAGTCAGATAGCCTCGAGGGCGGCCATATTTGAATAGGATCAGGAACGGGACAGCTAGTGCAGGCACCACGAATTCCATAAAGACATTGAGCGGCATGCCGAACACACGCGTGTTGTCTCCCACGAAGTGAGCCAACAGGTTCATCAATGCAGCTAAAGCCAAGACGAGGATCAAATCTTCGAACTCTAAGCCGAGGAAAGACACCTTCGTGTGCAGATTGCGGTGAACGGGCGTGATCTCAAGACTCATCGTGTTTCCTCTAAACTCCGTGCGCGTGTGTGACCATGGATTCTGCAAACCGGACGATGCCGGACACCATCAGAGCGGCGACTGCGGCAATGAACTTCCTAATCCACGTCGATCCTGGGTAAATCTCCGTCATAACCCCGCCCATGTGCAGCGCCATGGCCGCCAATTGCGTGAGCGCGTAGACGGGCAGGATGACGTTCGCGGTCCAGTTCACCAAGCTCATC
Source organism: Terriglobus sp. (assembly GCA_965276945.1). Lineage (GTDB taxonomy): Bacteria > Acidobacteriota > Terriglobia > Terriglobales > Acidobacteriaceae > Terriglobus. The sequence goes on along the minus strand of OZ255704.1, from coordinate 2,756,876 downwards.
GTTGCGAGCCAGAAGCCATCCGCATTCTGTGCGCCTGCGTGCTTCACGAAGCCCTCGATCGCGCGCAGTATGCCTGAGCACATCAGCGAAGCGAAACCGCCGTAGAGCAGGTGCTCGAACGGGCTGCTCTTGCTGTACCGGTAAACAGCTCCGGCGAAGAACATGCCGGCCATCGTGGGCATCATCGTGTTGCCGGCCCACGATGCCAAGTTCGTGATCGCACCGTTCAAGCTCATCTTTGACTCCTAGGCCGCCATGGCCCTGAAAAGGGTGAGCAGTCCGCTCACACAGAAGAAGGAAATCGCGGCAAGGACAAGGCGCGTCCATGGTCTGTGCCGCACGAAGTTGATCACGGCGCCAACGCACGCTAGCCCTGCTGCTGCCGGCATAATCTGTCCAACGATGTAGTTCCATAGCGAAGCAAGCATGTCCGTGGTGGCATACTGCCCACCGGAGTTCCAGCCTTGAAGAAGCTGCACGGTTCCGGACAAAGACATCAAAAACAGTGCTGCGACTATTGAGGCCAGAGAGTTCTCACCGGCAGCCCCATCAAGTGTCGCTTTCAGCACGAAATAGCCTGCGACTATGGGCACAAACTTCGCAACTACGACCTGGTTTACAAAGTTGGTGAGCACATTCTGCATGCTGGCCAGCCACGGTGTGCCAACTGACCCACTCCCGGATGGGACAGTGATGCCTTGTGCCGCAATCCACGACAGGAGCTGCGGCAGTGTCAGGAAGATCACCGTCCACAACACCCACTTGCCAACGCGGCCGTTCACGTGGAAGTTGGTCCCTCCTTCATGCCGCAAATTCACCCCCGCCGCTGCCAACGTACAGAACGCAGCCGGCACGGCAAGATTGAGCAGAAGCTGAAGAAGATCGAGAAGGAATTGCGGCACAGGCATCGGGTCAAGCTCCTACTGGATCCCCTGGGCTTGCGTGATGAAGCCTTCGGCCATGCGTCCAAGACCGGAGATCACCATGAGCGCGACTCCGGAGACGCCCCAACCCATGTAGCCGCGACCGCTCTTGAAGTGCCAGCCGGCGACACCGAGGCAGGCAACCGCGATCACAGGAGCGATCACGTTGCAAGACCAGTTCACGATGTTGAGGACAGTGCCTTCAACTGTGGTCGCCTGCTGACCTTGAACCGCCTGCCCGAAAGCGGGGGCGGTTCCCAAGTTCTGTGCAGTTGCTGCGGCAGGAGCCAAGACGTTGGCAAAGACGATGAGACCCAAAGCGAACATCAGGAAGGCGCGAAGCCAGTTGATTTCGGCTGGACGTTGAAAGACTGTAGTTAGCGGTGTGGGGATCCCTTGGGAGCCCCGCCAGAAGGCTGGTGCGGTTCTCATGTGTTGTTCTCTCCTGGACTCGGCTGCTCGAGGCCTCCGTGTCGAGGAAGAGAATGGGTTCAAACGAAAACTCGGTCAAAACGGTCGCGAGGATTGGCAGTGACACAATTCGGGCTCACCCGGAACGGCCGCGGCTATTCTGTGAGGGATTCCCCAAGCTCGGAGACGAGCGTCTGGGAAGTGGCTGGGTTCTCCTCCAAAGCGCTAGAATCTCAATCAGTTCGAACTTCTTCGAGCTGTCGACCCCGTTGTCGATGGCGTCAAGGGGATGAGATGGCAACCTTACCTAAGCAGAATCCCTATCAATGCGGTCGGTGTGACACGCGGGATATCACCGCCGCACCCGTGCTCTTTCAACAGGGAACGCGCACCTATTCCGGTATGTTCCGGTGGGGAACGAGCCAGACTCATTCCGCGCAGCTGGCAGCCCCACCTCGGCGGAAGAGCAATGCGGGACCGCTCCTCCGTTGGGCATTCCCGCTCTGCTTCTGCTTTTTTTGGGGAATTTCGGTTCTGAGCACGGTCTTTCAACATCAGACGACTGCAAAGACGGGAATCGCGGATGTGCTGCTGCTACTGCTAGGTGCTGTTTTCCTTGGCGGCCTGATGCGGAGTCTTCGACAAATCACCCGCTACAATCGCGAGGTCTTCCCCCAACTCCTTCGGGATTGGGAGAACACTTACATCTGTCAAAAATGCGGAAACTCAACCCTCATTTCTGAGTAGCCTGTGTTGGCTAAGATTCCGGGTCACGTGAGCCTGTCCAGACGACTACTCACGCGGCACTCTGGGCTACTGGGACCATTTACGCCCACTGGCGGACTGGGCTCTTCGGAGCGTTCCTGCCTCAAACGCAGATTGGGGCGAAGGGAATGATCTTTCCTCAGAGGCGGACTGGGTCAAAGGAACCGGTTGTTGCTCGTACGCAGGTTGGGTTATCGGGACCTCTTGTGCCCTGACCGCGTATTGGGTCATGGGGATCGTTCCCGGCTCAATAGTCCTAGGAAAAGTAGGTCGGCGACTCTGCAGACGGACGCACGTTAATTCGGATGTGAATCTCCCTCCGCGTCCTTCAGTAGCAGAGCGAAGGTGTCTCGCGCGGCACAGGCAAAATCTTCCGGATACGCGATACGGTAGTGGTTTAGGAACAGCTGCCCGACCGCGAGGCCGACGAGCGCCGGCGGCACCTCTGGGTGGTCGCACATAAAGACCGCTACAGTGTCGTGCAGACGTTCTTGCAGTCCGTCCAGCAACTTACGGGTATGTGTGTCGATAATTTCGCTATGTGGCACTATTGTCGGTTCCGAAAAAGCTGTTGATTCATAAAACCAGGGTAGTCGCTCTTCCTGTGAACAATAGTGGACTGCTGATGGCCCTTCTCCACGATGGGTCAACCGGACCGTCCGTTGCTCAATGCGAAATTCCGTCAATCATTGCGATCAGTGGCGGTGGGACCTCGATGAGGGTTTAGGCGCAGAGAACCCCCAAGCGGATTCGCGAGCTGTAGAATCCGCCCTGTTCCAGCTTCCGTCGCAAGTCGCAAGAGAAAAGCCCCAGCCAGTCTGGCCAGGGCTTGTAAAGGGATAGGGCTTTCGTTTACGGCTTAGCTGAGGTTACCCGACGCAGTTCGCTCGATCCCGCTTCGTGTTTCGTGAAAACGACATAGATCTTCGTGTCTGCGGGCACAGAGACCACCACATGGTTTTTGGCATTCAGGTTCATGATCTCCGAGTCACCAGCCGTCCCGATGTTCTGAGCCACCCGCTCCCGGAGCATGTCGCCTTCGGAAAAAGCCGAGCTGGTGTTGTTTCCGGCGATTTCGGCTAATAGGGAGCCCATCCCCTCGGCACCACGCACCAGAAGATTTTTGCCCGTGTTCTTTCCCGTCACCTCACCTTTGATCGGTCCTAGATCGAGGCCCGTACCGATGGCGTCAATCTTCTCCCGGGCACCATCCAGCAATTCGATCTCGGAGAACTTCACGCTAACGAGCCCACTCGGGTCTGCTTGCTGGAACTCTCCGTAGACGCGTGCTCCCGCAGGCACGACGACCCTGTCACCTACCATGTAGGTATACTCAACAATCGCGACGACCGGAGCCTGCACCGCGCTCGAGACTTGAGTCTGTAGCTTGGCCTGAATCCGAGATCCTGGCGGCATATCGAGTACAGGAAACTCACCCGCGCCGGAACGATCTTCAACTGCGGCCGCCACTCGATTTTGAACCTCGCTGCGAACGAAGATGAGGGAGGGCTCTTTCAGGGAGCTTTGCAATTGAGACTGAGGCTGCGGCGATGGTGCAGGTGAAGACGCGGCCGTTCCATAGGGCCGAGCTTCCTCCCATCTCTGCTGGGTATCGGCGAAAGAAGGCACTGACGCTAGCGATGGGGCGGGTGTCTGCTTTGCAAGGACCTGATTTGTAGGCAAAGGAGCGTTCGTCGAGGATGGCATCTTTGCTTCTGACGAACGTGTACGCCGAATATCATTCGGTCCGAGCTGCCCACCCGAATTCTCCGGGGTAGGGTTGCGAACTATTTCCATTAAGGGAGTCACACTCCCTTTTGTTTGCTGCGTCGTCTCCTGCTTGCCTTGCTGGGTAGAAGATTTAGCTGCCGTCTGTCTCTTTGGGGACTTCCCGACCAGCGCGGTGAAAACGAAGAAGAGGACGGCTATCGCCAACCCGCCACCAAGAAGCAAGACCTTATTCTTGCCGATACCGGCTACCGAACTTACACCGGCTCTGGTTGCGAAAGGAGGCGTGGCGTCAGTTGCTGGTTCCTGCTTGGTCTCCACCTTGGGCGATTGCTCGTCAACCGCGAACGGAATGATCGTTTCGACGATCTCAGATAATCTGCGTCGGCCATTTCTGCCATCTTCGTTGTTGGGTGTCATACCAAAATCCTTTCTACCGGCGATCTGCCGAAATGGGAGGGGTGAAGGGCAGTCGGATCAGTATCGGCTGGTCCACTTGATCCGCCTGGGCGATTTGCAGAAACAGCTTTTCTGTCGATTCCTTGAAGTTGGGCCGGTCGAAGACGATTACGCCGTCAGCCCGCGCTCCAGCCTCCAGCCGGGTCGTGCTCAGCCTGAAGCTCCGAATCTCAAGCTGATCGGAGATGATGCCCTTTCCCTCTTTCTTCTTTTTCTTGCTGGCCTTGTGCCCGGTGATCTGGATCTGCGGCGGAACGATCTCCACGGGGTGGTCGGAACTGTTCAGGATGGAGTAGGAGATCATCGTCTTGTTGTCCAACTGCCGCACATCTCCAATCGAAGTTTCAATCTCTTTCCGATCCCACCGGGTCCAGTTCGGTGCGTTTATTCGCTGCTGTTGCTCAAACTCCGCATCGAGAGCAGATAGCAAAAGCATTCGTAATCCAGGCTGTACGTCCGTTCCGGAGCGCCCGTGTTCCTCAGCCTTGACCTTCGTAGGCGCAGACAGAGGGGTGTCCGAATCGATGAGGAAGCTCCTCGCGGCACGGTACTCGATCAGAAAATCGACAGGCTGTTCCGAGCTGTTCGCCGCTCCATCACTGATCAGTTCCAGCGACACGTGCTGTCCCGACTTGGTTGCAATCAGGAGGTTGGACTGCGCCGGCTCCTTCGTAATCGGCTTTACGTAGACGTACTCAGGTTCACCCTCGTTGTGCTCGGCTTTGAACGAGCCGGGACTGCCCAAGATGACGGAGGTGACCTCTTCGGGCATGCGGATAGTCGATTCGAACTCCGGTCGCAGATGCAGCAGCGTGATCTCGGACGGGTCAGTGGTGACCGTAGCGACCCGTGCGTTCGCCGTCTGTCCTGACGCGACGACTCGCATGGGAAGCAGGATGGCAAGCGGGATGATCCAACGAAGCTTCATCGTGTTATCTCCTTCGCGGCTGCACGGCCGCGCTCTTTCGCTTCATATACTGCTGTCGGACGGCCTGAACGTAGGCAACTACGTCAGGATTGCGGTAGCTCAACTGCTTTCGCGCGACCCAGTGGTCGCCCCCGTAGTAGGCCGCAGCCACCAAACGCAGATCGCCATGGAACTCCCACATCAGAGCCGTCACATAGCGCGTTCCCGCGGCGATGTTTTGCTCGACATCGAATGGCTGATGGGCGCCGAACCGCCGCGCGGTTGCCGGCATAAGCTGCATCAGTCCGACCGCTCCCTTGTCCGAGACCGCCCTTGGATTCCATCCCGATTCCACATCGATGAACGCGGCAATCAGCTCGGGCGGCACCCGGTACTGTGCGGCGTACCGCTGCACACAGCGTGCCGCTATTGCGGGAGGTGCTTGGCAATGCGCCATCCCAGACAGCAGAAGCAAGAGCCCGAACAGAAAGCGTGTCATCGCTTGTGGCCCCCCGCGAGCGCCATCTTCTCGGCAAATCGCGCGCCATCATTGAGAAGGCTCTTGAAACCTTCGCGAAGCAGGAGATGACGGCGATCCTTCTCCGTCTTCGCCAAAAAGGGCAGCAGTACATCGCGCAGTTCTTCGGTCACATGATCCGTGCCGAGAAGCTGCAGCGCATTCGCGAAATCAATCATCTCGGACACTGAAGGAGGTTTCTCGAGTGAGTAGTTCCGGAAGGATAGAGCGATGCCCGCCATCTCCCGATGAAACTCGGCGTCGGCAATCGGAGTGCGGCTAGCGATGATGTCGGCTTCGCGCTCGGGAGTCGGGTGCTCGACACGCACATACAGACTGCGCCGGCGAATCGGATCACCCAACCGCCGCTCCTCGTTACTCGTGAGGACCACAAAAGGAATGCTCCTGGCCTCCACGGTCCCAAACTCCGGGATTGAGAGCTGCCAAGCGGACAAGATCTCTAAAAGCATCGCCTCAAAGCCGTCATCTACCTTATCGAGCTCATCGATGAGAAGAACACACGGCCTTTCACACTCAAGCGCCCGCATCAGCGGCCCAGGGCGGAAGAAATCTCGGCCTTTCAGGTTCGCTTGAAGGACCTGCCAGTTTTCATGCTGCCCCTTAGAGAACTCCATGTATAGCCTCTGGAGTCCTTCGTCGAAGCGTCCGATCGCTTTGTCTTCGCTGACACCGCGATAGCATTGCAGCCGTTCGACGTGGGTGCCCGCGGCGGCAGCGACCGAGATCGCCAGCTGCGTCTTGCCGGAACCAGCCGGTCCCTCGAGCAGGAGGGGCTTTTGCAGCTTGGCGGCGAGGAAGATCACCTGGATCATCACGGGATCGACGAAGTAGCCGGTCGCCATCAGCTTGCTGGATAGGTCTGCGAGGGACTCAAACATCGCTCGCCTCCGCGTCGCTTGGGGTGCTCGCCAGGATGTCAAACAGTCGCACGCGGCGTGGGCGAGGCGCTCTTTCTAAAAAGCGAACCGCCCGGGTCCAAAGATCAGCCAGACTCGTGGTCCAGACCGCGACGAACAGAACGAGCAGCAGCCGGGCCGGAAGAACGTTCGCGTAAGCCTGCCAGACAGCGACTCCATATCTGAAAACCACGAAGAGATTGAAAGCGGTCATGGCGACCGCGATGACCAGGTATTTCCGTTTCAGAACCATGCATCCTCCCTCGAACGCGGAGTCAGCATGGGGCGGACCTGAATTTCGGTCAAATTCCGGTGTGCATGCCGCGTCCTCGCCCATGTAGGGCTGATTTAGGGGCAATGGCAAGTCTCGGCTTCTGCTAAGACAATGCCGTCCCGCGAAGGACTGAGCCTGATCAGCACTGATCACGTGCTCCCGGCGGACTTGACCGAGTTTTTACCTCGTTTTACACATGCCTAGCGCGGAAGGAGATCGCATCCGGCCAGACCGAGTCCGTCGTTAGGAGCCGAGGCGTTGCTTCTGCACTTCTCGGCGGCTCTGTTCATGGTTCGTCACTTGTTACGGTTTGTTGCCGTTCGAGTAGATCGCAGTCTGCCGCGCGGCGTACGACATCGAGGTGCACGAAATGCTCTACAAAGAACGGGCTGAAATGGTGTCAAATGGCTCTATTGTCCGGCGGCTCCTGAACGTCACGGAGGCAGCTCACTACTTGGGACTAGAAGTAGACACCGTCTACAAGAAGTCCCGGATGCGGGAGGTGCCCTCCGTCAAGGTCGGTCGTGCGTTGCGTTTCGATGTGAAGGCACTTGAGCAATACATCGAGCAACACTCGATCAAAACCATTGACTAAAGGAGAAGCATTATGTCTGTTCATAAGAAAACAGAAGGTTTGTATGAAGTTCGTTGGAGAGAAGGAGGGCGGCAGAAGAGCTTAAGAATCCACGGATTCGACGTCGCGAAAAAGGTCCAGCACAAGAAGTTCACCATCCGAGATGAGAACCGACATCTTGACATGAAGAAGGAGATCAACTACCGAATGTCTGACCTGATCGATCGTTACTGGACGCACTACGGAAGCAAGAAAGCATCGGCAGATCGCGAGAAAAGCATTGTGGAGGGGATTCGATCCGAGTTGGGTCGAAAGTTTGTACGAGAGGTTGACGGCGTCGCCGTCCAACACTGGTACGAAAACCTTACCGGCAAGCGCGGTCTGGCGGACAACACCGCCGTCCGGCACTTCAATGTCATGCACCACATGATGGAGAAGGCTTCGACGCTTTGGTCCAAGGAGACCGGCATCGACCGAAATCCTGCCAGTCTGATCGAGGTGAACCGTCCAGACGATTCAAGGGAGCGTTTCCTTTCGCAAGATGAACTCCAACGGCTCAAAACCGCGCTGGACGAGAGGATGTACCGGAAAGGAACGAAAGACATCAACCAGACGAATCTGCGGATGAGACTGATTGTGTTGATCGCGGTTTCCACCGGGATGCGCTCAACTGAGATCCATCGACTCCGGTGGTCGGACGTCATGTACGCGGAGGAACTCATCGCGGTTCGGTCTAGGTTGAAAAAGGGTAAGGAGCGTTATGTCCCCATGCCCTCCGAACTAGCCCAGGAGATCGGGCGGTACCCCGCGCCGGCTGCACAGGATCGGATCTTTCCGCCCAAGGGTGGATCGTCCGGCAAGCGTCAGAGACTGGAAGGAAGCTTCGAGGACCTGCTCGAAAGAGCAAACATCCGTGACTTTTGGTTCCACGATCTGCGCCATACCTTTGCATCCTGGTACATGATGAACGGCGGCGATCTTTACGAACTCGCCAAGATTCTCGGTCATGCCAACATCAAGATGACCGAGCGTTACGCCAAGCTAGGTCGAGCTCATATGACCCGAACCGGAACGACGGCGAAGGTGATCTGGAGCATGTTGGACAAAAGAGCGCCGGCGCAAGAAGGGAGCGAACAGAGGCGCATCGCGTAGGCAATGTTCGCGTATTGTTCGCGAGACTAAACTTCAACTCTTTGACCATCTCCAAGTTGTTGAAAAGATGGTGGCCAGAGACGGGATCGAACCGCCGACGCCGGCCTTTTCAGGGCCGCGCTCTACCACTGAGCTATCTGGCCTTGGGTGGGTGCGCGGCAGCAATGCTGTGCGCGGCGGCCCCTTGATGCCGCCCAGCCGCGTGAACGGCTCAACAAAGTATAGCAATCACGCGCTCCAGAGCAAAACACGCCGGCAATGCAGTTGAAGGTTCAGATGTATCCAAGCAATTTCCCAAGGGAAAAGCATTGCGTCCGCTATGCTATGGCAGCAACTGACCACGTGAGGAGACGCACGCGCCCCATGCCGTTCCGAGCCGAACTTCCGCTACGCATATGCATGCTTCTACTGGCCGCTACGTCTGCGCTGGCGGCCCAACGGTCTCGCGTGCCCGATGCGAATCAACACCGCACGGCCCAACGCATGGAGACCTTGCGGGGCAATCCGCCCGCGCTGCATGCCTTTCTGCTGCGCATGCCAAAAGGGGCCGACCTTCACATGCACCTTTCCGGCGCGGTGTATGCGGAAACGTTCATCCAGGATGCGGCGGAGGACAATCTGTGTGTGGATCCGGTCAAGCTTGTTTTGCTGCCGAACCGGGGTCTCACCAAGAGCATTCCGCCGCAGCCTGTTTGCGTCGAAGGCACCGTGCCTGCCGCCACGGCGCTGAAAGATCAGAAGCTCTACGACGGCATGGTCGACAGCTTTTCCATGCGTGCGTTTGTGCCTAGTTCTGGCATCAGCGGTCATGACTGGTTTTTCGGCACCTTTGGCCGGTTCAGTGGCATCAGCAAGACACACAATGGCGAGTGGGTGGATGAGGTAGCGACCCGCGCCGCCGCGCAGAACGTGCAGTATCTGGAGTTGATGTTCACGCCCGATTACACGGAGGCGCGCCGCCTGGCGCAACAACAGCACTGGACGGACAACCCTGCGGAGATGCGAGATGCCCTGCTTGCGGGCGGCCTGCGCCAAAACCTTGCGGCAGAGCGTGCCGAACTGGACGCCATGGAGCGCAGCCGCAACGAGCGTGAACACTGCGGCACGCCGTCTGCCACGCCAGCCTGCGGTGTAACGGTGCGCTACCTGTACCAGGTACTGCGGGCTGCGGAACCCGAACGCGTCTTTGCGCAGACGCTGCTCGGATTTGAGTTGGCCAGTGCCGACCCACGCATCGTTGGCATCAATTTCGTGCAGCCGGAAGACGACTATCTGGCCATGACGCAGTATGCGAACCAGATGGAGATGCTGCACTATCTGCACGGTGCCTATCCGAAAGTTCACATCAGCCTGCATGCGGGCGAGCTCGCGCCAGGCCTGGTGCCACCAGAAGGGCTGCGCTTCCACATCCATGATGCCGTGACGAAGGCTGGAGCGGAGCGCATTGGACACGGCGTGGACATCATGTACGAGACGAACGCGGACGCCTTGCTCCACGAAATGAGCGCCCGCCATGTCATGGTGGAGGTGAATCTGACTTCCAATGACGTGATTCTGGGCATTCGCGGCAAGGATCATTCGCTGCAAAGTTACCTCGCCGCCGGTGTTCCCGTGGCTCTCTCGACGGATGATGAAGGCGTCTCACGCATCGACCTGACACACGAATACGAACGTGCGGTTCTACAACAGGATCTTACCTACGGCCAGCTAAAGTCTTCCGCTCGCACCTCGCTGGAGCACGCCTTCCTGCCAGGCGAAAGCCTGTGGGCAGCGCCGGACCGGTTTACCGCTGTGCGTTCTGGCTGCTCTGTCGCAGAGATCACGCCAACGCATGCCTGCGCGGCATTCCTGCAAAGCAGCGAGAAGGCCCGGCAGCAGATGGAATTGGAGCACCGTTTTCGTACGTTTGAAGCAGAGGACGTGTCGGAGCAGCCTTCGCCGGTTGTACGGTCCATACGTCGTCATCGGAGGCGGTGATGAAACAGGTACTCTCAGTTTTGTGGAAGGCGGTCCTGCTCTATCTGGCGGCGCTTGGTGGATTTGTAATTGGAGTAGCGAAGCCCGGTCTGCGTGTCTCGCGTGTGCTTAGTCAGACTCCTACGAACGTACGCATGTACGACTTCGACTGGCTCATCGCTGTCTTGCTAGTGTGGGCGGTCTTACTGGTGTTTGCTCTCCTGCGCAAACGACCTAGGGAAGCGGTGACGGCTAGCATAGCGCTCTCGGTTGTTCTGGCGATCGTGACGATGTTTACGCAACTCGGCATCATGAACACGCCGCTTCAGTAGGCGATCCACTCCAATGGCGTGGTGAATCGCAGGTCGTTGTGCTGTAGCAACCCGCGTGTCACTGTGATGGTGTCCTCGCGTGAGGCGAGTTCCATGCTGTCGAGGTGCGACGCATCGTGCAGCAATATATTGGATCCGATGCCACGCTTACGATGGCGTGCCATGCCCTGTTCAACATGCGCTTCGATTGCTGCCGCACCAATCGGCTTCCAGTCCTGCGCGGTTACATTCCACATGACTGGCACAAGTCCAAGGGAACGGGCGGTGCGCAGCACATCGGGCCTGCGCGCACCGTAGGGCGGTCGAAACAGTCTTGGAGTGACGCCGGTGGTGTCTTCGATCATGCTCTGGCAGAGCGTCAGTTCTTCACGAACACGCCTCAGGCTCTTGCGTGCTAGATTGGGGTGCATCATCGTGTGATTGCCGATCACGTGTCCGGCGGAGGCAACACGCCGCGCCAGATCCGGATACTTGCGAACATGCTCCCCGATCAGGAAGAACGTCGCGCACACGTTGTGCGCAGCTAACAAATCAAGCAACGCGGGAGTGTTACGCGGACTCGGCCCATCGTCATAAGTCAGTGCCACAGAGTGATGTTGAGTATCCCGGTCCATCCCAGCAATCAGCGTCCTGCCGAAAATCTGCGCCGCCGGCCAGTTCGCGGCATACGCATAGCCGCCCGCGATCAGGCCAGCAACGCCTACGCCAATACCAGCGGTGAAGAGTCCATGCACCGGGTCAGTGTACCGGTTGCCAGCGCCGTCTCCACACCCGAAACCCATAGACCATCGCGCCCGTCACGAGAACAAACAGCACGGGCCGCAACTCCGCCGCAAGGTGTGGACGCGAGGCAAGGATGTAAACAAAGCCGCACATGGCCAGCAACGCGGGAACGGGGTAGAACGGCATCCGGAAGCTGCCCGCCCGCTGCCGTGCCGCGCGATGCCTGGGCAGCATTACCGCCACGCCCTGTAAGAGAAATTGAAAGACGATGCGGATCACCACGAGCGATGCGATCACCTCCTGCAATCGCAACAGGCAGCAAATCAAAGTAACACCGCAGAGCGTGAGCAACGCCACTGTTGGCACATGGTGCCGCGGATGCAATCGCGCAAAGATCGCTGGAAAATTGCCGTCGCGTGCCGCCGCGTACGGGATCCGCGAGTATCCCAGGAGCAGCGCATACACCGAGGCCAATGCGGCCAGCGCGATTAGCACAACCGCAATGCTGCCAGCTCCATGAGCCCAGCCATGCACCGCAAACGCCTGCTGCGCAAACACCGCAACCGTGTATTGCCGCGCCCCCGCGTTCTCGCGCGCCAGCATCTGCCACGGCAAAACGCCGAGTACGGCAACGTTCATCAACAGATAGAGCGTGCCTACAATCGCGATCGATCCAAGCACGGCGCGCGGAATCGTTCGCTCTGGCCGGATCACTTCCCCGCCCAAAAAGCAGACGTTGTAATAGCCCCAGTAGTCATACGCGGAGATCAGCAGACCACCTCCAAGCCCCATCAGAAACGCGCCGTCCAGATGAAACGCACCCGGCGGAAACGAGAACGCACGTGCCGCCGAAAAGTGCGTAAACCCAACTGCAATAACGGCACACAGCGTCAGCAAAACGACAACACCTAACGCCTTAGTCGCCGCGCCAATGCGCCGCACCGGCTGTAGCAGCAACAGCGTACACGCAATGCATGCCGCCATGGCGATCAGTGTCTGTACTCCATGTGAGTTCCTGGGCAGAAACCAGCTCGCGTACTGTGCGAAGCCGATGCATCCGCTCGCGATGGACAGGGGCGCCGAGAACAGCAGCTGCCACGCATACAGAAACGACAGCGGACGTCCCCAACGCGGCGAAAAGCTGGCCTGGAGATAGGCATAGGATCCGCCAGCCTCCGGGTGCGCTGTACCGAGTTCGCTCCAGGTGCAGCCATCCATCAGTGACAACAGCGCACCCAGAAGCCAGCCAAGCATCGCTTGGGGTCCGCCCATCACGCCCACGATCAGCGGCAGCGTCAGAAACGGCCCAACACCGACCATGTCGATGATGTTTGCGCCCAGCGCGCCCGCCGTGCCCAGCCCGCGCTGTAGCCCGCCGCCACCACCGCCGTGTGCCGTGCCGCGTTCCACAAGCATGGCTGATGGTATCGCGACAGCCCAAAACCGCTGCCTTACCTGACATACGTTTGCAGTCTCCGGTTACTCTAAGATCAATCCCGCTATCCAGCCGGTGCAAGGTCGCCATGAAAGTGGCGCATCCGGCAAGCGGTAGCTCTGCAAGCGCACACGAGGTGATGATGAAGCGACTGAATGTCTGGCTGGCTGTAGCTGTACCGCTTCTTTGCATTGCAGCTACGAGTCCTTCACCCGCGCAGCGTGGCGCACCAGAAAACGCTCAGAACGCAGACCCGGCTCAGCCATCCGCATTCTCAAGTCCGCTGCCGTACGACCGTGGTGCCGCTGGCCTTGCGCAATCGCTCCACAAGCTGGCCACCCGGGCCAGCTTCATCCAAATCAACGCGCACCCCGACGATGAGGATGGCGGGACACTCGCCTACGAGAGCCGGGCCGTCGGCGCGGAGGTCTCGCTGTTGAGCCTGAACCGCGGCGAAGGTGGACAGAACGTGATGACCGGCGACTTCTGGGATTCGCTCGGCATCCTTCGCACCGAGGAACACCTCGCCGCAAACCGCTACTACGGCGTCCACCTCTACTACACACGCGTCGCCGACTTCGGGTTTTCCAAGACGCGCGAGGAAACGCTGAAGCAGTGGACGCACGAGCGCGTACTGGGCGATGTGGTTCGCGTCGTGCGGGAGACCCGTCCCATGGTCATCACCAGCGTCTTTGCCGGCAACGTTTCCGATGGCCACGGACATCACCAAACCGCTGGCGTGCTCGCCCAGGAGGTCTACACAGCAGCCGCCGATCCGAAGATGTTTCCCGAGCAGATACTCGAAGGCCTGCGCCCATGGACTCCTTTGAAGGTCTACGCCCGCACACCCTTCGCTCGTGCGACCAAGGAAGGCATTTTCGACTACGCCACGGGTAAGTATGAGCCGCTGCTCTACCGCAATTACGTGACCGGCGAAGTCATGCATCAGGTGCCGTCCGCCACGGTCATTGTCCCCTCGGGCAAGTACGACGCGCTCTTCGGCGAGAGCTATGTCCAGATCGCGCGTGAAGGCCTGAACCAGCAGAAATCGCAGAACGGCGGCATTGCGCTGCCTCCGCCGGGCAAGGCCGACGCCAGCTACCACCTTTACGCCTCGCGGGTTGAGCCCTCGCCCTTGCCGGAACATGAAACCGGCTTCTTCCAAGGCATCGATACCTCGCTTGAAGGGATCGCTACCTATCTGCCGGTCGCGGCGCAATCCGGCACTCGCACTAAACTCGCCGCAATCAGCGAGCAGGTCAAAGCCGCCACCGCGACCTTCGACGCCAACGATCCCGCCACATCGGCACCCGCGCTTGCCAAGGGACTAGACCTTACCCGTGCGCTAATCGCGGCCCTGCAAACGGCCAAGCTGCCGGACGATGCACGCTACAACGCATTATTCGAACTGCGGATCAAGGAGCGGCAGTTTAACGAAGCACTGTCCCAGGCCCTGGGGATGAGCCTCACTGCAACGGTCCAGAAAGGCCCCGCCCCCACCGAGCCGCGCGGCCCCGGCCAACCCGGCCAGCCGAACGAAGTGCTCTCTCAAACCGTCGTCGATGGCGAAAGCTTTGGTGTGGGCGTTCACATCGCAGACCAAGGCTCCGCGCCCGTCCAGATCGACCGGATCACACTTCAGCCCGTAAGCGAAGACGACTGGAAGGTACGCACTCCACCGCCCGCGCCGCCCAAACCAGCGTCGCAAACCACACCGGCACAAACGCCCGCCGCCGCGGGTCAGCCTGCAAAATCCCCCCTCGGCCCACTCGCGCCCGGCGGCAGCGTTGATGACTTTCTGATGGCTACCGTTCCCGCCAATGCCGCGCCCACCATGCCCTATTTCTCGCGGCCCAACCTGGAGCAGAGCTACTACGACGTTCACGACCCGCGCTGGCTCACGCTACCGCAGGAGCCGTATTCGCTGAATGCGGACGTTTCCTACAGCTTTGGCGGCACCCACGCCACGCTTTCCGGAGTCGTACAGACGACGCATCGCTACAACGGCCTTGGCACGTTGCTGGAACCGCTTCTGATTGCCCCCGCCATCTCCGTCGTGATCTCACCGGCCACCGGCATCCTTCCGCTCACGTCCACCTCGCTCGCGCTACAGATCACGGTGCACAGCAGCGTCAAAGGCCCGGCGCAAGGCACCCTCAAGCTCGACCTGCCGAAGGGCTGGAGTGCGACCCCGGCAAGCGCCACCTTCCACACGCAACGGGACAATGAGGATGTCGTTCTGGCCTTCCAGGTCGCTACGCCCGGTCTCCAGACCAAGACCTATCGCGTGACCGCCGATGCCGACGTCAGCGGCAAGCATTACACAAGCGGCTTCACCACCATCGGCTATCCGGGGATCCGGCCGTATCCGCGGTACGAGCCAGCAACCAGCAGCATCACCGGCGTCGATGTCAAAGTTGCGCCTGGGCTGCGTGTCGGCTATGTGATGGGCTCTGGCGACGATGTGCCGGACAGCCTGCGCGAAATGGGCGTAAACGCCACCCTGCTGACGGACGCCGATCTGCAGCACGGCGATCTCTCTGCATACGATTACATCGTGCTTGGCGTGCGCACCTACACCGCGCGTCCCGTGCTGCGCGCCGCCAACAACCGGCTGCTCGACTACGTGCGCAGGGGCGGCGTGGTGATTTCGCAATATCAGAGTGCCGAATTCAGCCCTGACGACGCGCCCTATCCGATCACCATCCAGGGCGATCCCGGCCACACGGTCGACGAGGAAGACGCGCCTGTCACAATCCTCAAGCCGGACGATCCGCTGCTGACTTGGCCCAACCGGATCGGCCCTGCCGACTTTAACGGGTGGGTTGAGGAGCGCGGCCATGGCTTTCCGAAAACCTTCGCGCCGGAGTACACCGCGCTGACCTCAGTCCACGACACCGGCCAGGACCCGCAGACGGGTGGGCTCATCTATGCGCACTACGGCAGGGGCTACTACGTCTACCTCGCGTACGCCTTCTTCCGCGAGATGCCTGAAGGCGTCCCCGGCAGCTTCCGCATCATGGCGAATCTTCTCAGCATCGACAAAAACCCGGGGTTGCAGCACTGAGACGCTGTCCAGCATAGCCAGTCGATGGGTTTTTGCTTGCGAGGCCTGTTGCCGGAAACAGGCGTAAACTAAAGTTGCTGCATTTATGGCCATCACTGCAAATCCGGCTGTTGTTTCTCCTGAGGAAGTGGAAGGTGCGGCGGGTGAGATTGCCGCCCCGGAGCAGGTGTACTCCTGCCCGAGTTGTCAGCACTGGATTGCCGAGGGCGTGCTGGCGTGCCCAGATTGCCAGACGCTGGTCTATGCGCGGCACCTGAACCGCATTGGCGGAGCGGCTGCGGCGGCGGAGAAAGAAGGCAAGCTGCCCGAAGCGCGCGCGCTTTGGGCTTCGGCGCTGGAGTGGCTGCCAGCGGATGCCGCGCAAGCCGACCAGATTCACAAGCACATCGACGCGCTGACCGGCCGCGAACAGGCCGAACAGGACCGCATGGCGCGTTGGAAAAAGCGCCTGGGACCGCTGGCACCGGTCGTCTTCGGCATCGCCAAGTTCAAGAGCGCGCTTTTTCTGCTGTTCAAGATGAAGTTTCTGCTCGGTTTCCTGGGCTACTTCGGCCTGTACTGGGCGCTGTTTGGCTGGAAGTTCGCGCTGGGATTTACGATTTCAATCTTTGTTCATGAAATGGGCCATTACGTTGCCGTCCGCCGCCGTGGTCTGAAGGCAGACCTGCCCATGTTTCTGCCGGGCCTGGGCGCGTATGTGCGTTGGTTCAACCAAGGCATGAAGTTGGATCAACTCGCCGCCATCGCGCTGGCCGGACCGGGCTGGGGCCTGGGCGCGGCCATGGCCTGCATGGGTCTGTTCCGGTGGACGCACATGCCCGTCTTTGAGGCGCTTGCGTACACCGGTGCGTGGGTCAACCTGATTAACCTGATCCCGGTGCTCGGCCTGGACGGCGCGCAAGCCACTTATGCTCTGAATCGGCTGGGACGCGGCCTGGTGCTGGCCTCGTGCGTGGTGCTGTTCGCGCTGATGCGCGAGGGCGTGTTCCTCTTCATCGGCGCGGGCATGACGTGGCGGATGTTCACCAACGACGCTCCCGAAGAGAACAGCATGGGCACCCTGGTTGGCTACCTCGCGCTGCTCATCGTGCTGGGCGCGTTCCTGTACTTCGTGCCGCAACCAGGCAACATCGGGCGCTAACTGTTCCCTCGCTCCCATTCCTTGTGTATACCTTAGGCTGTGCAGGTCGAGTTCGACGCAGCGAAGGGTTCCTGTAACTATGTGTAGTCACGAAATTCTTTACGGGTTATGTGGTGAGATCTGACCGCTCTCCTGGCAAGTTCGCTTCCGACCTCATGCAGCTTTGCAATACCACAGTAAAGTGTCATATTGTGGGCAGTTCCACGCGAGCAAAAAATAAGCCAGCGAGAGGTCTAACGGGAAATCCCCGACGGAGTCGTGGCAGGTACTCAAAGTACCAACGTACTTCGTCACTCCGGTTCCGTAGTAGTTGATTAGACATGGCTTCGACTTGATGATAGGCATGTCGAACTAAGGGTAAATCCTGTTTAGCGTGCGTGCGAACGGGATGGTCTCCCGCACATGTTCCAGTCCACAGATCCAGGCAACGCAGCGTTCCACGCCCATGCCGAAGCCGCTGTGCGGCACGCTGCCGTATTTGCGCAGGTCCAGGTACCACTCGAAGGATTCGAGCGGCAGGTTATGCGACAGTATCCGTTCCTTCAACAGGTCATAGCTGTCAATGCGCTGTGAACCGCCGATGATTTCGCCGTAGCCCTCAGGTGCCAGCACGTCCACGCAGAGCGCCTTCGTCACGTCCTCCGGGTCAGGCTGCATGTAGAAAGCCTTCACCGCCGCCGGGTAGCGATGAATCATCACCGGCCGGTCAAACTGGTTGGAAATGTAGGTCTCGTCCGGCGCGCCAAAGTCGTCGCCATACACATGCGCCTTCTCGATGGCACCTTTCGCGAGGGCCTCCTCCAGCAAGGCGTGCGCCTCGTCATAGCTCAGGCGCGGGAACGGCGCGGCAATTTTCTCCAAGCGCGCGGCCTTGTCGTCGCCGCCGGTGATCGTCTTCAGGTCGATGCGGTGCTGTTCCAGCACGCGCCCCACGATGTGCGAGAGCGTCGCCTCCGCCAGCTGCATCAGGTCATCCAGACCGGCGTAGGCCATCTCCGGCTCCAACATCCAGAACTCGGTCAGGTGGCGGCGCGTCTTGGATTTTTCCGCGCGAAAGGTCGGCCCAAAGCTGTAGACCTTGCCCAGCGCCAGCGCCGTCGCCTCCACGTAGAGCTGGCCGCTCTGTGTCAGGTACGCGTTGCCCTCGTCGAAGTACTTCATCTCAAACAGTTCGCTGGTGCCCTCGCAGGCGGCGGGCGTCAGGATCGGCGGGTCGGTGCGGATGAAGTCGTGCGTGTCGAGATATTCCTGCGCGGCGCGCATGATTGTCGCGCGGATGCGCAGAATCGCCGATTGCCGCGGGGTGCGCATCCACAGGTGCCGCCGCTCCATCAGGAAGTCCGGCCCATGCTCCTTTAACGTGATGGGAAACGGCTCGTCGGCGCTGACCGCCTGCTGCACCTGTACGTCTTCCACATCCAGCTCATAGCCGGAGGGCGCGCGCGCATCGGCTCGCACCGTGCCGCGCACGATGACGCTTGATTCCAACTGTAGCGCCTTGAGCGTCTCAAACATCTCTGGCGAGACCGCCGCCTTCGGCACAATGCCCTGAATCGTTCCCGTTCCATCGCGAAAGGTAGGAAACAGCAGCTTGCCGCTCGATCGCAGGTTGTACAGCCACCCGCGTAGCGTGACCGTCTGGCCTTCATGTGCACCAATGTTTGCGATGGTGGTAACGGGGGGAGAGGATGTTTCAGTTGCCATGACTCACTTCAGTGTAGCGTTCAGTAGCAACCGGTAGCATTGTGTAGCTACAACGCTTCACTGCGTAACCTGCTGCTCCAACAGGTTGAAGGCTTTCACCGCATGTGCGCTCATCGTTTTCGCATCAATCTCCGGTTGGTAGCGGATTTCGAGCGTGCCCACAGGCTGAACTTTCAGCGCGGCAATGCCATCGCGGACTGCGTTCCAGTCCACGGTGCCCTCGCCGGGCCAGCAGTGTTCGTCCTTCTCGCCCTTGTTGTCGTGCAGGTGCACCTGCCGGATGCGGGGACCGAGCACCTCAAACGCAGCCGCAATGCCAGGCATGCCGGGCAGGTTCATGTGTCCCACATCCAGGCACACGCCCACCGTATCAAGATGCGCGATTCGCAACATCTCCAGCAGGTGCTCCGGTGTGGTGACTTCATTGGGCAACGTTTCGACCAACGTTTTAACGCCCAGCGGATGCGCAAAGGCTTTGATATGTTCGATTGCGGTCATGGAAAGGTCGAGCGTGCGTTCGTTCCAGGTATCGTCGCGCGTTCCCAGGTGCAGCACGATACTGTCGATGTCGATTTGTTCAGCCGCCTCCAGCGCGCGTTTTACCTCGTCCATCGCATCGATGCGCCGCGTCTTTTCCACGTCGATCAAATTGATCGTGGGTGCCACATAGCGGCTCCAATCCGCACCAGAACGGCCTTCGAAGATAGGCTGGTGCAACGTGGCCCGGCAGGCGTTTGAGCGGAACCAGCCAGCAATCTCCTTCACGGCACCGCGATCCGCATAGTCAAAATGATGCCGCGCCGCAAACAGCTCAATCGACTGCGCTCCCGCAGCCTCCATTGCATCCAGCAGGCCAGCATGAAGCCGCTGTAGAAGGAAGACATGCGTGCTGATCGACCGGATCATCATCCTGACCATAGCAGGTCAGCTTGCCGGGACAGTGAATCACGCGAGATACATGGCGCAAACTCCTGCTACCGCGTGCCACCCAGCGCACGGTCAATGGCCGCTTGTGCCAGCGGAGCCATGACCGCGTAGCCCTCTGCCGTGGGATGCACCCCATCCTTCGCGGTACCGGGCTTCATTGCGCCTTCAGGCGTCGCCAGGGCGGTGTAATAGTCCAGATACGTGTAGCCATGCGCGGCACAGAACTCCTTCATCCACGCATTTAGGGCGCGAATCTTTTCCGCAGGCTGCAGACCGCGCCGCCATGGATAATCATCCACTGGCAACGTACTCGCAAGGATCACTTTGATCTTGTTGGCATCTGCAATCTCGGCCATGGAGCGGAAGTTGTTCTCCGTCATCTCCAGCGTGGACACGCCCGTGTTACCCGCAATGTCGTTCGTCCCCGCCAGGATCAGGACTGCCGCCGGATGCAGTGCCACCACATCTTGCTGGAAGCGAAGCAGCATCTGTGGCGTGGTCTCCCCGCTGATGCCCCGGTTGACATACGGCTTGCCCGGAAAGAACGGCGCGGAATTACCGCCGCGGCCCCACGCATCCGTAATGCTGTCACCATAGAACACAACGCGGCCCGGCACCCTGGCAGGCAAAGCCGCGTTGTCCCCGGCATAGCGGCCAAGCTGCGCATAATTCCCCGCAAGCGATTGCAGGTGCTTGATCTCGCCCGGCGACAGCGCATCCGGTGCCTTGGTCAGCATGGGATCGACCAGCGTGGGAACAGCTTCTGGAGCGGCAGCGGTGCCCTGCGCCTTCGCAAACAGCGCGAACAGAAACAGCCCGCACATCCCGGCAATCACAACACGTCGCATCCCGTCTCCTTCTTCAAAAGCGCGTCAACAGTGTAGCGCGGGGCACGCCCGTCCGTTGCGCCGTGGCTTCGTCCATCAGGAAAGGGCCCAGCCGGTCCGGTCTTGCCGCCGTATAAACTGCGCCGCCCGAGGGCAGTTCGTTGCAACCATCTTGGGCCCGTCCCATTCGATCTTCTGGCCGGCACGCAACGACACGCAGCCCAGCAGCATGATTTCAACCAGGCGCGCGGCAACATCAAACCGCGAGTAGCACATCTCCGGCTTGTTTTCCTTCACCGCAACGAGCCATTCCTGCGCATGCGCTTGAACGCTGTTCCCGGGATAGCGGTTGCGCGGAATCCGCTCCGGATAGTGCGCCATGGCCTGGTGATTCTTATAGTTGACGAACTTTTCTTCACCTTTCAGCTTCACGAAGAAGTTGGTCCCGTAATCGTCCGGTGAAAAGACCGTGCCGCCATCACCAATCAGCAGGCACCCGCTATCGGGAACCTTGCCCTGTAGTGCCACGATGTCAGCGGTCAGATCGACCGGAGGCTTGTTGCTCAGGTCGTGGCCGCCCCGCAATGCCGGGTCAGGCTGCCCGCCGTCGTACCACCACAGCGTCACCGGATCATGTTCGATTTTCCTGGAGTGATGGAAAAGATGCGGATGCTCGTACGGTATGTGACCCTTGCGCCTGGGAAAGTCGAAGCGAATCCTGGAGCCGACGGGATACGATTCCGTGTTCATCGGCCCAAGAGGTGTCGCCTCGATCTCAGTCGGATAATCCAGATCCAACGCGCGAAATGGCAAGTTGACCGTGTGGCAGGCCATGTCGCCCAGCGCACCGGTACCAAAATCCTGCCATCCACGCCAGTTAAACGGCTCGTACACCCCGTTGCGAACCTTTGGATCGCGGCTGCCCACATAGGGCCGCATGGGAGCCGGCCCAATCCAGGTGTCCCACTCCAGTGTGGCGGGAATCGGGTCTTCGCCGGCCGGCCGACCCATGCCCTGCGGCCAGATGGGGCGGTTCGTCCACACGTGCACCTCATGCACCTGCCCGATTAGGCCGTCCTGAATCGTCTCCACGCCGCGCCGCAGGCCATCGGTGGCGCTGCCCTGGTTGCCCATCTGCGTCACCAGCTTCCGGTCGTGCGCCATGTTCCGCAGGTAGCGCGCCTCATAGATGGTTTGCGTCAGCGGCTTCTGGCAGAACACCGCCTTGTTCCCCTTCATCGCCATCGACGCGGCTATCGCATGCATATGATCCGGTGTCGAAACCGTCACCGCATCGATCCGGTCGCCCATCTGGTCCAGCATCTGCCGGAAATCCCTGTAGAACTTCGCGCTCGGATACTTCTTGGTCTGCGTCGCATATGCGTCGGAGCCCGTATCGACATCGCACAACGCAACGATGTTTTCACCGGCGCAGGCATCCGTGTCGCTCCGGCCCTTGCCGCCAATGCCAATGCAGGCCACGTTCAACTTGCTGTTCAGGTGCTGCCCGCGCACCACCGCAGGCACGCCCAACGCGAGCGCACCCGCAGCCAGAGAACCCGTCTTAATAAATCCACGGCGGTCAACCCGCGAGAGTACCGCAGTCTCAGAAGTGTTCACAGAGGGCGATGGTTCCATTGGTTTCGACACGCGCACCAGAATACACGACCCGCTGCTTAAGCGGCTTCCAGAGTCTCCTTGCGTCCAAAGCCCTGCGTCAGTCCCATGCAAACCGTGCGAAAGATGATCTGGACGAAGCGAAGTGCTGACGACAAACCGATTGCGAGGACTAGCATGAGAGGGCGTCATGCACTACTCTAAGCCCAGACGTATCCTCCAGATTGCGACCCCATGGTCTAACCCCTAGTGCGCTGCCACGGCACGATCCATGCCGAGGCGGGCGTACTTCACGAACGCCGCCCACAACGTACATTCTTGAGATGCCAGTGGCGACGCTCTTGCGATGGGACCCTTTCTCCACATCCTCGATACAGGCGAGCAGCCCGAATGCGCTCTCGATCTCAAGTACGGTCTCCAAAGCGAAACCTTCGTGCCGTCAATAACCAGCTATGTGGCGGCTTGGACGGCGTCTGGCACCGTGCGAACCCCGAAGAATAAGTTGGAGGGCAGGACCGCCGTCGCCTGCACACGTGTGCAGGCCTCATAGAACCATCGATATCGACAAACGCGCTTGTATTCAGTGTGGGAGTAGTTCCGGGAGGGCAGTTCTAGAGACCTATTCTTAATAGACCTGCAGCGCTGCGGCTCTGGACGGGAAAACTCATACCGAGGTGGTCGATCCGACTAATGCAGTCCCGGGCAAATGAAAGTCAGAAAAAGGGCGATCACCGTTGCCGCGACGACACCCCACGCAGCGCTCCACTTTAGATAGGTGGTCGGCGAGGACCCTCTCGGCCCTATCCCGAGCTGTAGGTTCGGCAGGCCCAACATCCCCGATCCAGCCCCGAAGGATGATGCAACCGCCAATGTGAGCGCGGCTCCGTGTCCCATCGTCTGGTTCATGGCAGGGGCTGCCACTGCCAATCCGGTCGCGCCCATCGTTTGGGTCAGGGCGCCGGTACAGCACGCAAAAACTCCGGCAGATGCATAGGGGATCCAGACCAGGCGAAAAAGGCGTCGGATTCCATCATCGCGGCCGGCAAATCGCTTCAACTCTAACGCAGCCGCCCACATCGACAGGAAGTAGACCACTGCACCGAGGACAATCAGCCCGCCACGCCACACGGCAGCAGGATGGAGCCCAGCGATGAGTTCGGCGGCATCTCCCAAATTCGTCACGCCACTGAATGCGACATAGCCGGACGAGACGAGCAGATTGAAAACCATGTACAACCACAAAAAGCAGCGCAGCCTGGTCGCGTTTGGGATAACACATGCAGCATCAGCCAGGCCAGCAGGCCGGCACCGAATTGCACAGTGGGACCCGCCGCCTTAATTCCAGGTGCAGGCACTCCAGGAAAATGACAGGTCTCCCACCAGGCCGTCAGCATCACGGTATGGCCACCGGCAGCCAGACAATACCCGCCGTGACCAAGCGCTTCATGCGTCATCATGGAAGCAATGTACGCCAGGATCCCCAGCGCGGCGAGCAGGTTTGCGCTGTCCCGGGAAGTAGCCTCTCTCATTGCTTTCTCTTTCCGTGCCTGCCACTCACCACTAAGCGGCTACCCGCTCGCGGGGTCGCCAAGCCCGCACCTGAGCGGCAACCAATGTCGCTCAGGCCTCGCCGCCAATGCCGATGCAGGGAACGTTTAAATCAACTATTCAGATGCTGTCCGCGCAGAAATGCAGACACGCCAACGCGAGCGCACCGGCAGCCGAGGAACTCGTCGCCGCGTCGCTCTTGGTGCGCTCTCGATATCCATGTGCAACAATCGTGCGCATGGATATCGGACAGGCTGCTGCGTATTGGGAAGGTAGGCTCAAAGAAGGCAAACCCATCTATCGAGTTAAAGTGCGACGTCTTCTAGAACTGGCAGGTTCGGAAAGACGCGGTTATGTCATAGTTCAGAAGATCCGGAAAGTTCTCGATGCGCATGGATTGATGACGATCCCCGATTTTGAGCTGGCTTGGATAGACAGTCTTGTACGAGTTCGGCTTGCCTCAGATGGCAATGCCCAAGAGTCGCTTGAGCCCAGTCTAGATCGAGTTGTGGGGGAGCAGGAGTCGTCTGTCGAATCAATCGTTGATCCCGCTGTCAGTGATCAGAACCAATCACCGTTGGCAACCGAAGCAGTTGCCGAGCCATTGAATGCTCCTGTAGAAATTGCGAACCCAGAAGCGACGGACATGAGCGTGATCTCTTCCGCAGACCCTATCGTACGGGTCGCGAGCCTCGCCGCAGCCAACAGAGGAGTCGCTAGCATTTCAATCAATGACACACTCGATAAAGCTACGACGTTGATGCTATTCGAGAACTATTCTCAACTAGCCGTCATGCAAGGTGCTCGCGACGTGAAGGGCATGATCAGCTGGGAGTCGATTGCAAGACGTTCAATGCAATCTCCCACACCTTCGACTGTCCAGGATTGCATGATCGAAGCCAGGACCGTAGATGCTACTGGCGCCCTGTTTGACACTCTGCGGGAGGTTGAACAGTATGGCTATGTTCTCGTGAGAGACAAGGGCAAGATCATAGGGATCGTGACTGCCGCAGACTTTGCTACAGAACTGGCTTTAATGTCGCAAGCCTTCATAAGTATAGGGACGATAGAGCGCCTCATTCGCAACAGGCTGCATCCATGCTTGGCGGAGGCAGATCGAAGTCACCTCGAACAACACTCACGAGCTCTGGCGGAGAAGGACTTCGCCCGCCTCACGTTCGGTGAGAACGTGCGGCTGATGGAGCGTCCAGAAATCTGGGGCCGCTTGAAAGTATCAGTGGACAAAGCTGAATTTACAAGACGATTAAGTGTGATTACGGAAATCCGGAATGATGTGATGCACTTCGGTCCTGATCCCTTGTCCGCCTCTCAGAAGAAAAACCTGGAGCAGATGGAATCTTTCTTAAGGCACGTTTTCGACTGAAAAACGTCTTTGTGTCGGCGACACTGCAACATACTCCTCAAGCAGGTTCGGCGTCAGGCTGAGCCAGTTGCCAGTCGATGAAAACCGGTGCGTAGTCGAAGGGCTATTGCTCCGCGCGGGGTTCTTTGTCGATCTCGCAGCGGCAATCCGAAAGGTCCGATGAACATCTACATTGACGAATCTGGAACGTTCGGGTGGCGCAATCCTGGGATGTCGCTCTTGTTGTGGTGTAGTCAGTCCCGGCCGCGCTTCAGAAGCGCTCTTCAGCGCTTCGCTCCGTGACGGACGAATCAGGCCTGATTGGTGCGCTTGCCTGTTGACGACGGGGTTCTCCAGGCAGAGACGTCACGGCGTGGCGGGCTGCCAAACGTACGGGCATACTCCCTGCTGAACTGAGAAACACTTGCGTAGCCCACATCGATGGCAGCGCTTTCGACCGTTGCGTGGTCCGAGATCATCAGACGCCGCGCTTCAAACAGGCGCAACTGCTTCTGGTATTGCAGAGGAGCCATCGACGTGATCATTCTGAACTGCCGATGAAAGCTTGTGGGACTCATATGAGCGCCTTTGGCTAACTCTTCAGCATGGACAGGCTCGCGAAAGCGATGGCGAAGGTGTTGGATCGCCAGCATAACCCGGCGGTCCTGTCCGTTCGCCATGATCATAATGCGCCGAAGCCGATCTCCACCTGGGCCTTTCAGGAGCCAATAGCAAATTTCACGCATGATGCCGGGATACAGCAGGGGAATCGCGTCTGACATGTCGAACAGCCGCACTGTGCGTAGAGCACAATCGATCAGCTGGCTACTTAGTTCCAGCGTGAACGGCCCCTCGCCTCCCCGCCTTTCGTGCGTTCTCACGTCAGCGGACATCTCTTGGGCTACTTCCTGCAGTTCCTGAAGATTCAGCTCAAAGACGAGTCCAAGGTATGGTTTTTCCTTGCTTGCAGCGCAAACTGTACCCCGCTCCGGCATCTCAGCCGTCACAACGAGCCCATGTCCTGCACGGTACTCATGAAGTTTAGAACCGAACGTGGCTGCCTTCTCTCCCTGCACAGTAATGCACAAGGACGGTTTGATCATGCATTGGACTGACTGCCTAAGCGGGTCCGAGCGCAGGGTCGACACACCATCGATTGCAGTCGCATAAAGCCTGTTCTCTCGCTTGGCGTCAGTGTATCGGTCCACAAGCGAGGTCAACTCCGCGAGGTGCGACGTAGCTTGATCTGCTTGGCCTGGCATATCGCCAATGTTACAAGGCAGGATTAGGCATGTCTTCGGCAGCCTTGGGCATTCACAACCGGCCTGCTTGAAGCCTAAGCTTTGCTTGAAGGAGATCGATCGATGAAGATTCTGATGGTGCTTACCTCGCACGAACAACTGGGGAACACGGGCAAAAAGACAGGCGTTTGGCTGGAAGAGTTTGCTTCTCCGTATTACACATTCAAAGATGCTGGAGCAGACGTTGTTCTCGCCTCACCAAAGGGCGGTCAGCCTCCGGTTGACCCAAAAAGCGACGAACTCAAATTTCAAACGATCGCCACGCTTCGCTTTAAGATCGACGCTGTAGCCAAAGAGCAGTTCGCAGCCACAGAACGTTTAGAGAATGTTTCGCAGTCAGATTTCGACGCGGTCTTTTACCCAGGCGGGCATGGGCCGATGTGGGATCTCGCGGAAGACAAGCATTCGAAGGCCCTCATCGAGTCCTTTCTTGCGGCGGAGAAGCCGGTTGCCCTGGTGTGCCACGCGCCGGCCGCGCTCCGTCATGTAAAGACAGCGACTGGAGCACCACTGGTCTCTGGACGGAACATTACCGGCTTTGCCAACACAGAGGAGGCCGTGATGGAGCTTACCGAAGTCGTCCCGTTCTTGCTTGAAGACGAACTCAAGAAGTTGGGCGGCATCTACTCGAAAGGTGAGGATATGGCGGAACACGTAGTCGTGGATGGCCTTCTGATCACCGGCCAAAATCCTAAGTCTTCGGCTGCCGCCGCAGAGCAGCTTCTCAAAGAGCTCGCCTGAATGCCGATGGTAACAGCGACTTTCCAATCAGGAGGGGAATGGTCAGGACGCTTCCACTTCCTCTCCTGCTCGTTAACGGGTGAGTGCTGCTGCCGCCTACTCAACAGAGTATGAACACCGAAGAAGCGGGCTAAGCGGGGGAATACTCATAAGTCCTGATAAACGCTCTTATCGTCAGCAACAGGCTGCCCGCTTACTTTGAGAACAGGTCCGGCATCAGGCTGTTCCGGTTGCCACTTCGAGGAGAACGGGTGTGTGATCGGAGGGCTTTTGCTCCGCGCGCGGCTCTTTGTCGATCTCGCAGCGTTGGAGCCGTGGCGCAAGCGCCGGCGACAGCAGGAAGTGGTCGATGCGGATGCCGCGATTGCGCTCGAAGGCCATCCGGAAGTAGTCCCAGTAGGTAAACTGTCCGGTCGCCTCGGGGTGCAGGGAGCGGAACGCGTCCACATAGCCCAACCGCAGCATGGCGCGGAAACGTTCGCGCGGCTCCGGCTGGAAGAGCGCGTCACGCATCCAGTTGGCGGGCTTGTCGCAGTCAATATCCTCGGGGATGACGTTCCAGTCGCCGCCAATGACCGTCGGCATCGGATCGTCACGCCAGACGCGCATCCGCTCAATCAGCCGGTCCATCCATTGCAGCTTGTAGAGGAATTTGTCTGTGCCGGTAGGATTGCCGTTCGGCAGGTAGATGTTGACGACGCGCAGACGCTCAGGCGTGTCGATCACGGTCTCTAGAAACCGCGCATGGCTATCCGCCTCGTCGCCGGGCAGCGCAATGCAGACCGATTCCATGGGCAGCCGCGAGAGCACAGCCACGCCGTTGTACGCCTTCTGCGTCACGGCAACGCTCTCGTAGCCGAGCGCGCGAAAATGTTCCGCCGGAAACTCCGTCCCCTTCAGTTCCTGCAACAGCAGCACATCCGGCGAACGAGCCTCCAGAAAGCGCGTCACATGCGGCAGCCGCGCATTGATCGAGTTCACATTCCAGCTTGCAATCAGCACGAGGCTTTATTCTAGCCGTACCGCCCACAGGCGTTGGATAACGGCACTGCCGCTACCCATTCTGATACACTGACGTGGTTGGTTGCCGGGGTGACACAGGCCCCTCGGCCACGCCGCCAACGCTTCATTGGACATCGGGGAGTGGCTCAGCCTGGTAGAGCACCTGGTTCGGGACCAGGGGGTCGGAGGTTCGAATCCTCTCTCCCCGACCAATTTCTTGCAGGGCCAGCGCGCCGCGGGCTTAGAAGCGGTAGCCAACACCAAACGACGCAATGGGAAAGAACGACACGTAGCTCACGTTGTGCTGATTACGCGTGATAAACGCCTTCAGACTGGCTTGAAAGCTGGCATCCTGATCGACGCTCTGGCAGCCGATCGTTTGCGGAACCGTGGGATCGCACGCCGATCCGGTAAAGCTCACCTGTAGATTCGGCTGACCGATGTAGTAGAAGCCAAGCTCCACTGGAAATGAGAGATGCCCATTACCGCGCGGGCTGATGTTACCCCAGCCAATGGAGATGCCGGGCGCGGACTTGCGTGTTGTCACCAGGCCATTGCCATGCAGCGGATCGGATGCACTACTGACGTAGTCGCTGTTGTTCAGTGAGACGGTCTGCCCGGGTGGCACCAGCACCGTTGCAGTCACATTCGTCTGGATGGCAAACACCACCTGCGGACTGATCCGGAAACCATTCCGAAACGGATACCAGTCCAGCGCAGCCTTGCCATTACCCAGTTTGAGCGAGGCGTCAACGTTTGCACCTTGTTCGGTGAACTGATCCGTGTAGTGGAAATACTCGCCACCCACGCGCACGCTGAAGTGCCGCGCAACCGGCAACGCAATGTCGCCTCCAACTCCGTTGACGCCGAGGTGCACATCCACGCCGATGCGTTGCAGCAGCCCATGGTGCACGCTTGGGGCGGCAATGCCGCTGCCCGTGCTCAGGTCCACATCGGGTCCGGCATGGCCAGCCGCGACCGGCGCGCTGCTGCTGATATCCGAGGGACCAGGATTGCCTGCGAGCAGCTGCTGTGCGGATGCAATCTGCCCAGGACAGGAAAAACAAAAGTAAATCGCTGCGCCAGAGAGCAGCCATTTAGGACGCCACGTCAGTTTCACAAAAAACTCCAAAAGTACAGACACAGGGAAGAGCGGAGAGAAGCGGGCGCTGGAATGTAATCTCCCATTGCGCCGGAGTGCTACGTCAATGCTAGCGCGTTACGTCGGTCTGGGCCGTGCGGTTGCCGGTCTCAGGCTGTTCTTACGTGCCATATGCGGATGATGAGAGTGCTACTTGCCGGGCGCAGGCGCAAAGTCCCGCAGATCGTCCACGGACTTCTGATCCAGCTTCTCCAACAAAGCGACCACGAGATCCACGGTGCGGTCGAAGTCCTGCCGGTTGACGATGCCGTTATGCGCATGGGTGTAGCGCACCGGCACCACGATGTTCACGGTGGGCACGCCGCCGTTGCTGAGTTGTATTTCAGCGGAGTCGTCACCATAGCCCTGCACCAGATCAAGCTGCAGCGGGATGTTCTTCTCCGCAGCCGTGCGTTTAACTGCGGCAACCATCTTACGGTTGGCCAGCGCGCTGGAGTCGTAGAGGAACAACCCGGGACCGCCGCCTAGCTTGGCCTGCGTCTCCTCCGGTCGGCTGCCGGGCGTATCGCCCACAATGCCACCCTCCAGCGCGATGCCAACGTCCGGCTTCACCACCTGCGCCGCCGTACGCGCTCCGCGCAGGCCAATCTCCTCCTGCGTGGTGGCTACGTAAAAGATCTGGTTGGGGTGACTGCCGTGCATGGTGCGCCGCATTGCCTCCAGCAGAACCGCGCAACCGATGCGATCATCCCACGCCTTGCCAAGGTAATTCCCGCTGCCATTCATCACGACAAACGGCGCATCCGGCACTACGGGGTCGCCCGGCTCCACGCCCATCGCAGCAGCTTCGGCGGCATTCTTTGCGCCGATGTCCAGCATCAGGCTGTCGCGCGGGTACACGCGTGTGCGCTCGTCTGCGGGAACCACGTGGATGTCACGTATTCCGGTGACCCCGTGCACGATGCCCTTGCTACCCAGCACCAACCAGCGCTGATCGACGAGCGCCTGATCGAGCCATCCGCCGAGCATCTGCATCGTCAGGAAGCCATTCGGCGTGACACGCCGCACCATGCCGCCAAGCTCGTCCATGTGCGCGTCCACCATGATGCGTGGACCGCTGGTGCCTTGCTGCGCGATGACCGATCCCATACCGTCGTACTTCAGCGAAGAGGAATTCGCCTTCATCTCCGGCACCATGATGGCGCGCACCGGCTCTTCTGCTCCCGGTGGCCCGGGTGCCTCTGAAAGCCGCTGCAGCAATTGCACCGTTGAGTCAGTTGTTTGCGCGGCTGCGGACAGAGTCATGGCTACAGCCGCAACAGCAAGGCACAAAAGGATACGCATAGCGACACAGTACCACTTCAGGAACAGACAGCAAACGTGCAGCTCTGCACCGCACTGACACTCGCTACACTGGTTTGTGTGATGTCCTGGTGACAATGGTGCCGATTTCTCGCCGCGTTCTGCTTTCCGCTGTTTTGCCGTGCTGCGCAATGTGTGCGTGGCTGTTGCATGCAACGGCTTTCCAGCGAACCCAGCCCTCGTCGCGAATGGCTGCCACCCAACCCCTGCCACCCATCATGATGGGTGCGAACTATCCCCTGAATCAGTCCATTGCCGGTCTACCGCCGGACACACGCGAACTCTCTATTGGAGATCCAGCAAGTCCAGCGCCTATCGATGTCACGCTGCGCAAAGAATTCGGAGCCAACCATATCCGCTTCGACTGCACGATGCCGATTACCGTTGTGGACACAAACAAGACGCCCTACATCGTCGCGCCGGTCGCGATCACGGAGAACTGGGGCAACGATGACGCCTCCGCCGTCCCTATCATCGGTGCGAAGACCGAGTTGGGCCCCGACCATCATGCTCTGATCTACGACTCTGCGGCTGGTTTGGGCCATGAACTCTTCTCCGTTGAGACAGATCACAACATCACCTACAGCGCCGCCATGTACCGCCGCTGGGATTTCGCGCACGGCGAGGTGGGTGCGCCGGGCAAGAACTCCGCCGACGCCGCGGGTCTGCCCATCATCCCGCTGCTGCTGCGCTACAACGAGGCGGCCAGCGGCAATATCCATCACGCGCTGCGCTTCACCCTGCAGCACACACTTGGCAACAAGAACGGCGGATACTTCACACCTCCCGCCTCACACGCCGCTGGCAATTCGTATGACACCGTCGCCTACGAAGGCATGCGGATGCGCCTCCGGCCAGACTTCAATGCGGCTGGCCTCTCGAAGATGAATCAGACGATCGTTCGTGCCTTCAAGACCTACGGCATCGTCCTGGCGGATAATGGCGGCAGCGGCTATGTCACAGCCGATGACGACATCCGCTGGAACCAGGACGACCTTCGAAAGCTGGCAAGGGCACTCACTCTCTCCGATTTTGTTGCTGTAAACACCGGCAAGATCATCGACAGCGAAGGCAACGAGGCGCATTAACAACAGTGCATTCAGGCACCAGCCGAGGATGCATACTATTGCTGACTCGCTAAAGCGCTAAACCCCTAACTCGCTGCACCTGACACGTATACTCCAGCAACAGCAACACCGCCGCAAAACCGATGTCAGCCAGATCGCAAAGCCGCCGCAACTTTCTCAAATCAGCAGCCGCCTGCGCACCAGCGGCCATGCTGCAGGCGCAGGTTCCCACGTCAGTTGCAGGCACGCCATTCCAAGATACTAACGACAGTTTGATTCCCATCGAACTGTGGCCGGAACAGTTCGACGTAGATCGAAACATCATCAATCTTGAAAATGGCTACTGGGGCCTGATGCCCCGCTCCACCATGGCCGTCTATGCTGAGAAGACGGCCTACATCAACCACTACAACTCCATCTGGGGGCGAGGCGTGCTCCCCGGCGACAACAGCGCCGCAGACTACCTCACCGCCCGGCAGGCCATCGCAACCATGATGCGCTGCGATGTGGACGAGATTGCCATCACCCGCTCCGGTACTGAAGGTTTACAGGCACTCATCGTCAACTACCGGCACATTAAGCCAGGCGATGCCGTCATCTGCTGCGATCTGGACTACGACACCACGCTCTCCGCCATGAACTTTCTCGGCGACCATCGCGGCGCAACCGTCGTGAAGTTCAACATGCCGGAACCTGCAACCACCGCCAACATCCTTGCCGCCTATGAAGATGTTCTGAAGCGCACGCCGAACGCAAAGCTCATGCTGGTCACGCAGGTTTCGCATCGGACCGGCCTCGTCATGCCCGTGAAAGAAATCGTCCGCATGGCCCGCGCGCGTGGCGTCGATTGCGTTGTGGACCTGGCGCACGGCGTCGCCTGCCTCGACTTCACCTTGGCCGATCTGACGGAGGTCGACTTCGCCGCCTGGTCCGTGCACAAGTGGACCATGGCACCGCTCGGCTTGGGTGCCATGTACATCCGCAAATCGCGCCTTGCCGACATTGAGTCCAGCTACGACAATCACGAAATCCCCGAAACAGACATCAGCGCGCGTGTCCCCGCAGGCGTTATCAATTCGCCGGCCGTCCTCACCATCCCTGCCGCAGTTCGGTTCTACAACCGCACCGGCAGCAAGCGCCGCGAGGAGCATCTGCGCAGCCTGCGCGACCGCTGGGTCCATGCCGTCCGGGATCTGCCGGAAATCGATATCACCGTGCCGGACGATCCCGCGCGCTACTGCGCCATCACCAGCTTCCGCCTTAAAGGCATGCACACCGTCGACGACGCCCAACGCGTGCAGCACCGGCTCTTCGACAAGTACCGCATCCACACCGTCTGGCGAAAGGGCGTTGCCAAAGGCCCCGTCATCCGCGTGACGCCCGGCCTCTACAACACAACCGCCGACAGCGACGCACTCGCCGCAGCCCTGCGCGCCGAACGCCGCCTGCTCTTGTAAACGGCTTCAGCGGGTATAGCCGTTCTGAACGCTGCCTGCTCTCATAACGCCTTTAGCCACCGGCATAGCCGCCACCACACGAAAAGAAGCGCCTTTAGCCGCCGGGATAGCCGCCACCATATCAAAGAAGCGGCTTTAGCCGCTGAGATAGCCTTTCTCACGGCACACATCTCTTTTTCTGCTATCCTCAAATAGATCGTAGAATTCGATCTGGTCACAGCGTGTTCCTGGCTTGCCGCTACTCGCCCTCCAAATTGCGTTCAGCGGTACATCACGAGATTTCTTTAGGAACATGACATGGCAGAGCAGGGAACAGTAAAGTGGTTCAACGATTCCAAGGGTTTTGGCTTTATTAGCCGCGCAACCGGTGCAGGCGACGTATTCGTGCACCATTCGGCAGTCCAGTCCTCGGGCTTCCGCACACTGGCCGAGGGCCAGGCAGTAGAGTTCGACGTGACCAAGGGACCCAAGGGCCTCCAGGCCGAGAACGTCCGCCCTCTGTAATAAGAGCGCACCATCTCCACAGAAGGGCGGCCAATCGGCCGCCCTTCTCATTCGGAGGGGCATGGCTTCAGCCATGCCATTACACTTCGCTACAGGAGAGCGGCTTCAGCCGCTGAGGCGAATGCTTCCCATCCAGCGCGTCCACAACTTCGGCACCTACTTCGTCACTTTCAACTGCGCCAGCAAGTGGACCATCTTTCAAGTGGAACGCACCGCCGAACTCCTCTTCCAAACCTTCCAGCACTATCGCGAACACTACAAACTGCACGCCTTCGCCATCATGCCCGACCATGTCCACCTGCTCCTCACACCACAAGCCATTACCTTGGAACGCTGCCTCCAACTCATCAAAGGCGGCTTCTCCCGCCAGTACCATCTTCAAGGCGGCCTCAAAGATGTCTGGCAGAAAGGCTTCGCCGACCATCGCTGCCGCGACCGCGAGGACTACCTCAAGCACAAGCGCTATGTCGAGCAGAACCCAGTAAGTGCCGGTCTGGCCCAGGCAGCAGAAGACTACCCATGGTCCTCCGCCAGCCGCACCCTGCGCAACAAACATTCCCTCAGCGGCTAAAGCCGCTTCGACTAGCCCGCCTTCAATGGCATGGCTAAAGCCACGCCCCTCCGAAAGCCAGGTGTCCTGGTGGACTACAGGCACAGCATGACTTCTGCCGTGGTGCAGGACAGGCAGCCTATCGTCCGCCGTTCTAACAAGGGCCAAAGGCCCACAACATAACAGCCTGGGTTGAAGGCCCAGGTAGAGGGCGACAAGATCGCAAGCGCTGAAGGCGCGGCACATCATCGCGGCGGGGTGCGGTCATAATGTGCTTTCGAGGGGTGCGGCTTCAGCCGCTAAGATAGCCTCCCACGGTTACAAAGGAAACGGCTTTAGCCGCCGGGAGCTCTCGGCTAGTCTAAGCGACTCATGTGTATCCCACCTCAAATAGCCTTAAGGAACAAAGTTCTTTCAGAGGGGCATGGCTTCAGCCATGCCATCAATGCGCCCAATAGAAGACGGCTTTAGCCGCTGAGGCGAATTCCCACCTAATCTAAGCTGTTCCCAAAGAACGCCTCAGCCAGACAGGACCAAAGCGGCAACAAACCGGGTGCCCCCTTCACCGCTCAGCGGTTAAGGTGAGCCAAACTGCCTTGGTTTCCCGAACCTCTGCTACTCCACCCACCTTAGCTTCGCGAAGGTGGGGCACCCATGGCCTCAGGCTTCACAGGGCGCAAGCGCGGCAGGCGCTGCCCACACTGACAACCGAAGCCTCACCACCTTCACGAAACGGCCCGCCCTCCAGCCGCTGTAAACCCAACCAGGAACCAACACCACCCGGGTGCCCCATCTTCACCGTGCAAGCTTGAGGTCAGCGAATGGATTACATGAAGAGATTCCATCAAAGAAAATCTTTGTTCTCAGACTAAAGATACTGGCGGATCTGTGGTATACAGATTGTGAGTCACAGGACTCGCTGCAGCCCGGACGGGTTGCAGGTAGCGCGGCTGGAGAGCCGGCAGGAAAAGTTGAAAGCCACTCTGCTGGCTCTTTTGCGTTTTCGTGGACACGTAAAACCAAAGGAGCATCTCATGACGAATAAGACAGTTATCCTCCGCTTTGATGATTACGCATCAAGCGACAAGTATGCCCTGCGACGTATTACAGGAACTGTAACCGCCCAGAGCATGATCAAGCTCATCGGTATTGCCGACCTAAATGCTAATCCTCGAGAAGCTAAGGTGGGCGACATCACTGATGAAATCCAAGAAACTCTCGATAAAACACCACAACTATACCCATTCAAGTCCAAGGGCATCTTGCTTGCAGCTGGCCAATGCGCTTCGCTAGATCGGAACAGATTCCAGTTATCTTTCACAGACGAACCGATCCAAGGAGTGCTTGACGGCGGTCACAATTTGCTTGCAGTCGCACTCTTTACTATGCGCAAAATGATTGGTCAGGATATTGCTAAACAGTTACGTTCAGTTCGCCGATGGGATCAGGTGCAGAATCTATGGGCAGAACACAAAGAAAAGATTGAGGCTTCGAAAATTGATCTCACATTCCTGACTCCAATAGAGGTTATATATCCACACGACGGAGCAGCAGGTCTCGACGAATTTGAAGACGCAATCCTAGACGTTGCAAGGGCTAGGAATAATAATGCACAGCTCACTGACGAGACAAAAGCCAACAAGGCCGGATTGTACGAAGGCTTACGAAGCGCTCTAGATCCCTCTCTGGTGAATCAAGTCGAATGGAAAACTAACGATGGTGGTCGCATCAAGGCTCGGGAGTTCATTGCGTTAAGTTGGATAGCTCTGTCGAAGCTAGACAAATCGATTGTCGGTGATACACCGTTTAATCCGGTTAATATTTACCGCAACAAAGGTGCTTGCGTTACGGTTTTCAACAAACTTATGGCACAAGATAACGTCAGCGAGAAAACCCATGGTGACATAAGGGTAATAAATAATCCGAACGTGCTAAGCGCGCTTTCACTGATGAAAGATCTGCCTCGTCTGTACGACGAGGTATACCAAGCCTTTCCTAAAGCCTACAACGATGTCTCGCCCGGTTTCGGACGAATTAGCAGCGTATATGTGTGGGATTCGAAGAAAGCCGATTCCAAAGATCCAAAGTATTTGAGCAAACCTCCTGTAACGCGTTTCTATCAACAGGAGTGCTTGTTCGATTTTCCAGATGGTTTCGTAATGCCTGTTCTTTGGGCTCTACGAGAACTTATGTTTGTTGTGAATGGAAGAGTCAAGTGGAAAGTGGATCCCTCGGCTTTTTTGAAAAAGAATCTAGTAAAAACCTTGAAGGTTTATCACGGAATGATTCAAATGGCCAGCTACGATCCACAAAAAGTCGGAAAGACAGGTGCTTCTTACGAGCTGATCGCGAATGACTTTCGTTCCAGACTTCTCGAGCAGTAGCGGCAGCATAGTGCTCCGCCAATTTATCGGTGGAGCACTATATTTTTGAAACCCGTTGCACTTCCCGCACCCCCGGCACCCTTCTCATATCCACCGTCAGCTTATTCAGGTGCCGCAGGTCCAGCGTCTCCACCACAAAGTCGACCGTGGCGCTGGTGCCATCTTCGTTGGTGCGGCTGTCGACAGAGCGGATGTTGGTGTCATCGTCGGAGATGATCGCGGTCAGTTCCTTCAACATGCCGCTGCGGTCGTCGCAGGTGACGATCAGGCGCACGGGGTAGCGAACCGGCTTTGGCGACCCTCCGCCGTTGCCGTCGTTTTTCCCCTGACTTCCCGCAGAATCCGGCATCGGCGCCCACTCCACATTGATGCGGCGGTCGCTCTCATACAGCAGATTCTGCACGTTGGGGCAGCTGCGAGCATGGACCGCAACGCCCTTCCCGCGCGTAACATAGCCAACGATCTCCTCGCCGCGAATCGGGTTGCAACAGCGCGCGCGATATACCAGCAGATCACCCTGCCCCTCCACCTGCAGCGAATCCGAACCCTTGCCAAAGTAGACGCGCTTGACCGCATCCGACATCTTCGAGAGCTCACTGGCGGGAACGTTGCCAAGCTGCGAGTTGGGAGTTTCCGATTTCTGAGCCGTGGCTTCGGCATCCACACTGACGGATGTACTGCCCGGCGCTAGCTTGTTAAGTGCAACCCGCGCCGAATACTTACCAAACCCAATACTGCTGAGTAAGTCAGACTCGTTGCCGAGTCCATATTCATTGGCTACGCGGTCATAATCCGCCGTAACAAACTTATGCAGACTAACCTTAAACTTACGAGCCTCCCGCTCCAGCAGCTTCCGCCCAATCTCAATTGCGCGTTCACGCTGATGCTCATTCAGCCAATGCTTGATCTTATTCCGCGCCCGGCTTGACTTCACAAACGTCAGCCAGTCCCGCGACGGCGTATGCCCCGTCTGCTTCGTGACTTCGACAATATCCCCATTGCGCAGCCGATGCCGCAGAGGCACAATGCGCCCATTCACCTTCGCACCCACGGTGGAGTGCCCCAGGTCCGTATGAATCGTGTACGCAAAATCAATCGGCGTTGCGTCCTTCGGCAACACGACAACTTTTCCCTTCGGCGTGAAGGTGTACACCTCCTCCGGGTACAGGTCGATCTTCAGCGTCGACATGAACTCGTTGGGATCGGTCATCTCGCGCTGCCATTCCATCAGCTGGCGCACCCAGGCCAGGCGCTCCTCGTCGCGTGCATTCACGCTTTCGTTGGCCTTGTACTTCCAATGCGCCGCAATGCCGTCCTCCGCGATGCGATGCATCTCCTCGGTTCGGATCTGCACTTCGAATTGCGTGCCGCCCTGCGCCACCAGCGTCGTGTGCAACGACTTATACCCATTCGGACGCGGCGTCGCAATAAAGTCCTTAATCCGCCCCGGCACCGGATGCCACAAATTCTGCACAATCCCCAGAATGTGATAACAGTCAGCCAGCGTCTCCGTAATAATCCGCACCGCGTACAGGTCGTGCACCTGGCTAAGATCGTCCTCGCCGCCGCCCGTCGCCAGCGCCGTCACCTTCTGATTAATCGAGTAGAGCCGCTTGATGCGGTATTCCACGGTGCCGGGCAGGCCGTGGCGAGCCAGTTCCGCCTCAAGCTGCGCGACAATGTCCTCAATGAACCGCTCGCCACCGCGATTGCGTAGCAGTTCAACATTCTGTGCCAACTTCAGGTAGCGCGCGGGCTCGACATACTGAAACGCCAGGTCCTCAAACTCGCCGCGCAGCTTGCCCATTCCCAGCCTGTGCGCCAGCGGAGCGTAAATATCCAGCGTCTCCCGCGCAATCCGCTGCTGCTTTTCCGGCTTCAGGTGGCCCAACGTGCGCATATTGTGCAGCCGGTCAGCCATCTTGATGATGACCACGCGGATATCCGTCACCATGGCCAGCAGCATCTTGCGAATGTTCTCCGCCTGCTGATCTTCCTTGTTCGCAAACTTGATCCGGTCCAGCTTGGTGACACCTTCAACGATGTGCGCAACCTGATCGCCGAAGCGCCGCGCAATCTCCTGCGTAGAGACGTCCGTGTCCTCCACCGCATCGTGCAGCAGGCCGGCTGCGATGGCGGTGGAATCCATCTTCATCTCCGCCAGCACCTGCGCAACCTCAAGCGGATGAATGATGTACGGCTCGCCGCTCGCCCGCTTCTGCCCCTCATGCTGTTGCACACAGAACTGCCACGCCGCGCGAATCACCTGGAGGTCATCCCCCGGTCTATTCGCATGAACCGTAGCCAGCAGATGCTGAAAGTTCCGGTCAATACTGTCCGCTTGACCGCTCTGCAACTCCGGCGCGGGTGCCCCGTACATACGCAAAGTGGATGTGCGGGAGTCAGGCGGAACACCCGTCGGTTGCCCTGCATTTCGAAGAGGTGTGGGAGTTTGCTCTAAGCCCGTAGCAGCAGCAGGCGAGACCAGCACGCCGGAAGGCTCCCCCAGCGAAGCCGCCGCGCTTACCTCATCCGCGGCAGCAAGCGCGGAAACCCGCCGCCCCGCGTCCTCCGGCTCCATCGGCACCGGAGCAGGCACCGCCGCCTCCAGATTCCGCCCGGAATCCGTCGAGGAGATCAGCGCCCCATCACCAAACGTCCGCTCTGGCCCTGCACCACCCGCCTGCGGAAAGCCCATGCACCATCTTAGCGAACAAACCTAACCATGCACCCAGCAGGCTTTCGTAACTCCGCCCGCGCATCCTACTCCACCGAAGCAAAATACGAATTCAAATCCACAAACAGTCAAGCCGCCGCTCCAACACCCATCTCTCTCGGTTAGCGAAGAACTGGCGAAAGCAAATTAGACATCTCTAGGAAGCCTTCCTAGCAGTCCTAAGGTCTCCGAATAGCCAGTGTGCCCGGCACGTCTACGGCGATGTGGGTATTGGCCGCCCGTCAACCTGAACACCGAATACTTGCGGCGCCTGTAAATTAGGCCTTCGAACGAGGATCCCCCAACCACCCAAAGGGTCTTCTTGCGAAAGCGGTGCTACCTGGTCACTTCCCGTAGAGTATCCAACCTGGACCTTGCCTAAATTCTGTTTCGAGGCGAACGAAAGAGTTCCGTAGCCACGATCATTAAGTGCAAGAACGACTGCTTGCCGTCCATTCGAATCATACAGAGTCAGACCTTCTGCTGGAGCAAAGCCGTTTGAACTCTCACCCAGCTGTGCTGTCAGGCGCCCTTCGTGATCCACCAGCTCGATACGCCTCACGCGCAACACGTCTGCTTGCGGTACACCCGTCTGTAGCGGTGTTTTCGTAGCGCCACCATGATGGTTGCTCACCAGTAGCACCGCGAGAAGCGCCGTAATCACGATATTCCAGGTAACGATAAGACGGATCATGGATAGCAACCTCCGGCGATGTATTCAGTCATGACGTCAGTGTGCCCGTCATGTTTACCGCGACGTGGGTATCGGCTGCCCGTCACCTTGAACTCCAAATACTTGCGACCCCTGCTCAGGCTTTATGACACGGATTCCCCAGCCACCTAAAGGGTCTTCCTCCGAAAGCGGCACCGCCTGGTCACCTCCCGCAAAATATCCGACTGATACTTTACCGTCCATCTGTTTTGATCCAAAGTAGAGTGTACCGTAGCCCCGATCATTGAGTGCTAGCACGACTACTTTCCGTCCAGCCGAATCAAGCAGAGACAGTCCTCCTGTTGAAAGCTCTGACTGCTGGCCCAACACTGCCGTGAGGCGACCTTGTTGATCCACGATCTCAACACGCCTCACGCGCAATACGTCGGGTTGCGGTTGCGGTACGCCCGCCTGCAGTTGCGTTTTGCTCAGGTTACCTTGACGATTGCTCATCAGCACTACCGCGAGACACGCTGTCACCACCAAATTCCAGATAATGATTAGTCGGATCATGGATTGCAACCTCCTGCGATCCAGCGAGTGATGATGTCGGTGTCATACGGGTCTGCGGGGATCAAGTCAAAGTCGGTTATGATTACTTGATCGGTCAGGTTGCCTTTTCCTAACAAGTGTATTCCCCTCGTGAATCAAGGTCAAGGGCTGCCGATTTCCGTTCAGTTCGAAGGCCAGTGAGTAGAAGTTCGGATCTAGGTCGATGGTGTTGTCTAACGGGCGGGTAGTCGCATAAGCGCTCGCGCTATCCTTCGCGGGTATCGTATTAGGATACTGGCAGAAAGTGGCCTTACTAAGGTTTGAGAAAACTTTGGTCGTCGTGTAGCCGTAAGATTTGAATTTGTCGGCGAACTTAGCTTGGCATTGTGGGCTTAATAGTTCTTTTGCCCGAGTAATTTTGGCAGGCACGTTGATCTGGGCTCGCGGTCCCGGGTCAGGACCGCAGACCGAAGTTGGCGGAGGCGGAGGCGCACTCTCGCAGGCCATCTCGGCCTCGTTCGGGGCGGTCGGAGAAGGATTCGCGACAAAAGAGGACGAAGCACCTCCATTGCCGCTGAAGACGTTCGTAACTAGGCCGAGGGTCCCGCTCCCAGAACTTGTCGTCGCTGTGCCGCTGTAGATCACGTTCCGGCCAAAGGCTTTCGCGTACTGAGCGTAATTTCGCGTGATGAGCGCAGCCATACTGGCGGCGATTGACTCCGGTGTGGAGTACGGCCCGTAAGCGACTGTGGGGTTGATTCCGGCAAACTCCGAGCCGCCGAACGAAACGGAGAAGTTGCCCGAAATGCCGAGGTTTATTCCACTCGGAACAATGGACGTGAAACCAGCCGCCTGATTCGAACTAACTGCACATGAAAAAGGGGCTGGACCAGATGTCACCAGTGACTTAGAGTAAATCGGAAACGACACCGGCTCGCTTTCAGCCTCATTGTTTGAAAGCCAGACTTGGTAGGACGGTCCAGCCGCATAGCCTGAGACATCGTACGAAAACGCGGCCGTACACCCGGAAGTGCACGGAGTTTGTGTACTCATAAGCGTGAAAGGGCTACCCCCGCCAGAAAAGTTGAGCACGAGTCGGTCGCCGTTGTAATTCGCAAAGTTAGAGCCGCTAACCGTGAGTGTTCCCTGCCCTCCCCGAAGGGCATAAGGCGGATCAATGCTACCAATCACTGGCGGCGGAGCGGGTATGTACAGCGAGACATCCGCGACAAGATTATCTGTTCCCCTGCATTGTTGCCCACCGTAAATAGGGGCGGGTGGCCCACATCTCAAACTACCTTCTGTTCCCCAGTAAACATGGGTGCCCCACATCTCGCAGAGATGTGGGGCTGGACGCGGCCGGTCTCCGGGTCGAGTCTCCTGGCAGGCTGACCAGCAGATGAACATGCTCCGGCATGACGACATAGGCACCACCAGAAAGTCATATCGGATGCGCATCGCCTCCAATGAACGTTCAAAGAGTTCTCTTGCGGCCACCTCTGCCAGATACGGCAAACGCCGGTAGCACGAAGACGTGATCAGGTGCAGATGCCCGCACTCCTGATACCGCACCAACTCGCCCGTCATCCCAGAATCGTACTCCCACATCTCTGCGAGATGTGGGGCACCCACGGTCAGCTATTATCAACACATGTGGGCCGCCCGCCTAGCCGAAGGGCGATAAAGAAAGCCCTTTACCCTGTGCAAGTGCAGCCCTTGCAGCTCTCTCGAGTTCGTTGAAGACTCTCAAGCCTGAGAACTCCGGCAACGTTGACGACCAACTGCTAGTTCTCTCAACAACTCTGCCACGTCAGCTGGCGCGATCACTGCACGATCTATCTGCACCTGGATCAGCCACGAGAGAATCGGGAAACTTGCCGAGACGGGCACGAGATTGCCTCGCACCCATTCTGGCTGTAACCTGTCCGCCGCGTCTGGTTCAACACCGAGAGCACCCCAGAACGGACCTAAACCGTCTCGCGGCAGGACCGCACACGGATCGTCGTACACGTCATCCCGCACCAGCCTCACCGTTATCACATCCGCCCAGCTACTCATCAGTGCCCCGATCTACTCTTGCAAAAACCAGATACTCTTAAGGAGGTGTCGGAAAGGATGTGTCGACAGTGCAACGATCTAGACTCAGGTAGAGTCTATTAGTCCCAAGTTGGTTCATTGCACCATCTATGCCGATCAAGCCATAGGTTATACCGAAAAGCTGTATGGGCGGGAAGGTATGATTGTACTCGCGCTCGTTTACAACTGTTTGAGATGCTGTGGAAGCAAGATATTTCTTGATATTATATTCTCTAACTTTTTCAAATAACTCATCGGTAGACAACCCCAAGGGATTCGCATAGGTTGTCTTGAATGGAACCAGCGTCGGTGCCGCCAAAATGTGGCGGCGAATTATGTGCTGACGCGGAGTTTCAGTCATATTATCGGCCAGGTAGTAGCGTGGCGTATCGTAGTCCGGGTCTAAGCCTAAACATGGAATATGCGGTATGGCATAACAGGCGGCTCCTGCTGCTGTTCCAGCAGCAGACGAGTTGTCTGTGCTCCCAGCATCTGGCTGCGGTCCGTGCCCTTCATGGCATAACCAGGTCTCGACGACGTAACCAGCAGGTCGCCGGGCTTGATCGGGCCGTTCTCGGCACTCACTTTGGTGGGCACAATGCCGGTCATGGCCATCGGCACTTCTTCCTTCATGTGTGCGCGGGCGGTACGCTGACGCCTGCCAATGACACCCGGGCGGGTGGAATAGATGCCCGTGACCGCAGTCGAGTACGGCGCGGACGATCGAAGGAACTTACCCTCCGAACCGGGATCAATCACCAGCACATCGCCTGGCTCGTATTCCTCGCGGTTACCGGAAACGTTGACCGACTCGGCATAATCCCCGCCCGTGAGAACACCATTCCACGCGGTGCTCTGCACAGTCCCATCCGCAAAAGTCATGGAAGCGCCACTGCCCTGAGAGAACTTAAAATTGCCGCCCCCGTCGATAAAATCCAGAGTTGTAAGGGTCCCGTTTGAATTGGCCTTCATAAAAGCGAAACCACCGGGGCCACCGCCCTGAGCGTTTATAAAATCTGTTTCGCCGTAACCGCCGGTAAGCGCATTCCAGCCAACATATGCACCCTGCTGCTGGATTGTGGGCGTTGCACTTCCCGAAACATTGATAATCCCCGTAACCACGACCGTTCCCGTTGAGAGTTATAGCTGACTTGTGCCCGTAAAACACGGACGCACTGCAAAGCGTGACAAAAACAGCGCAAACCCGCTCCAAGCGCGTGTTTTAAGCGCCTTACGTTAGCGCTAACGTAGCTCCGAGCCGGCAGTCCTGCACCCAAAACAACCGCAACCCACTTCAAACCCTGTTCACACCACAAAAGCAAACTGCTGAATTCGTGTCCGGTTTCCCAGAATGTTTCACGTGAAACATTCCTTCCACAGGCCAGCAGCTCACGCAATCTCGCGGAAATCCTCCAACTCCGGCGGTGGCCCAAACGAAATCCGCATCGGAGCCTCCTTTTTTACTCCAGCAATCGACCCCAGATACACCGCATTCTGCCCATACCGCGCATTCAGCATGTCCACCGCGCCCACCGCAGCCGCAGCTTTCCCCTGCAAATCCCCCGCAAACAGGTCCGCGGGAGCAGACGCCGTCAACCCCGTCAGCGCCACCGTCAAATCCGAAGGCATTTCGAATGAAGCAGATGCCGAGCACGCGGACCAAAGCTCCATCATGTGCGCCTGCAGCGAATACGTATCCTGGCAGGGCGCAAACGGCAGATGACCCTGAAACGCCTGGTTTCTGCCCTGAAATCCCACCTGCAGCCACACGCCCGTCGCCCACTGACCGCCCCGGCGCAGCCGCATCGCCGTCGTGTGCAGCATCTTCAGCGAAATCGCCCGCGCCCGCTCCATTGTCCGGCAATCCGGCGGCAGAATATGCTGCTTGCTCAGCGTCTGCCGAGCCTTTGGCTTCGCATCAGGAAAGTCCTCACCCTTTAGAAGCAACCACATACGGTCGCCCAGCACGCTCCCCCAGGCCTTGCTCATCTGCGGCTGCGTCGACGCACACAGCTGCCGCATTGTCCGGATTCCCGCCGCCTCCAGCCGCCGCTCCATGCGCC
Organism: Terriglobus sp.; assembly: GCA_965276945.1. Taxonomy (GTDB): domain Bacteria; phylum Acidobacteriota; class Terriglobia; order Terriglobales; family Acidobacteriaceae; genus Terriglobus. The sequence continues at coordinate 2,712,080 of OZ255704.1, read as the reverse complement.
TGCCCACCCCCGGAATGCTCCCCAGCGGCAGGCAATACAGCGCCTCCGGCAGGTGACGCCGCTCAAGCACCATTAGCCCGTCCGGCTTCTGCATCTCGCCCGCAATCTTCGCGAGCAGCCGGTTCGGCCCAATGCCAATGGAGCAGCGCAGCGACTCGCCCACCGTCCGCATCTCCCGCTTAATCGCATACGCGATCGCCGTCGCCCGCTCAGGCTGGCCCTCCTGGCCCATCAGTCGGCACGAAAACTCATCCACCGACAGCACCTCTTCCACCGGCACGCAGCGCTCAATCGCCGCCTTGATGCGGTGGTGATACTCCACATACAGCTGTGGCCGCGACGGCACCAGCACCAGTTGCGGACACAGCGTCCGCGCCTCCGCCACCGACACGCCCGTCCGCACCCCATACGGCTTGGCCTGGTAGCTCACCGCAATGCAGCACGTCGTCTCCGCCTCTACCGGCACAACAGCAACAGGCACACCACGCAACTCCGCCCGGTCGGCTTGCTCACACGAAGCAAAGAAAGAGTTCACATCCACAAACAGCCACTGCGCACCAGCACTCATCACCAGCAGTATAGGCGAAGACATGGCGAAATGTGAGGCGATGAATTCGGTGATTCTGGAAGACCGGGCAAAGGGGTCTCGGGGTTAGAAGTTCCTGCCGCCTGTGCGTACTAAAAGACAGTTCTCCTGAAAGCACTTCCATACGTGAGTCGGGGTTTGCCAGCCACAGTAAGACCTGATCCTCACATCTCTGCGAGATGTGGGGCACCCGGCACCCGGTGAAGGTAGGATTTAAGTACGGGTGGGTGGACATGGCTGACACACTTAGTGTTGCAAGACGCAGCGAGATAATGAGCAATGTTAAAGGCAAGAACACCATGCCCGAAAAGCAGGTGCGCAGCATCATTCATGAACTTGGCTGCCGTTTTGCTTTGTTCAGAGAAGACCTACCTGGAAAACCAGATATAGTTCTACCGAGACACCATAAGGTGGTGTTCGTCAATGGGTGCTTCTGGCATGGGCACAAGAATTGCTCAAAGGGTAAGCTGCCAAAGAGCAACCTGGAATTTTGGGAGCAGAAAATTACTATGAACAAACGTCGTGACCGGCGCGTCATCAGAGATCTTAAGAAACTCGGCTGGTACACGCTGACGGTATGGCAATGCGAACTCAAGGACAAAACGCGTCTGACGCGTAAGCTGCGTGCTTTCTTGGACTGTGGTCATGCAAGTTCAGCGAAACGCATATAAGGCCAATATCTCTTAAGAGCTTCGAACTTTGCGATTTGACCAGACGGAAAAGGTAATTTATCCCGAGACTCAACTAGTCCAAGATCGTCGCATCTGCTCACGGCTCTCATTTCGGCACTAGTCAAAAGAGGTGGTGCAATCTTGAACGCTTCTTCACCATTGCGATAGAAATTCAGGGACTTAAAATCACACCCCAAGAACTGCGATTGCTGACCTCTATCAAAGAAAACCCACGCAAGTGTCAACATCGGAGCGCCATCTTTGTAGCGGAAGAACATTATTTGCTCAGCTTCCACCATCTGCCCCGGTGACCTGCCAGCATTCTTATTGTTTAGACCGTCGCGCAGCTCCTGCGAAAGAATCTCGCGGTACATGGGGTACAGGTCGACCGGAAGATTTCCTTGCGCATCAATTGGGGTAGGTAGCTTATTGCGACCTCCTATTCTATCGATCAACACTTCAAAACGTGACCGTCCGGCTCTTTGATCGTCGTTAAGACTTGCATTAACCGAAAGTGCTAGAATACTGCCAGAGGTAAGATTATTAGCTAGATAGTTAACATCTGTTAAAACCTCCGTCGTTAAGCTGCCATCGTAATCCAACCACACTACGGATCTCTCCTGCCAAGACAGCCCTGGAAGGGCAGAATTACTATGCTCAAAGATCAGCTTGATGTTTCCGAAGGGGAGATTGAACCTAAATCTAGATTGTTTTGTGGCATCCTGTTGATCTTCAATACTAATCATATTCTCAAAGCCGCAAACCTCATGGAAAATAGAAAAATCAGAGAAGTAAACAGATCCCATTCCTATGTAGCGGTAGCTTTCAACGCTGCCAAACTGCCTTAAACGAAGAAAGGATTCAGCCATCATCCTCCGTTCCACTGCTTTTGCAGGCCTCAATCTATAATCAATCTCTTCAAAGCTGTCAGCCATCGATGCCCTCGGCTTGCACGTAGTAATCGAACACCCCGCGTCCTACTTCGGTTTTACTTTTTACTCGTAATTCCGCTCGCACCGCCTCGTATAAGTTGGGGTCGCACTCGAAACTTATCCTCACGGTAGATGGCTTGGGTGTTCCAGAAGTGGTCGCCGTGTAAGTAAACCTGGGATTGTCAGGCAGCTGGCTCAATGCAACAAGTGGCGCCCCTTTGATTGCTAAGTCCATCGGGCCGTCGTTCCCCTCATTCTCCCTCAGATTAAGAAAATCAATTACTTCGCGCATAGCCGCATTCATGTCGGCTCTAACCTGTCGGAAGGCTGGAGCTTCGACGTTCAGCCCTGTTTTTGTTGTGTTCCATGGCAGGACGCTTGCCTTATTTGAACGGAACAAGACGTATCCTCTGAAGTGAGCAAATTGCCAATGCGCTTTAGGCGCTTTCCTTTCTCCTTCAACTAGAGCGGTCTGCCAACCAGTCTTTTCAGATTGTTCCGCCCTCTCTATCATGCGGTCATTGCAGAAAATGTACCAACCAGTGTCCTCCAACTTGCGTTCTGCTATTCCAGCGATGATCGTAACGTCTACTTCTGCTCCTTCGATAGGTAGGCGCTTAGAAATCTTCAGAGGGCGTATTTGGGTAGACTGACTAAGCCTCGCAGCTTGCGCCTGCAGGCTATTAGTTCCAATGGTTATATTCAAACCTTCTGTAAGGGCGACAGCGTGCTTCTCTCGCACCATTCCACTTAGTCTGGTTCCGAAACTTGTACTTGAGATCTGGTCCTTTGCGTAATCATAGAGGTTAGTAACTGTTATTTCCGTTCCTACGGGGAGACTGTTAAAATTAGCTCCGCTTTCAGGCATCGGAAATGTCCATTCTCCTGGACTTTCCTCTTCACTCTGCCATTCATTTACATCAACCGAGACCAAGAAGGTTTCATCGACAGTCGTTGACCGGACCATAAAGTTCCTGCCGACCTTGAAGAGAGCGCGTTTCATGCCGACACCAAACTCTCCCACCGACCCTGGCGTAGAAGGAGCATCGTCGGATCGTCCAAATCTGAATGCATAGTTTATCGCCTGAGCAATCGGCATCCCACCAGCGTTATCTCTTATGACTAGTTTGTCGGCGTCAAAGTCAACGTCTATAGACAATCCCGACAAGTCGCCAGTTAGACGGTGGCTACGCGCAGCATCGACGCTGTTGTCAATTAACTCAACGATGGCGTCCATAAACTGAATGTCTTTGATCAGAACTGCAATGAAAAAACGTTTCGTCGGGGACGCTTTTACAAAAGGGCTAGAAAGTTGATCCGGCATAGTCTAATACACTCCGTACGCTCTTCATTACGTATTCAGCCACTAAGGGGCTAACGCTATTGCCTATTTGGCGAAAGGAATGCCACTTAGTTGAGTCGAACAGAAACCAATCGGGGAAACCTTGCAAACGAGCAGCCTCTCTCGGAGTAATCACTCTCGCTTCAATGTGGTGTATAGGGCGAACAGCTTGAAAGGAGCCTTTGTCAGGTCCTGTACCTGCCCGGAGGGTTGGGCAATAACCGTCCGCGTCTAATCTTATGGATTTGCTTCTTCGGTCACTTTGTCCTGGTCTTAATGCTGAGTAGCGCATCCGAAGATCGGCGGAGTGCTTTGTCCCAACACAGCCGGTGACAAGCCGCTGAGATTCGAAACGCGAAAGATGCTCTAAGTTGCCGATACCCTTGGGTATGCGTGCCGATGCCGATTCGAAGAAGTAGCCTGCGCTTGATTTTGCCACTACATGCGCTGTCTTACTGTTCTTCCAGTCCGGATCGATTTCTAGAGGCAAACCCTCCAAAGCTAAGGAGACGACCGGAGCCCTGTGCTCTATTGGAGGCTTTTTCCAGAACGTTTTCTCTTCCACCTTTAGATTTTTGCGAAAACCAACAATGAACACACGTTTCCGCAGCGTGGGTGCCCCTACTTCGAAAGCAGTGACTATTTTTGGGGAAAAGACAGTGTACGAGCCCTTTACACTTTCCAAGGCTGTTGCCAATATCTGTTTGTAGTGATCGTTCAGCAGGCCAGGTACGTTCTCAAGTACAAATGCCTTAGGCTTGATTTCGTCGATAAGACGAAGAAACTTCACCAAAAGCAGATTGCGAGTGTCTTGCAGGTCTCGCTTACCCATCACGCTGAAGCCTTGGCACGGAGGACCGCCTGTAATTACATCGATTTCAGAGCGCTTTAGGCGAAGTTCGGCTAGTAGTTCAGAACCCGACATTGCCGACAGATCGCAAGAGCTATGCCTGGTCTCAGGAAAATTTAGCTCATGTGCTTTGAGTGCTCGAAGGTCTTTGTCTACACCTGCAACAACGGTAAACCCGGCACGTGCAGCGCCAAGGCTCAATCCTCCGCAACCGCAGAAGAGATCGACGACACTGAGGGAGCTCATCTAGTTTAGAGGCTCCAAAGAGAATATGAGGTTCACCTGTTAAGCGAGGGTAGCATCAAGCACGATACACACGCAATGCGCTGCTTTCGCCAGATATCCTAAAGTGGAAAAAGTCTTTCAAACGGGGGTACCCGTACCCTTGGTGCATACGACGCACCGGAAACAGCATTGGGCAATTCATCCGGCAGTTGTTGGTAGGTGGTTAGAAGATGATTTTGCCGGCAAACTGTAGAACGCGGGCCGGAAATGTGAAGGATGCATTGACCACGCCGAAGCCCGTTGCGCCAGAGCTGATGTTGCTGCTGCCGACCGCGTAGTTCACCTGGTTCAGAACGTTGAACGCCTCCACGCGGAAGTCAAATGTGGTGCCTTCCGGGTATAAGGTGAAGGCTTTGTGGAGACCGAGGTCCGTATCGTAGTACGGGTCAAAGCGCACGGAATTGCGCGATGCGTTGCCGTACGGGTGATTAACGTCTGGCAGGGCGAACGCACTCAGATTGAAGGCGATGAGTTGCTGGTTGCCGTTTGTCTTGACGCGCTGCGACCTGGGAATGAGAGCCGCCTGGCTGAGCTGGTTTGGGCGCTGGCTCAGGATTGTGCTCAATTGCTGGAAGCCGTTGGGCGTGTATGTAATGTTGATAGGCTGGCCGCTTTGGGCGTTCTCGATGGCGGTGATCTGCCATCCGCCGAGTAGCTCCTGCAGCAGCATGGGCGCGGTGCTGCCAAAGGCGCGGCCTTTGCCGTAGGGCAGATCGTAGACTAGGCTAAGCGTCTCGTTCAGAGGCTGGTTATATCCGGAGTTGCCACGATCGCCCAAGCCGCCATTCAGGAGGTTGATGCGCGAATTGTCACCGTTGTTGGAATCAAGGTGGCCGCTGGCGTTATCGATGGCATGCGACCAGGTGAAGGAATTCAGCAGATATAAGCCGTGGCTCGTGCGATGCTCCAGCTTGGTTTGCAGGGCGTTGTAGCTGAGGTAGCCTGCGGGCAGCGTCTCCTCAATGGTAGTGAATGTCTTTAGCGGGCGGCCTGCGTTTCCATTCAGGAGGTTGACGCAGCCGGAGGTAATTGCCGCATTGCAGGTTGCTGTCACTGGATTGCCGGTGGCCTGGTTGTAGTCGGCCAAGACCTGCAGCTTAGTACCATGCTCGCCCACATAGGAAACCTCAAAGGTCGTGTTGGGAGCGATCTGCTGCTGCACGGTCGCATGCCACGCCTGCACGTACCCCGTGGGCAGATTGGCCGGGATGTAGCGCGCCTGCGTACTAGCATTGCTGGCTGCGGTGACATTCGCCGGGTTCACGAAATTATTCGGGAATCCCTGCGATGTCAGGCGGAAGCAGGGATTCGGATTGGCAGGATTGAAGTCCGCACCGGTCTGCGCGGCGGTGCAGGTGGGCAAGCCCACGCTGGATCCGCGGATGCCAGCGCTTGCGCCTGCGGGAATCTGGTTGATGTTGGTATTGACGATATTTGGCAGGTTATAGACCAGCAGGTTTTCGCCGCCTTCGCGGTTGAATTGCGCAAAGCTGATGCCGTATCCGGCGCGGAAGACCGTCTTGTTCGTGGCCGAGAAGGCAAGACCGATGCGCGGAGCAAAGTCCAGTGCAGGGGTGTGCACCCGTGCGCGGTTGAACAGCGATCCGTTGGAGGCAGGAATGAGCGAGGTTGTTGCCGGATCGAAGTTCGCCAGCTTGTTGTCGCTCTCCCACTGGGGTGTCACTAGTTCGTAACGGAGACCCGCGTTTACCGTCAGTTTGCTGCTTAGACGGACGTCATCCTGGAAATACATGTAGTGCATCCGCTGATTCAGGTGCACGATTACGAAGTTGTTGAGCTGGAAGCTATCCTGCGCGCCGAAGAGAAAGTCGGAGAGCGTTGCGGCCTGCTTGGTGCCGATGTCAGCGGAACTGAGCGCGCTGGCGCTGCCGGGATAGCTGAATCCCTTGCTATACGTACTCTGGCCATAGGTGGGATTAAAGTCGTCGATGGTCGTGAAGATGGTCTGGTACTCGTAGCCAATCCTATATGTGCTGCGGCCTGCAATCCGTGTGTAATTCACCTTGGGATTGTAGATGGACGGGTTCTGGAACTGCGGGTTGCTGCCCTGGTTGCCGAATTGCGTGAAGTTGGAAACGTTCTGCACATTCAGGCTGCGCGTCACGGTGGGGTTTGCCGGCAGGCCGGGGATGCCGGCCATCAGGCTGGGCAGGGTTGCGCCGTATGGGCTTTTTCCTCCATCGGTGTGCGCGTAGGCAAAGCGGGCGTCCAGAATAGAGTTTTGGCTGAAGACATGGGTTACGCCACCCGCGTACTGCTGATTGAAGATCAGCACATTACCGTTTGCATTGCCGCCAGCGGGTCCCTGAATGTTGGGAGGCGACAGGATGTCGGCGCGGTGTTCACTGAAGCGGAAGAACGCATTGGTGTGGTCGGTGAAGGTGTGATCCAAGCGGATGTCGCCCTTGTTGTCGTTAATGGGATCGCGGGGCTGTGACGCATAGTTGTTCTGGTATGGGTTACCGGGAACGTTGGATTGAGGCAACGCCGCCAGAACACCTTTTGCAAAAGCGCTGACGCTGGGATCGTTGAAGGGCACAACGCCATTTGCGTATTGTGTGCCGGTAAGTGGATTTTGCAGAGCAACAGCCTGCCCTGTGATTGAGTTGCGGAACGTGTATCCACCGTTGCTGATGGCAAGCGCGCTGGTGCCGCTTTGATCGGGGTTTGGCACGGTGGCCTGCATTACGGCGCGCGATATCTGTCGCGTACCTTCGTAGTCACCGAAAAAGAAGGTATGGTCCTTCCAGATAGGACCGCCGAAGGTGCCGCCGAACTGGTTTCGAATAAGTACCGGCTTCACTTGCTTGCCGGTCGCAGGATTGGTGGTGGGCGTAAACGGCCCGATGGCGTTCAGCGCCGTGTTGCGGATGTAGTCGTACGCCTTGCCGTGGAAGCGGTTGGTGCCACTGTTGATGCTGACGTTGATGACAGCACCGGCGGAACGGCCGTACTCGGCACTGTAGTTATCCGTTTCCACCTTGAATTCCGATATGGCATCGGGCGACGGGGGAATTGCCTGGTTGGAAAAGCCCTGGTTTGAGGTGCCATAGGCATTGTTGTCGAGGCCATCCAGCAGGAAATTGTTGAATTCGCTCCGCTGGCCGTTGACGTTGAAACTGGCATCGCGGCTGGAGTCACTGCCGTTCTCCAGCAGATTGCGGCGCACACCCGGAACCAGTGCCGCGAGATCGGCATAGGCACGGCCATTCAAAGGCAGGTTCTGCACCTCGCGGGTTCCGATGACCTGTCCGCGTTCGCTGGAATCAGTCTCCAGCAGCACCGCTGCATTCGCTGTGACCGTCACGTCCTGTGTGTTGCCCGCGCGCAGCGATACATCGACACGCTGCTTGGCGTTGACCTGCACCAGGAAAGGCGGCGTTTTGCTCACCGTAAAGCCGCTTGCGGTTGCTGTAACGGCGTAGTCGCCGATCTTGACATCGGTGAACTGATAGGCACCCTGCGCATCCGTCGTTACGGTGACTTCAGCCTTGGTCTGCTGGTTGACCAGCGTTACGCTGGCATTGGGAACCACGGCACCGGAGCTATCCCGAACGTAGCCAAGCACGGAGGCAGTTTCAAACTGGGCGAGCAGACACAGCGGTGAAAGCAGCAGGAGACATAGGAGACCGGCAAGGATGCGAAGACGTTTCATTGAAAGGAAGGCTCCAGTGAGATCGGTGCGCAGGCGCGTGGTTTCGCCTGATGCGCCTCCGGTAAGACTTTATTGTGCGATGACCAACCCAGAATGCCGCGAACGTATTACAGGGTGATAAAGACCTGGAGCGCCTGGCGCGGGATGCTGTGCAACAGGGCAGATTTGCGTGCATCCAACCGTGTCATGTTTGCACTGGGGTGCCGTGAAATACAGGCTGGGATCGCGCACGGCGCTCTAGCCTTTGCGTTTGTGAGCGGGGTGGCGAACCTGCAGGCCGCCAGTTTCGATTGCGCCAAAGCGCAACGGCCAGTAGAAAAGGTGATTTGCGGAGACGCCAAGCTGAATGCCGCGGATGAGTCACTGGGCCGGATGTACCGTGCTTCGCTGGCGAAGTTGCCGACAGCCGCAGTGGGCGAGTTGCGTGTGGATCAGGTGCAGTGGCTGGCATGGGTGCAGGAAGTCTGCCAGGCCGATGTCCCCGGCCGAGCACCGGCAGCAACGGCGGTGTGCATGGAGCCGGTTTACACTGAGCGTCTCAAACTGCTGCGGGGTGCTGTCGCGCGCCGCAATGGAATCACATTCCTGACGCGAACGCAGTACATCGCAGCGCCCGAGCCTAAGTCCGAGGTCGTGGGTATGCCGGATTTTCCCGGCTTCGGCACATTGCAGGTGAGCTGGCCGGAAGCGACGGAAGCTGCACCGGCGTGGAAGGCGTGGAACCGCGCCGTGGAGACACAGGCATATCCAGTGGAGGAGGGCAGGGCAGCAAGTAAGGTCTCGCCCCCGAAGGAGCTGCGGTGGACGGCTGATTTGGCGGAGGGACAAGATACCGAACTTGTCCTACAGTTGAGGTCCATTGAGCATGGGTGGGTAACCACAACGATCAGCTGGAACTCCATGGGGCACGGTGCCGCACACCCGAATGAGTCGTTTTCCACGATGACGTGGCTGTTGGATTCGGGACGGGAGTTGCGGGTGGACGATGTGTTTGCGCCGGGCAGCGCGTGGAAGACGAAGGTCGCGGCGATCTGCTGGGCGCAGATTCAGAAGCAGGGCCAGGACGCAGTTTACCCGGAGGTGAAAGGGCCAAACGCAAAGCCGCTGCTGGATGACATCACGGACATCTTAAACTGGACGCTGGAAACGGACGGTTTGCACATCAGCTATCCGGAGTACAGCATCTCTCCGCGAGCCTCTCCGATTGACGATGCCGTGATCCCGTGGGCGCAACTGAAGCCAGTACTGGCACAGGGATTTGTGACGCCGTGACGGTCAATGTTTCGCTAGCTCGGCTTCTACCGCGCTGGATACTGTTGGTGAATCTGGCAATGTGTCCGGCGAGAAGCGCTTAACCGGATGCCCATCGCGGCCCACGAGGAATTTCTCGAAGTTCCAGAGCAGTTCAGGTTCCTGATTGGGCGTGGTGCCGAATTTGACAAGGCTGTCGATCATGGCCTGCTTGCCCTCGCCCTCAGACGTGGGCAGGGCGTCGGTCAGCGCGGCGTACAGTGGATGCTTGTACGTGCCGACGACTCGGATCTTGGAGAACATGGGGAAGCTGGTGCCGAAGGTGCCGCGGCAAAACTGCGCAATCTCCTCGTTTGAGCCGGGCTCCTGCCCAGCGAAGTCATTCGCTGGGAAGGCAAGGATTTCAAAGCCTGCCTCTCGATAGCGCGCGTATGTCTTCTCAAGCGCATCGTACTGCGGCGTCAAGCCACATTTAGACGCGACGTTCACGATGAGCAGGACCTTGCCGCGATAATCCGCAAGGGAGATGACACTGCCATCAATGCGCGTGACGGGAATGGAATAGAAATCAAAAGGCATGGGATAAGGATAGCCGACGTGCACTAGCTACCGCTTAGCCTGCCGTTGCTAAAGCGCGTGTGCTACCTTTTGCCGCTTCTTCTTATACGCGATCAGGTCTGTCTGCCAGGAACCGAGAGCGCTGGCCAGCGGAGACTCTGCTTCGCTAAGATCCTGGCGCTGCAGGCGTGCGATTTCCGCACCAAAGCTGCTGAGCGTTTCTGCATTGTGGAGCGTATTCACAGCCACGGCCGCATCCTCTGGCGAGGCCTCCTTGTTGGAGCGATCCGAAGCGGCGTGGGCATCGATCTCCGGCCGGAAGGAGCGCGGCAGGTCACTCTCCTGGAACTCGATTCCAGAGGCAACAAGCGCGCGTGCGGTTGCTGCCAGGGCTTCGCGCTTTGTGGCGAGTTTGCGGGCGGCTGCGTCGCGGAGGGCATCGGTCGCAAACACCTCATGCTTCAGCATGTGGATCAGCTTGCGGTCGTAAAGATCGATCTCGCGATGGAGGTCGCGAAGGTAGTATTTGTCCTGCACTATAGTTCTCATCGGCGTGCTTTACTCCTGAGATGGGTAGGCGTTCTGTTTAGACTGGCGCGCCGAAGACTGCCGGGGAGAACAGGTCCAGGTTGCAACGCATCACGAATCGTGATGCAGCCACGCGACATAGTTCCATCAAATACTCAATGATGAACACATGTCAAACCACAATGTAAAAAGCCGGCGTGTGCCGGCTTTTTACATTGATTGCATGCTGCTTATGCGGGCATCACGTTTTCTGCCTGCCAGCCCTTTGGGCCTTTTACCACGTTGAAGCTCACGCGCTGGCCTTCCTGTAGCGAACGGAAGCCCTGAGCCTGTATCGCGGTGTGATGCACAAAGACATCCTCACCGTTATCGCGCGAGATAAAGCCAAAACCTTTTGCGTCGTTGAACCACTTCACGTTTCCCTGTTCCATGTACCTGTCCCTGTCCTGTGCCTCTAAGTGTTTCGCTGAATTCAATACGGTTTTGCAAGTGCGTTTGGGCAGGGCGAGCAAAGAACCTACACTGAGTTCAAACGAGTTAGAGTTACAGTACCACAGCGTGCACCACATTTCCGCAACCTTTTACTGTAAAGGCCGTCTAAGCCCTTTCGTGCTCACCCTGTTCGTTGGTGGACCCTGTAACCAGCACACCGGCTGCCCGGTAGATGGCTTCGATGGCGACCATGTCCGCCAGCCCGTCCTTGCCTGGGGTCATCAGATCCATTCCGTTCCGTACAGCTTCGCCCAGGTGCTCCGCTTCCAGGCGGAACTGAGACGCGGCTCCATGCGGAGTGCGCTCATGGACGCGGATGGTCTTACCTCGGTCGTCTGTATATGTGCCGCGCAGTTGCAGGCGTTCGCGATGGCTGAAGGCAGGTGCCAGGAGCAGCGTGCCTCGGCTGCCGGAGATCCGCAGGGTGTCGGGAAGGTGCTCCAGGTAAGAGGAGCGGCAGGCCGCGGTAGCCCCAGATGGGAAGACACTGGTCCACGCGATTGCCTGTTCAAGGCCATTACTGTCGCAGACCGCGCTGGCCTCCCGCACCTCGCCTGGATCCTCTTCCAGCAGGTAGCGTGCGGCGTTCAGCGGGTAAATTCCCACGTCGAACAATGATCCACCGCCTGCCAAAGCCGTATCCGCGCGCCAGTCCGGGCCGAGACGGAAGCCGAACGCCGATTCGATGCGCAAACTCTCCTTTGGACCAAGCGCACCTGTGCGGACAAGGTGCCGCGCGCGTTGATGCACGAATGTATAAGGACAGCGGTAAGCGATGGAAAGCCGTACTCCCGCGGCACGGCAGGCTTGAACCATGGCGGAAGCATCCCGGGCGGTGGAGGCCATCGGCTTTTCACATAAGACGTGCTTGCCTATAGCTGCCGCGCGCTCCGTGAACTCACGGTGCATGGAAACGGGCAGCGCGAGATAAACGCCGTCCAGTCCGGGAAGCTCACGCAGGGTTTCGAACTCCGCATAAGACAGGATGTGCGGCACGCGGTACTTCGCGGCCATGCGCCGCGCCTTGCCGGGGCTGCCGCTGACCAGGGCCGTCACAGCACAGCTTGAAGACGTGGCGAGGGCCTCCAGGAAGTACTCGGCGATACGTCCCAGGCCAACCACGGCATACCCAAAGCGTGGGCCGTTGATCTCTACGGAATGCGCCGGTGCTGGCGCGTGGTGGAAGAGTCTTGTCCAGTCCATTGTTCACCCGCTTCGCCAGCCTACAGCAGGGTATGCGTCAGGAAGATCTACTCTGATGAGAATTCGTTCGCATTTGGCGCAACCTGGCACGTGATCCACTCTCACCCAAGTTGGTTGTGCTTACAATTTCCGGTAGAGTCTATCTATCGGTAGCGAGATACCGATTCGACACGAAAACTCCCATCTGGCAGTACGCGATTTCTTTCCCCGGCTCACGTGAAACGCAAGGCACGACGAAATCCCATACAGAACCTCATTACGGAGTGTTTCATTGATTTCAGTTTCTACTTTACGTAAGCGTTTCCTGTGCGCGCTGAGCGCGATGACCCTCGCCTTCGGATGCACCGTGGCTGCCCGGCCTGATGAGTTGCCGAATGTTCCCACCGGTCCATCGATGACTGCACCGCGGCCCGGGTTCTTTGAGACCTTTCGTCTAAAGCTGCACCACCTGCATACAGGCGAATCCATCGATGTGGCGTACAAGCAGAATGGGCAATACGCGCCGTCTGGCGTGGCCATGCTAAACCGGTTTCTACGTGACCACCGCACGGAAGAAACCGCCAACTACGACCCGCGTGAGTTCGATCTGCTGCATGCGTTGTTGGAGAAGCTGCACCGGCCCGGTGCAACCATCGATATCGTTTGCGGGTATCGCACGCCGTGGTCTAACAATTTCTTGCGCACGCGGTCCGCTGAAACCGGGGTAGCGGAGCACTCGCAGCACATGCTGTCAAAGGCAATTGACATCCGCATTCCGGGTGTCAGCACACGGGCGCTGCGCGATGCCGCGCTAAGTCTTGGCATGGGCGGCGTTGGCTATTACCCGAAGAGTCAGTTTGTACATGTGGATGTGGGACCGGTTCGGCAGTGGCAGTTCGGCGGAGCGCGGGAACGGCAGATCGCATCGTCGCATGGGCACAGGCGGCGGCGCAGCGTTTAGGCCCGTCCGAGGCATAAAGAAAGGCGGCCATGGGCCGCCTTTCTTGTTTGAATGTGATGGTCGGGACGACTAGATTCGAACTAGCGACCTCACCCACCCCAAGGGTGCGCTCTACCAGGCTGAGCCACGTCCCGAAACCTACTTTAGTGTACACGCTGCCAGTGATACCTGTACGCGCCTTTCGCATCCAGGAACACCCCGAAGTTGCACCTATTCCGGGCCATAGCGGCTATGGAAGTGCAGTTCATAGGCTGCCCCGACGCTGATCTCCACCGGATTGAAGGGTGGTGTGCGAACGGAAAAGCGCCACCGTTGCCGTTGCGCATCGGCGCGCAAGGACCAGAAGCGTGTCACGCGATAATCGAAACCGCCTCCGTAACCGCGTGTCCGAGTGGTGTCAAACGTATAGTCCGGGTCGGTGACCAGGTTGAAGTTCGAACGGCCATACCCAATCAGGTAATCGACATAGGGGCGAAGGCGATAGGCGTTGAAGCTGACGCGTGGACCACCGGCGAAGAGGAATTGGTTCGAAACACGGCCGCGTGAAAGGGTGTAGCGGATGTCCATGCCGATGTCGGTCCCGGGCAACACGCGGAAGCCGTCGATGTCTCCGCCAACGGTTCCGCCCGCGTTCTTCAGAGCTCCACCGTAGTCTGGGCGCACGTACGAGGCCATCGCAAACGCCTTTAGCCGAATGTACTGGTTGGAGGTTTGCGTAGCCTGTGAATGTGCCGGTGGTACGAGAATGCCGAGCAGCATTCCGAAACCCAGGAGGGGAACCTGGAGAGGTGGAAACTTCATGGTTCGATGATATCGGGGCAAAAGGTGCGTGACGCATCATAAGGCCCGGTACAAATTTCCCGACAGAGCCACTTTTGGGAATGCGTCAGTTGAGGAGCAGATCCATATTGGGAGCCTCCTCGACAGCGACGATACGCGCATTGCCTGGGAGGAGGACGTGCATGGTGGTGCCTTTGCCGGGAGCGGACTCGACCTGAAGCTCGCCGCCATGGCGCTCCACGATTTCATGTGAAATATACAAGCCCAGACCGTTTCCGAGGTCTCCCTTGGTGGTGTAGAAGGGTTGGAAAAGCTGGCTGCGCACCTCCTGTGTCATACCCATGCCATCGTCCCGGATTAAGAGTTCTACTCCGCCATCGGTCAAATTGCGTGCTTCCAACTGAACAGAGCCACCCACGTGTGCCGCATCGATCGCGTTGGCGACAAGATTCGCAATGACCTGGCGGATCTGTCCGGGAATGCCAGAGATCAGGACCTGCTCGCCGTTATCGATCGTTGCAGTTACATTTCGATTGCGCAGCTTGCCGTGAAAGAGCCGCAGCACATCGGCAAAGAGCGTTCCCGCGGAGAAACGTTCTGTCCGGCCGGCATTCTCGCGACCCCAGCGCAGCGTCTGCTTTGTGATACCGGAGATGCGTTCCAGTTCGCTCTCCGCCATGCCGATGTACTGAGCTGCTTCGCTATCTCGCGGAAGGTCCTGCTGGACCAGGTAGAGAAGATTTGTGATGGATTCCAGGGGATTGTTGATCTCGTGCGCGATTACGGAGGTCATACGTCCGGTCAGGGCCAGCTTCTCCGTCATGCGGAGCGCGGCCTCGCGTTCGCGGCGGTCGGTTAAATCGATCATGGAGCCAATCCATCCCGCGCGAAGGCCGCCCTGGCGCCGGAATGGCACGGCGCGGACTAGGTTCCAACGTGGAATCCGGTCCGGGCCAGTCAGGAGGCGCACCTCGTCTTCAAGGGAATTGCCTGACGTGACGGACGCTTGCCACCGGACCCCGACACGCTCCTCATCCTCTGGCATAAGGCGGCCTTCGCTGAACCAGACCCCTGTACCGGAGAGGCCCTGTTCACGCCAACGGTCATTGGTAAAGGTGAGAACGCCGTCATCGTTCGCGGTGAAGATTTTCTCGGGCAGAGCCTGCGTTAGTTGCTCAAAGCGGGCATTGCTTAGCTCTGCTTCCTCTTCCGCGCGTTTTAAGCTGATGGTGGTGATGGCGGATAAGAATTCGCGTGCAGATTCAATCTCCACCTCACTCCAGCGCTCGCTTTGGCCACGAACCGTTTCCCGCCAGCTTTCGAAAGACTTTCTAGGATGGAGACGCCGGGTTTCTCCCTGTTTTCCGGCTGGTTCTCCGGCCCATTGGACGGTATGGATGATCTGGGGACGTAACCACAGAACGTACCTCTGGCGAACGTCGGAGATGCGAATCGCGAGCAGGCCACTGGCCGTATCAGCGAGCGCGACAGCCCACGGCAAATCCAGTTCGAGCTGCCGTGTAACGAAGAGTTCGGTATCTGGCTGTTCGTCCAGCCATTGCACAATGCGCTGTATATCGGGTAAGGCGGGCACGCTGCCGATCTGCTCGCATGTGCCATCGATCCAGAGCGCGGTGCCGGCGGCGTCCGTAATGAGCCGCAGTGACTCCATCTGTGTGGCCAACGCGGAGAGGTATCGGCCCTCCCCCGCGACATGGGTCAACAACTGACGCTGCACCGTATGAAAATGCGTTGCGGTGCGGAGCCGGGACGCCGCGCGGAAGGCGGTGAGCTGCGTTCCCACCAGCTTGGCGAGCATGTCACAGGCAGAGCGCACCAGGTAGGGAACGATACGGGGTTCAGCATGGTGCCCGCTGATGAGGCCCCACAGACGGCCCTCGCTCACAATGGAAATCGACATGGACGAGACGGTGCCCATGTTTCGCATGTACTCCAGATGTACGGGCGAAACTGAGCGAAGCACGCTTAACGAGAGATCCAGGATGTGTGGAGCGTCAGCGGTGATGGCGCGCAGCGGCGATGGGGTGTAGTTCGCGTTTGGAATCATGCGAACCGTATTCAAGACATACAGCTCGCGCGCTTGCCGCGGTATGTCCGAAAAAGGAAAGCGAAGATCGAGGTAGCTGGGCAGGCGGCCGCTATTTGCCTCGGACAGCACGGTTCCGTGGCCTTCTTCATCAAAGCTGTACAACAACACGCGGTCGAAGCCGGTGAGTTGTGCCACCTGTTGCGTCACCGCGTTACAGAGTTCTTCAGCTGACTCCAGCTTGGAGAGTGTCGCGACGAAGTTGGTGATGACGGAGTTCATCATCTCCGGGCCGACCAGGCGGTCCTGACGCTCAAACTCCAGAATGCGCTTGCCTTCTATGCAATGCGTTACGACGGAAAAAAGATCGCTTCGTAAATGGAACGCACCAAGATACGTGACCATGCCTTCAGGTTCTACGGCGCAACGCTGATGCTGAACAATGCCCAGCAGCTCCCGTTCCAGCAGTTCGTCCAGACGCGCCCCCAGGATGAGCTTGAGTGGCGTTTGAAGGAACTCTTCGGCGTTTTCGCTTGCGACGGCGACGCGATCCTGTGAGTCATCCAGACCCAGAAGGAAGCCATGCCGCTGGATCGCACCAGGGATGCGAATCTGCTCGGATGAGCAGGTTTCCTGCGTCACCGGCGTATCTGAGGATACAGGCATCGTTGCCGCGATCTGAGATGTTGAATCCGTGGCTGCCACTTACGGTGTGATGCCGACAGTGGCATTACTGGCCTGGAACCGCGGTTCAGCGGCCATTGTTGTCGTGCCGGTCCCGGTTCCACTTTCGGTCCGCATTGCTTCTCCAAACAAGGCGAACATGTTCCGGGCGCTTGCAATCACGGTATCCAGATCAGACTCAGGCAGCGCTGCAAGCACCGCCTTGAACTCCTTCCAGCGACTCGCCGTTTGCGTTCCGTAGCCGGAGAAGAATGCTGTGCCTTTTCCCTGAAGCAGCCCTAGCCGCGCCCCAACATGCTTCGCAATGAATTGTCCGCCGAGGGTGGAGCCTTCCATGACATACATGCGACCGAGAAAGACAGCACGCGGATCGCCCGCGACTGCCGTATCTTCCATGCGACGTAAATAACGCGTGGATGGCTCTGGTAACGAAGGTTCGCCGAGCGCATGGAGATCGTCCGCAAGCAGCGCGGCCCTGCGACGG
The DNA here is from genome assembly GCA_965276945.1 of Terriglobus sp. Classification (GTDB taxonomy): domain Bacteria; phylum Acidobacteriota; class Terriglobia; order Terriglobales; family Acidobacteriaceae; genus Terriglobus. The sequence goes on along the minus strand of OZ255704.1, from coordinate 2,694,771 downwards.
CCTTGCAGCATTACGCGCAGATCAAGCGGCACATGCACATCTGCCCAGCGATCCCACGCGTCCACAATGCAGTAGAAGTGCCGCAAGGTTTCAACATACCCGGCGCGGGTAAGCGTGTCGCTCATCAGCGGCACGGAATCCTCCGTGGCGGCGTGTTCGGTGGCCGTGGCCTGCCGTAGGCGGAGGAGATCCATCTCTTCACGTTGTACCAGATGGCGGTCTTTACCACGCGTCTTGTCGATCACTGCCCTGGAAGATCGCGTGCCTGGGGTCGGGAGTGGGGTTCCGATTCAGAACTGTACGCGGGAGCGGACGCCTCTGCATGGCCCCGGCGTAAACGAGGAGATAAGAGACTCGTCAGAGAGGGCGCATTCAGTACAACGTGCGCCGCGCGAATGCTCGCGCTCCCCTGTCTCTGGAGCTTGTCCTTTGGAATCAACAATGCCGTGTACCTTTTCTCGCCGCTTGAGTGTTCGTTTGACCATGGCTATGGCCATGCTGATGGGGGTCACGGACGCAGCCCATGCGCAAGCTACCGTGCTACTGCACGACATCATGTCCAATCTGCCGAACTCACCGTATCTGACGCGGACGGTGCAGACGACGGGCGTGGTGGTCGGCGTCATGAGTACCGGCGGCTTCTATCTCAGTTCGCGCGACAGTGAGTGGGACAATCTGGTTTCCACTGCCGAGGGGATGCCGGTCTTTTCAAACAGCATTGCGGCGTGCAATGCCGTGGCGGTGGGCGATGTCGTCACCGTCGTTGGCACCGTCGTGAACTCCACCGTGGTGACTGCGGCAAACACACCCGCGACGGGCATGAACCCCACCGCATGTACGGCCAACGGCACGGCAGCGGTGACGAAAAGCATTCACCTGGGCCAATCTGGCGCACTGGCGAGCTTTGGCGATGCGTTGAAGTTCACGGGGATGTCCGCCACGGATTCTTCGTTCACGGCCATCTCGCCGAGTGGCGGCACAGTAGCCAACGCGGGTATAGTGACCAGCAACGGCCAGTTCTGGGCGGTGCTTTCGTCCAACATCGCCACGAATGATCATCTCTTCCGCAGCCCAGGCATTGCGAAGGACGAATATGTACCCGCGGGCGCGCCGCTCGGCGTGCCTGCATGGCCTGGCAATCCGCAGCGCGTGCTGATCGACACGGCCACGTTTGGCGGCAACCCACTGGATATCACCGTTGGCCAGACGCTTACTTGTACCCCCGGCAGCGGCATCACCGCCGGGCCCACGACGGGCATTGGCCTGATCGATTACTCGCCCGGCTACGCGCGTTTCCTCATCTTAAAGAGCACCACGTGCAGGGCCACCGGCACCGTGCAGTCAAGTGTTTCCGCCGTGGCCGACGCAACGCACTTTAAGGTTGGCACGCTGGATGTGAATGCTTTTCTTGGGCCCGGCTCCATCCTCAACACATTTTCTGGTCTGAACACTGCGGGGCCAAAGGCATTGCAAGTGGTGACGGGCGTCTTCGGCTCGCCGGACATTCTCGCGCTGCAGCAGGTGGGCAACCAGGGGACCCTGGCATTTCTTGCCGACGCGGCAAATACCGCGAACGGCGGAACAACCAACTATAGTGCGGCGGTTCCGGGAATGGATCAGATCAACTCGGGCTTTCTGGTCAACACCAATACCGTCACCAACCCGAATTACAGAGAGCAGGGACGTGCTGCGATCTTTACGACAGCCTCTGGTGGCACGGCACTGCTGTGGGATCATCCACCACTGGTGATGACCGGCGAGTTTGCCCGCATGGGCAAGAATTATCCGGTCACCGTCATCAACGTGGACTTTGCCTCGCGGGACAACATTGATGATCCAACACTGGGACCAGACATCCGCACCCGGCGTGCCGTGCAGGCTGACGCCGTCAGCACGCTGGTGCAGGGCTATCAGAGCGCGGGTGCGAACGTCATCGTTGCCGGTGACTTCAACGGGTATGAGTTCAGCGACGGCTACGTGGATGTGGTGGGTATCGTGGACGGCTCGCCCGCCGCGCAGGGCACGGTCGCGCTCTATCAGGCAAGCAATACCACGGTGCCGCTGACCGACTTCACTACGCTGGTACCCGCTGCTACCCGATACAACGTCATCGAGAATGGCAATGCGGCGGCAACCGAGCACATCCTGGCATCCTCCACGGTGACGGATGCGATTGTTGCCGCAGGCTCGCTGGCAAGCTACGGCACTGCGACGCAACCGCACTTTTCCACTGACTACGCCGCCATCAACGCCAACGATCCCAGCACGCCGGCCGGCTTGACGCCGCACGACGGCTTTCTGGTCACCTTTGCCATTCCACCGGTGCCGACCACCGCGTCGCTAACAAATGGGCCACTCAAGTTTGGGGATGTCTACATTGGGGGCAGCAGCACCCTGCAACTAATCGTCACCAACACCACGACGTTTACCAGCACGGTCAATGTGACCAACATCGCTATCTCCGGTTTGAACGCGGGTGATTTCACCCCGACGAATACCTGCACATCGCAGGGCATGGGGCAAAGCTGCACCATCGCTGTGACCTTTGCGCCAACGCTGAAGGGCACACGCACCGCGACGATCACCATCACAAGCGACTCCACCGCGAATCCCACTCTCACGGCATCGCTGACTGGCAACGGCCTGGATACCACCGCGAAGTTAGACCACGCCTCCGCCGATTACGGCTCGCAAATCCTTAATACCACCTCTGCGGCGAAAACTTTCATTTGGACAAACACCTCGTCCATTCCGCTTAATATCTCTGCCGTGGACACCAGCGGTGACTACAACGTGAGCACGACCACCTGTGTGGGTCAGATCGCTGCAGGTGCGTCGTGTTCCATTTCCGTAGTATTCACGCCGCTCGCGCTGGGCACGCGGCCGGGAACGCTGACCGTGACCTCGGCATCATCGTTGAATGGCACGCTTACCGCATCGCTGACTGGCGTGGGCGTGGCCAGCGTGCAGGCGAGCGCCTCCGCCCTGAGCTTTGGCAGTGTAGACGTAACGGCCAGGTCTGCGCCGCAAACCTTTACGCTGGCCAACAACACCAGCGCAACCGTCACGCTGACCGGCCTTGCCATCAGCGGTGATTACACGGAGGCCAACACCTGCGGGGCGAGTCTCGCCGCGAACAGCAGTTGCACCATCACGGTTGTGTTTGCGCCCACGGCCATCGGCGTGCGCACCGGCGCAATCGTGATCATGACGAGCGGCACAGCCACTCCGTCGATCACCGTCGCGCTGATTGGCAATGGTGTGGACTTCGCGGTGGCTGTCTTGCCCACGGCCGGGAGTGTCATCGCGGGGCTGAGCGTCTCGACAGCCGCCACACTGACACCGCTGGGCGGCTTCAACGCGCCGCTCACGATGAGCTGCACCACAGCGGCGTCCGGCACCGGGTGTGCCTATGCGAACGCAGCATTCACGCTTTCTACCACGACCACGGATGCGCTGACCATCACGACCACCAGCAAATATACTGTTATTGGCTATGGCGAATTGCTGCTTGGCACAGGACAGCGCAACCTGCTTTCCGTTCTGCTGGGCTTGTGCAGTGTGGGAGCCTTGCTTTTGGGAAGGCGTCGCATGTCTGATACGGCACGGCTGATGACGGCGCTGATCGCGCTGGGGCTGCTGGCAGGTGGGCTGAGCGGATGCAGTGGCAAACTGCCGGACCTGAACTCGCCATATACGGCACCCGGAACGTATAGCATTCTGATTACGGCCACCGACGGTATCATCACCCACACCGCTGCATATTCTCTAACGGTAACGGCGAAGTGAGCCCGGCGCAGCAGGGCACGTGAGTGTACACGGCGGCGCTCCGCAGCCGTCTTACGGAGTACATTGTTTACCCGGTGCTGCACTGAAATGGCGCGGCTTTGAAACACTGGACAGCAGCGGGCACGGATATGCCCGCGGGAGCAACTGAATGGCCTATACTCTCCACGCCGATGTGTTGAAGTTTGCCGCCAAGGAACAGGCTGTCGCCACGGAGCTGGACGACATTGATGGGCTGGCGCGCAACTACCGGCCGCGTTTGCTGCGTTTTGTCATGTCCTCGGTCCGCGATGAGGATCTTGCCGACATCATCGTGCAGGACACATTGCTGAAGGCGTACCGCAATCGTGCGGGGTTTCGCGGTGAGTGCAGCCTGAACACGTGGCTGACCGGCATCGCCGTCAACCTGATCCGGGATCACGCGCGCACGCAGAAATTTAAGTTCTGGCGTAAAGCCCAGGCTACCGCGATTGATGCCACGGACATGGCCAACCACCTCCGCAGCGATGGTTCGTCGCCGGAACGTGCCATGCTGGCGCGGGAACAGGCCGTGCAGGTGCACGATGCGATGGCAATGCTCTCACCCAACCAGCGCACCGCATTTCTGCTGCGCTTCATCGAAGAGATGGATTTGCCGGAGATTGCCGATGCGATGAGCATGCCGGTGAATACGGTAAAAACACATTTGCACCGGGCGGTAAAATCCGTGCGCGCGAACATCGGAGGTGGACGCGTATGACACACCGGACAGACGAAGAAGCCGGTAACGAGTTATTGATGCCGTTTTGTACACCTTCTCGGGAAGATGATGCTGAACTGTCCGCGCTGCGGTGTGCTCTTGGCAGCTACCGCGCGGCAACGTCCCTGTGGGCGGAGCGGCGCTCCGCGACACAACCTTCGCTAGCGGCCAGGGCGCGGCGGGCGGAACGGTGGGCAGCGCTTCCCCGGTGGTCGCTTGCAACCATTGCCGTTGTAACCATCGCCGCTGGAGCAGCGCACCTTTCCCAGGATCGTGGCACCTCGGGCAATGCGGCGAGTGCAATGGCTGCTGTCCAGACACGTTCCTCGGCTGACGAAATTGCCGCGGATAACGAGATGCTCCGTTCCATCGACGCGGAACTGAGCTATCACGGGCGATCACCCGTGGACGGCTCTGACCTGACGCGATCCACCCGGGAGCCGCAGCAAAGCCCTGCGCCCTACGGCTCCGACGAATAGGTTACCCAGTCTTGATCCGCTCCGCTGCAAACCGGTCTCGTGCCCTGGCGGTGCTGCTGTGCGCCGCCACATCGTTGCACGGGCAGCATGGTGGCGCTGGCATGGGACGAGGCGGAAGCGGCATGGGACGCGGCAATCCGATGGGCATGCCGGGAGGCGATCGTGGCGGCATGGGACGCCCCGGGATTTCAGAAGGCAACATCCCGCGTGGGGGTCCACCACCGAACAGCAGTGGGTCTGCAAGCAGCAGCATGCGTGGAGGGTTGCAGCTTGGTCCGCCGGGCCGGTGGTGGGATGACAAGAAATTCGCCAAGTCCCTGGGTTTGAACAGCGATCAGCAAAGGCGGATGGACGGCGTTTTCAGCCAGAACCGCGATGCCCTCCTTTCGCGGTATGAGAGCCTGCAACGGGCGGAGATGCGATTGGAGGCGTTAACCCACACGGACAAGCCATCCGAAGCCGCGCTGTTCAGCGAAATCGATCACGTCGCACAGGCACGTGCCGATCTGGAAAAGGTCAACACCCACATGCTGTTGCAACTGCGCGACGAGATGACCGGCGATCAGCTTAACAAGCTCGATGATCACCGCTGAACATTGCGCTGACCTGTGCGGAACAGCGCAGCTTCTGCTGAAACCTCACTCCGTGTATAGTCCGGCAGCGTGTGAGAGACGACCAGTAGCATAACCGAGTGAGTCCTAACGCCGCACTTGCCGCACCGCGCCGCGATACTCCGCCCTGGGTCATTGGCGTGATGTATGGCGGAACATTCAACGGCTTTGTGGCCGTGAGTCTTTCGCAGTTATTGCCGGAGCGAGGGGTCTCTCTTCAGCGCGAGTCAGAGATCGTGACGCTGATCCTGACCGCGAGCTATGTCAGCTTTTTGTTGACGCCGCTGGTGGATTGCGGTTTGCCGCGCCGCGTCTGGGCGCTGCTGCTAGCTGGACTGGCAACCGTGTGTCTGGCGATCTCGGTTCCCATGCTGCACGCAGCTTCGGCGAACGGTGGCCATGGCGGCGGCGCGGTCGCGCTCATGCTGATCCTGTTCCTCGGCTATCTTTCCAACCAGATGTATACCAGCACCATTGGCGGAATGGTGCCGAACATTACAGCGCCATCGCAGCATGGAGCCGTGTCGGCATGGATGAACATTGCGTATCTGGCGCTGACTGGCGCGGGCGGTGCGCTCTCCGTGTGGGAGATCCGGCACCTGCCTCTAGTTGCAGCCGTTGTGCTGGTGCCTTTACCCATCGTGCTTGGGGCATCGCCGCTGCTGCTTGTTGGCAACGAGGATCGCGTACCAGGCGCGTTTGCGAATGCGATGCGTAAACTCATCGCCAACTTGTGGGCGACGGCACGGCAGCGCAGCTATTTGTTTGCGCTGCTTGTGTTTGTATTGCCGTCCGCGACGTTTGCTTTGCAAAATCTTTTCGGCGGCATGGGAGCGGATTTTCACACCAGCCCGGGCCGAACCAATCTTTTCGTTGGCCTGCTATCCGCGGCTGCCTGCGTGCTGGGCGCGGCCCTGGGAGGCCCGCTGAGTAACCGGATTGATCGCCGTCTGCTCTTTATTGCACCGGCACTCGCCGCCGGGTGTGGATCGCTTGCCATGGCCTTCGGACCGCATACGCCGATGATGTTTGCCGCTGGGATGTTCTTCTACAATCTGATGGCGGGCATCAACTACACGGCTACAAGCGCGCTCGTCTTTCAGATTGTGGGCCGCAACAATCCACTCTCGTCCACGCAGTACTCGGTGTGCATCGCGGCGTGTAACCTCGCGATCGCCAGTGCCATCTTCATGGATGGGCGGGGGGCTGGCCATGGTGGTGCAACGGGCGCGCTGACGGTGGATGCGTTGCTGAGCCTGGTGATTGGGACAGCGGTGCTGGCCCTGGTGTATCGCTTTGGAGGCGGATTTCCGCGTCCGTGCGCCGGAGATGATGCCGTGTTGGAGACCGAGGCTGGGGCAAGAATCGCATAAACAGTACGGGTCGTACGATTCCGCTTACGTTACGCGCAACTAACGCATCGTAGTAGTTGGAGAAACGTCATGAAATCACTTCCCTGGGTTATCGCCGGTGTTGCTGTCGGCGCGGCAGTCTACTTTATCGTGAATCAACCCGCACCTTCATACGCGAGTGGCGATGTGGAAAGCGCTGCTGACAAAACGGACTTGTGGGGCGGCAAGCAGCGGTTAAAAGGGACTGGCGGCAGCCTGGTAGGAAAGGCGAAAGAGGCCTTTGGCAATGCGACAGGCAACGATGATCTGGCGGCGGAGGGCACGGGCGATCAGATGGTTGGCGATGTGAAGGACGCCGTAGGCAAGGTGGCCAACGCAGCCAGCGACACATTACGCGAGTTCAACCGCACCTAATCGATCAGGTGGTGAGGTGCGATGCTCGTCACATCGCGGATCGCACTTCTAAATGGTGACGGCTAGCCCGTATGGATGAGAGTCGCATGCAGAGTGGTGACACAGCTTGCGGCTGGAACATACGGGCGTGTCTCGTTATGCTGGTCTACCTGGTGGATGTAGTTGTCGAGTCCTGGATGGGCAGGGAGGCCGTTGCGCGAAACACGCGTCTGCGATTTTCGCGTGTCAGGATCACCAACAGGCACAAAATAAATAGCAGTGAGTTGCCGACTCCGATATGTGCCAGCACCGTACCGGAGATTGAACCCGGGCGGGGGACGCAAATGCTGTCGCTGGGCAGCATCATGGCCAGCATTCCTGTGTAGTGCATTCCGCAGATTGCGACTCCGATGACGAGCGATGCCGCGATCTGCCGTGCCAGGCTGAAGCTATCTGCATTGCTGCGTTCCATCATGGCCATCGCGCCCAGGGAGGCCAGCACAGCGATTAAATAGGAGAGGAGAACGCCGGGGATGCTCCATACAGGAGACGGGCTAAAATGCATGGCGGCCATGCCAAGAAAATGCATTGCGCAGATACCGCTTCCGACCAGCACTGCTCCCAGGAGAAGGTTCCGCTGAGAGGCATCAGCACGATAGCTGACGGTCAGGTACATCGCCACCCAGGACGCCGCAACGGCGGCAATCACCGACAAAAGCGTATCGCCAAGTGAATAGAACGTTGGAAAGGGCGGCACCCAGGCCATCATGCCCGTAAAGTGCATCGACCAGATGCCCAGGCCGAGGGTCAGGCCGCTGATAAAGGTCCACAGCGCCGGGCGGCTGCTATGACGAGTGTGCGCAAGAGACTCAAACGCCACAAAACCTGCCAACGATGCGATAGCAAAAGAAAGCAGAATGGTTGGAACGCTGAAGTATCCGGGCAAGGGCTATCTCCGGTAGGTACGAGTTGATAGATGTACTTTGAAACGCTGTTGTTGCTGACGGTATGTGACAGGACCAGATGAGATGTTCCGTCCTGGTCAACATGATTCAACGGAAAACGTCCCGTGTATGCTGCAAACATCTTGCCGGTTCAGAGGATTCCGCATGAGCAGGTTGTTTCACGTGACTGCCGTTACATGTGCCGCGGCGTCGCTCATCACGTCTGAGGCTTGGGCGCAGGCCATCCCTACACCAGAGCCGGTGCGCGCGCCGCATGCCATGGTGGTCAGCATTCATCATGACGCGACGGACGCGGGCGTCAGCATCCTGAAGCAAGGTGGCAATGCCGTGGACGCGGCAGTCGCTGTCGGTTTCGCGCTTGCCGTCGTGTACCCGCAGGCGGGCAACATCGGCGGCGGCGGCTTCATGCTGATTCGCCCTGGCCACGCGCATGGATCGAAGAAAATCGCGGACGGCAAGCCGCACTTCCTCGACTACCGCGAAAAGGCACCTGCCGCCGCTAGCCGCGACATGTATCTCGGGCCTGACGGCACTGTCGTGAAAGGCATGAGCATCGCAGGCTACAAAGCCAGCGGTGTACCGGGTACCGTGGCTGGCATGACGTATGCCGAGCAGCACTTCGGCAAACTCGGCCTCAAGGCCGTGCTGCAGCCTGCAATCCACTTGGCGCGCGATGGCTTCGTGCTCATGGATGAGGCCGAGCCGTGGGCAGGATCGAAGGTGCTGGCGCAGAACCCCGAAGGACATCGCATCTACCAGCGCGACGGCAACCCGTATACGCCGGGTGAGCGCTTCGTCCAGCCGGAACTGGCGGCTACGCTGGAGCGCATCGCCGCCGATCCCGGTGAGTTCTACCACGGCCGCATGGCGCAGCAGATTGCTGAGGAGATGCGGGCCGGTGGTGGCCTGATCACGGAAGCCGACCTGGCCGCCTACAACGTGAAGGATCGCACGCCGCTTGAAGGCAAGTACCGCGGCTACCAGATTCTTACCGCTCCGCCGCCATCATCCGGCGGCATCGTGCTTCTGGAGGTGCTGAACATTCTTTCCGGCTACAAGCTGAACAGACTCGGCGCGGATCGCAGCCCGGAGCAGGTACATCTGATTACCGAAGCCTTCCGCCGTGCTTTTCTGGACCGCTCCGACTATCTTGGCGACCCAGATTTTACGACGATGCCGCTCAAGCAGATGGCGGACAAGAAGTATGCGAAGGCGTGGCGCAAGACCATTGATCCCGTGAACGCAACCCCATCGAAGGACCTGGTTCGCCCAGCGGGATACATGCCGGAACCTCCCAGGCAATCCGCACGCCACGAGGGTACGCAGACCACGCATTTCAGCGTCGTGGACGCGGACGGCAATGCGGTCAGCAACACCTACACGCTCAATTTCTACTTTGGTTCAGGCGTGGTGGTGAAGGGCCTGGGGTTTGCCATGAATGACGAGATGGACGACTTCACCAGCAAGATAGGCGTCCCGAATGGGTTTGGCCTGATTCAAGGACCGAACAACGCCATCGCGCCGGGCAAGCGACCGCTCTCCGCCATGACGCCGACGATTGTGACCAAACGGGGCAATCTGCGACTGGTGCTCGGCTCGCCGGGCGGCCCCACCATTATCACGACCGTCGCAAATGACATCATCAGCCTGCTGGACAACAGTTTGAATGTTCAGCAGGCCGCAGACGCGCCACGCTTCCATCATCAGTACCTACCCGACGAACTACAGGTGGAGAAACGCTTTCCGGCTATCGTCACCGATGTGCTGAAGACGCGCGGCTACACCATCAAGCGGTCCGGGGAGTTCGACGAACACAACCCTGGCGTATGGAGCGATAGCGAGCTGATTGCCGTGGACCCCGCATCAGGAGATCTCCTGAGCGGTCACGATACCCGCAAGGATTTTGGTAAAGCCGCGGGATATTAAGCCCAGCAGGTTGGGAGGCCACTCCTCCATCGAGCCGTTCTTCTAGTGGTAGTACGCACCCGGATAATAACCCTGCCTGTAGACGATGAATCGCGGCACCGACAGCAGTGCATACAGCAGCAGCGCGAACCAGCCAATCACCGTCCATCCAAATAGCAGGTTCAGCACGAGGATGCCACCGACCGCGTGGCCCCGGTGCGAGGCTACGATGGTCGGCAGGAAGTAGAACGCAAAAAGCAGGGCCAACGTGATCATTCCATCCGCCTCCGTGGCGGCTCAATAAGATTTACGCAATCAGCGCGAAAAAAGTTCATGGCCTACTCCACTGGCATCGCACCCGCCATTGCAGGTTCGTGAACGGTCGTGCTGTAGGCGCTTGCCGCGGAGAGCTCCGCAAGCTGCTCGGCTGTCAGATCCAGGTCAGCTGCGGCGAAAAGAGCCTCAAGTTGCTCTGTGCTGGTGGCGCTGGCGATGGGTGCAAGGATGTTGGGGCGGGAGAGCAGCCATGCAAGCGCGATGGACGCCTGCTGCGCGCCGGTCTGCTTGCCGACGGACTCCAGCGCACGGAGGATGCGGACGCCGCGATCATCGAAGAACTCCTTGACGCGGCTGCCGCGATCCTTGCCTTCGGTGTCGGCCACTGTCTTGTACTTGCCGGTGAGAAAGCCGCTCGCCAGCGAAAAGTACGGCACCACGCCGATGCTGTATTCGGCAACGACAGGCGCAAGGTCACGCTCATACTGCTCTCGCGTGTGCAGATTGTAGTTGGGCTGGAGCGTTTGGTAGCGCGCCCATCCGGCATTGCGGGCGACCTCCTCCGCGGCGCGCAGACGGCGGCCATCGTAGTTGGAGGCACCCAGAACGCGGACCTTACCTTCCGCAACCAGGTCGTTGAAAGTGCGCAGCGTCTCCTCCAAGGGCGTCTCTTTGTCATCCGTGTGGGATTGGTACAGGTCGATGTAGTCCGTCTGCAGGCGGCGCAGCGAAGCTTCAACCGCATCACGGATGTACGCCGCCTTGAGGCCCTTCTTGCCCTCGCCCATGTCCATGCCAACCTTGGTTGCCAGCACGATCGACTCGCGCTTGCCGGTCTGCTTGAACCACTTGCCGATGATGGTTTCGCTTTCGCCGCCGTGATTGCCGGGAATCCAGGCCGAGTAGACATCGGCGGTGTCGATGAAGTTGAATCCACGCTCCACGAACCGGTCCAGAACCTGAAACGAGGTAGCCTCGTCCGCCGTCCAGCCAAAGACGTTGCCGCCCAGCATGATGGGCGAGACCGGTATGGCAAGGCTGCCAAGCGTGCGCATCTTCATGATGTATCTCCTCATGATGAGATGCGTAGCAAGTCAGAGCGAACGCGCGCGTGATCCGGTCCTGCTGGCCGGTAGGATGTTGTCTATGTCTCTCAAAAAAACAGCCATCGCCACGTCCTCTGCTCCTGCCGCCATCGGCCCTTACTCTCAGGCGGTTAAATCTGGCGATCTACTGTTCTGTTCTGGTCAGGTTGGCTTCGACCCCCAAACGGGCAACGTGGTGGAGGGTGGCATCGAGCCGCAGACCGAACGGGTACTGGCGAACATCGCCGCCGTGCTGACGGTCGCGGGTCTCAGCCTTGCTGATGTGGTGAAGACAACAGTGTTTCTGAAGGACATGAGCGACTTCACGGCGATGAACGCGATCTACGCCCGCGCGCTGGCACCGGATGGCATCGTGCCTCCCGCGCGATCGACCGTAGAAGTGGCACGGTTGCCGAAAGACGCACTGGTGGAGATTGAAGTGATCGCGCGCTTCGGCTGAAAGCGTCGCGTGCGGACCGCAGAGCGTCTAATCACATGGAGACAAGATCATGAGCGAAGCAACCGGATCCGCAGCACAGCGCGTGCACAAGACTGAAGAGGAATGGCGCGAGCTGCTGACGCCAGAGCAGTTCCATGTGCTGCGGCAGAAGGGCACGGAACGGGCCTTTACCGGTGCGCTCTACGAAAACCACGCGGATGGTATTTATCACTGCGGTGCGTGCAATGCGCCGCTGTTTACCTCGGATACCAAGTTTGAGAGCGGCTCAGGCTGGCCTAGTTTTTACACGCCCGTGTCGGCGGACGCGATCGAGGCGATTGAGGATAACAAGTTCGGGATGCGACGGGTTGAGGTGGTCTGCGCCACGTGCGGCTCGCACCTGGGGCATGTGTTTCCCGACGGTCCGCGTCCAACCGGACTGAGATACTGCATCAATTCGGCGTCTTTGAACTTTGAGGAAAACCAGCCAGAGGCGAAGTCGTAGCGCTCGCATTGTTCGTTCTTTGTTCTCACGGAGGTGCGGGGTAAGGTAAGGAGGCATGACTTCTCCGGATTCCTTGCCGTACGATCACCGCCGTGTGCGCTGGCAACTGTTTGCGGCTGCGTTTGCCGTGCGCATCCTCTACATTCTGCTCGCGCATACGTTTCGCATTCGACCGTCCGACGATCACTTCGAATTTGGATGGGAGATGGGACGCATTGGCCGGGCGCTGGCGAACGGCCATGGTTACAGCGATCCATTTACAGGCCACACCGGGCCGACTGCATGGACGCCACCTCTCTACACGTTGCTCATCGGTGGCGTGTTCAAGCTGTTTGGTGTGTACACGCGAATGTCGGCGTTCGTCCTGTTGACGGTCAACTCGCTGCTGTCCGCGTGGACAGCGGTGCTGGTATACGGGCTTGGCCTGCACTGCTTCAGTGGTCGCGTGGCGCTCTGGAGCGGATGGTTGTGGGCGCTGTATCCGGCGGCCATGCAATACGCTGTGCGCTGGGTGTGGGAGATGTCGGCGACCGCTGCGGTCTTCACCGCGATTCTGGTGCTCACGCTATCGATGCGGCAGTCCGGCAAAGCCGATGCGTGGCAAGGCTGGCGGCAATGGTCCGCGTTCGGGCTGCTATGGGGTGCGTTGGCGCTGCTGAATCCTACGCCTCTGCTGATGCTTCCGGTAACGGCGGTGTACGCGTTCGCGGCGCCCGGATGGAAGCCGCGGCGGGTAGGCCAAGCGGCCCTGGCGGGAGTTTGTTTCCTGCTGGTCCTTGCACCGTGGACGGCACGCAACTATGCAGTGTTTCACCGCTTCATTCCCCTGCGGGATAACTTTGGCGCGGAGAATTACGAGGGCAATGCGCCCTGGTCGACAGGCTTCCCATGGGGCCGGACGGTGCCGCTTGAGAATCACCACATTTTGTCCGAGTACGCCGCGATGGGCGAGCCGGCGTGGGTTGCGGATCGCGGCGCAAAGGCAAATGCATGGATTCGCGCGCATCCACGACGGTTCATTAAGCTAACGATTAAACGGGCGTGGATGTATTGGATGGGCGTTCCAAAATCCGTTCAGGAAGCAGGCGTGTTGGAGTACCTCCGGCTGATGAGCTTCCAGTTCCTGTCGCTGGCGGGGCTGCTGGGCGCGGTTCTCTCAGTACGCCGCCGGGTTGAGGGAGCGTGGCTGTTTCTGCTGTCCTTTTTTCTGCTGCCGCTGCCGTACTATGCCGTTACGGTGCAGGCGCGTTTCCGCCATGTGCTGGAACCTCTGATCTGCGTGCTCGGTGTGTCTTTGTTCCAGTCTGCAGGCAAGCGGGCGCATGGACAAAAGACTGAAGTTGGACCGTGAGGTGCACCGCGCTGCGCGGTTCCGCCGCGCGAGGCCTTCTTTCGGCCAGAAGTTTTTTGATATCTGAACGCTTACGACCATGTGACAGAAGTTCCCGATCTGGTATTACTCGAAAATAACTCTGAACGGCGCGTAAATTTTGCGCCACGCAATTTTGTATATGCCAGATACACTGAACAGGCTTCAGCCACCGTAGATCCTGCGAACGCCGACGGGCGCTGCCGTGAAAACTTGCGCCAAAACGGATGTGTATGCAATCTTACGATTTCTTGAATGCCTTGAGCCGCAACGTGCACGCGCGGAGCCTCGGAAAAACCCGCCGCGCTTTGCTGCTTTGCCTGGGTATCTGTCTTGTCTTCCTGTGTTTTGGCCACCGCGCATCCGGGCAATCATTGCAGGTGACATACGGCGCGAAGGGTGTGCAGACAATCTCCTTCAATGGTGTCGTTCTGGAGGATGCCGGATCTAACCCGGGAGACGCCTTTCACATCTGGCACATGAAAGCCACGGACCTGCAGGGCAATGCGCGGACTGACGGCCAAAGCGGGTGGGGCGAGATCAACAACGGCACCAACTGGAACAGCGCGACCAATACCGAGACCTACTTTTACAACTGGGGCAGCATCAAGACACAATTCGTGCAGCAGGGCAACACTCTGAACATGATCGTGACGGAGGCGAATAACGCCGGTTCCGGCGAAATTTTCGATGGTGCGGAGATCTACCCGTTCGCTCTGCATTTCCCTCAGAACCCCAAGAACTTCAACGGTTACTCGCAATTTGCGATTACGACCACGGGGCCAGGTGTGAGTGTGGCGGATTTCGGCAGCGGCGTGGTTACATCGGTGATCCCGGATGAATCGCAGCCGCTGTATGGCGGATGGAAGAACACAGGCACGAACACCTACACGCCGCTGATGACCTCAACCGCCCCCGACGGCCTGGCCAGCTTCTTTCCCCGTAACGACCGGCCCGTGCAGCCGGGCACAACGTTCACGTACACGGTGTCGTTGCGGTTTACGCCGGAAGGAACAGCGGCCGATGTCACCGATGCCTACAGAAGCTTTGCCGCGACGTATCCGAGTCAGATGACCTGGACGGATCGCCGCATCATCGGAACAGCCTACCTGGCAAGTTCACCCGCGAACACGAACGGCAAGACACAATCGGGCGGCTTTCCCACGAATCCCCGCCGCTATTTCAACGATCCATCGGTAGACATCACGACACCGTCCGGCTTGCAGAGTTTTCAAAAGAGGATGCTGGCACAGGCGGCCGCGAATGTAACCAATGCTCAGGCCATGAATGCGCAAGGTGTCATTACCTGGGATATCGAAGGTGAGCAGTATCCGCAAGATACGACTTATGTGTGCTCGCCAGATCAGATTGCGGCGGTTGCGCCTGAGATGGAAAGTGTAATTACCAACCCGGGTTCAGCGTACGCTGGCCAGAAGCTGGATGATGCTTACTTTAAGACAATGACCAGTGCCGGTCTTAAGGTAGGGGTCTGTCTTCGCCCGCAGCAATTTGTACTTGCGCCCGACGGCACGGCCAGCCAGAGCTTCCTTTCGGGCAACTCCGCGATCATCGCCACATTGGAGAAAAAGGCAAAGGCCGCGAACAGCCGCTGGGGTGTGACCCTGTTCTATGTGGATTCCACGGTCGACGTGAACGGTGGGACGCTGGATCCGGCCATCTTTCAGCAATTAATCACCGACATGCCGGGATTCCTCTTTATTCCTGAAGAGAGCACGCCACGCTACTACGCCTACTCGGCCCCCTTCTATACCTTTCTCTTCCATACAGACCTGGGCACGAATCCCGCGGTCTACAACTACTACCCGAAGGCCTTCGGGATGAACCTGGTCAACGATGTGTCACCGTCGACGCTTGCAACGTATACGCCTCAGCTGACCGCTTCCGTGATGAAGGGCGACATCCTGGCTGGCCATGCCGATTACTGGCAGGCCAACGATTCGACCTTGGTTACTATCTACCAGGCCGCCGGGGTATCAAGCCCCGCGCCGGTCCAGGTGACCCCTGCGATCACGTGGGCGGCACCATCTGCTGTTTCCTACGGCACCGCGCTGAACTCCACCCAGCTGAATGCCGTGGCCAACACGGCCGGCACCTTTGTCTACTCACCGGCGGCAGGATCAGTGCTGAGCGCTGGAACCCAATCGCTGATGGTGACATTTACACCCGCGGACACGGCCAACTATACCTCTGCGACCGCCGCGGTGAACATCACGGTGAACCAGGCTGTACCCACGATTGCTTGGCCAGTACCGGCGGCGATCACCCAGGGAGCCGCGCTGAGCGCGGCACAACTGGATGCCACGGCAACGGTTGGTGGCACCTTCACGTATTCGCCAGCGGCAGGCACAGTATTGGGCGCAGGCACGCAAACTCTACAGGCGACATTTACGCCTGCGGACAGTACGGATTACAGCACCGCAAAATCTACCGTGGCCTTGCTGGTCAATGCCGCACCGGTGGCGGCACCGGTGACGCCGCAGATTGCATGGGCGGCACCCGGAGCGATCACCTACGGAACGCCGCTGGGTTCCGCGCAGTTGAACGCCGCCAGCAACACCGCCGGCACCTTTGTCTATAGTCCGGCCGCGGGTACGATTCTGAGCGCCGGAGTCACTAAGCTTCAGGTGACGTTTCTTCCCGCGAACACAACCGCGTACAAGACCGTCACAGTCTGCGTCACCCTGACGGTAGTGAAGGGCAGGCCGGTAGTGACATGGAGCGTGCCATCGTCGATCGTCTCTGGTACAGCACTCGGCGGAACGCAGCTGAATGCCATAGCCAATGTCCCGGGCACGTTCATCTACAGTCCTTCGGCGGGAACCGTTTTATCTACTGGCGCGCAGACCCTGAATGTTACGTTTACCCCTACAGATACAGCGGATTACGTAAGCGCATCAGCAAGCGTGAGTCTGTCGGTGAACGCGGCTGTGCCTGTCATGTCAGGCCCGCTGTTTATCTCATCGCCAGGCACGGGGACATCGCTCAGCGGGGTAACCATTATTGTTGGGCAGTGTTCACTGCCCCTGGATGCGGCTGGAACGTTCTTAATCGTGGATGGCCAATGGTTGCAGTGGATACGCGCGTCCAGTTGGCCCTTCCTCTATACATTGGATACGCGATTCCTTGCGAACGGCGCGCATACGCTGCAGCTGTGGGGTCACGACATCGGCAACAACACGACCATCTCTCCGGGCGTATCGATTACAGTCGCGAATTGAAGTTGACAGACTGGCGTGCGGTCCAGAGTATGCCCTAACGCGAGACACACAGGGTACTCAAGCAGAAAGAACAGGGGCCGATACATCTCTTGTAACCAGTTCCTCTTCTCCCTGGAGTACGTCATGCATAACTTGTTGATTGCCTCATCGTTCGTCGCTACGCTCGTCATTCCGTGCCTGTTTGCTGCATTTCCCGGGAAGAACGAGGTGCCACCGAGTCCTAACTATTGCTAGATCGTCAGGTCTGCGCGTGCATGCAGTACAGCAGAAGCATTGGCCGGCCACCTACAATGGTGTCACTGTGAGGCCACAATGCTTCGTTGCTGCTCCCTGCTTATCACTGCCTCCCTGTTGACCCTGGCAGCACCTGCGCAATCGCTGGAGGACACCTACAAGGACCTCCACGCCCACCCTGAACTGTCGCATCACGAAGAGCGGACCGCTGGCATCGTGGCTTCGGCGCTGCGGCAGGCGGGCTACACCGTCACGGAGCACGTGGGGCGTTATTCCGACGGTTCGCAGGCCTTCGGCGTGGTCGGCATCCTCAAGAACGGCTCTGGCAAGACAGTGCTGGTGCGCGGCGACATGGACGCGCTGCCCATCGTGGAGGAGACCGGCCTGCCGTACGCCTCGAAGGTGACGGCGAAGAACGCCTCCGGGCAAAGCGTGGGTGTGATGCAGGCGTGTGGTCACGATGTGCACACCACCGCGCTGATCGGCACGGCACGCGCGCTGGCCGCAGACCGCGCGAAGTGGCATGGCACGCTGATGATCGTCGCGCAGCCCTCGGAAGAGACCATCGATGGCGCCAAAGCGATGCTTGCCGACGGCCTCTACCAGCGCTTCGGCACGCCCGACGCTATCGTCGGCCAGCATGATACCAACACGCTGCCTGCTGGCAAAGTCGGCGTGCTGGCCGGTCCCATGATGGCCAGCTCCACGTCCGTGGATGTGATCATCCACGGCATCGGCGGCCACGGTGCGTACCCACAGCTTGGCCGCGACCCCATCACGCTGTCCGCGCTCTACATCACCCAAATCCAAACCATTGTCTCGCGCGAGCAGGATCCGCAAGACCCCGCCGTCATCACCGTGGGAGACATTCACGGCGGCACCAAGCGCAACATCATCCCAGACGAGGTCAAGCTGGAACTGACAGCCCGCGCCTTCACGGCACATGCCCGGCAGGTCACGCTGGACGGTCTGCGCGCCATGGCGGCGGGCATCACAACTTCGGCGGGCTTGCCCGCAGCCAAAGCAGCGGAGGTCAAGGTCCTCGAGAACGAGTCCACGCCACCAGAGGTCAACGACCCCGCGCTCACCGGCAAGGTGCGCACCGCGCTGGAGCAGGCGCTGGGCGCGGCAAACGTGGTAGACGCGGAGCGCACCATGGGATCGGAAGATGTCGGCATCTTCGGCGATCCAACCTTCAACGGCGGCAAGGCCATCCCCGTCGTCTACTTCCGCCTGGGAGCCATGGACCCCGTCACCCTCAACGCCGCGCTCGCCGCAGGCACGCAACCACCCGGCCTGCACACCAGCCGCTTCGCCCCAGTGCCGCAACCCACACTGGACACCGGTGTGAAAGCGCTTACCGCGGCTGCTATGGCACTGCTGCAGTGATGCTGAACAATTCCCAATCGTTTAATCTACTGGAGTTCGTACTTCCGAGAAACGACTCATCGAGATCATCGGATTGCACGGTTCTGAATCTCGGAAATGTCAGGAGTTCGGGCGTTGACATAGAACCTCACTGCACCATTTGTTGTTTGCTTTTCGGGTCGACCCAATGCACCTGGATCAAACGACCGTTGAGATGGTCGAAATCCTTGTCCGTCGTGATGAGTGGCAGACCAGCGTGGAGTGCAGTAGCCGCAATCCACATGTCGTTCTGGCCCATCTTTCGTTCTCCACCAGTCGCATTGCGGCAATTTTCTTCCACTCGGACATACGCGCCGACCATCGCGCTACTGTCCACATTCAACGTCACTAGTTCCTGCAAGGCGGTTAAAAGCGCGTCCAGCTTTTGACCTCCCCATTGATTACGTGACGCCAGCACCTGTAGTTCCCCATGAGAAACAATCGAAACGATATGACGATGAAACGCTGCTCTCAATCCGAAAGCATGATCGATTGATTTCCCGAGATTGTGACCCCGAATCAGGTTGAGAAGCACACTTGTATCTAAAACATAGCTCTGGGTCATAGGTTGGGATTAGTGCCTCAAATCCCCTAGGGCTGTGAGCAACTCCTCGTCCGTTTCATTACCCGGCCAGATCCCGAAAAAGACTGAAACACCATTTTTTGAAGTTTGGATTTTGCGATCCAGCTTTGGACGGTGGGTAAGGGCTGGGGGAACAATAGAGAAAGCAGAACGTCCCTCGACCGTGTCAGAAATTTCCTGTGCATCAATTCTCAAAAGGCTTCCCGAAGGTCTGTAGATGGCTTTACCAAAGATCGTGATCTCTTTGCCAAAGTGTTGGTGTAGCAGGGCAGGATCACCGTCGTTCAGGATCCCTCGAACTTCTTGACCGTCAGAAAGTAGCAAACCGAAAGATCGGGTGCTGTAGCGAACCATATCCAATTTCCCAACAATCCGTATTTGGCGTGGCGCTGGAGTTTGGTCGCTTAGCAGCAACGCACTCTTCGAAACTTGCTCATCAAACACATCCTCAGCGGCGCTGGAAATGGCATTGGCCGGAAACGCTAACGATTGCAAGTCCTTACGGAACAGCTTACCCCAGTGACCCAAGTGCCTGAGCAATGGACGATCATATAGATCGCTACTCGCTTCTTGCCTGCGGACGACATGACTCACCTTGCCGATCAATTGGATAGCTGTGTCGTCTTGGACGGCTAAACCGGGCCACAGTTCTGCCTGATCGAATATCTCAGGAACAGCATCGCCCAATTTAGGAGCCTTCACATGCAATACCGACTTCCCATTTCGTGCGCTGAAGCCAAGCGTGCGAACGTCGGAGGCTCTTTCCAACCATGCAGGAGGTGCGCCTACTGAGGCGCTTGTGCCTTCTAAAACCATACGCACGCAGGGGCGTGCGGTATCCTCTAGTCGCCGCAAAAGAGCAGCGCTGATGGGCAGAGGAATATCTGCACCGTATGCAGTTTCGGTCTCCAGAACGATTTCTTGTTCAACGTAGTTCAGGGCGGCCTCCGCGAAGAGCTTGGCACACTATATTGCCACGTTTAGGAATCCAGTGTCACCGGCGCTCGACTAAACGCTTTCATTGAAGTTCAAGAACTCCACAACCAAGCAGGCAGCATTCATGTCATTGCCCGAGCACATGTGGGCTTGCAGTTAGGCTATCAAAGCCGCTTGCTTGCGAGGCTTTGGTACAGCGCGATGGTCTGCTCGGCGATGGCGGTCCAGGAGAAGGTTTCTTCGACGCGCTTGCGTCCGGCTTCGCCGAACTGCTTGGCCTTGGCGGGGTTCTCCAGAAGGTCGTTGAGGCGAGCGGCGAGGTCGCGGGCGAACTGCTCCGGGTTGGAGGGGAAGGTTGTGACCGGGTCCTGCGCGAACGGGACGAGATAGCCGGTGACCCCGTCCACCACTACCTCCAGGATGCCGCCGGTGGCGCTGGCGACAACGGGGACGTCGCAGGCCATGGCCTCAAGATTGATGATGCCGAACGGCTCGTACACCGAGGGGCAGCAGAACACGGTGGCGTTGCTGTAGAGCTGGATGGCCTCCGGCTTGGTCACCATCTTCTCAATCCAGACGATGTCCGGATTGTGCTGGCGCGCTTCGGCAACCTTCTCGCGCATCTCCAAGGCAATCTCTGGCGTGTCCGGCGCACCCGCGCAGAGAACGACCTGCGTGTCCGGCGGCAGGTAGCGGATGGCGTCCACCAGGTGCGTGACGCCCTTCTGGCGAGTGATGCGGCCCACGAAGAGGACGTAAGGACGCGCGGGATCGACGCCGTATTTGACCAGCGCATCCGTCGCGGAGGTCTTGCGGTATTCCTGCAGGTCGATGCCGTTGTAGATAACGTGAATGCGGCTGGGGTCGATGTCTGGGTAGGCCCGCAGGATGTCGGTGCGCGTGCCCTGCGAGACGGCGATGACCGCGTCCGCGTCCAGGATGGCGGTGCGCTCCATCCATCTGCTCATGGCGTAGCCGCTGCCCAGCTGCTCGGCCTTCCACGCGCGCAGCGGCTCCAGGCTGTGCGTGGTGAGGACGAAGGGGATGTTGAAGAGCTTCTTGGCGAAAAAGCCCGCCATGGAGACGTACCACGTGTGCGTGTGCACGATGTCGATGGCGGCGAGCGGCTTCATCTGCGCCAGATTCAGGCTCAGGGTTTCAAGCGCGGCGGTGAACTTGGCCGGTGGGCCCTCGGCCAGCAGCGGCCACGGCTCCGCGCCGCGCACGTGCAGGTTGCCTTCATCGAGATGCTGCTTGCCCCAGCAATGCACTTCGACCTCGATGAACTTGGCGAGCTCGCGGCTGAGGTACTCCACGTGAACACCCGCGCCGCCGTACACATTGGGCGGATACTCCCTGGTCATCAGGCCGACTCGCATGTGTGTGTCCTCCGGTGCTGTTGCGTTAATTGGGAGTGGGATGCACGGCGCGGGAGTTCGGCTGTCAATGACCTGCATGTGTAAGGAGACATCGCGGGTGCCCCACCTTCACCGCGCAGCGGTTAAGTGGGTTCATACGGTGAGGTTCGTGCCGCTCCAGCCCAGGTTAGCTTCGCGAACCTGGGGCACCCGGTTTATTACTGATTCACACCGCTGGCCAGGACGCCGCCATCCACCACGATGGTGTGGCCGTTGGTGAAGCTCGCGGCATCGCTGGCGAGATAGATGGCCGCGCCCACCAGCTCCTCCGTCTTGCCGAAGCGGCTCATCGGGTTGCGCATACGCAACTCGTGTCCGCGTGGCGAGCCGTCGAGCAGGGCGGCGTTCAGATCCGTGCGGAAAACGCCGGGGGCGATGCCGTTGACGAGAACGCCATGCTTCGACCACTCCACCGCGAGCGACCGTGTCAGGCTGAGGACACCGGCCTTGCTGGCAGCGTAGGCGGCCACCTCGGCGAGCGCGACGAAGCTGTTCAGGGACGCAATGTTGAGGATGCGGCCGTAGCCGTTGTCGATCATGTGTTTGCCAAAGACCTGGCAGCAGCGCAGCATCCCGGTCAGGTTGGTCTCCATGATGTCGGTCCACTCGGCTTCGGGGACGGTTAGCGTGGGCGTGCGTTTGATCTTTCCCGCAGAGTTGACCAGGATGTCGACTTTGCCGAACTGCTGCACACAGGCGGCAAGCAAAGCCTCGATCTGCGCCCGATCCGTCTGGTCGCAGGGCTGACGCAGCGACTTGCGGCCAAGGGCTTCGATCTCAGTGGCGATCTCGTTCACCTGCTCGGAGCGGCGCCCCGTGCTGACGACATCGGCACCAGCCTGTGCCAGACCGAGCGCAATGGCGCGGCCGATGCCGCTGGTGCCACCAATAACGACCGCAACGCGGCCTTCCAAGCTAAGAGGATGTTTGCTCATACTCCCTTTCACTTCCTCATGAGTTCGTGCAGCTCCAGCCCAGGTTAGCGTCGCGAACCTGGGGCACCCGGCGTATCGGGGAGGTTGACGCGGTGCAGCCCTGGGGCAAACACCTGTAGACAGACAAACGCGACCATATAAACCGATCCCGCCAGGATAAATAAGCTGTTGTAGCTATGGGTCAACTGAAGGATGTGGCCGGCCTCAAGCGAGAGCAGCGTGCCACCCACCGACCCTGCCATGCCCGCGATGCCGATGACACTTCCCACCGCGCTGCTGGGGAAAACATCGGATGCCGTGGTGTACAGGTTTGCCGACCAGCCCTGGTGTCCGGCGGCGGCCAGGCTTAACAGCGCTACTGCAAGCCATTCCGATGTTACCCGCCCCGCAAATAGCATGGGCAGGGAGAAGCACGCGCACACAAACATGGCTCCGTAGCGCGCACGCGATCCGCGTATCCCGGCACGCTCAAATCCTGCGGGCAGCCAACCGCCCGCAATACCGCCGACGGTGGACACTGCGTAGACCACGATCAGCGGCAGGCCCAGGTGTTGCAGATCGACGTGGAAGCGGGTATCCAGAAACCCTGGAATCCAGAAGAGATAGAACCACCAGATGGGATCTGTGAGGAACTTGGCGAGCACAATGCCCCACGTTTGGCGATAGCTAAGCAGCCGCGACCAGGGGAGCTTTGGTCCCATCTGCTCGGCATTTTCTTCGTAGATATGACGGAGTTCTTCGCCGGTCAATGTGGGGTGATCGTGTGGCTTGCGGTACGTCCTGTACCACCACACGATCCAAGGCAAACCCAGCAAGCCGGTGAAGAGAAACGCCGCGTGCCAGCCATAGTGGATGGTGATCCACGGCACGGTCAACGGAGCGATGATCGCACCCGCTGTTGCGCCGGAATTGAACAAACCGGTCGCCAGGGAGCGCTCGCGCTTGGGAAACCAGTCTGCAACCGTTTTAACGGCGGCGGGAAAGTTGCCAGATTCACCCAGTCCCAGAAAGAGCCGCGCCACACCGAAGCCGAACGCAGTACTGACCAGGGCATGTGCCATGGCGGCGGTGCTCCACGTGGCCATGATGACGGTGTAGCCAATGCGCGATCCCCAGCGGTCCACCAGGCGTCCGGCAACCAGCAGGCCGATGGCATACGCTACCTGAAAGATCGCCACCACATGGCCGTAGCCTGATTCTGTCAAGCCGATGCTGTGTTGCAGCGTCGGCTTCAGAATGCTGATGACCTGCCGGTCCATGTAGTTGATCGTGGTGGCGACAAACAGCATGGCGCAGATGGTCCAGCGCACGTTGCCAACGCGAGCGGCGATCCTGGAGCCGGGCGGCAGGCCGACGGTGGGCGTCAATGTGGACACGAAGTCTCCATTACAACTTGTAGGCGCGCCGCACTAGGTTACACGTCAAATCCTGCGCCAGGCCAAACGCCTCCTCTTCCTCCAGCGTATGCTCCACGACCAGCCGGGCCAGAAAGGCGCAATCGATGCGCCGGGCAACATCGTGCCGTGCCGGAATGGATAGGAACGCCCGCGTATCGTCATTGAAGCCCACTGTGTTGTAGAACCCGGCAGTTTCGGTCGCTCGCTCGCGGAAGCGCATCATGCCCTCTGGGCTGTCGTGAAACCACCATGGCGGACCCAGCTTCAGGCAGGGATAATGCCCGGCCAGCGGCGCAAGTTCGCGGCTGTACGCGCTTTCGTCCAGCGTGAACAGGATGATCGTCAGGCCGGGTTCGTTACCAGCGACATCCAGCATCGGCCTTAGAGCGTCCACGTAGTTCGTCGGCGTGGGGATGTCCGCGCCCATGTCTCGCCCGAACTTCGCGAAGAGTTGCGCGTTGTGGTTGCGGCTGCTGCCCGGGTGAATCTGCATGACGAGCCCGTCTTCTACGCTCATGCGGGCCATCTCCGTCAGCATTTGCGCGCGGAAGACCTCCGCATCATCCGCGTCGCCCTCGTTCTCGCGAACAACGGCGAACAGCTGTTCGCATTCCTCGGGTGAGAGGTTTGCTGTGCGCGCGGTGGGGTGTCCGTGATCGGTGGCCGTGGCTCCGAGCGTGATGAAGCGTTGCCGCTCC
Source organism: Terriglobus sp. (assembly GCA_965276945.1). Taxonomy (GTDB): domain Bacteria; phylum Acidobacteriota; class Terriglobia; order Terriglobales; family Acidobacteriaceae; genus Terriglobus. The sequence goes on along the minus strand of OZ255704.1, from coordinate 2,670,020 downwards.
TGCCGCAATGCTGCAAGATAGCCATCCCATGTGTCAGTGTCTTGCCCGGTCTGCTCGCCAAGCCGGACGATGTTCTCGGCAAAGCCTGCAAACTCAGGATCAACGACCGAATCAGGGCGGAAGGTCGGAATGATGCGGCCACGCCAGCCCGAATCGCGGATCGCCTGGTGATCGGCCAGCGAGTCCAGTGGCGAGTCGGTCGTCGCCAGCACCTCCATGTTGAAGCGTTCAAACAGAGCACGCGGGCGGAACTCCGGCGTGCCCAGCTTCTCCGCAATAGTGTCGTAGTACAGGTCTGCGGTTTTCGCGCTGAGACGCTCGGTCAAGCCAAACTGCTCCTGAAAGGCATAGTCCAGCCACAAGCGCGAGGGCGTCCCGCGAAACAGGTAGTAGTTCTCTGCAAAGATGTGCCACACCTTTCGTGGATCGTTGATGACCGTGACGCCGATTCCCAGGTCTTCCAGGCGGATACCCTGGCTGTACAACATGCGGTGAACGTAATGATCGGGCTGGATGAACAGTTTTGCGGGATCGGGAAATGGCTCGTTCTTCGCGAACCAGACCGCCTGCGTGTGTCCGTGCGGGCTGATGATGGGCAGATCGCGCACGGTCGCGTAGAGCCGCCGCGCGATGTTGCGGGTGCCAGGGTCGGCGGGAAAGAGACGGTCGTCGTGCAATAAAGCCATGCACCATCCTTGCGCTTGAAACGCACGGTAACATCATGCACGGCAAAGCGCATCCTTCGCAATGCTGGATAGTGGTTTGGTTAAATCTTGCGCTTAGCAGCTTCTTCGCGAATGCGACGCTCACTATTTTTATGTTCACCTATGAGGCCGAAAATCAACGCGGCTAAAGCAATAAGCCCGGCTATAAGCGCAAACGCTATCAGGCCCAGACAGACTCCTGCCGCGATTGTCAGAACCTGCATGAAGTTCATGCGGCAATGCTCTCACATGTGCTGTACAGCACCAAAACAAAACATACTCGCATTGATTACGGCGATGCGGCTCAGATGGGACAAGTATCTGGCAGCGGCGTACACTAACCGCGTGCCCTGGTTCAAAGTCGAAGCTCAGCATGTGTCCGACCAGCAGATCAAAGCGGCTTGCGACCGCCTGCTGGCCGAAGCCCGCACCCGCATCAACGCCGACCTGAAGCGCGTTCTGCTGTTGCCGCCTGATCTGACACGCGCGCACTCCGGCGCTGGATGGATTACCGAGTATCTTTATAACTCGCTCCCTGACGCGCACGTCGAAGTCATCCCCACGCTTGGCCAGCACGTGCCGCATACCGAGGCGGAGAACAAGTGGATGTTCGGCTCCATCCCAGAAGAGCGCATCTTCGCGCACGATTGGCGCAACGGATGCACGCGCGTTGGCACTATCCCGGCATCGCTGGTCAGCGAGACCACGGGAGGGGTTGCCGATTGGGACATCCCCGTTGACCTCAACAGCAAGCTCATGGACGAGCAGTGGGACCTGATCATCAACGTGGGCCACGTCGTTCCGCACGAAGTGCTAGGGTTCGCCAATCACAACAAAAACTACTACATCGGCCTGGGCGGCAAGGAGACCATTTGCGCCTCGCACATCGCCGCCGCCGTGTACGGGATTGAGAACAACCTGGGTTGTCTCGTCACGCCGCTGCGCGCCTGCTACAACTGGAGCGAAGACGAGCACCTGAAAGCGCTGCCTGACGTCTACCTGCAGATCGTCATGCAGCGCGATGCCGAGAACAAGCTGGTAACCAGCGGCATCTACGTCGGAGACGACCTCGACACGTATCTCGAGGCCGCCCGCAGGAGCCGCGACCAGAACATCACCCTCTTCGATACGCCAGTCAAGAAGATCGTGGCCGTGATGCAGCCGGACGAGTTCCGCGCGACATGGGTCGCCAACAAGGCTGTCTACCGCACGCGCATGGCGCTGGCCGACGGCGGCAACCTGCTCATCATCGCCCCCGGCGTGGAGCGTTTCGGCGAACAGCCGGAGGTAGACGCGCTCATCCGCAAATACGGTTACAAGGGCACGCCGCGCACGCTGGCGCTCTACAAGACTGAAGCGGACATGCAGGAGATTCCGCACGGCGTGGCGCACCTCATTCACGGCTCCAGTGAAGGCCGGTTCACCATTACCTACGCGCCCGGACATCTCTCAAAACAAGAGATCGAGCAGGTCGGATACCAGTACGCCGACGTCAACGAGATGCAGCAGCGCTACGATCCAGCCGTAATGAAAGAGGGCTGGAATACGATGCCGGATGGCGAAGAGGTCTTCTACATCAGCACGCCGTCCGCCGGTCTCTGGTCGACGAAGGAAAAGCTTGAAAATCCCTCTCGCAAGGATCTTTCCCGCGAGCAGGTGATGGCTGGCGACGTGGTCTGATGGAGGGCGATCTCCAGGCCGCCCGGTCGGCTCTGCGGCAGCAGCTCCGGCGTTACGACCGGCTCGCGGTCGCCTACTCCGGTGGCGTCGATTCCGCCTATCTCGCGTGGGAGGCCCACCAGGTTCTCGGCATGAATATGCTTGCAGTCATCGCAGATTCGCCGAGTCTGCCGCGCACCCACCTGGCCTTTGCTATCAAATTTGCAGAGATGCATGGCATCCCTCTTCGTGTAGAGCAGACCGCCGAAATGGAGCGCCCTGACTACGTGCGCAACGACGGTGCGCGTTGCTTCCATTGCAAGGTCGAACTCTTCCGCACCATGAAGAACGTTCTCCGCGAAACCGGCCTGACCATCATGGCGTATGGACGCAACCGCGATGACGGCGGCGATTTCCGCCCCGGTCAGCGCGCCGCGGAGCAGCACCACGCCGTGGCTCCACTGGCCGATGCAGGCCTTGGCAAGGCGGAAATCCGCACGCTGGCGCAAGCCGCCGGTCTGGAGGTCTGGGATCGTCCGGCATCAGCCTGCCTCTCCTCGCGTCTTGAGTATGGCAGGCCTGTGACCCTGGAGGTCCTCCGCCAGATCGAAGAGGCGGAAGAAGCTCTACACGCACTCGGCTTTCTGCAACTGCGCGTGCGCCACCACGGCGACCTGGCCCGCGTTGAAATCGAGCGTGGCGAACTGACCAAAGCTCTATCGCTCGACATGCTTGCACGTATCACCTCTGCCGTAAAGGTCGCAGGCTTTACTTTTGTCACGCTCGACACAGAAGGCTATCGCAGCGGCAGCATGAATGCGGTGCTACCGGTATCTATGCTGCTAGCTCATCCAACTGCCTGATGAAAAGCCAACTACAATGCGGGTGCCCCACCCTCACCGCGCAGTGGTTAAGGTGGGATCTCTTCTTCTTCAGAGTTCATGCTGCTTCAACCCAGGTTAGCTTCGCGAACCTGGGGCAACCGGTGTTGCCGTGACCCGCGACGCATTGCTTACATTGCTTGCTGAGCTGCAGGCGGGCAGTCGTACGCCAGAGGCAGTCGCGGACAAGCTCGCTTCGTTGCCGTTCGAAGACCTTGGCTTCGCGAAAATTGACCACCATCGCTCGCTGCGCAGCGGCATGCCGGAAGTCGTCTTTGCCGAAGGTAAGACTCCGGACCAGGCTGCGGCAATTCTCGCGCGCATTCATGCGAGTGGCGTTCCCGCAATGGCCACGCGCGCCAGTAAGGAAGCCTTTATTGCCACGCACCGTGTCTTTCCGGATGCGATCTACCACGGAGCTGCGCGGATTATCACCTGTGGTGATGCGGCGGAACCACGAGGACACGTTGCCGTGGTCTGCGCGGGCACCAGCGATCTGCCCGTTGCGGAAGAAGCAGCGGTTACGGCTGAGTTTCTGGGCACGCAGGTCACTCGCATCACTGATGTCGGTGTCGCCGGTCTTCACCGGTTGCTTGCGCACCTTCCCCGGATACGAGAGGCGGACGCTGTCGTCGTATGCGCGGGCATGGAGGGCGCGCTGCCATCCGTGGTTGGCGGCCTGGTTGCGGTGCCGGTTATTGCCGTGCCCACCAGCGTTGGCTACGGAGCAGCGTTCGGCGGCGTTACGGCTCTGCTTGGAATGCTGAACAGCTGCTCACCCAATGTCACAGTCGTTAATATCGACAATGGTTTCGGAGCGGGATACGTTGCAACGCTGTACGCGTCTCGACCTGCCCGGTAAACCAAGCGGCCTGAACCTTACCTTAGCTTTGTGAAGACGGGGCACCCATGGTGTGCTGGTACGCGAAGCGTTTGGCGCGGTAAGGTTAGGTGCGCAGTTTCGCGCGGAAAGGCGAACACCTGAGCGCACTCTCGTCATCCCGGCCCCGCAGCCTCCGCGCGCACCAGGCGGTCACGCTGTCGCTGCTCTTTACCGCGGGTCTGGTCAACTCGCTTGACCGTTCGTCGCTGTCCATCGCCAACACCACCGTGCGTGGCGAACTGCATCTTTCCGCGACACAGATGGGCTGGCTGCTTTCGGCATTTTCGCTTGCATACGGTTTGGCACAGCTCCCTTTGGCCGCGCTGCTGGACCGCGTGGGCACACGCGCGGCTCTGGGTACGGGCCTCACGGTGTGGTCCGGTGCCCAGTTGCTTACCGGACTGGTGCGTGGCGCGCCCATGTTCATCGTCTTTCGCGTGCTGCTGGGCGCGGGCGAGGCACCCTTTTACCCAACCGCCGTGCGCAGCGTGCGTGAGTGGTTCACCAGCAAAATGCGCGGGCGCGCCACGGCGGTCATGAGCAGTTCGCAGCCGTTTGCACAGTCTGTCGCACCGCCTTTGCTCACGATCCTTATGCTCCGGTTTGGCTGGCGTGTGATGTTTATGCTGCTGGGCGGCGGCGGCCTGGTGGTTGCGGCCTTGTGGATGCTGCTGCATCGCGCACGTGGAGCGACGATCCACAGCGACCCAGACGCGGGCCCACCGGTGCATAATGCGCTGGCATTTCTCTTGCATCAGCGCACGGCCTGGGGCATGATGCTCGGGTTTGGTGGGATTAACTACACCAATTGGCTGTACACAGCCTGGCTGCCAGGCTACCTGGAGGGTGAGCGCCACCTTTCCCTGGCCAAAAGTGGTTGGTTGGCTGCCATTCCGTTCCTCGCGGGTGCATGCGGCATGCTCACCAGCGGCATCTCCGCCGACCTGTTCGCACGCGGTGGCGTACGGCTCACCACGGTACATCGCGCGCAACTTGTGCTGGGCATGGTGCTCTCAGCGTCGGCTACATTCTTTGTGTCACGCAGCGCAACCACAGCCGGTGCGATTGCCGGCATCAGCGTGGCGCTGTTCTTCATTCACTTCGCGGGAACGTCAGGATGGGGTTATGTGCAGGCGGTCAGCCCATCCGGCTATGTTGCCTCGCTCAGCGCACTCCAGAATTTCGCCAGTTTTCTCATTGCATCCGCCGCGCCCATCGTCACAGGATTCTTCTTCGACCGTACCCAATCCTTCACCATCGGATTCGCGGTGTGCAGCGGGGTCACGCTGCTGGGCGCGCTTAGCTATGCCACGCTCGCTGCTCCTGGAGGCATGTCTGCAAACCCTGAGGATGCGGGTGAATAGAGCACACGGGTGCCAGCTCGCCTGGCGTCCACAAGCGTGCTGTGCCGTGAAACACTGTTGAGCACGATGCCGTATTTTCTGGCAATGGACGTCGGAGGAACCCGCACCACGTACGTACTCGCAGACGAGGCGCGGGTGCTTGCCCGGACTGAGAGTGGTACCGTCAAGCGCATCCGGACTACTTCAGAGACAGCCTCGAGCAATCTCCAGAACGCGCTGATTGAGATCGAGGCACAGAGCGGCGTCTCGTTGCGCAACGTGCGCCGCACCTGCGCGGGTGTTGCCGGGATCACGATCCCACTGGTTACCGATTGGTTAAGGGATGCTCTCCGGCAACACGTGGGCGGGGAACTGCTCCTGCTTGGCGATGTTGAAATCGCGTTGGACGCTGCGTTCCCTGGGCGGTCAGGGATCCTTGTGCTTGCGGGTACGGGATCGAACGTGGCGGGGCGCACGGGCAATGGGAAAGTGACCACCGCGGGTGGCTATGGCCCAGTGCCGTCCGATCAGGGATCCGGGCACCGGATTGGCTCACAGGCGCTTCGTGCGGTCTTTCTGGCCATCGACGAAGGAAGGGAGAATCTGCTGTTGGACGCGGTTCTTGACTTCTGGAAGCTGCGCTCGGCGGACGATCTTGTCTCCTACGCAAACACCTGTCCAGCATCTGAACTGTCGTCGTTAACTCCGGTTGTGCTGCGTTGCGCGGAGGCCGGTGACGCGCTTTCCTTGAGCGTGCTGGAGAAAGAGGGCGAAGATCTCGCGTACCTCGCGCTGCTCATTCATCGCCGTCTTCTGGAGGCGGATGGCCCGGCCTGGCACCCGGAGGTGGCATTTGCCGGCAGCATCCTGCACCATGTCCATCCTGTGCGCGAAGCACTCCTGCGGACATTGCGGCGTGATCTTCCAGGGGTACTTGCCGCATCCGGAACAGTCGATCCTGTACTCGGTGCCTTGTGGCGAGCACGTCAAAATGCCTCGGAGCAGGGCAGCGAACCCTCCTCTTGGTAAGACAAGTTGAAGCATGCTGTCTGCCCACTAGAGCACAAAGGTTGATGTTCATGCGGTAAGTTACTTAATCAACTTTCAGGGAGTTACTTGATTGTTATTTCTGACACGTGAAAAGCGGCATCTACTTGTAGAGCAACTTCGTATAATGAGTAACAGGCGCACCCAGCGCACATAACAACAGCCAAACAGTAAAACTTTGCATTCATGCGTGAATGCCTGTGTCTCTTATACCGAATCCTGGTGCGTGTGTCGTGAACGAGCGCAAACAAACAATTCCGTTGCAGCGGAGCTCTGCGTGGCAACCTATGCAGACCGTGGGCGTGCTTGCAATCCTGCTCTACGCATTGCTGCTCGCGTGCTTCTCGCAGACGGGTTTCCCCGTGGCGATGCACTCCGCCGCGCACTGGCCATGGCTGATGGATAAGCCGGTCGGCGAGGACGGCTACTACATGTTGACGGTCGCCGAGAACATCGCGGCGCACGGCACCATCTCCTACAATGGAGGCATTCCAGCGACTGGTATCCAGCCATTGGCAACAGTTTTGTTTGCAGGCCTGGACCTGTTTGTTCGAGCGTTCCATGGTGGACCGCTGGACCTTATCCGGGTAGTGTTCCTCTTTAGTACCGTGCTGTTTGTTGTCTTCGCATATCAGATCAGCCGCATAACGGCTGCGGTGTGTTCCCATGAATTTGCCGCGCCGGCGGCGTCCTTGGCATTTCTGTTCACGCTCTTCAACTACACGCTGTTCCGGCTTTTCACGTATGGACTTGAAACGGGCATTTATCTGGTTTGCATCGCTGCGTGCGTGGCCATCACGGTAGGCATTGCGAAAGCGCACAATACCAGTACCCTGCAGATGGTATGGCTCGGGATTGCCGCGGGACTTGCTGGTGAAGCGCGGATAGATTTCGGGCTGCTCTTCGCCTTTGTTCTGGGCGGATTGCTGTACAATCGGTGGATTTCACTAGCCCAGACGCTCTGTGCTGGCACAATCGCGCTGCTGCTGGTCAGCCCGTGGTTCCTCTTTGTTCACCGGGTAAGCGGTTCGTGGCTGCCTTCCTCTGGTGCCGCGGAATCCACGCCACTCGCTCCTTCAACAGTGATTCCGCGTCTGCTGACCATGTTTGTAGCGGTCATCAGCCAGTTGGCACCGTGGACCTTCGGCGTCATGTCCAGGACCACGCTGGCGGCGGCACTCGTCAGCTGCGTACTTCTGGGGCTGCTGGCACGAGGGTATCGGAACCGGCGTACAACAGGGGTTCACGCTCCTCTACGGGAGGTGCTTCGTCTGTGGGTACCAGGTCTCGCGGTGCTGATCCTCGCGTACTTTCTTCTGTTCAACTCGAGCCAGTTCTACTACCGCTACGCATCTCCGATTGCGGTGCTGGCCATCCCGGTGCTTGCGACCGTGATCGCAGGCCTGCCGGGGCCACGCCGGTGGAGCATGATTGCCACGGCTCTGATGGTCTGTTCCTTTACGTTCTGGACCGTAGGCTCCCTGCACACCGGGAACGTCAGCAATAGTCAGGCAGTCGCCGCCGGATACATTCAACGCACGTTTCCACACGCCCATGTCGCAGCATTCCAGAGTGGTGTGCTGGGCTACTTTAATGGCAATGTAGAAAATCTTGACGGCAAATTGAATGGTCCTGCCCTGGAAGCCACCCGCAAGCATGACTTGCCAGGATTTCTCGACCGGGAGGGCGTTGACGTACTCGTCGACTGGCCCACCCTTATCCACCTGAACCTGCCAGCCGATTACCTGGCCCGCTCGTGGGTTCCTTGTCCCACGCCGGTCGGGCACACCGAGAGTATCTGTTTAATGCGCAAGCCCTAAGCGCGGCACACCTGAGAGATGACTGTGAACTTTGCAACGTCTACAGCAGCACTGCCTACGGGCGTAACGAATCATCAACCTGACACGAGCCCGCGTTCGGCTGCAGGCCGGATATGGCCGTCACGGGATCGCATGGTAGAGCCTGCGTTCTGGATACTCGTTGCGATCGCCACGTTTGTGGGCACCTTCGCCGTACAGTTCCTGCTTCCTCTGAAGGAGCCGGTCTACTCACCGGCGTATACAGCAGGTGCCAACAACCGCGTGGGCGCGATCATGGCAGCAATCGTCAGCTGCGCCGTCACGGCGGCTTGCTTCAGGTGGAGATTGGGCTTCTTCAAGCGCCCGCTGGCACCATCTGGCATGCCGCTTCCAAAGCGATACCTTTATGCCGCGATTGGAGTGGTGCTTGCGCTGGTCGTTCTGCTTGGCGTACTAATGACGCGGTCGGATCATTACTATGCCGACGCCGGATATGTTCTGACGCAGTTGCGGTCCGGCATGATCTTCCATCGCCACCTGTACAGTGAAGTCGAGTTTGCCTACGGTCCTTTTCTGTATTTCTGGCCCGCGGCGTTTGTGAAGGTATTCGGCGCGCTTGGCGTGTCCATGAACGCTGCCTATGTTTCGTCTTTGGTCGTGCTTGAAGCCATCGGGACGGCTCTGCTGTTCTTTACGGTTACAGCAATGCCTTTGTCGCGCCGCATGAAGATCGCCGCGTTTGCCTTCTTTGTGATCGTCACGCTCGACCCCCAGGAGGGCCTGAACTACACTGCTTTCCGCTTCATCCTGCCAGCGATCGGCGTGGTGTTACTCAGCAGGCAGCGTTCTCCAGGACGTGCATCGTTGTTTGCTGCCATCGGGACTGCTGTTCACTTTGCGGTTTCGCCAGAACTGGGTGTGGCGTTCACTGCGGCAGCGATTGCAATGGGTTTGTACCGGGCATATTTGTTTGGCCGACGTTGGGCATTCGTTGCAGTCGCAGCAATGGCAGGAGCCGCTGTCTTCCTCTTGCTTGCGGGACCCGCATACCTGCACACCTTGCGCGAGTTTGCCAAGGGCGGCTACAACATGATCCTGGAACCGGTGCCGCACATCTACCTGCTCCTGGTATGCGCCGCGGCCCTTGCACCGGCAGTGGTCGCGGGTACTCTCCGCGACGACATTGCAGAGGTGAAGGGAGCTGCCGCGCCCCCGCCGCAATCGGGGATGCTGCTGGGTTTGTATATCGCCGGATTGGCTTTGCTGCCGGCCGCGCTTGGCCGCTGCGATCCATTGCACGTTGCTTACAATGGCTGGCCGCTGTATCTGCTCAGCTTTGTGGCACTTAGCCGTATGAGTCGGCAGTGGAAGATCGCGGGCGTAAGCATTGCCATGCTGTTTGCGGTCTACAGCGTAGCGCAGGAGTGTGCGCTGGGGTCGAACGAACTCCGGATGCTCTTGCTGCAACGGACCGATCCGTACGCCAATGCTGATCTACCGCGTTTGCGGCAGGCTGTCCGGGGCGGACGTGTCGCTTTTCCTTTTAACAAGCCCTTACCCGTGATCGACGGCTTGATTGCCGCCGGGGAATATCAGCCGATGTACCTTTCCATTCCTCCGGTGGATGCCGCCGCGGATGCCTGGACTATTGCAGACATGCGCGCGGCGAGCTTTGTAGCGCTGCCGCTCGGCATGAAAGTAGTGACACAGAATCCCATCAACAACGCCGGTCTCAAGTTTCGCTTTCGCCTGGGGTATGTGTATAAGCAGCGCCGTCCGCCCTTTTACCAGAACCTGGCTGAAATACAGGAGCTGAAAGCGAACTGGCATGTAATCGGCACCTTCGGCTCATACCGGATCTATGCAAAGAACACCTAGCTGCCGGTTTACTATGGCACGCTGTGGTACGCTGTGCGCAGACAGCGCTGCGGCAAGATTGCCCATTGCCTGCGTCTTTTCGGCCAAGGGCGCGTCAACAAACATATGAATGCGACTCTCACAGTCCATGCGGGCGTGCTCGCGGCAGCGGAGCACGAGAACCTTGAGATTGCGCGTGGCTTGAAGCGTCAGGATCCCGAGTTGCTGGACCACCTGATCGAAACCTATCAGCACCGCCTGATGCGCTACCTGACCTACCTGACGGGCAGGCGTGACGCGGCTGAAGATCTCTTCCAGGAAACCTGGATGCGCGTCCTGCTGCGTGGAGCGCAGTACAACGGCAAGGCCAGGTTTGACACGTGGCTCTTCACGATCGCGCGCAATCTGGTGATCGACCGTTCGCGCAAACGCGTGATGGCATCGTTGGATACGTTGCTGGACCCGGAATGTGATGACCGCGCCTTTGAGATTCCGGAGGATAGGCCTTCACCATACGAACAATTCTGTTCTCGCGAGAACGCCGCGGAGGTGAACGCGGTGCTCTTGGACCTGCACGCCAGCTACCGTGAGGTGCTGGTCCTGCGGTTTCATGAAGAACTTGCGCTGGAGGAGATTGCAGCCGTTACAAAGGCACCACTCTCCACCGTTAAATCACGGCTGTACCGCGGCCTGGCTGCCCTGAAGCCTTTACTTGAAGATCTGCGGCGGGAACGCAGTGCGGCAGCGGGTGAGGCGCTTGCGGGAGGGTTGCTGTGAAGGCTCCCGAAGCAAACGTTCGCGAAGCCCAATCTGCCGCGACGGCGCGTGCTGCCATGGTCAACCGTACCCATCGTGTTGTGCGCGAGCGGGCAGTTGCCATGCAGGAACGCAGACGCCGTGTACGCGACCTGCTGCTGCCATTCTGTATCTGTTCGGCGGTGCTGTGGATGATTGCGCACGCGGTGTGGTCCACGGCGGATCAAAGTCTGGCTGGTATCGAAGGCGGTGTGGAGCGGATTCTTGCCGAGACCGGCAGTGATGCAGGCAGCTCCCTGACGATGCTTGTGGTCTGGTTTCTACCCATTTCGGTCATCACCGCGGCGACGGTCCTGCTGCGACGGTCTCGTTCCGTGACCGGTCATGATGAGGTGTCACGCTAATGGCGTGGTCCAGCGATCAAAACCCCCGCCCTGATGTCAGTGAGAACAACGACGAACTACAGCTCATTCCGCTCTGGTCCGTCATCCTCTCGGTCTTGATCTTTGCCGGCATTCAAATCCTGAATTTCAAGGTGTTGCCACCACCACCGCCGCATCACAATTTTCTGCCTTTCCGCATGCTTGGCAGTTATAGCTGGGGAGCGGCGCTGGCCAGCTATGTTCTGCTGATCGGCTATATCAGCCGTGATGTCAAGCGGCGCAACATGAGCGCCAGTATATGGATGCTCATTGTTCTGGTGATGCCGGGCGGGATCGGAGCGGTAGTGTACTTTCTGCTGCGCCAGCCTGTGATGACGCGCTGCCCATCGTGCCGGACAGAGCTTGCAAACTCCTTCCACTTCTGCCCGCAATGCAAATTTCAAATGGCACCCGTGTGCGGGCAGTGCTTTCGCGGAGTGCACATTACCGATGTGTACTGTGTGCAGTGCGGTCACGATTTAACCAATGATGAAATGCCGGCGCGGCTTCGCTCCTATAGCGATTGATCACCAGGGCCTGGTGACTTGTTCCTGATCCGGCACGACAGCGAGCGGTTTACAGGCAACAGTTCTCTAGCAACCTTCGCTCAAAGGTAGTGTTCCTTCCCATGTGTGGAAGAAGGAGAACATTGATGAAGGTCACAGTACAATTCGTAACTGCTTTTCTGTCCGCTGGACTTTTGCTTTCATCCGCAGCGCTGATTGCACAAGGCCCGCCTCAGTACGGGCAAGGCTATGGCCAGCAGGGTGGCTATGGGCAAGGCGGCTACGACAGGGGTGGGCAGGGTGGCTGGGATGCTCCGCCGTCGGAATTTACACGCGACGTTCAGCGTCGTGGTTTCCACGACGGGATTGAAGGGGCGCGGCGCGATGCGGAAAATCATCGTAGACCCAACGTCATGAACCGCGATGAATACCGTAACTACCGTGGACCGGAGCGCCGTGTCTATCGCCAGGCATTTGAGCGCGGATACAACGTGTTCTGGCAGCATCAGGGTGGGCCGGGCAGACGCCCCTACTAAGCACAGTGACACGATGGTTGAGCCCGCGTTATAGCGGGCTCAACCATTCTCGTCAGTACTTAGAAACTAACCATATTCCTAAAATCATTAACGCCCCTCCAGCCAGCCGCATCGGCGACGCGCTGTGCTGCTTGAAACCGATCAAACCGAAATGGTCAAGCGCTAGACTGACGATGATCGCCGCCGTAATGCTGATGCCGGTAAAAACGCCTGAGCCGAGCTTCTGCGCCAGCATCAACCCAGCAAATGTGGCAATGATCGAGATAAAGCCGCCCGTCCAAGCCCACCATGGGGCCGAACTCGTCTGCGATCCTGATGGGAGCGGTTGCCGTACAAACGCCTGCACCAGCAGAACGCCTAGCAGCCCCGAGGCATAAACCCAAACGGTGGCCCAGAGCGGCTGCGTCAGCTGCTTCTTCAACTCCGCGTTGGTGCCGGCCTGAAAGGGATTGGCGGCACCAGCCACCAATGCGAAGAGAATTGCGACCCACTGCATGTCGCGTTAGATGTTCAAGCCGCTCTCAGCGCCGGACGTTTCCAATCTTCTTTTCAGCAGGTACGGTTTGCAGCCCTCCGTTCACTCAATCTGCTGCTTCTACCTGGCCTGGTACTTCTCGTTAAAGCGCTTACCCACTTCCAGCATGGCGAGAGCCTGGGCAATGCGGCGCTCTCGTGTTTCGGGCCGTTTGGCACTCGTGACCCACTCGAGATACTCTCGGCGGCAGCTTGGTGGCAATGCTTCGAAAGTAGCACTGGCGGCCTTCGAGTTGGAAAGAGCATCGGCGAACTCAAGCGTCATGGCAACGGGTGCCTTGGCCGGAGCGCGTGTACCTGTTCGCATGGGACTTTCTGCTTCTCCAGCGCGGGCACGCTGTGCTGCAAGGCGTATGTAACGCATGAGATCCACGCGCGGGGGCAGGTCGTTTATGGACATGATCTTGCCCACTGATCCCGAGCCGTTCCCGCCGTCCACGCCTTCCTCCCGCAGCATCGCCGTGATCTCTGGAGACCAGAAGCCGAAGCCGCAATGCTTAGAGAATGCCGCGATGTAGCAGATATTGGTGCCGTTGACTGTGAAGAACGGCCGGCTCCACTTGATCTCCTCGACGGCATCCGGTGCGGCCTCGTGTACCAGAGCGCGCAGGTACGTCAGGATAGGTTGCGCAAATGTCGCAGAGTTCGCGATGAGTTCATCAACCTGCGGATTGTGACCGTTGGATACAAGCGCCACGGCGGACTGTGCGGATACGGTGCGGGGCATGATGCGAAAGTATAAAGTGTCAACGCGGCAAGGCCAAAGCGAAAACGGCACCGCAATGAACAGTGCCGTTTCAACCGATACCAGAACGATGGAGTTATGGCGCTTCTTTGGGCTTCGCTTGTTTATCGTGCATCGCGGCCTGAATGCTATCTGGGATCAGACCCATAAGCGCACCCTCCAGCTTCAGCGTGGCGGCGTGCGCGTACACGTTTTCCTTACCGTCCATCAGAGCGTCAATGCCGTCCTCCGCCACGTCATATGGTTCGGACTGCTTCTTGCCCTCGGTGCCCGCTTCCGTGTTTCCAAGGTGTGCGCGATTGAAGAAGTCTGTGTCTGTCGGGCCGGGCTGCAGGGCGGTCACCGTGACACCCTCATCCTTTAACTCAAAGTGCAGAGCTTTCGCAAAGTGCAGCACAAACGCCTTCGACGCGGCGTAGACCGCCTCACGCGGAGCGGCCATCTCGGCGGCGATGGATGCCGTAAACAGAATCTTGCCGCTCTTGCGCGCAACCATTTGTGCCGCGATATGCTTGGCGAAATGCACCGTGGAGGCACAATTCAGCTGCACGATATCAAGTTCCTGGTCGAGTGAACTTTCGGTTGCAAACAGGCCACCTTCGCCGATTCCAGCATTGATGCATGCGACGTCCAGTGGACGCCCTGTTGCCTGCACTGCCTTCCACACGCGATCGACCTCTTCGCGCTTACGGGCGTCTGCTTTGATCGCGACGACGTTTGTTCCGAGTGCCCGGAAGTCCGCCTCGGCCTTGTCCAAGCGATCACTTTCGGCGGTAATGATGAGATCGTAGCCGCGCTCCGCCAGAACTTTTGCCAGATTGTACCCAATACCGGAAGACGCACCGGTAACAAATGCAAGTGGGTTTGCCATACATTCTCCTGCGGAGAAGGTCTCCGCGTAAGTGAGATGCCGCTACATTTACACCAGTACGGTTCAGCCTGCGCGGCAAATGACGACATCTGTTACGCGGCAAGGTGTACATGTCGGCCTACCGGGAATACGCGTGCCTGGCCTTCCCATCAGGACGGGTCAGCGGCTAGTCGAAGCGCATTTTTCGATGCCGGAATGAACAGTTTCTGACACGGGCGGACACGGATCACTTGTGCAAAGCACCTCAGAAGGAGCAATATGCTGTTCTCCGTTCGCGGAGAGGTGCTCCATGGTTCACCCATCCCGTTCCGTTCCCGCTCACGTTTTTACCATCGCAATCGCCTTCACGTTCGCAATCCAGACATGGGCCCAGCAGACGTTTGCGCCCGCATCGTCAGCAAACGATGTGACCGCGCCCGTCCCAACGGTATCTGCTGGTGTGCCATCTGGCGACGCCGTTCTCTCACTGCCACCCAGCGAGGGATTGGCGGACACACTCAGCGCGCGCGGACGGTATCTGCTTGCGATCCGAACGTATGAGGCGCTGCCGCTGACCGCGGTGATCGAGAACAAGCTTGGCGTCGCATGTGAGCATATGCTGCTATACGACAAAGCGCGAGCCAGCTTTGACGCTGCCATCCGCCTGGATTCGCATTATGCCGAGGCCTACAACAACATGGGAACGCTGGCGCATACGCAGGGCGAACTCTCCCGCGCGGAGAAGATGTACAAGAAGTCGCTGAAGTTCAAGCCGGACTCGCCCAGCACCTTGAAGAATCTTGGCACGCTGTACTATGCGGAGCACAAGTACAAGAAGGGTGATGAGGCGTATCACAAGGCCGTGGCGCTGGACCCGCAGGCGCTGGAGCGCGGCAGCGGCCATGACATCCAGGCACCATCAAAGGCGCAGAGTGCCAGCGAGATGCACTACCACATGGCCATGACCTACGCGCAGGCGGGCAGCAACGACCTGGCACTGCAGTACTTGCGCAAAGCCATTGGCGAAGGCTTCCACGACCGCAACCGGCTGCTGCATGAGAAGCAGTTCGCTGATCTCCGCACGTCCGAGAGCTTCCTCAAAATGGTTGACGATCTGAAAAACAACTGACCGTGACAGCCGATTAGTGGCTTGCGGGCATTGGCATTGCAGGCTTCATGCCGAATGCCACTCAAGTTTGTCATTCTTCAGCATCTCCGCCAGGCTGTTATCCGGCGGGATGAAGCGTGTGACGAGCGAGCGCATGACGCGCTGCGACCGGGAGCGCACGACGACCAGATCGACGATTTCCTCCAGCACAAAGGAGTGGTGCATGGAGTGAAACGTGCCGCCCTCTACCTGGAGGCGCTTCGCGCCGCGCAGCAGCTCATGTTCCATGCAGAAGGAACGCATCACCGTTCCAAGTGAATGCATGGGGTAGCCATCACGGTTCATCTGCCATAGGATTTCAGAGGTTTCGCTAAAGCGGCGGCCGGCCACGATGCTGAGCCAACAGCCGCCTGCATCCTTGACCCCCATCAGGAACGGATCACGCAAGGCTGCCTGCACGCGCAGACGCCATCGTGCCGTGGACTTGCTGATCGGGTACATGCATTCCCGATTGAATTCAATCAGATCGTTCGCCGTGACCTCCGCACGTGGCACAAACATCGCGCTTAGCTCTTTTTCCGCGCGGCGGCGGTAGTAGCGCATGTTGCTCCGCGTCTTCTGGCCAAGCGTGGCGAGGGTTTGATCCAAGGTGGTGCACAGCTGGAGGTACGCCGGGCAGTTTCGCCTGCGCATCGCCCACATCATGCCACTGCGCAGCTGTGACAAGCGCCGGAATTTCGGCTCTTGCTGGGGTCCATTCAGGGTGTTGTGCCCGAGAAAGGAGAGCATGACAACATTCGCGCCGCGTGCCAGCAGAACCTCGCAGGCGATCGAAGCAACGCGCAGCCGGTCCTGCGGCTTGGCGAGCAGGGAACCGCGTCCGGAGCGGTCGTTTGTGGCGAAAGAGCGTGTGCCCAGCTTCAGAACGCGATATTCAAGCAGCAAGAGTGAACCGAGCAGGTCCTCTTGAGCGAGTTCGCCCGGTGATTCAACCGGCCGCTTGGCCACAAGACACAGGTAGGGAACACGTTTGAGAAGCCCCGGCTTTTGCAAAAAGTAGGCCAAGTCCTGCATGGTGCCGGGTTGCCCGCAACGCTCGCTGAAACGGATAAGCAACGGCTGCAACGCCATGATCCGCTTCTCACCTTTTACGATGAGCGCGCACGATCCACGGCGGCGTTCAGTGTGTGCCTCGTCGTTGCACCCGGCCTGGGCTGAAGCAATCCCGTGATGTTGTCCTTGCATCTGTCCCAATTCTCAGGCTTCATTCTATGCAGGGAGATGCACACCTCAACGTAGTTACTGCGGGGAGTGTACGGAATCAGAACAGATTTGGAATTGCTGGATTAATGCTTCGATGTTCCCATCGGTATGGTCTTCAGCAGTTTGCCACCCTCTTGAACGACATAGAGGGTATTTGCCGGGAGGTCGTTCAGTGTATCGGTTGCGCCGGACGGCCATCTTATTACGACCGAGGCCTTTGTTGCGGTGTCCAGGCCGAAATGCAGCCGAAGATCGTTCTGCGAGTAGTAGCTGCCGCCTGACCGTACCTCCTCGATCTGCTTGAGGAGTTTGCCAGGCTGGTTCTCCGCCGTGACGGTCAGTTTGGCACCGATACCCGCGCGATTGCTCTTTGTTCCCACCAACCGGATTTTGATCCAGTTACGTTTTGCATCCGGCGCGGTGTCGCAGCGCAAGAGTTGCGGGTAGGTGTTGACACAATTCACGATGACATCGACGTCACCATCGTTGTCGTAATCGCCAAAGGCGCAGCCCCGCGCGGGCGCTTCCGCGGTAATGCCTGGACCAGCTTTCGCCGTCACTTCCTCAAACTGGCCGTTGCGCAGATTGCGATAGAGATACTTGTGCTCCGCATATGGAGCCTCAATATGAGAGTTATCGACTTCAGGGTACACATGTCCGTTGCAGATCAAGATATCCAGCCAGCCATCGTTGTCAGGATCGAAAAAGCCGACGCCCCACCCGAGATAGCGCGTGTTCACGCCGAGTCCGGAAAGGTACGTGTGGTCTTCGAAGGTGCCGTCGCCAAGATTCAGGTACAGCGAATCTGTGTCCCCGGCAAAGTTGGTTTTTACGATATCCAGCAGACCATCGCGGTTAAAGTCACCCACGCTAACGCCCATGCCAGCCTGCGGTTTGCCGTCCGGTGAGTAGGCAATGCCACTTTCGATGGCCTCATCCTTGAAGGTGCCGTCCTTCTGGTTACGGTAAAAGGTGGCAGCGGTGGAGTCGTTGGCGACATAGATATCGGGCCAGCCATCCCCATCGAAATCCGCCACGGAAACACTCAGCGCATAGGTGCCGATGGTGTCCAGGATGCCTGCCTTCGCGCTGACGTCGGTGAATGTTCCGTCGCCGTTGTTGCGGTACAGAATGTTTTTGCCGCCGTCCAGGCCCGGCGGACCGCAGGCGACCTGAATGCCTTTGTACGCGCACCCGGCCGCCTCCGGTAGAGGAGCGGTCTTGATATCGAAATCGATGTAGTTCGCGACGAATAGATCGAGCTGTCCGTCCCTGTTGTAGTCGAGGAAGGCGCAACCGGAGTTCCATCGGGGATGGCCGTTCGCTCCAGGTATTTGGGTCAGGCCGGCTGCGGCGGTTACGTCGGTGAAGGTGCCATTGCCGTTGTTGCGCCAGAGCACGTTTTGGCCGTAGTAGCTGACAAACAGATCGTTCCAGCCATCGTTGTTGTAGTCGCCAACGCAGCAGCCCTGGCCCCAGCCGGCGCGCGCTATCCCGCTCTGAATCGTCACGTCAGTGAAGGTGCCGTCGCGGTTGTTCTTGAACAGACGTGAGACCGGTTCCTCGCCTCTTGGAAAGCCTTCCAGCCTCGAGCCGTTGACCAGGAAGATATCCAGCCAATCGTCATGGTCGAAGTCGAAGAAGGCGACGCCGCAGCCAGTGGTTTCCAGCAGAAAGCGGTTTTTGTGCTCGCCACCATAGATCGTCTTTGCGTTCAGTCCGCTTTGCCTGGCAACATCGACGTAGCTAAAGCCCAGCGGCGTTCCCGTGACGGGAGACGGCCCGAGCTTGGGCGCGGGCCTGGATGGCGTGTTATACGCGGGACGGGAGTTGCCGGTCTGTTGCTGCGCTGGCGCGGCCAGCGAGAGTACATCGTTAAAGGACAGAACGAGCGCGGTTCGCGACAAACTTTTCAAGAACTTGCGTCGCGATGCGCCCATTCAATGAACCTCTAACACCGAGCAGTTTGCGTATGGTGACGCACTCCGCAGTATACCCACAGGTGCAATCAGGCACACGCGTCCCATGTTTCATATGAACGTTCGTTACCGAATTAATTTGCGGAAGCTTTAGGCGCAAGCAATGCGGCTTTGCCACGTTCCGCGGCGGCTTCAGCAGACTTGCCGGAGCGCTGTAGAACTTCGGCCAACAGCAAATGTGTACTGGCTGAGTCAGGTTCTGCTGCTATTGCGGCCTTTGCCTGCGTAAGCGCGTCGTCTATTTTGCCCTGTTCCAGGAGTTTGCGGCCACTGTCCAGCGCGAACTGAGCGCGTTGATGATTGACGGCGGCGCGACTGAGATCCGCGGCGAATTTGCGTTCGGCGACGGCACCCTGCCGGTCGCCAGCTTCAGCCAGCACCGCCGCCAGCATGACGTGCGGGCTGGGTTGCGCGGGTAGCAGGGCAATAGCCTTGCGCAGGGCGGCGGCTGCCTTCTCTGGATTGTGCGACTGCTGATAGACGCTGCCCAGCAGCGAATACGCATCGCCGTTCGTGGGCTGCAGTTCGACAACGCGCTCCAACTGGGAAGCGGCCTGGTCAAAATGGCCCTGCTGCATCTCCAAAACGCCCAGCGTGTACGCCGCATCTGGCAGGTTAGGGTCAAGTTGCTGGGCGTGCTGCAACTCGCGTGTGGCGGCTGGCACGTCATCTTTTAGCTTGTATGCAAGGCCCAGGTTGTACCGCAGCTGCACGTTTTCGGGTTCGGCTTGTAGACCAGCGCGGAACTGCTCGATGCCATGGTCAATGTCATTTTGCTGGAGGTACGCGGCACCCATATTCTCGCGCAATGTTGGCACAGTCCCGCCGGATGCAAGCGCGTGTTCGTAGACGTGCATGGCCTCGTTTGCGTGGCCGGTTTGCACCAGGGCCAGACCGTAATTGGTGAGGATTTCGGGATCGTCTGGGCGTTTTTGTGCTGCATCGGCGAAAAGAGGCAGAGCCGTCGCTGAGTCGCCAGCGGTTTGAAGAGCGAGTGCAAGCGTGTACTTTGCCTCTGGATCATCTGGCGCCTCAGCGAGCGCGCGGCGGGCAACTGCTTCGGCCTCACGGTCGTGACCGTTCGCGAGTTCGGCGCGGGCGAGTTGCGCCAGTGTCGCCGGCGAATGATCGCCTAGGTGCTCCGCTGTTTGCAGCTGCTTAAGCGCACCCTCTCTGTCACCCGTGAGCAGCAACACAGACCCCAGATGCGCGTGTGCTGATGCGAAGTCCACGTCTGCCGCGAGCGCCTGCTCGAACCGCTGCCGTGCCTCAGGCAGATGCGCTTGCTGGGCTAGGAGGGCCCCAAGCGAGTCCAATAGTTGTGCGCGCTGGCTGGTGGCGGAAGGAAGCGCGGCTTCCAGAACGGACTGGGCATCTGCCAGATTACCTGTGGAGGCGAGGGCACCGCCGTAGGCCAACGCTTCCTCTGGCTGCAGAACGACGCCAGCCTGTGTTGCGCTCGAGAAGGCGTTCACGGCACCCGCGTTGTCGTTTAACGCGCGAAGTGCAACGCCCAGGTTAAGAGCGGCGCGGGTGTCCTTTGGGTCGAGCCGCCGCGCTTCCTGCATTTCCGTCACGGCCAGCTTCGTCTCGCCCTCGGCAAGCAGCACGGCACCGAAGGCAGAGTGCGCGGCGCCAGCCCTTGGCAAGAGTTGAACGAGCTTTGCAAACGCAAGATGTGCAGCGTGGAGATCGCCCGCGCTGAAGGCGGCGCTGCCTTTGCGGAAGAGACGGTCCGCCTCGTCCGCTTGAGAAATCTTCAATGTTTGCGCGGGGAATGTGAGTCTTGCGCACAGCAGGGCTGCAATAAACAGCACACAGCACCTGGCCGCCCTCCTGGATGCTGGGAACTTCGGGGAGGGAGCAGTGCAGAGTTTATGAGAATGCGCTGGCATGATGAGCTTCACGTGTAGTCGTCAGTTTCATTATCGCGTTGGTGTAAGCGGAAGGGTAACTTGTTACGTTCGCGTCAGTGAGCATGTTCAAAAATCTGTCATGACAGCTTGGCACGAACAAGATTGCCACACGTCTTGACAGGTGCCTTCTGGTCCGGTACCTTTTCGCACGTAGCTAAAGTTTACGTTTGTAAGACCTGAAGCCATGAGAGCGGCAGGGACTTTTTAGCGGTACGAGCTTTTTGGAGGGTACGCATGAGATTTCACAGGGCAGTCCTGATAGGCGCTACGATTGGCGGTCTAGCGACCGGGTCCAGCGCGTTTGCACAGGCGGTGTACGGTTCGATTTATGGAACGGTCACCGACGACACGGGCGCGGCTGTGCCAAACGTCAACGTTGTTGTTTCTGACGTTGCGAAAGGCACCTCCGTAACGGTGAAGGCGAATGGCAGTGGTGACTTTGCCGCTGACCACCTGATTCCGGACGAGTATTCCGTTCGCATCGAATCCCCTGGCTTTAAGGCCTTTCAGCAGACGGGCATCCGTGTCTTCGCGGACACCTCCATTAAGGTAGCCGCCGCGCTCGCAGTCGGGTCGACCGGTGAAACCATCAACGTCAACGCAGATGCTGTGCCGCAGCTAAAGGCAGACCGAGCGGACGTTGCCACGACGCTGACGTCGCAGGAAATCGTGGACCTCCCAATCCCGGATCGAAACTTCACCAATCTGCAGTTGCTGCTCCCTGGTGCGCAGTTACTCGGCTGGTCGCATGCCGCCAGCGAAAACCCGCAGGGATCGAAGCAGATCGAAGTCGACGGGCAGGCGTTCGCAGGCGTGGCCTTCCAATTGGACGGCACGGATAATCAGGACCCGATCCTCGGCATCATTGTTGTAAATCCGAATGCGGACTCGCTTTCCGAAGCAAAGATCACGACCCAAAATTTTGACGCGGAGTTCGGCAAGGCTGTGTCATCGGTTGTAACGGCACAAACCAAGTCGGGTACGAATACGTTTCACGGCTCAGCGTTCGACTATCGTGAATCGAACGCCAATCTTGCGCGTGATCCCTTTACGCAGAGTACTGGTCCGAACGGCACGTTGTCCGCAATCAACCCATTCCCGAAGGGTTTGAAGAACCAATTCGGGGGATCCATCGGTGGCCCCATCAAGAAAGATAAGGCGTTCTTCTTCGGAGACTACCAGGGTGTTCGGCAAAAGGTGGGCATTGCGAATGTGCAGACGGTGCCGACGGCACACCTTGTCCAAACGTGTCTTAGCGGAAATGGATGCGACTTCAGCGAGTATGCGACGGCAATTGGACAGCAACTCAAAGTGGCAACCCCGTCCGCCTATCAGTTGGTATATCAACAGACCAGCCCCACCACTTCAACACAGTATGCCGGTAATATCATCCCCCAGTCGCAATTGTCAGCTCCCGCGCTGGCATTCCTGAAACTGCTGCAGCCCTACGCACCCAACACGCCCGGTTCCCTGGTTGGCAACAGCACAGGACTGAAGAGCAATTACGCCGCAAGCGGTCAGGGGCTCTTTAACAGTGACCAGTGGGATGCCCGCGTCGACTACACTGTCAACAGCCGTGTCCACGCGTTCGGACGGTTCAGCCGGTTTACCGACACATTGACTGGCAGCACGATCTTCGGTGCGGCGGGCGGTGCGGGCTTTGGCCTGGGTGGATATGGCGGAACTTCTCAGGGCGCGAACGATAGCGCAGCGGCCGGCGTCGATATTGCCGTCAATGACAAGCTGGTGACCGATGTTCGCCTCGGCTATTTCCGTTACAACATCGGAACGGCGAAATATGACCAAGGTACCAACCTTGCAACGCAGCTCGGTATACCTGGACTAAATACCGCCGATCCGATCACAAGCGGTGCGCCCTCCTTCCAACTGACGGAAGTGGGTAACTTTGGCGGGCCAAGCAATGATGCGGCCAGAGGCCCGCAGTATGGCGCGGGTCTGAACGTCGATCGATGCAATTGTCCACTCAAGGAACGTGAGGACCAGTTTCAAATCGCGAATAACTGGACGCGCGTTTTTGGCAATCACAGCGTAAAATTCGGTGCGGATTTGCGGTATGCACGTAATCTCCGGGTTCCCAGCGACGCCGATCGCACCGGCGTCCTGCAGTTCGGAACGGGTCCATCTTCGAACCAAAACAACGGCACCACCGGTTTGAGTTTTGCTTCCTTCCTGACTGGTAATGTAACGCAGCTAAATCGCTACGTCAGCACGACCACCAACGCGAAGGAATTCCAAAAGCGTGATTTCTTCTATCTTCAGGACACATGGCGGGCCAGCCCTAAGCTGACCTTAAACTATGGCCTGCGTTATGAGATGTATTTTCCGGAGAGTGTCAACGGCAAGGGTAACGGTGCCCTCCTCAATATGGACACCGGATACCTTCAGGTAGCGGGATACGGCAATATCGGCAGCAATATGAATTACCAGATGCCGAAAAATGCCTACAATCCGCGCGTCGGTATCGCATACCAGGCTACCCCGGCGACCGTCTTTCGCGCAGGTTACGGACGTAGCTTTGATATTGGCGTCTTTGGATCGATCTTTGGACACGCGGCCACCCAGAATCTGCCAGTGCTGCAGAACCAAGCAATTACGGCGAGCGGAACAGGCAGTGCTTTCGTATTATCCGCAGGGCCAACACCTCCCGCCATAGTTGCCGTTCCGGCCAACGGCTTGCTCGTAAATCCTGGGGCTCAGGTTACATCGCGTGCTCGCCCTTCCACGTTGCGACTTCCGACTTTGGATGCGTGGAATGCCAGTCTCCAACAGAGCCTGACACCTACGATGTCTCTGACTATTGCCTACGTGGGCAACAAGGGAACGCATACCTTCGGTGACTCATCCGGCAACGCAGTTAATCCAAACGAGGCATTCATTGCCACAAATGGTCTGCATTGGAATCCGAATGAAGCATCTTATAACGCGAACGGGGTAGCAGCTGATGGAGGAACGAACAATCAGAATCTGCTACGCCGCTATTACTCTGGGACGCTGCCGGCATGTGGTGGACCTTGCGGATGGACAAACGATATCCAGTACTTCGCGGATAATCTGGACACACATTATAACGCGCTGCAAGCCTCTCTTGCTAAAACGTTTGCGCACGGGTATTCGATCAATGTGAATTACGCATGGCAGCAGGCGCTCAGCGAATCCACTGGTTTCTCTACCATCAACAAGCAGATTACGAAGGGCCGCGATTCCGCGCTCAGGCAGCAGCAGGTCATCGTATACGGTTTGTTTGAGCTTCCGTTTGGCCGTAACAAGCTGCTGCTCGGCAATGCAAATAAAGTTATCAACAGCATCGTGAGCGGAATTCAGATCAGTCCGGTTGTGAATTATTCAAGCGGTCTACCCTTCACTCTGGGTTACTCCACTTGTTCCGCGCAGGTCCCCACGGATGCGCCGTGCCGTGTGAATGGTGATGCACGTGCTTTCCACAGCAATGTTTCTGGCATTCCCGGCAACAACCTGAGGTTCTATCAGCCGTATACCTTGGACGGCGTCGGCAGTCCATTCACCACGCCAGGGCTCGACCAGATCGGAAACGTAGGCCGGAATACAGCTTTCGGTCCCAATTTCTTCAATACAGACTTGTCAATCCAGAAGAACTTTAACATTCGCGAGAGGGCAAGCTTCCAGCTTCGCGCTGATGGCTTCAACGCCTTCAACCACATCAACTGGGGTACGCCCAATGGCAACGTAGACCAGGGGGGATCAATCAGTTCGGGACCGTTCCCGAACTCCTCCGCCAACCCGCGCCAACTGCAGTTCTCCGGGCGTTTGCAATTCTGATCCGCTCCAGTCCAGAATGTAGTGTCTTGGGGGAGGGCTTCGGCCCTTCCTCTTCGTTCCTGTAAGTTTTTTCGGATTTCCATGCAGTTACGGTGTGCCATTGCGATTTTTTCTGGCGTTAGTGCAGTGCTTCTGTGCGGTTCATCGTTAGCGCAGGCGGCGGCAGAGGGCGTGCAAGCAGGCTTCGTGCCCGCGGCCAGTCTCGTTGAGGCCACCAAACTGGCCAATACCGGACGCGGTGAACAGGCCTTACACGCTCTGGAAACGCTGACCGTTACGCAGCCGCACCTGCCTGGACTGGAGCGTGCGCGTGGACTGGCGTTCTATTCCCTGGACAGGTTGAAGGAGGCGGACGCGACGTTTGCGGCGGCGCTGGCGCAGGACCCGCGGGATGATGAGTCCGCGCAGATGCGTGGGTTGACGCTCTTCAGGCTCGGTCGCCCGGTCGACGCGATCTCCTTGCTGGAGCGGTCGCATAAGCCCGGCCTGCAGGAGAAGGCCGATCCCAGCTACGTGCTGGCGCTTTGCTACACGGATACAAGGCGGTATGACGATGCACGAGGTGCCTATGCCGCGCAGTATGGTTTGCCGCCGGATTCAGCCGCGGCGTACCTGCTTGCCGCGCGAATGCTGCTTCGGCGTGAGTACCTGCCAGTAGCGCAGCGCTTTGCACAAGAAGCTGTGACCCGCGATCCGAAGTTGCCGCTGGCGCACGAGGTGCTTGGCGAAATCGCGCTGGCCCAGAACCGGCTGGACGACGCGGCTGTGGAGTTCAAGGCGGAGCTTGCAGCAAATCCGCTGGAGCCTGCGCCCTATGAGCGCCTGGGCGATCTGCTGGGCCGCAAGGGGGAGTACAGCGCCGCCCGCGAGTCGTTGCAGCGTGCCGTGTTGCTGGAGCCGAATGCAACGGGGCCGTACATTCTGCTGGGCAAGACGAGCCTGAAGCAGGGCGATGCCGTGGCCGCGCTGACGTATCTACAGCGCGCTGAGCATATGGATCCGGCGAACTATATGACTCACAACCTGCTGGCACAGACCTATCGCGTGCTGGGCCGTGGCTCAGATGCTGCACGCGAACTCGAGCTGACACAGAAGATTCAGGCGGCGGACGAGCCGAAACTGAACAACGCGGAGTAGGCGTCGCATGAGGTTTTTGCGTTCGTCCCGGGCCTCCGGTCACGTTGCCTTCTTCTGGGTGACGCTCTGCTGTGTTCTGGTCTTTGCCGCGGCGCTGGATTTGTGGATCTCGCCGCGTGTGCAGGCCGCCGCTGTCGCGAAACCACCCGGGGATCCTGACGCCGCGTGTGAGCGTTGCCATGCTGCCATCTACACCAGCTATAAGAAGACGGCGATGGCACGCGGCAGTGGATCGGCGCTCAGCGGGTTTTTGCAGGGTGGGTTCACAGATCCTGTCTCGGGTGTGAGCTACCGTATGTTTCAGCGGGACGGGCGTGTGTGGATGAGTTATGGCCGCCCGGCTACGTCGCCACAGGGTGGACTGTCGGGCGAGCATGAAGTGGAGTACTTCGTCGGCTCGGGGCATCGCGGACGGACGTATTTGTACCGGCAGCAGGGGCTTTGGTTTGAGTTGCCGATCAATTTCTACACGCGGCGTGCGGTGTGGGATA
This sequence comes from Terriglobus sp., assembly GCA_965276945.1. Classification (GTDB taxonomy): domain Bacteria; phylum Acidobacteriota; class Terriglobia; order Terriglobales; family Acidobacteriaceae; genus Terriglobus. The sequence continues at coordinate 2,643,788 of OZ255704.1, read as the reverse complement.
TGGCTCCGAGTTATAACGGGCTGGCGGTGATGCCTCCGCCGTTGCCGGTGGATGCGAACTGTCTCCATTGCCACAGCACTGGCACGGCGCAAAGCGATGGCACGGCGCGCAATGCATTGCCAGAACGGCCGTTTGCGCAGGGCGGCATCGGTTGCAGTGCGTGTCATGGCGATCCGTCGCGGCACCTGGCTGATGGCGGGCATGGGCCCATCGTGAATCCTAGTAAGCTGCCGCCAGAACGGCGTGATAGCGCATGCATTCAGTGCCACCTGGAGGGTGACGCGACGGTGTATCGGGCCGGGCATTCGCTGGCCGAGTTCCAGCCCGGTGACCGTCTGAGCGATGTGGCGCTGTACTTCGTGCGTGCATCACAGGCCGGCGGCGGCGCACGTGCCACCAGCCAATATGAGGCGCTGCTGCAAAGCGCGTGCAAACGAGCAAGCGGTGACCGGCTGACCTGCACCACATGCCACGATCCGCACCGTGATCCTGGGCCATCAGAGCGGGTAGCCTTTTACCGCGCACGCTGCCTGTCATGTCATACGGCTCCGGCACTGACGGCGCATCATCCGGAGCAGCCGGATTGCGCTGCGTGCCACATGCCCTCCCGCGATACAACGGATATCTCGCACGAGCAGGTGACGGATCACAATATCCAGAGCCGCCCCGCGCGGCAGGATCGAACAGCTAAATCCAGTGAGTTGGTAACGGTGGGTGGCGTTCTTGCGAGTGATCGCGACATGGGCATGGCCTACGCGCAGATGGCGCAGCGCGGCGACCGGGGTGCGGGTAAGCGCGCCTTCGATCTGCTGAAAAAGGCGGAGATCACAGGCAGTGCCGATGAGCAACTTTCGCTTCATCTTGCCTTCCTGTATCAGATGTCAGGGAATCCCACGCAGGCTCGTGTGGAATACGAGCGCGTTTTGCAGGCGAACCCGTATGATCCGGCAGCACTGTCGAACTTGGCGGTGCTGCTTGCCAGCTCCGGGCAAGTGAGCCGTGCAGCGACGCTGCTGCAACGGCTGCTGGATGTCGATCCCAGCCAGACAGCAGCTGGGATGAACTTGGCGAGGGTGCAATGCGGCACCGGACAGGCGAACGCGGCGAAGGAGACGGTGATGCGTCTTAGAACCTTCAATCCAGACGCACCTTCGGTCCGGGCGTTCGCGGAGCAGGGCTGTGCTGCATTTGCTGGTGGGCAGCGGCGCTGACGCGCGGTTATCCTACCTCCCCGCTTGTTCGATGCGAACCCAGTTGCGGCCCAGGTAGAGCTTGATGGCGTGGGGGCCGTCAGCGACAATCTGCAACGGACGCGGGCGGGTCATGGCGTTGTCCTGGGTGGCCAGAGCCTGTAGAACCGGGTGATTGCCGATGTTCAGAACCGTGAGTCTGCCGTTCATGATGCCGGCACCGTATGCGCCCGCGGGGAGTTGCTGACCACCGATGATGAGCGGCGTTTCCGTCAGAAGATAGGCCTGGTAGGCTTCCTGAATGCTGCTGGAATACCCGCTGCTATCGACGAGCGCGGCCAGGAAGATTCCGTCGCCGCCGAAGTTAACGCCACCCGCGTTACGGAGTTGGAGGGGCGCGGTTTTGCCACGAAAGTAGACAGTAGCGGGCAGCATGGCGTCGATCTGTTGCGATGTAAAGGGCGTCAGCGTACCGGAAGTCTGTTGAAGCAATGCGAACGCGGCAGTGCTGTTCGCTCCGCTTGCCGCAGGTGCCGTTGCGGAACATGCCGCACCCATGCAAAGAACCAACGTGAGAGCGTGAAATGGATTTCTAAATCTCATGTGTCTTTTGTATAGCAAAGCTGGGAGCATGTGCTGAAACTCTTTGGCTGATTGCACATCGTATGCGGATCGATGGCCTAGATCTCCTTATTTCACGTGGGTGCCGCAGCCATTCATCGCTTCGTGCATCCAAGGTGCGATGTCTTTTCTGCGGCGCGCGCGCCAAGAACGTGGAATCTATCTAAACCCGGTGCCAACGGAGGTGGGTGCGACGCGCCACTTTCCCGAGATGTTTCTGAAGCTGCTGACCGGCAAAGAGGAGCGCATTCCACGACGTCCTCTGGGGCCATTCCGTACGGATACGGCTATCTTTGCCGCACCGCCGGTAAGCGGGCTGCGGATTACATGGCTGGGGCATTCGTCCCTGTTGGTGGAGATCGATGGAACGACGCTGCTGATCGATCCCGTGTTTTCGCGGCGCGCCTCCTTTGTGCCGTGGTTTGGGCCAGAACGTTTTTTTGCGCCTCCACTTTCGATGGAAGACCTGCCGCCGCTGGATGCGGTGCTGCTGACGCACGACCATTATGACCACCTGGACGCAGCGGTGATTCCGCAACTTGCGGAGCGTACGCCAGTGTTTGTCTGTTCGGCGGGCGTGGGTGAGCAACATTTGCGGCGGTGGGGTGTGGGTGCAAGCAAGATTCAGGAACTGAACTGGATGGACGCTTACACGGTTCCCGCGCAGGCAGCGACACCGCTTACCGTGACAGCGCTGCCTGCGCGGCACTTTTCTGGACGTGGTGTCAAACGATACGGAACGCTGTGGTCGTCGTTTCTGCTCCAAACGGAGCGGCATACCGTCTATCACGGAGCTGATTCCGGGTACTACCCGGGGTTTCGCGAGATCGGAGAACGCTTTGGCCCGTTCGATCTGGCGATCCTGGAAATTGGTGCCTTTGACCCGCTCTGGTCCGATATCCATCTTGGGCCGGACAATGCGGTTCGCGCTGCCGCGGATCTTCGCGCGAAGGTGTTGATGCCGATCCACTGGGGTCTCTTCAACCTGGCGTTTCATGCGTGGTATCAGCCGCCGGAGCGCGTGACGGACATAGCGGAAGCGGCGGGGCTGCCACTGTGGATGCCGGAGCCGGGCGTTCCGGCGGAGTTTACCGGTCAAGGCATGAATTCGCTCTGGTGGCGCCGCTACATGGTTTCGCATGCGGAGGCAGCATCGCATGCAGCGGTGAAGTGGAGCATGGGCAGGAAGAAAATTGACTGAATCGTACACTCAGGACGTTGTGGCTCTTACCGTTGCCCTGCTGACGACACTGCTGACGCTGGCAGGCCTGGGATTCTTGCTGCTGGTGTTGTTTACGGTACGGAGCTTTCGCAGGCAACCGGTGCCTCCGGTCCCGGCGGAGTGGCCGACTGTATCCATCCTGAAACCGGTCAAGGGAACGGATCCGCAGCGGTACGCGGCATTTGCCAGCATGTGCACGCAGCGATACCCGGGGCGGTTTGAGTTGCTGCTGGGAGTCGCCGATCCGGGCGATGCGGCGCTGCTGGATGACATCGAACGGCTCAAGGGTGAGTACCCCCGCGTGTCCGTGCGTACTGTTCTGTGCGGGGAGCGGCTGGGTGCGAACGGCAAGGTGAGCACGCTGCTGCAAATGGTGCGGGAGGCGCTGGGCGAGGTGCTGGTCATCAACGACGCGGATATCCTCGCGGGGCAGGAGTACTTATCATCCGTAGTGGCAGCGTTAGTCGAACCGGGCGTTGGATTGGTGACGGTGCCGTACTTTGGCCGAACCGCGGTGGAACCTACAGTGTGGGCACGGCTTGAAGCTTTGGGTATCTCGACCGATCTGTTGCCGGGAGTACTTGCGGCGCGGCTGGTGGATCGCGGTGTGCGGTTCGGATTGGGCAGCACGCTGGCGTTGCGGCGGTCGACGCTGGATGCGATTGGCGGGATGGCACCGCTGCTGGACCGGATCGCGGACGACTATGAATTGGGCGCGCGTGTGGACCGGGCTGGCTTCAAGGTTGTGCTGTCGCCAGAGGTGGTGGCGACTTCCGTCCCGCAATACAATCTGCGAGGCTTCTGGGAACATCAGGTGCGATGGTGGCGCACGGTGCGCGATGCCCGGCCGTGGAGCTTTGCCGGGATGGCTGTGAGCTACGCAGTACCTTGGGCGCTGCTGAATGTGGTAGCAACGGGGTTTGCATTGCCCAGCATCTCGCTGCTCTCGCTGGTGTTGCTGGCTCGAGTGGCAGTTGCGCTGAACGTTGGCGTGGGCGTGTTACGGGACGGCCAGGTGCTGCGTGATCTGTGGCTGCTGCCGCTGCGGGATTGCGTTGGGTTGCTGCTGTGGGCATGGAGCTATGCCGGCAATGACGTGGTATGGCGCGGCGAACGTTTTTGGCTGCGGCGTGGGGCGATGGCGCAGTCCAAGGCGGACTAGCGGCCATTGCCATAGTGGGGCATGCAAATGTATGCAACAAGGCACGGAACAATCACGGTTCCAAGTCCGACGGCAGCCCAGAGCAGAAAAGACGGCATACAAACCTCACCTGCTCTATCGGACACGGTTCCCTATGCGAGAGTGGCGGTGCTACCGGGTTTTTTGTCATGTTCTGTAACGGGAATGGCTGCCAGTGAAATAATCAGTCTGCATTCGCAGTCAACCAAAGGAGCACACCATGCCGATTGACTTACAGGCGACGCTTTCGCTTGCCGACCCCGAAATCGCCGCGCAGATTGCACTGGAGGCGGAGCGTCAGCATGACGGGCTGGAGATGATTGCGTCAGAGAACTTTGTCTCGCGCGCGGTGCTGGAGGCGGCGGGCACGGTCTTTACCAATAAGTATGCCGAGGGCTATCCGGGTAAGCGGTACTACGGCGGCTGCGAGGTGGCGGATGTTGTGGAAAATATCGCGCGTGACCGCGCCAAGCGCTTGTTTCACGCGGAGCACGCCAATGTGCAGCCGCACTCTGGATCGCAGGCGAATGCGGCAGCGTACATGACGCTGATACAACCGGGCGAGACGATTCTGGGGTTGGACCTGGCGCATGGCGGACATCTGACGCATGGGCACAAGCTCAACTTCTCCGGCAAGCTCTACCGGATTGTGGGCTACCAGGTAGCCCGCGAGACAGAGACCATCGATTATGACGAACTGGAGGCGCTGGCGCAGCGTGAGCGGCCCAGAGTGATTGTGGGTGGCGGATCAGCGTACCCGCGAATCTGGGATTTCCAGCGGATGCGCGCCATTGCCGACAGCGTTGGCGCATACCTGATGATCGATATGGCGCATTTTGCAGGCCTGGTGGCGGGCGGTGTGCATCCTTCGCCGGTGCCGTACGCGCATATGGTGACATCCACGACACACAAGACGTTGCGCGGTCCGCGTGCCGGCCTGGTGCTATGCAAGAGTGAATTTGCCACGGCGCTGGACCGTTCGGTGTTTCCCGGGCAGCAGGGTGGGCCACTGATGCATGTGGTCGCGGCAAAGGCGGTGGCCTTCGGCGAGGCGCTACAGCCCGAGTTTGCCGCCTACGCCGCGCAAACTGTGGCGAACGCAAAGGAACTGGCGGCGGCGCTGGCCGGAGAAGGCTTCCGCATCATCTCCGGCGGAACAGATACCCACCTGCTGCTGGTGGACGTGTTTGCAAAGGGAATGCTCGGGTCGGAGGCGGAAGCAGCGCTGGGGAAGGCAGGGATCACCGTCAACAAAAATGCGATTCCGTTCGACACGAATCCGCCGCTTAAACCCAGTGGTGTGCGCTTTGGCACGCCCGCGCTCACCACACGGGGCATGCGCGAGAGCGAGATGCGCCAGATTGCACGGTGGATTGCCGAGGCTCTAGGTCATCGGAACGACGAGTCCCGGCTGCGGACGATCAGACATCGCGTGTCGGAGATGGCGGAGCAGTTTCCACTGTACGGATGGCTGCGCGAGTCATCGCTGTCGCTGGAAGGTGTCCTCGCGACTTAGCAAAGCTGAATTCAGCTTGATCTTTACTGATCTACTTCGTCATCAGCGACGGCCGTAAAGTTCAGATGGACGTGAGATGTGCGCGGGATTTGTAACAATGAACAACATGAATGAAGAACTGCGAAAACGGGCAGAAAAAATCAAGGTAATCGTCTTTGACGTGGATGGTGTACTCACGGACGGGACGTTGTACTTCGTCCCCGCTGGGACGCACGCGGACGGTACGGTGTCCGCCATTGAAGTTAAAGGTTTTTCCGCGCACGACGGTCTTGGCATTGGGATCGGCCGGGTCGCTGGCCTGCGCTTCGGCGTTATCACAAAACGCAGCAGCGACACCGTGGCGGTGCGTATGAAAGAGCTGAAGGTCGAATTTCTACATCAAGGCTCACAGCAGAAGATGGACGCCATTCATGCCATCATGCGCGAAGCAAACTTGTCGCTGGAAGAGATTGCGTACGTTGGCGATGACATTATCGATCTGCCGCCCATGCGAGCCGTAGGCCTTGCCGTCGCGACGTGGAACGCCCGCGATCAGGTGAAGGCCGCTGCCCATTACGTCACGCCGCATGCTGGCGGATTTGGTGCCGGGCGTGACTGCATCGATCTGGTGCTGGAGGCAAAGGGTGTGCTGGACCGTGCCATCGAGGAGTATCTTGCGCAGGCTGGCACGGCGAGCGACATTGGCCACAGCGTGCAGTAGATCGCCGCTGCTTTTGTGTACGTCACAGCCACTCTTCCAAGGTATGCAATACCGGGTTCGCCACGCCGAGAACCTTACGTCCAGCCATAAAGATCATGTGCACGAAGAGCGCCAGTGATGATCCCGCCAGCGTGGCCAGCACACGATGCGGCAGCACCTCATTTGGCGGCTGGTGTGCGATGGCCAGCAGAAAGCAAATGTACCCGGTCAACACCAGGGCAAAGGCACCGTAATTCACCGTGTTTAGAAGATACGTGCCAAACAGAAAGATAAGTACAAAGGCAGCCAGCCACTGTCCGCCTGGCCTCAGCCACACCACGATGCCCGTACAGACCAGTGCGCCCAACGATGTGCCGGCCAGGCGCAGCAGCCCGCGTGCGAGCGTCTGCGTAAACTCTGGTTTTGGAATCAAGATGGCGGTCATGCCGATCCAGTACGCGCTGGTCCAGCTTTGCGTGCGGTAGATCGCGATTGCCGCGGTGAACGTCACAACCAGCCGCATGGAATAATGCATGGCTCCGCTCCTGAGCGATAGTTGCTCGCGAATAAAGCTTCGCTGGAAACGCGTCGGATCGAAGTCGGGCCGGGTGAACTTGGTTTGCGCTTCCGGCAACCAGATTCCGAACACAAGAAGGAAGCCTGTCTCCAGCGCTCCACCCGCAAGCACGCCCAAGCCGCGCAACAAGGCGGAATACACAAGATCATGCGTTGTTCCAGGCGTTGATGGAGCAGCGGACGAGACCACTAAGAACACGCAACACTGCTGGCCTACCCATGAGGTTGCGGCGCTCAAGGAATTGGACATGCCGTACACAAATGCCCACACAACGGCGGCTGCCAGCAACGCAGCGGTGCTGTCCCGGCACAGCGCTCCCACCAGGGCTGAGAGAGCGATGCCCAACGTGGCAAATACCATCGCTCCCCAACGGCGGAAGAGTGGCTGCTGAAATGATCCAAAGCCGACCGTCATGGCACCGCCCGCCATCAGGACGGCAGTGCCGTTGTAGCCCAGATGCACGCCCAGGATCAATGGCAATGCCACAGCTGGCACACACAGGAATGCATGCAGAGGTTCGGATTTTCTCCAGTCAAATGTTGTCAACTGGCTACGTAAGGTTTCGGCCATTGCTTCTAGTCTGCCAGACACTGTGTCTGCAGGCGCTACCGTCGCCCGAAGCTCACCCGCAACCCGCCAAAGACGGTGATTGGCGCGCCAGGAGAGAGAAACGTGGTATTGCGCACAGGATAGCTTGTATCGCCACCGCTGCCGTAGGCAGGATACGGCCGTGCCACGAAGCTGCCGCGGTTGTCATAGGGTGTGGAGGCGAGTTGACCGGCGGTGTAGAAATGGCGGTTCAGCAGGTTGTTGACCTCTGCAAACAGTTCGTAGCGGGAATTGAAACGATACCGTGAGCCAAGGTTTACCACGCCGTACTCCGGGCTCTTACCGCTGCCAAGGTAATACACGCCGTCCGGCTGATGCAGATTGTTCTCGTTTCCGCGAACATATGCTGAGCCAATCAGCTGAAGATCGGTGCTGATGGAGAGCTTACGCAATGGGTGAAAGCCAGCATAGAGCTTCAGCAGATGTTGCGGGACTTGCGGGATATGATCGCCGGAAACAATCGTGATCAGACCGCCGTTTGTAACGCCCCGTAACCCGCTGAGCGCATTGCTGTTACTGCTGTTGCTATCCGATTCGATCACCTGGCTGCTCTGATACGTTGCATTTAGGAACGTATACGCCGCACCTGCGTCCACGGTGCGGCGGTGCGCCGCGAAGGATGCCTCCACACCCTCCCGTCGCGTCTTGCCGAAGTTCTGGAAATAGCCATACCCAGTCGCTTGCGATGCCACGAAGAGCAGGTCATCATTGTTGTCCGTGTGGAAGTATCCCGCGGCCCAGCGATACCTTCCATCCGGATTACCACGCACGCCGCCTTCAAACGTACGGCTGACGACCTGCTTCAGCGGCGGGTCGCTTACCAATGCATTGGGCAGCGAGCAGGGAAAGTTTGGGTCAGCGCAGCCAAGCTCTGTTGACGTTGGCGCACGGCTGCTTTCGCCATAGTCGAAATATCCAATGATCCGGCTGGAACGCTTATAGACCACGCCTGCGGTGGGATTGAAGCGTTGGAAGATGTTGACCGCCGTGAGCGTGCCACGATATGCAACAGGAGGGAGACGGTCTACGTTATGAATGTTCGTGTGGTTATACCGCCCACCTGCGTTGAGTACCCACTTACCCATATTGAACGTGTCTGTAAAGAAAATGCTTGGCGTATTCGTGCTGCCATGCAGGTTCACACGCGTGTCTTGTGGCACTCCGTCTACGCTGGTTGTGCCGTCCAGAAACGTGGGGATCGCGGTGATGGTAAGACCGTCACCATCGAGATAGCCATACTGCGCACGTTGCTCGTACGACAACGTGCCATGGTCCCACCCGGTTCCGATGCTGAGACGATTCCGGGCCGTCGTCCACGCCAACACGCCGGAGACGCCGTACCCATGCTGACGGCTTTCGGTGTTCGTGACAATGCCCGTGCATGTACTGCCCGGCTCATCCATCTCTAACGCTTGAGCGATGCAGCGCAGATAGGGGAACGGCGTATTCGCCTGATTTGGAGCCGTTACTGTGAAGGGGATACCAGCTGTAGTGAGCGCAGCCTGGTCTTCCGCCGTTAATGCATAGAGTGACTGGTCGAAGCTATCGTTATTGATATCCCCATTCGTGGTGTTCGCGCGAGCATAGCGCACATACGAGTTCAGATTCAGGCTCAGCGTGCTGGAGAACGCCTGCGTAACATTGAGGGTCAGAAACGGTGAATGCTGGTATGTCACGTCCGGGATGCTGTAGACGCTGTTATACCCGTGGTTCAGGCCAACTGTGCGAGCAATCGCGCGGAAATCCTGCGTGCCGTTCCCGGTGAGATTGTTGATGCTGTACCCGCCGGAGAGTGAGAGCAGGGTATTGCCGTGAGCGTAGCCCAGCTTCGCGAAGGATTGCTTCACGCTGGACGGCGAATCGATCCGCCAGCCATCCTCATGAAACAGCGTGCCGGCCGCAAACCAGTTCAGACCTGCACTGTTGCTGCCACCGTACTGTAGATCGACGGCGCGACGCCCGAAGCTGCCACCATATGCGCTGACGGTGAATCCGCTGTTGCTGATACCGTCCTTTGTCTGAATCGCAATCGCCCCACCGAGCGTGTTCAGGCCATACACGGGATTGGATCCGGGAATGAGTTCCGTTCCGCTGATGGCGATTTTGGGGATCAGGTCCCACTGCACCACATCACCAAACGGCTGGTTCTGCCGGACGCCATCCAGGTACACCGACAGCCCGGCAGGCGCGCCCACCAGTGGCGATGCCGTATACCCCCGATAATTTACGTCCGGCTGAAACGGGTTGTTCTGGTTCTCGTTGATATAGACGCCGTTCAGCCGCCGGTTGAGCGCCTCAGTCAGGTCGATGGCATTGGTGTCCTCCAGTGTTTGCGCCGACATCGTTTGTACAGTAACTGGAACATCGCTCAAGGGCACGTCGAGAGATCCAGTGGGCGAGGACGCAACAACGTCAATGCTCGTCGCAAAACCTCCGGGTGTCAGCACGATATCGCGTGTCAATACGGCTCCAGTTCCTACCGAAAGGCTTAGACGCTGCACGTTAAACTCCGGAGCGGACACTAACATCATGTACCGGCCTGCGGCTAACCCGGCGGCATCGAGAACGCCATTCCTATCTGCCAGTATTGTGCGTTTCTTACTGGCGGTTGGCCCCAGAAGCTCTCCATGCGCGCCGGGCAGAACGGCTCCGCTGGCGTCATGTACGGTAACGCGCACCGCACTGCGGCCAGCATCATTCTGCGCAAGCGCACCCGTGTATGCCACAGTCGCGACAACGAAAGTAAAGCGTACTGAAACGCCAAGCGGCACGGCGAAACCTGATCATGGAGTCGTGCCTCACGTGAGAGGAGCGTGTGAGCCGGCACGATTCGCTGGAGATTAACCTATCTTCTCTCAACGAGGTATTTTGTTCACAGTTTCGGAAGGAAATGGCGCCTAAACTCATGCGGAGTGTAGCCCTGCCAAGGCCATACTGAAAGCACCATCATGTCCCTCTTTCTCCCATCCGCGCCTGCCCGGCAGTGGTATCACAGTCAAGGCTGTGTCTTGCCTCGATCCGGGCGGGCCGCGGAGTCAAGCGATGGTTGAGCGATTAAAGCTCGTGGCAGCTGACCTAACGTAGAGCGCTACAGCGTCTTTAGGTATGCCACCAGTTGCTTAATCTGGTCGGGCGTTAACGAGTCCTTGTACGGTGGCATGGGAGACTTCCCATTGGCGATACGCGCGGTTACGGTTTCATCAGTCACCTTTGTGCCGTCCGCCATGGTCCCGCGAGCGTACAGCCCTTTTAATCCCGGACCGATCTTCATATCGGTGCTATCGGCGTTGTGGCACAGCGCGCAGTTGTTGCTCGCAAACAGGGCCTTGCCTTTGGCCGCATCGTCCTGCGCACGCGCTGCGGAGAACGAGAGGACAAATATCATGACGGAAAGTACAGACCACTTCAGGCGCATCGCATTTCCTCTATCCGGCATGCGGCCGGACACTATAAGAGACGCATTTGCGGGTGAAAGTGGCTGCATGACCCGTCCCGATTCTCGATGAAATCAAAGCGGGTTGCCGTGCTTACGGCAGTACCACCAAACCCCAGGGGCTGCCGCCCGCGGGAGCCTTTGCACGGACCGTATTGCTGGCAAGATCGACTGCCGAGACATCATTGGAGGGCCCATTCGCCGTGTAAAGGGTTTTTCCGTCTGGCGACAGCGCGATGCCCCAGGGCCGCTTACCTACGGCCACCTGGCCAATGACTGTGCCGGTCTTGGCGTCGATCGTTGCTACCGTTCCGCCTCTTCCCGTGCTCACATACACCTTCGACCCATCCGGCGACATCAGCACAAACATGGGCTTCACCTCGCCCGGCGTGCCCAGCGGAATTGTTTTTACCATCTTGTTCTTCGCCACATCGACGACCACCACGCTGCCATCATTTTCCGCGTTAATGTAAGCGGTCTTGCCGTCCGGCGTAAAGGCCACGTTACGTGGACGGTGTCCTACGCTGAACGTCGCAGTGATTTTTTTCGCCTCCGGGTTCAGAACGGAGATGGTTCCCGCTGCTTCGGACGTTACATACACGAAATCGCCATTGGGTGACGTTTTCACCCCTTCAGGCTGTGCGCCGATCTTTAGCGTCGTCTCGACCGTGCCGCTGGCGATATCAACGATGCTCACGGCAGATTGGTCCTCGTTGGAGATGTACAGCTTTTTGCCGTCTTTGCTTAGGTCGAAGTTCTCAGGGTCAGAGCCGCCTGGAATGGTCCGCACCAGCTTGTTGGACGCGATGTCAAAGACGCCGATGCCGTCCTTAGAGTGATCTGAGGGCGGCAGCTTGTCTTCGTCCACACCGGGGCCGCCGATGGGCGTGCCACTCAGCGCGATGTACAGCGTCTTGCCATCCGGGCTGGCATGAATCCCACGCGGACGCGTGCCCATGTGGACCGTTTCCAGCGGCTTCATTGTGGTCGCGTCAATGACAGTAAGGCCGCCGGAGACCTCGTCGGTGACGTAGATGCGCGGACCCTTGGCTGATTCCATTGTTGGGCCAGCCGTTGCGTCGGACGGAGCTTCCCGCGACGACTTGCACCCTGCAACTGTGAGCAGGCAAACAGCTGACAAAACGAACGATTTCGCACTCCGCATCATGGCAACATCTTCGCACACAAGTTCTTGTCCATACGGCGCATGGCTAGAACTTCGACAATCCTGGGCCAACCCATGAAAAGAGGAAGTTGCTGACCTCCGGGAACTGCGAGGCAATCAGCGTGAGCAACGGCAAGCCAAGCACCGGAACGATCTTTTCAAAGAAGCCGCCATCCAGTTTGCCGCTGGTGGTCTCCGTGGTCCGGCTAAGGATGTCATCGCGAAACATCTCCGTGTAAATGATGAGTGTCACCCCAGCCAGTACAGCAAACATCGCCACCAGGCCCAGCAGAATCGTATGCCGGTACATCCAGGGATAGCACGTCAGGGTCCACAGCAGCAGCACATACAACACGGCAGCCGTTAAGATGCGCTGCCGAATCTGGATCATCACCATGCTGATGTATCCCACATACAGCAACGCTACAAATTCTTCGTCCGCCATCCTCTGCAACGCTGTTAGGCGTTCGCCTGCTTCCAGTTTGTCAAGTTCTTTCAGGAGGTGGATGCCGCGATGACTCTCATTCCCGGTAAGCGGTCCCCGGTCACTTTGCCAAGCGTTCTGTAGTGATGCGAGCCTTGTTTCTGCCTCCTTCTTCATTGCAACGTGCAACTCCGTCATTCCATCCGTAAACGCTTGAATCGAAGCACCTGCGTCTGCTCCGGCGTAGAGAAGGCAAATTTCTCGATAGTACTGTGCTCCTGTGCCGCTGCCTGGAATCCTGCTGCTACCTTGCAGCAATCGCGTGAGATAGTCGAAGATCTGATTGGAGCTAAGTGTCTTGGAGGACCGCCAGATTCTTCTCCAGGAGAAGCCCTTGATCCAGGTAAATCCCCATCGCAATGGAGATTGCCTGAGAGGTATAAGCAGCTTGTGCTTCAGTAAGCGCCATGCGAGAGAAGCCATCGCAAGGTTTTGGAGAATAAAGGCACCGGTGATGATGGTGCAGACTGTCATCATGGTGTCGAAAGCACCACCGCCAAGCGACAGTAGCCCTCGCCGTTCGAGAACAAGGAAGACAAACACCACCATAACGCATAGACACGTTGCTGCTGAACGCAGGCGCCTTCCATCACACACGTTAGACAACAACTTTGTCAGCGGTTTTAACGACGCATCAGAAGGGCACCGAAGGTAATCGAAGCCCTGCGGTAGCTGGGGAATACGGTGCCCGTAAAATGCGAGCCGTGCAAAGCAGCTGTGCAGCATTAATGCGAACGAAGCTGTTATCAACAACAATGGCAACAACGGCGAAGCCCCAGAAAATGGCAGCGAAGCCCGGTACCGGAAGAGTAGATGTCCGCTTGCTGGAACAAACAGAGCCAACACGTGCCAGAAAAAGGCGTCCATCAGCAGTAATGCAAAGAGGCCAGCGACGCCGAACCCAATTGCAGTCCACCAGGGACTTTGACTCGCTTCGAAAACCGCTAGTTTGTGAATGGACAAACTAGCAAGGTATACGGCTAATAATTGCCCGCCAACGAGACATACATGAAAGAGATCTGATTGCAGATGCAAACCGGGTGAATCAGGCAGGAATAACAAGGCGAGTGCGACGCCGGCGATCATTGAGATGGCGCTCTTTACCATCAACCGGATGCGATGGTGCTGCTGTTCAGCAAGGGCGTATGTCCATGCGAACGAACGATTCAGACCGCACTTGTGGCACGCCCAGCCATGCCAAAGTAGGAGGCCTATGATTCCCGCGGCCAGCAACTTGGTCGACAAATTGGTACGGCCGGAGCCGATGCCCTTCGATTCGGACGTGGAGAGCGCGGGAAGGTTTTCCGTATTCTGCCGTCGATCATTTACTACTGCCACTGGCTGAAACCGGCCATGCTCTATAACTGAAAGCCAGAGCGGAGGAGACGATTTCGCCTCGTTGGTTAAGGAACCGGCGAACGGAGACCTGTACTCGCGGTATGAATCGGTTGCGCATTCTGCCGTGACCGGACTACAGCGGAGGGCATATGCGACTGCTGTATAAATTCCCTCGTCTGCTTCGCTTCCAAATGCTCCGTGCGCGCCGGCAGATTGATTAGGCTGCTTCAGGTCCTGAGTCCACATATCGTTCTCTTCGATAAGTGGCCAGGGTGAAGCCACATAGACATTGTTCATGGAAGCGTCTGTTTCTTCATGCAGGAATAATTGGTCGCTATCCTGAATGACGATACTAAGGTCGGGAACGTGCTGTAGTAAGTAACGTGCGACGAAAATCTCGTCGAGAACGTCTGTTGCACTTACAATGGCTACCTCGACATGGTTTGCCGTCAACGAGCGCCCCAGGCCAGCCATCTTGGCTTCCATGGCGATCACACCGGTCGAGCTGGAAAAATTCTCCAGAGAATCGCCTTCACTACCATCCTCTGCCGTGACCAGTTGTAATCCTGTTCGCGGTGTGTCTGAAGATTGACTAAAGCCAATTACTCCGTTCTTTTCATAGGCACGGCGAAGGCGTGAAATTTCACGTGGAAACGCAAACCGGAATGCGGTACTTATCATTGGTGGAGCTGCCCCCTGCTTAGGCGCGCCTGTTTGTTCTTGGGGCGGTTTTGCGCTCTCGTTCGCTCCGTAACTGCTCTCGTTCTCACTGACGAACGCTAGCTGAACGTTCGCATGGGGCGGTTGAAAAAACGACTCGATCTGCTGTTTCCGTACAAGATAATTTGACGAAAATGATCTAGCGTTTACTGTCATGCCGCATGAACGCGGTTTCTCGTTGATTGCCTTCAGTGTTTGGCCATCACTCACCTCGCCAGAAATAACAAAGACATGGTGTTGAGTACCGCATGCCGCTGGCGACCCGAACCTTCTGGTGAGAATTGAGTCTAGCGAATAGAGCGAGCCACTGAAATTTGGCCCAAGTACGACAAGGTTTGAAGCTGGGTACGTGGATTTTGGAACTCCGGCGATCTCCTGCGTGGGACGCGATCTACCCGAAATTCGTTTTAACTTAGAATCCTGGTTGCGTTGTGAACGGGAAGGTTGTTGGACAACCATGCCGTTGAAGAGTGTTGCGGGAGCGGCCCAGTAATTAAGTGCCTGTTCTAATTGCCCAGCATTTACACCGCTAGTCGGCTTTTCCCCCACCAGCAAGACTATGAGATGTTGACTGGGAGGCTTCTTTGTGTCTGGACCGAAGGCGGCACCATTCATCGGACGGAAGAGCAGTACTCCTGGCAGCGACTCGCGCGCGCTCTGCGCGGCGCTATCGAAAGTTCGCGCCTCCCACCGGTCCGGTGCTTTGTGTGCGGTGTTGTCCCACGGCAGCCAGGAGCGGTCATAAATCCAACCCAGTTGCTGCAGCGAATCTCCGATGGTATCCATCTCGCGGTCAAAGCGCAGTGCGAGATGGGTGTGCACGGGGTCCGGCACCACGGCAATGATGACCGTGGCATCTTTAGCCGGACCGGCGGGACAGTGGCCGCTCCCGTCTCGATTGCCCTGCGTATACGCGCACATCATGCCTGCGATTGCTTCCTTGCCTTCAGCCTGAGCGTCGTCTTCGCCATGATGCAACGTGTCCAGCATGGATGCTGAAGGTACTGATCTGTTTCCGCTCCCGCCGCTCGTCTTGAGGCTACCTTTCTGAATGGCTTTTGTTGTTCGAATGACTCGATCAGGTGGCGCGTCCTGGGTGGAGGCCGCGACCAGAGCGGACGGCGTGGCGTTCTTGGTTGACAGGTAATGAGTGCCAACCGGGGCGGCGACCAGCGCGGCGGCTGCGGCAGTAAGAATTGAAGTCCAACGAGGCATACGTTCTTTACCCCCAACGAACACGGCTTAGTAAGGATTTGCGAAGTATAGAGGTGCTTGGGCAAAAAGCAATGAAAAAAGACAGGCCAGCATGGAGGTACGGATATCTTGCCTTCACCGGTTAGCGGTAAAGTTGACCGAACACGCTTTTAAGCTCGTTGCCACTCAAAAGTTGAGTTGATCGACATTCGTTCTATCGATGCGCAGCGGCGCTCCCAGCACGATTTGGCTATCTAGAATCCGTAAATCGCCGAGCCGGTCCACATGCACCTGCTTTGCGCCCGGCGCGATGCGTCCTTGTGCCGCCAGCGTGCCTGCATACACCGTAAGGTAGCCAAGGTCGCGCGTGTTCCAAAGAAAGATCGTCTGCACGGACCCGTTGTGGATGTAGGGGCGGCAGATGGAGGGCAGGGACAGGCCGATGACATCGACATTGCCGCGCCCGGACTGCTGCACCGCCTCTGCCGCGCCAGGTACCGCAGGCGCGGAAATCGCCATCACGAGCTTTACCTGCGGAAAGGCTTTCAGGATCAGCTGTGTTTGGTTGAAGGCCTTGTCGCGGTCATCGTCGCTTGGCTGTACGGTGACGAGCTTCAGGGTGGGATGCGCGGTTGCAACGCGCGCTTTAATGTCGCGGATCCACTCATTCTGGTTCTCGGCGGAGAGCGCGCCGGTGATGATGGCGAAGTCGCCACCAGCAGGCAGCAGCCGGGCGGCCTCATCGGTCAGCGCGTTCGCAATGCCTTCCGGAGTGGCCTGGTTCAGGAAGTAGTCGCGCGCATCTGTCTCCGCATCGGCGTCCCAGGTGAGTACGGGGATGCCGTGCGCGCGTGCCTTGCGCAGGACGGTGGAAATGCTGCCCTTGTTCTCCACCGCCACGACGATCGCATTGACGCCGCGCGTAATCCAGTTCTCTACCAACTCATTCTGCTGGGACGCGTCCAGGCTCGTCGGTCCATCCCAGATCAGGTTCACGCCTAATTCCTTTGCCGCCTCTTCCGCGCCAGCACGGGCGCTGATGAAGTAGGGATCGCCCTTCGCTTTCGGCATCACCGCGATGGTCAGCTGGGTGTGCTTTCGGGCGTGGTGTCTTCCGCCGTGCAGGCTGACAGATACACCCACAAGAATGGCGGTGAGCGCACCCAGCGCGGCGAACGTTTTACGTCGCGACCGGGTCTGCGGAACAGGGCCGGCAGCGGAACGACGCGCACGTAGCCGGTCCGCGCTTACGATCAGTAGCAGCAGAATCCCCGTGACGACGCCGTAGATTTCCGAGGGCAACGCCATCAGGTGCATGCCATTCTGCAGCACCGCAAGAAAGAACAGGCCCAGCATGGATCCCATGATCGTGCCTCTACCGCCAAAAACCGATGTTCCGCCCAGCACCACGGCGGCAATTGCCTGCAACTCAAAGCCGGTGCCGAGGTCCGGCTTCGCGAGGCCAAGATGCGCGACATAGATCACGGCGGCCAGCGCGGACACCATGCCCGAAAGCATGTAGATCAGTGCAAGCCGTTTGCGAACCGGGATCCCCGCATAGCGCGCGCCCTCCGCGTTGAAGCCGATGGCATACAGGGTTCGGCCAATGGTGGAGCGATGCAGCAGAACGTAGTACCCCGCCACGACCAGAGCGAACACGGGCAGTTGCACCGGGACCACATGCCAAAAGTATCCCTGGCCGAAATGCAGAAAGCCTGTGGGAAAGCCAGTAAAGCTGACCGCGCCATGCGTGATGCCCTCGGCAATGCCACGGTAAAGGGAGAACGTGCCCAGCGTGACGATCAGCGGCGGCAGACGCAGCCCCGCGATGCACGCGGCATTCAGTGCGCCAGCCGCCACGCCGAACAGCAAGGAAAGCAGCACGGCAAGCGCAACGGGCACGTGCGCGCTCAGCGTCATTACGCCGAAGAGCACCGCGGTAAGCCCGATCGTCGATCCCACCGAGAGATCGATCCCACCCGTAATCAGGATGGGCGTGAGCGCGACCGCAAGCAATCCAAGCTCGACGGAGAAGCGAAGGATCTCAAAAAAATTACTCCAGGTGGCAAAGCTGGGAGCCGCGGCGGCGAAGAGAAAGCATTCCGCACACAAGGCCAGCAACAGCACCCACTCACCGGTAGAGAGCAGCCGTGATTGTCTGTTTAGACTATCCGGCAAGTGCAACCCCAGCCGCTCGCCGGTTGCGATAGCCGCCGAGCGCGTTGGCGCTCACAGCAAGCAGAATAGTCGCCCCTTGCAGTGCCTGCTGCCAGTACGGACTGATGCCGAGAAAGGTAAGCGCCGGTTCGATCATGCCCAGCAGCAAGACGCCAAGCACCGTTCCCGTGACCGTTCCGGAGCCGCCCGTAATGGCTGCTCCACCCACCGCGACGGCGGCAATGACTTCCAGTTCAAGACCGAGTCCGGCATTGCTGGGAACCTGATTGAAGCGCACCGCGTTCAGCGTGGCGGCGAGCCCGGTGAGCGCGCCCGTAAGGGTAAACACGGAGAAGACGACCAGATGCGTGTTGATCCCGAGTTGCCGCGCGGCTCCCTCGTTCGATCCAGTGGCGAACACCGCGCGTCCTGCACGCAGATATCTGAGGCCCAGGGCAGTGGCAGCGGTAAGAGCCACTGTGAGCGCGAATACGGCCAGCGTGTACGTGCTTTGCCCCGCGCCGAAGCGCTGCCAAGTCGAGGGCAAACCGCCGATCCATGCACCTTGCGTCTGCCAGCGTAGCGCATCGCGCAACGCAACCATCGTGGCCAGCGTCACCACGATGGACGGAATGCGGCCATATGCCGTCAGTGCCCCGTTCAACGCGCCGCAAGCCGCACCGGCGCAGCATGCAACCAGCAGCGCGGTTAACCGTGGCGCACCGGCACGGGCCATCACTCCCGCGACCACGCTGCACACTGCAAAGACGGATCCAACAGAAATATCAATCTGGCCGGTGATGATGATCAGGGTCATGCCCAACGCAATCAGCATGACGGGCATGTTCGCCAGGAAGAGATCGGCCACATTGCCAGGCGCAAAGAACCCATGCGTTGTTGCCGCCAGCAGCAGAATCAGCAGCACGTTTGCGATTGCTATCGCAATCTCGCGCGTATGCCGGGTCCATTGAATGTTGCTCATGCCGCGGTCTCCGCGGGATGCCCGAAGGCAAGTGCCATGATGCGTTCCTGCGTCGCTTCCTCGCGGGAAAGAAAGCCGGCGATGGTGCCCGCGTCAAACACGGCGATCTGGTCGCACATGCCTAATACCTCTGGAAGTTCGGAGGATATGAGAATGACGGCCATGCCGCGCTCCGCGAGTCCCGTGATCAACTCATGAATCTCTGCCTTCGATCCGACATCAACGCCCTGCGTCGGCTCGTCCAGGATCATGATCTTCGGGTGCGTGGCAAGCCACCGCGCCAGCGCTACTTTCTGCTGATTTCCGCCGGAAAGATCGCCGGCAGCCGCCAGCACATCGCGCGTCTTGATGCGCAGACTGTCGCGGTAATGGTTCGCCAGCCTAACTTCCTTGTGTCTCTCGATCATCCCCGCTCGAGAGACATTGGGCAGGCTCGCCAGGCTGATATTCTCCGCGACAGGCATCTGTAGCACCACGCCGTGCTGCCGCCGGTCCTCTGGCACATAGCCGATGCCGTGCGCGATGGCGTCCGCTGGCGAGTTGATGTCCACGGGCTGGTCATCGATCAGAATCTTCCGTGAAACAGGCGTCAAGCCAAAGAGCGTTCGCGCAAGCTCGGTGCGACCTGAACCCACCAGGCCGGCAAAGCCGAGGATCTCGCCCCTGCGCACCTGAAATGAGATGTTGTGCAGGCCTGCTGCCGCGTTGCTGAGTCCACGAACCTCCAAGGCGATGCTGCCGATAGGCACCTCACGCTTGGGATACACCGATGCCAGCGAGCGCCCCACCATCAGTTGAATCAACTCTGGTTTACTGACCTCCGCGGCATCGCGCACGGCCACCGTTTCACCATCGCGAAGCACGGTAATCCGGTCAGCGATGGACAGGATCTCCTCCAGCCGGTGCGAGATATACACGATGGCGGCTCCTTGCGATCTGAGGCTGCGGATCAATTGAAAGAGGTTCGCCGTCTCGTGCTCGCTGAGCAGCGCGGTCGGCTCGTCCATCAGCAGAATTCTTGCATTCGCGCCCAGAGCCTTTACGATCTCCACGATCTGCTGTTCCGCCATGCTGAGCGTGAGCGCCAGCCGCGCTGGATCGATCGCCGCACCCACGGACGCGAGCAATTCATTCGCTCGTGCAAAGCGTGCGTTCCAGTTCACGGTGCGTGATGCCGCACCCTGCTCCAGGGCAAGTGCGATGTTCTCCGCGACGGAAAGATCAGGAAAGATGGACGGCTGCTGATGAATCGCGGCTATGCCCAATGAGCGCGACAGATTCGGCGAGTTCTCCGCGATGACGTTCCCGAAGACGCGCAGTTCACCGGAATCAGCGGTGATTGCGCCTGTGATGATCTTGATGAGCGTCGATTTACCCGCGCCGTTCTCACCGACCAGGGCGTGCACCTCTCCAGCACGCAGATCCAATGACCCGGCACGCAATGCCCTTACACCCGCGTAGGACTTGGTGAGCGCCGTCGCTCGTAGAACCTCTACGCCGTGCGCATACGCTGCCTCAAGTGCAGTCGTCATGGTTGCCGCAGGGAAACAAAGGTGCGTCGCATCGCACAGACTATAGCGAAGACGTTCTTACGTTGTCGATGGAGGTCCCCGAACTCTTGGTTGCCAGCGGGCACCTCTGCTTTACAGCGAGAGGCCGCCGCCTGTAGGTTGAGTTCTGAGAGCGCAAATGAATGAACGTGGCGCACCTGAAGAAAAGCGTATTCGCACAGCGCTGGACGCGTTCCGCATCGAGCTGCCGTCGTGGGGCTTTGCCAATACCGGCACACGCTTCGGCAAGTTCATTCAGCCGGGAGCGGCCACAAACCTCCCAGAAAAGTTTGCCGATGCGGGTGAGGTCAACCGCCTGACCGGCGCAAGTCCCACCATCGCGCTGCATGTTCTCTGGGACTTGCCCAGCGGCTTGAATGATGTGGCACCGGTGCGCAGTCTTGAGGCGCGAGACGGCATCCGCGCGGGCTCCATCAACCCCAATTTATTTCAGGAGCAGGAGTACAAGTTTGGCTCTATTGCGAACCCTGATGAACGTATTCGTGAGAAGGCGCTGCGGCATCTGCTCGACTCGATACAGATTGCGCGAGGGCTGGGTTCCCGCGATATTTCGGTTTGGGTTCCTGATGGTTCCAACTACCCTGGGACGCAGTCCATGTCAAAACGAATCGGCTGGATGGAGGAGGCGCTGGCCACCGCGCACGCCGCTCTTGGCCCGCAGCAACGGCTGCTGATCGAGTACAAGCCGTTTGAGCCTGCTTTCTATCACACTGATATTGCCGACTGGGGCATGGCGCTGGAACTGGCACGCCGGGCCGGTCCGCAGGCGAAGGTGCTGGTCGATACTGGGCATCATTACCCGGGTACGAACATTGAGCAGATCGTGGCGTGGCTGCTCCATTTGGATGCGCTTGGCGGCTTTCACTTTAATGACCGCAAGTACGCCGATGACGATCTCACGCTGGGTTCGATTGATCCGTATCAGGTCTTCCGCATTTTTCACGAAATACTGAACATGCCGGACGTGGCCATCGCGCAGATTGTGTTCATGATCGACCAGAGCCATAACCTGAAAAACAAGATGGAAGCCATGGTGCAGACGGTGATGACGGCGCAGGAACTCTACGCCAAAGCGGCATTGGTGGACCGTGATGAGCTTGCGCGCTTGCAGGAGCGCTGCGATCTGGTGCGGGCGGAGGAACTCTTCCGGTCCGCCTTCTTCGCGGATGTTCGGCCTGTGTTGCGGGCGTGGCGTGGCGAGCGCGGCTTGCCGGAAGATCCATTGAATGCTCTGCGCACTTCAGGGTATATGGAGCGGGTTGCACAAGAGCGTGGTGCACGCAACGCTGGTGCGGTTACGAGTTATGCCTGAGTTGCCCTTCTGTGTCGCGCCTTCAGCGCTCACCTGTTTGATGTGCAATGTTCCTGGGCCTTCGGCCCAGGCTGTTATATGACGGGCCTTCCGGCCCTGAGCAAGCCAGCCTCACGTCGCAGGAGACCGTTAAAAGCTGTAGCGCAGACCGGCTTCGACGCGGCGGCCATTGTCCGCCTGATACGCCTGCCCGAAAAGCGGTGAGCCGAGCACGCTGCCCACTTGCGTGACATTCGTGTGATTCAGCACATTGGCTGAGCGGATGTTGACGGCGAGCGTCTGCAGACGGTCCTTCGCCGCATGCGGTGTCAGCGTGAAGGTGTGGCTCAGATTCGCGTCCAGGTGAACGTTCCACGGCGTGGACCCTGCGTTGCGCGGAAAGACGCCATTGCCGCCGCTCGCCACCAGCAGACCGTACCGAGTGGGAATGGGATTGGGGCTGCCGGGCTGAGCATAGGTGGGCCGGTCATTGAAGTCGCCGTCGCCGTTGTTGTCAAAGCCGGTTGTGATGTTATACGGCTGGCCGCTGCGGACACTGTACTCGGTGGAGAGATCGACCTTGCGCGGCAGGTGCAGGGTGGCATTGCCAAAGATCTGGTGGGTTGGCTGGTTTGTGCGGCGGGCATACTCGCCTGCATCGGTGTAGCTGCTTTGCGGGGTAAAGAAGAGGTCGTTGTCCGTGTTCCCCCGCAGGTCCAGCCGAACGTAGCCCACAAAGATACTCAGTGGCTTTAAGGTGTGCTGCTCCACGGAGACGAATTCAATATCACCTTTTAGTTTGCCGCTGCTTTGCGCCTGCAGGATGTTCAGATTTGCCGCGCCCGGACGTGGTCCAGTGGGTACGCCGTTCAGTGGTGCGTTGATGTTGCGGGTGCGGCCATCGTTCCACACCGTCAGCCAGTAAAAGGTACCCTGCACATTCCATCCTCCATGCAACGAATGATCGATTTCAGCTTGCTGTTCGGCGAAGTAGGCGTCGCCGAATCCCGGAGCGAACGCGCGCACTGTGTGAATGGGCGTGGCGTTCAGGAATGGATTGCCGAACGTTGGCGAGTAAATGAGGCTACTGACGCGATGGATGCCATCCAGCCGCCGTACCTCCGCGGCGTCGTTGCCGTCGTACTGGCCATTGAACATGCCGCTGTGTGCCTTCAACGTCCAAGTTTGCTTCTTATCTGGGGACCAGGCGAGTCCGGCCCGGGGCGCAAGGTTCAGCAGTGTGAGCGGATCGTTCTGCGCGTAATACCGAAGCCCGTAGGAGAGAACCAGGTTCGGCTTCACTTTCCAGGAATCCTGCGCGAAAAAGGCTTCGCGTGACTGCGTGAAATCCACCTCGGGATCGCCAGCCACCTCCGTATAGGCTGTGGCCGCACCGCCAGGCAGGCTGAGGCGAGCACGGCGGTATTGCTCCAGACCGCTGATCGTCGTGGAACTGCCCGGGACGGCGTTGCCGTTGACCTCCAGCACGGGCGCGGTGCCGCCGCCAAAGGTGTACAGGCCGTTGAAGTCCTGCGTGAGGCGACGCCGTTGCCACTTTGGCCGCCAGTTCACACCGATCTTCAGCGTGTGTGCGCCATGCGTCCAGATGGCATCGTCATACAGTTCGAAGCCCGTGGACCGTTTCGCCTGCGGCCCGAGCTCCGAACCACCACCAGTAAAGGCACCTGCCACCTGCACGGGCGTTGCGGTGCTGTTGGGCGTGTTGATGTCGCCGATCCAACTGAAGCTAAACCGTGCCTCGTGCATCAGGTTGGCCGAGAGAGTGGATACGTTGAGCGCGCGCACAACATGCTCATAGGAAAACTCACCATAGCCGGATTCCTGCAATGCCGTTCCACCCACGCCAACGTTGGCCAGATGATTAACATTTGCGCTGTACGTCGTTGTCAGAGAATTCTTGGGGTTCCACTGCCACGCCGCGCGGGCGCTGCCTTCCCAGAGGCGCTGTGGCGTGTTCACGGTTGCGTTCACCGGCACGGCGTTGCCGCTGGTGTTCAATGAGACGGCGTTGACAACGGCGATGTTATCAATGCCGCGATGCTCGAGTGAAAGTGCGAAATCGCTGCCCTGCTTGCGCACGGGGCCGCTCAGGTCGAAGCCGTAACGCTGCTTGCCGATGGTGCCCTTTGCGGTGGAGAAAGGATCGCGCGCGTTCAACGACGATCCGCCGTAGGTCATGAACAAGGAGCCGTGATAGCGTGGCTGGCCGGGCTTGGTGTAGACCTCCACGCGCGCACCCTCATAGGGCGGCTCCTGATACTCGGCGGAGAACAGGTCCGGGTTGACTTTGATGTATGCGATGGAGGACTTCGGCGGCAGCCGGCTGGGGTCCTGAAAACCGTCCACGGTGATGAGTGTATTTGCGGGATTGCCGCCCGCGCCCGCCGCCAGTTGCTGCAACTGACGCAGGAGGTCGTCCGGGTCCTCCGCCAACGCCTTCAGGTCGTCACCTGCAAGGGTGCGGCTTGCGCCGGTTTCAGTGTTGTCCACACCGCGTGCGGTATCGGCCTGTACGTCAATGCTCTGGTCCACCGACTCCGGCCGCAGCGTGATGAGAATGTCGCCTGGAGTTCGGGTCGCAGAGACTTCGCGGTCAACGGACGCGAAGCTCGGCGCCACAATATGCAGCCGGTGCGCGCCCGCTTGCGCGCATGGGAAGCGGAAGCGTCCGTCCGTGCCGGTTGTCGCCCGGGTGTCATCTTCCAGGGTCACCGCCGCTCCTGGAACGGTCGCGCCGGTGCTGTCACGCACCATGCCGGTCAGTGAAGAGCCGTTGCAGCTTCCTGTTTGCGCAACGCTGCTGGCCCCGCAAAGCCCGAGAGCGGTAATCCACGCAGTCAGGCGTACCGGTTTATACATGACTTACTCCGTGACAGTGTCTAGCAATACATACGCATGCGCGAACCAAACGGAATGCATTGCTTTGTGTCGCACGCGTTGCAGCCGGATACGCACGCTTTGCCCAAAAGGTTCCAGCGATGTTTCATCCATCATGATGAAAAGGAGCCAACCCCTTAAGCTTAGGTGATGCCGATTCATACCCTGGCCGGAGACAATGGTGCGCTCATTCGCGGAACAGCGCATGCCGGAGCGATACAGATCACCGTCTGCACCGATGGCACCTGCCGCTTTGACGGTGGTGCCATCTTCGGCGTCGTGCCAAAGACACTGTGGTCTAAGAAGATGCCGCCGGACGAGTTGAATCGCGTGATGCTTGGCTTGAATTGTGTTGTGGTTCGGATTGGCGGCAAGACAGTGCTGATCGAGACCGGCTTTGGCAACAAGATCGCACCAAAGCTCAAGTCCATCTATGCGACCGAGGAGCGCCTGCCAGCATCGTTTGCCGCTGCGGGCATTAAGCCGGAGCAGGTGGATATCGTCATCAACACGCATCTGCACTGGGATCATTGCGGCTGGAACACCGTTCTGGACGAGGCTGGTGCGGTGCGGCCATACTTTCCGAATGCCGAATACGTCGTCCATCGCGGTGAGGTGGAGCATGGCCGGCAACAGTACGAGCGCGACCGCATCAGCTATGTCGCGGCGAACTACGAGCCGCTGATCGCCACCGGCCAGATGCGGTTGATCGAGGGTACCGAAGCAGAGGTGTGCGCCGGTGTGCACGTGGAGTGCTATCCCGGCCACACGCACAACATGATGGTTGTCCACATTGAGAGCGAAGGCGAGCACGCCTGCTTTATCAGCGATCTGATCCCCACGACGGCTCATCTGGAGCTGGGCTGGGCGATGGGCTTTGACCTTGACCCGTTGCGCACCATTGAGGAACGCAAGCGCTTTTACGCGCAGGCCATTGATCAGAATTGGCTGGTGCTCTTCCCGCACGATCATCGCGTGCCGATGGCGTACCTGCGGCACGATGAGCGCGGACGCGTGATTGCGGGTTGACTACTCGATAGTTACCAGCTTCGTCTTTTTACCCAGTTTCACCATCAGCGTGACGGGCAGATCAACTATAAACAATCGAGCCTCCGTAGCCGTAGATAAGGTAACTCCCGCTGCCGTGATCTCGCCGGTCTTTACGGCGCTCTCAGCGCGCTTCCGACGTGCCTCAGCCATGCTCGGGACCATACCTGTAATGACGAGCAGTTTATCTAGCGAACAGACAAATCTCATGCCTTCCAATGCAATTTCGGACATAGCCAACGTGACGAGTTCTATTCCGGCAGATGCTCTGTCCAGCGTGACACGTTCGGTGTCTTCGCTGATGCCGCCCTTCTGGAATTGTGTCGACCAGTTCTCCTGAGCAGTCCTCGCCTTTTCCCAACCCCACATGCTTTCCGTAATTGCACGAGCCATCGCTGTTTTCGCAGCGATGGGGTGCATCGCACCACTTGCGACCTCCGCGCGCATCACATCAATCTCGCTGGCAGGCTTGTCCGTAAGCAGAATCCAATAGCGCCACATTAGTTGGTCGCCCACGGTCATCAGCTTGCCGAACATCTCAAACGGCGATTCGTTGACGCCGATGGCGTTGCCCAGTGACTTCGACATCTTCTGCACGCCGTCAAGGCCTTCAAGGATTGGCATCATAAGGACGATTTGCGGCGGCTGACCGTCGTGGCGTTGCAGGTCGCGGCCGCGCATCAGGTTAAATCTCTGGTCGGTACCGCCAAGCTCCACATCGCACTTGAGGGCGACGGAGTCGTATCCCTGCATGATGGGGTACATGAATTCATGTAGCCCGATGGGCTCCTCCGCAAGGTAGCGCTTATGGAAGTCGTCACGCTCCAGCATCTGGCTGACGGTGAATTGAGCCATCAAGCGGACGAAGTCGGCATACCTCAGTTCATCGAGCCACTCAGAGTTGAAACGAACCTCCGTTTGATCGCGGTACAGGAGACGAAACACCTGCTCCTGATAGGTCTCCGCATTCTGCCAAATCTGCTCGCGGGTGAGCGGCTTGCGCGTCTGGCTCTTGCCTGTGGGGTCACCGATCAGCGCGGTGGAATCGCCGATGAGGAAGATCACCGTATGGCCCAGCTGCTGAAAGTGGCGCAGCTTGCGCATCAGCACCGTATGGCCCAGATGCAGGTCGGGTGCGGTGGGGTCGAAGCCGGCCTTGATGCGCATGGGCTTGCCCGTGGCAATGGACTGCTCGATGCGCTTGGACAGGTCGTCAAGCGGGATGATTTCGGCAGCGCCTTTGGTGATGAGGTCGAGCTGTTCGGCAAGCGGCGGGAACGTGGTGGTCACCATCCAAGTATAGGTTCCATGCCGGATCGCAAGCCAAAGCCGCAACGTAGCGTTGTGCAGGCACACACGCCCGCCCCCAAGAGTTGCGCGTCGTGTGGACGCACCATCACGTGGCGCAAGAAGTGGGAGCGTGACTGGGACAGCGTGCGCTATTGCAGCGATGGGTGCCGCGCGCACAAGCCTGGCGTTGATGACGGCGCGCTTGAGGAGATGATCCTGCGCCTCTTGCACGAGCGCGGAGCAGGGAAGACGATATGCCCTAGCGAGGTGGCGCGTAGCGTCGCCGGAGAGGGCGTGTTGTCAGACGATCGCGCCGCTTGGGAGCCGCTGATGGAACCGTCGCGTGCTGCTGCGCGCCGCCTTGCCGCCGCCGGTAAGATCGCCATCACGCAGGGAGGGCACGAGGTTGATGCTTCTACTGCAAAAGGTGCCATCCGTTTACGGCTACGCTGAAGTGTGTTGCCGTATACGACCCCCGGCAAGCTGCCCGGTGAACGCGTTGCGCCGCAGGTGCCTCTAAGAGGTCATGGCTACTGCTAAGAAATCATCCGCGAAGAAGTCCGCCGCAAAGAAGTCTCCAGCCAAGAAGAGTCCCGCAAAGAAGTCAACGGCAAAGAAAGCGCCAGCCAAGGGTCCGACCAAGTCAGCTGATACCAAGACTGCGGCGAACCGCCGGCACATCACCGGCGCGGACACGAAGAAGACGCCTGGCAAGAAAAGCGCACCCAAGAAGGGTGGCAAGAAGACTTCGGACGCCAACGCCTGCTGGCCCGGATTTGAGCCGGTGCCGGGCAAGATGCAGGGCGAAAAGGGCAGTTGCAAGCCCAAAAAGAATCAGACAGCCGCGGAGAAAAAGGGCGATCAGAAGGCTGCTGCTGCGTCGAAACTCAGCGGACAGCGCAAGTAATGCTCTGCCAAGCGGTTCCCATCTTCCTGGTGAGCCGCTAACGTTACAGCTTCGAGCTGCCCATCACCTCGGGTCCAGCGCTGAAGATGCCTGCAAACGCACGCCGGTAGACAGAGATGAGGAACGCTTCCAGCAGGATGAGGATGACCACCAGGCCAGGGTTGCCGTGCTGGATCAGTACCGTGAACAGAAAGATGTTCACAATGATGGGCCCGAGCAATGTGAGCGCCAACGGAACGAAACGCCCCACCAGCAGCAACAGGCCCGCGACCACATCAATCAATCCGATCACCGCGAAGTACTTATGGGTCGCGAGTACGGTGGCGAAGATTCCAGCATCACCGGTCATCGCCTGCATGGGCAGGAACGGCACGATGTGGTTCGCGCCGAAGATTAGAAAGATCAGGCCCAGCAGAATGCGTGACACAAGAACGGCGTACTTCATAAGCGTCGGCTCCAGGTAGAAGAGTAGCGTATGTGAAGCGAGACCGCCGTGCTGCATGCGCTGCACCGGCGTAAGCTGGCACCCATGGGCCTGCATCGCACGCGCGAGTTTCTGCTGAGTCTGTCGCGCGTGGAAGAGACGCTGCAATGGGACAACTTTGTCTATTGGGTGCTGGACAAGAGCGTGGGCGGCAAGATGTTTGCCATGCTGGAGCCAGAGCCGGGCGGACCGCACGTGATGGGCTTCGCCGTGCCGCCGGAGCGCTTCCACGACCTGCTGGAAATCGAGGGCGTCCGCCCAGCCCCGTACCTGGCGCGAGCGCATTGGGTTGCCGTCGAGCATTGGGATGTGCTGCCGGAAGCTGAGTTGCACAGACATTTGCGAGCAGCCTACGAGCGTGTGGAAGCCAAACTGCCGCGTAGCGCTGCACGCCTGCTTGAGTTGAAGGACCGCGAGTACCGCGCGCTAGTCCGTGAACGCCGCACCTTACTCAAGAAGCCACAAGCTTAGTGCACGGCAAACAACTAATACCTGTGAGCGTGACCCTGCAACTCACCACAAGCGCGTTTGTAGGTACCTATTCTTCTTCAGCTGTTCAGTTGTACTTTGGTAGTCATGAGACGTGCGTTCCGTACCCTGTCCCTCATCGCAATGGCTGTTCTGACCGCCAGTCCTCAACGGTCACTCATTGCTCAGGTGCCCCAGGCCGTCACAGGCCAGTGGACGCTTCAGCTGGGTAAGCGCACGCTATTTGCGTTGGCTCTTGAGCCCGCGAACGGGCAATCGGGACCGGTAGTAGGCAGCTTGTCACGTCCGTTACATTTCGCAACTGCCGACGCTGTGTCATTCTCAAACGTCGAAGGTCCGACAGAGGTTGACCGGATAGTGGCTTCGCAATGGGAAGGAAACACCCTTTCCTTCACGACTCAGAATCCGGCAAATGCCAGCGACAAGACCGTCTACAAACTGACTTTCAAGAATAAGAGTGACGTGCAACTGAAGATTGGGGGCATTCCCTTACCTGCTCTCACCCTTATTCGGTCACAAGGAAAAGCATCTGTTTCTGAAGACTGGCACTCGGGACAGAGATATTATCCCGATGATGACGCGCCCTCGAATCCTGAGATGAAGCAAATCTTCGAAGAGGACCAACGTGCGCGGCAGGCCTGGCCCAATATAGACTGGCCCACAGTAAACAAGGCTGATGCCGTTCGACGCGCAGCAACTATGCACCTTCTCAATGCGGGCGCTCTTCACTCGGGTGAGGACTTCGAATGGGCAGCCAACGTCTTTCAACACGGCTCCGAACCCAGCGACTTCCTTCTGGCGCACACACTTGCAATCGTCGCTGTCCGGAAGGGTTATAGCGATGGAACATGGATCGCGGCAGCCACATTGGATCGCTACCTCCAAGCGATCAAACAGCCTCAGATCTATGGCACTCAGTTTCTGAATCCTGATGACAAGCCCACAACTCAAGAATCATACAACCGTACGCTGATCTCAGACACTCTTCGACGCCTGCTTGGAGTTCCTGACCTTACCGCACAACAACTTCAGCTTAAAAAGTACGATGTACAACGACACATCAGCGATAGCGGCCCGTCGCAGTAAGCAGCCGTTGTAGAGCAACCGGCTGTGGCTGAATTGATAACAGGAAATCGCATTCTAGAAAGTGATCGGCAAAGGCGGATTCGGCTGGTTGCCGGGGCCAACCGGCCTCTTCGCTAAGAGCGCGTCTTGCCCAGCATTTTTGTGAAGTAGAACGTCATTATGGTTGGTCCTGTGTTGGTGATGCCATGAAGCACGCCGGCTTCCGCGTACATCATGTCCCCAGGGCCAACCTGTGTGGGGACACCTTCGATGGTAATTTCGCCGGTGCCTTCGGCAATCACCATGAGTTCTTCTTCGGGATGGCGGTGGGGCGGGTGTGGCCGGGATCCCGGCTCAAGCGTGACGAGACCGGATGCAAGTGCCGCAAGCTGCCTGGTGGGACCGTTAAAGTGCACCTTCGCTTTTGCTCCAGGGCTGTCACCGGTAGCTGGAAGACCCTGGCCCTTCACGACGGAACTCTTCAGCAGTGCGCCATCCCGCGCGGCATCCACGTGCGTGATTCCTTGCTGGGCTTGCAACAACGCAGCGGGAACCGCTGCCGTTACCGCAAGGAACTTTCTTCTGTTGATCATTTCGTCTCCTTCACCGGGCCAATGATTGATGCTATCTGTCCATGGGTGGCATCCGCATCCATGCTCAACTGTATTTAGTCTTGCTTTATGAATGATGTTTTGCAAAACGCTGGTGTCACGCTGTCTCTGGAAGGCCGTGTAGCGCTGGTGACGGGTGGATCGCGCGGCATTGGCGCGGCGACGGTGCGGCTCTTCCGGCAGGCCGGCGCGCGGGTGGCCTTCAGCTATCGTGCGGCGGAGGAGCAGGCGCGAGCGCTCGAGTCCGAGTGTGGCGGCCGCGAAACATGCCGTGCTCTTAAGCAGGAGTTGACGACCGCCGTAGATGGCGGCGCTCTGGTCGAGGCTGCCGTCGCGGCGTTTGGCAGGCTGGATTGCCTGGTCGCAAATCATGGCGTTTGGCCGCCGCATGACCAGCCGGTCAGCAGCATGACGGATGCGCAATGGCGCGGCACGCTGGGCACAAATCTGGATAGTGTCTTCGGGCTGGTGCGCGCGAGTGTGGCGCAAATGCAGCAGCAACCTGCCCCACAAAACGGCGTTAAGGGGCACATTGTGCTGGTCAGCAGCACCGCCGGGCAGCGCGGCGAGGCCTTTCATGCCGATTACGCCGCCTCGAAGGGCGCGCTCATCAGCATGACGAAGGGGCTTTCCACCGAGCTTGCGCCAGAGGGCATTTACGTGAACTGCGTCGCGCCCGGTTGGGTCCGCACGGAGATGTCGCAGGGTACCCTCCTCGATCCAATCGCGTCCAAGAAGGTGTTTGGCACCATTCCGCTGGGCCGCGTGGGCACGCCGGAGGAGATCGCCGCGCCCATCCTGTTCCTGTGCACGCCATGGGCGGGCTTTATCTCCGGCGAGATCTTCAACGTGAACGGCGGCGCGGTGCTGGTGGGATAACCGGGAGATTCATGCTTCGTTTTTGTACCGCTTTGATCGTCAGTCTCTGCCTTGCACCGCTTCTGTGTGCGCAGGACGCTCCGCAGGCTGGCAAGCACGAGGAAAACATCATTGTCACGCAGCCCAAGCCGGGCGAAGGCGTGGATGAGGCGAAGGCACGCGCCGCGCTGAATGCCATGTACACCGCCCTGGGCGGCGAGCACTGGCTGCATCGCGGCGACTACATCTTGAAAGGGCATACTTCGTCCTTCTACAAGAACGCTCCCACCGGCGTTGGCGATTTTCTGCAATTTCATCATGTACTGCCAGATGGCGGCTTTGAAGATCGCATCGAGCTGGGAAAGAAGCGCGATGTGGTGCAATTGTGGACCGCGACAGAAGGTGTCGAGATCACCTACAAAGGGCAGAAGGCGCTGCCCGCGAAGGATCAGAAGGAGTATTTCCGCCGCCAGCATTACTCGCTGGATGCCATTGCGAATGTCTGGCTGAAAGACCCGCGGACACTGCTGATTTACGGTGGAACCGGCGTCGTTGCGCGCCGCGAGGTGGAAAAGGTGACGCTGGTCGACAAGGATAACAACTCCGTCGAAGTAGACATGGAGCGCGGCACGCACCTGCCGTTGCGCCGTATCTTTAAATTCCGCAACGAAAACTATGGTGACTTTGATGAGGATGTCGAAGAGTACAGCGACTTCCACGACGTCGGCGGCATTCCGGTGCCGTACGTCACCACACGCTATGCTAATGGCGACATGGTGGCGCAGCGCTTTGTCGAGCAGATTGAATTCAAGCCTGTCGATCCCGCGTTGTTCGTCCAAGGCGCGCCGCTGGGCAAGCACAAGTACTAGCGAGTCTCACCGCACAATCGAGGTGAGGGATCTCGCAGGTCCTGCGGCGGCGTGTCTTCCGGATCGCGCCGGTGAAATGAAAGTCAGATGTACATGGGGTGTACACCCGATTACCCTTTCACGTCGTGTTGTTTGACATGTATTATCCGTAGCACTCACATTTGCGCTGCACGTCAGCGTCTACTTTCACCCAGCCACGTAGTTTTGGCTCTCCTAGGAAACATATGATGAATCGCTTTAGCAGCACCTTCCGCACTGGCCAGTGCATGGTAACCTCTGTCGCGGCACGCAGCGACCCACCTTAGCAAGGCAGCCGTCCTCGCAACACTGCTCGGCGGCGCCGCACTCGCACATGCCCAGTTGACGACCGCTGACATCCTCGGCACCGTCACCGATGCAACCGGGGCGACCGTGCCCAACGCGCAGGTCACCCTGAAGAATCTGGGTACAAACGAAACCCGCACCGCTACCACCAGCGGCTCTGGCGAGTACACCTTCTCACTCCTCCAGCCGGGCCGGTACACCATTACGGTTACCTCCAGCGGATTTAAGGCGTACACCATTCCCAGCATCGCGGTTGAAGCGGGTGACCGCGCCCGCAACGACGCCCATCTCCAACTGGGCGCATCGACCGAAACTGTTAATGTCGAGGCTCAAACGCCGTTGCTTCAATCTGAGAACGCCACGGTGAGCACGACCGTGACCTCGCAGGCGGTGCAGGATCTGCCGCTGAACGGTCGTAACTTCGTTCAGCTGGTCCAGATCGTTCCCGGTGCGAACGAGGGCCCAGGTAACGGCCTGACCTCCGGTGGACGTCCCGACGACCGCCGCCAGACCAGCAGCTTCTCCGTCAATGGTCAGGACGACACTCTGAACAACTTCGTCATTGATGGCTTCGACAACAACGAGCGCGTCATTGGCACCAGCGGCGTCCGTCCCAACGTCGAAGGCATCCAGGAGATCAGCATCCAGACCAACAGCTACGCGCCTGAGGCGGGCCGTACGGCTGGCGGCGTGGTGAATATCGTCACCAAGTCCGGCACCAACAGCTTTCACGGCAGCGCGTACGAGTATTTTCGCAACGACTACCTGGATTCGCGGCAGGTGCTGCAAACGACTGGCCGCAAGCCCGAGCTGCGTCAGAACCAGTTTGGAGGCAGCCTCGGCGGACCCATCCTCCGGGATAAGACCTTCTTTTACGGGGACTATGAGGGGTACCGGCAGGTCTCTGGTGTTACATACCAGAGCACCGTTCCCACGCTTGACGAGTACAACAACATCAACAGCATCGGTGGCGGATCACCCCAGGCGCTGGTCAACGGCGGCAACGGCACGCAGGGTCTGCCCATCGATCCGATCGCGTTGAATTACCTGAAGCTGTTTCCCGCACCGAATGCAGGTGCGGCGGGCGCGCTGACAAACAACTACATCATCAGCCCAAACCGTACGCAAACCAGCAACCTGTTCGACGTGCGCATCGATCAGCACTTCAACTCGAACAATTCGTTCTTTGGCCGCTACACTTACAACAAGGTCAATACGTTCACGCCGGCGGCTCTGGGTACGGTCAACGGCCTGCAGATCTCTGGCGGACGTTATATCTTCGCCGGTCCCGCAACCAACGCGGCACAGCAGTATGCGTTCGATTACACGCATATCTTCACGCAAAATCTGCTGCTGGATTTGAAGGCAGGCTTTACGCGCATCAACAATCTATCTCTGCCGCTGAATTACGGTACAAATCCGGATACAAAGGTCGGCTTCGGACCGAATATGAACTTTACAGCGTTGGCCAACAATCTAACGCCGGTCGGCTTTGGGCCATTCAGCGATATCGGCGACGGCGCATATGTGCCGCTGCAGGATATCGACAATACCTTCCAGTACGCGGCGATTTTGAGTTACACCAGAGGAAATCACAACCTGAAGTTCGGTGCCAGCTTCATTCGCCGCCAGGCGCGCAACGTGCAGAGCGCGTTCCCGGCCGGTCAATACGGCTTCGGTCTGCTAACAGATAACAATTCCAACAAGAAGACTCAGCAGGATAACCAGCTTGCCAGTTCGCTGGTTGGGGCGTTCACCTCCGACAGCCGAAACTTCAATCTGTTCCCGCCCGACTACCGCACGTATGAGCCGAGCGGCTTCATTCAAGACAGCTGGAAGGCGAGGCCGAATCTCACGATCCTGTATGGCCTTCGCTACGACGTCTTTACGCCATTCACGGAAGCGCACAATCACATTTCGGACTTCGACTACTATCAGGCGCTCACCCTCTCCCCCGCGAACGTCGGACAGGCGTTGAAGGTGGCGAACGTCAATGGTGTCGACGGTCACGCCGGCATTAAGACGGATTACAGCAATGTGGCACCCCGTGTCGGCTTCTCCTACTCGTTGAACAACAACACGGTGTTGCGCGGCGGCTATGGCCTGTCATTCTTTCCAGGCAACTACACGTCCAACGCTGATTTGAAGAACGCACCATTTGTCTCGGTGTTCTCACCCAACTGCATTTCTTCTTTGGCGTACAACATTGAGGTAACAAAGCTCGGCACATTGCCAAGCGCGGTAAATGCTGATTGCGCTACAGTCCCCGGTGCTCCTACCACGTTCGATCAGGGTCTGCCGCTGCCAGCCGCGCAAAGCATCAACAGCCCGGCGTTGTCCTTTGTCGCGGAAGACACCAAGTTCCGTTCCGCGCTGATCCAGCAGTTCAACCTGCAGGTTCAGCAGCAGTTCGGCAATAATGTGTTGACCATCGGGTATGTTGGCAACATCGGCCAGCACCTGCCGCAGACCATTAACGACATCAATGTGCCAAAGCCGGGTAACTCCACCATTCCGGTGAGCCAGGGAGGGACGTCCAGCGCGCGTCCGCTTAGTGGCATCTTGCCGAATCTGAATAATGTGGGCTGGTTGGTCAGCGAGGGTGTATCAAACTACAGCGCACTGCAGACTTCGTTCCAGCGGCGCTTCGTTAAGGGCTTGTCCTTCGACGGCAACTACACGTATGCAAAGGGACTGAACGATGTCACCGGCTTTTCGCAGGAGGGTGCGCAGGGTGCCTACAACGCGGATCCAACGCGCATCGGACTAATTGATTACGGCGTCGCGGAGAACGACATCGAGCATCGCTTCGCTCTCTCGCTGAACTATCAGATTGCCGCGGGCCATCAGTTCCATGGCATCTCGAAGTTCGCGTTTGGCGGATGGCAGGCCAACACCATCAGCGTGTGGCAGAGCGGCAAGCCGTTCAGCATTCTGAATGGCGGTGGTGGAACGCTGGGTGCGTATGGCAACCGCGCAACACCGATCAACAATGGCGGCAGTGACCGTCCGAATCAGATTGGCGATGCACGCGGCAACCGGAGCTTCTCGCAGTTCTTTAACACTGCCGCGTTTGTGCCGCAGCCACTCGGCACGGTGGGCAACGTGCGCCGCAACTCACTCTTCGGACCGCATTACCGCCACGTCGATCTGTCGCTCTTTAAGGATTTCCCGGTCTTTGAGCGTGCCAGCCTGCAGTTCCGCGCCGAGGCGTTCAATCTGTCAAACACGCCCAGCTATCAGATCAGCCAGGGCAGCGGAAACGTGCAGATTGGCAATCCGGCCTTTGGCACGGTCACCGGCGTCGATTCCAACTACACGCCACGGCAGCTTCAGTTCGCGCTCAAGCTCAACTTTTAACCTGGTACTTACGCTTGACCTCTGCCGGACAGCACTGCTGTCCGGCTTTGTTTTGCGCAGCAAGAGCTGTGCATGAGCAGTGCGAGCGATTCCCGGCGAAGATGGCACGCGCCGATGGCAGGTACACCGGCCATCCTGCTGTGGGCCGCCGCCCGCGTTTGCCTTGATAGCGTCAGGCGCCTGCTTCAACGTTCCGCGCGGCAGCGAACAGCTTCTATACTTAGAAGCTATGCCCGACGCAAGTTCCGCCACAAAGGCACCCATCATGGATGTGCAGCAGATCATGCAGATCCTGCCGCACCGCTATCCGCTGCTGCTGATCGACCGCGTGCTGGAAGTGGAGCCGAAGCAGCGCATCGTGTGCCTGAAGAATGTCTCGGTCAACGAGCCGCAGTTCACCGGCCATTTTCCGGATTACCCGCTGATGCCTGGTGTGCTGATGGTGGAAGCCATCGCGCAGGCTGGCGGTTTGCTGCTGCTGAACGATATTCCAGACCGGGCGGACAAGCTGATGGTCTTTACCGGCATTGATGGAGCAAAATTCCGGCGGCCGGTGGTGCCCGGTGACCAGGTGCGCATTGAGGTAAAAGTATTGCAGTGGCGCACGCGCGCCGTCAAGATGCATGGCATCGCCACGGTGGATGGCAAAGTCGCATGTGAGGCGACCGTGATGTGCCAGTTGGTGCCGCGTCCCGGCACCCAAACGAAGGCTGCGACTCTTCCAACGGAAACACTCCCTCTGGCTGACGTCATGTCATCCAGCGCGGGTGCCCCAGGTTCGCCGCAGGCTAACCTGGGTTCTGGCGCGCATGAGGCAGCGAATACCGGAGAAGCGTGCCAGCCAGACCCGCTCAGCGAATCGAACGCGCTGCCTGAGGCCGCGGTCTAGCCGTGCCGGTCCATCCCAGCACGATCGTTGCCGCCGGAGCGGTCATTCCGGAGAGTTGCACGGTTGGGCCGTTCTGCACGGTAGCGGCAAACGTCGTCCTGGGCGAGCGGTGCGAACTGGTCAGCCATGTCGTCCTGGATGGGCACCTGACGATGGCCGATGAGAACCGCGTCTTCCCATTCACATCGCTGGGCTGCTCCCCGCAGGATCTGAAGTACAAGGGCGAGCCGACCCGGCTCACCATCGGCAGCGGCAACACCATTCGCGAGAGCGTGACGATCAGCCGAGGCACTGCGGGTGGCGGCGGCGAGACGCGCATCGGCTCCGGCTGCCTGATCATGGCGTATGTGCACATCGGGCATGACAGCCGCATCGGGGATGGGGTGATCCTGGCAAACGCGGCCACGCTCGCCGGTCACGTCACCGTGGAGGATTACGCCGTGGTTGGCGCGCTGAATCCGGTGCACCAGCACTGCACCATCGGCACGTACGCGTACACCGGCGGCGGCACCACGGTCACGCAGGATGTGCTGCCCTACAGCCTGACCAGCGTGCACCGCGAGAACCGCGCCTTCGGCCTGAACAAGATCGGCCTTGAGCGGCGCGGCTTCACGCCGGACGAGCTTAAGCAACTCCGCGCAGCCTACCGGCTGTTGCAGGTCAGCAAGCTGAACACCACGCAAGCCCTCGCCGCCATCCGCGAGAAAGTCGCCACCGGGGAGTTCGGCCCGCGCGTCGCCTACCTCGCCGAGTTCATTGCCAAAAGCGAGCGCGGCATCATCAAATGAGTAACTCCTTCTAAGGAGACTTATCAGGATAATCCGCTGCGAGCATACGACAGATGGTGACGTTGCTTGTGTTCTCATTGCATACTCTGATACCACCGGTAATTTTCCCCAGCCAGGAGCTCTGACCCATGCCACTTTCTCTTCGGAACACAATCTTTTGCGTGTCTGTATTGCTCGTCGGTTTACTGGCGGGGTTGCAGTGGGGAACCGGCATGGCCCAATACACCGCACTGAATCTCGCCGGCCCGGTATGGCTACTCCGTCATCAAGCGGAAGACGCACTTTTCCGTCAGGTCATGCCTGGTTATATGTGGGCGGTTCTTCTCTCGCTCGCTGCCTCAGCAATCATCTCCCGAGGCAAGACACGCGTCTTCTTCGCTCTTGCAGCGATCCTTGCACTGGTGCAAATGATCATTACTATCGCGCACGAGGTTCCCATCAATCGGCTCGTCGCCAGCTGGTCCCCCCAGAATCTTCCGGCCGGGTGGGATGCAACTAGGCACAGTTGGATGTCGGGTCATTGGCTGCGGACTGCATTGTCCTTCGCCGCCTTCTTGCTCGCGATCCTCGGGCTACGGCGCGTTAGTTTGGCGGAGCCGCAGCAATAGCTACAGAGCGCATCTTCTGGGCGCAGGCTTAGGTATTGATAAACGCGCTTATCGGAAGCCATAGACACCTCTAACCTCTTGCTGTGGCGGGCATGGCGCAGCAAGAGTTTCACGCACATGCCTCAGGCCAGGCAAGAGGGCACCGGCATGAGTAGCGAGCGGCATCACGTAATGCCTGCTCCCCACGGAAATCGAGGCGTTAGGACAGCCGTCTGCGGACGATGCCCGCCATCGTGAGCAGGCCTGTGCTGATCAGTGCCAGCCCCGAAGGTTCGGGCGTCACGGCGGCAGGAATATCGCTGATCGAGATCGTGCTTGTCCCGTAGGAAACGCTGGTGTGCTGCCCAACCGTGAAGAAGCCGGATGGCAGACCGTTGATGGTGAGGGTGCCACCTGAAGCGTTGTTGAAGACGATCTCCGATTCCGTGGGATCAATGGAAACGGTGCTGCATTGCGTATACAACTGGCAGGTCAAGGGCGTGACCGTTTCGTCCGTGGCAATCAGGTGCTTGCTGTCATACGTAAAACCAAACGTGCTGGTTTGGTTTTGGTAGGTGTAGTCGTAAACGTACGTGTCTGCACGTGCAACGGTGGCGGTCGCAAGCATGACCGTGAAACCGAGAACATACGGCAAGCGCATCGAAAGCTCCGTTGGGCAGGAATGCCATAAGCCTACTATAGGGTTGTGCGCTACATGGTAAGGTGGGCTTTCGCGCGGATGCTCGTCCGCTGAGGTGAATGGATGGCGGAATACATTTTGGCGCTGGATCAGGGAACGACGAGTTCGCGGGCGATCCTGTTTGATCGCGCGGGCGCGGTGGTGGGCACGGCGCAGCATGAGTTTACGCAGATCTTTCCTGAAGGACAGCAGGGCTGGGTCGAGCACGATCCCTACGAGATCCTGACCAGCCAGCTTTCAAGCGCGGTGGAGGTGCTGGGCCGGGCCGGTGTGCGTCCGCGCGATGTGGCGGCGCTGGGCATCACCAATCAGCGCGAGACGGCCATTGTGTGGGAACGCGCGACGGGCAGGCCGGTTTACAACGCGATTGTGTGGCAGGATCGCCGGACCGCCCCGCTGTGCGCGGAGTTAACGGCAAGCGGCGCGGTAGACGCGGTGCGCGCGAAGACGGGCCTGCGGCTGGACCCGTACTTTTCCGGGACAAAGGTCGCGTGGATTCTGGACAACGTGAACGGCGCTCGTGCGAAGGCGGAACGCGGCGAACTTGCCTTCGGCACCGTCGACAGCTGGCTCATCTGGAACCTGACCAGCGGCAAGCGCCACGTGACGGACCGCACCAACGCCTCGCGCACGCTGCTGTTCAACATCGTCGAGGACACTTGGGATGACGACCTCCTGAAGCTGCTGCGTGTGCCCCGGTCGATGATGCCGGAAGTGGTCTGGTCTAGCGAGAAGCTCGGTCCGGTCAGCACCACGCTCGGTCTGGAGGGCATTGAGATTGCCGGGATTGCGGGCGATCAACAGTCCGCGCTCTTTGGGCAGATGTGCACGGAGCCTGGCGATGCCAAGAATACCTATGGCACCGGCTGCTTTCTGCTGCAACATATCGGCGGCACCTTCCGGCAGAGCGAGAATCGGCTGCTGACGACGCTGGCCTGTTCAGTGGAGCGCAAGCCCGCATATGCCTTGGAAGGCTCCGTCTTCATCGGCGGGGCTGTGGTGCAATGGCTGCGTGACGGCCTCGGCATGATCGCGAAGAGCAGCGATGTGGAGGCGCTGGCACTAAGCGTTCCGGACAGCGGCGGTGTTCTGTTCGTCCCGGCATTTACCGGACTGGGCGCGCCGCATTGGGACCCGTATGCCTCGGGCATGATGATCGGCATCGGGCGCGGCACCACGCGAGCGCACATTGCACGCGCCGCGCTGGAGAGCATCGCTTTGCAAGTGACGGACCTGATGCGCGCCATGAACGCCGATACACCCGCCCCTCTGCGCGAACTGCGCGTGGATGGCGGTGCCGCAGCCAACGGCACCTTGATGCAGTTCCAGGCCGACCTGCTGGGCGTGCCGGTCCACCGGCCGGCCTGTCTGGAAACGAGTGCCATGGGAGCGGCGTTTTTAGCGGGCCTTGCAGTCGGCTTCTGGCCGGGGCTGGAGGACATCAAACGCGAACAGGCGGGCGGCACCGTCTTCCGACCGCAGGCCGAGCACAGTGCACTGTATGCGCGCTGGCGGGAGGCGGTGGACCGCGCGAAAGGCTGGAATGCTCCACAGCGGTAAATAAGTTAGTTGACGTGTCGACGTGGTATCTCTCATGATGGATACCGGAGGTGCTCCATGGCCCAGGGACTTACAGCGAAGGTCTTTCGCAATGGCAGGAGCCAGGCTGTACGCATCCCTGCTGAGTTTCGCTTTAAAACAGATCATGTGTACATTGAGCGGGACCAGGCGACCGGTGTCGTCAAGCTTTCAGAAAGGCCGCTCCGGCGGTCCATGGCTGATCTTTTTGCAGAAATTAATGCCGAAGGCGGGTTCGACTTTGACATCGAACGGCACACCGAACCTCCTGACGAGCGTGAGCCATGGTGAGTTCAGACCGTCTTTTCCTTCTGGACACAAACATGATTACGTATCTTGTGGCGACAGATTCAGAAGACGTGCAGCGTCGATATCTCCAGACAGAAGGTACATCTCGCATCGGGATATCGGCTGTGACCGAAGGCGAGATTCGATATGGTCTTGCGAAAAAGCCAGAGGCAAACAAATTAAATGGCTATATGCAGCGTTTTCTTGACCGTACAGAAACCCTGCCTTGGGACTCCACCGTAACGCGCACCTATGGAACACTTCGGGCCAGACTTCAAGCTCTCGGCATGCTACCCGGACCTCTTGATCTGATGATTGCCGCACATGCACTGGCGCTGGATGCAACTCTCGTCACACATGACCGGGCCTTGAAACGGCTCCACGCTTTTGTCACCGTAGAAGATTGGGTGCGCGAAGCCGTATGAACCGTAGAGCCATGCTCGAAGCAGTGCGGACGCAGGGCGCGGAGCCGTGGGACGTCGTCATTATCGGCGGCGGTGCCACCGGTGCGGGCGTCGCCGTGGATGCGGCCACACGCGGGTACAGGACGCTGTTGGTCGAGCGTGAGGATTTTGGTAAGGGCACGTCCAGCCGCTCTACGAAGCTGGTGCATGGTGGCGTGCGCTACCTGGAGCAGGGGAACGTCTCGCTCGTGATGGAGGCGCTGAAGGAGCGCGGGCTGCTGCGGCAAAATGCTCCGCACCTGGTCCACGATCTGCCGTTTGTGGTGCCGAACTACTCCTGGTGGGAGGCACCCTTCTACGGCATCGGCATGAAAATTTACGACTTGCTGGCGGTCAAGTACAGCTTTGGCAAATCGCGCATTCTGTCGCGCGAGGAGACGCTCGAGCGCCTGCCCACCATTGCGCAGGACGGCTTGCGCGGCGGCGTCGTCTATCACGACGGCCAGTTCGACGACACGCGCTTGCTCACGCACCTGATCATGACGGCTGCCGACCATGGCGCGACCGCGCTGAACTACTGCGCCGCTGTTGAGTTGCTGCGTGATGCGGACGGCTTTGTGGACGGCGTTGTGATCGAGGACCGCGAGACGGGCGAACGCATCACCGTAGGCGCGAAGTGCGTCGTGAATGCCACCGGCATCTTCACCGATGAAGTTCGCCGTATGGCCGAACCAAGTGCCGAGGCGATGGTGTCGCCCTCGCAGGGTATCCATCTTGTCTTGGAGAAGAGTTTTCTGCGCGCGCAGACGGCCATCATGGTGCCGCGCACCAGCGATGGACGCGTTCTCTTCGCGATTCCGTGGCACGACCACACCGTCGTCGGCACCACGGATACACCGATTGATGCTCCCAGTTACGAACCGAAGCCGCTCGAGGAAGAGATTGCCTTTGTGCTGGACACGGCGGCCGAGTATCTCAGCCGCAAGCCAACTCGCGACGACATCCTGTCGATCTATGTGGGCATCCGGCCGCTGGTGAAGGCTGCGGGCAGCGATGCGTCCAAGACCAGCGCGCTCTCCCGCGATCACACCATCCACATCAATGGCAGCGGTCTCTTGACCATTGTTGGCGGCAAGTGGACCACCTACCGGCACATGGCGGAAGACACGGTGAACCATGCCGCCACGCTGGGCAAGCTGCCGGATGCGCCGTGTGTCACCGCAGACCTGAAGGTGCACGGCTGGTCTGATGCGAATACTCTTGGTGATCTTGAGGTCTACGGGGCGGACGCGGCGAGCATTCGCGCGCTTGCGGCAAGCTCTCCCGAACTGGCGGACCGGTTACATCCTGCGCTGCCGTACATCGCCGCGGAGATCGTATGGGCTGCCCGCGAAGAGATGTCGCGCTCCGTTGATGATGCGCTGGCACGCCGCACGCGAGCGCTTCTGCTGAATGCGCGCGCGGCCATCGAGATTGCTCCACGTGTGGCAGCGCTCTTGGCCGCGGAGCTTGGACGCGACGATCTGTGGCAGCAGGAACAGGTGGAATCGTTTACGGCATTGGCAGGTCAGTACCTGCCGCAGTAGAGTGAGTACGCTTCCTTATTGGGCGTTGGAGATGAGTCTTGATCGCACGCGGCCCCTTGCTGGGCGAGTTCATGGGCACCTTTGTACTCATTCTGTTGGGCAATGGTGTGTGCGCCGCCGTCACGCTGAAGCGCAGCAAGGCTGAAGGTTCCGGCTGGCTGGTGGTCGCGGCGGGGTGGGCGTTTGCCGTGCTGTGCGGCATCTTTGTGGCTCTGCTCTTCGGCTCACCGGATGCGCATCTGAATCCCGCGTTCACCCTCGCCTTTGCCATCAAAGGTCAGACCTACGCGAAGCTGCTGCCCTTCGCGGCGGTGCAACTTGCTGGAGCATTTTGCGGCGCGACCGTGACCTGGCTCTTCTACTATCCGCATTGGGCCGTCACGGAGAATGCGGGCGCAAAGCTTGGCGTCTTCGCCACCAGCCCAACGTTCCGCAAGTACGGCTGGAGCGTGTTTTGCGAGACGATGGCGACCTTCGTTCTGGTGCTGGTCGCAGGCGGTATGAGTTCGAAGCTAGTACTGACCACCGGTGCCGCCGCCGGTGTGAGTCCGCTCCTGGTCAGCTTTCTAATCTGGAGCATCGGCCTTTCGTTGGGCGCGACCACCGGGTACGCCATCAATCCGGTGCGCGATTTAGGCCCGCGCCTGGCGCATGCCATCCTGCCCATTGCCGGTAAAGGCAGCAGCGACTGGGCCTACGCATGGGTGCCGGTGGTTGGGCCATTGCTGGGCGCGGGTCTGGCCGGATGGGTTCTGTTGCTGCTTGGAGCCTGAGAAGATTCAATGGAACGCCTTGGATTGATCGCTGGTAATGGACGTTTCCCCTTTCTCCTGCTGGATGCGGCACGGGCGCGTGGTCTGCATGTCGTCGTCGTCGCGATCAAGGAAGAGACAAGCCCGGAAATGGATCACCGTGCCTCCAACGACAGCGGCATGGAAGTGCATTGGATGAGCCTGGGTGAACTCTC
Organism: Terriglobus sp.; assembly: GCA_965276945.1. GTDB lineage: Bacteria > Acidobacteriota > Terriglobia > Terriglobales > Acidobacteriaceae > Terriglobus. Next base: position 2,599,870 of record OZ255704.1, on the reverse strand, counting down.
GCGGCTGATCGAGACATTCCAGGCAGTCGGTGTGACGCGTGCCGTGATGGCGGGACAGGTGCGGCACAAACAGATTTTTTCCGCCATCCGCCCCGACTGGAGATTGGCGAAACTGCTGCTGAACCTGCGCACGCGCTCGACCGACATGCTCTTGGGAGCGGTGGCAAAGGTGCTGAGTGATGAAGGCATCGAATTGATCAGCTCGACAGCGTACCTGGAGCCGATGCTGGCACGCGCGGGCGTACTGACCGCGCGTGCACCGAGCGAAGCAGAACAGGCGGACATCGAGTATGGTCTTCGCGTCGCGCGCGGCATTGCCGGATTAGATCTGGGCCAGACGGTGGTCATCGCTGGCAGGGCATGTGTCGCGGTGGAGGCGATGGAGGGAACGGATGCGGCAATAGCCCGCGCGGGCGCGCTGATGGCCTCGCTGGAGCAGGACGCCTCGACACTCGCGCGCTCACTGACGGTGGTCAAGGTAGCCAAGCCAAAGCAGGACCTGCGCTTTGACGTGCCGGTGGTAGGCGTGCCCACCATTCAGGCGATGCGCGCCGCTGGTGCCACGTGCCTGGCCATCGAGGCTGGGCGAACGCTGCTGTTCGACGAAAGATCCATGCTGCGCGAAGCCAGCGCGGCGGAGATCAGTATCTTCGGCGCGGGCCGTTCCGCATAGATTTTCTGTTCAGAGTCTCCGATCCTTCTATCGCCGAGACGCGGGGTGAGTCATACTGACACAGGTTGATCTCTTGAAGGAGAGTTCTCATGCAGCGTGCGGGTTTGTGGTCGATGTTAATAACGGCGATAGTGGCGTGCGGCATCACCGCGCGGTTTGCACATGCGGCGGCAGGGGCTGCCATGCTGGAACCGGGTGCCAGCGCGCCGAACTTTACGCTGCCTTCGCAGGAAGACAAGCAGGTCAGCCTGAGCCAGTACAAGGGCAAATGGGTGGTGCTGTACTTCTATCCAAAGGACCAGACGCCCGGCTGCACCATCGAGGCGCACAACTTTCAACGCGACCAGGCCACGTACGAAAAGGACAATGCTGCCGTGCTCGGCGTAAGCCTGGACACGGCGGACAGCCACAAAGCGTTCTGCACCAAGGAGAACCTGACGTTCAAGTTGCTGGCTGATCCGGAACACAAGGTAGTAGATGAGTACGGGGTGCCGCTGATTGGTGGAGGACGAGCCGCAAGCCGCGTTACCTTTCTGATCTCGCCCGCGGGCAAAATCGTCAAGGTGTGGCCAGATGTAAAGGTGCAGAACCATAGCGACGAGGTACTCGCCGCCATCAGGGAAGCAAAGCAGACGAAGTCGTAAACGCTCGGCAGACGCAGAAAGGCCCGGAGCCTCGAAGAGAGGAGCCGGGCCTTTTTGCTTGCCTTGCCTACGGGTGATGCGTGATGTGGTTATGTTCGCCCCGATTACTTGGCGGACTTTTTAGAAGCGGTTTTCTTGGCAGCGGTTTTCTTTGCCGGAGCCTTGCTTGTGGTCTTGGTGGCTGTTTTCTTTTCAGGGGTCTTCTTTTCGGCAGTTTTCTTTGCTGGAGCCTTCTTTTCGACGATCTTCTTCGCTGCGGTCTTCTTTGCGGGTGTTGCTGCTTTCTTGGTTGCCAAGGATGTGCCTCGCTGGTTGGATTTCGCCGTCTTGCTGCTGACTGCGTTGCCGCCACGGTTCGTCAAAGGCCGTTTCGTGGCAGACTTCGATGCACCCGCCGCTGATTTCTTCGCGGGCGCTGATTTCTTCGCGGGCGCTGATTTCTTCGCGGCTGCCTTCTTGGCGGGCGGCGGTGATTTCTTTGCGGCCTTCTTCGCGGCTGGTGGCGGCGTCTTCTTCGCTGCTTTCTTTGCAGGGGGCGGGGCGGATTTCTTTGCTGCCTTCTTTGCCGCGGGCGGAGGCGTCTTTTTGGCGGCCTTCTTCGCTGAAGCAGGAGACTTCTTCCCAGCCGTTTGCGGCGCCGGAAGTTCAGGCATAGTCTGCGGTGGTGCCGCCAATGTCATGCTGCTCAGCGTTTCTCCTACTGAAACCTCAGCTGCGTTTTCTTCAGGCGGCAACGCCTCCTGATCGGGAGGCGTGTAAGGGTCTGCCTGGCTGGAGGGCGGCGCTGTTAGCGTCGCCGTCTCCGCGTGATGTTGGTCTCGCAGCATCTTCTCATTGCCTTCGGCGTCGGTGTCGTCATCGTCGTCCTCATCGTCGATGTCGTCCTCTTCGTCGTCCAGCGTGTCTTCGTCGTCGTCGTCTTCTTCGTCCTCAATGTCTTCATCTTCATCGAGGTCGTCATCGTCAGAGGTGGTGGTTACCTCGTCCTCTTCGTCCTCATCATCCTCCAGGTCGTCATCGTCTTCGTCATCTTCTTCGTCGTCGTCGACCTCGGGTTCCTCGTCGTCATCCTTGGCCGCTGTATACATCTTGTAATCGTCTTCCAGCATGGTTCGCTCCTGACTTGCGATGCACGGTAGGATGCAACATTCACGGCAAGCGCATGAGAACTCTTGCCCCGGGATAGCTTTACTTCAACACAGCAATATGGTGCACCTTGAATGGTGCAATGGCAAGCACTCTTTTGTCTTCTGTCCAGAGTTTTGTACATCGTTGTTCCACATTGCTTCGAATTGGTGATTGAGACTGTCACGCGCATCCGCTAGCATCATCTGCGCGCGCGTAATCACTGCGGCGCAGGAGTGAAACGATGGCTAATAAACACGGCTTCATCTGGTACGAATTGCTGACGACGGACGCGGCTGCGGCAATCAATTTCTACCGCCACGTCGTTGGCTGGGCGATCACGGACTCCGGCATGCTGGGCGGCCGGTATGATATTTGCAACGTTGGCGGGCGTGGCGTGGCGGGTATTATGGAAATGCCTCCGCACCTGCATGAGTTGAACGTGAAACCTCATTGGGGCGGCTTTATCCACGTGGACGATGTGGATGCGATGGCGAGCAACATCAGGGCCGCTGGCGGTGCGATTCACCGTGGACCAGAGGACATTCCACACGTGGGCCGGTTCGCGGTCGCAGCCGACCCGCAAGGCGGTGTGTTCACGCTCTTCAAGCCAGCGCCCATGACAGGCGAAATGCCCGCAGCCCCAGCGTACAACTCGCCCGGAACCGTCAGCTGGCATGAGTTGGTGACCACGGATTGGCCTGCCGCGTGGGAGTTTTACTCCGGTCTGTTTGGCTGGACGAAATCGGAGTCCATGGACATGGGACCGAACGGCACGTACGAGATGTTCAGCACCAGCGATCAGCCCGCGACCGGCGGCATGATGAATGCGCCGAAGGAGATGCGCGCGCACATGCAGCGTCCCTTCTGGACGTACTACTTCGTGGTAGACGAGATCAATGCCGCGAAGAGCCGCGTCGAGGCGGCAGGCGGCACGGTGCAGATGGGTCCGCATGAGGTGCCGGGCGGGATGTGGATTGTGCAGGGCACCGATCCACAGGGTGCGCGTTTTGCTCTGGTCGCCAATGCAAAGGCGTGACGCTACAGAGCTGATTCATGCAAAGCCCTCATCATGCTAAGGTCACGGCATGACGAGGGCTTTCGTTCTATGCAGCTTGTTTGCGGTCCTTTTGACCGCGCCCACTTTCAATGCGCAAACCATTTCCGCGCAACCCAATGCCGTGGAGCGGGACACCGATCCACGGATCGCGCGATACATCGATTCCATCGCAGCGATTGACAATCACGCGCACGTCGTCTTGCCTCCGCCGAACGACGCCATGGACCGCGATTTCGACGCGCTGCCCGTCGACAACATGGAGCCGCAAAGTGACCCCGTCGCGTGGCGCGCGGACAATACGCAACTGCCCGCGGCATGGAAAGCCTTGTGGAACTTCAACGGCACCGCGCCGCTGACCGGGGACGGCATAAAGCAGCTGCAAGCGGCCCGCGCCCGCGTCAAGGCACAACATCCTGCTGACTACGACGCGTGGGTGCTGGACCAGGCGCACGTCGGCACTGCACTGGCCAATCGTGTGGCGATGTCCGCCACCATTCCACCGCCGCGCTTCCGATGGGTGCCGTACGACGACACACTGCTGTTCCCGCTGGACAACAGCGCGCTCGCGGCGGAAACCCCGGATAAGGCGCTCTTCTTCCCGCTGGAAGCGAAGGTGATGGCGCGCTATATGCAAGCCGCGAACCTGCAGGCACTGCCCCAAAGCCTGGATGAATACCTTGCTCGATTGGTGATGCCAACGCTCCAGGCACAGCAGAAAAAAGGTGCGGTTGCTATTAAGTTCGAGGTCGCCTACCTTCGCGCGTTCGACTTCAGCAGTCCATCACACGAGGATGCGTCGCGTGTCTATGCCAAATACATCCACGCGCAGGCTCCCAATGCAGCCGAGTACAAGCTGCTACAGGATTACCTCTTTCGCGCGATTGCAACGGAAGCAGGGCGGCTTGGCATGGCCGTGCATCTGCACACCATGAGCGGCGGTGGAGGCTACTTCGCGATCGCCGGTGCCAACCCGCTGCTGCTGGAGCCGCTCTTCAACGATCCGCGCCTTCGCGGAACGAACTTCGTCATGCTGCATGGTGGATGGCCCTTTGTGCATGAGGTTGGCTCGTTGCTGCAGAAACCTAATGCGTACCTCGATCTGTCGCAGCAAGCGCTTACCTTTCCGCCGCGCACGCTTGCAGGCTGGTTGCGCGAGTGGCTCGAAACCTTTCCGGACAAAGTGCTGTACGGCACCGACGCGTACCCGTACAGCGATTCCATGGGCTGGGAAGAATCGCTCTGGATTGCGGACCGCAATGCGCGGCAGGCGCTTGGGCTGGCGCTGACCGGTATGATGCGCGATGGTGAGATCGACCACGCCCGCGCGGAGCATATCGCACATGACGTGCTGCGCGGGAATGCCGCCCGGCTCTACCATCTCGCGCAGCATTGAAAATCACGGCGTTCGCATCCAACGCCGTATGCCCGCGCCGGACACTATCATCGCAATTGACTGGTCTGGGCGCGTGGATACGGCAGGCCAGCGCCGCCACATCGTCGCCGCCATCTGGCACAGCGGCAAGGTGCGCATCGAGAGCGGCCGTACTCGCGACGAAGTCACGGACTGGCTGATTGCGACGGCGGCGAAGCATCCCGCGCTGGCGGTGGGGTTTGATTTCTGCTTCAGTTTTCCCGCATGGTTCCTGCATGAGGTCGGCGCAACGAATGCGCCCGAGTTCTGGCAGATTGCCGCCGAGCGCGGGGAACAGTGGCTGGACCGCGCCAGCGAGGACCGCCGCTTCTGGGGCAAACCGCACAAGCGTCCCAATGAGTTCAGTGGTGACCAACTGCACCGCATGTTGCGTGCCACCGATATCGATTGCAAGATCATCGCGCACATTCCGGATGAGGAGCGTGCCCTGCGCGTGAAGGGCATCACGCCGAAGTCAGTCTTTCAGATCGGTGGGTCCGGCTCCGTCGGCACGGCATCGCTGCGCGGCATGGCCACGCTGCTGCGATTGCGCCAGGCAGGCTTTCGCATCTGGCCCTTCGACACGCCCGAGCCGGGAAAGCCGATTGCCGTCGAGATGTACTCCCGGCTGAATACCGGCCCGGTGCACAAATCAAACCCAGAGGCACGTGCCGCCTATCTGCAACGCAAGCGCCGCGATGACCCGTCCTACGCCACACTCACCCGCACCGCATTGACGAAAGCTCGCGAGAGCGAAGACGCCTTTGACGCGCTTGTCTCCTGCATGGTGATGGCCGCACACCGCGACGGCTTCTACAGGCTGCCGCAACCTCGCGACCCAAATCACATGTTGGAAGGCTGGACCTGGGCCGCCGACGCAGCACATCTCTGCGGCTAGGCAGAGTACGTTCTCGAACCACCATGTTTGTCATCCCGTAGCGCAGCGAAGGGATCTGCATCTCGCCTCATTCCATCTCCATCTCAAGAAACAAAGAACCATCACGCCCGCGTCTTTGTAATGTCCGGCCCAAGCTGTTCCTGCACGGAGGCGGCGGGTTCGTCCGGCACGCTTGCATGATCGACCGGGTGCAGGTGTTGCTCCAAGCCTTCGCGCAGAATGTCAAACGCCGCCGCTGGCGTATCCGCGAAGCGAAACAGGTCCTTGTCCTTCAGCGCAATGGCACCCTTCTCGGCCAGCAGGTCGAGATTGATAACCCCCTTCCAATACTCCGAACCGTAGATGACGATGGTCATCTGCTTGGCCAGCTTGTGCGTCTGCGCCAGCGTCAGCAACTCAAACATCTCGTCTAGCGTGCCAAATCCGCCAGGAAAAACCACCAGCGCCTTTGCCAGGTAGGCGAACCAGAACTTCCGCATGAAGAAGTAATGAAACTGGAAGTTGAGCGCGGGCGTGACGTACGGATTGGGGCGCTGTTCGAAGGGCAGCGCGATGTTCAGCCCGATGGTCTTGCCGCCCGCCTCAAACGCTCCGCGATTGGCTGCCTCCATGATGCCGGGGCCACCCCCGCTGGTTACCACGAAGCGGTGTCTGCGGCCCGGCAGGCCCTTGGCCCAGGTGGTCAGCATATGCGCCAGGCGGCGCGCGTCCTCATAGTAGCGGGCCATCTCCACGACGGTTTCAGCACGCCTGCGCCCCAGCTCGCTGGCCCTGGGATCGCCGGGCGCGGCGGGCTGTTCCTCAGGCGGAGCAAGGTCGGCGCTGCCAGTGTTGGCCAGCACCTCTGTCGCTTGCTCGGCCACATCCAGCGCGGCAAAACGGGCACTGCCGAAGAAGACGACCGTGTCCTGGATGCGCTCGCGGCGAAAGCGCGCCATCGGCTCCTGGTACTCGGCCAGAATGCGCAGGATACGAGCGTCCGGGCTGTCCAGAAAGGCTTCGTTTTCGTAGGCAAGCGGAGCTTGTTCCAGCGGTGTGTCGGGCAAACTACGGGTTGACATGACTCATTCTGATGCGGAGCGTCAGCGTGAGCAGGTGAAATTCCACTCGCACAGTACGTAGACAGCTACGGAGAGTAGTTCTCCACGCGGTGAAAGCGGATTTTAGATCTCTTCGACCGAAGGGCATGGCTTCAGCCATGCCGGGAAGGAGTGTACGCTGAATGCGGCTTCAGCCGCCGAGGTCAGCTTGGCTTAAGCGGAAGCGGACCTCAGGGGCTAAAGCCCTGTTCTTAGGGCGACATAGTACGGCATAGCTAAAGCTATGCCCTTCCGAAAGCCTGCCTCAGAGATATGCGTAGAACGACAGTGCGGCATCGCCTTGCAGCAGAGTGCGAGTGCGCCGCAAAGTGCCGTAGAGGTCGTCAAGGGGCTGCTTGCGGTGATGCTCCGCGATGATCAGTGCGTCCGGCTGCAGCAGGCCGTTGCCCTTGCCCAGCGTCCCAAGCGTGCGGCTGTACTCGTCAAGCGCGTCGTAAGGCGGGTCGAGGAAGACGAGGTCGAACGGTGTTGCAGGTGTGTTTCGCAGCAGCGGAGCCGTTCCTCCGGACTCAATGCGGAAGCCACCCGTAATGCCAAGCGTGCGAAGATTGGCGCGAATGGCATCAAGCCCCGGTCTGGCGGTCTCGGCAAACGTGACCTGCGCCGCGCCGCGTGAAATCGCCTCGATGCCAACGGCTCCCGAACCCGCATAGAGATCGGCAAAATGGCTGCCCGGCACCCGCGCCGCGAGGACGTTGAACAGCGTCTCGCGCAGCCGGTCGCTGGTCGGCCGGGTGGCGCTGCCACGCGGTGCCTGCAACACCCGCGACCGAAATGTGCCTGCAATCACACGCATCTACAAATTTGATTGTGCAGTGCGAAGGCATGATGTTCGAATACATTTCACTACAAGGGCTTTCTCAGGACTAATTCTCGTCCGTTGTAGATCATCGCTGGTGGGTCGTGCCTTCGTGTCCAAAATTTGAGACGCGCTAATCTGACACCAGCTTACTGGAGTTCCGCGTGCACCTTATCGTCCTCTTTGCCCTGTTTTCCTGTGTCGCTTCAGCCCAAACTTCTCCGTATTTCCAGTTCACAGAGCAGCCTGGTCCGAATGCCGTCGGCCTCAAAGTCGTGGAGCAGTACGATTACACCCGCACCTTCCACTCTCCCACAGACGTTCTTGGCAAACCTTACACAGGCGAGCGCGCTCGTCCCATCCAGACCCTTATCTGGTACCCCGCCGAGGCTTCCAAAGCAAAGAAGATGACGGTCGCTAATTATGCCAAGCTTCTCGCTACTGAAACCGACTTTGCAAATCCCCACATCTCGTCCGACTGGCAAAACTGGATCAAGTCCCTGACTCCCACCCTAAAGGACAGCCTTTGGGCGGTTCCGAATGCCGCACCCGTTGCCGGTCGCTTTCCCGTCGTCATCTATGCACCCAGCTTGTCCGCCATGTCGTGGGAGAACGCCGATCTCTGCGAGTACCTCGCCAGCCATGGCTACGTCGTCATCGCAAGTCCCAGCATGGGCATAGTCACTCGCAACTTAACCACGGACATCCCCGGCACTGAGGCGCAAGCACGTGACATCTCCTTTCTAATTTCATACGCCCGCACCCTCCCCGACACCGACCTCTCCGAAATTGCAGTCGCCGGGTTCAGTTGGGGTGGGATCTCCAATCTTTTCGCCGCTGCGCGCGACTCGCGCATCGACGCACTTATCGCTCTTGACGGCTCCATGCGCTATTACCCTGGCCTCGTAAAGCAGTCCGGCTATGTCCACCCTGACGAAATGACCACACCGCTGCTCTTCTTCACTCAAGGCGAGTTCACCCTCGAAGATCAGTCCCGGTATCTCAACAGCAAAGATTCCGAGGGCCCCAACGTCCTCAACGCATGGACACATGGCGACCTCCTGATCGTGCATGACATGGCGCTCATCCACCTCGAACACAGCTCCATGTTCCAGCGCAACGAGGACCTGTGGAAGACTTACGACGTGCAGAAGAAGGGAGACTACTCGCGTGCAGATGGCATCGTCGGCTTTGCATGGGTCTGCCGTTACACCCTGAACTTCCTTGATGCCTACCTCAAGCATGATTCTGTCGCGATGGCCTTTCTCAAGAAGGCTCCCGCAGAAAACGGCGTTTCACCGCATCTGCTCGCCGCCAGCTTTCGCCCCGCCAAAGGCACACCGGCGTCCTTTGAAGCCTTACGCTCCCAAGTCGGGCAACAAGGCTTCGACCAGGCTGCGGCCATCTATGCAGCGATGCAAAAGGAGAAGCCAGATTTCAAACTTGACGAGACTTCGCTCCGGTCCTGGGCCTCCGAGTTGGTGGACCATGATCATCTTCCCGAAGCTATCGTCATCCTTAAACTCGCAGTCCAGATCTATTCGGCATCAAGCGACGACCAAGAGTCTCTCGGAGAGGCTTACATGAAGAATCGCCAGAACGAACTCGCCACTGACGCCTTTAATCAAGCGCTTAAGCTCGACTCGGGCAATCAGGACGCCAAAGATAAGCTCAAGGAGCTACGCAGTACGCGCTCCATGCAAAGTAGATGACGCATTCCCGCATATCAAGAAGCCGAATACATTTCACCACAAGCGCGTTTATCGTTATCTAACACGCTGTTGCCATGAACTAAGCAGGCTACCCTAGTACGTCTGAACGGAACTTCTTCACCGCAGCAAACGTATCGGTTCGAAATCACTGTGAGCGTCTGTCATGACTACATTGCTTCAGAAAGTCCTTTTAGGATACGCATCGCTGACCAGCACAGTTCTGCTTGGGATTGTTTTGCTTGGGGCGAAACAGCCCAGGAATGCGGCGTTTGACGAACTGCACGTGCAGCGGATCGACGTTGTAGAGCCTGATGGAACAACGAGGATGGTTCTCTCGAACAAGGGTCGCCTCCCTCCGGTTGTCATCAAGGGACAGGAACACCCAGAAATGGGCGAGGCACGTCCTCAGGCTGGATTGATTTTCTACAACGATGAAGGAACTGAAAACGGAGGGCTGATCTTCGGCGGGAGAAAGAACGTAAGGGGCGATGTTGTAGATTCTGGCGGGAGTCTTTCCTTTGACAAGTACGGTGCGGGTCAGATCGTGCAACTCGCTGGAATCGACGATAAGGAAGACCGCTTTGCTGGCCTGGGTGTGAGCGACGGCAAGCGAAGAGTTTGGATTGGACGGGAGGGTGAAGGCGTGGCAAGCGTTGCTCTTTCGGGTGCCGATGGAAAGAAACGCATCGTTATGAAGGTCGCGTCCGACGGGACTCCCAGCTTGGCTTTCTATGATGCTCAGGGTCATGTGATCCAAGAGTTAGCCCCAAAGCAGCAGTGAGACGGTTGGGAATGATATGTCGCATTGTGGGATGTGATTGCATCTACGCCAATACAATAGACCCATGCAGGGTTGGGCGTTTCCGTTGGGCAGGTATTTCGGGGTGGAGATTCGCCTGCACACCTACTTCATGCTGTTGCTGCCGTGCATGATGCTGTTTGCGGCGACGTTCACGGGCTCGTCGTTCAGGGGCTTTGCCCTGTGGCTGCTGCTGCTCTCCGCTGTGCTGGTGCGGGAGACGGGCCGCTGCATCGCGCTGGTGGCGGCGGGCTGCGGCCCATCACGGCTCATCCTGTTGCCCACGGGAGCGGTGCCCCTTGCTTCCCAGGACGATAGCGCACGGCTGACACCCGGAGTCGAGCGGCTCTTGGCCATGGTCGGTCCAGTGTGTAACTTCTTCGCGGGCATCACCATGGCGCTGCTGATGTATTCTTCGACCGCCAGCATCAACCTGTTTGAGAAGCCGTGGTTCAGCCCATCGCATCTGTTGCGCGCGGCCATCTGGGCGCAGGTGCTGCTGGGCGGATTGAACCTGCTGCCTGCGTTTCCACTGGACGCGGGCGTTCTTCTGCGGCAGCAACTACGGCAGATCCGTGGAGTGGACGCGGGGACACGCGCGTCCCTGGGCATCAGCCAGAGCATCGCGCTGCTGCTGGTGCTGCTGGGTGCGCTGATGGGTAATACCTGGGTGCTGCTGATGGGCGTGATGGTGCTGCTGGCCAGCCGCTCCGAGTCCAAGACCGTGCTGGCCTTGTCGGCTGCGGACGACATCACCATGGAACATGTCATGCTGCGCGAGTTTGCCACGCTGTCCGCGTCGGACACGCTGGAAGATGCATTGCGGCGCAGCGTGCAGTCGCTGCAGGAGGTTTTCCCCGTAGTGCGCGGGCCGCTCGTTGTGGGAGCAATCAGCCGGACGAACCTGATGCTGGCGCTGCGCGCGGATGGCAACGCATATGTGCAGAGTGCGATGGAGCGGCAGGTGGAAACGGCCGCACCGGGTGATCTGCTTTCACAGACGTTGCGACGCGTGCGGGGGCATCGTGGCGCGCAACTCCTGCATGTACTGCATGACGAACACCTGGTAGGCATCGTGATTCCCGGCAACCTGGCGCAGGCCATGGCGCTGCTGGGCCGCGGGCGGCGTCAACGCGACCGGTCCCGGCGCACGGAAACGCATGGCTGAGCGGATCGCGCCGAAGGAGACGCCCCTGGCTCCTGGCTTGTACATCGTGGCGACGCCTATCGGCAATCTCGAAGACATCACGCTGCGCGGCCTGCGCGTGCTACGCTCGGTGGACCGCATCGCCTGCGAAGATACACGGCAAACCGCCAAGCTGTTGCAGCACTATGGCATATCCACGCCGACCGTCAGCTATCACCTGCACAATGAGCGAAGCCGCACGGAAGAGTTGGCGCGGCAACTGCGGGAGGGCGCGCGCGTGGCCCTGGTCAGCGATGCGGGCATGCCGGGCATCGCCGATCCCGGCGAGGATCTGGTGCGCGCCGCCATCGTCGCGGGCGTAGACGTGTTTGCCGTACCCGGTGCGAATGCCGCACTAACGGCCTTGCTGGCAAGCGGGCTATGCGCAGAGCGCTTCGCGTTTCGGGGATTCCTGCCATCCAAGGAGGGCGAACGAAAATCCGCGCTCGAAACCGTTCTGCGGGAAATGCGTTCCGCTGCGGAAGCGTCCACGCAAATCTTCTATGAGACGCCGCATCGCGTGCTGGATGCGCTTGCGGATGTGGAGACGGTCTTTGGCCCGGCACACCGGGTGGTGCTGGCACGAGAGCTGACGAAGCTGCACGAAGAGGTGCTGCGCGGTACCGTTGCCGAGGTGCGGGCTGTTTTGGAAGCTCGTGATTCCGTGCGGGGTGAGATGGTCCTGCTGCTCTCAGGCGAGGTTTTGCAGCAGGAAGTTCCGAACGCAAATCTTGCGAGCGCGGTTCGTGCGCTGATCCTCGCCGGTGCTGACGAGAAAGATGCATTGAAGCAGGTTGCGCGCGAACGCGGCATGGGCAAGAGCGAAGCGTATCGCGAGTGGCAGCGCAGCCGCGGGCGAACCCCGTAGAGCCTACAAATCGTTTGCCGCGTCGCTCCCGCTGCCCGTGGCCGCCGACGAGCGCTGCAATGCGTCAGCCGTACGATGGCCAGTCTCCACGTGCGCTTCACGGCCTTTGACACGGTCGTAGAGGTAGCTATCGCTGGTAGTCCCAAGGCTTTCGTTGTAGAGCATGGGGGCACCTACAGCCTCGTCCAGCTCTTCCGAAAATTGATGGATGGCGCGCAAATGGTCGGCGGTGGCAACGATCTCCAGCGTGGGTGTTTTGAGGAACTTCTGGTAGCCCCGGTCCACGATGCGCGCGATCTGTCCATTCAGGAGGATGCCAGGCCGGGACACAATCTCAGCGGCTGCGGGAGGAGGGACGATTTTTTCACCGGCCCTGGGCGATGGCGCGATTTCCGCCGCACAGCCGTATTTTGACACGCGGTAGGCACCGCTAACCCGCTGGCCGCCTGCACCCTCTCCGGCTGGCGACACATCAAACTTCTGAGCGCCAAGGGTGGCAAGGACGTCGTTGAAGCCGCGCTTCTCGACTTTCTTCTTGAAGAACATGAGTTAAAGCCTCGGGGTTACGCGCAGAGCGGTCGTGTCTGCGGCAACGGGGTACGATTTACTGTCGCATATTCTTGGATGCGTGCGCGACTTAGAGGCAGGCAGATGACAGCGATAATGGCAGAGAGGGCGGCGTTGGGGCAGACGGTCCTGGACCGCATCGGCAATACGCCGATGGTGCGGCTGGACCGCATCGTGTCACACCTGCCCGGCATCACGCTGCTGGGCAAAGCGGAGTTCGCCAATCCTGGCGGTTCCGTGAAAGATCGCCCGGCATCATCCATCGTGCGCGCAGCCATGGCTTCGGGCGAGTTGGGAGATGCGCAGCCGGAGCGTTCGCTGCTGGACGCGACCAGCGGCAACACCGGCATCGCATACGCCATGCTGGGCGCGGCGCTGCAATTCCCGGTGACGCTTTGTGTGCCGGCCAGCGCCAGCCCGGAACGCAAAAAGATGCTGCACGTCTATGGCGCGGAAATCATCTACACGCCTGCGGGTGATGGCTCTGACGGAGCCATCCGCAAGGTGCGCGAGTTGTACGCGGCGCATCCCGAGAAGTACTTCTATGCCAACCAGTACGGCAACGACAACAACTGGCTGGCGCACTACCGCACCACCGCCAACGAAATCTGGCAGCAGACTGAAGGTGCCGTGACGCACTTTATCGCGGCCATGGGCACCAGTGGCACCTTCACGGGCTGCACCCGCCGCTTTCGCGAACTGAACCCTAAGATTCAGTGCATCAGCATGCAGCCCGACTCGCCCTTCACCGGCCTTGAAGGCCTCAAGCACATGCCGACCGCGATCGTGCCGCCGATCTACGATCCCTCCTTGGCGGACCGCAATATCTGGGCCGAAACCGAGCCCGCCTACGCCATGTGCAAGCGGCTGGGCCGTGAGGAGGGTTTGCTAGTGGGTGTCTCCGCCGGTGCCAACGTCAACACCGCCTTGCAGATCGCGGAAGAGGAGTACGCCGCTGGCCGCGAAGCCGTCATCGTCACCGTGCTATGCGATGGAGCGGAAAAGTACCTGAGCGAGCGCTTCTGGACGGAAGACTAGTTCCTAGCGTAAGTGGGTCGAGCAGATACCGTATGCCCGCAAGACTTGGCTTCTGTGCCTGCATTGCAATTGGTGAGCAGCATTGTAGTGAGGAAACATCCGCAAATCACATGACGTATGTAAACCTCAACCTATGCTAGTCTGCGGGCACGCTATGAAGGTAAGTTCTGATCAGTTAAGAGCCACGATGCGGGCCAAGCCGACCGTGGAGCTTGTTCGTCTGCTGATAAAGAATGACCGCAGCCAGTGGACAGATGAAGCGTTTGCTGCTGCGAAATATGCGCTGGGTGAGCGTGGTCTGCACGATAAGTTGGAAGCTGTATCAAAGGTTCAATCTGAGTGGGAATCAGCAAATAGGAGTCAACAGAACGAGGCAAAGGCAAAGAGCCTTGCGCAATTAGCGCGCTTGGAGGCTGACCTCAAACGACGCAGGGCATTGGCTCCGATGCGACGATTCTTTAAGTTCTTTTTGATTCTGCTGATCCTGTTGGCAGGAGAGTATCTTCTACAATCCAGTCGTCCGAACTCTTATCAGGACGGTAATCCAACAATGGCGCTCTTGGGATTGATCCTGCTGGCCGCTGGGGGAACAATGGGGCTACTGTACGCGAGAAGCCGTCTGAAGCGCACGGTGTTCTGGGAGCGCTACCTGAAGCAGTCCGAAAGTGCTGAATGAATATGATGCATTTAATTCGTGGCACATGCGTAAGAAATAAGACGCCTATGGTTACCTGCGCCCGCAATCACAAGTACGAATCGGGAAGTGCCTTAAGTGAGGTGCCGTGCTGAAGCTCACCCAGTCCGATTACGAAGCGCTCCGCCGTCATGGTGAGGAGACGTACCCGCACGAGTGCTGTGGCATTATGCTGGGCCAAACCGGCGCGGATGGCAACGAAGTTGTCGATCTGATACGGGCAGGCAACACGCGTACCGACTCCGCGCATAACCGCTACCACATCGCTCCGCAGGAACTCATTCAGGCGCAGCGCGAAGGCCGCAAAAAAAGCCTGGACATCGTCGGCTTCTACCACTCGCACCCGGACCACCCCGCACAGTGGTCCACCACGGACTTCGCGGAAGCGCACTGGTTTGGCTGCAGCTACGTCATCACCGCCGTCGCGCGGGGCAAGGCACAGATGACGAATGCATTCCTCCTGCGCGGTACCAGCGAAGAGGACAAGCGCTTCGAAGACCAGGAAATTCTTGTCGCGGAGTAGCCCAATCCTGTCATGGTGACAGCGATTCCTGTTGACGTTTCTCTCTGCAAACATCAGACGGGCTGCCCAGCTCTTGCAGGCTGAAGGCCTGCGTTGTAATAGCCTGGGGCAACGCCCCAGGTATGGAGTGAGAAGCCGATTGCGGGCTGTAGGCCCGCGCTAAAGCTCCCGCCGCATCCAATCTGTCGCGGTTGTAATCCAAAGGACACCATGACGATTCTGATTCCAACACCGTTGCGGAGCTTCACCGGGCAGCAGTCCACGGTTGAGGTGGACGCGCCCACCGTCAAGGATGCCCTCGCGAAGCTGACCGAGGCGCACCCCGCGCTGCAGCAGCACCTCTTCGGCGCGGAGGGCAAGCTGCGCTCCTTCGTCAACGTCTACCTCAACGACGACGACATCCGGGACCTGCCGGAGAAGGACGCCTCGCCGGTGAAGCCTGAGGACGAGCTGTCGATCATCCCCTCCATCGCGGGCGGTACGCCTGCCATCGCGGAAGAGGCGCTGGCGGAGCCGCACACGGCAGAGCTGCCGAAGCTCTCCAACGAGGAGATTGCTCGCTACTCGCGCCACCTCATCCTGCCGGAAGTGGGCATGGACGGCCAGCGCAAGCTGAAGGCCGCAAAGGTGTTGTGCGTAGGTACGGGAGGCCTCGGCGCGCCTCTGGCTCTGTACCTAACGGCCGCGGGTGTCGGCACCATCGGCCTGGTTGATTTCGACGTGGTGGATGAGAGCAACCTGCAGCGCCAGGTCATCCATTCCCAAGCAACCGTCGGCAAGCTGAAGGTGGACTCCGCCGAGCAGATGCTGAAAGGTCTGAACAAAAACGTCACCATCGTCAAGCACAACACGATGCTGACCTCGGCTAACGCCCTCGAAATCTTCAAGGATTACGATGTCATCGCGGACGGCACGGACAACTTCCAGACGCGTTACCTAGTCAACGACGCCTGCGTCCTCACCGGCAAGCCGAACGCCTACGGCTCCATCTTCCGCTTCGAGGGCCAGGCCAGCGTCTTCGCCACCGAGGAAGGCCCATGCTATCGCTGCCTCTACCCGGAGCCGCCACCGCCGGGTCTCGTTCCCAGTTGCGCGGAAGGCGGCGTGCTCGGTATCCTGCCCGGCCTCGTCGGCGTCATCCAGGCGACGGAAGTCATCAAGCTGATCCTCGGCATCGGCGATCCGCTCATTGGCCGCCTTCTGCTGGTGGACAGTCTGGGCATGACCTTCCGCACGCTTAAGCTCCGCAAGAACCCCAACTGCCCCGCCTGCGGCACGCACGAAATCAAGGAACTGATCGACTACGACCAGTTCTGCGGCATCGCTCCGCCTGCGGCTGTGGGACCATTAGAGGTTTCATCTCACGGTGCCATCGCAGCCGACCTGCTGGAGAAGGACGGCATTCCGCAGGTCTCCGTCGAAACGCTGAAGGCCAAGCAAGACGAGGGCAAGGCGCTGATCCTGGACGTGCGCGAGCCGCACGAAACGCAGATTGCCACGCTGGGGGCGAAGCTGATCCCGGTAGGCGAACTTGAAGCTCGCATCGCCGAACTGAAAGGCCACGAGCAAGATGAAATCTACATCCACTGCAAAACCGGCGGCCGCTCGCAAAAGGCCTCGCTCATCCTGAAGCAACACGGCTTCCAGCACGTTCACAACGTCGCCGGAGGCATCACCGCCTGGGCCGACCGCATCGACCCGAGTATGCCGAAGTACTAGCCCGGTGTACTCTCGCCTGATGTTCAGACTCGCATGGGCTAGTACAATGTGCATGGAAGGTGGACAGTGGCCCAACCCAGTCGCACAACAATAACGATTGATGGCAGCGCGTTTCAGGCGGTCACAACCGACTTCGGCATTACGACGGAACACGACAGCACAGGGATGCCGATGATGGGCAGCGTGGCATGTGCTATTGACATACAGGTGGACATCAACGACACAACAAACATGCGATTTGCCACCTTGCGCAGTCTCTTCGATCTCGCGAATATTGTGACACGCGACAAGGTCAAGGACATGAAGATCGACTTCTGGACGGATGACAGCCGCTCAGACGTGGTTTGCTCGTACTCCTTCCAGGGTTGGATCAGCAGGTTTCACATCAATAGTTCAGGAGACGCGAACCACACGTTATCCTTAAGCTTGGTTCCAAGTCTGACTCGCGAGCAGTATCACAAGATTGACATGAGCAACTGATTTACCGGCGGGTCTCACGCATGGTGCCAGTCGCCGGATCAAGCAGTACATGCCGACCGTCATTCCGGAGGATAAGCAGCTGCCCTGTGGATTGAAAGCCCATAACCCGTCCCCACGGCTGCCCCGCAGTGGAATGCGGTAAATGCGCAAAGTCAGGAAGAATGTCGGCGACCGGGATGGCCCGAGCGGTACCGTCCGCGTTGTAGAACGTCACCAGCGTATCGGTCCCTCGCACACCCGGGTCAAGTATGTTGCCACCCGCGTAGCTGGAAGCTACGTGCTTTCCATCATTTGACAGGTCGGCTATCTCCAAATAGGCCGGTATCTCCCACAACATCTGCTGGACTTTACCCGCGCGGAATACCCGCGTGCGCTTCTCCTTCACGTTTGCTTCCAGAAAGAAAGCGTGATTCGGGGACCATTCTTTGTGGTCTGCCGGGGCAACGCGCGGATCGTTTGCGAAAGCGCTCAGGAACGCCACAATGCACATGGCAAGTAGACCGAGAGAACGGGTAACGCGCGCGTCAGAGCTCAAAGGTGACACCATGGATCATCGTGTTGAGGGTTTGAATCACGAGCGCGATATGACGTTGCCGCAACTGCTGGCCGATGTTCATCAGGCTGTTGGTGTCATTCAGGTAAGGACTCGTCGGCTGGTAATCGTCTGGATAGTCCAGCGTGTGCCCAAATTCGTGTGGTCCGGTCCGGAATCCCGGCTTTGAAGCACCTGTGCTGCTGAAAGCGGTATAGGACTGGAACAGCAACGAAAAGAGCTGGATGTGGCGTGTCGCAAATAGCACATTGGAGCGTGTGCGATTGTTCATAACGGTGCCAGGAGCGACGCGAACCACCTCCACCTCCCACTGTCCTCCGTGCAGCACCCAGCGTATATCGAAATTGAGAACCAGAGCTTTGCCAGCGAACTTCTGCGCAAACGGTGCGTTCCCCTTTGCATGAACTCTGAAGTGCCAGCTCCACTTTCCCCATATCTCACGATCAAGGCGGCGGTGAAACGCCCGTCTCTGCGCAATGCTAAACGGTTGTACTCCGGGATCGGTATGCCAGGTATAGTGCCAGTCCTCCCGCACAAGGATCACGCCTGTGTCGGTGTCGATGTCGATCGTGCCCCAGTCCTGCCTAGAGACAACGTGGCCCATACGCTCTATCCTACTTCTTCAGCGCGAAGCTACGCGACTGTCGAGGACAAGCGGTTCTGCTGCGCAACCGGTTGGGGAAAGATGGCTGTTCTGCTTGTTTCGCAGAATTACGCGCAGTGCAGCGAATGGTGAGTTACCTCTATGACATTGCTGTATGCTGCGAAGATGCTGAAAGGATTCACGCCCATGACTTGTCGCAAGTGGATAGTTTTGATTTGCTCGTCGCTGCTGGTGCCTGCTGCACTGGTGGCGCAGAGTGCGCCTGCCGCCGCGCCGGTGCCGCCCTCGCAGAAGATTCTGATTCACATCCACTCTGACAATCCGGCGGACTGGCAGGCGGCGATGGACAAGGCGAACGCCACCATGAGCAGCGCCAAGCCCGGCAGCACCGTGGTGGAGATGCTGGTGACGGGAGACGGTCTGAAGCTGATCGACAACGGCAACGCGAACATGACCGGCGCGGTGTCTGGATCGCTGGACAAGGATGTTAGCTACGTCGCCTGCCACGCCTCCATGAAGTCGAACCACATGGAAATCAATCAGCTGGATGAGGGCGTGGGCACGGTGCCCTCTGGCGGCCGCGAGATGGCCATGAAAAAGGCCGAAGGCTGGACCGTGCTGGATGACAAGAACCTGAAGTAAGTGCACCGCTCCAGAGCAGGCCGTTTTCCAAGAGACCAATCATCTCGGCGGCTAAAGCCGCGCAGGTCGAGTTGATCACGATAAGCACAGGCTTAGTTTGATTACTAATCAGCTAGGCCTGCACCTCATTTCGTGCTCTCCGCAGCGGCTTCAGCCACCGACATAGAATCGAGACCCGGATAGCGGCTTTAGCCGCCGAGATAGAAAGTACGCCGCCGGGAGTTACAGATATCCGAAGGGCCTGCTTCTACTTCTTCAGCGCTTCCTTCAACGGCCCAAGCTCACCATCCGTTGGCGGCGCTTTCAAGCCAAGCAGCTTCGCAACGAAGCTGTACACATCCACATTCGGAAACACGGGTAGCGACACGCCCTTGCCGATGTCCGGCCCGTTGGCAATGAAGAGGGCGCGCATGGCGGTGAGCTTCGCGGGATCGTAGCCGTGCTCGCCGGGCTCGAGTTTGGTTTCGGCAGCGTGTGCGTGGCCGAGGTACGGTCCGTTTGGGATCAGCACGGGGTCGCCGATCCGCGGGTTGCTGCTGTAATGCAGTTCAGGCGGCACATTGGCGCGCCGGTACACGCTGAAGCGCGGGTCCGGGTGGCTCTTGAACTCCTCGTACAGCTTTTCAGCGTCCGCTTCGGAATCCGGATACATCAGCCAGTCATGCGTACGCACGCGGTCCAGGTTTGCGAATTTGCCGAACTCGATCCACTCAGGATCGACGCGCACCATGCCGTGATCCGCCAGCACGATCAAATTGATTGGCAACCCCGTCGCGTCCAGCCGTTTGCGCAGATCGCCCATCAGCGTATCCAGCTTGTGCACGGCATCGGCAGTCTGTACTGAGTCAGGACCAAAGTTGTGTCCGGCATGATCGGCATTGCTGAAGTACAGCGTAATCAGGTGCGGTCGATCCGCCCGAGGCAGACCCAGCCACGCGATCACCTGGTCGATGCGCTTTTCCTCGGGATAAGTGTCAAGAAAGCGGACATAGCTGTCCGGGCGCTCGCCTGCAACCTCCGCCTCTGAACCCGGCCAGAAGAACGACGCGGTACGCATCCCCTGCTGCTCCGCCAGCGACCATAGTGGAACGCCGCCATACCATCTGCCGTCCGTATTGAACTTCGGATTCTTGTAACTGTACGTCTCCTTACGCGCGGGATCGTAGAAGCTGTTGCGCACAATGCCGTGATGCTCCGGGTACAGGCCCGTCACCAGCGTCCAGTGGTTTGGAAAGGTCAGCGACGGGTACGAAGGCAACATGCCGTCCGGTGCAGACGCTCCGCCGCGTGCCAACGCCGTCAGGTTGGGCGCGCCAAATTCCTGGGGGTAGTCATAGCGGAAGCCATCCAGTGAAACCAGAACCACATAATGCGCACGTTCCGCGAACAACGTATTCGGCAGGCCGGGCAGATTAACGATTTCTCCAGGTGTTTGCGAGAGAGCGGGCGCGGCGGCGCACAGGAATGCTGCAAGAGCTACGGTTAGAAAGGTTTGCATGTACTTTCTAGGAGAATACATCCGCCACGGCATTGCTGTTGCCGATTAGTCTTCGGCTTTGTCGTCTTCCGTGAGCATCTGCAACGCAAGCGGCGGTTGCAGCATGGTCGGCATGGGCGCGATGAGTTGAACTGCGGTGTGGACCGTCGAGGTAAGGCACGGTTCCGTGGTGACGACGAAGGGCAGCGCGTTCTTGGGGTAGCCGGGGCGCTGGAGAATGCTGTCGATGTTGGCACCGGCCGCGGCAAGCGCGCCACTGATGGCCGAGATGATGCCTGGCTTGTCGCGCACGATGAAGCGGAGGTAGTGCGGTGCCAGGAACTCGCCGGACACGGGGTAGTCGCGAACGGGCAGCGCGACAGAGTTGGATCCGTGAACGACGGAAAGCAGGTCACTAACGATGGCAACCGCCGTTGGATTGCCGCCTGCGCCATGGCCGCTGAAGACAACATCGCCGCCAAAGCTCCCCGTGGTCACCACCATGTTCTGCGTGCCGTGCGACCACGCGATGGGCGAGGTTTTGGGCACAAGCATGGGGCCAACGCGCGCGCGCACCGTGCCCTCCCGGAGCTCTACGCGGGCAATCTGCCGTATTGTGCAGCCAAGTTCACGCGCATATTGGAAATCGATGGCGGCGATGGAGCGGATCGTTTGCGTGCTGATCTCGTCTGGATTGATGCCAGCCTGCATGGCGGCACGCGCCAGAATGCAGAGCTTGGCACGGGCGTCAAGGCCGTCCACGTCGGCTGTGGGATCGGCTTCAGCATAACCATGTGCCTGCGCCTGCTGTAGGACAGTGGCGTAATCCTCGCCCTGCTCCATGTGCGAGAGGATGAAGTTGCAGGTGCCGTTCAGGATGCCGGAGAGGCGTGTAATGCGGTCGCCCTGCAAGCCGTGCAGCGTGGCCGGGATGACAGGCACGCCGCCCGCCACAGCCGCGTTGTAGACAAGCGCACGTTTGTTCTCTCTTGCAATCTCCTCCAGCGCCGGCCCGCGATACGCAATAAGCTGCTTGTTCGCGGTGACGACGTGCATGCCGTTCATCAGTGCCTGTTTCAGCCAGCTTTCGATGGGATCGAGGCCACCGACTGTCTCGATCACCACATCGTTATCGCTGTTCAGAACGTCTTCGATATTGCCGGTCCAGATGATGTCTGCGTCCAGCCCCTCAGCACCGGGACTGGTGCGCTTGCGCTCGACATCGCGGTTGTAGATCTGCGCCAATTCAATTCCCGGGAAGTTCTGCGCGCGCAGCAGCTGGGCAACGGCGGAACCAACGGTCCCGAAGCCAAGAATCGCGACGCGGGTAATCTTTTGTGTGCTGCCTGCGATCTTCGCCATGGTCAATACCTGATTTTAGCTATGCTCTGCCGCCACGCGTTGAAAGAGACGACTGCCTCTTCACCCAGCAGACGCGCGATGGGAATGCGCCGTTTCCTAAGTGGGCGCTGTATCTCCTCGTAGAGAAAGCTGTCATCAAAGCCGGCGATCGCCGCGTCCTGCGCGGTGTTGCCATAGAAGATGCGCGCGCAGCGGGACCAGTACAGGGCGGCCAGGCACATGGGGCAGGGTTCGCATGAGGTGTACACGTCGCAGTCCTCCAGTTGAAAGGTGCCCAGCACTGTGCAAGCTGCGCGGATGGCGTTCATTTCCGCGTGGGCCGTGGGGTCGTTGGTGCGCGTCACAGAGTTTGCCTCGGCCGAGACGGCCTCGCCATGGCGCACGACTACCGCACCAAATGGACCTCCCCGCCCGGAGCGTACGTTTTCTGTGGCAAGTTCGATGGCCATGCGCATGAACTTCGCATCGGGTTGATGTGATTCAGCAGACATCCCGGTGCAGTATCGCATGTTACTCCGTGCATACTACATTCATGCGACGGGCCTGGATATCGCAGCGTGTGGTCACACCGCAGAGAGAAGATGCAGCTGCGGTCATCGTGAACGGCGGCGTCATCGAGCACATTTGCGGCATTGCCGCAGTGCCGGACGATGTGCCGGTGCGCGATGTGGGTGAGCTTGCCTTAATGCCTGGCCTGGTGGACACGCACGTACACCTGAATGAGCCGGGGAGGACGGCGTGGGAGGGCTTCGAGACGGGAACACGCGCCGCGGCTGCGGGCGGTTACACCACTCTGATCGATATGCCACTGAACTGCCTGCCAGAGACGACGACGGTAGCCGCGCTGGAGGCAAAGCGCGAGGCGGCTGCGGGCAAGTGCCGCGTGGACTGGATGAGCTGGGGTGGTGCGGTGGGTCTGGCTGGGCATGGCAACTCCGCGCATCTGCTGCCATTGGCTGCCGCAGGTGTGCCGGGCTTCAAATGCTTTCTGGTGTATCCGGGGTGCGAAGGGTTTACAAGCATCGACGCGGCCAACCTGGAGACTGCGCTGCCGCTCATTGCACAAACCGGCCTGCCGCTGCTCGTCCATGCGGAGTTGCAGGAACCGATCGATGCAGCACTCGTTACACTGCCCGATGCCGAAGACCCCGCATGGCACCGGTACGTAACGTATCTGGCGTCGCGTCCCGATGAGGCAGAGTTCGCAGCCATTCGCTTGCTGCTCGATCTGTGCCGCCGCTATCGTTTCCGTCTCCACATCGTGCATCTGGCAACGGCACAAGCGGTGGAGATGCTGCGTGCCGCGAAGGCCGAGGGATTGCCGTTAACGGTGGAGACCTGCCCTCACTACCTGCACCTCTGCGCGGAAGAGATCCCGGATGGCGCGACGGAGTTCAAATGTGCTCCGCCCATTCGCGGCCGGGCCAATCGCGAGGCGCTCTGGGCCGCGCTCGCCGCGGGCGTCATCGACCTCGTCGTGACGGACCATTCACCCTGTCCGCCGGAGATGAAGCGCAAGGACGACGGGCGTTTCAACGTGGCCTGGGGCGGAATCGCCAGCCTGTCGACGGCGTTGCCGGTAATGTGGACGGAGGCGCAGAAGCGTGGCTTCGGTCTGCGCGACCTTGCGCGATGGATGAGCGGTGCTCCGTCTGCGCTGGCTGGTTTGCGGCGACAGGTGGGCGCGATTGAGGTAGGAGGCGATGCGAACTTCGTCGTGTTCGATCCCGATTCGGAGTTCGTCGTAACGAAGGATGTGCTGCACTACCGTCACAAGGTGTCACCCTACATGGGCGAGCGGCTGCGCGGCGTGGTGCGCGAAACCGTGCTGCGAGGAACGACTGTGTATTGCGACGGCTCATTCCCGAGGGAGAACATTGGATGCGAACTTGTGCGCGGCACAGCACGCTGATTGATGTATGCTGAGGCCCTGCATGAGCTTTCTCGAGCAGTGGAACGCGATGCCCTTGGAGCAGGCGGCGGGTGAGGTTCTGCCATGCTGCGGGTCGCGGGCGTGGGCGCATCAACTGGCGGCACGGCGGCCGCTGTCCACATTGCCGGAGTTGCTCGCCGCGAGTGATGCGGCATGGTGGCCGCTGGCTGAGGCGGATTGGCAGGAGGCGTTTGCAAGTCATCCCCGCATCGGCGAGCGCAAGGCTGTAGGCACGGCAACCGCATCGTCGCTGGCGTGGAGCGCTGGTGAACAGAGCGGTGTGGCACAGGCTGAGGCGGACTTCGCGGCTCGGCTTGCGGAAGGTAACCGAGTGTACGAAGCCCGGTTTGGGCGCACCTTTATTGTGTGCGCGACAGGGAAAAGCTCAATCGAAATACTGGCTATTCTGGAACGGCGGATGCGAAACACAGCCGAAGCCGAGTTGCACGAAGCGGCGGAGCAGCAGCGCGAGATCGCGCACATACGTCTGCGAAAATGGCTTGCGCAGAACGAGGGCATCCAGGCGGCATGAGCATCTCAACCCACATCCTCAACACTGCCACGGGACGTCCGGCGGAGGGCGTCGCAGTAGAGTTAGATCGCGACACGGACGGCGAGTGGATGACGTTGAACGCCGTCACGACGGACGCGGATGGTCGCGTAAACCATCTTTTGCCGGAAGGTGAACCAATGCTGCCGGGGCTGTATTGCGCGCGCTTCGCCACCGGTGCCTACTTTGTGCGGCAAGGCCTGGAGAGTCTTTATCCTGTGGTTGAGATCACGTTTTCAGTGAAGCCCGATGAGCGGCACTACCATATCCCTCTGCTGATGACCGCCAATGCGTACACGACATACCGGGGCAGTTGAACCTTAGAACGCAGGAGTGCAGCGCGCATGGCGAGATTGGAAGAGAATCGCTACGGCAAGACAGGCGTCCGGATGGTAAAGGTGACGCGAGACGGCGAGGTGCACACCCTGCGGGAGTGGACGGTCCGTGTGCTGCTTGAGGGTGCCTTTGGGGCCACATTCACGCAGGGTGACAACTCTAATATCCTTGCGACTGACACCATGAAGAACACCGTGTACTCGCGTGCGAAGGAGTCACGTGCCGGGTCAATCGAGGAGTTCGCCGCGGAACTCGTCGGCTTCTTTCTTCGGCGCAATCCGCACATCTCCGCTGCTGAGGTGCATATCGAGCAGGCCTTGTGGAAGCGGCTGACCATCGATGGTGAAGCACATCCGCACAGCTTCATGCGCGGTTCGGACGAGGTGCAGACAGCAACACTGCGGCGCACGCAAGCCGGAGACGAATCGCTGACCTGCGGCTTCGGCAACATGATTGTGCTGAAGACCGCGCACAGTGGTTTCGAAGGTTTTATAAGAGACGAACTGACAACACTGAGAGAGACTTCAGATCGCCTGCTGGGTACGTCCGTTACGGCGGCGTGGAAGTATGCGGCTGGCGTGAGTGGCTACAACGAGCTGCGCCGCAGGACACGCGAACGGATGTTGAAGACCTTTGCGGCGCACGACTCAAAGTCAGTCCAGCAGACGCTGTATGCCATGGCGGAGGATGCGTTGGCGACCGTTCCGGAACTTCTGGAGGTCACGCTGACGATGCCAAACATTCATAACATCCTGGTCGATCTGAAGCCGTTTGGGCAGGAGAACGCGAACGAAATCTTCATGCCCATCAGCGATCCCAGTGGATACATCGAAGCCCGGGTGACACGCGAGTGAGTGCTGACCTGCAACAGGCGAACGCGATCATCGCGCGCTGCCGCGAGTTGGCTCGGATCACCGATGTTCCTGGTGAAACGACGCGTACCTTCTTATCCTCCGGCATGAAGTGTGCCAACGATCTTGTTGCGTCGTGGATGAAAGAAACGGGTCTGCATGTCAGCACGGATGCTGCGGGCAATCTGTGCGGCGTGCGCCCGTCGCAGGCAGCGGGAGCGCGAACTCTGGTACTTGCATCGCATCTGGATACCGTACCGAATGCTGGTGCATTTGATGGTGTGCTGGGCGTTGTGCTGGCGCTTGCCGTGATGGATGCGTTGCGTGACGATGCGCTGCCGTTTGCGATGGAAGCTATCGCGTTTTCCGAGGAAGAGGGCGTGCGCTTCGGCGTTCCATTCATTGGGTCGCGCGCGTTGGTGGGGACACTGGATAATGCCGTGCTGGAGCGTACGGATAGCGGCGTGAGCGTGCGAGAGGCGATCCGCGCGTGCGGTCTGAATGACGCGAAGCTGCCGGATGCGGTCTTGACGAACGCGCTTGGCTATCTTGAGTTTCACATCGAGCAGGGCCCAGTGCTGGAGAACGAAGGTCTGCCACTCGGCGTGCTGGAGAGCATCGCGGGGCAAAGCCGGTATGCACTCGTCTTTACCGGCGAGGCGAACCATGCCGGGACGACGCCGATGCGCTTGCGTCACGATGCCGTGGCTGCGGCGGCAGAGTGGATCGTGGAGGTCGAGCGCTATGCGATGGGTCTGCAGACGCTGGTGGCAACCGTTGGATCCGTGCAGATCTTTCCAGACGCAGGCAATGTGATTGCAGGTGAGGCGCGGGTGTCACTTGATGTGCGGTCGGCCAACGATCGTACCCGGAAGGACGCGGTTGATCATCTACTGTCGTTCGCGCAAGCATGTGGCACTAAGCGGGATGTGGCTGTTGCTGCTACGCTTCGGATGGAGCAGGCAGCTGTGCCAATGGATCGTGACTGGCTGCGGATGCTGGAGGATGCGGTGGATGCGACCGGCACGGTGGTGCGGCGAATGGTGAGCGGCGCGGGGCACGATGCAATGATCGTCGCGCCGCACATGCCTGCTGCAATGCTGTTTCTGCGCACGCCAAACGGGCTGAGCCATCACCCTGACGAGACGGTGCTGCCGGGCGATGTGGCGTTGGCGCTGGAGGCGGGCATCGCATTTGTGCGCGCGTTGGCTGCCCGCGAGGCCACACCATGAGCTTGCACCACCTAGGCGAAACGCGCGGCAGACGCACGCACGATCACCTGCTGCAGACGCCAGACACCTTCGTGTGGGCACCGCTGCCGGGCATGAAGAATGCAACCGCGTGCGTGCATTGCGCGCCTGCGCTCGGTGCGGGCTTTGCGATGTACACCGCAGCATTCGAAGCCGGTGGTTCTTTGGGGCCGGCCGTCGGCTCGCGCTTCATATTTGTGCTCGACGGTTCTGTACGTTTAAGGACCGAGGACAAAGAAGTAGATCTAAGCGCTGGCAGCTTTGCGTACCTTCCAGAAGCCCACTTCCACGATGTAACAAACATCGAAGCGAACGCCACGGCGGTCGTAATCGAGAAACGGTATGTTGCTGCTGTTGGTGTGACTCAGCCTGATGTTCTAATCAGTTCCGAACAAGATATTGTGCCCGTTCCGCTGCTCGGCGACGAGGCCGTGCAGGTGCGGAGTCTTCTCCCGGACGACCCTGCATTCGACTTCGCTGTGAATACCATGGAATACCGGCCAGGCGCCTCGCTGAGCATGGTTGAGTCACACGTCATGGAGCATGGCTTGCTGATGCTGGAGGGTGAAGGCATCTACCGGCTAGGCGAAGCATGGTATCCGGTTGCAAAGGGACATTTCATCTGGATGGGTGCGTTCTGCCCACAGTGGTTTGGCGCGCTCGGCAAGATACCCGCAAAGTATCTGATTTACAAGGATTGGAATCGGCATCCGCTGGGCGCGGTGGCATCGCGATGATGTTGCAGGTCGATGCGGAACGGCTTCAGCGTGAAATGGCTCGGCTTGCGGAGTTCACGCAGGCGGAGCAGACCAGTCGCGAGGGCGAACGCGCAGTCACGCGTGTGGTCTTCAGCGAAGACGATCTGCGTGCGCGCGCGTGGCTCAAGTCGCTCTATGCGGAAGCTGGTCTGGCCGTGCGCGAAGATACCGTCGGCAACACCTTTGCGCGATGGGCCGGGTCGGAGCCGGATCTGCCGCCGGTGGGTACCGGATCCCACACCGACGCGATTCCGCACGCGGGCATGTACGACGGCACGCTTGGCGTGCTGGGCGGCTTGGAGGCGATCCGCACGTTACAGCGCGCCGGTGTGCGGCTGCGGCGCTCTGTTGAATTGCTGATGTTTACCGCAGAGGAGCCAACACGCTTTGGCATTGGTTGCCTGGGCAGCCGTTTGCTTGCCGGCGTGCTGGAGCCGGAGCGCGCCGATGCCATGCGGGATGATGAAGCTCGTACACTCCGTGAGGTGCGGGAGCGCGCCGGTTTTGCGGGGCCGCTGGACGCTGTGCCATTGCCGCGAGAGTTCTACGAAGCGTGGCTGGAACTGCACATTGAGCAAGGCCCGGTGCTCGAGCGCGAGCGTAAGGACATCGGCGTGGTCACGCACATCGCGGCACCCGCCAGTTATCGCATCACCGTCGAAGGCGTGGGCGGCCACGCCGGAGCTCTGCTGATGCACGAGCGTCACGACGCGCTGTGCGCCGCGGCGGAAGTGATCCTGGCAGTCGAACGGGCGGCGCTCGTCACGGGCAGTCCCGACACGGTAGCCACGGTTGGAACCGTCGCCGTGCATCCGGGCGCGATCAACAGTGTTCCCAGCCGTGTCGAAATGGGACTGGATGTGCGCGACATCGACGAGGCGCGCCGCGACCGTGTCGTGGCGGTCGTGAGACGCGCGTGTGACGATATGCGAGCGCTCCGGCGCGTCCATGTCGCTGTCGAAACGATCAATGAAGACGCGCCTGCCACATGCTCTGACGCGGTAATGCAAGCGATCGAGCAGGCATGCGGCATCAGTAAGCTCACGCACCGCCGGATCGTAAGCCGCGCGTACCACGACTCGCTTTTCATGGCCCGGATCGCGCCCATGGGCATGATCTTCGTGCCATGCCGTGGCGGCGTCAGTCATCGCCCGGACGAGTTTGCTACGGTAGAGGCGATGGCGAACGGCGTGCGCGTCCTTGCGGAGACACTGCGTACACTCGCCGCCTAAGACGAGTCATGCCCCTGCACTCCATCAATCCGGCTACCGGCGAACTCCTGCGCAGTGTGGACACCCTTGACGAAGAGGGTCTGCGTGCAAAGATCGCCCAAGCGGCACATGCATTCGCGGAACAGCGCTCCAGCACCGTGGAACACCGGATCATGTGTCTGCGCAAGCTGGCCGCCTTGCTTGAGGATGAACGTGACGATCTGGCCCGCACGGTCACGCTGGAAACAGGCAAGCCGATACGGGCGGCTCGCGACGAAGTAGTCCGCTGCGTCGACTCCTGCCGCTATTACGCGGAGCATGGCGCGCGAATGCTGGCTCCAGAACCATTGCCGGGCGAGCCAAACGCCTATGTGCAGTGGAGCCCCATGGGTATCGTGCTGGCGGTGCTGCCGTGGGAGTCGCCGCTGTGGCGCGCCATCAAGTGTGCCATCCCCTCGCTGCTGTCCGGCAATGCCGTGCTGCTGAAGCACGCTGGGAGCGTGCCGCAGTGTGCGCTGCTGTTGGAGGCAATGGTGCGGCGCGCGGGCTTTCCGCGTGGTGCGCTGTCCGCGTTGCTGATCGAAGACAGCCTGGTAGAAGCCGCATTGCACGATGAGCGCGTGGCTGGCGTGATGGTCTGTGGGAGCGAAACCGTAGGCCGGGCGCTGGCTGCACAGGCCGGTTGGTTGATGAAAAAGGTGACGCTCCAACTCGGTGGCAGCGACCCGCTCGTCATCATGCCATCGGCGGATTTGGGCGAAGCTGTCGCGGCCGCAGTGCGTGGCCTCACCATGGGAGGCAGCAGCGCGAAGCGCGTCATCGTGCATGCGGCGGTCTACGACGAAGTTGCGCGCGCTCTTGTGCACGCACTGGAATCGCTGGTCATCGGCGATCCTTTGAAGGAGGAGACACAGCTTGGACCGCTGGGTACGCCGGAAACGATGGCGATGGTGGAAGAGCAGGTGCAAGTGGCGGTAAAAGCTGGTGGTCGGGTCCTCACCGGCGGCACGCGCCTGATTGGGCGTGGCAACTTCTTTGAGCCTACCCTGCTCAGCGACGTGCCGCCCGCCTCCACCGTCGCCCGCGAGGCACTGAGTGGACCACTTGCCCTGCTCTTCCGAATTCACAACCTGCAGGAAGCCATCGACCTCGCGAACAGCCCGCCCTGCGGCGCGGGTGCCTCCATCTGGACGCTCGAACCCACCGAACAACAGATTCTGGTGGAAGGCATAACCGCAGACAACATCGCCGTCAACGCCCTGCCTAATGAACATTCCGCCTGCACTACTAACAGCGCCAAAGGCTCCGGCCATGGCCGCGCACTAAGCCAACCAGGTCTCCGCGAATGGATGCAACCCAAAACCATCCAACTCGGCTAAGCGAACATGCAATGCTAAAGCTGCAAACGCACCAAAGGCTGTCTCCAATAGCGGCCGACCCTGCTACCATGTGTCTCTAGGAGGGGACGATATGACGAATGCGCAATTCTACACAGGCATCGCTATTCCAAGCATTCTTGTGATCATCTCGTGGCTCCAGCAGGACCGGCGTCTCGCCCGCATTGAAACGCAGATCGAGACCCTCACCTCCGACTACCGCAACTTCTACGGCATGGAGCAGAAACTCGAAGGCCGTGTCGATGAACTCTCAAAGCGCGTGGTCTAAGCATAGAGCACATTGATCCGCGCTTTCTCCGCAAAAGAATTTACTCTGCAGCAGCAAATGCTCCGGCCACGACCGCGCACTCGGCCAACCCCGCCTCCGCGAATGGATGCAACCCAAAACCGTCCAACTCGGCTGAACAGAATATTTCGCCCGACGAAGCGTTTAACGGGCTGAAGGCTCGTGCCATAACAGCCTAGGCCGAAGGCCTAGGCTACGCGATTATGCATGTTCTGCGGGCTGTAGGCCCGCGCTAAACGAGATTAAATAGGCAAAGAACAAAGAAATTGACGCAGGCAGCAAGACCAGCTGAGATGCCACCCACAATGCGCTTCCACCCGCTTGCACGAACCGACAAGACGCCGAAGATGACACTAAGAATGCATACAGAGAACAAGGAGAGTGATACATATCCTTGTAATGCTATAAGGATTCGCGCGCTGGCTATCCAGCAAAGTCCATACAAGACAAACGGATAAACAAGAGCAAGCACCGCACCCCAAAAACCTATACTGCCAAATCTATAACTTCTCGAGCTGTATTCCTCTGCCGTGTGATCAAGAATCCGGAACATATAGGACAGCCCATAAAACTAAATTCGTCAGTTGTTTATAGTAATCCCTTCGTGCTCGGCAACAAATCCTTCATCCGCTCATCCCGGCTGACCGCGCCGCGCAGCGCCCGCGCGAATGCCTTGAAGATCGCCTCAATCTTGTGGTGATTGCTGCGCCCATACATCGTCTTCACATGCACATTACATCGTCCGCCGCGTGCAAACCCATCGAAGAAGTCGGTGACGAGTTCCGTCTGCAAGTCGCCCACCATCGGCACGTTTACCTGGTCATCCACCACGTAACCCACGCGGCCGCTCATATCGACGGCGGCGACGGCCAGCGTCTCATCCATCGCCATGACGAAGTAGCCCGCGCGCAGAATGCCTTTCTTGTCGCCCAGCGCCTTGTCAAACGCCTCGCCCAGCGCGATGCCGACGTCTTCGACGGTGTGGTGCTGGTCCACGTCCAGATCGCCCGTGCATTGCAGGTCCAGGTCGAAGCCGCCATGCCGCGTAAACAACTCAAGCATGTGGTCAAAGAAGCGAATGCCGGTGGAGACGTGGTAGGTACCCTGCCCATCAAGATTGAGCGTCAGCTTGATCTGCGTCTCCGTCGTCGCGCGGTCGATGGTGCCGGTGCGTGGCTCCGAACCCACCTTAGCCTGCGACGAAGGTGGGGCACCCACGCTGATTGCCGGCGCGAGGTGGATGTCGCTGGCGTTTTCGGGATTACTCATACTCGGGTGTCTCCTTCGGCTCCGTCTCTGGCCGTTGCGCTTCGACGGGTGTCCAGCCCACCGCTGCCAGCGAGTTTCGCAGCGCGGCAACGCCGGTGTCCACCTGATCTTCGACGCCCACCGTGATGCGTACACAGCCCGCCAGGCCAGGGTCAGCGGACCGGTCGCGCACCAGCACCCCGCGCGCACGCATGGCCTCCACAAATTGCCTATGGCGCGGGCCAATGTGCATCAGCACGAAGTTCGCATGCGACGGCCAGTGTGGCACGCGCATGTGCGCCAGCGCCGTCTCAATGCGAGCGCGCCCAGTGCGAATCTGCTCGACGTACCAGTCGATGTACTCGGTATCGCCAATGCTGGCGGCCACAGCGGCCAGCGCCACGCCATTGACGTTGTACGGTGAGGTAGCTTTGCGCAGGTGTTGCATCAGTTCAACAGGACCGGCAAGCAGGCCCACGCGCAGGTTGGCGAGGCCGTATGCTTTGGAAAACGTGCGCGCAACGATCATGTTGCGTGGAATATTCTCGGAAAAAGAGCCCGACGTCTCTGCCGCTCCGAGGCTCTCCCGGGATCCTTCGCTCTGCTCAGGACGACGGCCGTTGGAGGTGCGTTCGATCAGGTCATCCATCACCGTCTCGCCAAAGAAGTGGTAGTACGCTTCGTCGACGAGGATCACAGCATGTGGCGCGGCGTTGGCGATGGCATGGATTTGCTCCCGCGTGATGACCGTGCCCGTGGGATTGTTGGGGCTGCAAAGGATAATGAGCTTCGTCCTGGGCGTGACGGCCGCCAGCATTCGTTCGTAAGGAAAGCTAAGTGTCTCATCCGCCTGGATGCGTACAGCGACCGCGCCCATTGCGAGCGTGTTCACGTCGTACATAAAGAACGACGGCACGGCAAACAGGCACTCATCGCCTTCTTCCAGGAAGGTGAACGTCACAATGTGGATGGCTTCATCCACGGCGTTCGTCAACAGCACCTGCTCGGGATGAAGGCCGAGGTGCTCCGCAACAATGGCTTCCACCGGCGCGCGTTCCGGGTAGACAGTAAAGCTCTCCAGCGTGAGTTTGCCCAGCGCTTCTCGAACACGCGGTGACGGCGCATGGGTGTTCTCGTTGAAGTCAAGCCGCAAGGCGGTGCGGCCAGCAAGCGGCGGATGATACGCCGGCATCGACCGAATGGCCCGGCGCGGCTGAATGCTCATCGCATTCCCGCCTGCATGCGGACGCGCACCGACTCTGCATGAGCGACCAGTCCTTCCGCTTCAGCAAGCGCAATCGCGTGGAGACCCAGTGTGGTGAGTCCAGCAGCGGTATAGTTCTGCACGGTAATAATCTTTAGGAAATCGTGAACACTCAGGCCGCCGCGCACGCGTCCCACGCGCCCGGTGGGCAGCACATGATTTGGGCCGGAAATGTAATCGCCCATCGATTGCGGCGAGTAGTCTCCGATGAAGACGGAACCGGCGTTCGTCACCCATTGCAGATCGGCTTCGGTGTCTACGGTAAGGTGTTCCGGTGCGAGGCGGTTCGTGATGGTATGCGTCTCTTCGACAGAGCCGCAGAGAAAGACGGTACCGCGTGCATTCAGCGAGACCTTTGCGAGCTGGTTGGCTTTGCTCAGCTGCTTCGCTTCCTTAATCACCTGCTTCGCCAGCGTCCTGTTTGCGGTCACAAAGACGGCCAGCGTCTCAGGGTCATGCTCTGCCTGCGCCACCAGATCGGCTGCGATGCCGGCCGGATCGCCTGTCTCACTGGTCACGACGATTTCGGTAGGACCTGCGGGCATGTCGATGCCACATTCCGCCGACGCGATCACCTTGGCCGCCGTGACATACAGGTTGCCGGGGCCGACGATCTTGTCCACGCGCGCAATCGTCTCTGTGCCGTAGGCAAGCGCCGCGACGGCCTGCGCACCGCCGATGCGATACATCTCTGTTACACCGCTCAGGTGGGCGGCAGCCAGCGTCTCGCGCGCGGGCTTGGGGCTGCACACCACGATGCGAGGCACGCCCGCCACCTGCGCCGGAATCGTCGTCATCAGCAGCGTAGAGGGCAGGGGATACCGCCCTCCAGGAACGTAGCACCCCACCGACTCCAGCGGACGCACGATCTGACCCACCGTAACGCCCGCCGTGTTCTCTGTCGTCCACTCGTCCGGCTTCTGCTGCTCGGCAAAGCTGCGGATGTTCTCCGCCGCGGTCTGCATGGCCAGCTTCAGCGGCTCCGGAGTTGCATTCCATGCCTCGAGCATCTCGGCCTGCGACACGCGGAGTGACTGGCTCTCGTGCAAGGCATCGAATTTCTTTGCGAGCTTCAGCAGGGCTTTGTCGCCACCCTTGCGCACGGCCAGCATGATCTTGCGGACCGCCGGCTCTACTTCGGCAGTCTTCACCGCGCCACGCTGCTCCAGCGTCGCAAGCTGCGCATAAGCGTCTTTCGTGGACCGACCGGTAGTTTTGATGAGCTTCATGCTTCTCCAATTTCATTGGTGCAGATGTTCCGGTGTTAACACCATCGATAATGCAAAGGCTCCGAACAAAGGCCAGACAAGTGCAATCCACCACCACTTCGACCCACTGAGCGCACTCATGCTGATCAAGGCTGTGCTTACCACCAGTGCAACAATTGAAAGTGATATTAGAAGACCTCTGCTCATCGATACAGCAAGTGAACCCGCAATCAAGCCGTACCACCAGACAAACACAAGAGCGATTCCAGTTACACCACCAAAGTGGCCTAACCCTTTACCTTGCGCCATGGCTGAATCCGTTTGTCACAAAACAACCTTACTTAGCGGATATTCAACAATTCCGCTGCCACCCGCAGCCTTGAGCTTAGGGATGACTTCCCGCACGGTACTCTCATCCAGAATCGTATTCACCGCCACCCACCCTTCATCCTTCAACTGCGACACCGTGGGCGAAGATAGCGCGGGCAACACGCTCAGCACCTTGTCCAAGTTAGACTTGGGCACATTCAGCATCAGGCCTACCTGGCTCAACGCATTGATCGCACCATTCAGCATCAGCGCCAGATTGTCGATCTTCTGTTTCTTGAATGGATCGGTATACGCAGCCTTGTTCGCAATCAACTGCGTCTCGCTCTCCATGAGCGTCTCGATAATGCGCAGGCGGTTGGCGCGCAGCGATGATCCCGTCTCCGTCACCTCCACGATGGCATCGCACAGCATGGGAGGCTTCACCTCCGTCGCGCCCCAGCTGAACTCCACCGTCACGGGAATTCGTTTGCCGGCAAAGTACCGTTTGGTATATTCCACCAACTCCGTCGCGATCACCTTACCTGCTAAGTCCTCCGGTTTTTGAAATGGCGAATCTTCCGGCACGCAGAGCACCCATTTGACCCGCTGACGGCTTTGCTTTGAGTAAGTCAGTGAAGTTATCCGTTCCACGTCAGACAGGTTTTCAAGTATCCAGTCATTCCCGGTCAGTCCTGCATCCAGTGCGCCGTGTTCCACATACCGCGCCATCTCCTGCGCGCGCACCAACATGCATTCAATCTCAGGATCATTGATCGAAGGAAAATAAGACCGCCCCGAGGGATAAATCTGCCATCCCGCACGCTTGAACAGGTCGATGGTGGCATCTTGCAGAGA
Organism: Terriglobus sp.; assembly: GCA_965276945.1. Taxonomy (GTDB): domain Bacteria; phylum Acidobacteriota; class Terriglobia; order Terriglobales; family Acidobacteriaceae; genus Terriglobus. The sequence continues at coordinate 2,564,480 of OZ255704.1, read as the reverse complement.
GCCTTTTGGAATTCCGAGTTTCAAGATGTTACCCATTATTTACTCACCTCAATCGCTTTCGTAAAACAACTTACCGTACCCTCATGGCACACCAGGCCATCACCTTCTACGTGTACGCGGAACAGCAATGCATCGCTGTCGCAATCCGTGCTGGCACTAACAATACGCAGACGATTGCCGCTGGTTTCGCCCTTCATCCACAGCGTGCCGCGTGTGCGCGACCAGAACGTCACAAAACCGCTGTCCAGCGTCTTGCGATAGCTTTCTTCATTCAGGAAGCCGAGCATCAGCATCTCGCCCGTGGTGGCATCCTGCACAATGCCGGGCACCAATCCATCCATTTTCGCAAAGTCAATCGCCGTCGTTGGCGAACCGGTCTGTGTCATGCTCATATGTCCTCGTGGCTCAGCTTGCATCCATCTCGCAGGCAGAACAAAGCCCGCCTGCGATGGACGCTCTTGGCGGGCTGTTCAAATCCTGTGTGCGTTTCTGGTTACACCGTTGCACCGGATACAGCCGCCATCGCGTGATGCGCATGGTGCGGATGCCGATGACGCTGCGTGCGGAGGTTCATAACTCACTTAGGGTATCCGTCCAAGCCGGGCCGTGTCAACGAAATGACACTTTGACCACGTAAAAAGCATCAGAAAAGTAAAGCAGGCGTTAGGGCTTTCAGGTATCGTTGCGAACGTAACGTTGCGCCACACATCAAGAACCTTCGCAGGAGTTTCACATGAAGATCGTCCGCCTGTTTTCCTTCGCCGCACTGCTTGCCATGGGGCCTGTGCTGACTGCGCAGAGCACTGCTGCAAAGCCAGCCACGCCAGCCTCCAAGGCCACGGCCAACCATCCTGGCGCGACTGCTGCGGTCACAAAGGCCGCCAACCCAAACAGCAGCGCACCGCTGGACATCAACACCGCGTCACTGGACCAGTTGATGCAATTGCCTGGCATTGGCGCGGCTTACTCGAAACGCATCATTGATGGCCGCCCCTACACGGCTAAAAATCAGCTGGAATCGCGCGGCATCCTGCCAAAGGCGACATACGAAGGAGTTGCCGGGCAGATCATCGCCAAGCGGCCCGCCAAGAAGTAGCTCCCAACATGGAACAGGTGGAACGCTGCCGGACGGCATGCGCAGGTGTCCGGCAGCGTGCTCTCCGGTAGATTGACGGCATATCCAGTGCTGTTCATGATGAACGTGGAGCGTGAATGCCTGTCCTCTTTGTACCCGTCGCGGAACGTGGATCATGCGCAATCCGTGTTTTGCTGCGTTTCGCTGTAATGACACTGTTGCTATTCGGAGTGGCCGGATGCGGCGCGGGCTTGCCAACCCAGCAGGCGCAAGTCCGGGTGGTGCATGCATCCCTCCGTGCGGGCGCTCTGGACGTGTCTTCCGGCAATGCGAACGCCCAGGCCAGGGCAGCCATTGTCTACAACCTGAGCCATGGCACCGTTACCTCGTATATGCCAGTAGCCTTGCCGGCGAACGCAATGCTTGCTACTGCTGCTGACTCGCACGCTGAAGTTGCGATCGCTCACATGGATGCGGTAAGACCGAGCCAATACACCATGTTGATCGAGGACACGCCGGAAGGGGTCGTGTCGCAGGTGCTACCCGACGTGAGCCAACCGGCACCGGCGGGACACGCTCTACTCCGTGTTGTGAATGAAAGCGTCGATGGCAAACCGTTGGATCTTTATCTTGTGCCCATTGAGAAGCTGAACAGCAGGACTGTTATGGTAACGACCAGGCTGGTCCAACGCATGAACAGCGGCTACATCTCGGTTCCTGCGGGAACCTACACGTTGTACGTCGTGGCTTCTGGCATGGCATTGCGCACTGCGCAGCCTCTGTATATAAGTGCGGCGATGACGTATCCGAATGGGGCCGTGCGCACCATTGTACTACTCACACCGTCCTCCTCAGATACGCATGCCATGCAGGCAATCGCGCTCAATGACTTCGACCCTTCGACGGTGGCCCAGTAAGTCGTGGTGCACCCGTACGATGGTAAAAAGTTGCGCACTAAAAAAGAAATATACTTCTGCGGCGCATCGCAACTGCGTATACATCACTGTGTTTTTTCCCTGCGTAAGGCCGCTGAATAAGTGGCCATAACAAGGGAGAACATCATGAAGATCATTGCGATTGCACTTGCATCCACGCTTGCCCTGGCTTCACTGGCACAGGCGCAGGAAACAAACGCCACCATTAATCACCGCAAGGCCGAGCAGCAACAGCGCATTGCGCAGGGTGTTAAATCCGGTCAGATGACCGCTGGCGAGACCGCGCACATTGAGCGTCAGGAGAGTGCCATCAACCATGAGGAGCGTAATATGCGCACCCAGGATAATGGCCACCTCACAAAGGCGGATCGCGCGGCCATCCAGAAGCAGCAGAATCAGGAAAACCGCCGCATTTACCGTGACAAGCACAACACAGCCAAGCAATAACATCCCTCTTCCCCAGGCCGAAAGGGCAGCCCCGCAGGGCTGCCCTTTGTGCGTGGAATGGAGAAAACTACCGCGCCGCGCCGACTGCCTGCTGCACGCCAGCCTTCAGAGCTTCGACTTTGTCCGTCTTCTCCCATGTAAAGCCGTCACCTTGGCGTCCAAAGTGGCCATAGGCCGCTGTCTGCTGAAACTTCGGCTTGCGCAGATCAAGCGTTTCGATAATGCCCTTCGGTGTCAGCGAGAAGTTCTTCCGAACGAGTTCCGTTAGTTCCTGCCCATCCATCTTCCCCGTGCCGAAGGTTTCCACCAGCACGCTGACCGGGTCAGCGACGCCAATCGCGTACGCCAGCTGCACTTCGCAGCGATCTGCCAGCCCCGCCGCGACGATATTCTTCGCGATATACCGCGCCATGTATGCGGCAGAGCGATCCACCTTCGTCGCATCCTTGCCGGAGAACGCACCACCGCCATGGCGCCCCATGCCGCCGTAGGTGTCCACAATGATCTTGCGGCCAGTCAAACCGCTGTCACCCATCGGTCCGCCGATGACGAACCGGCCGGTGGGATTAATATGGTACTTTGTGTTCTCATCCAGCAGTTCAGCCGGAATCACGGCTTCGATGACGTGCTCGATGACATCCGCGCGCAGGGTGTCGATGTGAACCTGTTCGTCGTGCTGACTGCTGATCACAATGGCATCCACGCGAACGGGCCGGTTGTTTGCGTCGTATTCGACTGTGACCTGACTTTTTCCATCTGGACGCAGGTAGGGCATCAGGCCGCTCTTGCGCACTTCCGACAGCTTCTGTGCCAGTTTGTGGGCAAGCGAGATCGGCGTCGGCATCAGCTCCGGCGTCTCGTTCGTGGCATAGCCGAACATCATCCCCTGATCGCCCGCGCCACCCGTGTCCACACCCATGGCAATGTCCGGCGACTGGCTGTTGATGGTGGAAATCACAGCACAGGTGTTGGAGTCGAAGCCGTATTCCGAATGCGTATACCCGATGTTTGCGACTGTTTCACGCACCAGCTTCTGGAAATCCACGTACGCTTTGGTGGTGATTTCTCCCGCAACAACCACCAGGCCGGTGCAGGTCAGCGTTTCGCAGGCCACGCGGCTCATCGGATCTTGCGCCAGGCAGGCGTCCAGGATGGCATCGGAAATCTGGTCGGCAATCTTGTCGGGGTGCCCCTCGGTAACGGATTCAGACGTAAACAGGAAACGGTCGCGTGTCGGCAAAACTACTCCTTGAAGAACTTCTTACAAAGTCACCCTATTTTATAACTTTCGGCGCTCCTACGCAGTTAGTACGCCCCGGTTTGTTCGATAGGCAGGCGCACCTGGATGCACGTTTGTCCGGGCTTGCTGGCTTCCACGGAGAGCTGACCCTTGTGTTTGGTCACCAGGCGATTGGCCGTGTCAAGGCCCAGACCAAGGCCAGCGCCAACCGCTTTGGTCGTGAAAAACGGCTCAAAGATGCGGGAGCGAATCTCCGGCGCGATGCCCGGGCCGTTGTCGCAGACCTCGATCAGAACGGTTGACCCGGAGAGCGAGGTGCGCAGTGTCAACGCCGGTGGAACGCCCGATGCATCGATCAGCGCCATCGCATCCAGCGCGTTTTCGATCAATGCGGTCCACACCTGGTTCAATTCGCCGCCATACGCGGAGATACGCGGAACATCCGCCCCATACTCCCGGCGTACGTCAATCGAACTCAACCGGGAGTTCAGCATGGTCAGCGTATTGTCCAAGGCCTCGCGAAGGTCAATCTCCTGAATGGGCGTCTGGTCCATGTAGGAGTAATCCTTGATCGCCGTGATCAGGTCGAAGATGCGCCGCGTGGAGTCGATGATGGCATCGGTCATACGCTCGGCATGAAGCGCGCTGGCAAACGATCCAAGAGAAATCGTCAGCGCTTCCCCCTGCACAATCTCAGCGAGCGTATTCAGGTGTTCTTTCTCCACCTGAGTTTCTGCCAGAACTGGCGCAATCCGCCACCCCTCTGCAATGCCGTGATCCGCCAGCCAGCGCAGAAACTCCTCCTCACGTGCCGTGACGTCCATGGCATCGGCACGCAGCGGCCGGCCATCGTGTCCGATCAGGTGCCGCATGGAAATGACCCACTCTCCATAGGCGCGCTTGGTTTCCGGGTCGAAACAGAGGGAACCTAATTGAAGTTTCTGGTCACCGTAATTGCGCAGTTCAGTCCACAGGCTGTTCGCGGCTGAGCGCGCCGCAGACGCTGGATTATTGAGCTCGTGCGAGAGATTTGCGGCCAGTTTGCCAAGCGCATTCAGCTTTTCGGCCTGCTGTTCCATGCGCGTGACCTCGCGCACGCGGTCGAGCAATGTGGACACGCAAAGCTGGCCCAACGCCGGTATCGCGGCCAGCATCTCCGCAAACATCGTTTCAGGAAGGTCCAGCGTCCACAGATCGCCCACGGCATAACCATCGCCGCCGAACGTCTTCATACGGCTGAAGGGCAGCTTGCCCGTTAAATGGGCGCTCCGCCCGATGAAGAACATCACCGGGCCACCGCTCCGCCGCACATGAATCTCACCGCGCAGCAGGATCGTCATGTGGTGCACCGGCTGCCCCGCACGGAAGGCTAGCACGCCATCCTTTATCTTGCGTTCCGTGCCGTGCTCCGCCAGCCACTGGAAATCGCTATCGCTGAGATCTTCCAGCGCCTTGACCTGACGTAACGCACGTAGAATCTCGGATTCTGGCGACGGCTGGGGCGGCGCAAATTGAGCAACTGACAGTTCTGCATAAGCAGAAAGAGCCTCCACCGGATTTGCCGTCAGCGTCGATCCCATTGCTCTCTCCCTTGTCTCTTGCCCGATGCTAGCCGTATCCAGAACGCCCGCCAGCGTATTTGTAGCGAGTGGCTGCATTTAGAGGTCGAGCAGCGATACGCAACAGCGGCGCTCGAAGTTCCAGCACATTCTGGCAAGCATTATTGCTTTTCGCCCGGCCGCATTTCGGTTTGTCGCATGGGCATTGCATCAATGGTGGACTGGAGCTTCTGCCAAGAAATGGGCTGGTGCGAACGCAGCTTCTCTCCACCATCCTTGCCAATCAGGATCACCGTGAACTGGTCTGGCCGAACGTGGAAGCGCTTGCGCTCGGCTGCATCGTCGGTGGCAGACAGCTTAGCCGCAGGAACGGCGGCATTGCTCCCGCTGATGCCAGCCAGCAGCAGATCTCTTGCCTTGAAGCCGTCAATATGGTCTGCGGCCACGATCAGTTGCTGCTCCGCAAGCCGGTTGTCACCATTGTCGAAGACCAGCAACACGCGGCTATGATTGCGCAACGATTGCAGCGTTACGGTGGACCCCTGCGACTTGCCATGCATTGGCATCAACAAAGCTGAGGTCAGAACCAAAGTGAACAGGACGTGCTTCATACTGCGTTGGATGCTGAAAGCTGCTGTGCAAAGAGAGCCGCTCAGGGAAGCGTGATCACAATCTTGCCAAAGTGCTCCGCAGTCTGCAGCGACCGTAAGGCATCTACCGAGCGGTCAAACGGAAACGTCTGATCGATGACGGGATGCGTGCGCGTAGACGCGAAGGCTTCGGCTAGTTCCCGCAACATCGTGACTGACCCCACATAGATACCTTGGATCGTCAGCGCGCGGCCAATGACCTGACGAAGATCGACCGGCTGCTCCACGCCGCTGATCAGCCCGATGATGCTGATGCGGCCATTCAGGGCAGCGGACCGCATTGAAAGCGGCAGCGTCGCTGCTCCGCCCGTCTCAATGACGTGGGTGACGCCACGCTTGCCTGTCAGCTCGCGCACGCGTTTGTCCCACTCCGGCGTGGTCTCGTAGTTGATGGTCTCGTCCGCGCCCAGGGCCTTCGCACGCTTGAGCTTCTGATCGGATCCGCTGGTGATGATCACACGCGCGCCGCGTAGCTTCGCAATCTGCAACGCAACCACGCTGACACCACCTGTACCGAGGATTAGAACAGTGTCCTCCTTGCCCGTTCGCGCCAGGCCTACCAGTGCATGCCACGCCGTCACGCCCGCGCAGGGCAGCGTGGCCGCTTCTTCAAACGTCATTTCCTCGGGAATCTTCACCAACGCATGTTCCGGGAGCACGATGTGCGTCGTCAGCACGCCGTCGATTGCGCCGCCAAACGCAGAGTTGCTTGCTTCAAAGGTCAGTGGGCCATCCACCCAGTCGCGAAAAAAACCCGCGACCACGCGGTCAGCCGGCCGGAATGCCGTGACCTCGCTGCCCACCACCAACACCTCACCCGCACCGTCCGAACAGAGTACACGTGGCTTGCTAACGTTGGGATCGTATGTCCCCCTCACCAGCATCAAGTCGCGCTGATTGAGGGACACCGCACGAATCCGTAACAGCACGTCCTTCGGCCCCGGCTCAGGGATGCCTACAGTGTCAAAGGTGAGGGCATCAAGCGAAAACTCACCTGAAAGACGAACCGCGGTTGCTTGCATGGCGATTGGATGCAGTAAGTCCAAACGCAGCGACCGCCGCGCAACCTCCGCGACCGCTGCGTTCGCTCTTACGCCTTCACCACCGCCCCGTTCTCCACCTTCACCGGGTCGAGAAACGGCATAGCCTTCCGCAACTCCGCACCAACGGTCTCAATGGGGTGTGCGCGGTCTTTCTGCCGGAACTCTGAAAACTCCTTGCGCCCGTTGTTCTGGTCGTCGATGAAGCGCTTGGCGAAGCTGCCATCCTGAATGTCTTTCAGCAGACCGCGCATTGCATCCTTCACCGCAGGTGTGACAATGCGCGGCCCGGCCACATAGTCACCCCACTCCGCCGTGTCGGAGATCGAATACCGCATGTACTCCAAACCCCCGCGATACATCAGGTCCACGATCAGCTTCAGCTCATGCAGCACTTCAAAGTACGCCAGTTCTGGCTGGTACCCAGCCTCGGTCAGTACCTCAAACCCAGCCTTCACCAGCGCCGCCGTCCCGCCGCACAGCACGGCCTGCTCGCCGAAGAGGTCGGTCTCCGTCTCTTCGGTGAAGGTCGTCTCCAACACCCCGGCACGTGTGCACCCGATGCCCTTGGCATAGCTCAGCGCGTTTTCCAAAGCTTTGCCACTCGCATCCTGCTCCACGGCCACCAGGCCCGGCGTTCCGCCACCCTCTGTAAACACCTCGCGCACGCGGTGCCCCGGAGCCTTTGGCGCAACCAGTGACACGTCAATATCCGCCGGAGGATCGATCGTCCGGAAGCGGATGTTGAACCCGTGCGCAAACATCAGCGTCTTGCCCTTGGTAAGCGCGGGTTCAATCTCCTTGTAGACCTTCGCCGCCGTCTGATCCGGCACCAGCACCATGATGGTGTCCGCCCACCGCGACGCATCTGCCACGGACAGGACCTCCAGCCCGGCAGACTTCGCCTTCTCCGCGCCCTTCGACCCCTCGCGCAAGCCGACTTTCACGTGGACGCCGCTGTCCTTCAGGTTGAGCGCATGCGCGTGGCCCTGCGATCCGTAGCCAATGATGGCCACCTTCTTCGCCTGGATAAGAGAAAGGTCTGCGTCCTGATCGTGATACGTCTTTGCCATGGTGTGCTTCGTCCTTTGCTATGCCTGAAATGCAAATCCGAGATTGCTTGCGTGTGGTCGCAATAAGCTGTGTACCCTGTATGAAACGAACAATCCGCAAAATCACTTGTCGTGTTTATTAACGCTTCTAAAGTGTTTCACGTGAAACATTCCTGATCGCCAGCCAGCTTCATACATCATGATCGGCAAACTGGTTCGGCAGCGAGTCCATCGGGTCCAGCGCGTCGGGGTCTTCGCCATTTTCGAAAACGGTCTGATGCGCCTTGCTGCCCAGCGCCTTCATCACCTTACTGGAGTGCGCGCCGCGCCGCATCGCCATCCGCCCCGTCCGGCTGACCTCAAGAATCTCATACGCCGACTCGCGCAGCACCTGGATCAGACCCTCGATCTTTGAGGCGGAGCCGGTCATCTCCAGCATGATGCTCTCCGGCGCCAGATCGACAACGCGCGCGCGAAACACCTGGGCCAGCTCGAAGATCTGGGTGCGCGAGTGCACCCCATGCGGAGAAGCCGGACCAGCCGCCACCTTGATCAGGCAAAGCTCGCGGACCACGGCCTCGCTGCGGTTCACCTCATCCACATCGCGCGTGATCTCCAGCTTGTAGAGCGATGCCCGAATACGAAACGCGGCCGTCTCCGGTGCCTCGCAGACGATCGTCATCCGCGACACATCCTCGCGCTCCGTCTCACCCACGGTCAGCGACGCAATGTTAATGTTCAGCCGCCGGAACAGCGACGCCACCCGCGTCAACACGCCAGGCTTGTTATCCACCAAAGCAATAAACGTATGCAGCATCAAGCAGCCTTTCGCAACGAAACGTAGGAATGCGCGTCCACGCGCCAAACAACAGAGTTGACTCCAACGGAGGTTTGTACATTCGGCAGGTCACGTTGCCAGTGACGAATTGCGGGCTGAAGGCCCGCGTTGTAATAGCCTGGGGCAACGCCCCAGGTCCGAGTTTCGGCATGAAATTGCGGGCTGCAGGCCCGCGCTGTAAAGCCCGAGGCAACACCCGAGATCCGAGTTTCGGCATGAATTGCGGGCTGTAGGCCCGCGTTGTAATAGCCTGGGCCAACGGCCCAGGTATAGTGTCCGCAAAAGGATGCGGGCTGCAGGCCCGCGTTATGCGAAGCCCACTATACTCACACCCATGTCGCAATCTCTCTCGTTCCTGCTGATTCATATCATCTTCAGCACGAAAGACCGCAGGCCGTGGCTGAACGACACCATTCGACCTGAACTGCACGCCTACATGGCATCGGTTGCGGGCACCGGCGAAAACTATTGCTTCCGTGTGGGAGGCGTCGAGGACCACGTTCACATTGCCGTGCTCCTCGCCCGAAACGTCACGGTGTCTGAGCTTGTGGCACGGCTGAAGGTCTCCACATCGAAGTGGATCAAAACCAAAGGTCCGGAGTTCGAGCGATTTCGCTGGCAGAAAGGCTATGCCGCATTCTCTGTAGGACCTGGGGACCGCGAGGCGTTGCTGGCCTACATCGACGCGCAAGCCGTTCACCACCAGAAGCGTGACTACCAGGCCGAGATGCGTGCGCTCTTCACCAAATACGGCGTCGCCTTCGACGAACGATTCGTGTGGGAATAGGCTGTGCATAACGCGGGCCTTCAGCCCGCAAATCGCAGCCGGGTGCCTATCTGAGGCTTCGTCCCAGGCTATTACAACGCGGGCCTTCAGCCCGCTCCGGGTATACCCGCGCTTGCCGCGACGCACCACGGACGTTACGAACTTCATACTTCCTCGCTCGTTTCCAACAGTGGATCTTTGGTAGGTCGACGCACCATTTCGTGCAGGGCACTGCCCGGTGCAATCATCGGGTACACCCCATCTTCCTTCTCCACAGCAAAATCGATTAAGAAGGCTTCCGAACCAGTGCGGGCGCGAGTGACCGTGGGCAGAACATCCGTACGAGAGGTGACGTGTGCGCCGGCAATGCCATGCGCGTCCGCCAGCTTCACAAAGTTTGGCGAAAGAATCGGCGATGACGCATAGTTCTTCTCGTAGAACGCCTCCTGCCACTGCCGCACCATGCCCAAAAAGCCATTGTTGATGACGGCGATATTGATGTGCAACTTCTCCTGCTGAATCGTGGAGAGCTCCGCCGCCGTCATCTGGAAGCCGCCGTCGCCGACGACGACCCACACATCCTTTTCCGGGCAGGCCATCTTTGCGCCAATGGCGGCAGGTAGCGCGAAGCCCATCGTGCCCAGCCCACCGCTGGTGATCAGCGTGCGCGTGTCCTCGTGCTTGAAGTACTGCGCCTCCCACATCTGGTGCTGGCCCACGTCGGTCGCAATCACGGTGTCCGCAAGCCGGCCCGCAGCCTTCGCCTCCTGCCAGATGTCGTGAATCACGTGCGCGGCGTACAGGTGGCCGTTGTCTGGCAGGTTGATGATGTCTCGCACGCTGGCGTCGCCTTTTAGCGTCCGAATCTCCTCACGCCACGCGCGGGTCTGATCGGCGTCCAAACCCACCTTAACCTTCGGCGAAGGTGGGGCACCCGCTTGGTTGTCATTCAGGACGGATTCAATCGTTGTCAGAACCTGTTTCAAGTCACCAATCAGGGCAACATCGACCTTCACGTTCTTGTTGATTTCGCTTGGATCGATCTCGATATGGATCTTCTTCGCGTTGGGCGCGTAGTGCTGGAGGTTGCCGGTCACGCGGTCATCGAACCGCATCCCGAAGGCGAGCAGCAGGTCGGCATTTTGAATGGCGTGGTTCACCCACGACTCACCATGCATGCCCATCATGCCCAGTGACAGCGGATGCGATGCAGGAAACGCTCCCAGGCCCAGCAGCGTGGTCGCGACGGGAATGCCATGCCGCTCGGCAAAGGCGATCACCTCCTGCTCGGCGCCCGAATGGATGATGCCGTGGCCTGCGAAGATGATCGGTTTGCGCGCGTTCTGGATTAATTCCAGCGCACGGTTCATGTCATTCGACACGGCGTGCAGCATCGGATGCGGACGGTACGCGCGCGGCTTTGACATCTCAAAATCAAAGACACAGTTGCCCTGCTGCGCGTCCTTCGTAATATCCACCAGCACGGGGCCGGGGCGCCCGCTGCGCGCAATCTGAAAGGCCTCGCGCACGGTGGGCGCAATGTCCTCCGCGCGCGTGACCAGGAAGTTATGTTTTGTAATTGGCAGCGTGATGCCGGTGATGTCCACCTCCTGAAAGGCGTCACTGCCCAGCACTTTGCTGGCCACCTGTCCCGTGATGGCGACCAGCGGAATGCTGTCCAGCATGGCTGTGGCGATGCCGGTCACCAGGTTAGTCGCGCCCGGACCGCTGGTGGCCATGCACACACCCACTTGCCCGCTGGCCCGCGCGTAGCCATCGGCCATGTGCGCCGCGCTCTGCTCATGCCGCACCAGCACATGGTGGATCGTCGGAAACTTGCGCAACGCATCGTAGATGGGCAGGATCGCTCCGCCAGGATAGCCGAAAACGGTGGTCGTGCCTTCGCCCGCAAGCGTTGCCCATAAAATTTCCGCACCGGTCAGCGTGGGGTGATTCTGCGCCACTTCTTTGTTAGTCATGAAATTTCCGCCTTAAACGTTCCCACCAGTTAATGTACTTACGGCAACGTAGCCGTTTGTGACGCGGCTAGCCTTTGATTCGATCCAAGAATGCCGCGCAGCCATCGTTGGATTGGGGTTTCCAGAAACACACTGATGATCCAACTGGCGCCAAGTACCGTTAGAACTGTAAGTATGAGGGCTGCAATATCAGGCATCGCCTTGATGTACAGACGAAGAAGTATGTAACCGTTCACCTGGTGGAAAAGGTAAAGCGGGTAGGTAATAAGTCCCAAGCGGCGCACAATTGCAGCGCCCTGGTTGCCGAGCACATTGCCGATGGCAGTGTTGTACCTGACGGACACGATAATGCAGAAGACGGATACGATCCAGATCAGTACCGGTGTCGCATGGGAATATGCCTTGTGCGCTTCCTGTGTGAAGTAAGTGCTTTCCCTGTCAATGCCCGCGATGCAGCCGGTTGTACAAATCAGAATCGTGACAGTACGAGCAGCTGTTACTTTGTGAAAGATGCAGAGCCATAGGAGAACCCCAATCGCAAATAAGCAACCGTGCTCCAGTAGCAGACGGTTGGACCAACCCGATGCAGATACAACCCTGTACAGGGTATATATCCTACCGGCAGTGTCAACATGCAGCACTCTATTTTCCGCGGCAAATTTGTACAAAGACACCGCCGTACTGGCGATGCCGATGACGCTCATGACAAAGCCGATCCGCTTGAATCCGCGCACGAGCAGCAGGAGAAAAACCAGTGCATAAAAGCTGATTTCAACGAGGAGCGTCCAATAGGATCCATCAATCCAGCGTGAATGTGGAATGAGCGCAAACGAGTTCAGCCATGTAAGCACAAGCCCGGCGTTCAGGGGGCTGGAGTGAGAAAGTACCAGGGCCAACAGAGTGCAGGTAGAACATATCCACGCGGCGGGATAAAGCCGCACCATCCTGCTGCGTACAAAGTCCAATGGCGGGGCATTCCCAGCGGAGTACGCAATGATAAATCCTGAAAGTACAAAAAAAATTTGCACCCCGACCCACCCGGACCATGTGTACGGCCCGAGATAGAAATAATGGACGGGTATTCCTTGCCTGACCCAAGCCCAGAAGGCGAAGTGATGGAAGACGACCAGCATTGCCGCGGCAAACCGGATCAGGTCCAGGCCATAAATCTGGCGGGACTGACCGCCGGATTGTCTGACGAACGCACCCGGATGATTCGCTAAGGCCAGAGTTTTAGTGCTGGTCATTGATCGTCCTCTACAGTAGCCGCAAGATAGTCAAGATGCGCCGAGGATTCCTTCACGCCAGCATCCTCCACAGAATCACCGGACGCAACTGAACCGTATAGTTCCCGGGCTTCCTGCCAGGCGGCGCGGGCGGCGCGCTCGTTGTTCAGCGCGGAGACGCGAAGCGCGTTGGCCAGGTCCAGCACGGGCGGCGGGTCGGGCGAGCGCAGCAGTGCGCGGTACAGGCGTATGGCTTCGTCGATGTGCGATGCGGCTACGGCAAACTCATGCAATTCGCTGCGAACGTCGGCGGCGTGGCGCAACGCGTGGGCAAGCAGGCACGTGTCGTTGGCGGCGCGCAGCAGCGTAATTGCCTCCGCATAGTGGATTGCAGCAGACACGCGGTCACCCCGGTCACGCCGCATCTGCGCGGAACCCATCAGAGCCTCGGCGCGGATGGCGTCGTCTTTGGCCTTGGCCTCCGCAGCGGCCTCCTTGTACAGGCGCTCGGCCTCAGCAGACTCACCGCTGCGGCGCGCATGAGCCGCCTGCCTCAGCACGGATTTTATGGCTTCGATCATTAGCCCTGCTAATTTGTTACCTAAGGTATTCTTCCGTACCGTAAGTACTGACACTCATATATTTATGTCTAAATACATCTGTCTTAAAATCCCAACCGGTTTCTGCTAGACGTTTCTGGTCTTTCTCATAGGTGATGTCCCAGCAACGCGGCCTAAGAAATGGTGGGAACAAATCTCTGTGCCCTCGTGTAAGTTCATAGATGGGCAGAACTCCAAAGAACAGACGTATGTAGTCTGGATATATCCCGTTGCCGCTCTTATCTTTTATAGCGAGCAGTTTTTGATCCAAATCTGCTGGAACGGTTCGGCTTTTCCACCAATCTTTCCTCACTTCAACGCCGAAGCCAACCGAACGCATTTTCTGGTCTTTGTCAATCCAATCGACAAAGAAATCTGGATGGTTCCAGAAGAACTCAGGATGCTTGCCTTCCATAGCAGTATAGTTAACTGCGAGAATGGGAAAACTCACGCGGTATTCTGTCGAGTATTTATGCCATGGCTGCCAAGCAATAACCTGATCTTCAAATTCATTTGCAAGAGACAGCGTGGTGCATGAAAACCCATAACTTTCAGGATCCTCGCCGCAGTGCAGTCTGCTCAGATCGCGGCGCTCCATCTGAGCTAGCCAATCTTCTTTGTCACTGACGAGACCGAGAGCACCTAGCATTTCAAAGAAATTCGGCCTGAACGAAGTAACAAACGGCTTGAAAGGCTGAGCCTTGGGCCTGCCGAAAGTCGCTTTAGCACATAAGGTGAAACAGAATGCGAGAGCGGCCGATTGGCGCATCCCGAAGCCAGCGACATAGCGCATTACACCACACAAGGCTAAAAAGATGCCTACGCTAACCGTAAGCGATCCCGACCATCCAAACCACAGAAATTCCGTAAAACTTTTGCGAGACACGTTGTTCCTCATGTAGTCACCGCGCCGATGCTGGCGCTGCTGACGCTGTTGGCGTACTTGGCAAATACCCCCCGCTTATACCGGCTCTCCGGGGCCTTAAAGTCCTTCTTGCGGGCCGCGAGTTCCTCATCGCTGATTTCCAGTCGCAACTCGCGGTTCTTGATGTCGAAGGTGATGTTGTCGCCCTCTTTCACAAACGCGATTGGGCCACCCTCCTGCGCTTCCGGAGCGACGTGGCCCGCCATTAGGCCGCGCGTGGCACCGGAAAAGCGGCCGTCGGTCAGCAAGGCGACCGTTTCGCTCAGCTCCGGAATGCCCTTGATGGCGGCGGTGACGGCCAGCATCTCGCGCATGCCCGGGCCACCCTTTGGCCCTTCGTAGCGGATCACGCAGACATCGTTGGGCTTGATCTCGCCCGCCTCGACTGCCTTAAAGCAGAGGTCTTCCGAGTCGAAGACGCGCGCGGGGCCGGTGTGCAGCACGCGCTCGTGTCCGGCCACCTTCACCACACAGCCGTCCGGCGCCAGGTTGCCGCGCAGGATCACCAGACCGCCCGTCTGCTTCAGCGGCTTGTCCCACGTGTGGATCACGGGCTGGCCCGGCGTCTCGTGCGCGATTGAGGCTTCCTCATGCAGTGTCTTGCCGCTCACGGTGATGCACTCCTTCAACTGGCCGCGTTCAATCAGCCGTGCGGCCAGCACGCGCGATCCGCCCGCCTCCTGGTAGTCCTTTGCGGCGTACTTGCCGCCCGGCGACAGGTCGCAGATGAAGGGTGTGCGCTCGCTGATCTGGTCGAAATCGTCCATGGTCAACGGAATGTTCAGCTCATGCGCGATGGCGATCAGGTGCAGCACGGAATTGGTGGATCCGCCGCTGGCGCAGACGGCGGCAATGGCGTTGTCAATCGCATCCCGCGTGATGATCTGCGATGGCTTGATGTTCTTGCGCACCAGCTCCATCACCATGCGGCCCGCCGCGCGGCTGGCGGTGGCCTTCTGCGGAGACATCGCTGGAACGCCGGTGATCTCCATCGGGCTGATGCCCAGAAACTCGCCCGCCATGGCCATGGTGTTGGCGGTGAACTGGCCTCCGCAGGCACCGGGGCCGGGGCACGCTGAGGCCTCCACCAGCTCCAACTGCTCGTCGCTGATCCTGCCCGCAGCGTGCGATCCGATGGCCTCAAAGACACTCAGGACGGTGATTTCCTTGTGGGTGCCGTCCGGCTGCGGCAGCTGCCCGGGGGCGATGCTGCCGCCGTACAGCATCAGGCCAGGACGGTCCAGCCGCGCCAGCGCCATGATGGCGGCGGGCATGTTCTTGTCGCAGCCCGCAATGCAGACGATGCCGTCAAAGCTGTTGCCGCGCGACACCAGCTCGATGCTGTCGGCGATGACCTCGCGCGAAATCAGCGACGCCTTCATGCCTTCGGTACCCATGGTGATGCCGTCGTTGATGGTGACGGTGTTGAACTCCATGGGCGTGCCACCGGCCTCGCGCACGCCCTGCTTTACGGCTTCGGCGACTTGGCGGAGGTGAAAGTTGCATGGGCCAATTTCCGTCCAGGTGTTGGCAATGCCGATGATGGGTTTGTGCAGGTCTTCCTTGGAAAAGCCGACCGCGCGCAGATAGCTGCGCGCCGCCGCGCGGGATGGACCTTCGGTGAGGACTGCGGAATTACGTTTGCCGGGTAGAAGCTCGTTCATATTTTGATAAACCCTTTACAAGGAACAGTGAAAAGTAACAGTCGAGTTAAATAGTTGAAATGGTGCGACCCAACTAACACCTGATTCGGTCCAGCTTGCATTCGTCCCGGTCTCGTCGATCACATAATGTATGTACGACCGCGTCCGACTTTTCACCACGGAAGGCGCCGAGACCGTGAGAACTCTCATTAGTAATCTGGTATGTATCAGTTACGTAAAGCTCACTTCCTAAACGCTTCTTGAACTCGGCCCCATTTACTGTCATAGAGAGGGAATGAGCGCGACGCACGATTGTCATGTGGTCTGAACTTTGGGAGATCTCTGGTTGCTGATTACCTAATCCGACCGCCATCTGCTTCACGCCAACGCACTCTAGTTTGAACCATGTTTGACGTGGCTGCTGGCCGGGTGCGGCTAATACGCTGCATACCCCCAGCATCGTGTTCAAGGTTGTCCGCTGCACTATCGTCATATTCATTATCGTTTCGTTGATCTGCCGCGGTCTGTCGAGCTAACATCGCTGCGCGACTTACAAGTAAAGTTCAGCACAACCGAACTCGCTTCGTGCTGTGAAAAAGCTATAGTCTGAGTCCAAAGCGCCGATTGGGCGTCATCTGAGATCACTAAGCTGTACGCAGTGGCCCATCGGGGAAAACCATACACCCCAGCTACTCCCGTTGATGATTGGTGTGTAATGCGGTAACTCCCATCGTGAAATGGTTGATTTGATCGAATGATCTCTACGGTGAGCGTTTTAGGTTGCCGATCAAGAGTCATTCTGTAGTGACTACTTTCAACGTCGAACGATTTGTGATTCGGTCCAACAAAGGTCAACTTGCTGCCAGTACATAAGAGCGCTTGCCATGATGGCGCTCGCCGCACATCCTGACTAGATGTGATGGCAGGTGTTAACAGAAGCAGCGGGAGAACGATGTTGCTTTTGTAACTCACTCTCAACCCATGCCTTTCGGAGCAGACCAGAACTCCCCATCATGCTTGGCCTCGTAGCTATCCAGCGCGTCCACGTGCCGCAGCGTCAGGCCGATGTCGTCGAGGCCGTTCTGCAGGCAATACTTGCGGAAGGGATCGATCTCAAAGCGGGCGTGGAAGCCTTCGTCGTCGGTGACGGTTTGGCGCTCCAGGTTGATGGTGATGCGGTGCTCCGGGTTTTGCGTAGAGCGGTCCATCAGTGTCTTGACCTGCTCGTCGTCCAGCCGCACAAGGATGATGCCGTTCTTGCCCGCGTTGGAAAAGAAGATGTCCGCAAAGCTGGGTGCGATAACGGCAAGGAAGCCGAACTGGTTGATAGCCCATGCGGCATGCTCGCGCGAGGAGCCGCAGCCAAAGTTCTTCTCCGCAATGAGAATCTTCGCACCCGCGTACTCCGGCTTGTTCAGCACAAAGTCGCGGTTGGGCGTCACGGCGTCCGGCGTGTCCAGATGGTAGCGCCAGTCGTAAAACAGAAAGTCGCCGTAGCCGGTACGCTCAATGCGCTTGAGAAACTGCTTCGGAATGATCTGGTCCGTGTCGATGTTCGGCAGCGGCAGCGGCATTGCTTTTGAAGTGAGAATGTTGATCGGGATCATGCGGCCCTCCCATGTTGCAATGCCGGATTGCATAAATTAGTCACCGGTGGCAAGTACGACCGTTCTGAAAGCGCCATTGGCGCGTTACATAATAGCCTAGTGCGTAGCCCTAGGTACCGGTTTGTAGTGTGTGATGAGGGCTGAAAGCCCGGCGCATTGCCCGCCACGATGTGACGGGCCTTCAGCCCTTGTCTGCTGGCACACGCTTTCCTAGGCCTTCGGCCTAGGCTGTTATGTGACGCGCCTTTGGCGCTGGTGTTATGTGACGCGCCTTTGGCGCTGGTGTTATGTGACTTGCCTGTGGCGCTGGTGTTATGTGACTTGCCTGTGGCGCTGATGTTATGTGACTTGCCCGTGGCGCTGCTGCCCCTGGCGCTGGTGTCGCCCCTGGCGCTGGTGATACATGCACCTGTTCGTGCGTAACATACCGGTGTCATTAGCGCGAACCTCCTTCGACAAGGATTTGTTCGGTGCCGAAGGTGGTGTCCACCGGGGTGCTCTTCCACTTACGAATGTCGGTGAAGTGGCCCGTGATGGCCGCCGCCGCAGCCATCTGCGGACTGACGAGGTGGGTGCGTCCACCACGTCCTTGGCGGCCCTCGAAGTTGCGGTTGCTCGTGGAGGCGCAGCGCTCGCCGGGCTGCAGGATGTCCGGGTTCATGCCCAGGCACATGGAGCAGCCGGGTTCGCGCCACTCGAAACCTGCCTGCTTGAAGATAAGGTCTAGGCCCTCAGCCTCTGCCTGCCGTTTCACAGCCTGCGAGCCAGGCACCACCATTGCGCGAATCTTGGTTGCAATGTGGTGGCCCTTGACCACGGCGGCCGCAGCGCGCAGGTCCTCGATGCGGCCATTGGTGCACGAACCGAGAAAGACCGTGTCGATCTTGATCTCTTCGATAGGCGTGCCGGGCTTCAGGTCCATGTACTCCAGCGCGCGGGTGAAGCTCTTGCGGTCGGACTCGGAGAGCGCGTCCTCGGGCGAGGGAACGTTGCTGTCGATGAAGGTGGTCATGCCGGGTGACGTGCCCCAAGTGACGGCAGGGGCTAGCGTCGCCGCGTCGATGTGCAGTTCGCGGTCGAAGACTGCTCCGTAATCGGTGGGGATGGTGCGCCAGTGCGCAACGGCACGGTCCCAGCCGGACTCGAAACCCACCTTAGCCTGCGGCGAAGGTGGGGCACCCGAGTCTGTGCTCGGCTCCGAAGAGGGGCTGAAACGGCGGCCCTTCAGGTAGGCGAAGGTGGTCTCGTCGGGGGCAATCATGCCCGCACGGGCACCGGCTTCGATGCTCATGTTGCAGACGGTCATGCGGCCTTCCATGCTCAGTGCGCGGATGGCGGAGCCTGCGTACTCCACCGCATAACCGGTTGCACCGTCGGTGCCGATGCGCCCGATGATGTCCAGGATGATGTCTTTGGCCGTCACGCCGAAGGGGAGATCGCCATCGACGGTGATGCGGAAGGTCTTGGGCTTGGATTGCGGCAGCGTTTGCGCGGCCATCACATGCTCCACTTCGCTGGTGCCAATGCCGAAGGCCAGCGCGCCAAACGCGCCGTGCGTGGACGTGTGCGAGTCGCCGCAGACGATGGTCATGCCGGGCTTGGTCGCGCCCAACTCCGGGCCAATCATGTGCACAATGCCCTGCGACGCGTCCTGCACGTCAAAGAACTCCACGCCGAACTCGGCGCAGTTCTGCCGTAGCGCCTGCACCTGCTTCGACGCGATCTGGTCGGCGATGACGAGGCGGTCGTGCGCGCTGGTCGTGGGCACATTGTGGTCCACCGTGGCAATGTGACGGTCCGGGCGGCGCAGCTTGCGTCCCGCCAGGCGTAGCCCCTCAAAGGCTTGTGGACTCGTGACTTCGTGGACGAGTTGCAGGTCGATGTAGAGCAGCGGCGGCTCGCCCGCTGGTTCGGCCACCAGGTGCTGCTGCCAGACTTTCTCGAACATGGTTTGTGGGGCGGACATCAAGGAACCCTCACTTTGATCTCAGAGGATGTTGGAGTGACACCTTCGATGTTTAGTGTCCAAGGCAGGATCGGGAACTCGCGGCCATCCGGAGTAAGAACGACAGTAGAAATTAAATGCCGTCCGCTTGGTTGCTGGATGAATACCTGAAGCGAATCAAGAAACTGCGTTGGAAAGCATCTGTCAAAACAGTCCTGGTCGATTTTTCGATTTGAGTAGATGCGAAGCGCGAAATATTCGGGTGCTAAGCCTCTGGGAGGAGTGTAAATCTGGTCTAACATCGCGAACAGAACGAATGCCTTGCTGGGTTGCGTATCAAGCCACAGCAAGCCCAATTTACTATCACACATGTGTGCCGCGCAACCGATAAACGTGATGTAGCGGTTTGAAACGACGCCCACTACTTCTTCACTCACGGCTACGTGGGCTTTGATGTTTTTCCACGCGTCATCATGCTTAAAATTTGATTGCAGAAATGTCGAATAGTGCGGGTCTTCTGTGACTGCTTTTCTGTGCCCGGGATCAGGAGCGTGTGCCTCGTTGTAAGCAAACATCCACTTTCCATTGATCGCAGGTTGCTGCGCAAAGACAGCAGCGCCACTAATGCAAATACATGCAAGCCAAAGTCGAGTTGAGGTGAGTGGAGTCATTTTCGCTATGAAGCGGCGGCTCCTAAATCTGCGGTGACGCGGTCCAGGATGAGCTCACCCATCCTGCTGGTGGAGACGGTTTGCTGGCCCGCAATGTTGCCGCGCGCGATGTCGGTGGTGCGATAGCCCGCCTCCAGCACCTGCACCACGGCATCTTCGACAATCTTTGCCTCGTGCTCCAGACCGGCGGAGTGCCGCAGCACCATCGCCGCCGTCAGGATCGCACCGATGGGATTGGCCTTGCCCTGGCCGGCAATGTCGGGCGCGGAACCGTGGACCGGCTCGTACAGGTTCACCTTGCCACCAAGCGTGGCGGAGGGCAACATGCCGAGTGAGCCCGTGATGACGCCGCTTTCATCGGACAGAATGTCGCCAAAGAGGTTCTCCGTTAGCACTACGTCAAAGTCGCGCGGGCGGTTCATGAGGTGGATGGCCATGCTGTCCACCAGCTGATGCTCGACAGTGACGGCCGGGTAATCCTTCGCTACCTGATCCACGACGGCGCGCCACATCTGCGAGGTTTCGAGGACGTTGGCTTTGTCCACGCTGGTCAGCTTTTTCTTCAAGCGTTTGCTTGCCAGGTCAAAGGCGATGCGAGCGACACGCTCGACCTCCACCTGTGTGTACACCATGGTGTTGTGCGCGCGGCCCGTCTGCCGGTCCCAGGCGCGTGGCTGGCCGAAGTAGAGACCGCCGAGGAGCTCGCGTACGAAGAGGATGTCCGCGCCCTCGGTGATGTCGGGGCGGAGCGGGCTGTTGTCCGCCAGCGCCTTGTACGCGACGGCGGGACGCAGATTGGCAAAGCCGCCCAGCGCCTCACGGATTTTTAGCAGCCCCATCTCCGGCCGCTGGCTTGGTGGCAGGCTGTTGAACTTGTTGTGGCCGACGGCCCCCAGCAGGGCAGCATCGCAGGTGAGCGTCTCTCGCAGCGTCTCCTCGGGCAGCGGGGTTCCATGCTGGTCAATGGCTGTGCCGCCGATGACCAACGGGACGTACTCGAACGTGTGCGCGCCGAACTCGGCGACCGCGTTCAGTACGTTGACGGCTTCCTGTGTGACCTCCGGGCCGATGCCATCACCGGGCAGGAGTGCGATTTTGAGGTGCATGAATACTCCAGCGAGTCAGCGGCATGTACCAATCAAGCTAGCAAGTCAGCTTGATTGCCGACATAGAACGTACGTGCTATGCAGGCAGGGTTTGCGGGACGAGTGCGACGATGTCCTGGTCATAGAGTGTTTTCTTGCGGTCCGCCAGTGCGGTAAAGCGCGTATAGGTCTGGTCCAGATCTTCGCGGGTCAGATCGAAGCCGAGTTCCTTCAGGCGGTGTTCCAGCGCACGGCGTCCGCTGTGCTTTCCCAGCACCAGCGTGTTTGCCATCACGCCGAAGTGCGCGGGTGTCATGATCTCGTAGGTCTTTGGGTTGGCCAGCATGCCGTGCTGGTGGATGCCGCTGGCGTGCGCGAAGGCGTTCTTACCAACGACCGCCTTGTTTGGCGCGCACCGGAAGGAAATGATCTCGTCCAGCAGCTTGCTGGTGGTGCCGATCTGCTTCAGGTCCAGCGTACTGGTGAAGGGGTACTGGTCGGTGCGCACTTGAAAAAGTGCCGCGACTTCTTCGAGCGCGGCATTGCCCGCGCGTTCGCCGATGCCGTGCATGGACACCTCCACCTGGCGCGCTCCGCCCAGAACGCCAGAGACGGTGTTGATGGTGGCAAGGCCAAGATCGTCATGGCAATGGGTGGAGTAGATGATGCTGTCTCCGCCGGGAACGCGGGTGCGGATGGTCTCAAACATCGCTCGGTATTCCTCCGGTGTGGAGTAACCAACGGTGTCCGGCAAGTTGATGGTCGTCGCTCCGGCTTGGATGGCGACAGTAACGAGTTGCGCGAGGAAGTCTGGGTCAGAGCGCGTGGCGTCTTCCGCGGAAAACTCCACATCTTCCGAATGGGTGCACGCCAGCGCCACCATCTCTCCGGTCTGGTCCAGCGCCTGCTGGCGGCTGATACGCAGCTTGACGTCCAGATGCAGATCGGACGAGGCGATAAAGACGTGGATGCGGTTCTTGACAGCCGGGGTCACGGCGCGTGCCACGGCCTCGATATCGTCGCGTCTGCAGCGTGCCAGTCCGGCAATGCGCGGACTGTTGGCAGAGCGTCCCACCTCACGCGCGATACTATGCACAGACGCAAAATCACCCTCGGAGGCGAAAGGAAAGCCGGCCTCAATGATATCCACGTTCAGCAGGGCAAGCTGGTGCGCGAAACGGACCTTCTCATCATGGTGCATGGTGCAGCCCGGCGATTGCTCACCATCACGCAAGGTCGTATCGAAGAAGTAAACCTGGTTGGAAGACGTGCTCATTGCAGTGCCTCAGTGCTTGCAGTATAGCGATAAAGTTTGCTTATATTTGGTGATACGACCATCATAGTTGCTTATGGACCTGTTTGCTTTAGAGACGTTTCTCGCCGTTGCGGAGGAACGCAGCTTTTCACGCGCGGCCTTGCGGCTGCACAGGACGCAACCTGCGATCAGCCAAGCAATAGCCAAACTGGAAGGCGAACTTGGAGAGGCCTTGTTCGACCGTGCCGCACGCGATATTTCGCTGACGGATGCAGGAGAGGTGTTGCGGGAGTACGCGCAAAAGCTGCTGAATCTGCGGATGGAGGCAGCGCATGCGTTGGAAGAGTTACGCTCACTTCACCGCGGCAGCTTGAATCTCGCGGCCAACGAGTACACCTGCCTGTACCTGCTGCCTGTGCTGGACCGATTTCGCCGTGCCAACCCGATGGTGAAGATCAGCGTCCAGCGTTCGCTGGCGAGCCGGATCGCGGACGAGCTGTTGCTGCATTCCGTGGAGATCGGCATTCTAAGCTTCAAGCCGGATGACCAGGCGTTGAAATCGATTGTGGTCTTTCGCGACGAGCTTGCGTTCGTGGTTAATCCCCGGCATGGGTTGGCTCGCACAGGGTCCGTTTCCATCCGTGACCTTGGCGGTGAAAACTTTATCGCGCATAACGTGCCATCGCCGCAGCGTGCCAAGGTACTGGAGGCGTTTCGCCGATACCGTACGGAACTGCGCATCGGGGTGGAACTGCCATCTCTGGAGGCGGTGCGGCGATTTGTGGAGCTCGGTAACGGAGTGGCGCTGGTTCCGGCGCTGACCGTCGAGCGCGAACTGTGCAGTGGCGCACTGGTGCGGGTGCTGGTAAAGGAGCTGCAGATGGAACGAAAACTTCGTCTGGTGCACCGGCGCGAAGCGAATCTGTCACATGCGGCGTTGGCGTTCCTACAGGGTGTGAAGGAGTATGCGGAAGTCCATGGGGAACCGTATATGTACCAGGTCGAACGCGGAGACTAAGGCCAGTCCGCGGTGCGAGCTTACTTTTGGTCTCCTCCGCAAGTCCTAGCAGGTACAATCAGAAGCTGTACGTCTGGCGCGCCTGCCGGGTCGCCAGTTGAGTATCGCAGAACGTTTCCGAGGTTGTCACACGAATGAAGAAGATGATGTGGATGTGCGCACTGATGGCTGGCGCACTTGCAGCCCACGCGCAGGAGAGCCGACAGGATGTAAGTTTGAGCGCTCTCGCCAACATTCCTCCGCAGGTCAATGGTCAAGGAGCGCAGTTAAACGCGGACATGGCCCTGGGTGCGCTGGCGAGCTACCGGTTTATGCTGACACCGCGCAGCGCGCTGGAGGCAAACTACTCCTACACGCAGTACCTTAGCCACCTGACGGACACCAGTGCCAAGCACTACGACGTGAACACACGGCAGCAGGAAGTTTCGGTCGGTTACGTGTACAGCAGGAACTACCGGAATTACAATCCGTTTGCCGAGATCGGTATCGGCGCGATGGCGTTTTCGCCGATCCGGGACTTTGACACGCAATCGCTGGATGCGAAACGGCAGATTGCATTGGGTGGCTTTTTCGGTGCCGGGGTTGCGTATGAGATCAGTCCCAGCTTCGACATTCGGGCGCAATATCGCGGGTTTCTAGTAAAGGCTCCCAGCTTTAAGCTGGATAATGACAACTTCAAAACAAATGCCTACGAGGTGATCTCGATGCCAGTTCTGGGCGTTGCGTATCACTTTTAGATGAGAGGTCCGCGCTAAAAGCGGTAGGCTGCTCCCATCGTGGCGTTCATCGGTTGCAGGCCGTTGTTGGGGAAGTTCAGCCAGCGAACGACTTCATACTCCGCGCGAATATTGAGATGTCGCCGGACGTTGATATCGAGACCTCCCGCGCCACTCACGGTGTTGTAGGCCAGATTGGCTTCGCTTAGCGGGAAGTTGAAGACGCCGCGGCCATAGGTTGCGCGTACGAAAGGGTTGTAACGTCCGTAGTGAAGCACGTACCGCGGGCCCAGTTCGTACGTCCGCTCGTAGAGCTGGCTTCCGTCACGTGAGTTTGCCTGGTGGATGATGAACTCAACGCCAAGGTGCGAGGCGAAGTCCAGCGTGGCGTATCCCGTGATGCCTTTCCAGTGTTCTCCGGTGTAGTCCGGACTGGTGATGTCGAGACCGGCACCAACCTGTGCATCAGCATGGCGGACCGCCGTGGCGGCGGTCCGTTGTCCGTAGGCTGTGCTGACAACGATGAACAGGTAAAGCGCGGCGAATACACATCCGCTAAAAGGATGCGCGTGCACGGGATACTGCGCGTGCCCCGGAGTTGCGGACACATGTGAATGAAGCTTGGGACCGGATGGCAATGGCAACGCGTTCTACCCAGCACTTGAACTAAGGCACTTGCTGGCCTCTCGCTGAGTAGACGTGAAGTGTGACCGAGCGCAGCGGCTGCTGTGTTGATCTCGATGGCGAGGAAAGCCGTTTTGGGCAACGCTAAAGACGTAAATGAAAGAGCGGCCCGGATGGGCCGCTCTTTTTATGAGTTGAGAAGCAGTCCTTATTGCGGTTGAGCTGTGCCGTTTGCTGGCGTGGCTGCGGCGGGCGGCGTCGCGGTTGCACCAGCGCCGGGTACCACGCCGGTGTTCAGCGTGGGCGATGTGGTTGATGCTCCAGTGGTGCCAGAAGCATTTGCGCCGGCCGCGGCGGCTGTCGCGGCAGCCTGGTCGGCAGGTGTTACGGGGGCCTTGTAGTATGCCAGCTTCAGGTATACCGGTGTGACTTCAAAGGGCATCTTGTCGCGGGATGACAGCAGAGGCTCGTAGGCCACATGCATCTGGACGACCTGATCGGTCCATGGATCGAAGCGCAGGAAGGCAGAAAGCGGCATGGCCGCAGCCTGCTTCAGGTCGTTCATGTCCAGCTTGCTACCCTTGCCGACTAGCGCCTGTAGCCAGAAGGTGTTGGCTTTGGGGTCCTTGATGAGGGAATCGCCGAGCATCGGTTCGTTGAGTGCCGTAAGAGCCCGGGAGCGCTCGTGCAGTTGTGCCAGGTAGAGCCCGAACTGGTTGGCGGCTGCGCTCAACTCTGCCGGCTGTAGCAGTTCGATGGTCTTTTTGGCCGCTTCCTCGTTGTCGCGGTCCGTGTGATGCATGGGAATGCGCGTGAAGGCCGACGTGTCCGGGAAGAGCAGCCGGTCGTTGAACGCGTACTTGGTATCGAGACGATGACCCTGCAGAATGTGCGCCACCTGGAAGGCAAGTACGGCATACAGGTTATTGACCTGCTCGTTGTTGTTGCCGGGAACAGCGGTCGTGTCGATGAGGCTCTTGGAGACAACGATGGTGTTGCCGATGGCAAGTGACTCAAGGGGTTCAGTGAGCAGAGTGCGTACGCGGATGGGACGGGCGGTCTGAATTTTGTTGTAGGCCAGAATGTTGTTTGCGATCTGCTCCATCAGCTTGTCGAAGTCAGAGGGTGCATCCAGCAGGCCGGCCTGGTAGAGCCGGTTGACGACGTTGTCTTCGGCCTGCTGCACCCACTCGCGCTGCGCGCCCAAGGGCGAGACATCCTGGGCGTCATTCGAGACGTCGGTTGCACCCTGTACCTGCACATCAACGTTTTCAGCATCCCCAGTGGGAACTTTTAGAGCGTAACCCCAAATGTTATTGATTGCTTTGAACTTAACGGTGTGCTCGGAGCTCCTGCTGTCACTCTCTTCCACGTAGAAGCTGGTGGGCAGCCACAGATTTTCCTGGACGTTTGTGCGCCAGGAATCGAAGTGATAGTACTCTTTGTAGTCCTTCTGCGTTCCGGCAAACGAGCCGTTAAAGCGAACGATGTTGCCGTTGCGTCGCTCCACCCAGATGCGGCCAAAGAAACGCCCGCGGGTGTGATTGGAGGCGGGCTCCACATCAAAGACCATGGTGGGGACAGATCCTAGAAAATCATTGCGCACAAACCCGAATTTGTAGTCGGTCCGGTTAAAGTCGTGCGCATCGACCAGGATCATCTGGATAAAGCCGGTTTCGTTGAATTGCAGGTGAAACTGCCTGTTCAAGTTGCTGATGTACGAGACGGAGTTCTTAAAGAAACCCAGGCGGCCAGTGTTTTTTCGGGCATCCTCGGTCTGGTACACATCGCCGTTGAGGACCTTCTTAAAATCGACGCGGCCAAGAAAATGTTCATCTGACTGAGGGATCTGTAGGAGTGTCTGGTCAGGCTTCATGTTCTGGATGTAGGTTTCGACCAGGGGTGACCGCTCCTGGATGACCTTGATGACCTCAGTCTCCCGTGCAATGGCCTTATCGATGAGCTGGTTCTGCGCGGGAGTCAGCTTGCGCGCGGGCAGGTCGTCGGTTTTCTTTTTTCCAAAGAGCGGAAGGGCTGAGGCCGGAAGCGCGGATGTGGCCAGAATGGTGGCGGCGAGACCGCTTAGGAAAGACTTGCGAAGGATGTTCATCAATGCGTAACTCCTGCGAGTGTTCCACGCGGGAACAGATTCAGCGTACAAGATGCCGGGTTCGGGCAGCCGAAGGTCATGCGGTAATTATCCCGCCAGTTGAAAATTGATGTTGACAACCCCATCCCAGTCTGACGGTTGACCGTTCTGAATGGCGGGTTGAAAGCGCATGCCCTGTACGGCGCGAATGGCGGACTGGTCCAGGCCGTGTCCAAGGCCGCTTTGGACGCCCAGAACGGAGACGGCACCTGTTGCGGTGACATGAATCTTGATGTAAACGGTACCCTCCACATGGAGTTGACGCGCCTCCGCCGTGTACTCCGGGCGGGGTTTGAAGAGCAGCTTGGGAGCGACTTTGGCAGCGGAGGCCGTTGGTTGCGGCTGTTGCGTCCCAAGCGTGGGAGTGGTGGCTTTCGCAATCTGGATGGCACCGACGGGACGTGCCGTGGAGGGGCCAGTCGCACCGGGGACGCCCGTGCTGATGCCACGGATGGGCTGTGGCGCGTTGTCGTGGCCACCAAGCGAGCCGTTGGGTGAGCCGGAACCTGCGATCGATACCCTGGAGGGCGGGCCAAATCCGGTATTGCCAGCAGGCATGCCGGGTGCACCGCTGCGGCCCAGGTTGACGGGCGACACCGCGGGGCCGGAGGTGTTGTTGATGGGATTGCTCAGGCTACCCAAACGGATGGCGCTAGGGTGGGGATCGCTGTTTGGAACGGAGGCGGCCTGCGCAAGGTTAATGGTAATGGGCTTCGGCGCGGGCGGCGCACTGACCGCTTTTGGCGCGGGATTTGGAGGTGCTGGTGTTGGCGCTGCCTTGGTGATAACGGGCTGTACCTTTGGCGGCTCTGGAACCTCGATCTTCGGCGTGTTCACAGGTGGCGGAGGTGGTGTCACTTTTGCCACTGGCGGCGGCGGAAGTTTCGGCGGCGGCGGTGGAGGCGATGGCAGTTCCTTGGGAAGCTCCACCGGAGCCGTCAGCGTGGTGACTTTCACCGGCTGGATGATCTTCTTCGCGGTTACCGTAACCAGAAGTGCCAGCAGAAGGGCCACGGCGTTGATGATGAGCGATGTGGCCACGGAACTTTTTGTCTGTTTGCCCGTATCGAGGACGCCGAAGTCTCTAAAGGCGCTGACATGTGGTGCCGATGCGCGCATGGTGGCCTGCACGGGTGAGGTCCCGGTCGTGGCGGGGGATGCGGTTCGCTCTTCCTCAAGCTGCTGGTTTGACATATGCGAGGGTCTCTCTCAGGATTTCGGTACGGCTATACGGTTCTGACGAGGGAAAGGGAAAGTAGTCACCGGCTGACTCACATGCGTGTCTGCGAGCGATGCCGGTCCGGTATCAATGGCGGCAGGCAGAAGAACAGAGGCGAGTTCTTCGAAGTATGATTCCCGTGCGCCTGGCGCGGACTCTCTAGCCACATTATGCCCGAAGCCCCATAGTCATCATGATACCCATGTCAAATGTTAGATTCGCTTCAGGATCGAGAAGAAGCGCAGTTCCTAGATAGCATGTGGGACGCCATACCGGATGAGGCGCTTACGGAGTGGCGTGCGAAAATGGCGTGAGTTCTTCCAACCTGGGAGTCACGGGTATGGAAGCGATTGGACGCACATCGATGAATCTTCTGATCACAGGCGGCGCGGGGTACATTGGCGGAACGCTGACGCGGCTGCTGCTCCAGCAGGGACACGCGGTTACGATCTTCGACAATCTCTGCCACAGCCGCAGGGAAGCGGTGGCGCAGGGAGCCACATTTGTACAGGGTGGGCTTGCTGACGGCGCGCTGCTGACTGAAACGCTTTCCCATACTCACTTTGATGGTGTTCTGCACTTTGCCGCGTTGATCGAGGCCGGCGAAAGCATGAAATTTCCAGGTGTCTACTTCCGTAACAACACGGCGGGAACGCTTTCGTTGCTGGAGTGCATGGAAAAAACCGGGACGAACCGGCTGGTGTTCTCGTCGACCGCGGCGTGTTATGGCGAACCAGAGCGGATGCCGATTCTGGAGACCGACCCGCTGCGTCCGACAAACGTCTATGGCGAGAGCAAGTTGTTGTCTGAGCGCATGATGCAGTGGTTCAGCAGCCAGACAGGATTGCGGTATGTCGCGCTGCGCTACTTCAACGTCGCGGGGGCGATTCCTGGATACGGTGAGAATCACGAGCCGGAGTCGCACCTGATCCCGCTGATCCTGGACGTGGCGCTTGGCCTGCGCGAGAACATCAAGATCTTCGGGCAGGATTACCCGACAAAAGACGGCACCTGCGTTCGCGATTACATCCACGTGCAGGATCTTGCGGAAGCACACCTGCTGGCGCTGGCGTCGTTGGAGCGGCAGACGAACGCGGTGTACAACCTGGGCAATGGTCACGGCTTCAGCGTGCGCGAGGTCATCGAGAGCGCGCGCCGCGTGACCGGACGGGAGATCCGGGTTGTTGAAGAGCCGCGCCGCCCCGGCGATCCCGCGGTTCTGGTGGCGAGTTCAGAGAAGGCAAAGCAGGAGCTTGGCTGGCAACCGAAATTTACCGATCTGGACAGCATCGTCGCCACGGCATGGGAGTGGCACAAGACGTTACGTGGCGTCGCGGCGTAGTTCCGCCGGTATGCCGTCTCGCAGCGCGTACGTGAGCGATGGAAGCTATATGGATTCGATGTGAAGCTGGACACTAAGCGGACGGCCCTGGTGCTGATTGACCTTCAGAACGGCATCCTCAGCCGTGAGACACAACCCTACACCGTACAAGACGTTGTAGAGCGGTCGCGCAAGCTTGCGGATGCTTTTCGCGCCAGGTCTGCGCTGGTCGTTTACGTGTATGTGCTTATCCCTGACATGCTGGAGTTGACGTCCGAGGTCCCGACCAGCATGGACAGAAGTGCTCCCGCATCGGCCAGCGAGATTGCCGTCGCTGCTGGCATGGTGGATGGGGATATCCTGATCGCGAAACGGCATTGGGGAGCTTTTGCGCAGACAGGACTGGAAGAACAACTGCGTAATCGGCATATTACAACTGTCGTGCTTGCGGGCATTGCGACCAACATGGGCGTGGAGAGCACCTTGCGGCAAGGCACCGGTCTGGGGTTCGAATTCGTTACGGTTGAGGACGCTTGCAGCACCTTTACCGCTGAAATGCAGGAGTTTGCCTTCACGAAGATTTTCCACGCCTTTCCCTCGTGCGCACCACGCAGCAGGTCCTCGAAGCAGTCGGGTAGCCGGGACGCAACCTGGATCAACGCCGGGAAACTTCAAAACGCGCTCGCGCAATGTCGCATTCCCTTTTACGCTGAACCCATGCTGCATGACATGTTTCATCTCCCCGTGCCTGTGCTGGAGAAAGTGCTACGGCCTTTTATCGTTTATTTCTGCCTGATCCTGTTTTTGCGGTTCTTTGGAAAGCGGGAGCTGGCGCAGCTGAACCCGTTTGACCTGGTTGTTCTGCTCTGCCTGTCGAACACGGTGCAGAACGCGATGATTGGCGATGACAACTCGTTGTCAGGCGGGCTTATCGGTGCATTTGCATTGTTGACGGCCAATTGGCTTCTGAACCGCTTCCTGTATCGCACGCCGAAGCTCAATCGAGCACTGCAGGGTACTGAGACTGTTCTGGTGCGCGACGGCATGGTCGACGATGCCGCCATGCGACGCGAGATGCTGACTCGCGAGGAACTGATTGGCGTGCTTCACAAGCAGAATGTGCGTGGCCTGAGCGATGTGAAGGAGTGCACGCTCGAGCCGAATGGAACGTTTTACATCGTAAGCCCGGAAGACAGCTTTCCACGCACGCGGCATGAAGAGTTAATGGCCCGGCTGGATGAAATGATGCGGGAGATCCAGCACATGAAGACAGCAGGGGGAAGATGAAGGCCGGTTTTACCCGCTCAACGGATGCGTCATTCATTTTGGGGAGAGCTTTGCCGCTCTTGCGAGTTCCTGGTTCCAACGTTTGGGCTTCCGTTCAAGGTGCATGTCCGTGAGAGCGGCACGGTATCCACCCATATAAATGGAGTACATCACAGCGAGCGCACAACCGACTCCAAACATGAAGCCAAGGCAGACGCCAATGAGGCTGGAAGCGGCAAAGCCGTACATGGTGTGAGGCTATCAGCTTGGCTGCTGATGCCCCCGGTGCAGCGGAGCGGATAGAATCGCTGCGATGCCTTGCGCCGGGCTGTTCGGCTGACGGGATCGCTTTCGCAGAAAAGGAAGATCAAAGATCGCATGGCCGATACCCAGACCAGCACCGCGTTTACCTCATCACTCCGCGAAGACCGTACGTTTCCTCCTCCCGCTGACTTCGCGGCGCGCGCGCACCTCCGTTCGCGTGCCGAGTATGACGCGATGTACCGCCGCTCTATCGATGACAATGAGGCGTTTTGGGCGGAGCAGTCCAAGGCGCTTGACTGGTTCACCGAGCCGAAGACGGTGCTGGAGTGGAATGAGCCGGACGCGAAGTGGTTTGTTGGCGGCAAACTCAACCTGTGCCATAACGCGGTGGACCGGCATGCGCTGGGTGCGCGCAGCGGCAAGGTTGCGCTGCTATGGGAGGGCGAGCCGGGTGAGGTTCGCTCGCTGACTTATACGGAGTTGCACGCCGAAGTGCAGCGCATGGCGAATGTGCTGAAGCGCTTTCACGTGGGCAAGGGTGATCGCGTGGCGATTTACATGGGCGTCTGCCCGGAGATCGTGATCGCGGTGCTGGCCTGCGCCCGAATCGGGGCGGTACACAATGTCGTGTTCGGCGGGTTCGCGGCGCAGGCACTTGCGGACCGCATGAACGACGCGCAATGCAAGCTGCTGATTACGCAGGATACGAGCTATCGCCGGGGACAGGATGTCCTGCTGAAGAAGATTGCGGACGAGGCCCTGGAGCGCTGCACCTGTGTGGAACACGTTCTGGTGCACCGCCGCAGCGGGCGCGATGTCCCGATGCAGACCGGACGCGACCACTGGCTCGATGAAGAGATGAAGCAGGTGGACGCGACCTGCCCGGCGGAGCCGATGGATTCAGAGGATCCGCTCTACATCCTATACACCAGCGGCACCACCGGTAAGCCAAAGGGCCTGGTCCATACCACGGGCGGATATGGCGTGGGCACGCTGCTGACAACGAAGTACATCTTCGACCTGCAGGAAGACGATGTGTACTGGTGCACGGCGGATGTTGGTTGGGTGACAGGGCATAGCTATGTGGTCTATGGGCCGCTGCTGAACGGCGCGACGGTAATGCTGTACGAGGGCGCTCCGAACTGGCCGGAGAACGACCGCTTCTGGCAGATCGTGGACCGGCACAAGGTCAGCATCTTCTACACCGCTCCAACGGCGATTCGCGCGTTTATGAAGTGGGGAACGGAGTGCGTGCGCAAGCATTCCCTGGCCTCGCTGCGGATGCTGGGAACGGTGGGTGAGCCGATCAACCCAGAGGCATGGATGTGGTATCACCGCGAGATCGGTCATGAGCGCTGCCCCATCGCCGATACCTGGTGGCAGACGGAGACAGGGTCGATCATGATCGCGCCCATCCCTGGAGCGGTCGCCACCAAGCCTGGATCGGCGACGCTACCGTTCTTCGGAGTGGAGCCGGAGATTGTGACGAAGGATGGGGAGCCGGTACCGGCGGAACACGGCGGGCTGCTGGTCATCAAGCGCCCGTGGCCCGCGATGGCGCGCACCATCTTTGGCGATCCCGAGCGGTACAAGCAGGCCTACTGGAGCGAAGTGCCGGGCAAGTACTTCACCGGTGACGGCGCACGTTGCGATGAAGACGGCTGCTTCTGGCTGATGGGGCGTGTCGACGATGTGCTGAGTGTGAGCGGACACCGCCTGGGGACCATGGAGATCGAGTCCGCGCTGGTGGCGCACGCTGTCGTGACAGAGGCTGCTGTGGTTGGCCGTCCCGACGAAATGAAGGGTGAGGGCATTGTCGCGTTTGTGTCGTTAGAAGACGGCGTGGAGGTCACGCCGGGGCTGAAGGACGAGCTAAAGAAATTCGTCGCCAGGGAGATCGGCGCGCTCGCCCGCCCCGACGAAATCCGCTTCACCCCGTCGCTGCCGAAGACGCGCTCCGGCAAAATCATGCGCCGCCTCCTCCGCGAGCTGGCCGCTACGGGAGATGTGAAGGGTGACACGACGACGTTGGAAGACTTCAGTGTTGTCGCGCGCCTTAAGGAGAAGGATGAAGCATAAAAAAACTTCAAGTGGTAGAAGTGGAACAGTGGCATTCCACCTGGAGCTGCCCCATTGACAGGCGCAATCGGTCCTATCTATTCTTCACCTTGTGATTAGAAGCAACCAAATGCGGGCTAGCGGCGTCAGGGTCGCCGCACTGGCCAGCATTTTCTTGCTGAGCAGCAGCGTTGTCGCCCGCGCACAGACGATGGAAGATGGCATCATGCTTACACGCGGGACCCTGTGCGCGGGAGCCCTCTACACTCACAGCCAGTGGAGCCAATACTGGGAAGGCTCTCTGGAGCGCGTAAACGGCAACATCGGAACGGTCAGCACTCAGGCCATGGCGGCCATGGCGAACTACGGCATCACCAACCGCATCAATGTCCTTTCGGCAATTCCCTACGTTTGGACCGAGGCGAGCCAAGGCGTCCTGCATGGGCAGTCCGGCGTCCAGGACCTCACACTGGCGGCAAAGGTCGACGTGCTCAGAATACCCCTACGGCAATCCGGTTCCCTGCACGCCATCGTTCTCCTCGCGGGGAGCATCCCTCTCACAAGCTACAACCCCGATCAGCAGCCGATGTCGATAGGCACCCACAGCAAGACGGTGATTGGCCGCGGTACTGTGAGCTTTCTTGGCCAACACGGACTATATGTGGATGGTTCCGCGGCCTACACGCTGCGGGGTAACGTAACGCTAGACCGCCCCTACTATTACACTGACGGACAGCTTTACCTCAGCAATGAAGTGGCGATGCCCAATGTTTTCGAGTACGCCACGTCTGTTGGATATTACCACCACGACCTGAAGCTGGTTGGTAACTTCGCACAGCAGCAGACACGGGGAGGCGGCGACATCCGGCGGCAGGATATGCCGTTCATTTCCAACCGGATGAACTACTCGCGCGTTGGCGGCGAAGTGCAGTATCCTCTGCCGCGTCTCCGTGACCTCCAGCATTGGATCAGCTACCAGAATGTCTTTGAGGGCCGCAATGTTGGGCAATCCAACACCGTTACCACAGGCCTGATGTACACCTTCCACCGTGAAAGGCGCACCGCTCCTTGAATCACGCCGACCGTCCTTTCTTTCCGCGCTCTGGCTGCCGTGCAGACAGCCGCATCCTGGCCTTCTGCGCCATGCTTTGTGCCACGTGCCTGCTCAGCAGTTGCTCCAAGAGCATCAGTTCGTCCGAGGTTCTTCCCGCCCAGACTTTCGCCAGCGCCGACGCGGACGCCGGTGGATGGAAGATGCTCGTCCTGTCCGGTCCAACGCAGATCGCCGTACCTGCTCCCGCCGCCACCACTGGTGCGGGGTATCAGGCTGAGCTTAGCCAGATTAAGGCTGCTCAAACCGCTTTGACCGCAACGCAACAAACCGCGATTAACTACTGGAGCAGCGGAGGCGTGCTGCGGTGGAACGAGATCATGCGTGAGCTGGCCGCAAAGTCGGACCTAGCGCCAGCGCCTAACGGGGATGGGACCTACCCTGTCCCGAGCGCCGCCAATCCGTTTGCTGACCCGCAGTATCCGTTTAGCAATCCTCCCTACGCCGCACGGGCGTACAGCTATGTTTCCGTAGCCCAATTCGAGGCACTTAAAACAGCCTGGTACTACAAGTATCAGTACAAGCGGGCCTCACCTTCGGCCAACGGCAGCGGCATCCAGTCACTGATGCCGTCCACGAATCTACCCTCCTATCCATCGGAAGACGCGGTTGAAGCAGGGGTGAATGCAGCCCTGCTAACGCTTCTCTTTCCCACCTCAGTGGACGAAATCAATGCAAAAGCAGCTGAGCAGCAGCAGGCGGCGCTGCTGTCTGGACGCGCCTCTCAAAGCGACATCGATGCGGGCTTCGCTCTTGGAAAAGCAGTTGCCGCCGTGTTTGCCGCGCGCGCAGGGACCGATGGCATGAAGGCCGCCGGAGGCAATGCGCAGATCTGGCAGGCCCTGGCCGACACCGCAACCGCTCGCGGCGAGATTCCCTGGAAGAGCCTGGATGGGCCCCCCCCGCCCACCGATGCTGCCAGTCTTCGGTCAGGTGAAGGCGTGGGTCATGACCCCGGCCAACATTGTTGCCGAACGTCCCGCCCCGCCGCCCTCCACATCCTCCGCCCAGATGCAGGCTGAAACCGCCGAAGTTAAGGCTGCGGTAAACAGCATTACCTCCGACCAGCTCGCCACCGTCACAAAATGGGGCGATGGTGTCAGCACACCCACGCCGCCAGGCCATTGGGACACCATTGCAGTCCCCTACGTGGTAAAGGCCGGGCAGAGCGAGGTGCGCGCCGCCCGTACCTTTGCCTTGCTGAACATGGCTCTTCATGATGCCGGCGTTGCCTGCTGGGAAGCTAAGTACTTTTACTTCAATCCCCGGCCCTCGCAAATGGATACAAGCATCAGGACACAGATCGCTCTTCCTAATTTCCCCTCGTATGTCTCCGGGCACTCAGTCTTTTCCGCCGCTGGTTCCGCGGTTCTGGGATATCTCTTTCCTGACGGTGCAACGTACTTCGACGCGCAGATGCAGGAGGCGGCCATGTCGCGGCTCTACGCAGGCATCCACTTTCGCTCGGACATCACCGCCGGCATGGCGCAAGGCAAGCGCGTGGGTTCCTACACCATCCAGTTCGCGCAATCGGACGGAGCTCATTAGCGCCATGCAGCACTGAACCGGCCGGATAACTTTGCCGGAGTGTCATGAGCTTCAACGGTGCAACGGGCACAATGCCCAGCAACAACGTGTATTTGGGCAGCCGCCTGCTGGCCACCTACACCACGGACAGGTGAACTATCAGCACGCGGACAGCCGATGCCTTCAATCCCACATCTCTGCGAGATGTGGGGCACCCCCTTCATTACCGGAGGAAAAGTGAAATGTGGGCCACCCGCCGTACGTGGTGATGCCGGAGCATGTGCACCTGCTCGTCAGCGAACCGCGCCGCTGCCTCCTTTCGAAGGCGTTGCAGGCGCTCAAACTGTCCGTCGCGGTGCAATCGAAGCAAAGGCCGTTCTTGGCAGCGGCGCTACCATGACTTCAACGTGTTCACGGAGAAAAAGATCATTGAGAAGCGGCAATACATTCACCGCAACCCGGTGAAACGCGGATTGGTGCAGCGGCCAGATGAATGGGCCTGGTCGAGCTTTCGTCACTGGTGGGGCGGGGAAACAGGCCGCGTCGAAATCGAGTCGCCCTGGACGGTGCGGCGGCGCGGTGGTCTGCCTACACGGATTGACCCCGGGACCGGACGCCTTCAATCCCACATCTCTACGAGATGTGGGGCACCCACTTCCGAAGAAGAGGAGAAGTGAGATGTGGGCCACCCGCCCCCACATCTCGCTTCTGAGATGTGGGATTATTCATCTTCGCTGTTCTGGAGTGGCGGATTTCCTATGTCGCACTTGCTCCTCAGTGCCATGGGAGCCTCCGTGCAATTTGAGCGCTACCTGATCGTGAGCGGCGGCGAAGGGATCGCCTGGCAAGCTGCACGCAAACGCGTACACCGGCCCGGAGGTCACACAGTAACGGCCTGAAAACCGGCACGCCGTGCAGCTTCCAGAAGTTGAGTGTCTCCTGAAATAAAGACGTGCTCGTTAGGTTTACCTGAACACCATACCCATGCGGCGGCCAGTTGTAACGCATCCGCGGCCTTGAGTGGATGATTCAGCAGAAAAGTTTCTGCCTGGGACCGCAGTGATTCGCTGGGTTGCAACTCCCGCCATCTGCGCCGGAGCTTGCCGCAGCGTATTTCGGCTACGGCGTACTCTGGAATCGACAACTGCCCCATCCTCAGGAGCCGCTGAAAGGCGCTTTGCATCTCGATCGGCGTACTCCACCAGACAGCAACCTCATACTGCTCAACCAACCTCCGAACTGCAGGGCTAGTCCGCTGTTGAACACATAGGGGCACCAGTGCACTTGTGTCCCAAAACGCTGGTGTCACCGGTCTCCTCGACTATCGATTACTGCTGCAACAGCGATTTCCTGCTGCACATTCCCTGCGGGCGTTCGAAAAAATTCATCCCAGTCCATCTCTTCTTCCGGCATCTTCATGGCTCCTGATGCGACGAGCTGGGCTTCCTGATCCCAATCAGAGCCCTGCCGGAAGGGTAAGATCCGTGCCACGGGAACGTTGCGATCGCGGACCACGACTTCTTCACCGTTTTTCACGTATTGAAGATAGCCGCTTAGCTGATTCTTGAGTTCGCCGATGTTCACCGTTTTCATTCAGCGAGAATACTCCTATGTGGCTAAGTTAGCTATTGCGCGTTTATGAAGCGAAGCGGGTCCGTATTTATGGCTTGGGCAGGGCGCAGCAGTCACCTGCGGCGGGTGGTTCGTTGGCGCTGGCGTCCAGGGCTACTTTCCAGGTGCCGTCTGGCTTGCGCTTCCAGACGGTAATGTACCGGCCGGTGGTGGCGATGTCGTTGCCGTTGCGGTCTTTGGCGTGGCCTTCGTAGTGGCCCCAGGTGAATCCCATGTCGCCGGACGGACCCATCTGGCCACCTTGCGGCTGCCATTGCAGTTGATACTGCTTCGGGTCCCACGCGGCATCGGCGGCGATGCTTGTCTTGCCGAGCACGGCTGGTTTGCCGTTGTTGAGGGCGACGGCGTCGTCGGCGAACCAGTGCGCAAAGGCTTTGCCGCCGCCCTGCAGCGTGTCGCGGCTGAAGTCCGCGTCGAGCTTCATCAATTGCAGGACGCCTGGGGAAAGCGTGGGCTGGGTCAGAGGGCTGCTTGCGGGCGCGGAGTGCGAGAGCGGGTCCAGTTGCGCGTGCGCCGCGCATGCAGGCAACCCGAGCGCGAATGCGAGTAAGAGCGGTCGCATGAAACACCTTTCTCCTCACTTTACCCTTGCGCGGACGAAACAGGTAGAGTGTGACCATGCCGACGGCCCGGACGCGGAATGAGATCGCACTATGGTGCGTGGCGTTGTTGCTGCTGCTCGCGGGCAGCATTGCAGGCATTGCGGCGCATGGATCACCTGGTCTGCATGGTACGGGTGTGAGCTTGCGCGTTGCTGCGTTGCTGGTTCTGCTCTTCTGGGCGGCTGTTCTGCGGCGGCGGCTGACACCGTGGATTGTGGTGGCGATGATCGCGGGCGTCGAAATCGGGCTGGATGCGCCTGCGCTGGCCATCGGGAGCCACTTTCTCAGCGACATCTTTCTGCGGCTGGTGAAGACGATTGTTGCGCCGCTGATTCTGGCGACGCTGGTCAGCGGCATCGCGGGGCATGGCGACCTGAAGAGCGTGGGCCGCATGGGGTGGAAGAGCCTGCTGTACTTTGAGGTGCTGACGACGATTGCGCTGGTTGTTGGGTTAGCGGCGGCGAATATCTCACACGCGGGTGTGGGCATGGTCTTACCGCCCGATCTTGCCGGCTCCGTGCCCTCTGCCGCGCCAATGCACTGGCAGGATTTTCTGGCGCATGTGTTCCCAGAGAACCTGGCGAAATCGATTGCGGAAGGACAGGTGCTGCAGGTGGCCGTGTTTGCTGCAATCTTTGGCATGGCGCTGGCGTTGACGCCGCGTGAGAAGGCCGCGCCCGTGCTGCGGTTTACGGAGAGCCTGAGTGAGGTGATGTTCCGCTTTACGAATATCGTGATGTACGCGGCACCGCTTGGCGTGGCGTCTGCGATGGCGTATACGGTGGCGCGTATGGGGCCGGGTGTGCTGGTGCATCTGGGTAAGCTGCTGCTGGTGTTCTATGCGGCCGCACTGTTCTTTGTCCTGTGCGTGCTGCTGCCGGTTGCGATGCTGGCGCGTTTGCCGCTGCGGCGATTGGTCCGGCACGTTTCCGGGCCTGCCGCGATTGCATTTGCCACGGCAACCAGTGAGGCTGCGCTGCCGCGTGCGATGGAGGAGATGGAAGCCTTCGGCGTGCCGCGCCGCATCCTGGCGTTTGTGATTCCGGCGGGGTACTCGTTCAATCTGGATGGATCGACGCTATACCTGGCGATGGCGATGGTGTTTGTGGCGCAGGTGGCACATGTACCGCTGGGCGTGGGCCAGCAGATCTTCATGATGGGAACGCTGATGCTGGCATCGAAGGGTGTCGCGGGAGTGCCCCGTGCCGTGCTGGTGGTGTTGCTGGCAACCGCTGGAACGCTGCGGCTGCCCAGTGAGCCGATACTGGTGCTGCTGGGGATTGACGCGCTGATGGATATGGGCCGGACGGCTATTAACGTGGCAGGAAATTGCCTGGCAAGTGCCGTGATTGCGCGGTGGGAAGGCGCGTTCGAAAGGGAACCGGAAACGCTCGCGATTGCCGAAGCGATGGCGGAATAGTTCACAGAACCGCCTACACTTTGATAGGAGCAAAACACTTGACCGGCCTCATGGGTTCTCTTTGAGGGCAATGGAAGCGTCTTACGCCTTGTGATGTATGAGTAATTTTTTGCCGAACATCGCCTCGCCAGCTGACGTGAAGAAGCTGTCGGTGCCGCAGCTTTCGGAGTTGGCGGAGGAGATCCGTGCCCGGCTGATCCGCAGCGTGGCACGTACGGGTGGCCATATCGGGCCGAACCTTGGCGTGGTGGAGCTGACCATCGCCATGCACTATGTCTTCGATACACCGCGCGATTCGTTTGTCTTTGACGTGAGCCACCAGGCGTATGTGCATAAGCTGCTGACCGGCCGCGAGGCCCGATTCGATACCATTCGCCAGCCCGGAGGCTTGAATGGATTCATGCTGCGCACCGAGAGCGAGCATGACAGCTTTGGCGCGGGTCATGCCGGAACGGCCCTGTCAGCCGCGCTCGGCATGGCGGTGGCGCGCGATATGAACGGCGGGGATGAGCACATCGTCGCACTTGCCGGGGATGCGGCCTTTACCTGTGGCATCTCGTATGAGGCGCTGAATAACGTCGCTGCGCAAACCAAGCGGCTGATTATCGTTCTGAATGATAATGAATGGTCGATCGACAAGAATGTTGGCGCGATTGCCTCGTACTTCCACAAAATTGTGACGCATCCCAGCTTCACGTATTTGCACGACCGTGCGTCGGAGTTGATTGCGAAAGTGGGTGGTAAGGCAGCGAAGCACGTCCAGCGCAAGGCTGAGGAGAGCGTTAAGGGTTTGCTGGGTCCGTCCATGCTCTTTGAGGAGTTTGGACTCGATTACTATGGCCCCATTGACGGCCATGATCTTCCGCTGCTGGTGAAGACGTTTCAGTTCCTGAAGGCGCAGAACAAGCCAGTGGTGCTGCACGCCATCACGCAGAAGGGCCGTGGCTTCCAGCCGGCACTGGAGAAGCAGAAGAAGTTTCACGGCCTTGGCCCGTACGATCCAGAGACCGGTGAGACCAGCCTGGCGGGGCAGAAGACGTACTCTGAGGTGTTTGCGGAAACACTGGTAAAGCTGGCGCATAACGATCCGAAGGTCGTCGCGATTACCGCGGCGATGCCGAATGGTACTGCGCTCGATCTTTTCCGGCCCGTGCATCCCACCCGCTTTTTTGATGTTGGCATCGCGGAGGAGCACGCGGTCATCTTTGCCGCTGGGCTTGCGACCAAGGGATATCGGCCATTCTGCGCGATCTACTCCACATTTCTCCAGCGTGCCTTTGATCCCATCGTGCATGACGTCGCGCTGCAGAATCTGCCGGTTGTTTTCTGCATGGATCGCGGCGGGCTAAGCGGGGATGACGGGCCGACGCATCACGGCCTGTTTGATATCAGCTATCTGCGCAGCGTGCCGAACCTTGTGCATATGGTGCCAAAGGACGAGGACGAATTGGCGGACATGATGCAGACGGCGCTCGAGCACTCTGGCCCGAGCGCAATACGCTACCCGCGCGGAACCGGTCCCGGCAGTGTGGTCAAGCCTCAGCCGGTTGCGCTGGACATCGGCACGGCAGAGGTCATTCACGACGGCAGTGACGTTGCCATTTTTGGTTTGGGGGCGCTACTGCCGTTGGCAAAAGAGATGGCTGCACGCCTGGGGCGGCAAGGTGTGTCGGCTGCGGTGATCAATCCGCGCTTTGTCAAGCCACTTGACGTGCACACGCTGGAGCACTACGGCCAGCGGTGCGGTCTTATCGTCACGTTTGAGGATCATGTGCTGGCAGGTGGCTTTGGGTCCGCGGTGCTGGAGGCGTTGAGTGCCGCCGAAATTTCCACGCCTGTCGTGCGTATCGGCTGGCCTGACCAGTTCATTGAACATGGCAAGGTGGAGTCTCTGCGCGAGAAGTACGGCATCACCGTGGACGCCGCAATGCGCGAGGCGCAGCCATACCTTGCAGCTCTGATGCAGGAGCGATTCGTGGCACGCTAGGGTTCGCGAGCCTGCAAATCGTTGACAAAATCCGGCAGCAGCTTTGCCGTTTGCCTGTGACGGTAGCGGAAGATGTATCGCATCTGCAAACGTCCTCCGATCACATTGGCCAACTCGCCCAGTGGCCCGCCCGGCAGCTCGTACTCCACACGATCGTGCACCACCGTACCGTTTACGCCATCGCGCACCTCTTCACGCACCGAGTGACAATGTCTCCAATAGTGGAATGGCCCTGCGGTCTGCGTGTCGCAGAAGTGGTCGTTCCACTCGAACTCTGGGATGAGAGCAAGCCACGAGAGGCGGAGCGGCAGTAGCGGTACGGCGCGGAAGGTAAGCCGCATGGTAGTGCCGGCACCTGTTCCCAGGCGCGACGGAGAACCTTCCGGTGGCGGCGGCGGCGCAATCAGGTTTAGTTCGTCGATCCGTGCATGCTGCCATGCTGGCATGAGCGGTGACAGGTTCCTCGGGTTCGCAAAAAAGGCGAAAACAAACGGCAGCGAGAAAGGTAACCACTGCTCGGTCTGAAAGAGGTGGCGCATGGTTCATAGGAGGCGAGCCGAACCGAAGAGGGTTTCCCGCGAGCCACGGCATTTCGTTTTACCGGGGGTAAGAACAGTGACACTCTGCCATAGCGGAAAGGAGATTCTGATCTGAGCGCCTTAGTTCGGCAGCAACACAGCATCGATTACATGAAAGATGCCGCCTTTACTCCAGATATCCGGCGTAATCACTGTCGCTGTACCGCCTTTGGCATCTGTCAGCACAAGGATGCTGCCATACTTCTTCAATGTGAGGGGTACGCCAGCAATCGTCTGGAGCGTGGCAGTTCCGTGCCCTTTTTTGATGAGCTTGGATAGCTTCTTCGAGGAGAGCCGCCCCTGCATGATGTGGTATTTAACGA
The DNA here is from genome assembly GCA_965276945.1 of Terriglobus sp. Classification (GTDB taxonomy): domain Bacteria; phylum Acidobacteriota; class Terriglobia; order Terriglobales; family Acidobacteriaceae; genus Terriglobus. The sequence goes on along the minus strand of OZ255704.1, from coordinate 2,522,128 downwards.
TTTGCGCCGAGATATCTGTTGCCGCTGCCGTCTTGCCCGCCGTTGCGGACGCTCGCTGGAGGTTGCGGAAGGCATCGTCCGTGGGGGCAAAGACGGTGTATGGTCCGGAACCGTTCAGCATTCGATCAAGCTGTGTCGCTCGTAATGCCTGCACCAGGATCGTGTTGACCGGCGAAGCTGTCAGGTTTTCGAGCAGCGTCTTCTTGGGTGACATGGGTACGTCGCCCACGTACGGATCCTTCTGCGCAGCCGCGGAGAACACCATCGTGCCCAAAAGTGCGATCACGAACAACCGCGGCAGCTTTAACTTCATGCAAACCTCAACGTCGCAGTTGCGAACCCATGGTCAATGGTACGCACTTCCGTGTCTTTGTGTCTCACGCGATACTGGGTGAACATCTGGGGCGTCCTGGATACAGAAACGCTGGTGTTAGCGAATTGACAGATGGCAGCAACGTCGCAAGACTACAGATACGGTGAATGTGTCAACGGTGCAGAAAAGCGTGAGACCGGCCGTTGTAAAGCGGGAAGATGCAGTGCAGCCCCGTGATTCGGGTCTGTACCTGATTGGGTTGTTCAAGCTGGCAAAGGCTATCTTCTTCCTGAGCCTGAGTTTTGGTGCGTTGCACTATGTGCACCATGATTTATCAGCCACCGTGAACCGCGCGATTCGTGTGCTGCACTTCGACCCAGAGAGCCACCTTGTGGATCTGCTGACGTACAAGGTGGTGCTGATCACGCATCACAAGCTGCGGTTGATCAGCATGGGAACATTCCTCTATTCAGCGCTATGCACCACAGAGGCCTACGGTCTGCTGCGCCGGAAGACGTGGGCAGAGTTCGTGACGCTTTGGCTGAGCGTGTCGTTTGTGCCGTGGGAACTGTACGAGCTGGCGCGGCACCCATCGCCGTGGCACGTTGCGATCCTTGGGACAAACATCGCCGTGGTCGCATATCTGCTGTGGATGCTGAAGCGCAAGAGGGTACGGCAGCGGCAAACGCCGGAATCGCTGCGCGCGTAAGCAGATCCCCGCGATTTCAGATGCTTGTTTTGGTTTGCTGCCCAAATGCAAGAGCCATTTCTGTACGGGACGGCCATTTCTTTTAAAGTAACCACCCATCTGCTTACCAAAGCGGGAAGCGTAATGCGCTACATCTTGTGCCGCATGCTTCGAGAAATCCCATTAGATGTGATTTCCACAAACAACGCAACATTCTGATACACCGCCTCTTTTTCCACTTTACGGATGCGCACAGAAAGACGAAGATGTGGAGCGTGGTGGTAAATAGTGGAGCAAAGCGGACCATAGCAGATTGCTCTAAGCAGATTTTAAGACAACCAATGCCGCCACGGAGCAGGCGAGATCAACGCCGGCAGCGGCAAGGAATGAAATGTTTCGAGGCAATCACCCAGCGCGCGTGGACGAGAAGGGCCGGCTGAAGCTGCCGGCCGAATTCAAGCGCCGTGTGGATGAGGCGTATGGGCCGCAGTTCTACGTCACGAGCCGGGATGGTAAGCGGGCGGAGATCTACCCGTTGCGGGAGTGGGAAAAAGTGGAGGAGCAGTTGGCCAGGATACCCAACATGAACTCCGCGAAAAAGAAGTTTCTGGACGTAACGAACTACTACGGCCAGATGGCGGAGCTGGATGCGCAGGGCCGTTTGACCCTCCCGCAACTGCTGCGTGAGAGCGCGAAGGTGACTGCGGAGGTGGTGGTACTGGGAGCGCAGACCTTCCTGGAGGTAGTGAATCACGATAGCTTCCGTGGACAGTTGGAAGCCGAACCGCTGAACGAAGCAGACATGGCCGCGCTGGCGGAGTTTGGTTTGTAAACGATTTTCGACCCTGCCCAGTATGCTCGGCAGGTGATACACGCCCTCAAGTAGGCGCGCATGGAGGCGGAGGAGTGAACGGTCCGCAACATGTGCCGGTTCTTTTGGAAAAGGTATTGGATCTTCTTACGGTGCGGCCTGGCGGCACATATGTGGACGCAACGCTGGGGCTGGCAGGCCATGCAGTCGAGATTGCGCGGCGGCTGGGAACGGGTGGGACGCTGATCGGGTTCGATCGTGATGCCGAGGCAATGGTTCTCGCGCTGGAGAGGTTAGCGTTGCTGCGGGAAGAGTTGGGGGACGCGATGCCCGCAGTGCGGTTGATCCCACGCGCGTTCTCAGAGATGGCAGAGGAGTTGGTGCCGAGTTCGCTGGACGGCATGATCGCGGACGTGGGTGTAAGCAGCCTGCAGTTGGACGGGGCGCACCGTGGATTTAGTTTTCGCCAGGATGGACCGCTTGACATGCGCATGGATACGCGCGGCGGTGAAACGGCGGAGCAGGTGGTAAATCAGGCGAACGAGATCGAACTCGCCAACCTGATTTACGAATTTGGAGAGGAAAGGAGGTCGCGGAGAATCGCCAGAGCCATTGTGAGGGCGCGGCCGATCACCACCACGGCGGAGTTAGCCAGGGTAGTTTCGGCCGCGGCCCCCTCAATGAAATCCGACAAGATTCATCCCGCGACGCGAACGTTTCAGGCACTACGGATTCGGGTAAATGACGAACTTGGAGAGATACAAACGCTGCTGCGAAGTGCGCCGGCCTTGCTGATGCCGGGAGGAAGGTTAGCAATCATCAGTTTTCATTCATTGGAAGACCGGTTAGTCAAAGACGCCTTCCGCGACGGCGCAAAGCAGGGTATCTGGGAAGTGATTACGCGGAAGCCGGTGATAGCGGATGAAGACGAAGTAAGACGTAATCCGAGATCGAGGAGTGCGAAGTTGCGCGTTGCGGAGCGTTTGTAAGTTTGAGGTTGTACCTGGGCGCTCCAAGAAGGCTGGGATGTGGATAAGTCTGTGGGAAGTTAGGATAACTTTTCGGGACCAGGTGCAGAATCGAGTTAAAGCTCTACGAGAGCTTAGAAATTAATGACTGGAGTAGGGCAATGGAACAAGTAATGCCGGCATTTGGGATCGCGGGATGCGCGCCACGGGAGCGTGCCGACTCTTTTCGGGAGCATAACCGTGGCATGTACGAAGTGCAGCGGCGTGCACGGCGTGGCCCGACACCCGAGGTGTTCTTTACCAAGCATCTGGATAACAGCCGCATTGTGAAAGCCGACGATCCTGAGCGACGTCGCGAAATTCGTTCGTTCACCATTGCAATGAGCGTGCTGTTCCTATTAGTAATGACGTATGTCTGGCAACATTTTTCAGCAATTGAAATGGGATACTCTATCGAGACTCAGAAATTGCGATTGGAGCACGTGCGCGAGGACAATCGACAACTGCTTCTGACGGAAGCGCAGCTTTCTGATCCTGACCGCATCGACCGCATTGCCAAGCAACTGGGCATGGATGCGCCGCAGCCGGGACAGGTGGTACGGCCGGATGGATTGTTCGCCACGGGCGATCCGGTTCTGGCTGAAGCGAGAGTGCCATCTGTAGTTCTGCCTTGAACCCGTGGCACGAAAAGACATACGACACATTAAGTACCGATAAGTATTGGATTTAACGCAGGTGATGACTTCGCGACAGCCACTAACCGCTCCCATCCGCCGCGTCCGCTTTGTGTGGATGGCTATCATTTTCATGCTGTGGTCCGCCGTCATCGGCGGGCGATTGTTCTGGCTGCAAGTCGTACGTACTCGCGATTGGGCAGATCGCGCGACGAAACAACAACAGCGGACTTTCGAAGTGGCTCCGCGACGCGGCGTGCTATATGACCGAAACTTGCGTGAACTTGCCGTAACGGTGCTGGCCGAGTCTGTATATGCCGTTCCAAGCGAGTTAGGCGAGAACCGGACCAACGTCGCCGAACTGATCTCCGGTATTGTGCATTCGGACCCCACTGACACCTTCACATCACAAGGTGCGATCCTGGCGCGATTGAACGCCTCGCGTAACTTTGCATGGGTTGCTCGTAAGTTGACACCGGAACAGGCGCAGCGTGTCCGTGAATTGAACTTGAAAGGTGTCTACCTTCAAAGGGAATTTAAACGTTATTACCCAAACACTGATCTGGCCGCGCAAGTACTGGGATATGTAGGATTGGACGACACTGGCCTTGGCGGAGTGGAACGCCAGTTTGAAGACGATCTTCACGGTACGCCGGGGCACGTATTAACAGCCGTGGATGCGAAACGCCATGCTCTTGGCAGCGAGGAACGCGAGCCGTTGCCGGGCGAGAACCTGGTTCTAACAATCGATACAAACATTCAGCACATTGCCGAACGCGCGCTGGACGCGCAGATGGAAAAGATGAAGGCCGCCCACGGCACCGTGGTGGTGCAGGACCCGCACACGGGACAAATCCTGGCGCTGGCGATTGCACCGCGTTACAACCCAAACGATCTGAGGCATCAGGATCCGGCTATTCTTAAAAACCTGGCTGTCAGCGACGTATATGAGCCAGGTTCGACGTTTAAATTGGTAACGTACTCAGCGGCACTCGATGGCGCGGGCGTGCAGCCGACGGACATCGTTGATTGCCAAGGCGGTGCGATGACCATGTACGGCCGCACACTGCATGACGACAAGTCTGACCACTTCGGTCGAGTCACGGTGCAGTACGCACTGGAGCACTCAAGCGATGTGGGTGCCGCCAAGATGGCATTGAAGTTAGGTTCGAACAAGTTTTACGATTACATCCGCGGTTTCGGCTTTGGCGACCGCTCTGGGATTGAACTGCCGAGTGAGACACGGGGTCTGCTGCGTGCACCGAGGAAATGGGGATCAACCAGCATTCTGTCGATCGCGATCGGCCAGGAAGTAGGCGTGACACCAATTCAGCTCGTCACGATGGTGTCCACGATCGCGAATGGTGGGATTTACCTTCCACCGCATGTGCTTTTAAGTGAGACAGAGAAGATCAAGGGTGACGGCCACTTGCAGCCTGCTATCTTCCGGCCATCCAGTCAGGTTCCCTCTACCCTACCTGAGGGGGCACACCGGGTGATTAGCGAGGCCACCGCGGCAAAGATGCGCGGCATGATGGCAGGCACCGTGACCGAGGGCACTGGCCGAAATGCGGCGCTGAATGGATACAGCGCGGGAGGAAAGACGGGCACCGCCAACAAGGTCGATCCGGTCACTCATACGTACTCGCACACCAAACTGGTGGCCAGCTTTGCAGGAATTGCTCCAGTGAACAATCCTGCGGTTTCGGTCGCGGTAGTCATTGACACACCGACAGTTGGAACGGGTTATGGAGCAGCAACAAGCGCTCCTGTGTTTGCAGAGGTTACGCAGCAGGTGCTGGAATACCTGGGTATGCCGCACGACCAGCCGTTGAAGCAGAAAGGTCCCGGCGAGGAGCCAAGACAGCAACTGGCCGACGGCGAAGCACCCAGCGAAGAGACTGGTGATTTGAACGCGCTCTTCGCGGAGATCAATTCACTTCCGGTGGACGATCCATTGCGGCAGGGCGACATTGGCACCCCGCAGAGTTCACCGGTTGCCAACGCCAGACCCAGATCAGATGGAATCAAGAAGGCTGGAGTATTCTATGCGTTGCCCGAAAAGCTACTGACGGCTTTCCGGCAACATGGCGGTTCCTCATGGATGAGCGAGGAGACCGCCTCCGTCACGATGCCGGTAACGCCGGTGAGAGATCATTACAGCCGTTCAGATGGCGCGGTGATTGTGGATGCGAGCAGGAAAGTGGCTGTGCCCGTGTTTAGCGGTGGTTTGCGTACGGTAATCCAGGACGCCGCGAAGGCTGGCCTGCGGGTGCAGCCAGTCGGAAGCGGCCTGGCACGGGAGCAGGTGCCGGCGGCTGGAACGCTGGTGCCCATCGGCACGGAGGTAGTTGTGCGGTTTACCCGGTGACTGAGCGTCTCTAACCGGCTGCCGCATGACCCACATCGGTACGACGTAGAATCACGCGTGATGCAATGGTCCTCCCTGATCTCCGATGTGTCCACGCTTGCGGTGGGTGATGCACGCCCTGCGGACGTGAACGCGGTAGAGTACGATTCGCGCGCCGTTCTTCCCGGTGCGCTCTTTGTAGCGATGCGTGGTGAGGCCACGGATGGCAATCGGTACGTGCGTGCGGCCCTGGATGCAGGTGCTGTTGCTATTGTCACGGACTCGCGCGAGAGCTTTGCCTTTGCAGACGCGCGGGGCGTTCCCACGGCTTTGGTTGAGAACGGGAGGCGTGCGCTCGCGACGCTTAGTGTAAATTTCTACGAGCATCCAGAACGTTCACTCCGCTTGGTTGGGATCACTGGGACGAATGGAAAGACAACAACGGCGTTTCTGCTAGAGCAGTTGTTGTGCGCGGCAGGCAGGAATACGGTTCTGATTGGGACCATCGAGACGCACGTGGCCGGCGAGGTCCGGCCAAGTCTGCACACCACGCCGGAGAGCCGTGATGTGCTGCGAGTGTTTGCGGCGGGCGTGGCGGCGGGCGCGACGGAAGCTGTCATGGAGATGAGTTCGCATGCGTTGCAGCAGGAGCGTGTGTGGGGATTGCCGGTGGATGTGGCGGTGTTTACCAACCTTACGCAGGATCATCTCGACTTCCATGGCAGCATGGACGCGTATGCAGCTGCGAAGGCTCGTCTATTTGCAGGAGCAGGAGCACCATCTCCGCGTGTAGCCATCATTAACGCGGATGATGCATTCGCGGATGTCATGACGCGAGCTGCCGCAAATTGCGCGGTGCGCTGGGCGTATAGCCTCCATGATGACCGGGCAGAGTTTTGCGCCTCTGACATAACGTTTGCGGCCGGTTCGACATCATTCATATTAGGCACGCCCGTGGGACGGACCGTATTGCAAACGCCGCTGACTGGCCGGGTAAACGTCTACAACTTTATGGCGGCATTTGCCGCGGCACTGGCGCGCGGGGTGCCATTCCATGATCTGGTTGAAGCCACCCCGTTGCTTCGGCCCGTTGCCGGGCGCTTTGAAAGCGTGCCAACTCTTCTGGGGTTTACGGTGGTTGTGGACTACGCGCATACTGATGACGCTCTGCGCAATCTGATTGCGCTGGCAAGAGAACTGGCGGTGAAGGGCCGCGTGATTACGGTCTTTGGGTGCGGGGGCGACCGGGATCGCACGAAGCGACCGAGGATGGGCTTTGCCGCTGGCGAGGGGAGCGACCTGGTGATTGTGACAAGCGACAATCCGCGCGGCGAGGATCCTGCTGCGATTGCTAACGAAGCGCTTGCTGGGGTGCGCGCATCAGGAAACACGCACGTGCGGGTGGAGTTGGACCGGGCGGCAGGGATTGCCCTGGCCATTGGTGACGCCCTGTCCGGTGACATTGTGCTGCTGGCGGGCAAGGGTCACGAGAAGACGCAGACCGCACGTGGAGTCTCAGTGCCGTTTGATGATGTCGCGGTTGCGGCGGCAGCACTGCGGGAGCGGGAGGCAAAGGCGTGACGTTGACGCTGGGGCAGATTGCGGATTGGATCCATGCGGAAGGCGACATCGACCTGTCCGCTGAGGTGCAGGGGTATTCGATCGACTCGCGCACGGTTGCGGCGGGAGACCTGTTTTTCGCGGTGACGGGGGAACGTTTCGACGGTCATGAATTTGTCGAAACGGCGCTGAAGGCTGGAGCGGTAGCGGCGGTGGTTAGCACCCGTTGGATTCTTTCCGCCGAGGTGGCCGCTGGCCGCCTGCTGCGTGTGCCGGAGAGTGACGATTGCGTGCTGAAGGCGTTGCAGGGGTTGGCGCGTGCTGTGCGGCGGCACTGGGGCAAGCGGGTGATCGGCATTACTGGCTCCGCTGGCAAAACGACCACGAAGGAGTGTCTCGCGGCTGTACTTTCAGCAAAGTTCAACGTGCTGAAGTCGGCTGGGAATTTGAACAATGGGTTCGGTGTGCCATTGCAATTGCTCAAGCTGCAGCCGGAGCACGATGTTGCCGTGATCGAGATGGGCATGAATCATGCTGGTGAGATTGCCGCGCTGGCAATGATTGCGGAGCCGGACTGGGCCGTGGTGAGCAACGTGGCACCGGTGCACCTGGAGCATTTCGCGAACGGCATGGCGGGCATCGCGGCGGCCAAATATGAGCTGGTCGCGTCACTGCCACGCGAGGGTATTGCGTTTCTCAATGCGGACGACCTGCATGTGTCGCGCTTTGGTATCGACCGCGAGCAGCATACGCGGTATTTCGGCATCCACACTGGCGGCGTGGATGTGCGCGCGACGGACGTGGAGAACGCCGGAACGGAAGGCATGCGCTTCATTGCAAAGACGCGGCGCGAGCGGATCGGCGCGCACATTGCCCTGTTGGGCGAACACAATGTTTACAACGCGCTGGCTGGCATTGCCGTTGGGTTGGAGAGCGGAATCTCGCTGCAACTGTGCATGGATGCGCTTGCGAAACTGCTGCCTAGCGACAAGCGCGGTGAGCGGCTCGAATGGCGTGGAGCGACACTAATCAACGACTGCTATAACAGCAATCCGCGCGCGCTGGATGCAATGGTGGACGCGCTGATGGCTATCCCGGCAACGCGCCACATTGTGATTGCGGGCGAGATGCTGGAGCTTGGTCCCGATGCCGATCATCTGCACGCCTGCTGCGGAGACCACATGCGCGCGCGCGGCGTGGACTATGTGGTTGGCGTACGCGGCCATGCCGCGGCGCTGGTGGCAAGCGCAGGCGAACGTGCCGCATTTGTAACCTCCACGGAAGAGGCAGGTGTGTGGATGAAGACGCATCTGCGGGCTGGAGATGCTGTTCTGTTGAAAGCGTCACGCGGTGTGCGGTTGGAGCGTGCGTTGGATGCCCTGCGAGAGGCTGCGCAGCCATGAACAATACCGTGTGAGTACCTCAGACGGAACACACGCCTACACGCCGGCAAGGCTGCGCACGTAAGCTGAAACATATAGTGGGTCCGCACGGTGCGGGCGGAGGTCTGTTGCTTTACTGGCTGCTCTATCAGAAGCTGTATCCGGTCTTCCGGGTCTTCCGCATCTTCCGGTATCTCACGTTTCGCTGCGTCTTCGCGAGCCTGACGGCACTCCTGATCGGCACGCTCATCGGACCATTCGTCATCCGGCGGCTGCGCGAATTCCAGATCGGGCAGTACATCCGCGATGAAGGCCCGGAGAGCCACAAGAGCAAGACCGGCACGCCGACGATGGGCGGCGTGCTGATCTGCATTGCGATTTTGGTGCCGACGCTGCTGTGGAGCGACCTAGCGAATCCGTTTGTCTGGATCGCGGTTTGCTCCACAGTCGCGTTCGGTGCCATCGGATTTGCGGACGACTACATCAAAGTGGTGCATAAGCGAAACCAGGGTCTGACCGCGCGGCAGAAGCTGTTGCTGCAGTTCGTTGCCAGCTTCGGCGTGGCGGCGGTGCTGGTGTGGATGCAGTCGCGCGGCATGTACTCCACGCGGCTTGTGGTGCCGTTCCTGAAGCGCTTCCGGCCCGACCTCATCATCGGTGCCGTGCATCATGTGCACGGTCTGTACTGGATTTCGTTTCTGCCGTTCGTACTGTTCGTGATGCTTGTCATCACTTTCAGTTCCAACGCGGTGAACCTGACCGATGGTTTGGACGGCCTTGCGATCGGCTGCACGATTATCGCGGCGGGTGCCCTCACGATGTTGACCTACGTCAGCGGGCACGTTGTTTTTAGCGATTATCTTGAGTTGCAGCGCATGCCTCTGGTGGGCGAGTTGACCATCTTCTGCGGAGCCATGGTCGGCGCGTCTATCGGTTTTCTTTGGTACAACGCGCACCCCGCAGAGGTCTTTATGGGCGACGTGGGTTCGCTCGCGCTGGGCGGCGCCATCTCAACCGTGGCCGTGCTCATCAAGCAGGAATTGCTGCTGCCGTTCATCGGCGGCGTCTTCATCCTGGAGGCTGTCAGCGTCATGTTGCAGGTGGGCAGCTTTAAGCTGCGCGGCGGCAAGCGCATTTTCAAAATGGCCCCGCTGCATCACCACTTTGAACTGATCGGATGGAGCGAAAGCAAGGTCATCGCCCGCTTCTGGATTCTGGCGCTGGTCTTCGCGCTGTTTGCTCTGACGACGCTCAAGCTGCGGTGAAGAGTAGCCTCGATGCGTTCGTGTCGCCGATAAACCTTTGTCCTAAGGGTTGCACAAAGAGCAGCTGAGTTGGGATCGGGAGAAAGTACAGCCTATACTTGTAAAGTTAAAGTAAATCCTTAAGGAGGTCATTTGATCGACGTTCACCCTCCAGAGGGACCAACACATTCTCTGAAAGACTTCGCAATCCACATCCTTGCAGTGACCATCGGCATCTTGATTGCTTTGGGACTCGAAGGTGTCCGGGAGAGCTGGCATGAACATAAGGCAGTAAATGAAGCCAGAGAGAGTTTTCTGGGTGAACTTCGCGTGGATCAGACCCAATTAGACACCGATCTTGCAACGGTACGTGAAGCTCACGCACAGCTGGACCAAATTGTTAGTGACTTCTCTAGGCTTTCAAGGACTCCCGACGAACTCGCAAAGCGTGTCGATTCGCTTTCGCCAGGTTTTTATTTTTTCAGGACTACGGCATGGGAATCGTCGGTGGCGAGTGGGGTTCTTTCGCACATGAAAACTGACGAACTAAATCGATTCGTGAACGCATACCTCAGTGTGAAGAATTACCAGGACATTTCTCGGACGACGGTCCCGGAGCTTGTGGGGGTTAAGTCATATTTTGAGAGCCGACATTCCTTCTCTGTCGCTGACGAAGCAGACGGTGAAAGGCAGCTTCGAACCCTTCAATCAAACTTCCAGACCATGGAGCATCTTGGGCGCGAATTCTCAACGGACGTAAATGCAGCTCTCAAGGCACCATAGATTGCGTTCAGAATGCAAACGTCACAAGTTTCGCCGACTTACGACCAAGTATGTTCGTCATCTTACGTGTGACATCGCTTGGTAGTGCAACTTCACAGCCAAGCTTAAGCTGTGGAGTAAAGGATAAAGGATAAAGAAGGAAGCGTATGCCGCAATTCTTTTTCAAGCTCACACCGCCCCGCGCGACCTTCGCACAGGACATGAACGCTGAAGAGCGCAGGCTGATGATTCAGCACGCCGCCTACGCCAAAGACCTTTTCGACAAGGGACAGTTGCTGGCCTACGGTCCGGTGCTCGACCCATCGGGTTCGTTCGGCATTGGCCTGGTGGAAATGGCGAGCATGGATGAAGCGAAGAACATGGCGGACAACGACCCGACCGTAAAGGCCGGCCTGAACACGTACACGCTGGCACCCATGCACATCGCCGCATCGCAGCCCTCGCGGTCCGCCAAGTAAACTGGCAGGCGATGGACCTGAAGAATAAGCGCGTTCTCGTCGTTGGCTTGGGTAAGAGCGGCATTTCGGCTGCACAGTATCTCCGTAAGCTGGGTGCGCGCGTCACGGTGAGCGACACGCGGCCGAGCAGCGCGCTGGCGAAGGAGATCCCCGCGCTGCTGGATGCGGGTGTAATGGTGGAGACGGGCGGCCACGGCGTGCTGACGTTTCGCCGCCAGGACCTGATTGTGATCTCGCCCGGTGTGCCGCTGTCCACGCCGGAAATCCAGCAGGTGATGCGCTACGGTGTGCCGGTGATTGGCGAACTAGAGCTGGCCGCGCAGGCGCTGAAGGGCAACGTCATCGCAATCACTGGCTCCAATGGCAAGACCACAACGACCGCGCTGACTGGCCACATTCTGCGGCACGCGGGATGTGACGCCAAGGTCGGTGGCAACATCGGTCTGCCCGTGGTGGAACTGGTTGCCGAAAGCACGGAACAGACCTGGAATGTGTTGGAAGTCTCCAGCTTTCAACTGGAGACGATCGCCACGTTCCGCCCAAAGATCGCGGTCGTGCTGAACATCACGCCGGACCATCTGGACCGGCACGGCTCGTTTGAAAACTACGCGGCGGCAAAGGCGCGGGTGACGGAAAATCAGACGGACGAAGACTTTCTGGTGCTGAACGCGGAGGACAAGCCGTCGCAGATGGTCGCGGCAAAGACAAAGGCGCACATCTTTTGGTTCAGCACTGTTCGCCGCATCAAGCAGGGCGCGTTTGTGCACGGTGATGGTGTGTACTTCCTGGCAAAGGAGGGCAGCACGCCGGAGCCGGTGATGCCAGTGAGCGAGATTTCGCTGCGTGGATCGCACAATGTGGAGAATGTGCTCGCGGCAGTCGCCATGACCCGGCTGGCCGGTGTGCCGCCCGATCAGGTACGGTCCGCGGTGGCGAGCTTTGAAGCGGTTGAGCACCGGCTCCAGTTTGTGGCGAACGTACGCGGCGTGGAGTACTACAACGATTCGAAGGCAACCAACGTGGACGCAACGGCCAAGGCACTCGCGTCCTTCGCGGACGGGGTCCACCTCATCCTCGGCGGCAAAGATAAGGGGTCGGACTACACGGAGTTGCTCCCCCTGCTGCGGGAACGCTGTGTCGCGGTGTACACCATTGGATTGGCGGCTGAGATCATTCAGCAGCAGCTTGGACGTGAGATCAAGCTGATCCCGGCGGGTACGCTGGCCAAGGCCGTCGAACTGGCCTCAGCGGCTGCAAAGCCAGGCGAAACTGTCCTGCTGGCACCGGCATGCGCCAGCTTCGATCAGTTCGAGAACTTCGAGCATCGTGGGCGCATGTTCGCGGAACTGGTGCGGGGTTTACCGCAATAGAATTTGCGCGTATCTCTGCGGATACCTTGCCGCGATCGCTGTGCATCATGAGTGCGTGGAGGCGGTAGTCTGCGGCAGTATGGCGAAACGTGTTGGAGCGGATAAGTGGTTGTTTGGAACGGTGCTGGCGCTGGTGCTGTTTGGCCTGGTGATGATCTTTTCCACCTCCGCCGTGATGGCGAAAGAGCAGTTTGGCTCGCCCTATAAATTCGTGCTGCAACAGGCGTTCTTCGTTGTGTGCGGGATTGTTGCGCTGTTTCTGCTGATGCGCATCGACTACCGGCGCTACAACAACCCGAAGGTCGTCTTTCCGTTGATTGCGATCACGGCCCTGCTGCTGATCAGCGTCTTCTTCATGGGCGGGATGAACGGAGCACACCGCTGGGTGCGGCTGGGCGGAGCGACCCTACAACCATCGGAACTGGCAAAGCCGCTGATCGTACTGTTCCTGGCGTACTTTTTGCAGAACCGCATCCACCAGATAGATGACATCCCTGGCACGCTGCTGCGTGCGGTAGCGGTTCCGTTGCTCTTCATTCTGCTGATCTTGAAGGAGCCGGATCTTGGCACGGCGATGGTCTGCGCGGGTGTGACGGTCTTCATGCTGATGTTGGCCGGTATACGCATGCGCTACATCGGGATTGCGTTTGCCGCGGCGGCACCGGTGTTGTATTACATGCTGTTTCACGTAGCGTTCCGGCGTGCCCGCATGCTCGCGTTCCTCAATCCAGATGCAGACCCGCGTGGCAGTGGATTTCACATTCTGCAATCGCTGATCGCCGTAGGGACTGGTGGTTTCCTGGGCCGGGGTTTGACGGAAGGGATGCAGAAGCTCTTCTATCTGCCGGAGCCGCATACAGATTTTATCTACGCGACGGTATGCGAGGAGCTTGGATTCCTGGGCGCGATGCTTCTGCTGGCGGCATTCATCCTGCTGGGCTATCGTGGACTGCGAACGGCGTACCTGTCCACAGACCCCTTCGCGCGATTTCTCGCCTTCGGCATGACCTGCGCGATCTTGATTCAGGCTTTCTTCAACATAAGCGTGGTACTGGCGCTGGTGCCGACAAAGGGTATTCCGCTGCCATTCATCTCGTCGGGTGGATCGAGCGTGTTTATTACGCTTGCCAGCATGGGTGTGCTGTTAAACATCACGCGCGAGATTGATTAGTGGAGCAGCAGTTTAGCCAACTAGCGAGTCAGCAAGTCAGTTTTCGTGTTGTGATCGCGGGTGGCGGGACGGGCGGGCATGTCATCCCAGCGCTGGCCATCGCTTGTGAAATGCGGGATGTGTATGGCGCGGAAGTCTACGTTGTGGGTACGTCGCGTGGGCTTGAGGCGCGGCTGGTTCCAGAGGCCGGATTTCCGCTGTCACTGATCGATGTCGGCCAGCTGAACCGGGTCTCGTTTGCCACTCGGGTGAAGACACTTACCGCGTTACCCATTGCTGTGCGGCGATGTGTCTCCCTTTTGCGCACTATCAAGCCGCAAGTGGTTCTGGGCGTAGGCGGCTATGCGAGCGGGCCTGCCATGCTCGCCGCCCGATTGTTACGGCTGCCCATGATTGCGTACGAGCCGAATGCCGTTCCAGGCTTGGTGAACCGGTGGATCGGTCGCTTTGTGCAGAACGCGGCCGTTGCCTTTGCGGAGACAGCCAGATATTTCCGGCGTGCAGAGGTTACCGGCGTCCCGGTCAGAAAGGAAATGTTCTGCACAGGGCCAGTGCCCTTGGGTAAGCCACGCCTGCTGATTACCGCTGGCAGCAATGGAGCGAGGGTGTTCAATGAGACTCTGCCGGTAATTGCCGCCGATTTACTGCGATCCGTTCCGGGTTTGAAGATCATGCACCAGACAGGCGTGCGTGCCTTCGAAGCGACTCTGGCTGCCTACCGCGCAGCCGGGATCGGTGAGGATCAGGCGGAGGTCCAGCGATTTTTTGCGGATATGTCACAACAGCTGGACGCTGCCACGCTGGTGCTGGCGCGAGCCGGGAGTACAGTGGCCGAGCTTGCCGCAGCCGGCCGGCCATCTCTGCTGGTGCCGTTTCCGCTGGCAGCCGACGACCACCAGACGAAGAACGCGCTTGCCATGGTGAAACTTGGCGCTGCGGAGCTGCTCTCCGAAGCTGAGCTTACACCTGAGTCGTTGCTGGAACGGCTGCGAGGGCTTCTGCTGGACCACTCGCGGCTGCAGCAGATGGCAGGCCACGCGCGTGCAGCTGCAAAACCGGCGGCGCTGCATGAGATTGGGAAAATGCTGGCGGGGTTTCAGCCCTAAGCAGCACGGAACGAAGGAGAGGCCCGGTAGCTTCCGGGCCTCTTGACTTCTCTTTGGGGGAGGGAACCTTCTATCGGTGGCCACCACCGCCGTGGGAGCCGCCACCGCCATTAAATCCGCCACCACCGCCGTGGAAACCACCACCACCGCTTGGCGACGAGAAGCCACGGTTGCCGCCAAAGCCACCTCCGCTTGGCGCGGAGAAACCACGGTTGCCTCCACCAAAGCCACCGCTGCTTGGTGCAGAGTATCCGCGGCTACCGCCAAAGCTCCCGCCGCTTAGGGCGGAGAAGCCACGTGCGCCGCCTAAACTGCTGGGAGATTGCGAAGAGCCGCGTGCCTGCCCGCCGCTGAAGCTCTGCGATCCGCCACGATTGGCGAAGCCGTTTGAGTAGCCGGTAGCATTTCCACGATTGGCGAAGCCGTTGGTCGAGCCGTTGAACCCTCCGCGATTGACGAAGCCAGCGTTGCCGCCGAAGCCAGCATGCGCAAAGCCGGGTGCCGGGTTGCGGTTGAAGCCGGCTCCGCCGCCGCGTATGCCTCCCCGGTATCCACCAAAGCCGCCGTTGTAGAGATGGCCACCGTAGAAGCCGGATCCGAAGTGGTTGAGGCCGCGGTTATACCAAAAGTTTCCGCCCCTCCAGTACCCGCCGTAGTAGCCAGTTCCAAAGTAGCCAAAGCCGTAGTTGATGCCACCGTAATAGCCGACGTACGGTCCCCAGTAGCCGGCGTTCCAGAACAAGCCGCTGCCATAGCCGGATCCCCACCAGCCTGGGGTCCACAGTGCTCCCACGTACGGCGGAGCCACCCACGCACCATCGATCCAGTAGTAATCGTTGGCGGCATTGTCCCAGGCCCAGTAGCCGGGTGTCCAGATATAGCCGTCGCCGGGAGCGGGTGGCTGATCGTATTCAGGAATCGGGGGTGGCGCGCCGAACTGCGCGGCAACCTCGATCTGTTGCGCAGATGCAGAGCTTGCGGTAAGCGCTGTAAGCGGTGCAACTACCAGCGCCGCCATCGCCAGAAGTTTCGCAGACATTCCAACTCGACTTAGGTTTTTCATCGTATGTACCTCATCCCGTCCTCTTCGCCAAGTCCGTCTGCGTGCGGCGGGGTCGATCGGGAGCGGAACGCTTTCAGCCTATCGTAATGCGACGGAAAGCGACATTTGTTAGAACCCAAGTGGCAGCAATAGGTTGCGGTTACAAGGAATAGGCTCCAGATGCGGAAGGGGAGGTCTGGTGAACCTCCCCTTCCGTAGACGATGTCTGCCCTGGCGCATTCCATCCAGGGCGACGCCCTACGCGCAGGTCTGGCATCAGGTCCGGCTACGTTCACGCCCTGTTCAGACGCAATCTTCCGCAAGATGTGGCTGGCTGTGTACTGTTTGCGCGCGAGACCGTGCCATCGCTGCTAGATTGATTTGTGGTCCTGAACTTAAGGACAGGAGAACGTCAACCTTGTTCGCAGCGGCGCAGCGGGTACATTTTATCGGGATTGGTGGCATCGGGATGAGCGGGATTGCCGAAGTTCTGCTCTCGCTTGGCTTTCCGGTCACAGGTTCAGATATCCGGTCCACCCCGGTAACGGAGCGCCTGAAGAAACTGGGAGCGACAATCTTCATCGGGCACTCGGCCGAGCAGGTGCGACCAGCGGATGTGGTGGTGACCAGTTCCGCTGTGAGTCAGGATAACGCCGAGATTGTGGAAGCGCGCGCCCGCCGCATCCCCGTCGTGCAGCGTGCGGAGATGTTGGCTGAATTGATGCGGCTCAAATTCGGGATTGCCGTGGCCGGCATGCACGGGAAGACCACAACGACAAGCATGATTGCGGCGGTGCTGGATGCCGGCGGCTTGGATCCCACAGTGGTGGTTGGCGGGCGTGTCGACCTGTTTGGGTCGAATGCGCGCGCGGGGCGGTCGCGATATCTGGTGGCAGAGGCCGACGAGAGTGACCGCAGCTTTCTGAAGCTCTCGCCAATCCTGGCCGTGGTGACCAATCTGGACCGCGAACACATGGAAAACTACAACGGCATGGCCGATGTTGAGCGGTGCTTTATTGATTTCATGAACAAAGTGCCGTTTTACGGAGCGGTCACGGCCTGCGTGGAGGATCCGCTGCTGCGCGCCATTCTCCCGCAGGTGCAGCGTCGGGTGATGACCTATGGCGCAGGCCCGGAAGCCGACTTTCGAATGTCGATTTTGCCAAAGGAAAAGGGTTTCCAAGCCGTGTTTGAGGTGGACGCGCGTGGTCTGGTGCTTGGCCCATTCGGGCTGCACGTGCCGGGCCGGCACAATATGCTGAACGCCACCGCAGCGGTTGCGGTGGCGGTGGAACTGGGGGTAGCGCCGGACCAAATTGCAAGCGGTCTGGCGCGCTTTCGCGGTGTGGACCGGCGTTTCCAGGTGCGCGGAACCCACCGTGGAGTCACGGTGGTGGACGACTACGGCCATCATCCCACGGAGATCAAGGCGACACTATCTGCCGCACGCGAGTCTGGGTTGCGCCGCGTTCACGTGCTCTTTCAGCCGCACCGGTATACCCGCACGCGCGATCTGCTGGATGAGTTCGCCACAGCGTTTAAGGATGCCGCACGTGTCGAGGTGGTCGATATCTATCCCGCAAGCGAGCCGCCCATTGAAGGCGTCACCGCGCAGGCACTCGTTCGCGTCCTGCGGATGGCCGGAACGGACGCGCACTACGCGTCCAGCTTTGAAGCAGCCGCGGAGTGCCTGGCCGATTTTGCGGTTTCGGGCGAAGGCATTCTGACGATGGGCGCGGGCAGCGTATCGCAAGCAGCGCCACTGGTTTTACAGGCATTGAAGAACTGACCCTGCGCGGTGCGGTTCTCTGCTTAATAAAAAAGGTGCCTGCCCAGACGGGCGCAGGCACACCAGGATTAACTCAGGTTGGCGGAGGTTGCCGGGCCGGTGCTGGTGTTGATGGCACCATTCACACCGGTTGGGAAGAAGCCGCCAGACGAAACTCCAGCCTGGTTACCATATGCAAGGTAAAGAACCTGTCCAGGCGTGCGGACGGCTGGCAACCCATTCGACACATTGATCGACAGGTACTGCATTTGCGTACCGGTCGGCGGCGGAACGATATCCGCGCCATCCAGCATTGGACTTGGGATATTCAGGCGGGCAATCTGTGTACGTACTGTAGAGACGTGCTCCGCCTCGGCCGCCAGGATGCGAGCAGCATACGTGATGACAGCGGGAGTTGTCAGGCTACCTGCGGCACCGGCATACGCGGAAACGCCAATATCTTCGAAGATGCGCGACAGCGTCAGGAACTCATTCTGGCTTCCAAACCCGATGGTAAGAGCGTTCAGGTTGAGGTTGGGCTTAGCGATGGCAGCGCCGCCGAGCAGGCTGCGCAGCAGGACCACGTGGGCTCGCTCGTCCGAGCCGATCTGCGTCAGGATTTGCTGGGAAAAGACAAGACTGTTGGTGAAGGTTACCTTCTTGCCGCCCGTCGTTGTGCCGCCCGTGGACGGGTTTGATCCGTTGGCTGTACCGGAGACGCCGATGTTGAACCCCTCGATACCGTAACCATAGATGCCGTAGGTGTAGAACTCCGCTTCCAGGTACTCAAGGTTCAGGGCGAAATTGAGGATGCTCATCTCAGTAGAAGTTTGTGCGTCTGCCTTCTCTGAAAAGCTGAGCGCTCCCACGGCGGCTGTAGCGACCCCGAGGGTTTGAATGAATTTACGGCGATTGGGAGAGGCCGCGATGGCCTCGGCGATGATGCTCTTGGACATAGAATCTCCAGCAATGCATGCTATGTAAAACGAATAAAGGGCGCTGTTACGCCAACCGGCGGCGTGCGAAGGCGAGAAGCAGAGCTGCTGGTGGCAGTACCAACAGCAGCGTGGAAGGCTCTGGCACTGGACTGGCGTTCACATTTACGGTGTAGTTCGCGGTACGCTGCGCGCATGGGGCGGTACTGCTACCCAGGAACGTGCCACCCGGTACGCTACAGGAATCGCCGGTGATTGTGGGGCTATCTTGAAACAGAAAACCCTGGGTCAACGTGGGTCCAACTGCCTCGTTTGGAAACTCAGTCAAGTAAAGCAGGTATGATCCCGCGCCGAGGGTGTCAGAGAAGGACACATCCCCCATACCGCTTGTCTGGCTGAAGTCGACGAAGTTGCCATTCGCCTGGAACAGTGTCAAGTCCGGTAGAAAACCACCTGCCGCGTAGGACGTGGTGCTGAAGGTGTAGGTCTGTGTTGTTGCCGTATTGAAGGAATACACGTAGGCGGAATTGTCTGCGTTAAGGGTGCCAGTTTTAGTGACGAAGGTATCCGCGTGTGCGACTGGACCCAGTGTGAGTCCAAGCAAAAGTGCGCCCATGGGCGCAAGACGAAGAAGGTGCATGGTGACTCCAGAAACGGGAGAGGAGTGGAACAAGAAGTTGCGCCGAACGAGCAAATTAACTCGGCGATGAAGGATAGGCTGAAAAGCCGTTACGGTACAGTCTCCGCAATCGCGCTTTGTGAACGCCGTAAAGAGCAGGCAAAAGAATTAGATATGTTCCGCGTAAGATCATGTGTCGGCTGACGGTAACAGCTTCGATAGCATGAACCGTCCTTCATGGAGATTGATAGCATCACCGGAAAGCGCTCTTTATGTGCGGTTGGCGGTAAGAAAACCGGGCTCATGTCGCTGCTGTTAAAGGTATTTGGCCGTTGATCCAGTAGCGTTGTGGCTCGTCCTTCGAGCCAGCCTGCCGAGCAGGGGTGCCAACGTCCATGACGAACAACGATCGACGGGAATGGTACGGTGCACGGCAAGGTACGTCACCGTTTCCGCACACGTATTGGGGGCGTGCCGCTTGTAAGATCACGTGAGGCGAAGCTTCGTCTCAATGATGCGCAAACAACAGGGCAGGAATGGCACAGGACAGGCGTTGCTGGACGACGAGTCGAAGCCGCGTCCAGCTACCGGACAGATTCGGCGGCCGCTGACCGAACCTGTGCGCCTGCGCCGTGAACTGGTGGACGAATTCGCGGACGATGCGGATACCGAAGCCTTTCTACGCGCAAGCGGCCGCAATCGCCGCGTTCGCCGAGGCCTGATCCCGCAAACGAAAACGGGCCGGATCGCCGCGTGTGTCACTGCACTGGCCTGCCTGCTGGCTGCCTGTGGCGGAACGGTGCTCGGGGCGCGATTCATCACTACGGATCCCAGGTTCCGCATTCCTTCTTCGAAGGCAATCGAGATTGATGGCAACAGTCACCTGACGCGGTCGCAGATGCTGAGTGTCTTTGGAGAAGACATCGACCGGAACATCTTCAGTGTGCCCATGGAGCAGCGGCGCGGCCAGTTGGAGCGGATGCCATGGGTAGAACACGCTACGGTAATGCGGCTATTGCCAAATAAACTCCGCGTACATATAGCAGAACGCGTGCCGGTGGCGTTTGTGCGCGAAGGCAGCAGAATCGGCCTGGTGGATGCGAATGGCGTCCTGCTGGATATTCCCCCGGAAACGCCCGGCGTAGGGGGCTACACGTTTCCTGTACTCACGGGGGTAAAGGCAAGCGAAACCGCAGAGGCACGTGTCGAGCAGATGAAGCTGTATGCCGCGTTTGTGAAAGATCTTGACTCCGATGGGAAGGCTACGTCCGCGCTGCTGAGCGAAATCGACCTGTCCGACCCCGAGGATGCGAAGGCAATGATCCCGGATCATGACAGCGAGATCCTGGTGCATTTTGGGCATGATAATTTTCTCGCCCGCTACAAACGATATGAGGAGCACATTGCCGAGTGGCGCTCACAGTACCCCAGGCTCAGCAATGTGGATATGCGGTATGAGCGGCAGGTGGTGTTGCAAATGCCACCAAAAGATGCAACGGCACCCGCACTGTCGGAGGCTGGAAAGATGCCCACTGCTTCGTTGCCAGCGCTGGCGGGGCACGGGTCACCGCTCGTGGCCTCACACTCTGCCGTGCAGAAACCGACAGTGCCCAGCACACTGACGGCAAGAGCCGCCGCGCCAAAGCACATTGCTTCGGTAAAGCCGCTTGCTGGTACCGATGCGAAAGGTGCGGCAACGCGTAAACGCGTGGAGGCGATCAAGGCGTGGATGGCGCAGCGGCAGAAGGCACGGACGGCGGTACGGTCGAAATCCCCGGGTGCCGCTCCGGGAGCGATCAATCTGAATTAGCTGGTTCCGGCGGTTGTGTTTTGTACAAATCAGGCATCAAGTTGCATACACCGTCCGCGCGCGGCTGCCCCGGCGTGGGAATCGGCAGTATGATCCAACGCAGGTGAGGCTCTGTGACCGAGAAAAATGACACCCTGATCACGGTGCTGGACGCAGGCAGCAGCAAATGCTGCGTTCTGGTCGCAGAGGTGCACGACGGTGTGCTGCGCTACCGGGGACATGGCATTGAAAAGTCCAAGGGGATGCGGAAGGGCTTGATCGCGGAGCTTGGCCCGGCGGCGGACGCCATCAACAAGGCGGCGTTAACCGCGGAACGGCTGACAAGCTTCCCCATTGAAACGGCCATCGTCGGCATCGGCGGAACGCATGTGCGCGGAATCAACTCGCGCGGTGGTATCTCCATGGGCAGCCGCATGCGCGAGATCACGCGCGAAGAGGTTCGCGCCGCCGTCGACCGCGCCCGCTCGGTGGCACTGCCGGCGGACCGCGACATTCTTCACCTGCTGCCACAGGAGTTCATTCTGGACGATCAGGCGGGCATTCACGATCCAATCGGCATGGTGGGCACCAAGCTGGAAGTGAATCTTCACCTCTCCACCTGTAGTGGCGGCGTGGCGCAGAGCGTCATCACATGTGCTAACCGGGCCGGCCTTGAGGTGGTCGATACCGTGTACGAAGGGATCGCTTCCGCAGAGGCTGTTTTAAGCGCGGACGAACGCGAACTGGGCGTTTGCCTGGTCGACATCGGTGCCAGCACCACTGAGATTGTCGTTTTCTTTGAAGGGTCAGTGGCACATACGGCGGTGCTGCCCATCGGAGGCGACCATTTCACCAACGATCTCGCGGTCGGCCTGCACGTCAGCACCGAGGAAGCCGAACAACTCAAACTTGAGTACGGTAACTGCGTCGTCACCAGCGTCCCTTCGCTCAACGAAGTAGAGGTGGGCCGCAGTTTGCCCACCGGCGGAAGCGGCACGCCGCGGCTGGTCCGGCAGCGCTATCTTGCTGAGATATTGGAACCTCGCGCGCGCGAACTCTTCACCATGCTGCGCGATAACCTGCGCCAGGGTGGCGTGCTGGAAGCGCTTGGCACAGGGTGCGTTCTAACCGGTGGCGGAGCAAAGTTACAAGGCCTGCTGGACGTGGCGGAAAGCCTGCTGCGCACACCGGCGCGCGTCGGTTCGCCGGTGCCGCTGTCGCGCATGCCGCAGGAACTGGCCATGCCGGAGTTCAGCACGGCCATCGGCATGTTGCTGTACACGCACCGCACACAAGTACGCCGGGCAAACGAGGAACTCGGCCTGAAGCAGAAGCTGAAATCGCTCTTCGTGGGCAGCTTTTAGGCAGGTCAACCTTTCAACTGCTTCAGCACGCTGGTGCACCCAGCAACACGACCGGTAACACTCTATAAAGAGCCGATGGTGCCGACTATCTGCCGACTAATCTGCCAAACTCAACGGTTAAGGAACACAAGAACGTTTCTCGGGCCGAACCGAACCAAGTTTTACTGGACTACTTACATCTTCGACGTAACGGGCCGGGCTTGATGAGGGTGACATGAAAACCGCGTATATGAGGGCCTTTGTCCTGATCCTTCTCAGTGCCGCAACCACTAGC
The DNA here is from genome assembly GCA_965276945.1 of Terriglobus sp. GTDB lineage: Bacteria > Acidobacteriota > Terriglobia > Terriglobales > Acidobacteriaceae > Terriglobus. The sequence goes on along the minus strand of OZ255704.1, from coordinate 2,499,459 downwards.
TGTTTCGCTGCGAATCTTGCTGTCTCACATCAGGAGGTGCAGACTGATGCTTTTCGGGGAAGGTTATATCTTCCAGGTGCTCAAAAGCATTCTCTTGCCATCGTGCTAATAGGAGGCAGCGAGGGACAACTGGATCTTGCCGATAAGATCGCGCCTCAGCTTGCAGCGGCAGGCTATGCGGTTCTAGGGGTGAACTATCACGATGGCTATCGTCCCGGACGCAAGCTTGACGAAGTTCCGATCGAGACATTTACCGCCGCGGTTGCTTGGCTCTACCATTCGCAGGTAAAGCCATCGCGCGTCGCGGTTCTTGGCGATTCGCGCGGCAGTGAAGGTGCCTTGCTGACGGGCGTCTATGACCCTAGTGTTTCGGCTGTGCTCGCGTTTGTTCCTTCGTCTGTGATGTGGGGAGCTACAGATAACAACTCCACTCGGCACAATGCTTCATGGAGCTGGAACGGTTCTCCGTTGCCGTGCGCCAACTGCAGTGGAAGTAGTGACTTCGACACTTGGCTTAATAAACTTGGAAATGACGCAGAGGTGCGCATTCAAGCAGAAGACGTACATGGAGCTGTATTTCTGGCAGCTTCTAGCGACGACGCGATTTGGCCTTCAGCGCGAATGGCTCAAGAGATTTATGCGCGCCTGCTGAGAAATCATTTCGCATACCCGGTAACAGTAGTTACATACCCGCACAGCAGTCACGACCTGCTGGGAACAGGGCCAAGCAGTCCAACTGCGACGTACCAGTACGGTGGTCAAAGCTACACTGTGAATTACGGCGGTACGGCGGCCGGCACTGAAGAGGCTCGCAATGATAGCTGGGCAGCAATGCTATTGTTTTTGTCGCAAGTAGAAGCTGCAAAGTGATTTCATCTTTGCTGACTGGCATTGGTCCTGCAAAGTCGCATTGAGGAGGAATTCCCGGCCACTTTGGTAGCGCTGCGTCCTAGGCGTTTGGAATCGCGCGTAGGGCGGCTTCGATGTGGCGGCCCACATCTGCCTGGGCGAACTGGCTCGCGACGCGAATGGCGTTCAAGATCGCAACCTCATTGGAAGATCCGTGACCGATGATGCACGCGCCCCGGACGCCCAGCAGCGGGGCACCGCCGTACTCGGAATAGTCCAGCCGCTTTTTGAAGTTCTTGAACGCCTTCCGGCTGAGCAGCGCGCCCACCTGCGACGTGATGGTGGCCTTCAGCGTCTGCCGCAGCGAGTCACTTACCAGCCGGGCGACGCCTTCGCTGGTTTTCAGGGCAACGTTGCCGACAAATCCATCGCAGACGGCCACGTCGCAGCGCCCATTGAAGAGGTCGCGGCCTTCCACGTTCCCCAGAAAGTGATAGAGGACATCGTTGCCCAGTTCACGAAGTAAAGGAAGTGTTTCGCGAGTAAGCGTATTGCCCTTGCTGTCCTCTTCGCCGATGGAAAGCAGACCGACGCGTGGCTTTGGGATGCCAAGCACGTTGCGAGCGTAAATCTGGCCCATAAGGGCGAACTGGACGAGGTTTTGTGGAGTGCTGTCAACGTTCGCGCCAGCGTCCAACAGAACGCACGGTGAGCCTGTAATCGTGGGCATGATGGTGGCCAGCGCTGGGCGATCGACGCCTTCCAGCGTTCCGAGAACCATTTTTGCGGTTGCCATAGCCGCTCCGGTATTGCCGGCGGTGACAAAGCCGCGCGCCTTGCCCTCGCGGACCAACTTCAGGCCGACGCGCATGCTGCTGTCACGCTTGGAGCGGACAGCCTGCGCGGCCTTTTCGGTCATGCTGATCCACTCGCTGGCGTGTACCACGTGGATGGCCAGGCGTTCTCCCCTGAGATGCTGCTCCAGGCAGGGAGCGATACGGTCTTGCATGCCAACAAGATAAATTCGCACAGGGTATTGCCTGCACGCCGCAATCGCACCGCGTATCTCTGGCTCCGGATTCTTGTCGGAACCCATCGCGTCCAGAGCGATATCGGTCAGCATTGCTGTTTCAGCCGTGATTATGCCGCTTCTTTGGTGGCCGCGATCACCGCGCGGCCACGGTACTCACCGCACTTGGGGCAGGCATGGTGTGGCAGCTTACGCTCGCCGCAGTTTGTGCAGAGGTTTGAATTGGGAGCGGTCAGGAAATCATGCGAACGGCGCTTGGCAGTACGCTGTTTCGAGTGGCGACGCTTGGGATTCGGCATCGTGAAATACCTTTCGAGAAACACAAATCAGCGCAAGCGCTGTTTGGGCCGCAGAGTTTAACATGCTGACCCGGAACCTGTTCGTACAGCCGGCAAGTTGCGCTCTATTGCTCGCTTGCGGACGTAATGGTCTGTAGTACACTCCAGCGCGAGTCAACGTCAGCATTGCCACAGTTGCACGCTGTTTCGTTCAGATTGACACCGCAGCGCGAACACAATCCTTTGCAATGCTCGCCACAGAGCGAACGATCAGGCAGCGAAAGTAACACCTGCTCCCGCAGCACGTCATCGAGCAGCAGACCGCTCTGTTCATAATACCCGATTTCTGTTTCGGCTTCGCTAATCGAGCGCTCTCCCTGCTCCGCATCGACTCCCGAGGGACGGAAGATCAGGTCAAAGCTCAGATCGGCTGGGTAGGAGATCGGTTGGAGGCACCGGGCACACAGCAGTTCGAAGTCCCCGGTGGCCCGTGCGCGGATGCGGATATCGTCCACGAAGTCGCGAGGTCCGCGATGCTCCTCGATCCGGTCGGCCACGCCTGACACATGTAGCGCACCACGTTGGACGACATCTGGGGCGTATTCGATCGCGCCCGGATCGAGAAGGAGATCAAGTGGCAGTGGATTCGGTTGGAGGTCGGCCGGTGTGATACGCATTGCTTCTCCATTATCGCAGGAAGCCGTGAGCCGCGCATGTCTACAGTAAACCGTAGAGGGGGTTCTACCGTTTCCTGTAGGAATGGCGGACTTTACACTTCTTCATTCACTTTAATGCAGCAAAATCATGAATTTGTAATTTGGCACGGAACCTGCTTTAAGCGCATGCGGGAAGAATGTGCGGATAGGTGCTGCTGCACTTGCGGACAGCGCCAATGCATAGATTAAGTACAGGGTCGCACACGGGCTGCTGAGGCAAACTCAGCGCGACAGATGACGATCAGAAAGCAAATCTCAGGAGGCCAGTGGCTGGCCATCAAGAAAAGAGGGTATCTGCTGCCAGAGATGGTGCTGATTCCCTCTTTCCACTGCCTTGCCTTGGTGCAAGGATATCTACTTGCCAAGTCGGATGAGGCTGCGTACTATTAGATTGCCTGATGTGACGGTGTGAACTGCATAGCCCGTACGACATCGGGTATCCGCGTGCTGACGATATCAGCGCAACTGCTTGTACGATGCTGTTCAGATTGCCTCGGTAATCGCGGGTAGAAATACTGCGATGCCATGTGAGGATGTTGCCAGTTCGCTCAGTTGCTCCGAAGCTCGTCTCCAAGACTTTTGAAGCGCGCCTTCGCGGGTTGCACATAATTATGCGATGTTGTACTGCGGCGAGCCGGATCATCTCCCGCAAAAGAACGTTCGAGTTGAAGGCTTGCGACGCAGGTTTCCTTTACCGCACTCTTTACCGCCTATTCTGATTGGCGCTCTCACGACGGGTTTTCCGCCGGAGCAGGAGCATGGCTCCATTGCAGCTTGCAACAGAAAGAAGAAGAATGAACGCAGAACAGAATGCCCCTGAGTCGCACGTTGTGATTGCGACTCCTCCGCCCGCCTCCGATGAAGGAGATGGAGCAGGCTCTTCCGGCAGTGCAACTCCGAACGCTCCAAACAAGAGCCGCCGCCGCCGCCGTAAGCGAAAGCATCGCCCGGCGGGTGAAGCTGGCTCCGTGCCGGAGATGTCGGCGAACACGGCCGGTTCCTCTGAACCTGGAGTAGCGGCACCCACCACAGATGTCCAATCGAACGGCCAGTCTCAGCCGCGGAACAGCCCTCAGCAGGCGAATGGGCAGGGCCAGCAGGCTTCCGGTAAACGGTGGAAGAAAAAGAAGTTTGGCCGTGCAGGTGGCGATGGGCAGCCGCGTCCAGAGCCGGGCAACAGTCTACAGGGCAGCCATTCTGCTCAGGGGCGTGGCCGCAAGCAGCAGCAGCGTGGCCCGCGGTCGTTCGTCGGTCCCATGGACCACAGCTACCGCGAGGCGAACGGAAACTACTCGGATGTGCCAGCCAGCACCATCGAGATGCATGGCAGCCAGCGCCGCCAGACAAATCATCGCAACCATCAGCATAACGAAGACCGGATGCCTCCGGAACTGATGTCCAATCACAGGACAGTTGTCATTCCAGAAGGGGCACCGACACACATCTACTTCTTTATTGAGGACTTGTTTTTCACCGCCAAGATTCAGGAAGTCGCTCGCCAGCAAGGTGTCAAGGTTGCGTTCATGAAGCCGGAGAAGGACATCGTTGCGCACTTCGCGGAGCTTCATGATCATGAACATCCATCGTTGATCGTGTTTGATCTTAATAATGCTGCCGCCAAGCCGTTGACGCTTATTCCAAAGCTGAAGAACAAGCTGAAGAAGGGCACCTCCATCGTTGGCTTCCTGTCGCATTTGCAGGGCGATTTGAAAGCGAAGGCCGTGGAGGCGGGATGTCATAGCGTGATGCCACGCGCGGCTTTTTCGCAGAATCTGCCCAATCTGCTGCGCCGGTACGGCGTCGAAGACGAACACGAGCCGAACTTCAACCAGTAGATAGCCAAGGCATGACGCTGAATCCATCGCGGAGCTTCCGGCCAGTACGTATCGCCGTGCTCACTGTCAGCGATACACGGACACTCAAGACAGATTTGTCTGGAGATGCGCTTGTCGAACGGATTACAGCCGCCGGTCACATCCTGTCTCGTCGCGCGCTTGTCGTAGACAATGTCGAACACATCGAAGCGGCGTTACGCGCCTGGATCGCCGATGCTGCGGTGGACGTTGTGATCAGCATGGGCGGCACCGGCATCACTGGCCGTGATGTGACACCGGAAGCGTTTTATCGCGTAATCGAGAAGGAGCTGCCGGGGTTTGGCGAGCTTTTCCGAATGCTGTCCTACAAGAAAATTGGCACCAGCGCGATGCAATCGCGAGCGCTCGCCGGTGTGTGTAACGGTAGGTACCTGTTTGCTCTGCCGGGATCGCCAGGCGCGGTGACGGATGCCTGGGACGACATCCTGGTCCACCAGTTGGACAGCGGTCACCTGCCGTGCAGTCTGGTGGAACTGATGCCAAGGCTGGGCGAACGGTAAAGCAGAAGTGTTACATGGATAGCATCAGGCCAAGAATTTGCTCGCTGTACATCAGGAGTTCGAATTCCTGCTTCCTTCCCGGCAGCGAGTGACTGTCTGACTGCGCGTGCAATGGTGCTGGTTATCGCGACTTGCTGTTATTCGAGCGGTTGTTGTCTGGCAGCTTATGATCCGGGTCGGCGGTAACGGATGCAACGGAGGATGAGCCGGTTACGTTCCAGAGATACGTGCCCTTGTTCTCCCAGGTTTCCACGGGCAAGGTGGTGCGCTGCTTTGTACCGTCCTTGAAGACTGCCTCAATGACGGTGGGCAGCACTAACTGGCCGTTGTTGGTGATGGTTACAGTGTTGCCTTCGATCTTGTCGACCGAGACATCGTAGGTCCAGTTGTTGAGGTACCAGCCGCGCCAGAACCAGTTCAGGTCTTCGCCGGCTTCGCTGCTCATCGCGCGAAAGAAGTCCGACGGCGACGGATGTTTATACGCCCAGTTCCGGATGTAATGTTTAAAAGCCCAGTCAAAGCGCTCCGGCCCAAGGATTTGTTCGCGCAGCAGCACCATGCCGTAGGCACCCTTGAAGTAGCTGACGGGATGCCCGAGCGCTCCGGTATACGAATCAGCCGGTGCCATCAACGTCGGCGCATCAGGGTTACCCAGAACTTTAAGGATCATGTCCGCAGGCTCGCCGCCGGCAGAGTATTCGGAATCTCGCTTGGGGCCATATTTGCCGCTGGCGTACAGGTCGGATTCTTCGATGTCAATGAACGTGTTGAAACCCTCATCCATAAAGGCGTGGCGGCGCTCGTCCGAGCCAACGATCATAGGGAACCAGTCGTGGCCGATTTCATGCGCGGTGACCCAGAAGAGAAAGGCATCCTTGTCGTCAATGCCATCAAACACGATGCCGGGATATTCCATGCCAGTGGAGAAACCGGCGACGGAGATGGCTGTCGGCCACTCATACGGGTACCAGTGATTCGAGAAGTTCTCGACGGAGTTCTTCACGTACTCGGTGGATTTGTCCCATTTGTTGGGGCCGACGCTCTCCGGCGGATAGACGCTCATGGCCAGCGCGGTTTTGCCTTCAGGCAGGTTCATGCGGGCGGCATCCCAGACGAAGACGGGCGAGGCGCTCCAACTGACATCGCGGGTGTGGTCCATGTGGAAGTGCCAGGTGAGCGTGCCGTCTGCCTTGGGGCGCGAGGAGGAATCGCTGACTTCTTCGGGCTTGCGGATGTAGACCGTTGTGTCAGATTTGCGGGCCAGGTCGAGGCGGTCGATCTGTGCCCTGGTGAGGACGTCTTTCGGGTTGACCAGATCGCCGGAGCCCGCGACGATCATGTTTGAAGGCACGGTCAGGTAGTAGTCGAAGTGGCCGTACTCGAGATAGAACTCCGAGCCGATATAGGGCAAGGTGTCCCAACCGCGGAGGTCGTCATAGACGCACATGCGCGGGTACCACTGCGCCATGTCGTAGATTTCGCCCTGCTTGGACATGCCCCACGAGGTGCGGCCACCCCAGACGCCAGGGATTGTGTAGTGGTACTTGAGGTGGAGCTTGAGCTGGCTGTGTGGTTTGAGCGGCTCGGCGAGGCGGACCTGCATACGGGTGTCATCGACGACGTACTCGGCCTTTGCGGTCTGCTTGCCGTTGATGACTTCGACAGATTCGAAGACGAAGCCGTCGGTGGAGGGTGGTGCGGCGGGTGCCTGGCCTTCGGTGCCAGGACGGCGGCGGCGACTGGCTCCGTTTGCCAGGTGTGCGCGTGAGTCCTTCCTGTACGTGTTCTGGTCAAGCTGGATCCACAGGCTGGGGAGCGCGTCCGGGCTGTTGTTGGTGTAGGTGATGGTCTCGTCGTTGCTCAGCTGCTTTTCCGCCGTGTGCAGGGTGGCGTGCATCTCGTAGCTAGCTTCATTTTGCCAATAGGCTGGGCCGGGCGCGCCGTTGCTGCTGCGGTATGTATTGACAGGATCGGGCAGCGTCAGAGGCGCGAAGGTCAGGCGCGGATCGTAGGTGCTGGAGGTCTGTGCGTGGCCTGACACGAGAAGAGAGGTGGCGAGACACAGGAAAAGAATGGACGATGCAAGGCGCAACGCGAGCCTCCTAAAGAATGGAAGAGCTTGTTACAGGTTCCGTACACGACAAAGTCATGCACGGAACTCTGCTTTGTTGTTAAAAGTAAAAACTCACCTCTCCGGTGATCGCACGCGGCGTGACGTAATGCGTTCCAGAAAAGGTGGAAAGGAAGTTGTACAGCGCGTACTTGTTCAGAACGTTGATCGCAGTGACGCGCGCGCCGATGCGATAGCGGTCGCCGCCGAAATGCGCTACGCGGTCATCGCCCAAGGCCATGTCGAACAGGTTGCGCGGTGCAATACGTTGCGGGTTATGGTCATCGTCCTCGGTGTTGATCGCGGGAATGCGTACCAGCTTTGACGTCAGTCCAGCAGCATCGCATATAGAAAATCCGTTAGTCTGCGTGGCGCGTACACCATCGCAAGTTAATCCCGCTTGAAACTCCTCGTCTGGCGTAAGTTTGCTCAAGTCGATGGCTGGCTTGCCGTTCAGCATCAATGGGTTGCCGTTCGTGTCAAACGAGAAGCCAGAGCACACACTGTTCGGGTCCGTTACGTTATAGCAGGGTGTAGACGCTGCGACGAGGCCGCTGTCGAACCGCCAGTTGAAGGAGTAATACATACTCTTGCGGAAGGGCATTGCATACTCAAAGTGCGTGGTCTGGTTGAATCGCTGATCGTGATCGATGCGGAATGGGTAGTTTGTGCCAGCCTGCGCAACGGTCGCGCCCACACCGCCAATCTGCGGATTGAAGAAGCGTGCCGCGACCGACGACATTGTTACCCGAGCCGTCAATCCCTTCACCTGCGTCAGCGTGCCACTGAGTGAGAAGCCGGGTATCTTGGAGTTCTTCCACTCGATGGGAAACGTGATCGGCGTTGCACCCAGAACGCTGAAGTCATAGGCGTTGTGCGTATATTTCGTGATGTAATCACCACTCAAAACGAAATGGCTGCCGATACTCTGGGAAAGTCCCGCGTGAATTTCGTTACGAAACCCTGGCCGGAACGGCGCGGGCGTGCAGTACCCAAAGGTTGCTACAAAGATCGCGCTCACCACAGGATCAAGACAGCCGGTGCTGGAAAGCACAAGGTTCTCGTTGAATGGTGTTTCCTGTGTGCGGGCGTAGGAGGCACGCAGCACGGTGCCGGTCTCTTTGAAGTTATAGGAAATACCCACGCGAGGCTCTGCCTCTCGATCAATCGAAAGACCGTTATAGAGATCACCGCGCATGCCCAGGTTCAACTGTAGGTTGCCCGCGGTGATCGTATCCTGACCATACAGCGCGAGTTGTTTTACGGCAGTCTGGCCGTGATACCGGTAGAAGGTGCCGCCGATGGTCAAATCGTACGGCGCAAGAACCGTGTAGTTAGGGTTCGCTGTTGAGGCCGCCGCGGAACATGCCGCCGCGTTCGACGATGGGTTTCCATTGACGTCCAGGCACAGGGAATTCAGCGTGGGATCGACGATGCCGATCTGATCGTTTTCCCGCAGATAAGTCTGCTGATACATCCCACCGAACTTGAGACTGTTGCGGCCGGACGTATACGACACATCGGCGTGGATGCCGCCATTCGCCAGCGAGCGTTGCTGCGCAACACTCTCCTGTTGAATCGGCCCGAAATCCGCGAGTGGATTGTTGCTTGGATAGTAGTTATAGCTGTCCCGCCTGAAATACGGAGCAAAATTCAACACCCCATGGGTTCCCAGGGTTCTGGTGTAGGTCGGCGCGACGTTTACCGTTTCAATCTTGGAACGCTGATCTGTCTTTGATGGCGTGGTGCCGCTCAGTACAAAGCCGAACTGCGTGTCATAGCTGTTGGGAGTCTGGAACCATGACCGTGTGTACTGCATGTTCAGGTGCAGCGATGAAACAGGGCCGAATTCGTAATCAATGCGGTCGAAGAGATTCTCCTCATTACCTTTGTCATGGTAGACCGAGAACTCCGGCGCATCGAGGAAGCGGCCGGTCTGCAGGACGTTGCCAGCAAAGAAATTGCCAAAGGTATCGGTGCCGTACGCGACCGCAGCCGCAAGGTTGCTGCTGCCGAAGCTGCCGTACGATGCGGTGATGTTTCCCGTGGGCCGTTTTACACCCTGGCCGGAGCGCGTTGTGCCTACGATGACAAGGCTGGTTTTGTCGCCGTACTCGGCGGGTGGCGCGCCCTCCACCACCTCCAGCGACTGAATTGCCGCAGCCGGTACCTGGTTGGAGAAGACTTTATTCTGCTGGTCTGTGATGGGCTGGCCGTCGATGGAGAAGGAGACCTCGTTGTGGTCGCCTAGACCGTGCAGCAGGCCGTTGGAGTCTGCCGCCACGCCAGGCGAAAGTTCCGTGATGATGGAACTCAGCTCCGAACTCGGCGATTCAACAGGCAACCGGTCGATGGTCGAACGGTCGATGTCCGTGTGGTAATGCGGGTCGCTTTCGTTCAGGTCAGCGGGTGCTTCCACGGTAATGGACGTGGAGGAGCCGGCAATCGCAAGCGTGAACGGCACCGTCATGGGAATGGATGAGGTTACATCCACGTTTTGCGCGGCGTCACTGAAATTCGCTTCTTTCACTGTAATCCGATAAGGATTCAGAGGCACATTGTAGAAACGGAACTGGCCCGCGGCATCGGTCGTGGCTGTACGCGTGTACCCGCTGACAGCGTTCTTCAGCGTAACGACCGCGCCTGGGATGATGGCACCAGACGCATCTTTCACACTGCCGCTCACCACGCCGGAGTTGCTCTGTGCGCCTGCAACCATCGCACAACTTAGACCGGCTATTACTCCTGCCGCAGTCATGTATTTGAACCTTTGCATATGGACTCCCTTACCTGCTTCACCAAGTTGGTCCCCAGCGTCTCTGGCCGGGGACAACATTGACATACCGTGAATACCGATGAGGCATGTGGAGCGCTCACGGCTCGGAATGCGGCTAGCGCAATGCTGGCGGAGGTCGGGTAAAAAGGGCAAAGTGCCGCTCGATGCCTTGCGCGTGGAAGCGGGGAAGCGGGACAAAGGCTGCTGTCCGTATCGCAATGCACGCGCGTACGACTGACCCTATGTGAAGGGTCGAATGAAGACCCGCGCACAAGGGGCAGGACGTTTCGGTGTCTCCACTGATCTGACTGAAGCCATTCACGCTTGCGTGCTGCGTGGCCGGGGACGGTGCGGGATGTACGTGCACCGCCTGCGCCGACGAGGTTATCAGTAGCAAGCACAGGCAAACGACGGCCAACACACGTGCCCATACGTACGGGGTACGGCCGTCAGCTGCGTTGTGCAAGTTCATGGGATACCCGTATCCTAAGTTTCGAACATACAGTAAGAACGTTTACGAATGCCGCTCAGGCAGTCTGGATCATTGCTCTAGTGACAGTCGGCACAGGTGCCATATAAAAAGAACTCGTGTCCGGTGACGCGAAAGCCTTGTGGCAGACCGGCATGCGGCGGCAGATCGCACCCATTCAGCTCATATACTCTCTCGCACGCATTGCATTGAAAGTGGTGATGGTGCTGCTTGCCCGCCACTTCATACCGTGACGGCGCACCGGGCAATTCCACCGGGGTTAGCCATGTGTCCTCTACCAGGGAGCCGATGTTGCGATACACCGTCGCAATGCTCATTCCTGGCACCTCCATCTGTGCCAGGCGCAACACCTCGTCTGGCGAAAGCGGACGTCCAGCATCGAGAAATGCTGTTCTTAAAGCAGCTTTCTGCCGAGTGTTCCTGATGCTGGTCGCCACTTGTAACCTCTCATGTCATGATGCCACAAATTGCGGTCACGTTCGCAATAAGGAGACTTGGCGGGAGTTGGGCATTACAGATCGGCAAAACTGATCGCCTGAATGCGTCCGCTTTGGACGGCACGCGGAATCTGATCCAGCAGTACCTCTCGCTCGATCTCGCGGGTGCCGCGGAGCCGTGTTTTGATCCCGTCGAGCGCGCCATCGCGGTATCCCGGATGACACACCAGTTCCCAGGTTCCCTCCGGCGCGTCTCTCAGCAGGAGACGAAGCGCCACCGCATCCAGGTTGCCCGTAGCGGAGACACCAATCGATCCATCGGTGCTGCGTACGCCGAATTCCCGGCACAGATGCTGAAAGCTGTTTTGAAAGCCACGCAGTGCTGTTACTTCGATCTTGCGCAACAACGCTCCGCGTGTCAGCCGTGCCGACCATGCCGGCTCGAACGGATTACGAATCGCTGTCACCCCGCATCGCACGGCTGCACGCAGAAGCGGTCGCGCCACCCGCGGAAAGAGGTGTGTGTGTTTGTGCGTGTCTACATGCGTCACCCGTAAGCCAGTCGACTGTAATTGCCGGATCTGTGCTTCTGCCTCCCGTTCGATGTCCTGTTCAGAGACATGACCGGACTGCAGTGCGATGATGAACTGGGTGAGCGACGCTGGGAGGTGTCCGTGCCCGCCTCTCAGGGTAGGAATACCGCTGGGCGCGCACGGCTTGCCATCGACCAGGACGACATGGCATCCAACGCTGAGAAATGGGTGTAACGCAGCCTGGGTGACCGCATCATCGAATGCATCGCCAGATGCCATCAGCGTTGCGGACGTGACCGCGCCCGCCTGGGCCAGTTCTCCAACCGCTCGGTTGATCCCAGAAGTCAACCCGAAATCGTCGGCGTTGACGATCAGTCGAACTCCTGGTGGCACACGCTCCATGTGCGAAGCATACAGTTCCAGTTCGGAACCAGTCGGCATGGCCATCCGTGTGGCGGTGGATAACGCATGTCACAAATTGATGAAATGATTTGTAGCTGGATCAATCTTGGTGCGTCTGCTGTATGCTTTGTTCAGGTGAGCGTTACTGATGATTATGGGAAGCGCCACTATCCTCCCCAGCATTTAAAAATTGGGTTCCTTACCACGTGGACGGACTTCTGCCGGTCTGAGCCGCGAACGACTGGGTGCATATGCAAAGCCGGGACTACGCTCAGCAGGTGATTGCCACCACGCTTCCACGCAGCGATTCCTCTGTGGCCGTGCCAGCTGCTCATGACAGGAGCAGCATTACCGGCAGGTCCTGGGTCGCGGTCGATATCCTGACGGTATTGGTCGCCAGCATGATCGCCATGCGATTCCGCCTGGATGTGTCCAGCGCTGGTGGTGCAATCGTTGACATCCACGTGCTCGATACGTTGTGGAGCATGTTTGGTGCCTACATGGGATGGTTCGCACTCTGTCTTATCTTTTTCACCCAGTCCTATGGCCTGTACGGTCCCATCCAGAACCGCAGTGGATTGAATGAACAGCGGATGACATTACAGGCGACCCTGGTGGCAGGTCTGATCCTCTGCGGGACCATCTATCTCGGGCGCGCGGAGGCGCTCTCGCGCATCGCTATCATCCTCTCCGTTCTGCTTACCGGGGCCATGCTTTGCGCCCGGCGGGCTCTGTGGAGATCGCTGGTCTATACGCGCTATCGCGAGGGCATTGACACCCGCAGTGTATTGATCGTCGGCTCTGGCCGCGTTGCCCACGCGTTACGCAATCATCTGGAATCCATGCGCCACCTGGGTTTCCGTTTCCGCGGTTTCATCGCGCTGTCAGAGGCCGAGGTAGAGGCAGGTGATGCCGACATCATCGGGGATGTGACAAACTGCCTCGCCCTGGCCCGTGCACTCTTTGTCGACGAAATCTTCATCTCTGTTCCAGCGGAAAAGAAAACCGTAATGGCTCTGGTGCAGGAATCGCGCGAGATGGGCATTGATGTCCGCGTGGTGCCCGACCTGTACGATGGCCTCGCCTGGAATGCACCCATCGAATACATTGGCCAGTTTCCGACCATCCCGCTGCACCGCCGTGAGTTCCCGGTGGGCGCTTTTCTGCTGAAGCGTGTGCTTGACATCACGGCGTCCCTGCTGGGCCTGCTGATTCTCAGCCCGGTTCTGCTCGTTATCGCCATTGCGGTTCGGCTGGACTCGCCTGGTCCGGTGCTCTACAGGGCACGCCGGGTGGGGCGCAAGGGGCGGACATTTAATTGCTACAAGTTTCGCACCATGGTGACCAACGCCGACGCCCTGAAGGCGCAACTCGCCCACATGAATGAGCGTGACGGCATCCTCTTCAAGCTCTCCAACGATCCCCGGGTGACACGCGTCGGCCGCTTTCTTCGTAAGTACTCACTGGACGAGTTGCTGCAGCTCTTCAATGTGGTTCGCGGCAACATGAGCCTGGTCGGCCCCCGTCCACCAATCGCGGCAGAGGTCGAACGGTACGATCTCTCGCATCTGCGGCGCCTTGACGTTCTGCCAGGCATCACCGGTCTGTGGCAGGTCGAGGCACGCCAGGATCCGTCCTTTGACAGCTACATCTCGCTCGACACGGCATATGTCGAGAATTGGAATATATGGCTCGATCTGAAGATTCTGGCGCGCACGTTCCGGGTAGTACTTGGCGGCACCGGTACGTAGTCCTGTGTCACGGCCCGGCCTCTTCATTAGAATCAATGTGTGAAGATTGCCGTCTTTCAGCTCAATCCCACAATCGGCGACTTCGCCGGGAATACTCAGCGTATTCTGAAGACGGCTGAGACCGCCGGTGCGCACGGCGCTGAACTCGCCATTTACCCTGAGTTGTCCATCCCCGGATATCCACCGCAGGACCTGATCGAAGACGAAAACTTCCTTCTACGCGCGGAAGAAGCATTGCGGCAGGTTGCCATCGCGACCGGGCAGTACCGCATGCCAGCCATCCTGTGCGGCACGGTAGTGCGCTCGGAGGCGATGCCAGGCAAGCGCGCACGTAACGTCGCCGCACTTTGCCATGGCGGGCAAATTCAGTTCATCCAGACCAAGATGTTGCTGCCGTTTTATGACGTCTTTGACGAGCAACGGTATTTTCAGCCCGGGGAGTCGCAGTCGCTGGTTGCGCTGGGAAGCGAGGTTCTGGCGATCACGATCTGTGAGGATGCGTGGAACGACAAAGGCTTCTGGCCGGAGCGGTTCTACAGCAACGATCCCGTCGAGAAGCTGATGGCGCAGCAGTTGGACGGGCGCAAGCCGACGCTGCTCATCAACCTCTCTGCGTCACCGTATTGGGAAGGGAAGCAGCAGGTGCGGCGGAGTATGTTCACTGCCCTGGCTCAGCGGCATGGCGTGCCTGCGGTGATGGCGGCGCAGGTGGGCGGCAACGACAGCCTGATCTTCGATGGTGGCTCGTTCGTGGTCGGCGCGGATGGCGAGATGCTGGCCACGGCGGCGAGCTTTCGCGAGGATTTTCTACTGTTGGACACCCAAACGCTTGCCTCCGATGTGACGATTCTGCCGGTGCAGGACGGAGCGGAGGCGACGTGGAATGCGCTGGTGCTGGGCGTGCTCGATTATGTGAGGAAGTGCGGATTTAGTAAGGCGCTGATTGGACTGAGTGGCGGGATCGATTCGGCGGTGGTTGCGGCGATTGCCGTGGAGGCGCTGGGTGCGGAGAACGTCACCGGCATCGGGCTGCCCAGCGAGTTTTCCTCGACCGGTTCGATAGACGATGCGCGCGGCCTTGCGGCGAATCTCGGCATACGCTTCCAGGTGATCGCGATTCATGACAGCGTTACCGCGCTATCGGGTGCGCTTGCCCCAATGTTTGCCGGCACGCCGTTTGGCCTGGCCGAGGAAAACCTGCAGTCGCGGACGCGGGGAGCGCTGCTGATGGCACTGTCCAATAAGTTTGGCGCACTGGTGCTGACCACCGGCAACAAGAGCGAGATGGCGACAGGGTATTGCACGCTCTACGGCGATATGGTGGGCGGGCTAGCTGTCATCGGCGATGTGTGGAAGACGCGCGTCTATGAGCTGGCACGGTGGGCGAACCGCGAGCGTGAGGTGATTCCGCAGAACACGATCACCAAGCCGCCGTCCGCGGAGCTACGGCCCGGCCAGATGGATACGGATTCGCTGCCGCCGTATGAGGTGCTCGACCCGATCCTGCAGGCGTATGTGGAGCGCTACCAATCCGCGCAGCAGATCGCGGAGTCGCAGGGCGTGCCGCTGGAACTAGTGGAGCAGGTGCTGCGACTGGTGGAGCGCAGTGAGTACAAGCGGCAGCAGGCCGCGCCCGTGCTGAAGGTGACGGCGAAAAGCTTTGGCACTGGCCGGCGGTTTCCGCTGGCGGCGAAGGTGCGAGGGTAAACGAGGCGCTGGAGAGCCGGTTAGTCTGATGTTGGACGCCATGACGCAACCCGAACGTATTGCCGGAAAGAAGGTCGAGCTAGACGCCTTGCGTCCGGTTTCCGGGAAGAGTCTGGCGGAGCTGAACCGCTGGTACGACGTGGAACTGACCTATACGTCGAACGCCATCGAAGGCAATACGCTCACCCGCAACGAGACGGCGATCATTTTGGAAAAAGGGATCACCGTCAGCGGCAAGCCGCTCCGGGATCACCTGGAGGCGACCGGCCACCGGGATGCGCTGGCCTATGTGCGCGAACTCGCCACCAGCACCGATGCCGTGCGTGAGGTTGACGTGCGGAATATCCATCGCCTCGTGTTGCAGAAGATTGAACCGGAAGAAGCAGGGCGCTACAGCCAGCACCAGCGCGTAATCGCCGGTTCGTCGCTTCTGCTGCCTTCTCCCGCGGAAATACCGGCCAGAATGGGAGACTTTGCCCGTTGGCTTGCGCAGGCACCTTCGACGCCGGAGGCGGCTTTCGATGCGCATGAGGCGCTTGTGACGATCCATCCGTTCAGCGATGGGAACGGGCGCACCTCCCGCCTGCTGATGAACCTGCTCCTGCTCAAACGCGGTTACCCGCCCATTGTCATCCGCCCGGAGGATCGTGCCTCGTACTTAGACGCACTGGACGCCACGCGCTCCGGAGACCGGCCCAGCTATCACTGCTTCATGAACGCCAGGCTGGAAAACGCGCTCGACCACCACCTTGAGATTCTGCACCGGGGCCAAGCGGCTGCATGGCCACAATCAGGTCACTGACGCCTACCTGCTTGGGCTCGCTGTGCGCGAAGGACTGGTCCTGATCACATTCGATAGAGCCATCCTGCACCTGGCCTGTTCCGTTAGCAGCTAAGGTGCGTGGGTGAGCTAAAGATCAGTCCTTATGTACGCCGGACCATCTCCAAGAAATACTGCGGGCGTGCCAGTCACGCGTAGGGCCTCTTAGTGTAGTAAGAGCGAATTGTGAAGACTATCATCAGAGTCGTCTGCTTCCCACAAAGGGGTTAGGCTGGTTGCATGGTGCCCTACAATGCAGCGGTGTATGAGCCTGAGACGATTGAGTTGTTAGATCGTGTGAATCGAGTTTTTCAGGAGTTGGTAAGGATCTCCCCAGATGAGCGGACAAGTGACAACAGGACGACGCTGCTGGCTTTGTTCACTTCGCTTGCAATGGAGCATTTCCGTGCCATCGTTCTGCTTGTTAAATCTCAGGTCGCCGTTGGCAGTGCGTTCAGTCTCCTGCGTCCACTTTTAGAAAGTATCGCTCGAGGAGAGTGGCTCTACCTTTGTGGAACAGAGGAGGAGCGGAGCGCCTTCATCAGCGGTGATTTGCAGTTCAAGGGCTTACGCCAAATCGCTAAGGAAGTCGACACGAGAGCGGGTGTCGGCCAATGGTTAGGCAATTACACCAACAGCTACACTCATCTTTGCGACTTCACTCACGGCGGCGTCCTTGCTGTTGGACTGAGGCTCACCTCTTCAGGCTCGATTGAGCCTAACTACAAAGAGAGCAGAATTAGGCTGCTCCTTGAGAACGCCGCTCGTATGTTGGTGCTGCATTTTGCCATCCTCTCGCAAGTTGACGGAGACGACGCTCTTGCGCAAGAATTTGCCGGTTTATTCGTCTTACTCCACTGAAGCTTACTGGGACCTTCGTGCCGGATTCGCATTCGTAAATCTTGCCTCCGTATTGAAGAGACATGCTTATCGAAGCGTGCCATCTCTGAACCATCAGTTTTAGTGATTCTTTTTCTTCCAGTGCGAAGATAGAGGGACGATGCGATTGAGTCAGGTTTAGCTGATGCTGACAGTATTGGGGTGTGGGTGGTGTGCTTTGCGCTGGCGCATCTGGCGCCCGCTCAAGGCAACGGATAGATGTTGAGTGTGGGGGATTGGAAAGTCTTTTTGGTTGTCGGTCATCAGGGTCAGCCCGTGTTCAAGTGCTGTCGCCGCGACGATCATGTCTGCCAAGGAAAGCGTCTTGCCTGAGCGGGCGAATTCGCTTTTGAGAGAACCGGCTCGACGTGCGATCTCTCCACTCATGGCATAGCAATCCAGACTGAAGAGGAACGTCTCGGTCCGGGCTCCTCGCCGGTTCGCATTCCGGCATATACCTCACGAATGTTGATTGCCGCCGTGGCGAGTACGTATCCGTTGGAGACTAAATCCCGCAGCAGTTCTCGCCGGACATTTCGTACACGCAGAACGTCGACCAGAACCGTGGTGTCTAGGAGCAGGATCACTCTTGATCCCCTACAGGCCCAGGGATGCGGGATTCTCCCTCACTTCGCATGGACGCGACCCATGCTGTAGCTCTCCATTCAGTTCCGGATGAGTCTGGTTGTCCCAGGCAGGCTCGCTGCTTCCGAGAAACTGTAGAAGCCATCGTTTCCTTAATTCAGCGCGCGCAGTTTCCACCAGAAATGCGCTGCGACCACGAGGACCTACCACGAAGTCAATCTTCCGGATGTTCTTGCGGAAGAACGATATGTGCTCTCTGCGATCCCATACCTTAAGCCCATCCCTATTGTGAAATGTATCGATAGAACGATCTCTGCAAGGATTCAGTTCGTCGAATGCGAAAATAGAGGGACGATGCGACTGAAACAGGTTCTGGCTGCGGCTGTGGTGTTTGGGTGTGGTGTGCTTTGCGCGGGTGCGCAGGTGACGGGAGCTACGCCTGCTGCTGCAGCTTCAACTCCGGCAGCGCCTGCCGATCCGTTTCCGCCGGCGAATCCTAAATTTTTTGACGTAGCGTCGCCTTCCGTGGCGGATGTGGATGCGTTTCTAAAGGCGATCTGGGGCTACGACGCCAACCGGTCGTGGCGGGTGGAGGCAATCCAGAAGACGCAGGCTCCCGACGTGAGTAAGGTGACGATCTTTGTGGCGGATAAGAGCCAGGGCAACAAGGTTGAGCCGGTCCGCTTCTTTGTCACACCGGATGGCCACTACGCGATTGCCGACACAGTGTTTGCCTTTGGACCGCACCCTTTCGAGGCGACCGCGAAGGTCCTGGAACAGCAGGCCGACGGACCGGCCGAGGGAAGCGCGTCCAGGAAGTTCCTCATCGTCGAATTTTCGGACCTGCAGTGCCCGCATTGCAAGGAAGCCGAGCCGGTGATGGACAACATAAAGCGTGACTTCCCGGACGCACGCATCGTGTACCAGAATTACCCGCTCACAGAGATTCACCCGTACGCCTTCCAATCCGCAGCGTACGGAAACTGTGTCGCGGCGGCAAAGGGTGATGCCGCGTTCTTTACCTACATTCGCGACGTGTTCGCGCACCAGGAATCGCTGACCCCGCAACTCGCGCAGCAGACGCTGGACAATGCCGTGACAAAGGCGGGAGCATCGCCCGGGTCTGTGGCTGCGTGTGCGGCCACGCCAGCCACCAAGGCGAAGGTGAATGCTCAGATACAACTGGCGGAGAAGATTGGCGTGGACCAGACGCCGATGATCGCGATCAATGGGCACCTGATGCCGTTGGGCGGTGTGCCGTACGAGACGCTGAAACAAGTCATCGAGTGGGACCGGAAGCAGACGGTGAAGTAGGAACCTTCGTAGAGTCGCACGTGCGAGGTTAAGGGGCGAAGATCTTCCTTGTTGTTTGGATTTCAGAGGCTCACGCCTACAGTGTTTTTATGGCTACACCAAACAACATTCGCACGAAGATTAAGGATCGTGTACGGCGCCTTACGTTGGTTGAACTTTTACTAATCGCTTTGCTCTTGTCCAGCGTTCTAAACGGAAGCAGACTGAGCGATATAGATTCGGCTCTCCAGCGTATAGACGAGGTACGAAGCGCTGTCACGTCCACATCAGATGATGTTGTGAGCAAGCTTGATGACCTCAAAGATGTGCTGGAGCAGATAGCTGCTAATCAGTAGGGCCGCGCCACGTTTTCATCGTATTGCGCGCAGACGCACTGGGAGTCCCTTCGTTTGCGAGGACACAGCAGCGCGATGAAGAGATCTGCGGAACGAAGAGTAGCCAGTCGGTATGCCACGTGGTCTGGAGGTGGCGAAGACGAAGTAGCCCTTTCACGCGTTCAAGGGCAGTCGGTCGCAGTTATCGACCTTTGTGCAGGATACGGTCACCATACGGAATGTTAGGTAATGTCTTTTCACGTCCAATGCACGCTCACATACATGAACGGTGTAGTCTGCATCCCATCATCTGTTATGTCTGTATCCGCAGTTGTAGCCAAACCCGCACGCAGCCGTAAAACGAAGGCCCTCCCGGCCCCTGAACTGATCTTGGATCCCGCCGAAGCCGCGCGGGCTGCGGGGCTGCGTTACGTTAGCGATCGCCAGCCGGGCATCAGGCGCGTGAGGCGTGGTGACACGTTCCGCTATGCCGCGCCCGATGGCAAGCCGCTGCGCGACAGGGACGCGCTCGCCCGCATCAAGTCGCTGGTGATTCCACCCGCCTGGACCGACGTGTGGATCACAACGCACGCCAAAGGCCATCTGCAGTGCACAGGCCGGGACGCGCGCGGACGCAAACAGAGCCGCTATCATCCGCACTGGCGTGAGGTCCGCGATGAAACCAAGTACGAGCGGATGGCCTATTTCGCGCAGGCGCTGCCGCTCATCCGCAAGCGCATCGAGCACGATTTAGCACTGCCCGGTCTGCCGCGTGAGAAGGTGCTGGCCACGGTGGTCCGTCTGATGGAGGAGACACACATCCGCGTGGGCAACGAGGAGTACGCGCGCGAAAACAAGTCCTACGGCCTGACGACTATGCGGACCAAGCATGTGGAGGTAAACGGCGCAAAGATCACCTTCGATTTTCTGGGCAAGAGTCGCGTCCACCATACCATCAACCTGCAAGACCGCAGGCTGGCCCGTATTGTGAAGCAGATCTCTGACCTGCCCGGATACGAACTCTTCCAGTTTGTCGATCATGATGGTAACCGTCACAGCATTGACTCGTCAGATGTTAACGAGTACCTGCGGGAGATTACAGGCGAGCACTTTACCGCGAAGGATTTCCGCACTTGGGCCGGATCGGTAATGTGCTGCGATCTTTTGAACGCGTTCGAACCTGCCACCACGTTGACGCAGGCCAAGAAGAATGTGGTGCAGGCAATTCAGCGTGTGGCATCGCAGCTGGGCAACACGCCTTCTGTCTGCCGCAAGTGCTACGTGCATCCGGCGGTGCTGGAGCGTTATCTGGGCAATATCTCCGCGGAGCAGGCGAAGCAGCAGATCGATCAGGAAATTGCAGAGGAACGGAAGGAAATCGCGGAAGAAAAGAAGCAGGTGGAGCATCACTCTGCGGAACTGCGCCGGGAGGAGATGGCGCTGATGAATCTGCTACAGCAACGCACGCTGCTGGAGAAGGCCGCTTAGCGGCACAGTATCGGTGCAGACAAGGCGCAACCGCATCGTTCGCTGGCGTATCCGCATCAGAATGACAGCGACGTGGTCCGCGCCAGAGGAGTCGTTTTGGGATCCGTAGACAGCACCATCCAGCTGATTCGCATTGGCGAACAGCCAGGCAGCACCTGCTCCGCCGGTCTGGCGGATGATCCGTGGACCCACGACCCAGGCAACGGGTACGGTCCGGGCGCATCCATGCTTGATTCCATGCCCGCGCACACACCGCGGCAAGGTGTGCTGCCACGCGAGTACCGCAACGCCAGTCCGGCGGAGCTTGATCTGCGCATCCGCGCCGCCAAGCATGCCCTGGGCGAGCGGCTTGTCATGCTGGGGCACTTCTATCAGCGGGACGAAGTGGTGCAATACGCGGACTTTGTTGGCGATTCCTTCCAATTGGCTCAGGCGGTGCGCACGCGGCCTCGGGCGAAGGCGATTGTCTTTTGCGGCGTGCATTTCATGGCGGAAACGGCGGATATGCTTTCGCGGCCGGATCAGGCCGTGATCCTGCCGAATCTCGCGGCGGGCTGCTCCATGGCTGACATGGCGGACCTGGACACCGTGCAGGATTGTTGGGAGCAACTGGAGGCGATGTACGGCGTGGCAGCGGATGCGAGCGGACGTGTGCCGGTAATTCCGGTGACGTACATGAACTCGTCCGCCGCGCTGAAGGGCTTCTGCGGCGAACACGGCGGGATCGTCTGCACCTCCTCAAACGCCGCTGATGTGCTGCACTGGGCCTTTGCGCGCGGTCAGCGGGTGCTGTTCTTTCCGGATCAGCATCTGGGGCGCAACACCGGTCACGCGATGGCCATTCCGCTGGAGCAAATGCCAGTGTGGAACCCGGAGCAGCCGCTTGGTGGATTGAGCGAGAAGATGTTGCGAGATGCGCGGGTGTTGCTGTGGCATGGCTTCTGCTCGGTGCATAAGCGGTTCACCGTGCAGCAGATTGCGGCGGCTCGTCTGCGGCATCCTGGCGTTCGCGTGATTGTGCACCCAGAGTGCACGCTGGAAGTGGTGCAGGCCGCCGACGAAAACGGTTCGACGGACTACATCAAGCGTGTGATTGATGCCGCACCCGCCGGGTCCGTTTTTACGGTGGGCACGGAGATCAATCTGGTGCAGCGGCTGGCGCAGCAGCACCCGGAGCAAACCATCGTCTGCCTCGATTCGATTATCTGCCCCTGCTCCACCATGTACCGCATTCACCCCAGCTATCTCGCTTGGGTGCTGGAGGCGCTGGAACGCGGAGAGGTGCTGAATCGCATCACCGTGCCGGAAAGCATTGCGGCTCCCGCGCGGATCGCACTGGAGCGGATGCTCAGCGTCAAACCTGGCTCGTCGAAGCCGATTCCGCTGCCACGATGACGCTCTCCGCTACCGTGATTGAGCGGGCTGTACGCGCGGCTCTTGAAGAGGATGGGCCCTGGGGTGACATCACCTCTGAGGCGCTGATCGCCGCGGATGCCCGCGTCAGTGCGCATCTGGTGGCGCGTGAAGAGGGCGTGTTGGCTGGCGAAGACGTATTTTCGGCGGCAATGACGTTCGTAAGCAGCAACATCGCCACACGCTTTCTTGTGCATGACGGTGAGGACTTCTCCAAGGGAGCGGTTCTGGCGCACGTTGAAGGTCCGGCGCGCGGCGTGCTGGGAGGAGAGCGTGTGGCGTTGAACTTTATGCAACGCATGTGCGGCATTGCCACGCTGACCGCGCGTTACGTGGCAGAGACAGCCGGAACAAAAGCCCGCATCGTGGATACGCGCAAAACCACACCCGGCCTGCGTGCTTTCGAGCGGTACGCCGTGCGGTGCGGTGGAGGGTATAACCACCGCTTCTCGCTCTCCGATGCCGTGCTGGCGAAGGATAACCACCTTGCTATTCTCGCCGCGCTCACCCAGGACAGCCTTGCGGAAGCCCTGAGGGAAGCTCGCGAACGTCTGCCGCATACCACTCACTTCGAAGTCGAGGTCGACCGCCCGGATCAGATCGAAGCCGTGCTGGCTGCGGGTGTGGACACCATCATGTTCGACAACTTCACCACCGAAGAGATGCGCACAGCCGTGCAACAGGTCGCGCGCAGGGCACTGACCGAAGCAAGCGGCGGCCTCACCCTGTCCCGCATCCGCGAAATTGCTGAAACCGGCGTAGACCTCATCTCCGTCGGCGCGTTGACGCACAGCGTCCGTGCGTTGGACCTCGGGCTGGATATCAGCATAGCCTGAAGGCCGATCACGGCAAGCTGATGTTTACGCCAACAGACGGTTGTTCGATTGCGTCCTTTGCGGGCGGCACTCGTCTATGGAGGTAAGCGTCACATTCTGCCACATGCTGGAGCGATCAATGGTACTGCCGTCCTTTACGCGGAAACGATTTCTTTGTGCGGCCCTATTATTTGCCGCGCCGCCGCTGATGGCGCAAACTCCTGGCGGGCAGCGCGGCCCCGGTGGACCGGGTGGCGCTCCGCCTCCGCCTCCACCGCCGACGGCGGGAGCGAAGTTGGAGATTATTGAGGGATCGTCGGCCTCCTACCGCGTTACGGAGCAGCTTGCTGGCATCGATTTCCCTAACGACGCTGTAGGGACGACGGACAAAGTCAGTGGTTCCATGGCCATCCTGCCCGACGGCAGCATCGCGCCTGGATCGAAGCTCGTGATCGATCTGAAGGCGCTTACTAGCGACCAGAGTATGCGCGATGGATACATTCGCAACCGCACGTTGGAGACGGAGAAGTTCCCCGACGCGGTGTTTGTGCCGACCGCAGTAAGCGGCGTTCCCAAGATGGTGCCCGGCGCAGGACAGCTGGGTGTCTCACTGACGGGCAATCTAACCATTCACGGTGTCACCAAGCCGTTGACGTTCAAGGGCATCGCGACCATTGATCCGCGCTCATCCACGGTAGCGGGACGCGCCATTACAACGATTAATTTTGCCGAGTTCGGCCTGCCTAAGCCGACGCTCGCGCGTCTGGTCAGCGTGGAGGATAAGATCGTTATCGAACTTGTCTATAAGTTCAAGCGCAGCTAACGCTTGTCGTAACCATGTGCGGTTACGATTGTTAGTTGACGCGGCATCTTAAGAGTGACACTCTTCATCCCGCGTTCTCATGAACGTCTATTGAGACGCGAAAGTGAAGGGAATACCAATGGCTGACACAACAAACCTGCGTCCTGAACAGGACCGCATCTGCAATTTAATGCCGTCACACAATACGGCGAACGACTGGCAATTTCATCAGGCCGTGGAGGCAGGCGTACTCACCGCTGGACCAGCCCTGCCGGCCAGCGTGGACCTGCGCAAAACGTGGTGGGACATCGGCGACCAGAAAAATACCGGCTCCTGCGTCGGTTGGGGATCTACGGATAGCGTCGCGCGTTACATGTTCGTGATGGCGAACCGGTTGCCCCAGAACGTCAAGCTGTCACCACGCTTCACCTGGATGGCAAGCAAGGAAACCGATACGTTTACGAGCCGTCCCGAGACGATGATTGACGCCGCGGGAACAACGCTGAAGGCCGCGGTCGATATTCTCCGCAACTTTGGCACCGTGCCGGAGACTATGTTGCCGTTCATCATCAACGCGGCAATGTACACGGGCGATGAGAATGTCTTCTTCGCGACCGCCGCCACGCGCAAAATTGCCGCATACTTCAACCTGCTGCGTAACTTTGCGAACTGGCGCGCGTGGCTGGCACAGCATGGCCCCATCCTGGTGGGCCTGAACGTGGACCACTCATGGGATAACGCAACCGCCACGGGAGGCAAGATCGATAACTTCCAGGCAAACACCGTGCGTGGCGGACATTGCGTGGCCGTGGTGGGGTATACGCCGGACGGACGCTTTATCGTGCGTAACAGCTGGAACACGACCTGGGGCGACCATGGCTTTGGGTATGTTAGCGAGGCATACATTAACGCGGGCTTTTACAACGAGAGTTATGGCGTTACGCTCTAAGTTTGCCGTCAGGGTCGCTGCCTTGACTGCGACAGCGGCTTTACTCGTGCTGTCCGGGGCATGTAGTCATGCCACGGACAACACCACGCATGAGAGTAAACGGAGGGCGGCAATGGCGATCGAGCTGACCGAACAGAACGAGGGCGGTGAGGTGCGCGCGCAGGTTGGTGACTCCATCGATATCAGGCTTCCAGAAAATGCCACGACCGGCTACCGTTGGGAACCTGACAGGCTCGATCCACACATCCTGCAGCTTGAAACTTCCGAAGGAGAGTACCCATCAGGACCGCCGGGATCTGGTGGCATGGCGCACTTTAAAATAAAGGTGCTTGCGGCTGGCAGGGCAACACTGAGCTTCAAATATTGGCGGCGCTGGGAAGGTGAGGCGGGTATTATCAAGCGATTCACGGTAAAGGTGAACGTGTCCTGAGTTGGTTTTAGCCTCATGGTTAAGAGGCATATACTTGCGCCCAATGCGCCGTCTGCTTTTGTTCTGCATATTCATCGCCGTTGCCTCACACGCACAGAATTATCCACTTGGACCTGACTCGCAGGTGCATGACGTGCCGCATGGTACCGTCGAGCACTTCACGCTGCCCCCAGGGCAATTCTATCCAGGCACGCCGCACCAGTACGCGGTGTATACGCCGGCGAACGCGGGCAACACTCCGTTGCCGTACATGATCTTTCTGGATGGCAGCGGCTATCTTGGCAATGGGCTGCGCGTGCCGGTGGTCTTCGACAACCTGATTGCAGCGAAGGCGATACCACCGATGATCGGCATTTTTGTCGATCCGGGCGTGTTGCCTGCAATCCGGTCTGACGCGCAGAACAGGTATGAGCGTGTCTTCGAGTACGACTCGCTGTCGAACCGCTATTCGCAGTTCCTGCTGACGGAGTTGCTCCCTGCCGTGGCGAAGCTACATCCGCTCTCAACCGATCCGAATGCGCACGCGATTGCGGGCACCAGCACCGGCGCGGTGGGTGCGTTTATCGCGGCGTGGCATCGCCCTGACCAGTTTCGCCGGGTGCTGTCGCTGATCGGAACGTATGTGGCGATGAAGGGCGCGGACACGCTGCCGGAAACTTGTGCGCAAGACCGAGGCGAAGCCGATTCGCATCTGGATGCAGGACGGCGCGAACGATCACATCACGCCAACCGAGCCGTACGGAACGTTTTTCGCGGGTACATGGCCGCGTGCCAACCAGATGCTCTTCGACGCGCTGCAGTTTGAAGGATATGACGCCAAACTAACCATCGGCACTGGCGGCCACGACACCAAGCAAGGCGCGGCAGAACTGCCGGACGCTCTGCGCTGGCTGTGGCGCGACTACGCCGAAACTGGTAAGGTGCAGCCCATCGTGCCGCACCCGCCTGCGGCCTTGGGCGATGCCGGATGGATGACGCGAGGCAGCGTGTGGGCCACGGTGGATGCGGTAGACAACTGGGAAGCTCTCGGCCGGGCGGTCAATCCCGATCTGGATGAAGAGACGCAGATCGCCCTTGCTGGCATTGCACAGACCCGTACTGGAATATTGTATGCTGCCGGTCCCGGTACGGTGATGTGGGGGTTGAGAGGAAAGGGGACAGAGAAGGTCGTTTCATCTCCCACCCGATCGCCTGTCGCGATCGCTCTCTCACCCGACCAGGCGCTGCTTGCTGTCACAGATCTTGTCCATAGCCATCAGTGGTCGATGCAGCTGGACAAGGACGGTCAGCCCATCAACGCGGAACCCTTTTATCGCCTTGAAGTCCTTGACGAAGAAAGCGGTGCTACTGGAGTTGCATTCGACAGTATCGGCCAGGTGTACTTTGCTACGCCCATCGGCGTGCAGGTGTCCGAGGCGAACGGGCGGGTGGCGATGATCCTGAACAGCCCTGTGACGGACAAGCCGGTGACTGCGATTGCATTTGGCGGCCGGGAGCGCGACTGGCTCTATGTCATCGCCGATGAGAAGCTCTTCAGGCGCAAGATGAAGGTGCATGGGGTGTCGCCAGACAAGCCAGAGAAGCCGCCGCAACCTCCGTTGTAATATCCCAGAAGCCCACCTTAGCTTCGCGAAGGTGGGGCACCCGCACTATAGGCTTACCGGTCGATGGCGGCCATGTTCGCTTCTGCATAGCGTTCGCCCGCAATCACGTCCTGTGAGACGGCTGCCTCTAGTTCCGCGACCTCTTCCGGTGAAAGATGGATGTCGAGGGCGGCGACATTCTCCTCCAGGTAGGTGCGGCGCTTGGTGCCGGGGATCGGCGCGATGTCGCCGCCCTTGCTGAAGACCCATGCCAACGCAAGCTGTCCCGGTTTGACGCCCTTGCGGTCTGCGATGGCGCGGACGCGTTCCACGATGACCTGGTTCTTGCTCAGGTTTTCACCCTGGAAGCGTGGCATCCGCATGGCGCGTGAATCGGTGCTGTTTAGCTGCGTATCCGCCGTGATGGTGCCCGTCAGGAATCCCCGGCCCAGCGGCGAGTACGGCACGAAGCCGATGCCAAGTTCGCGCAGCGTGGGTAGAATCTCTGCTTCCACATCACGCGACCACAACGAATATTCTGTCTGCAAGGCGGTGATGGGGTGTACGGCGTGCGCGCGGCGAATGGTATTGGGCGACGCTTCCGACAGGCCCAGATACTTGACCTGACCTGCGCTGACCAGCTCAGCCATGGCACCCACTGTGTCCTCAATGGGCACCTCCGGATCGACACGGTGCTGGTAGTAAAGGTCGATGTGCTCGACCCCGAGCCGTTGTAACGACGCATCGCACGCCTGCTTCACATACTCCGGCTTGCCTCTGACGCCCAGAAAGGCTCCCGTCGCCTTGTCGCGCACGTTGCCGAACTTGGTGGCGAGAAACACTTCGTCCCGGCGGCCCTTAATCGTCTTGCCGATCAACTCTTCATTGTCGCCCACGCCGTACATGTCGGCGGTGTCCAAGTGCGTGACGCCGAGGTCGAGCGCGCGCAGAATCGTCGCCGCGGACTCTTCGTCGTTGCGCTCGCCGTAGAAGTCGCTCATGCCCATGCAGCCCAGGCCCTCACGGGAGACCACCGCGCCCTGCGAACCCAACTTAATCTGTTCAATCGCCATACTGCATTGGATGCGGCTTTACTTCGCGGGCTTGTAGACGCGGACGTAATCGACGGTCATCGTCATCGGCAGCTTGGTGGAGTCATCCACCGGGCCGGGGAAGTTCCCACCCACATTGAGGTCAAAGATGATGTAGAACGGATGATCGAAAGGCCACGCAGGCTCCTTCGCTCCTTGTTCATTCGGCCCGGTGTGCATCACGGTCTCCCGTGAGACGGTGCCGTAAATCTTCGCGGGGTCGTCAATGTAGAAGCGGAACTCGTCCGGCGTCCACAGGATGCCGTAGGTGTGCGGTCCGTTCCAATCGGTCGAGTTCCAGTCGCGTGCGTCCGCGCGAACGCCCATGCCGGTGTGCGGGTGGCCCGGCTCGTGCAGCGTGCCGTAAATCTGTGTGGGATTGCGCGCGCCAATGTACTCCATGATGTCGATCTCGCCGGAGCGTGGCCAGCCGACGGCCGCGACATCGTCGCCAAGCATCCAGAACGCGGGCCATGCCCCCTGGTTGCCGTGACCGGTGGGCAGCGTCATGCGTGCTTCGATTCGCCCGTACTGCGTGCTGAAGAGCATCGTGCGGTCGCCCTGTGACGCGGTGCTAATCCGGCCCGTGGTCATCTTGTTCGGCGCGGCGTCCGCATGCAGAGCCGTGAAGACTAGATGGCCTTTACCGTCCAGATAGACGTTGGGATGGGTGGGGTCGCAACCATCCGTGGTCTGTTCGCGGGTGCAGTTGTACGCCTGGCCGCTGTCGGGCGGCAGGCCATGGGCAAAGCTCCAGAACTTCGGATTTGGCGCGGCACCAGCCGGGCCGTCAAATTCGTCGCTCCATGCCAGTTGCCATTTAGCTGTCTGCTGCGCATGAGCCCCTCCACTGAAAGCGCAAAGCAGAGCGACCGGCAACAGGAGTACGCCGAGCGTGCGCGATACGAGCGTGCGCAATGGTTTTCGCGATTGAAGCATCTGAGGGGTCTCTCAGCTCATTCCCAGCACGGGATGGGTGACAACCTGCGTCTTTTGAGCCGGGCGATCTGACGGGTGGGACTGCCGCACCGTGGCGAAAAATAAAAACACAGCCGCAAGTGAGACAAGCAAGCCGATCAGGAGGATGAGATAACACTTGTTGAACAATCCGGACCGTCCGGATGCGTGTGCCGTACCATATTCAGACATGTGCCCTCGTTCGGCGCGCCAAACCGGTTACTTTCACTGATTTCTCCACTGAACTGATACATACGCCCAGCAACTCCATCGTCAACACAGATCAATCAGCAGTGTTCAAATAGTTCGAAGGTTAATAATGACGGCTCCCGCTCGAAGGCCTTTCGGGTAAATCAGACCCTGCTACGGCCAGAAAGCCGTTAGGGATAGTCGCAGCCTGTGTTTCTTTGCGCATTGTCTTTGTATCCCGGCGCGGGGTCCGCTGTCGAGCATTACCTGCCACATACTAAGTATGGCGCATAAAATCGACCCATGGGCCGCATTCACGTTCTTTCAGACCAAGTGGCGAATCAGATCGCCGCCGGGGAGGTTGTGGAGCGGCCTGCGTCTGTGGTGAAGGAGTTGCTGGAGAATGCCGTCGATGCCGGAGCCACCCGGATCCGCGTGGAGATCGAAGGTGGTGGGCGCAAACTGATTCGCATGGTGGATAACGGCTGCGGCATGGTGCGCGATGATGCCATGCTGGCCTTTGAGCGGCACGCCACCAGCAAGCTGCGCACCGCCGACGATCTGCTGCACATTTCCACGCTAGGATTTCGCGGTGAAGCGCTCCCCTCCATCGCATCCGTTGCACGAGTGGAACTGGATACACGTGCCGAGGAGGATGCAGTCGGCACGCGTATTGAGATCCACGGCGGCAAGATGACGAAGGTTGAGGATGTTGGCGCGGCAGTGGGAACCACGATCGCCATTCGTGACTTGTTCTTCAACGTGCCCGCGCGCCGCAAGTTCCTCAAATCTGAGCCGACGGAACTGTCGCACATCGCTGCGCTGGTGACGCATTACGCGCTGGCGCATCCCGCCAAGCACTTTGAGCTGCACACGGCGACCAATGCGCTGCTGGTGGCACCGGCGGTGCGCGACGCCAGCGAGCGCGTCTTTCAGATTCTTGGCGCGGACGTGTCGCGCGACATGCTGCCATGCGCGGCGGAACTCGATTTCGCACGCCTTGGCCTGCCCGAGCCACCGCCCTGGCGTCGTGACGCGGACTACGAACCGCCGGAACCCGGCTTTCTGCGAATACGCGGCTTCGTCTCGAAGCCAGAGTTGCAGAAATTGAACCGCGGCTCCATCTACGTCTTCGTCAATGGCCGGCAGGTGCGCGACCGGCTCATCCTCCACGCTGTTGCGGAAGCGTACAAGAACATTATTCCGGCGACCTCGTTTCCCGTGGTGCTTCTCTTCATCGAGATGCCAGCAGCGGAGGTCGATGTGAACGTGCACCCCGCGAAGACGGAGGTCCGCTTCCGGCAGTCCAGCTTTGTGCATGATTTCGTGCGTGACACCGTTCGCACGACGGTCATGAAGGCGCGTCCCGCAGCCAGCTTTCTGACCGCGATTGCGGCACCGCAAGCCGGGGACAATCTGTTGAATGGCGGTGATGGGTTCGAGCTTGACCCAGTGCTGCGTGGGCCAGGACCCGGCAGCGACGCGCCGTGGAGTGAGCATCAGATCTGCGAAGCACAGGAACAGGATGCACAGCGCGAGTTGGAGCGCGTCAGCGGACGGATGGACGATGGTGAAACTGCCACGTTCTCGTTGACTGCACGTGCGCTTCCGCCTATTCCAGGTAAGCTGGCGTTCTCTGAGGCGATCCCGTTCATGCGCGATCATGCCGCGCATGAACGGGGCACCCTGAATATCGAGGCTGTCTTCGAAGCCTCCGTTCCCGCAGAAGAACCCACCTTGGCTCCGCGAAGGTGGGGCACCCAGATTGGTGATGGAACCATATTGCCTGATGGTCACGCGTCGACGCATCTGCCGCCAGGAACGCCTCAGCGAATCCCCGCCGCCGAGCGTATTGAGGACACGGCCAATCTGGCGGGACTGAGTGGCTTGAGGCCATTGGGGCAGGTGCAGAACTCCTTCATCCTGGCTGTCAACGAAGAAGGATTGTGGATCATCGACCAGCATGTTGCACATGAGCGCGTGCTGTTTGAGAAGGTGATGCGTGAGCGGCAGGTGGAACGCGTGCAGCGCCAGCGGCTGCTGATGCCACTGCTTATCGATCTCGTGCCGGCGCAGATGGCCAACTTCGCGCATATGGCGGATGAGTTGGAGCGCAACGGCTTTGAGGCGGAGCCGTTCGGTCCGCGCACGCTGGCAGTGAAGGCTGCCCCCGTGGGACTGGAAGGCCGGGAACTGGAGCTTGCGTTGGCCGAACTTCTGCAGATTGATGACGATGCCGCGCAAGCAGACAACATGGAGGCACGGCGGCGGCGCATCGCGGCCAGCATCGCCTGCCACGCGGCGGTGAAGATCAACATGCCGCTGGAAGCGAGCAAGATGCAGTGGTTGCTGGACGAATTGGGCAAGACGGAAAATCCCATGGCATGTCCCCATGGACGGCCCATTGCATTGCGCTATTCTTATAAAGAGATTCAGCGGGCGTTTCAGCGTATCTAACGCAGACGTTAGGCGTGTGGCCCTTAACTGCTTCTTCTACGAACCATGTGGTTCCTCTAGGACACGAAGCGGACGACAACTCCATCACTGGAGCGAGCTTCGAGGGAAACTGATCCAGGGTTTACACCTGGCTCGCCCCACAGACATCTAATGACAGGTCGCAGACACAGCGCGGGTCGTCTCCGCGCGGGTGTGTCCGCGCAATGATCGCCGCAACGCGGCACTGAAAGAAGACACACCATGGCAACCACCCCTGACAGCATTTCTCCCGATCAATTGAAGCGCGCGCGCACCCAACTGTGGCACCAGGATGGCAACGCATTGCGCACGATGGATGATGCACGCGCATGGCTGAATGAAGCGGGACTGGTTCCTTTCTACCCACACGCGCAGTTTGCAGCCGCGCCGCAGGGCAGCTTTGCCGAAGCGGTACTGGGACGTCCAGAGAATGGCTGGGTTCCGCCAGAGACTTCAACGGCCAGCGGCGAAGACCCCTATGTGGCGAATGTGGACGATGAGGAGCCGGAGGATGAGGCCGATCTTGATGAGGACGATGATGAGGAGTTCGCCGATGAGGAGTTCGCCGATGAGGAGTTCGCCGGTCCAGAGGCGTCCGATGACGAGGTGATGCTCTCCGATGATGACGAATTTGCCGAGGACGAGGGCGACGAAATCGCCGAAGAAGACCGCATCGATGCAGGTGTCGGCCCAGTGCCCAACGGCCTGCTCCAACAGGAAGCAGCACCTCCGGTTGCGGCGCCCGATCCGGTGAATGGGTTCTCCGCCGAGGAGAAGGAGACGGTGCGCCGCATGTTGGCCCGGATGGTGGCGGAGGGTTCGGCGGTGCCGCTGAATCTGCTCGGCTCTACAACCGGCGAGCCGGACTTTATCTGCTCGGCGCAAGCGTTTTCGTTCGTGTACACACTGCGCGGTGACAAGGGATGGAAGCAGGAACCATCGCAAACCGGCTCCATGCGCGTTTCGCCCCTTGCCGTGAAGGTCTATGAGGTGTTGAAGGAGAAGGGTCCGATGGCCCCGCACGAACTGGCTGCGGAACTTGCGCATGGCGTCGTGGACTCTGCCGTGCTGCGTGCCCTCAGCGAGCTTTGGGCGATCCAGCGTGTACTTCCAGTGCCGGATGCCGATGGAGAACCCTCGAAATGGGAGTTGATGAGCGGGCGCTTTATCCGGCACTTGAAGGCCGGAGCGAACGCAGGTCAGCCTACTGCGCTCAGCGCTCTGGTATCGCTGTACCTTTCGCAGGCGGTCGCGGCGTCCAGTGATGAGATGGAAATCTTTCTTTCACCGCTGGCGGCACGGTCCCGCATCCGTGAGGTGGTCGGTGGACTTTCCGCGTCCAGGCAACTGGACTCGTTGGTAGTGGAAGGCAAGACGCTGCTGTACATGCCGGGTGCGCTGGACAACCTGCCGGCAGAGAGGGCTACAGCGGAAGTGCCTGTAGCCGCACCGCGCTCGCGGTATGAAGACGATGATCGCCGCGCCATGATTGAGGAGCGCGCCGCGCGCTTTGCCGCCGAGGGTGGTGAGGAACGCCGGAGCAAGTATCCGGTGCGCGTACCTGCGGGTGCACGTGTCGGCGACCGCGAAAGCCGTCCAGGAGCGCGCCCAGGTGGACCACGCCCTGGAGGACCGGAGCGCCGTCCGGGTTTTTCGGGAAGTCGAACCGGAGGGGGCCAGGGTGCGGGTGATCGCTCGACTGGCAACCGTGGGGGTGGATTTGGCCCGCCGCGCAGGACCGGCAGTTACGGCGGTCCACCACGTGATGGCGGAGCTAGCCGTGACGATCGC
Organism: Terriglobus sp.; assembly: GCA_965276945.1. Lineage (GTDB taxonomy): Bacteria > Acidobacteriota > Terriglobia > Terriglobales > Acidobacteriaceae > Terriglobus. The sequence goes on along the minus strand of OZ255704.1, from coordinate 2,466,111 downwards.
GAGCGCAGACCATTTCAGCGCCGCGATGAGTCCGGTGCGCCGGAACGTCCGCGTAATGAGTTCGCGCGGCCATGGGATGGGGAGCGGAAGCCTTTTGTTCGCCGGGACGAGGGAGAACGCAGGCCGTACACACCGCGTGAGGGAAGCGGTGAACGCGGCGGATTTGCTCCTCGTAAGCCGTTTACACCCCGCGAAGGTGGTGGCGGGCGTCCGTTCACGGCTCGGGCTGATGGTGAGCGTCGTCCCTTTGCTCCACGCGAAGGTGGGGATCGCCGGCCGTTTGTTCCGCGTGAGAACCGCCCCTTCACACCACGTGAGGGCGGTGAGCGTCGTCCATTCACGCCCCGTGCTGACGGTGAGCGCCGTCCATTCGTGCCGAGGGGCGACCGTCCATCCACGCCTCGCGAGGGTGGTGGCGAACGCCGTCCATTCACGCCGCGTGGTGATCGTCCCTTTACACCTCGCGAAGGTGGCGAACGTCGTCCATTCACGCCGCGCGGTGATCGTCCCTTTACGCCTCGCGAAGGTGGCGAACGCCGTCCATTCACGCCGCGCGGTGATCGTCCCTTTACGCCTCGCGAAGGCGGCGAACGTCGTCCGTTCACGCCGAGTGGCGAACGTCGCCCATTCACGCCGAGGCCGTCTGGAGATCGCGGATCGTATGGCCCACGCAAGCCCTTTGGAGCGGACCGGGGAGGCGCAAATGAGGGCAGGCCAAGCCGTGACCGCTTTGCTGGCGAAGCGGGGGAGGGACGCCCCTCATTTCCATCAGGTGCAAAGAGCGCCGGGCCGGGTGGCGCAAAGTTTGGCGGATCAGGCTTTGGACGTGACCGCAAGGGTGCGCCAGGATCGTATGGCAAGCCAGGTTTCTCCCCTTCGCGCCGCGGCCCGGGATCGGGTCCGGGACGGGGTGGCGCACCCAAGCGCCGACCAGAGTAGTGTCCGGGCAGGATACGGCAGAATAGAACGATGGAACCACAACTAGAACGCAACCGGCGTGGGTTCGTGGTCGCAATTGACGGCCCGGCCGGTGCTGGCAAGAGCACCGTAGCGGCGCATCTTGCGCGTTGCTTCGGTCTGCTCAATTTAGAAACGGGCGCGATGTACCGGGCGCTGGCTCTCAAGGCGATCCGCGGCGGCACGGATGTGGATAATGCGGCGGATGTGCTTGCGTTAATGCAAGCCGCCAGCATTCAATTAGAACCGGAACCCGATGGCAGCCGGGTGCTGCTGGACGGCAGTGATGTGACCGGTGCATTGCGCAAACCAGAGGTTACGGCGGCCGCGTCGCGCGTTTCTGTGCATAGGCCAGTGCGGGAGTGGATGGTGCGCGCGCAGCGGTCCATGGGAGAAACCGCGTCCAGCGGCGTAGTCATGGAAGGCCGCGATATAGGAACGGTCGTGTTTCCGGATGCCGCGGTAAAAATCTTTTTGGATGCATCGGTCGAAGCGCGCGGTGATCGCCGATTTGCGCAGCAGAGCGATGCGGTGGAGTCGCGCAAGGCGGTTCTGAACGAGATGCGCGAACGCGACAACCGCGACCGGTCACGCGCACAGAGTCCGCTGTGCGCTGCCAACGATGCCATCATTCTGGACACCACTGTGTTGTCGCTGGAAGACGTGCTGCTGCGAACAGAGCAGATCGTCATGGCAGGGCTGGAAGCTCTCAACAAGGCATCCACTCCAAACAAGGCCAAACTATTTCTCTAAGGTGATGCGAATCTGCTTTCCCGAAAAGGGAAATTCCGTGCTAGTCTAGCCCCAATCGTATGAGACAGAGTTGTCCCGCACCGCCTTCATCAGGCGGACGGTCTCTTGTACTCAACGGCAGACTCGAAGTGAAGAGAGGCCAGGTTTATGGAACAGGGCACAGTGAAGTGGTTCAACGACGCAAAGGGATTTGGCTTCGTGAGCCGTGAAAATGGCGAGGATGTCTTCGTGCACTACTCCTCGATCAACACAACAGGTTTCAAAAGCCTACAGGAAGGTCAGGCGGTGCAGTTCAACGTGATCAAGGGACCGAAGGGCTGGCAGGCATCGGACGTGCAGCCGCTATAGGATCTGAACGTTAACGCAAGAAAGAGGCAGCTTCTAGAAGCTGCCTCTTCCGTTGGTGAGTTTAGTTAGCTGATGCTGCCGTTCAACCCGCTCGGAAAGAAGCTGTTTGCGGAAATCGTGCCCTGCGCACTACCGTACACGATGTTCAGCACCTGTTGAAAGGTACGTTTAAACCCAATGTAGTTGTTGTAGGTTGGCGAGGTTGTCTGACCTTGATCCATGATGCGCGATGCTGTACCCGTCGTGCCGTTGGTTGAAACAGCGTAAGTCTGCAAGCCGAAGTCGTCCTGCGGAGCTGGCGTGGTCGAGGTTGGACCTTGGCCAAGCGTCCCATCAAGCTGGGCGCGCAGGTTCGAGATGGCCACCGTCAGGCCGATTGCTTGACCTTGGCCGGGATTGCCGGTTCCAAGCGAAATCAGACCAGCATCAACCAGCGCCAGCGTGGTGCGCACCAGGCCGGCGTGGTATGCCTCGACGGCTTGAATTCCAGCCGCTGGCGTGAGGTAATCGGCGCTCTGACCGGCCAAGCCCTTTTGCGTGATGTACAGCGCGCCCCCGTGGTAGGCAGTCACACCGACATCTTCAAAAATGTATGCGCCAAGCAGGAAGTTCAGGTCCGTCGTGAACGGATTGAACGCACCAACACCAAGCAGCCCACCCAGGGTGGTAAAGCTGGACTGCAGGTTGATGTTCGGCATCGCAACGGCACCGGTAGAAAGTGCACCCTGTAGGAAGTTCACGTGTTTGCGCTCTTCCAGAGCCGTCTCGAACGCGTAAGCGCCAACTGCGGGATTGGTGAACGTGACCTTTGCACCGGCGGGAAACGTGACCGTTCCGCTGCCGGTGGGCAGCGTGATCTTGCTGCCCTGGGTCGACTTATCGGCGGTTACGCCCTCGGTGGCGATCGTGTAAAACTGCGCTTCGAGATACTCCAGGTTCAACGCGAAATTGAGAACCTGTGCATCGGTTGGAGTGGTGGGAACTGCTGCCACTGCTTCTTTAGCGCCCACCAGGGTTGCGGCTGCAAGCGCGCCCACGCCCATCAAGATGGAGCGGCGGCTGGCGATGATGGAATCGAGTTTCTGTGTTTCAAGTGTTGCCATGATTTTCTCCGTCGGCTTCTGATATCGATGGTTAGGTGGTTGGCGTCTTGATAGTGCCGTTCAAGCCGCTTGGGAAGAAGCCGCCGGAAGCCGTGTAGGTGCCCGGCATGGTGCCGTACGCCAGATGAAGTACCTGATCGGTGGTGCGAGCGAAGGCGATGGCATTGGTTGTGTCGGCAGAGACCACGGTGGAGGGAGAGAAGACCGTACCCACGGTCGCGTTGGTCGAAGGCGTGCCACCGGAGACAAGCAGCGTCGTATGATTTCCGGTATCCAGCTTGTTGAAGAGCTGCAGGATGCTGTTGTAGTTGACGATGTTTGTCTGCGAACCGCTGGCGATGGCATTACCGACGAGAAGCGTGCGGATAGCACCAGCGTGGTATGCCTCTGCCGCCTGAATACCGGCAGCTGCGTCCAGAACCGCCGAGGCGGTGATGAGCCGGGCGGCACCGGTGTACGCGCTGACGCCGATCTCCTCAAACGCAAGCGCGCCGATCAAGAAGTTGTAGTCACTGGCAAACGGATCGAAGGTGCCGAGGCCGATGTTGTTGGCGATGCTGTTGAAGCCATTGGTGAAATCCAGCGCTGGCGCGGCGACGGGGGTACTGCTAAGGGATGTAATCGTTGCGCGAATGGCGCGTACATGCTGTAGCTCTGTTTGCGCCAGTTCGAAGGAAAGCTGCTGAATGAAGGGACTCGAAAAGGTCACCTTGGAATTGGACTTGACCGTCACAGTGGCACCGCCGCCATCCGCGCTGGAGAGGCCCGTGCCAGTCGCCGCGCGCAGGTAGAACTCCGCCTCCAGGTATTCCAGGTTCAGGGCGAAGTTAAGAATGTCGGGGTCCGTGATAGCCGGCGCGGCAGGTGCAGTTGGAACGGTAGAGGTAATGGGTCCGTTGTTGCCGCAACCCACGAGTGTGGCTGCGGTCGCGGCACCCGCGCTGGCGAGGAACCCTCGCCGCGAAAGGCCAAGCTTTGCGATTGTGTTCAGTGTTTCTTCCACTGTGTCTCCCTTTAGGGTGCAGGTGCTGCCATAGGTACGTGAACGGTTGCAACATGGATTTGTCGGCAACACGACATATGAGAGCTAACCTCTAGTTATGGTTGCTGTTTCGGATAGACGTCTGGTGTGGGGAAGTCCCAGAATGGAGTGGCATGAAAATGCAATCAAACAGGGCAGCTTTACTGCATGAGTTAAATTGAAAAGCAGTTTTTTGCGCCCGTTGCAAATCTAGTTACACGTGAACTGCGTATAGAGATAGCTTGTGATAGTGCTGCCACTGGTGATGCCAAAATCCACGAAGTTCTTGCTGCCCAGCGTGCCAGGGCCGGTGCATGTGGTCGCGCTGTTTGCACGCGCGGTACACACACCAGCGGCAGACACGCTTATGCTCCCTGGCGTACCCGTACGGATCTCGAAGCTGGCGTCAGTAGCGGATGCGTTATAAACCTGTACGGTATTCAGTTGGCAGGCGGTAGGCAGATAGCCGAGTACATTGAAGGCATCGCCGCCACTATGTCCATCGACCAGCGGACTGTAGATCTGCTGGCCCGCGTTTTGCGGAGCGACTGTGTGTACCGTGGTGTAAAGTCCAGATCCCGAACCGCCCCCGCCGGTACCAGCCACCCCCTGCGGGATGGTGAAATCAAGTTGCACATTGGTGCTTGTGCCCACGTTTTGCACAATGGCGCTGGATCCGGGCGCACCCGTGTGCGTGCCGGCGACGGCGACCGTGGGCGTGCCGCCCGTGGCTCCGGCGGGTCCGGTTACGCCCGTTAGGCCGGTCGCTCCCTGCGCCGCGATAAGCGACCAAGCCGCGGCGCTGCCCTGCGCTCCCGAGGGCTGCACGTTGGTGTTCGCTGCGAGTGCGATGTAGGTCGAGTAGCCGTACGTGACCGCGTCATTAACGCGATAAGGGGTCGTGGGATTCCATGCGCCCTGGTAGGTCAGCCCCGCCGGCCCGGCAGGGCCGGGGTCGCCGCGTGGCAGCGTAAAGTTGAGCACCGCCGCATTCTGTGTGCCGCTGTTGGTGATGTTGGCGCTGCTGCCCGACGTCACGCTGCCGATAGCAACCGTTGCCGCGCCAGGATCACCTTGCGACACCAGCAGTTGCCAGTCGCCAGTATTGTTTTTAACCGCGACGGCCGGGTCTGCGATGTTGTTGGGGTGCTGTGAAACGTAGGATGAGCCGCTGCGATACACAACATCGTTCTGCGCGTATCCCGTGCCGGAACCCCACAGACCGCGATACACCAGGCCCGGGGTTCCCGCCGCTCCGGTCACTCCTTGCGGGATGGTGAAGTTCAGCGTGGCAGCGCTGGGCGTGCCGGCATTCTGGATAACAACCTGCGTGCCAGGCGCACCGGTGTTCACAGTGCCCACCTGAACCGTTGCGGCCGCTCCAGCCGCACCCGTCGCTCCCGTTGCACCGTTGATACCGTTCGTACCAGCAGTGCCTACGGCAGCCAGCAACGACCACTGCGGCCCTGATCCGGGGACGACACCGGCGTTCACGCTGGTGACCGACACATAGCTTGCGCCGTTGTACGCGACGGCATCGCCCGTGGGGTAGCCCGTGCCGGGATCGTACGTGCCGCGCCAGCGCAGACCGGCCGGTCCGGTGAGACCTTGCGGACCAGTCGCGCCTGCGGGCCCAACGGCACCGGCGGTGCCTTGTGGCCCCTGTGTTCCCGTGGCACCTGTATCACCCTGCCGCGCCAGCAGCGACCATGCGGGAGAGATGCCTGGAGGATTGCCGTTGATCGCGGAGGTTGCGATGTAAGCCGAGCCGTTGTAGTAAATGGCATCGCCGGTGGCATACGTTGCCGTTGCGGACCATGCGCCACGGAAGCTGACGGGTGCTCCCTGCGGTCCGGCGGAACCTGTGAGTCCCAGCGGGCCTGTCGCACCCACGGCACCAGCGATGCCCTGCATACCTTGCGGTCCGGCCGGTCCCATCGCGCCGGGAGCGGCAATTTGCTGCCACCATGTTGGAGAAGAATCAGGCGTGTTGCCGTGGTTGACCGTCTGCAAGGAGATCCATGTGCCGCCTCCGTACGCCACGGCATCGTGCAGGGTGTAATTGGTGCCGCTGCTGTAGCTGCCCTGGTAGAAAAGACCAGGCGATCCGGCGGGACCGGTACTTCCCGTGTTGCCGGTATCGCCCTTCACGCCTTGCGGCCCGGTTGCGCCGGTGAATCCCTGTAGGCCTTGCGGCCCGGTCAAACCTTGCGGCCCGGTCCCGCCCTGGGCTGCCAACAAGATCCAGTCAGAGGGTGACTGATCGGGTGTGTTCCCGTGATTCGTATTGTGGAGCGATAACCAGCTCTGGTTTCCCCACGTGACCGCGTCGTTGGTTGCGTAGTTCGCCGTGGATTGATACGTGCCTTGCCACGTCAGGCCGACAGGTCCGGCAATGCCTTGCGCGCCCACCGGGCCGGTTGTGCCTGCTGGTCCCTGCGCACCATCACGGCCCGGCGCGCCTTGCGGCCCCGGTGAGCCTTGCGGTCCAGTCTGCCCCTGTTGTCCAGCAGGGCCGAACTCTCCAGCCGGACCCTGCGGTCCGAGGGGACCTTGCGGTCCGGTCGCTCCCGTGTTGCCGGTCAGGCCGCGCGTGGTCAGCGTCCCCCAATCCAGGGGCGAGGAGTCCGGCGTATTGCCATGGTTGGTGTCATGCAACGAGGCCCACGATCCGCCCTGCCACAGGACCACGTCACCTGCCGCATAGTTCGTTGTGGATGCGTAGTTACCCTGATACACAAAGCCCGGACGCCCTGTCGCTCCAATGGCCCCGCGCTCCCCTTGTGGCCCGGTGTCGCCGGTGTAGCCGCGTTCACCCTGTGGGCCCGTGGCTCCGGTCAGCCCTTGTGACCCCTGTGGTCCGGTCAGGCCGACTGCCGGGGGAACGAGAACGTCCCAATAGCCAGGAGTACCCATGCCGGGTGTGATTCCACTGTTGTTATCCCGCAGGGAAACCCAGGCTGCATTTTGCGAGGCCACCACTGAGTTCGTCGCATAGTTCTTCGTCGAGTCATACTGGCCCTGATAGAGCAGACCGTTGATAATCGTCGTGATGCTTGCGGGATTGTTGGACGCAGGAACCAGCAACGCCCAATCGTTTGATGAACTGTCCGGAGTATGGCCGCTATTGCTGTCATGCAACGAAACCCACGCGGCACTCTGCCAACTGACAACAGCATTCGCGGCATAGTTGGCCGCGGATGCGTAGGACCCCTGATAGAGCACCGGAGCAGGAACAACCAGTCCCCACCAGGTGGAGATGGTCTGCGGTGCATGATTGACGTTCCCGTTCTGCAACGACACTCAAACCGCGTTATTGAAGGTCACCACCTGATTCACGCTGTACGTTGCCGTCGCACTGTAAGCGTTGGCATAGACCAGGCCGTTGCTGGATGAAGTATTCCCCGTTCCCGTTCCTGTTCCGGTGCCCGTTCCCGTTCCTGTTCCGGTGCCCGTTCCCGTTCCTGTGGAAACAGCTGCGGGGACCAGAACACTCCACGCACCGGGCGAACTCGATGGTATGTTGTTCAAGTTGCTGTCGAGCAGGGATACCCACGCCGCATTCGCCGATGCAACGACGTTGTTCTTCGCGTAGCTGGTGTTCGCGTTGAAGGCTCCCTCAAACTGCATGCCGGAGCCGTTGCCGGGATCCCCCTTGTCTCCCTTCGGTCCCTGTACACCCTGTAAACCTTGCACCCCCGCGTTGCCCGGCTGGCCCTGCGGACCGGCGAGGCCCTGCGCCCCTTGCGCGCCCGGATTCCCCTTTGGACCCTGCGGCCCAACCGGTCCAATGGGACCCGCGGCACCGCTGCTCAACGCGATATCAAGCTGGGCCGGGTGCGCGGTGGTGTCGTTCTCCTTACTGTCGAAGACTGCATCGGCGTTGGCCGTCGAGAGGGCAAGGCCGAAGTTCTTCGCGGGCGTTGTCAGCCACGCCTGTACCAGTGACGTGACATCCACGGTGACGTACTGATTTTCGTCCGTGACCGGAAAGACCTCCAGCGCGTTGCCCGTGACGGGCAGCGTCTGCGCCGTGACGGCACTCTCGTTCCATGCGGCTCCAACAGCGGAAAGCGTAATCACACCGGGCGTGTTGACCCGGTTCACAAACAGCCGCAGCGTCGCCCGCGTCACACTTGCGGCGTTTGCGCTGGAGGGCAGCGTTCCCAAGTCAAACCGCAGCAGGGCAGTGCTGGCGCCATTGACATACAGGTTGCTGAGCGAGCCATAGTTTGTGGCGGGATGCGCGCTGGTGACGGCAGTATCCGCAGCCAGTGTCCCGGTCTGCGCATGCAATCCGCTTGTCCGTGCGAGGCATAAGACCGCGCAGGCCACTGCAAGCAGCAGAGGGCGGCAACTCCGGCAGACGCGAACCAGCGGCATATGCGTACACAAACCACGCGCACAGTACCTTTAGCCATGCGATGCGCCGCTCGTCACCTTGGCGGACGCTGGGATACATGGCCCAATGGGAGAGCCTCCATTGTAAGGGCGACGGCAACGCCTTTGGCAACATCTGAAACGAGGGTCCGGAAGCTACCTTCGTCCGGTCAAACACTGAATGCGCGGTACACTCAATCGCACGCAGTTCGGGGAGAACGACCATGAGCAACAGCCCAAACGCCGGCAAGCTGCCGGATCCGCACTGCCTGGCCGATCTGCCACGGCTCCTCTCGGCCTACTACACACTGCACCCAGACGCGAACAATCTGGCCGAGCGCGTGTCCTTCGGCACCAGCGGGCATCGCGGGTCGTCGCTGCACGCCGCCTTCAATGAGGATCACATCGTTGCCATTACACAAGCCATCTGCGAGTACCGCGCGGGCAAGGGCATCAACGGCCCACTCTTCCTGGCCATGGACACGCACGCCCTCTCCGAGGCCGCCTTCTGCAGCGCGCTGGAAGTGTTGGCGGCAAACGGCGTCGAAACGCGCATCGATTCCGGCACCAGCGACACCGGCGGCCAGTACGGCTACACGCCCACGCCCGCGCTCTCGCACGCGATCCTGGTCTACAACAAAGGCCGCCAGGACGGTCTGGCCGACGGCATCGTGATCACGCCATCGCACAATCCGCCGGAGGATGGCGGCTTCAAGTACAACCCGCCCAACGGCGGCCCCGCAGACACGGATGTGACCAAGTGGGTGCAGGATCGCGCCAACGATCTGCTGAAGGCAAAGCTCGAGGGCGTAAAGCGAATGCCATTTACGCAGGCGCTGAAGGCAGACACGACCCGTAAGCACGACTACATCAGTGAATATGTGGGTGGCCTGTCGAATGTAGTGGACATGCGTTTGATTGCCGGCAGCGGTCTGAAGCTGGCCGTCAATCCTCTGGGCGGCGCGGGTGTCTTCTACTGGGGCCGCATCGCTGAGCAATACAAGCTGCCGCTGGAAGTGATATCGACCATCGTGGACGCGACCTTCCGCTTTATGCACATGGACTGGGACGGCAAGATTCGCATGGACTGCTCTTCCCCCTTCGCCATGGCCGGCATGATCGGCAACAAGGATAAGTACGACGTGAGCTGGGCTTGCGACACAGACCACGACCGCCATGGGGTCGTGGCCAGATCGGTCGGCCTGCTCAATCCGAACCACTACCTGTCCGTCGCCATTGAGTATCTTTTTGCCAACCGTCCGGGGTGGCGCAAAGACGCCGCCATCGGCAAGACGCTGGTTTCTTCGTCCATGATCGATCGCGTGGGCCAAGGCATCGGACGAAAGGTCGTCGAGGTGCCGGTCGGCTTTAAATGGTTCGTCACAGGGCTAAGCGATGGCTCGCTCGGCTTCGGCGGCGAGGAATCCGCCGGTGCGTCGTTCCTCTGCATGGACGGCGCACCCTGGTCTACCGACAAGGACGGTCTGATCATGGGCCTGCTAGCCGCGGAGATGACCGCAAAAACCGGCAAGGATCCCGGCGATCTGTACCAGTCACTCACTGCGCGCTACGGCAACCCTGTCTACCAGCGCATCGACGCTCCCGCCACCAAGGACCAAAAGGCGAAGCTCGCAAAGCTGTCACCCAGGCAAGTCACGGTAAAAGATCTGGCGGGCGAGCCCATCATCCAGGTGCTGACCAACGCTCCCGGCAACGGCGCGCCCATTGGGGGCTTGAAAGTCTCGACCGCGAACGGCTGGTTTGCCGCTCGCCCCTCCGGCACCGAGGATGTCTACAAGATCTACGCGGAAAGCTTTCAGGACGAAGCCCACCTAAGGCAAATCCAAGATGAAGCCCGGCAACTGGTCAACGCAGCGCTAAAGATCTGACGATGAACTTGTGCTGCCTGCCTTCAGCCATTGGCCTTGCGCCCTTCCCGCCATGCGCACCCGTCCCCGCGCACAGGCATAACCTCAGGGAACCCCGTGCGTAAGCGTAATTGGGAAAGGTTGCGTGAACCCCGTTGGCAGGCCACCCTCGTTGAGTTCCGCTCCTGAACTCGAGACCATGCGCCATGTAAGGGTTACGCGTCGTTTTCTGGTTGCAAGAGGCAGGTCAAACCGGATAAGTGGCCGCCACGTGGTGAACTTAAGCACAGCCCCACCATACCCGCTGGCACGAGTTACCGTTGCGGTTACGTGGATGTTGCCGGAGGCGCAGACAGTTTCGAACGCAATCTCGCGGCTATCCATCGATCCAAGCACCGGCCCGGAGGCCAAAAGATACACAGCGTTCCCGCTACCGGCAGATGCTTCCCCGATCAGCGACGGACGCGCATGCATATCGATTGCCTGTTGCTCTTGATACGTCAGGCCGATAGACAATTTTTCGGAAGTACGGCAGTTCTTAAACTGAATATTCTCAGCCCGGACAGTCATATCTGCGGCGGACGCGAGGAAAGCGCCTGACACGGCAAGGATGGTCAGGCGCTTCATCGGCAGTTACGCGATCAGGGTTGTAAAGCGTTTACGAAGAAGAACCAACGCCGCTAATCCTGTACCGGCCAGCAGCAGACTGCTTGGCTCCGGTGTTACGGCCACCGGCGGTGGGGAGGTGGTGAGATAACTGGTAGCCGTCGTGGATCCGTTCAGGTTGACAGCCACGGTATAACCGAAGCCATCGGTTGTATTCGTCGTAAGTGTTGGAAGGGTGCCAGCCGCATCGGAAAACAGACTGAATGCAAACAGGCTCCCAGAGCTTGAGGTCCCATTCGGCGAACTCAACGCCGGTCCGAAGAGTGAGATATCAAAATCGATACTGCTCGCATATTGGACCGTGGTGAAGTAATCGTTGAAGCCCGTGCCATTATCAAGGAGCAACGTACCCGGAAGGCTGCCCGAGACATCACCAGTGGTGAACGCAGTGCCAGTGAGCGCGCCGCCCGTTGTGAAATTCAGAATGTTGACTGACCCGAATTGAGTGACCAGTGGGCCTGGCTCGAAGTTGAAATCGAGTGATCCAGTGGTTCCATTCAGGGTCGTGGTATCAACCGAGACATGGTAGATGGCCGGTGATGCGAAGGCCAGTCCAGCCGAAGAAAGCGCGAGCAGAGCAGTGCAAAGTATGTGATTCATTATTGGAAGCTCCCTGAGTAGACGACTGGATTGAAATTGACAGTTGTTCCAGCGGGATTGGAGAAGGACACGGGCACTGTCGTGGAAGCGCCAGCGGCGAGCGTGCTGGGCAGAGTGATGTACGGGAATCCGCCGAATGTTCCCGAAGAACCATTCACGGTGATCCCCGCCGTCACAAAGTTAAGCACGACTTCAAGCGGTCCGGCGATATCCTGGCCGCTGACGTTGGTGATGGTCACGGTCCCGGTAAATGCCTTTGTAAGCCGGCTGTACGCCAGTCCCGAAGCAGTGACAGCAACCTGTGTCGACGAAAGCAATGTTTGTGGTGCGGGTGCCGCACCGTTGATTGCCGTCACGCCAAAGCCGGTGTACTGGTAGTTTGTCGTTTCGGAGGTGTTCACCACGGTAACACCGCCGTTGCCACTGCCCGCATCCGCTGCTCTCGTATTCTTTGTCGTTGCAGTGCCGCCGGATGTTCCATTGAAGTTCGATTTCCAGGCAACACCCAATCCCAGGTCCTTTGCGGTCCCGTTTGCCTGAACACCCGCCAGATGCGTCGTGAACGCGATTGCGCTCCCCGCCGGAGCCACAGCGTTACCACACAGCGCCTGAACGGAAGGGTTTAACTTGTACGCTGGGCTTGCGTTCCCGGCACCATCCGGCAGGCATGGGTCCGCCGGTGTATCGGTGAAGCTGATGGTGTAATACGTCTTGGCGCAGGCAGGATCGCCAAGTACATCGCAGTAGAACGGATAACTGTAATCCAGGGTTGACGTATACGTGTAGCCGCCTCCCTGTGGCGGATCATTGAATGGAGCGTCGCTACCCTTAAGAGGGTAAGGCACCGGACCTCCGGAACGGAATGCTCCGCCAAGGCGAGTCGGAATCAACGTTCCGTTGACATATCCGCTGCTGGCGGGGAACGCGAGGTTCTTGGCGGTAAATGGGCTTGGGTCCGGCAGGTTTACGATCGTCTGCATCCAGTCGAAATCGACAAACCCGCAAAAGGTAGCGGCCTGCGCGAGGCTATAGTTGTAGTTCGGCGTGAACTTTGTGGTAATGGTGGAGTTAGACGTTCCATTGATGACTGCGGGCGCGACACCATTCTTCACGATGTCACTACACGGCGGGGTTGAGGAAAGGGCATTCTCAAGCGAAAAGTAAGTACTGCCACCCTTAGGAGCCAAGGGTGTTATAAAGTTTACTGTTCCGGTGGTGCCGCCGTAGCTGGTGAAGTAGGTGTTTGGACCTCCGTATCCAGTGTTGTCCTTTGGATTGCCGGGTGCCCCGTAGTCGTCGACACCGTCTCCATCAAAGCCGAAAATATCCTGGCTGGACGTAAGCACGATAGAACTGATGGGCACGTTGCTGTTGTTCACGATGCCAACCAGGGTATCGTCATTCCCGTCGTAGGGACCCTGGCCGGTCTGTGTGATGGTCACGCCGTTGGTTGGAGTAATGGTGATGATAGTTCCGCACGTTGTGTCATTGCCGAACGCGGGACATTGCGCGCGTGCCGTGGTGAGCAGCATGAGAGAAAGCAGAAATAGTGTCAGATGTAACACTTTGGGGTGCATGGCCGTTCTCCTTGAGCCTCATGAAATAGCAGGGAAGCTCAGTGCGCAAAAGTGTACCGCCGGATGAAGCATTTGCAAGCAGAAAATTATCAATTCTTTCTGATGATTAAGTCATACATTCGGTTGTGGTTAGTTGATCGCGGAAGAACTGGAAAACGCACTTGCGTTTGATAAACTCGGGCTTGTGCCGCCTGCGCTGGGGTAACGCACGTAAGGAAACCATGACCGATGAGCTGTACTTCGAGGACTTCCACCTGGGGCAGAAATTTGCTTCGATCGGCAGTGTGAAGGTGAGTGCGCAAGAGATCACCGAGTTCGCGGAAAAGTACGATCCGCAGCCATTTCACCTGGACGAGGCAGCGGGCAAGAGTTCCTTCTTCAAGGGGTTGGCCGCCTCGGGCTGGCTGACGGCGGCCATCGTCATGCGGCTGCGCGTCGAGACGATCAAGGTCCATGGCGGCATGATTGGAGCGGGCGTGGAAGAGATTCGCTGGACTGAGCCTGTGCGCCCTGGTGATTCCTTGCGGACGGAAACAGAAGTGGTGGGTCTCCGCATCTCCCAGAAACGCCCAGAACTCGGCCTGGTCACGGTCTACACGCAAACCTACAACCAGCGCGACCAGGTCGTGATGAAGAGCACGGTGAAGTTCCTGGCACCGTTACGCGAGCATGCCTGAACGGCGGGTCAGATGCAGCGGTCCAGCGGCTGTGGGCGGGGAATCAAGTGAGTTACGGCACTCGTATTCCACCTCGCAACTCAGTAAACTAGCCCCATGATGCGGATGACGGTACTTGCCTCGGGATCCAAGGGCAACAGCGCTGTCATCACATCCTCGCGCACCAGCATCCTGGTGGACGCGGGGCTGTCCTGCCGGGAGTTGATGCGCCGCATGGCCGCCACGGGCGAGGATCCGCACCGTCTGGATGCGATCCTGATCACCCATGAACACGCCGACCATGTCAGTGGATTGCCAGTACTGGCGCGCAAGCTCAACGTCCCAATCTACTTCACGGAAGCAACGCACCGGGCATGGATGCGGCAGATGACGCCGCGCAATACGTTGAGCTACAAGCAGTGGCTGGAGCAGACGCGTCGCGAGAAACAGGAGCGGCTGGACGCGCAAGCCCTGGCGCACCAGATCGCGTCCGCTTCCCGTGACTCCGTCGATACACCAGCGGAGAACTACTTCGCGGATGATATTGATGTGGACGCCGCTACGGATGGCGATGCAACACTGGACCCCTCCGGCGCGCTGCGGGCCGCGGCGCAGGAAGACCTTTGCGGCGATACACCCCAGTCCACACGAAGCGAGCTGCGTGATGACCCCGCCGCGCTACCCGCCGTAGAGTATTTCCAGGCGGGCCGCCACCTCTGCATCGGCGACATCGACATTCTGCCGTTCACCATTCCGCACGACGCAGCCGATCCCTGTGGGTTTGTGTTCTGCGCGGACGGCCTGCGCTTTGGATTCGCCACCGATCTGGGATACGTGCCGGAAAACGTAAAGCTGGCGCTCCGAAACTGCGATGTGCTGCTGATTGAATCCAATCACGATCTTGAGATGCTACGTGACGGACCGTACCCCTGGAGCGTCAAGCAGCGAGTGTTGTCGCGCGTCGGACACCTTTCCAATGCCGCGGCCGCGGAGTTCCTGACGCGTGACTACGACGGTGGCGCGCGGTACGTCATTTTGGCGCATCTCTCGGAGAGCAACAATCTGCCGGAACTGGCGCGCATGGCCGCGGAGCATGCGATTGGTGATCGGCTGAGCCTGCTCGGCAACCGTGTGCTGCTGGCACCACAAAATGCGCCAATGGACAGTCTCTGCCTGTAGCGTCTGCTAGGGTGGTGTATGCCTTTGGTGTCATCAGGCGAATCGCCACTGGATTCTCTGCATCAGACCATCTAACATGTCACATGAAGCCATGATGAATCTAAAAGACGCAACCGCGAACACGCCGGGCTATGTCGACGATCTTCGCGCGTTTGGATTTAGATCTTCGCTTCTGGGAAGCAAGCAGGGCTGCTCGGATCAGGTCATTGGCGACATTCTGTCCGGCTGGCGGTATGACCTTTCGGGCGTTTCTTCCGCCATGCGTGAGGATTACACCACGCATTTCTCGCATTGCCGGCACTGCCGCGCGCGCCAAAGGCTGCATCGCGTTGTGGATCTGGTTCTGCTGTCCCTCTTCACGGTCTCTGTTTTTGCGTTCCTGATGGCCACCATGATTATTCACCGCGGACCGTGGGCACAGCTGCCATTTGCCGAGTTGCATACCCGTCATGTTTCCTTTGCGGTAACGTTGCAATCTATCGCCATCGGGGGGCTCCTGCTGTCCGTGCTGATGTGGGTGCTGGTCGCGATTGCCACTCCAGCTCCCGGACTCATCACGCATACCGTGCAGCAGCGGCGGTTGGCCCATGGCCGTGAGCGCTTTCTGTAGCGTTCGGCTGCCATGATTTCAGGGCCGCATTCCTCATCCACGATAAACGGCTTGCCTACGCGACAGGCTGACGACACGCGGCGCGAAGACCAGGCTATCGCGCAGGCAACACAACGGGTGCGTGGCAGGCCAGGCGGCTTCCGGCGCATCGCGCAGGCACCCGCGACGTATCTCCTGCTTGCAGTCAACGTTGCCGTATACCTCTGGATGCTGCATGCCGGCGTGGACCGGCTGACACCGTCACCCGAAGATCTGATCCGCTTTGGCGCAAACAATGCCGAAGCCGTTGTTGCGGGCCATCAATGGTGGCGGGTGGTTACAGCCACGTTTGTCCATGTCGGCTTGATTCACCTTGCCACAAATATGTGGTGCCTCTGGAATCTGGGTGTGATCGGTGAGCCGCTGCTGGGGTTCACCGGCGTTGTGTACGTCTACTTGCTCACGGGTGCGGCGGGGAATCTGCTTTCCGTTGCCTTTAACATCATGTTTCAGCAGCGCGGCGAGGTCGGCGCGGGAGCCTCTGGAGCGGTCTTTGGCATCGCCGGTATCCTGATTGTGCTGTTTTCAAACAAGAGGCTGGCACAACCGCGTCCCGGGTTCGCTGGCATCCCGCTGCGCGATCTACAGGCGATTCGCCGGTCTGTTGTCTACTTTGCCGGTCTCAATCTGCTGATCGGCGTGGGAACGATGGCGCGGCCGCTGATGCATGGGCTGGGCATGGGTGATCTGAGAATTGACAACACCGCGCACGTGGGCGGGTTCCTGACCGGGCTGTGTCTCGGTGTGCCGCTGCTACCGCGCATGACAAGTGGACGTGCCGCCTATCTTGCACGGCAGAAAATCACGTTCTTCTGTGGAGCGTTGCTGCTGTCGTTGTTTGCGGCGTTTATCGCGGCTCTGCGTTAAAACAGGTCAGGTAAGCGTGCTTTGCGCAAATTTCTTCACCATGGCCAGCAGCAGCTTGCGATCACTGTCTGACAGAGTGGCGCTATAGCGCTGCACCTCCGACAGGAAGCGGACCTCATCCGGGGAGAGTGCCATGGCGGCAATGTCCTTCTGCACGGGTTCATCCGTGAAGAACTGGCCCATGGGCAAACCAAGCGCCGCCGCAATCTTTTTGAGAGTATCCAGCGACGGAACGGTATGCCCGTTCTCCACGCGCGAAAGGTAGCATCGTAGCAGGCCGGTGCGCTTCTCGATGTCGCCCTGCGACATGCCGCGTTGCAGACGGTACCCGCGAATCGTAGATCCTATATTCATTGCCGTCGGGACCGCCGCTTTTGCCGGAACTAACACCGGCATCATGATGTGCATGTCAGCCATTGCTCACAAGCTACTGAGCGGCATCACGGCTGACAAGGGTAAAGTCGCCTCTCCAGGCGTTCGGAACCATTGCGGATTCGTAGCGAAGCAGGGACGCTACGACTCCTTGTGAGTGCATTGTGCCGGCACACCATCCAATGCGGGTCCGTAACGACAGCTTACCGCAGCCGCAGTTCCATAAAGAGCAGACCGGCGACAGGGTTATCGTTGTAGCGCGTCGTCCCGGTAAATCCGAGTGACAGGTAGAGCGCGACGGCATGCGGCATCGCCTCCGGTTGCGTATCGAGCAGCAGCACCTGCGCGTCATGTGCGCGTGCCCACGCGATGGCTGCTTCGGCAAGGGATCGTCCCACACCCATGCCGCGAAAGTCTGCTCCGGTCCACAGCCGCTTCATTTCGAACGCGCCTGGCCGGTTGTGAATCTGCTTTACGGCGACACAACCGGCTGCATTGCTTCCGGCCCACGCAAGCAACAGCACGCTCTCCGGTTCCACATAGCACACATGCAACGAGGCGATTTCGTCCTGTAGGCTAGTGGCGCGGATGCGAGCCGTGCCATTCGGTCCACTCTCAAGATACGCAGCATAGCTCCGCAGCAGGCTGGCGGTAACTACTTCATCGCGGGGCCACTCCGCGGCATGGATACTGCATCGGGCTTTGGCTTGCGGCTGAACGTCTGTCATTCCATGCTCGCGATTACTGGATTCGTGTCGCGGTCACTCGCAGATACTCGTTGTTTACCACAGTGTGAGTGGCAGGGGTTCGTGACACACAAGCACCAGACCATAGAGAGTCCAGGTCAGAGCCAAGCTCGGCCTGCTTCTTTGCATCCAGCCGGCTCATTGCGGTAACCGTCGGTCCAAAGTAGCGGCGGAAGAGGGCAGAAGCCTCCGCGGGTGATACCGGCAGATCCCATTGGATGGGCACCACCTCCGTGTGAATGTTTGCAAACTCATTGCGAAGACGTGCGTGGACGGCCTCTTTCTCACCCCACAGAAGCGATGAGGGTATGCCCGGCGGCGGAGGCACGTGCCTGGAAGTGACGCGAAACATGCTGCCCGAAAAACTTTCAGGCGTCCAGTTGGCCATGGTAAGCGTGCCACCTGGCCGGAGTACACGTGCAAACTCCTTCACAACCAGCTCCGGACGTGGCGCGAAGATGGCACCGAACATGCTGAATACCATGTCGAACGAGCCGTCGGGATATGGAAGCGACTCGGCATCTCCTTCGTCGAAGGTGATGTGGAGATGCTCTGCATCGGCACGCTCGCGGGCCTGTTCCAGCAGGTTGGGCGCAATGTCTACGCCAGTCGCTGCGGCTCCAAGCCGCGCCAGCGGAAGTGTGACATTGCCGGTTCCGCAAGCCACATCCAGCACGCGAGCGCCAGACTGCGGCGCTGCATGCTTCACAAAGTCCTCTGCCCAGTGTGCGATGCCAGCGGCGATCTTTCCAAAGTCGCCGCTCATCCAGGTGCCGCGCATGGCAGACTTGATCTCGTCCATGGAGGGTGGCTGTCCCGCCAGGTGGGTTCCGAAAGAAGATTGTTCAGTACTCATAAATCAACCTCAGTGATGCATTGTCACCATGCGCGTTGCCGGTGCTGAGGTCAACAACAATTTGCAGCAAGTTACCGTTTACCCCATATACATGCCGCCATTAACATCCAGCGTGTGGCCCGTGATATAGCCCGCCTCTTCGCTGGCCAGAAAACGCACGGCAGCGGCAACATCGGCAACGGTACCCGCGCGTCCAAGCGGCACAATCCCCAGCATGGCCTTTTTCTGGTCGTCTGTGAGCACATGCGTCATATCTGTCTCGATAAACCCTGGCGCGACGGCATTGACCGTGATGCCGCGACTGGCAAATTCGCGAGCAAACGACTTGGTCAAACCAATCAAGCCAGCCTTTGAAGCCGCGTAGTTCGCCTGGCCTGCCTGCCCCGCCTCACCTACAACGGACGTGATGTTGATTATGCGGCCCCAGCGCGCCTTCATCATCGGCTGCAGCAGAGCCTGCGTCAGCAGAAACGCACCCTTCAGGTTTGTGGTCAGCACATCATCCCAGTCCGCAACTTTCATCCGTAGGACCAGGCCGTCCCGCGTCACGCCAGCGTTATTCACCAGGATGTGTACCACGCCCAGCTTCGCGGCAATATCCTTAGCCGCAGCCTTGATGGACTCCTCGCGACTGATATCCAGCGCGAAAACCTCGGCCTTGCCACCCGCGCCCACGATTTCTGCCTTCGCCTCTGCAAGCTTCGCTGCATTGCGCGCCGCCAGTGCCACCGTTGCGCCGGCCCGTGCCAACTCCAGTGCAATCGCTCGCCCAATCCCCTGCGACGCACCCGTCACCAACGCCACGCGACCCTCCAAACCTGAACTCATCCGCACCTTTCCTGTACTGCTCCAGCGCGATTATACGAAGTGCTGCGGGATAAACTGCGTGCAGTAAGGTGCTGCCATGAACCGGGACGAAGTATTGGTCATTCTCCGGCAGCACGCGGACAGCGATGCGGAGGGCCATCGCGTGGCAAAGGGCACGATCACGCCGCAGACGGGCAACTGGTGCGACCTCCAGACAAACAGCTTCGTCCTGACCAGCCGGTATGTGCTGAACCTGAACGGGGAAACGTTGACGGAGTTCAGCAACAACGGCAGCTCGCACAGCGACATCCCGCTGGCCGATGGCGTGGGAGCCACGCTGACCGCCGACGCCAATACCCAGACGGTGACGCACTTCCAGTTCACCGACTGGCTGGGCACGCGCCGCGTCCAGACCGACGCCCTGGGCAGCCCGGAAGAAATCTGCTCTGGCGGTGCCTTCGGCGATGCCGTTAACTGCCTGGGCGAAGCCGCCACGGACCGGCACTTCACCGGCAAGGAACGCGATGCAGAGACCTCCAGCGTGCCCGGCAGGAACGATGGCCTCGACTACTTCGGGGCAAGATATTACTCCAGCAACCTGGGCAGGTGGATGAGCCCGGACTGGGATGAGAAGCCGGAGGCCGTGCCGTACTCAAGTCTGACACATCCTCAAACACTCAACCTCTATGGCTATCTGCGCGGCAATCCACTGGCGGGCATCGATCCGGACGGCCATTCCTTCAATACGGACGAAGCTGAGCAAAGATACCTGGGGTTCATCACCGGTATACAGCATTCACCCAACACGCCAGCCACACAACAACATTCGGCCCAACAAAACAATGCCACGACTCTGCCTACAGGCACACAACTGACGATGGTTCAAACGCTAATGGGCGAGCAGACCGGCGAAGCCTCGGTAGGAACGAATCAGTATGGAGACGACCAATCTGGGCGTAATGCTGGCCCGCCTACGGGAGCGCAGATCACGGACGCCACATTGGACAAAGAAGCAAGTCTCATGGCTGGCACAATGCTCAATCTCGGCCACATTGGGGATGCCAAGACCTATCGTGGCCTGCCTGCAGGGAAACATCTAACAGCTCTGGCGGCAAAGGCTAAACCGGGAAGTGCGCTCGCCACTCAACTGCAGAGAGATATGGGTGCCGTTAGGAATGCGACTCCTTCGCCCTACTCCCAATGGCGAGCAGTCAATCAGGGCTTCATTCGAAGCCGCGGCGATGCTCTTCGAGTTGCTGGGACGGATTTCTTACCGTAGAGAGGCAAAAGATGAAAAAGAACAGTTTACTCGTTTCCTATTTGCTGACGGTTGTCGGATGTATGGCAGCGTTTTCTCAGGCGATACCTGCTACCGCTCGGCCAGTGGGTTTTCAATGGTTGGGAAACCTCCCTATAGATGAACTTTACTCGACAAAAGCCATGAAAATCGATGGAAATCGTGGAGCAATCATCAAGGAGCATGCCACGTTGACCTCTATCGACGGAGGCCGCTCTTGGAGCCAGTTGAGGAAAGGATCGTCTGTTGATGTGTCGTCGGCGTGGCTGACACCTTCACTGCATTCCTTGCGATTATCCGCTAATTCGCTTCTTGTGAGCGATGCTCCTGGTGCAAAAGCAACAGTGATTCCATTGAAAGGGGAGAACGTCAGCTACTTAGCTGCTGCTGCGTCGGAAACCCTTCAGCAGATGTTCTTGGTTGGCGGAAGGAGCGTCGCAACGACCAAGCAAGAGCTGGAGGAGCTTCCGCAATATGCGCGCGATCCCACGACTGCCCAACCGCGAATGATAATTCCGATGATCTCTGTTAGCAGTGATTATGGGAAGACTTGGCAGGCGATGAGCTTAGAAAAGGGTGTCGGTTACCTCGATAGCGTAAAGGTGGCTGGTAGCAACGAACTGGCCTGGGGGCCGTATGCTGTTTATGCTTCAACAGATTCTGGGAAGTCTTGGAAGACTATGAAGATGAATACTCCAGATGGAGAGGAAGAAGCATACCCGGTCTCAGGAGCTATCGTTGCTGACCGAGTATATGTTAGCTTGAAGAATGGCAGGCTCCTCAGTGGACAGATTGGTGGTGAACCACTCATGCCTTTCTCAAGGCCGCCCAGCGCGATTGGTGGACTCACATTCATAGGTTCATGCATGGGGTTTGGCATAGCGCCATCGACTACAAATGATGAAGATGTCTTGATGGAAACAAAGAATGGCGGTGAGACTTGGTTTCCAATATTACGAGCCAAGAAGATCGTGGCACTGACATCTTCTGGATCAGAAGTTTTTGGTGCGACTCAAAACCGAGCGTTTCGTTTCCAATCAGCAGCCGGACTATCGAGTGGAAGGTGCGAATCTCGAGTCGAGTAATAGGCCCAACAACAGAACACTACGACACCTGTTCAAACTGGAGAGGGCGGGTGGCCCACATCTGACCCAATCGCTACCGAGGGTGCCCCACATCTCGCTTCTGAGATGTGGGGGTGTTTACAGCCTCAAAGCTCTCTCGCCGTTTCCATTTAGTATGCGCATTTGAGTTATACCTCTAAGTTACATGGTTGGAGAGGCACTTTCTTGTGTCTTAGAGTCGATTCCCGGCTTGTGCGACAGACTCTGGGTAGGGCCTTGAACCTTGATGACGCTGTCGCGGAGCCGGGGCCAATATACATAGCCAATTACTAGCTGGCCAAATAGCTCCGCCCTTGGCCCTTCTTGACCGCCTACTTTTGAGTGAGCCAAGTGATGTGTACCCATCTTGGCTAAGCCTCGGCTCAAAGTTGCCCGCATCTACCTTCGAGTCAGCACGGAAGAGCAGGACCTCGCGCGTCAAGCGGAAGTGGAACGCAGCACACGGACGGCGGGGTACTACGTCGCTGGCGTCTACCGGGAAAAGGCGTCCGGTGCTCGGGCTGACCGGCCTGAGCTGCTGCGGATGATCGGCGATCTGCAACCTGGAGAAGTGGTCTGCTAGAAGACGGCTAGCGTGCCCCGCTCTTCTTCGCCGCCGTGGCAAACTCATCCCCAGCCACCCAGTCAACGCGTTGCGGCTGAGCCATGACTAACCATCCCAACTCAAAGCCAAAGCGAGCCATCCGCGCGTTTCCGGTGAAGTCCATGCTGTCGCTGTAGGCGTCGGCGGGTGTGTGGTACTTGTTGTCCCCAAAGTCTTTCTGCTGCGCGCGTCCCCAGGCCTCATCATGGCCAACAAACAACGATCCCTCGCCCACCGAGAACGCAGGCACACCCACGCGCGCCAGACTGAAATGGTCGCTGCGGAAGTACCCGCCACCCGTATCGGCCACGCCGCGTTGCAGGGTCAAGCCATCCTGTTTCGCAAGCGCCTCCAGCAGCGGAAATACTGTCGTCCGCTCCGCTCCTGCGGCACGCACGCTGGCCACATCGCCCAGCGGCAACAGTTCGTCAAAGTTCAGGTCCAACGAGATGTCCTTAGCAGGCACCTGCGGATGCATGCCCAGGTACTGCGATCCAAGCAGACCCTGCTCCTCCGCAGTCACCGCCGCAAAAAAGACCGTGGACGGCGGTTGCACCTTCTTCATCCCATACGCGCGTGCCATCTCCATGATGATGGCCGAGCCCGTCCCATTGTCCGCCGCGCCATGGAATACCGGATCGCCCTGCCGGGTGCGGTCAATGCCGAAGTGATCGTAATGCGCGGTGTACAGCACGTCGCGCCCCGGCGTCACACCCGTCACCTTCGCGAGCACATTCTCCGAGTCATAGACATGCACGGTGCTGACGATGTGCGCTTTCAGCCGCACCGGCAAGTCCATAGCCTTGAACCCGCGCCGGTCACTGGCCGCGATTGCCTGGTCCGCCGTCATGTGGATGCTGGCCAGCAGCTTATCCGCGACGGAGTGCTGGATCCAGCTGGCCGCAGTCAGCCGCGCGTCCGGATCGCCGCGCAAGTAGCTGTGTTCGCCGGACCATGAGTTCTGCACCACCTGCCAGGGATAGCTGGCCAGGTCCGTCCGGTGCACAATCAGCACGCCCACCGCGCCATGCCGTCCGGCCTCCTCGAACTTGTACGTCCACCGGCCGTAGTAGGTCATGCTCTTGCCGTTGAAGAAGGCCGGATCGTCGCTCGGCGGCTCATTCACCACCACCAGCGCCACCTTGCCCCTCACGTCCGCGCCCTTGTAGTCATCCCAGCCAAACTCCGGCGCCACGATGCCATGCCCCACAAACACAATCGGCGCATCGATGTCCGCCACGTCCGTGTGCATCTGATTGTTCGTGACGTAATCCGTCCCGAAGGTCAGGTCCATTGCCGCGCCATCCTTCGGCACCAGCTCGAACGTCGTTTCCGCGCCATTCGTCTTCACGCCGACCAGCGGCACCTTCTGCATAAACGTGCCGTTGTCACCGGCAGGCTCCAGCCCCGCGGACTTAAACGCATCGGCAATGTACCGCGCGGCCTTCTCGCCGCCCGGCTGCCCCGGCGCGCGCCCCTCAAAGGCATCGCTGGCCAGCGTCTTGTCATACTGCCGCAGCCGCTCTGGATCTATGCTCCGCGCCTCCTCCTGCGCAGCAGGAGGCAGGGTCACATTCATTTGTGCGAAAAGCGCAGGAGCAAGCAGCAGGGCAGAGAACAGGACAAATGTGAAACGCATGATGGACTCCTGTGGCATTCACACCAGTTTAGGGGCCACGACCAGAATCGGGCGCGTGCTCGGCGGTTATGAGAGCGTTGCCCGACTTAAGTCGGGCAACGCTACTCGGAAAGGATGGTCTGCCGGGTACCGACTCACATCGATCAATTCGGGTTGTTCAAGCATCTCGCCTTCGTTCCCGATGCCAAGTGGCTCCTCACGGTAAGCATCTTCCGGCATTGTCGCAGACGACGCGAACCATTCCTCACGCACTTCGCCCTTCCACGATAAAAACTCGTCCCGCCCGTAGTGGACGATTAGTCGGTTGATATCGTTAGTCTGTTCGCGAGTTAACGGCGTGATTTGCGGAAATGTCGGTGTATGAGTAAAGGCGACCAATAATCGCGGACTCAACGGCAGAAGAATTTGCACATCACGCTGCAGCAGACCTGGACTGCGCAGCATCGGATGATAACGATAAGCCGTTCGGTTGTACGTGATGCAAGGCTCGTCCGACGTTAGAAAGCCTAGTTCATCATCGGTTGAGTACAAGGACATATCCATTGCGAACAGGATTGGTGATGAAAACTGAATGGTATTCACCAAGTGTTCGGGATGGGAGTTAACTAACATATCGTCGAGCATCTGCTTCGAGACCCGGACAGCCCCTTGCGGCAAAGGCTCGTCTGGCTGAAGTGTTCCGGAACCCATACTGGGTACTCCACCGCCTTCGGAATCACTTACCTGTTCTCGAAGACTTTCCCAACTATTCTTCCAGTGATCTCCTTGACGTACTGATCGCCCACGCATCGCCGCAGTAAAGATCGCCAGCTTGGCCTTGTCCAGCAAGGTAATTCTTTCTCGCCGATGAAGACGACGTAGTACCTGCGAATACGTGTTCTCAATCTGATCGAGACGATGTTCCACTCGAAGGTCTCGCTGGCCGTTTTTTAACGAACGGTGTAACGGTCAGATGCGACAAAAGTCTTCTTGGGCGATCGCCGGTATTTTTCGCTTCCGTTCTTCGTTACTCGCCAGAGTGCGCGTTGCTGCCCTGTTGGAGCATTCGGTTCAAGCCACTCCGCAAGGTAGCATCTTGGGACAGTGTGTTGATGTTTATGCTTCACGGGTTGATCGTATCGCACCTATAACGGGGCGCGGGTGCGCAAATCTCGCAGGATGTGAAGATTGGGTTCGCCGGTCTGGAATCTCTCGCAGAAGCAGCCGCCGAAAATATTGTCATGTCTATGGAAGTCATTCACATTTCGAAAGCCGATGTTGCCACGATCCCGCCGGTCTGATGACGCGTGTCCGGGGCGTTGTTACAGTTTGAAGACAACAGAAGTGCCTAACGGTAAGCTTCTCGGCGGTGCTTGACTGCTGTGACGAACAGGATGTCGCCGTAATCATGGAAGCGGAGCCGGTAGTCGCCAATACGTAGCCGGAACTCGGGTGGCTCAATTTCCTGGAGCCGCTTGACATCGCCCTCGCCTGTTGCAGCGAACTGGGCAAGTGCGCGCAGAATGCGCAGGGCTTCAGGCTGGTCAATGGCACGAAGCTGATTTTTGGCCTGCTCCCGCCAGACGATCTTCTTGCGATTCGTGATCACTGACCGGAAAGGCTCGGCTCGTGTTCCGCGTGGGTCTGTCCCATGTGCTCGAAATCTGCGGCGGTAAGGCCGAACGCAGACAGAACTTCTTCATGGGAGACAGTTTCCCCACGCACGTAGGCGGCGCGTGCCTCGGCGATATCGCGAGCCTCTTCCTCGTCAACCGGCTCATCGTCAATGGGAGCGCTGGCAATGGCGCGTGAGACGGGATCCAGCATTGTCTCCAGCAATCCGACCAGTGCGGCCACCTGGCTTGGAGCCATGTGATCGATCAGTTCGTGCGCGTGTTCCCGGCTGTGCGCATCAGGCATGTGATGTCCTCCGTATTAGCTTACCCGTTCGCACGCTCTCGGCATCGGTCATCTAGGTAAGACACGTCAGACTACTGTCCTGCTCAGGCGCACGCGGTGCGGCAGCCAGGCTTCCATGTCAATCGATTCGGAATAGTGCAACACCGGCGGGCGTTCCGGCAGCGTGAAGCCGAAGCTGCCCGGCAAGTCGTTGCGCGTGAACTCCGCTTCGGCTTGCTCGAACTGCCATGGGCGGTGGTGGATTTCGCCGATCTGCACCGCGCCGAAGCGGCGGACGAAAAGCGCGTAGCGCTCGGTGAGGAAGCGGCAGAAGTCGTCCTTTGCGGCGAGCACATGGATGGAGCGGTAGCGGGCCTCGAAGCGGACGGGGCGCTGTGTCAGCAGCCGCTCGGACGTGTAGGTTGTCACGTCACCGGAGCGTGTCTCCGACATGCGTGCCCAGAAGTAGGCCAAGCCGAACGCCGCACGCGCGCCCGCCACGGCCAGCAGACTGCCCGCTTCCAGCGAAAAGAAATACACCCCGGCGCGTCCATCCGGCCCGATAACATACGTGCGGAGATTCAGTTCCGGAAAAGCCCGCGCAGTCGCCATGCCGAAGCTGTGCTGGCCCGCCGACCGGAAGCGCACCCGCTCCATGACAAACGGCACCACGCCCAGCCATGCCCATCCATCAAAGGTGTCCACCCGCAATCCACGCGGCAGGCGTGCTTGCACCTCGGCCGCCGGAACCGGCCAATGCGCAAACAGCAGCCGTGACCACCGCTGCCGCAGCCGCCACCGATGCGCGGGCATGGGCCAGGGCCGGTGTGCCGTTTCCGCAAAGGCTGCGTCGTCCTCTTGCACGCTCCTTCAGATGCATAACGCAACACGGCGACCGGCGGGATATCCTTCTGACACACACGATGAGCGAAGACCTTCAGCAGGCAAACGCAAACGGCACCGACGTCTACGCCATCCACGGTGCCGACCCCGAGGTGCTGGCCTATGCCATGGCCAAGTACTCCCGTTCCGCGCTGACGCTGCGCGAGTCGCTGGCGGAGATCAGCGCGCAGCGTGCCGAGCAGTTCCTCAACACCTTCTACTTCCAGTATGGACACCGCTCCATCGCCGACCTCGCGCATGTCGCCTTCGCGGTGGAACGCCTGTCGCTGCTGGCCGCCGTCATCCTCGTCGACGAGCCGCGCTGGGACGGTCAGGAGCGTTCCACCCGCTACCAAAACTTCCGCAAATCCGGCTACTACACGCCCAGCTTCAGTAACGCGCAAGATCAGCAAGAGTACACCGCCACCGTCGACGCCCTGTTCACCGGCTACACCGAAGTGGGTGAAGGCATGTTGGCCGAACTCAAAGCCCACACACCGCGCCCAGCGGAGATGGAGGAAGCCGCCTACACCCGCACCCTCCGCGCCCGCGCCTACGACATGGCCCGCTACCTGCTGCCGCTGGCCACCAACACCTCGCTCGGCCAGATCACCAACGCGCGCACGCTGGAAGGCCAAATTTCGCGCCTCCTCGGCAGCGAATACACGGAAGTGCGCGCGCTCGGCGAAAAGCTCCGCGAAGCCGCCGCCGGACCGGCATGGAATGTCCAGCAGGCCGCGGCCAACGATCTCCTGCACGATCTTGAAGCCGCAGATCCGGCACTCGCCAGCCGCGCCCGCGAACATATGTTGCGCGAGGTCCGCACCAGCCCCACGCTGGTTAAGTACACGGCACCCAGCGCGTTCGAACGTGAAAGCCGTACCGTGCTTCAGCAGGCTGCCCGCCAACTCATGGGCAACGCCGCCATTCAACCCATGCCGCCCAGTTCACCCCATGTCGATCTCGTTCTGCCGCCGCCCGGTGAGCGCCTGTCGCTCGAGATCGATCTCGCAGCATCACTCCTCTACCCGCACACGCATTTCCGCTTCAGGCAGATTCGCGAAGCCGTCGCAGCGCTTAGTGAGCAGCGCATCGCGGAGATCATCGCGCTCGGCACACAGCACCGCGGCAAACACGACGAATTGCCGCGCGCCTTTGCCGCCGCCAACGGCCTCCGCTTCGACATCCTCATGGACATCGGCGGCTTCCGCGACATGCACCGCCACCGCCGTTGCACGCAGTTGCTACAGCCGTACACCACCGCGCATGGCTACGAAGTGCCAGACTTCCCCGGCCAACCCCAACTCACCGGCTCGCCCGTCCACGCGCGCTACGCCGCATTGATTGACCGCGCCTTCGCCCTGCATACAACTCTGACCGGCCAGACCCCGGGCCCCCCGTACATGACAGAGTTATCTGCGGGACCTATCACGCAGACCACAAGCGAACGCCGGCAAAGCGAACGCAGAATCAGCGAACGCAGGCACGAAGCAAAATTCGCCGAGTACTCACCCGCTCCCGTACCCGTCCCGCAGTTCTCAGCCAGCGGTATCACCATGGCATGGAACCAGACGGTCTCCAAAGGAATCTCGAAGCCGAAACCATTAGGAGAGGATCAGCCAGCCGCGGACTACGTACTGCCCCTCGCCACCCGCTGCCGCTCCTTGTTCGCCATGGACTTTGCGCAGGCCGTCTACATCAGCGAGCTCCGCTCCACCACCGCAGGCCATTGGAGCTACCGCAACGTCGCCTGGCAAATGTACCAAGAGATTACCCGCGCCTACCCCGCGCTAGCCACCCACATCCGCATCCGCAATCCTCACGAACCAGTCAATCTGCTTGACCGGTAGTAGTACTTCGTAACTTTTCACAAGAGCGTTCCCGTTAGCAAACACCTGCTCAACCCAGATGTTCTCGCGTGATCAGATCCATGACTCGTTGTTTCACTTCGTCCCGCACCGTTCGCACCTCTTCCAGCGGTAGGTCCTTCGGATCGCGGAGAGGCCAGTCGTCGCGGCGAAGTCCGGGAACATAGGGGCATTTCTCTCCGCAACCCATCGTCACAAGAAGTGTCGCATCCCGTGCCAACTCCTCCGTGAGCAGCTGCGGTTGCGCGTGGGACAGATCTAAGCCAACCTCGCGCATAACCTCCAGCACTTCAGGGTGAACACGGTGTCCCGGCTCCGTTCCTGCGGAGATGGCCTGGGCCTTCCCGGAATCCGCATGCTGGTTGAAAAACGACGCCGCCATCTGTGAACGCCCAGCGTTGTGTACGCAAGCAAAAATGACTCGTTCCATTGTGTAATCCACCTACTTGGTTCCGATTTCGTCGAGCTTCTCTTGAAGGGCCAAGCTATCGAGCGTAGCAATCGGCAGGCTGAGAAACAGACTGATCCGGCGGTCAAGCGCCTGGAGTGCCTGACTGAAGGCCCGCTCGACTTCATCGGGAGTTCCCTGGACGGCGGCAGGATCCGGGATGCCCCAATGCGCTGTCAGCGGCTGGCCCGGCCAGAAGGGGCATACCTCTTGCGCGGCATTGTCGCACACCGTGAACACAAAATTGAGGTGGGGCGAATCCGGCTTCGAGAACTCGTCCCACGATTTGCTGCGTGCGTTTCCCGCATCCAAGCCGGACCTTTCGAGCAGACGGAGAGCCTCGGGCCGAACCTTCCCCGTGGGATGGCTGCCCGCACTGTATGCGGTGAAACCTCCCCTTGCTTTACGGTTCATGACGGCTTCGGCCATGATCGAACGGGCAGAGTTGCCCGTACAAAGAAACAGTACGTTGTAGTGCGGCATGATATCTCCTTTCGCTTCGAACGAGTGCGATGCAGCATTGTTACGCGCAGCAGGTAGGGCCACAGCAGGGTTTCGACTCGGCTGTGTGCGGCTTGATGGCGTAGACTTTTACGCTTGCCGCTGCCGCATTCACGTCGTACTGCGAGAGGAGCATGGCGAGTTCTTCGTGGAGCGACGGTTGGCTAGCCGCCGGTGTGCAACACGATCCTTCGATCACCAGGAGAGGATTGCCCCCGCCCATCGTGGGAGAACAGCATCCAGCCTGATTTTCGACCTTCGCGTAGGCGTTCAGGTCCGAACCGCTGTCCACGATCTCGACATATTCGAACCCTGCGGACAGAAGTCCTTCCCGGTAGTCGTCCATCTTGATGGCTCCGCCGATGCAACCGACATAGGCCGCCATACTCTTCGCGATCTCTTCCGGTAGCTCGTGCTTCAATGCGATGTCGCTGACCGCGAGCCGACCACCTGGCTTCAGAATGCGCGCGATCTCTCGAAATACAGCAGGCTTATCCGGTGCCAAATTGAGGACACAGTTTGAGATGACGCAATCTACAGAAGCATCGGGTAGTGGAATCTTGTCGATCATGGCCAAATAGAACTCAACGTTGGTATAGCCACCGCTGAGAGCATTCGCTCGGGCGCGTTCGATCATGGAAGGCGTCATGTCGATGCCGATGGCACGTCCCGTGGGCCCCACCTTCTTTGACGCGAGAAACACGTCAAGACCGCCACCGGAGCCGAGATCGACGACGACTTCGCCTGACCCCAAATGAGCGGTGACGGTTGGGTTTCCGCAAGAAAGTCCCATGTTTGCATTAGCAGGAATGGAAGTAAGTTCCTCCGCCGAATAGCCGAACGCTTCAGCAACCGCCTGCACCCCTGCGTGTTGATTCGAAAGATTGCTTTCCGCAACAGCGCCATACTTCGACCTGACCGAATCCAGAATCTGCTCCGACATACCGCCTCCTCATATCCGTTTAGGTGAATATATTTCTTGCCCTTCGCATACGTCAAGGCGTATACATAAACTCATGGCAAAGCAGGCGTACAACTTGGAGCGGTTCTTTCAGGCGTTGGGGGACGACACTCGTCTCCGGCTTCTGAACCTTATGGGAGACCAGGAAGTGTGCGTCTGCTACTTCGTGGAGATTCTAGGTGGACCTCAACCGAAGATCTCGAGGCATCTGGCCTACCTCCGAAGCGCTGGGATCGTAGACGCGCGGCGGGAAGGCAAGTGGATGCATTACCGGATCGTGATGCCACCGCACATTGGGGCAACACAGATCCTTCGGCAGACGCTTGAATCGCTGAATGGCGAGAAGAAGATGCAGGCAGATCGAGCGCGGCTGACCAAAGCCTGCTGTGCTCCTTCGAAGTATCCACTGCTGGATGGTGCTCCGCTGCCTGCGCCGGTCGCCGCCTCGTGCGAGGTTTGCTAATGGTTACCGCACACTCCACGCAAGGCCGGACGTGCGCTCCCGCTGCCCGAAAGAAGCTCTCGTTTCTCGACCGCTTTCTGACGCTGTGGATTTTTCTCGCTATGGCAGTTGGCGTAGCGGTCGGGCATTTTGTCCCTGCATCGGCTGGCTTTGTGAATCGTTTCCAAAGCGGCACAACCAACATCCCCATCGCTATCGGGCTCATCATCATGATGTTTCCCCCGCTAGCGAAGGTCCGGTACGAAAAGCTGGGCGAGATCTTCCGCAACAAGCGAGTGCTAGGGCTGTCACTCGTGCAGAACTGGCTGATCGGGCCGGTCCTTATGTTCCTGCTGGCAATCGTCTTCCTGCGTGGGGAACCCGCCTACATGCGTGGACTGATCCTGATCGGCATCGCACGATGCATCGCGATGGTGCTGGTCTGGAATGAGCTGGCCGAGGGAGACACGGACTATGTAGCCGGTCTGGTCGCCATCAACAGCGTCTTTCAGGTGCTGTTCTACAGCCTCTACGCCTGGGTATTTCTCACAGTCCTTCCCAGGTGGTTTGGCCTACAGGGAAGTGTCGTTCCGATTGGCATTATGGATATAGCTAAGAGCGTCGGCCTCTACCTGGGCGTTCCGTTTGTGGCCGGATTCCTGACTCGCTTCGTCCTGGTTCGTGCCAAGGGAGAGCAGTGGTACCGTACTCAGTTCGTGCCGCGCATCAGTCCGCTTACGCTGATTGCGTTGCTGTTCACGATCTTGGTCATGTTCTCCCTTAAGGGTGACCTGATCGTGCGGCTTCCGCTCGATGTGGTCAAGATCGCCGTGCCGCTGGTCATCTACTTCCTCATCATGTTCCTGGTCAGCTTCTGGATGGGCAAGCGCCTGGGCGCGAACTACGCTCAGTCCGCAACCCTCTCCTTCACAGCCGCTGGCAACAACTTCGAGCTGGCAATCGCGGTTGCCGTGGCTGTATTTGGACTGAACTCAGGGGAGGCCTTCGTCGGCGTGGTAGGTCCGCTGATCGAAGTTCCGGCCCTGATCGGTCTGGTCAACGTCGCCTTCTGGATGCGGGGGCGCTACTTTAGCTCAGGCCAGACCGGGTTCGCGGTTCACCCGGTAGAGGATGCTCCCTAACCGGTTTCGGTCAGTCCTGCTAAGTTGCTTCTTAAAGTAGAGAGAAGAATTCTGTAAAGCGTGTTCTGTAAGAACGCTTTGTCCCGCTCCGCGCCGCATCGGATATTCAGAGCAACACAGGAGAGCCTTATGCCCGTCGTCCGCACCTGCCCGCACTGTCAGACAAAGAACCGCATTCCCGCGCGGCACCTTGCAGACACAGGCCGCTGCGGCGCGTGCAAGGGTGCTCTTCCGCCGCTGGCCGAGCCGCTTGCGGTGGACGTCGCGCTGTTCGACGAGGCCGTGCAGCAGTCGCCGGTACCCGTTCTGGTTGACTTCTGGGCAAGCTGGTGTGGACCATGCCGCATGGCTGCGCCGGAGGTGGCGAAGACCGCCGCAGAAATGGCGGGCCAGGCACTTGTGCTCAAGGTCGATACGGAGCAGCATCCGCAGCTTTCCGCCCGCTACAACGTGCGCGGCATTCCGAACTTTGCCGTCTTCGCGGGCGGCAAACTGGTGCGCCAGCAGGCTGGCCTGGTGGACCACACCACCATGACCGCCTGGCTTCGCGCCGCCGGATAACGCTCGATGAGTCCGAGCCCGCAGGTTCTGTTCGCCTTTTCTTTGCCGTAACCATCCGCTGGTGCTAGGATAAGTTGACCCAAAAACAAGGAGACCATTCCCCGTGGCCGATGAGCGCAGCAGAGCCGTAGAACTTGCCCTGGCAGGCATTGAAAAGCAGTTTGGCAAAGGCTCCATCATGCGGCTGGGCGCGAAGGACGCCATCGTGCCGATCGCGATCATCTCCACTGGCTCGATCTCGTTCGACGCGGCGCTGGGCGTGGGCGGCGTGCCGCGTGGCCGCGTGGTCGAAATCTACGGTCCGGAGTCCTCCGGCAAAACCACGATCACGCTCCAGATCATCGCGGAGGCGCAGCGCGCGGGCGGCCTGGCCGCGTTCGTCGATGCGGAACATGCACTGGACCCTGTCTACGCCCGCAAGCTCGGCGTGGACACGGATAACCTGCTCATCTCGCAGCCGGACTACGGCGAGCAGGCGTTAGAAATCACAGAAGCGCTGGTGCGCTCTGGCGCGATCGATGTGCTGGTGGTCGATTCGGTCGCGGCGCTGGTGCCCAAGGCTGAACTCGATGGCGAGATGGGCGATTCCCACGTCGGCCTGCAGGCACGCCTGATGTCCCAGGCACTCCGCAAGTTGACCGGCACCGTCTCCAAGAGCCGCACCTGCCTCATCTTCATCAACCAGATTCGCGAGAAGATCGGCGTCATGTTTGGCAGTCCCGAGACGACAACCGGTGGCCGGGCGCTGAAGTTTTACTCGTCCGTACGCATCGACATTCGCCGCATCGGTGCCGTAAAGGAAGGCGAAGTCGTGGTCGGTTCGCGCACAAAGGTTAAGGTGGTGAAGAACAAGGTAGCCGCTCCCTTTCGCGAGGCCGAGTTCGACATCCTCTACGGCGAAGGCATTTCAAAAGAAGGCGATGTACTGGATCTGGCCGCGCTGCATAACGTCGTGGAGAAAAGCGGTGCATGGTACAGCTACGCGGGCGAGCGCATCGGCCAGGGCCGCGAAAACGTCCGCAATTTCCTGAAGGCTAACCCACCCATCTTCGAAAAGATGAACGCCGAACTCCGCGAAAAACTCAAGATCGGCGCAAGCGCAGCCGCACCCATCCCCGCCGCCCCACCGGACGGCGAAGTCCGGGCCCAGGAAGCAGTCCGCCCGGGTCGGCGCTAAGAACAGCGGCTACGCAAAATCCGGGTGCCCCACCTTCGCCGCACAGCGGTTAAGGTGGGCTTTGCAGATGTGTGAGCCACGGTGTGTTACTTACTTCCTTCGCCGAAGCTGCTTATTCCACTTCGACGGCTGCACCGTACATACTCAAAGCAGACGTGACGGGATTGTGTGCACGACGCGGTATGCTTTCCCTGAGCGCCATGCAGACCGTCCGAGCCATCTATCCCGGCACCTTTGACCCGCCCACCAACGGCCACCTCGACCTGGTCAGCCGCGGCGCGAAAATCTTTGACCATCTTGTCGTCGCCATCCTCCGCAATTCCAGCAAGGGCACGCCTCTCTTCACCACGGGCGAGCGTGCCGAGATGCTGACCGAAGCCACCAGCCATTTTGGCAACGTCTCTGTGAAGACCTTCGACGGCCTCCTCGTCGACTTCGCCCGCCAGGAGCAAGCCTCCGCCGTCCTGCGAGGTATCCGTGCCATCTCCGACTACGAGTACGAATTCCAGATGGCCATGATGAACCGCAAGCTCGACGGAAGCCTTGAGACCGTCTTCATGATGCCTGCGGAGAAGTACACTTACGTCTCGTCGCGCCTTATCAAGGGCGTCTATCAGCTCAACGGCGACATCAGCGAACTCGTCCCGCCGCTCGTCCTTAGCCGCCTCCAGGCAAAACGCGCCGCACAAACGCACGCACTGGGCGGAGAAGTTCCCGGCGAAGTTTAATCCGGCCACACGCAGCCACTCCGGTAAAATCAACCGCATGAGCGCAGCCGCCGCACCACCGGTTCCCGTCGCCAGCCAAACCCTCTCAGACCGCATCGGCCGCATCCAAGTCTCCGCCACCATGGCCATCACGGCTGAGGCGTTAAAGCTGAAGCAGAGCGGCGTCGATCTCGCCGACTTTGGCGCGGGTGAACCGCACTTCAGCACGCCGGACCACATCAAGCGCGCCGCCATTGACGCCATCGAGAAGAACTACA
The DNA here is from genome assembly GCA_965276945.1 of Terriglobus sp. GTDB lineage: Bacteria > Acidobacteriota > Terriglobia > Terriglobales > Acidobacteriaceae > Terriglobus. The sequence continues at coordinate 2,431,218 of OZ255704.1, read as the reverse complement.
CGCGCTACACGGCAGTCGCTGGCATTCCAGAGGTACGCCGTGCCATCGTAGACCGCCACGCTGCCGACTTCGCCACCACCTACGCGCCGGACGAGTGCGTCTTCACCACCGGCGGCAAGCTCGCCCTCTTCAACGCCATTGAAGTTCTCATCGATCACGGTGACGAAGTCATCCTGCCCGTGCCCTACTGGGTTTCGTACAAAGACATCATCCAGTTCGCGGGCGGCAAGCCCATCTACGTTCACGCGCGCGAAGACGAAAACTTCCGCATCACCCCTGCCAGTATCGAGGCCGCCATCACCGGCCGCACCAAGGCCATCATCCTCAACACACCGTCCAATCCGTCCGGCGCGGTCATGCCCCGCCAGGACGTCGAAAGCATCGTCGAACTCGCCCATCGCAAAGGCATCTACGTGCTGCTGGACGAGTGCTACATTTACCTCGACTTCAATGGCCAGCCGTTCTCCGGCGCATCCGTCACCTCCGCTAAGGAGCACGTCATTGTGCTTGGCTCGCTCTCCAAAACCTACGCCATGACCGGCTGGCGCGCAGGCTACGCTCTCGGCCCCAGGCCCATCATCGCCGCCATGGGCAAGCTGCAATCCCAAAGCACCAGCAACACCGCCACGTTCGTCCAGCACGCCGCCGTCGCCGCCGTCAGCGGCTCGCAGGAATGCGTCACGCAGATGCGCACCGGGTATATCGCGCTGCGCGACCGCATCCTGGCCGGTCTCGGCACCATCCCGGGCATCACCTGCACCGTTCCGCAGGGCGCATTCTACGTCTACCCCAACGTCAGCAGCTACTTCGACCGCCCCAAAGCCGCCTCTGCCGCGCAGATCGCCTCCCGCCTTCTCAGCGAAGCGCACGTCGTCTGCGTTCCCGGCGAGGCCTTCGGCACGGATGAGCATCTTCGCTTCTCCTATGCAGTCTCGCCCGCCGTGGTCGATAAAGGTATAGAGAGGATGCGCACCTTTTTCGCCACCCTTACATAAACAGGAAAAAAGGTCTGATTAGTTCTTGCTTTCAGAAGGGCACAGCTTTAGCTGTGCCATAAACGCGTAGATCAATGCGGCTTCAGCCGCTGAGGTCTGTTTCTCAATTGTTGTCAGAGTCTTCTTGGAGTATTACTCGTTCAGGCGTACAGTCTCGCTTTGCTTAGGATCATTCTTATACGTTTAGGAACAGTTCCGCGCTGAAGGCGCGGGTTGTAACAACCTGGGGCGAAGGCCCCAGGATAATTGCATAGAAGAAAGCAGCGGGCTGTAGGCCCGCGTTAAGAGAAGCCTCGACTCATGCCCGACGAGACGTCACAGCAGCACAACACACTGGTCCCCGTCGTCCTGGCTGGCGGCAGCGGCACGCGCTTCTGGCCACGCTCCCGGCGCTCCCGCGCCAAGCAGGTCCTCGCGCTCTCCGGTCATGAGACCATGATCCAGCAGACGATCCAACGCCTGCGTGCGCTCTCAGTGTCCCAAGGCTTTCTCGTCATCACCAACGAACTGCTGGCCGAGACCATCGCGGAGCAAATCCCCGAAGTCCCGCACGAGCGCATCCTGCGCGAACCCTGCGCCCGCAACACCGCTCCGGCCTGTGCGCTGGCCGCATTGATCGTCGAACGCACCTCCCCAGAAACGGTACTCGGCGTCTTTCCGTCAGACCATGTTGTCGCCAACCCGCAACGATTCGCCGAAGTGATCCGCGCAGGGATCCACATCGCTGCATCCGGCCCCAACATCGTCGTCCTCGGCGCGCCACCCACCCGGCCTGAAACTGGCTACGGCTACATCCAGGAAGGCACACCCGCAACCCAGTTCCAAAAGATTGCGCACCCTGTACCCACGCAAAGCGAGTCTATGGGATCCGACGCACAAACCGGAGCCATCCCGGTGCGCGCCGTCGAACGCTTCACGGAAAAACCCAACGTCGAGACCGCCCAGCAGTTCCTCGCATCCGGCGACTACTCCTGGAACGCCGGTATCTTTCTCTGGTCCGCAAAAACCCTGGCAGATGCCATCCGCGAACACAGCCCCGCCATGATCGCCCCGCTGCAGCGCATCGCCGCCGCCTTCGGCACGTCGGACTTCGACACCGTCTTCGCCCAGGAATACCCGGTCGTCGAAAGCATCAGCATCGACTACGCCGTCCTCGAGCCGCGCTCGGCCAAAGGCGCGGAGAGCAACATCTTCTGCCTCCCCGCCGACTTCGGATGGAACGACCTCGGCTCCTGGAGCGCGCTGCACGAGCACTTTCTGCAAAATATCGGCACATCCGGCGACGGCAACGTCATCGAGGCCATCGACTCCATGCACCTCGACGCCAGCGGCAACTACATCTTCGCCCCCGAGCTCACCGTTGCCCTCCTCGGCGTCAAAGACCTCGTCGTCGTCCAGACCGACGACGCCCTCCTCGTCACCACCCGCGCCCACTCCCAACAGGTAGGCCGCGTCGTCAGCGAGCTAGTAAACACCAGCCGCAACAAACTCCTGTAAAGCTGCACTACTTGATGCAGATGGTGCTTTGGCATTCTTCGTGTCTCGCGAAGCTCCCTAAAGAGTGGCAACGTTAAGACCGGGAATGCGCTCAAAGTGGCGCTCATTCAGCGTGGCGACGCCATAGCCGAGATGAAGAGCAGTAGCCCCGATCACCAAATCCTCAAATGCGATGCTGTTGCCCACGGCAGCCTGTTCGCCTTCGATCTGTCCTGCAAGTTGTGCAATCTCCAGCGTCACAGGGAGGATCATCATGTCGCGGCACAGTTCGTCATTGAATGACTTGCACCTGGACCTGTCAGCATCTCTTCTAGCGCGGTATATACCATGCGTTAACTCGACGATGCTCACTGTGGAGATCGCGGCTTCAACTTCACCATAAGCCGCCCACATGCGTCCGATGAGCTGTTTGACGGTCTGATTGCGCCGCTCACCCGCGATCAGAATGCTGGTGTCCAGGATCACTCCCAAGTTCAGTCCCATGCCGACCGGTCGGCGGCCTTCCGGTTGCGGATGATCTCTTCCATGTCGGCAGCGAAGTCGGCGTCCATGACGGGCTCGTATCCAAGTTCCTTGGCATGGGCCTCAGCAAGCGCAAAGGACGTTGAGAGGAGTCGGCCTGGCCGCGCGGCAACGGTGGTCAGCCGGACTGCAGGCGCAACATCATCGATGACAACTTCGGCTCCGGCACGAACGCGAGCCATCAGGCCCGCGAAGTCGCGCGCGGCATCGGCTTCCGAGATGTGTATGACTTCCATACTGATGATGATATCTCTAACGGGATTACCGTCGTCTTGCTCGGCGTCAAAAGCCTCGTCGTCGTCCAGACCGACGACGCCTCTCCCAACCGGTAGGCCGCGCCGTCAGCGAGCTAGTAAACACCAGACGAAACCGTCAAGCCGGTTTGCGTCGCTCTTATCTATGTGGTCTTCAATCCAAACCACATCTAAAACACTTAGCAAAGGCGAGAGAACGTGCATCGTTTGGAAAAGCCGCGTTTTTAGTGCATATGTGGGGATTAGATTAGCGCCATGACCAATTCTGCTTTAAACGCTATCGTCCGAAAGATGCAGCGAAGATCGAGGATACGTCCTGGTGTGCGTTTCGCTATACACCAAAAACTCGCATTTATAAAAGGATCTGGAGAAAATCACGCAAACGAATGAGACATCTCTATCCGGAAAAGTCTCTGCTACGTCCAAGTTTGCCTGAGTAGGTGTGTGCTCACGAACTACATTAGAGAAATTTTGATCAATGTCGCGCATTCTTTGCTTCTGCGCTTGACAAGCTGCACGAATGAGGTGATAGCTTCATTAGAAGAGGCAAATACGTATGGGCCGCCCTCCCTTCGAAAGTTAGGCGGCCCATGCTGACGCTGACCGGTAACGGCCTGCTTGGTAAGTGTTACTGAGCGCGTTGCTGGTTGTCAACCTGTGACAACTAACCAAACAAAGGACACGAACCATGCCAAACGGCAAAGACAATCCGAATTTCAAAGACCCACAACCGCCTAGTGATTCTAAAAAACAAGAAGTCAGAACGCGCGTAAACCAGAGCGACATACCCGCCTATTCACTTGAAAAGGCGCTTGCAATCCCTCGCGCGATTGCTGAAAGTTACGCCTACAAGCCTGCAAGCCCTCTAGATATTGCAAGCGCTCTTGGGCTTATTCCGACTACTGGAAGTTTTCGCATGTTGACCGGTGCTGCGGTTGCATATGGCCTTACTTCGGGTGGGTATTCATCTAACGAGATCAGTCTCACTCCACTCGGTTTGCGTATAGTACGCCCTCTTTCTGACGACGGCGACGACGAGAAGGCTAAGCGAGAGGCTGTGCTCATTCCTAAGATGGTGGGCGATTTCTTAAAAAAATACGATAATGCCGCCCTACCAAAGCCTGAAATCATACAAAATGTTCTTCAATCCATGGGTGTGCCAAACGAACGTACACGCGAAGCCGCCGCAATGATTCTGGAGAATGCTAAAAGCACAGGTTTACTGCGACAAATCAACGAGAAGGCATTTGTCGATCTCAGGGGTGTTTCGACGAACACGAAATCGACTGAAAACAATAGTGAGATGCTGGTCACTGTAACCGACTCTGTTAATGAGCACGCAAGACCCTTAGAACCAATCACGCAAACTTCTCCAACTTCTGCTGCGAGTGCTCGTGTTCGTAAAGTGTTTGTAACGCATGGGAAAAATCGTGCGCTCATCGAACCTATTAAGAAACTGCTAACTTTTGGAGATTTAGAGGCGGTTGTCTCGGTCCATTCACAAACGGTCTCACAGCCCGTTCCGAGCAAAATCATGGAAGAGATGCGTTCTTGTGGCGCTGCCATTATTCATGTAGAGAACGAGCGCTCACTTAAGGATGAAGAAGGGAATCAGCAGGTAGTTATAAATGACAATGTGCTAATTGAAATTGGTGCTGCCATGGCTCTATTTGGTTCACGCTTCATTCTTATAGTTAAAGATGACGCACAGATGCCAAGCAATCTTCAGGGCTTACTTGAGCTTCGCTATAAAGGTGACACATTAGACGTGAACGATACTGTTGCTCTTCTTGATGCGATAGCAGATATGAAGAAACGTCCTCTTCCATAAGTCAAACGGCTCAGTTCCTCACGTCTCGCTTTTGAGATGTGATGAACTGAGCCGCTGTAATGCTAAAGTCGCGGTTCACCCGGCAACGTGCTTGAGAGATCCCAAAGCCCTGTTCACCGACATTCGCACAACCACATTGTCCGGAGCCTGGCAGGGCCACACATCAGCTAAGCACATACTTGATTAATTCCAGGCCCCAACCACCCACAGAGGATCAGAAGTATTCTGCGTCCAACAACGCTGTCTCAGTCGATGCGCACGCAAGCATGCGGCAGTCCGTCAGCGTGGCGATAGCTACCGGATGAGTAGAAGATAGCCGCCCATCACGAGACCGACCACCGCAAGCAAGATAGAAAGCACGACCGCTTCCGTTGAAATCGTACCGGCAAGCCAGGTGCCGTCCCGCAGCTGGCGCGTGGTGCGGACATAGCGCACACAGGCCAGCACAAGCACCACAACACCGAGGCCAACGAGTGCCACGCCGGCGGGAACGGAAATACCGCTGTGCTGCGACGCCGCACCCTTCCCTGAAACGCTCATCTCCCGCAGGAAGAGGCCAAAGCGAGCAACAGCGAAGCCGATACCCATTAGCCCCAGCCCGGTCCGGATCCAGGCAAGAAAAGTTCGTTCCGCAGCGAAGTAAACACGTGGATCAGTCTGTTTCTGAGCTTCGTTAGGCATATGGATGAATGCTACCGGAGAGCGGCGACCGTGGGTGCCCCAACACCTGATGCCCGAAATGTTCACGAACATACACTAATGATGTGGGGTTGTTTGTCGATGTTGCGCTGCCGGTGCCGCTAGACCAGGCGTTCACCTATTCGGTTGAGGGTGAGGCACCCGCGGTGGGCGCGCGCGTGCTGGTGCCCTTCAGCGGGCAACGCCTTACAGGCATCGTTCTCCGCGTGCACAGCGAAACGCCTCCGGCTGGTTTTGACATCAAGCAAGTTCAAACTGTGCTGGACCATGCGGCGCTGCTGCCACCGGAGCTGATGCAGCTTGCCGAGTGGATCGCGCGGTACTACATCGCCCCGCTGGGTGAAGTGTTGCGCGGGATGCTGCCACTCACAGCCGAGGTCCGCCGCACACTGTTATACCGCATCACGGAGCAGGGCAGGCGCGTGCTCTATGACGGAGCCGAACGCGGGTCGTCGCGCCGCTCGCGGTTGCTGCCCGAAGAACAGGACAGGGAATACGCCGTCCTGAATGCGCTGGAGGGCGGCACCGCCATGACCGTCGCGAATCTGCGCAGAACAGGTGCGACGAAGGCCATGCTGGACGGCATGGTTCGCAACCGCTGGCTCACGCGCGAGACCGAGGCAACCGGGCGCGACGCACGCCGTATGGAGAAGGTGGCCGTGCTGGTGGATGACGCGCGCCTGCCAACGCTTAATCCCAACCAGACCGCCATTCTCGCGGAAATCAGCGCCTTCGGTGGTCGCATGCCCATGCGTGACCTCCGCTCCTTGCCAGTACCGCCTTCCACCGTGCAAACCCTGGTCAAGCGTGGTCTCGTTCGCGTCGAAGAAGTTCCGGAAACGTTTCATGTAAGCGGTCTAGCAGTGTCCACGCAAGAGCACGCCCTAAACGAACAGCAGACAGAGGCCCTGGCCAGCATTGCAGCCGCGATGAGCACCGGCGGATTCCGTCCACACCTGCTTCACGGCGTCACCGGCAGCGGCAAAACCGCCGTATACATCGCAGCCATGCGGCGTGCGCTCGATGCGGGCAAGTCCTCACTGCTGCTGGTGCCGGAAATCGGCCTCACCCCCGCCATGGCCGGCCAGATGCACGCGGCCTTTGGGGCCACGGTCGCGCTGCTGCATTCACGCCTGTCAGCCGACGAGCGCACCGAACAGTGGCGGCGCATCCGCAGTGGCGACGCCCGCGTCATCGTCGGCACACGCTCCGCCGTCTTCGCGCCCGCACAGGATCTGGCGCTCATCATCGTCGACGAGGAGCACGACAGCTCCTATAAGCAGGAAGAAACCCCACGCTACCACGCCCGCGACACCGCCGTCATGCGCGCCAAACTCCTCGGCATCCCCGTCGTCCTCGGTTCCGCCACGCCCTCGCTCGAAAGCTGGCACAACGCCCAGACCGGCCGCTACACCCTGCTCCAGATGCCCACCCGCGTGCAAAACCGCCCCATGCCGCAGGTCGAACTCATCGACATGCGCGCCGAGTTCCAGGCCACCGGCACCGACCACCTCTTCAGCCGCCGCCTCATTGAGGAAACTCAGGCTACGCTCGACCGCAACGAGCAGGCCATCATCCTCCTCAATCGCCGGGGCTACAGCTACACCGTCCTGTGCCGCGCCTGTGGCGAAAAAATCGAGTGCGAAAACTGCGCCGTTTCCATGACATTCCACAAGCCGGTCAGCCGCACCGACCTCCACGCGACGCCCGGCGAGCGCCTCGAATGCCACTACTGCGGATTCCGCCGTGCCGTCCCGCGCACCTGCCCGCACTGCGGGAGCGAGTACCTCTATTTCCTCGGTGCAGGCTCACAGCAGGGCGAGGAGCGCCTCCAGGAAATCTTCCCCGCCGCCCGCATCGGCCGCATGGATCGCGACACCGTCCGTGGCCGCAGCGACATGGAGCGCCTCCTCCAGCGCGTTCACTCCGGTGAAATCAACCTGCTCGTCGGCACCCAGATGATCGCGAAGGGCCACGACATCCACGGCGTCACCACCGTCGGCGTCGTAGGCTGTGACCACGCCCTCGGCATGCCGGACTTCCGCGCCGCCGAGCGCGTCTTCCAGCTCATCACACAGGTCAGCGGACGCGCCGGCCGGGGCTCTGCCCCCGGTCGCGTCCTGGTGCAGAGCTACCACCCCGATCACTACGCCGTCCGCGCCGCCGCCGCGCACGACTACGAAGGCTTCGTCCGCCGCGAACTCCAGTTCCGCCGCCCCTTCGTCTACCCGCCCTTCGGCGTCCTCGCCAACATCCTCATCCAGTCACCCGAACAGAACGAGGCCATGACCTGGGCCGGAGCGCTGGGCCGCTGGTTCACCACATACACTCCACCAAATAGCCGCGCGATGCCTGGCATTCATAGTGAAGGAGTAGGATTCCCAGGCGTCCGCGTCCTCGGCCCAGCCGCCGCCCCCGTCTCCCGCCTCAAGCGCATCTACCGCTTCCACCTGCTCCTCAAAGCCGAGCGCCGCAGCCAACTTCAATCCGCCATCCGCTCCATGCTAACCCACGCCGAAAGCATAGGTGTCCCACGCCGAGCCCTAACCATAGACATAGACCCCACCAGCCTCATGTGAGTGGATGCGATCCGGGGGTTAGCCTATAAAGAGTTCATCTGGATAGGTCAAGGCTTTAGCCTTGACATGAACTACCGTAGTGAATCGCGGCTTTAGCCGCCGAGATTCGAGTCAACGCCAAGCACGAATACAGCCGGCCAGCCTTGTAGACCGGCGCGTACCAGTAGGGCCAAAGGCCCACCCACATAACAGCCTAGGGCGAAGCCCTAGGTCAACAAGCCAAACACGACCGAGCGCTGAAGGCGCGATAGATAGGCTGACGCGGAAAGACATCAAGCGCATCGGACAGACACCGCCCGGCAGCGAACAGGAGCGGGGACAAGACCGTTATCTGGAGCGACCCGGCCAAGGCAAAGCTTCTATCGCCAGACTAGTAGCGTTCCCAAACCAGCCGCCCCCGGCTCAAGCTCCGCTGATTCGCTGACTAGCTAACTCGCTAACTCGCTGTACTCTATCCTCATCCGTGCCCATCACCGCCGACACCGTATACCAATACCTCCGCGAACTCCGCGCCATCCGCGACACCGGCTCCGCCACAGCCGAGACCTCCTTCTACCCGCCGGTCGAACACCTGTTCAACGCCATCGGCCAGACCCTCACCCCACCCGTCCTCTTCTCCACCCAGCTCAAAAGCCAGCGCGCGGGCATGCCCGACGGCGGCTTCTTCCCGCAGCGCACCAAATCACGCAAGAACAGCGCGGGTGTCCCAGTCTCGCTTCTGAGACGTGAGGATTCCAAAAACAACCTCACCAACCCCGAACGCGGCGCGGTCGAAATCAAGCCACCCAGCACCTCCCTCGACGATCTCGCCGCATCACCGCAGACCGCAAAATACCTCCAGCAGTACGGCGTCGTCCTCATCACCAACCTGCACCAGTTCCCCTCCTCGGCCTTGACACCAACGGAACAGTACGCAACCTCGAGCCAACCTACGTTCTTGCTGCCTCAGCCAACGACCTCTGGAACGATCCCCTCTCCAGCTTCGCCCGCCACGCAACCACCCTGCCGGACTTCCTCAGCCGCGTCATGCTCTACCGCGCCCCGCTCGTCCAGCCCAAAGACGTCGCATGGCTCCTCGCCTCCTATGCCCGCGAGGCACGCGCCCGCGCCGAGGACCATCCGCTCGCCAGCTTCCAGGCCGTCCGCGCCGCGCTGGAAGAGTCCCTCGGCATCCAGTTTCACGGCGAAAAAGGCGAGCGTTTCTTCCGCTCCACCCTCGTCCAAACCCTCTTCTACGGCATATTCTCCGCATGGATTCTCTGGAAAGGCTCTTCGCGGGGCAGAACAGAACACCCTTTCGACTGGCGCACATGCGAATGGGTGCCCCACCTCGCGAAGCTAAGGTGGTTTACAGAAAACACGTAAGGCGGCAAGCACGACGCCTGAGTCACAGTGTCAGGTGTGTTGAACTTGCTGACTTCGAAAGAACCAGACTAGGAATACTGCAAAGAGCATGGAGTCCGATATGTGTGCATAATTGCAGAGTGAAGCGAAACACGAGAAAGATGGTGTGCGGCACTCTTCGAGATTTTCAGATCAGAGAAGCTCTGTCGAAAGAACTCATGCATAAACACGCCTCTTCGCCAGATACAGTTGTGCTGGAGGAGTTTGGATGTAAGGAAGCACGGGCCGATTTAGCCGTAGTGAACGGGGCGCTGCATTGCTACGAGATCAAGAGCGGCCGTGACAGGCTTTGCCGTCTCTCCAAGCAAATCCCCGCCTACTCCGCTATCTTCGACAACGTCACCCTTGTCGTGGAGCGGAATCACTTGTTAAAAGCGCGAGAGGTCATTCCGTCGTGGTGGGGAATTGTCCTTGCAATAGAGCAGTGTAATACAGTCACTTTTAAGACCATACGTAGTGGCCGCTCCAACATTCGCCTTAGCGGGATTATGCTCGCTAAGATGCTATGGCGTGATGAAGCTATTCGTCTGCTCCGTTTACAAACACCGCGTACAGAGTTGGCAAAGACACCTGTGAGCGAAATCTGGCAGGCTATAGCAGAAAGCCTGCCAGCCGAAACTATCTCAGCCGCCCTCCGTCAGGCTATCAAGTCAAGGGGAGGCTCTGGATTTCGTCCACCACTGATGCAAAATGGTGATTCATTCCCCAAGCAGTCCAATTTCCAGCATTGCCGGGTCCTTGCTGCGGATCGGCATTGATTATAATTCGTGCGTCACCTTCACTGAAGGCAGCACCTCGCCATGCAGGGTGCTGTAATAGCGATTTGCATATTACGCGGATTCCTGCTGAACCGCCGTCCTTAACCAGCACATCATGTCTACGCACCAAAAAGGTTCCGTTGCTCGTATATCGGATGTTCGGATAAGGGAAGCCCATGCTCACAGGTGGTTGGTTATCTCGAACGCCATAGTCTCCATACGTTGAATTGCGAAGCAACGCAAAGCCACTTCCCGCCGTTCTCCATGATTCCCATTCCCGTCGAGGGAGAGAGTTCCAAACGTGTGCTGATTGGTTTGCTACGCTAGAAGGAAACGAACTACCGGCAGTGCTGAGTGTGCGCCAATGCTTAACATAGGGCAATTGGTTTACGTGGGTTCGCAAAAGTTGCGTCATTACTGCCTCTTCAGTGACGGCTTCGTAATCTATAAGAACGTCAACCTGATTAGGAGTTAGGGAGAAGCTCGTCAGCAGATCAGACAAGGATTCTTGCAAAGCGCCAACATCGACGAAATCACCCGAGCGAAGACGAAGAAGAAGCCCTGTTCCCTTGTCCACATATGGACGAATCTGTTGACAAAAATTTGGCGATGCCTTCATGGAGAGAACCGGAACAAAATTCATGTTTTCCGCAGCCACAGCCTGGAGTGCGTCTACACATAACGCTGCCGATGCGGTGGACGTTTGGCCATAAAGATGCGTGTCAAGGAAGAATCGGCGTTTTCCCCATGCCTGCTTTATCTGCTCACAAACAGTATCTATGTGCTGAGCCGAAGTCCTGTTCGGTGGCCCTACATGAAGTTCGAGCAATGGCGTTATGAAAGGCTTGCGTGCTGCTCCTGTATTCCCTAAGGCCCAGAGCTCGCCCTCCTTCGTCTTCAAGATGGGAAGGTAGTGACGATCATCAAAGTTGATGTTTGCGAGAGGCGCAGGCATTTTTGCGCTCTCGTTTTCGATGTAAATGTTTCGCGATGCCATACTTTGTGAATCTCCAAAACAACGCACTAGAATTCATTGAAACGAATTCTGTGCCGCTAAAGGAAGCACACAGTTGACACATCCATGTCCGCGTTTTACTATGAACTTAAGTTCGTCGAAACATCTTGACAAACTTGCGGTTATCGAGTATCGACCGTGGCCTCTGTTGATTAAATCCTTCCTAATCAGAAGAAGGTTAAAGCAAACGAATACAGAGCTTCCCGCGCTAACGGGAAGGCAAGAGGGTGCTTAACGACTTGTAGAATAAGCGTGCAAGTGCACGAGAACTCCAGCTTGAATTAGGCTCAGAGCGTGTTCTAGCACGTTTTGGGCCGTCTTCTAGTTGTGCCTATAGTAACACAGGAATGGCTAGTCGTTAATGACCAAAGTCAAATATGACTCTACTCACTCATATTTTGAGTAGGTCAGAGGTTTCCCCAAGCAGGAGTTGTACTCGTTGGAACAACTTGCCTATGGCCCGCTAGAACTCTGCCGCTCGCCAGGATCTCGCGCTGACAGCAACATGACCCTGCTTGGCGAAACCTGCGTCGAGGTCCGCCTGAACCCAAAGGCCGAGTGGCTGGCCGTTCCCGCCAAACGTCTGGACCTACACCCTGGGCGGCTACCAGATCCTGAAGAATTGGCTCAGCTACCGCGAGCACAACCTCCTCGGCCGCGCCCTCCACGACGAGTTAGTTGAAATCCGGCTTCCATAAAGAAGCTTCTTGTACGTATCAGATGTTATTCGCACTTAGTACGACATGGCTGTCGCCAATGGGCAAGCTCATTTTGCGCTAGAGTTCTCTTCCATACGCTTCTTAAGGTCGTCTACGCACCTCTTCGTTGCACTCTTACGAAAGATTGCTGCGCGCTCGCTCTCGGAAAAGAATGGCTCCTGCTGACCATGTAAGAAGAATGCACTTGTAATGTCAGTAGCGTGGTTCTCAGTTACGTAGGTGCTGTTGCCATACGTATTCGCAGAAGCTCCAGTAGAAACGCGCTGGACACCAACTACTAGTAATATGTCAGCGTTTGTCGCGTCCGACACGACTTGGAAGCGTCCCCACTTTTGCAGCTCTTCGTATGCTCGATCTGTTACGGACTGTGTTCCTGTGTGGTTCACGATTGCTATGGTTTTAGCCTGATAGACCTCACCAGGCAGTGGAGCATGAATGGCTTTAGCGAACGCAGGCGGCATAGTCAGCACCAGCAGAAAGACCAGCTTTTTCATACGCGTAAGACTAGCACGAAAACTGAGCTTTATATCCCCTCTGAACCCAAAGGCCGAGTGGCTAGCCGTCCCCGCCAACGTCTGGCGCTACACCCTCGGCGGCTATCAGGTCCTGAAGAAGTGGCTCAGCTACCGCGAGCACAACCTCCTAGGCCGTCCCCTCCACGAGGACGAAGCCCGCTACTTCGCTCAAGTCGTTCGCCGCGCCACCGCCATCCTTCTCCTCGGCCCAGCCCTCGACCAGAGCTACGCCGCCATCCTTCCCACGGCCACCGGCCTCCCGCAGCAGTAGAGTAAATCTCTCACAAGTCGCGGAGCGGGCTGAAGGCCTGCGTTGTAATAGCCGGGGGGCAACGTCCCAGGTACCGGTCTCGTAAGCCCATTGCGGGCTGTAGGCCGCGTTATGCGAAGCCAAAGCTTCGGAGCGGCACGGCTTCAGCCATTCCATCGACCACTGCCCACCAGCCCGGCTTCCGTCACGTAAATCGATACGAAAGCGCAAAATAGCGCTCATTTCAACACTTACGTTAGCGCTAACGCAACCCTGCCCTGTTCACCACATGAAACGGAATTTGGCAACCGTGTCCGGTTACTTAAAATGTTTCACGTGAAACATTTGGCGCGGTAGAAGATGTGGGGATCCTGGACAGCAGAACAAACGCTTGTCTATAGTGACTGTGCGACATTCAAGCGGTTGGTACTCAGATGCACCTATTCATCAGTTCAAGCTTCCGATTGATTCCCTGAACGCCTTTCCAACACACCTTAAGGAAAATGCACATGTCATTCACCGCAACTCGCCGTGATTTCGTCAAGCTGGGAGCCGCTGGGCTTGCCGCAATGTCTCCCTCGTTGTCCGCGTTCGCTCAGTATCCCGGACCGGTTACGGTCCAGCAGTCCTCGGGTTCCAGGCGCTTTGCGACAGAAAAAGATCTCAGGTGGAGTCCCGCCGCTGAGCCGGAGACGGGTGCCATCACCGTCGATCCCTCGAGAACCTACCAGGAGATTCTCGGCTTCGGTGCCGCCATGACGGACGCCGCCACGTACATGATCAACCGGCTCAGCCCGGCAGCTCGCGAGAAGTTCCTCCACGAATTGTTCCACCCGTCTGAACTCGGCATGAACGTGACCCGGATCTGTGTTGGAGCCAGCGACTTCTCCACGGAGGTTTTCAGCTATGACGAAGGTGAACCGGATCCGGAGTTGAAGCGCTTCTCCATCGATCGAGATCGCTCGTACCTGATTCCTCAACTGATCAGTGCCCGCAAAATCAATCCGGAACTGTTCATCCTTGCTTCTCCCTGGAGCCCGCCCGGCTGGATGAAGAACGGCGGCAGCATGCTGGGCGGCGACATGAAGCCGAAGAACTTCCACACTTATGCCAACTACCTTGTGAAATATCTCCAGGCCTATGAGGCGGCGGGCGTCCACGTGAATGCCATGACGTCGCAGAACGAGTCAGACACTGAGCAGGCCGAGCGCATGCCTGCCTGCGCGTGGGCACAGGAACACGAAGTAATCTTCATCAGCAAACACTTCGGTCCGGCCTTGCGGGCAGCCAATCTGGATACTAAAATCTGGCTTCTGGATCACAACTTCAATCTCTGGGGCCGTGTGTTCAACACGCTTGAAGACCCCGAGGTGTTCAAGTATGTCGAGGGTGTGGCCTGGCACCCGTATGTAGGGTCCGTGACCGCGATGACACGCATCCATGACGCCTTTCCAACGATAAGCCAATACTGGACGGAAGGACACTTCGCGATCGCCACGCGAACCGCTGCCAATCAAATAGCTGCCACACCCGGTCCCATGACGCAGCAAAACACAGGTCAGGCGGACGCAGGAGTCTTGGACATCAGTTCATTGGACAAGGAAGTGCCCCCAGACGTCGCCATCGCCGAAGGTGGTACCGGGGGTGCCATGGCTCTGCGCAACTGGGTACGCTGCGGCATCGACTGGAACGTCACACTTGACGAGCACGGAAATCCAAACATCGGCCCCTTTGTGCACTCGAAGGGCACGACCACCATCAACTCGATCACCAAAGAAGTTACGCGCAATCCTAACTACTGGGTTATCAAGCATTACAACCATGCCGCACGGCGAGGGGCACGGGTGATCGACTCCCAGGGCAACATCGACAAGGTAGCGCATGTTGCGTTCCTTAATACTGATGGCAGGAAGTGCCTGGTTCTCAGCAATACCGGACCCCAGCGCACAGTGCGGGTGCGGGTTGCGGGTGCCGTCGCCGAAGTCTCGCTGCCCGCAAACTCACTGACCAATCTCAATTGGAGCTAGCCTGAAGCGCTGAAGCCTACACCAGCGGGTTACATCCTGCGCACGCATCGTGTACGCCGCATGTTAGTGGTACATGCGCGTAGGAACCTGTGCGCCGGCAACTTACATCCTGTCCAAAGGAAAAAGACGAACCCGGCTCGTATAGCTTTATTTCGGACATGTTCCGTGTGAAACATCCATGAAGGCCATACAGAAATGGTACAAGCTGATTCAAACCAATTTTGAACAGATGGATTTGGCCAGACATGGGGCGTAGGATGGGTGCATTCCTAGACCCGTTCCAGGGTCGTCCAGGGAGCGGCGGCGGGAAGTACCTCCACTCCCGCCTCCCTCTTCCTGAAGAGACTTAGCTCATTAAGAAAACTTTTTACCGCGCCGGAACCATCACCGCGTTCTCATCCACCTTCGGAATACCGAAGTGACCGCTCAGGTGCAGCAAATCGAGTGGCCGCAACGTGCAATCGACTGTGAGTACGGTCATGGTGCGGTCGCCGCGCGTAAGTACGGTGACATTGGTAATATTTGCGCCTTGGTAATGCAACCAGAGATCGGTCTGCGTGCTGCCTGTCTTGGCGTTGGCGTTCACCAGATGTTTCCAACCCGAGCCGCGCAATTCATTGTCGATAAAGGCAAGCGCGCCAGGATCGTACCGCGCGAAATCGCGTGCGTGATACGTGTGGACAGTGATGCTGTTCAGTCCGGCAACGACACGGCGCGTCTCTGGATCGCTTCCCGCGAAAAATCCGTCAGCAGCCTGCAGCATGGAGCGGTCAAAGCTGAAGGATGATTGCGAGTAGGCGCTGGCCATGACCGAGTCAAAGTTCGGTTGCAACGCTGGTGCAACCATGGCACCCGGTGGTGGAGCAATCGGAGGCGGCGTATTCTGCGGAGCCGCAGGATCACCAAGCATCTGTGCGGATACGGCGCACGCCAGGAGCAGAATGCCTGCCACGGCAACCGCAGAATACTTCCAGAGCCAACTTCTTCCGGGAATCACCATGTTCTATTGGACACATTTTTAAAGCTGGAGTAGCAAGCAACCACCCTGTATTTTTCACAATGGTCCAGCCGGGCGGAAGTTGCCTGCATTGGCACTGAACGCTAACGCCAGCGTTCCACGAGGTGCGCTATGATGTCCGCATGAATCTGATGGGAAGACGTCGCGCCCTCATGGATGAGTTTGGTGAGAAGCTGCAAGAAAGCATCGCGGATACTCCGGCGGTGATGCGGGCCTCCCAGCCCGATGATGACAGCCGTGTGCAGCGCATCGCGACGGCAGCAGCATGGGTAGCGGGCGGTATGGGCGTGGTTACGCTGGGTCTGATCGCGGGCCGTGAACTGCGTGGGCGCTATAAAGTCAAACGCCGTACACCATACGATTACTACGCGCACGCTGGCGATCAGACTTCCGGCCTGGACTTCGGCGTAGGCATCTAGCCCGCCTGGATCCATGCAGGCCCGGCGGGTACGATATCCTGCGTGTGGCTGCACCTGACAGTTCCTGAACGTCAGTGTTCCAGGGAGTTCCGCACAGATGAGCAATCAAACCCTTGCCTTCCTTTTTCCGGGTCAGGGATCGCAAACCGTCGGCATGGGACGTGATCTGGCCGAAAATTTTCCTGCCGCAAAAGCAGTCTTCGACGAAGCCGACGAGGTACTCGGCTACCATGTGTCGAAATTGTGCTTTGATGGGCCGGAAGAGCAGCTCAAACAAACCGAGTACACTCAGCCAGCGATCCTGACCGTATCTGTCGCGGCAGCGCGGGTGATGGCGGAGATGGGCGTAACACCCTCCGTTGCCGCTGGGCACTCGTTGGGCGAGTACAGCGCGCATGTGGTGGCGGGTACGCTTTCTTTCGCCGACGCGGTCGGAATCGTTCGTTGCCGGGGCCGGTACATGCAGGAGGCGGTGCCGCCAAACGGCGGTGCCATGGCGGCGATTCTCGGCTTGGACGCTGCGCGCATCGGCGACTTGTGCCAGTTGGCCTCGGACGAGCACAACGCGATCGTTGCCCCGGCTAACATGAACGCACCAGAGCAGACGGTGATCTCCGGGGAAGCTGCCGCAGTCGCCCGAGCTGTCGAACTCTGCAAGGAGGCAGGCGCAAAGCGATGTGTCCTGCTTTCCGTCTCTGCCCCCTTTCACTGCAAGCTGATGGAGCCAGCTGCCGAGCGGCTGGCCACCGACCTGGAGCGCGCTGTCTTCAACGATCCCACCTTTCCCGTCGCCAGCAACGTGGATGCGCGACTGGTGACGCGCCGCTCTGAAGCACGCGACAGCCTGATACGGCAGGTGACCGGCGCTGTGCGATGGACGGAATGCATTGACCTGCTGCGCGGAACCGGCGGCGCAACGATGTTTATCGAGGTGGGTCCGGGCCGTGTTCTCAGCGGTCTGCTACGGCAGATCGACAGATCGCTGCCCGCGCTGAACGTGGAAGACCCGGTCAGCCTGGAGAAGACGCTTTCGGCTCTCAAGGATTGAGTGTATGTCGCCACTCCTCCAAGTTGAGAACCTGACCGTCCATTTCTCCGGTTTGTCCCAACCGGTGGTTAATACCATTTCCTTCAGCATCGCACCCGGTGAGGTGCTGGGTCTGGTGGGTGAGTCAGGCTCCGGCAAGTCCGTCACATCGCTCGGCATCCTGCGCCTGCTTGGGCGCGGCGCGGTGGTGACGGGCAGCATACGTTTCGACGGAATGGATTTGTTGACTCTGCCGGAGCGCGCCATGCGGAAACATCGTGGCCGCGACATCAGCATGATCTTTCAGGAGCCGATGACCGCGTTGAATCCATCCATGCGGATTGGTGACCAGGTCGCGGAAGCTGTTCGCGTTCATCACGGCGAACTTTCCCGCTCGGCGGTCCGCGCACGCGTGCTGGAGTCGCTGCACGAGGTCGCGTTGCCGGACCCTGAGCGCCGCATGCGTGACTATCCGCATCAGTTCTCTGGCGGGCAGCGGCAACGGATCATGATCGCCATGGCGGTGGTCAACAAGCCACGTTTACTCATTGCCGACGAGCCGACGACCGCGTTGGACGTGACCGTGCAGGCACAGATCCTTCGGCTGCTGCGCAACCTGCGGGAGCAGCACGGCCTAAGCATGTTGTTTATCTCGCATGATCTTGCCGTGACAGCGCAGACAGCGGACCGCGTTGCCGTCATGCAGCGCGGACACATTATCGAGATGGCGGGCGCGGCGGAACTCTTTCGCCATCCCCAGCACGCGTACACGCAGGCCCTGCTGGCCGCCATTCCCACAATGCGGATGGACCGTTCCCGGCCATTGGCGACAGTGTCCCAATCTGGGGCAACTTCCATGACATCTTTCAGTTAGCATAGGAGGGTTCCGCGCGCAGGCGCTGACGGTCTGCCTTATGCGCGCTCTGATCCTTTCCGATATTCACGGCAACCTGGAGGCGCTGCAAGCGGTGTTGTCAGCAGCGGGGTCGTGCGATGCCGTTTGGAACCTGGGCGATGTCGTCGGGTATGGCGCCAGTCCGAATGAGGTGGTCGCGGTTATCCGCTCCGTGGCAACGCTCAGCGTGCGCGGCAATCATGACAAGGTGTGCGCTGGCATCGCCTCGGCGGCGCACTTCACCAGCGGGGCGCGCGACGCGGCCTTATGGACAAAAGATCAACTCACCCCGGAATCCTCCGCGTGGCTGCGTGCGTTACCCGGCGGTCCCGTACTGACACTGAATGCGACGGCCGCGCTGGCGCATGGATCGCCGCTGCACGAAGACATTTACATCCTGAACATCCGCGACGCCTGGGCACCGCTACAGCAGATGGTGGCGCGTTGCACCTTCTTTGGCCATACCCATGTACAGGGTGGATTCGGCTGGTCCGATGGCCGCTGGTTCGAAACGAAGCCACAGCAGCGCGGCAAGGGCCGGTCGCAATGGGCACTCCATTTGGAAGACGGCAAACGCTACCTGCTGAATCCCGGTTCCATCGGCCAGCCGAGGGACGCCGATCCGCGCGCCGCCTACGCAATCCTGGACAGCGACGCCCAGACCGTCACATTTCACCGCGAACCGTACGACATCGATCTGGCGCAGGGCCGCATTCTGATGGCCGGCCTCCCGGAGCGGCTGGCAAAACGGCTGCGCGATGGACGCTAGGACGTAAAACCGTTCTCATGGCTTGGGCAGGGGTTGCCGGGTATCGTCGTGGCGGGAAGCACTCGCGTAACGGTGGTGAGTTCTGGTAGTTTGTGTGCCATGAAGTCTTGCGTTGCACTCTCGTATGTCGCGCTGCTTGGGATGGCATGCGCCGTTCCGTGCATGTATGCGCAAACGCCTGCACCCGTTGTGCCGGACTGGGCATTGCCCGGCTCCGCCACGCATAAGCAGATACCGCCGCCACCGGGCTTCCACCGCGCTGCCCGCACGGTAGACACGCCGTTGGGAGTATTTGATGGCCAGTCCGATATTGGAGGGGCGCTGGTGGAGGGCAGTTCCACCTATAACCCAGCCAACGGCCAGTACACGATCCGTTCTGCCGGGTACAACATCTGGTACAACCGCGATGAGTTTCGGTTTGTATGGAAGAAGATGTCGGGTGATGTATCGCTGGCGGCGGATGTATCGTTCCCTGAAGTGGGCGAGGTAGGCGATCGCAAGGTGGTGCTGGTAATTCGGCAGAGTCTGGACGACGACGCAAAGGAAGCTGTGGTGGCGGAACATGGCACCGGCATGATTCACCTGGCAGAGCGCGATGAACGTGACACAAACATGCATGACATGCAGTTCCGCTTCGGCGGATCGCTGGCCAAGACGCTGCCGAAACGCATCGGCATCGAGAAGCATGGCGATGAAATTGCGCTGTACGCCAGCCTTGCAGGCGAGCCCATGCATCCGCTCGGGCCGCCCATTCATCTTCAATTCGATTCGCCGTTTTATGTCGGCATTGGATTCTGCCCGCATCAGGCCGCAACGCTCGATACGGGCGTGTTTTCCAACGTAGTGCTGGAGAACGCGGCAGGCAAGTTGCGGTAAATTGCGGAAGCTTGCGAGACCCTCGCTGCGCTCAGGATGACGTGAGTAGCAAGTATCAGAGCTACTCCGGGAAGCGTTGCCGGATACGGACCGTACGCGCCAGCGGATCCGTGTTTTCCAGCACCTTGCGCCGCAGGTCTGGGTCGATGCCCGGCTGCGCCAGCCATTGCCGCACCACAGTTTCAGCTTCCGGGCTGGTCTGCCCGTCCAGAAACGATCCAAGCCAAGCGCCGAGGAAGAAGATTTTGCGGTCACGTTTGATCTGCGGCAGTTGCTGAAGGCTGCGCTGCAGATACGGCAACGTCAACGGTGCCTGACGCACGCTGTTGAAGGGGCGCAGGCTTTGCGTAATCCAGTCCTCGGGTTTGGCGCCCGTGTCCTTTGGCAGTGCAAGGTACGCGTCGAAGTAGCGCTGCTTCACCGCTGGGTCAGGCGCGCCGGCCTCTACTGCCCACGCGGAGCGGCGGCCATCATCACTGGTGTCGCGCTTCGCTTCGGCTGCAAGCAGCGCAGGCGCATCGGCATCTCCCAACACAATTAGCCGGCTCACGAGATTCCAGCGGTCCAGCGGACGCAGCTCGACGCCGGGAATCGTCACCTTGCCTGCCAAGATCTCCTTCAGGGTCGCACGAGCGGCAGCCGTTTCGGCTACGCTGCTCAGCGCGCGAAACGCGACCAGCCGCAGGCCAATGGTAGGCGCGTTCTGCATCCGCTCCGTTGCGATTGCTTCCAACTCCTCCACCAGCGGCGCACGCGTGGCATCGCTCATGTACCGCTGTAGCGCTCCGGCGGCGCGTCCGTACTGAATGCGTGCCAGCGTCTCGTCATTCTGCTGCGGCAAGTCTTTCAACGCCAGATCGACATAGCCACGCGGAGCCGAGCGCGCCGTGTGCACGTTCTCCCATAACGCACCCCATAGCATGGAGCGGAGGAGTGGGCCGGGTTTGGGTGAGCCGAGCAATGCTGGCTTTACCGCCGCTTCACTCTTCGCATCCAGAAGAAAGCGACCGTACGCCTCGTCTTCCCCGTTCGCGAACACATATGCCGGACAAGCCTTTCCATGTACGCCAGGCACATCGGCCTGCGCCGTTTTCCAATCCATACGGACCCGGACCGGCTCCTGAATACCGGTGTATTGCAGCAGCACCTCGTTGGCAATCGGCCACGTGAAGCCGTCCGGCAGCACGTCGGTCTGCGACAGGGTGATCCTGTCTACTTTGCCTTCAGTACTACAACTCCACGATGCCGTAACCTCCGGCATGCCGCGCTGCAGTACCCATGCCTTGGCCCATGTCTGCACATCGTGCCCGCTTGCGGTCTGAAAGGCACTCACCAGGTCTGCCCATTGCGCGTTACCGTAGGCGTGCTGCTTCAGGTAGGCGCGCAGACCGTTGCGGAAGCTGTCCTCGCCCAGGCGGAAGGCCAGCTGCTTCAGGATCGACGGTGCTTTCTGGTACACGATGGCACCGTACGCGCTCTTGGCGTCTTTAAGGTTGGGGATGTCCTGGAAGATAGGCGTCGTCCCTTCCGTCTCGTCGATGCCGTAGGCCAGTGGCTTGATGTCCTCATACATGTGCTTCCATGGTTGCGATTCCGGGTCCAACGTGGCAAGCGCGCGATAGGCCATGTATTGCGCAAAGCCTTCCTTCAGCCACAGGTCGTCGAACCAGCGCATCGTCACCAAGTCGCCAAACCACTGATGCGTCAGTTCGTGCAGCACCAGCGTGTCGCGGCTGAAGCGGTCGTTGGCTGTGGGAGCGGAACGGAAGAGCACGCCATTCTCGTTCAGAAAGGTGGCACCCGCGTGCTCCATCCCGCCGAAGGGGAACCCGGGAATGAGTACCAGATCGTACTTGGGAAAGGGGAACGGCTGCTGAAAGTAGCCGCTGAGAAAGGCAATACCTTTCGCGGTCATCTCCTGCACATGCGGTGCCTCGGGCTGCGCGCGCTTCAGTTGCGACTTACGCACGTAAAGGTCCGGCTCCCCGGGCTTGCCGCTCAGCTTGGCCCACGGACCGGCGGCGAACGCGAAGAGATAGGTGGAGATTGGCTTTGTTTCGCCGAACCAAACTTCAGTCTGCTGAAAGCGGCTCGTTTGCTCGTATAAGGAATTCAACTGCTTTGAATTACTGATCACCGTCCAATCAGACGGTGCATTCCTCATGCCGAGACTCAGCGTGAACCGGGCCTTGAGATCCGGTTGGTCGAAGCAGGGAAACGCCATGCTCGCGTCCATGGGAACAAACAACGAGTAGAAGTACTCGCTGCCGTCTTCCTTATCCTCATACCGCGTGATCGCCGCGCCCGCCGTTGCCACTGGCGACGTAAATTCCGTTTCCAGCGTGTTCTCCCCCGTGTGAAGCTGCGCGGCGGGCAAGATCAGGTGGCCGTTCTTCAGCTCCGTCGCAATGGGTGCACCGTTCAGTGTGGCGCGCTGCACGGAGCCTTCGCGGTAGTCAATGGGCAGGTCTGCCGCGGCGTCCGCCACCAGCGTGAACCGCACCGTCTCCACGCCCGGCATAGCCATCGCGTGGGGCTTCAAGGTGAACTGCAGACTGTAGCGGAGATCAGAGACACGCGCCGCGCGGTCCCGCGCCAGCGCCCGCGAAATCCCCGCATCCGGCGCACTCATCGTCTCAGCGGACAACCCATTGCGGCCACCAAGGAACAACAGAAAAAGAACGGAAGCAAGCGGCCAGGTTTTGCGCATAGCTCACGTTACTACGTGACTAGGAGTACTTGAGCCAGCGCATGATCTCTGGCAGCGTGGGCCGCTTGCCGTACATCAGGATGCCCACGCGGTAGATGCGGCTGGCGATCCAGAGTACGGCGTAGATGGTCACCAGCATCAGCACAATAGACGATGCCACCTGCAATACGGAGGGATGTCCAAGCGAAATGCGCATATACATCAGCAGCGGCGTGCAGAAGGGAATCAGCGACATAACCGTTGCCAGCTTGCCATCTGGTGCGTTGACCACCGCGCCCAGCGAGAACATGCAGATGGCCAGCGGCATTACCAAGAACATATTCAGCTGCTGCAGCTCCTGCTCGGAGTTCGTCATGGCCCCCAGCGCCGCCGCGACAGACGAGTACAGCATGTAACCCAGCAGGAAGTACACCACGAAGAAGATGATCTGCGTGGCCGAGAGATGTATATGCGCTCCGCTGCCCATGTAATGGGCAATCAGCGATGTGCTGGATAGGATGAATCCGGCAGCCAACCATACCGCCACCTGCGTCAGACCAACGGATCCCACGCCGAGCATCTTGCCTGCCATCAGTTCGCTTGGCCGGATGGTCGCCAGCATCACCTCGAAGACGCGCGAGGTCTTCTCCTCGATGATGGAACGCGCCACGTTCATGCCGTACAGCATGATGACGAAGTACATCAGCAGAAACAGAACGATGACGCCAACATAATTTGCCGTCGTGCTGTCCGCCTCGCCGGTTGCGGAGGAGTTCATCTGTACCGGCTGCATCAGCGCGTTGACATCCTGCGCAGCCATGCCTTGATGCTGCAACTGCTCGCGCATCAGCACCGTACGGAGCGCCCCCTGGAGGCGTTCGCGCGTCGACAGGTCGGCTGACGAGCGCGGTTTGTATTCGACTGCCGGACGCCCGTTGGCATGTTCCGGCGAGCGAATCCACAGGTAGCCGTCGATACTTTTGTCTTGCAACTCGCGGTCCAGCGCCGGGCGGGTATTCGCGCTCGGCGGCGCGATGATGTTCACCGTCATGGCGCTGTTTTCGCCATTCTGCAGCTCTTTTTGCAGATCTTCAGCAAGGTGCAGATCGTAGGAGACGACGACCACGCGCGAGTCGGACTTCGTATTCTTGCTCATCAGCACGGAACCGATAAAACCGCCGCCCATCAGCAGCGGGATGAGTACCGTCATGATCAGGAAGCCTTTGGTGCGGATGCGCTCCAGGTACTCGCGCCGCGCAATCAGCAGAATGTTATGCATGGGAACCCTTCTCGACCCGGGGGCCCCAGGTTCGCGGAGCTAACCCGAGCTTTTGCTCTCGGAAATTCGTGCCACTCCATCCCACCTTAGCTTCGCGAAGGTGGGGCACCCGCTTGCTAAGCAGAACGTTATGCATCGACGTTGCCTCCCACGCGCTCGATAAAGATCTCTTCCAGTGTTGGCTCTTTCACCTCAAATCGTGTAATTCGCGTGCCGTGCGCGACCGCGTCGGCCAGCAATGGCTGAGCATCAGGATGCGCGCCACGCAGCTTGATGCTGGCGCCACCGCCGTACTCCTTCACGTCTTCCACGACTGGGTTGCGCAGAAAGCTGCTGTCTCCCTCGAACGTCACGTCGACGCGATTGCGCGGGTAGGCGCTCTTTACTTCACGCATACTGCCCTCCAGCACGACCTTGCCGCGATGGATGAGCGAGATCTCGTCGCACATGCGCTCGACCTGGTCCATGCGATGCGTGGAGAACAGGATGGCCTTGCCCGCCGCGCGCAGCTCCAGCAGCGTGTCCTGCAGCAGCGCGCCGTTCACCGGGTCCAGGCCGCTGAAGGGCTCGTCCATGATGACCAGGTCCGGATCGTGCAGCAGCGCCGTAATGAACTGAATCTTCTGCTGCATGCCCTTTGACAGTTCTTCGGTTTTCTTAGGCAGCGCCTCGGTGATCTGCAACCGGCTGGCCCACGCGCGGCCACGCTTCTCTGCTTCAGCGGCGGTCAAACCACGCAGCTGGCCCATGAATGAGATCTGCTCCAGCACGTTCATCTTTTTGTACAGACCGCGCTCTTCTGGCAGGTAGCCGACGCGCTTCAGGCTGTCGCGCACAAATGGTTTGCCAAACAGCTTGACGCTGCCGGAGTCAGGCACGGTGATACCAATCATCATGCGGATAGACGAAGTCTTGCCCGAGCCATTCGGCCCCAGCAGACCGAACATCGTGCCCGGCTCAATGCGCAGCGACAGTCCCTCGACGGCCACCTTGGTTTCATACACTTTGCGAATGTGATCGAGTTCAACAGTAGATTGTGATGACGACATGCACGCTTTCAATGCTAAGGTGACGGGTCCTTCGAAGGGCACGGCTTCAGCCGTGCCGTAACGTGTGCTGAAAACAGAGCGGCTTCAGCCGCTGAGGTCCGTTTCAACTTACCTAAGTCTAATCCCCGCACTCCCGGCTTGATAGCATCGCTGTGACGATGGTCGAACTCAACACGCCGGTACAACTCGTCAAGGGCGTGGGTCCGCGCAACGCGGAGGCTCTGCGTAAACGTGGTGTCGAAACCGTCGAAGACCTGCTCTACCACCTGCCCTTCCGCTACGAAGACCGGCTTGACCCCAAGCCCTTCAGTGCCTTAAAGGCAGGCGAGATGGCAACCGTCATCGGCGAAGTGCGCGGCAGTACCGTTCTTCGCGCGAAATCCATGCCCATCTTCGAGATGACGGTCGGCCAAGGGCTGGGCACGCTGAAAGCTATCTGGTTCCGCGGCACGTATCTCCAGGACAAGTTCAAGCCCGGCCAGGCGGTCGCGCTCTATGGCAAGCTGGAGGCGTCGCGCTCCACCACCGGCCAGTTCAAGATGATTCAGCCCCATTTTGAAATCTTGCCCACCGAGCAGGAAAGCAACGGCGCTCCGCTGCTGGAGATCGGCCGCATCGTGCCCGTCTACGAATCGCTGGGCGGTACCACGCCGTGGGGTTCTAAGCTGGGATCAAAATGGATGCGGCAAGTCGTCTGGCAACTCATAGAGGAACTCGCGGCCGGTCCACTCCTGCCGGAGCCGTTGCCCCTGTCCATGCGCCAACGCCTCGCGCTGCCATCACGCCTGCATGCCCTACGTGAAGCGCATTTTCCACCCGCTGGCACCTCCATGGCCGGGCTGCAGGCCTTTACCACGCCAGCGCACGCTCGCCTCATTTTCGAGGAACTCTTCTACCTTGAGCTTGGCCTGGAGTTGAAACGAAAGCGCCTGCGTGACCGCGCTGGAATCGCCTTCATCGCGGACGACAATGTGCGTAATGCCATCAAACAGGTGCTGCCCTTCCGTCCCACCGCCGCACAGAAACGCGTCTTGGGCGAAATCGTGGAAGACATGCGCAAGCCGCAGCCCATGCGCCGCCTGCTACAGGGCGACGTGGGCAGCGGCAAGACCATCGTCGCGCTGGAAGCCGCTTTGGTCGCCATCGAAAACGGCTACCAGGCCGTGCTGATGGCACCCACGGAAATTCTCGCCACGCAACACTACCTCTCCGCGCGTAAGCTCCTCCGCCGCTCGTCCCGCGAGTACAAGGTAACGTTGTTAACTGGTTCGCTGGAAGATGCGGAGAAGCGCCGCACCCGCAACCGCATCGCACGCGGCGATGCGGAACTCATCATCGGCACGCAGGCGTTGATCCAGCAAAAGGTGGATTTCGCCAATCTCGGCCTCGTCATCGTTGATGAGCAGCACCGCTTCGGCGTGCGGCAGCGCTTCACCCTGATGAAGAAGCCGGAGGCTGGCGACCCTGACGTTCTGGTGATGACGGCCACGCCCATCCCGCGCACTCTGGCGCTCACCATCTACGGCGACCTTGAGGTCAGCGTCATCGACGAACTGCCGCCCGGCCGCATGCCCATTGTGACGCGCCGCATCACCGATCAGCGCGCCGACGAGGTGTGGGCCTTTGTGCGTAAGCAGGTCAGTGCCGGGCGTCAGGTGTACGTTGTGTACCCGGTGATTGAAGGCGCAAAGGACGATGAGCCAGAGCTTGACTTCTCGCATGATCCCCAGCCTGAACCTGAACCGCTTGTACACGCCAGAAGCGGAAGCAAAAAGCGCGCTGGAAAGAGAACGAACCATATACTGCCGTCCGCAAAAGCAAACCTGCGATCCGCGACGGAGATGTACGAGGAGCTTCGCCACGGAGCGCTGCACGGGCTTCGCCTGGGCCTGCTGCACGGGCGTCTTCCAGCGGACGAAAAGGAGATCGTCATGCAGCAGTTCAAGCGCGGCGAGCTTGACGTGGTCATTACCACCACTGTCATTGAAGTAGGCGTGGACGTGCCGAATGCATCGCTGATGGTCATCGAATACGCAGAACGCTTTGGCATGGCGCAGATGCACCAGTTGCGCGGACGCGTGGGCCGTGGCACCGCAAAAAGCTACTGCATTCTGATGACGGGTAGCCGCGTCTCGCCCGAAGCCGAACAGCGCCTTGAAGCCATGACCCGCACGCAGAACGGTT
This sequence comes from Terriglobus sp., assembly GCA_965276945.1. Taxonomy (GTDB): domain Bacteria; phylum Acidobacteriota; class Terriglobia; order Terriglobales; family Acidobacteriaceae; genus Terriglobus. Next base: position 2,403,948 of record OZ255704.1, on the reverse strand, counting down.
TCGAGCTTGCCGAACTCGATCTACAGCAGCGCGGCCCCGGCGAGTTCTTTGGCACCAAGCAGGCTGGCCTGCCAGACTTCCGCGTCGCCAACCTGCAACGCGACCGCCGCCTGCTCGAACTGGCAAAAGATGAAGCTGCTGACTTCGCAAACCTGCGCACACGCAATGTTACCGAAGAGGAGCGCACCATCGTCCGCAGGCAACTCAAGCAACACTGGCAGCGCCGCTACGGTCTGGTGGAAGCCTAACGCATCTCATTTCCGGCGTTGCTCACGTATCTTTGACTACAACCTCTCGTTTCCCAACGGGATCTGTGCAGAACGAAACGAACGAATCGGGAGCAACGAGAGAAACGGTTTACCCCGCCATGACCGCAGAAGCCACCATCGGCGCTGTGTGTGCAGCCGGAACCGCCAGCGGTGCTTTTTTCGGTCCGCGCTTGCGCGCCACCAGAACGCGCACCCGTTCCAGCAACTCCACTGGCGAGCACGCACCTTTCGGCAGAAACACATCCGCGCCGGTTCCTCGCTCAAACCCGGTGACCGTTCCTGACACCATCAGTGTTGGCAACCCAGGCTGTAGTTCGCGCGCGCGGCGGATCAATTCCGTGCCGTCCATTTGCGGCATGATCAGGTCGCATAGAAGCAAGGCGATCTCGCCCGGCGCAAAGCCTTCCAACGTCTCCAGCGCCTCATGCGCGGCCGTGGCCGTCAAGACGCGATAGCCGCGTGTTTCCAGCAAGAATCTACGAATTGAAAGTGTCTGTTCGTTGTCGTCGACACAAAGGATGATCTTCTTCGGGCGCATGTCCTGGGCGTTCTCCATGGCTGTGTTCCCACGTGGTGGGAGCGGGTGCTGTGTGACTGCGTCGCATGAGGCGCAGATGGGCCTGTCCTGTGCGCAAGTGCACAGTGCTGACGATTCCTGATCCTGAAGTAACTGTTTGCGCAACGTGTGCGGCTGGCTGCTGTTCACTTTTCAGTGATTCAGCGCTTCCTCAAGCTAAGGGAGGTCCGGGGAATCGCGCAACGGCGAAACTTTAGCGAAGATGGTGCTCCAGTTTGGGACAGTGTTCCACCGGTTCGGCCAACTCGCACAGCGTCTATGCGTTACCCGCTGCTTGCCCTGTGGAAAGCCGTTGCATTACAGGAGTGTAAACAGTCCCGTTGCCACGGGAATGGTGCGACCGCCCACGAACACATCGCGAACTTCACCCGCATGCAGCGAAGCGCGCACGTAAAGGCGGCTGGGGCGCCGGACCTCGGCACCCTGCTCGATCATCGTTTGTGCGCCGGAGACGACCGCTCCGTGCCGGACCAGATAGCTGATCGCGCATCCTGCCGCCGAACCCGTGGCGGGGTCGTCGGTCCCGTACATCGGCATGCGTGCACGCCATGTACCGTTTTCAATTAGAGCCAGGGCATAGACGAACTTCGCTCCAGCCATTGCCAGCAGCGGCCCCATTTCGGGTCGGATGCGCAACCTGCCGAGCGCTTCCAGTGAGCGCAACGGCACGATGCAGAACGGCAGCCCCGTGCTGACCACTTGCGGCAGCCACTCCGGATGCAACTCATCCAGTCGCAAACCGCACACCTCCGCGACGGTAGCAGCGTCTGGCCGCGCAAGGAACTTTGGATCACGCTGCCGCATTTCCCCGTGCACCCCCAGCTCACCAGCTTCCGGAGCGCGAAACCGCACGGCAATCGTTCCTGCATTCAGCCGGAGACGTACTTCCTGAGCGCCCCGAAGTGCAGGGTGATTCGCCCAAAGCCAGCTTGCGGTGCCAAGCGTGGGATGTCCCGCAAAGGGCAGTTCCTCTTCCACGGTGAAGATGCGAACCCGCACGCCATGCAGGCGCTCTTCTTCCGCATCTCCCGGCACGATGAAGGTTGTCTCGGAGAGGTTGGTTTCGCGCGCCAGAGCCTGCATGTGTGCGTCGTTGAGGCCACGTCCATCCGTGAAGATCGCCAGCGGATTGCCCTCAAGCGCACGCTCTGCAAACACATCTACCTGCGCCCACGCCAGTGCGCGCCCTCTGCCTGTGCCCGTTGACATCGCAACCTCTCCGGCTTATTGTTGCAGGTGATGGTGATGCGTTCCATGACGGCCCGCTGCTGTTGCTGTTTCTTGGCAGGGTCGTAGCGCGCCGCATCTCGCCGCATCGCAGCGCTCACCTGCCCACCGCCAACCGGTGGGCTTTGTTGTGTTATCTCGCTTGTTTGAGGAACTCTTTCATGTCGCTTCGCATCAATGACATCGCTCCCGACTTCACCGCGGAAACCACGCAGGGCACCATTCAGTTCCATCAGTGGATCGGTGACGGCTGGGCCGTTCTCTTCTCGCACCCCAAGGACTTTACGCCAGTCTGCACCACGGAACTGGGTGCCGTCGCCAACCTTCAGGAGGATTTCGCGAAGCGCGGTGCGAAGGTGATCGGTCTCTCGGTGGACAAGGTTGGCGATCACGATAAGTGGCAGCAGGATATCGAGGACGTCGGCGGTGCGGCCGTCAACTTTCCCATGATCGGCGATCCCGAGCTGAAGATCGCGAAGCTGTATGACATGCTGGCCGCAGATGCCGGCGAAACCAGTGAGGGCCGCACACCTGCCCTGAACGCGCCCGTGCGCACCGTCTTCATCATCGGCCCAGACAAGAAGATCAAGCTGATGCTCGCGTATCCCATGACCACGGGGCGCAACTTCGACGAGGTTCTGCGCGTCCTTGACTCCATGACGCTGACCGCAAAGCACCCCGTCGCCACGCCAGCCAACTGGAAAAAGGGTGACGACGTTATCATCACCGGCGCGGTTTCCAACGACGATGCGGAGAAGAAGTTCCCCGGCTACAAGACGGTCAAGCCGTATCTTCGCACAACGGCGCAGCCCAGCTAAAGTACGGCTAATTTCTAGCAGGATGAGCACCGGTGGCGAAGTGGCTAACGCGCTGGTCTGCAAAACCAGTATTCGTGGGTTCAATCCCCACCCGGTGCTCCAAGACTTTCGAAGACGCTCACCAGTGACGGTGGGCGTTTTTTTTTGTGACGAGTGGGTCGGATTCTGTACAGTCACATGCACGAGGTTCTCCCATGCGATACCAGCTCGGCACGGCCCTCCTGTCTTACGCGTTAGTTACAAGTGCGCTGCTTTGTCAGCAGGCTCCTCCATCTGTCACAGGTGCCGCATCTGGGACATCCGCGCTGACGGCGGAGCAGACACTCGCCTTTCGCGCTGCCGGAGAGAGCGCCGCCGGAGGCAAGTGGTCCGATGCGTTTGCAAAGCTGAAGTCTATTCATGAAGCCGCGCCGGGCAATACGCAGATCGCGAAGTTTACCGCGGAGGCTGCGATCAACAGCGGTGACGCGGCGTACGCGCTGGCCATCGTGAAACCCTTGCTACAGGCATCGCCGCAGGACTGGCAGGCACGCGCCCTGCTGGCCCGCACGTATGCCGAGACGCACCAGGATGCGGCCCGTGACGCGGAACTGCAACAACTGACCACCCTGCACGCCAGCACCACCGACCCGCAGTTTCGCCAGCAGACACAGGTGATCATCGAGCGTGACCCGCTGCCATCTGGCCGCCTCGACATCTACTACTCGCTACAGCCGTGGAGCCGCTACAACATCTACGAAATGGGCCGTGTGTACAACGCGGACGGCAAGCAGACGCTGCGCATCACGCTTGAAAGCAGCGACTTCGAACAGCCGATATGGGCCAAGCAGCATCCGGATCTGGCGGCTAAGGGCGAGCGCATGTACTCCATGGACGGCTACAGGGACCAGCCGCCCGCCACACCAGGCGGCCAGGGAACGCAGACGCACTACACGTTCGGTTTCTTTGACGGCCGGCCAGCCTACAACACCGTCCGCGACCGCATGATCGCCATCGCCAACGGCAAGGGACAACCCATGTCCTCCACCAGCGGCATCGTGCCGAAGTGATCTTTTGTAAGACAAAGGATGGGAAGGGTGACGTGATGAAGAAACAGAACAAGCATGTGGGTTCCACGCTTAATGATTTCCTCAAGGGTGAAGGCTTGCTCGAAGAAGCGCGTGCCATCGCGATTAAGGAAGCGGTTGCGTGGCAGGTACAACAGGCATGCTGAAGGAAAAACATCTCAGAAGTGGAGATGGCGAAGCGCATGCACACAAGCCGCGGGCGCTTGACGATTGCTCGACCCTCGAAACGGCTCCGTCACATTGCAAACACTTGCGCGCGCCGCGAACGCCATTGGGCGCGGTCTGCGGATTGAACTCGTTTAAATCGAGTGGCGGTCAGCGTCCGCCAATACCTATGCCAAGCCGGTGGATTGGGCTTGTTCGTGAGCGTGATAGCTGCTGCGGACGAGGGGGCCGCTTTCCACGTGGCGGAAGCCCATGCGGAGTGCTTCTTCTTTCAGGAAGGCGAACTCCTGCGGCGTGTAGTAGCGCTTCATCGGAATGTGGTCTTTGGACGGGCGCAGGTATTGGCCGATGGTCAGGATGTCGACCTTGATAGCGGCAAGATCGCGGAAGACGGCGAGGAGTTCATGCGTCTCCTCGCCCATGCCGACGATGATGCCGGTCTTGGTCACCTGCTTCGGATTGAGTTCTTTCGCGAGCCGGAGGTAGCCGATAGACCGCTCGTAGCGGCCGCCTGATTTCGCCACGCGGTACAGGCGCGGCACGGTCTCGATGTTGTGGTTCAGGATTTCAGGCTGCGCGGCGGCGACGAGGCGGATGGCCTCCTGAGTGCCCTGAAAGTCTGGAGTAAGCACTTCAACTTGGCAGCTGGGTGCCTGCCGTCGAATCTGATGGATAACCTCGACAAAGGCACGCGCCGCTCCGGTGTTATCGTCGTCGCGATTGACGCTGGTAATGACAGCGTGGGCCAGCCCAAGCTGCGCGACGGCATAGGCGACGCGGCGCGGTTCATCATGGTCGATGGGTTCGGGCTTGCCGCTGGGCACCGCGCAGAAGCCGCAGCGGCGGGTGCAGCTGTTGCCCAGCATCATGAAGGTGGCGGTCTTGTGATTCCAGCACTCGCCGATGTTGGGGCAGTGCGCGCTCTCGCAGACGGTGTGCAGGCCCAGGTCGCGTGTAAGCCGCTTCAGAGCGTGAAACGTCTCGCCCGTGGGCGCGCGCGCCTTCAGCCACGCGGGCTTCGGCGCGGGCTTCTGCGGAGCGAGATCGATTTGAATCAGGCTGTCGGCGAGCGGACTCACAGGTGTATTCTATGCCGCACGATCAGCGTGACGCTGCGGGAGGCGCATCCAGTGACGGTAAAGGCACCGGTGGAGGCGGCGTGATGCCTTGAGCGGTCAAGGCGTCGTCGATGGCGCGGTAGACGTATTCGATGGGAACAGCTCCGGTAATCAGTTCGCCGTTGATCAGCAGTGCCGGAACGCCGCTGACATTGAGGGTATCGCCCTCGGCCAGGCCAGCCTTTACGGTCGAGTCATCCTGCTTCTGCACGCAGGCAGCCAGTTTGGCTGCGTCCACTTTTTGCTTGTGACCCTCGTCCAGTGTTGCCTGGTCGAGTTGCTGCGTTGCTGCGGCAAGAGTCTTTACCGGCGTCTTGTCTGCGTTTGGCGGTGCGTTCGGATCGATGCCTATGGTCTCCACGTGGGCGTGCAGGGTATCCACGAGGTTCCAGTACCCGGCAGGACTCAGCGTGGCCAGGCAATCAGCGTCCACTGCGGCATGGGTAGCCCAGGGGTGAATGCTGGTTAGCGGGAAATCCTTATAGGCAATGCGCACCTTGTCACCGTAGCGGTTGAGCACGGCTGGAAACATCTGCGTGTGCATGCGGGCGCAGAAGGGGCACTCCAGGTCGTCGTAGACCACGATATCGACGGGTGCCTTTTCCGTTCCGCCGCGCGCCGGACGCCCCACATCGCTGATCAGCGTACGCGGATCCTTCGAGATATCAAAGGTATTCATCTGGGCGAGCGTTTTGCCGTCTTTGGAGATAAGAAAGGTCATGGGGCGCGACGGCTTCCCCTCCTCACCCAGAAAGACAGTGACCTCATCCCATCCAGGCTCCTTGCCCGGCTTGCGGTCGCCTACCCTCACGTCATAGTTGAAGGGCAGCCCTGCCTTGGTGCGAATAGTCAAGGCGATGCGCCGGGCCATCTCGGGCGATAGCTTGCTGCCGGTGGAGACCGTTTGCGCGTGGCATCCCACGGTGAACAACGTGCTGAGCAGCAGACAGAAGGCGGCAAGGCGTGCCGGTGAAGGGTTCGGAAGCATCTTTTCGATTATCTCAGTGGTTAGACGGACGGCAGCGGCTATGGAGATTTTCTCCGTGACCATCAATCCCACCTGAGCTTCGCGAAGGTGGGGCACCCTGATGTTTAACCCAATCCCGTCTTAGCTTCGCGAAGGTGGGGCACCCTTAATGTTTCTGCGGGATTACAAGATGTAGCGGCTTAAATCCTGATTCTTTACGATGTTTGCCACCTGCTGCCGGACGTACTCCGGATCAATAACGACGACGCGCTCCACGCCACCCTCTACCTGCCGCTCCAAGACCGGCAAAGGATGCGCTGTTCCTGGCACCCTGGCAGCCGCAGCTTTTGGCTGTTCCACCGTGCTTGGCTCCACCTGAGCGACTACGCCGTTTACGGCCGGTTTCAGGTTCTTAAGCAGATCGGGTGCCTGGAAGCTGATCTCGTCCAGCACGCGCTCCATGATGGTGTGCAGCCGCCGCGCGCCAATGTTCTCCGTGGTCTCGTTCACGCTGAAAGCGAAGTTCGCCATCTCCTCCAGCGCCTCTGCTTTAAACTCCAGCTTCAGCCCCTCGGTCTCCAGCAGCGCTATCGACTGCTTCACGAGTGACGATTTCGGCTCCGTGAGGATGCGGATGAAATCCTCCACCGTCAACGATTGCAGCTCCACGCGGATGGGAAAGCGGCCCTGCAACTCCGGAATCAGATCGCTCGGCTTGGACACATGGAACGCACCCGCGGCGATGAACAGGATGTGGTCGGTGGAGACAAAGCCGTACTTGGTGTTGATCGTTGTGCCTTCCACGATGGGCAGAATGTCGCGCTGCACACCCTCGCGGCTCACATCAGGGCCGTGGCCGCCCTCACGTCCAGCGATCTTGTCGATCTCATCCAGGAAGACGATGCCGGAATCCTCGACGCGCTCGATGGCCGTGCGGGTGACCTGATCCATGTCGATCAGGCGTCCCTCTTCTTCGCTGATGAAATACTCAAACGCCTCCGAGACCTTCATCTTTTTCTTGCGCGTGCGGCTGCCAAACAGACCAGGCAGCACATCCTTCAGGTTCAGGTCCGTGTCTTCGCCCCCTTGCACGCCCACAATTTCGAACGACGGATGGTTCCGCTCCCGCGCATCGACCTCCACCGTACGGTCGTCCAGCTTGCCCTCGCGGAACTGCTGCCGCAGCTTCTCGCGCGTGCGGTCGTGCGGCTTCGGCTCCTCTGGCTTCTGCTCCGCGCCCGCGTCAAAGTCGATGGCAACAGCTGGCGTCATGCTTTGGGTCAGGCTCTCGCCTTGCGTCTCTTGCGCGAGCTTCATGGTTTCGAGCGGCGCAGGCGGAAGAAGCAGGTCCAGCAAACGCTCCTCAGCGTTCAGCTCCGCTTTATCCTCAACTTCTTCGAGCTTCTCCTCGCGCACCATCTCGATAGCGGTTTCCACCAGATCGCGCACAATGGATTCCACATCGCGGCCCACATAGCCGACTTCGGTGAACTTGCTGGCCTCCACCTTGAGGAAGGGCGAGTTGGTGAGCTTAGCTAACCGTCGTGCAATCTCTGTTTTACCTACGCCGGTGGGACCGATCATGATGATGTTCTTTGGCATGATCTCGTCGCCAATTTCGGGCGGCAGCTTCTGGCGCCGCTGACGGTTGCGCAGCGCAATGGCCACGGCCCGTTTCGCCGCGTGCTGCCCGACGACGTACTTGTCCAACTCCGCCACGATCTCGCGCGGCGTCATCTCTTCCAAGCCAACCGCTTGGTCTTCCGCTACTCCGGGTAAGTAAATAGCCATAGGTCTCTTTCCTGCGTTTTATGATCCTGCGGCGAAGCGGAGGAAATCTGCGTTTCGCGTGCTCAACCATGCTCATGGGCAGTCGGATTTCATTGAGCCACTGAATAATAGGCAAAGAGGCTCAAAGTTCTTCCACGGTGATGTTTTCGTTGGTGTAGATACAAATCTCGGCGGCAATCTTCATACTCTTCTCGACGATTGCGCGCGCAGTCAGATCCGTATTCTCCAGCAGCGCCTGCGCGGCGCTCTGCGCAAAGCTGCCGCCGCTGCCGATGGTCATGATCGCGCCGCCTTCGACCGTGTCCGGCTCGATGACGTCACCATTGCCGCCCAGCAGGTACATGTGATCCTTGTCGGCGACCAGCAGCAGGGCTTCCAATTGCCGCAACAGCTTGTCCGTACGCCAGTCTTTTGCAAGCTCCACAGCCGCGCGCGGCAGATTTCCGGCGTACTGCTCCAGCTTGCTTTCAAAGCGCGAAAAGAGCGAAAACGCATCCGCGGTCGATCCAGCAAAACCCGCCAGCACTTTGTCGTTGTACAGCCGCCGCAGCTTCTTCGCCCCCTGCTTCATCACGGCGTTGCCAAGCGTCACCTGTCCATCGGCCGCCATCACCACGGCACCATTGCGACGCACACACAGAACGGTTGTGGAGCGGATTCTGCGGCCATCGTCCATGTCGTAAGGATGCGCCTCACGCCGAAGCGCCTGTGTCTTTGTTCTTGGAGGCCGGCGGCCAGAGTGGCCCGTTGAAAAGAGGAACATCACACGTTAGTATATCGCCGCGCGGCTTGCTCTCAGGAATTCGCATCATCCGGGCGATGATATGCGGGCTTCCGCCGCGAGCGGACAAACCCATCACCGCGGTCGCTCAGCCGAAACCGGGTCTGACAACGTCCGCAGCGCCATGGGAACACGCCAAACAGGGGCAGAACGTGCCTTTCCCAAAGGCCTTTGCGGCCGCAGCGCACAAGATTGCCGCGCCCGCACGTCGGGCAGGTATGGTCCGCCATGATGCCGTCCTGACTGTAAGACGCTTCTCGAAAACGCCGGGGGAAGAAGCGATGTGGTGATTTTACCGTACCTGCTGGCGCGGCAGTGTCCGCTAACGATAGCTGGGCGGCTTTGGATTCCGGTCGAACTGACGTTGATGCCAATACGGATAGGGAACCGGACGCTCACTCACGCGGTCCAGCTTGGCAACCTGTTCCGGTGTCAATACGAAACTTGCTGCCTGTAGATTGGCCTTCAATTGTTCCGTGTTGCGCGCACCGATGATCAGGCTGGAGATGGTCGGCTTGCGCAAAAGCCAGTTCAGCGCTATTTGCGGCACGCTTTTGCCGGTTTCGCTTGCCATGGCGTCCAGCGCTTCCACCACGTCATACACAAATTCATCGTCGATCACCGGGCCACCGGCCTGGCCATCACTGAACCGCGTGCCCTTCTGCGCAGTCTGGCCCCTGCGAACCTTTCCAGTCAGCCGTCCCCAGCCGAGAGGGCTCCACACCAGGCAACCGACGCCCTCTGCCATGCCCAGCGGCATCAGTTCCCATTCATAGTCACGGCTTAGCAGCGAGTAATATGCCTGATGCGCCACATAGCGCGCCCATCCATGGTTCTCGCTCACATCCAGGGAGCGTTGCAGGTGCCATCCGCTGAAATTGGAACATGCGATGTAGCGAATTTTGCCCTCGCGCACAAAAGTGTCCAGCGTGCTTAAGACCTCCTCGATCGGCGTAAGAGCGTCGAACGCATGCATGTGATAGACGTCGATGAAGTCCGTGCGCAGCCGCTTCAGGCTGCCATGCAGTTGCCGTGTGATGTGGTAGCGCGAGGATCCAGCGTCGTTTCGCCCCGGGCCGAACCCGAAGGTGCACTTGGTCGAGAGCAGAACAGATTCGCGGGGCAGATGCGCGATTGCTTCACCCAGAATCTCCTCAGACCGGCCCTCGGAGTACACATCCGCCGTGTCGAAGAAGTTCACGCCTGCGTCCATGCACACATCCACCAGCTCACGCGCCTCGGCTACGTCGGTCGATCCCCACGTTTTGAAGAACTCATTCGTGCCACCAAACGTACCCGTGCCAAGGCATAGCACCGGAACCTGCAAGCCACTTTTTCCAAGTTGACGGTATTCCATGGACATATCAGATGCAGAATGAGCTGTTGCTATCGGTTCAGGGTCTTGTACCCTCACAAAGGGAAACGCAAACGCAACTTGGAATGTGACAACCGGGTCATGCAGGATGTAACTAGATGAGCGGATTGGGCGTCCTACCCTCCGTGATGCAAAGGATGTTCATGCAGGATTCGAATCACCGCGCTCGCTCCCGGCGTCCGTTGCGGTTACCGACGGCGTTTGCCGTTCTTTGCCTCCTGCTTTGCCTGGTGGATGCGCGCGCCCAGGCCACCACCGCAACCGCAAGCCGCCGTGCCGACCTTCAACTGGGCGGCTCGTTTGTGATGGCGCGTTCCGATTACGGTCCACACCTGGTGGGGGGCGGCTTCTACGGCACGTATGACTTCCGCCCGCATCTTGGCGTGGAAGTCGCGTTTCATCAGTTGAACTCAAGCATTAACGACCAGCGGTACGAGCGCACCTATGAAGTGGGTGGACGCTACGTTCTGCATTTCAGCCGCATCAATCCGTACGCACACGTCATGTACGGTCGTGGCGTCTTTAACTATCCCCAAGGGATTGCCAACCTGGCATATAACCTTGCAGCCGCGGCTGGCGGCATTGACCTGAATGTGACCAAACACATCAACGCGCGCGGCGAGTTCGAATACCAGCGCTGGTTTGGCTTCCCCCAGCATGACCTCACGCCGCAACTGGGCACTATTGGGGTTGCATACCATTTCTGACGCTTTTACTTCGGCTTCACGCCATCTGGAGCGGATAGCTCCATCGCTTCAGGCAATGGCGTGCCGAAATCCGGCGTTCCGTCCGGCTTCCACGTGAAGGTCTGGATGCGCGGCGACCGCCTCATACCGCAGCCCTGATGCGGCTCGCTGTTTGCGTGGTAGATGATCCAGTCCTGCTTACCGTCCAGCGACTTGAAGAAGCTGTTGTGTCCGGTAGCGTAGACGCCTGCCGCCGGATCCTGCCGGAAGACAGGCTGATCCAGCTTCGTCCAAGATTTAGCCTTCAACAGCTTGCTGCCCGCCTTCGCCTGCAACATGCCGAGTTCGTAGAAATCTGTCCAGCACGCGGACGCTGAGTAGACGAGGAAGATGCGGTCACCGTGCTGCAAGATCTCGGGGCCCTCATTAACATTCAGGTGCGGCATCGCGGGACGGTTTACAGTGTCACCTACCTGCTCCCACGGATACTGCGGGCGGCTGAGTTCCGTGCGCGGCGAATCAATCGTCCACGGATTGCTCATGCGCGCGATATAGATGCGCTGCTCGCCATCGGTATCACCCTCCCAGCCAGACCACAGCATGTATTTCTTTCCGCGATCTTCAAAGACAGTCGCGTCGATCGCCCACTTGTTGGTCCGGTCGCTCACCTGGCCCTTGAAGGTCCAATCGCCATCCAGCGGATTGGCTGCGGCATTCTCAATCACATAGATGCGGTGCGTTTCATTGGTGCCATCATCAGCGGCAAAGTAGATGTACCACTTGCCATCCATCCGGTGCAGTTCCGGTGCCCATATCTGCTTGGAGTACGGACCGGAAGCAGGCGGCGTCCAGACGATCTTCGTCTCCGCATTTGCCAGGTCGGCGATGTCACGTGTCCGCCGAATCGTAAGATTCCAGCCAGTGGTCGCCATGAAGTAATAAACTCCGCCGTCTGTGATGACCCAGGGATCCGGCCCGGAAGGCAGTAGCGGATTGTGAAAGGCCGCATGCGCGTTTCCGTCCTGCTGTGTGAACCCAAGGAGAGGGAAGACCAAGATCAGTGCGGCGCAGCGGAGGAAGTGGCTCGTCTTCATGACAGACACAATACGCTACATCGCATCGCTAGCTCTTGCTCGTGACCTCCGCAGGCTTATCCGGTTGTGACTGGTAAATCTCTTCGACTCGTGCAAGGGTATCGATTTCATCTATCGGCTTGTCATCGCGAATGCGCACGATACGTGGAAAGCGCAGCGCAAATCCGCTGGCGTGCCGGTCGCTCCGCATGATGTTGTTAAAGGCGACCTCCAGCACGACGAGTGGCTCCACTGTTCGAAAGTGGCCGTAGTCCTCCAGCGTATGAGCCTTGCACCATTCCGTGAGCGATGCGATCTCCGCGTCCGTCACGCCGCTGTATGCCTTGCCTACATTCAGCAAGCCGTCGTCCGGTCCGCACACCGCGAAGGTGTAGTCCGACAGGAACTGCGACTTGCGTCCCTGCCCATACTCCGCACCGGTAATGACCACGTCCAGCGTGTCGAGATGCCGCTTCAGCTTCATCCAACTCAGGCCGCGCCGCCCAGGCTGGTACAGCGACTCGGACGCCTTGATCATGACGCCTTCGTTGCCACGGTCACGCGCGGCAATGTAGGCGCGGTCAAGTTCGTCGGCCGAGTGCGCCTCCACCACTGGAGAGAGCCGCAATCGTTGCTCGCCCTGCGGTTTACCGTCAGCTTTATCCACAAACAGTCCGCCAGCCGGGACAGGTGCCGGTGCCTCTAAGGGCGAACGTGTCATGCGCTGTAATTTCTCGGCAAGCGCCTCCAGGCGGCTGCGCCGCTCACGCAACGGAAGCTCCAGCAACAACTGGCCATCGGCAAATAGGAGATCAAACGCCATAAAGACCACCGGAATGCCGGTACGAATCTCGTTTGTAATCCGCTTCCGCCCCAGACGCGGCGACAGAACCGCAAACGGCATGGCGCGGTCCGCACGCACATCCCACGCCAGCAACTCACCGTCCAGGATCACGCCGGAACCTTGCCTCTCAACGCGACCGAAGGCCTCCACAATCTCGGGATACCCCGCCGTCACATCCTCCCGATTGCGTGAATACAACGCCACACGCCCGGGCTGCGACGCGTCCCCGAAATGCAGTTGCACGCGCATGCCGTCGTATTTGTCCTCGATCTGTGCATTCATGCGGATCGCTTCGATTGGCGCGTGTTCGGCGGCAGCATCGGTCAGCGCGGATTCATTCTCTCCCCGAATATGCGGTTCAGGCTCGGCGTCACTCACCGGCGCGGCGGAGATGTCCGCCTCGCGCGCGGTCTCTGGCTTAGCGGCAAAGCGCTCCACCGCCTCTTCCGGAGTCTCTATAGGGGACGCCAACATGAAGCCCAGCGGATGAAAGAGCCGCATCCGTGCATCTGCCAGCTGCCCTTCAAACGCCATCTCCGTGGCTCGCGAGAGGTCTGCCTCGAGCATCACAGCGTTGCGCAATGCGGGCAGTGGCTGCCCGCTAGCAACCGCGATAGCTTCCTCAATCAATGCCTGCTTCACGCCAATCCGCATGTCGCCATTGATGAGCTTGATGAGGTACTTTGCCTCGACCGGACCGCAGCGTCGCAGTAAATCAGCAAGCAAGGCCTGACGCGCCGCCGTGGTCTTCGCCGCCGGAATCAACCCAAACGTGCTCTCCACATCCGCCAGGGTGATCGATGGCTCCGGCGTATGCGCCTGCTCGGCAAACAGGTCACCTGCCGCCGCGCCCAGGTCGCCATGCCGCCGCCACGCCGCGCCGAACTGCGCCTCCGTCGGCGAGACAATCTCGCGAACTGTCTTGGTCAGCATTGCGCCGCCGATGTTCAGCTTGCGGGTATCCGCCTCGCTAAAGGCCTCGCCAGAGAGGTACATCGCAAACAGGCCAGCATCATGTACGTCGCCGCTCTCTTTTGCCGCAGTGATACCCGCCGCAATCGCCGCACGTTTGTTCAGTCTGCTGCTGGTGATGGCAAGCTCGTCGGCAAGCCGCGCGAGGTTTAGAAACAAAGCCATGCTCTCAGCAGATGCGCAGGATGCGTTTCGGGTTTGGACTAAAATAACCGCAGTTTGCCTTAGGAGGCACCTCATGGCACAAACCGTCTCGTTGGACGAAACGATGCAGGAGATCATCGCGGAAGCTATTCAGGGAGGGTTAGGGGCTAATCCAGAAGATGTTGTGAAACTAGCACTTCAAGAGCTCTGGGGCAGTCACCTTTTGCGGGGCTACAACGCCGATGATCTCCGCAAGATTGGCGAAGAAATCATTGCAGACACACGTCCGGGTATTCCAGCAGACATGGTTTTTGCCCACCTGGAAACGCTTTGCCAGCAGATGGACGACGAAGCCCGGAGCATACGTGCGGCTTGAATTTGCACCTCAAGTCAGGAGCGACCTCGAAGAGATCGCACGCTATATCGCGAAAAACAAATCAGGTGCAGCTACAACATGGGTCCGCAAACTGAAAGCCGAATTCCACGTAATCCATCGGACACCGCTGCTGTTTCCTTTCGCGCCACAAGTCGACCAGGGTTACGGCGTTCCGTTGTAAAGCCTTATGTTGTGCTCTACCGCACGCAGGGTGATGTTGTCCGCATCGAGCGGGTCCTGCACGGGATGCGCGATCTGCCGAGTCTCATCGATGATCGAACCGGCCACACAAGCCCTACACACACGTAACATCTTCGTTGTACAGTGGACGGCAATGCAACGTTTCGTTTTTACATTCATGCTTGCCGCGCTTGGCTCCGTGGCTGCCCACGCCGCAACGGAGTGCGCGGCGCTTAAAACGTTGACGCTGCCGGACACCACCATCACCGCAGCCGGGAACGCCGCTCCGAACAGCATTACAAGCATTCCGGCTAGTGTCAGCGCAAAGTTGCCAGCCTTTTGCCGGGTGGCCGGGATTCTGCACCCAACGGCAGACTCAGTCATCCGCTTCGAAGTGTGGATGCCGCAGGCAGGCTGGAACAACCGCATCCTGGATGTTGGAAACGGCGGCTTCGCGGGTTCCATCGGCTACGGTCAGATGGCAAACAACCTGCTGCGTGACTACGCCACCGCCGGTTCCGACGCTGGGCATCAGGCTGAAGCCGAGGATGCCAGCTGGGCCTATCACCACCCCGAGAAGATCGCCGACTTTGGCTATCGCGCCGTGCATCTGACCGCGCTCCGGTCGAAGGACATCATCAAAGCCTTCTACGGCCAACCGCAGAAGACCGCCTATTTCGATTCCTGCTCTGACGGCGGACGCGAAGCCCTGATGGAGGCGCAGCGCTTTCCCGAAGATTACGACGGCATCCTGGCCGGCGCGCCCGCAAACAACTGGGCGCACATGCTCACCGGAGGCGTCGCGCTTGCCCAGGCCACGCAGCGTGATCCCGCCGCATACATCTCTAGCATGAAGCTGCCAGCCATCAATCGCGCCTCGTTGGCCGCGTGCGATGTCACAGACGGCCTCAAGGACGGCATTGTCAGCGATCCAGCGCATTGCAACTTCAATCCCGCAGACCTGCTGTGCAAGGGACTGGAGGACACATCATGCCTGACTGCGCCGCAGGTCAACTCGTTGCGCGCGCTCTATGCTGGCGGCCACGACCTCAAGGGCAACTCGATCTTCCCCGGCTTGCTTCCGGGTGACGAGAACCCCATTTGGCATGACTGGATTCTCGGCAATGCCCCCGGTGGCAGCAACTACAACAGCGGCTTCTTTCGCTACATGGTGGAGAACGATCCCGTTTGGCAACCGCTCACGGCCGACGTGGACAAGGCATTGCAGCACGCCATGGAGCGCACCTCAAAGGACGTGGACGCAACCGATCCCGACCTAAGCCGCTTCGCCGCACGTGGCGGCAAACTCATCATCTATCACGGCTGGAACGACCCGGCTATTTCGCCATGGAACGCCATCAACTACTTCACGTCGGTCCAGACGGCAATAGGCGCACAGCGCGCGGACACCATGCTCCGCCTGTACATGGCGCCCGGCATGGAGCACTGCGCCAACGGCCCCGGCCCAAACAGCTTCGGTCAGCTCAGCCTGCCCGGTGCTGACGGCGAAGGTTCGGGAGCGCTCGACAAACTGCAAGCATGGGTTGAAACAGGCAAAGCGCCAGGCATCATTCTTGCAGCCAAGACAGGCGGCACACGCGAGGCTCCCACCCGCACCGTGCGCCCACTCTGCCCTTATCCGCAGCAGCAGAAGTACGACGGCAAGGGCGACCCGATGCTGCCGGCCAGCTTCGCCTGTGTCGCGCCGTAAAGGAACAAAGCCAGCCAACACTTCGTATCTTCGACAGCCTGTTCCGCTTGAGGTAACGAAGTGCAAAAGCTGCTGTTATGGTGCGTCTTGTTCGTTCTTTGTTGGCCCTTGGCGTTGGTCGCGCTGCTTCTGTATCCAATTGTATGGTTGCTTCTGTTGCCGTTTCGCATCGTTGGCATCGCCGTGGGTGGCGCGTTGGAGCTGGTCTGGGCCGTAATTACGTTCCCCGCCCGCCTGTTGGGAGCTTCCCCGCAACGGCGTATACGCTTGTACTAACGGCATAATCAACATTCTTCGCGGATTTGGTCTCCAGGTAATCGCGGCTGCATCGCGCCGGTGGCGTTATCATCAAAGTCAGCATGATGCGCAGCGCTCCGCACATTCCGGTGACTTCTTCCCGCTCTGCGGCTGCGCGCCTGGATTTTGCGTAGCAGCGCCTTCTGCGCACCGCCTCTCCCTTTAAATTGCACTCTAGTTCCTGCCTTTTTAATTTGCACCTTAGTTCCTGCGTCAGACGCAGAGGAGTAATATTATGTTCGACCGCCTCGAACAGCTTGAAGACCGTTATAAAGAGCTCGAACGGGATCTCTCTGACCCGGCGCTGGTCAGCGATCAGCAGCGCTATCAAAGGACCACGAAGCAGCACCGCGACATGGAGCCCGTCATTGAGCGCTTCCGCGAGTACAAACGCGTCCAGAGCGGCATTGCCGACGCAAAGGCGATGCTGGCAGAAGACGACGAAGACATGCGCGCCATGGCGCAGGAAGAACTGACCGGCCTGGAAGCGCGCCTGCCCGAAATTGACGAGCAACTCAAAATCATGCTGCTGCCGAAAGATCCGAATGATGAGAAGAATGTCATCCTCGAGATTCGCGCGGCTACCGGCGGCGATGAGGCCTCGCTCTTCGCTTCTGAGGTCTTCCGCATGTACCTCCGCTACGCCGAACTGCACCGGTGGAAGGTGGAGGTTCTCTCGGAAACCGAGTCATCGGTTGGCGGCATGAAAGATGTCACCGCGCTGATCGAGGGTGACCGCGTCTACTCGTCCCTGAAGTATGAGAGCGGCGTGCATCGCGTGCAGCGGGTACCGGCCACGGAAACGCAGGGCCGCGTACACACCTCCGCCATTACGGTTGCCGTGCTGCCGGAGGCGGAAGAGGTAGATGTCAAGGTGGAGCAAAAAGACCTCCGCATTGACACCTTCTGCTCGTCAGGACCGGGTGGCCAATCCGTCAACACCACCTACTCCGCCATCCGGATCACGCATTTGCCAACCAATACCGTGGTCAGCTGCCAGGACGAGAAATCGCAGATCAAGAATCGCGAAAAGGCGATGCGCGTTCTACGTTCCCGCCTCTACGAAGTTGAAATGGAAAGGCAGCACCAGGCGCAGGCCAGCCAGCGCAAGCAGCAGGTGGGCAGCGGCGACCGCAGCGAGAAAATTCGAACCTACAACTTTCCGCAAAACCGCCTCACCGATCACCGCATCGGCCTCACGCTGCACCAGCTGGAGTACGTGATGGAAGGCAAGCTCCAGCCCATCGTGGACGCGCTGATCGCGCACGACACCAGCGAACGCCTCAAGGCCGAAGCCGTGGCCGCCTGAGATGAAAGAGCGTACGCAGCGTACGCGACGTTCCCGCAGCGAGCGCAACGATTATTGCCGCGCCCGCTGCGAAACCGCCGCGCCCGCCGCGTTCGTTCTTACATGACTGTTCGAGAGGCCCTGCACGCCGGCACCGTACACCTAAACAAGCGCGATGATCTACGCGAACACGCCCCCCGCGACGCACAGCACATCCTGGAACTCGCAACCGGCCTCACGCGCGTGCAGATGCTTGCCCAGCCCGATCGCGTGATGCAAGAAGAAGAACAGGGCAGCTTCTTCGGCATGATCGCGCAGCGCCGTGGTGCTGTTCCCATCCAGCATCTTCGCGGCTCACAGGAGTTCTTTGGCCGCAACTTCGCCGTCACGCCGGATGTACTGATCCCTCGTCCCGAAACCGAGCACCTCATTGAGGAAGTGCTGCGCCTCCATCCAGATCGATCCGCACCGCTCCGCATCGCCGACGCGGGTACCGGCAGCGGCATTCTCGCCGTCACGCTGGCTCTCGAGTACCCGCGCAGCAGCATCCTCGCACTGGACATTTCCCCGGAAGCTCTTGCGATTGCACATCGCAATGCAACAGCGCTGAATGCACGCAACGTCCGCTTCGCCCAAAGCGATCTGCTTGCCGCAACATCAGAGCGGTTCGACCTGATCGTCTCTAATCCACCCTACATCCCACTGACAGAAGCAAGCGAGCTGCACCCGCAGGTACGCGATCACGAGCCGCATCTCGCGCTCTTCGGTGGACCGGACGGCCATGACATCTACCGCCGGCTCATTCCGCTGGCTCGTGCACAATTGCAACCAGGCGGCTGGCTACTGATGGAGACAGCAGGCCGTACCGCAACCTTTGACCAACTTCTACACGGCTGGAGGGAAGTGCACTATGTCAACGATCTGCAAGGCATTCAACGCATCGCAGTGTTACGGCAAACTCTAGAACGTTTCTCAAAATGAAGAACTGACCTACGAAGCATGGTTCAATGCTCAGTTGGTCAGTTCAAGCGTGCAAGTCACACCACCGCAACTGCCGGTTCCGGCACCGCCGCGTGAGTGGTCCGGAAGGCGAGATGCTCGCCATCCGGCACCACTCGCACATGGTCGCCGTGCCGCACTTCGCCGCTCAGGATGCGGATTGCCAAAGGATCCTGCACCAGCCGCTGGATCGCACGCTTCAGCGGACGCGCTCCATACGCCCGGTCGTAGCCTGTGGCGAAGATGAGGTGGCGCGCTTCTGGCGTCAACTCCAGGGTGATCTTGCGATCCTTCAGCAGGTTGTCGAGTTCCGCGAGCCGCAGGTCGACGATGTTTGCCAACTGCTCCTCGCCGAGCGCGTGGAAGACGACAATATCATCAATGCGGTTCAGAAACTCCGGCCGGAAGTGCTTCTTCAGTTCATCGAGAACGCGGTTTTTAGCGTCCTCGAAGCCCTGTGGCCCCTCAGCCCATGAAGTCGTGAGCTGCGAAGCGCCAATGTTGCTGGTCATGATCAGCACCGTGTTCTTGAAGTCCACGGTACGGCCCTTTGAATCGGTAAGGCGGCCATCGTCCAGCACCTGTAGAAGCACATTGAAGACATCCGGGTGCGCTTTCTCGATTTCGTCAAAGAGAATGACGGCGTAGGGATGGCGGCGCACAGCCTCTGTAAGCTGACCGCCCTCGTCAAAGCCGACGTACCCCGGAGGCGCGCCGATGAGCCGTGCGACGGCATGCTTTTCCATGTACTCGGACATGTCGATGCGAATCATGGCCTGCTCGTCGTCAAAGAGGAATTCCGCCAGCGCGCGTGCCGTCTCCGTTTTGCCGACGCCGGTTGGACCAAGGAAGATGAAGCTGCCGATGGGGCGCTTGGGATCGCTGAGACCGGCGCGGCTGCGGCGGATGGCGTTGGCAACGACGACAAGTGCCTCTTCCTGGCCGATGACGCGCTCCTGCAGGCGCTTTTCCATGTGCACGAGCTTTTGTACCTCACCCTCCAGCATCTTGCTGACGGGAATGCCGGTCCACCGGGAGACGATCTCAGCGATGTCCTCCTCGTCCACTTCTTCCTTCAACATGCGGTTGGTCTCGCCGTTCTTGATGGCGTCCTGCTCCGCCTCGAGCTGACGGAGTTCGGCTTCAGCCTTCGGCAAATCGCCGTACCGGATCGCTGCCGCGCGTTCCAGGTTGCCGCGCCGGGTCTGGTCCTCCATCTCAAAGCGCAGGCTTTCCACCTGCTTTTTCAGATCGGTGATGCGGCCGATCGCATCCCGTTCATGCTGCCACTTGGCGCGAAGGCCGCTGGCCTGCTCCTGCAGTTCGGCAAGCTCGCGCTCCACTGTCTCGAGCCGGTCAATAGAGTTAGCGTCCGTCTCTCGTGTGAGAGCAGTTTTTTCGATCTGCAGCGACGTGATGCGACGATCGATGGCGTCGATCTCCTCCGGGACAGAGCCGATCTGGATGGCGAGGGATGCGGCGGCTTCGTCCACCAGGTCGATGGCTTTGTCCGGAAGGAAGCGGTCACTGATGTAACGGTGCGACAACTCTGCCGCTGCGATAATCGCGGCGTCCTTGATGCGGACGTTGTGATGCGCCTCGTACTTCTCCTTTAAGCCGCGCAGGATCGCAATGGTGTCCTCCACGTTGGGCTCGCCCACGTAGACCTGCTGGAAGCGGCGTTCGAGAGCGGCGTCTTTTTCGATGTACTTGCGAAATTCGTTTAGCGTGGTCGCACCGATCGCACGCAGTTCGCCACGCGCGAGCGCTGGTTTCAACATGTTGCTGGCGTCAATGGCACCTTCAGACGCACCCGCGCCAACGAGAGTGTGCAGCTCGTCGATGAACAGGATGATCTGACCGTGCGATTCCTCGATCTCCTTCAGGATCGCCTTTAGGCGCTCCTCAAACTCCCCGCGATACTTGGCACCGGCTAGCATGGACGCAAGGTCAAGCGAGACCACGCGCTTCTCGCGCAGGCTTTCCGGCACGTCGCCACGCACGATGCGGCTGGCCAAACCTTCCACGATGGCGGTTTTACCCACGCCTGGTTCGCCGATCAGCACGGGATTGTTTTTTGTCCGGCGGCTCAGGACCTGGACCACACGGCGAATCTCCTCGTCGCGACCGATCACCGGGTCCAGACGACCTTCACGTGCTTGTTTCGTCACGTCCTTGGCATACTTCTCGAGCGCCTGAAACTTGCCCTCTGGGTTTGGGTCCGTGACGCGCTGCGTGCCACGCACCCCGGTCAACGCCTTTAGAATTGCCTCATGGGTCGCGCCCACCGCTGTCAACGCCAGTTGCGTGGCGTCGTTCTTCTGCTGCGACAACGCCAGCAGCAGGTGTTCGGTGGAGACGTACTCGTCTTTGAAATTCTCCGCTTCCTTGAAGGCCTGCTCCAAGACGCGGTTCAGCGCGGCTCCGGCGGACGGCTGCTGCTGCGCACCCTGAATCTTCGGCAGCTTGCCAATCGCGGCGTTCACATTACTTAGAAGCTGCTGCGCTGGGACGCCGATCTTTTCCAGCACGGGCAGCACAATCCCTTCACGATCTTCCAGCAGCGCCGCCAGCAAATGCAGCGGCATCACCTCCGGATTGCCGTGCTCCGCCGCCAAACTCGCCGCAGCCTGCACCGCCTCCTGCGACTTGACCGTCATCTTGTCCCACTTGATTGCCATCTTGTACATTCCTTACGCTTACTGTAATGTTTCCGGCATTATCTGATTAAACCGAGCAACTAGTGCGCGCCTACTTTCGGGATAGGTAAGCAGGGAACACTCGATCTAAAGGCAATTCTGCGAACCGCCACGTCATGCGGGCCTAAACGAGTGATGGTCATGGTTGCTCTCCAGATGATTGGCGTGTTGCGCCCACCAGTGCGTCACCGGTACTAATGTCTGATGTATGATACGTGATCATAGTTGCACATTATGTGAGTAAGATTGACTCAGTATTCTAAAGCTCTGGAGCAGTCAGGTATCGAGTGATGCCTGTTGTACCGCCGTGACTGTCTGATCCAGGCAGTCGGCTCCGCAGTCCAGGGTGAACACTCTCGAGACCGAGCCGGGCTAGTGTCACGCGATCCACGTCCGTATACGGCGCATGCCGGTTGAGCGATTGCAGTTCGTGGCAAGTCCCGCAGCCCACTGGCGCGGCCTTGGCCGTGTGACAAGAGATACAACCGCCCATGGAGATGTCCCGGACGCGCGCAATCACTTCCTGCTGCGCAACGTCTCCGTGGCAATCCGCGCATTGCGAACCGGTGTCCATATGGGTTTTGTGGCTGAACTGCACGAACGAGGGCACGGCATAGACCCGATTCCACACGATCGGCTCACCGCTCTTTGCCGCCGCCGCAAGCTGCTGGATGTCGGGCTTGTCCGCGTCCACTGCGGCATGGCAGATCATGCACTTCCCGGCTTGCGGCATGGCCACCGTCGCACCATTCTTTGATGGCGCATGACAGTCGTTGCAGCCCAGCTTCGCCGTGCCGACATGAAGTTTGTGATTAAAAGGAATGGGCTGCGGTGGTCCGGGCTGCGGATCGGTAATGACCGGCGCGCCCGAACCCGTGGCATGGGCGCTGGGGGCAGGATTGGTCGAGGGCACGGCGGCACCGGGAGGCGCACCTGCCGGTACTCCTTGCGCCCGTGCCGAGACAGGCGCAAGAAGCGTGAGCAATAGAAACAGCCAACGCACGCTAGACGTTTCCTTTGCGCATCTCGTCCGCAAGGTAGTCGCAGGTACGCATGGTGAGTGCGCACATCGTGATTGTTGGGTTCTGCCACCCGGCGCTGACAAACACGCTGGCGTCGGTGATGAACATGTTCTTCACGTCGTGGCTCTGGTTGAACTTGTTTACGACGCTACGGCGAGGGTCGTCGCCCATGCGCGCGGTACCCTGTTCGTGGATGCTGTAGCCTGGCGGATTGAACTCGTAGTTCCTGACCAGCACCTCAAACCCCGCAGCCTCAGCCATGGCGGCTGTTGTGTCCACCATGTCCCTGGCCATGTTCACCTCGTTGTCGTTGTACTTGGTATTGATGGTCAGCGTGGGCATGCCCCAGGCATCCACAATCTGCCGGTTCAGCGAGGCGTGGTTCTCGTACTTGGCAAGCGTCTCGCCCATGATGCCGGTCGAGAACCCGCTGCCGTTGTACTCGTCCAATTTTTTATCCAACGACGGGCCGTATTCCGCGAAGCTGCGGGCGTCCATCGGTCCGTTGCTGGCGGAGACGTTCACCGCATATCCGCGCAGGAACCCTGGCGTCTTCACGTCCAGGTTACGAAAGCGCGGAATCAACGCGCCACCGCCTGTCACGTTCCGGCCCCCTTTGCCGCCGCGTGCCTCCGGAATGGACGCGGTAATCCCCGCGCCATAAATCTGGTCGCACAGGTAATGCCCCAGCACACCGCTGGAGTTGGCGATGTCAGAAATCATCAGCAGCCGTGTTGTCTCCAGCGTGCCGGCCGCGACGATCACGACGCGCGCCTTCATGGTTAGTTCGCGATGCGAGTGGCGGTCGATAAAGATAACGCCATCAGCCTTGCCGGTGCTTTTGTCCACGGTGATGCGACGTACAATCGCATTCGGAATGGTGGTGAGCTTGCCGGTCGCGACCGCGTCCGGGATAAATAGATTGATGGATGCCGCCATGCCGCCTGTACCCAGGGCTGAACGTGGCTTCGTCACGGGGACGCCCATCTTCTTGCCCGCGTCGACGAAACGCTGCATGCCCTTGGACCAGGGCTCATTATTTTCGATGAAGTTGCCGTCAGGGTACTGCGGAAGGCCGTCTTTATGGCCGCTCACCCGGAAGAGCCCCTCTACCTTTGGGTAGTAGGGCTCCAGGTCCACGTACGAGATGGGCCAATTGTCGCCGAAGCCATCGTGGTCCTTTCCTTTGAACTCATAATCCGAGTGGCGGAACGACTGGCGTCCCCAGTACGGTGAACGTCCACCCACGCTGCGCACGCGTACCCAGTTGTACTGCTGGCCGGGAGGGTAGTTGTAGGGGATAACCTTCTCATCGACCCACTGATTGGCGCTGAACTCCGATGCCTGAAAGATATGTGGATGACGTCCCGGCGCATCCAGGCCGCGGAAGGGCAGTTGGCTTGCTGGCTTGAGTGTCCGGTCGCGCTCCCAATTAATCATGGGACCGGCATCCAGCATGGTGCAGGAGATGCCCTTCGACGTAAGAATCTTCGCGGCCAAGCCGCCCGTGTGTCCCGATCCGATGATCAGAACATCTACTTTCTTCAGTGCCATGTCTTCTGCTCTCTATGAGTTGCGAATACTATTCGTGGGCGTGCCGGGTGACAGGCGCGGCGGTCTTTTCCACGCCGTGGCTGACCCAGGTTTCGATTCCGGGATCGAGCTGAGCAACATACAGACCAACGCCCGGCGTACGCTCACCCGCTGCCTGCGCCGCCTCTGCCCACAGTGGAGAGTTCATCGCGGCGGTGCGGATGTCGCGATGTGCCAGCGCAATGAACTTCTCTTGTGCCTCCCGTGGCGGATGGTCGTTAATCCAGGCCTTGAGATACGGCCGAATTACCATGTCCGCACCCTTGGCATCGGTCTTCGCGAACGCCTCGTGGCACTCCTTCATGGCGTCGGCGTTCAGACGATCCAGGCCATTGTTGTACATGGCCTGGCGTTCCGCGGGGGAAGCGCCAATCAGGAAGTCGAGAAACTCTGGCACACCCGCCTGCACGGCTCCTGGATAACTCTCACCCGTAGGCATCAGTACTTCGCAAAAGCGCACCAGCGTAGCGTAGCGTACCGGTGTAAAGTAGCGAACCTCAGTGACAGCCAGCATATCCGGCACCGTGACCGGGATATTTGGCGTGTGGAATTGTGCGAGTTGCTGCAGCCGGGCCGTCGCCGCTGGACTGGACGCGGTATTGGGAGCTACGGCAGCGGTCCCCTGGTCCACCGTGCTGGTGGAAGGTAACGCAGGTTGAGCCTGCGGAGGAGCCTTCTGCTGTCCGAGCGCCGTTGCGGCAGCCGACGCGGCAGCCATGCCTTTGACGAAATCACGCCTCTTCATGCGAAAAATCGTACGCGCCGCGGGTAACACTCGTCAATGTTAGACAGCGAATTCAAGGCCTGCCCGATGGTAAAGCTCTGGACGCGACCGCTCCCAATGTTCCGCAAGCCACTCATCAGCGGAACGGTCGTAGTAGTTCCAGGGGATGTGCGCGGCGTTCATGCCGGTAAAGTGCGCGCCACACGTGCCGAACAGGGGCCGTTTGGGCCAGAACGGCGAGCATAGACTCACTTCGCTACTGCGAACCAGGTGCAAGGGGGCGGTCCGCGCCATCGCGGCTGCCTGTAGACCTTGTTCTTCAATCTCGCCCGTTAAACGCAGCGGCTCGCCCGTGTTCTGACGGGAAAAGGAACCCGCCCTGGAGAGAACGATGGCGAGTTCCGCGGAAAGGTCCTCTCCGGGTGGCAGACCGCGAATGCCCGCGTTCAGACCTCCGGAAGGTGTGACTTCCGTGGGAACGAGCGAGTCGAAGCTGCCGAAACACCGATCCACATCTTCGGCAAACAGGAAGGATCGGGGCGCGGCAAGCCAAAGGCGCATCCCTTCGGGCAGATCCCACAGGATGACGTCATTATCGATGGCAAGCTCGTAACGATCTCCAAACGTGCGGAGCGGCGCCAGCTTCCAGCCCATGCCCTCAATGCAACCGGCATCCAGATACGGCAGGAGTACCGGTGCGAGATCGGCCCGGCTCACGGACCGCCACTCTATTTTTTCAAGCACGCGATCTGGAATCGTGCGATTGGCAAACGTTCGCTGGCGCGCATCGCTCACGTCGAGCGTGTTCACACACACAAGGTATCTGGCAGCAGGCCCGAAGATATGGAAAGCCGAGACGATCGAGAGGCACAGCATCTCGAACCCACGCTCGCGCACGTCCCCAATGGTCCAGCGAATTGCCAGGCGGTCTGCGTTCGGTACGGTGCTCAGGAGACCATCTCCAACTGGGGTGTGAGTGCGTTTGCTATACCGGATTGTGGAAGAGTGCAGCCGAATGTAGCCACGGGAGTGGGATGCCAATGCTGCTTGTATGCTTCGTCTCCACGCAGCAGGTCGATGGCGGCGATGCCTTCAGAAGCAGCATGCTCAATCGCAGCAGCCATCAGCAGCGTGCCGGGACGCAGGTCGACATGCGCCGTGGAGAAGCCGGGCAGGTAGAAATATACCGTCCGGTGCACGCGTGATGGTGGATCGCACAGCGCATACATTGCCCCGATTGGCTGGCCGGCCAGCGTTAAAGTATAGAGCCGCAGCAGCCCTGCCCTCGCAAGATGCGGCAGCGCCTCGCGGTGCCAGGCAAGCACGCGCGGATCAGCCAGAACGCCGCTTCCGCCCTGCGCCTGCCAGCGAGTGGTATGCATGTGGACCAGATCGTCGAAGCGTTCAAGGCAGTTCGACGCATCGGCTACGGTTAGCTCAAGCGCGCCACGCCGCCGTGCCGCGTTGCCATAGTACAGTGCGTTGCGGCGAATCTTGACCGGCAGCTGGGCGACGGCGCACGCGGACAGGGTCGAACACGGGTCGCTCTCGAACCCGTCCGCGCCTAGATCGCCGGCAGCCTTCCTCAGTAGGGAATGCCTGGGAAGTTGAAGCAGGGAAAGCGTATTCCAGTTGCACTTACCAGCCAGCCAGCAGAGTGCTTCCTGTATTTCTTCAGGGCCGCAATCATACGCGTAGACGCCGTCCAGGTAGTCACTGGTTCCAACGCCGAGCAGCATCAGTTTACGTTCGGCGGTAGCAGGTTCCGTGTAGATGTACAGCGGCAGAAAAGCTCGCAAGACTCCGCCACGGAAAACAGCGACCGCGCAGAGTTCACTGCTGTGGAACTGGTGCCACCATGGCAGCAGCCATGCGGGATGCTGGAATGGTGTCGCGTTTATATCGGCTTCATGCAAGGCCGTCCACCGCGAAAGAAATCGCTCAAGTGCTTCTGTTGTTTCAAGTATCTTGAAGTCTGGCCTAAGCATACCGGGCCTCTCCGCGCAGAATGTCGCGGTACAGCCGGAAGTAGTCGAGGATCATGCGCTCGCGGCTGAAGCGGGCTTCGGCTGCGGCGCGGCAGACTTCCGGACGCAAGCGATCCGATCGCGGGATGGCTTCCGCCATGCCAGAAACATCATCCACCAGAAAGCCGGTTACCCCATGATCCACAATGTCCGGCAAAGCGCCTGAGCCGTAAGCTATGACGGGTGTACCCGCCGCCAACGCCTCCATCGCCACCAATGAACTCGTCTCCGGTGCCAGCGTGGGATGCAACAGGCATCGCGCGCGCGACAGAAGGGCATGCCGCTGTCCAGGTGGCACCACGCCCAACATGCGATGCGCCGGGTTCCTGCGCAGTTCCGGCTCGACCTTCTCGCGCATGTAATCAAGGTGCGCCGTATACGGAAACACCTGCCCGCCCACATGCACCGGTGTACCGGCCAACGTGCCCGCCTGTAGCGCTTCGTGGAGGTTCTTCTCTGGACAAATGCGGCACAAGGCAACGGCATAGTTGTGACGCTTCAAATGCGGCGTAAAGACCGGCAGATCGACTCCATTGGTGATGACTGGAGCACGCCGAATCTCCGGAGGTCCGGCCGCACGCTGCGCCTCCGAGACGCACTGTAAAATTACGTTTGGCCCAAGCGCGCGAAAGATGCCGTCTGGATACCACGACAACGGCATGTGCAGCGTCACCAGCACCGGAATATGCGCGGGCAGATCATATTCGTAAAAGTCGATCCCATGCAGATGAATCACATCAACTTGCCCTGAGGCGAGCGCCCGGTCGATCTCCCGCCGGTACCGGGCACGCCACCATTGCCGGTCAGCTTCGTCCAGCTTGCCTGAGGGGACGGGCGCGGCGAAGATCTGTCCAACAGGGGTAGATCCCTCACACGCCACGACAAAGGACCGATGACCATCGCGAACCAGCGCACAGTCCAGATCGCCGAGAATCTGCTCCGCTCCGCCCACGGCCAATTTGCCCACAGGCGCATACGGATATGCGATGCTCAGCACCGTCATCGGCACGCAACGTCCTCGCCGTACACTTTGAGTGACGTCCGCGCCTCTGCTGCTAGTGAACAGAAACGTGAGGAACCAAAGCCTTCTATGAAGCGCTCGTAATACGCTGGGCCATCGTGTGCCGGCTGGGTGAAATCGTACCGGGGGGCAACCCTGAAATGCTCATGTGTCACGGCGAAGTCGCGTAAGACAGTCGCCTGCGTTCGAAATGCCGCAAGCATGGCAAGCTTACGGCACTGCTCCTCGGCGTTTAGGGTCAACACGCATTCGCCACCCGCATCGGGGTCCGGCAAAAATTGGCCCACGCGGTACACGCCGCCCGCACCGTGATAAAACGGCGACTCTACAATACGCGGAACCGGCTTCCCATTCGGTGAAAGGCCCCGAACCGCGGTGTGCACCGCGAAGGCACACGCATCGTGGTCGGCATGGCCACCCTCATACGGGTGTGTAAAGACCCACTCTGCGCGCTCGTCCACCACGAACCGTTGGATGCGATCGACTAACGCGGCCAGGCGCAGCGCGGCTTCTTTATCGGGGATGCTTAGACAGGTACGCCTGGGATGCGGCACGCCACCTGCGTGAAAGGCCGCGATCGACTCCTTTTCCCGAACCGAACGGTAGACTTCGCGAGTCAGTCCCAGGCGCTCGCCGTCCGTATTGTCCAGCGGCGCGCCGTCTGTCACCTGCACGAAATGGGCATGTGACAAACGGTGCAGACGGCCACCCACGGCAATCGCTTCGTCATCGGGATGCGCGTAAACCAGCAGCACTCGAGGCAAATGCCGCGTATCGTTCCCGCAGAGCAACTGTTCTAGAAACGCGTCCTGCAACTTAGCCCCATCAACGAATGCATGAGCGATCTTTACGTGATGCGAGAAATGCGGACTCTGGTGAAGAGGCTGCTTTCAGCAGTGTTGGCAGCGTCAGTAGCGCCAGCTTTTTACGTCCGCACCGGCTGGCGCTGTCTGTAGCATGTGTTCGGTCATTTGCGGCAGGACGCGCTGCGGCCAGTTTGCGTTGTTCTGCTGCATGGTGTATTCCGCCGGTCCACCGGTGTAGCAGTGCGGCATCCCCGGGCCGTACTGAAACGTCGCATCGGAGTGCGGGTTCGTTGTGGCATCCAGCTGCCTTTGCAGCAGATGTACGGCATTGTTCAGGAAGTACGTGTCGCCATCGCCTACCGCAATGTGAATCTTGCCTTCCAGCTTCGGTCCCAGTGTTGGCCAGTCCCGCTTCAGGATCGCTGCCAGATCATAATGCTCATGCCAGTACTGCACCACGTGCTTGTCGATCTGTCCTGAGAGCGGATCAATGACCGGTGCCGGATAGCCGTCCGCACCTGCGGGAGAATAGACCGCCTGCCAGATGTCCCACTGCTCCGTCGATCGGCCATGCGTGCCCAGCACGTATTCAAACGCAAACTCCGGCCCGGTATTGCCCAGGATGCTGCCGTCCGGCAGACGGTCCGCGGGGATCGGCACTTCGCCAAAGTCACCCTTGCGCACAAACGCGTTTTCATCCCGGTACAAATCGATATCCTGGTACGCGTGGAAGTCAACGGGATCAGGGCACGCTGTGAACGTCCCGTTGTAGCGGTCCGGGTAAAAGATTTGCGTCGCCAGACTCTCCCAACCGCCGGTTGAACCACCAGCCGTCGCCCGCGCCCATCCCTGCCCAATGCCGTGATACTTCGTCTCGACTGCCGGGATCAACTCGTCATTAATCGCCGAACCATACGGCCCCACATTGGCCGAGTCCACAACGTATGAATCGTCGTAGTACGGATTCGCATTCTGCACAAACAGCATGATGACGCGCGGCAGCCGGCCCGTCGTCCAATCCTGAAAGAAGTGGTAGCCAGCCGCACCACGTGAACTATCTCCCTTCGGCGCTGTCGCAGTGAACGACGGACTCATGCCAGCCTTGTAGTGATCCTGCCACACCACGAGCGGGTACTTCGCGTTTGGGTGTTCGTCAAAGCCATCCGGCAGCAGCACCCATGCACCCAGGTACATATCGCGTCCCCAGAACTGGCTCAGTTTGTCCGAGCGAAAGCGCATGTACTTCAGCCACTTCGCCTCAGGCTGACGCGCCGCAATTACCTCCGGATCGGCGGGAGTACCCTTGATCTCCGGAATGACCTGATCGAGCGTGATCTTGACCGGCGCAGAAGACTTCGGATCGAAGTGCACCTTCACCGGCTTCGAGTACGGATTTCCCGGCTTCAGGTTCCATTTCTGCCCCTCGCCACGGTCAGGCGGCAGCCACATCGTCTTGCCGCTCGCCAGGTGAAATTGCTCATACACGTTGAAGACACCCTGCACAACGTAGTCGCCCGCATCCAGGTCCGCCAACGAGCGCCGCGGATAACCAAACGTCTTCGCATCCACCACAACCGTGCTGGCCTCCGGCACCCCCTCGATCCCCACATCCACGCCAAACCCCTGCGCGGACCGGTACTGCTCATCCATCTGCATCCGCGGCTCGCTCGCATCCCCCTTCGCAAACACAAGCACCAAATGCCCATGCAGCGGAGCTCTCGAGGGAAACGATACCTCGACCCGCTGCGCATCGGCAGCAGCAGCAAATAGTAGCAAAGCAACAAAGAAGCTTCTCATAACGCGTGTATTGACTGTACATCGCTCAACATGTGGTGGGTTGACCTGTCATCCTGAGCGAAGCGAAGGATCCCGAGGCACTGCAAGCGCAACATAGGCCAAAAAGTTTCTGACACGAACCTCCACTCAGGTCCGCAGAGGCCACTGCGCTACACTGAGCCTCGACAAGCCCCAAATCCGGAGTCAGAACGAGATGCAATCCAGCTACAACGGCATCGCCGTCCCTACCGCAGGCCAACCCATCACTTACGCCAACGGCACCTATACCGTGCCCGATACCCCCATCATTCCCTTCATCGAAGGCGATGGCGCAGGCCGCGACATCTGGAAGAACGCGCGCGCCGTGATGGACGCTGCCGTTGAAAAGGCATACGGCGGAACGCGCCGGGTGGAGTGGTACGAAATCCTCGCCGGCGAGAAAGCCTACCGCCTGCACAGCGATTGGCTCCCGCAGGATAGCGTGCAGGCCTGCATCGACTTTCGCGTCTCCATCAAAGGGCCGCTCACCACGCCCATCGGCGGCGGCATCCGCAGCCTCAACGTCACGCTCCGCCAGACCATGGACCTCTACCAATGCGTGCGTCCGGTCAAGCACTACCCCGGCGTGCCCAGCCCCATGAAAAACGCGGACGATGTGGATGTCGTCATCTTCCGCGAGAACACAGAAGACATCTATGCGGGCATCGAGTTCAAGGAAGGTTCACCCGAAGTGGCGAAGCTGCGCGAGTTCGTCAATACTGAACTCCTCGGCAATACCAAGAAGCGCCTGCGTGACGACGCTGGCATCGGCCTCAAGCCCATCAGCGTCATGGGGTCCAAGCGCCTCGTTCGCGCCGCTCTGCAATACGCTGTGGACCACGGGCGCAAGGTCGTCACCATCGTGCACAAGGGCAACATCCAGAAGTTCACCGAGGGTGCCTTTCGCGAGTGGGGCTATGAGGTCGCCACCTCCGAGTTCCGCGATAGGATCGTCACCGAGCGCGAGAGCTGGATTCTAGCCGCGCTCGATAAGGATGCAAGCCTGTCGCCAGAAGCTCTGGCAACGATCGTCGAACCTGGCCTCAACTTTGCCCCGCCCAGCTTCGGAGAAAAGATCGTCGCGGAGGTGAAATCCGTCCTGGCCGCCATCGGGCAGACGCACGGCAACGGCAAGTGGAAAGGGATGATCCTGGTCAACGATCGCATCTGTGACGCCATGTTCCAGGACCTGCTGCTGAAGCCCGCCGAGTACGACGTGCTGGCCACTACCAACCTTAACGGCGACTACCTATCTGACGCCGCAGCCGCGCAGGTGGGCGGTCTCGGCATCGCCCCCGGCTCCAACATCGGCGACGGTTACGCTGTCTTTGAGGCCACGCACGGCACTGCCCCCCGCCTTGCCGACCAAGATGTCGTCAACCCTGGCTCTGTGATCCTATCCGGCGTCATGCTCTTCCAGCTCCTCGGCTGGACTGAAGCCGCGGAGTTGATTGAAAACGCCATGCAAGAGACCATCCGCCAGAAATACGTTACCGCCGACTTCGCCAAGCAAATGGAAGACGCAACGCAGGTAAAAACCAGCGAATTCGCCAATCGCATCATCGAAATCATGTCAAGATAGCAACGAGCCATCGAGCGTTCGCAGACAGACCGAAGCACATGCGTCTGAACGGCTATGTACAGCAGGCTGTAGGTGGCGCTCTGTAGTGGCATGTAGCGGAAAGCAAATTGCACTGTGATGAAAACGAACTGCGGCTATCGTGTCCGGTTTCCTAAGATGTCTTCATGTGAAACATCAGGGACATCATCTAAGCAGAGCTTGATAGTTTCGGCCACCATGGAAGATACCGATGATTTCCAGCAAGCCTGGCTGGACAGTGAATGCAATGCTGGTGCGATGCTTGCAATGCGTTATGCGTAGTCCCGGACGCAGATCATCCCTTCTGATGCCACGCTCTGGAAACGTGGTCAGCGTTTCGCAATAACTTATGATTGCATCTGTGTAGGAAAGCTCAATGTTCGCCGATGACGCTTTTGCAATGTAGCGATATAGCTCAAGAAGCTGTTCTTCAGCTTCGGGCGTGAATACGATGCGCAATGGCTTAACCGCCGCTCGTCAGAGTATGCTCCGCATTCACACGGCTCCGTACGTGAGCGGCAGAAATGCCACGTTCTGGATTTGCTCGCAATGCGTCATACGCGGACCCGACTTCCATGAGCCAATCCTCCATACTCTGCTCGCGCATCAATAAGTTGCTCAGGCCATCGCGGATGACATCGCTTTCGGATGGATATTCACCGCTGGCAACTTTGGCTTTGAGGAAGTTCAGCAAGTCGTCCGGCAACGTGATGCTCACTTGTTGTGATCCCATAGTCGCACTCATGTTTCATCCCATTGTAAATGGGCTACTTTGTTGCTCCCGTGTAGTAGCCATCTCGCGTCTGCAGAATCAGTTTCTTCTCGTTCGGCACATCCACCACCACCTTGTGGTAGCCCTCTTCGGTGTTAGCGGGCGAGAAGCCAAGACGATATTGGCTGCGTAGTTCTTCCGCGATTTGCCGGTAGATTTCGTTTAGCGGCATCTTCTTGGTGACTTCGTAGACGCGGCCGCCGGTCTCGTCGGCCATGCGCTCCAGAATCTTCTTGCCGTCTACGTGTTCGCGGCTGCCGCCATTGCTGCCACTGGGATATCCGCCACCGCCGCCAGGGTGCCCGCCGCCACCTCTTGGATAGCCGCCGCGACCACCGTCGCGGCCACCCGGAAACCCTCCGCCATGGCCAAAACCCGAGTCACGTGGCTGTTCGCCCTTGTAGTAGATCGCATAGAGCGCGACGTCATTCCGCTGCGCGGCTTCGATAGCAGCGATCAGCGATTCCTTGCTGCCACGGTCGTCCCCATCGGTCAGCAGCACCAGCGCTTTTCGCGCCTGGCCCACACCAGAGCCGGATTTCGCTGCCGGAGCCTTCTTCAGGACCTCGTCCGACGAGAGATAAACCGCATCGTAGAGCACCGTTCCAGCACCACTGTAGCTGCTGCGCCCACCGCCTGAACCGCCATGTCTGCCGCCGTAGCCGCCATTATTTCCGTTATTGCCAGAGTTGCCACTGTCGTTCCCATTCCCGCTCCCATTGCTTCCGCTCTGCGAAGTATCCTGCTGATCGGTGGAATCGTGCAGGCTCGGACGGTCCGTATCCGCGTCAATTCTTTGCAAGGCGGCCTGCAGCTTCGGAACCGAAGGGGTTACGTCCGCCAGCAAATCTGCGGAATGGCCGAACTGCACCACAAAGGCGCGGTCGCGGTCCGGTGCCAGCATGCCGTCCAGAAAGGCCGAGGACGCAGTCCGCTCCGAATCGAGCACGGTACGTTGGCTGCCGCTCACGTCCACCAGCAGGCCGACGGTCAGAGGGACGTCATCTTCGCGATCAAAGTACCGGATCGGCTGTGGTTTGCCGTCCACTGTCAGCGTGAACTGGTCCTTGGTCAGCGTGCGAACCAGGTGATCCTTGTTGTCACGCACCGTGACTGGCACCACCACCAGATTCGCTGTGACGTTGAGCGTCTGCGTTGCGGGTGCGCTGGCCCGAGCAGGCATTTGCGCAAACGCGGCGCACGCGAGAAAGGGTAAGGTGCCGAGAGATGCGAGCAGAGACGTGCGCATATATGGTTTTGACGGTCGATGAGAGAGGAAGGCTACAGAGGCGTCGAACGCCAGGCGGAATGTCATGGGCTTCTAATTGTCAAGTGTTCAGCTTGCAGCAGGAAGCATATGACTGTCTTGCTTAAACCAGCGCTGAAGCAGTGATGCGTCCAACCTCGGCCAGTACCGCGCCGCGTTTTGCCTCTGGTCCAGGGCATTGCGTCAGATAGGCTGCGATGAATACCGGCGGTCTACCGGTGGGCCAAACTACGGAGACATCGTTGGAGGTGTGCTCGCCATTGGAGCCGGTCTTGTCGCCCGCGCGCCACGCATGTGGCAAACCCGCGCGCAGCCGGTCGAGCCCTGTTTTGCATTCGATCATCCATTGCACTAATTGGTCGCGCGACGTCTGCTTCAAAGCGTTTTCAACAACGAGTTGCCGCAAAGTATGCACGGCTGCATTGGGCGACGTGGTATCGCGTGGATCACCGGCAATCGACGTATTCAGTGTGGGTTCGTTGCGGTCCAGGCGCGTCACATCATCGCCCAGCGAGCGAGCATAGCGCGTATACGCCGCCGGTCCGCCCATTGCTTCCAGCAGCAAATTCGATGCGGTATTGTCGCTCTCCGTCATCGCAGCCATGCAGAGAGCGCGAAGCGGCATCGTGCCGCCGGAGTGCGTCTCCGTCAACGGCGAGTGGGCCAACAGCGGCTTGGCGGGAATATGTATCTCGCGTTCCAGCGTGTCTTCGCCGGTGTCTGCCCGGTGCAGGGTGGCGGCAGTCAGCAGCAACTTAAAGGTGCTGCACATGGGAAAGCGCTCGTTCTCGCGATACCCGGCGCGCTCGCCCGTGGCTGTGTCCAGCACGGCAACACCCAGGCGGCCACCACTTTTTGTCTCCAATTCAGCAAACAATGACGATAGACCGAAGAGCATGGAAGACTTGGCGAAAAGCAGGCGGGGCAGCAGGAGAGCGGCGGAGGCGTGAACGGCGAAACGGCGGCGCGAGACCATGATGCTTAGCGGACCACCATCCGGAAGCAAGCTCAAGTACGCATCTCGATACCCGCTTCCGACAGGCGGCTTGCACACATCGTTATGCTTGGAGGTGTGGACGGTCTGGACGCAACCACGAAGCGCGGCACACGCACTGCGGCTGACCTGCGCGGTGCGCTGCTGACGCAGGCCCGGGATCTCGGTGAAGGTAGCCTGCGTTTTAGCGACAAGGTGCGGCTTGCATACTGGAATGCCTTTCAGCACGACTGCCTGACGACATCGAAGGCGGCGGCCTACTCAGCGATATTCGCCATCTTTCCTGTCGCTGGAGCCATCGCCGCGACCATTGCGCTGCTGCCGCACGCCGCTCCGTTGCGTGCCCAGATGGAAATGCTGCTGAGCCGTACATTTCCAGCCAGTGTGGTTCCGCTCTTTGAGACATATTTCACCGCACCGCCGAAATCCTCAACCTCGGTTGGAGTCTTCTTGGGCGCCATTGCCGCGAGTATCTACGGTGCCTCGGGTGTACTGTCCGCTCTGATGGAAGGCTTTCGCCGGGCCTACAACATGAGCGACGAGTGCTGGGGACTGGGATGGCGCGGAGGTGTTCGCAAGCAGGTGCAGTCGTATTTGCTGGTGCCTATCGCGCTGGCTCCTCTTGCGGCGGCAAGCGCGCTGGTCATCTTTGGCCATCTTCTACTGGTAGGGTTTATGCACTACTCGCCTCGTGGGTGGGACAGCGGCCTGTACTGGACGGCGAACACGGTGCGCTGGGCCGCGTCCCTGAGCGCGACAGCGGGCGTGATTGCAGTGGTTTACCGCTATGGCTTGCCAAAACAGCCACCTTGGCGCGCGGTGCTGCCCGGCGCTGCCGTGGCCACGACAACCTGGTTTTTGTCGACGCTACTGTTCGGGCTATACGTCACGCGGTATGCAAACTACTCACGTGTGTACGGTTCGCTTGGGACTGGCGTCGTACTGCTGATCTGGTTGTTCCTGACCGCGCTTGCAGTGCTCTGCGGCGCGGAACTGAATGCCGAACTGGGGCGCGACTCCCCTGGCCAGAAGATTCCGGCAGAACATGCCTCGTGTTGACTCGCTTCGCATGTTTCACACCGTTTGACATAGCAGATGTGCCACGACGTTAGAATGAGCAGACCGGCGTGTTCGAGATGCCTGGCCTGCGGAGAACGATGACACAACGTAACAACATGCTGGGCGCGGGCCGCAGCGCAAAGATTGTAGGAACGCTGGGACCGGCTTGTTCCAATGAGGCCGTTTTTAGGCAACTGGTGCGCGCTGGTCTCGATGTCGCGCGCCTGAACTTTTCGCACGGCACCCATGCGCAAAAGGCGGAACTGATCCAGATGGTGCGCGCTGTTTCGGCGAGCGAGGGTAAGCCTATCTGCATCCTCGCCGACCTTCAGGGCCCCAAAATTCGCACGGGCAAGCTCGTGGGCGGCAAGCCGGTGCTGCTGGAAGCTGGGAAGCGCCTCATCATCACGCCGAACGAGATGCAGGGGACGGCGGAGAAGGTTAGCACCGTTTTTCCCACGCTGGCGGAAAATCTGGGCCCCGGCGATATTATCCTGCTCTCAGACGGCCTCATCGAGTTGCGGGTGGCCGAAGTGCAGGGATCAGACATCGTCTGCGAGATCATCAACGGCGGCATGCTGGGCGAGAACAAGGGCATCAACCTTCCGGGTATACCGGTCAAGGTTCCCGCGCTGACTGAGAAGGATGAGGAAGACCTCGAGTTCATCGCGACGCAGAACGTTCATGCTCTTGCACTCTCATTTGTGCGTACAGCGGAAGACATCCGGTACACGCGCCGGCGCATGGCGCAATTGAACTGCGATGCCTGGATTGTGGCCAAGCTGGAAAAGCCGCAGGCCATCGAAAACCTTGAAGAGATTCTTGAGGAAACGGACGGCCTGATGGTGGCGCGCGGCGATCTGGGCGTGGAGGTGCCTCCGGAAAAAGTCCCAGCGATTCAGAAGCACATCATTCGCCGCGCCCTGGCGTATCGCAAGCCGGTGATTACCGCCACGCAGATGCTGGAAAGCATGATCGACAATCCGCGTCCGACACGCGCGGAGGTCAGCGACGTGGCAAATGCGATCTATGACGGCACGGACGCGGTCATGCTTTCAGCGGAATCAGCCGCGGGCAAGTACCCGGTGCAGGCTGTTGCCATGATGGCCAAGATCATTGTGGAGAGCGAGTCGCAGATGGCGATGGAACGCGCCACCATGCCGATGCCGCCGCGCAATCAGCGATCATTCAAGCTGAGCGTCGCGGAGACTATCTGCGAGAGCATGGCGCTCTCCGCGGAAGACCTGGACCTAAGCGCCATTGCCATCTTTACGGAGACCGGCACGTCCGCGCGCCTCATGTCCAAGTACCGGCCCAACACCCGGATATTTTCGCTTTCAACGGAGGAAAGCGTCATCGGCAAGACGATGATGCTGTGGGGCGTCTACCCCATCAAGGTGGACCGGTTTGGCGGCGGCGACTTGCAGATCGAGATGGCGGAGGAGACATTGAGCCGCTTGGGTCACGTAAAACCGCGCGAGGTACTGGGTATTGTGGGTGGCACAGCCAGCCGCATCGGTGGAACCAACTTCATGAAGCTGCACGAGATCCGCGATCGCGCGGAGTAGTGCGGCTGCATTGGCCGCTGAACTCGATGGCTACGGCGTGGTTGGCTCTTCCGGAATGGCTTCACCATCGGCGCGCGGATCTGCCCCGGCTAGGTTGATGCCTCGCTTGCTGTCACGCACCACCACATCACCCTGGCCCACGGTATAGGAATACGGCTCCAGAACTTTGACCTCCTGGCCGCGTTTGACCAGGTCGGCGCGGACGGCTTCAGGGATGGTCTGTTCCATCAGGACGTCGCAGCCGTCAAAGGTTTCCTTGGTGAAGCGCGGGGCTTCGATGGCGGCTTGTGCGTTCATGCCGAAGTCGGCAATGTTTGCGACGAATTGCGCGTGGGCCTGCGCCTGGTTCCATCCGCCCATGATGCCGAAGCCGATGTGCAGATCGCCCTTTTCCATGAACGCCGGAATGATGGTGTGCAGCGGGCGCTTATGCCCGGCCAGGGAGTTGGGGACGCCCGGTGTGAGTTGAAATACGGCGCCGCGATTTTGGAACGAGAAACCAAGGCCCGGTGCGACCATGCCGGTGCCGTAGCCCGCGTAGTTGCTCTGAATCAGCGAAACGATGTTGCCGTCCTTGTCGATCGTGGACAAGTAGATGGTGGAGTTACCGTGCTTGTTCAACTCCGCCGCGACATTGGATGGGACGACCTGGCAGGCGGCTTTGGTCATGGAGACGAGCTTGGCACGCTTGTCGCCGAGGTCTTTGGAGATGAGTTTCTGGGTGGGGATGGCGGTGAAGCGTGGATCGCCAACGTAGTGGTACATGTCGGCGTAGGCCAGCTTCTTGGCCTCAATCATCACCTGTAGCGCGTCGGCGGAGTTGTGGCCGTACTCCGCCATCGGAAAGTGCTCCATGATGTTGAGCATGGAGAGCGCGGCGATGCCCTGGCCGTTGGGCGGCAGTTCGTACACGGTCCATCCGCGGTAGGTGGTGGAGACGGGTTCGACCCACTCCGGCTGGAAGCTGGCGAAGTCCTCGCGCGTGTGCAGGCCGGCCTGGCTGTTCAGGAATCGAACCATCACGTCCGTCATGGGACCGTCGTAGTAGGCGTCGCGCCCGCCGTCCGCAATCGCCTGCAACGAATGTGCGAGAGCGGGGTTGTGAAAGAGGTCGCCCATCTTCGGTGGCATACCGGTGGGAGCGTAGGTCTCCTTCCAGCCGGGCTGCGTCAGCATGCGCCTGCTGAACCAGTAGCGCGCATTGCGCTCCGCCAGCGGAAAGCCGTTCTGCGCGTAGTAAATTGCGGGTGCCAGCGTCTGCTTAAATGGCAGCCGGCCGAAGCGGACACGCATCGCGTCCCATCCGGCCACCGCACCCGGCACGTCCACGGTGTAGACGCTTAGTGGGTCGATCTCCGTGATGCCCTTCGATTGCATGTACTCAATGGTGAGCGCCTTTGGCGTCCATCCACTGGAGTTCAAGCCGTAGACCTTGCCCGTCTTCGCCTCGTAGTACAGCATGAACAGGTCTCCGCCAATGCCGTTGACGTAGGGCTGCGTCACGCCCATCACTGCGTTTGCGGCAATGGCTGCGTCGATGGCGTTGCCGCCCTGCTCCAGGATGTGCGCGCCCGCCTGCGACGCCAGAAACTGCGGCGCGGCAACGATGCCGAGCTTGGTCACGATCATCGACCGGCCCTGCCCCGGCATGGAGGCAAAGGCGTCAGGAGCGTTCTTTTCCTTGGGTGCGCCAGGTGCGGGCACGGGCACACCGGCCTGTTGCGCCGATGTGGTCAGAAGCGAAGACAACGCCAACACGGCAGACGCACAACGAAGTAAGGACTTCATGCGGGGAACCCCTTCAAGCCTGAGCAAAGTGTGTATGCGTGATTGTAAGCGGGAGACGCGTGATCCTGCATATGCGACAAAAAAGAAAGCTCCGCGTTGCGCGGAGCTTTAGGGTGTTTGGGTTTTCCGCGTGAATTCAATACCGTGTGTGACGTTGCGTGAGGTGGATCTGCTTGCTGCCTAAATCGTTGGCTGCGACTTACGGCGAAGCTGCGTTGCGCCTGCGAGACCGGTCAGGAGCAGCAGCCAGGTGTTCGGCTCCGGGGTGACGGCGGTTGTACCTGCGGCAGTCGCCTGGAAGCTGGCCTTTTGAGTGAGTTGGTTGCCGTTTACGTCAAGCACGCTGACTTGAAAGCTGCCGTTATAGATGCTTGAAGCCGTGCCGAGCGGAACCATGATGGTGAAGAGCGGGCCGTTGTAGAAACCGCCGTGAGACAGGCTGAGTGGCGTGTCCGCGTAGAAATCTAAGTCGTCACCCACCAGAGGGCTGGTGACGGTGAGATTCGAACCAAGCAGAAAGATGTCGGCGGTGTTGGTTGCGGACGCGGTGATCAGGCCATTAAAGGTAACGGTGTTGCCCGGCGTAACGGTGGGATTGACCGTACTGAGCGACAGGGTGAAGCTGTCCGCAAGGGCGGGAAGCGCGGCGAACAGGACGCCAAAGATCAACAGCAGCTGGAGCTTTGCAAAATCCTTCATGAGTTTAAGTTCCTGGGTGAAGTACGTGAACGATGGTATCTGATGCTGACCGCCTGCACACCGCGATACAGGCGGGTCGCGCAAGGAACTTACGGCAACACGGCGCGCTGACCGCCGGTGAAGCTGCCACCGGTGAAGATGCCGCTGAAGCGTTCCACTGTGGCGGTATGGTCCGCGCCAGCGGATGATGGAAACGTCAGGATTACGGTAGCGGACGCGTTGGATGCCAAGTCGCCCACGCTTACCGGGATTGCCGTCGTTGTTGATGCGGTGCCCAGCGTGGCCGCGGTAAGCGTGACGCGCGGAGCGATGCCAGCGCCCTTGTTGGTCAGGGTAACGGTTTCGACGTAGCCGCTGCCAGAGATAGCAAGCGTGGCAGAGGTCACAATCTGCACGTTCGCTCCATTCGCCGGGATGGTGAAATACGCAAGTGCGGGGTCGTGGTCGCTGATGCGCAACGGTAGCGCGGCATCGTCTTCGTCGATCAGCGGAAAGTCGGCGTCGATGTGCGCGAAGTTGAGGTGGTCGAAGGTGGGCAGCAGATCCTGCGTGACCAGCACGTGGTCCAGCACCTGGGCACTGCCGACCTCAACGTAGCTCTGCTGCTGGTCAGCGGGCAGCAGCGTGACGAGATCGACGAGATTAGGGCTCACCAGATTGGCAACTGGAGGCTGTATGACCTGACTGGCAGGAACTGGATTGCCCTTGGTGACGCCAATCACGTCCACAAAGCCATCGGAGAACTGGAAGGAGTTGAAGTCGCCGACCGCGATGACGTGTTCGCCTGCCTGCTGGTAGCCCTGGATGAGGTTGGCGAGGAACTCGGCCTGCGCCTCACGCTTCAGGCGAACGGTCTGGCCGGTCGTGGTGGGGTCGTCCACGTTGATCAGCGAACGCTGGTGCACGTCGATCACGGTCACGGGGTAGTCGGTCGTACCGGTGCGCTTGATCCCGGCGTGCAGCACCAGCGGTGTGCGGTCGTTGAGAATCGCCTGACTGCCCATGGAATTCGTGAAGGTAGTGTTGAGGCCCGCCTGCGTGACGCTGAGTGCGTCCACCGTAGAGGTTTTAACGAGAAAGCCGGTGTTAATGCCAGACGGGTCTGTGGCGAGGAAGAGGTAGGGCTGGTATTGCGGGTCAGGCAACCCGGCACTGCTTGAGTCGGTGTTAATTTTGTTTGCGAGGTCGGTCAGGACATTGATATTTTCGATTTCCTGCGCGCCGATAATATCGGGATTATTCAGAACCGTGCGGATGGCAAGGCTGGCTTTTGCAAGACGGCGCTGGTATGCCTCTGTCGTGACAACGACGACGGAACTGCCGGGATTATCCTGGTCCACCGTGTCATTGTAGAAGCGCTCCATGTTGAAGCTGGCGACAGTGAACTCAGAGGCTGTCTGCGCCGGCAGCATGGGTACTGTCAGCAGGCCTGTCACCGATGGGTGATCCGTGGCTTCCAGCAGGATTTCTGGCGTCCCAAAGGAGAAATCCATGACGCCCGTGATGCCGGTGACTGTGGCATTGGAGGTGACGTTTAAGGCGGTTCCTCCTAATGAGAGGCTGTCAATCTGTAGCAGTTCGGGGTTGGAATCCCAGCGTGGAATACTCGCCGGAATCGTGCCGTACAGCGTGTCCGTGACCGCGATACCAGGCTCACGGAAGGGCCTTGGTACGCCGGAGACGACGCCGTAAAAGCGCCCATTGGAAGTTTGCGTCTCGGTCTGCTCGTTGAGCGAGGCGCCCGTCCCAGAGGTGGTGGTGAGCGAGGCGATGGAGACGCGCATCCCTTCATATTTAGCGAACTGGTAGATGCCGCCGGTGGGCGAATCCATTGCCGCGGTGATCTGGACGGCGGCAGGCAAGGGATTGCCTGTAGAGAGCAGCGTGAAGGTCTGTGGCGCGTCCAGTTCCGTGTCTGGCGTGAGTGCCGTGGAAGGATAGTTGGCTACCTTTCCGGTGACCTGGACCTCCGCACCGAGCGCGATGAACGAGGGCAGCGTGGCGGAGCCGGTGTAGACGAGAATGCCTTCCGGTGTAGAGGGATTGGTATCGGCGTCCTTGCTTTCGAGGTAGAAACCGCTGCTCTTCACGCCAACGACGATGCCGCTGGTGGAGATCGTCTGCCCTGCGTAGGGCGAAGGCTTCGCCGATTGCAGCGCACGGATACTGATGGTGGGCGGTGGCACCTGCACTGTGAGCGAGATGGACGCGGAGGCTGTGCGCAGTT
This sequence comes from Terriglobus sp., assembly GCA_965276945.1. Taxonomy (GTDB): domain Bacteria; phylum Acidobacteriota; class Terriglobia; order Terriglobales; family Acidobacteriaceae; genus Terriglobus. The sequence continues at coordinate 2,361,542 of OZ255704.1, read as the reverse complement.
GGCCATCTTGAACGGTGACAGGGAACGTGTAGCTGCCGGTCTGTGCCGGTGCCAGGCTGTAGCTGAAGATGTTGTCGCCCGCCGTCACGTCACCGTGGCTGGCATCGTCGTAAAACGTCTGCGAACTATAGCCGCCCGCCGACGTAAGATCGGCCGTCACGTGGATGGCAGTACTGGCAGGCGACGCAGCGGGCGTGACTGCAACGGTGAGGAGCGCTGGGCTGCCAGCGTAGACGGTAGCAGGCGTGGCTTGCGCGGTTGCGCTGAGCGTCGTTCCGGTTGCCTGGCAAGGTGCGAGAGCCGTTGTGCTGGTACGCGGGTTTGCTGCCCCGGTGGCGAAGTCAGACGTGTTGTTCTGCGTGTTGACGCAGGTCTTGCGGATGGCCGCTGTGGTGTTCGAGGGGCTGGCAGTAGGGCCAGTGCCCAGGAAGCAGTTCGTCCCCGTGCCAAAACCAACGAAATCGACTACGGAAGAGGAAGTCGTGGGACAGCTGCCAGAGAGCGCGGCGGGGCTGTTTACCAGCGCCACCTTCCCAGCAGTTGCACTCATATTGATGGTGCCGGTGGTGTCCGGCGTGGGCAGGTTGGCTGTGCCGGCGGTGCCTGCCGACTCCTGCACCAGGTAGTACTGGCCGGGCTGTAGCGTGATGCCAGTCAGGTTCGTTACTTGGAAGGACGTGCCCGTGCTGCTGGCGTATTGCACACTCCACCCGGATAGGTTCTGCGCCGCACCTGTGGGATTAAACAGTTCGATGAAGTCGTTTTTGTAGGTCGCGCCACTGTTGCCCCCTCCCCCGTATACCTGCGAGATCACAAGGCCTGAGCCGATCGCTTGCGCTCCTGCCGAGAAACACGCCATAGCCGCCGCAAAAATCAACAGAACGGAAGAGAACCCGCGGGGAGTTCTAATAGAGCACAAACGCTTGAACATATCCCCGAGAGTACTCCAGGGTTCGTGGCCGAATGAGAAGAGACTGTAAATCCGGCTGATGTTTCGTGACGCGGTAGCATGGACCCTGAGCTGTATGCATTGCATTCATCGATTTACCGGTGAAGTTGAACGGAAGCGGCTGCTCTGCTTCCTGTTGCTGCTGATTACGCTACGCGCCGCAGGGCAGGGGCGCTTGCCGTATCCGGTGAGCTCGCAGCACGCTGGGCCTGCGTGGTTTGTCGATGTGGCTCCGCAGGCTGGGCTGACGGTTCGGAATGTGAATGGCGGCGAGGCGGCGAAGCGCTACATCATCGAGTCCACTGGCTCTGGCGTGGCGATTATTGACTATGACCGGGATGGCTGGCCGGATATCTTTCTGGTGAATGGGCAGGCGCTGCAGCCAGCGGACAATCTGGCGACCAGGCCACTGTCGACGAGCCACCTGCTGCACAACAATCGCGACGGCACCTTTACCGATGTGACGGAGAAAATGGGCCTGAACGTGGCCGGGTGGGGACAGGGCGCGTGCGTGGGCGATTACGACAATGATGGCTATGACGACCTTTATGTGACGGCATACGGCCGTAATCATTTGCTGCACAACGACGGCGGCAAGCACTTCACCGATGTCAGCACGGCATCTGGCGCGGCGGGCAGCGGCAAGGAATGGGGCACCGGCTGCGCCTTTGTGGATTACGACCGTGATGGCAGGCTCGACATCCTGGTGGCCAATTACGTTCACTTCGACCTGACGAAGACACCAACGCCGGGTGCGGAGGCCGGGTGCATGTGGAAGGGCGCGCCGGTGATGTGCGGTCCGCGTGGCCTGCCCTCCGCGCCGAATATGCTGCTGCACAACGCGGGCGGTGGCAAGTTTGAGAACGTGTCGGCAGCAAGCGGAATTATGAAGACAGCGGGGCATTACTGTTTCAGCGTGACCACACTTGATTACAACGAGGACGGCTGGCCCGACATCTACGTCGCGTGCGATTCAACGCCATCCATCCTGTACCGCAACAATCACAACGGCACCTTTACCGATGTAGGCGCTGAGATGGGCGTGGCCTACAACGAGGACGGCCGCGAGCAGGCGGGCATGGGATCGACCGCAGCCGATAGCGATGGGGACGGTCATCTGGACCTGTTCAAGACCAACTTCTCCGACGACACGGCAACGCTCTACCACGCGCACCCTGACGGTAGCTTCACGGACGATACTTCAGTCGCCGGGCTGGCGGTTCACTCCGACGCGCTTGGCTGGGGAACGATGTTTGCCGACGTGGATAATGACGGCTACCCTGACTTGCTGGTGGTCAACGGTCATGTCTACCCCGAAGTGGACCAGGCGCAACTTGGAGCAACCTATAAGGAGCCGCGCTTCCTGTACTGGAACCAGCGCAACGGCACCTTCAAGGATATTTCGGCTTCAGCGGGTCCGGGACTAAGCGAGCCACTTTCAGGACGTGGCCTGGCGATTGCCGATCTTTGGAATGACGGACGGATTGAAGCCGTCGTCAACAACTTGAGCGACCGTCCGCTGCTGCTGGTGAACCAGGCTGCCAGCCCGAATCACTGGCTGGGCCTGCACCTCGCCGGAACCAAGTCAAACCGCTCGGCCATTGGCGCGCATGTTACGCTGCATGGCACGCAGAATGGCAAGCCGCGCGTGTGGGTGGACGAGGTGCGCTCAGGATCGAGCTATAACAGTTCCAGCGATCTTCGCCTGCACTTTGGGCTGGGTCCGCAGCCGAAACTGGCGTCTGTGACGGTGCGCTGGCCGAACGGCGACGCAGAGGAGTTCGCCGCACCGGCGATGGATCGAATTGCCACGTTGACTGAGGGCACCGGCTACCGCTGAGCTGAACGTTACTTTGCACCAGGTGCTGGCGGAGGCACGAACTTCCAGGCGTCTTTTGTTCGCAGAAACTGCACGAGGCTTGAGATTTCTTCCTCGGTGAGGGCATCGCCAAACGGTGGCATCATCTGTCCACCGTCGTGGATCTGGTGCTGAATCTGCTCTGGGGAGAGACGTTTGTATACGTCACGCAAGGATGGGGCACGCTCTGTTCCCGTACCCGCCGGGCCGTGGCAGAACGTACACCCCGACTTTGCGAACAATTCCGCGCCCACTTTGACGGGATCGGCTTTTGGTCCGGCTTGCTGCGAATGGGCGGATGCTGGAAGCAGGGACAGATGAAGCGCAACACCCAGCACGCCCGTCGCGGCAATCCGGTGCATGGTCACGGCTGCTGCTGTGAAGGCAACATGCCTTCTGTCAATTCGGTCGTGACTGTCCTGCCATGCTCGTCCAAGTCATGCGCGTGCCATGGCACGGACTCCTGTGCAATCTCATTGTGCTTGCGCAGGTATTCGAGAGCGTAGGTGCTGGCCGTGGGATCGTCTTTCTGATCGGCGAAATACTTGGCCTGCTCGCTGGCTTTTTCCGGCATCTTCATCCGGCGGTAAAGAATTGCCAGGTTGTAGTGCGCGGCGAGGTCGTCCGGATCAATGGACTGGACGGTCTCATACTCGGCGCAGGCCTCCTGGTATTTATGCTGTTGGTAGTAGCTGAAGCCAAGCTCACGGTGCGCGTCGCGGGAGCGCGGGAACTGAGCCGCGACCTTCTTGAGGTTTACGATGGCTCCGTCCACGTCGCCTTCGTTGCGCTGAATGAGAGCCATATAGTAAAGTGCGCGCGCGTTGTCCGGCGCGAGCGTCAGGGCCTTACGGAGGCTGGGCAGCGCGTCCTCGTACTTCTCCCACTGGATATTCGCGATGGCGATATTCGTATACGCATCGGCGTAGTCGGGCCGCAGCTTGGCGACCCGCTCAAAGGCGTGGACGCTGGCCGAGTACTGCTGCGCATCCAAGAGCGCGATGCCGTAATTGTTCCACCGCATCCAGAGAGGATTTTCGTCCTTGCCGGGTGTGCCGGGAAGATTTTTGCCGATGTTCACCGTGCGGGTGGCCGTGACCATGTCCAGCACAGGTTGCACATAGCCTGGCTTCAAGGCAAAGTCGATGAACTGCTGGTCGAATCGGCGGTATTTGACGGTCGCTTCGATGGTGATCGCGCCTGTGCAATCCTTTGGCACCGTAAAGCTGTAACGCACCAGTTGCGAACGTCCGCTTTGAATGGTGTTGTTGTAGGCGACGACGCGGTTGTTCCAGACCTGGTGCAGGCCGTTTAGAGTGCCTTGCTTGTTGATCAGGCGGTTGGTAAAGCTGTGCGCCGCCGGATCAAGCGCGCCGCCGGGCCTGAGATCGCCGCTCTGGCCGATCAGCTTGCCCGTGCTGTCCTTCACGGTGAACGCGGCCCAGCTTTCGTACATGTCGCGCTGCTCGGGCACGTGCGAGTGTGCCGCTCCCTTGTTCTGAATGACCACGGAGACGGTCATTTTCTGACCCGGCGTAAGTGTGAAAGAGGTCAGGCCCAGAGGAGCGGTAATGGCGTCTGGCTGGCCGGTGCCACCGTCCTTTTCCAGTGCGAAGATGTCCACGTTCAACACACCGTTCGCCAAGAATTCCTTGATCCGCTTTGCCTGCTCGTCATAACCGTAATAGGCCGGAATGAGTGAGTTTGCGCCCAGCCAGCGATGGCTGGCAAGCTGCCCATTCTTTGCGCCGGGATCGCCCTTGCCCGTGAGTGCTTCGCGCGGCATGTGGCAGGTCTCACAGGTGGAAACAGCCGGCTTTACATAGAACGGTAGAGGCGACTGTTTGGCGAAGCTGGAGTTCTGCCACTCATCGTAGGGAGTCATTGCACGCTGCCATTTGTAGTCGTTCAATTCGTGCGGCAGCGCGGCCTTATGACAGCTGGAGCAGAACTCGCTCGTTCGATAGAAGGGCCTCATGACAGCGGCGGAATGACGGTCCAGGTGGGACAGGATTTCGAGGTCGGAAACCTTGCGGTAGATCGGCTTGCCGTCCTCGTCCACCAGCACTGCCGGAACTCCAAGGACATAACTACCGGTCCCGCGGATGTCGTTCTTCTGGATGCTGTGGCAAACAGAGCAGGTGACGCCGTCCTGATCATACGGCCGTTTCTTGGGCCCGGCCTGGGTTAGGGCGCCGGCCGCCATGGCGATTGGATCGTGACATCCCTCGCAATGCCGCGAGAACTCGATGCCCTTTTCGGCGTTCAGCAGGTTGACGTTCTTCAGGTACCACGGTGCGCGATTGCTGTTGGAATGAGCCGACTCGCGCCACTGCTGATGTGCCGCCTGGTGGCAGTGCCCGCAATATTGGGCAGTGGGGAAGTCCTTTGGATCGATGAACTGGCCGTTGTCCGTGGTCATGTTGGACGGTAGAAACGGGTGGTCCTTGCCGTAACGGTAGTTGTAGGTGGCGGCAGTCTTGTCCGTATACGCCGTGCGCGCGGTCGCGTGCGCGTCATCATCCGTCCCAGCCTTTACGGCGGAGGGCACGGCAACGCACACCACGCCCAGCGAAATCAGGAGCAATGCGAGATATGCAAGCGTGCGGAACGAACGAACGGGCATAGATGACGGCAGAACTAAACAGTTGTTAATACTATGACAGCCCAAAGGCGATTGTCAGCATTAGGCGCGCTACTATTTACGATCCGGGGCAATGCCGGGAGCGTTGTCGGAACGGATACCTTTTCCTTCTTCCACTGTATAGAGTGTATCCGCTTGCAATGGTTGCAGCCGGTCGATGCTGCCGCTCGGCCAATGGATCTCAATCTCGCCGGTCTTTGTTGCAGCGCCCAGGCCGAAATGCGGCCGGGGATCCGGGCTGGAGGCGAAGCTGCCGCCCGCGATCACATCCATGCGCTGGCGTATGCCTCCGGAGGTGACGTACACCGTCGCGCCCGTCGCATCGCGCGGACTCCGGGGCCCGCCTATCAGCCGAAAGGCAATCCAATGGTTGTTCTTAACTGTCGCGGTCGTACTGCGTAGCACCGTGGGCGTGGAGTCGATGTTGTTGATGACGAGTTCCAAATGGCCGTCGTTCAACAGATCGCCCACGGCAAGGCCGCGGGAGGTACGTGCCACAGCCAGCGCCGTTCCTGCCACGGCCGGCACTGGCTCCAGAGCCTTACCTTTCACGTTGTGATAAAGCAGAAGGCGCTCCGCCCAGCTGGTTCCCCATGGATTGGTATCCGCGTTCTGATAGACGTGCCCGGTGACGAAGACCAGGTCCTTCCAGCCGTCGTTGTCATAATCCAGGAACGCTGTACCCCAGCCAAGAAAGGGAATCGTGCCTTCAGCAATGTGCAGTTCGTAGCTCACGTCGGTGAAGTTGGCGTCACCATCGTTGCGGTACAGCGGCTTGTAATCGTCAGAGAATGTGGTGTTGAAGATGTCGAGCAGGCCATTGTTGCGGTAGTCGCCCAAGGCAATGCCCATGGACGCGGTCTCCCGGCCCTCCTTGTTCAGGGCGTAGCCCGAGGCGTAACTGGCGTCCTCAAAGGTGCCGTCTCCCTTGTTGATGTAGAGGTAGTTGGGTGTGGAGTCGTTCGCGACCAGGAGATCGAGCTTGCCGTCATTGTTCACATCGACAAAGGCGGACGCCAGGCCGTAGTAGCCTGGTTTGTCCGCAACCCCAGCTTTTTCGCTCACGTCAGTGAATGTGCCGTTGCCGTTGTTGTGAAACAGATGGTCCGGTTCACCGGGCAGGCCGTGCGGTCCGCAGTATTCGCGCACGCCGCGAAACGAGCAGAAGGAGAGCAGGTCGGCTCCAGGCGCATTCTCCGGCGGATTCCTTGGGTCGAACTTCACATAGCCCGGAACAAACAGGTCCAGGTGGCCATCGCCGTCGTAGTCGCCCCAGGTGGCACCGGTGGACCAGCGACCGAGCGCCACGCCTGCCTTTTCCGCGACATCGGTGAATGTGCCGTCATGGTTGTTGTGATACAGACGGTTCTTGCCGAAGTTCGTCACGTACAGGTCGGGCCAGCCATCGTTATCGAAGTCTCCGGCCACCGCCCCAAAGCCCCAGCGTCCATTTCCGACGCCAGCCTTCCCGGTGACATCGGTAAAGGTGCCATCGTGATTGTTGTGAAACAGCGCAGCTTGCGGCGCAGGTGTCTTGCCGTCCAGCGCGCCTTCGGTCGAGCCATTGACCAAATAAATGTCCAGCCAGCCGTCGTTGTCGTAATCCAGCAGCGCCACGCCGGAACCGATCGCCTCCAAGATGTAACGCTTCCGCGGCTCCCCGGAGACCTGCTTCCATGCGTTCAAGCCGGATTTTGCCGTGATGTCTTCGAAAGGCACCGGACCGCTGGCGACCGTGCCGCTCACGGTGATTGGCCGCTTGTCCGCGCCAAGAACAGGCGGAAACTGGCCACCGGTACTCGATCCGCCTTTCGCTGGCGGCTGCGCACCTTCCTGCAGCTTCTGCGTGTTCTGTTCCAATGGGTTCTGCGCGATAGAGCAAGTTGGCGCGAGCAGCAAGGCGGACACAACTACGGGCAAGAGAGGGATACGATTCATTACGGTCGTTCGTCATCATACGTTGACTGGGCTGCATCATGCGAGAGGGTTACTATACGAGAAGTTCTAAACTGACATGACAACTCTCGACAGCCGTTATGTCCGCATGCTAGCGTGACATCCTTTGACATCACCATGAGGAACGCGATGCCGTCATTCCGTCTATCCCTCGCCATTGCCGCATTAGCAGTTTCTACCTGGCTTCCAGCGCAGGCTCCATCTGCAGTGGGCCCGACGGAAGAGCAGGTGCGTTTCGCGGCACTGCCCACCACTGATTCCACCTGGTGGAAACACGCTTTCATTTACGAGATTTATCCGCGCAGCTTTCAGGATACGAACGGTGATGGCGTTGGCGACCTGCCAGGCATCACGCAGCACTTGGATTACCTGAACAGAATCGGCGTGGACACGATCTGGATCGCTCCGATGTACCCGTCACCCCAGGTGGACTTTGGGTATGACATCTCTGATTACGAGGCCATCGACCCGCAGTACGGCACCATGGCCGACTTTGACCGGCTGGAAAAGACCGCGCGGCAGCACGGCATTCGCGTGGTCCTGGACATGGTGCTCAACCATACCTCCGACAAGCACAAGTGGTTCATCGAGTCAGAATCATCACGCACGAATCCGAAGGCAGACTGGTACGTCTGGAACAATGGTGTTCCCGCCGGCTCAGCAGACGTCACCGACTACCAGAAGAAGTATGAGCACGACGGCATGGTGCCGCCCAACAATTGGGTGTCGCTCTTCGGCGGCTCAGCCTGGGAGTGGGTTCCGGCGCGCAAGCAGTTCTACTATCACAAGTTCTATAAGCAGCAGCCGGACCTGAACTGGCGCAATCCGGCCGTGGAAAAAGCGATGTTCGACACCATGCGCTTCTGGCTGAATAAAGGCGTGGCGGGCTTCCGCCTGGACGCGGTTCCGACGCTCTTCGAGGACGAGCAGAATCGCAACGAGCCTGTCGCCGTGGCTGGGGTGAACGCGCAAGGCGACCCCAATCTGAATGACGAGTACACCAATATGCTGCCGGAGGTGCACGGTGTGCTCCGCCGCCTGCGGGCCATGCTGGACAAGTATCCTGGAGACCGCGTTCTGATTGGCGAAACCTATCTGCCAAGCACGTCGGAGCTGCTGAAGTGGTATGGCGGCTCCACCGGCACATTGCAAGAACTGCAACTGCCCATGGACCTCCTGGTCGGTTTTCACACAGAAGGCGGGGGGCCCAATTCTCCGAATGTGTCATTGAACGTGGCGCACATGCAGCAGTATATCGATGAGATGGAGACCACTCTGGGCAGCAACTGGCCGCTGCTGGTCTTTGACAACCATGACAACACGCGTTCGTGGGACCGATTTACAACGGATGCGGAGACGCCGGAGCAGAAGGCTCGTATTGCCAAGCTGATTGCAACCATCCTGTTTACCACGCGTGCCACGGCCATGAGCTACTATGGCGCGGAGATTGGCATGGTCACCAGCACGCCCACACGGCGCGAAGATGTGCGCGACCCCATCGGAATTACCGGATGGCCTAACGAAAAAGGCCGCGACGGCGAGCGCACGCCAATGCAGTGGACGCCCGGACCGCAGGCGGGCTTCTCCACCGATCCGAAAACGTGGTTGCCGGTTGCCTCCGACTACAAGACCGTAAACGTGCAGACCGAGTCTGCGGATCCGGATTCACTGCTGAACTGGACGATCAAGCTAGCAGGGCTGCGCCGCATGGACCCTGCGCTGCACAATGGTGGCTTCGTCCTGCTGAATTCCAATCCGAGCGTGATGAGCTACGTCCGTACGGCACCGCGCGGCACGGCATCCGTGATCACAGCGATGAATTTTTCCGGGGAGCCGCAAACCTTTGCCGTTGACCTGACCGGTGCCGGGCTGCAGGGCACCTCAGCGCGCACGCTGCTAAGTTCCGATTCGACGCTGAAGGGTACGATTTCTTTGCGCTCTGTCACATTGCCGCCATACACATCGTGGGTAGCGGCCCTACAATAACCGCATTGTTGCGCACGTTGATCGGTACGAAAAGTCCTGAGGAAGTCTCGCATTGAAGAGTTCTGGAAATGCGATCGAAGCCACACAGAAGAAAGTCCCGCTTCATCGCGTGATCTACCAAGTGTTGAGCGAGGCCATCCGCAAGGGCGAGTACGCAGCGGGGGACCGCCTGCCCAGCGAGGCGGAACTATGCCAGCAGTTCGATGCCTCTCGGATTACGGTTGCGAAGGCGATTCAGAGTCTGCAACAGGATGGCTTGGTGACGCGCAGACCCGGTTCTGGCAGTTATGTGCAGACGCCGGCACCGGTCACCAGCTATCAGTTTGGGCTGCTGATCCCGGAGCTTGGCAGCACCGAAATTTTTGAGCCAATCTGCCAGGGCATCATGCGTTCCAAGCAGGCCAAATCGCACTCGCTGATCTGGGGACATACCACGCACGATGACGCTGGCCGCGAGGCGTCCGCGCTTTCGTTGTGCCGCCAGTTTATCGAGCAGCGCGTGACGGGCATCTTCTTTGCGCCACTGGAGTACACCGAAAGCAAGGACCGGACAAATCACCAGATCGTTGCGGAACTGCGGCAAGCCAACATCCCTATCGTTCTGTTGGACCGCTGTTATTACATGTATCCCATGCGATCGAACCTGGACCGCGTGGGGATTGACAACCACCGCGCCAGCTTCACGGTGACGGAGCATTTATGGAATCAGGGAGCGCGCCGCATTGTCTTTGTCGCACGCAAGCGTTCGGCCAGCACCATCATGGAACGCGCGTCCGGGTACGCCTTTGCGCTGCGCGAGTGTGGGGCCGCGACCTGCGGTGAAACCTTCTATGGCGATACTGGCGACTCGGAATTTGTGCGCGGTCTGCTGCAATCGGCCAGGCCGGACGGCATCGTTTGCGGCAATGACCTAACGGCCGCACGCCTGATGCAGACGTTGATCGGTCTAGGCGTGCGCGTGCCTGAGGAGGTGCGCCTGGTCAGCTTCGACGACGTCAGTTACGCGAAGTTCCTGCCCGTGCCGCTGACCACCATCCACCAGAACTGCGGACAAATTGGCGACTGGGCCATGGAAATGATGCTGGACCGTGTTCAGCATCCACACCGGCCTGGCGTGGATGTAATGGTGCCCTTCGAGTTGGTCGTACGTGAGTCCTGCGGCCGCGCCACGAACGGAGATGCTCCCATCAATAAACCCGCATTGGCCCAAATGACCTAACGGGTGATAAGGTCATCTGCGATAGCGTCGAGGCGATATGGGGAGATCTAAAACGTGAGCACGCAGCAGAACCGCGCCCTTACCCTGCTGATCAAAAGCGCTTTCACCGGAGCGCTTGGTGGCCTGCTCTTCGGCTTTGATACAGCCGTGATCGCGGGTGCGACGCATCCGCTCACGCAGCAGTACGGTCTGTCGGACGCGCAGCTGGGATTCACCGTATCCATTGCGTTATGGGGAACGGTGCTTGGCGCGATGACCAGCGGTTCGCTAGGCCAGAAGATCGGCAGCCGCGCCGCGCTGCGTTACCTGGGCGTCTTGTACGTGCTTTCGGCGGTGGGATGCGCGTTGGCACTGAATTGGCCCATGTTCCTCATCTTTCGATTCATCGGAGGCCTGGGCATCGGCGGATCGTCGGTACTCGGCCCCGTCTACATTGCGGAACTGGCTCCGGCAAAGTGGCGCGGACGCCTGGTAGGCCTCTTCCAGATCAACATCGTGGTAGGCATCCTGCTTGCCTATTTATCAAACGCCATCATCGCGCATTTCATTCACAACATCACGATTTGGCGATGGGAGTTGGGCATCGCCGCGCTGCCCGCCATTCTGTTCCTGATCATGCTGTTCAGCGTGCCGCAGAGTTCGCGTTGGCTGGTGAGTCAGAACCGGCTGGCTGAGGCATCGCTGATCCTGGCGCGCATGGGTTCACCTGATTCGAAGGCTGAGGTGGATGCGATTGCCTTGTCGCTGCGGGAGGAGGGTGGCATGGCAAGCACCAGCCTGTTCTCGGCCCGTTACAAGTTCCCCATTTTTCTAGCAATCACGATCGGTCTCTTCAACCAACTGACCGGCATCAACGCCATCCTTTATTACCTGAACGACATCTTCGCGAGCGCGGGCTTCAGCAAGGTGTCGTCGGATGCGCAAGCCGTGGCCATCGGCGCGGCAAACCTGCTGGCGACCATACTGGGCATCAGTATTATTGATAAGTTTGGACGCAAGAAGCTACTGCTGGTGGGTGCTGCCGGGTGCGCGGTCTGTCTGGCGGGCGTGGCCGCTGTCTTTGGGCTCCGGAGTCATCAAGCGCTTCTCCTGCCGCTGTTAATTGCCTTTGTCGCATTCTTTGCTGTCTCACAGGGCGCGGTAATCTGGGTATACCTGAGCGAGGTTTTTCCAACCAACGTCCGCTCCAAAGGCCAGAGCCTTGGCAGTTCATCGCATTGGATCGCAAACGCGGTCATCGCGCAGACCTTTCCCATCCTGGCGCGCAGTTCAAAGGCGATTCCGTTCGTCGCATTTGCAGCGTTCACGGTGGTGCAGTTCTTTGTGGTCATGTTCGTTTACCCCGAGACGAAGGGCTACACGCTGGAAGACATGCAGCATCACCTTGCCACTCACTAACCACCGAGTATCCATGCGTTTGCTTCGCCTCACGCTCGCAATGACCCTGCTGACGAGCGCGGTGTGCGCCGCGCAGTTGCCTCCACCGGTCGTCTTGCCACCATTGCCCGTGCTGAATCCCTTAGCGGCGCTGCACTTCGATGAGGGGCCGCTTACGTTGCGCGTTCCCGCTGTCCCAAACCGGCCCTTCACCGTGACTGGTACTGGCGGCGCCATCCTGGGCATGGGCGACGGCACCGCAGAACTCTGGCAATTCCCGCTGAAGTTCTTCAGCGGACTTCATCTTCGTGCCGAGGTGGACGGCTACACCGTTCCCATCGACCTCAACAGCGATGCCGCCACGCTTGCCGTCAGCCCCGATCACACCACGCTGACCTACTCGCATCCCGCCATCACGGTACGGCAGCATATGTTTGTGCCCGCCGGAGAGAAGAACCTTGGAGAGGGCGGCATCATCGTCTTTGAGATCGAGTCCATCCGGCCCGCGACACTGACCATCTCACTGGCACCCGCGATGGTGCTGCAATGGCCTGCCCCGCAGTTCGGTCAACCGGGATGGGATTGGCAGCCGATGGGACCAGCCGGTTCCGCCAACGGCGTTTACGGCGTCGCGACAGACAACCCGGAACTCTTTGGCCTGATCGGCATGCCCGGGACCACGCCCGGCACAATTTCGCCGTACCAAGAGCATCCCCGCACGCTGCCGCTGGAATTCAAGCTGCGTTACGATCCTGAGAAAAATTCAGGGCAGATGTTTCCGTTAATTTGTGAGTTGGCCAGGCCAGGCGAAAAGAACTCCGCGGCAGCCTTATTCGCATTGAAGCAGCGGTTGGTGGCGCGTGAGGAGGCTTTGCCGCTGATGTGGGCCGAGACGCAGGCCTACTACGCGCACTTTTTTGACACGCGCCTGACAGTGGACACGCCGGACCGGCACTTCGACGAGGCTCTGCGCTGGGCGGAACTCTCCATCGATAAGATGCAAGTCAAATCCGCTACTGGCGACATTGGCCTGGTCGCGGGCTGGTTTCCGTCGTTCGATTCCGCGCGGCCGGGGTTCGGCTGGTACTTTGGCCGGGACACGCTGTGGTCGCTGTATGCCGTCAACAGCTACGGCGATGCCGCGCTTACCCGGCGCGCGCTGGACTTCCTCATCCAGCGGCAGCGTGCCGATGGCAAGATGATGCACGAGTTCTCGCAGACCGCCAGCCTGCTGACCGGCGACATGGAATGGTCCAAACTGCCCTACCAATTCGCCGCAGCCGATTCCACTCCGCTCTACCTGCTGGCCATGCAGGATTATGTGCGCGCCACCGGCGACCTTGCCTACCTCAAGGCAAACTGGGACAGCGTTCAGCGCGCCTACCATTTTGAGCGCACCCACGACAGTGACGGTGATGGCGTCTACGATAACGCGCAGGGCACCGGGTGGGTGGAAGATTGGGCACCCACCATGCCTCATCAGGAAATGTACCTGGCCGCGCTGGACCGGGACGCCACCAGCGCCATGGCACAACTCGCGGGGTTGATGGGTAACACCGCGCTGCAGACCGAAGCGCAAGAAACGGCAGCCACGTTATCCGTTAGCGTGGACAAGTACCGTCTGCCAAACGGCCAGTACGCGTTCAGCCGTAACGTCAATGGCACGTACGATCCCACGCTGACCGTCTATCCGTCCGTCGCTCTGTGGAGTTCACCAACGGGCATGGCCAAACCGGATACCATGCTCCAGCAGTGGAGCGCGCATAGTTTTGCCACGGACTGGGGAACCCGCGCACTTGCCAGAACGGATCCCATGTACGACCCGATCAGCTACCATCGCGGCAGTGTGTGGCCGCTCTTCACCGGCTGGACCGCCATGGCGGAGTATCGCGGTGGACGACCGCTCGCTGGCTACGCTGCCCTGCGCCGCAACGTCCAGCTGACGTGGGCGCAGGATCCTGGCGCGATCACGGAAGTCCTTTCAGGCCGCTTCTACCAGCCGCTGGGCCGGTCCAGCACGCACCAGTTGTGGTCGTCCGCGATGGTGCTTTCTCCTGCCATTAAGGGCCTCTTCGGCCTGGAGCCGGACGCTCTGCACCACACGCTTGCCGTCCATCCACACCTGCCCGCCACATGGGACAGCGCGACGGTGCACAACGTCCGCGTCGGCGATGCGCTCTACACCGTTCGCCTCCAACGCACTGGTGGAAAGATGGCCGTAACTGCCACAGGCACCGCGCCGTCCGTTCTCTGCCTCAAAGCCGAAGCTGAAATCTCGTCAATTGCGGCTGACTGTACCGAAAAGCTCACAGAACTCCACACCCTCACGCTCCCGCTGGCGGCCGTCGAACTTGAATTGCACCCGGGCTTGGCAACGCAATTTGGCGACGGCACGCACCAGCCCCGCGTCATTGACGAACACTACGACGGGCGCTCGCTCACGCTGACGGTTGAAGCGCTCGCCGGAACAACCGTCACGTTCGACCTCCGCGTCAACGGCAAGGCTGAAGCCAGCGCAACCAATGCAACCATCGCGAATGGCAAACTCACCGTCACCATGCCACCGTCTGCCGCTGGGCAGGCAACCGCCACCACACTTGCAAACGACGGTTTCACCACCCAAACGATCACGTTGCGCTGGTGATGGATGCGCGGCCTACGCCTACTGCTTAAAAGAGAACGCAGCGGACGCAGTGTATCCGCCGCGATCGCTGCGTTCTGCTTTTCAAAAGGTTTCAGGACCATCTTCGTACTTACGGTGTTTGTGCAGCTGGGCGCTGCCACCACGCCCAACGACAGCACCGCGCCGGCAACACGCGCCATGGAGCAGCGCCTCCGAGCCATCTACGCGGCTACCGACTGGCGCGAGGATCCCAACAAACCCGCCGAACGCGCCCGCTACCTGCAAGCTGCACTCGCCAGCGGCAAACTCATCCCTGCGCAGCAGCACCTCGTGTATCCGGAGCTTGCCTTTGAGCAGTTGCGCGCGGGAGACACTCGGTCTGCATTTGCCACTTTAGCCAGCTTCGAACGTCTGCTGCAAGCCGATCCCGCGCTAAGCGCAGCCGACCAGCAGCAACTGCACGAACTGCGATCCATCGCCTACCTACGCCTGGGCGAAACCGAGAACTGCGCAGCCATGCACGGGCAGCATTCCTGCGTCTTTCCGCTGCGCGGCTCCGGCGTACATCATTTACCGGAGGGTGCCGAAGGAGCTACGCGCAATATGACCTGGCTGCTCGACCATAACCCAGAGGACGCGCTCTCCAGCTGGCTGCTCAACGTCACAGCGATGCAGCTGGGCACATACCCGCGCAGCGTCCCGGCGAAGTGGCTGCTGCCGCCAAAGCTCTTCCAGTCCGAAGCCGACCCCGGCGAATTTCCTGACTATGCCACGCTGGCCGGCGTGGACGTGATCAGTCATGCGGGCGGTGCGGTGGTGGAGGACTTCGACGGCGACGGCCTGCTCGACATCGCTACCACGTCCTCCGGCCCGCTGGACCCCATGCACCTCTTCCACAACAATGGCAATGGCACCTTTACGGACATCGCGGATCAAGCGGGACTGCACGGCGAACTCGGAGGCCTCAATCTCGTCCTCACCGACTTCGACAACGACGGCCACCCTGACCTGCTGGTCCTGCGCGGCGGCTGGTGGGGCAAGTACGGCAACTATCCGCTCTCTCTCTTGCGCAATCGCGGGAACGGTACCTTTGAGGATGTGACGCTGCACGCCGGCTTGATGCATGACGGGCCTACGCAGACCGCCGCCTGGGCCGACTACGATAATGATGGTTGGCTCGACCTCTTTGTCGGATATGAATCCACGCCGGGCAACACGCAGCCGTCGCGCCTGTACCACAACAATCACGACGGCAGCTTCACCGACGTGACCGCGACCGCACACTTGTCCACGCAAGCGTTTGTGAAAGGCGTGGCATGGGGTGATTTCAACAACGATGGCCGTCCAGATCTCTACATTTCCATGCGCGAAGGCAAGAACCGGCTACTGCGCAACGACGGACCCGAGGACCCGGCGCACCCCGACCCGGCGCACTGGCGCTTCACCGATGTGACAGACCGCGCGGGCGTGGCACCGAAGGGCAATACCTTTGCCACGTGGTTTTTCGATTACGACAACGACGGCTGGCCGGACTTGTTTGTCGCTGGCTACTGGACCGGCTCCATGCAGGACGTGGGCCGCTTCGAAGCCGGTCAGCCAGCGGACGCGGGCTTGCCGCATCTGTATCACAACAACCATGACGGCACCTTTACCGATGTGGCGCACGCGGTGCATCTCGACCGGGCCATCCTGACCATGGGCGCAAACTTCGGCGACCTGGACAATGACGGCTGGCTGGACGTGTACCTTGGCACGGGCGACCCGTCGTACCAGGCGCTGCTGCCTAACCGCATGTTCCGCAACGATGGCGGCACGCGCTTTCAGGACGTGACGACGTCCGGCGGCTTCGGCCATCTGCAAAAAGGCCATGCTATCGCCTTCGCCGACATCGAAAATCGCGGGCAGGAGGACATCTTCGAGGAGATGGGCGGTGCCTTCGCCGGCGACGCCTACCAGAGCGCCCTGTACCGCAATCCCGGTCATCCGGGCCACTCCGTCACGCTGAAGCTGGAAGGCGTAACCAGCAACCGCGCGGCGTACGGTGCACGCATTGAAGCGGTCTTCCGGGACGGTAAGCAGGAGCGCCATGTCTTTCGCACCGTGGGTGCCGTCTCCAGCTTTGGCGGCAACCCCATGGAGCAGCACATCGGCCTCGGCTCCGCCAACACCCTCGAGGAACTCCGCATCCGCTGGCCAGCCAACTACACGCACGAGCAGATATTCCGGCAGATCCCGGCCGATCATCGTTACGAAGTGGTCGAGGGCAGTTCCACGGTACAGCCACTTTCGCGCAAGCAGATCGATCTGGGAGCGGCCCCACTTCCGCACAGCGGTCATTCCTGACGTACGACTCTCCATTGACGGCGTTCCCGGATCACGTCATGATTGGATTGGCCGATTGACCCTGCGGTATGTAAACAGGGTTAAGATGGTCACCCGGCCCCTGCGGCCTGGTTGTAAGCCCCGCCTTCCTGGTAAAAGGTGAGGGCTGTTGGCAATACGCCTGTCTATTTCCAATGGAAGCCAGGCACATTTCGCGAGCAGGAAGAGGAGAACTTCTCCCGGGACCTGCAACACGAAACGACGATACCGTACCCGGAAGAGTGGTATCTGTCTTTGCATTACCTCCTTGTATCGAGATAACGCTCTGGGGTTACAGCCCCAGAGCGTTCTTCGCTTTTCAGGGCGAAGCTCGTCGTTGGGGAAGTTGCCCTGCGCGGACCAGCTCGATACAAGCTCCCGCCATTTATCCGTGTCGCTGCCCCTTACCGCTTTGCGGTGGTTTGGGCGGCAGCGCGTTCGTGGTTCAGGGCCAGGAGGCGTTCGAGGAGTTGTTGATCCGTGAGGTCTGGGGGCCAGCCGTAGGCAGCGAAGACGGCGTGGTCGAGGGTGCGGTGGGCGTCGTTGAGCCACTGCGGACGTTGATTGTAGAGGTTGGTCAGGGTGCGTTTGCGCAGCTCGGCCTCGGAGATGTCCGGCGGGTTCAGCCAGCGGTCGCGAAGATCGACCAGGTTCTTCGCGGCAGCAGCAATGGACTGCACGCGCGGGTCATCCTGCGGCTCCTCGCTCGGTGGCCACGGGAACGGGAACGTGTCGAAGGTGGTGTTTGGGGTGTAACGGAAACCGCTTTCCACTTCTCGAACCTGTGTTCCTTGAGATCGAGCCCACAGTTCGTGTGGTCTGCTGGAAAGCACTCCGAAGAAATAATCATCACCTCGAGGTAAGACGACGAGTGCAGAGTCCGGAACTGTTCCAGAAGTCAACCAAGTAAATATCCTATGTTTCGAATGTCTCGGTGTGGCAATGTATCTGGCTGCATTTTCCAGCTTGCGACGAAATCCAGGACGCGCTTCGGCATGCAACCACCATTTCTCCTTATGATTACTACGTCGTAGCACCGAACGCTTTGGTAGGACTTTTTTGCGAAGGTATTCGAAAGGCAATTCAAAAAGAGCGGCCTCTGCTTGGGTCATCTTAGTACCATAGTCGATGATGTAAAGACCTCTTGAGCGATGTGTAACGTCATACGCGTTAGCCCAAGGTAGAACTACTCGGCTGTTCGGCAAACCATTCGGATTCAACGGTGCATTGAGCATCCGTTTAGCATCATCAGGGTCTAAATCAAAGTCGCCGCCTTTTTGTGTCCCTATAAAAGCCAACCCAGAATTTTCTCTAAGGGGCTGCGCCAGCGTTGAGTTATGACCGCTGGTGAGGTTGGGATGTATGCGATCAACGGAGTTGCCATTCAGCAGAATGTTCTCTTCATCTCCCCGGTCAAACGCAATCAGAGATACATGAACCATAGCTCCGTCTAAAAGCCAGTCGTGGTCTCCATAAGCCATGAAAATCTGGCCGCTCTCACTGATAGCCTCAAGAACAAAACGATTCGCCGATCCCCTTATACCCTGAGTAGCAATTAAACCGACTCTGTCAGCGCGATTGCTTGTTAGTTGGACTCTGGCCTTGTCGAACCAGTAGGTCACTAAATCACTAGAACCCAATACGCGGCCTTCATAGATCTTGCGCAGATCGTCCACATAGTATGGGTGCTCCGCTGTGTCTAGTTCACGACGCATCTTCTTGTCGCCCAGAAATGGTGGGTTGCCGACGATGTATTCGGCTGGCGGCCACTCGGGTTCGTAGGGTTTGCCTTCGGCGTCGTAGCGAAGGATGGCGTCGGCGTGCTGGATGTTGTCGAGTTTTTGCAGGATGGGTTCGTCTGGGTCTGGTTCGCCGTGTTCGCGAATCCACTGCAGCCAGCCGATCCAGACGACGATGCTGGCGATCTCGTGCGCGTAGAAGTCTGTCTCGATGCCGTAAAGCTGGCGGGGCGAGACGCCGCCCTGGCGGACGACGGCCAGACCCTGCTCCCCGGCGAAGTCGCGCGATTCTTTCCAGAGATCCATGAGCTGACGCAGGGCTATGTAGAGGAAGTTGCCGGAGCCGCAGGCGGGGTCCAGCACGCGGACGGCGGTGAGCTCGGCGAGCCAGCCCGTCATCAGCTCCTCTGCGCGGGTGCGGGCGCGGAGCGTGGATTGGGCGGAACGTTGCGCGTCGCTTGCTTCCGCCTCGTTGCGCAGGATGGTTTCGACTTCGGCCTTGATGTCAGCCCAGCGGCGGCGGAGCGGCTGCATGATGACGGGTTCGGTCAGCAGCTTGATGTCGTCGGGCGAGGTGTAATGCGCACCGATGAGGGAGCGCTTGTCCGCATCGAGAGAACGCTCAAAGAGGGTGCCGAAGATGGATGGCTCGATGTGCGCCCAGTCCAGGTTGGCGGCCGCTGCGTGCAGGATGCCCATGTCGCCCTCGTTCAGCTCGATGGTGCTGCTGTCGTTGAAGAGGCCGCCGTTGAACCAGTGGATGTCGTGCTCGCCGAAGTACGCATCCTGGCTGCTGTCGGACATGGCTTCAAACAGGTCTTGAAGCTTCTTGCGGAACTTGCGCGGCCGCGTACGGTGCGTGATGACGAGGGTGCGGAAGAGGTGGCCTGGAAGGAGTTCGATGGAATCCGCGAAGAGGCAGAAGACGATGCGCATGAGGAAGTGGGCGATCTGCTCGCGGGTGGGCTTTTCCGTGCGGCCTTCGATTTCGAGGCGTTTGGCGAGATCGAGGAACTTGCGCGCGGCCTCCTCCGTGACGCGTGCGGCGGTGGCGTTGGGACGGAGGAGATTGAAGTCGCCGAAGATGGCGCGGAGGATTTCAAGCGGTGGCAGAACGCTTTTGGCTGTGGCCTGCTCGTTTTTCAGGTCGTCGAGGTTGAACTCGTACACGCGCTCCTGCGTGTTGGGAAAATTGGTGTGGACACGGATGGTGTCAAGATCGCTGACGACGAGCAGCGGCGGGTTCAGGAGGTCTACGCGGTAGTCCTGCAGTTGGAGGTAGGCCTGGCGCAGATCCTTGTGTTTGCCCTTGTACTCCCATGCGAAGTGGCCGCGCTTCCAGACGTCGGCAAAGCCCTTGCCACCTTTCGTCTTGCTGACGTGGCGCTCGAAACAGAAGGTCTCGCCGGTGGGGTCGTGCTCGGCGGGCTTTGGCTCCTTGAGGAGATCGCAGAGGTCGAGAAAGTGTTGCACGTACGCCTGCCGCTCGGTCTGCTGACTGGCAATCTTCCAGCGTTTCACAAACTCGGCGACGGTGAGGGGCATGGATAGGGTGATGATACGTGCATGGAGAGGTGCCCGGGGCGGTTCGCACAACGAACTGACTCTCTCCCGGAACCCTTTCCCCCTCCGGCTGCGTACAAAGAGTAGGCTCAATAAGCGAAGGACTCAGGGATGCATTGGACGGAGGCGCTGAAGCTGGCGCTGCAATCGTTGTGGGCAAACAAGCTGCGAACGGTGCTGACGCTGCTGGGCGTGGTCATCGGCGTCGCCGCCGTCATTGCCGTGGTCACGCTGGTTAACGGCGCGAATGCCTACGTCGACCAGAAACTGAACACCTACGGCTCCGATGTGTTTACCGTCTCTAAGCAGCCCAACCTGATTACTAGTTACGACGAGTACACCAAATATCAGAAACGCCGCGTTCTCACTCTGGACGAGTACAACTTCATCAACGAGAACTGCAAGCGGTGCGTCGTGGTCGGCGCAAGCCAAAACAAGAGCGTGAGCGTGAAGGCTGGGGCCGATTCCGTGACCGGCGTCGCCGTACGTGGCTGGACGGCAAGCATGGCCGACCTCAGCAACCTGAACATCGTAGAGGGCCGGAACTTTACGCCGTCGGAAGTCGAGCATGGCGCGCACGTTGCCATCGTCGGAACGGATATTCAGGAAAACCTGCTGAAGGGTGATGATCCCGTCAACCGCGAAATCCGCGTCGACGGCGTGCCGTATACGGTGATTGGCCTCGGCGAAAAGCAGGGCAAGACGCTGGGCAACAGCCAGGACAACTACGTCGCCGTGCCCATTACGACGTATCAGCGCACGTATGGCACGCAGAAGACGCTGACCATCTACGTTAAGGCACCCGGAACCGGCGCGCCGCTGGACGAGACTGGCTCTGAAGTCCGCACATTGATGCGCAGCTTCCGCCATGACCACCTGGGCGCCGACGACAGCTTTACGCTGGACCTGAACAACACGTTTCTCGGCTTCTTCAAAACCATCACCAATCTCTTCAGCGTCATCGCGATACCTGTCGCGGCCATCTCGCTGATTGTGGGCGGCATTGTCATCATGAACATCATGCTGGTCTCCGTGACGGAGCGCACCCGCGAAATTGGCGTCCGCAAGGCCCTCGGAGCCAGGCGGCGAGACATCCTGCTGCAGTTTGTGATCGAAAGCGGTCTGATGGCCACCGCTGGAGGGTTTGTCGGCGTGCTCTTCGGCATTGCTGTGGGCTTCAGCATCGCATTTTTTGCAGACTTTCCCATGCGCGTGGCGTGGTGGAGCGTCGTCGCGGGGCTGTTCGTGGCCACGGGTGTGGGTGTGTTCTTCGGGGTATGGCCAGCGCGCAAAGCCGCCATGCTCGACCCCATCACGGCGCTGAGGAATGACTAGATGAACCTTTCCGACGTAAAAGAGACCATCACGATCTCGCTGGATACGCTTCGTGCCAACAAACTGCGCAGCGGACTGACCGTGCTCGGCATCGTCATTGGCGTGCTCACCGTAATCATCATGTCGTCCCTCATCAACGGCCTCAACGGCACGGTCAACGGCATCATCTCGCAGCTTGGGTCGAATACGCTCTTCATCTTCCGATTTCCCGTTTTCGGTTCGCGGCCCACGTTGGAGGAACTCTCGCGCAAGCAACTGACCTACGCGGACATGCAGTCGCTGCAAGGCTTGCCGCACGTCGTGGCGGCCTCCGCCGGGTTGCGCTACGGCAACTTCGACTTTGGCGGCGCTGGCATGACAACGGTCAAGTCACAAGGCCACAAGCAGGAGAACGTCGGCCTGGCCGGCGAGAACTATACCAGCGCCATCGTGAACGACTGGCATCTCGATCGAGGCCGCTTCTGGGGCGAGCAGGAGCAGGAGCGTGCGGCGAAAATCGTCATCCTGGGGCACGACACCGCAGCCACCCTCTTTCCCGATACGGATCCCATTGGGAAGGAAGTCTCGGTGGCTGGGATTACGGCGACAGTCGTCGGCATCATGGAGCCTTTGAAGAGCGTTGTTCCCGGCAAAAACCCTCAGGACAGCTATCTCTACTTCCCGCTCACCACATTTCACCAGATACACCCGGAAATTCTCGATTACTGGATCACCGCGAAGTACGACGACCCGGCAAACCGCTCGCGCGTAGAAGAGGAAATTCGTGAGCGCCTGCGCGTCCGCCGCAAAGTGCCCGTTGAAAAGGACGATAACTTCGCGATCTTCGGCTCCGATTCACTCACGCGCCTGTGGACGCAGCTTACGGGCGGTCTCTTTCTGTTGATGTTCGCGCTTTCGAGCGTCGGCCTGATGGTGGGCGGGGTAGGTGTCATGAACATCATGCTCGTCTCCGTGACGGAGCGCACCCGCGAAATCGGCGTCCGCAAGGCCATCGGTGCCACCAAGCGCACGATCCTGCTGCAGTTCACGCTGGAGGCGATGGTCCTCTGCGCCATCGGCGGCATTGTGGGTATCTCGCTTGGATCGCTGATCGCGATTGGCCTGCACGTGCTTCTGCCGTCAGTGCTGTCCAGCGCGTGGGTCATCGCGGCATTCACCATCTCCATCGCTATCGGACTTATCTTCGGCATCTATCCCGCCTGGAAAGCCGCCAACCTCAACCCCATCGACGCGCTGCGCTACGAGTAGCCCACGTTAAAGAGCCGCTAGCCTGCATATGCTGGGTGCCCCACCTTCGCGAAGCTAAGGTGGATTCTTTAGATTGAGACGACTGCTGTCTCTTCTGCTTCGGCCACCTGCTTCACGGTCCGCCGCACTTCCACATTGGCCGCGTAAAACGTAGCCCCGCCGCCAAGGTCAGTTAGCCGTTCGCTGGTCAGCACGTTGACACCATGGTTATCAGCCGCCAGCTTATTCCAGCCCAGTGTGGCCGCGACCGTGCCCCGCACAACCCGCTCTGTGAATGACGCACAAAGACGAATGCTGCCCCGCTCGTTGCTGACGAGGACTTCATCACCCGTACCAATACCGCGCGAAGCAGCATCATCGGGGTGCATTTCCAGCATGCCCAGCCCAATCCGGCCCGCCTCCATCGCCCGGTGGCGCGGCACATTCGCGAAGGTTGAGTTCATCCAGTGATCTGCCTTACGCGCCAGCATGTGCAGCGGTGCAGCTACGCCACCGCGCTCCGGTGAGACTACATAGCCTGGCAGTGGATCGAGTCCTTGTGCAAGCAGCGCATCCGAGTAGAACTCCCCGCGCCCGCTTGGCGTGCGGAACCATGATGCATCGCTGAACGGCAGAAACTCGCCTGCATCATTGCGCGGCAGGACCAGCGGAACCACCGGCTCGTGTTCAAGCCGCTGCATCGTGATACCTGCGTGCCACGGGTGCGCGCTGTCCAGCGCCTGTGCAATTAACTCCTGCTCCGTCTCCAGAAAGCACGGTTCCGCAAACCCCATCCGTTGCCCAAGGTGCCCAAACAGCCAGATGTTGCTGCGCGCCTCGCCCAGCGGCTCCATCGCACGGGGTGACAGTTGCACGAAGTAATGGCCGTATGCGCCCTGCACGTCGTCCTGCTCAAGAAACGTCGGCGCGGGCAAAACGATGTCGGCGTAATCCGCAGTGTCGGTGAAGAAACAGTCATGCACAACGGTAAACAGGTCGTCGCGCCGCATCCCGCGCAGCACGGCGTTCTGGTTTGGCGCGACTGCCGCAGGATTGGAGTTATAGACGAACAGCGCGTGCACCGCCGGGTCGCGCATCTCGGACAGCGCGTGTCCCAGTCGGCTCATGTTCACCGTCCGCGCCGTGCGCCCTAGTGGACTGGCTTGCATCAACTCCGGCATTTCCAGCCTGGTTTTGTTAAACCCGAACGCCGCCGACGTGGACAGCAGCAGCCCGCCGCCATGGTGCTTCCAAGCACCCGTCAGCAGGGGCAGCATTCCTACGGCGCGGGCTGCGGTTCCGCCATTGTCCGTTCGCTGAATACCATAATTTAGCCGGATCAGCGCAGGTGCCGTTGTCGCATATGCACGTGCCAGCGCAACGATACTGTCGGCCTCGATACCGGTGATTACCGCAACGCGCTCGGGCGCATAGTCTGTTGTCATCACGCGCTCCCGCAGCGCTTCGAATCCATGCGTGCAGGCCTTGATGTAGGCGCGGTCTTCCAGTGCCTCGCGCAGGATCACATGCATCATCCCCATGGCCAGCGCCGTATCCGTGCCGGGCCGGATACCAATGTGCTGGTCTGCTAGCCGGGCCGTTTTTGTCTGATACGGGTCGATGGCGATGAGCTTCGCGCCATTGCGCCGCGCCTGCTCGATGAACGGCCACAGGTGGATGTTGTTGCCATGTATGTTCGCGCCCCACGCAACGATCAGCCGCGCATGAATAATGCTCTGCGGCTCCGGTCCCAGCCTGGTGCCATACACGGCGTTGAGCGCTGCAGTACCCGCGCTCGCACAGATCGTTCTATCCAACTGGGACGCACCCAGGCGGTGAAAGAAGCGCCGGTCCATTGACCCAAAGCCGAGCTGCCCAATCGTACCCGCATAGCTGTAGGGCAGGATCGACTCCGGCCCATAGGCGTTGCTTGTCTGCTGTAGCCGTGCGGCAATCGTATCTAGCGCCACATCCCATGACACGCGTTCGAAGGCAGTGGCTTCCTGTCCGTGCGATAACGGGCCTTTTGCCACACCGGCACGGCGGCGCATCGGATACAACAGCCGGTCCGGCGCGTACACCCGGTCCAGATAACGGGCCACCTTGCCACACAGAAAGCCCCGTGTGACAGGGTGCGCGGGGTCGCCCGTGATATGCACCACCCGTTCACTTGCCGTGTCTACCGTCGCCAGCACGCCGCAGCTGTCGGGACAATCCAGCGAACAGGTGGTATGCACCACGCGGGTAGCTCCATCCTTGAGTGAGGACGCGCCGCTTTCAGCCAGTAAAGCTGGGTTCAATCCCTCTCCGTTCCGCGCGGGTGATGGCATGGGATGATTGTAGAAGTCCCACGATCAATCGCACGCTCAAAACCTCATGGGGTCCCGTTCATGCGTCGCATTCCAGTCTCCGTCGTTCTTGCCGCCAGCCTGCTCCTACCTGTCGCGCCATCTGCCGCAGCCACGCAGCAACGAGAAGGCACTCAAATGTCCACCCTGCCGCAAGGCGAACTGGACGTGGTGAAGGTGCTGATGGCACAGGAGCGCGCGTGGAACAAGGGCGACATGACCGGCTTTGTCAGCGGCTATAAGAACTCTCCCGACACCGTGTTCATTGGCAGCGAGGTCGCACGCGGCTATGACCAGATGGTCGCGCGCTACAACAAGACCTACGCCAGCAGGGAAAGCATGGGCCGTCTCACCTTCAGCGATCTCGAACCACACTTACTAAACGAGAACTTTGCCGTCCTCACCGGCCAGTTTCAGCTGGAGCGCAGTAAAAAAGCTGGCGGCAACACCGGCGGCATCTTCTCACTGGTGCTGGAGAAAACGGCTGACGGATGGAAGATCATCCTGGATCACACCAGCTAGTCCGGTTCGCTTTTAGAGATTTGTAATCAGCGTTGCCTGTTATGGGCAGGCAAGCCCCAGCACTGCCGCCAGCCGGTCCTTAATGCTCGTCATCTCGATACGTCCAAGATGCTCCGCATGGATACGCGGCCCACTCAGGATGAAGATGCTGCTGTAATCATCCCGTACCGGCCAGAAACCGTGATTGCCCTTTTCATACGGCGGCGTCAGGTACTGCGGAGTTGCGGTGATGGCCGCGTCAGGACGGTCATGCGTGGCGGCATTCGGAAGCGGCGGTGCTCCGCCCATGCCAAACATGAAGTGCTCGGCTGGAACCACGGCCAGCAGTACGCCCTTCAGTGACGGCGCATACTTAGCCAGTTCGTCCGGCGCAATTACCCGGCCAATCCCGTCCTTTCCAGCAGCAGACTCCCTGCGCAAGAACTCCGCAGCCGCTGGATCATCCGTCACCGCCAGCCCTCCCAGCGAACGCACCAATCCTGCAATTCCATGCTGCTGGAGCAGCACATTCAGGTTTGCCGTATGGTCTACCTGCTCAAAGCCATGGTCCGCCGTGATCGCGATGTCGTAATCCGGCGGTAGCGCTTGCATCATTTCACCGATCAAATGATCCGAGCGCTCCAGCGTGGCGCGGCTTGGGACATTAAAGGGCCCAAGGTCATGCTGGTCAGAATCGAGATCCACAAGATGAACCAGCAGCAGGTCCGGCTGGCGGTGCTGAAGGAGCCAAACTGCAGCAATGGTGCGCGTGCGATCATCCATCCATTGCTGTGGAAACGAAGGTTCGTCACGGCTAATCTGCTGCACCAGGTCCGCTGGAACGGCCTTGGACGCGATGCTCTCCATGTCCATGGAGCCGCCGTTGCGGCGCTGGAAGTACTCCGGCAGGTTATAAGTTAGCGGTGCGCCTACGGTGACAGGCCAGGTCACGGCGGCAGTTGTCAGGTGGTGCAGCGCGGCACAGGTCAGCAGCGTGGGTACTTTGATCAGGCTCGCCGTCCAGTAATAGTCGCCGCCCTCCGCGCGTGGACGCCGGTTGCCTAGGATCCCATGCACATCTGGCGGCATACCCGTCAGCAGGCTGGTGTGCGATGGCCACGTGATTGTCGGCCATACGCCGGTTACGCCATCTGCCACCTGTCCTGTAGCCATCAGCTTGCGAAGGTTTGGAATAGCCTCACTGTCCGTATCGCGATCGCGCAAATAGCGCCAGTCAAACCCATCCACGGAGACGACCAGCAGCTTATGCCGTGTCGAGACACCATGATTGGGCGGCTGCGCACACGCAATGCCGCACAACAGAACAGCAGCAGCGGAGATGAACCGGCTTAGAAACGTATGCGCCCTCCAAGTTGCACCTGCCTGGAATTGAAAGCACTCGTTGGAGTGCCAAACGTGGACGATGTGGGCGCGACCACTGGCCCGAACGCCGACGTCCGGTAGTTCGCCCCATACGTGGTATTCAGCGCGCCGCCACACCCGCCCGCATTGCACGCGACGTTGGTTGAATTCAGCAGGTTCTCCGCCTCTGCAATCAGTTCCAGCGATACGCGCTCATGATAGATAGGAAACGTCCGGCTGCCGCGCACATTCCACTCACGGAAGATCGGACCGCGAAAGCTGTTACGACCGCCAAAGTTCGCAAAGTCGTTTGAGACGCCGTCCATATTCAAATCAGCCCCCGCCAGCGGCGAATACGGAAACCCTGACGTCACGGTCGCATCCGTCGAGAACATGAAGCCGTCAAAGAGCGCCGTCACTAACCCGCTGTTCAGCACGCGCGGCTGCCACACACCCTGGATCACAAACCGGTGCCGCTGATCGCTGGATGAAAACGCGTAATCCCGATTGATGTTACCGGAATCTGTCACATTACTGCCGCTATCCCCTACAGAATCGTTGTTGTTAAACGCCCATCCCAGCGTGTACGACGCATCGAACTGCACACCGTGACTCAGGCGTTTCTTCAGGTCCACATACCCGCCGTAATAGGTATCGCCACCCACGCTGGTCAACTGGAAGATCTGCCCAAAGGCTGTATTAGGACGCGCACCGCCATAGATCGGCCGCCCGTCTAACAAATGCCCGCTCACCGCGCCCAGGTTTGTGTCGATCAGAAGCGGCGCGCGGCGACCGAGGTAAAGCTGCGTTCCCACCGTGACCGAGTAGTCCGTTCCAACCTGCTGCTCCACCGCCAGGTCGCTCTGCTGCGCATACTGCGTGCGGAAGTTAGGCGCAAAGCCATACACGCTAGTCTTCGTTGCGAACGCCGTCGCCGGGCCGCTGAACGCTGCCGGATACTGCGGCGCGCCAGCCGCCGTTCCGCTCACTATAAAGGTCTGCACCTGCGTTCCGTTGGAGCGGTCTACCAGAGAAATCAACCGTAAGTTCAGCGTGTCATAGTCGATGCCGTACCCGCCGCGCACCACTGTCCTATCGCCCATGCGCAACGTAAATCCGATGCGCGGCGCAACATTTGCCGGATCGTTCGGCAGCACACGCGAAATCGCCAGTGCCCCGTTCTGATTCAGCGCGGGAAAGAAGCGATACTCATAACGCACGCCATAGTTCACCGACAGATTCGCCGATGCCTGCCAGTGGTCCTGCGCATAGAAGTTGATGGGCGTCGTGCGGTGCTCGGCGGTGTTGGTGCCGAACTGCTCCGTAAAGGTGTTGTAGTTATTCTTTCCACTCACTGCACCCAGGTACTGGGCCAGGCTCGAAAAGTTATACGTTTCCGTAAGCCGGTCAATGGATTGCACGTGAATCGTGTCGATGTCCGTTCCAAACCGCAGTTGGTGCTTGCCCAACGTGTAGCTGTAGTCGTCAATAACGTTGTATTGATCTTCCTCATAGTGCTGATTCGCGCTGGTATTTGAATTCAACATCGCCACGCCGCTGATGTTGATGTACGGACCCACCACGCCGCTCACCGGTGGCCGGTCGAAGATACGCCGCAGCGTGCCGAAGCGTAACTCATTTAACGATCGTGAGTTCACAATACGCGACCACTGCGCCGCGCCGGTGTAATCGTGATCGTTAAAGTTGTTGGACGATGAAATCGTCATCAACCCGCCTGATGTGTTGAACTGCGAAGGCGTCTTGAACAGCGAGTACCGGAAGTAGAAACTGTCCTTCGGGTTCAACTGCCAGTCCACGCGCCCCAGGTATGACTGGAAGCGCTGTTTGAACGGCGCATTGCCCAACTGCGACGCAGGCAGCCCGAGCGCCGCCGCGTTTGCCGTTGTAATCGTGATCGGGCGCGCGCCATCCTCCGGCTCGTACTCGCCGCTCAAAAAGTAAAACAGTGTGTCCCTCTTGATCGGCCCGCCGATGTTGACCGAGTACGTCGCCCATTGCTGAAACGGCTTTGTCTGTGACAGTGATGGCTTTGAGATCAACCCCGGCCGCCGCTCCAGCACAAGGCCCTCACCATGCGTCGTGTTCGTGCCGCCACGCGTCACCATGTTGATGATGCCGCCCACCGTCCGCCCATACTGCGCATCCATGGCACCCGCCACCACGCGCACTTCCTTTACATCCTCCGGCGAGAAGATGCCCAGCCGCCCCGGACCGCCGCGCTGCGTGTTATCGATGCCGTCGATCATGAACGCCTTACGCTGCAAGCCGCCAAATGCAAAGGTCGGATTGCCAAACTCGTCATCACGCGTTCCGTTCAGCCCTGGCACCAGCAGTGCCAGGTTGAACGTGTTCCGCGACGTGATCGGCATGTTCTCCAGCGACTTTTGGTTGAGCCCGTCCGATACATCGAACGTTTCGGTATTCAGGATGCTAGCGTCGGCCGTCACCGTCACCGTCACCGTCTCGCTCGCGCTGCCCGCCTTCAATGTCACATCGACCGGGCTGCTCTGGCCCACGCGCACTGTAATCCCATTCTGCTGGTAGCTCTGAAAACTTGGTGCGGAAACAAGGATGCGGTACGTGCCTTCCGGCAGCAGCGGCACGGCATACTGCCCATCGCTGCCCGCCCGCACCGTCCGTGTGAATCCGGTGTCAATCTCCGTCGCGTCTACTGTTGCAGACGGAATGACCTGCCCGCCGGCATCGTGCACCACTCCCGTGATACTGCTGGCAACACTGCTGGTTTGAGCAAACAACAAGGACACTGAAACGCACGCCAGAACACCAGGCAGGGCGAAGCGGCACAACCCAGCCGCAGAAACTTTAGAAGGCATGTCACCACAGTGCACGTTCCGATTGAACAGAACATTGCACGGACGCTACAGGACGGTGAACGTTGAGCATCAGTACCACTGGCTGCGACGGCGCGGTACGGGAAACGATCAAGAAGATGGAGGAACTGCTGATGGATGGGGAGATCGTCCTCGACCACACATCATCATCGTGTACACAGAACATCAATGCGCCTGCAACGAGGCAAGCGGCACCCGTGTTATTTTGATGCGGTAGTTGCAGGCTGATTCAGTGTCGCGTCAGCGGTGCCGATGCGACCGGTTGCGCTGACGCGGACGACAAATCGTGCGCGTACGGCCTTAGGGTCGTGATCCAGCACAAACTTCAGATTCACATCCCGCTTCAGCGGACCCGTGGGTGCCACGTCAGCGCTGGCAGTAGCCTTTATCAGCTTGGAGATGCGCTTCAGTTCCTTGTTCTTCTTGTCAAAGGTGGAAGCGATCACGACCATGTCCGCGTGACGTGGCTCCGTATCCGTGGCGGGTGCCCAGACCAGGCCACGGCCATCCACATGGATGGTGAAGCTGTCGGGGTTCGCAGGATCGGGCGTCAACGTCAGCGGCACGCCGTCATAGACCATGTTGCTGGAATCTGCGGAGAGTACCTCGAAGGCGAGCCGTCGCGACGGGTTCGTGGGATTTACCTGCGCGGGGCCGCGCTGCACGTAGTAGCCCTCGCGCGTGGTCGCGGTCAGGTCCGGTCGATCCAGCGTGATCTTAATGCGGCGAAACTTCTTCGGATCGACATTCGCGTTGTCGGGCCGGTAGGTGAGCGAGTAGAAGCTGGCTCCATCGCGGATGCCCGTGGCGATCTCGGTATCAACATCATTTCGGCCATAGAAGGCACGGCCACCGGTCGCCTTCGCCAGCTTGTTGAACTGGTAGTTGCCACCGAAAGGGTCGTCGAACTCTGCCGCCGGACCGTAGCCGCCGCCAGGCTGTACCGTCAGGCCAGCGGGATCCACGGTGTACAAGGTCACGCGCGCGTCACGCAGTTCGTTGACGCATTGCTGCACAGCGTTGTCCACCCGGTTGGCGGTGTCCACGGGAGCATTCACCAGATTGAACGCAGGAAAGCCACGTCCGATCCAGATCATGTTTTTATGGCCAGGATGACCGATGACCGCCTCCGCCACTCGCTGCAACGTGCCGAAGGCAGTGCCGTACCGTTCGGCAATCCAGCCTCCGTTGTGTACCTGCCAGGGATACGCGACCAGATGATGGTCCAGCGCTTCAATCAGCGCGGCCTTGTTCTGCGTATAGTCCTGCAAGACCGTGAATTTCTGCAAGCTAACAGCAATCAGCATCGTTGGCGTGTCGAGACGGTCTGGCTGCTTGCTCAAAATCTTCTTCAAGGAGTAACGCGCAAATGCCATGTCCTCGAAGCGGGTATTGAACTCGTCCAGCAGCAGGATGTTGACCGGTGCGCGTGGCGCAATGCGGTCCAGATCTGCCGTGGAGTTGATCTCCGCGTTCGCGGGGACCGTGTGTGCTCCCGTCTCTTCAAAGTTCAGAATGGTTTGCGGTTCGCTCAGTTCAGTAACGTGGAAGTCATTACGGCTGAGGCCAGTGACGACGTTCCCCTGCTTGTCCGTTACGACCACATCCAGGATCACCAGACGCGCGGTGCGGCGGATGGTGTACGTGCCGTCAGGGTTGCGCGAGGGCTGCGTGCCGCTGCCGGTGGGAGCCACGGATGGGGCTTGCGGAGCGGGTGCCTGTACCGCCGGTGTGGACGCACGTGGAGCGTCTTGGGTGGCCACGCTAGACGCTGGTGCTGAGGGCTCCTGGGAGGACGCACTCCAGAACGAGACGCAGTGCAGGGCGGACAGGACAGCCAGTGCGAGTACCGGGAAGAATCTCATGAACGCTAGAACCCCTCTTCAGCAACGACGTTGCATGCGCTTGAGGATACCCGGAAAACACGCATGGGAGCAGATCGCTCCGCTCCCATGTGGGCCGGACATGGTGAATAGTCAGGCGTGAACGGGCTCCGCCACTTCCTTGAGGCGCTTTTCCAGCAGTTGTTCCAACTCTTCCAGAGCCTTGCTGAAGCCTTCAATGCCTTCCTTCAACTTGTCATGCGCCATGCGGTCTTCTGCGTGCATTTTTTCAAAGGTGGCCTGGTCCATCGGAATCTTTTGAATGTTCATCGCTTGCGCCTTCGCTGGATCCAGCTTTCTCTCCAGCGTGCCCTGCTGGCTATCGAGTTCTGCCAGCAACTTGGGGGAAATCGTAAGGAGGTCATTGCCGACCAGCTCAATGATCTCGCTGATGTTGCGAAAGCTGGCACCCATCACCTGGGTCTTATAGCCGAACTTCTTGTAGTAGTTGTAGATTGCCGTGACCGACTGCACGCCGGGATCTTCCGCTCCACTGTAGTCCTTACCCGTATCTTTTTTGTACCAGTCAAGAATGCGACCCACGAAGGGTGAGATGAGCGTCACCCTTGCTTCAGCGCAGGCGATGGCCTGGTGCATGCCGAAGAGGAGCGTCAGATTGCAGTGGATGCCTTCCTTTTCTAACTCCTCGGCAGCCTTGATGCCCTCCCAGGTTGAGGCAATTTTGATCAGGATGCGATTACGGCTGACGCCTGCCTGCTCGTATTGCCCAATAATGTCGTGCGCCATTGCGACGGTCTTCTCCCTGTCGTAGGAAAGCCGTGCGTCCACTTCGGTGGAAACACGTCCGGGAACAATGTCGAGGATCTTGCGGCCAAAGGCGACAGCCAAGGTTTTAAATGCCTGCGCCGCAACCGCCTTATCATCGGAGTTCGGGCCAGCCTTCTCCTTTGCATCTTTCAGCACATCGTTGACGATGTCGCTGTACTCCGGCATGCCAGCCGCGGCGGTGATAAGGGATGGATTCGTTGTCGCGTCCGTGGGTTTGAACTTCTCCATGGACTTCATGTCACCGGTATCTGCCACCACTGTTGTGTACTGCTTCAGACTGTCTAATAGCGTCGCCATATGTCTCCTATCGCTGGGGCATGCCGCCCATGTTGCCGAACCATCATACCTGCACTTATTCAGATGCCATGTGGTGACTGTGTGGCGCTTACGATTGCGGAACGGTTGCCGTGATTTCAGGACCGTGGCGCCCTTCCGCGCCCTGGCCATCAACGGAAGAGACGCTGTACCGGTATCGGACACCAGGCCTGACGGAGGTGTCGGTGTAAGAAAGTGCCTGCACCGGCACCGGCGTCAGAATGATCAGAGTTCCGGTGCCCTCGGCGCGGTAGACAGTATATGCGGCAGCATCGCTGCTGATCTGCCATACAAGATCGATTTCCGGTGCGCCCATGGTATTGGCAATGGCTTCCAGGCCATGTGGCGGCGGTGGGGGTGGGGCGATCGCAGCCGCGGGGAGCGTGACCGTCGCCGGAGCGCTGCTAATGGTCAGTTTTCTGCCATTGAAGTCGATGGCTCTGGTATGGACGACGGTATACGCCTGCGCGGTGCCGCGTCTGGCACCACGATCGACGGCACCGCCGGCGTCCCGTGATGAGGCATCCACCTCCAGCAGGTCAGTTTTGTGCGGTTCGGACGTTCTTGCATCCGCAGATGAAGCAGGTTGCCCGCCACGTTCTACACGTATCAAGGTGCTCAGGTTTGTGGAGTTCGGCTGCCAGCGCAGGACAACGCCGCTGGTTACAGGAAAAGCGCCCAAACCATAGACCGGAGGTGGCGCGGCCCCGGCAAGCGTATCCGCGGTGGTGTACTCCGCGCCCCGTCCCAGACGGTTCAGGATGCGAATGCGGTAGTGCAGTGGACGCAGATCACCGACGGTGAGCGAAGAAGGCAAGGTGTCTGAGTATGCAGCATCCATGCCGCTGCTCACGGGCAGGAGGGCGATGCTTCCACAAACCTTGGCGGAAAGCATCTCCTCACGGCAGATCTCCGCGGTAAGCGCGGGAGCGCCGTGTTTGACGGTAAGCGGCAGGCCATCCATGGTGCGTGTAGGTGTAGTCCAACGCAGGGTAACGGTGTTACCCGCGCGCTCCGCTGAAAACCCGCGCACGAGGCCGGGAAGATTGAGGGAAGGCGGACGCAGCGGGCCTTCGCTGGCACAGCCTGCGAGCAGCAGCATTGCGGTGCTGCAAACGGCCGATGCTACCCGAGCGAATCTGTGCCCAAAGCGGCGTTCGGCACGGTACGCAGGTGCTTTGCCGGACGGAATCACTCCCAAAGCCTAGCACTTGCCGTGAGCTACATGTACGAAGCAAGAAATTGCTTAGGTGCGAGACTTTATCTCGCCAGTTTGCGTCAACAGGTCCGGACAAGCACTTTAAAGAAAAAATTGCCGGTCGAGTATTTCTGGCAATCCAAACCGCCGATGACCAACGTACATCTTTCGACGGCATGACAACATCTTTTCGGCGTGCATGAAGGCCGACCGTCAGGAGCAACGTTTAATGGCAACCCAGCCCGGTATCGAAGATTTAGACGGACAGATCCTTCCGATTCAGGATCAGCCACAGGAAAAAGATGGGCGCGCCGCTACGGACGCCGCAGAACACTTCATCTCAGAGAAGCGTCTGGGCGAACGTATCAAGCAGCTGCGTCTGAAAAAGGGAATGGGTCTGGTGGAACTGGGTAAGCATACCGGTCTATCAGCCAGTTTCCTCTCCCAACTGGAGACCGGGCGTGTGGTGCCGACATTGCGGAATCTTGCACGTATTGCCTTGGTTTTCTCGAAGGATCTTAGCTATTTTTTCGAGCCGGAGCCGAAGACGCTGTTCCGGGTCCAACGCGGCAAGGACCGTATTCGGCTGCCGCAGAGCGGAACCGACGATCCGTCGTACTACTTTGAGTCACTTGGATATTTGGTGCCGGACCGGCAACTGGATCCGTATTTTGCTGAGTTTCTGCCCAACGTCAAGCCACGGCGCGCGCACCAACACCCCGGATGCGAGTTTCTCTACGTCTTGGAGGGTGAACTGGACATCACGCACGGTGATAGCAGACATAGGTTGGAAGCGGGCGACGCCGTCTACTTCGACTCCAACACGCCGCATAGCTATAGCACTGCCGGAGACCTGCCGGCTAAGTCGCTGATTGTGACGTTACATGGTGCCTCTGCTGCGCAGTCTGCGCAAGCGCCTGGAAATGGCACGATCAAGCCCCGTCCGGCGGTGCCTGCGAACGGAACCGTTATGCGGCCGCGGAGCCTGGATGCAACGGGAACGCAAACCACGCAGTAAAATATGAGTGATCAGGTTGGCTATCCAGGAAAGGCGTGTTCAGTGAGCACGCCTTTACCTGTTTATCTCCAATGATTGGCCGGGGTTCGATTCACATAGATACCAGACCGCATGTTGCCCGTGCTGGCAGGACCAGTTGTTGGCGAACGGAGCAGGTGTGGTGCTGCCCGCGTGGTCAGCCATCGGGTGTTCTGTCAAAGACGCACCTTGCCGCATCAGGAAAACGAATCCCGCTGCGTGCAATCTTTCCGTGGCGACCCGCGCTGTTGGTAGCATGTGGCTGCCGAAGTAGGGAAGTCCTTCGTAGTAACTCGCATCAAGATCAGACCCGCGTTCGTGGCGCAAACCCACCAGGATGATGGGATCACCCAGCCACGCGGTGTTATACAGCAACAAGTTCCGTTGCCGGAAGTAACTTGCGCCAGCCCAGTAATAAGGCAGGAAATTCAGATTCGGTGTGCTGGTCGCGCCGGCCGTTTCTAGGAGTAGGCCAGCCCGCTGATCACGCGGCATTGGAGCTGTTTTCAGCCTAGCTATGTCGTGCGCGGCGGGCGAAATGTATCGCACAGCCATTCCGAACGTTAGTACCCACCACATCAATGAAAACGCCGCCAGTGCAACCCCCGCATGGCGCAATCTCTGAAGGCCAAGTGATGCACCCGCCAGGCTCACGACGAAGAACAGGATACCGAGCCGGCTAATAAAGTAGAAGTGGTTGCCAATGGCATCTGGCAGCAGCAGGAGAAATGGCAGAACACATACGCTGAACAGAAACCAGGTGTTCGCGGCAGGCCATTTGCTTGTTTTCCGGCTGTGAAAAAAATTCACACAGGCTATGATAAAAATACCTGCGATAAGAAGCGTTATGCCAAAACGGTAGAGTCGCGCAAGAGAACTGCTGCCAGCATAGATGTCGATGCCAAATGTTCGAATGAAACCTTGCGCACGTTGGGCATAGGGCAGCAGGGCATGCGGAATCACTGTCTGGAACGGCATGGAAGCAAACTTCTCCGGCTCAGTGGTCTGCACCATTCCATTGAAGTGCCGCAAGTAAGGAACCGGTGTGAGCGCCAGCACCGATGTAATTAAATCCAGGCGAAATGGCTTTGATGCGAGTAAAGTTCTAGCCTGCCCTTCGCGTACGCTAAACCGGATGACTCGCAAAGCGAGATCAAAGTATGCGAAGCCCACGACAAAAAGCCATGGCACTGGATGCGTCACCATCATGAGGCTAATGAGGAGCAGAAATAGAATGCGGTATTTGAAATCCTCCCGGCCTGCTCCCCGGCACCATACGGCTAAGGCGAAGAATGCCAGGCAGGTTGAAAGCGAATAGTTGATGAATCCCATCATCAGCGGCCAGTTCAACAGCACTGGCAAGACTAGAAATGGTGCCCATTGAGCGTGGGGAGTAACCACCCGCAACAGCGTGTGCGTTGAGATTGCGAACAATACAAGATAGAGGCAGACCATGATCTTGTCGGCGGTTTCAAGACTTACTGCCGTTCCTAGTGCTATCAGTCCGTAGTAATACGAGGAGTACGGCGTGATATGAGCCTTGATGAAATACGCATTCGCGTACGTTCCTTGCTGATGAGACAGCAAGTGCCGGAATGCGTTGACATAGTAGAGGTGAAGTGGGCCGTCCTGCGACGGAAACACTGGCAGCCATAGCACCCATGCGCACGTGAGCAGGACTGGCACGAGATAGAGCACGAGCAGGAAGATAGATCTCCCGCGGTGTTCTGGCGGTAAAGGCCCGTTAACAACCGCGGCCGCTGTATCGTGAGGCCGTCTTTCCGTCACTGTGTTGGAATTCAAGGGCGGCTCCGAAACTGCAGGTGTCGTGCACTACTTTGCCAAAGCAAATCATGACTGCTCTGCTGTACGCAGAGACGGAGTCTGATGGTGTGACAGATGGATGTTAGCAGCGACAATGCTGCAATAGTGACGCCATCACGGCTTAATTGTTCGGCAAGGCTCGAGTATGATCATTAGTTTCGCTGAATGAACAGCCACCATCGAGAGACAGTAAAGTAACTGCGGCCTCGTTGAATTATTCCTTTACACTGTCGCCCTGCGGCCCGTGGCTAACTGGACGGACTTGCCTTTGCTCGCGCGCCAGTCCTGGTATGCCACCAGCATGGGAGCGGCCACCGCGATGGACGAGTAGGTTCCGATAAGGATGCCGACAACCAGCGCGAAGGAGAAGCCGCGCAAAACTTCGCCGCCAAAAATGTACAGCGACAAGACGGTAAGAAACGTGAGCCCAGAGGCAATCACGGTTCGCGAGAGTGTCTGGTTGATGCTCCGGTTGACGATCTCGGAAAGCGTTGCCCTGCGCATGAGTTGCAAATTTTCACGTACCCGGTCGAAGACAACAATAGTGTCGTTCATCGAGTAGCCGACCAGCGTCAAGATGGCAGCGACCACGGTCAGCGTGATCTCCTGATTGGTGAGAGAAAAGAAACCGATGGTGATCAGGGTATCGTGGAAGACTGCGATCACTGCTGCCGCTCCGTAAATGAACTCAAAGCGGAACCAGAGATACACCAGCATTCCAAGCAACGACCACAGCACCGCCCAGCCGGCCTGCCGTGTAAGTTGTTTGCCGGCGGTGGGGCCCACGGTGTATGCGTCTTCAATACGGTACGTGGACTCATGATAATTCGCGGCAAAGGCGTTCACCACGGCCTGCCGCGCGTTGTCGCTGCGTGCGTCGGAACTCTGCGGCAACGTGATGATAGCCTCGTTGCCATTGGATCCGGTCAGGCGCTGGATGCTGGAATCGTGGATGCCAGCCTGGTCCATCACACGGCGCAGGTGATCCTCATTGGGCTGTGACGGAAAGGAGACGCGCACCTGCGTTCCACCTTTGAAGTCAATGCCTACTGGCACATGATGCCAAAACAGCATACTGAGTACGCCAGCGACGGAAAAGAGGAGGGAAAAGCCAAGAAAGAACCATTTCTTGCTAAGCCAGTCGATGTTGATCGTGCGGAACAGTTCCACGTATTGAGCCTCAAACCTTTGTGCTTGGAAAATTAAACTAGATGGAGAGCGCCTCGCCACGCACCTTATGGTTCAGCACGCTGTCAAAGATCACGCGCGACACGAACACAGCGGTAAACAGATTGGCCAGGAGGCCGAACGTAAGCGTGACCGCGAAGCCGCGCACCGGTCCTGTTCCCACAAAAAAAAGGATGATGGCTGAAACGATGGTCGTAACGTGGGTGTCCAGCAGCGTTACCCAAGCGTGCGCAAATCCGTTCTGCACTGCGGCGGAAGGTGGTTTACCCATGTGTAACTCCTCACGGATACGCTCAAAGATCAGCACGTTAGAATCGACGCCCATACCGATGGTAAGGATAACGCCCGCGATGCCGGGCAGTGTGAGTGTTTGGCCGGTAAAGCCCATAAAGCCAAGCAGGATCACCAGGTTCAGGAAGAGCGCCAGGTCCGCGTTAATGCCGGCTCCACGGTAATACACCAGCATGAAAATCATGACGGCGAGCATGCCAACGACGGATGCCACCACGCCCTCGCGAATGCTGGCCGCACCCAAAGACGGACCGACGGAGTGCTCTTCCAGATAGGTGATGGATGCGGGGAGAGATCCCGTGCGCAGCATGAGCGAAAGATCGCCCGCGGTCTGCTTGTTGAAGCCGCCACCGCTGATCTGGCCTTGGTCGCGAATGGCACCATTGATGGTAGCCACTTCTTTCACCCGATTGTCCAGCACGATGGCCATCTGCTTACCGATGTTGGCGTTCGTGTAGTCGTAGAAGCGGTCACCAGCGTTGGTGGTCAAGCTGAAATTGACGTTTGGACGCCCCGCTTCGTCTTGCCCGGGGCGAGCATCCCGGAAGTCCGGCCCCTGCACGATCGCGATACGCCGAAGGGACCACCAGGACTGGTCATCCGCCGTGTTGCCGCCCTGCACTAGAATGGAATCGGGCTGATTCGCGAGATCGGCATCTTGTTTAGTGGTGTAGGGACCACCTAGAACTTCATGAATTTCAAGCCGTGCCGTGGACTGGATGACGTTGTGCACCTGGTCGGTGTTGGAGATACCAGGCAGTTCGACTAAGATCTGGTCCTCGCCAAGGCCGTACTTCTGGATCACTGGCTCCGCGACACCGAGCGAGTCCACGCGGCTGCGGATGGTTTCAATGGAGGTATCCAGCGTGCGTTCGCGCAAATCCTTGACTTCAGCCAGCTTCATGGTCAGCTTGAATCCGTCAGGGGTGGAACTGACATCATAGGCTGAGAACTCGTTTCCGCTGAGTGCATCGCGCACCGCATTTCGGCTGTTAGCAGGTACGCCGGAGATGGTGAGAACGGGTTGCGCCGGGTCAGCCTTGCTCACCTTCGCGCCTGGCGCTGCTTTCGATACGGCAAGTTGTGCGCGCTGCATATCCGTGTCGCTGGTGGCGGCCACGGCTTCCCGCGTATGCACCTGCAAAACGAGATGCGTACCACCACGCAGGTCAAGGCCAAGGTGGATGCGGTCGGTCAGCGTCTGCTTCAGGCTCCCGTGCGGGATACCAAAGATGCCGTACAGGAAGACCAGCAGAAGAACGATAATCGTGGCGATTTTGCCGTTGAGATTCTTTTTCATGGTGTGTGTTGGAGCATCCCGTCCATCAGGGTCCTATTCATGCCGCGCATGAACAGGACACCTGACGGGCAGACGGTTTACTTCTCCGCCTCATCCTCCGTCGTGACAGATGCGATGGCACTCTTCAGGAATTCCAGCTTGATGTTGTCCGGTGCCACGCGCATGGTGACAACATCATCACGTAGGCTGAGGATGGTTCCGCGCAGACCACCAGTAGTGGTGACGCGGTCACCAGACTTGAGGCTGGCCAGCATCGCATTCCATTTCTTCTGCTTACGCTGGTTGGGAATGGCTGTGAGCAGCACCATGCCGATAAGCAGCACGGGCAACAGCAGGCTTAAACCGCCAAAGCTCGAGGCTGTCTGTAAAAGAAGTAACGCGGCGAAAGTCACGTGCAAAGAAGTTCCTTGGAGTTCCGGGACGGGCGAACAGCACCCGGCACACGGAGGAAATTGTCACCCCATCGTTCGGGATCCCGCGCGGTGCATTCGCAAAGCCATGATAAGCCGCAAACCCGCAGCCGCGAACGGGCGAAGAGGTGCTATCCCATTATGCTCCGGAAATCGGCCAGACGGCGTACGTAACGTCCCGTTCATGACATTTAGTATTACCGCCGCCCGCCGCCTCCGTGCTCACCGCCGTGTCCACCAAAGGAGCCACGCGCTTCGGGGTTGTGTTCCGCGAATCCGTCATGGCCAGGATTGCCGACGTGTCCCTGAAAATCCCGCGCCTCGTTCCCGTGGAAATGATTGAAAGGCTGCTCTCCGCGTTCGGGAAACGGTCCGCCGTATCCTCGTCGGGGGTCATAGCGATTGTCGACATGACCGTAGAAGCCACGTGGACCACGGAACCAAGGACCCGCTCCCAAAAAGATGCCGCCGTCAAACCAATCAGGACCGTAGTAGCCGTACGGGGCACAGTTGTACGGGGCGTAATCGAAATATCCATACGGACAAACAGGCGACGGTCCGACGGAAATGGAAATCTGGCCGGGCGCAAGCGAAGCGGCGCTCAACAAGGTTGCAGTTGCGATGAGCAGATTGA
The DNA here is from genome assembly GCA_965276945.1 of Terriglobus sp. GTDB lineage: Bacteria > Acidobacteriota > Terriglobia > Terriglobales > Acidobacteriaceae > Terriglobus. The sequence goes on along the minus strand of OZ255704.1, from coordinate 2,320,753 downwards.
GAGAGCGCATGCGAATCTCCTGGTTTCCTTAATAGACGGTCGTGATGAAGCGCACGTTGTGCAGCATGGAGTCCCGCAAGTTAAAACCAACACAGGATGAACCGTTTTAGTTCATCCTGCCATGAAGCACATCGTCTCGACACGCTGCACGCAACACCCTGAAGGCGTGCTTGCAGCAAATGGATGAACGCACCCGTTATGATGCTGTGGCTGGCTTTTATCGTTATGGAGATGCTCTGAATGAAATTTCGTACCTTCGGTCTGCTGTCCACGCTTTCTCTAGTCCCTTTGTTGGCTTCAGCACAGCAGCAGACGGAACGGCCACCCGCAACAGCGCTGGTGGCGCATGATCCGTACTTCAGTGTGTGGTCCATGACAGACAAGCTGACTGGATCGCCCACGAAGCATTGGACGGGACACAACGAGCCTCTAAATGGCCTGATCCGCGTCGATGGCAAGGCGTTTCGCATCATGGGAGCCGACCCGCGCAATGTGCCCGCGATGGATCAGACAGGCAGCGAACTCACAGCGACGCACACCCGGTATCACTTTGCTGGCTCCGGCGTCGCGGTAGACCTGACGTTCTTCACGCCAGCGTTTCTGGACAGCATGGACCTGCTGTCGCGTCCGGTGACGTACCTGACGTGGAGCGCACGCAGCACCGACGGCGCGTCCCACCAGGTGAGTGCATTCCTGAGCGCAAACGCCGAGATTGCCACCAGCTACACCGGCCAGCCAGCCGCCTTCAGCCGCCAGCAGACACAGGGTGCGACAGTGCTCTCGGTCGGCACGCAGAGCCAAAACGTGCTGAACCGGTCTGGCGACGACCTCCGCATCGACTGGGGCTACTTCCACATTGCCGTGCCGATGGAGGAAGCGGCCAGTACCGTATTCAGCAGCAGAACCGGGCAGAGCTTTGCCGTCGATGGCATGTTGCCCTTTACGGATGATATCGACGGTCCAGCGGCGGGGCAGAAGGGTGTCTCGGAGATGGCGGTGATGCTGCCGTTGGGCGCGGTGGGAACTCAGCCCGTGTCCAAGTTCGTGATGCTGTCCTATACCGAGAGCTTCGCGATGGAATTCCTCAATCGCCGGGTTCGCCCTTACTGGCAGCGCGATGGCAAGACTGTCAGCGCCATGTTGACCGAAGCGCAGAATGAGTACGCGAAGCTGGATGCCCGCGGCGTGCAGTTCGATCAGCAGTTTACGGCAGACCTGACAAAGACCGCAGGCGAGCATTACGCATGGCTGTGCACCTTGGCGTACCGGCAGGCGATCGCCGCGCACAAGCTGGTAGCCGACGTGGACGGCACGCCAATGCTCTTCGGCAAAGAAAACTTCAGCAACGGTGATACCGCCACGGTGGACGTGCTCTATCCTTCGTCGCCGTTGTTTTTGTTTTTTAATCCGGCATTCCTCCATGCACAGGTGTTGCCGGTGCTGGAGTACGCTTCGATGCCTAACCGCTGGCATTTCCCGTTTGCACCTCACGATCTGGGCCAGTATCCACTGGCAAACGGCCAGAATTACGGCGGAGGCGAAAAGACCGAAGAAGACCAGATGCCAGTGGAGGAGTCCGGCAACATGATTATCCTGGTGGATGCGCTGGCTCGGCTGGAGAAGGGCGGCGCGGGTGTCCAGCTTGCGGAGAAGTATTGGCCCCAGCTGAGCACGTGGGCGGACTTCCTACACCAGCATGGGCTCGATCCGGAGAACCAACTAACAACGGATGATTTTGCAGGGCACGTGACGCACAACGCCAACCTGGCGCTCAAAGCAATTGACGCGATGGAAGCCTACGCCGATCTGGCAAAGCTGACCCACCACGATGCCGAGGCCAAGAAGTATTCCGCCGATGCGCATAGCTATGCCAGGAAGTGGATGGAGATGGATCACGAGGGCGACCATTACAAGCTCGCCTACGACTCACCCAATACGTGGAGCCAGAAGTACAACCTGGTTTGGGATAAGGTGCTGGACTACAACCTGTTTCCAAAGTCGGTGCGCGACTCGGAGATTGCGTTCTACAAGACAAAGCTGAACGAATACGGCCTGCCGCTGGACAGCCGCAAGGATTACACCAAGCTGGATTGGGAGCTATGGACGGCAACGCTGGCGGACAACGAGGCAGACTTCAACACCCTCGTCGACCCCATCTATAAGTGGGCTAATGAGACGACCAGCCGCGTGCCAATGACCGATTGGTACGACACAAAGACCGGCAAGCAGGTGGGCTTTCAGGCGCGCAGCGTGGTTGGTGGCGTGTTTATGAAGGCGCTTGCCGACAAGCCGCTCGCCAACAAGTACCGTGCTCTGGCAAAGTAGTAAGGCTGTGAGGAAGCAATGCCTGTAATGGCGGCACATCATCGTTAAAGGAATTCTGTGAAACTGCTGCTGAAGTTCAACCTGCTCCTGCTGGCCGTATTTGGAATTGGCTTGGCCCTGATCTATGTGGAAGCACACTCCTTCCTGCAACGGCAGGCTGAGGCTGAGGTGCTGCATGAGGCCGGGTTAATGGCTGCAAGCGCCAGTGCGACGCGCGCTTACACTGAGCATGACGTTTCACCGCTGCTGGAGAAGACAGCCGCGCATACGGCCACCTTTCTGCCGCAAACCATTCCATTCTTTGTGACAACCAGCACCTTCCAGGAGGTGAGGCGGCAATATCCCGATTACACATACAAGGAAGCGGCGCTGAATCCGACAAACCTCCGCGACCGGGCCAGCGATTGGGAATCGGACATCATTCATTATTTTCGCGATAATCCCGGCAGTAAAGAGCTGATCCGCACCAGGGATTCGGCCACCGGGCAAAGCCTGTTTCTGGCACACCCCATCCAGGTGGAGGAGGGCTGTTTGCAGTGCCATAGCCAGCCTTCGGCGGCTCCCGTCGCAATGCTGAAGCATTATGGTAAGCAGAATGGGTTTGGGTGGAATCCGGGAGAGATCGTAGGCGCGCAAATCATCTCGATTCCGACATCGGTTTCGGAAGGTATCGCACGGCGCGGCCTTACGGAACTGATGTTGCAACTCTCGGTGATCTTCCTGTTCGCGATCGGACTGATCGACACTGGCATTTACTTCATCGTGATCAGGCCGTTGCGCACGATTTCTGTGTCTGCGGACCGCATCAGCCAGGGCGAGATGGATCTCCCGCAACTCGACCCGCGCGGCAAGGATGAGGTCGCTCAGGTGACGCGCTCATTCAATCGCATGCATACCAGCCTGAAGAAGGCGATGGATCTTCTGAACGAGTAGGGTAGCCTAGCGGGGCCGGGTGCGCAGAAATTTTTGCCGGTCATCCTCGTTGTCAATTTGTTTGGCAGCCTTCGCGTACATCTCGTCAAGGCTGACCGCCTGCTTTGAGATTCTACCGGCGACCACCTTTGCAATCGGTCCGACGAAAGTCGCCAGGTGTCGCGTGAGTGCCTCAATGGACGGACCCATCATGACGGTGGGCCGTTGCAACTCGTTCGTGGAGGGCCTCTGCATGGGCTGTGAGGTGGTAATGTCGCTCCCATCACACATCAGGCATGCGCGCAGTGCGGTGCCAAACTCCGTCGCGCCGCTGAAGCGCTTGCCGGGATCCTTTTCGAGCGCTGTTGCGATGGCCTCCGACAAAGCGGGAGGAACGTCGGCCCGGACAGCATGGAGCGGTGCCGGGATCATGTTCATGTGCGCATTCAGCAGGTCGTACGTCGAGTCGCCACGGATAGGCGGCTGGCCCGCGATCACTTCGTACAAGGTGACGCCAAGCGAGTAGATATCGGATTGAGGGGTTGCTTTCTCGCCGCGAATCTGCTCGGGTGAGATGTGCGATGGTGAGCCGATCAGGGCACCCGCGACGGTCAGGTCCAGGGAACGGTCAGTGATAGCAATGCCAAAGTCCAGCAGCTTGACCAAGCCACTTGGCGTCACCATGATGTTGGCCGGTTTGATATCCCGGTGCACCACGCCGCGAGTGTGAGCGTATTCCAGACCGGCAAGAACCTGATCGGTATAGTTCATCAGATGCGGCAAAGGAAGACGCGTGCGGCGGCTCAGGGTGCGCAGATCCTCGCCTTCCACTAGCTCCATCACCATGATAAGTTGGCCCTGATGGTGAAAGGCATTGTGAAGCCCTGAGATGTTGGGGTGGCTCAGCGAAGCGAGCAACTGGATCTCGCGGCGAAAGCGGTCTTCCATACCGGGCGCGCCGGTTTGTTCCGCCAGAAGTACCTTGAGCGCCTCCGCGCGTTGCGAGATAAGGTGGGTCGCCTCGTAGACAGCCCCAAGACCTCCACGGCCCAGCGGGCGCACGATCTTGTATTCCCCAACAATCTGATCTGGCTGCAGAAACATTGATACGATGATATCTTCCCGGCCTATCCGCAATGCTTCTGCTATCCAGTCCGGTCGAACAGTTGTGTACCGTAACGGTCAGTCAATGACTGCGTGCGGTTTTCTACGAACGCTACAGAGTTCAGGTTGCGCCGAACGGTTCCGGTAAACTAATCAAGCATGTCCACCGCCGTGACCACGCAACCAGCGCTCGACCTAAAGCACGGCCACCGGCCTATTCCGTTGCGCCGCCGACTCAAGGCTGTGTCTCGGCGCATGCGGGAGTTGCGCGGCATCGGATGGGCGCTGCTGTCCACGGGACATCCCTACATGACGCAGATCGTGCCCATGCGCCGTTGCAATCTGGCGTGCACATATTGCAACGAGTACGACGACCACTCCGCACCCACTCCCATGGACGAAATGTTGCGGCGCATCGATCATCTGGGGCGGCTAGGGACATCGGTCATCACCATCTCCGGTGGGGAGCCGCTGTTGCACCCCGAACTGGATCAGGTGATCGCGCGCATCCGCAAAACGGGTGCGATTGCGGGCATGATCACGAACGGTTACCTGCTGAACAAGGAGCGGATCGAGCGGCTGAACCGCGCCGGTCTTGACCACATGCAGATATCCATCGACAACGTCATGCCGGATGCGGTGTCCAAAAAAAGTTTGAAAGTGCTTGATCAGCGGCTTGTCTGGCTGGCGGAGTTTGCCGACTTCCACGTGAATATCAATTCGGTTGTCGGCGGCGGCATCGCGAATCCTGAGGATGCGTTCACCGTCTCGTCACGTGCGCTTGGCCTCGGCTTCTCGTCGACGATTGGAATCATTCACGACGGCAGCGGACAGTTGAAGCCGCTGGGCGGCGAGGAGCGGACCGTGTGGGAACGGGTCCGCAAGATGACGCGGCGGTCCTATTCCCGCTTCAACCAGTTCCAGGAGGCCATCGCGAATGGTCTGCCGAATGACTGGCGATGCCGGGCGGGCGGACGCTACCTGTACGTTTGCGAGGACGGACTGGTGCACTACTGCTCACAGCAGCGCGGCTATCCAGGCAAGCCGCTGGCCGAATACACCATCGCCGACGTGAAACGCGAATTCCTGACTGAGAAGGGCTGCGCGCCCAACTGCACGATTTCCTGCGTGCATCAGGTCAGTTACATCGACCACTGGCGCGCGCCGCAGCATCCTGAAGCCGCGCCTCCGGCCTCTAGCGGTCATGGCGATCTGGTCCAGATCACGTAGAAGACCGGTTCTACCGCAGCTCCAACTCGGATGAAGCGTCCGTTGCTATAGAGTGCAACTCGCAATGAGGCGCGTATTGTCTGCCGACTCATTTAAACGATTAGGACTACCTGTGCTTCACTGCCGAGTGCGTGTTGCTTGCCACCGGCGATGCACCCCCAGCCTGCCGTTCCGCGCCTTCCAGAATCGAGTAGATGCGATTGACATCGTTTGTTCCCGGCGCGCCTGATTCACTGCCGGAGACGATCTGCCATTTGTTCGCCGTCGCCACCACGATAGTGGGTGTGCGGGTTACGTTGAGCCGCTCCCCAAGCAGATAGTCCGCATGTACCTCCGCAGCCAATTTGCCCGTCGGATCGACCACAAACGGCATGCTTTGCCCATGTTGCGTCATCCAGCGGCGGGTGTACTGCTGTAGGTCGTCCTTGCTGGCAATGGCGGGCTGCTGCCGAAAGACATCGGCGCGGTATTCGTCAGCCAATCTAGGGCTGGCCTTGTCCTGCAGGTAGCGCGCAAAGATTGCGGCGTCCTTGCTCCATACGTGCATTTGCAGCGGAAAGTCGTAGTGCACGATGGGAACGTGGAACTGCGTGGCCGCCTGTTGCACGATGGGGTACGCGTTACGGCAGGCAGGGCACTCCAGATCGAAGAACTCGATGATGGCAACCTTTTGCCCGGCGGGCGGCTTCAGCATGGACGTGTCGCGAAAGGTGCTGGGGTCGGCTGTTCCCGCGAACTGCGCATGACCCGGAGCCGCGCTCCATAGTGTCAGGCAAGCGGCAAACAGGGCTGCGTACAGAGTGTTGCGTTTCGACATGGGGAAGCTCCGTAGACCGGTGGTGGCGTTCTCTCATTCTATGACGTGTGCGTCGCCTGAAGGTCTTCGTGCCAGGTCTGTTTCGCGCGAAAACATCCGCGGATGAGCTGGTCCGCCACAAACTTTTCGCAACCGCTGTTCTCCGGAGACAATCCAAGATAGTCGAGCCACATCAGGGGAACGGATTACGTTGCAATTTGAATGGCAGGAGATGAGACGGATGCGGGCAGGCGTGCTTGGCGCGACCGTCCTCAGTGTGCTGACGCTGGGTGCCCAGACAGCGCCACCGCCATTGCCGGTTGCTCCACCACCTGCACCTTCCATCAGCACGGCGCTTGGCCACAGCAAGCAGCCGCCGGTGGCGGATGCGCTAAACCTCCCAGAGGCGCCAGCGCCGCAGGTGCCCTCTCCCGCAGCCGTGAGCCTGCTTGCATCCGCGCCGCCTCGCAATCTGGGAGGTGGCGTGACCACGCCCGTAGCCACGGTCCAACCGCTGCGATTGTCTCTGGATGACGCGGTTCGGCTAGCGCTGGAACATAGCCTGGTGATTGCCGTCGATCTGCAAAGCCAGCGGCAGGTGCGTGGACTGCAACTCATGGCCTTCAACGCGTTGGTCCCGTCACTCACGGCGTCGGCGCAGAGCAGCACACAGGAGATCAATCTGGCCGCCATGGGCTTCAAGCCGCAGTCGCTTGCGGGATTGCTGCCGCCAGGAGTTACCTTCCCAACCATCGTAAAGGTGGACACGACCAGCGCCCGCATCAGCCTGAACCAGCAACTCTTCAACCTGCCCGCATTGGAGGTCTACCGTGCGTCCCGCGTGGTAGCCGACGTGTACAAGTGGAACGCTCTGCTGGACCGTGGCACCGTGGTGCAGAATGTTGCCAGCCAGTATCTGCGGGTGCTGGCCGACACCGCTTCCATTGAGAACGCCCAATCGCAATTGACGAACGACCAGGAACTGGAGCGGCAAGCACAGGCGTACAAGGATGCGGGTACCGGCACCAATCTGGACCTGCTTCGCGCCCGCGTGGAACGGCAGAACCGGGAACAGGAGTTGATCGCCGACACCGCTCAGTTTGAGAAAGACAAGGTGCAGTTGAACCGGCTCATGGGCCTCGCCGCTGACCAGCCGCTTGTCTTGACGGACCCCGTCCCGTACCACGAACTGGACGCACTGCCGCTGGAAACAGCGAAAGAGGTCGGATACAAGCGGCGCAAGGATCTGCTTTCCTTGCAGGCGCAGTTGCGTTCCGCGGAATTGCAGCGGCGGGCCATCGCGTACGAGCGCCTGCCCGTAGCCAAGATCAACGGCTTTTATGGAGTTCTGGGGCAGACACAGGGTCTGTATCACGGTGTGTTTACCGCGCAAGGTGGGCTGGACTTTCCCATCTTCATGGAGGCGCGGATTCGTGGTGACCGTGAGGTCGCAGATGCGCAGCTTACCGCATTGCGCTCGCAAATCAGCAGCCTCCGTGCCGATATCGAGCAGCAGATTCGCGCCTCCATGCTGGATGTCAATACCGCCAGCGTGCTTGTCCGGGACGCAACCAGCAACGTAAATCTTGCGGCGGATGCGCTGAGCGATTCCCGGCAACGCTACCGCGCGGGGATTGACGATAATTTGCCCGTGGTGCAAGCCGAGGCTACGCTGGCCAATGCGCAGGCGCAACTTGTCTCCGCGTTGTTTCAATTCAACAATGCAAAGCTGGAGTTGGCACGAAACACCGGCGTGATCGAGTCGCAGTACGACAGCTATTTGGGTGAGTAAAAGGGCTTCGGCAGCTCTGTTGCGTGTGTCACCATAGAAGCAGCAATGCCTACGGCTGCACAGGAAAGCGCGTCATCCGGCCGAAAACGTCCCCTGGATTCGGACGGAATTGAGGGCGCGGCCTTTTCGTCGCGCAATTTCCGCCGGTATCAGATCGCCCGGCTCCTTGTGATTCTGGGAGCTGAGGCGCAATCGCTGGCAGTGGCCTGGCAAATTTACCAGATCACGCATTCGGCGCTGTTTCTAGGCTATACCGGGCTGGCTCTGTTTCTGCCGGGAATCTTTTTCGTGCTGCCGGCGGGACATGCCGCTGACCGGTACGATCGCAAGACCATCATCATTGTGTGTTATCTGGTCCAGGCAGTGTGTACCGCGCTGCTGCTGTACCTCTCGCTGCATGGAACGGTACATGTTCTATGGATTTACGCGATCCTGTTTCTCATCGGGGGTGGACGGGCATTTTCAGGCCCGGCGAGTTCGGCGATTCAGCCGCAGCTTGTGCCGAAGGGTGCGTTCGTGAACGCCATGACGTGGGGATCTGCTGTCTTTCAGACGGCGAACATCATGGGACCCGCGTTGGGTGGTTTGTTGTTCACGATCAGCCTGCCTGGGCGCGCGGCTCCGTGGTCGGGCGCGCCTCTGGTGTACGCCCTTACATTGTTCACCATGGTCACGTTCGCCATTCTTGTCAGCACGTTGCGGCCCAGGCAGGAGTTGGCGGAGAAGAAGGGGTTTAGTCTGCGCACGGTGCTGGCGGGCGGACGGTATGTGCGCCATGCGAAGCTGCTGCTGGGGTCCATTTCGCTGGACATGTTTGCGGTGCTGCTGGGTGGCGCGGTATCGCTCATGCCGGTATTCGCGAAGGACATTCTGCACGCTGGCCCACGCGGCCTGGGTATGCTGCGCGCGGCACCGGCGATCGGTGCGCTGTGCACCTCAGTGGTGCTGGCACGCAGACCGATCATGCACCAGGCCGGCAAGCTGATGCTGGTTGCCGTCGGCGTCTTTGGCGTGGCGACGATTGTCTTTGGCGCGTCGAAGTCGCTCCCGCTCTCGCTGCTCGCGTTGTTCTTTATCGGTGCGAGCGACAACATATCGGTCATCATCCGGCAAACCATTCTGCAACTAGGCACGCCGCCGGAGATGCGTGGCCGCGTCTCCGCCATCAATTGGCTGTTTCTTGGCGCATCGAATGAGTTTGGCGAGTTCGAGAGTGGCCTTACGGCTCACTGGTTCGGTACCGTTCGTGCGGTGATCTTTGGCGGCATCGGCTCGCTGCTGGTGACCGGTCTGTGGAGCGTCTTCTTTCCGCGTCTGCGCAACGTGGATACGCTTGACCCAACGGAACTGCTGGCCGCCAACCAGGCATACGCCGAGAGTGAACCCATCGATTAGCTTCACGTCCGCGTTGCCCTATGGCGTGTTCTCATCCAAACGCCGAAGGAACTCCCACGAGTAAATGCCGCTTTCATGCCCGTCGGCCCACTTGAACTTGATCGCATAGCGGCCAGCGGGATGAGCTTCGAGCGGGCGTGCAGGCGGGGTAAACATGGGAAACATCTGCTTGGGTGCGGGCTTAGGCTCACCGGGAACGCGCCCTGACTTCTCGCGCTCGTCGTGACAGGTGGCGCATGGGCAGGCATCCCGTAGATATGGGAAGCTCCAGTGGGAGCGGTGTCCGTCCTTCCACACGATCTCGACACCGGTACCCTCTGTGAGCGCGATCCGTACCTTCGCCGGTATTGTGGCAGCTTGCGGCAACGGCTTCTCCGCACGCGACGCGCGCTCGTGTTCGTCGCGGCTGACCAGGCGGATCCCTTCGTGACTCACACCTGCAGTGTACGAGAAAGCGGGACTATGAGGGCAACTCCGGTGAACCACCTCCTGCGCTCAAGTGACATGGACTTCGTTCGAAAACTCCGGCGTGGCGGCGATGAGTTGCTGCGTGTAGCGTTCGTGCGGTTTGTCGCAAAGGCTGACTGCCTCCCCCGTTTCCACAATTCGACCATGCTGCATGACTGCGACGCGGTCGCACACGTAACGCACCAGCGGCATGGAATGCGAGATGAACAGGCAGGTGAGACCACGCGTACGCTGTAGGTCACGCAGCAGATTGATGACCTGCGCTCCGACGGAGACGTCGAGTGCGCTGACCGGCTCGTCCAGCACCAGAAACTCCGGTTCGAGAGCAAGTGCACGCGCGATGTTGATGCGTTGGCGCTGGCCGCCGCTGAAGGCGTGGGGGTATCGCGTAAGCGCTGATACCTCAAGGCCCACCTCCGCCAGCATCGCGGCCAACTTCGCTTGCAACGCATCCCCCCGCAGCCTGGTTCTACTGTGAATGGCGAACGGTTCCTCCAGAATGTCGCGAACCCTCATACGTGGATCGAGTGCCGCATACGGGTCCTGAAAGACGACGCCCATGCGCCGCCGCAGAGATTTTAAGGTCTGCTTGCCAGCACGCAGCACATCGATACCATCGAAGTGAACAGTGCCGGCAGACGGCTCAATCAAGCGCAGCACCATGCGGGCGACGGTGCTCTTGCCACTGCCGCTTTCACCCACCAAACCCAGGATTTCGCCACGCTCGATCGAAAGGGTCACGTCCGTGACGATGCGGCTGGTCCCGTAGCTCTTTGACAGGCCTTCGGCGAGGAGCAGCGGGGTTGGGTCCAGAGGCATACGCCGGATGCTACCACCGGTGCCGTGCCTGGAGATGCTGCGCGGCGAAGATCACTTCTGTACTCTTTTTCCATGGCTGAGCTTCGTTCGTTTTGTGTGCTGCTGCTTGGGCAGTGTGCCGGTGAAGTGCTGCGCCGTGCGCTGCATCTCCCGATCCCCGGTCCAGTGTTGGGCATGGCGCTGCTGGCTATAGCGTTGCTGCTGCGAAGGCGGGAACCAGAGGCATCACTGGTGCAGACATCGCAAACATTGCTGCGCTGGCTTGGCCTACTGTTTGTCCCGGCCGGTGTTGGAGTGGTGGTATACCTCCATCAGCTACGTCAAGCGTGGCTGCCCGTTGCCGCTGCGCTGGCGATCTCCACGCTGCTGACCTTTGCCGTTACCGCCCTCGTGATGCAAGCGTTGCAACGGCGCACGCGCGGTGCTGTATGAGCCTCGCGCAGAACTTTTTTGCAGAGCCGGTCTCCTTGGTCGCGCTTACGATCGGCACGTTTCTGGTGGGCGTTGCGCTACAGCGGCGCACGGGATCATCGCTGGCGAACCCTACGCTGGTGGCCGTGGTGGTGATTGGCGTCGTGCTCCACTTCAGTGGCTTATCGTATGACCGCTATTTCGCGGGCGTTCATCTGCTGCACTTTCTGCTTGGCCCGGCGACCGTTGCGCTGGCCATCCCGCTGGTGCAGTCGCTGGAATATCTGCGAAGAAACCTGATCCCAGCATTGGCAGGGTTGCTGGCCGGAGCGTTGACCGGAGCCACCAGTGCGTACCTGGTGGTGCGCCTGTTTGGCGGGGATCGAACGCTGGCACTGACCATGTTGCCTAAGTCCCTCACCACTCCCATTGCCCTGGAGGTGTCGCAGACTGTTGGCGGCGTGCCTTCGTTGACGGTAGTGTTTGGCATTTCGGCGGGTATTCTGACGGCTGTCATGCTGCCGTCCCTCGTGCGTTGGCTGCGCATCGACGATCCGGCTGCTGCCGGTCTGGCGGCTGGCACGGCTGGCAGCGGCATTGCCACCGCGCGTGCGATCGCGATGGGCCCTGTACCAGCGGCATTTGCGGCGGTGGCCATCGGGTTGAATGGACTGATTACGGCTGCATTGGCACCCGTGCTGGCTCGGCTGCTTTCACACTGGTAAAGGAGTGTGCAAACAAATAGCCATGATGCGGAACCCAGCGCACCCGCATCATGGCATGTTGAGTGGATTGGTTTAGCGGAACGAGCAGGCGGTGCCGTTGAGGTCGCGCGTGACCAGCAGCTTAACGCTCTTATCCTCGCCGTAGACGTGCGTTCCTTCCGCAGCCTTCAGTTGGTATTCGCCGTTTGCGGCAATGGTGACCGGCTTGTCTTCAATCATCAGGTTCATGGGAGCGGAGGTGCGGTTCCTCAGCGTGACCTTCACCATCTTCAGTTTGGGTGTGGCAGTTGAGCTGCCGCTGTGACCGCCAAACAGGGCGGCATGGGATACGGCTGGTGCCGCAATGCTTGCGGCAAGGATGAGTGCGGTTACGATGGAACGAACCATGAGACGTTCTCCTACGAACTTAGTAGCTGAGCGAAGTCTCACTGCAGTTGAAACATCGTCGCGCACTTACCTATACGCACGCTCTTTGCTTCTGTTCCACCCTTTCGTGGCAAAACGGGAGATATCTTTGTGCATTCATACTGGGCACTTTGCGCGTACTTACCACCTGGCGGTCTTCAATGCGCAGGTGCGAGAATAATGCATGCGGTGTTTGTATGCCATGCTGGTGTTTGCGTTGCTCGTCGTTCTTACTCCTTTGTGTGGCATCGCGCAGGAGATCAAGTCGCCTCCGGGGCAGTTTGACTATTACGTGTTGAACCTGTCGTGGGCACCGGAGTTCTGCTACACGCTGCGCACCTTGTCCCCGGCGGAACAGGCGGAAAAGGGCAGTGAGGAGTGCGCTGCACCCCACGGCTTTGTACTGCACGGGCTGTGGCCGCAGAACTTCGATGGCACGTACCCAGCCTCGTGCGCGGAGCGTCCCGGCCCACTGCATCCGGAGCGCAACCTGGATATGACACCAAGCCTGCCGCTGCTGAAGCATGAGTGGGCGAAGCACGGCACCTGCACCACACTGTCTCCAGAAACCTACTTTGCGACGGCGCGGCAGGACTACTCCGCCGTGGAGTTTCCCGAGGCGTTCAAACGGCTCGATCACGAAGTGATGCTCCGCCCGGATGAGATCCTGGGCATGTTCTATCGCGCCAACCCGTCATTTCCGGAAGGCAGCTTCGTGTTGTCATGCGGGCGCAATTATCTGACCGCCATCGAAGCCTGCTTCAGCAAGGAGGGCAAGCCGATTGCCTGTCAGAACCTGCGCGGCTGCCGTGCCAACGCGGTCAAGGTGACACCCGAAGCGTCCGGCGGTGTTGTGGAGTAAGCAGGAGACGGACGTCGTAAACTAGGGATGTCTGGAGTGCCCCCGCGCCGTGTCCCGCCTGCTAGAAAAAATGAATCCGCAACAGCGCGAAGGCGTGCTGAGCGTGGATGGCCCGGTGCTGCTGTTGGCCGGTGCGGGTAGCGGCAAGACACGCGTCATCACGCATCGCATCGCGTATCTGATCGAGGAACGCGGCGTGGCCCCGGATGCCATCCTGGCCGTCACCTTCACCAATAAGGCAGCAAAGGAGATGGGCGAGCGCGTGGATGCGCTCATCGGCCACAGCTCATTGGCGCGGCCTCTCATCAGCACGTTTCACTCACTCTGCGTGCGTATCCTGCGGCGCGACATCGAAGCGCTTCGCGTGAACGGACAAGGCCTCACCAAGAGCTTTGCCATCTACGACGAGAGCGATCAGCAGGCCATCGTCAAGCAGGCGCTGAAGCGCCTCGGCGTGGATGACAAGCAACTGAAGCCACGCGTGGCACTGGGCCGCATCTCCTGGGCGAAAAACCACATGATCGATCCACAGGAGTACTTCCTGGCCTCGACCAATCCGCTGGAAGAGCGCATCGCGCACATCTTCAAGATCTACCGGGACGAACTCGCCAAAAACAACGCAATGGACTTCGACGATCTTCTGCTAGAGACGGTGCGATTGCTGAAGACCAGCCGCGAAACGCGCGAGAAATACCAGCGCCGTTATCGCTACTTGCTGATCGACGAGTACCAGGACACGAACCGTCCGCAGTATGAACTGATGAGACTGCTGAGCGGCGAGCATGGCAACGTCTGTGTCGTCGGCGACGAGGATCAGTCGATTTATAGCTGGCGCGGCGCGGACATCAAGAACATCCTCGACTTCGAGAAAGACTTTCCTGACACGAAGGTGATACGGCTTGAGCAGAACTACCGCTCCACGCAGGTGATCCTGGAGGGCGCGGGGGCGGTGGTCCGCAACAACACGCAGCGCAAGGGCAAGGAGCTGTTCACCACGCGCGAAGGCGGATCGCTGATCGGCTACTACGAGGCACCGGATGGCGAAAACGAGGCCCTGTTCATCGCGGACCGCGTGCAGGCCTATCTTCGCGAAGCCGGGCAGGCAGGCGACACGCCAAAGTGCGCGGTGCTGTACCGCACCAACTCGCAGTCGCGCTTGGTGGAAGAGGCATTGCGGCGCTACAACATTCAGTACCACATGGTGGGTGGCTTCAGCTTCTATGAGCGCGCGGAGGTGAAGGACTTGCTCAGCTACTTGAAGCTGGTGCAGAATCCGCATGACTCCATCGCGCTCAACCGGGTGGTGAACTCACCCCCACGCGGCATTGGCAAGACGACGCTCGAAGTGCTGGAGCGGATCGCGCTGACCACCGGATTGAGCACCTGGGACGCCATTGGCCGGGCCATTTCAGAGCAGCTTTTACCCGCGCGTGCGCTGACCGCGTTGCAAACCTTTCAGCGCATCATCCTGGATGCGCGCGCCATGCTTGGACCCGGTTTCGGCGATACGCTGGCGACGGACGCCGGGCTGGAGCTTGCGGCAAATGCGGACGAGTTTACCGGTGAAGAAGAGAATGCGTCAGCAGAAGATGTTGCGGAGGACACGAGCTTCGACACCAGCTTCAACTTCGGTTTTGACTTCGGTCCCAGCGAGGAACGCAGCACCCTGGCACCGGAGAACGCCCAGATTGAAGATGCGGATGCCGATGAAGACGGCACCAGCTTCGATTTTTCCTTTGACGAGGAGCCGCTTTCTCTTGCTGCCAGCGCCGAAGTCATCGAATTTCCGCGACGGAAAGATGTGGGTGCCCCACGTCTCGCTTCTGAGACGTGGGTTCCAGAATCTCCACAACCAGCGGCATTCTTGAATCCCTTCGAGATCGACCAGAAGGCGCGCAAGAAGAGCACTGCGGACGTATTTGCTGATCTAAGGGCAAAAGCAGCGCCGATTGTCGAGACCGCCAGTGCTGAGGTGAACACTTCCGCGCGCATCGACGGCTTCCGCGCACCGGGCGACCCCGCCACGCTGCCCGAATTGATTAAGTTCCTAAACGATCGCAGCGGGTACATCAAGTCACTCGAAACCGAAGGCACGCCCGAAGCCTTCAGCCGCATCGAGAACCTGAAGGAACTAGCGAATGCCGCGCAAGATGCGCAGGAGCGCGGCGAGACGCTGGCGGACTTCCTCGACCACGCCGCACTGGTCAGCGACGCAGACGGCATCAACATGGACGCGCGCGTCACGCTGATGACGCTGCACGCCGCCAAAGGGCTGGAGTTTCCGCTCGTCTTCCTCTGCGGCATGGAAGAGGGGCTGTTCCCGCACTCGCGCGTCTTGCAGGATCCCACGGGCCTGGAGGAAGAGCGCCGCCTCTGCTACGTCGGCATGACGCGCGCCATGGACACGCTCGTCCTCACCCGCGCGCGCTATCGCCGCCGCTACGGATCGGACATGCCGGAGGCCAGCATTGCGTCGCGCTTTCTGGAAGAGGTGCCATCGAAGCTGATCGAGGACCTCGGTTCGCCAGCAGAGCGCCCAGCCTTTCGAACAGACTACGGCTATGGCGGATCACGCTTCGGCAACGGCAATCGCTGGGGCAGCAAACGAAGCGATGAGGACACCGGCGAGCGTCACTACAACTACGAGGACGAGGACCAGAGCGGCGGCACGCCTCCGCAGCGTCCGCGCAGCAACTACGGCCTGCAGTTTGGCGCATCCAAAAAGCCTGTGACAAGTGGAACGAAGAAGCCGGATTCCATCGACAACATCGCCACCTTCTTTGGCGGTGGAGGCAAGTTCACGCGGCCCAAGATGGACGTTCCCGCACCGGCTGGCGCAACGGAACTGCGCCGTGGCAGCCGCGTGCGGCACCCCAAGTATGGCGAAGGAATCATCGCGCAGCGCGAAGGCGACGGTCCCGATGCAAAGATCACGGTACAATTTCAAGGGCACGGCGTGAAAAAGCTGGTGGAAAAATTTGCCCAGCTTGAACGGCTCTAACCTTACGGGGAGCCGAGCCCGCACAAGATCGAGAGAAAGAGTAAATCACATGGCAAATACGAAGGCACTGGAACACGATGAGCGCAAGGTAGCGAAGCGCACCGCCCGCAAGAGCGCAGCTCCAAAGGCTGCTCGCACCACCCCACGCGGATCGCGCAAGAAGAAGGTAGGATCACTGTCACGTGGCAAGTCGAAGCGCTAAATACGAGAACGGCAACAGAGAGGCCCGGCAAACGCCGGGCCTCTCTGTTGCTGAGCAGATTGCCTGCTTTTACTGGTTGGTGACTGTTCGCGGGTATTGCACAAGAAGATTCGGAACAGCCGACGCGCCGGTTACGCTGTTGCTCGGCAGCTTCGGTGCGATTTGACTTGTATCTGTCAGCGAACTGCGTGTGATGATGTGTACCTGGTTATCGCCTGCGGTCCCCGCGAAGAAGAGCTTGTTATCAGAAGAGAAGACCCCGGCGACAGGTGCCGTGGCTCCGTTGGCCAGCTTGATGCTGGATATCGTTCCCGTGCCGTTAAGGCCCGGCGTATAGGCTGGCAAAACCGCCGCCGTAGTGGGAGCGCCGTTGGCGGGCAGGTACGTTGCGAGCGCGATGCTGGAATCAGATGCCGGAAAGATGCCCGTTATGGAAGCGGCATTCACGCCCGTAAGGATAGCGGTGTTTACGGCAGTTCCGAAGTGTGGCACGGGGCCATAGGTGGCCGCGGACAGGTCTTCCGGGCAATCACCGTTTGGCAATGTGTTTGTGAACGTTGCGTTTCCAGGCGTTCTGGTGATGGAGCCGTCAGGATTCTTCGTGATGGTGTCACGAGCGGACGTAGACGTTGGAAAGGTGACGTCGTCGATCACCGGTGTGCCGCCGTTCGCGGCCAGGCGTAAATCCAGCAAATGGAGTCCATCATTGGTGGTCGCAACACGGTCGCCCACCGCTTGCAAAACGGACGTGGCGGAGGCCTGCGGATAGAAAATGGTGGGCGAGACGCTTGTGTTGGGGCAATACGACCGGCCGTTGACTGCGGTTGCGCCTCCAACAAACGCGCCTACTGACGGCACTGCGATGGCCACGTCATTTGCGCCTGTGGCAGAAAGATCGTAGCTTTGCCAGCTGGTGAAATTGGAGTAGACCAGCAGCCTGTTGTCCGTGGTGGTGATGTAAACACTGCTGCCGTCCGGCGTGTACGCCGCGCGTGTTCCCACGCCGTTATAGGTGCTTACGACGGACGGCGCGGACGTGTTGTAGAGTGTGATAATTTTGCGTGCCGGATCACTGATCACCACGGTTGTGCTGTCCGGCGACACTGCCAGGACTGTGCCCTGTAGAGCGATATTGGTTCCTGACACCGAGTTCGAGCCAGTGCTGTACGTCATCAGCGCCGTGCTTGAACCCATGTAGATCGACGCTCCGTTTTGCGTTATGACCATGGAATTTGGCGTATACGGCAGGCGCGTGGGCGACGGCACCGAGCCCGTGGTCAAATCCACCGGCACCAGGTAGATCGAATCCGTGCTGGCGATCCACAGGCGCGTGCTGTTGCTGCCCGGCGTGGTGGAAAGCAGCGTGTTGGAGCTGACCGGTTTGCCCGTGCCCTGCAGGCCCACGTTGCCGTAGGGCGATGGGTTGCAGGTGGGCGGCAGGCAGAACGCGGTGATGGCCGCTGTCCCCGGAAATACCGGTGTAATCCCTGTGCTGGAAACTGGGATCGACTCTGGTGTGGTGGAGGTGAGGGTGAGGGTGAGGCCACTCAACGTGATGCCGTTAACGTCCGTGACCGTGGCGGTAATGGGCTCGGTGTTGTTGGGGTTTACCGTCACGGCCCCATTCACCGTATTGGGCGTGCTGATGGTGATGGTCTTCGGTGGGCAGACAGAAATGAGGCCAGCCGTTGATGTGGAGTTTGCGATCGTGGCCGTCACGATGGTTGTGCCGGGTGCCAGCGCCGTCGCGACGCCGCTGGTGTTCTCAAAGCTAACCAGACCACCGGTCTGCGCCGCAAATGTTGCATGACCAGCCGAGTAGGTGATGTTCTGCGTTCCGGCAAAGAAGCGAGCGACGAGTCGTGCGCTTTGATTGAAGGAGATGCAGGTGTTCGGCACGTACGGTGCGGCGGAAGTGGTTGAGGTTGCAGTGTACTGCGCGCAGTTAGTTGCGGGATCGTTCGTGCAATCAGATGATGCCGCGCCCAACGTGATGGAAGTGATCTGCGGGTGGACGTAGACCAGCACCTTGTTGCTATTTGCGCCACCACCGGAAGCCTGAAGTTCCGCGATGCCACCCACGGTGCCTGGAATGCACGTGCTGTAATCCGGCGTGCCGCCTGGGGTATTCCGGTTCCACGTGCCCGCGCATAGCGCTCCCGTCGATGGGTTCACATCAGCAACGGCGACCGCCGTGGCACTGGCTGGATTCGTCGTGCTGTACGTGTACTTGGCAATGCTGACCGTGCCTCCCTTGCAGTCGGTCGCCGTGGGAGCTGTAACCGACTCTGTCTGCCCGAATCCCATGCTGACGCCACCCACCGTGGGCTGCAGGGTGATGTTTTGCACATCGCCAACGCGAGCGCCCGCTGAGCCGATGCAATAGCTGTTGAGGTTGTTCTTCGCGCAACCGGAGAGTGAGACTCCCACTGGAAGGGCAACGAGTGAAAACAGTACGAGCAGGATACGGCGCAAAGAAAACCTCCCCGCAACACGGGCTGCGCACGCGATGCGGTCTCTACAAGGGACGAAAAGTGCCCGGAAATGTCTTACGCCCAAGTGTAAATGAGTGGCCGTGTGGGAGTCCCGGCGAGATGTGAAGTTCGGAACCAAAAGGTTGAAGCGGAACGGAGCGCAGGGGCCAGATGTATGTTTGTCCCGTTGTTGAACAACTTCCTAAAGATTGTCCGGCCAGCTGCTAGAGTTCGTGCATTGCAGTATTGTTTTCAATTCTTTCCGAGGTTCTTCCCCATGCTTAAGTCACTCTCCACAGCACTGATCGCGGGTCTCATTTCCTTCGCGTGCGTTCAAGCACATGCATCCAACCTGGTCACCAATGGTGGATTCGAGAACGGCAACCTTAGCGGATGGACAGCCACCAACGCCAGCCATGGCAGCTTGTACGGCGTGGAATCGTACTTTGTTGATTCCGGCTCGTACGCCGCCCGTTTCGGCGGAACATCAAGCGGCAGCTTCGATTCCATCGCGCAAACATTCTCTACGGCAGCAGGAGCCACGGAGAACATCAGCTTCGACTTTGCAACAGGTGGAGCCGCGCCAGAGTTTCAGGCCATGTTCAACGGCAGTGTGATCTTCGACTACATTGGCCAATGCTCGATCCCGGTCAATACCTTTGTGCACATCACGGCCACTGCCACGGGCACGGGCAGCGATACGCTCACGTTTCGCGGTTACAACCTGCCCGCATACGACTACCTGGATAACGTCGCGGTGACACAAGCGCCGGTTGCGGTAACTCCAGAACCGTCCAGCCTCGCATTGCTGGGGACAGGGATGCTGGGATTGGCGGGTATGATGCGCCGCAAATTGTTTGCGTGAGTCTCTGTCATGGATGAGAGGGACCCTGGGCATTTGTCCCTCTCATCCACGGGCAGAACAGTACGGGGCGGCTCGTTTACTCATGTAGCCATCGCCAAACACTGCCAGGTGCGTGTATTCTTCCCGCACGATGATGCATGCTCGATTAGGTTCGCTCCTCGCCGTTGGCGTACTGATGGTCTCGGCATTCCCCATTGCCGCGCAGCAGTCTGCCGCGGACCAGACCGCCTCCAAACCAAAGCACGAAGACACTGAGTTCTACAAACCTGTGCCGCCGGTCGTGACACCGGCCACAACCGTGGGCCAGCCGCCCTCTGACGCGGTGGTGCTGTTCAACGGCACGGATGTATCGCAGTGGGTGACGGCAAAGGACGGCTCCCCCGCGGATTGGACCGTGGCCGATGGCGTGATGACGGTGAAGAAGGGCGGCGGCGGCAACATCGAGACAAAACGTAAGTTCAAGGACTATCAGTTGCACCTGGAATGGAAGATCCCGTCCAGCATAACGGGCGAGGGACAGGGTCGCGGTAACAGTGGCGTCTTCCTCGCGTCTCTAGGACCGGGTGATGCCGGCTACGAGCTACAGATCATGGACAGCTACAACAACCCCACCTACAGCAATGGCATGTTGGGCAGCATTTATAAACAAGCCGTTCCGCTGGCCAACGCGGCGCGCAAGCCTGGTGAATGGTCGAGCTATGACATTGTCTGGAACGCTCCACGCTTTAATGAGGACGGTACCGTCAAAACTCCGCCCTACGCCACGGTATTCCTCAACGGCGTCCTGGTGGAGAACCACTTCGCATTGAAAGGGCAGACGTTATACGTCGGCCAGCCCTTCTATAAGGTATACGACGGCGCGCCCATTAAGCTGCAGGCTCACGGCGACAAGAGCGAGCCCATCAGCTTCCGCAACATCTGGGCACGCGATGTAAACGCATGGAACGAGGAGCCGCACAACTAAAGCGTTGACGTTCCTGGCGGGAGTAATCATTCCAGCGGTTCCGGAGGAACCGAAGTTACTGTGTCTTTGAAGACGGCAAATCAAGCTGGCTGCTTTTCTGCCGATACGGTAATTGAGGTGAGCCAACGATGACAAAGCAGATGCCAGAGGCCGTGCGGGTTCAGGCCCATGTGACGGATGCCATCGCACAGGTACGACTGGCGATGGTGATGGCGGAGAACCGCGAAATCAGCCACTCCCTGAAATCCGAGGAGCCATGCGATCAGGCCCACGCCGCAGAAGATGCGGCGGTGCGCCATGCGCTGTTGCAGTCCGAAGACGCCATGTTGGACGTGCTGGAGACGCTGCCGCCCATTACGAAGCGGCCAGATCTGCTGGCGAACTAGAAGCTGAAGCCAGCCTGGGACAAGGGCTCGTACGATAACGGTACCCGACGAACCAGTTCACCGTAACGTCAGCGATCCGGCCTTCATTTCTTGAGATGCTCCCGGTTGCCTCCTCATGAAGCCTCGAGAAGAGACGGCCCATCTGGTTGACTGGGCCGCTCACTTATTCCAAATACAAAATGCGTGCAAGCTACTTCATGTTGTCTTCAAACCATGCCACGGTCCGGGCGGTGCGGTCGGCAATGTGGGCGGGGTTGGTAAAACCGTGGCCCTCATTGGGGTAGACGACAAGCTCTGTCTTCTTGCCCAGGGCGCGCAGCGCGTGCCACATTTCGTAACTCTGCGGAGCGGGGCATTCGCCATCGCGGTCACCAACCAGGATCAGTTCTGGCGTCGTGACGTTCTTGATGAAAGTAACAGCGGAACTTCTGGCGTACACGGCGGGATCGTCATAGACGGTGCCTCCAAAGAACGGCACCATCCATTGATCGATGCTATTTTCGCCGTAGTAGCTGAGCCAGTCGCTGATACCCGCGCCCGCCACGGCCGCGCGAAAGCGGTGCGTCTGCGTGATGGCGAACATGCTCATAAAGCCGCCATAGCTCCATCCCGTGAGGCCCAGGCGTTTGTCATCGATGGAGTACTTCGCCTCAGCCGCATCCACACCGGCCAGAATGTCACGACGATCACCGTAGCCGAAATCCTTGCGGTTGGCCTGCGTAAAGGCTTCGCCCTGACCGAAGGAGCCTCGCGGATTTGGCTGCAGGAAGAAGTAGCCGAGGTGCGCCCACAGCGCGCCTTGTCCGCCGCCAAAGCTGGGGCCGACCTCCGCCGAAGGGCCACCGTGCACGCTCACGATCATGGGGTAGTGCTTGCTGGCATCGTAGTTCTCCGGCAGGGTAAGCCAGCCTTGCACGCGTAAGGAGTCGTTACTCCATTCCAGGGAAACCGTCTTGCTCTTCGCTCCTGTGGCGTGTTCATTCAGGCTAGTGACGGCGCGGATGCCCCGTAGATCGCCTGCATAGACCTCGGGTGCCTTGTCCGGACCGCCGGAGACGAAGGCAATCTTTCTAGCGCTGGGCGCGAAGGCGAACGACAACGATGCGCGACCGCTGCTGATGGACTGCGGCGCGGTCCAACCCGGCAGCATTTCCTTGCCGTTGGTCCCAAGCACGCTCAGGTGCGACTGGCCTGGCTGATCTTCAGAAAAAACGATGTGATCTGGATCAGCCCAGGCCAGGTAGACGGGTGAAGACTTGCGGCCGGTGGTGAGGTCCTGCAGACCGTTGCCATCAGCCCCCATCAGATAGATGTCGCCGCCCGTCGATCCCTGGTCGCTCATAAGGCCGCCGATGAACGCAATGTTTTTGCCGTCAGTGGAGTAGCGCGGAACTGCGATCTGCAGTCCATGGAGCGAACCGCCCACGGTAACGGGGTTGAGGATGCTCTTTGCCGCACCCGGCTGGCCGCACGGGACGGTATACATCTGCGCGATCCACCAGGTGTTTTCGCCGGGAGGAGCTGCTGCGACAAAGGCCAGGTGCTTCGCGTCGGGTGCCCAGTCGAACTCGTACGCATGCAGCGTCTTCGGCGTAAGAATGCTTAGATCACCGGACTTGGCGTTTGCCGCCGCAACCCATTGAATCTCAACACCGTCCTCGCCGATGATGCCGGCGGGCGGCTTCATGGCCGCCAGGGCACCGGCGGACCGTGTGGCGTTCTCCACGTAAAGGAAACCAATGCTGCTGCCATCGGGTGCCCACGCGGGCGACGTCATCGTGCCCATGATGTGCGTCAGCTGCTTGACCGTGCCGCTGCCGTAGCGCAGAAATAACTGCGGCTGATGGTCAGCGCATGTGCCCACAAAGGCGAGTGTCTGCCCATCAGGCGACCAGCGCGGTGCAGCGGCGCTGCAACCCTCACCTGCGGAGACGACAGGGTCTGTTGCGCTGGGCGCGCTTACATTGCTAATGTGCAGATCCATGCTGCTCCGTCGGCCACGGCTAGGCGTCTCGCCTGACGCGGCAGCGCTGCCCACCATCCACGCAATCTGCTTGCCGTCAGGGGAAAGTTCTACCGCACCAAGGCTGCGCACCGGCGTCCCAGAGCGCTGCTGTTGTTCAAAGGCCGCGATGCGCGGATCGGGGTTGGCAAACAGCTTCATCTCCGGCGTAAAGACGGAGCCGGCCTGCTCCCCAGCAGGACGCTGTGCGGTAAGTGTAAGGGTCAGGCAGAAGGGCAGCAGGACGGCAATGGAAAAGCGCATACAAAAGGCTAGCACCTTTGGGCGAACAGTTCCGCTTCTGCGGCAGCACACGCTACAAGGTGCAAACGCTGAATAGCTGGCCGCTGTTTCGCAAGGCCGGAGCATCAGCGCACTGCTCCGGCGTGGCGTATAGCACCAAAGTGCCAGCATCAGAGGCCGGGCAGCACACCCTACCTTTCCGGCTGCACAAGAAGGAAACGCGAAAAACGCTCACTTCTGTGCACCCGGACCGCTACTTCTTTGCTCCTTCGTGATGTTCTTTTGGGTCGGAAGCTTTTTTGTGTGCATGCTTGCCCGTGCCTTGCTCATCCGAGCCGGACGCGTGCGTTTCGGATTTGCTGGAGGAGCCGCCCTTTGTGCTCTTGCCTTCATGGTGTTCGTATGGTTCTGCCTCGCTCTTATGCGGGTGCTTGCCGGTACCTTGTTCGCTGGCCATCGTCTCTGTTCTCCTCTGTTGGTCGCCATGGATAGGCGTAGAAAATAGAGGGCGGAGAAGGGGGACAACGTTTGCCGGTGCGCTATTCAGGTGCGCGCTTTGGCATGATGTGTCAGGAACTGACTGGCACATCATGCCCGGCAGCTAGCGTTGACGCCGGTAACACTGGCTGATATAGTAAGAGGGCTGCAGATGCTGTAGCACTGTCTGTGCACGTGGCAGGCAACCTACAGCCACGCCCCATGCCAGCAACTACGGCATTGCGGCAGCTTGAGAAGGCCGGAAACGGCATCAAGGAAAAGTTCAGTATCAGTTTCGTCCACTTGCGGACCCGGAGTTACCGTGCCTACGTTTCATCAGCTTGTGAAAAAGGGGCGCACCGCGCCCAACTATAAGACCGCCAGTCCGGCCCTACAGGGATCGCCCCAGCGCCGCGGCGTTTGCACCCGTGTGTACACGCAGACGCCGAAGAAGCCGAACTCAGCGCTCCGCAAGGTCGCGCGTGTTCGCCTGACCAACGGCATCGAGGTCACCTCATATATTCCGGGCGAAGGCCACAATCTACAGGAGCACTCCATCGTGTTGATCCGCGGTGGCCGTGTAAAGGATTTGCCAGGCGTCCGTTATCACATCGTGCGTGGCACGCTGGATTCGGTCGGCGTGGCGAAGCGCAAGCAGAGCCGCTCGAAATACGGTGCGAAGCGTCCTAAGGCCGCCGCTAAGTAAGTCTCACTTTGGCCGCTGTCATCCCGCAGCGAAGCGAAGGGATCTGCATTTTGTAGTAACAGCACCATAATCAGGTCCAGCCGCTTGAGAGGTCCACGGCGCTGGAGGAAGAAGAGAGAGCAATGCCAAGAAAAGGTCATATCGCCAAGCGTGAGGTTTCACCGGATCCAATCTACGGGTCCACGCTGGTCACCAAGTTCGTCAACAGCATGATGTGGGGCGGCAAGAAGTCCACAGCGCAGAAAATCTTCTACGAGAGCATGACGAATCTCGAGCAGAAGGGTGGCGATGAGGCTCTGACCCTGTTTAAGAAGGCTGTCGAGAACGTCAAGCCCCTGTTGGAAGTGAAGAGCCGCCGCGTTGGCGGTGCCAACTACCAGGTACCGATCGAAGTGAATCCAGAGCGCCGCACCTCCCTTGCGATCCGCTGGTTGGTCAGCTTTGGGCGCTCGCGCGGCGAAAAGGGCATGGTCGACAAGTTGACCGCCGAACTGCTGGATGCGGCCAATGGCCGTGGCGCTGCAATGAAGAAGAAGGAAGACGTGCACCGCATGGCCGAGGCGAACAAGGCCTTCGCACATTACCGCTGGTAATCCGGTAGTTAGCCGCACATCAGAAGTACGCAGTATTGGACCGGAGATCAGGAGGTTGTCAGATAGTCTGGCAACCTCCTGTATCTGCGAAGAGACCGCGGAAGTCAGTTCCGCAGAAAAGAAGCACACCGTGTCACGCACAATTCCTCTCAACAAGTGCCGCAACATCGGCATCATGGCGCACATCGATGCCGGCAAAACCACCACCACTGAGCGCATCCTTTTCTATACCGGTGTAAATCACCGCATTGGTGAAGTCCACGAGGGCACCGCCACAATGGACTGGATGGAGCAGGAGCAGGAGCGCGGCATTACGATCACGTCCGCCGCCACTACCTGCATGTGGAACGGCATTCGAGTCAACATCATTGACACGCCAGGACACGTGGATTTCACGGCCGAGGTGGAGCGTTCGCTGCGTGTGCTGGATGGTGCCGTCGCCTGCTTTGACGCAGTCGCGGGTGTGCAGCCGCAGTCTGAAACCGTCTGGCGTCAGGCGACTAAATATAAGGTTCCGCGTATCTGCTTCATCAACAAAATGGACAAGAACGGCGGCGACGCGGAGTATGCGACACAGACGATACGGGACAGGCTTGGCGCAAAGGCCGTCATGATCCAGATTGCCGTCGGTGCGGAGGCGAAGTTTGCCGGCGTCGTCGACCTTGTCGAGATGAAGGCAATTCTCTGGCACGACGAGGAAATGGGCGCGCAGTACGATGTCGAAGAGATTCCTGCCGACCTGAAGGAAAAGGCGCAGGCCTTCCGCATGCAGCTTATCGAGTCGGTTGCCGAAACCGACGACGTGCTGCTGGAGAAGTTTCTTGAAGGTGAGGAGCCCACGACCGCGGAGCTGAAATCCGCCATCCGCCGGGCGACCATCGGCATGCATATTTTTCCAGTGCTGATGGGATCGTCCTTCAAGAACAAGGGCGTACAAACGCTTTTGGACGCGGTGGTGGATTACCTGCCCAGCCCGCTGGATATTCCGCCGATGATCGGACACGATCCAGAGGACCCGGAAAAGGAACTCATCCGCAAGCCGGACGACAACGAGCCGTTCTCCGCGCTCGGCTTCAAGATCATGACCGACCCGTTCGTCGGCCAGCTAATCTTCATTCGCAACTATTCGGGCACTCTGAAGACCGGCGATTCCGTCCTGAACCCGCGTACCCGCAAAACGGAGCGCATCGGCCGCCTTTTGAAGATGCACGCCAACAAGCGCGAGGAGATCACGGAGATTCTGGCCGGTGACATCTGCGCTGCCGTGGGTCTGAAAAATCTAGTCACGGGCGACACCATCTGCACGGACAAGGCACCCATCGTGCTCGAATCCATCGACTTCCCGGAGCCAGTCATCGAAGTCGCCGTGGAGCCGAAGACGAAGGCCGACCAGGAAAAAATGGGCATGGCGCTGGCCAAGCTGGCGCAGGAGGATCCAACCTTCCGCGTCCGCACCGACCAGACCAACGGCCAGACCATCATCTCCGGCATGGGCGAGCTCCACCTTGAAATCATCGTGGACCGCATGATGCGCGAGCACAAAGTAGAGGCAAACGTCGGCAAGCCGCAGGTGAACTACCGCGAAACGATCCGCACCAACGCCGAGGCGGAGGGCAAGTACATCCGTCAGTCGGGCGGTTCGGGTAACTACGGCCACGCCAAGATTCGTATCGAGCCGAACGAAACCGGTAAGGGCTACGAATTCTCCAACGACACCAAGGGCGGATCGATTCCCAAGGAGTACATCAAGCCCATCGACCAAGGGATCCAGGAAGCCATGGCTGGCGGCGTGCTCGCAGGCTATGAAATGGTGGACATCAAGGTATCGTTGTATGACGGCAGCTATCACGATGTTGACTCGAACGAAATGGCCTTCAAGATAGCGGGTTCCATTGCATTTAAGGAAGCAGTCCGCAAGGCAAAACCCGTTCTGCTGGAACCTGTCATGTCTGTCGAAGTCACCGTTCCCGAGGACTACATGGGTACCGTCATCGGTGATCTGAACTCGCGCCGTGGACGTATCGAAGGTATGGAGATGGTCGGCGGCGTGCAGGCCATCCAGGCAACCGTGCCGCTCAGCACCATGTTCGGCTACGCCACCAACCTGCGTGGAAGCACCCAGGGCCGCGGTAACTTCTCCATGCAGTTCAAGCAGTACGAGGAAACGCCCCGCATGGTAAGCGAAGAAATTATCGCCAAGGTGCAAGGCCGCGAGAAGTAGCACTAGCGTTTACGGCGTGCGGGTGCCGCGTGTCCGGACTTTAGTCTCCAACGCTCGACGAATCGAAGCAACACTCAAGGGCCGCACCGCAAATGGTGCGGTCCTTTTGCGTTGTGACATCTACTCCATCAACGTTCCCGTATACTAGGCACGCAAATTACTACTGAAATCCTGTTGTACGGAGTTGACCATGTTCGCTTCCTTCGCCCGCCGTTTCGCTATGTGTTCGGCACTTGCTGCCTGCGCGCTCTCTGCGTGCGCTACAGAGGTCCTGATCGGGGACGCTAAGTCGCAACCCGAGAGCATGACGGTCGCTCCGGGCGGCGTGCTGATCGTTGGGAGCGCCAGTTCGCCCTACATCTACCGCGTACAGCCCGGCGCAACCACGGCGGAGAAGTTTATCGATGCCACCGCGGATGGCCCGGGCACGTTCTTCTTGGGCGTGTTGGCCGACCCTGCGGCAAAGACGCTTTGGGCGTGCCAGTTGGGGCCCGTGCCGGGCAGCACACAAGCGCGGCGGCGCACGACATTGCGTGGCTTTGACCTTACGACCGGCGCGCCCAAGCTGCGTTGGGACCTGCCCGGCGACAACACCACCTGCAACGACATGGTCGTCGGTCCGGATAAGGCGCTGTATGTCTCCGACACGGCCACGGGCCGCATCTACCGGTTGCCTGCGGGCGCATCCACGCCGGAACTCTTTCAGGAGCACCGCCTGCTCACCGGCATTGACGGCATTACCTTCCTGGACGGCACGCTTTACGTGAACAACGTTATCTACAACAAGCTGTACCGTATCCCGGTGGACGCCTCTGGCAAGCCCGGTGCGCCGGAGGACATCTGGATGGACCAGCCGGTTAAAGGTCCGGACGGCATGCGTGCCGCCAATGGCAAGCTTTACCTTGCAGAAAACGGCAGCGGCATCGTCTCCGCGCTTACTATCAACGGCGACCGCGCCCACGTAACGGTGCTGAAAGACGGCCTGAAGACTCCCACCGGTGTGGAACCCGCCGGCGACACGCTGTGGTTCACCGAGCGCGGCACAGGCAAGGTGATGTCCGTACCAATGCCGAAGTAGTTACAGATGCGAGACGAATCCTACGCCACTTTGTTTACAAACAAACACCCTACTGAGAAGGGATACAGGAAAGCTTCTCAAGACGATTTTAGCTACTACAATTCACACTGCGATCGGCCAGTTACTCTCATACGCGAAACGCTAGAAACTTGGTTTGAGAGATACCCTGATGATGAAAAGAAGAATCTCGCTACACGGTTTCGTAACAAACGGGCAAGTCAGAATCACGGAGCATTCTGGGAACTGTATCTTCATGAACTCTTTAAGAGTTTAGCTTTTGAGATACAAGTACATCCAAAGACTCCTCAGCAAGAAACCCGACCTGATCTTTTGCTTTCGAAAGGCGGCGTCCCATATGCTTTTATAGAAGCGCGTCTTGCAGGACTATCTTCCGATAAAGTAGTCACTGACGCTAGATTGCAAGCAGAGCTTCACGATGCATTGAATACGGTGCATTCACCAAACTTCTTTCTCATGATCCAGGAATTGAGAAATGGCCCTAGCCGGATATCGTTTAAATCTCTAAAGCGAAAGCTGGAACAATGGCTGGCGTCACTTGATCCAGACACGCAAACATTAAAACGAATACACGGCTACAACGAAGAGCCAGAGTTCCAGTGGTTTGAGGGTGAATGGTATCTCGGCTTAAATGTAGTTGCGCGAAGTCTCGAGAGCCGAGGAAAACCGGACATCCGGAGCATAGGTTCCACGGGAAAAAAAGTCATGTGGACAGATTCTGAAGGGGAGATTCGCACCGCATTAATGAATAAAGGAAGCAAGTATGGACAGCTTCATCTCCCATATTTAATTGCAATCAATTACATGGGAATGCACTGCGACCGGGTGGATTGGACAAATGCTCTTTACGGGTCCGAAGCTGTCCAAGTCTATTTTCGAAACGACGGAAGTCACTTTCAAGTACCATTCCGCAAGAGCAATGGTTTTTGGTTCGACGGGAAAGCATTTCAGCGGCAACAAGTAAGTGCAGTTTTGGGAGGCTGGCACATCAGTCCAACGACTATAGCAGCACATCATGTGGAGCTTTATAGCCATCCGACTCCCGAATCTCCCGTTGGCGCTGAAATCGACCTGCCTCGATGGTTCCTTCCCACTGGGGCTGGGGAACTGCAGATGCAAAGTGGCAGGTCAGCGCCGGAAATCTTAAAGCTCCCAAGTGGATGGCCTGGACGTTGGGGTCCGATGAAGAGCACCACTGAATGATGCAAGTGGCGTGTTCCATTCTTGCCTTAGACACTTCACGAAATTACATTTCTGCGTTACACTCATAAGGTTGGCCTAAGGGTCAGCCGCATCTCGCAGATCTTTGCGTAAAGAGAGTTCGAACGAAATGGCTGCACAGCAGAGAATTCGCATCCGCCTGAAGGCGTATGACTACCGTGTCCTGGACACGTCTACCGGCGAGATTGTTGAGACCGCCAAGCGTACCGGGGCGCAGGTTGCGGGACCGATTCCTCTTCCGACGATGAAGAACAAGTACTGCGTGCTCCGCTCCCCTCACGTGGACAAGAAATCCCGCGAGGCGTTTGAAATCCGTACGCATAAGCGGCTGATCGACATCCTGGAACCAACCCAGCAGACAGTGGACGCGCTGATGAAACTCGACCTGCCCGCCGGTGTGGACGTCGAGATCAAAACGGTCACGAAGTAAGTTTCTAGTCTAAAGTTTCTCAGTTTCACGGGCAACGTAGAAACCAGAAACATAGCAACCAGAGAAACCGGCAGTGCCCAAGCGGGCATGATGAGGAGAAGCACCATGGCAGTAACAGGAATGCTGGGCAAAAAGATCGGGATGACGCAGGTGTTTGACGACGCTGGCGTGGTGCATCCGGTCACTGTGATCAAGGTCGGCCCATGCGTCATTACACAGCTCAAGACAGCGCAGAAGGACGGCTACGATGCCGCCCAGATCGGCCTGGTTGAGTTTGTGAAGGCGTCCAAGATCAACAAGCCGATGACGGGCCACCTGGGTAAGAGCGATGCTCCGCCCGTGCGTGAGATCCATGAAGTCGGCATTGAGACAACATCCGGCAACAACGCCGAAGAGGGTTCTGTCAAAGCGGGGGACCGCGTTCTGGTCGATATCTTTGACGGCGAGAAGTTCGTCGACATCATTGGCAAAAGCAAGGGCCGCGGCTTCGCGGGCGTGGTTCGCCGCCACGGATTCGGCGGCGGTCCTAAGTCACACGGTCACATGTTCCAGGTTCAGGGCTCGATTGGTGCATCCTCGTTCCCGTCCCGCGTGTTTCCGGGCCAGCGTATGCCCGGCCACATGGGTGACGCGCAGATCACGGTGAGGAACCTGCGTATTCGCGGCATCGACCTGGAAGACAATCTTCTGCTGGTCGAGGGCGCGGTTCCTGGGCCGCGTGAGGGCATCATCCTGGTCTCAAAGGCAAAGAATCCGCCGCGCGAGAGACGTGGCTTTGCCGGTGCGGGCACGGTTGACCCATTGAAGGCTTCGAAGAAGGCTTCGGCGGGTAAGAAGAAATAAGTAGAAGCACTAACTTGCATTGCTGCGGAGTTAGTCAACGGCTGACTCGACAGCGGGATGACAAATCTGATTCAGGGCAGCCGCAATAGAACGGCAGCCAAAGGAAGTACGATGGCAAAGATTAACGTAGTCGATCTCGGCGGGAACGTAGTCAGCGAGCTGGAGCTTGCCGACGAGGTGTTTGGTGTCGAGGTAAATGAGGCTCTGCTCTGGGAGGCGGTAAAGCATTACCGCGCCGCTCTCCGCCAGGGAACTGCGGCCACCAAGAACAAGAAGCTGGTTTCCGGTTCCGGCAAGAAGCTATGGAAGCAGAAGGGAACAGGCCGCGCCCGTGTGGGTTCGGTACGTTCCCCAATCTGGCGGCACGGCGGAACGGTGCACGGACCGCAGCCCCGTTCCTACGATTACCAGTTTCCGCGCAAGAAGCTGCTTGGGGCGCTTAGTTCCGCGCTGGCAAGCAAGCTGCAGGATGGCAAGCTGGCCGTCGTGAGCACGCTTGACGCGGCAGAGCCTAAGACGAAGCTCTACCGTGTGGCGCTGGACAAACTTGACGCCAAGAAGACGGCGCTCCTGGTGGAGAGCAGTCAAAAGCTGAGCGAGAATCTGTTCCTCGGGTCGCGCAATCTGGACGGCGTGGAACTGGTGCTGAGTTCCGAGGTGCACCCTTATGACCTGCTTCGGTATGAGCACGCGATCTTCTCGCAGGACGCCATCGAAGCACTTCAGGAGACACTGAAGAAGAACGTGTCGCGGCGCAGGCTCGCGGCCAGCAAGGAGGCTGCGTAATGCCCACCCTATACACCGTCATCCGGCGCCCGCTGATCACAGAAAAAGGCATGGGTGCGAAAGAAACCGAGGGCACGCTGGTCTTTGAGGTCGCACACAACGCTACTAAGACTGAAGTGAAGCAGGCTGTCGAAAATCTTTTCAAGGTCAAAGTATCTGGCGTTCGCACCGCGAATTTTCTTGGTAAGGAACGCCGTCGCGGTAAGTTTAGCGGCTATCGTCCTGACTGGAAGAAGGCATATGTGCGCCTGCAGCCAGGCGAAAAAATGCCAGAGTACGTCAACAACATCTAAGCACGCAGTTAGTTTTTCGAACCAAAGCAAAACCTATCTAGCCACCCTAACAAGGCTAGGAGAAACGTAAAATGCCGATCAAGACATTCCGACCCATCACACCGTCGCTGCGCTTTCAGTCGAAGTTGGTGACCTCCGACATTACCACTAGTGAGCCGTACAAGCCGCTGCTGGAAGTCAAGCAGCGCACCGGGGGACGCAATTCCTCTGGCAGACTCTCCATTCGCCATCAGGGTGGTGGTCACAAACAGAAGCTGCGCATCATCGACTTCAAGCGTGACAAGTACGGCGTGCCGGGTACCGTTGCCACGATTGAGTACGACCCAAATCGCTCCTCCCGCATCGCTCTTGTTAACTACAAGGATGGCGAGAAGCGCTACATCATTCAGCCGGTTGGTTTAAAAGTCGGCCAGCAAGTAATGAGCGGGCCACAGGCAGATATTCTGGTAGGCAATGCATTACCACTTAAGAACATCCCATCTGGAACCACCGTGCATAACGTCGAATTACGGCCAGGCAAGGGAGCGCAAATGGTGCGTTCGGCGGGATCGTCGGCTCAGTTGGTGGCTAAGGAGGGCGAGTATGCCCTCCTGAAGCTGCCCTCGGGTGAGACTCGCCGCGTGCTGGTGGAATGCATGGCAACGGTCGGCCAAGTTGGCAATACAGATCACGAAAATATAACCCTAGGTAAGGCTGGTGCTAGCCGCTGGCGAGGTATTCGTCCCGCAAACCGCGGTGTCTCCATGAACCCTGTCGATCACCCGCACGGTGGTGGCGAAGGCAAGACTTCCGGTGGACGCCACCCTGTTACGCCCTGGGGACAGCCCACACGTGGCTACAAGACACGCAACAACAAGCGGACCGATGTATTCATCGTGAACCGCCGCAGCAAGTAATCAGGAGCCGAGAAGACAATGGCACGATCCACAAAGAAGGGCCCCTTTATCGATGCGCACCTGATGACCAAGGTCTCGGTGCTGAATGAGGCGAACAAGAAGGAAGTGGTAAAGACCTGGTCACGCCGGTCCACGATCTTCCCGGAGTTTGTCGGTCACACCATCGCCGTACACAATGGGAGAAAGTTCATCCCGGTATATGTAACGGAGAACATGGTGGGTCACAAGCTGGGAGAGTTTTCCGCGACCCGTACCTTTAAAGGGCACGCGGCAAAAGCCGAAACGGCAAAAGGTAAATAGCCGCCAGATGTGCGGTGCATGTTAGCGAGTTAGCAACCATATTGCTGCCGCTCGAGAAGGAAGAGATATGGCGAAGACAGCCGAGAAGAGTACAGCACGCGAATATCGCGCGGAAGCACGCTTCCAACGAACCAGTCCCCAGAAGGCGAAGCTGGTACTTGATACCATCAAGGGCCAGAGTGTGGAACACGCGCTGAACACGCTGATGTTCACCCGCAAGCGAATTGCGCCGGTGGTTGAGAAGGTGCTGCGTTCTGCGGTACAGAATGCGAGCTACCTTAGCCAGGAAAAGGGCTTTGACCTGGATGTTGACCGCCTCGTAGTGAAGCAGGCCATCGCAAATGAAGGGCCGCGGATGAAGCGCATTCGGCCCGCTCCCATGGGCCGCGCGTTCCGTTATCAGCGCCGCATCGCGCACATCGTCGTTACCGTAGTCGAAAAGGGCTATGGTGTACCTGGCGCGTCGGAGCAAAGCATTAACTCTGCCGCCAAGGGCAAGTTGAACGCGGGCAAGGCCACCAGCAAGCGCACCGCCAATAAGAGCAAGGCAAAGATTTCAGCGTAATCGTTCGGTAAGCAACAGGTAAGTTCGTGGTATGCACGGACGCGAAAGTTTGAAGGGATAAGTTATGGGTCAGAAGGTTCATCCGTATGGGTTCCGTCTCGGCATCAACAAGCCGTGGAAATCGCGCTGGTTTGTTGAGCGTGGATATGACAAGCTGTTGGTCGAAGACGTCAAGCTCAAGAATGAGCTTCGGGAAAAGCTGAAGGCAGCCGGGGTGTCGTCCGTTGAGATTGAACGTCCCGGCAACAAGCTGCGCCTCATCATCCGTACCGCGCGTCCGGGCATTATTATCGGTCGCAAGGGTGCTGAGATCGATAAACTCAAGGCAGACATCCAGAAGCGGACCAGCCGCGAGGTATTCATTGATATCCTCGAGGTCAACAAACCAGAACTCGACGCGCAACTGGTGTCGGAGAGCATCGCGCTCCAGTTGGAGAAGCGTGTCAGCTTCCGCCGTGCGATGCGTAAGAGCGTCGATTCGGCGCTGCGCTTCGGCTGCAAGGGTATCAAGGTGCGCGTTTCGGGACGTCTGAACGGCAACGAAATCGCCCGCTCAGAGTGGTATCTACAAGGCCGCTTGCCGCTGCATACGCTACGCGCCGATATCGATTACGGATTCTCCGAAGCGAAGACAACTTACGGCATCATCGGTGTCAAGACCTGGGTCTACCGTGGAGATATTTACGAGCAGAAGAAGCGCCGTGACACAGTCTCAACCACGGGTGCATTTTAAATACCAGCACTTTAATTACTTGTAAGTGGGCCAGCGTTACCGGCCTTTAAACCTCAAGAACAGGAAGCGCGCGGAGACTGGCCGGGTACGTCGGACCAAGGCCGCAGCGGGAGATAGTACAAGATGTTAATGCCCAAGAAGGTGAAGTACCGCAAGCAGCAGAAGGGCAAGATGCGCGGCAAGGCATGGCGCGGGTCTGAGCTTGCGTTTGGCGACTATGGCCTGAAGGTGACGGAGTGTGGTTACATCACGGACCGGCAGATTGAGGCAAGCCGTATCGCCATGACCCGGTACATCAAGCGTGGTGGCAAAGTTTGGCTGCGTATCTTTCCAGATAAACCCATTACCAAGAAGCCGGCGGAAGTCCGTATGGGATCGGGTAAGGGTGCGCTGGATCACTGGGTTGCGGTTGTCCGGCCGGGCAAGCTGCTGTTTGAGATGGAAGGCGTTACCGAGGAGATTGCAAGAGAGGCGATGCGTCTGGCCTCTAACAAATTGCCTCTGCGCACGATATTTGTGGCCCGTCCGGGCGCAAAGATTGCCGATCCCAAGGCTGCGGCTGTAGCGTAATTGAGTTCGCCGCGCATAGGTCGCGGCCTGAGAGAGAAATCATGGAAATCAGCAAGATCCACGAACTGAACGAGAGCGAATTGAAGATGCAGGAAACCCAGACGGGCGAGCAACTCTTCCGCATCCGCTTTCAGAAGAGCCTCGGCAACACTGAAGGCATCAAGAAGCTGCGCGAACTGAGAAAAGACATCGCGCGCATAAAGACGGTGGCGCGGCAACGAGAGCTTGGTCAGGCCACGGCTCCCACTGAAAGCGCAGCGCCTGCGAAGAAGACGCGGAAAGCGAAGGCATAACCATGGCTGAGACAGCAGCAGTTGCAACCGGCACGCCGGAAAAGACCGGGCACCGCACCGAGAAGATCGGTCTGGTCACCTCCACCAAAATGGACAAGACGATCGTTGTCTCGGTGGAAATGCGCAAGGCACACCCCAAGTACAAACGCGTCGTGAAGTCGAACAAGAAGTTCTACGCACATGACGAGCAAAACTCTGCCCGTATTGGCGACCAGGTCCGCATCCGCGAGAGCCGTCCGTTGAGCAAGCTCAAGCGCTGGAATTTGGAAGAGATCGTGCGCCGCTCCTCGCTCTCACTCAGCGAAGCTCCCGCCGTCGCGAAGTAAGCGGGAAAAGCGGGTGCCCCATTCATGACTATTAGGCCATGAGCGGGATCCAAACACCGCGCCGGACTCGACGAACGTTGTAGAGCCAGTACAGCGGTCCTCTCAGCCAGCGCGAACGAACAGTTTACTGGGACGATTAGTCCCCGGCCTTGGGCAACGACGCTCTGAAGGTCAGGAGAGAACACAATGTCCGTACAAATGCGTACCATCCTGGACGTGGCCGACAACTCCGGCGCGCGCCGCTTGCAGGTCATCCTGCCCCTGGGCGGCGGACTGGGTAAGAAGGCCGGTCTGGGCGATGTCGTCACCGCTGCGGTTAAGGAAGCTTCACCCGATGGCACCGTGAAAAAGGGCAAGGTCGTTAAGGCTGTCATCGTTCGGATGCGCAAGGAAGCGCGTCGCAAGGATGGCACCTACATCCGCTTTGACCAAAACGCCGCCGTAGTCATCAACGACGCAGGCGAACCGGTCGGCACCCGCGTCTTCGGCCCCGTCGCCCGCGAACTCCGCGACAAAAAGTTCCTGAAGATCGTTTCACTGGCGCCGGAAGTTATCTAGATCTGCTTAATCTTACGAATGTAGTCGTGATTCCGCCTTACGCGACTTACCGGACCTTCCTAGCTAGGTGTTCGGCACTAATAATGCAGGCTGGCTGTTGGACACCTTCGTGATATTTTCTGAGTGGTCGCACCACATAGTCGCCGTAGACTTCAATGTTGAAGGCGTTCTCACCTTCGTACAGCCGATCAAGTTCTTTGGGTAGGGCCGGGCCGTCTTCCTTGCGGTCGCCTATCCCAATCCTGTCGCCAGCACTGCTGTAAATCCCAAAGAGGTGGTGCGTTCCGATGTGCCACAAGCGGAAATTAGGATAGCCGCCGTTGTAGACTGCCAATCTTCCGTGTACCGTGAGATCGGGTTCGGCTCCTTTAGAATGCGCGCAAGACTGGTTTAGCGTACTTAAGGCTGAAAGCGGCAGCGTAACGAAAACAAAGAGAACGAAGATCTTCATTGCAGACGATGATAGATCGTCATTGACATCTGAGGTATCGTTTCTTAGGCTCAAGACATGCAGGTTCAGCTTTCCGAAGAGCGTCAAGCCCAATTAAACGAGTACGCGCAGCGCCATGGTCAGGACCCGTCCGTCGCGCTGGACGAAATGCTGGCCGCCGCCTTGGAGTGCGAACAGCAGGATCTCCAGGGCTACGCAGATGTAAAAGCCGGGCGCACCCAACTTGCTTCGGACATGTTCGAGGAATTGCGCGAAAAGTATGGCTTTCCGCGTTAGGGCAGCAAAGATGACAGAACTTCCTTTTCAGGCATGTCACAATCGGTTCATGCGGCGCAACTCGTTTGCTACAGCCGCATTTCTTATTTTTGGATCGGTCTGTTTTGCGCAGACGGACCACCCGCCACTGGACGTGTGCACTCCTGAGTATTACGCGAAGATTGCTCACGTCAGCAGGCCCCATTACCTACTTGGAAAACCACAGAATTACGAGAACGAATGGGATCCATCTGGTGCCTCGTTCGTATCGGTCTCATGCAGATTGCTCCAAGGAACTAACCTGACCCTTGTCAATCTCAAATTGAGGAATGCAAAAGGAGAGATCGGCGAAGTAGAGGCCGGATCAGACCGCATTCCGCTTCACATAACGACTGAAGTCTCGATTGTACAGAACGGCAAGCGCGAACATGAACGGAACGCCGCTGAAGAAGCCGACATGAAACAGCATGTTGGTGAGACTGTCGTTTTCGGACGCAAATTCGGAAGCGTTCCAGCCGGTTTAGCACTCACATTCTTGAGTCTTTCTTCTCTCCCAGCAGGATATTGGCAGTTCGAAATCTCTCTTGGTCGGAGTCGTCAAACACAAATTGGTACTGCTTCGGACTGGAACGAACATTTTCGAGAAGTTTACACACCCGCTGAGTTTGCACGATTTCGGCTTGTAGACCAACGGGCTATTCGGTTGCAAGTTTGGGAGTACGGGATGTCGAAAGGCGTTCTATTCATGCTCTGGGGGCTACCAGACCATATCAATGATTATGATGGCGAGGAACAATTGGTATACGGGCAGGGAAGCAGCAGATCCTATTTCTATTTTGACCGGCAAGGAAGACTTACACATCATCAGTCATCCGATTAATCGTTAGTCTGCTTGCAAACAACGACCCTCTCGCGTAAGATTTATAAGTTTGGTCTGGACAGCTTTACCCTCTTCCTGCGGAGGCAAACGCAGAGGCCCGCCGCCGGGATCATGGCGCGGGACAAGGAGTAAGAGTGGCGCACATTTTGAAGAACGATACTGTAATTGTGATCGCGGGCAAGCACAAGGGCAAGACTGGGCGCGTTCTGCGCGTCATTTCCGACAAAGATCGCGTGTTGGTGCAGGGCGTCGGCCTAGTCAAGAAGCACGTCAAGCCGAACCCGCAACGCAACATCAAGGGCGGCATCGCCGAGCAGGAATCCCCAGTCCACATCTCCAACGTGAGCCTTGTGGACGGCAATGGCAAGGCAACCCGGGTCGGCGTCCGTGTGACGGACGGCAAGCGCGAGCGCTTCGCGAAGTCCACGGGCGAGACACTGGCTGGGCCGAAGCGGAAGTAAGCAAGTTTCCGAAGTTGCGGTGTTTCTAGGTTTCTGACCAGAAACTAAGCAACCTTGAGACTCAGCAACACCAAGGAACACCTCACGAAACGGTACACGGATGCACCTGTCCACCCCGAGCACCGTGAGAGAAAGAAGAAGCAAACGTGGCACGGTTACGCGAGAAGTACAACACGGAGTTGAAGGCGGCGGTCCAGAAGGAGCTTGGCATCGAAAATACGATGACCGTTCCACGGGTCGAGAAGATCGTCATCAACATGGGCCTCGGCGAGGCGACGCAGAACAACAAGATACTCGACCCGTTGGTCAGCGATCTGGCGCAGATCACCGGGCAGAAGCCCGTGCTGACCAAGGCCAAGAAATCCATCGCGCAGTTCAAGGTGCGCGAGGGCCAGTCCATCGGCGCCATGGTCACGCTGCGTGGCGAGGCGATGTTTGAGTTCCTGGACCGCCTGATCAGCGTGGCGCTGCCCCGTGTGCGCGACTTCAAGGGCGTCTCCAGTAAGAGCTTCGACGGTCGCGGCAATTACACGCTGGGTCTGCGCGATCAGCTCATCTTCCCGGAGATCGACTACTCCAAGGTGGAGAAATTGAAGGGCATGAACGTGACCATCGTGACGACCGCGAAGGACGATAACTCCGCGCGCGTCCTCCTCAAGCACTTCGGCATGCCATTTCGCGCATAGCCTCAGACACGATCGAGTAAAGGAAGAGAATGTCCACTACTGCAAAAGCCGTCAAGGACGCACGTAAGCCCAAGTTCAAAAGCCGCCAGCATAATCGTTGTCAGCTGTGTGGCCGTCCCCGCGCATTTCTCCGTAAGTTTGGTATCTGCCGCTTGTGTTTCCGCGGCCTCGCGCTCAAGGGTGAGATCCCAGGTGTAGTGAAGTCATCCTGGTAAGCACGTCCCTTCGTCGCCTCGTTTCTCCTGTTGTTCGCAAGGGACACGAGGAACGAGAGCAACTAACAACGACGGAAGCATAGTAAGCAAATCCTCTGCAGGTTCTGCCGGTTGAAGTTAGGCCCGCAGCAAACGAGAGGTAGAGAGAAGAAATCATGAACCTTACAGACCCCGTAGCAGACTTCCTGACCCGCGTGCGTAACGCAATCCGTGCCCGCCACCAAAAGATGGATGTGCCCGCTTCCAACCTAAAGATTGAGATTGCCCGCATCCTGAAGGAAGAGGGCTACATTTCCAACTATAAGGCGAGCGAGGAAGAGGGTAAGCGCGTGCTCCGCGTCTATCTTAAGTACGGTCCTGAGGGTGAGTCCGTCATTCTGGACCTGAAGCGCATCTCCAAGCCTGGCTCGCGCGTGTACATCGGTCGGGATGAGATTCGCCGTGTGCAGGGCGGCCTGGGTATCTCCATCCTGACTACGCCGAAAGGTGTTATGACGGGCCGCACGGCTCGCCGCGAGAATGTCGGCGGCGAAGTTCTCGCCCACGTCTGGTAGGCACTTCGTGCTGTTCTCGACGCGCATCGCGCGTGTCTGCCGCACAGCATATCAATGAGCCGAAAACAGAGTCACAGAGTAAGTCAGAAGTAAGTGCGGCGTAGGTCGCATGGCTGCAGTGGAACGGTCTGGTAGTGACTCTAGAGACTAGAAACTTAGCAACTAGAAGCTCCATCTGAGCCCGGGACTCGCAAGCCGTAAGGATAAGTAGATGTCACGTATAGGTTTGAAGCCGATTCCGATGCCAGCAACCGTTAAGTATGCGGTGAACGGTAACATCGTGGAAGTAACCGGGCCAAAGGGCAAGGTAGACGCACTGTTGCCTACCGGCATCCGGTTGGAGCAGAGGGACGGCCAGCTACTTGCGATCCGCGACAACGATTCGCAGAAGGCAATTCATGGGCTGGCCCGCGCTCTGGTCTTCAACGCGGTCGAAGGTGTCACCAACGGCTGGAAAAAGGATCTGGACATCGTTGGCATTGGATACCGCGCCGAGCTGAAGGGCAAAGGCATGGTGGTGTTTACGCTTGGCTATTCTCATCCAATCGAGTTTCCGCTGCCTACCGGCATCGACGTTGCCATAGACCCGAAGCAGACGCACTTGACGGTCAGCGGCATCGACCGGCAGAAGGTGGGTCAGGTAGCGGCCGACATGCGTTCCCTGCGTAAGCCCGATCCATATAAGAATAAAGGCGTCCGCTATTCCGACGAGAAGCTGAAGAAGAAGGTCGGCAAGACTGGCAGCAAGTAAGCACTTTGTGCGGTTCTCAACATCGCTCGGCGATGTGTGACCGCTTGACAAAATAAGACACCCGAGGCGGCGGACAAGATGCCGTCGCCCACCAAACCGAACGCGGCCACAGGGTGGCTGCGCCAATAGGAAAAGGACAAGGAAATGATCATACCAACCCAGCGCAATATTATCCGCAAGCGGGTGCACGCGCGTGTCCGCGCCAAAGTATCCGGCACGGCGGAGCGGCCGCGCCTCAACGTTTTCCGTTCTCTCAATCACATCTACGTTCAGCTCATCGATGACGCCTCTGCAACCACGCTGGCCTCTGCCTCCACCATCAGCAAAAAGGGTGAAGACAAGAAGGTGGGCGGCAACATTGCCGCAGCAGCCGAGGTCGGTACGTTGATTGCTGGACGCGCCCGGGACAAGGGCGTGACCAAGGTCGTCTTTGACCGTGGGGGATATCTTTATCACGGCCGCGTCAAGGCGCTTGCCGATGCCGCGCGTGAAGCTGGACTCGAGTTCTAACTAAAGGTTGAGAGGGGACGGGAGTCCCGAGGGATACATGGTACTTCGCAAGAAAATCGACGCAAACCGGCTCAATCTGAAGGATCAGGTCGTTGCAATCAATCGCGTTACCAAGGTAGTCAAGGGTGGTAAGAACATGTCCTTTGCTGCGTTAGTCGTTATCGGAGACCCGGACCAGGGCATCGTCGGTTATGGCAGCGGCAAGGCAAAGGAAGTTCCTCAGGCAATCCGCAAGGGTATTGAGGCAGCCAAGAAGAACCTACAGCGGGTGAACCTGACGCAGACCACCATCCCGCATCAGGTGCTGGGCCGCTACGGTTCCGGCCAGGTGCTGTTAAAACCAGCTCCGGAAGGAACGGGCGTCATTGCAGGCGGCGCTGTTCGCGCGGTGATGACGTCGGTAGGTATTCAGAATGTGCTCACAAAATCGCTCGGGACGGCAAACCCGCACAACGTAATCAAAGCCACCTTCGACGCCCTCACGCAGCTGCGTGACAAGCAGGCAGTAGCGACGCTGCGTGGCAAGGATGTACAAGAGCTGTAAAGGTACGCAAGTTTCTTGTTTCTTAAGTGCAGAAACATAGAACAAGAAACTGAGAAATCTGGAGAAAATACAATGGCAGAGAACACAGGCAAGATCAAAATTCAGTACTACCGCTCCAAGATCGCCACGCCGGTGAAGCACAAACTCGTCGTAAAGGGTCTCGGCTTCACGCGGCTTAACCAAATTGTTGAGCGCGAGGACACGCCCTCGATTCGTGGCATGGTGGCGGTAATCCCGCACTTGGTGCGTATCGTTCAGTAGCATCACCTTCACGGATGGGCCACAATGTGGTTCCCATTGAAGTTAAGTCCGCAGGATATAGCTGCGGTATTGCGAGTCGGAGTTTATTCCGGCGTTAGCGAGGAAAGTAACATGGCACTCAGTTTATCGAACCTTGGCGCGCCCAAGGGAGCGAACAGCAATAAGAAGCGCGTGGGCCGCGGCATGGGCTCGGGCATGGGTAAAACGTCGACACGCGGTCATGATGGGCAGCGTTCACGTTCGGGTTCGCGCATGATGCGCGGTTTTGAAGGCGGCCAGATGCCGCTGCATCGCCGCCTCCCGAAGCGCGGCTTTACAAACATCTTCCGGCAGGAGTACCAGGTGCTGAGCCTGGACACCATCGACCTGTACGCCGCGACGAAGAACGAAACCGAACTGACGCTTGAAACCATGAAGTCCATTGGCCTGCTCAAAAAGAAAAAGGGTCTGGTTAAGGTGCTGGCTAACGGCGAGATCAATACCGCCGTCACCGTTCACGCTCATAAGTTCTCCAAGCAGGCGCAGGAAAAAATCGAGAAGGCGGGCGGCAGAGCCGTCGTGCTCGGCACTCCAGCACCAGTCGAAGCTCCGGCAGCGTAGAATCGATTTCACAGCAGCCACATGAGGAAGGGGCGAGCCGAGTGTTCGGCCTTCGCCTGTATTCTGCACCAAACGCTAGCGAACGCCTGCTGAATAGTTGCAAGGGACAAATTGTCCCGGATGGATGAAGCTCTGATGTTCGAAAAAATCGCCAACATCTTCCGCATCCCCGAACTGCGCACGCGCGTGCTGTTCACGTTGGGCCTGCTCGCTGTCTACCGTCTTGGCGGCCACATCCCCACACCGGGTATCAATGCCGATCTTCTGGCGCAGTATTTCTCGCAGAACGCTGGATCATCGCTGGGCCTCGTGGATCTGTTCACGGGCGGATCCCTGCGCCGCTTGACCATCTTCGCGCTTGGCATTATGCCGTACATTACGGCGTCGATCATCTTCCAGTTGCTCACCGTAATCTATGAGCCTCTGGCAAAGCTGCAGAAGGAAGGCGAAGTTGGGCGCCGTAAAATCACCCAATGGACGCGCTATGTCACGGTGCTGCTGGCCATCGTGCAGTCCTTTGCCATTGCGATCACGTTGACCAAGTCCCAGACCGGTGCGCCCATGGTCACCATGGGATCAACCAAGTTCGTCCTGCTATGCGTTCTGACGCTCACCACCGGCACCGCCTTCATCATGTGGCTGGGTGAGCAAATCACGGAGCGCGGCATCGGCAACGGCATGTCATTGATCATCTTCACCGGTATCGTCGCTGGCCTCCCCAACGGCATCAACGACCTCTACCAGAAAGCACGCGATGGCGCGTGGGGCGGCTTCACCCCTTTGGCTATTGCCATCCTCATCGCTGCCATGGTCGCCGTCGTCGGATTCATCGTCTTCGTGGAGCGCTCTGAGCGTCGCATCCCTGTGCAATACGCCAAGCGAATCGTAGGCCGCAAG
Source organism: Terriglobus sp. (assembly GCA_965276945.1). GTDB lineage: Bacteria > Acidobacteriota > Terriglobia > Terriglobales > Acidobacteriaceae > Terriglobus. The sequence continues at coordinate 2,277,400 of OZ255704.1, read as the reverse complement.
ATGATGGGCGGCCAATCAACGCATCTGCCACTAAAAGTAAACTCCGGCGGCGTGATGCCGGTCATCTTTGCCAGTTCAATCCTGTCGGCACCTTTGCTCTTCGCCAACACACAACTCGTGCAGAACACCATGTTCCTGCGCAAAATTGCGGACGCCCTGAAGCCAGGCGAGCCGTGGTATCAGCTACTCTCGGCAGCGGCAATCATCTTCTTTGCCTACTTCTACATCTCAATCGTCTTCCGCCCAGATGATATCGCGGATAACTTAAGGAAATATGGCGGATTCATCCCAGGTATCCGTCCGGGACGCCGCACAAGCGACTACATTAATGACATTCTGACGCGCATCACCCTGGTGGGCGCGGTGTATCTGATCATCATTCAACTGATACCGCAGATGCTGATCTCGGGAATTCATTTCAATCACTTGTGGCTCGTCGGACCGCTCTTTGACCGGTTGCCAGGCTGGCTAACCAACGGTCTCGGTGTCAATTTCTACTTTGGTGGTACTTCTTTGCTCATCGTCGTCGGTGTGGCAATGGACACCGTCCAGCAGGTGGAATCGCAGCTGATCATGCGCCACTATGATGGCTTTACTCCACGGAGCGGACGCACGCGCGGACGCCGGAGCTGGTAGCGGATCGTGGCTGATGTAACGTTGCAGACAACACCGGCCATTGTTCCCGGGCCGGTTCTTCTTCTAGGCGCACCAGGCGTAGGCAAGGGGACACAGGCACAGATCCTGATGGAGCGCTGGGCCATTCCGCAGGTATCCACCGGCGATCTGATTCGTGACAATATCCGTCACGCAACTGTGGTCGGACGTCAGTTCCAGGAAACAGTCGCACAAGGCATCCTTGTTCCAGACGCGTTGGTAAACCGCATGGTCGCAGATCGCTTGTCACAGCCGGACGCCACGCGAGGGTACATTCTGGACGGCTATCCGCGCACGCTGGGTCAGGCAGAATGGCTGGATGCGCGGCTTGCGGGAGAAGGGTTTCCATCGCACTCTGGTGAGTTACCCCAGGATGCGGCATTGCCGGTGATTGCAGTGGCGATAGAAGTCCGGTATGATGAATTGCTGCGTCGTATCACGGGACGGCGCACGGGTCCGGTCTCCAAACGGATCTATAACGTCTACACTAATCCGCCAGTCAGTCCCGGCGTGTGCGATGTGGATGGCGAGCCGCTGGTGCAGCGGCCAGACGACACGGACGAGGTCTTCCACGAACGCATGAAGGCGTTTCGGGATTTGACCGCTCCGGTCATCGATCACTACCGTGCCCTCGGCAGGTTTGAGGTGGTGGACGGAGAGCAATCCGTGGAAGCAGTCACGGGCAACATCGTCGCGGCACTTAAGCGGTTGCGGCATAAGGAATTGTAGGCGGCACGATGGCTATCGCGATCAAGACAGCGCATGAGATTGAGAAAATGCGCGCGAGCGGAACCATCCTGCGCCAGGTGCACGAGGCTGTGGGTTCGGCGGTAAAGCCAGGTGCGACAACGATGGACCTGGAGCGCGTGGCAGACGAGAAAATCAGAGAACTGGGCGCGAAATCTGCGTTCAAGGGCTATAATAACTACCCGGCGTGCTTGTGTACATCGGTCAACAACGAAGTGATTCACGGTATTCCTTCGGCGGAACGGACACTCCGCGAAGGCGATATCGTTTCCGTGGATTGTGGCGTCATCCTCAATGGGTACTACTCGGATGCGGCAGTAACATACGCCGTGGGCGAGCCAAGCGCGGCTACTCGCAAGTTGCTGGACATTACGAAAGCGTCCCTTGATCGGGCCATCAACGAAGCTCGTGTTGGCGGCACGGTAGGTGACATCGGCGCGGCTGTTCAGGAGATGTGCGAGGCCGAAGGGTATGGGATCGTACGGGATTTCGTGGGTCACGGGATAGGAAAGAGCATGCACGAGGATCCTCAAGTCCCGAACTTCGGGCGGCGGGGTAAGGGTACTAAGCTGAAGGCCGGCATGGTCCTGGCGATCGAGCCAATGATTAACGCCGGCGGAGCAGATGTGAAAGTACTGAAGGATGGCTGGACGGCAGTAACAGTGGACGGTAGCATCAGCGCGCATTTCGAACACACTGTTGCGGTCACAAAGGATGGACCGCTGGTACTGACGCGGTAGTTCAAACAAAGGGTTTCGCGGAAGAAGGATCAAGGAGACAGTTTGCCCAAGGAAGACGCGATTGAGGTTATGGCGGTGGTTGTCGAGACGCTGCCCAATGCCATGTTCAAGGTTGAGATGGAGAACAAGCACCAGGTTCTGGCGCACGTATCCGGTCGCATGCGTAAGAACTTTATCAGGATTCTACCCGGGGACCGCGTTGCGATTGAATTGAGTCCGTATGATCTAAATCGCGGGCGAATCGTATACCGCTACAAGTAGCCGCAAACGAAAGTGTCGTACGTGAGGTTGTTGTGAAAGTAAGAGCATCAGTCAAGAAAATTTGCGATAAGTGTCAGATCGTTCACCGGAAGGGTGTTGTCCGGGTTATCTGCGAAATCGCAAAGCACAAGCAGCGCCAGGGATAAGAGTATTTCTGGCAAGTAGCAAGAATCACGGCGGAACCCATGCTCTTTAAGCGAGCAGTCTTCTGGGGCGAGTTAGCCGAAGTTAGGGCTTGCGTTGAACCCCGGGATCTCCGCCCAACCGCCACCGGCGACAGCGCCAATGGCACACAGTAAAAGAGGACATACATGGCACGTATTGCTGGTGTCGACTTACCGAATAATAAACAAGCACGTATCGGACTTACTTACATTTTTGGTATCGGCGAGAGCCGCGCGCTCCGCATTCTTACAAAGGCGAGCATCGATCCTTTCCGCAAGATGAGCACGCTGGACGAGGACGAACTGAACCAGATCCGCAGCGTGATTGAACAAGAAGGCGGTATAGAGGGCGATCTCCGCAAGGAAGTCAGCCTGAACATCAAGCGCCTGATTGAAATTCAGAGTTATCGCGGCCTGCGTCACCGCCGCAGTCTGCCTGTGCGCGGCCAGCGCACGCATACCAACGCTCGCACTCGTAAAGGCCCACGTAAGGGCACGGTTGCTGGCAAGAAGAAGGCGACCAAGTAATGGCAAAGCAGCAGGCGAGCGCAGCCGGCAAGTCCGGTAAAGGCAAGAAGTTCAAGAAGCGGGAACGAAAAAATGTCCCGTACGGCCTGGTCTACATTCAGGCATCATTTAACAACACCATCGTCACCATCACGGACCAGCAGGGTAATACACTTAGCTGGAAGAGTTCGGGTTCGCTCGGCTTTCGTGGCTCACGCAAAGGAACCCCGTTCGCGGCGCAGCAGGCAGCGATGAATGCGGCGCAGGCGGCACGCGATCACGGTCTTCGCTCAGTGGATGTGCGCGTGTCGGGTCCAGGCTCAGGCCGCGAATCTGCGGTGCGTGCGCTTGCTGCCGCGGGCATTGATGTTCGCAGTATCCGGGATACCACGCCCATTCCGCACAACGGTTGCCGCCCACCAAAGCGGCGCCGTGTGTAAGCACCGTCTTGTGAGTCTCTATGTTTCTAGTTTCTGATTCAGAAACCGTGAAACTTAGAAACTTTAAGGCGTAGAAAATAGAAACTAATCCGGACCGGGACGAAGCGCCAGCCAGCGTGTAAACCGGTCGTCACCTGAAGTCATGGAGAGAAGTAATGGCACGTTACACAGGAGCTGTCTGCCGTCTTTGTCGGCGCGACGGCGTGAAGTTGTTCTTAAAAGGTTCGCGCTGTTTCAGCGATAAGTGCGCCATTGACAAGCGTAACTTTCCGCCAGGACAACATGGACAAGCGCGCGCCAAGAAGATCGTCGGTTACGGCCTGCAGTTGCGCGAAAAGCAGAAGGCAAAGCGCTATTACTTCGCTCTGGAAGGACAGTTCCGCAAGTACTACCAGAATGCCTCAAAGAAGACTGGTGTCACTGGCGAATTGCTCCTGCAGCAACTGGAGCGGCGACTGGACGCAGTCTGCTACCGCGTCGGTTTTGCGCTCTCGCGGCGCCAGGGGCGGCAGCTCGTGCGCCATGGCCACGTCTTGGTCAACGGCAAGAAAGTGAACATTCCTTCGTATCAGTTAAAGGTGGGTGACACGATCGAACTTCGTGAAGACGCGAAGAAGCTGATGATCGTGGAAGGCGCGGTCCAGTTCCATAGCGGCCTGCAGCAGCCAACGTGGTTGCACATTGATCGCGAGGCACGCACAGCCAAGGTGCTGTCGTTGCCAAGGCGTGATGAAATCCATCTGCCAGTGAATGAGCAACTGATCGTCGAACTCTACTCGAAGTAACACTCGGGCAAATAGTGCGAGTGTGCAGAGTGTTAGCCGCTTGCGCAGTTAATTCGAAGTATCGAAGCGAGACGCGGCCACTCGTTGGCATGGCCGCTAGTAACTCTGTACTCATAATCATGTGAGTTGCAAGTCACTCAACCGAAGGAGCCGACCTTGACCGCCTGCAAAATGCTTCGCTGCGCGGATCAAGCCAGGAAATGAGGAGAGTATCTATGTTGTGGAGAGGTTTTCAAAAACCAAAGCGTCTTGCGGTCGATACCGATACACTGACCGAAAAGTATGGCAAGTTCAGCGCGCAACCGTTCGAGCGCGGCTTCGGCACCACGGTGGGCAACAGCCTGCGCCGGACCCTGCTGAGCTCGATTGAAGGCGCGGCAGTCACCGCAGTCCGCATCGAAGGCGTTCTGCACGAGTTCCAGTCCATTGCCGGTGTCGTGGAAGACGCGACCGACATTATCCTGAACCTGAAGCAGATTCCGTTCAAGCTGAATGGCGACGGTCCAAAGGCGCTGTATCTGCGCGCGGAGGAGCCGGGCGTTGTGACCAGTGGCATGATCGATGCCGATAGCGACGTGGAAATCCTGGATAAGGACGTGTATATCGCGACGGTTTCCGAAGGCGGCAAGCTCGACATGGAAATGCGGCTGAAGCGTGGCCGCGGGTATGTTTCGGCAGATAAGAATTTCGATCCAGACCTCGGCATCGGCTTCATCCCCGTTGACTCCGTGCACTCGCCTGTTCGCAAGGTGAACTATGCGGTGGAAGCAGCGCGTCTTGGTCAGATCACCGACTACGACAAGCTGACCATCGAAATTTGGACCAATGGAACCATATTGCCGGCGGATGCGCTTGGTCTGTCCGCGAAATTAATGAAGGATCACATGACCATCTTCATCAATTTCGAAGAGGAGATGGAGGCAGGTCATGATGGCCTGCACGATGGCCCAGCACTGCGCAACGACAACCTGAACCGGTCCGTTGAGGAGCTTGAGCTTTCCGTTCGCAGCTATAACTGCCTAAAGAATGCAAATATCGCTACCATTGGCGAATTGATTCAGAAGACAGAAGCGGAAATGCTGAAGACCAAGAACTTCGGCCGTAAGAGCCTGAATGAAATCAAGGAAATTCTCGCGCAGATGGGACTTTCCCTCGGCATGAAAATTGACGAGCAAGGCAACCCGCAGCCGGGTCCAACCTCGGTTCTGCCAGCGGCAACCCTTGCAGCTTCGTTTGGTAACTTCGATGATGAAGAAGATGAAGAAGAGGACGAGGACGATCTCGTCATGCCGGAAACGGAGAACTTCTAAGTACCAGCTGTTAGTTCCTGCTATGGCTTAGCATATCGCAAAGGCCGCAAACAGGAACTAACAGCTACGTTTCGCGATGCGCTCCGGTGCGGGCCGTCGAACTTGAAATCGGAAGGTAAGTATCATGCGGCATCGCAAAGCAGGAAATAAACTCGGACGCAATCCCAGCCATCGGCGCGCGCTTCTGCGCAACCTGGTGACGTCAGTCCTCGTCGAAGACCGCGTGGAGACAACCACCGCCAAGGCCAAGGCAGTTCGTCCCCTGATCGAGAAAATGATTACCCTGGGCAAGCGTGGCGACGTCCACAGCCGCCGTCAAGCATCGGCGTTTCTTATGACGCCGGACTCGGTCTCGCGTCTGTTTGCGACCGTTGCGCCACGCTATGGCGACCGCAATGGCGGGTATCTCCGCATCGTCAAAGCTGGATTCCGGCAGGGCGACGGCGGCGAAAAGGCCGTCATCGAACTGCTCGGCGCGGAGCAGGAAATCGGCGAAAAGCAGCAGAAGCGTGCTGATGCCCGTGCCAAGAAACGTGACGAAATGCAGAAGCAGCTGGCAGAGCAGGGCGGTGGCGAGAGCGATACAGAGAATCCGGCAGCCTAGCTTCATCCCGTTTCAACCAGCGGCGCGCCATATCAGGCGCGCCGTTTTTGCTTCGTCATCCAGTACCGTTGTGGCATTCCGGACCGCATCAGCAGCAACCCCAGCCATGACCGCAAGCGCGAATCCTTCATGCGCTTTCGTATGATAAAGAAACCTTGCGGTCATGATTTCAGCGCGTCATCTATAACCAGCACGCTTGTACCGCCTCACATATGAAATACGGCCCCACACAGAGAAAGCGTACGTGTGCGTGAGATTGATAGACCGTTTCTACCCTACCCCGGTCAAAGCACGTTGGATGGTTCAACAGTGAGGCGCTCCGTGCTGTTGGGTGCACGCAGGAATGTTGAGGCACGCTCGCGTGCCGCGTGGTGGGTCAAGGTCTGGTTGCCTGTCTGTCTGGTGCTCCTTGTCATCTGTCGCGAGTCAACTGACAGCTTCTCTGCTGAACGCACCGCCGGCTGGATCCGTCACTCTGCGGAGTTCATCTTCGGACGCATTGCCAATGCGGACTGGGCACGGATCAACCACGATACTCGCAAGGCGGGACACTTCCTCTGGTACGGCCTTACCGGCTTGGTGTGGTTGCGCGCGTGGCTGCTCACCTGGCTTGCGCCCATGCGCATGCGACCGGTTGCCGTGTGGCGCGGCTACGCTGTTCTCATGGCAGGACTGTGCACGGTCGCAACGGCCTCACTCGACGAGTTGCACCAGAGCTTCATTCCCAGCCGGACAGGTCTCGTCAGCGATATCTGGCTCGACACCGCCGGCGCAGCCGTCATGATGCTATGCCTGACCTTTACCTGGATGCAGCGGCCCGCACAACGCTTGCCGCCATGTCTGGTGACGAACTGATGGCCTTCTGTGCCAAGAATGATTTCTACGACATTGAGCAGGAACCCGGCGGAGATCTGATCGTCGTGACGCCAGCAGGTGGAGGCACCGGACACAAGAACATTAAAATCAGCCGCTATTTGGATTAGTGGGCAGAAGAGGATGCGCGAGGGCTGGCCTTTGATTCAAATACCGGGTTCATGCTGCCTGATGCTTCCATGCGCTCGCCCCATGGAGCCTGGGTGTCGCTCGTGAAATGGCATGCCCTTTGAGCGCAAGATCGAGAACGCTTCGCGCCAGTCTGCCCGGAGTTCGTCATCGAACTACGCTCACCTTCCGACTCGCTCCCACAACTTCAGGGCAAGATGGACATGTGGATAGCGAACGGTGCAGAACTCGCCTGGTTCATCGATCCCATCGAAAGGGCCGTGACGATCTACCGTTTAGCGACTCTGCCAGAGCGCCGGGGAGGTGTCCCGGAGATCGTCGGCGAAGGCCCGGTCAAAGGTTTCGTTCTGCCGCTCCGGGCTATCTTCATGTGATTCAGCTTGCGCCATACGCCGGTCTTGGACCCTGCATCGAGTAGCTTCCATTGAGCGGGTTTGAGGCAACTAGCCTTTCCATCGCTTGCCGGCGCAGGGCAAATAGACCCGCCGCGGCAATCAATGTGATTGCGCCACAGGTGTCCAGGAACACATCATGCACCGAAGCCTGCCGCGATGGCAGGAAGCGTTGATGAAATTCATCGCAGCTGGCCACCAAGCAGGCGCATGCCGCACCCAGCACGCCCGCGCGCAGATATGCAGACTTCCACAACCCATTGGGTCGCCCGCTCAGTCGCATCAGCCAGCCGCGCGCGAAGGCCACACCCAGCAACCCGTATCCGCTAAAGTGCCCCAGCTTGCGAAAGAGCCGGTTGAATGGATCCACGGCATGCGGTGTATGGCCCGTCCAGCGCACCACGTCCGCCAGCATGGCATTGGTATGCGTTAGCCCCATGCTATTCGTCGATTCAACGCAGATTGCCGCAATCGCGCACATCGCGGGCAACCACGTATACAGCAGCGAGTGGCGGGAACGCCGTGGAACAGTACAGACGTGGCTCATCAGACATCATCCTTCAGAGTTCGTATCGTGCTTCCTATCGGTTTAAAGGCTGATTGCATGAGCATGTGTCCCAGCGACAGTCACTTGCGGGCTATAGATTGCAATAGACCTGGATAGAAGCCTGAAGAATGGCCGCTTGGCTTCGCAAAGAGTGTGGTGTCAGAAAAGCGATAGTCTCAGGTCTACTCGTGACGCAGACTGCACTCGCGAGTAGATTATTCACCCCATTTGCAAAGGACCGCGATGTAATGCATACTGTATGAAGTATTCGAGCTTCCGCGCGTGTCTCGTACCGTACGGTCCTCGAATGCATGAAGTTGCGCAAGCAGCTTCGTCCAACACCACGGCCGAACGGCTCGTCCCTCGCAGCAGTTGAGTAATCGCAATTCGGGGCGGGTTCAGCGCGAAAGTCGCGCTGCGGACAAGGGGCGGGGCCCTCGCTGTAAATGGCGAAAGCCGGTATCAGCGCGAGGCATGCCCGCTGGGCTTGAAGAATCCATCAGCCCGCTTTGTCCAATGGTTCAGGCGGTGGGAGACAAGGAAGAAGTATGGCACGGAAGATTTCGAAGAACCTGGCAAACGCGCGCGCGGCGGTTGAGCCGCGTCCCTACGTCCTCGCCGACGCGGTCCCCCTCCTGCAGAAAATCAAATACGCAAAGTTCGACGAGAATGTCGACCTGACACTTCGTCTGGGCGTGGACACGCGTCACGCCGATCAAATGGTCCGCGCGACCGTAATCTTGCCGCACGGTCTGGGCAAAACCAAGAAGGTCGCGGTCATCTCCACGGCGGAAAATCAGCGCATCGCGGAAGCTGCCGGAGCAGACATCGTGGGCGGAGAAGAGCTGGTCGAGCGCATCCAGAAGGAATCCTGGACCGACTTTGACGCCCTCATCGCGACGCCGGACATGATGCGCTCCATCGGACGCCTCGGTAAGGTCCTCGGCCCGCGCGGTCTCATGCCTAACCCGAAGACCGGCACCGTCACCACCGATGTCGCTGCCGCCGTCCGTGAGATCAAGGCCGGTAAGGTTGAGTTTCGGGCTGACAAGACGGCTCTGGTGCATGTTCCTGTTGGCAAAAGTTCGTTCGAGGCGCAAAAGCTGGTGGACAACGCCATGACCGTGATCGGTGCCGTCGTAAAAGCCAAGCCGGCCGCGGCAAAGGGCAAGTACATCAAGGCAATGTATCTCTCCTCCACGATGGGCCCCGGAATCGAACTGGATCAGGCCGTCGCCGACGTCGCCGGTAAGGCGTAATTCAGATCGCGGCCCGAAAGCTGCGATCGCAAACACTTTTGCCGTAGCGCATGCGCGAGGCGTAGTAAGACAAAGCTAAAAGCCAGCGGCTAATAGCTAGGGGCTAATCATGGCGTTGACCAAACAAAAGAAGCAGCAAAAGGTAAGGGCGCTCGCGAGTGATCTGCAGGGAGCCACGGCGGCCATCGTCGGTACGTTTACGGCCATGACCGCAAGTAAAGATTTCGATCTTCGAAAGATCGTGCGTGGTGCTGGTGGTAAGTACCACGTTCTGAAGAACAAGCTGGCCCCAAAGGCTGGCGCCGGAACCCAGATCGAGGGTGCGCTCGGCGGCCTCAAGGGCGTCAGTTCCATCGCATATACCTCCGGCGATCCAGTTGCGCTGGCCAAGGCGCTCTCCACGTGGGTAAAGGATAACGCGCAGTTCACCTTCAAGCTGGGCATCGTCGATGGCAAAGTACTCTCAGTTGAGGAAGTAAATTCTCTCGCGACGCTGCCCGGCAAGGAAGAGCTTTTCAGCAAGCTGCTCTTCCTGGTCAATGCTCCAGCGACACGGCTTGCCACGGTCCTGAACGCCACCGGGCGCAACCTAGCCGTGGTACTCGACCAGGCCGCGCAGCAGGAGAAGTTCACTGGGGCAGCAGCACCCACGGCAAGTGCTCCAGCATCAGAAGTGAGCACTCCACAGGCAGCGGCATCGAACACGGACGCAGATCCTGCGCAACCGGAGGATGGCACATCCTCTCAGGCTGGCGCGGCGGCAACAGAGGCACCGGTCGAAGGGGCATAACCAGGTTTCGCATTTGTTCTGCGGAGTGCGCGGTCTGGGCGCATCGGAAACTTCGCCGGGCAGGGCAATCAGAGCACAACCGCTCTGAAGAAGTAATCGGCACCACAAGATCGAAACAAGATTAAGAAGAGGACAATACCATGGCAGACATCCAGCAGTTAGAAGACCAGATCGTTAGCCTGAGCCTGCTTGAGGCGTCAGAGCTTGTGAAGAAGCTTGAAGCACGTCTCGGCGTTTCGGCGGCAGCGGCAACCGTTGCGGCGGCTCCGGCCGGAGGCGGTGGCGCGGCTGCCCCCGTTGTTGAAGAGAAGACTGAATTCAGCGTCATCCTGAAGGATGCGGGCGCGAACAAGATCAACACCATCAAGGCTGTCCGTGAAGTTACCGCTCTTGGCCTGAAAGAAGCCAAGGACCTGGTCGACGGCGCTCCAAAGGCGCTGAAGGAGAACGTCAGCAAGGATGAAGCGGCTGCCGTCGCCAAGAAATTTGAAGGCATCGCGACCGTAGAAATCAAGTAGTTCCGGCACTGCGGCGGTTTCCGGTGTTTCGCCGGAATCCGCCTTGCCGTGTCGACTTGCGCTTATCTACGAAAAACAGTATTCTTGTAATTGCAACCTGTATTTCATCCGCGTGGGACTGTGTAACGGCGCGGTGGCCACCATAATAGCAAACTTCAGCATTCCGGCTCGTGCAAGAGCCGGCCACGATAGCCTCGGGCGGCGGTGGCTTATCGTGCTTTCGAGCTGTATCAGCGGCAGCAACCCTTGAGGCGGGGCAGGCCTCGCATGGGCGGCGAATATTTCTACAATTCTTGAATCAGTGCAAAAGACGAACCTTGCGCTCACGGGATCTCCTGTCCCCGTGGGCGGTTCCGTCGCTATGGACGCGATCAGTCCTCCGCACGTTGCCGGTGACAGGGCCGGCGGGAACGCGCACGCTTCGTAGATCCACCGGGCATCCAGCCCACGTCTCAACGCGCGCAGGCATTCTCACCGAGGTAGAACGCCTGCAGAAGAAAAGCGCACATCACCCACGAGGGAGCCGCCTACACGGCATCCCCCGGCTCTGAAGGCCGCTTTCCGCATCCTTGCGGCAGCGCCACGCAGAGGCCTCGGCACGAACCAGGGGAGTCTACAACGTATGGCAACGAACACCGAAACGCGCGCTCTCCGCAGCCGTCTCGATTTCTCCAAAATCCCAACCGCAATTCAGATTCCAAACCTTATTGAGGTGCAGCGCCGCTCCTATGAGCGTTTTCTGCAAATGGATAAGCTGCCGCAGGAACGCGAAGACAATGGTCTCCAATCCGTCTTCACCTCCGTCTTTCCCATCACCGACTTCCGCAACGTGTCGGAGCTGGAGTTTGTCGATTATTCCATCGGCAACTGGGAGTGCAAATGCGGCTACATGAAGGGTCTTAACCACCTTCGCGCCGCATGCGTGAACTGCGGCCACATGGTCATCACCGACCCATTCCATCCCGGTGACGTGCTGTGCCATTTCTGCGGCACCTATAACAAGAACACGCCCGATTTCTGCACTAAGTGCGGCGATCCGGTCGGCCTGCAACTCAAGTACGATCAGGCCGAATGCGAAGAGCGCGGCATGACCTATGCGGCTCCGTTAAAGGTCACTATCCGTCTCAAGATCTACGACAAGGATCAGGAGACCGGTGTCAAGACGTTACGTGACATGAAGGAGCAGGAAGTCTTCTTTGGTGACATCCCTCTGATGTCAGCCAATGGCACCTTCATCGTCAACGGCACGGAACGCGTCATCGTGTCGCAACTGCATCGCAGCCCTGGCGTATTCTTTGAAACCGCTAATAATCGTTCGTATTTTCTGGGCAAGATCATCCCCTACCGCGGCTCGTGGGTAGAGTTTGAGTACGACCAGAAGAACATCCTCTACGTCCGCATCGATCGCAAGCGCAAATTCCTGGGCACCATCTTCTTGCGTGCACTCGGTCTCCGTACGGACGAGGAAATCCTCAAGACCTTCTACACCGCCGACACCGTCAACATCCGCAACAACAAGATGTACTGGTCGGTAACGCCAGACGGCACGCCCAGCAACCTGACCGGCGTCAAGCCCGCCCTTGCCATCACCGGCACGGACGGCACGGAGATTGTTGCCGCGAACCGCAAAATCTCCACTTCGTTGCTCAACAAGATGCGCGCGGGCGGCGTCACGGAAGTTGAGGTCGCCAACTCCGACTTCGACGGTGCCATCTTCGCGGCGGACGTCGTCGATCTCACCACGGGCGAGCTGCTCTACGAGGCCAATCAGGAAGCCACGGCGGATAAGCTGCACAAGCTCGTCCAGACCGGCTGCACCAGCTTCGAAGTCTTCTTTCCAGAGAAGGACGATGTTGGCAACATCATCACCAACACCCTCAAGCGTGACTCCGTGCGCAAGCCCGAAGAGGCGTTGATCGAAATCTATCGCAAGCTGCGTCCCGGCGACCCGCCAACGCTGGACACCGCTACGGCGCTCTTCGAAGGCATGTTCTTCGACCCGCGCAAGTATGATTTCTCGCGCGTGGGCCGTCTCAAGTTCAACATCAAGCTCTACGAGAACCAGGACGCCACCAACCTTGATCGCCGCACGCTGACTCCCGAGGACTTCTACGGCACCATCCGCTACCTCCTGAAGCTGCGCAAGAACATCGGTCTCGTTGACGACATCGATCACCTGGGCAACCGCCGCGTCCGTGCCGTGGGCGAGCTGATGGAGAATCAGTTCCGCATCGGCCTCGTCCGCATGGAACGCGCCATCAAGGAAAAGATGAGCGTGTACCAGGAGATGTCGACGGCGATGCCGCACGATCTCATCAACGCCAAGCCGGTCATGGCCGCCATCCGCGAGTTCTTCGGATCCTCGCAGCTATCGCAGTTCATGGACCAGACCAACCCGCTCTCGGAGATCACGCACAAGCGGCGTCTCTCCGCGCTTGGACCGGGCGGCTTGTCGCGTGAGCGTGCAGGCTTTGAAGTTCGCGACGTGCACCCCACCCACTACGGCCGTATTTGCCCCATCGAGACGCCGGAAGGTCCCAACATCGGCCTCATCTCGTCGCTGTCGTGCTTTGCTCGTATTAACGAGTACGGCTTTATCGAGTCGCCCTACCGCAAGGTAAAGGACGGCAAGGTTATCGACTATGTCGCCGTCACCAACGCCGGTGAAAGCGGTTTCCGCCAGGGCGATCCCGTCGAAGTGAACGAGGCCCACGCTCTCAAGCAGCAGCTTGCAAAAGATGGCAAGCGCGTGCTCGAGACTGAGCCGTTCTCCTTCTATCTCTCCGCGTGGGAAGAGGATCGCCACACCATCGCGCAGGCCAACATCGATCTGGACGAGAATGGCAAGCTGACCGAGGATCTGGTCAACGCACGCCGCCAGGGCAACTTCGTTCTGGTGCCGCAGGCTGAGGTCGACTACATCGACGTTTCGCCGAAGCAGCTGGTCTCGGTGGCCGCGTCGCTTGTGCCGTTCTTGGAGCATGACGACGCGAACCGCGCCTTGATGGGTGCCAACATGCAGCGGCAGTCCGTGCCCCTGCTGGTCGCCGAAGCTCCCTTCGTCGGCACGGGCATGGAAGGCGTTACCGCGCGCGACTCCGGTGCGGTCATCCTGTCACGCCGCAACGGCATTGTAGATTCGGTCGACTCCGAGCGCATCATCGTGCGCGTCGAAGGCGAGCACCATCCCACGCAGCTGTCGCGTGAGGTGGGTTCCGACATCTACCAGCTCACCAAGTTCAAGCGCTCCAACCAGAACACCTGCATCAACCAGAAGCCAATTGTCCGCAAGGGTGACCGCGTTCTGAAGGGGCAGGTGATTGCGGATGGTCCGTGCACGGAACAGGGTGAGCTTGGCCTGGGCCGCAACGTACTGGTCGCCTTCATGCCGTGGCGCGGCTACAACTTTGAGGACGCCATCCTCATCTCGGAAAAGCTGGTCCGCGAGGACTACTACACCTCGATCCACATCGAGGAGTTCGAGATCGAAGCGCGAGACACCAAGTTGGGACCGGAAGAGGTCACGCGCGATATCCCCAACGTATCAGAGCACGCGTTGCGTGACCTGGACGAGTCGGGCATCATCCGCATCGGCGCAAAGGTCGGGCACAACGATATCCTCGTCGGCAAGGTAACGCCCAAGGGCGAAACCCAGCTGACGCCGGAAGAGAAGCTGCTGCGTGCCATCTTCGGCGAAAAGGCCGGCGATGTACGCGACGCTTCGCTGACGTGCCCTCCAGGCATCGAAGGCACCGTCGTTGACGTCCGCATCTTCAGCCGCAAGGGCCAGGAGAAGGACGAGCGCGCCAAGTCCATCGAGCAGGAGCAGATTGAAAAGCTGGAGAAAAACCTCGCTGACGAAATCCGCATTCTCACCGACGAGCGCCTGAAGCGCCTTGAAGCCATTCTCGGCGGCAAGGAAGTACAGATCGACCTCCACGACGAGCGCACCAACAAGAAGCTGCTCTCGAAGGGCGACAATCTCGACCGCGAGACCATCGAGCTGATCTCCACGCGCAACCTGAAGCGTATTCGTTACGCTGACAAGGATCCCCGCGTGAACGAGCAGATCGATGAGATCGAGGAGATGACCTCGCGCCAGATCGATGTCTTGCGCAAGATCACCAACGAGAAGATCGGCAAGCTGCAGAAGGGCGATGAACTCTCGCCCGGCGTCATCAAGATGGTAAAGGTCTACATCGCGATGAAGCGCAAGCTCTCCGTCGGCGACAAGATGGCGGGACGGCACGGCAACAAGGGTGTCATCGCGCGCATTCTGCCTGAGGAAGACATGCCGTATCTTCCCGATGGAACCCCTGTCGAGATCGTGCTCAACCCGCTCGGTGTGCCATCGCGTATGAACGTCGGCCAGATTCTCGAAACGCATCTGGGCTGGGCGGCACACGAACTCGGCAAGAAGATTGCCGAGATGGCTGCACAGGCTGAGAACGCGAACGAGATTCGCGAGCTCTTCCGGGCGCGCTTCAAGGACACGGCGGCTCTCAACCAATTGCTCGAGCTTGATGACGAGATGACGGTGCGTGTCGCGGCCGGCATGAAGCGTGGCATCTGGTTTGGCACGGCGGTGTTTGACGGCGCGCGCGAGACAGAGATCAAGGCACTGCTTGCGTCGGCGGGTCTCCCGTCCTCCGGCAAAACCGAGCTCTTCGACGGCATGACCGGCGACGCGTTCGAGCAGCCCGCCACGGTTGGCTACATCTACATGCTGAAGCTGTCGCACCTTGTGGACGACAAAATCCACGCGCGTTCCATCGGACCGTACTCGCTCATCACGCAGCAGCCGCTGGGTGGCAAGGCGCAGTTCGGCGGACAGCGCTTCGGCGAGATGGAAGTCTGGGCACTGGAAGCCTACGGTGCCGCCTACATCCTGCAGGAGTTGCTCACCGCCAAGTCCGACGATGTCTTTGGCCGTACCAAGATTTACGAAGCCATCGTGAAGGGCGAGGCGGCGATCGAACCCGGCGTGCCGGAGTCGTTCAACGTGCTCATCCGCGAACTGCAATCGCTGTGCCTCGACGTGGAACTCGTCAAGCAGGTAGATCTGCAAAAAATACCAATGCTGCCCATCGCAGCGGCCGCAGATTAACCGGCTGGAAACGTGAGGAGAGAATGTACGCACCTCTCCTCACGTTTGTCATCCCGCAGCGAAGCGAAGGATTTGCGTTTCGCTGCGTTGCGAGATGACAGATCAGCCAGGTTGAGCGCTAACAGGTTTAGCAAGAACAAGGGCAAGCGGTCCGCCACAAGTGGCCGCGAACAGCAGCACCAACCGCAGGACCGGCAAACGCCGCAACTGCACGGAGACGAATTACATGTTCCGTTCCAGCCCATTTGAACTCACCGGCCCCATCACCGACTTCGACGCCATCCGTATCTCTCTTGCCTCGCCAGAGAAGATTCGCTCCTGGTCGCACGGTGAAGTGACCAAGCCTGAGACCATCAACTACCGCACCTTCAAGCCAGAGCGCGACGGCCTTTTTTGCGCTCGCATCTTTGGACCGATCACAGACTGGGAGTGCCTCTGCGGCAAATACAAGCGCATGAAGCATCGCGGCGTCATCTGCGATAAATGCGGTGTCGAAGTTACCCTGTCCAAGGTCCGCCGTGAGCGCCTTGGCCACATTGAACTGGCATCGCCCTGCTCGCACGTCTGGTTCTTCAAGGGCCTGCCCTCGCGCATCGGTCACCTGCTCGACATCTCGCTGCGCGAGCTTGAAGCCGTCCTCTACTTCGAATCCTACGTCGTCATCGACGCCGGTGACGCGCCCGTGAAGGAGCGCGAAATTATCAAGGACGAGACGCGTTTCCGCGAGCTCGACCAACAGTACCGTCCCTCCGGCTTCAAGGCCATGATGGGCGCGGAAGCCATCAAGGAACTGCTGAAGCGCGTTGAAATCGAAGAGCTCGCCATTGAAATGCGCGAGAAGATGAAGGTGGAGCAGAGCCTTCAGAAGAAACTGAAGTACGCCAAGCGCCTCAAAGTCGTCGAGGCATTTCGCCGCTCCGACAACAAGCCGCAATGGATGATCCTCGACGTTATTCCTGTCATCCCGCCCGAGCTGCGCCCGCTTGTGCCACTCGATGGTGGCCGCTTCGCCACGTCCGATCTCAACGACCTCTACCGTCGCGTCATCAACCGCAACAACCGGCTCAAGAAGCTGATGGACCTTCACGCGCCTGAGGTCATCGTGCGCAACGAAAAGCGCATGTTGCAGGAAGCGGTGGATGCGCTCTTCGACAACGGCCGCCGCGGCCGTGTTCTGCGCGGTGCCAACAACCGTCCGCTCAAGTCGCTCTCCGACACCCTCAAGGGCAAGCAGGGCCGCTTCCGTCAGAACCTGCTCGGCAAGCGCGTGGACTACTCCGGACGTTCCGTCATTGTCGTCGGTCCCGAACTGAAGCTGCACCAGTGCGGTCTGCCGAAGAAGATGGCGCTCGAGCTCTTCAAGCCCTTCATCTATCACCGTCTCGAGCAGACCGGCCACTGCACCACCATCAAGCAGGCCAAAGAGATGGTGGAAATGCAGGAACCCATCGTCTGGGACATCCTGGAAGAGGTCATCAAAGATCACCCGGTCCTGCTGAACCGCGCCCCAACGCTCCACCGCCTCGGCATCCAGGCGTTTGAGCCGGTGCTGGTCGAAGGCAAGGCGATCAAGATTCACCCGCTCGTCTGCACCGCCTTCAACGCCGACTTTGATGGCGACCAGATGGCCGTGCACATCCCACTGTCGCCAGAAGCGCAGGTGGAAGCCTCGGTGCTGATGCTTGCGGCGCACAACATCCTGTCGCCCGCGTCGGGTCAGCCCATCACCGTGCCCACGCAGGACATGGTGCTCGGTCTGTATTACCTGACCAAGGCCAAGGTGGGTGCCAAGGGTGAAGGCCGCGTCTTTGCCAACATTGAGGAAGTGCTGATGGCGCTCGAGGCCAAACAGGTGGAAACGCTCTCGCCCATCCGTCTGCGCTACACCGGCCCGGTGCTCGACCTGACCACCGCCTACGACGACCAGGACCTGACGCACACCGAATTGGTGGAGTACAACAAGCAGTTCATCTCCACCACCGTCGGTCGCGCCATCCTGAACGACGCCCTCCCCGAGGGCATGCCGTACGTCAATGGCTTGCTGAAGAAGAAGGGCATCGGCCAGCTCATCAACTACTGCTACCTGAACCTTGGCCTCGAAGTCACGGTGAAGGCGCTCGACCGCATCAAGGAACTCGGCTTCCATTTCGCCACCCGCTCCGGTCTCTCCGTCGGCCTGGACGATATGGTGATTCCGGAGTCGAAGTACACCGTGGTGCACGAGGCTGAAAAGCAGGTCATCGCGGTGCAGCAGCAGTATCTTGACGGTGCCATCACGAATGGCGAGCGCGGCAACAAGGTCATTCAGATGTGGTCTGGTGTCACCGAGCGCGTGGCCGACGAGATGTTCAACAACATGAAGCAGGCCGACAAGGAAGGAGCCATGAACCCGATCTACATCATGGCCGATTCCGGTGCGCGTGGTTCCAAGCAGCAGATTCGCCAGCTCTCCGGTATGCGCGGACTCATGGCGAAACCCAGCGGCGAAATCATCGAAGTGCCCATCACGGCAAACTTCCGTGAAGGCCTCACCGTGCAGCAGTACTTCATCTCGACGCACGGCGCACGCAAGGGCCTGGCGGATACCGCGCTGAAGACCGCTGACTCTGGCTACCTCACCCGCCGTCTCGTCGACGTGGCGCAGGACGTCATCATCAGCGAGTCGGACTGCGGTACATCCAAGGGCATCTACGTGCTCCCCATCATCGAAGCCGGCGAAATTATCGAGCCGCTGCGCGACCGCATCATTGGCCGCGTGACACTCGAGCAGTTCAAGGGCGTCGATGGCAAGATCATCGTCAACGTGAACGAGGAGATCGACGAAACACAGGCGACCGACATCCAGGCCGCCGGTATCGAGAAGGTCAAGATCCGTTCCGTCCTCACGTGCGAGTCGAAGCGTGGCGTCTGCAAGCTCTGCTACGGCCGTAACCTCGGCTCCGGCAAGATGGTCGAAATGGGCGAGGCCGTTGGCGTGATCGCGGCGCAGTCCATCGGTGAACCTGGCACCCAGCTCACCATGCGTACCTTCCACGTTGGCGGCACGGCATCGCGCGTCAGCGACGCGTCACGCCTCGATGCCAAGAACACCGGCACGATACGCTTCATCAACCTGAATACCGTTCGCGGCAAAGAGGGTAATCTCGTCGCCATGAACCGTTCCGGCCAGGTCGCCATTATTGACGACAAGGGCCGCGAACGCGAGCGTTACCCCATCGTGTACGGCGCGCGTCTCCGCGTGGAAGACGGTGCGCAGGTTGACATCGGCACCACCATCGGCGAATGGGATCCGTACACCTACTCCATCGTTACGGAGATCGGTGGAACGGTCCAGTTTAAGGACTTGCAGGAAGGCATCACGCTCAACGATGAAGTGGACGAGGTCACAGGCCTTTCACGCCTTGTGGTCGCTGACGCCCCTGACGAAAAGCGTCAGCCCGCCCTGCTCATCAACGGCAGCGATGGCTCCAAGAAGCGCTACCTCATGCCCTCGCGCGCGTATCTCATGATCGCGGACGGGGAAGAGGTCACGCCCGGCGACATCCTCGCCAAAATCCCGCGTGAGTCCACCCGAACCAAGGACATCACCGGCGGTCTGCCGCGCGTCGTTGAACTCTTCGAGGCACGCAAGCCGCGCGAAACGGCCACCATCGCCGAGATCGACGGTGTGGTCCGCTTCGGCGAAGTCGTCAAGGGACAGCGCAAGATCTACGTGACGGGCGACAACGGCGAAGAGCGCGAGTACAGCGTGCCGCGTTCCATCTACGTTAACGTGCAGGAAGGCGAGCGCCTTGCCGCCGGAGACAAGCTGTTCGACGGTCCACTGAACCCCCACGACGTTCTGGCTGTTCTCGGCGAGCAGGAGCTGCAACGCTACCTGGTCAATGAGATCCAGGAGGTCTACCGCCTGCAGGGCGTGGCCATCTCTGACAAGCACATCGAAACCATCGTGCGGCAGATGATGCGCTGGGTAAAGGTGGACGAGGTCGGCGATACCAACTTCCTTATGGAGCAGCAGATCGACCGCTTCCGCTTCAACGCGGAAAACGATCGCGTCACCAAGGAAGGTGGCCGCATCGCCACCGGACGTCCGCTGCTGCTGGGCATCACCAAAGCGTCGCTCTCGACCGACAGCTTCATCTCGGCCGCCAGCTTCCAGGAGACGACCCGCGTCCTCACCGAGGCGTCCATCAACGGTGCCGTGGATACCCTCCGCGGCCTGAAGGAGAACGTCATCGTTGGCCGCCTCATCCCCGCCGGCACCGGCATGGAGTACTACCGCAACGTCCAGCTCTCCCCAGAACTGGAAGAAGCGGCAGCCAAAATCCAGCAGGAAGTCCAGGAAGCACACGACGCCGAAGAGCGCGAACTTGAAGCCATGCGCATGGAAGGCGAACAAGAAGAACTCGCCGCTGCCGAATAAAAACGACGGGTGCCCCACCTTCGCCAAAGGCTAAGGTGGGTTCCCAAAGACATAAGAACACTCACCAATCAAAAAGGACGGACTCAAGAGAGTCCGTCCTTTTATTCTTCGACACAAATCGCCATCCTTACGGAGCGCAGCGAAGCCGAGAACCTGCTCAACTTTGGCACGTCATCCGAGCGAACCGGAAAGACTGCTTTCCAAGCTTGGCACGTCACCCTGAGCGAAGCCGAAGACCTGATTTTCAACTGGCACCCTATTCGCCAGATGAATGGCTTTGAACACAGCGGCTTCAGCCGCCGTGATTGATCGCGAGCGCCAAATAAGCGGCTTCAGCCGCCGAAAGCTACAGAGCGCTTCTCGAAGCGCTTTAGAGATGCTGCAAAACGCATTTAACGGCCTGTTTAGCTTCCTATTAAGCGCAACGAACGCACTTTCGTTAGCGCTAACGTAGCCCCAACCAGCCTTTAAACAGAATGCCAAGGCCAAACTTACATCCAGGCGCAAATATTGTTGATGCCGCAAAAGCAATCTCCGGTCCGCCTGTCCGGTTTCCTAAAATGTTTCACGTGAAACATTGTCAGCCTCCATCCGCATCGTATGCAATGCGCATACTTCGTCTCGCGCGGAGGGCACAACATGTCAACGCTGGCAGTTGCAGTCGGTAAGCATGATCACGTACAGGGGCCGGCGGACGCACCAGTAACACTGGTGGAATATGGCGACTACCAATGTCCAACCTGCGAACAGGCTTATTTCATCGTGAAGCGGCTACAAAAGCACTTCGGCGAGACACTGCGCTTCGTCTTCCGCAACTTCCCACTGGAGCAGCACCAGTTTGCCGAAGCTGCGGCAGAAACGGCTGAGTTCGCTGCCAGTCACGGCAGGTTCTGGGAGATGCACGATGCCCTGTATGAGAATCAGCGCCGGTTGAATGATAACCTTCTCACCGCGTTGGCAGCCAAGCTGGATCTGAACACAGATGCCCTGAACAAGGCGTTACGGCAAGGAACCTATCAGGACCGCGTGCAGATCGATGTGCAAAGTGGCGACGCGAGTGGGGTACGAGGCACACCATCGTTCTACATCAATGGGCATCTGAACGTAGGATCGTTTGATTACGAGGCGTTGGCAAATGCGATCCAGAATGCGCTTACATAAGCGGGTACATGACGCGTATCTAAACGAACGCGACCTGCGTCATATCCTGCATGGCACGGTACAAGATTTTCGATCACCCTCGGTTTTCTCTCATTGTGTGGCTTTTTCTCGGTGCGATTGTGCTGTTCCTCATTGCGGGTATCGTCTTTTTACATTCCGAACACCCAAAGGTAGGAACGCCCGGACGTCGCACTGGGGATGACCCTGCTTTTCCGGTCGCCCATGTGAGGCGGAGAACGTTTGTTGCCCGCAACATCGAGTAGCCTGCGCTACAAGACTGGTCCCGGAAGGATCAGGTTTATTCTGACTGTGAAGTATGCGAGATAGCGATTAGAGGCACCTCGGGAGAGCTCGATGAAGGGCTTCATTGTTGTTGCAGGCTTATGTTGTTGCTGTGCCGCGTTTGCCGCAACTCAAGTAAACGTCGCAGGCACCTGGTTGACGCAGACGGAGGTCCAGGGAATTGCAATTAATGAGACGTGCGTCATAGCGCAGGCCCCCGACGGCGCTCTTTCAGGAACGTGCGACACCTCCGGTGGCACGTTCAAACTGGTTGGCAAGGTGAACGGCACCACTGTGAACTTTTCACATCCGGCCGCCTACCAGGGTGAGGACTCAACCGTTACATTCTTCGGAAAGTTGGATGACGAAACCTCCATCAGCGGATCGCTGGATCTGCAGCCACTCAACGCAGGTGGAGCGTTCGCCATGAAAAAGGTTCTAAAGTAAGGAGTCGTTTTATGAAAGCAGCAATCGTTTTAGCATGCCTGATAGCCATACCCGCTCTGGCGGCAGCACCCGCCGATGTAGACGTAACCGGTACATGGTTGTTGACCGGAGATGTCGCGGGCACTCAGGTATCGGAAACCTGCGCACTGACGCAGAAAGAAACTGTGTTAACCGGCACTTGTGATACGAGTACGGGTAAGTACAACACCACCGGCAAGATCGATGGCAAGACAGTCACGTTCAAGCACGGGGGAAATTACCAAGGAACCGATCTCAACATCACATACACGGGTAAACTTGGCAGCGACGGAGCAATGACCGGTACGATGGATGTTGATCCCTTTAATGTGACTGGCAGCTTCTCCGCTAAGAAGAATACAGAGGCACCGGCGCAGTAACTTAACGATTCAAACAAGAAGGTCTGGCGCATGTGCGCCAGACCTTCTTGTTTGAGACCGGTTAGAAGTCCAGGCGAAGCGCGAACTGTGCCAGCCGAGGATTGTAGTTGTTGTTCAGCGCCGTAATTGTGCCGATGGTGGTGGAACCTAAGGTTGTACCTGGGTTTGCGAAGTTTGCTTGATTAGCTACATTGAACATCTCAGCACGAAACTGAGCTTTCACGCGTTCGTACACATCGAAAGTCTTGAACACTGAAAGATCAAGGTGGCGATAATTAGGCCCAATAATCTGGTTCCGGTGCGCGGAGCCAAGCGTGCCGAGAGGTTGAGGTGCAAACGCCGCCGGATTGTAGAAGGTATAGATGCTTTTTGATGTGACGCTGTTGGGGCTAATTCCCGGTACCATGTTCGGGCGATCCGCTCCACCATTGGGACTGGTGTTGGAGCGGTTGCTGCTATTTACCGGGTTTGTGGGTAGACCATCACCCCAAACCTGGATAGCGTTTGCCTGCCAGCCTTTCGCCAGCAAAGCCTTGAAGCCGCTTAGCGAGTTACCTGGAAGAGCGTAATTCAATGCAATGACATAGCGATTATGCTGATCCAGGTCCGCATTGCCGTAGTCGTCCAGCCCGTGTGTTGCCAGCACCTGATTCAGGCCACCGCCACCACCGCCGGAAGGCGTTGAGACGTTATCAAGGTTTTGAGCATGTGTGTAGTTGGCCTGGTAACCAAGTCCTTTGGCAAAGCGTCTGTCGAGGGAAACCTGCAGGGAATGGTAACTGCTGGCACCGTCTGATTGAAGCTGGTTGATGGTGGTGACGTTCGGGATCTGGGCGTGGAAGCGGCGCATCGTATTTGCCACGTTAGGATCTGCAATTCCCAGCGGAGCACGGTTGATATCGCCCACGTTGTTATAGAGGAAGCGTCCGAGGCTGCCAACATAAGCCACAGTCAGGGTATTGTTGAAGACGTCCTGCTGCACGGCAAGGTTCATTTGTTCCAGATAGCCGTTGCGGAAGTTGAAGTCCTCGGCGGCTGGAATATTTGCGGTGAGGTTCGTCGCGCTGGAGGCGGTGGCAAGTGGAAGGCCATCACCAAGAAAGCGAAATGCCGTGTTGCAGCCAGAAGCGCCAGTCTGCGCGGTGACCGATGTGCACGTGCCGTAATTGGCGCTGAAGGGCTGATTCTTAAGGTTGGCGGCGGAGGTGAAGTTTTCTGGAAAGAATGCCAAACCAAAGCCACCACGCACGACCGTTCGTGGCGAGACAGAGTAGGCAAATCCGACACGCGGCGAGAGGTCGCGATAGTCGGTTTTGACGTTTGCCGTCTTGCTGGTCCCATTCACTCCCGCAATCACGATCGTCGCCGTGTTTACGTCGAAGTTAGAGATATGGTTCTTTTCTTCTGTGAAGGGGGTAAACACGTCATACCGAAGGCCCATGTTAATCGTCAGCCGGGAGGATGCGTGCCAATCATCTTGCAGGAAGCCACTGATTTCCCACAGCCGGTAATGCGGGATATAGATGGAGTTATTGCGAGTTACAGATGAGTAGAAGCCGGAGACGAGCGCGGGCAGACCGTCGGAAAACCCGAAAGCGCCTTCGCCGGCGTTGTCCTGCGTAAGTGCCGCATGACGCCGGATGAGTGCGCCGCCAGTCTTGATGGAGTGGTTACCTTTCGAATAAATGATTGAAGCCGCACCCTGATAGGTCGAGTCATGATTTGTCAAGGGAACGAACTGCCCGCCGTTACCAAGCGTGTTGAAGTTGGTGACGTTTACCACGCCCAAGCCAGAGGTGAGTTGGCTGATGTTAATGTTCGCCTGACCGAACGCGGTGTTTGGATTAAGGCCATAATTCAAAGGAAATGATGCAAGATTCACGAAGAGCCAACCCACACTGGCATTCAGTAGTAAGCGTGGTGTAAAGGTGTGAGTGTAGTTAACCTGCGCATTTCGCGCCAAGCCTGGAGCCAGGCCAGCATACCCACTCTGGGGATCAATCGTCAGGCCTGCAGCCTGTGACACTGGGAGCGGTGAGGTTGCCGCGATGCTCAGCACGTCGTTGTTGGTGTAGCGGCCAAAGATAGAATCCTTGTCGCTGAACTTATGATCGACACGAATGTCGTACACGGTTGAGTACTGCGCGCGCTGCCGGTTGCCGATGTACTGTGTCAGGCTGGTTGTGGAGTTAGGCAGTGGATAGAGCGCGAAATAGTTCAAGCCCGCTCGGTCGCGTTGCGAAACCGGGACGACGTTGCCTGGTATGTATTGCCCGCTAAATTTGTCATATACGCATCCGTTCTTCTGGGCATTGGGTGCGATGTTTGGGTTTACCAGTCCCGATCCCGCAGTGTAGTTCGTTTGCGAAGCGTTTGCGCTGGTGCAATACGCATCAAATCCAGCCGGACCAGCAGGGTAAGCTACTCCCGCTGAGCTAGCACCAGCGAAATTGGCGCGTGTATCAGAGAAGTTACCTGGATTGTTGTGCTCAAACGCCGTGGGCACGTTTGCAATGCTGGGCGTGGTTCCCGCGATCAGGCGGAGGAACTCAACATCTCCGAAGAAGAACGTTTTGTCCTTGAAGATTGGGCCGCCCAGGCTGCCGCCAAACTGGTTCTGGCGCAGCTCGGGCTTGGCGAAGTGGTTACCAAACTGGAAGGAATACGCATTCAACTTATCGTTACGGAAATACTCATACAGCGACCCATGATACGTGTTTGTTCCACTTTTCGTTACGATATTTACCACGCCACCGGCGCTGCGGCCCACATCCGCGCTGTAGTTATTTGTGAGTACACGTACTTCCGCGATGGAGTCAATCGAGGGGCGCACACCGATGGAGCCGATGATGCGCTCATTATTATCCAAACCATCGATTTCTTGGTTGTTGATGATGTCGGATTGACCATTCACTGAAATCGAGGAGCTTTGGCGGCGGTCGTCAGGACGGTTGCCGCTGGCCAGGCCATTGTTCGTGCCCTCGTTTGCACCGGGCGTGATCTGCACCAGATTGATGTAGTTACGGCCATTCAGCGGCAGATCCTGCACAGCACGCTCCGTTACCGTGCTGGCAATTGCCGAGCTGTCCGTCTGTAGGACGGGTGCCGACGAGGTGACCTCGATGGTCTCGGCTGACCCACCCACGGTAAGCCGTTCGTCCAGACGCCGGCGATCACCGGCCGCTACCGCAGCGTCCGGAACAGAGAGCGTTTCAAAGCCTGACGCCTTGATGACGACTTTGTACCGGCCTGGATTAAGGTTGCTGAAGGTATAGGCACCACTTGCGTTGGTATTCTGGGTGCGTGTGTCCTGGGTGTCCAGATTGGTCAACGTGACGGTAACGTTTGGCACTGCGGCACCGCTGGGATCGGTGACATCACCCAGTATGTCCGCGGTAGCGGCGGACTGTGCGTGGGCCACACCACCCATCAGCACAGCAGCCCCGAGTGCCGCGTAACGAAGTGTGGCTTTCATAGAACAGTTCCCGTGTTCGGGATTTCTGGTCTGCTGTTTTTTTATATATTGTTGCTTCCACTGGCCCTGCTGCTTCATGTACTCTCCTGGTGTTGCGCGGCGTACTCTCAAAGATGGGACATCGTAACCCTTACGAGCAACCATCCGCAATGTCATTTGCAGAGGTTACCGTGCGAAGAAACAACCTTTGAACTGGTATGGTAAGACTCACCTATCAGTTCTCCGTTGCGTTATGCGAAACTCCTTCAGTGGCCATTGATCAGAAAAGTCCGCAGACTCAGGGTGTACGCCTGCTGGAGAGCAGCCTGTCCAGACGAACGATTCTGAGCGGTTCGCTTGCGCTTGTAGCCGCATCTGCGTTGCCTGCTGCTGCAAGAGCACAACACGCGACATTACCAGGCGTGTCCTTCGATGTGTTGCGCCAGCCCGACCTGGTTCGAATTCAGATTGGCACGACGCTCGAACTGTTTGCGATGAGCCATGCCGGTACGCGCTGGGTTGGAAATGGTGCCGAGTTACTTGCGGATACGACAGCAGCGGGTCTAACTCTTTTGCTCAACTCTCCGGCAGTCGCGGTGCGCCGCATTCATCTGCGCTGGCGAGCGAAGATCCATGAAGACA
Source organism: Terriglobus sp. (assembly GCA_965276945.1). GTDB lineage: Bacteria > Acidobacteriota > Terriglobia > Terriglobales > Acidobacteriaceae > Terriglobus. The sequence goes on along the minus strand of OZ255704.1, from coordinate 2,250,766 downwards.
CCGCCGTGCTGGGCGATGCCTGGGAGCGCAGCTATGGTGATCTGGCGTGGCTGCCACTGCGCGCGGACCGCGTGCTGCCGTGGTATTTTCTTTGCGCGTCAGCAGGAACCGTGCAGGGTGCGGGGGTTATGACCGGAGCCTCGGCGCTTGCCTTCTGGCAAGTGGATGCAGAGGGTATCTCACTCTGGCTGGATGTGCGCAATGGCGGAGAGGGCGTTATGCTGGGCCAGCGTACGCTTCGGCTTGCCACGGTTGTACAACACGGCTCGGAGCCGGAACAGAGCGCCTGGCAAGCAGCCATCGCACTCTGCAAGGGAATGGCAGCGCGTGAGAACGTCGCTCGCAAACGCGGCAGCTACTCGTTAGCAACTATTTACGGCAGCAACGATTGGTATTACGCCTACGGCAGGAATACCGCGGCCGGCATCTTGCGCGATGCGGACCTGGTGCATGAGCTTGCACCGGCCTCAGGTTCAACACCCTTTTGCATCGTTGATGATGGATACCAGGATTCCACCCGTTTTCCCAGTATGGCACGGCTGGCAGAGGACATTCGTTCGCGTCACGTCGCTCCTGGCATCTGGATCAGGCCGCTCCGTGCCACAACGACCGACTCTCCACACTTAATGCTGCCGCAAACGCATTGGGTATCCAGCCGCGAAGGTGAACAGGTCTATGACCCAACCATTCAAGAAGCGCGGCAACGTATTTTGCAGGTGGTGAACGAGGCGTGCGACTGGGGCTACGACTTTATCAAGCACGATTTCACCACCTACGAGCTACTGGGCCAGTGGGGCTCTACCATGGGTGCCTCGCCTACGCGGGCCGGTTGGAACTTTAACGACAGGTCACGCACAAACGCCGAAATCATTCGTGCGCTCTATCAAGACATCCGGACAACCGCCGGACCATACCGCATTATTCTTGGCTGCAATACCATTGGGCACTTGTCCGTCGGCATTTTCGATGGGAGCCGGACCGGTGATGATGTCAGCGGGCGCGACTGGGACCGCACCCGCCGCATGGGCGTAAACACACTTGCGTTCCGCCTGCCTCAAAACCGTATCTTTTTCGCGACAGATGCGGACTGCGTCCCCATCACGCCGGATGTTGCGTGGCCCCACACGGAAGCGTGGCTGCACGCTGTGGCGGCCAGCGGTTCCGTGCTGCTCGTCTCACCTGATCCGAAGGCGATTGGGCCGGTGCAGAAGCAAGCGATACGAAGCGCATTCGCGCTTGCGGGGCAAACACAGGACACGGAGCCGCTCGACTGGATGCAGTCTGCCGCGCCATCCCGCTGGAAAATGTCAGGGAAAGAACAGACCTTTCAATGGCTTGAGCAAACCGGCGCATCTCCCTTCCAGACGTAGGAAGTCCTGTAGCGCTACTGACCGGAGGTATCCCTGGCTGCCGGGTGGAACTTAGACGGAGGGCGGGAAAACACATCATTCAGCACCGCGGCCAGGCGCAACCCCGCAAGCTCCAGTTGCATGTCTACCACTGGTATTTCGCGACTGTAATACGCCTCATCCACGCTGCCGCCTTTGTCCACCAACGCGCCATCGGCCAGCTTCTTGGACTCCGACGCCCACAGTGCCGGATCGTTGGTGCCGGCTTGAAGTCCAGTCTGCTGAATGTTTCTTTCCAGCAGCGTTTTATATGCCGTATCGCTCAGTTTGCGATGTTGTATCAAGCCGCTGTCCCACACTGCATGAAGGTTGCAGTCGTGCGTGCCGCATTTGTCTGATCCGAATTCCACAACATTGACGCCGTTGCCTCCGCGCTCAAACCCCATTGCGTGAAACGGTTGATGAATGTCGCCCATGAAATGCACAAGATACTTCAGCGCCGTAGCCCGGTCAGCAGTGTCGAGCGTTGTATCTGCCAGTCGCTGCTGAAAGAACAAAATGCGGTCCACCACGCAGTCACGCCACTTATCGTTCGGCATGCCCAGCTTTACGCCCGGCTGAGTGGGGCAGTCACGGTCGCGGTCGTAGGTCGCCGTTCCTTCTGGGATATCTACATAGTGCCAACCGCCGGTCTGTGTTACTAGGGGGCGGTACGCATCCGGCCACGAAGCCACGTCCGCCAGCGTTTCCGTTCCCAGCAGAGCCTTGACGTTCTTGCGTGCGGTTGGTGTCAGGTGGTCAGCCGCGATCAGGGCGACTAGCGCGTGGCCTTGCGGTCCCCATGCCAGAGCAGGGATAGTAAGGGTCGTGAATACCAATGCAAGCAGAAGCTTTCTCATACTCTCAACATAGTGCCACGATATGAACGGCAGAGATCGAAGGATAGACCGCCACAGCTTCCAGTCGCTACACTCTTGCGTGGAGGCAACATGGACCGGCGTGACTTGGTGAGAGGTGGCATTGCAATGGCGGCAGCCGTGGGAGTGGTGGGAGCCGGATCGGCACAGGGGCAGGCCAGTGCGGCCGATGCGCGCGAATACTACCTGATTCGCAGATATAAGCTGAGCAGCGGCCCACAGGGGCAGATCGCCAGCAAGTACTTCCAGGAGGCATTGTTACCCGCTCTTGGCCGGATGAACATGAGGCCGGTCGGTGTCATGGGCCTGACCTATGGCGCGGAGACACCCACCACGTATGTGTTGATACCCAGCACCGATGTGACAAAACTCGTTCAACTCGATCTGCTGCTGGCAAAGGACGAAGCTTTTACCCAGGCAGCGGCACCCTTCTGGAGTCCAGCGGCGACCGCACCTCCATTTGACCGGGTCAGCAGCTCGCTTTCGATTGCCTTTGAAGGCTATCCCAAGCTGACCCCGCCCGCCAAGGAGCAGCGCATCCTACAGCTGCGTACCTACGAAAGCCCCACGTACGCCGCGCACATTCGTAAGGTGGAAATGTTCCACAAGGGTGAGTTCGAGTACTTCGCGCAGTCAGGATCGAAGTCCGTCTTCTATGCCGATAACCTGATCGGGACCCGTGGACCAAGCCTGACATATATGCTGGCTCATAAGGATCTGGCAGAGATGGATGCGCATTGGAAGGCCTTCGCCGCAGTTCCAGGATGGCAGAAGCTGTCGCATGATCCACGGTATTCAAGTGAACCGATCGTGTCCAGCATCGACAACCTGGTGCTGACACCGATGGCATACTCGCAGATTTAACGTCAGAACCCGTTTGAACCACCAGTAGTTATTACCTGTGCACAGAGAGGGACCTGCGGATGGTCCCTCTCCGGTAACACTCTACAACGCCTTAAGTACCAGCTTCCGTGTCGTTTCGCAGACCACGCCGTAGACCACGTGTGTCATCGCCTCGCTGCGGTGTTCACGTCCTTGCTGCTGATCGGCGGGGGCTGAAAGGTGCAGCGCGGGCAACGCACCCTCATGCGTTACGGTCATCAGCGCAAGCCCAAACGTGGCCCCCCCTTTTGCGGTCACCTGCGGGTACAGCTCTGCCATCACACCGTAGGCCGCGCCTGCCAGCGCGCCAAATCCCCAGTGAATTCCTTCTATGAGGAACTTCTTCCGCGGTGTTTCCCCAACAGGTTGACCCATTCTTTCGGTCGCAACTGCAAGCGGTTCTGCTTCGCCGTGGGTACGGGGTGGGTACAAGCGTTCCGCGACGGTTTTAGCCGCGGTGCCGAGGAGGCCTCCAACAAGGCCGGCGATTGCACCCTTGATAAGGCTGTGCGTGGGATGAGGGAGCGGATGTGCGATCTTTGCCATAGCAAGCATGGGACGCACACGCGACGATGTGGGATGGCTCCCCTTTGCCCGCGAATGAATCCTTTCGCGTCATGGCGCATTTAGAATGAGTGCTGCATGCGTTTACGCATTCAACCCACATGACAGAAACCAACTCCAGCATTCGCGATACCGTTATTCTTGGCTCCGGCTGCAGCGGCCTCACCGCCGCCATCTACACAGCACGCGCCAATCTTAAGCCGCTCGTCATCGAAGGGCATGAACCTGGTGGCCAGCTTTCTATTACCACCATGGTGGAGAACTTTCCCGGGTGGCCCGATGGCGTGATGGGGCCTGAACTGGTCGAGAACATGCGCAAGCAGGCCGAGCGCTTTGGCGCGGAGATGCAAATGGGCCACCTTGTCAGCGCGGATCTGAATAAGTCGCCTGTCGAGTTGAATTTCGGCGATAAGACGGTTCGCACACGAACTTTGATTGTGGCCTCAGGTGCGAGCGCACGTTGGCTCGGTCTGCCCAGCGAGATGGCCTTGATCGGCCACGGCGTCTCCAGCTGTGCCACCTGCGACGGCTTCTTCTTCTCTGGTAAGCAAATCTGTGTGATTGGTGGCGGCGACTCCGCCATGGAGGAGGCGATGTTCCTTACCCGCTTCGCCACAAAGGTGTACCTGATCCACCGCTCTGCTACCTTTCGAGCCAGCAAGATCATGCTGGAGCGCGCCATGTCGCATCCACAAATCGAATTCCTGACAAGCACGGTCGTGGAAGAGGTGCTTGGCGTTGAAGAGAAGGAGGTGAAGGGCATCCGAATCCGTGATACGATTACGGGCGATGTGCGCGAGATTGCCCTTTCCGGCTTCTTCCTGGGAATTGGGCATATCCCCAATGCAAGGTTTTTCGAGGGACAGATGGATTTGGACGAAGACGGTTATATCAAGAGCACGGACAATGTGTTCACCACGCTGCATGGAAAGATACTCCCTGGCGTCTTCTGCGCGGGTGACGTGCAGGACCGCCGCTACCGGCAGGCGATCACCGCGGCAGGTTCTGGGTGCATGGCCGCACTGGAAGCGGAAAAGTACCTCGAAGAACACGGGCGGTAAACCCAATGAACACCGCTGGTCCGAGCTTCGCGGAGTAAGGCTAATACTTATTCCGCGTGAAGTATTTGCAAAGCGGCTAAGCTGAACGTATGTCGATCCAAGAGAACATCGTGCGTGTACGCGAGGAGATTGCAGCCGCCTGCGTCCGGTCTGGGCGTTCTCCGGAAACGGTTAAGCTGATGGCGGTTTCTAAATCCTGGGGTCCTCCGGTCCTGGTTGAGGCCTTTCAGGCCGGGCAGCGCGTCTTCGGTGAGAACCGTGTACAGGAGTGGGACCATAAGCAGGAGCAGCTGCACTCTCTGCTGGGCGAGCAGATGGCTGAGCTGGAAAGCCACCTGATCGGCAACCTTCAGTCAAACAAGACCAGCAAGGCGGCGTGGCTTTTTAGCGGAGTCGATACGGTCGATACGGTGAAAGTCGCGCAACGTCTCGACGACGTTTGCGTGCAGGTGGGCAAGGTGCTGCCGGTGCTGGTGGAAGTAAAGCTCTCTGATGAGGAAAGCAAGCACGGTACTGGTGAGTACGCGCTGATGGGCCTGCTGCGTAACCTACAGGCGATGGATGGCCTCGATGTTCGCGGCCTCATGACGGTGCCCCCGTATACGGATGACGCTGAGGGTTCCCGCCCGACGTTTCGCCGTCTGCGCGAGTTGCGCGACGAAGCCGTCGCAGCCATTCCTGATCTGCACCTTCCAGAACTTTCGATGGGCATGTCCCATGACTTCTCCGTGGCAATTGAAGAAGGGGCAACGTGCGTACGCATCGGCTCGGCCATCTTCGGCTCTCGCCGCTAACATGGATCAAAGCGGATCGCGGTACATTCGCAGGAACAGCCGTCCGGTAAGGGTCAGTGCCGCGGATGCGATCCCGGCAGCGATGGTCAACAGCATCGAAAGAAACATCGCGGCAGACCGGTGCTGGCCAGCATCCAGCACGCGGTGACGCGCGAAGTACACCATGGTGAAGTGGAACATTAGGGGTGCCGTCACCAGCATTACGCAGGCCGCGACCGCGCATGCGATGGCCAGGTCTACGGGGAAGCTATCGATCCAATAGCGCGACTCGACGGTGGTCAGCTTGCGCATGGAGTTGCAGTGTCTCACCTTCCGCCAGCACGCGAACGCGATTCCCGACTCCAACGCGCTCCGCGGCGGCCACGAGACGGATGGGCGGCTCGCCCATTGGCTCCTTTCCTAACGGAAACGTGCCGAAGTGCATGGGAATCATGATCGTCGCGGTTCGCAAATCAAGGAACGCCTGCAAGGCATCCTCCGGACTGGTATGGACAGCGCGGTAGCTATCTGGAAAGTACGCACCAATGGGCAACAGCGCGATCTGCGGCTGCAGCCGCGCACCGATCTCACTGAACCCACGGAAATACGCGCTGTCACCGGAGTGGTACACGCTGTGTCCCGCGCCCTGTAGAACATATCCGCCAAACTGCCTGTGGGTGTCACTGAACATGCGTGCGCCCCAATGCTTGCACGGCGTCATGGTTACTTCGATCTGCTGCTCCGGCAGGTCAGCCGTCAACGTGGCCGACTGCCACCACTCCAACTCCGTGACGCGGCGGAATCCAAGCTTCTCCACCAGGTCCCCGACGCCCTTTGGAACGATGGCTTCCGGAGCAACGCCGGTCAGCCTTAGTGCATGCCGGACGACCTGGCGCAGCGACGGCATGTTCAGGTGGTCCATATGCGCATGGGTCAGCAGCACCGCATCGATTGGCGGCAGATCGGCAATGCGCAGCCCCGGCCGGCGTGCGCGGCGCAGCAGGATGAGCCGTGTCGCAAACACTGGATCGATCAGCAGGTTCTTGCCGGCCATCTGGATCAGAAAGGACGAATGCCCTATAAAGGTGATGCCCAGGTTCTGGGGGTCCACCAGCAGCGGCGCGGCGTGCTCCCCGGTTATCGGTTCACGGTGGCTCTCGCGAACCACGCCATAGAGTTGCCTTAGTTTGCGCCAGATGGAAGGATGGACGCGGCTCATGCATATTGGATGAGCGTGATGTTTTACACGATGCGCCACAAAGAGCTTCGTACAGCGGCAACCTGCCGCTCAGGCATCTCAAGGCTCGACCCGGCAAGCGCGTAATGGAGGAGTAGAGCATGTCTCAGCAGAGCGATCCACCGCGTGAGAACAAAGGAGTGAGCGAGCCCGGCTCTCACCATCATGCGGACCATTCGAGCGTCCATGCACTCGAGCAGAAGGCATGGGCGCATGTGCAGAACACCCCATTAGCCAGCATGTGGGATCTGCAAGGCGTGCCAGTGAAGGAGGTCATGAGGCTTACCTGGCAGGGAATCAACGACGATAACATCTTCGGCCGGGCCTCACAGCTGGCCTATTCGTTCTTTTCCGCTATTTTCCCGACCCTTATTGCAATGTCCGCGTTGATGGGCCTCTTTGCGCGATCCTCGCGTCAAATCTACGTAACAATGTTAGGCAAGATCGGCCAGTTGATCCCGCCGTCGGCCTTCCAACTGGTCACGCAGACATTTCAGCAGACTACGAGCGCCAGCACTTCCGGCAAAGTGACGTTTGGCCTGCTCTTCGCCTTGTTCTCCGCCAGCATCGGTATCTCCGCTCTCCAGGACACGCTCAACGCCGTATACAAGGTGAAGGAGACGCGGTCCTTCTTGAAAGCACGGTTGGAGGCTATTGGCCTGACGCTGCTGGTTGCAGCCATCGTCATATCCGCCTTGTTTACGTTATTCGCGGGAGATTACGGTGCCCATCGTCTGGCGCACCTGTTCCGGGGATCCTACGCGCTTTCAGTGTGTGTTCAGATAACATCCTGGACGGTGGCTTGTCTACTGATGGTGCTGTCCTTCGAAGTGATGTATTACCTCTGCCCGGACGTGCACAATCACAAGTGGAGGTGGTTCACTCCCGGCGCGCTGATCGCACTTCTGGGCTGGGTCGCCGGCTCATTAGCACTGCGCGTCTACCTGCATTACTTCAACAGCTACTCGGTCACGTACGGCTCTCTGGGAGCGGTCATCATCCTGCTGCTGTGGTTCTATCTCACGGGCGTCATGATCCTGCTAGGGGGAGAGGTCAATTCTGAGATCGCACACGCTGTTGTGGCAAAGATGATGAGGTCCGGCGAGCTTACAGCACCGCCGGAAGCGGCCATGAAGAAAGTGAGCTTAGAAACAAAGTAGTTACCGTAGTCAACGGCCGATACTGCGGACAGCGCACATTTAACCAGTTATAGTTCACCACTTTCAGATCACAGTCCAAGCACCTGATCCGCGGTGATCGGCAGGTTGCGCAATCTGTGACCCGTGGCATTGAAGATCGCATTCGCGATCGCTCCCGCGGCTCCGCAGATACCGATTTCGCCGAGACCCTTCGCGCCAAGTTCACTGCCCCGGCTGTCATCCTCCGGGACCATGATGATGTCGATCTCTGGAGCGTCCGCGTTCACGGGCACGTGTGCCTCCGCGAGGTTTGCATTCACCCATGCACCGACGCGCGTGTCGCGGAAGCTGCCCTCCATCAGGGCATGTCCCACACCCCATACCATGCCGCCCAGCAGTTGCGAGCGCGCGGTTCGCGCATTCAGGATGCGACCACACGCGAACGCACCTGTCATGTGCGTCACGCGAACGCTGCCCGTTACCTCGTTGACCGCCACGCGTGCGAACTGCGCGCCGAACGCCATGCGCGCGTACTTGCTTTTTCCAAAGAGCCGCCCGCTGATGCCTTTCACGCTGAGCTTCGACCGTCCTGCGCGCGCAAGGACGTCTGCCGCAGAGTCTACCCGCGCCGCTTCAATGCGATGCCGCAGCAAGCCGTGCTGAAACACGATGTCCCGCAACGAGCACTGATACAGCGGACTCACCCGGTCTACCCGCGCCAGCCGTGCCAGCCGCTGACTCAGAGAGTGCGCCGCTTCCAGCAGAGCCGATCCTACCGAGAGCGATGTGGACGACCCTGCGGAGAATGCTCCAAACGGCAGCGTGGTGTCGCCGATGCGGATGTGCACGCATTCCAGGGGCAGAACAAGTGCGTCCGCGATCACCTGCGAGAGCGACGTGATGGCACCTTGCCCAATCTCGTGGGTCGCCGTCTCGGCCAGGACGGTGCCATCCGCTTGAAACGTCAGCCGGGCCGTTGCGGGATACTGGTTTGCCGGGTACGCCGCTGTCGCCATCCCGTAGCCGATACGCTCCACGCCTTCGCGCTCGCTGCTATGCGGCTCACGGCGATGCCATCCGAAACGCTCCGCTCCCTGTGCGTAACACTCCCGAAGCGATTTGCTCGACCACTCCTTGCCGCCTTCAGGATCGCTTTCGGCATAGTTGCGGAGACGGAGATCGATGGGATCAAGCCAAAGCTGGGCGGCAAGTTCGTCCATCGCCGTCTCCAGGGCAAACTGTCCCGGTGCCACACCCGGCGCACGCATCCATCCGGGAGAGTTTGTGTTCATGCGCAAGGCCCTATGATCCACGAGGAGGTTCTCGACGGCGTACAGGTGTGGCGAAACCTCGCCGGTCGGTTCCAGAAAGCTCGCGAGTTCCGCAGACTGTAGAACAGTGTTCTGCAGCAGGCTGGTCAGCTTGCCTTCACGTGTCGCGCCCAATCGCATGCGTATCGACAGCCCTCCGCGGTAGGGCATCTGGCTGAACGTGTTCTGGCGCGACAGCACCAGCTTGACCGGCTGGCCGAGCAGTTTGGCGGCCATCGCGGGCAGCATGGTGTGGTTCATGCCGCCCTTGCTGCCAAAGCCGCCGCCCACCAGCGGCGCAACCACTCGCACGCGTGACTCGTATTCCTTACCGGCAGCAACCTGCGCTACGATACGCACCAGCTTGTCCCTTTGCCCTATGTCGAACGCCTCCGCCAACGCCACTGCATCGCCGTAGACAAATTGGGTGGAACACACCACGGTCAGTCGGTTTCTAAGTCCGTCTTCTATGTGCCAGTGCGCTACGCTTGCGCCCGGCTCCAGCGCATTGTGGTGCGCTGGTTGGAGCAGATAATTGGCGTTCACGCGCACCGGTGCGTTGTCATAGGCTGCCTCGGGATTGCCACGTTCGATCCGGGCTTTGCTGCCCGCCCCTGTTTTCTTTACCGGTATCGCTTTCGCTTGGTTACGCTCGAAATCAACCAGCGCAGGCTGGGGCGAGTAGGTCACTTTGACCTGCGCCGCGGCATCACGCGCGATCTCGTAGGTATCGGCCACTACCAGGGCGATCGGTTGACCGTGGTAGTGAACCTCGCTGTTCTGTAGCGGCAGAAACTTTGTCTGCTCGCTCATCAGCAGGGAATTCACGCTCTTCAGCCTTGGAGCGTTCAGATGAGTCATCACCAGCCGCACGCCTGGCATGCTCTGTGCCGCGCCTGTGTCCAGATGCAATACGCGCCCCAGTGGAATGGATGCGGGCACAACATACGCGTGCAACACCGGCGTCATGGGTTCGCCTGGGTGCAGGTACGATTCAAAGCTGTTCAGGTCGGCGGTATAGAAGCCGGTGCCCGTTACTTTGGCGCGGCCATCAATGCGGACCGGTGCCGCCCCTGGATCAAGTATTTGCATGGCGAAGATATGGTCTCACGTTCCCCTACCCGAAACGCGTATTCTGCTGAGACGCATGAATCCGTACGCCATCGTTGTTGGGCTTATCGTTGTCATCCTTCTTGGCGTCTCCTTATCGCGTTTGCGGAAGGTGCACACCAAAGCGGATTACCTGGTCGCTGGACGCAGCTTGCCGACCATCGTACTCGTTTTTACCCTGCTCTCCAGCTGGATCGGTTCCGGCTCGCTGCTGGGAGGCGCGGAGAACGCCTACCGGCACGGCTTTGCCGCGTTGTGGCAGGGCGGCGGTGGGTGGTTAGGATTACTGCTGATCTACTTCATTGCGCCGCGCGCACGGAAGCTCGCGCAATTCACCATCCCTGACCTGCTGGAAGTCCGTTACAACCAGGCTGCGAGGGTGCTGGGCGTTATCGCCGTTCTGTTCACGTACACGGCGATCACCAGCTACCAACTGATTGGCGGCGGTGACATCCTCCACCTAATTTTTCCCGAGGTAATCAGCGCCATGACTGGACGGTACATCCTTGCTGGCTTTGTCATTGTCTTTACGGCAATCGCCGGTATGGGTTCAGTCGCCTACATGGACGTGTTCATCGGATCGCTGACTACCGTTACCATGCTGGTGGCGTTGCCTGTACTAACGCACGTTGCAGGGGGGTGGCACGCCGTGCATACAGCGTTGCCTGTGACCCACTTTCAGACGCTGGGTGACCTTTCCGGTCTTCAGGCAGCGGAACTGCTGCTCCCCACATGTCTCCTGATGCTGGGCAATCAATCCATGTACCAGAAGTTTTTCTCTGCAAAAAGTGAACGGGACGCGCGCAACGCCGTGGTGGGGTGGATTTTCGGAACAGTCATACTGGAGACCGTGATTGTCGCGCTTGCGGTTGTTGGATCGGCACTGTTTCCGTTCGGCGAGGTGCACGACCGGCCACGCGAGGTGCTGGCCTACACAGCGATCCATGGGCTTCGTGGCGGATGGCTGCAATGGCTTGGGGCGCTGCTTACCGGCGCGATCTTCGCCAAGGTCGTCTCCACGGCGAATAATTACCTTTTCTCGCCCGCAACTAATCTCATAAACGACATCTTCGTCCGCTACATTCAGCCAAAGGCATCCGACCGTGAGGTGCTGCTTGTGTCCCGCATTATGGTGGTGCTGCTTGGGGTGTGGGCTCTGGCGCAATCATTGGGCACGGAAAGCGTGCTGAAAAAAAGCCTGTATGCGTACACCATCTACTCGGCCGCGCTCACGCCGGTCATCCTGGCTGCGTTCTTCTGGCGACGGGCCACGGCGGCAGGTGCCGTGGTCTCTATCGCGCTCGGAACAGGCGTGACCATTGCATGGCAATCGTCACTTGTGGCGCGCGCGTTGCCGCCTGTTCTTGCGGCGCGTGACGCCATCTTCCCGGCGCTTGCCGTCTCCGTGCTGGCCCTGATCGTGGTCAGCCTGCTCACACCGCCACCCAGCGAGGCACAACTGCGGCCCTTCGCGCCGGAGTAGGCGGGTACTGCATTCTCAAGCCCCGCGCACACTGTGCCGATAAGGAACACGGGTAGGTGAGGCGAAGTGAAGCAGTGGTGCCGGACGGTTATCGTATGCAGCGTGTGTACCAGCGCGGTCCTGCTGCACGCGCAATCCAGCATTGCCGCCGCGCTTGCAGCGAGGCCGATACTCTCGACTCACGGTGCAGCTGACGACGCGCTTCCAAGTCCACCCGCAACCGTGGAAGATGCCTTACACACGGCGTTCCTTAGCGCCGCCATCGTCTTCACCGGCGAAGTCTTTGCCATCGATCGCGAGCCAGGTGCCGTGGTGGTGCGCTGGCACGTCGTACAGGGCCTGCGAGGCGTCCAGTCTGGCGGCACCCACGCCCAACGCGAGTGGGCAGGCCTGTGGGTCGCCGGTGCAGCGCGGTACGCCGTGGGACAGCGTGCGCTGGTGCTGCTCCATGCGCCATCTGTTGCTGGGTACGAATCGCCTGTCGGAGGCATGGACGGCATCGTGCCTTTGCGTGGCAATGCAGGCAGCAGCACGGTTGACCTGCGGTGGATGGCTCAGCACGCCGCTGTAACAGATGCGCCCAGAATGCGCCCCGTGCTGCCACTTCGCGCGGCAGCTGGCTCGTTCCGTGAAAGCGCCGCGATCCAGGAAGCCGCGGCACGCGCCGCTGCGCAGGCCCGCTCCCCGCAGCCAATGATCATCGGCCCGGAACCGCCAAGCAATGGCGGTGAATCAGCACCTGCAACGGGAAGCGACGCGAATGCCCGCGTGGACGGCACGATGGTGCTAGCCATGATGCGGGCATGGCAGCGTTCCGCGAGCGCCGCGCAATGATTCCATGCTTGAACCGGCAGCGGCTCGCACGCCTGCTGTTCCCCATCGCCGCGCTGCTCTTTTCCTCCATAGCGGAAGCCCACGCCGCGGGTCCCCGCTGGGTCGCGGGTCCGCAGTGGACGAACGACAGCAAGCCGATGGGTTGGTATCGGCCGGACGTGCGGTACTTCGTCGATCAGGGTCCTCTTAGTGCCTCCGTTGACAATGCCGCGGCGATGGCGTTGGTGGACGCCGCGGCTGCTGTGTGGGATGTAGAGGGCGTTAACTTCACGCTGACGAACGGCGGCACGCTCTCAGAAGACGTAAGTGGCAGCAACGTCTATCTGGGTACAAGCGGCCTGGTGTGGCCGGCTGACGTGCAAAGCGCCAACTACACCGGAAAGCAGATCGCCGTCATCTTCGACGCGGATGGTGCGATCACCGACACGCTCCTCGGATCTGGCGCAAGCGATCCTGGAAACTGCCGGGAGAACGGCGTGACAGAGAGTGTGGATCTGTTCATCCAGCCTGGCAAGATCGCGCATGCGCTCATCATCGTCAATGGCCGCTGTAGTGGGTCCGCGCCGGAACTTCAACTTCAACTTCAATATCAACTCGAGCGCACCTTCGGACGCGTCATCGGCCTGGGCTGGTCGCAGACCAACGACAACGTCTTTACCGGCACGCCAGCGCCCATCTACCAGCAACAGATGCACTGGCCGGTGATGCACCCCATCGATATTTTGTGTGGGCCGTATACCTACCAGTGCATGCCGCAGCCCTTTACGCTGCGCGACGATGACATTGCCGCTCTGGAGATGGTGTACGCCACGGACCTGAACGCATCACCAGGACCTACCCGGATGTCCGTCTCTGGCCGAATCGTATTTCCAACCGGAGAGGGCATGAGCGGCGTCAATGTGGTGGTCCAACGCAACTATGAGTGGACCCCTTACCAGACCGACCCGTATCAGGATGTCAGCAGCGTTTCCGGCTTTTTATCGCGCACTGACTTCGGCAATCCTGTGACTGGAAGCGCCTTTGACCCCAACAACACGGGCGGAGGGTCCATCTGGTGGGCACCGGGCTATTTCCTGCTCTACGGAATCCCATCACTTACCCAATACAACTACACACACCTGCCTGTTCACGCCGAGCCACTGAACCCACTGTATACAGGTCCGTATAGCGTTGGCCCATATCGCCAGGGCAGCCCGGTCCCTTCGGGCGCGCTCATGGCCAAACAAATCAGCTACGCCCTTCCCGGCAGCGTCCAGGGCTTCGGCTACATCACGATCCCGGACGCCGCGTCACAATGCAATGCCTCCGCGGACGGAAGTGAGAGCGCCCCCTCTGCCGTCCCGGTTGACGGTATCTGGAGCGGACGCCTCTGCGGCGTCTCGCACACGCCCTGGAGCATGTTCACGGTGCGCGCCGGACGTACCATGACGATTGACGTGACCGCGTTGGACGAGACTGGTCTCGCAACCGAAGGTAAGGCGTTGCCGGTCATTGGTTTATGGCATGGGGCGGATGCAACCGGCATACCGCCCACGGTGCCTCCCGCCGCGGCCGCGTTCAACTCAATTTCCGCCGGTACGACCCAAGTACGCGCCTCTTTCAGCGCGAATGAAACGGTTCGCCTGGCCATTGCCGATCAACGCGGGGATGGCCGGCCGGATTACACCTTCCGTGCACGCCTGCTTTATGCGGACGCGGTCTCTCCCAGCCGCATGCCTCCCACAGGAGGTACACTCCGCATCACCGGGACCGGCTTCACCCCTGGCTGTGCCGTCACCGTGGGTGGGGTCATCGCAACGATTACAAGCCTATCCGCAACGGAGATCACGGCAACCGCGCCCTCACTCACGGCACTTGGCAACACGGCCGTCAACGACGTTACGGTCACGGACCGGTCCACCGGCGCGGATACGACCATCTCTGGCGGGCTGACGTACAGTGGAGCCGCAAACGACGTGCTCACGGTGGTGCAGGCTCCTCCGGCAAACGTTTCCGTGGGCGCACCCGGACCCTTGGTACTGAAGCTTGTCGATAGCAGTAGAAGGCCTGCGGCGAACTCGAGCATCGTGGTCTCGGTCACCGCTGGAGCAGCGCAGATCAGCACATGCGGCCTTGCCACATGCACGCTTCTTACGGACGCGAGCGGCATAGCGCAAACGCAGATCACGCCCACATCCGCAGGATCCGTCCAGCTACAGGCGACTGCCAGGAGCGGATCAAGCGCACAGGTCAGCTTCAATGCCACTCAGGCCGCGCAGGCAGTCACCTTCGTGCGACCGGTGGAGTACGTTGCGGCCGGTGCGGGTGCCGTCTTTACACCAGCCGTGGTGCTGACCGGCATCAACGCAGCAGCAGCCGCGACAGCAGTTACGTGGAATTCGAGTTCTCCCCGCATCCAGATCAGCGCTTCCCAGGCCAACGGTAGCGCCGCTTCCATCAGCGCCATGGGTTCGCTACAGGATGGCGAAGCAGCCACGGTGCAGGCGTGTGGCTGGGGTGCGATATGCGCCGTGCAAAACATCGTAGGCGTCTCCGCGGGCAGCCTGGGCATTGTCACGGTATCGGGTGACGGCCAGAGCGTACCTGCCAGCAATTTACTCAGCAGTGTCATTGTTCGTGTCGTGGATATGGCTGGACACCCTGTCGCGGGGGCGTCGGTGGCGCTGCATCAGGAGGTCACCGGTTGGCAGCCGCCCTGCCGTTCCAACGGTCGCTGTGCCCCGGCGCCCGTTTATGGAACAGCGACCACATCCGCCGTCAGCAACGATGATGGCCTGGTCAGTGTCATTCCCTTACAATATGCGGGCACGCCAGCAGTTACCAGAATTACCGCTGCATCTGGTACGTCTGGCGTGGTAACAGCCACGTTACAGATATTGCCTTAGCCGCTTAGCGCCTGTGAACGCGCGCGACGCGACAGCCAACACCTCTCTCGCATCAGAAGAGCAGATACATTCAGGGGAAATTGATTTGATGCGGAGTACTGCTGGTGGCGTGCGTAGACGTGTATTGATTGTCGGAGGCGGTTTTGCTGGTCTGAAGGCTGCGGAGGCGCTCGCCCATGCCGAGGTAAATGTCACGCTCGTGGACCGGCGCAATCATCACACCTTCCAGCCGCTGCTCTATCAAGTCGCGCTTGCGGTGCTGCCGCCCAATGAGATTGCGCAACCCATCCGTGCCATTGTGCGTGCCACCAATACGCAGATACTGATGGACGAGGTCATTGGCTTTGACATCGCTCAGAACCGCGCCATGCTGAAAAGCGGGACGGTCCTTGAGTACGACTACCTCATTCTTGCCACCGGTTCAACGCATTCTTACTTTGGCCGCGACGACTGGGCACCGCTTGCACCAGGGTTGAAGTCCATTGAAGACGCTGTCGAAATCCGCCGCCGCGTGCTGCTGTCCTTCGAACTCGCCGAAGGCCAAATGCAGGAAACTGGCAAGCATCCGGCCTTGAACTTCGTCATTATCGGCGGCGGCGCTACCGGCGTGGAGCTGGCCGGAGCCATCTCTGATATTGCCAAGCTGTACATCCGCCACGACTTCAAGCTCATCGATCCCGCTACGGCACAGGTCGTCATCCTGGAAGGCTCACCGGTGATCCTCGGCTCCTACCCTAAGGATTTGCAGGAGAGCGCGGTGAAGCAGTTGGAGGCGCTTGGTGTACAGGTACGCGTGAACACCCGTGTAACAGACGTCCAGCCCGGCTACGTGATGGTAGGCGACGAGCGTATCGATTCCGTCGTCACGCTATGGGCCGCGGGCGTGAAGGCGTCGCCCCTTGGCCGAATGCTGGGCGTGGAAGTAAACAAGCGCGGCATGGTTATTGTGGACGGCTACCTTCACCCGGAGGGGCATCCGGAAATCTTTGTCTGCGGAGACCTGGCAGAGGTCATGAGCGACGGCAAGCCGGTTCCCGGTGTCGCTCAACCGGCCATGCAGATGGGAGAGTACGCCGGAAAGTCCATCAGCCTGGAGGTAAAGGGCAAGCGCATGAGCAAGCCGTTCCACTACTTCGACAAAGGCGATATGGCGACCATTGGCCGTTCCGCCGCTGTCGCGGACGTCCGATGGCCATTCAAAGCACACCTGAGCGGATTCCCAGCCTGGATGGCATGGCTTTCGGTACACATCTTCTTTCTCATCGGCTTTCGCAACCGCTTTGCCGTCATCCGCAACTGGGCCTACACCTATGCCTTCTTCAGGGAAGGTTCCCGCCTCATCGTCGGCGACCAGACCCTCCCGGGATGGGGCATCACCGACGATCCGCATGACGCTCTGACTACACGCCCTATCGTGCCTGTAACAGAATCCTACGAGCGAGTTTAACGGGGGCGAAAAAATCACCGGTGGTCCTGAAATGGGTGGAATTGTCCGGTTGATGCACCATGCAATACTGTGCCGTTTCGTGCATAATATGCGCATGAAACGCATTCACTTCATATGGATGGGCTGTGCGCTTCCCGCCAAGTACCAGAAGCGGGTAATCAAGTGGGCCAAGCTGAACCGTGACTGGACCGTGAACCTCTGGGTTCTCGAAGGATTTCTCGACCCTGTAGCCGAAGTGCAGCACTGGATGATGATGTATGAGTCCGCCAACATTAAAATACGTGGCATTCAGGCCAACCAGCAGCTTATTGTGAATCAGAATCTGATTCAGGCCTTTGCCAGTGAAGTCCGGCACGCAGGTGCGGAGAAGTACCGGAATAATTGGGGCGCAGCCAGCGATATTCTGCGTGTCGCGATCTTGTGCGAAGAGGGAGGCCTTTACCTGGATACCGACGTAGATCCAGGTTCGCCATTGGGAAAGCTGAAGGCTCCCCAGGGTTTCCTGGTGCATAAGATCAAGAAGGGGTCCGTCGCAAATGATGCGATGTATGCGGACCGGAAGAAGCATCCGTTTTTCCGGCTGTACGCCGAAATGCTGACACACGGTTATACCCAGCTTTTACAGGATACTCTTACGTTGCAAAAACGAAGAGTCAATGAGGAAGGCGAAAAGCTCCAGGGAACGGTTCAGACATCCGGGCCAGGCATGATGGAGAACTGCCTTTACCAGTATTTTGGGTGGAATGTGAATGACTCGCTCGCGATGGAGAATGGAAGACACGCAAACGAGATCTATCTTACGGAATCACACGTGAAATCACTCGAAGGGCAGTACGGATCGGATGCGTCATGGATTGGCGAGCAGGTGGATGATCCGGGTGCGTGGATTGCGCTGGAAGCGGCGAAGGTGAAAGAGTCCGGCAAACAGGGTGAAGGTCTCAACAAAAAATTCGCCCGCAAACTTCGTAGCGCAAACAAGACGCATCTGCGCGCACAAACGAAAGCCAGCGCGGTCATGGATGGCCTGAACGCGTTATGAACGCTGTGTACCGTGCGGCTTGCAGGAGCCGCGCCGCAGCTTCGCGCCAAGCCTCTTCGCCATACATCCATCGCGCATCCCGGCAACGTCCCATGAGTGATTAAGGAGACATCATGGGCATCAAGGAAACGCTTGGTCTGGGATCAGACAAGAAGGTTCGCTACGCCATTGTCGGCGCGGGCGACATCGCGCAGGAAGACATGATGCCAGGTGTGGATCACACTGGCAACTCAACCATTACCGCGCTTGTTACGGGAGACCCGGTTAAAGCCAAAGAGCTCGGCGAGAAGTACGAGGTGAAGGCCACGTACAGCTACGAGCAGTTCGGCGAAGCACTCAAATCAGGCACCTTCGACGCGATCTATCTCGCCACGCCAAACTGGCGTCATGCAGAGTTCATTATTCCGGCATTGCAGGCTGGGATCCACGTGCTTACGGAGAAGCCGATGGAAGTCTCCACGGCAAAGTGCCGCGAGATTCTGGATGCGGAAAAGTCCAGCACGGCAAAGCTGATGGTGGCCTACCGGCTGCACTTTGAACCCGCCACATTGGACACGATCAAGCGCATCCGTGGAGGCGAACTGGGCGATGTGCACCTGTTCACCTCCACCTTCGCGCAGATGGTCGATCCCAAGAATCACCGCGCGCATTCCGGCGAACTGGCCGGGCCGGTCTTCGATATGGGACCGTACACCGTGAACGCCTCCAGGTACATCTTTAGCGATGAACCGACCGAAATTGTCAGCGCTGCCGGAACCAAGCACCCAGAATCTGGTCTGGACCAGAACTTTTTCGATACCGTGACAGTCATCGTGCGCTTTCCCGGTGAAAGGCTCGCGCAGTTCTGCGTTTCCTACTACGGCAACTCGACGAACTACTTCAGCGCCGTTGGTCCGAAGGGTGCCATCACATTGAATCCCTCTTACACGTTCGGCAAACCATTGGAGCAGACGCTCGCCTTCGGCAGCAAGGAGTCTGATGAGAGCTTCAAAAATACCGATCACTTCGGAGGCGAACTGAAGTATTTCTCCAATTGCATTCTGAATGGCACGGAAGTGGAACCGGACGGGGAAGAAGGGTATGCGGATGTGCGCGTCCTCGAAGGCATTCTGGAAGCGTTGAGAACTGGCAAAAATGTAATGCTCGAGCCGTTTACGCGCACAAAACGCATCGATCCTGAAACGCAGGTTGAGAAACTGGGCGCTGTATCGACGCCGGACCTGGTGGATGCAGAAAATCCTGGCAAGGGCGTCGAGAAACAGCCGAAGAACTGACCCGGAGAAAGCCGGGTCTATGGCCCGGCATTTCACACGGACGGTTTGCGAGCGATGATGACATTCAAGGGTGGAAAGGTTGTAACAAAGCTGCCCCACATATTCTGGACTTCGAGGCCCGCTGCGCGAAGATGCGTCGCGTATTCGCGGGTACGCTTGTAATCGGAAAGGAGCAGAAGGCCGCCCGGTTTCAGTACCCGCACGATCCGGTCCAGCGCCTCACTGCGTATGTGGCGATAGTAGATGTTGTGCAGGCAAAGATTGGACACGATCACGTCGAAGCTGTTATCGGCAAAAGGCATGCCCTGGACCGGCACGCTGACCAGCTCGCACCTGTCAGCCACGCCTTCCATCTCCAGATTGCGCTTTGTGGCATCTTCTGAGTTGCCAGCCATATCCTTATTCGACCAGATGTCTAATCCTGTCGCACGGCCGGAAGTCAGCCGCTTTGCCGCACCCGCCAGCAGCAGCCCGCGGCCGCAGCCCACATCCAGCACCTGCTCATCACCGCGCCATGTGTGCAGCGACAGCATGAAGTCCCGGTGCCGGAACTTGCCATATTTCACATACAGCAGAAACAGCATTCCCTCAACTAGGAAAGCCCCAGCCGGCCAGAGTAAAGAGCGTGTATTGAGAGCAACATGCTGTCCAAGATGGACCACACGCGGAAGAAGCAGAGCCCCAAGCAGGCACGCGAATCCAGCAAGAAAGATGTTACGGATTACGCCGGGCGCGTCGACTCCGTAATCTGTTCCAGCAGCATATCCATCAACACTCACCAGGAAACCTCACACTAAAGGGTAGAGTGTACACCGGCTATTAGCGCCTAATCAGGCGTTCACCGTTTCACGCATCTCGCTGCGAACCGTAACGGGCGTGAGCCAGCCGAAGCGATCCGCTTTTGTTCCATTCACCAGCGCGAAGAACTCATCGTGCAGCAGCTTCGTCACTGGACCCATCGTTCCGTCGCCCACAAGGATGCGATCCACTGACCGCAGGTGAGACACCTCTGCTGCTGTTCCGGTAAAGAACGCCTCGTTGCAGATGTAGAGCAGTTCGCGTGGCAGCGCCTGCTCCACCACTTCGATGCCGTGTTCCTTCGCAAGCTGGATGATGGACGCACGCGTGATCCCGTTCAGCACGGAATTTGCCAGCGGTGAGGTAAAGAGCTTGCCATCGCGGACCAGAAACAGGTTCTCGCCCGAGCCTTCCGACAGATAGCCGTTGCTATCCAGCGCGATGCCTTCGGCATAGCCGTTGATCTCCGCTTCCATGCGGATCAGCTGCGAATTCATGTAGTTCGCGCCAGCCTTTGCCAGCGATGGCATCGTGTTCGGTGCCAGGCGATTCCAACTGGAGACACAGACATCCGCGCCACCATGATGTGGCATGTACTTGCCCCATGGGAAGTTCGCGATATAGATTTCGACCGGTGACTTTAGCGGGTTCACGCCGATTTCACCGTAGCCGCGAAAGGCTACCGGCCGGATGTAGCAGGGTGCAACACCGTTGCTCTCCACCACTTCAACCACTGCATCGCAAAGCTCGTCCAGCGAGTACGCCAGCGGCATACGGTAAATACGGCCCGAGTCGATAAAGCGCTGCATGTGTTCACGCAGCCGGAAGATGCCCGCGCCAGCTCCCTGGCTGTCTTGCTCGCCTTGCGTATAGCAACGGATCCCTTCGAAAATGGACGAGCCGTAGTGCACAACGTGCGACATCACATGAATCTTCGCGTCGGCCCAGGGGATCAGCGTCCCGTTGTGCCAGATATGTTCGGTGGTTTGGATGGGCATAGGTCAGGTCCTCGGGCGCTTAAACAATGGCATGGGCCGCCGATCCATTATAGATTCAAGCCTGCGCCAGAGACATCCTCGTCACAGCCACATAGCGGAACCGCCGCTTGAACGAAAGGATCGGCTCCTCGAAAAACTTCCACGAAACCGCCGCAAGCACCAGCGTGAGCACGAAAGTCAGCAGAACCGCGCGCAACGCACCCGCGCTGCCTGGCTGGGCTGGAATATGCAGCCGGTGTAATACTGCCCCAACCCCAATCCAAACCGGAATGTGAATCAGGTAAATACAGAAGCTTCGCTTGCCGAGCATCTGCAAAGGTCCGCAGGCGAACACGCGTGAGAGCCGTCCCGTACCGTTGCTCAATGCAAGCATGCCAATCAGACCTGCTCCAAACAGCGCCAACCCCGTGAACCGTAACTGCGCCAGCGGGACGATACCTGCGTGCGCCCCCACTGTTGCCACCCAGAACAGAGCCACTCCAGCGGCGGAGATCCAACCCAGATGACGTCGGTGCCGGGGCTGCAACCAGCGCCGCTGAAGGGCAATCGCAAGCAGCGCACCCGCGAAGATCCCGTCCGTGTGCAGCGGTGTCATACGGTAGCTGAACTGGGGTGGAAGAGCGTTTGCCATCGGCAGGTCATGCCTTTGGACATACGGCACCATGCGCAGCAGGTACTCGCCCGGCAGCGCGAGTGCGCTGACCAGGGCCAGCTTGCCGTCGCTCCACCGCTGCACCAACAACGGCCATAACAAGTAGAACTGCTCCTCAATGGCTAGCGACCAGAACGGGTCAGCCCACGCGATTGCGTTGGGCTGTATCGCCGTCAATACGTTCGAGAGGTTCAGCCAATACCAGAGTTGAACCCGGAACGGTACTGTCGGCGTCCCTGTAAACGCCGGGTAGAGAAACATGCCAGCGGCGCAAACCAGGTAGAACAGCGGAAAGATACGCAGCGCACGCCGCGTGTAAAACGTACGGAAGTAGCCAGAGGCCCCGCGAGCCTGCAAAAGAATGCCAGTAATCAGGAAGCCGGACAGTACAAAGAACAGATCCACGCCACCCCAGCCCTGCATGATTAAGCCGCCCAGCCCCCAAAGCTGTCTCCCAGGCATCGCAAGGATGTACATGTGGAAGCAGAGCACACTCAGAACCGCAACGCCGCGAAACCCGTCCAGCGGACGAAGGTGAACACGGTCCAGGAGGTCCAGTCCGTAGCCGTCTGTATCACCGGCAGCGCTCCCGCCGCCGTTACACCCAGCAATCTTCTCTATGCCCAATCGGAACAGCCCTCACTGGGGAGTTATCGGCCCAGACGGCTACTCCATCTGAAACAAAACTTTTCCTCAAATTCCACAGATAGAGCTTGCGTCCCGCTCCAAGAGAGGCTAATATCAAGAAGTCGCGGAACACGGCGGCGATGCGCAAGGGACAGAAGATCGAGACCAGCGCAGCAGTCCAAGCGTTTGAAAGCGGTTTAGACCATATGTGGGCACATCGCCCCCGGTCACCGCCAACCCAAGCAACTGCAATTGAATATAGCGGGCAGAAGCCCAGCCGGAGCAAAATGCTCATGGCCATCGATGTTTGTAGTTTAGAATTGTTTTACTGAAGCCCGCAAGGCGATCGGAACATGGCTGACCGCAGATTCGAGCGGTAACCTGATCTGCTAAATCGCTTGACACGGCGATCAGGTTACGATACACTGATCAAGTCGCTTAAATGCGGCCACCCGGCAAGGCGTACAAGCTCACATGAGCAGAACGCCTCACGGCACAGCAAAACAGCTTCCAAGTTCGAGGACACAACCGGTTTGCCCAAGGGCAATCGGCGTCCTTGATCCAAAAGCAGGCGGCTCACGCCGTCCTGGCTAGGATCTTTGACAACATAGTTGAACGTGCCAGTCGTGAGAAGTATTAGACCTTTGGTTTAGTCATTCTCACTTGTTTTAAACCGGACAGCATTTCGAGGCTGTACCGGCGTCATGTCTTCAGGGACCTCCGTCCTGCTGGAGCATGACAACCAGTCTTCAAACGAGAGTTTGATCCTGGCTCAGAATCAACGCTGGCGGCGTGCCTAACACATGCAAGTCGCACGAGAAAGGGCTTCGGCCTGAGTAAAGTGGCGCACGGGTGAGTAACACGTGACTAATCTACCCTCGAGTGGGGAATAACCTAGGGAAACCTGGGCTAATACCGCATAACACTTACGAGTCAAAGCAGCAATGCGCTTGGGGAGGAGGTCGCGGCAGATTAGCTAGTTGGCGGGGTAATGGCCCACCAAGGCGATGATCTGTATCCGGCCTGAGAGGGCGCACGGACACACTGGAACTGAAACACGGTCCAGACTCCTACGGGAGGCAGCAGTGGGGAATTTTGCGCAATGGGGGAAACCCTGACGCAGCAACGCCGCGTGGAGGATGAAGTCTCTTGGGACGTAAACTCCTTTCGACAGGGACGATAATGACGGTACCTGTAGAAGAAGCCCCGGCTAACTTCGTGCCAGCAGCCGCGGTAATACGAGGGGGGCAAGCGTTGTTCGGAATTATTGGGCGTAAAGGGCGCGTAGGCGGTTTGGCAAGTTTCGTGTGAAATCTTCGGGCTCAACTCGAAGTCTGCACGGAAAACTGCCGGGCTTGAGTATGGGAGAGGTGAGTGGAATTTCCGGTGTAGCGGTGAAATGCGTAGATATCGGAAGGAACACCTGTGGCGAAAGCGGCTCACTGGACCATAACTGACGCTGAGGCGCGAAAGCTAGGGGAGCAAACAGGATTAGATACCCTGGTAGTCCTAGCCCTAAACGATGATTGTTTGATGTGGCAGGTACCCAATCCTGCCGTGTCGAAGCTAACGCGATAAACAATCCGCCTGGGGAGTACGGTCGCAAGGCTGAAACTCAAAGGAATTGACGGGGGCCCGCACAAGCGGTGGAGCATGTGGTTTAATTCGACGCAACGCGAAGAACCTTACCTGGGCTCGAAATGTACAGGAATACCTTGGAAACAGGGTCGCCCCGCAAGGGGCCTGTATATAGGTGCTGCATGGCTGTCGTCAGCTCGTGTCGTGAGATGTTGGGTTAAGTCCCGCAACGAGCGCAACCCTTATCTCCAGTTGCTACCATTTAGTTGAGCACTCTGGCGAAACCGCCTCGGATAACGGGGAGGAAGGTGGGGATGACGTCAAGTCCTCATGGCCTTTATGTCCAGGGCTACACACGTGCTACAATGGCCGGTACAAACCGCTGCGAACCCGCGAGGGGGAGCCAATCGGAAAAAGCCGGCCTCAGTTCGGATTGGAGTCTGCAACTCGACTCCATGAAGCTGGAATCGCTAGTAATCGCAGATCAGCACGCTGCGGTGAATACGTTCCCGGGCCTTGTACACACCGCCCGTCACATCACGAAAGTGGGTTGCACTAGAAGTCGGTGCGCTAACCGCAAGGGAGCAGCCGCCCAAGGTGTAATTCATGATTGGGGTGAAGTCGTAACAAGGTAGCCGTAGGAGAACCTGCGGCTGGATCACCTCCTTTCTAAAGAGAAATCGTCTCGACGGAGGCAAGTGCCTCGCGCATCGCGAGCAGCCGCAAGGTTGAACTTGTTTCGCGTCGAGCACCTCACCAGATCGCTTTTGCGACACTGGGGAGAGCTTGAACTAGGCCTCTCTTTGGTCTCTGTTTCTGCACGATGGTAAGCACCGGCGTAGCTGGTGTGCACGTTCAACTGTGTCCTCGAAAATTTCGAGAAACTCCGTACATGCTTAGGCATCCGGAGCCGATTGGAAACAGCGGATGCCAGCCTGGAGGCGCAAGTCTCCAGGCTGACCTTTCCCTGATCCGGGCCTGTAGCTCAGTTGGCTAGAGCGCACCCCTGATAAGGGTGAGGTCGGTAGTTCGAGTCTACCCAGGCCCACCACACGTTTGACCAGGTATGCCTTGTGGCATAAACTAGTTAAGTCGGGGCAAGGGGCTGTAGCTCAGCTGGGAGAGCACCTGCTTTGCAAGCAGGGGGTCAACGGTTCGATCCCGTTCAGCTCCACTAATTTATCGAGAAAGCGTGCTGTATGAGGTTGAGGCTAGAGGCTATAGGCCTGAGCCTTGGACAGTATATCGTCCGCACCCCAGGGTGCAGTGGTAAGCAAGACGCTTGCCTGTGATGTTTGACAACTGAATAGATTGGGTAAATGTAACTACAAGGCTGAGCCATTTGCTTGCAGGTAATCTCTGCGGTGAATGATTTAGTGTTGAGTGTCTTTAGGATAAATAACGGCGAAGTAAGGACGATCGCGCAGGGTATGTTCCTGCGTGCGAGTAAATTTTATGAACAAGCTACTAAGGGCGCACGGTGGATGCCTTGGCAGAAGCAGGCGATGAAGGACGTGGCAAGCTGCGATAAGCTTCGGGGAGCCGCACACAGGCGTTGATCCGGAGATTTCCGAATGGGGAAACCCACATGAGCAAAACTCATGTATGTCCCGCTGAATACATAGGCGGGAACAGGCGAACGGGGGGAAGTGAACCATCTCAGTACCCCCAGGAAGAGAAAGAAACCTCGATTCCGAGAGTAGTGGCGAGCGAAATCGGATCTAGCCCAAACCCGTTCCATTTCGGTGGCACGGGGGTTGTAGGGCCTGCAACAGTAGAGTTACCAATCTGGTCGATAGTCGAAGTCCCTGGGAAGGGACCCTATAGAGCGTGACAGGCGCGTAGACGAAATTGATCCAGACTCGAAGCAGGTACCTGAGTAAGGCGGGGCACGAGAAACCCTGCTTGAATCCACGGGGACCATCCCGTAAGGCTAAATACTCGTTTCTGACCGATAGTGAACCAGTACCGTGAGGGAAAGGCGAAAAGCACCCCATTGAGGGGAGTGAAAAGTACCTGAAACCGTGTGCCTACAAGCAGTGGGAGGACTATGCCCGTAAGGGAATGTCTGACCGCGTGCCTATTGCATAATGAGCCGGCTAGTTATTCTTGTCAGCAAGGTTAAGCGTGAGCGAGCCGCAGCGAAAGCGAGTCTGAATAGGGCGATAAGTTGGCAGGAATAGACGCGAAGCGGGATGATCTACCCTTGGCCAGGTTGAAGATGGGGTAACACCCATTGGAGGACCGAACCGGTGTTTGTTGAAAAAAGCTCGGATGAGCTGAGGGTAGGGGTGAAAGGCTAATCAAATTCCGTGATAGCTCGTTCTCTCCGAAATAGCTTTAGGGCTAGCCTCGGGTGATTTGGATTGGTGGTAGAGACATGATTGGACTAGGGGGCTTTCCGGCTTACTGAATCCAGCCAAACTTCGAATGCCAGTCACAACCAGCCCGGGAGTCAGACTGTGGGGGCTAAGCTTCACAGTCGAGAGGAAAACAGTCCAGACCGCCTGCTAAGGTCCCCAAATTATAGTTAAGTGGGAAAGGAAGTCGGAACGCTCAGACAGCCAGGAGGTTGGCTTAGAAGCAGCCATCCTTTAAAGAAAGCGTAATAGCTCACTGGTCAAGCGGTCCGGTGCCGACAATACAACGGGGCTAAAACTATATACCGAAGCAGCGGATGCACACATATGTGTGCGTGGTAGGAGAGCATTCTCGCGGCAATGAAGTCAGACTGAGAAGACTGATGGAGTTTCGAGAAGAGACCCTGCCGGCATAAGTAGCGATAATCAGTGTGAGAACCACTGACGCCGAAAGTCTAAGGTTTCCTGAGGAAGGTTAATCCGCTCAGGGTTAGGCGGTCCCTAAGCCGAGGTCGAAAGGCGTAGGCGATGGACATCCGGTTAATATTCCGGACCTCCCAAGATCTCGTTATTACGATGGGGTGACACAGAAGGATAGGCAGGACCCACTATGGCTAGGGGTTCGATGTGCGCAAGCCGGTTCTGACAGGCAAATCCGTCAGGACTTAACGGTGAGGCACAAAGCAGTAAGCCGTATGGCTGAAAGCTGCTGAGTTCACGCTGTCAAGAAAAACCTCTAAGGAGAGAATTTGGGAACCGTACCACAAACCGACACAGGTAGACGAGGAGAATATCCAAAGGCGCTCGAGTGAAGGCTTGTTAAGGAACTCGGCAAATTAGACCCGTAACTTCGGGAGAAGGGTCGCCACGGTAGGGTTTATAGCCCGAAGTGGCCGCAGTGAAACGCGTACGGCGACTGTTTAACAAAAACACAGGTCTCTGCAAAGTCTAAAACGACGTATAGGGGCTGACTCCTGCCCGGTGCTGGAAGGTTAAAAGGAGGGGTTAGCGCAAGCGAAGCTCTGAATTGAAGCCCCAGTGAACGGCGGCCGTAACTATAACGGTCCTAAGGTAGCGAAATTCCTTGTCGGGTAAGTTCCGACCTGCACGAATGGAGTAACGATCGTACGACTGTCTTAACGAGTTGCTCGGCGAACTTGTAGTACCGGTGAAGATGCCGGTTACCCGCAGCTAGACGAAAAGACCCCGTGCACCTTTACTATACTTTTACTGTGGGTTACGGCAATTGCTGCGCAGGATAGGTGGGAGGCTTTGATACCGGGATTTCGGTTTCGGTGGAGCCAACGGTGAGATACCACCCTGCGATTGTTGTGACTCTAACTTCCTCCCCTGACCGGGGAGAAGGACATAGTAAGACGGGTAGTTTGACTGGGGCGGTCGCCTCCTAAATTGTAACGGAGGCGCGCGAAGCTACACTCAGGCTGTTTGGAAATCAGCCGTCGAGTGCAAAGGCATAAGTGTGGTTAACTGCGAGACCTACAAGTCGAGCAGATGCGAAAGCAGGCCTTAGTGATCCGGTGGTTCTGTATGGAAGGGCCATCGCTCAACGGATAAAAGGTACGCCGGGGATAACAGGCTGATCATTGCCAAGAGTTCATATCGACGCAATGGTTTGGCACCTCGATGTCGGCTCATCGCATCCTGGAGCTGTAGAAGGTTCCAAGGGTTAGGCTGTTCGCCTATTAAAGCGGTACGTGAGCTGGGTTCAGAACGTCGCGAGACAGTTCGGTCTCTATCTGCTGTGGGCGTAGGAGATTTGAAGGGGGCTGTCCTTAGTACGAGAGGACCGGGATGGACGAACCTCTTGTGTTCCAGTTGTCTTGCCAAAGGCACGGCTGGGTAGCGAAGTTCGGTTATGATAACCGCTGAATGCATATAAGCGGGAAGCATGCCCTAAGATGAGATCTCCCAACCCAAAAGGGAAATGAAGGGCCCTGGAAGACCACCAGGTTGATAGGCTGGATGTGGAAGCGCAGTAATGCGTGTAGCTTACCAGTACTAATCGCCCGTTCGGCTTGTTCATAGAATTTACTCTGCGCAGAGCAATCTGCCCTGAGATGTTCAACACAAGCCAAGTAGTTACGCCACTTTCAACAGAGAGTGGAAGACGAAAATGCAATGTATGTCTACTCAATCTATTCAGTCGTGAAACCTCGCGGGAGCGAGCTGTTTCGACAATTTGCCGGTGAGAATACCGCGAGGGTCACACCCGTTCCCATCCCGAACACGGAAGTTAAGTCTCGCTGGGCCGATGGTACTGCACGGGCAGCTGTGTGGGAGATTAGGTGGTCGCCGGCATAAATAAAAGCCCCACTCTTCGGAGTGGGGCTTTCTCGTTGAACTAGAGTTTCGTATCATTTGCAGTCTGTGGCACTGATACATCACAGTAGGACATAATCTCTATACACATCGGAGAAGAGATCATGGCTGTCAAAACTTTGCAAACGGCATCGTTTTCGTCACAGGATGGAACTGAGCCAGCACTCGCGTTTCTCTACGAACACCAGCACTGGTTTGAACCGATTTTTAACGAATTAACCCGGCGCGGCGTTTCGTTTCAGAAGCTGTATGTTCCAGATTACTTTTATGATGTTGGCGCGCCAAGCTTCTCCAGCAAGGTACTGTTCAACCGGATGAGTCCTTCCGCTGACAGCCGGGGCAACGGCTCTGGTATTTTCCATACCCTGGCGTTTCTGGAACACCTGGAGATGCTTGGTATTCGCGTTATCAATGGGGCGAAAGCCTTCCGGTTCGAGATCTCAAAAGCCGCGCAGCACTCGTTGTTACGCTCCCTTGGTATCCGATACCTTCCATCACGCGTGATACACCGGCCGGGTCAGGCCGTAGCAGCCGCAAGAGGGTTACGTTATCCCATTATCGTCAAGGCGAACATCGGCGGCAGTGGCAAAGGAATCTCACGCTTTGATTCTGAAGCAGAGTTAGAGGCAGCGGCAAGCTCGGGTCAGATTGATCTTGGCTACGACAGCATAGCCCTTGTGCAGGAGTTCGTCCCAGCGCGCGGAGGTTACATTACACGTGTGGAGACACTTGGCGGCAAATTCTTATATGCCATCAAGGTACACACGACTGGAGAAACCTTTGATCTGTGTCCGGCTGATATCTGCCAGACAGCGCACGGCGAAGTCCTTGCCAACGCCTGTGTCGTGGAGGCGGTTAAGGCAGGACTAAAGGTGGAGAGTGACGTACCACCTCATGGAGTAATTCGCACAATCGAGCACATTGTGCAGGCTGCTGGAATCGACGTAGGGGGTATCGAGTACCTCATAGACGATCGGGACGGCGAGATCTACTATTACGATATCAACGCGCTCTCGAACTTTG
This sequence comes from Terriglobus sp., assembly GCA_965276945.1. Lineage (GTDB taxonomy): Bacteria > Acidobacteriota > Terriglobia > Terriglobales > Acidobacteriaceae > Terriglobus. The sequence continues at coordinate 2,221,086 of OZ255704.1, read as the reverse complement.
TAGCGGATGCCACTCGAGTCATTGGCTTTAACCCTGTCGAAAACCTGGCTGACTACCTTGAGGCTGAGGTCCGCTGTGCCAGTTAGCGGGAATATTCGCTTCGGCTACTGGATGCCAGTATTCGGAGGCTGGCTGCGCAATGTTGAGGACGAGGGCATGGAGGCAAGCTGGGATTACACGAGTAAACTTGCCTGTCGCAGCGAGCAGATCGGCTTCGACCTCGCACTGGTCGCGGAACTCAATCTGAACGACATCAAGGGCGTGGACGCGCCCAGCCTTGATGCCTGGTCCACTGCCGCTGCGCTCGCAGCCGTGACGGAGCGGCTGGAATTGATGGTCGCTGTCCGGCCCACCTTCCACCCGCCCGCGCTCTTCGCCAAGCAGGCTGCAAACGTGGACCGCATCAGCAACGGCCGACTTGCGCTAAACGTGGTCTCCTCATGGTGGGAGCAGGAAGCACGTATGTACGGCGTGGACTTCGAGCGGCACGATGACCGTTACGGGCGTACCTCTGAGTGGCTGGATGTGGTGGATGCCCTGTGGTGCCAACCGCGCCTCACGCACACAGGCCGGTACTACACAACGCAGGACACCGTTCTGGAACCAAAGCCGGTGCGCACGCCACGTCCGCCAATTTATGCGGGTGGAGAGTCGGAAGCGGCGAAAAACCTCATCGCGCAAAAGTGCGACGCATACGTGATGCATGGCGACAGCCCGGAGCACGTTGCATCCAAGATCGCTGACATGCGCGAACGTCGCGAACGATTCGGCCTTGGTCCCATGCAGTACGGCGTTGCGGGATATGCGATCGTGCGCGACACTGACGCGGAAGTCACGTCGGAACTCGCCCGCATTACCGACGTGCAATCCAGCGCGAAGGGCTTCGCAAATTACCAGCAATGGCTGCAGGGCACGCAGCTTGAGCAGCAGATGTCACTGCAGGAGTATTCCGTTTCTAATCGGGGCTTGCGCTCAGGTCTGGTGGGGACGCCGGGTGCGGTGCAGGATCAGGTGGGCCGGTTTGCCGATGCGGGTGTTAACCTCTTATTGCTACAGTTCAGCCCGCAGATGGAAGAGATGGAGCGCTTCAGCCAGCAGGTGATCGAGCCGATACATGGCTGAAGATTCCCTTAGTTGTACAGCGTGGCTGCACCAGGCGAGTCCATGCAACAGCTGCGGAAGCGGAATCCGTACGCTTTGCTTATGATGGGAAAAGGCCACAGCAGACCGTCGGCTCGATTACTGCAGGGCCGAGGAGTATCCATGGCATACGGCAAAGTAGCGGCGGCATGTGCAGGCGTGGCGATAGCCGTTGCGGCATGGGCTTCTAAGCCATCCGCGTTTGGCAATCAATCCAAACCGCTGAAGGCATCGGTTCGCATCCTTGCTGTCAGCAGTTCCTCCCAGCAAAGCTTTGCTGGCAATCGCGAAGTGTACCTTGCCGATCTACAGGTCAAACATGGCGATTCCCAGTTCGTACGCCTGGTGGACCAGTACCCAGGCTTTGGTCTGTCGATCCGGCCGGATCTGCTGCGAGACCACACGCTGCTGACCATGCGGGTGACGCGCGAGCCGGAGTGTGACGTGCCCGGCGCAAAGATTTATCTGAGGCCAGGGGACAGCGCGGTCTACGATGGCAGTGTGCGCGCCACACTCGCCACCCACGCTGCCGACTCCATCCCCTGCTACAAAACGCTTCACCAGACAATTCAAATCGCAAAGCATTAATGCTGTCTCACGGTTTACCCAGCGCCCCAGTTCGGCACGGGCGATGCTGGTGCCCACGCTGGAGCGCCGGTAGACTTCAGCGTCCGTACAAAGACGTATTCGCCGTCCGTGACATAGAGATCATGCACGTCCGAACCGCCGAAGCATAAGCTGGTGGCACCTCTGTGGCTCGGCAGCGCTAGGATGCCGGTAACCCGCCCGTTGTGATCGAAGATCTCCACTCCCTCTGCGGTTGCCACGTATGCTCGACCATCGCGGTCCATGGCAACGCTGCCTGCCTTGCTGCCTGACGAGGATGACGGCGTAAACAATTCGTACAGCAGCACCCCGCTGTCCAGCGTGCCGTCAGCACGCACCCGGTAGTTCCAGCCGTTGCGTAGGTCCTGCTGAGCGACGACGAGCCAAGCCTTGTCTGGAGACAGTGCGATTCCGGCCAGGGTAGTGAGACCGTTCGCCACCCGCTTAGCCCTTCCATCAGAGCGGACAAGCCAGATCTCTCCAAGGGCTTCTCCGTTTGTGGCCGTCACGTACACATCGCCGTTCTCACGCACGATCAGATCGTGAACCCACAGATGCGGTAACAGCACCACGCGTGGATGCTCGCCCGTGTAGTGAAGCTTCGTACCGGAAGCAACGTGCGTGGCCGTCACCATCGTCAGAGGCGAAGAAGTGAACGCGGCTATGACCGGACTCGCACGGCAGAATCTAGTTGCCTGGTTTTTCAGCGCAATCAGGTTCCCTAAAGCCATGCCATCGTAGACCGTTCCATCGGGCGCAGCCACAAGCCGCACCATGCCGGGGCATCCCGCAGGCATAGTCGTCCATGGATGGCTTGGATCAAGAACAGCGCTCAGGGCCGGGTTGCCTGGCGCGCCTGCGGCAATGGCTGCCGGCCAGTCACGCCAGAGCCATTGCATGGCCTCCGGGAAGATTGCCGTGGCATGTGTTCCATTGTGTGTCCCCGTGCCCCACTCGTGGCGTACGTCATATCCGGCAAAGGTCAGCGCACGCTCCATCGTCTGGTTCGACATCCACCAGTCACCCATCTCTGGGCCACCCGGCCACTCGTCCAACGTACCGTCCTGAAGGAAGACGCGAATGGGTTTCGGTTCGGACTTGCGGACCAAGACGTAGTAGTCCTGAGCGCCACGCATACCCACATACGTGCCAATGGCGCTGAACACACGGCGAAACGCGTCCGGCCGTTGCCACGCCACGTTGAATGCACCAACGCCACCCGTGCTTGCACCGCCAATAGCCCTGTCGTCCGCGCGGGTGGACAGCCGGATCGGCTTGCCGTCGGGTGTGCCGCGGCGTTCCACCTCTGGCAGCACGTCTTGCAGCAGGAACTCGGCAAGGCGCGGAGTCATGCTGTCGAACTCGAAACTGCGGTCATGCCGTGGATCGTTCACCGCAACCGGCGACAACACCGTTCCTGGCGCAACCCCAATCGCGATGGTTACAGGCATGGCGTGCCGTGCTATCAGGTTGTCGAAGACGACAGGGACATTGAAGCTAAGTCCATCCAGGCCCACGTAGACGCACGCAGGTTCGGCATCCGTGTACTCCGCCGGTACATAGACGGTGATCTTCCGGGAGGTATCCGGAAAAACGGTAGAGTGATCCAGCGTGAACACAAATGTCTTGCCGTGAGGAACGTTCTGCGGCAGCGAGTCGCGGCCAAGCGGGTACGCATCCGAAGGACCGGCTGCGATGAGACTGGAAGTAGTAGGCAACACTTGGGCGGCGAGGATCGGACCAGACATCGCGAGTGAACCGAGCAGGAGTACAACGCCAACGTGAAGCCAGAGGTACTGTTCACGTTCCATGCACGAGCGAACGTACAAAGAGCTAAGCATCTGTTGCGAAGAGATCAAGGCCACGCTCAATTTGTGCATGGTGCGTTACTTGTTGCGGAAGAGCTTGAGGTTGATGGCATTGCCCATGGCCAGGTACCCGGCATCCGACGGATGAAGGTGGTCGCCGTGATCGTACTTCGGCAGCATGCGGTCCGGGTGTTCGGGATCGCGGAGTGCTTTATCGAAATCGACAACACCGTCGAAGATTTTGCTGGTGCGCAGAAATGTGTTTACCTGCTGGCGAATTTGCTCACCGTCATCGCTATAGTACTTTGCTCCCTTATATGGGGTAATAGTGGCGGCAATGAACTTGACGCCGTTTGCGTGGGACCGGTTCGCCAGCGTGGTAAAGGCATCAATGAGTTGCTGTGCCGTGACAGCATCAGCCGGTGCGCGATGCATGTTGCCGATATCGTTGATGCCCTCCAGCATGATGACGTAGGCTGCCCCCGGCTGGCCAAGGACATCGCGGTCAAAGCGGTCCAGGGCGTCCGGTCCTGTGCCCTCGTGCAGGATGCGATTGCCGCCAATGCCCTCATTTACGACGGAGAGCGCGGCACTCTTCTTGTTGGCGGCGAGCCGTGGTGCCAGAACGTCCGGCCAGCGGCGATTCATTTCGATGGTCGATCCCGCGCCATCGGTAATGGAATCACCAAACGCCACAACCACGCCAGACTTACGTGTGCGGTCCACTTCGACATTTTTCAAAAAATACCAAGATGTTGTCTGCGCCAGCAGAGTTGGGCTGCTGCTGGTGCCGCCGGGTTGCGTTTGAGCGCTGGGGTTTACGGCGGCCTTGTCCCCGGTTGGTGGTGGCACGGTATCGGTTAGACCCTGCGCTCCCATGCCCGGCAATGAGGCCGTCCCCGGCTGGACGAATTCAGTTGCCGCCGTCACGTCGCCTGAAGCAATATACGACGTCTCAAATGCCGACGCATGGTAGGTGATCTCCGGCACATTCTGCACCGGCACAGCGGTGGAGATCACCAAGTCAGAAAAGATGGGTACCGTTTCCACTACGGCATCGCTGCTGACGAACTTGCCGGGGTCAATTGTCACGCTGGGCTGTCCGCTGAAGGTCAGGGCGCGGTCGGTCGCGGGCAGAATCTTGCTTCCGGCGGAGAGGAACGCGACGTGCGCGGCGGAAATACGAAGCGGCGTGGTGCCGAACTCGTTCGTGAAGGTGACGCGGAGGCGCTTGCCGCCCTGGCTGATGTGGACGACCTGACGCAGTGTGACGTCCTGCTTGCCGATGGGCAGCGTGCCCGCGGCGGCAGCGGTGGGTGGCAGCAGCATGTCAGCGGTAGTCCACGTGGCCAGCCAGTCGTTGGAGAGGACCTGGGCAGCGGCGGTCCCGCTTCCGGCGGCAAGTGCAAGGAAAAGAGCGATCTCGCGCATGTGGCATTGTAACGGTCTGCCCGAGCAGGGAACCAACTCACGAGGGTCTGCGTATAGAGCATCATGGGCACGTTGACCATGACGATGACGCCGTTCACAAGCCGCCAGCAGGGCTGGCACGCTGAGCAAGAAACGCAAAAACGTAATCAGGAACTGCCGGTTCAGCGTGATGGGCGCGGTACACTGCTGCCAGCGTACCGGGAGAACTCTCTGCTGCGCACCACCGACGACATTGCCGGGCAGGAACCATGGCGCGCCGAAGCGGTCGCGCCTGTCGCGGATCGGGCCAGGAGCGCCGAAGTCGATGCGCTGCACCGGCTGGTCTATGCCTGCATGCGGGGCGACTCTGGCGCGTGGCAGCAACTCGTCACGTCCCAGCATCGCCGGATTTATGGCATTTGCTATCGCTTCACCGGATCGCCTACCGATGCCGAAGACCTCACCCAGGAAGCCTTTCTGAAGGTGTATCGCAATCTCTCGGGGTTCGACCCGGGAAAGGGTGCCTTCACTACTTGGCTTACCACGCTAACACGCAATCTGCTAGTGGACCACTTCCGGCGCACACGCCAGGACCGCGCGACCGACTCCCTGGACGAAACCGCGCGCGACGACAGCGACGGACCGACCATGGCGGACCGGCTGGCCGATACGCGTCCCGGCCAGATGCAGCGTCTGGCGCAGTTGGAACTGCGTGCGCGCATTCAACACGCCCTAAAGCAGCTTTCGCCGGAACTGCGGGAAGCGGTCATTCTGCGTGATCTGCAGGACATGGACTACAAGGAAATTGCCGCGGTGCTGCGCGTGCCGGAAGGCACTGTCAAAAGCCGTATCAGTCGTGGACGGGGCGAACTGGCTCGCATGCTGGGCCGTGCGGAAGGGCGGGTGATGTAAATGGCAGGCGAAATGATCCCCACAGGAGAGAAGAGGAAACACATGAGCCGCTTGACCTGCACCCAATGTGAAGCGATGTTGCTGGATGCGGCGGACGGCCTGCTGTTGGCTGAAGAGCAGACCCAGTTCGAACTCCACATGACGGAATGCACCAATTGCACCCGGCTCTTTGCGGATGTGCGCCGGGGCAGTGCCTGGATGGAACTGCTAAAGGAGGCACCGCCCGTTCCGCCGGACGGGATCGTGAACCGTATCCTGGCCAAAACGTCAGGCGATCCGATGCTTGCCTCTGCCGTCACGGCCCACGCCGCCCACGCCGCGTCGCTGTTCGGGAATAGCCAGGCCAGGGTTCTGCCCTTTCGCGTTCCGCCGCCACGCACGCCGTTGGCGGGGGTTGCGAACACCGTCATGCAGCCGCGCTTCATCATGACGGCTGCCATGGCTTTCTTCTCCATCGCGCTCACGTTGAACATCGCGGGCGTACGGCTCAGCGCGCTTCATGCCAGTGATCTGCGCCCAGCCGCCATCAGGAAAGGTCTCTGGGCCATGAACAACCGCGTGATTCGCTACTACGACAATCTCCGTGTTGTGTATGAGCTGGAATCGCGCGTCCGCGAGATGCAGCGCGAGAGTGACGAGGAGGCCGCACCGCGGCGCGGCATCGTCAACACGCCATCGCAGCAGCAGCCAGAGCGCGAGGCACCAGCGGGAACACCGCACAGCAGCACGCCTCGTTCCACACGGCACGCACCCGAAGCCTCCGAGCTACGCAGGCCCATCCCGGTCCGAATTGAACGCTACACAGCCGTCACCAAACGCGGCAGAGGAGTGCAGGCATGAGCGCTGAGTATCCCAACGAACAGCCCCATACAAACGCGCCCGGCACCTCCGCCGGGTACGAGCCAGTCACCGGTGCGCCCTACTCAGGAGGCACCGTCCCGCCCAACTATCCTGGTGTACCTTATCCTGTCGATCCATCCGCACCGATTCCTGGCGCGCCTAATCCCGCGCTGGCTGCCGTGCTCGGCTTCATTCCCGGAGTGGGTGCCATGTACAACGGCCAGTTTGCCAAAGGCATTGCGCACATTGTCATTTTCGCTGTGTTCTCGACACTTTCAGAGCATGGGAACGGCATCTTTGGATTGCTTGTTGCTGGTTGGATTTTCTACATGGTGTTTGAGGCCTACCAGACAGCACGGGCGCGCCGCAACGGCTGGCCGCTGCCGGACCCCTTCGGTCTCAACAACATTGGGGAGCGTTTTGGATTCAAGAGCAATCCTGATTTCAGCTCGTTCTGGGCGGCACCACCTGCGGGAGGCGTGCCACCAGTCTCCGAAACAGCGCATGTAGACCCGGTTACGGGCGCGGTCCACTACACCCGCACCGAGACGGTCGGTACGCAAAGCACCTACCACGTCGATCCTGTAGGGACCGTTTCCGCCCCCGGTTCCGTCCCGTATGCTTCAGCAGGGTATGTTCCACCTGTTCCGCCACCACCCGGGTACCCACCGTACGCCCCACCCGCGCCGCCATATGGTCCTGGCGCATATGGACCCGTCTACGGTATGCCGCCTGCTGCTTACGAAGTTCCCTCTGCGGTTCCCTCAGCCAGCAACGGTCTGCCCACAGGCGCGCTTTGGCTGATCGGCCTCGGCTTGCTTGCGCTGCTGGGATCCTTGCGTCCCTTTCGCTTCCTCGAAGGTGAAGCGACCGGGGGAATCTTCCTGATCGGAATATCGATCCTGCTCTTCGTCCGAAGTGGATTTCGCAGCAAATTTTTTCCGGCAGGCTCACGGGCCGCGCGCTGGAATGTTGTCCGCACAATGCGTGGTGCTGGCATCGTCTTTATGGTCGGCCTGCTCACTCTTCTACAGGGACTGCATGTCATTGACTGGTCCGCCTCGTGGCCCCTCCTGCTCATCTTCTTCGGTGCCGTCCTGCTGGCGGAGCGGTTCGCGGTAAACAACATGAATGGTTCCGCGACCGTGACGGGAGCCTATGCGTCCCAGCCAACATCGCCTGGCACCTACAGCGCACCGTCCGTCGAGACCTCCTCGCCGCAACCGGTTGTGCCGAAGGTCACGCGACCCATTGCAGATACTGAAAACACCAGCGATCAGGGAGGGCGTTAACCATGGCAACACCGCCGCTAAACTTCGATCCCAACCAGCCCTTCGATCCCTCGAACGTCAACGACCCGCGTTACGATCCCCGCCGCGATCCCCGCTGGCAGAAGGCCCAACAGCGTTACTACCAGGATCAACAGCGGGCGCAAGCGAACCAGCAACGTGCCGCGCAGCGCGCCCAGGCAGCCGCATGGAAGGCGCAGGCACGTGCCCAGCGGGACGCCTACCGCATGTACTGGCGTGGCCAGCGCCGCTCGTCCATCATCCAACCGCTGCTGCTTATCGTGATCGGCGTCGTCTTGCTGCTAATCCACACCGGGCGTATCTCCGCCATTGGGTTCTTCACGTGGTACGGTCGCTTCTGGCCGCTGCTGCTCATCGGCGTGGGCGTGCTTCGCTTGCTGGAGTGGACTATCGACCGCCAGCGCCAGCCAAGCGACGCTCCACCCATGCGGTACACCGTCGGCGGTGGCGTGGTCTTCACTGTCATTGTGCTGGCCTTTATTGGCATCCTGGTGGCACACGGAGCACAGTGGCACGAAGACCGGCAACACGGCTTCGGCTTCTTTGCGCCCAATCAGTGGAGCAATGGTAGCTTCTTCGGTCAACGGCACGAGGAGAACGCGCCCGCCGAGGTCCGCGGCATTGCGGCAAATGGCTCACTGTCCATTGAAAATCCACATGGCGACGTGACCATCTCCGGCACCAGCGATGACGGGCAGTTGCACCTGTCCGTCCGTAAGGAGGTCTACACCAACTCTGACGAGACCGCCACGGATCGCTTCCGCGAACTCACGCCCGTTTTCGCCGGCACTGACAGCAGCCTCACACTTCGCGTGCCGCAGGTGGACAACGGTGGAACCGACCTGACTCTGCTGGTGCCTTCCACCGTGCACATTCTTTTGAACAGCAACCATGGCGACGTGCATGTCACCAATCTGAAGGCCCCGCTTACCGTTACCTCCAATAATGGTGACGTGGAAATCGGCGCTATTACCGGCACCGTCCAGGTGCACGCTAACCACCGCCGCCGCGACCTGAACGTGCGCAGTGTCACCGGTGACGTCACCGTGGATGGTAACGGCGACGAAGTCAACCTCTCTGACATCGCCGGTTCGGCAACCATTCACGGCGATTTCTCCGGTGGAGGGCATCTCCAGCACATTGCCGGAGCAGTCGCGTACCACAGCAGCCGCACAGACCTTAGCCTGGCGCGTCTTCCCGGAGAATTGCAGCTTGATGGTAAAGACCTCTCCCTAAACGAAGCCGTCGGCCCAATGCTGGTCAGCACACGCAGCCGAAACATCAATCTGGACAAGGTCACCGGCGACATCAAGGTAGTTAACAGTCACGGAGATGTTGACATCCACGTCGCGCCACCCACAGGCACCCTTACAGTCGACAATCAGAACGGAAACGTGAACGTCTCCCTCCCAGAAAAGGCGCGTTTCACCCTGAATGCCGAAACCAGTGATGGTGACACGCACAGCGACTTCGAAGGCACGGATACGCACGGCGGTCGTGGCATGTTGAGCGGCACGGTCAACGGCGGCGGTGGGTCCGCAATCCGTCTCAACACTTCCCATGGCGACATCAATGTGAGCCGCAACAGCAACACACCCCTGCCACCCACTCCGCCAACACCCGCTCTGACCGGCTTCGGAACGGTTACACCTTTGGAAGCACCGGCGGCACCAGCTTCACCCATTCCTCCATCCGCGATAAAAGCCATTGCTCGCGCCCGGCAACAAGCAAACCAAGCCAAGGAACAAGCACGCGAAGCCGAAAGGCAAGCCAGAGAACAAGTCCATCAGGCGACGCAAGAGTAACGTCTCGCTCACGGTTGTTTAGCTGTAGAGTGCCGTACATATGCCGCGAAGCACGTTCAGTGCACATAGAGCGGTGTGGACTCAAAGCATATCCACAAGAGAAGTAACCGCCCCGCTGTCGATCGTGTTGGCTGCCTGCTGTAAGCCACTGAGAAGATCGGCAGCGATGTCAGCCACAACCAGGACGGCGGCAGTGTTAAACAAAACGATGTCGCGGTGAGGTCCCGGTTTGCCAGCGAAGATAGCGCGAAGGATCGCTGCGTTCGTTTTCGCGTCTCCGCCGGTCAGCGCGTCTTGCGAAGGCTGAAGCCCCGCGTCTTCGGGGCGGATTGAGTACTGACGGACTTCGGTTCCTTTCACTTCCGCGACGACGTTTTCTCCTGCCAACGACAGTTCATCCAATCCGCCCGCGCCGTGGACAACCATCACATGGTGCATGTGGCCGGAGTGCGCGAGCGCTTCAGCGACCAGCGGCACCAGGTGCGGCGCGTAGACGCCAATGATCTGGCGGCGCGCTCCGGCTGGGTTGGTCATGGGGCCGAGCACGTTAAATACGGTGCGGAAGGGAAGCGCGCGGCGCACCGAAGCCACAATCTTCATCGCCGGGTGCATACGGGGTGCCAGCAGGAAGGCGAATCCATGCTGGCGAAGTGCGGCGGCGGCAGACTCGGGCGTGTGTTCTGTTGGAATGCCGAGTGCGTGCAGGACATCCGCGGAGCCGCAGGCGGAAGTGACGGCGCGGTTTCCATGCTTGGCTATCTTCGCGCCAGTCGCGCAGGCGACCAGCGCCACCGCTGTGGAAATGTTGAAGGTGCCGCTGCCATCGCCGCCGGTGCCGCACGTATCGATAAGAGTGTCGCGCTCGGCACCGCTCAGCGGCAGCGTCACGGCAGCCGACCGCATGGCATCCGCAAAGCCTGCCAGCTCCGTGGCGGTTTCACCGCGCTCATGCAACGCGCTCAGCAGGGCGGACATCTCCCCCTCCCTGAACTCACCTTCCAGCAGCGCCTGCATCAACGCACGCGCATCCTCAAATAGCAGTGCATCCCCACCATCCACTACACTCTGCAGCAACTCCACTGGCTCCATGCAGCTATCTTCTCGCACAAGCGACATAAAGGGTGCCCCACCTTCGCCGAAGGCTAAGGTGGGTTCTGATGTGCACGCAGCTGCGGAGCCTGTGCTCCCGGTGAAAGCCGATAAACGGACACCCGTGCGACACTCATTGCCGCGCGTCCAATGCGTTCGCTACCATTCCCCTGTCAACAACATCTCTGCCGGAGTTTGATCCCACGATGAAGATTCACGAGTACCAGGCCAAGGACATCCTCCGGAAGTACGGCGTGCCCGTTCCTGAAGGCGAGATGGTGACGACGCTGGAAGAGGCGGATCACGCGGCCAAGCAGCTCTTCTCAGCAGGAAATCCGGTCGTTGTCGTCAAGGCACAGATCCACGCGGGCGGTCGCGGCAAAGGCGGCGGTGTCACGGTGACGAAGTCCCTGGGTGATGCGAATACCGCGTCCAAGGCGATTCTGGGCATGCAACTGGTGACGCACCAGACCGGCCCCCAGGGGCAGCGCGTCCAACGGCTGTTGATCGAGGCCGGCTCCGCCATCGACCGCGAACTCTATCTCGGCATCGTGCTGGACCGCGCCACCTCCAAGCTCACCTTCATGGCCTCGCAAGCCGGCGGCATGGAGATCGAAGAGGTCGCCGCCAAGGACCCCGGCGCCATCTACAAGGAGGCGGTCGAACCCGCGCTCGGCCTGCAGCCGTGGCAGGCGCGCAATCTTGCCTTCAAGCTCGGCCTGACCGGGCCGCAGATCAACCAGGCGGTCAGCTTCATGCTCGGTCTCTACAAGGCGTTCATCGAAACCGACTGCTCCCTGCTGGAGATCAACCCCTTCATCACCACCAAAGACGGCAAGCTGGCCGCCCTCGACTGCAAGATCAACTTTGACGACAACGCGATGTTCCGCCACAAGGATCTGCGCGAACTCCGTGACGTCAGCGAGGAAGACCCGCTCGAAGTCGAAGCCAGCAAGGATTCGCTCAACTACATCAAGCTCGACGGCAGCATCGCCTGCATGGTCAATGGCGCGGGTCTGGCCATGGCCACCATGGACATCATCCAGTACAGCGGCGGCTCCCCCGCCAACTTCCTCGACGTGGGCGGCGGTGCCAACCAGCAGCAGATTGAAGCCGCCTTCGCCATCCTCCTCGCCGACAAAAACGTTAAAGCCATTTTCATCAACATCTTTGGCGGCATCCTGCGTGTGGATGTGCTGGCCACCGCCGTCGTCGCAGCCGCAAGGAACCTGAATGTGACTCTGCCATTAATCCTCCGCCTCGAAGGGACAAACGTTGAAGAAGGCCGAAAGATACTTGCAGAGTCAGGCCTGAAATATCAGGTCGGAGAAACGATGGCGGAAGCGGCCAAGCTGGCTGTAGAAGCAGCAAGCCAGGCAACAGGGAACAGGGAACAGGGAACAGCTTGAATGGCGAGTCCTACCGAGATCTAATCGTCTGGCAGCGAGCTGTACAGATGAGCGTCTCGATTTATCGACTTACCGGCACCTTTCCAAGAGAAGAGCTTTATGGCCTTACAAGCCAGCTAAGACGAGCAGGTGTTTCAGTAGCAAGCAACATCGCGGAAGGTTACGGCCGCAAGTCAACCGGAGAATATAAGCAATTTCTTGGGATGGCCCGCGGATCAAACATGGAAGTACAAACGCAGCTGGTGATAGCAGGTCAGCTAGGCTTCGGAGATGCAGTAAAGCTCAAGGAATCGGAATCACTGTCGCACGAAGTCGGAAAAATGCTCGTTGCGATCATGAACAAAATCTGAACCAGAGCTCCTGTTCCCTGTTCCCTGTTCCCTGTTCCCTCTGCCGAGGAGAACGAATGTCCGTACTGGTCGACAACAACACGCGCCTCATCGTGCAAGGCATCACCGGTCGCGAAGGCACGTATCACGCAAAAGGCTGCGCCGAATACGCCAAACAGTTCGGCAATGACATCGTTGTGGGAGGCGTGACACCCGGCAAAGGCGGCACCACGCACGAGGGCTGGCCCGTCTTCAACACCGTCGAAGAAGCCGTGAAGGCAACCGGCGCGAATGCCACCATGATCTTCGTCCCGCCACCGTTTGCCGCGGACGGCATCCTTGAAGCGGTTGCCACCAAGCTGCCGCTGGTCGTCTGCATCACCGAGGGTATTCCCGTGCTGGACATGGTGAAGGCGTGGTCGGTCGTGAAGGACTCAGCGTCTGTGCTGATTGGACCCAACTGCCCTGGCGTCATCTCACCCGGCAAGGCCAAGATCGGCATCATGCCCGGGCGCATCCACAAGGAGGGTAACGTCGGCATCGTCTCCCGCTCCGGCACCCTGACGTATGAGGCGGTCTACCAGCTCACGCAGCGCGGCATCGGCCAGTCGACCGCCATCGGCATCGGCGGTGATCCCATCATTGGCACCAGGCACATCGATGCCATCCGGATGCTGAACGAGGACCCGCAGACCGAGGCCATCGTCATGATCGGCGAAATCGGGGGCACCAACGAGGAAGCCGCCGCCGAATACATCAAAGCCAACGTCAAAAAGCCGGTCGTCGGCTTCATCGCCGGGCAAACCGCGCCGCCAGGCCGCCGCATGGGCCATGCCGGAGCCATTATCAGCGGTGGCGAAGGCACTGCCGAGAGCAAGATGGACGCGATGATGGCGGCGGGTATCCACGTCGTGAAATCCCCGGCGGAGATTGGGGAGACCATGGCGAGGGTGCTCGGACGGTAAGCCGAACGTCATCGTAGCAATTACGCTTTCGTGCGAACACCAGGCTTTGAAGTAGACGCACCGTCCCGTCGAAAGAAGGCGCAGCCTAGCGGTATGTCGGCTTTGTGTCATAGCCAATAATCTGCATCCCATATACAGCGCCTGAAGTAGCAGGGCAGTGGGGCACAATGAAGTTCGCAGGTGGCAGCACGCAGGAGCGCAGTATTGGGGTAGAAGAAGTTCGTCTCTCTAGCCGTACGGTTCTTAGCCGTGCGGCGGCGGCTATTTACACGGTAGACCGTGCGGGCCGTTGTACACAGATCAATCCGGCTGCGCTGGCACTAATGGGGTACACGGAACCAGAGTGCCTGGGCCGGGACATGCATACTTTGATCCATGCCACGCGTGCGGATGGATCAGCATATCCGCCAGAAGAGTGCCCGGTCTACGCAGCGCGGATCGAAGGCCGTTCAGTTGACGGGTTTAACGAAATACTCTGGACAAAGGGCGGGCAGCCGGCGCATGTGACTTGTTCCGCGGTGCCGGTGTCCCGGGGCAACGATTTGATTGGGGCCGTTGTGACGCTGTTTGATTTGACGAAATTTCAAGAAGGCGCAACAGCGCAGCAGAAGGGAACCAACAGTAGCGAAGAAGTGAAGCATAGTTCCCCTGAACTCTTGAAACAACAGCAGAAAACCCTGGAAAACCACCTGCTTGAGTCCGAGAAGATGGCTGCTGTCGGCCGGCTTGCCGCGTCGATATCGCATGAGATCAACAATCCGCTGGAGGCCATAACCAACCTCCTATATCTGATCCGCCACGATACAGAGATTTCAAGCAAGGCGGATGAATACCTGACGCAGGCAGAATCCGAATTGTCCAGGGTGACGGAAATCGTCTCTCAAACGCTTCGCTTCCAACGAGGTGGCTCGGAGCCAACCGCGTGTGTTCCCGAAGCCGTGGTGGAGTCAGTAATTGCGCTTCAGCAAGGCAAATTGCGCAACAGCGGCATCAGGATTGACCGGCAACATCGCAGGAGCAAATCTTTCAATTGCTCGGAAGGTGACTTGCGGCAAATTCTGAATAATCTGCTCAGCAATGCCATTGACGCGACGCGGGGGAGCGGCAGTGTGATTACGATCCGGACTTCGCCGGGCCGTGATGTGCGCTCAGGAAATGAAGGCGTACGTATCAGCGTCTCTGACTCAGGTCATGGAATGACACCTGAGACACAAACCAAAATCTTCGATCCCTTGTACACGACGAAAGGCGCTGGCGGATCGGGATTGGGATTGTGGATCTCCCATTCCCTTGCCAAACGGCATGGTGGAAAGCTTTCGGTTCGCTCCAGCAAAGGAAACGGGCAGCGAGGCACGACCTTCTCGTTGTTTCTGCCTCACGCGGAGTGCGCTGATAGCGCACAGTGAACGGCGACAAGGAGTACGACAGCACTGCCGGTTAGCCTCCCCTTACAATAAAATGAATAAAGAGACCTCTATCAGGAGTACCATGCCGCAGCGTACCTTCTCCATCGTCAAGCCGGACGCCGTCCGCAAGGGACACACCGGAGCTATTCTGGCCGAAATTGAAAAATCCGGATTTAAGATCGTCGCCATCAAGAAGATGTCACTGACAGATATCCAGGCACAGGGCTTTTATCATGTGCACAGCGCGCGCCCGTTCTTTGCGGACCTCACCCGCTTCATGGCTTCGGGTCCGATCTTTCCCATGGTGCTTGAAAAGGAGAACGCCATCGCCGATCTGCGCAAACTGATGGGTGCTACCAATCCCGCGAATGCCGAAGAAGGTACGATCCGTAAGAAATTCGCTACCTCCATCGAGGAGAACGCTATTCATGGATCGGATGGCGACGAGACGGCGGCTTTCGAGATAGCGTACTTCTTCGCGGGGTATGAGTTGAAGTAGCCTTGGTTAAAGTCGACGGCTGTTCCTGACTATTGTGAGGTGTACTGCAAGGCCTTTTGCGCAGACTCCGGCAGAGGCTTGTCGGCGTTCTTCAGGAGGTTGGCGATCTCCCACATCTGCGTGTCGCTTATGAGCTTCACGTAGGAGGGCATGGCTGTGAGGCGAATGCCATTCTTAATCTTCCAGTAGGTCTCGCCCACTTCATCATCGGATACACCAACCACCTGCCCGTTGTGGTGGCGTTCCCAGAGCTGCGGCGCGCCTGGGAAGATGTTGTCGGCGATGGCTGCTTTCTGGTTTGGCAGACCGTGGCAAAAGACGCAATGCTGTTTGTAGAGCGTCGCACCCTCGGTCAACGTCTGATTGTTGACAGGTACGGGTGATCCCGCGGGCATCTCGCGATCGATGCGCGCCTGTAGCGGAATATGGACGATGGTCGCCTCCTCGGGAAACGATGGGTCAGCGACCGCCACGGGCGGATGTCCATAGGCCAGATAAAAATAAGCAGCCACCGGAACCGCCAGCACGCCGAGGATGAAACACACAATCGCAACGCCTGCTCGGTTCAATGGGTAGCCTCCAGGCTGTTCTGCCAAGAGCGGGGCAGAGCGGCACGCTGATTCTATCGTTAATTGTGTCCCCTTTGGGACTGGCACATGACGCTGTGTTCGCTACACTTGAACAACTCCCGATGCTTATTCCCTCTATTGATTTGATGAACGGCCAAATCGTCCAGCTGGTGCGGGGCGAGCGGCTCAAGCTCGCCTTTGACGATTTCGACTATTGGATCGAGCGTTTCGCGAAGTACCCGCTGGTGCAGTTGATCGACCTGGACGCGGCCATGCGGCAGGGTGATAATCGCGGGCTTATCCGGCAGTTCACGGCACGCCTCACCTGCCATGTGGGCGGAGGATTGCGTTCCGCAGACGACGGCAAAGCCATGCTCGAGCTGGGCGCAAAGCGCGTCATCTACGGATCGACCCTCTTTGGCGGCGAAAGCCAGGCTGACCGTAAGCGTCATCCGGTTATCAATCTCGCGTTTGCCGAATCTCTCCGCAAAGCCGTCGGCGAGGAGCAGATCGTCTTCTCTGTCGACACCAAGGGTGGCAAAGTCGCCGTAAAGGGCTGGAAGGAACAGGTGGACCTGACGCCAGAGGAAGCCGTCACCTGGCTTGAGAACGACTGCGCCGCCTTTCTCTACACGCATGTCGATACCGAGGGCACCATGAGCGGCTTTCCGATGGAAGTCGCCGCAATCCTCCGCGCGTGCACGGCGAAGCAGCTCATTGTTGCGGGTGGCATTAAGGAGCAGCGTGAGGTGGATGAACTGGACGCAATGGGCGTGGATGCCGTGGCGGGCATGGCGGTGTACAGCGGGGCAATGGACGCATGATCCGGGACGCCGAACTTACACTAATACAGAAAGAGCTTGAGGCCCGTGAGCCGATCTTTCATCGCCAGGAGTTTGGTACAACGCGTGCGGATTTCGATGCCATGATGACCAGCGACTTCTGGGAGATTGGCGCTTCCGGCAAACGCTACAGCCGCAACCTTGTTCTTGACGCGCTGGAAGAACGGCATCGGCAATCAGTCATCGAGAACTTGCGGCCAAGCAACTTTGAGTGCCGCAAACTTTGCGACAATCTCTACCTGTTGACCTATCTTTTACCGCAGCCTGGAAGGCTGACGCGGCGAACTACGTTATGGCAGCGCAGCTCTGGAGAATGGAAGATAGCATTCCATCAAGGCACGGTCGTTCAGGCCGACGTAGCGGCTAACTAGAAACTCTCGTAACTCCAAACTTACATTTCTTACTCGGTATTCGAATCTGCCACGGCGTAGTAACCTTTGCGCGCCTGAATCTTCACGTCCTTGCCGCAAGTGATGCTGATGTTGCGGAAGGTGCCGTCCAGGTTGGCATTCTGCGGCGTGTAGCTGACCAGATATTGTGTACGGAGTTCATCGCTGATCTGTGCAAAGGCTTCGTCCAGCTTCTTCGCGTTATGCCCGATGTTGATGACGCGGCCACCAGTCTCGCGGGCGAGACGGTCCATGTCCGCCGCTGGGTTAAAGCCAATGTATTGGCCGAAGAAGCCCTGATCGCTGATGAGAATGACATAGACGATCGCGTTTGCCTTCTGGGCAGACTCGATTGCTTCTTTTAGCTTGGTATTGCTACCCTGATCTCCGCCATCGGTCAGCAGAACGAGCACCTTGCGTCCAGCTTCGTCGTGCAGCTTATCATGCGTTGCAAGATAGACGGCGTCGTACAGGAGCGTGCCTTTCGGCGTCATGTTGCCCGTCACGGAACCGGTACCCGCGCCGGTGTTGATCCGAGCCTTCTCCATGGCGCGCCGCAATTCCTTCGCGCTGTTGGTGTAGTCAGCCAGGAGATCGACGTTGATGTCGAACGAGATCAGAAAAGCCTCGTCTTTTGGCGTCAGCATATCCTTCAGGAACTGTGCTCCGCTCTCTTGCTCCAGCGGCAGCACGTTTTCCTGCGATCCGCTGGTGTCCAGAAGGATGCCGATGGTCAAAGGCAATGACTTTTCCTGAGTAAAATTTTTGATCGGCTGCGGTTCCTTATTCTCAAACACCTGGCAATCGTCTTTGTGCAGCCCGCTCAGAAAACCACCCTTGTCACGCGCGGAAAAGTACGTGTTCACCAGGTTGACGCGGACGCGCAATGTCTGGCCCTCGGCGACCGTTTGCGGATCAGGCGGCGGAGCAGAGCTGCGCGGCGGGGGTCCCCCAGGCGAAGGCGCCTCCTGGGCACGCGCCGGCGCAATGCACAGCAAGGGAGCGATCGTAAGCAGCAGGGCAAGGAGCAGCAAGGTTCGAAACGGACGCATACATTGCGTTGGACGAACATGGCAGGCCTCAGGTCTACGTTGCCCCCGAAGATGACGAGCAGCATCGTGCGTGTCACAACGAACCATGGCACCCGCGCGTCCAAGTAGTGATCGCCACGGGTCTGCCGCTTAGACTGGTAGTCTTAAGGCCGTGGCAGCATAGGAGTCTTACGTGAAGTCTGGTTTGGCGGCAATGTGTGTGGTGGCAGTGGCAAGCATGGGAGCGGCGTCCCGCGCCCAAACCGCTGCGGGCACGCAGACGCTGCCGGACACCCCCCGGGCCCAGCAGGCTATTCCGGACAGTCCGCGTCCGCAGGTCATTCCGGAGGCGTCTGCCGTTACTCCCGGTAAGGGCACGCCCGCCAGCACAAGCGCCGTTGCCGATGACGGCAGCGCAGGTCCCGCGCCGGCAGCCACGCTCGCCCCCAGCGCGCCCAGCCAGCCGGATGCGGCAAATGATCCCGCGCCGGACATCAAGCCGGAGCTTGGCCCTGGCGGCCGTGTCGGAACCATTCGAGCAAACGTCAACTTCGTGCAAATCCCCTTCACTGTCAAGGACAAGAGCGGCGCTCTGGTGCCTGCGCTGGACTGGCGCGAGGTCCGCGTCTTTGAGAACGGCGTTCGCAAGCAGATCCGCCTGTTCACAAGTGATCCGTACCCGCTTTCCGTTGCCTTTGTCATCGACCAGACGCTGTCGCAGGACGTGATGGATCGCGTAAACACAGCGCTTGGCGCGTTGCAGGGTGCGTTTACCCCTTATGACGAGATGGCGATCATCACCTACAACAATGGCCCTACGCTCCGCACGGATTACACCGGCGCGCAAAGCCCGCGCATCCAGGCCGTCTTGAATCAGTCACAGACACGGGGCCGCGAGGCTTTGCTGTACACGCCGGATGGGCCGATGTCACAGACAACCAACATCAATGGGCACCAATTTGATCCGAACACCTCGCCGGTGCGCAACTCTAATTCGAACATGGTGAACATACCCAGGGAAACGCACGCCCTGAACGATGCGATTCTGATGGCGGCACAGAGCCTGGCCAAGCGTCCCGAGGGCAGGCGGCGCGTGATCTACGTGGTCAGCGACGGTAAGGAGTTTGGCTCGACCGCCAAGTTCAAGGACAACATCCGCATCCTCCAAACCAACAGGATTGGGGTATACGCCACCGTGGTCGGCGACTCCGCCACGAAGTACGTTGGCTGGCTGGACCGGTATCATATCCCGTTTGAGATGAAGGGCAACATCCTGCCGCAGTACACCGCGCAGACGGGCGGCGAGGCTGTTTCGGAGTACCGTATCCGGGGCATCGAGCAGAGCTTCTCGAAGATAGCCGAGGATGTGCGTGTGCAGTACACCGTGGGCTACTACTCCAACGAGCCGATCACGGACGGCAAGTTCCGCAGCGTTGAGGTGCAGGTGCTGCGGCCCGGCCTGGACGTGGTCGCGAAGAAGGGCTACTACCCAACGCCGGAGAATGTCATGCGCGGCGGCGGCACGCAAGGCGCGTCGAATTCCCGCTAACCATGCGTCTGCCGTTGGAAGAAAACGCAGCCTTCGGTCTGCTGGCTGCGGCACTTTGGGGTGGCGGAGACTTTGGCGGCTCTGTTGCTGTCAAGCGCGCGGGGAATGGTGTCCGTGCCGCGCTGGTGGTCGTACTTACCGGTCACCTTCTCAGCCTGGCCGTCGTAGCCTCGCTGGCTGCATCGCGCGGAGATGCGTTTCCTCACGGAGCACCTTTGCTATGGGGCATTGGTGGCGGGGTCGTCGCGGGTGTCTCGCTGGTGGGCTTTTACCTGGCGCTGGCCAGCGGTCACATGGGACCGGCCGCCGCGATCAGCGGGCTGCTGTGCGCTGCTGTTCCGGCCGTTGTCTCGGCGTTTACGGAAGGTTCGCCCGGCTGGCGGCGTCTGGCTGGCTTCCTGTTTGCCGCCGCCGCCATCTGGTTCATCGCAAGCACCAGCGATAAAAGCACAGCCAGCACCTCAACTCGAGCGGTACTCTACGCCACGCTGAGTGGAGCTGGCTTCGGTGTCTACTTTGTCGCTCTTAAGTTGGCGGGCGCGGCTGGTTATCTCTGGCCCATGGCCACCGCACGTGTTGGTAGCGCCTCAATCGCAGGAATTCTCCTCCTGGCCATGACGATCTTTCAGCGAACACCCACATCGTCGCCGGTCAACACAAAGTACCTGACAACTCTCGGCTGGATCGTTGCCGGAGCTTCTCTGGATACATGTGGGAATCTCAGCTTCCTTGCCGCGTCGCATGCTGGGCGGCTCGACGTGGCCGCGGTCCTGGCCTCCATCTACCCTGCAACCACTATCCTGCTGGCAGCATGGCTTCTAAAGGAGCGCACCACCTGGCGCCAACGCTGGGGCATGGTACTGGCGCTGCCTGCGGTGGTTCTCATTGCACTCTGAGGTAACTGGCTACTGAGTGCCGCGCTGAGAAACAGAAGGCGTTCAGCCGTAGCCAAGGCTCGCTTTGCCTGTATTCGATCCGGCCGATAGGTCTAACTCGTCAATCCAGCTTGAGTTTCGACACGTCGACCGTGACCTTCGGATAGGACAGCTTCATGCTTTCCAGCGTCTCCACAATGATGTTTGAAATGGCAACATTGCGGTACCACTTCGCGTCTGCGGGAATCACAAACCAGGGCGCGTGCTTGCGGCTGGTCTCCTCGAAAATCTCTTCGTAGCACTTTTGGTATTTGTCCCAGAACTTCCGCTCCGCAAAATCACCGGGCGATAACTTCCAATGCTTATCAGGGTCGTCAATGCGCGCCTGCAGCCGCTTCGTTTGTTCTTCCTTCGAGATATGCAGAAAAAACTTGAGCACCGCGATGCCGCTGTCCACCACCATGGCTTCAAAGTCGTTGATCTGCTGCATATGGAGCCGGGCCATCTTGCCATCCATCAGGCCGTGCACACGTGGCGACAGCACATCCTCATAGTGCGACCGGTTGAAGATGCCGATCATGCCGCGTGCCGGTGCGACTGCGTGGCAACGCCAGAGAAAATCATGGCGCGCCTCCAGCGGCGTGGGCACCTTGAATGCGTCCACATTGCAGCCTTGCGGGTTTACCCCGGAGAAGATATGCCTGATCGTACCGTCTTTCCCGGACGTATCCATGCCCTGCAACACAATAAGCAAGCCCCGCTCATCGCCTCCGTAGAGCACTTCCTGTAACGCATCAAGCCGTTCCAAATGCTTCTTCAAGAACGGCTTCGCCTCGTCGGCGCTCTTAAAATCGCCGGTGTCGCTGGAGTCGTAGTCCTTGAGGCGAACCTTGCTCTGCGGAGGAATGAGATACGTAGAATCGATCTTCACGCGCGGGCACACTCGCTTTCATTCGCTATGCCGTGTGATGCGAAAAGATGCGGGGGCGGCAGAAGTACTACACTGGGCGTTATTTAATGACGGTGTCTTTGTTTTCCGGCGCGGGCGTCACAATGTGAGCGTCACTTTTGACATCGTCATTCATGCCCTTAAGGCCTTCCTTAAAGCCCTTCAGGCCCTCGCCCAGTCCCTTGCCCAGTTCCGGCAGCTTCTTGCCGCCGAAAAACACCACAACCACAAGGCCGATGATAAGAAGGTGCATGGGTTGGAACAGGTCACCGAGCATGAAGAACCTCCCTGAGAGCGCACTGCGACGCAAACCCTCAGACGGTCTATTGTCGCATACTCTAACCGCTGAACGGCCAGCCGAACATCGCCCGGACGGTATATCGTTGGAGTTGCAGCGTCCATTGCGACCGTCTGAAGCGTACTCGGCCAGGACCACCTGGATGCGTGCGCCGTTGGAGGAACATGCCTATTTCCCGTTCCCGGCTGAATGTAGCCGGGCCGTCTGTCCCACGCCCTCACGCAGTTTCGTTTCTGGTCTACGTCATCTTGCTTGCCGCCGGTCTTTGCATCACGGCACCGGCCCGCGCGCAGGACACCTTCCGCCCACCGCCACCGGTCACCTATACGGAGAAGTACGAGGTCTACGGCGGCATCAACTTCCTGAATGGTCAGGCAGGACAGGTGATCCCGAAACGCTACAACATGGGCGGCGGCGAAGTGATGGCCACCTATTGGCTCACGCCGAAGTACGGCATCGCCGGTGATGCCCGCTATGACGCCGGAACCACTCCCGTGCTGCCCGCGGCCCAGTCCACCAATCCCCATATACAGACCCGTCCACTGGTGTCGCAGTTCATCGGAATGGGAGGTCTACAGTACCACTGGTTCGGCAACCAGCACGCCGCTGTTAATTTCCACGCATTAGCTGGCGTCACCCATGGCACTTTCGATCACAGCAACCCGGGCCTCCCGGCGGACACTTTCTACAACGCTACCGGGCTTTATAGCAACCGCACATCCGCCATGGGTGTCGCGGGTGGCAGCATCGACTTCAATCGCTCAGCACGCCTGGCAATCCGGGTTTCTCCCGAGATCGTCTTTGAGCACTTCGGCAATGAACTGCGCGAATTTGTCTACGTCTCGGGCGGGGTACTCTACCGATTCGGCAACCGTTGAGCAAGAGTACCTGCCATACCGAAGCTTTCTGCGTTAACTGAACGTATCCGGCTTATCTCAGAATGTCAGTTGGCTGAAAAAAGTGCGCCGTTGTTTACTCAGCGGCGCACCTTCTTGTAGATATGCAAAAGCTCCGATTCCTACATCGTCTGCATGAACTCCGGTGACACGGGATTTTCGTATGGTGAGCCATCGCGCGTCACCACGGTGATGCCGCTTGGTGTCACATGATATTTCTTGCGGTCCTCTTCCTGGTTGTACCCGATCACTGTGTGGTCGGGTATATGCACGTCGCGGTCAATAATGGCCCGCTTGATCCGGCAATGCCGCCCAATGTTGACATGCGTAAAAATAACGGACGCTTCAATGTCCGAGTACGAGTTGACGCGGACATCCTGCGAAAGCACGCTCTCACGCACTGCGGAACCGGAGATAACGCACCCTGGTGACACCACGGAATTAATCGCCATGCCGGTACGTCCCATCTCGCCAAAGACAAACTTCGCGGGTGGGTACTGTGTTGGTCGCGTGCGCATGGGCCATGACTTGTCGTACAGGTTGAACGTGGGTGAGACGGATGCGATATCAAGATTCGCCTCGTA
The DNA here is from genome assembly GCA_965276945.1 of Terriglobus sp. Taxonomy (GTDB): domain Bacteria; phylum Acidobacteriota; class Terriglobia; order Terriglobales; family Acidobacteriaceae; genus Terriglobus. Next base: position 2,197,576 of record OZ255704.1, on the reverse strand, counting down.
GTAGGCATCCAAGGTGCCTACATCGCGCCAGTAGAGCGCCTCGCCACGGCGGTTCTCGTCGACAAAGTTAAATGCGGAAACCTTGTAGCGGCCCAGCAGCCTTGGCAGAATGTTGTGCCCAAAATCGTGCTTGGAGTCCGGATCGTCCGCGTCCGCCATCAGTTCCGGCAAAAGAACGTCCGTGTTGAAGATGTAGATGCCCATCGAAGCATCTACCTTGCTTGGATTAAAGGGTGAGCGGACGTCTGTCGTCTTCGGCTTCTCCTGAAATCCGATCACTTCGCCATTGGGACTGACTTCCACGACACCGAATCCGGCAACCTCATCCGGTTCAACCGGCAGAGTGGCAATTGTGCAGGCGGCACCGCTGCGGCAGTGCTGCTCCATCATCAGGCCATAGTTCATCTTATAGATGTGGTCACCGGAGAGAATGATGACGAACTTAGGCTCCTCCGACCCGATGGAGTAGATGTTCTGATACACCGCATCCGCCGTGCCCTGATACCAGTTGCGGTTGACACGCTGCATGGGTGGCAGAATTTCGATGAACTCGCCCAGCTCGTTTGCTACCACCGGACCCCATCCTTCACGGATGTGCCGGTTCAGGGAGAGCGCTTTGTACTGCGTCATGATGTAGACCTTGCGCAGATCGCTGTTGATGCAGTTTGAAAGGGTGATGTCGATAATGCGGTATTGACCGGCGAACGGCACGGCCGGTTTGGCCCTCTCCTTCGTGAGTGGGAACAAACGTTCACCGGCACCGCCAGCAAGCAGAACTCCTAATGTGTCTCTCATCTCAGTTCCCCAAAAGCCGCGAACCTCGTGCCACACATGGCCCGCAGCGACGACGATAGGATGCAAGGAATTGCGATGGGGAAACTCTGCAGGGCAGATGGTGTGTAGCTGCGGCTTTTAGTTCAGTCTTCGTTGCCAGGAGATTCTCCGTCCCCAGCCTCTTCTGGCAGCGAAATTCGTAACGACCTCAGGAAGCTAAGATCACTACGGGAAAACGTCTCGCCCGGCTCAGGCACATCTGCCGGGTCGGTATTCTGCGCAACCTCATTCAGGCCGATGGTCGCCTCCAACATCAGTAGCACGTCAAATCCCTGTTCGCGGATGTCACGCACCACGCCTGAAATTTGCTCGGATTCTGACACAGATTCGTGGATGGCTTCGCCCAGTTGCTGTATCAGTTCCTTCACCCGTGCATTCATTCGTTTATCCACTGACACCCCTTTACGGCTACAGCGCACGAGGACCCATGCGGCTGCGCTCATCTACCTTATCGGTCCGGCAGCGTCACCGCAATGAATACCTAGCAGTCCCCCGGTCTATACACGGGTGTGATGATCCGCCCACGCGTCTTCCAACTGATGCGCTAAATCCTGAATCGGCTCAACCCGCTTCGAACCGAGTACTAACCATCCTGCGGCAGCGGCGCAAATGCCGCCAACCGTCCAAATTACCTTCTTCATGCCCGTTCGTACACTCCAGCTTCACTGTTGTTGTATACGATGCGTTCTTCGCGCTTGCGGTGTATTCCGATGATAAGGGGACGTAGAATGCCGTTATGGACCGAGAAAGGCTGGGCCGGGTGCTGGGGCGGGGGGCGCGTCTGGCTGCGCGCACTGCCGTGGAAGCTGTCGACGCTGCAACGGCTCCCACTCCGAACCAGTATGGTCCGCAGGTTGTCGATGCGGCGTTTCAAAAGAAACCAGCACACCAGCAGCCTGGCCGTGTACCAGTTCGAGCAGCGCAACTGGCCAGATCACTGCGGCCGGCGGCAGCTGCCGCGCGTGCTGGTGCACTTACTCCGTTGCGCCGGGCTTCCCGTGAGCTATGGCACGAACTAACGGGCAGCTTTTTCGCCCTGTTCGGGCTGTCATTTGGTGTTGGCGTGTGGCACACCCGTGCAAACGCCTTCAGCAGCCTTCCTGCGGACCGCTACCGTTTCTCGGCCTTGTGCGCACTTACCTTGCTGTTCGCGTATTTCTCGATCAGCAGCTTCACCCGCGCACGACGCCGATCGCTGTCCTAGCGGTTTTTCTGTAGAGGCGCGGCGTTCGGATTCTGCCCTGCAGAGACGGCGTCTTTCGCTGCGGGTGACAGTGGATCCACAGTGAAATCGTAGGCCAACGCCGGCGTTGTCCGCTGCACCGGCACCAGCGCGTACTGTCCCGCTTGCAGTGGCTGCTGCGGTGTCATGCGCATCCAACCCTCCGGGAGTGACTCCGCCCGCAAGCACAGTACCGGAGCCGTGCAGACGGTGGCACCGTTCACGTCGGCAAACTGGACGCGGTCTATCGTTCGTGTAACCCCATCTGTGTGCACCGGCAGCAACGCCCATCCGGTAGGCGATCCCCGGCCGGAGTCCCCTGCGTTCTCGGTCCGGTCGCTTGTATGGACGAAGAACACTGGTGTCGAGGAACGCAGCGGTGTCCGTGATGTGTCTCCCGCCAGCGTGTTCGCCGCCCCTGCCGAGGCCCTCAATGATGAGTGGTGCACCGGAACGAGCACCTGCCTGTTTTCTATCGTGTCGAGTGCCCATGGCAGGTTGCCGTTCGGAATACGCAGGCCAGGGGCGACCACAAGCTCACCATTCTGCACTGTGAATGTACCCACGTGTGCAGGCGGTGCTGCCGTCGCTGCGCTTGGCGGAGCTGCGGATCGGTCCGCCGTCTGTGCAAAGATACTTGTGGCCATTGAGAGAACGGCACAGGCAAACAATAACCGCGGCATAGGCCAACGCCTCACGCGCATCTGATGCGGTCCAATCTACTCGCGATACCATCAAAAGCACGGGACGGAGATCGTACTTTCCCGAAACTCTAGTAGAGAACAGGCTCCTGCAATGTTAGAGACCGCCGCGCCCACGTTACGCCCAACCGCGCTCTTCGCCACGCACAAGGCACTCCGCGCCAAGATGGTGGACTTCGGCGGATGGGAGATGCCGGTCGAGTACAGTGGCTTGCTTGCCGAACACAACGCCGTTCGCACCGCCGTCGGCGTCTTTGATGTTTCGCACATGGGTTGCATCCAGCTGCGCGGACCCGGTTCGCTGGATGCCGTGCAGCGTCTCCTGATGAACGACGCGGGCAAGCTGAAAATCGGCCAGGCGCACTACTCTGCCATGCTGACACCGCAGGGCACCTTTGTGGACGACGTGGTCCTGCACAAGCTCAGCGAAAACGACTACCTGATCGTGATCAACGCGGGCACGCGCGAAAAGGACATCCAATGGGTGCGCAGAACCATCGGTCAGATGCCCGCCGTTCACATCAACGACTACAGTGATATGTACACGCAGATCGCCATCCAGGGACCGCGTGCGCAAGAGACGCTCCAAAAACTGACGGATACGGACCTGTCCGCGATCAAGAACTACTGGTTCACCTGGGGCAAGGTCGCCGGGTTCTACAACGTCCTGATCGCACGTACCGGCTACACCGGCGAGGATGGCTTTGAGATTTACGTGCCCAGCGATGAAGCAACCAGCGCGAAGGTTTGGCAGCGGATTTTCGAGGCAGGGGAGGAGTTCGGCATTTTGCCGGCTGGTCTGGGGGCACGCAATACCCTGCGGTTGGAAGCCAGCATGGCTCTCTATGGCCACGAGATCTCAGACGAGATCAATGTCTTTGAGGCAGGTTTGAACCGCTACTGCAAGCTGGACAAAACGGCGGACTTCATTGGCAAGGAAGCTCTTCTGGCCGCGACAGCGACTGAACCCGCACGCAAATTAGTCGGCCTGGAGATGATCGACCGCGGCATCGCTCGCGACGGCTACGCGGTCCGCAGCCTGGAAGGTGAACTGATCGGAGTCGTCACGAGCGGTTCGCCGTCGCCAACACTCAAGAAGAACATCGCCATGGCCTTTGTGCCGCCTGCCGATGCCGTGCCGGATAATATTGTCGCCGTCGAAATTCGCGGAACGCTCGGCAAAGCCAAAGTCGTGCCCACACCGTTTTACAAGCGCGTCCGGCCCAAACCCGCCGGACCAGCGAGCAGCTGATAGGGTTGCGGGCTGACACCGTGCTTAAAAGCGAACGGCTGTCACAGACCGCATAACTCAGCGCTTGACGTCAGGTCCACTGTCGCGCCGCTCTGCCGTGTAGACAAGCGTGTCCCTGCGTGCGCAATTGTTTTAACACGCGACACCCTCTTCTCTCCGGCTAACTCGACGACAGGCACGTTTACTTCCGTTGCGATGAGCCGCTACGATGTGCCTCATGCGCCGCTCGTCTCTGTGGATCGTCTCCGTTGTTCTCTGCGCCTGCATGATGCCGGCGATGTCTGCCGCGCAGGACGTGGTGGACACGGTCAACCCTCTCATCGGTACCGGCAGCGGGAAGATCGGGTATGGCGGCACCATGCCGTTCGTCACCGCTCCATTTGGCATGACCAACTGGACACCGCAAACGCGCCAGAACAGGCTCAGCGTGGTCTCGTACGAATACAGCGACAAAGCGATCCAGGGCTTCATGGGAACGCACCAGCCCGCCATCTGGATGGGCGATTTCGGCTATGTGACCCTGATGCCGGAGATTGGGCGGCTGAAGACTGACCCGCAGGCGCGCGAACTCGGCTTCACGCACGCCCGCGAAGTCTCGCATCCTGACTACTACTCGGTGGACCTGGGCACAAATCTCAAGGGGGAACAGTTCACCGCAGGTGCAATCGCATTTCTCCACGCAGAGATGACCGCCACGGAGCGGTGCGTTTACCTGCGCTTTTCCTTCCCGGCGGGCACGCAGCCGCGCATCCTGCTCGAAGCCTCTCGGCCTGGCGTTGATGGTAAGGCAAGCTTCGACAAGGCTGAGAATGAGATCACCGGAGCCAATCCCGACCGCACTGACCGTGATCTTGGACCGTCTGCTCTGCCGCACTTCAGCGGGTACTTTGTCGCACAGTTTCGGCAAATCGCGCAGGACGGCAGCACCTACGGCGAAGGCTCGCCTGGGGCACGGGGCGCAACGGTCACTTTTAAAGCCAATGCCGATGGTCCGACCGTGATAGAAGTCCGTGTGGGCACGTCTTTTCTCAGCGTGGAGCAGGCACGCGCGAACCTTCACACTGAAATACCGGCGTGGGACTTCGACGCAGTGCGCGCTAGGCTGCACGCAATATGGCTCGCCAAATTGAGCAAGCTCTCCGTGGAGGGCGCCAGCGCGGATGAGCGCCGCATCGTCTACACCGCCCTCTATCACGCGCTGTTGTACCCTCGCATCTTCTCCGAAGGCGGTCACTACTACAGCGCTTTCGACGACACGGTGCATTCCGGCGAGTCCTATACGGACTACTCCATCTGGGACACCTTTCGCGCGGAGCACAGCCTCTTGACGCTCGTCGCGCCCGAGCGCATCGACGGCATGATCACCGCCCTGCTACAGGATTTCAAGGAAGGCGGATGGATGCCGAAGTGGCCCAATCCCGGTTACACCAACATCATGATCGCCACGCACGCCGACAGCATGGTCACGGAGGCCATCCGCAAGGGTTTCCACGGCTTTGACCGGGATGTCGCCTGGCAGGCGGTCTACAAAGACGCCATGACCCCGCCGGACGGCGACACCACCCGCCGCTGGCTCGACCGCGAGCCGCACACGCCGTACGAGGCGCGCGCCGGTCTGACGTACTACAATGCGTTGGGATTTATCCCCACCGACAAGACCGACGAGGCCAGCAGCCGCACTCTGGAAGACAGCTACGACGACTGGTGCGTCGCCCAGGTGGCCAAGGCGCTGGGCCGCGAACAGGAGTACCAGTTCTTCCTGAAGCGCTCGCTCAACGATCGCAATCTCTTCGACAAGTCCGTTGGCCTGATGCGCGGCAAGCTCTCGGACGGCAAGTGGGCACCGCTCGGCATCAATGGAGACGACGAATCGAACCGCGTGGCACCCGGCTGGACCGAGGGCGATGCCTGGGTCTACACCTGGGCACCGCTGCACGACATCGCCGGCGTCATGCAACTCATGGGCGGTCCGGAGAACGCAAGCCTGCAGTTAGACAAGCATTTTGCGGGTGGCCACAACGTCCACAAAAACGAGCCAAGCCACCACTATGGCTACCTGTACGACTTCACCGGGCAGCCCTGGAAGACACAGGCCAAGGTGCGCGAGATCGCCGCCGCGGAGTACGCCGCAGCGCCCGCCGGTCTGGACGGCGACGACGATTGCGGACAGATGAGCGCCTGGTACCTCTTCACCGCGCTCGGCCTCTACCCCGTCAACCCAGCCAGCGGCGACTACATGATCGGCAGCCCGCTGTTTACGAAGATGAGCCTCAAGCTGGCCAACGGCAAGACGTTTACCGTTGAGGCGAACCGCAATTCCAAGGAGAACGTCTACATCCAATCCGCCACGCTGAACGGAAAGCCGTTGAACCGGCCTGTGGTGACGTGGGAAGAGATTCAAGCTGGGTCGACACTGCGGCTGGTCATGGGCCACCAACCCTCAATGTGGGCTGCGGGCTGGCGGCCAGATCTGCCGGAAGTGGCACTGCGCTAAACGGTGGCTACTTTAGATTACCGATAAACTTCTCCATTTCTTGCAGGACCTGAGCTTCGTTCGACTTGTAGACGGCGTGTTGCGCGTACGGAATGCGTATGACGCGCGCTCCCGGCACACCCGTCTCGAAACCGTCAGCTAACGGACCGAAGGTCTGCCTCTCCCAGGCATCCACTGCGTCGCGCTTCGGTCCTGGGGGCAAGCCATGATCATGCGGAAGAGCGAAGATTGCCAGCGTGGGACACGGAATGGAGTCGAAGCGCCGCTCACCGTTTAATGCAGCCTGCTCAATCGCGCCTTCTTCCGTGGCGCGCTCCTTGAGTGTGGCATCGTGATCTGCCTGCGACATTGCGGGTGCAGATGACGCCATCTTCTTCTGCTCCGCCAATTCCGCCTGAAATTGCGGCAACATTGCTTGGAGTTGCTCAATAGCCCATTGTTGTTCTGCGGGTGAGATCGCATCTAGCGATTCAATAAGCGCGCGCTTCAGTTCTAACGTGTCGATGCGGAAGTCTCCGCGATGCGGAGGAGAAAAGGCATAGCGATTGGCCGCGTCTAGATATACCAGCCCGGCAACGCGCTGCGGGAAGCGGCTGCAAACGGAACTCATCTCCTCGCCAGCGAAGGAATGTCCGACAAGTACGGGTCGTTCGAGATGCAACTGGTCAATGACGGACAGCACGTCGTCTCCGAGGCGGTCTGCCGCATAATGCTCAGCCAGCGCTTCCGGCTTACTTGAATCGCCATAGCCTCTCCCGGTAATGCCGTACACGTGATAGCGAACGGTCAGCTTCGGCGCAAAGCTGTCATATCCGTGCAGAGTTCCGCCCAGGCCCGCAAGCATCACCAGGGGTCTGCCCGTGCCTCCCCAGTCCTTCACCTCCAACCTGACGCCCGGCTCCACAGTGATGAACGGAATCTCGCCTGGAGAGTTTGGTGCGGGGGCAATCGTCTGCGCAGGTGCCCCAACTAGGCAGAGGGCTGCGCTCACCACAAAGCTGCATGCGAACTGGTCTTTCTGGTTCATGCTTTTTCGCATTTACCATCCTTAGCCGCCAACAGGCGCGTCGATTTCCACTCTTATCACGATAAGCGAACCCGCCGGTAGCTGCCCGCTTTAGAATCAAAGCATGAGCTATCAGGCGACCTATCGCTACACCAAAGAGCATGAGTGGATTGAGGCAAACGGCACCGAGGCAACTGTCGGCATTACCGAGTATGCGCAGCATCTGCTGGGCGACATCGTCTTTGTGGATTTGCCGAAGGTGGGCCAGCAGCTAAGCCAACGGGCGGCTCTGGGATCGGTGGAGAGCGTCAAGGCGGTCAGCGATGTGTACGCGCCCGTGTCAGGCACGGTCACTGAAATCAACGAAGCCCTGACCTCCGCCCCGGAGACGATCAACACAGCCGCCAACACCACCTGGCTGGTGAAGCTGACACTCGCGGATCCTGCGCAACTCGACAGTTTGCTGGATGCCACCGCGTATGAAGCCTATGTCGAGGAAGAGACCGGTAAATAGCCGGAGCGGCAGCGTTGCACCTGCTGCATACGATCAATAGCAGGGACAAGCGGTTCCGTTCTCACCGCAACGACGGCTGAACGCCGCATCGCAGAAAGCCGGGGAAGCATCGGAAGGAATGACTATGCGTTACCTACCCAAATCGCCTGCGGACCGTGCAGCCATGCTGCAGGAGATCGGCGCGGCATCGATCGACGATCTCTTTGACAGCGTTCCCGCCGAGTACCGCCTGACGCGCGACCTCGATATCCCTCGCCAGCATAGCGAACATGAAGTGGTGGAAGCGTTTAAAGCCTTTGCCGCGCAAAACGCCACCGGTTACGCCAGTTTTCTGGGAGCGGGCGCGTACCGGCATTATCGGCCGGTGCTGATTGACGTGCTATCGCAGCGCGGTGAGTTCCTGACCAGCTACACGCCCTATCAGCCGGAGATTGCGCAGGGCACGCTGCAGGCGCTCTTCGAATTTCAGACGATGATCTGCGAACTGACCGGCATGGACATCGCCAACGCCAGCATGTACGACGGTTCCACCGGTGCGGCAGAGGCCGTGATGATGGCCGTCCGCGTCACAGGCCGCAGCGGTGCCGTGATCGCGCGCACCGTACACCCGGAGTATCGCGAAGTGCTGGGCACGTATGCGCAGCACCAGGGCATCCTCACCACCGAAGTCGGTTACAGCAGCAACGGCCGCGTAGACTTGGCCGCGCTTGATGCCGCCGTCACTGCCGGTACAGCCTGCGTGCTCATTCAGTCACCCAACTTCTTCGGCACCATCGAGGATATCGCTGCAATCGCGGACATTGCCCATGCCAAGGGCGCGCTGCTGATTGTGTCCGTTGCGGAGGCGGTCTCGCTGGGCATTGTGAAGCCCCCGCGCGAAGCCGACATCGTGTCGCTGGAGGCGCAGAGCTTCGGCGTTGCCGTGGCTTACGGCGGACCATACTGTGGCGTGATCGCGGCGAAGGAGAAGTTTTTGCGGCAGATGCCCGGTCGCCTGTGCGGTCAGACGGTGGATACGGAAGGCCGGCGCGGCTTCGTGTTGACGCTCTCCACGCGCGAGCAGCATATCCGCCGCGAGAAGGCGACCAGCAATATTTGCACCAACCAGTCGCTGGTTGCGCTGATGGTTACGATCTTTCTTACGGTGTATGGCAAGGGTCTGCGCGAGCTTGCGGAGCATAACCTGGCCAAGGCACAGTTCCTTGCTTCGTCACTCGGCAAGGCAGAAGGCGCGAAGGTGCTGTTTGAGGGTGCCCCGCGCTTTAATGAATTCGTCCTCAGCACGCCGGAACCCGCTGATGAGATGAACGCGGCGATGCTGGAACGCAAAATTATCGGGGGCTTGCCGCTGGCCCGCTGGTACCCGGAACTGGGCGACAACGCGAGTCTGTGGTGCGCGACCGAACTGACCACACGCGCGGAGATCGACAGCGCTGCTTCTTTGCTCGCGCTTTGTCAGAATGCAACACGTACGGAGTTTGCCCATGCCTGATACGTTGTCGAGGGTAGTTGACGCACAAGGAAGCCTTCTAGCCGCACAGAGCGAGATTCTGGATGCGTTAAGAGGTGTCATCGATGCTCAAAACAGGCGGCTTAATACGCTCTATGAGATGTGCGAAATCCTTTCGAGAAAAGTCGATGCCACTACCTCAATAGCCAAAGCATTACATGAGATGTTCGAGTCACAGGCTGAGTCAACTCAAGCGCGGCTTACTTCTTTAGAAGTGAAATCAAAGTAGAGGCTTGATCTTGAGAAATTTCGACACTCTTTCGGGTGAACAGCTGACCGCAGTGGAGTTTGTGGGTGATCACCTTCAACTTCGCTTCGACGAGGCGCTGCTGACGCTGTACGTCTGGCCCGATGTGGCGGACGCGGACGGCATCTCGGTTGGCTTTGGGCAGCCCGGGTATCGTGATGCGCTCTGCTCGGCCATCGGCGAGAACGTGACCGAGGCGCAACACCACGATGGGACTGCGTTGACCGTCGAGTTTGAAAATGGCACGGTGTTCGCGTTGAGCCTGCGTGATGAAGATCTGGACACGCCCGAGGCGGGATCGTTTACCTCAGCGGACGGCGAAACTATAGAGTTTTGAAGGAGTACGCATGATCGGCAAGGAACACCATTACGCCGCAGGTTTGCGCTGGACCGGCAATCGCGGCACCGGCACTTCAGGCTACCGCGATTACGACCGCTCGTTCGACCTTTCTGCCGTGGGCAAGCCGTTGCTGGCCGGCTCGTCTGATCCAACGTTCCGGGGCGATGCAACCAGGTGGAACCCGAAGGAGATGCTGCTCTCCGCACTCTCGTCATGCCACATGCTCTCGTACCTGCACATGTGTGCGGATGCGGGCATTGTTGTGCTGGAATATACCGACGATGCGTCCGGCACGATGGAACTGAACGCCGATGGCGCGGGGCACTTTACCGGCGTGACGCTGCGTCCGCGTGTGCTGATCGCCGAACGTTCGGACTTGATTACAGCTGAAGCGCTGCATAATCCCGCGCATGAAAAGTGCTTTATCGCAAACTCCGTCAACTTTCCCGTGCACTGCCAGGCTGTGGTCCTGCGGCACGCACCCGCGCTGCAGGAGGCGTAAAGCACATGGCAAACTCCACGCTGATGGACGCCCCCGCAACAACATCTGAACTGGCTGCAAGCGCCCCGTTTGTTGGCACGCCGCGTAAAGCGACCACGCACACCAGCCAGAACGAAGGCTTGATCTTCGAGAAAAGCTCGCCCGGCAAAAAGGCCTACCGCATGGATGAGCTGGACGTTCCGCCGGTGGATGCGGCGGCGCTGCTGGGCGATAATCTGCGCACGGACCTGGGCGTGATGCCGGAACTCAGCGAGATCGAAATCGTCCGCCACTTTACGCGGCTCTCCACGTGGAACTACGCCATCGATCTCGGCATGTTTCCGCTGGGCAGTTGCACCATGAAGTACAACGGGAGGGTGAACGAAGCCGTTTCGCGCATCGAGGGTATTGCTGAGGCACACCCCTACCAGCCGGAGTCGCTTTCACAAGGCTCGCTCGGCATCATGAAGCAGCTACAGGATTGCCTGCTGGAGATTACTGGCATGGACGCCATCACGCTACAGCCAGCGGCTGGTGCGCACGGCGAGTTCACCGGGGTTCTGATGATCCGCGCGTATCACGAGAGTAATGGCAACCCACGCAAGAAGGTGCTGGTCCCCGATTCCGCACACGGCACGAATCCGGCTACCGCAGCGGTTGTCGGCTACCAGGTGCAGAACCTCAAGTCCAATGCGGAAGGCGCGATCGATCTTGAAGAACTACGCCGCCTTGTGGACGAGGACACCGCCGCGCTGATGCTCACCAATCCTTCCACCATCGGCGTCTTCGAGAGCCAAATTCACGAGATTGCCGACATTCTGCATGCCAAAGGCGCGCTGCTCTACATGGATGGCGCGAACATGAATGCGCTGGTGGGCAAGACACGGCCCGGCGACTTTGGCGCGGATGTGATGCATCTGAACCTGCACAAGACCTTCTCCACACCGCACGGCGGCGGCGGCCCCGGGAGTGGTCCGGTCGCGTGCAAGGCCATCCTGGAGCCGTTTCTGCCGAAGCCGACAGTCATCCGCAAGGACGATGGGACGCTTGGCTTCGACTTCGACCGCCCGCAGTCCGTGGGGCGCGTGCGCATGTTCTACGGGAATTTCGGCATGTTTGTGCGTGCGTTGGCCTACACGCTGGCCAACGGGCCGGACGGCCTGCGCCAGACGACGGAAGATGCCGTGCTGAACGCGAACTACATCCGCGCGAAGCTGGAAGGCACCTTCGATCTGCCGTACAAGACGCGGTCGATGCACGAGGTTGTGTTCAGCGACAAGCTGCAAGCGAAGAACGGTGTCAAGACCGGCGATATGGGCAAGCGGCTAATCGACTACGGCTTCCACGCCTACACGGTCAGCTTCCCGATGATCGTGAGCGGTGCCATGATGATCGAGCCGACGGAGAGCGAGTCACGCGAGGAACTCGACCTCTTGATCGACGCACTGCAGCAGATCGCTCGTGAAGCTGCGGAAAACCCTGAACTCGTCAAAACCGCGCCGCACACCACGCGCATCCGCCGCCTGGACGAGACGGCTGCGGCTCGCAAACCTGTGCTGCGCTGGCAGGCACCCGCAAGCGGTGCAGGACTGGAGCCGGATTCTGCTGCCAAAGAGTGGTAGCCGGTACTGAAACGGAGCTGAACGCGCTGGCAACGCGGGTGCTGGATGCAGCTTTTGCCATTCATTCGGCACTTGGGCCTGGTCTGCTGGAGTCAGCGTATAAGGCTTGTCTCGCATACGAACTACAGAAGCGAGGTCTACCGGTGCGGGTAGAGGTTCCGGTACCTCTCGTCTACGACGGTTGTAAGCTTGCGGAAACAGGCTACCGGATAGACATCCTCGTAGAAGAGATCATCGTGCTTGAAATGCTCCGGTGTACAAGGCACAGCTACTGTCCTATCTCAAGCTCTCGAATCGCAGGCTTGGTTATCTGCTCAACTTTCACGTAGAGCATTTCCGAGATGGGATCACGCGCCGGATCAACGGCTTTTAACACGGTGGTCACAGCGGTCGCACGGTGGTCACTGCGTTGTAAGAAGGGAATCGATATCGAATTCTGCACCCTCGGTGTAAGGTATCGAATTCTGTACCCTCCGTGTAACCGCCGTGTTCACCGTGTTCAAAAGAGGAAAGTAGAATGTCCGTGTTTTGGGACCGCAAGGACGAGTTGGAGAAGTACGAGTTCATGATGGGCATTGCGCGTGGGCGGCTGGCGGTCTCGCTGGATGTGCTGACCGATGCGCTGGCGCTGGTAGGCCAGCATGGGGTTTACTGTGCTTCCAATCGCAATCCGTCGCTGCCCGCGCTGGATCTTCAGGCGGTGATGGGCGGTATCAACGATGCCAAGGAACTGATCGGCTCTGCGATGGAAGAGCTGCGGAAAGCCAAGGAATCTGCTGCCTGAGCATCGCGGGTGCAGTACACTTGACACAGGCACTCGTAGCTCAGCTGGATAGAGCGGCAGCCTCCGAAGCTGTAGGTCAGAGGTTCGAATCCTCTCGAGTGCACCACCCTTTTTACCATCCCGCGCAAGCGCAGAGGTTCGAATCCTCTCGAGTGCATCACTTTCTTGATACACAATGAACAAGATAAGCCCCGGCCTGAACCGGGGCTTTGTGCTGCACGGTGCGCTTTAGAAGTACAGCTTGCCCAAGAGCTGCAGCTGGCGTGGTCCATAGATGGTGCTGGATGTGGAAGTCGGCGTGTAAAACAACGCGTACGGCGTAAAGCATCCACCGCTGTACAGGCTCGCGGGGCAGGCCGTACCGGATGTGCTGGGAGCCGTGTAGGAGTAAGCACTCGTGTTCACGGCCAGGATGTTGCGGTGGTTGGCAAGATTGAAGGCTTCCGCCGCGATCTCCAGCTTCATACCTTCGCGGAAGAACGGAAACTGCCTCGAGACACGCATGTCCGTATTGTGAACGCCCGGACCCTTAAAGCTGTTACGTGGCGCGATGACGTCCGGAACACGATAACTTGTGCCGGAGGTGACCTGGGCACCGCTGATGCCGCCGTCGCCGCTCAGGGGAGAGGAGATGGAGCCGTTGATAAATCCAGTCACGGGAAAGCCGGTCTGAGCCGTCACGGTGGTGGCCAGCTCCCAGCCATTGGCCGCGTATGCTGCATACTTGTTCTCGATGGGCAGCTTGGTGACGTAGAGCAGCGTGCCCACAAAGCGGCCGCGCTGGTCGATGTCAGAGCGCGCATACTCCGCGGCGCGGCCCTGGCGATGGCCAAGCGCGAACGGGATGATAGGTGAATCGGTGCCATTGAAGGTGCCATTTGGAGCACCCGACTGGCCGTCGTCCATCGTGCGCGCCCAGGTGTAGTTTGCAAGGATTTCCAGACCGTTGGCGAACGGCTTCCTCACAGAAAAAACACCGGAGTTGTACCAGCTGTTCACGTCGGAAAAGCCGGTCAGCACCGAGGATGTTCCTCCGTATAAACGCTGCGAATAGTACGGGAATGAGAAGCTTGACGTGACACCGGGAGTTGTCAGCAGGTAGGAGCGGTTGGTGACTACCGCGGGATTGACGTTGGTATCCACATAGATGGGCAGGCGCATGCCACGCGTGCCGACATATGCAACGGTGAGGGTTGCGCGGAACGGCAGCTGCTGCTCGACGGACAAGTCATACGAATGGGTAAACGGATTGAGGAAGTTTTGGCTTGCCCCACGCACGCCGATGGCGTTCAGCGGCAAGCCAGGATTGACGGCGGGTGTAGGAGCGCCTGTCACCTGATTCACAGGAGCGGGACCGGGCGGCGTGAACGCCGGAATGCCACCCTGCGGAGCATAGGAAACGTACGTGGTTGCAGACGGTTGTTGCAGGCGAACGTTTGGCTGACCGGAAGGTGCCCCTGCCACGCCGGTGTAGGCCGTGATGGACACCGTGGGCGTGGAGAACTGCTGTTGATAGACGCCGTTCTCACGGCGCATCGTGTACCACAGCGAGTTGGACGTCAGGCCGTAGAAGATACCGTAGCCTCCACGAACCACCGTGCCTTCCTGCGGTGTCCAGGCAAAGCCGAAGCGTGGCGCAGCCATGTGGTAGTCGGTGTTGATGACGCTGGTGGCCGCGAAAGCCGCGGGATTTGCCGTGTTCGGCATATCCGGCTGGGGTACCAACTGCACGTCATAGCGCGCGCCGAGCGACAAAAGAAGCTTGGGCGTAATCTTCCAGTCATCCTGCACGAAGATGTCGAGATCCTTGTTCCAGAAATCGTCCGCGCCGATGTGCGTGATGGGATCGTTTGTCTGGGAAAATGAGTTGTAGTGCCGCCCACCGTTTACCTGATAAACGTCCTGAATCCAGCTGGCAAAGTTGAACTCCGCCGTGCCATTTGAGTACGAGAAGGAACCGTCGCCGCCGAAGAGATTGGCAATCTGCTCGTGGATCAGGTTCATGTCGCCGCCAATCTTGACGCTGTGGCGGCCCATCGTGCGGGAGTAGATGTCCGTAAACTGCCAGCGATGTTCGTCCGGGAAAGCACCGCGCGGCAGGGCAGAGGTTTCACCATAGGCGAACAGGTTGCTCAGGTTAATGGCGGGACCACCGGTGTTGGTGCCGGCCGTCTCCAGGTCACGCGACCATTGGAAGTGGATGACGTTGGCGGCATTCGGACCCAGCGCGGTTTCAGCATTCGCAAACAGAAAACGCTCGTGGAAGTTAATACCGCCGTTCTGCGTGACAGAGCCGTTGGGCACGGTGGCGTTCGCGTTGTAACCATTGGGCTGCTTTAGATTTTCAAACAGAAAGGACGCGGAAAGGTGCGTGCGCGGCGTGACTTGGTAATCCAGGCGCGGCAGGTAGATATCCTGCGTCGTATTCCGGGAAAAGGACCCCAGCAACTTAGTATTCGCAAACGTAACGGCGGCCTGGCATTGCGCCGCGTTGATGCCAGGAATCGTCGATGGATAGATGGTGGTTCCGGTGGAGCTTGTGCGCGTCAGGTAGCCGGAGGTGCGGCCATCGCACAGCGAGGTTAAGTCGTTGATGCTCTGGGTCGCGGTGTTATACGTCGAGTAATACGTGATCGGATTCACGCGCCGGTAGCCATCGTAGACCGCGTGGAAGAACAGCTTGTCCTTGATGATAGGACCGCCAACCGAAACGCCGAATTGGTGCTGAACCTTCACAGGCTGGGTGAAGTTCTTGTTGTATTTGTTTAGCGCGTCCAGTGCGTTATAGCCGGGCGTGCGGTAGTACTCATATGCGTCACCGTGAAAGCTGTTGGTGCCTGACTTTGTAATCGCATTGATCACACCGCCGGCGGCCTGTCCGAACTCCGCCGAGTAGCCGGACGCGGCGGATTGAAATTCCTGGATGGCTTCAATCGGAAAAACATAGGGAGCGCCAATGGCGCGTCCGCGCGCCTCCGAAAAGAATGCCTGATTATTATTCGCGCCGTCCACCAGATTGGTGTTGTACAAGCCAGAGATGCCGCGGAAGCTGAGCAGTCCGGTGTTGCCGTCCGGCGCGACGTTTGGGGTAAGCAGAACGAAGTTATCAAAGCGGCGCCCATTGACCGGCAGATTCGAAATCAGCTGCTCACCGATGACCTGGGATTGATCGACGCGATCCGTATCGATCAGCGCATTGTCGGTCGTGACCACTACCTCGGTGCTCACGTTAGCCGCCTGCAACGTTATATCCACCGTGTTTACGTTACCCACCGTGACAGTGATGTTCTTCTGGTCCACCCGGCCGAAGCTGGCACCTGTAGCGATCACCTCATAGTTGCCCGGTTGCAGGAAGGTGGCCGTGTAGTGCCCGTCACTGTCCGTGGTCAGTGTGCGCTTTGCGCCTGTGTCGTTGTTGATCACGGTGACGCTTGCGTTCGGCACCAGCGATCCGGAGCTATCCCGGACGATGCCACTGATATTGCCCAGTCCGGCGGTCTGGCCTGAAGCTGCGGATACTGTGAGGCTGCAGGCTAAAACTGCCATCGCCCAGAGGTTTTGAGTGTTCAACTGACCGCTCCTGAATGTTGCCGAATTCCGCATAGCCCAACCCAGGCAGACTGCGGGGTAAAAGGTGCCCACCCGTATAGGTGGCACTGCACACGTTCCGCGTCTCATGACACTGCCGGAATCGCTTTTTTCGAGTACTCCTAGCGTCGGGCATGGGGCCGCGCCTGTCAAGCACCCATTCGGTATCCAGCGTTAAGTTTTCGGTAACGTGCTGCGAATTGCCGGCTATGCGGATTGTGCTGGCACGCTTCTGTCTGGACGGTTCCACCCACGTGGCGGTCCTGCGCTTTACACTCGTTCGAGATGCCGTCACCGACCACTGTCCATTCGTACGCGAAGATCAACCTGGGCCTGCGGATCGGGCCGTCACGCGGGGACGGGTATCACGAACTCTGCACGCTATACCAGACCGTTGGTCTCCACGACCAAGTGACGATATCGGCCGAGACCGGGGACAGCACGGTAATCACGCTGGAGTGCAACGATCCGCAGGTGCCGGTCGACGGGCGTAATACGATCCACAAGATCGTCAGCGCAGCCCTCGGTGAATTGAATGTCTTCGCCCGCGTTCACGTGCGATTGCAAAAGAATCTGCCGTTGCAGGGCGGGCTCGGGGCGGGTTCGGCGAATGCGGCGGCGGCGCTGCTGGGTCTTGAGCAGCAGCTTGGGATGTGTCTTTCTCCGCCGGAGCGGCTCGCAATCGCAGAGCGTGTTGGTTCGGACGTTCCCTTGTTTCTGATTGGCGGCACGGTGTACGGCCACAATCGCGGCGAGCAGGTGCTGCCCTACCCGGACCTGCCCGCGATGCCGTGTGTCATCGCTGTTCCGGGAGTTGGCTCCTCCACCCCGCTGGCCTTCAACGCCTGGGACAAGCGCCTGGCGGCATTGACCCCGGAAGCCGCGCAGGATAGACTTGTGGAGTTGAGTCGCATCTACGCGTCTGCTTTCACTCCGGTGAGGTCGGGCGGGACCGGCGCCTCCGGTGCTTTTTGGGCTCGTGACCTGAAGGGGTCAGCCGCTGAAAGCCTGGCCGGGAATCCTCTTCCTGCGCTTGTCCGTACCGGGATTGGGAACGACTTTGAAGAAGTCGTCTTTCTGCAGCATCCCTCCCTGCGCGACATCAAGCGTGCCCTTGCGGGCGATGAGGTCCTTCCGGAGGAGAACCGCGCCATTGTGGCGATGCTCTCCGGCTCCGGCTCCTCGCTCTTCGGCCTCTACCGGACGGAAGACAGCGCAGTCGCGGCACAAATACGCGCGCAGGCTTTCGGCGTGCAGACGTTTCGAACGGAAACGTTGCCGCGCGAAGCGTACTGGCACGGAATCTTTGCCTGAATTGCATGTTGGCGAAGGTGAAAACATAACCCGCGGCGCGCAACCTGCTGTGCTCTTAGTACACTGGGTATGGCAGACGTTGGGCGATCGACTAATGGTAGGTCAAGTGCCTTTGGAGCACTTTGTCTAGGTTCGAATCCTAGTCGCCCAGCCAACTCAAAGGTCGATGCTCCCGCGGCGCAGTGATACGAGCTTGTGCAGAGGAGGCAAAGGCAGACATTCTGGCAGAACCAACCAACGCTAACCGGCTTGGAGGATTCGCACCATATGACCGCCCGCAACGCAATGGCCCCACTCGCTCCCACACAGGATGAACAGCAGACCGACCGCGCCACCCTGATCGCCTCGGCACCCGTGAAGCAGACGGCGGCAGCGGCGGAACGGAAACGATCCAGCCGCCTGGCAGACGACCGCCGCTTCAAGATATTCTGCGGCTCTGCCAACAGGCCTCTTGCCGAGGAGGTCTGCGCCTTTCTGGGCGTACCCATGGGGCAGACAAAGCTGATTTGCTTCTCTGACGGCGAGATTCACTTTCAGCTGCTGGAGAACGTGCGCGGTGCCGACGTCTTTCTGGTGCAGCCTACGTCGTATCCCGTGGAAACGCACATCATGGAATTGCTGATCATGATTGATGCGTTGAAACGCGCTTCGGCCGGCCGTATTACCGTGGTGATGCCGTACTACGGCTATGCCCGCCAGGACCGCAAGGACCGCCCCCGCGTTGCGATCACCTCGAAACTGGTAGCCGATCTGCTGGAAAAAGCGGGAGCGAACCGGGCTCTGCTGGTGGACCTCCACGCCGCGCAAATCCAAGGCTTCTTCAACATTCCCGTCGATCACCTCTTCGCGTCGCCCGTTCTTGTCGGGTACTTTCGCGATCTGAATCTGCCGGACCTGACCGTGGTTTCGCCGGATGCGGGTGGCGTGGAACGCGCCCGTTTCTTCGCGCAGAAGCTGGGTGCGCCGCTCGCGATTGTGGACAAGCGCCGAACCGACATCAATGTGACAGAAGTAATGCATGTCATCGGCGACGTGCAGGGGCGAACCTGCATTATTCTCGACGATATTGTCGATACTGCTGGAACGCTGACCAAAACCGTCGATGCGCTGATTAAAAATGGCGCGAACGACGTGTATGCGTGCGCCTCACACGCCGTGCTCTCCGGTCCCGCCGCGGAACGCATTGCCGCAAGTAAGTTGAAAGAGTTAGTGGTAACCAACACCATTCCGCTGCGCCCCGAGGCTGCGGCGCTCGATAAGATCAAAGTACTTTCAGTTGCCGGCCTGCTTGGGCGTGCAATCGAGAGTATTCACATGGAGACGAGCGTTAGCTCGCTCTTCTCGTAACCTTATACGTAATTCTCAGACGCACCTTGCTGAGGTAAACCGAAACGCATACAGCGGCCAACACCGCAAAGGGAGCAAGGCAAACGAAACGTAGCAGGGAATTTCAAACTCTGTACTTTCGCTGCTCTATGCCTGAAAGGAAACCATGGCAACCACAGAAGCAGTTCAAGCAACACTCCGCAGCGGTAAGTTCAACAAGAATGCGGCGCGCAGGGTGCGCGTCTCCGGGCTTATTCCGGCCGTGATCTATGGCGCGGGGCAGGAGTCGCAGGCGATCACCGTCGACCCGAAATCCATCACAAAAATCCTTCATTCCAACACCGGTCACAACACGATCTTCGACCTGAACATTGAGGGTGGCGCAGGCAGCAAGGCGATGATCGTCGACTGGCAATATGAGCCGGTCAAAGGCAAGCTGCTGCATATTGACTTGAAACGCATCGCCATGGACAAGGCCATGCGCGTGTCCGTTCCCATCATGTTGAGCGGTATCGCCGCAGGCGTCAGAACACAGACCGGCGTGCTGGATCAGGTGCTTCGGGAGATCGAAGTGGAGTGTCTGCCAGCAGATATTCCTTCTCACATCGATGTCGATGTGTCCGGCCTGGAACTGTATGGCGCGATCCATGTCTCTGACCTGCCGCATACCGGCTCCGTCAAGTTCCTGGAAGGGGAAGAAACATTGGTGGCTCACGTGGTCGTTCCAAGAGAAGAGGCTGCAACGGCTGAGGTCACTCCTTCCACCGCCGAGCCTGAAGTCACCAAGGGCAAGGGAAAGCCAGAACCGCAGGCCGCGGCTCCGGCACCGAACAAGAGTCAGGGTAAGAAGTAATAGAGTTTCTGTGTTGCGGGTTTCCATGGTTCTCTTCGAAACCTAGAGACCATTGACTAAGAGACTATGGGAGTAAGTGGCTGTGAAGTTAATCGTCGGTCTCGGCAACCCCGGCCCGGAGTATACCTTCACGCCGCACAACGCAGGCTTTCTGGCCATCGACCGTATCGCGGAGCAGTGCGGTACGGTTCTGGCCAACCGGCGGCACCGGGCACTTACCGGCAAGGCGGTCATCGCAGGGCAGGTGTGCCTGCTAGCAAAGCCTGAAACGTTCATGAATCTAAGCGGGGTAGCAGTTGCGGCGCTAGTGCATGAGCATCAGTTGAATATCACGGAAGACTTGATCGTGCTGTACGACGAAATGGCCTTTTCGCTTGGGGAGCTTCGGCTGCGTTCCGGTGGCAGCAGTAACGGGCATAACGGTGTAAAGTCCATCACTGCGGCGCTCGGGACAGAGGAATGGAATCGCATCAGGATTGGTGTCGGCAAGCCGAATCTGCCGGATGGCCGTGAAATCAAGGCGGGTGGCAGGGAGTATCTATTAACGCCCATGCGCAAAGCTGAACTGGCGTCGCTGGATGAGGTACTCGACCGTGTGGCAAGGGCGATCGATGTGGTTGTACATGATGGAATTGCAGCCGGAATGAACCAGTTCAACCGGCGCGATGTGAAGTAAGTTGTACCAGGTCAAACTATGTTCCATACCTTCCATTGCGAAGGTGCGAGTAAGACACTCGCAGAAAGAGTACACAATGAATCGTACCTACGAAGTGATGTACATCGTCCGCCCAGATATGGAGGAGGCCGATCTTGATAAGTTGATTGAAGGCTTTGCCGGCGTTGTGACGAACGGTGGTGGAACTGTCAACAACACGGAGAAGCTTGGCCGCCGCCGTCTTGCCTATGCCGTTCGCAAGTTTCAGGACGGCCAGTATATTCTCATGCACGTTTCCGCAGATGGCCCGCTGGTTGCCGAACTGGAGCGCCGCCTGCGCGTTACCGAGCAGGTGATCAAGTTCATCACCGTGCGCACGGACGAGGAAAACAAGCGTCTGGCCAAAGTAAAGGCGCATCGCGATAGCCGCGTGAAAACTTCGGCGCAGCAACAGCCGCAGCCTCCTCAGCAACAGCCCGTCGCCTCCGAGAGTAATCCAGTCGCGGAAACGGAACCCGTGGCAGCCACCGTCTAAACACGTCCAGCAAGAAACCGCATCATTCGGCGGCAAACATAAACCGCGAACACTGCTTCCGCATCGTTCATAAGCTCCATCGCGGGCTTGGAGCAAGGTGCTCGCATACATTGAAAGGAAAGTATTCTCATGGCTGATGAAACCAGCACATCCAGTTCCGCTCCATCATCCAGCGGTGGCTCACAGGGGTCCGGCGGAGCGCGTCCACCGCGTCCGGCTGGCGGCGCGGGCGGCCGCAAGTTTTTTCGCCGCAAGAAGGTTTGTAAATTTTGCGTGGAGAAGATCGATAACATTTCCTACAGGGACGTGCGCCTTCTACAGGGATTTGTCGCGGAGCGCGGCAAAATTACACCGCGCCGGTTGAGTGGTGTTTGCACCAGGCACCAGCGGCAGTTATCGCAAGCCATTAAGCAGGCGCGCAACATCGCTCTGCTGCCATTTGCCGCGAAGTTTTAACGTGCCGACAGCCTGGGAGAGCACGGTAGTCCGTGCTCTCCCAGGCGCCCACATATGGCTTGCCAAAGGAGATTGATCATGGAAGTGATTCTGAAGGAAGATGTCGAGACCCTGGGTCATCGCGGCGACGTCGTGAAAGTAGCCAACGGGTATGGCCGCAATTACCTGCTGCCCCAGCGGCTGGCCATTGAGGCCACCACATCCAACAAAGCCGTCATCGTGCAGATGAAGGAATCCGCGGTCCGCAAGGCGGCGAAAGACAAATCTGCAGCTCAGGAATATGCGGAGAAGCTGAACGCTGTCGAACTGACGTTTGAGCGCAAGGTTGGCGCAAACGACGCGCTCTTCGGCTCGGTGACGTCGGCGGATATTGCCGCCGCTCTGGAACAGCAGGGCTACGAGATCGATCGCCGCAAGATCGCGCTGGACGAGCCGCTAAAGCAGCTCGGCGAGTTCCACGTTCCGGTTAAGCTCTTCCGCGAGGTTTCGGCTCACGTCAAGGTGACGGTCAAAAGCGACGATCCGAACTACGTTCCCGGCAGCAACAGCACCGAAGAGACTACTACGGCAGAGTAGCTTTCTGATGATAGCCAACAGGAAAAGCGCCGCATTGCGGCGCTTTTTCGTACAGGCGGGTCCGTTCACTTATCATGCATCCTGGTATCGCATGTCTTAACCGGCACAGCCTACATCATCTGTACGTGGCATATGCATGTGACTTGCTTAGCCCTTTAAGCAGGGCAGATTTTATTTAGTTGCAATTACACGAATTCCCGGTACGCTTGGCACGCAGAGTGCAATGAGGTGTGGGTGACGGCTACATTGCTCTGCATGGAGGCACGATGTTGACCTTGGAAATTATGCAGCGCCGCTGGCCAAATGGAAACCAGCACATTCCAGGATTGCTGGAGGGAATTGTTGCCGCGGCACCGGCAGTCTTTGAGACATACGGGTTGACAACGCCTCTGGTAGTGGCGCATGCCATGGCCCAATTCAGCGAAGAATGCGGGCAGGGGCTGGAGATGCTCGAAAACATGAATTACTCTTCGCAAGGACTGTTAAAAACTTTTCCCACCCACTTCACCCCGGAGATGGCTCTGCGTTGCGCGCACAACCAGCAAATGATTGCGGGAATTGCCTACGGTGGCCGCATGGGCAATGCTCCACCACCGAGTACCGATGGGTGGACGTATCGTGGTGCCGGTTTGTCACAAGTAACGGGTAAGGCTGGCGTGCAGGCGCTGCAAGCTTCATTGGAGAAACACGGGGCAACGTTCAATGTGCTGGCCAACCCGGCGTTGATTGTCGATCCGCTGCACGCGCTGGAATGCGGCGTTGCCGATTGGGTTGTGTGTGGCTGCCTGCCGTGCGCGGTAAAGGATGACTGCACCAGTGTCACGAAAGCTCTAAACGGCGGTTTGAACGGTCTGGCGGAGCGGCAGCGGCAGCTGATGTTATGGAAGGCAGAACTCGGTGTTAGCGATAGTGCGCCTGCGGCAGCCTGATGGCGTCCGAAACGACCATGTGCCCCGAATCCGCTATGCTTTGCTGAGTGGACGCGCGCCGTAAACGAACGCTGTATTCGCTTGGCATCGCCGCCGCGCTGCTTGCGGCACTTGCTGTACTGCTGTTTCTGCGCTGGCATGCGCCGCCAGAAGTGGCACGGCTCCTGCCGGAGTCGGATGCGATTCTCTACCTCAATCTGAAGCCAGTACGCGCGGCGACCCACTTCGATCAGCAGCCGGTAAATGCCTCACCGGAGTACGCGCGTTTCATCGCAGAAACGGGTTTCCGCTGGGATCGCGACCTGGACCGCGTCGCGGTGGCGCTGCACCGCATGCCGGTCCCGAACGGGCCCAATGGCGTGGTGGCATATACGGGCGTCCTGGAGGGCCGCTTCGATAACGCCAAACTCCTTCAGTACCTCAAGGCAAACAGCACCGGCCATGAAACGTATGCAGGGCACGAGGTCTACACTGTGCCCGGCGGAGAGGGTCGAGTGCTTCGCGTCAGTCCCTTGGGATACGACATGGTCGCCGCCAGCAACATGCCAATTGCAGAGCAGATCCACTCGGTGATCGACCGTTACGTCGCGGGCGGATCCCCGTTTTCTGGCTCATCGCTGCTGGACGGCCGTTACCGTGAAGTGCCGTACTTCGCGCTGGCGTGGGGCATTGGGCATGTGGGTTTGCCGTTCAGTGAGCGTGGACATATCCAGGTCTTCGGCGTCGAACTGCCGCTTGGAGAAGACACAGAGTTCATCGCCTCCGCCACCTTCCGCGGAACCGTGCATTTGCGGGTGGAGGAGCTTGCGCCTAGCGATGCGGATGCCGCCCAGACAGCCACAAACCTCAGCACCATCGTTAACCTCATCCGCGGCTTCACACCTGGCGTAGGCACGCCGCAGGACGTAGCTCTGCACCAGGCGTTCGCATCCTTGGACATCCAGCAGCGAAGGTCGCGTGTTGTGCTCACGGGGAACATCCCGCCACTATTGCTGCAGGCAAATGACCGGTAATATCCGGACGGTCTTCGCGCGTTTGCATTTGCCAAAATCCGCGTTCCGGCATCTCATGGAAATATGCGTATTCTTTGCTCCGTAGCATCCCTTTGCCTGTTTGCCGCACCGCTTTCCGCTCTGCATGCGCAGGCCGTCAAAACCGGCGACGCCGCGTTTGAGAGCGCCACTGATGAAAAGCCTGGCAATCGCGTGCACATTACCCTGGCAGACCTGCCCGATCCCCACCCTGAACAGTCGGTAGGAAACGGTCCAAAGCTGGTTCCACGGAACGGTGCCGTCCCGGTCGCAAAGCCAGGCTACAAGGTTGAGCTGTACGCTGATGCCGATTTCTCAACACCACGTCTGATCCGCACGGCTCCCAACGGCGACCTCTTCCTGGCGGATACGGGCGCAGGCAGCGTAATCGTGCTGCGCGGTGTGGGCGCGGATGGCAAGGCAGCCCAGCGGGAGGTGTTCGCGACTGGCTTGAAGCAGCCCTTCGGGATTGCTTTTTACCCGGCCGTGAACCCGAAGTACGTGTACGTGGCAAACACCAATTCCGTGGTGCGCTTTCCGTATAAGAGCGGCGATCTGAAGGCAACCGGGGAGGCCGAGACCATTGTCTCGCAGCTGCATCCGCCGGGCGGTGGGCACTCCACCCGCGACATTGTCTTTTCGAAGGATGGCTCCAGAATGCTGGTATCGGTAGGCTCCGGATCGAACGTCGATGACCCAGATACCCATCCCGGTGAGTTTCACCGCGCAGATGTGCTGGAGTTCAAGCCGGACGGCACCTTCGTCAAGGTGTACGCCTACGGCATCCGTAATTGTGTCGGCGAGGCGGTGCAGCCTTCTACTGGCGAGCTATGGTGCTCGGTAAACGAGCGCGATGTCCTCGGCAATCACCTTGTTCCTGACTATGTCACCAGCGTAAAGGAGGGTGGATTTTATGGCTGGCCGTGGTATTACATGGGCAACAAGCAGGACCCGCGGCTCAAGGGCACTCACCCGGAACTGAACGGCAAAGTCATAACACCGGACGTGCTGATGCAGCCGCATAACGGCTCTTTGGAGATTGTGTTTTACGAGGGCAAAGGGTTTCCGGGCGTAAATGCCGGGGATATCTTCGCGGCGGAACATGGCTCCTGGAACCGTGAGCCACGCACCGGATACGAAGTCGCTCATATACCCGTGAAGAACGGGAAGGCCACCGGCGAGTACGAGGACTTCGTGACTGGCTTTACCACCCCTGACGGCCAGGTATGGGGCCGTCCCGTGGGCGTTACCATCGCGAAGGATGGCGCACTGATCATCGTGGAAGACGGCGCAAAAACCATCTGGCGTGTGACCTACACGGGCGGGAAACAAACAGCCATGAAGTAGAAGCAACCAGATGAGGCGGGCTTAGTCCATGTTGCATGGGCACGGGCCCGCAGTTTGCCGCCACGGCACCTGCCGTGACCGCGCTCTAGTGTGCCCGGTCCACCGCTGGATCCAAGATGCCGTGATGTATCAGGGCAGCAGGTCTAGCCATAGCGCTGTTTGCCAGGCGCGCCATTGGCCGGCTGGTATAGCTGGCCAGCGCAGACTTCCGTACTGCACCCAGGCATCGCGGTACACCAGCCAGTCGCGGTCTGCCTGGTGAATCGACTCCGTGCAGCCCTCGCATCCTGTTTTGAATTGGGCAAGTTTCTTGCGATACTGCTGGTTCAATTGCTGATAGAGTTCGCGGAAGGAAGCTGCGTTGACGCCGGCTGCGGGCGGATGACCCGTATGCACTGCTTTCAGCACGTCCAACCATGCGCGTGAGACGTCAAGGGCGTCCTTTTCCGTAATGGGTCCGCAACCCGTGCCTTCGTCACAAATCGTTACATCCATGATGCTGTAGGAACTGTAAAAGCCTTGCCAGGCTTTCTCCAGCGCAAGGAGGGAAGGCGTAAGTGCCGGCTGACTTGCGGCGACGGCTGCTGCTTCTTGGGCTTCGATGTCTTTGGCCGTTTTCGCGAGGTGGATGCCCAGACAGACATAGTCGGCGGATCTCCCGAAGCTGCTGCCATCTTCAGTGCAAACGGCAAAACGCCCTCCAGCAGCCATGAGCTTGTCGAACTCCTGAAGGTGTTCTGCTGGGGAGGCGCTTGCAATTCCGTCGGAATACCGGCAGATGAACTGCCGTGCGAGCGGCAGGTTGCGCTCTACGCCTTCGCCATTGCCGTAGAGCATTGCAAGCACCAGGCCATCGCTGCTGTCGATGTTGTCCGGAGCGGTGGCACCACCCGCTGCGAGGCTCTGAACATCCTTAGCCTGAGGAGGTGGAACGTCTGTGCGGAACAGGCCAAGCTGGGCAAGTACGCAAGACCTGGCTTTGTTGAGCCGGTCCGGCTCGTTCCCGTAGTAGAGATCAATGGCAGAACAGCGTGTCTGGAATGGCTTCGTTCCGGGTGACAGCATATACACGGGAGCCACGCCGACCGGCACACCCGCGGCGCGAACATCCGCAACCGCCGGACGATCTTGCTCAGGAACGTTAGCCGGAGGCAACACGCTGCACGCATCCTTCGATTGCTGAGCAACCACGAGCAGCGGAGCCACGCAGACGAACGTCATTATTACGAAGCAGAACGTTGTGTGACTCCGGCGCCGCGCCGTTCTGCCGTGAACATTCACGCGTCTGTGGTACAGATACAGCATCTGGAACGTGCATGCAAGGTCAGAGTTCCGTCGTTCCCCGTCTTGAATGCAGGTGCCATGGTGCTGACTTCCTCTTCAGGTAGAGTGTTGCCATGCTCCGCACGCTGGTACGCCTGTCGCTCTGCGCTCTCTCCCTGCGCGGGATTTGTTCTGCACAACAATCCGCTTCTTCCGCAGATGCCGTCAACCCGTTGGTTGGTACAGCAATGGAAGGGCAGACGTTTCCAGGTGTTGGCGTGCCGTTTGGCATGACAGCATGGACGCCCGCGACCACCCGCACGGAAAAGAAGGGGATCGCCGCCTACTACTACAAGGACCAGCGAATTACCGGTTTACGCGGAACGCACTTCATGAGCGGATCCGCAATGCAGGAGTTTGGCAGCTTCCAGCTATTGGCGGGCACTGGCGCGTTTACCGCAACTGCATCGTCCAGCTACTCACATCAGGCAGAAGTGTCCAGACCGTACCGCTACCACGTAGACCTGCCTGATCTGCATGTGCATGCAGCGATGACCGGCACCATCCGGTGCGGCTTCCTGAGCTTTCGCTTCGCAGAGGCAGGACCGGCGTGGATCTCCCTGGAGAATCTGGCGCGGGCGGGTGATGGTGAAGTCACCATTGACGCAGCGCACGGTGAGATCACGGGCCGCAACGCTGTGCGCCGCCTCTATCAGGGAGCAGGCAAGCTCGCCGGCTTTAGCGGGTATGCTGTGGTGCAGTTCGATCATCCGTTTCAGATCGGCGGCACGTGGGCTGGCGGCACGCTTCATCCTGATGTCACGCAGCAGGTTGCTGGCGCGCAACCCTCGGGTGCCTATGTCACCTTCAACGTCAAAGCCGGCGAGACGGTACAGGTGCGTGTGGGCACGTCGTTCGTCAGCCTGGATGAGGCACGGCGGAATCTGCGGGCAGAGATTCCGGGATGGGACTTCGCATCTGTCGAACGTGCAAGCCATCAGGCGTGGGATCGAGAACTTGGACGCATCGAGATCACCGCGCCAGAGGCGGACCGCCGCGTCTTCTACACAGCGCTCTACCACGCCTTTCAGGTGCCACGCATCGTCACGGACGTGAGCGGAACGCGACCGCGCTTCGCCAGCGGAGCACCCACACGCTCCGAGGGACACCAGTACTACGACGATTTCTCCATGTGGGATATCTTTCGGGCGCAGATGCCGCTGCTCAGCATCCTGGATCCGAAGCGCGAAGGCGAGATGATCCAGTCGCTGGTGGAGAAGGGCACCGAGGGCGGCTTTATGCCGATCTTCCCCGCTTGGAACAGCTACACGTCAGAGATGATCGGCGACCACGCCGACGCAGTCATTGCCGACGCGTACATGAAAGATATTCGCAACTTCGACGTGCCAAAGGCCTACGCGCTGCTGCGCCAGAACGCCTTTGATCAGCCTGCGACGGTGGAGCAGTACAAGGATGGTCTGGGGCGCCGGGCGCTCGAAGACTACATGAAGCTCGGCTACATCCCGCTGGAGAACGGCGTACCCGATGCCTTCCACAAAAACGAGCAGGTCTCGCGCACGCTGGAGTATGCCTACGATGACTTCGCGCTGGCGCAGATGGCACACGCGTTGGGCAAGAGCGACGATGCCGCTGCTCTGATGAAGCGTGCCCAGAATTATCGCAACGTCATCAACCCGGAGGACGGCTTTGCCCGTGGCCGCCACGCCGATGGCACCTGGATCACACCCTTCGATCCCGGCAAACCGGCCAGCTACGTCACCGAGGGTCTGCCGTTTCAGTACACCTTCTTCGTGCCGCAGGATATGCCGGGGCTGATCGCTCTTGAGGGCGGGAAAACGCTGTTCATCGCGAAGCTGGACGAGCTGTTCGCGAAGAACTATTACGACCATGGGAACGAGCCGAGCCACGCCATCACTTACCTGTACGACTACGCGGGTCAAGCATGGAAGACGCAGCAGCACGTGGCGGAGATTCGCGCGCAGTGGTATCAGGACCGTCCGGACGGTCTGGCGGGGAACGACGATGCCGGGCAGATGTCCGCGTGGTACGTCTTCAGCGCGCTTGGCTTTTATCCGGTGACGCCCGGCATCCCCGCGTACGAAATCGGTACGCCACTGCTGCCGTCGGCAACGCTGCACCTGGAGAACGGCAAAACCTTTCGCATCCGCGCGGAGAACGTCAGCGCCGCAAACCGCTACATCCAATCCGCCACGCTGAACGGCAAACCCCTGGAGCGCTTCTGGATCCGGCACGCAGAGATCGTTACCGGCGGCGATCTGGTCTTTCGCATGGGACCACAGCCAAACAAGCAATGGCCGCGCAGTTCCGAGATGCCCTACTGAGTGGCAGTTGAACCGCATGATGATGGGCCGCATCGGTACGAAATTAATTGAAGCCAATAATCTGAGTTCCATGTAAATACTGTCGCCGATCACTCATTACAACCGCGTTTCTCGGGACTGAAGCAGCAGTCTTTGTCGAATCGCGGCCCCTGTCGCAGGAGGGTTCATTCAGGAGCGAAGCATGTCATTTTCTAACCGGTTCCTCATCTCTTCGCGCACTCCAGCCCTGTGCAGCCGGTTTGTTCGTTAGGTGACATACTGACAGTGGAAGTCTGCGCTGCTCTTTCTGCGATCAGGCACATGGTGCCACATGCAAGCAGCGCCGAAGGCAAAGGCAGTTTCCACCCTCAAGAGCGAACCCATTCAGGGATTCGTTTATTTTGCTGTCGTGATCGCCGCCATCGGCGGACTGCTCTTCGGCTACGACACGGGCGTCATCTCAGGGGCGATTCTCTTCATCACCCGCCAGTTCAGCCTCTCTTCCCTGATGGAAGAAATTGTCGTCAGTGCCGTCCTTGTCGGCGCGATTCTGGGTGCGTCCCTGGGCGGGGCCCTTACCGGCAGACTGGGTCGTCGCAGCCTCATCATGGTAGCGGGCGTCGTCTTTATTGCGAGTTCGCTCGGCACTGCCTTCGCGCCGACCGTTCCGTGGCTGATCGCTGCCCGGGTGGTAAGCGGCATCGCGATCGGTCTGGCTTCGTTCATCACCCCGATGTACATCGCCGAGCTGGTTCCCGCCAGGGTGCGTGGCGCTCTCGTCGCGGTGAATATGCTCGCGATCACGACAGGCATTGTTTCTGCGTATCTGACGGACTATGTACTCACCGGCAACGGCAGCTGGCGGTGGATGTTTGGTTTAGGCGTAGTCCCCGCAGTCGTCCTCACGGCAGGGATGTGGTTTCTGCCGGACAGCCCGCGCTGGCTCGTCAGCAAGTCACGCCTGGACGAAGCGCGCCATGCGTTGATGCGCTTACGCGCGCCCGGTGAGATCGCTCCTGAGATTGCTGACTTTCAGCGCAATACCGGTAAACCTGTCTATCCCTGGAAGACCGAGCTGCTCCAGCCGGCGTTGCGCACACCTCTTACCATCGGCATCGGTCTCGCGGTGTTTCAACAACTGTCAGGAATTAATACAGTTATTTACTACGCGCCGACCATCTTCAAATTTGCCGCATTTCAGAGCACGGGCGCGTCCATTCTTGCCGCCGTAGGTCTCGGCGCGGTCATGCTGGTTTCTCACGTGGCCGCTATCTTTCTCATCGACCGCGTGGGAAGACGACCTTTGCTCCTGACCGGACTTGTTGGTCAGGTCATCGGGCTCTTAGCGCTAGGCGCGGCTTTTCACTTCAAACAGCTCTCTGCTTCCATCGGCGACATCGCTGTCGGCAGTCTCGTAGTTTATGTGGCTTGCTTTGCCTTTGGCCTGGGCCCGATCTTCTGGCTGCTGATCTCTGAAATCTATCCTCTCGACGTGCGCGGCGCCGCGATGAGTGTCGCGACGGTCGCCAACTGGGGTATGAACCTCGTCGTTGCCGTCACCTTCCTGACGCTGGTCGACGCTGTCGGTCACGCTGCCACATTCTGGATCTACGCTCTGATCACCGTAGCCGCATGGTTTTTCGTGTACAAGCTGCTCCCGGAAACGAAGGGAAAAACGCTCGAGCAGATCGAGGCGGGCTGGCAACTGAAGCGTTCTTAGGTAAGTTGACTCCGAGAGGGATCTACGCTTACCGCAACACCGCGAGGACATTCGATTGATTCGTCCCGCTAAGTCGCATTCTCGGAAGTAATCCTGATCGGATTCAGCCCTGAGAAGCCGCTCGATCATCGAGACTTGATTCGACTTACCAACTTCGTTTTCTTCGATTGACTTTAACGCGGTCGCGAGATTACGCTGAGTGGCATGGGCGAAGAAAAGGTGAATATCGAGCGCGGTCCCCATCTCTTTCCTATCCTGCCGTCATCTCGCCTCACAGCCTTAGGCCGGGCTGCGGAGGAGAGCCAGCATGTGGATGCCGGTCATGATGTTGAGTTCCGGTCCTTGAAGAGCCGTTCCATCTTGAATAAATCCGTGTCGAAGCGGCTGCACTGGATGGCGTGGTCCATCAATCCGTATCGCGGGTGCGAGTTTGGCTGCCGGTATTGCTATGCGCGGTATACGCATGAGTTTCTGGCTGCGCCATTATCAGAAGCTGAAGTTGAAGGAAATGCAGATCACTCCGCTTCGCTGCGGGATGACAGTTTTGGTGAGCTGCCAGATGACAGGCCAGAAGGGATGTCTGCAACGTTTAATCTGCGCGATCCTGAGGCGTTTGAGCGCCGCATCTTTGTTAAGGAGAATGCGGCCTGGCTGCTGGAGCAGGATCTGCGGCGGATGGCCAGGCAGGGGCGGCTTCATGAGGAGATTGCACTGGGTACGGCAACCGATCCGTGGCAGCCTATCGAGCGCCGCACGCGGCTGACGCGCAGCCTGCTGGAGGTAATGGCGCGGCACGAAGGGCTGCGGATCGGCATGGTTACGAAATCCACGTTGATCGCCCGCGACATCGACCTGTTGCAGGAGATTCATCGCCGGTCGACGCTGGTGGTGCACATCACCATCACCACGCCGGACGTGGAACTGGCGCGCAAGCTGGAGCCGCGCGCGCCGCGTCCCGATCTCCGCCTGGAGACTGTGTGGCGTTTGCGGCAGGCCGGGTTGCGAGTCGGCATTCTCAACTCGCCGCTGCTGCCCGGCATCACGGATTCCGCAGAGGCCATCGACGCCATGGCGGTGCTTGCAAAGCGAGCCGACGCCAGCTTCTTTGCCGCGATGCCACTCTTCTTAAAGCCATGTTCCCGGCCAACGTACTTCGAGTTTGTGCGCGAACATTTTCCACATCTGCAGGTGCTCTACACGGAGCAGTTCCGCGATATGGACTTTGCCGCAGGGCCCTACCGTGAACGCCTGCAAGCCCTGGTAAGGGCTAGCTGTCGGCGACACGGATTGGGTGAGAGGGTCTCTGACAACCTGCTGACGCGCGATGCAGGTGAGGAGAAGAAGGGACCCGGATCCGCCATGAGCATGCCTGCGCAAGGACAATTGTTCGCTTAAGGTACTTTGGCCGGAGGCAGTGAAATCCCATCTCAGCTTCACCGAAGGTGGGGCACCCGGATAGAGCGGAGATTTCACTTGCGTTTCCGTTTGCAACGGGTAGGCTTGCACGTGCATTGAAGGAGCATGTATGCCAGTCACGAATTACAGCCTGCTGAAGGGAACGCCAACCGCTGGAAAGGTTGTCAGCGGGTCCAGCGCGCATTACCAGATCACGATGCAGGCCACGGGCGGGCCGTTCACCGCGGCGGTCAACATCCAGAGCGTCGACGGCAGCCAAGTTCTGTACGCGATCAAGTCGAACTTTACGCCACCGGTATCGTTAGCGAATGTCGCCAGCGGCATGACGAAATTGCCGGGCAAGCCGGGCGGTCTGGCGCTGGACTTCGTGCGCGAGACGATTGCGGGCAAGCCGATGATTCAGCGTTCGGAGATGACGCTGTTGCCCATCGCCAGCAACACCGTGCAATTTATCGCGGAGGTGGACCACAACGATCGTCTGCATGAGCGCAAGCAGCATGCGTTAAGCAATGCCGTCGTGACGCTGCTGAACCAGGCGGTGAGTCAGCCCGGGTCGCTGGTGTATGCGTTCGGCAGTGCCTTCGCGGACAAGGGTGTGACGGACGGCATTCACGACATCCACATGAACCAAGGCAATGCCTTGAACAATCATGGCGCGGACAACGGCATATGGCAGGATGGCGCGCTGTTTGTCTATCTCGCGCAACAGAAGACGTATACGGCAGTATTCATTGCCTTCCAAAACGAAAGCTGGCACACGGACACACATGGCAATCCGGTCACGACGCCTTAGGTACGATGGAGGCTATGGCTGAACATCAGAAGCGCGCTCTTGTCACGGGAGGCGCTGGCCTTATCGGCTCACACATCGTTGACTTGCTCCTTCGTGAAGGTTGGACCGTCCGTATCCTGGACAACCTGGAACCGCAGACACACAAGCAGGGCAAGCCGGAGTGGGTGAACCCGCAGGCCGAGTTCCGCCTGGGCGAGGTGCAGGAGTACGAGACGATGCGCTCGGCGCTGGAAGACATTGACGTCGTCTTCCACGAGGCCGCGTACGGCGGCTACATGCCGGAGATGGCAAAGTATGTGCTTGTCAACAGCTTTGGCACGGCGCAATTGCTGGAAATCATTCGCGATCACAAGCTGCCGGTGAAGAAGGTGGTGGTCGCCAGTTCGCAGGCAGTCTATAGCGAGGGTGCGGCAGAGTGCCCGGAGCACGGCCACGTCGTCCCGCTGCTGCGGCCAGCGGAGCAGTTGCGCTCCGGCGACTTCGCCGTGCACTGCCCAATCTGCGGCAAGGTAACGAAGTCGATTCCGACACCAGAAAACACACCCGGCGGTGGCGAAACGGTCTATGCACTCACGAAGGTGGATCAGGAAAGGCTGGTGCTGCTGTGGGGCAAGCAGACCGGTATTCCCACCGTCGCCTTGCGTTACTCATGCACGTACGGGCCGCGTCAGTCGCTGTTTAATCCGTATACCGGCGTGATCGCCATCTTCTGCACGCGCCTGCTTAATGGGCAACCTCCGGTGCTGTACGAGGATGGAGGCCAGACACGCGACCTGTGCTTTGTGGAGGACATTGCGCGGGCGAATCTGCTGGTTGCCACCACGGACAAGCTGAATGGCCTGCCGGTCAATGTCGGCAGCGGGCGCGCTACCAGCGTCAGAGATCTGGCCGGCGTCATCGCGAAGCAGCTCGGCATCGATATTACTCCACTCGCACGTGGCGAGTTCAGGCCCGGTGAGATTCGCTCCCTGATATCCGATACCTCACGCATCCAGACCATTGGCTACAAGCCTCAGGTGACCCTCGAGGAAGGCATTGGCCGCTACATCGCATGGATCAAAACCCAGGGAGGCGCGGTCGAAGACTACTTCGCCAAAGCCGAGGTCGGCCTCCGCGCCAAAGGTATCGTGCAAAGCGTAAGAGGGCATTAATGCTCTCTCCAATAGAGTGCTAAGCAGGCGTTGCGATGTAAACTCGGTTACTTACACATGACTTACCATCGTTAATTCCTCAGTGAGTGTATGAAACGAACTGTCTTTTATACATGGCAATCTGAGCACCCTCATATCCCTTTGGGCCGCAATTTCATTCAGGCCAGTTTAGAAGCAGCTCTCAAGAAGTTGGGGAAGGACAACAATGCTGAGATAAAGCCTGTTCTTGATAGAGACACTGGAGGCGTTCCTGGATCACCTTCGATCACGGACAAGATTTTCGAGAAGATAGTGCTCGCCGATGTTTTCGTGGCTTTTCACCATTACGGGCCAGTATTACGAGCCTATGATGGACCGTTTTTCTGGAGGTGGTAGACATGACTGGGGTGACGTTAAAATACATGGTGAAGCATTTTTTGGACTTGTTAGAGGACTCGGAACCATCATGGAAGGCATCCTCATGAAAGGAACACGCGGGGAACTCTGGGCAGCTTACATCGACAACGAACGAGTACGTTATTTCACCACGGAACTCGCGTACAAACGCTTACTTCCTGAAACTATTAAGGAATGGAGGAGCAGGTTCTCAGAGAAAGAAGTCATCTTTATGGATCACGTAAGTACCATTCCGAATGAATACGGTTCACTTGGAGATTCTTACATCGAAAAACTGTAGACCATTTATGGCGAGTACTACCGCAGCAGGTTGCTATATGAGGCGCGCAGAACGGGTGCGACCTTTTCACCGAGGAGTTTGGTGGCGCGCAGCGATCGCAGATCGTTCTGTGCCTCCGCGATGCGTCGCGACATCTCTTGCGGGAGATGTTCCAAAGAAGCGTTTGAAATCACGGCCAAACTGGGACGCACTGTTGTAGCCAACACTGGTTGCAGCGATGCCCGCGGTAACATTGGAATCGAGTAACAGAGCGCGTGCTCTATGCATTCGGACAGCTCTTACGTACTGGATGGGTGAGGTGGAGGTCACCCGTTTGAAGTGAAGATGGAACGCTGACACGCTCATTCCTGCCCGCCGTGCAAGCTCCGCAACCACCAAAGGCCGACTGTACTCGTTGTGAACACGTTGAAGCGCACTGAGAATTTGTGGGAACGCGCCATCAACGTCAACCATCGCCCTGATTCCATCGCCGCCTTGCCCTTTAAGAACCAGATAAATGAGTTCTCGTACGGTCTGGTCCCCAAGCACCCGCGCGTCGTCAGGCGAGATAGCCGTTTTCAGTAGCCGTGTGAGCGCATCCGATAACTCTTCATCAAGCGTCACGGTCAGGATGGCTTTCGGGTCTGGATTCCGCACGGTGTTCAGGTCGTGCATCCTCGACACGATGCTCAGAACGACTTCTCTTCTTAGGCGGACCACCACGGAAAGCAGGGGCCTGTTCTGATTTGCTTCGATGACGCATTCGAAAGGGATCGGCGCGGAAAGCACCAGCACGGTTCTTGGCCCGTAGACTAACTTCAGCCCGCCCAGATAATCGACCTTCCTGCCCTGGACGACAAAGATGATGCTCGGTTCATAAACAACAGGACTTCGCGGCCTGGATCTGCTTCGACGCAGGACCGTCACGTCGGCGACGAGCGTTTGGTTGTAGCCCTCAAGCGGCGAGAGGCGA
The DNA here is from genome assembly GCA_965276945.1 of Terriglobus sp. Classification (GTDB taxonomy): domain Bacteria; phylum Acidobacteriota; class Terriglobia; order Terriglobales; family Acidobacteriaceae; genus Terriglobus. Next base: position 2,161,646 of record OZ255704.1, on the reverse strand, counting down.
GCAGCGAGGCTGACTGTCTCTCCATACACTTGTGCGTTCTGATCATCGCCTCTACTGTGCGCCATCTCATGTGCTTAGAGTGAGGTCGCAGCTCTACAGTCGCCCAGCGGATTTGCGCGCCTAAGAAGGAACCGGACTTACTAGGAGCTTTGAGCTAAGCTTCCGTAGCTTTGAGCCAGTCGACCTACTCTCTACGCCATCTATACCTTTGGTCGTCTTCATAGCCGGAGCAGACATTGGGTTAAAGCAGGCCGGATATTGAGAAGTCACTTGCCCAGGTTACGACCAGTGGCAGGCAAACCGCAATCGGCCCGTCCTGAAAGATAGGTGCCCACAACGACGCAACAGAGGAAATTATGAAGAAGGTTTTGATTACAGGCGCGGCTACCGGTCTTGGATACGGTGTGGCCATGCAACTTGCGGAAAAAGGCTTCGAGGTGATTGCCGCGGTTGAGATCTATGGGCAGGTTCAGCCTCTCAAGCGGGCTGTTGCGGCGCGTGGGCTGAAGGTACAAGTAGAAAAGCTGGACGTTACGGTTGAGGGTGATCGCAGGAAGGCGCTTGCGTGGAATGTCGATATTTTGGTGAACAATGCCGGCGTTCTTGAGGGAGGCTCGGTCGTTGACATCCCCGCGAGCAACATGCGTAACGAGTTTGAGGTAAATGTCATTGGGCCTTTGCTCTTGACGCAGGGCATCGCCAAGCAGATGGTCAAACGCGGCAAAGGACGTATCGTATGGGTTTCTTCCCGGGAAGGCCTGAACGTTAATCCCTTTACTGGCATCTACTCCGCATCGAAGCACGCCATCGAAGCCATTGCGGAGACAATGAGCATGGAACTCCAGGAGTTCGGCATTGAGGTGGCAACGATCAATCCGGGGCCATTCCTGACTGGCTTCAATGATCGTGGTTTCCAGACCTGGCAGAGCTGGGAAGACAAACCCTCCGATCGGCTGTTCGACTATGCGAAGCTTGCATTCCCACGGCCACAGTTTGACCCGGGTATTATGATCGCTACGATGACGAAGGTGGTCGCTGGCGAAGTCGATAGCTACCGCAACCTCGAACCGCAATCGATGCTCGAGGAAACGAAGAAGAATATTGAAGCGCCTTGGACCAAGACCGTCAAGGATGGCCTTGGTACTCGGGCGGCTCAGGTTCAGAAGTGTTACGAGATGACGCCCGAGACCCCTGAGTCCGATTGGACTCCACAAGAACGGGACGGAGCCGCTCGCTAGACGCGTAGATGGCTGGCCTGGTCTGTACCTCCAGATCAGGCTACCATCAGAGCCACGCTGAATACTCTGAGCAGGGCTCAGTGATCGCACCCAACCTGCGAGTAGCAAGGAATGGAACGATTCTTGTGGATTGGACCTGTAAAGAAGAGCGCTTCTCGAAAGTAGGCTCAGGAGTATTGGCGAACCGAAGGATGCCAGCCTTGCCGCCTATGCAAGTTTTGGCTGACCTGAAGCACTATGTCGTTACTGCCGTAGAAGCGGGGCGACCTTTTCACCGAGCAGTTCCGTGGCGCGAAGCATTGCAGCATGCGGCAGCGCGGCGACGGACATCTGAAAGCTGATCTGGTCGATGCCGCCCAGGTCGTGGCTCATCTCCAGCACCTTACCGGCGACGGCTTCCGGTGTGCCCACCATCAGCGCGCCCTTTGGCCCGCGCAGCGCTTCGAAGTGGGCGCGGCGTACTGGAGGCCAGCCCCGTTCGCGGCCAATCTTGGTGAACTCCTGCGCATAACCTGGGAAGAAATCGTCACCGGCCTGCCTGTCTGTCTCGGCGACGTAACCCAAGGCGTGCACGCCAACCTTCAGATCCACCGGCTTGTGTCCAGCACGGTGGCCAGCTTCGCGGTATAAATCGACGAGCGGGCGGAAGCGATGTGGTTCGCCCCCGATAATCGCCACCATCAAAGGCAGGCCGAGCGCGCCAGCGCGCGCGAACGATTGCGGTGTGCCGCCCACGCCCAGCCAGATCGGTATCTTCTCCTGCAAAGGACGCGGGTAGACGCCCTGGCCGGTCAGCGGAGCGCGATGCTTGCCGCTCCAGTTGACGTGTGTGCTCTCACGCAACGTCAGCAGCAGGTCCAGCTTTTCCGCGAACAACGAATCATAGTCCTCCAGCGCGAGACCGAAGAGCGGAAACGATTCGATGAATGAGCCACGGCCAACGACCATCTCCGCGCGACCGCCGCTGAGGAGGTCAAGCGTGCTGAACTCCTGAAAAACGCGAACCGGGTCTGCCGCGCTGAGGACCGTTACCGCACTCGACAGGCGAATCTGCCTGGTACGAGCGGCTGCCGCAGCCAGAATGACGGCGGGAGCGGAATCGAGGAATTCCTCGCGATGATGTTCGCCAAGACCAAAGACGTCCAGGCCGGCCTGATCGGCGCGTTCGATCTCCTCGATCAGATCGTGCATGCGTTCCGCGGGTGTGCGTTTCGCACCAGTTACAGGGTTCGCCACCAGTGCGGCAAAACTATCGATCCCAACATCCATGGGGCGTTTGATGAAGTACGGTCCATAAAGTTTTCTATCGAACGACACGCGTGTACATATTAGTCCGCGGCAAGCGCTAAGGTATGCGCGCCGTGTGGTTGCCGCATACGGCGCAGTCGTAGCCGCCATGCCAAGTACAGGGTGATCGACGCTCCAGTCGCGGCGACAAACCGGCCAATCCAAAGCCCACGCAAACCCATGCCCGTGTCAAACGCGGTCCAATACGCCAGCGGCATGCCGATCATCCAGTTCCAGACCACGTTAATAACCAGCGGTGTACGGGTATCACTGATACCTGTAAATGCGCCGGAAAGGATGGAATTAAATCCGTCAAACAGTAGACTTGCACCGCCCAGCAAGACGATGGGTGCCGCCGTCGCCACCACGCTGGGATCGTTGGTATAGAGCGATGCCCAGGTATACCGGAAGGTGGTGTACAGCAGGACCAGCGTGCTAACCGAGCCGCCTGTAAGCAGAATCGCGGCATTGGCCGACCGCCCAACTTCATTAACGTTGTTGCGTCCCTTGCCCTGGCCTACCCGGACTACGGTCGCATAACTTAGGCCAACAGGAATCATGAAGATCACTGCGTCAAGATCCAGGACCACCTGATGGGCGGCGAGCGCGTTTGTGCCAAGGCGCGCGCACAAGATGGACAGGCAGGTGGACGTGCCTAGGTCAGACAACTCATAGAGTGACGACGGCCACCCGATACGGAACAGAGCGCCTAGGCGGCGGAAGTCTGGGAGGAATCGAAGCCTCATGCCGTGCTGTTGCCGGTGAACGGAAAGTACGACCACAGGCAGCAGCAAGGCCAGCATCCACCACCGCACCAGGCATGTCGCCACGGCTGAGCCGGTGATACCCATGGGCCGGGCACCAAAATGGCCAAAAATGAAGATCCAATCCGTTCCCCAGTTCACCAGACCGGCGGTCAGTAGCGAAACCGTAACCATGGCCACACGTTCAATCCCTTGTAGATATCGGCGCAGCGCCATGTAGACCAGCAGCGGCGGCGTGGACCAAATCAATACTTTCAAGTAGCGCAGCGTATCGGCGGCCAGATCAGGTGGCGTGCCAAAGCGCGGCAACAGCATGGTAACGCCCAATGTGACCAGCATGACTGCTGGCGCTCCAATCAGCACAAACCACATACCCTGTAGCAATGTGCTGCCGCATTCATCGTTGTCGCCACGGCCAAACTGCTGGGCCACCAGCGTGTCAATGCCGCTCAGCATGTAGATGGCGCAAAAGGCGATGGCGTAAAAGATCGTATTGCCTAGTGAAGACGCTGCGATGGCGGGAGCTGAATGCGGGATGCGCCCAATCATGAGCGCGTCGACGATGTAGGTTGACATCCAGCCCAGTTCGCCAAGGGCGAGTGGAGCACCGAGGCGCGCCACAAACCCCAGCTCCTGCGGCAGCGTGCGTCCTACGCGGATCGTGGAATACGCCGGAGATCGATAGGTACTCGTGGGCCAGCCTCAGAAAAAAAGCTTACTGTATGAAGCGGCCCGCAGGCACCGGTTGCTTACCCGGGGCAACAGTGTGGGGCGAAGCAGCGCGTCCGGTCAAAACGCGTGTCAATACGGCAGACCTCAGAACATTAGTTTGACGCTGAACTGCAGTTGCCGGGACGTTCCGGCACTGGTGATCACGCCAGCGGTGGGGCTGGCCACCACGGTCGCGGTCTGCGCGGCAGCATTGCCCTGCGTTGGTCCCGCCGAGAAGATCACCGGATTCGGAGAGAGCAGATTCGTGTGGTTGAGCAGGTTAAACGCCTCCGCGCGAAACTGCAGGGCCAGCCGCTCACGAAGCTGCGTGGTTTTCAGCAGGGAAAGGTCCCAATCGGTGTAGCCGGGCGTGGTCAGTGTGTCGCGGCCCAGATTGCCCACCGTTCCATACGCGGGTGCGGAGAAGGCTGCTGGATTGAAGTACTGGGCGACACGCTGCGCGGTGCTGCCGCCCCGGTACAGGCTGCCGCTAAAATTGCGGTTCACGTTCGGGCGGACGGGGTTCCGAGTGTCGCCAGAGCCGGTGGGATTGTAGCCGAGTTGCGGTGTGAAAGGCAGGCCGCTCTGCAGATTGACGATGGTACTGACTGTCCATCCAGCGGCGGCACGCTGCCGGACACCGCCGGTTCCGGTAAAGAATGCCCGCCCGGTGCCGAATGGCAGGTCATAGGTCGCGTTGAAGGCGGCGATGTGGCGCACATCGGTCGCGGCACGGCCGTAGTCCAGCGCAGGGTTCGCTGGGTACGAGAGAAAGGCCGGTGTGTTGGCGGAGACGCTGGTGTTCCATGCGGAACCGTTATCGAGATTCTTACTGTAGGTGTATACGCCGCGTAGCTGTAGACCGTTGCGCAGCGCGCGGCGGAGATCAAGCTGGAGTGCGTTGTAGTTGCCGCTGCCCTGCGAGACCCAGGAGGTAGTGTTGGCCACCAGCGGGTTTGCTTTTGCTGTCGTGGGGTAATAGAAGGTGCCGTTGGGCACGCCTGCCGGGCAGTTGGTGGCGCACTGGATCGAGGCTGGCTCGTTCAGATCTTCAGAGAGGATTTGATGATAACTGTGCGAACCGGAGTACGCGGCGGTGAGCGAGGTTCCGGCGCTGAGTTGCCGCTCCAACCGAAGATTGTAGGAGAGCAGAACGGGTGTCTGCAGGTCAGGCTGCACGGTGGAGGGCGAGATGAGGCCGGGCGCACCGGCGATAGGCGCGGCGATGGAGGTGTTGCTGTAGATGATCGTCGTGTTGAACGGTGCGGCCTGATCCAGCCGGTAATCCAAGTTGTCCAGCAAAGAATGGTGCATGCCGAATGCGGCACGGATCGCCGTCTTTCCGTCGCCGCTGACGTTCCATGCGATACCCAAGCGCGGCTCAGGCAGGAACTTTGCGCGATTGTTAAGGAGTCCATGCGGGCCGGTGGTGGGATTGGTGCTTATGATGCCATTCGTGAAGGTGTAGACACCGGCTCGGCCCTGTGATTCGTTGAAGCCGTTACTGCCTTCAAAGCGTATGCCGCCCGTGATCTCGAGTGCGGGTGTTGGCTTCCAGGTGTCTTCCACAAAGCCTGCCGCGAACCAGGCGCGCCAGCCAAGCTCCGTTGACACCGGGACGACCGTAAAGGTTTTTATGGTGCCGGTGAGGAAGGTGGCGAGGGACGCGAAGCTGGCCTGGCCGAATTGATTTTGCGCCAGATTGTCATTGGACTGCAGCCGCTGCAGCCATCCCCCGGCTTCGATTTGGTGCTTGCCCAACGTGAAGTAGATGTGATCGTCAAAGGTGTAGAGCGTGCGTGCAATGGCGTTGTTTGAGCCAACGTTGGCGCCCGCGCCAGTGATCTGCGATGAGCCATTGGACGCGGTGGACCCCGCGATCACGATGGCTCCTACCGGCCTGCCAGGAAGAAAGGTGCCAGATTGCGTTGCAATATCCGCAGGCACGGAACCCAGGAAATAGAAGCTGGCGCGCGAAAGGCCGAAGCGTGCGGTGTTGAGCAGTCTTGGAGAGAAGACATGCTGCTCCTGCACGCTGAAGACCTGTTCGCGCAGTGACTCGTCGATCAGCGAAAGCGGGTTCTGCGTGGGCGTGTTCGCGATAGAGTCATCTACGGTGTAGACAGCGAAGAGGAGGTCGTTGGCGGACAGGTTGGCATCGAAGCGCGTCGTGCCGAAGTCCTCGCGAATACGCTGCGTGGGAGAGTTGAAGGCTTCCGCGACACCGCCGCCAAGATCCGGTCCGTTGGCCACCGGCCACAGATTCAAAAAGGGGCGCACAGAGGGCGCGGCTGCGGCCCGTGCGGAGTTGCTAGGCACCAACGTCACGTTGCTTAGGCCAAGATTCTGGCGATAGCCTTCGTAGTTGCCAAAAAGAAACATGCGGTCGTGACGCAGCGGTCCACCAAGCGCCGCGCCGAAGTTGTTACGCTGGAAGTTTGGCTTTTTAGCCTGATCGAAGTAGTTGCGGGCATCGAGCGCGGAATTACGCAGAAACTCATACGCGGAGCCGTGCAGAATGTTGGTGCCGGACGCGGTCACGATGGAGATCTGGGCGCCCTGCCGTTTGCCATAGCTCGCGCCGTAGGTGTCGCTGACCACGTTGAACTCGCGCACAGCTTCCACACCCAGTAACTGCCCGCTGGTGCCGCCCGGTGTCACGTTGATGAGCGACGCACCGGTGTACTCCACGCCGTTCAGCAGGAACAAGTTGTCCTGCGGCCGTCTGCCTGAAACGGAGAACATGTTGCCGACAGAAGAATTTGACGTGCCGATGGCCCCGGAACGCTGTGAGGTGTAGTTGACAGTGGCCGGATTAAGCGTGATGAGCTGGTCGTAGCTGCGGCCGTTGAGCGGCAGGTCTTTCACCTGGCGTTCGCTTACTAGGCCGGAGACCTGCTCATTGGACAGGTTCACCGTGGGTGCGATGCTGGTAACGGTAATTTCCTGCTGCTCTGATGCGACATGCAGCGACAGATTAAGGTCGGACGCCTGGCCCACGGTCAGCGAGACACCCCTGCGGCGTTCGGTAACAAATCCCGCAGCTTCGACCGTCACGCTATAACTTCCGATAGGCAAGGACGGTGCGGCGTAGTGGCCGCTGCTGTCGGTGCGCAGGCGGCGTTCCGTGCCGGTCTCCTCGTTATGTATCAGTACCGCCGCTCCGGCTACAGCCGCGCCGCTGCTGTCCGTGATCGTGCCGCTTAACGTGCCGCCTACAATCTGCGCGCGCGCCTCAGCCGCAATCGAAACGGTTAGGAGGTAAACAGCAGCGGAACGAAACAAATAGGCGGAGAGTACACGTGTGCTGCGAGGCAAGGTGATGGTCCCTTCTGTTTAGGTGTGATTGCGACCGCTGCATGCAGCCAGTACTGGCTAAAACCAGCGACAACAACACCGGCAGAAATGGATACCTGCGCTGTACATGAATGAACCCTTACTTGTAAGTGGGTGCTTGTTCTGGAGGAACTATCAGGAACACGGCGACGCTCGACTACCGGCTACAACAACAGGCCTGGGAGGAGCAACGCATAAAATTACTGTATCCCCTGACTGGTCATCATGCAAGCAACGTTAGGGCCAGCTGTACCACTCGCCTTTCCTGCTCACGGTCACAGCTTTTATCGCTGAAGTTTCGTCCTAGGGCGTGACCTCTTCATGTGCTTCAGCAGCGCGGATGTGAGCAGGAGCGGCCGGCAGGGCTGTCTTCGCTTCTCAAGGACAGCTATAAAGACTTCGCTTGCATCCACCTATCAGGAGATATATGAGCGCAAATGTAGAGCACGGACCAAGCGACCCGAATGAGATCAATCCCAAGGTTTCGTCAGACATTCATTATTGGAGCAAGGAATTCGGTGTTACTGGAGAGGTGCTGCACGAAGCCATCCGCGTGCATGGACACCACGTGTCCAAGGTGCGCGCCGCGCTGGCAGCCAAGCACGGAGTTACTAGCCCGCAACATGACAAGAAAGGTGCTTGATTCTAACCTATTGCTTACTCCACGTGGTAGTTCGGAGCTTCGCGGGTGATGATGACGTCGTGCACATGGCTTTCGCGCAGGCCTGCGCCGCTGATGCGGACAAAGCGGGCGTTTTCCTGCAACTCCGGGATGCTGCCACAGCCGAGATAGCCCATGCCGCTGCGCAGACCACCGACAAGCTGGTACACCATGTCGCCCAGCGGTCCGCGATAGGGTACGCGGCCTTCAATGCCTTCGGGCACGAACTTGTTCAGACGATTGTTCATCGTCTGTTCGGGCGCGGTGATGGAGCGGACGGGATCGCTGCTGGCGGCAAGTTCGTCGCGTCCCTGGAAGTAGCGTTCGCCTGAGCCCTGGGCCATCGCGGACAGTGAACCCATGCCGCGATACGTTTTAAAGGAGCGGCCCTGGTACAGGATGGTCTCGCCGGGTGATTCATCCACGCCGGCAAAGAGCGATCCGATCATAATGACGCCAGCTCCTGCGGCAATGGCCTTGGTGATGTCGCCGGAATACTTAATGCCGCCATCCGCGATGACGGCGATGCCGCGCTCCCTGGCCGCGCGGTACGCTTCGCTGATGGCGGTAATCTGCGGCATGCCCGCGCCCGTTACCATCCGCGTAGTGCAGATGGAACCGGGGCCGATGCCGACCTTCACCGCATCTGCGCCCGCATCGATCAGCGCAATGCAGCCGTCGTAGGTCGCCACGTTGCCGGCCAGCAGGTCTACATCAGGGAAGCGCTTCTTGCATTCGCGCACGGCGTCCAGCACGCGGCTGCTATGCCCATGCGCGCTATCAATGGCGAGCGCATCCACGTTCTCCTCGACCAGCGCAGCGGCGCGCTCCAGGAAGTCGCCCGTCGCTCCAATGGCGGCGGCGACGCGCAGCCTGCCCTGCGCATCCTTGCTGGCGTTAGGATATTTCAGCTTTTTCTGGATGTCCTTGACTGTAATCAGGCCCTTCAGCTCGTATGCATCGTTCACCACCAGCAGCTTCTCCACACGGTGTTGGTGAAGGATATGCTCCGCGTCTTCCAGTGTTGTGCCCACCGGGACGGTGATCAGGTGTTCCTTGGTCATGACGTCGCTGATGGGAATCTCTGTCCGCGAGACGAAGCGCAGGTCGCGGTTGGTCAGGATGCCAACCAGCTTCCGGTCTTTCGTAACCGGCACGCCGGAGATTTTGTACTTGCGCATGACATCCAGCGCGGCGGCAATAGGCTGCTCCGGCTCGATGGTGACGGGATCGACGATCATGCCGCTTTCAGAGCGCTTGACCTTGTCGATCTCATTTGCTTGCTGCTCGATCGAGAGATTGCGATGCACCACGCCCATGCCGCCCGCCTGCGCCATGGCGATAGCGAGGCGCGACTCAGTCACCGTGTCCATGGCGGCAGACAGCAGCGGCACGTTCAGCGTGATGCGCGCGGTCAGCCGCGTCGACGTGCTGACCTGGCTAGGAACCACTTCGGAGTAGGCGGGGACAAGCAGAACGTCGTCGAACGTTAGCGCTTCAGGTAGAGGACTCACAAGCATAAGGTTCGTGAGATTGTAGGCGGCTCCAGCCTCCAGTGCAACGGCAGCACGCTTGATTTCGCGCTTAGTTCCCGATACATTGATGATGCAGGCAAAGTTCTCCGTCAGGCATTTCTCGCTGCGGATCGACTGGGTGGGCGAGAGCCCGCCTTTTCTTGCGCTTGTTTCCAGTTCCGTGCGTGGGAGGGACAGACGTGGCAGTGCAGTTGGATGAAATCCGGGCGGCAGCGGAGCGCGTCGCAGCCAGCCACGGCCTGGACGTGGTCGATGTGGAGTTTGCGGGCGCTGGTAAGGCGCGGGCGTTGCGTGTGTATGTGGAGAAGAATGCAGCCGGACGCGAAGCTCTGAAAGCGCAAGCCGCCCTGGCCGCCGATGACCCGAACGCTGCGCCCGGTCTCCCCAGCGGAGTACCTGTTGAGGCGCTTTCGGGTGTGACGCATGAGGATTGCGCGGTCTTCGCGCAGGATTTCGGCACGTTGATCGACGTGGAAGACCTGGTGCCGGGGAGCGCGGAGTATGTGCTGGAGGTCTCGTCCCCCGGCATTGAGCGAACGCTGCGCACCGAACAGGATTGGCAACGCTTTCAGGGTTTCTTGGTCACAATCAAGCTCTACACGCCGGTGAATGGGTCGAAGTCATTGAAAGGCCGGATGGCCTATTCGAATGGCACCGTCACGCTGGACCTGTCTGCCGCCAAAGAAAAGGGAAAGCGCAAGAAAGGCGTGGACGATTCGCCACAGATCGTGGAGATTCCACTCCGCGATATTGAAAAGGCCAATCTGGTTGCCGAGATGTAGGCAAAGCTCGCCAAGTTCAAGTTCGAGCCGGTGTAAAGAGGTTGTATGTTGGCGTTTGGGCCCGGATTGTGTCCTGTTAACGGAAGAAGGATGGAGCCTGGAAACTCCGAACTCTAAACCTTGAACTTGCAATATGTAATGAGTACTGAAACACGACAACTGAATAGAAGGGTTAAGGAACAGACGGAATGGCAAGCGCACTGTATGACGCAATTGAAACGATGAGCCGCGACAAGGGCATTGACCCACAGATTGTGGTGGGAGCCGTGGAAGACGCCATCGCGCTGGCAACGCGCAAATACTATAAGACCCTGGAAAACATGCGTGGCGAGTTCGACAAGGACACAGGCGAAATCCGTGCATACGTCTATAAAACTGTCGTCGCCGATGACGCTGAAATCGAAGACCCGGAGAACGTCCTGACCCTCACGGACGCCCGTGAGATGGCGCCCGAAGTGGAAGAAGGCGCGGAGTTGCGCTTTTACAAGGACACCTCGCCGCTGGGCCGCATCGCCGCGCAAATGGCCAAGCAGGTCATCTTCCAGAAGGTACGCGAGGCCGAGCGCGACACCGTTTTCAATGAGTACAACCATCGCGTCGGCGAAATCCTGAACGCGACCGTCAAGCGCGTGGAGCCGATGGATGTGATCTTCGACCTGGGCAAGGCGGAGGCCCGCATGCCAAAGCGTGAACAGTCGCGCCTGGAGCAGTTCAGCGTCGGCGAGCGCATCCGTGTGGCTCTGTTGCGTGTGGACCGTGCCGCGAAAGGTCCGCAGGTGATCGTCAGCCGCGCCGCGCCCTCCCTGGTGCAGACGTTGTTTCAAAGTGAAGTGCCCGAGATTTATGACGGCACCGTGATGATCCGCGCGATCGCTCGCGAGGCGGGGGAGCGCACCAAGATCGCGGTCATTTCTCGCGATAAGGATGTGGACCCGGTCGGTGCCTGCGTGGGAATGAAGGGGATGCGCGTGCAGTCCATCATCCGCGAGTTGCGCGGCGAGAAGATCGACATTATCGAATACTCCGAGGAGATCACCACCTTTGCGGAGAAGGCACTCCAGCCCGCAAAGGTTGCGCATGTGTCGATTGCCGATCTTGGCGAAAAGCAGTTGGAAGTGATCGTGGATGACACGCAGCTTTCACTTGCGATTGGTAAAAAGGGACAAAACGTCCGTCTCGCGGCCAAGCTGCTGGGCTGGAAGATCGATATCAAGAGTGAGGAAGAGAAGCGCCAGGAGGTCGAGCAGGCCATGTCCGCGATGACGGGTGGCCCGCAGACGCCAATTGAACAGGTGACGGAACTTGGCGAGCAGGTGCTGGAGAAGCTGATCGCGGCCGGCATCACCACGGTCGAGCACTTAGCTGATATGACTGCGGAGGAACTGGGCGAAGTCCCGGGGATCGGCGAGAAGTCGGTGGACCGGATCTCCGTCGCGGTTCGGCACTACTTCGGGCAATACGAGGAAGGTGAGGAGCGTCCCGCGCATGCGGTCAGCGCGCTCGCCGCGTCGCTGGACAACAACATCGCATCTGAATCCTCTGTGTCGCACGATGCGCCCACCGAAGCGGACGGCAAGCCCTATGACCCGGCATCTGAGGGCAAAGGGTCGGAAGCAGGCGAGACGCTGCTGTTGGCAGGCGATGCAAATGATCCAGGTGCCATTGAAGGCGATCTGACAAAGGAGAGTTCCATGAGCAAGACACCGGAGGCAATCATTGCCGAACGCGGCCTGGAAGATGTTGATGGCCTAGGCCCCGTAGAGGTCGACGAGTCCGCTGAAGACGTTCTGGCACGGCAAGATGCTGAAAGCGATCTGGACGGGTTCGGCAGCGATGCAGATATCCGGGAAGCGGGCATTGAAATGGATAATCAGACAATGGACGATCTTGCCGCGCAGGCAGGTGAAGTGAGCACTGAAACGATCGATCCGGATGAGAACATCCGTGGTTAGCGGGGTGCTGGGCGAAGGCACTGGCTCCTTTGCCCGGCAAACCGCGGACGCAGTTACCTTTGAGAGCGCATTCCATGCACTTTCGCGCAATAATGGATGTATAGGAATTGATTCCTTCTGGAGTGGAGCTGCCATGAACAGCTAGCAGAGGGCAACGGAGTAACGAGGGCGGATGAGCAAAGTACGTATTAATGATCTGGCACGTGAGCTTGAGGTCAAGAGCAAGGAAATTCTTGACGCGCTTACGGCTGTCGGAGTCACCGAGAAGAAGACACACTCAAGCTCCATCGAGGAAGATGAGGCGGCGCGCGTCCGCACACACCTGAGGGGCGGTAGCCGTGCATTCTCCCGCGCAGTTTCGGCCTCAGCAGAGAGCAAGCCCAAAGTTGACCTTTCGCGGGCATCCAAGCCCGGCGATGTAGCTCGCGCGATTCTGGAGCGCAGACAGGCTGACCAAATGGCGGCGTCACAGCCGCATCCCACGCCTGTGGCAACCTCGCCGGTGCGGCCTGCGGTGGTAGTTGCAGTGGTTGTGCCGCCCAGGCTAGCAGAGGAGCCAAGCCCAGTTCCCGCACAGACTGCCGCAGTCGCGCCTGTTCCGGCACAGACCGTTCCGGCCCAAGCGATCTCTCCGGCGACTCCAGCTTTGGCACCGCCTTCCATCAGCGCACCCAGCGTTGTCGCTCCGCCGGTTGCCGCCGCGCCTTCCCGCCCACCAATGACACGTCCTGTCATGCCAACGCTGAACCTTGCGAAACCCCGCACAGACGCACCTGCGGCGAGCGGCGATACACCACGCCGTATTGTTCCGCTGCCGCGTCAGGCACCGTCGATCGTGCAGCCTGCGCCGCGCCCCTCTCCGGCAATCGCGTCGCGTCCTCCCGCCGGCGTGGTCGTGCGGCCAGGATCACCCGGCGAACGCCCCGCGATCGCCAGCAGCACGCCTCCTCCAGCAGGTGTGGTGGTTGCGCGTCCGCCAGCGGCTTCTGCGCCACAACTGCCCACACAGTCCGTTACCGTTACCCCCTCTCCAGCATCAGCGCCAGTAGAGGCACCGGTGATCGTGGAGACTCAGGTGGTTTCAGCGGCCCCAGCCACGCCGCAGGCTCCCGTGCGCAGGGTCATCATGCCCCAGACGGGACCGCGACCCTCCTATCTGGCACCTCTGCCAGCACCTGGTCAGCCACCTCGCAGACCTATCTTTCAACGGCCCGGAAGCTCTGGTCCCGGTGCGGGTCCGGGCGGTCAACGTGCACCCTACAACGCTGGACAGGCTGCGCCTGGTGGTGCACCGCGCCGTCCCATGCATCCCACACGGACGTTTCCAGGTGGTCCGCCATCCGGCGCACCAGGTGCTCCTGGTGCGCGTCCCGGTTTCGGAGCACGCCCCGGCTTCGGCGCTGCACGGCCCGGGTTTGGCGGCCCACGTCCTGGCGCGCCAGGCCTGGTAGCAGAAGGGACACCCGGAGCGCAAAAGCCCGGTATGCGTCCTGCCGCAAAGAAGGGTGCGGCAAACAAGAAGCGTTACGAAAAGACCAAGGAAGGCCCGATGAAGGGCTTTGCGCCACCGTCGCGGTTTGGCGGAGCGCAGATCGCGATGGGCGGCGAAGTGCCCATCACGCGCACCATCACCGTGACGGAAGGCATCACCGTAAAGGATCTTGCCGAAAAGTTGGATCTGCGCGGCAAGGACCTGATCGCCACGCTGTTGATGCGCGGCGTCTTTGTCACCGTCAACCAGTCACTCGACAACGAGCTGGTGAAGTCGGTTGCCGCCGCGTACGGCGCAGACACGCAGATCCAGACTGTTGAAGAACAGATGGAAAATGAGGCCATCGAGGGCCTGCTGGAAGACACGACCGGCCTGACCGAGGTTGTGCGTTCGCCAGTGGTCACTGTCATGGGCCATGTCGACCATGGCAAAACCTCGCTGCTGGACGCCATCCGATCCACCGAGAAGGACAAGATCGATGTCGCCGGTGGCGAAGCTGGCGGCATCACGCAGCATATCGGCGCGTACAAGGTACACGTCAAAAAACCAGATTCCCCGGCATACGGGCGGGAAATCGTCTTCCTCGATACTCCTGGCCATGAGGCGTTTACGCGTATGCGTGCCCGTGGTGCCAAGGTTACTGACATCGTCGTTATCGTGGTCGCGGCGGATGACGGCGTCATGCCGCAAACCGTGGAGGCGATTGATCACGCACGCGCCGCGAAGGTGCCGATTATCGTCGCCGTGAACAAGATCGATAAACCTGGCGCAAACCCTGACAAGGTGATGCAGCAGTTGGCCGAGCGTGGCCTGCAACCGGACACGTGGGGAGGCGACACGCCGTTCGTACAGGTTTCAGCCAAGCAGCACACCAACCTCGATGGTCTGGAAGAGATGATCTGCCTGGTCGCCGACACCAATGTGCAGCGCGCCATCCTGGACCGGCCAGCGGTCGGTACGGTCATCGAAGCCAAGCTGGATCGGGGCCGCGGTGTGGTCGCCTCCATTCTTGTCCAGAACGGCACGCTAAAGATCGGCGACAGCTACATCGTCGGCAATACCTTTGGCAAAATCCGCGCCATGTTCGACGACCGCGGACGCCCCATCGAAACAGCCGGACCGTCCACGCCGGTGGAGATCCTCGGCCTGGAGAGCATCCCAGACGCGGGCGATACCTTCATCGTCATGGCCGACCGCGACCGCGCCAAGGAAATCGCACGCTACCGCACGCTCAAGGAGCGTGAAGCCCAGCTTGCCAAATCCAGCCGCGTTTCGCTCGAAGGCCTTGCGGAGCAGATCAAGCAAGCCGGCGTCAAGGATCTCAACCTCATCCTCAAGGGCGATGTGCAAGGTTCAGTTCAGGTGCTTATCGATAGCCTGCAGCGCATGTCCACGGAAAAGGTCCGCGTCCGGGTTCTCCACTCCGGCGTGGGTGCCATTACCGAAAGCGATGTGCTGCTTGCGACCGCATCGAATGCCGTCATCATCGGCTTCAACGTACGGCCCGAGCGCAAGGCGCAGGAACTGGCCGATCAGGACAACGTCGAAATCCGTCTGCACTCGATCATCTATGAGCTGCAGGACGAGATGATGAAGGCGATGCTTGGACTGTTGGACCCGGTCTTCCGGGAAAATTATCTCGGACGAGCCGAAGTACTCAACGTCTTCAAGGTCACCAAAGTCGGTCAGATTGCAGGCTGCAGCGTACGCGATGGACTTATCCAGCGCAACGCACAGGTGCGTGTGATGCGTGGCACAGAGGAAGTCTGGAAAGGCAAGATCGCCAACCTCAAACGCTTCAAAGATGACGTTCGGGAAGTCACAAACGGCATGGAGTGCGGCATCGATCTGGGCAGCTTCCGGGACATTCGTGTGGGCGACATGATCGAGGCATTCTCCACGGAGAAAATGGCAGCAGAACTGGGCGAGAACATCGCGGAACGCCGCGCCGCCACCGCAAAAGCCGAGAAACAAGCCGCCGCCGCTGCGGCAGCAGCGGAACCTGCCACCGTCTAGCTGCTCCTCACTCAACAAAAGCACAGGCCGGGCGACTCCCCGGCCTGTACTGCGTATGCCTTCACTTTTCTAACCGGATTACGTGTTCACGACCCGTTCGCTATTGCAAGCTGTGGCAACATGTTGAAGCTGGGTTTGCGTCGCAGTGCGTGTGAACCGTGAACTTCACGGAGTGGCATGGTAAACAGCGGCAGCTGCTCAAACGCGGGTTTTGCCAGCAGATAGCCCTGCATTAGGTGGATGCCGCACTCACGCACGGTTTCGTACTCTTCGAAGTTCTCGATGCCCTCCGCGACAATCTGAATACCCAGATCACGGCAAAGTGCCACCACGGACCGGACGATGGCTTGGGATCGTGGCCGGATGTGGATGTCCCGGGTCAGCTCCATATCCAGCTTCACGATGTCCGCCGACAGGTTGGCCAGGAGATTCATGTTCGCGAAACCGGCCCCAAAGTCGTCGATTGCCACGCGAAAGCCGTGCTTCTGGTACTCATCGGCGATGGCCTGTAGATGTTTTGTATTTTCTACTTCCTCGCCCTCCGTGATCTCGAAAATCAGGCGATTGGTCGGGAAATCAAGCTCGCGCGCGGTTTTAAGTGTGAGCTGAATGCAAGCCGCGGGGCTGTAAACGGCCTTTGGAAGAAAATTGATGGACAGAAACGCCCCATGCCCGGCCAGCCCGAGTTGGCTAGCCAGCGTGATGGCTTGCACGCGGCAGGTTTGGTCAAAGCTGTAGCGGTTGTCTGGCGTGATCTGCGAGAGTACCGTACCGGCACCTTCACCGTTAGGCCCGCGCACAAGGGCTTCATAGGCATACACGCGCTCGGTATGGACATCCACAATCGGCTGAAACGCCATGCTGAAGTCCATCGGCTTCTGGACGCCATCTCTACAGGCAACACAGTTCATTGTCATACGTAGGTGTTATCGGAGAGATGCGCAGAGGACTTGAGCGACGCATTGCGCCTAATGGGTCATGGCATACAGAACGTAGTTGACGCCGATCTTGGTTCCCAGCGCGGAATACTTCACTGGGTAACGAGGATCATCCAGGAACTCCCATGAATCGCCCAGGTCGGAGTTCAATGAAAATGCGACCATGATGCGGCCTTTGTCATCGTAGATACCCTTCCAACGCGCAACGTATCCATCCTTCTTATGACCGTTATTGAGATGTTCCGCGCCGGGAACCTGGAACCGCTCGTCCAGGTCGAACAACATGTGGAAGATGGGGTCACTGTCAGGTATATCCACCAACTGCCGTTCCGGAAAGACCATCTTCATCGTTTGCTCGAAGTACGCCTGTTCCTGCGAGCCGTGGCAATCATCCGCCATGAAGAAGCCACCGCGCAGAAGATACTCTCGCAGCTTTGCCGCCTGCTTCTCAGTCAGGCCCCACTCGCCCACCTGCACGGCGTAGAGCCATGGCCAATTGTAGATTTCGTCACCATCATCCAGGCTGACGGACTGCTCGACCGATCGCGCATCCACACGGGTAAGGCGATGCATGGCATTGGCCAGGGCACGGTCGGCGCGGGGGTAATCCTGTGTCCAAAGCGACAGTCCCTCTTCCCACGGACCATCGAAGCGGCCAGCGTAGCCATCAAGCGGTCCAGGCGGGTACATGAGCCGCGCAAACGTCCACTCACCTGGACGCTGCCAGTCTGCCGGCAATGAGAAATGCTCCCCATATTCGACGGAGGGATATTCGCGGAAGGCGCGCTGCGCATAGATCACACCAATTAGTGCGCCGCTAAGAACTCCCGCGCACGCTGCCTTCCACCACCCGCTCATCCATGCTCCGTACGCAGTTAGACGGCGGGTCGGGGTGGAAGGTCGCTGCGCCTCTTCAGGCTTCCGGAGGCGGCGGTGCGGGAGTGTTTGCGTTGCGCGGTCCGCCCGGACCACGATGGCCAAAGGCACGCTGGGGTGCCTGCTGCACAGTGTAGCCAGCCGGCACTTGGAAAAGCGCCGCATCCGGCTCGTTCTTGGTCAACGCCGACACTGACGTTGTGCGGGTACCGTGGAACGGGTCGGCATCGCTGCTGCTCAGTTCAATCTTCAGGTCCGGCGAGTACCATGTCTCTCGTGTGGAGACCAGAGGGGCAATGTTTCCCATCTCTCCGGCTGGAATGGTATGGGTTACCCGCTTGCCGGTGGCAACCACGCCGCTGATCGTCTTCGAGCCGAGATCGGCCTCCACCTCGTTTGGGCGTGTGTGAGTTCCCGCCGACGCAACGGAGTGCCCCGTGCTGTCTGTTGAAGCTCCCCCGCGATGGCCCGCACGGTCCCCCGAGGCCTGCCCGGGCTGCGGAAGTGTATGCACCACAGCGACTTTGTCGTCCACGCGCAGCTGTGTCACGGTGCGCGCCACGGGATCCATGATGACGACCATTCTGCGGGTTTTGCCAGTATCGGCAGCGCCCCGTGCCGGCATGGTGATCTCTTCCCGTGTGCGGCCCAGCGAATCACGGGTGACGGTCCGGGTGCCCGTGTGCGTCAGTACCGTGCCGTCTTGCAGTTTCTCCGTGGAGGTGCTGGTATAGGTGGCGGAGTAAGGCGCGTTGGTCACGGGATTCCGCATCCCGAAGCCGCCAGGACCGAAGCCCATGCGGCCATGATCCATCGGTCCTGGACCACCCTGAGCCGATGCAGTGATGGCGGCGATCAGAATCGTCGCGGAGAGTGCGTGTTTCAGCATGATGGGAATCACCTCAAAAACCTTACGGTCACATCATCTGACGGAGATCGTGGAAGAAAGTAGCGTGACGATCCAAAATTCGTTTCCCGCCGCAGAGTGCTTGCTCACCCGATCAATGGCGGTTGGTCTGCTATCAAGAGAAAGCCCTGCATCCGCCATAAGCCGGTGCCCTAATGCTTGATGAGCCACATGCCCCAGCTGACCGCGAAGGTGGCAAGAATGAACAGGCCGAAGCAATACGCTCCGAAACGAATCATCATCTTCGGTTCCGCGCGCTGCGTGATGCCGAAGACGACAGAGGCGAAGAGCGCATAGACCAGCACAGCAGAGAAGTGTGACATCACAGACCCGCCTTGCGGCCGTTCGCCAGTGATTGCGCGTCCACTGCGGCCATCACGTTCAGCAGACCCGCGACGACGATGAACTTCGTTCCGTAGTCAGACAGCGTGTCGCTCAACTGCGAGGCACCGGCACCGATGAGATGCGCAATGGTGTACAGGCCTGCGGCACCAATCTCGCCAGCAAAGCCGAGTATGTCCAGCGGATCGCCAGTGCCGGGATTGTAGAGTTTGCCATGAAGTTGCAGGCCGATGACGAACATGGCCACCACCGACATAAAGAGCAAGGCAGCGCGAATCGGCTTCTTGACCAGCAGATGCCCCAGGCCCGGCACGAGCCATCCCGCAATCAACACCAGCGTGGGAGAAAGTGTGCTGCGCCGCACCGGCACTACGGTTGTCTGTGTCACTGTCATTCAGTGTCGATGATACCAGTGCGAACGGTACGCCATATAAAAGACGTAGACTGCCCTTGACTCGCTGCGGGATAGGCGTATTTTATGGTTACTTGCGATGGGCTTCACACCACCGGAGCGCGCCTAAATGCGAACCAGTTCACGCTGTCTCTTGCCAGTGACAATCGCGCTGTCCCGGTGCATAATCATGTCGATTTCACTTCGAACGCCAAAGCATTCAGGCCCAGGCGGCAGGTAGATGCCGGGTTCAACCGAGAAGCAGGTCATGGGCAGGATCCGGCGTTCGTCGTGTGTTTCAAAGTTGTCCAGGTGAGCGCCCGCGCCATGCAGTTCCGTGCCGATGTTGTGGCCCGTGCGATGCGTGAACCACTGGCCGAAGCCTCTGTTCACGATGACCTCGCGAGCGGCTGCATCGGGTTCCCATCCGGCAATCGGTTGATGCTCGGCGAAGCGATTCTGTACCAGCTGAATGGCAGCGTCACGGGCGTCCCGCACCGCGGCAAAGACGCGCCCTTCCAGTTCGGTAGGGCTGCGATCGACGACACCGGTCCAGGTGATGTCGTACCAGACCGCCTGTGGGTCGTTGGCGAGCTTGCCCCAGATGTCGATCAGGACGAAGCTGCCGCGCTCGATCTTTGCGGCACCGTCCGGGACGGGTTCGTAGTGCGAGTCTGCGGCGTTCGCTCCAACGCTGACGTTGGGACCATGCTCCCAGACTAGGCCCTCGCGCGCGAGTTCGTGTTGTAACCATTCGACTACGGCGAACTCGTCAAGATGTGAGTCCGGCTCCGCAGCGCGCACGCGCACGCCCATTTCTCGCCAACCATCTTCCAGGATGCGGTCGATCTTTCGTTGTGCAATGTAGTGGGTTTCAATCTGATGCTCCGTAAGCACGGCTTCGAACTGGCTGACCAGATCGGCGGACGAGACGATCTCTTTGCCCATGCCACGCAAAAGTTCCACGGTGCCCGCGTCGACCATTGAAACGTACATGACGGCATTGCGCGGCGAATACTGCATCGCCAGCGTGGTCGCGTCACCCAGCATGGCTTCGAGTGCCTGCTCCATCTCCTGCCACGTGCTATAAAGAGTGCGCTCGCCGGGCAAGGGCTCCAATTTGCCAGTTTCAATGCGGTGATTCAGCTTGCGCGGCTCGCCATGCGCTGGAATCAGGTAGAACCAGCGCCGCGTGACATGCATGTGCGGGTCCAAACCGAGAATCCGGTAGGCGAGTGGGTCGCGCACGTGATGGTCGTAGAAGAGCCACCCGTCGAGATCTGCTTCGCGGAGTGCAGCTTGGATTCGGGCCAGGTCCATGGGCTTTCCTCAGACTATGCCAAATAGAATGGAGAGCGAACGCAGAGTATGCGTGGCGTGTCTTTCGCGCACTCTGCGGTCGCTCTTGTACTTACGGCTCTACATGGCCGTGACTGGAACCCAGACATCCGTTGTGTCCCACTTGATGTGAAGCTGCGTCTTCTTGCCCGAGGTTTTTTCGAACATGATCGACATTTGCTCCTGCGGCGAGGACAGCGTGGCTTTGGTCATGGGAACCTTGCCCAGGTCGTCGGCTTCAAAGCGGTCCGTGCCCCATTGGCCCGTGTGCTTGCAGATGACAAGTTGCCATGTGCTCGCCGAAGGCAGTGTCACCAGCGTGTATTTGCCAGCGGGAACGCGCAGGGTACCGACCATCAGATCGCCTGTCGTCTGAAAGCTGGTCGCCTCATTCGCGCCGGTGCGCCACCACGTATCGTAGGGCACAACGTCGCCCATCACCTTGCGGCCCTTCGCGCTGGGAGCGCCGTAATCGATGCTAATCTTCGCGTTGCCGAGCATAATATCGGCTTTGCGGCCAGGGCTAGGCAGGTCCGCGCCACGGCCGGGTTGTGCCAGTGCCGTGCCGCTGAGTTGGGTCATGCCCAGGAACGTGAATGCGAGGGCCAGTGCCCGGAAGATCTTCTTCATGTGTTGAATACCCCTTATGCTGCGTCAATGCGCACATTTGAGGCTAGCACCTCAGTGTGACAGCGCGTGTTCCTGGAATTGTTGCAGCAACTGCGCAACGACAGATGGCCATGGCCTGTCCTGCCCACCAACGAAGGTCTCCACCCAGATCAGACCGCGCCGGCCGCTGCCCTTTGCGGGGTCATACACGCTCAGTGTTGCAAGAGGCACGTCCGCAGGGCCGAAGTCGATTTGGCCGCTGCGATCGACTGGTGAAAGATCAACGATGAGATCGGGCCGCTGATCGCCGGATACAACGGTCAGGCCAAGGCTGGGCGAGAGCCTGCGAATCTCACCCGCCGCAAACAGGTCCATGCGATCCGTGTCGATCCGAACGGTCCGGGCGTGTTGAAGCCGCTCCTGAAATGCGTTGTGGTCATCGATACTCGTTCTCATGCAGCATGGAGCAGTGCGTCTCGCCCGCAGCCTGAGCATGTTGCGCTTGGGAAAAGCAACACGCCGCAGACAGAAGCGCCACGACAGACCAAAGAAACAGCCGTGCTTTCGTGAACGAGTTCAACGAAGCCATACTACACCGTGCTTCGAAGGTGGGCACAAGAAAGCCCTCGCCTGCGCAAGGGCTTTCCTGTGAGTGCTGCCTACTTGCCTCCCGACACATCCGGCGCGGCTTCTTTTTCGTCCTGTTCGCTTTCTTTCGCGCTCTTCTTTTCCTTGGCCGATTTCGGCTTCGTATCGTCCTCACTCTCGGTGGCATCACCTTCGCTTAGCGCCTGTTTCAGCAGCGGTTTTGCTGCGGCCTGCAGAGCCTTCGCCGCCGCCAGCTCTTCCTGCATGTTCTCGGTCAAGAGTTTGGCCACGTCGTTCTGCTTCAGTGCCTTGGCCAGGGCGATGGCTGTCGTGTAGCCCGCCAGCTCGTAATGCTCTACCCGCAGCGCGGCACCCACGATGCACAGGTCCTTGTTCGCGCCTTCTTCATCTTTTTCAAGCGCCTCCTGGCCCTCTTCCACAACGCCTTCCATGCCGCTGCAATGCTGCCCCGTGGGCTTCTTGCCCAGAATGCCAAACGCTTCGCGCAGGCGTTGGACCTGGTTCTTTGTTTCCTCAAGATGATTCTTGATCAACGACTTCAGACTGGCATCTTCAGTGCCTTTCACCATCTTTGGCAACGCCTTCACCAACTGGTTCTCGGCGCTGTACAGGTCCCGCATTTCGTCGAGCAATACATCCATCAATGCCATAGCTTCTCCCTGATTTGCTCTGCGCCTTACCGTGCGCGTGAGTCATACGATAGGAGGGGGGAAGCCACGCCATAGTTGCCGCATTGGCCGTGGTTGCCGCTCTGCTAAACCATAAGCCTGCCCATATACAGACGGCATACGCCGCTTTAACGAAGAATACGCAGGCTACGATTCCAACGCAGGCGTCCGCGAGGCGTCCCGCTGGTCCGGTCGACCGAGAGGTACACCAGCAGCGGCTCGCCTACAATCGCGGAACGCGGGACGAATCCCCAGAAGCGCGAGTCCTGGCTATTGTTGCGGTTGTCGCCCATGGCAAAGTATCGCGCATCCGGCACGGGCAGTTCGCCTCCGCGGATACGTTGCCGCAACTCAATCCACCACGAGGCTTCGGCACCTGGGTCCGCGCGCTCCAGCGTGGGAAACTCGTCACGGTACGCCGAAGGCTCGGTAATTGTGTAGGCGGCAAACGGTTCTCGGAGCGGGATCCCGTTCAGGACGACCGCACCACGGCGCAAATGCAGGCGGTCACCCGGAATGGCAATCACGCGTTTGACCAGCAGCTCGCCAGGATCCACTGGGTAGTGAAAAACGATAAGATCGTCGCGCCGAGGCTCCTTGTATGGCAGCAGCCAATGCCAGTAGCCCGGTGGCGCGTAGATTTGCTTGTTTACCAGGACAAAGTCGCCAACCAGCATCGTAGGTTCCATCGAACTGGACGGAATCTGTGATGGCTGCAATAGAAAGGTGATGACAAACAACGCAACCACGGTAAGCCGCGCGAGGGAAGCCAGCACCTGCCCAGTCGCATGCATGAACAGGGAACCGGCGCGAAAGATCATTCCGCATCAGCCGCGTCGGGCCGCACACGTGGATCGCCCGAGTCCTCTGGAGCGAGACGCTGATATGCGCGCTGTGCCGCACCCTGCTGCGCCACCTTTTTGCTGGTGCCGTCGCCCTCAGCCATCACCTCATCGCCCAGCAAGACCTCCACGCGAAAGCGCTTGTTGTGATCGCTGCCCGTCTCTTCCACCGTGCGGTAGATCGGCTGACCGGCACCGCGTGACTGCAGCAGCTCCTGCAACGCTGATTTCCAGTCGCCAATAACCCCGCCAAAACGCACACCCTGCTTTGCCGCAGCCTGCAGTTCCGGGAGGCGTGGCTTAAAGACTTCGCGCTCCACAAACGCACGCGCCGCGCGTACGCCTGTTCCCGGAGCGCTGCCGTTGTGGCCCGCGTCCAGGTAGATGGCGGCGATCAGTGCTTCCAAAGCGTCCGCAAGCAAGGCAACTTTGGCGCGGCCACCGCTGGCCTCCTCGCCGCGGCCCAGGTGCAATGCTTCGCCCAACCGGATGCGAATCGCGGCCTCGCTCAGGCCCTTGCCGCTGACCAGCATCGCCCGCATGCGGGTCAGGTCGCCTTCGCGCCGTTCGGGAAAGTGCCGGCACAGCAGTTCCGTGATGATAAGACCGGCAACGGCGTCGCCAAGAAACTCAAGCTGCTCATTATCTTCGTCGGTACGATTCGGCTTGCCAGTCCCCGCGGCCTCGCCCTGCTCAAATGCCAGCGAACTATGCGTCAGCGCCCATTGCAGCAGCACAGGATCGCGAAATCGGTAGCCGATCCGCTCCTGCAGCGCCTCCGTGGCGTCTTGTGGTACCGCGCTCAATGCGCTTTGTCGTTTCGACATCCTTCTGACGATGATAGCGAAGTGCACTACGACTAGTGCGCCATCGTCTCGCTGGCTACCGGAGCGGGTTTGCCCACTATCCAGACCAGCGGCACCATGATGGCCGTGAAGATGGCCAGGACCGCGATGATATCCAGGTAGGCCAGCATCTGCGATTGGGTATGCAGCATGTTGTAAATGTTGCCTTGTGCCGCGGCAAGCGCGTCCGCGTGGCTGCCTCCGGAAGCGCTGCTGCTGCCTTGCAGAAAGCTGGTGATGGCGTTCAGGCGAGTGGTATACGCCTGGCTGCCGCTGTTCATATCGCGAACCATATAGCTTTGGTGGGCCTGCGACCGCCGCGATAGCATGGTGGCAACGAACGCGGTGCCTACCGACCCGCCCACGTTACGCGCCAGGTTCGATAGGCCGGAGACATCGTTGTTCTGCGCGCGCGGAATGTTCGTGTACGCGATGGTGTTAATCGGAATAAACAGAAACGCCAGCGAAGCGGATTGAATGATGCGCAGCCACATAACGCTCTTGAAGCTCTCGCCCAGGTTCATGTGTGTGTACATCAGGTACAAGGACGTGGTGAGCAGTAAAAAACCAGCCGAGATCATCACCCGCGAATCCACACGCGTGATCAGAATGCCCACCACAGGCATCATCAGCATGATCGTAACCCCGCCCGGTGAGATCACCAGTCCCGCCAACTCCGCCGTGTAGCCCAGCAGCGTCTGCACAAACTGCGGAATCAGAATGGTTGTCGCGTACAGCGAAAATCCAAGCACAAACAGCAGCACAAACGAAACGGCGAAGCTCTTCTGTTTAAACAACGTCAGGTTCAGGATGGGCCGGTTACCCCACTTAAGCTGTAGCAGCGACCAGACGATCAGGCCAATCAGCGACGCCGCGCACACCACGATGAAGAAAGTGATGATGTGCGATCCAAACCAATCGTCCTCCTGCCCTTTGTCCAGCACGAATTCCAGCGAACCGAAACCAAGCGCCAGCAGCGCGAAACCGGTGTAGTCCAGATTTAGGCCCTTGCGCTTGCTCTCGGCGACCTCAGCCACGATGTGTGGCGGGTCCTCGACCATGCGCGATGTCAGGACCAGCGAGAGGATCGCGATCGGCACGTTGATAAAGAAGATCCATCGCCAGTCGTAGTTATCCGTGATCCATCCGCCCAGCGTGGGTCCGATGGCCGGTGCCGCGACCACGGCCAACCCATATAGTGCGAACGCTTGGCCGCGCTGCCGTGGTTCAAAGGTGTCGGCCAGGATCGCCTGTTCGCTTGGTCCCAGGCCACCACCGCCCGCGCCCTGCATTAAACGGAACAGGATCAGGATGGAGAGCGAGGGCGCGAAGCCGCACATGGCGGACGAAACGCCGAAGAGCACCACGCAGCTCATGTAAAACTTCTTGCGGCCGACAAACGTGGTCAGATACGCCGAAGCCGGCAGGATGATGGCATTGGCCACCAGATAACTGGTGATGACCCACGTTGCCTCATCCTGGGAAGCACCCAGGCTGCCCGCGATGTGCGGCAGCGCAACGTTGGCGATGGAGGTATCCAGCACCTCCATGAACGTCGCCAGCGTCACCGTCAGCGCGATCAGCCACGGGTTGTGCTTTGGTTTCCATGGTGCTTGCGCGGCTGCCTGAACCTCAGCCGATTGACCAGTCTCTTCTACAGCGGATGCCATGCGCCTGTTCTGATTCCCGGCTCATGACGCCGGATGCAGAGAATGTGACTGCTTGAAAGCGCGCGGTGCTACTCTCGCCGCATGGAAAACTTCCTACAGGTCACACCCTTTCTCCACGTTCCCGATGTGGACGAAGCGGTCCGCTTCTTTACGGAGCTCCTCGGATTCAAAGTCTATGTGCATGACGACACGTACGCCTATGTGCACCGCGAGACCGTTGGATTTAGGCTCTTGAAGCACAGCCCGGAGGACGAAGGTCCATTGCCGCAGCGCGGCGGTATTGCGCACTACATTGACATTCGCAGCATGGATGACTTGATTGAGGAGTTAAGACCGAAGCTGGCCGCGCTTCCTCCGCGCGACGTGCGGGGTCCAGTTGATCAGAGATGGGGACAACGGGAACTGATGATTCGTACACCGGATCGCCGAGTGCTCGTCTTCGGACAGGAAATCGCCCCTGTTGGACGGGTGTAAGAACGCGGTGCTACGGTCAGAACCATGGCACGGATCGCAGTGGACATGGACGAGGTGATGGCCGACACGGTCACGGAGCACCTCCGCCGCTACAACCAGGACTTTGGCACATCGATCACCAAAGCTGACCTGCATGGCAAGTGGCTGTGGCAGGCGATTCCGCCGGAGCACCATGACCAGCTTGTTGCCTATCTGCGTGAGCCGGAGTTCTTCGCGAATCTTCCGTTGATGCCGGATGCCCAGCGCGTTCTGGAAAAGATGTCATGCGATCACGAGGTCTTTATTGCTTCGGCGGCCATGGAAATCCCCACAAGTTTCACGGCGAAGTTTCACTGGCTGGGTGAGCACTTTTCCTTCATCCAGCCATCACGCATCGTCTTCTGCGGCGATAAGTCGATCCTGCGGGCGGACTTCCTGATCGACGATAACCCGCGGCAGCTGCGCGCATTCCGCGGCGAAGGCCTGCTGTTTTCCGCTCCGCATAACCGCCACGAAACCACTTGGCGGCGCATGAATAATTGGCTTGACGTCGAGCGGTTCTTCCATGACGCCCGATGAACCCGCACCAGGCGCACGTTACATGAACTCGCACACACGTTATCGCCGGTCGCGGCATTCCTACGCTACCATGGGTGCGCCACACAATCCGCGTAGATTCAGGAGAACGTCAGTATGCCGCTGCATCCATCTCTGGTCACCACCGCGCTGGAACTGCCCGGTTACCGCATCGTCCGCAATCTCGGCATCGTGCGCGGCATCGTGGTCCGCTCCCGTTCCGTCTTCGGGACCATCGGTGCCAGCCTGCAGACACTGGTCGGCGGCGACATCACCCTCTTCACCGATCTATGCGAGAAGACACGGCAGGATGCCTTTATCCGCATGGTGCAACACGCGGAGGAGCATGGCGCAAATGCCGTCATCTCCTTCCGCTACGATGCCAACGAGGTGATGCAAGGCGTCACGGAAGTTCTGGCGTACGGAACCGCGGTTGTAGTCGAAGCAATGTCACAGGAGGTGCGCTGATGGCCCGTGTCACTGGCATCGGTGGAGTCTTCCTTCGCGCGCGTGATCCGAAAGCGCTGACCGCCTGGTATGTCGAGCATCTTGGCTTTCACCCCGGCGCGCATGGCGTCATCAGCTTCCAGTGGAGTGACGAAGTTCCGAACGGGACCGGCCAGACAGCGTGGAGCGTGTTTCCGCATGGCTCGGACTACTTTGGCGAGGGCAGCACGCAGGCCGTTATGATCAACTACCGCGTCGATGATCTCGACGCATTGCTCAACAAACTTACGGAAGCCGATGCGACCCTGAAGCCCAAGCGTGAAGACGCGAGTTATGGAAAATTTGCCTGGATCAACGATCCTGAAGGCAACCGTCTGGAATTGTGGCAGCCGCTGGCAAAGAGCGCGGAAGACAAGGCGAAGTCCTAACGCAATGGAGACCAATCAATGTTGATCCGTAATATCTGCCTGATCGCGTGCGTCTGGTGTGGAACGATGCTGGCGCAACAATCCATCCCACCCACGCAGACGCTGGACAGTACCTTCCTGAACGCTCAGGCGGCGGAACTGCTGGCGCAGGCAAAGACCGCGCAGTACGGCATCGCATCGAAGGTCTACATCACGCGTCCGGAGAGTACCGTGCAAATGGCGGTGCGTGTGAAGAGCGGGCAGGGCGAATGGCACCGTGACGA
The DNA here is from genome assembly GCA_965276945.1 of Terriglobus sp. Taxonomy (GTDB): domain Bacteria; phylum Acidobacteriota; class Terriglobia; order Terriglobales; family Acidobacteriaceae; genus Terriglobus. The sequence goes on along the minus strand of OZ255704.1, from coordinate 2,133,670 downwards.
CGCCGACATCCTCATTGGCGTGGAAGGCTCCGCGCAAATCATCCTGGGCGGCGAGATCATTGACGGCAAGGAAACCGCGCCTGGTGAGATTCGCGGCGATGGCGTGCGCGGCGGACAGACGCAACCGTTCAGAGCCGGTGACGTGATCCGCATTGAGCCACAGGTAGCCCATCAGGTGCTGCTGGCACCTGGAACAACCTTGCGCTATCTCGCCGTAAAGGTAAAGGCAGCGAAGCCATAAGTGTATGTCAGCAAGGGTGCCCCACCTTCGCGAAGCTAAGGTGGGTTGCTTTACGATAGCCGCATGCAGCTAACCGTGCCGGGTGTTTTGGAAGTCATCACCGGCCCCATGTTCTCAGGCAAAAGCGAGGAATTGATTCGGCGCCTGAAGCGTGCGCGCATCGCCCGGCAGCGCGTCGCCTGCTTTAAGCCAGATATCGACCTACGCTACCACCGCACAGCCATCGCCTCGCATTCGGAGCAGACGATGGATGCCGCCGTGGTCACACCCACTGCGGCACATCTGCGTGAAGAATTGTTCGCCATGGGTCTGGTACAGGAAGTCGAAGTCATCGGTGTAGACGAAGTGCAGTTCTTCGATGGTTCCATCCAGCCACTGGCGATGGAACTCGTTGCACTCGGCAAGCGCGTAATTCTGGCTGGGCTGGACACGACCTTTGCCAACGAGCCGTTCGGCCCAGTACCAGCACTGATGGCCCTCGCTGACCGTGTCACGAAACTGAACGCGGTCTGCATGACGTGTGGGCAGCCAGCGATTCACACGCAGCGGCTCGGCCAATCCCAGGCACTTGTAGTCGTCGGTGCGGCCGGCTTGTACGAGGCACGCTGCCGCGCACACTTTCAACCGTACGTTGAAGAACCCGCCGCCCAGCAGATGCAACTGTCCGCCAGCATCGGCTAGCCTAATAGCCCATCGCCATCAACGATGCCTCCGTAATCGTCTCGGGCACGGCGCGGGCGCGCTGCTCGGCGTACTTCGCCAGTACATCCACTTCAAGGTTGACCGGGTCGCCGGACTTTAGCGTGTGCAGATTCGTCACCGCGTACGTGTGCGGGATGATGGCGAGGGTGACCTCCGGTGCGCCGCCCGCGACAGCTTCCACGGCAGCCACGGTCAGAGAAATACCGTTGACCGCGATGGAACCTTTTTCCACAACGTAGCGCGCCAGCGATGCCGGTGCGGCGACGCGCAGCAGCCAATCCGTGTGCTCGGGTGGGCCATCCGTCACGGCGGTTAAGGAGGTCAATCGTCCCACGCCGTCAACATGGCCCTGCACAACATGGCCGCCCAGCGGCGCGCCCGCGGGCGTTGGCAGTTCCAGATTTACGCTGCTGCCCGGTACAAGTTCGCCAAGAGACGTCCGTCGCAGCGTTTCGTCCAGCAGGTCCGCCTCAAAGCCTGCGTCCGTAATAGCCAAAGCGGTCAGACAGACGCCCGAGACGGCGACTGAATCCCCAGTATGCAGCGCCCGCGCCAGCGTAGGAGCCGCCACGCGTAGCCGCGCGGTGCCTCGTGTCTTTTCAAACGAGGTAATCGTGCCCGTCTCGGCGATCAGTCCAGTAAACATGCTCTACACAGATGCGGGCGTAAGCGTAAATGTTTCAGCCCAGGGGTCGTGCAGGGTACCGCGCACACATGCATCAAGTTGCCGTGTGCCATTGGTCAATTCGCTCATAAAGTCGCAGCGATCCACGTTGGCCAACTGCTCGATGAGAGAAAACGGTGAGTGGGCAGGATCGGCGAAGGGGATTGCGTCCTCTCCAAGCTCCGTCTCCGAGAAGAAGAGCACGGCTTTATCGACCAGGCCTGCGGAGAGGAACGCGGCGTTCAGCCCGGGTCCGCTTTCCAGCAGAACGGAGAGCATCTCCATCTCGCCCAGCCGCTTCAGCATGGCGCGTAGATCGAGTTCCGGCTTCGCGCCGCAGGTTCCAAGCTCAGATGACGTGAGGAGTGGCAGCGCCTCCACCTGCACGCCACGCTGCCGCAGCGCGCGCTGCCGGTCGTTGGGAGCGGAGCGTGCGCAGAAGATCAGCAGGTCGTCGTTTACGCTCTCCACCAGGCGAGCCGAGAGCGGCGTGCGGCAATGCGTATCCAGCACCACGCGCAGCAGACGGCGCCTGCGCTGCAGGTTGCTGCGATCCGTCACCAGCGGATCGTCCGCCATTACGGTGCCGATGCCGGTCAGTATGGCGTCGTTCGCGTGGCGGAAGCGATGCACCTCTTCCCGCGCGGCGGTGCCGGTCAGCCAAAAGGGTGCGCCCGGCGCGCGCTGGATCGGCAGCGGTGCCAGCTTGCCATCGACTGAAAGCGCGGACTTCAGCGTGACCAGCGGCATTCCTGTCAGAATGTAGCGTGCGAACGCATCGTTCAGGGCGCGTGCCTCGGCCTGCAACAAGCCATGCTCGACCTGCACGCTACCGCGCTCCAGGATCGCCATGCCGCTGCCCGCCACCAGCGGATTGGGATCAAGCGTGGCTGCCACAACACGCGTTACACCCGCCTCCAGCAGCGCGTTCGCACACGGCCCGGTGCGACCGTGATGCGAGCATGGCTCCAGGGTGACGTATGCTGTCGCGCCGCGCGCCTGTTCGCCCGCCTGCTTCAGCGCGGCAATTTCGGCATGATCGCGCAGATCGTAGCGGTGCGCGCCCTCGCCCACGACGATGTTTTCATGCGCGATGACGCAGCCCACCTGCGGATTGGGTGAGGCGAGCCCCAGCGTCGCCTTTGCAAGCTCCAGCGCCCGCTGCATGTGGGCTGTATCCGTAGGAGTAAATGGCATTCTTGAGTGTGATGGTGCGCAAACAAGAAAGGTCTTCGGTTTAGCTTAGTGTGTCCTAAGGCGCATGCCGCGTAAGCAGCTCGTTGTTGTAACCAATGTGATGGGTATACCGAATCAGTGTCCCGCAACACCCGCAGTACACTGTACGTACAAGCAATGTACAGTGTAAAGCAGGTTGATCTACGTTAGTGATAAACATCCGAATCCTACTCGTTAAACTCAGCTGCCTGAGTTGACAACGAAAACACCAAGAAACAGCAAGTCCCAAGGAGTGGGCATGGCCGTATCAGCACCATATAGTCGGTTCGTCGACAATAGAAGGAACAAACCATGCCAGGTTTCGACTGGGATTACGCCAACATTGATCACATCGCGCGTCACGATCTCACCCCTGATCAGGTAGAGCAAGTCATACAGAACGATCCGATTGATGCCGCCCGTTACTTCAGAAATCAGGAAGAACGTCTGCACCAGGTGGGCGAGACAGATGAAGGTTTAGTTCTGGTCGTCATCACAACTGTCCGTAGAGAGTTGATCCGTGTCGTGACCGCTCATAGGGCAGACAAAACCATGCGCAGGTTCTACGTGCGCGAAAGAGAGGCTCAACGTGCCGAAGATGATAGAAGCACCCAATTTCAAGACTGAGGAAGAAGAGGCGAACTGGTGGGACTCCACGGAGGGCAGGGCTGAAATCCTGAAAGGACTCGAGCAAGCCAAGCAGGAAGGGACGCTTGGCAGAGGGACGCTAAAAAAGCGCGGCCTCACACCTCCCATTACAATCCGCCTTGACCCAAAGGATGTCGAACTGGCGAGGGTGCAAGCGGAAGAGCGCGGCCTGAAGTACCAGACCTATCTCAGGACGGTCATCCATCAGGCGCTGCGAAAAGAAGCCACCAAGTAGATTGAATATTCGCCAGATCTCTCTTCTCGGAACTGCCTCATGGAACGTCAGTTTCGCGGTGCGCCGTTCATGTCCTGTGTGATCGTCGTCCCGGTTTCGACGGCCGCAAGAGGATTGTCAAAGTGGAAACCGAAGAGCCGTGGGTTCTCACCGATCACAGCTGCGGCGACGATGCGAAAGACGTAATCGTAGGTTTCCGCCGGCACCTCCTTGCGATGTTTCTGTAGCAACATCCAAAAATTGCGGTCGCGCGGATTGGGCGGCATGCTGCGCACCAGGCGTAGCACCTGCGGCTGGCCCCAGTTGTAGCAGGCCATCACCAGCAGGCCGGATGCCTGCGCGTCGTTGCCGTAGAGATCTTTCAAGTATTTGCTGGCGGCAACCGTCTCGCGGTCGAAGTGGTGCCGGTCGTCCATCACATCTGGGCGCTGCTCGTCCACGAGAGGGCCAATGCGCAGACCGTAGTGTGCCGCTGTTCCCGGCATGAACTGCCACATGCCCTTCGGGATGCCGACGCCTGTGTGCGGTCCGCTGACCAGCGGGTTGAAGTCGCTCTCCTGCATGGCCAGGTAGAAGAATTGCGGCGGCAGGCTTTGCTTCATCAACGCGCGGCTGATCTCGGGCGTGTAGCCGTTCGCGTTGGCCACTTTGATGTCGTTCACCAGCCGCTGGTTCGATTGCCAGTACTTGATATACCGCAGCACCTCCGTGCGGAAATCCTTCGGCATATCGACTTCGCACTCGCCGAAGATGCGGGCCACGCGCAAGATCAAGCGGTCCTGCTCGTTCATGTTCGGCTCATAAATGTGCATGCTTGCTAGAAACTTGTTGTAGCTGTCCTCCATCTGCGTGCGCTGGCCTTCGATGTTGCGCAGCTGCTGCTTCTCCTGCTGATTGTTTGAGAGCATCACAGCCTCTTGCAGATTGGCGATCTCTACGTCCAGGCCCTTGATGGAGTAAAACATCTGCTCGGCGATCAGGCGCTGCTGATGCGCCTTGCGATACTGCCGAACGCCGAAGCCTGCGAGCGCGATGGCGCAGATCACCAACGTGACAATGACGCCGCCGTACTTGCGCTTCTGCTTTTTTTGCACCTGCGCGAAGGCTGAGCGGATGAACATGGTGTGTTCGCCCGCGGTCTCGCCTTCCTTCAGCTTGCCAAAGTAATGCGCCGCGTAGTCATTGGGAGCTTTGCCTGTGCTTGGTGGAACAGCAGGCGCAACGGCGGGTATGGCTGCCTCTTCAGATGTGACAGGAACAGATACGGGTGTGGGCAGTGACTCGATGATGGGTGGAACGGCCGGTGTGGACGCTTCCTGCACGGCAAAGGTGACGTCGAGCCCACGCACGCCCAGCCGCACCGTTGTTCCATTGGTCAGCAGCACCTTCGGCAGGCGTTCGCCGTTTACGATCAGGCCATTGCTGCTGTTCAGGTCATGCAGCCACCAGCCACCGTCCTCATACGCCGCGCGAGCGTGAACGCGGCTGACGTGCTCGTCCTTGATGCAGACCTCGCACTCTTCCGTGCGGCCAATGCGAAACGGCGTGTTGAAGCGGTAATCTTTCTGCTGCGGGCCGCCGGGTGCCACCCGCAGAAGCAACGTTGGCACGAGCGATGCCCCCGGATTGGAAGAGGTCTGCACGTCTGCTCCTTGTGTGTGAGCAGCATACCGCGATCTCTGGCGGACGCGAAGACTTATCGCACCAGCAGACCCATTGCAGCAAACAGCAGGCCGCCCGCGCCAATCAGCAGGCCGAAGATCCAGTACACCTGCTGCCGGGTCAATAACGTGACGGAAGCCAGCACAACGGCGATCTGCAGCAATGCCTCACCAGAGTCGTAGCGGCTGGCGCGACGCTCGGCCTTCAACACGTCCTTCTCCAGATCGCGTGCTTTTTCATCGCTCTCCTTCAAATCGTCGTCCCACTTGGCTGTGTGCTTGCGGTAATCGTCCAGCTTGGCTGCGGCGGATGGACTGCCTGGTGCCAGCACCTGCAGCAGGTCGCTCGTAGTGGAAATGTTGCTCTGCCGTATTTTTTTGGCCTGGTATAGGTTCCACTCATCGGTGGCGCGTGCCTGTTGCAGAACCGCTTCAGTATGGGCGCGATGCGAAAGAACCGTGGCCAGCGCAACCAGCACCGCCAGCACGCTGATGGAGAACGAGACGGCGTACTGGCGTGCCTCTCCGCCCTTCTCCAGGCTCTCTACAAACTCGTGAACTTCGTTCGCTTCCATAGGTCAGGGCAGCAGGCCAGTGTCAACCAGCATACAGTCAGCGGCTTGCCACAGCCGTGCCCAGATCGTCCGCGGTGATGCGCAGGTACTTGTGCGGGTTCACGGCCACCTCGCGCAAACGAACCTCATAATGCACATGCGCGCCAGTGGTACGGCCCGACATGCCCACATATCCAATGATTTGGCCACGCGACACTTGATCGCCCGCCGAACAGTGGAAGCCAGACATGTGCGCGTAGACCGTATGCACGCCACCACCATGATCCAGAACGACTTCGCGGCCATATCCATTGCCCATCGCGGCCGAAATAACAACACCGTCGGCGGTCGCGTGAATGGGTGTCCCCATGGGCGCGGAGATGTCCACACCCTTATGGAACTCGCCCTCACCCGCGCCCAGGATCGGATCCTCGCGCCCACCAAACGGGGATGTGATGGGACCTGTCACTGGCCAGAGCGCCGGCATGTTCCCGGTCGCAAGTCCTGGTTCTAACGCTGGACCAAGCAGGGAGCCGCCCCAACTGTTTGTGATCGCACGGCTCGCGGAACCATCCAGAGCCTTGCCGCGCAGGGCATAGAACTCTGAAAGAGACTTGTAGTATGTCGCGTTGGAAAAGCCGCTGTCAGTAGACGTATCTATGACCTGCGCCGGTTGGACGCCTGCGGCCGGCGCGCCGCGATGCAAACTGCGGCCGATGAACTGCACACCGCCTTGCGCGCCACGCGCGGTAAAGCCGTAGAGCGCCGAAACCTCGCTGGCCAACGCTCCCAGTGAAGCTGCCTGCACTTCCTTCTCATGCTCGCGTTTTTCCAGCTTTGCATAATCGCCGCGAAGTGCATCGTGTTCGCGGCGCAGTTGGTTGAAGCGCTCTGTTTTGAGCAACATGCGCGAGTAGGATCCGGCAAGGCCCGCAACCGTAAACAGGCCAATGAAAGCCGCGGCAGCCAGTGTCCATGCCAGTTGCATGGGAACAGGCGTGCGACGCAATGAACCATCGTCATCGCGCGCGATCAGAACAAGATATCTCTTCTTCGCCAAAACAGTCTCGATGTATAGGGGATTTGCGTTCCGGACCGCTGCTGCTCAAATGAGGTTTGCCGAATGCCATTCGCTCTACAGCAAATTTAGTCTACGCGGAAACACGATGGTTGGGAAGGAGCGTACTGCGGTAGCGCCGACTGGAACGGTATGCTTTATGGGTGGGGCAGACGGGTGAACTCGCGCTGATCCAACAGCTTCGCAACCGCACCGGGCGTGCGCGTGGCGCGGTCCGGCTTGGCATCGGTGATGATTGTGCGATTCTGCGGCCAACTCCCGGACATGAGTTGTTGGTGACCACTGATTTCACCTTGGAAGGAAGACACTTTCGCCGAGACTGGCATCCTGCGGCCTCTGTTGGACACCGCTGCCTGGCGCGTGGCCTCAGCGACATCGCCGCAATGGGCGGCAAGCCGATAGCCTGCTTCCTGTCGCTCGCGCTGCCCGGGCGGTTCAGCCAGACTGCGACCGGAAAGCGCTGGATCAGTGGCTTTTTCGACGGATTGCTTGCGCTGGCCAGGAAAACAGGCACGCCGCTGGCAGGAGGCGATACGGCTGCCGCTCCGGGTGAGTCCATCCTTGCCGATATCGTTCTGCTTGGCAGCGCGCCGGAGAACACAGCGTTGCGCCGCAGCGGTGCGAGGGCGGGTGACGCAATCTATGTCACGGGAACGATTGGCGGAGCCGCTGCCGAGCTGCAACTTCTACAGGGGAGCCCGAAGCGTCTCCAGCAGGCGGCGGCTAACGGCGATCATCCGCACCTGTTCCCCATTCCCCACCTGCGTCAAGGAGAACGGTTGCGAAGCTTGAAATTGGCTGCTGCGGCAATTGACATCAGCGACGGACTGTCAACCGATCTGCGGCATCTTTGCCAAGAGTCGGGCACAGGCGCTGTTGTAGACGCGGACGCACTCCCGCTGCACCCCCTCTTAGGTGGTCTGCCGGAGGAGGAAGCACGTTGGCTGGCGCTGCATGGTGGTGAGGATTACGAACTGCTGTTCACCGCGCGTCCAGGCACGCGTATGCCGAAGCGCATTGCAGGCGTGGCACTGACGCGCATCGGTGAGATCACGCGAGGCAAAGAGATTTATTTGCAAACAGCCGGACGTCGCCGGTTGCTCACCCCAAAAGGATGGGAGCATGCAATTTGAATCCCGAAATCTCTAACGATGGATTGACACACACCTGGAAGGCGCGCATTCTGCCGGGAGCACCGTTAATTATGCCCGCCCGCCAAATCACCTTGCCGCTGTCCGTACCTGGCGAGGAAGATGCCATGGCGCGCGGTGCCGTATGGCTGGAGGTCAGGCCGGAGCGTGGCGGCATCTTTGTGGCACAGTGTGCGCTCGGATTTGCCGGTCAGGGTGTCGCAACGGGCTTGTGGCCCACGCCGGATCCGGACGTACTGCTGGCGATTGCAGGCGGGTACGCGTACCGCATCCCAACAAGCGCTCCGGAAGGCGCAACCTTGCTACCCCTCAGGCCTGTGGTTCAGGTGCGAAGTGCGACTGAGCCGCCTGCGGTCGTGCTGGTGGGGTTCCACACGATCTACGTGCTGATAAGCGATGAGGGCTGGGAGAGTCCCCGCCTGAGCTGGGAGGGTGTCACGGTGGACAGCATCGACGATCATGTGGTGCACGGCACCGGTTGGCACATGCGCACCGACCGCGAGCTGCCCTTCGCCCTGGATCTGCGCACGCGGCAACTTACCGGCGGCGGATTTGTGCCCTGAAAAACACTGCGACACGCTGTATCTTCGGCTATGCTTGAAACACATCAGCACCTCGGGCAAGCCGGCCAACTGAATTGTTCGGTTACCTAACTTCAATACAGCGGGAGCAAGACCGTTGCAGGCAGACGTACACGCGTTGCGCAGATGGGGAGCCACAACGTGCCGGTGGACCGGTGCGTTCCTGCTGGCCCTCTGGCTGCTGCCAACTGTGTACGGCATGCTGGTGGCGCGCATGGAGATCTCGCGTTTCCAGGCCGCGCATGCCGAAACCACCTCCTGGGCACCGGGCCGTGTGACCGCCTATCGCCGTGCGCTCCGGGTAGCGCTCCCCGCGCCCGAGGCTGTGCTGCGCATTCCCAGTGCAAATCTGGAAGTGCCGGTGATGGAGGGCACATCTGCAGTGGTCATGAACCGTGCCGCAGGCCACATCACCGGGACGTCCGCGCCCGGAGGCGGCGGCAACGTTGTACTCGCTGGACATCGCGATGGCTTCTTCCGCAGGCTGAAGTACGTCTCCATTGGAGACCGGATTGAAGTGTCCCGACCGGGCGGCATGGACACCTATCGCGTCGATGACCTCCAGGTGGTGGAGCGGACCGACACCTCCGCCCTGCAGCCCAGCCACACACCCATGCTGACCTTGGTCACCTGCTACCCCTTCTTTTATCTTGGCGCGGCACCGCAACGGTACATCGTGCGCGCGTCGCTCGTCGGTCAGCAATCTCAACGCAACCTGTAGTAGCAGCACACCTCACAAGGAGACTTCTATGCGTCGCATCCTGTCCCTCTCAACGTGCCGTTTTGCACTTGCGGCAAGCCTTTTATCGCTGGCTCCCGCCCTTCATGCGGCGGCGGCTGTTGGCAGCAGCACCGTGGTGTATGTCGCGGGTGACAACCTGATCGTGAACCGTGGCAGCGACGGCATGACCTACAGCTATAAGGTGCAGCCCTCCACACAGGTGACGACCGATGGTGGCAGCGTTGCCGTCTCCAGCCTGAAGCCAGGCACGGTGCTGACCGGACCCATCACGGGCAACGGAAAGGCGGTGGACGATGCCAGCGTGGTCAGCGGCAAGGTGGTCAGCGTGTCGCCCCCGAACACATTGCTGGTCAGCGTCGCGGGTGAGAACAAGCAGGTCATCATCCCGTCTGGCAGCGTAAGCGACGGTGGAAAGGATGTTCCAGTTGGCTCCGTAAAAGCGGGCGATGAGGTGCAGTTGACGATGGTGGTGGTGCGCGCCGACGGAGACAACCGCCCGCTCAGTTCCGTAAAGACACCGCCGCAGCAGGGCACGCTCGCGCTCTTCATGGAGCCAAACCTGGAGATGCCAGACAGCGGCAGCACGTTGCCGTTCTATGGTGTTGCTGGTGCCGCGTTGCTCGCGGTAGGGTATGGATTGAAGACCCGCCGCCGCAGTGCTTAACGAGAAGGCATTTCGACTGTAAGCAGGCTCCGTGCTCAGAGCCTGCTTTAGTCCTCCCGTTTCAGCTTTATCTCTGCTTCGGGAGGCACTAAGTGTTCGGTGGATGGCTCGAAGCGCCTCATATAACTATCGCCCTCGGGCAGAGCAACGTCCCAAGCGGACAGGTAAAATGGCTGTATCGGCCCTCCTAGTGAGCGGGTCTCATACTGTGGGAACATCCCGGTTACGCTCACTAGAGTAATTCCGTGTTCTCGCGCATACTGCTTTGCCCCTTCCTGATATGAGGAAGTTGTGTAGATCATGCCTTTTTGCGCTCCGAGGCTCCTCAAACGCGCGACAAGAATCTGTACCACATCGCGCTTAATTGGATACGCGTGCCTCTTACATTCGATTAACGTCTTGTAGTCACCGCCCGCTATCGCGAATGAGAGCAGAACATCGATTTCATAGGTTCCGTCAGGTGCGGCGAGCTTCTTCAAATGCTCGACGTTAGCACCTGGAATGAGCGCCACTTGTTCCCGTATATGGTCAGCGACTAAGACCTCAAACTCACTAGCGGTCACATCGACTGGGAGAGGGAATGCTCGGTCTTCATTCACTGGCAAACTCCGAACGCTTGCGGCTGTAAAAGAAATACACGAACAACCCGATGATCAGCCAGATGAAGAAGCGCTCCCAGGTCCGGATGGGCAGACCCGTCATCAGCAGAATGCAGAAGATCACGGACAGAACAGGAATAACCGGACCACCGGGCACGCGGAAACCGCGGCGGCGATCCGGCTGTTTGTGACGCAGCACGAGCACGCCAATCGAAACCAGCACAAAGGCGAAAAGCGTCCCAATGTTGGACAGTTCGGCCAGCGTTCCTACGTCGAAGAGGCCTGCCGGAATGGCAACCAGGACGCCCGCGACCCACGTGGCAAACGCCGGTGTGCGATAGCGCGGATGCACCCGCGAGAAGATAGCGGGCAGCAGGCGGTCGCGCGACATGGCAAACCAAACGCGCGCCTGTCCCAGCTGAAACACCAGGATCGACGAGATCATGCCCACCAACGCGCCGATCAGCACAATCAGGCGAACGATGTGCAGCTCTTTCGAATGTGTCTGCATGGAGAGCCGCTTCAGCGCATTGACCACCGGTGCCGCGTCGCCTGCGACAGAGTTCCACGGCACCATGCCCGTCAGCACCAGAGCAACGCCGATGTACAGGACCGTGCAGACGATCAGCGTGGCGATGATGCCCGTGGGCACGTCGCGCTGTGGTGTGCGGCACTCTTCGCTCGCCGTTGAGACAGAGTCGAAGCCAATATAAGTGAAAAAGATGATCGACCCACCGGCCAGGACGCCGGGCCAGCCATTCGGCGAGAACGGGTGATAATTATGCGGATGGATGAAGGAGATGCCCGCGAAGACGAACACAAGAATGGCGACGATCTTCACCAGCACCATGATGTTGTTGGTCTTGGCAGATTCGCGAATGCCGCGCACCAGCACCGCCGTAAGGATGATGACGATGAGGAATGCCGGAATGTTGAAGCCGGCGTGCCATCCGGGTTTGTAGATGTCGTGACCGGCCAGGTCCTGCAAACCCAGCGGCAGGTACGCAGGCGAAAGCCATGTCGGGCTGAAACGCAGCCCAAGCCAATCCAGCAGGTCCACTAGGTGCGCCGCGAAGCCGACGCTCACGCTCATGTTGGAGAAGGCGTATTCCAGAATCAGATCCCAGCCGATAATCCACGCCACCAACTCACCCAGCGTGGCATACGTGTAGGTGTACGCCGATCCCGCAATGGGTATCATGCTGCTGAGTTCGGCGTAACAAAGGCCCGTGAACGCGCAGACGATGGCAACCAGAATCATGGAAATCGCAAGCGCCGGACCCGCTCCAGGCCGACCCGCGACCGCGCCATGATGCAGCACAAAATCGATTACGGGTGAGTCCCAGAAGGTAGCCGTGGTCGCCGGATTGCCGGCAATAGCCGTGCCGATGACAGTAAAGATGCCCGATCCAATGACCGCGCCGATCCCCAGTGCGGTCAGCGAGACCGGGCCGAGCGTCTTGCGCAGTGCCGTGTCAGGCCGCTCCGATTCCGCGATGAGCTTGTCAATGGACTTGGTGGCGAAGATCTGTCTGGGCAGGTCAGTGTCCTCGTGTGCTGGGCTTGGTCATGGAATCGGGTCGTGAGTAGTTTAGCGTGATCTAAACCACGCAACGCATTCTCTAGGCTCAGCCATTAGCCTGCACGCGCGGTCGCCTCTGCTGCGGCACTCAGGCTTGGTGCCAAAGGCAAGGTGGTCTCATCAAACATGCATGAGCAAGCTAAGGATTTCGGTTCTTGATCTGGTGGGGATGCGGCCCGGTGAAGCCGCGGGTGCCGCGATTGCGCGCACCGTGGAGACCGCGCAGCATGTGGAGCAGATGGGCTACACGCGCTACTGGCTGGCGGAACACCACAGCATCGCCGGCCTGGCGTGCTCGGCCACTTCGGTGCTGATTGGACACGTTGCAGGCAGCACGGCAACAATCCGCGTGGGCAGCGGCGGTGTCATGCTGCCAAATCATGCACCGCTGGTCGTTGCCGAGCAGTTTGGGACGCTGGCATCCTTGTACCCGGGGCGTATAGACCTTGGCCTGGGACGCGCTCCCGGTTCCGACGCACCGACCATGCGGGCCATGCGCCGCGATCTGCGGTCCACGGGGGACGACTTCCCGGAACTGGTCGCGGAACTGCGCGGGTACCTGGGCGATCCACGTCCGGGGCAGATGGTCCACGCGCATCCGGGCGAGGGGACGCATGTGCCGGTGACGCTGCTTGGTTCCAGCGGCTTCAGCGCGCAGCTTGCGGGACAGCTTGGCCTGCCGTTTGCCTTCGCCGCGCACTTTGCGCCGCAGTATGTCGAGCCAGCGCTGGACCTCTATCGCCGCAGCTTTCGCGCGTCTGCCACGTTGGCGGAACCATACGTCATGATCGGCTTGCCGGTGCTCGCGGCGGACACGGAAGCCCAGGCGCAACGTCTGCTCACCACGCCGCAGCAGCGCTTTCTCTCGCTGGTGCGTGGCCAGCCCGTCGAACTCAAACCGCCCGTCGACAGCATGGATGGCCTCTGGAACCCGATGGAGCAGCAGGCCGTCGAGGCGCGCCTGGCGCTCGCCGTGGTGGGTGATGCCAGCGGTGTGCAGCGGCAGTTGCAGCATATTGTGGACTCGCTCGGCGTGGAGGAGGTGCTGGCCGTAACAGACACATATGAGCAGGCCGACCGGCTGCGCTCGTATGAACTCCTGGCGGAGGTTGCTGAACGGATTGAAGTGCGCGAGGCAATGGCGGCCTGACGCACTGATTCCCTACTTCACTTTGCTTGCCAACCACGCTTCACGAAACTGCCGCTGTTCTGACGACAGACTGCCGCCCATGGTCTCCACGGGCACCAGTTCCAGTTCCGGAGAGTCCGCGAGCACTGCCATGGCCCGCACTTCCTGCCCACGGCGGCGGAAGACGATCTCCACCGTGTCCCCTGCGTGATGATCCGCAAGCGCCTTTGCAAGGTCTTCGGGTGCGGCAAGCGACTTTCCGGCAACGGAGAGCACCTCGTCATCGCGGTCCACGCCCGCCTTATATGCCGGCGATCCGACGATCGTGGAGCTTGCCACGCGCAGGACGTTGCCGTCTTTGGTCAGCCGCATCGGCCCAAGCGATCCCGGTCCCGCTTTCTTGCGCAGGGCAAATCCAGCGCGCAGCAGCAGTGGAGCATAGTCGATCTTCTCCGTTCCCACCATGTAGCGGTTCACAAAGTCAGCCGCAAAGGCCGGATCGCCACTCACGGCGGCAAGCTGCGTCTGCACGTCTGCGATGGTGTACGGCCGGCCCACCAGGCCCGGCGCGGGTCCGCCCGGTTTGCCATAGGTGAGCCACATGGCACGCATAAAGTTGTCCAACGAAACCTTCGAATTCGAGCGCGCACGCAGGGTCAAGTCAAGTCCCAGCGCGGTGACGTCACCATACGAGTAGTACGAAACGAAGTCGTTATTCCAATACTTGGGAAAGTCGTCGCTGCTGCCGTCCACCAGCGGTGCCAGGCGGCTCATATCCATGGCCGAACGGTATCTGCTGCCCGGCGTGCCCAGGACATACGTCAGATCGCCTGCAAAGGCTTTCAAGTCATCCGCCGGTGTAAGGCCACTGCGCAGCATGGCCAGATTGCCGTAGTACTGCGTGAATCCTTCGGCGATAAACATTTCGCCCGACATGTTCACATCGCGGAAGTTGAACGGCTCCAGCCCCTCCGGGCGAATCCGTTCCACATTCCAGTTGTGGAAGAATTCGTGCGCCACGGTGCCCAGGTTCAGTCTGGTTCCTGTCATCACCGTGCTGTTGCGATGCTCCATGCCGTCACGGCCGTCCCACGGCAGTGCATCTTCCAGGAACGTGTAGTAGCCAGGCTCGTACTCTGGCAGTTCGCCGAAGACGGCCTGCTCCTCCCGCACCAGCTTCTCCACCCCAGAGAAATACGTGTCAAACTCCGCTGGCGTGGCCTGCGAGTGAACCGAAACGCGGAGCGTCCGCGGCTTGCCACCAGGCTGTAGCGGCGCTACCTCGAATGTCCGCATGACGAAGTTGCTCAGCTCCGCCGGACTGTCCATCAGGTATTGCAGGTTGGGCGCGGTAAAGGTCTGCGCATCCGGCGTGGTGTACAGTTGCGTAGCAATCTTCCAGCCAAAACCCGCGGGCAGCGCGAATGTGAGGCGCACCGGGCGATCGTCAAAGCCGTCTGCCCACAGCACCGTTGCGGGAAAGTTGATGTGCGCGTGCGTTGTGTCGATGGCAAGAAAGGTGCCGTCCACCTTGTCGCCGAAGATGTTGTACGCAACATGCACGGTGCCGTCCGTGCTGGTGACCGTCCAGGAGCGCGGGTCAGGCTTGGTAACCGTGAGTGGCTTGCCGCTGCCGTCTGTAAAGCGCTCTTCAAAGACGTTGGAGGCAAACTCAAACGCGGCATACCGGCCCGGCGACGACCGGCTCATCTGCACGCGCAACGGCTGTCGCGGCACGTTGTGAAAAGTCGCTTCGACGTGCATCACATGGTGCACCGCATCGGGAAACGTGAAGCTGTACTCGGTGGCAGACTGCGCCCGCACCGCGACAGGTGAGATTGCCGCAAGGCCCAAAGCAAGACACAACACGCGCGAAAAGTGATGCATTCCAGTCAGATTGTTCACAGTAAGCCGATCATACTATCGCGTGCTGGCGGCAAGGAGATTGCTGACCCGGGTGCCCCACCTTCGCGAAGCTAAGGTGGGAATGCTCGGCTCCAGGATTGCAAAATCAACGGAACCCACCTTAGCCCCTGCCGGCGTCGGAACCCACCTTAGCCGCTGCGCGTCGAAGGTGGGGCACCCAGCTTGTCATCCGTAACGAAGTGAAGGGATCTACATTTTTCCTGAAGCTCTGGCTTGCATTCGGCACACATGCAGATCCCTCCGCTGCGCTGCGGGATGACAACGCCTAAAGTTGGAAGGTGCGCCTCGAGAACTTAAGCAATTCACGTCTCAGAAGCGAGACGTGGGGCACACGCTACTTCATGCAACTCAGTCCGTTTAGTTGTCAATTGACTCAGCAGGTGTCCATAAGCCGATGCGCCGATTGGCTATGTCTTCTTGAGTATAGGTTCCGTTCCGGAACCTTGAGCGGGTTTGCTCACGGCTCCTAATGCCTTCACTTAATACATGAAGCATAACTTTTGTGTTTCCAGGCTCTAACACGTCGTTCCATATTGTCTCTAATCCTCCAAAAGCGAGTTGAACCTCATTTAGAAGGTTAGCTATCTCACGATGAGCGTCCTCAACATGTTGCCGAGAAGCATCATGCAACGGAGGTCCGCCTTCTAAGACTCGAGAACTGTTTCGATGAGCAATATGCCTATTGCGCCAATCTGTTGCGAAGGCGCACTTTCTGTTAACCTCTGCCAAAACCCGTTTTATATTAGTTAGCTTCTCAACGTTCACGCGATTAGTTACCCTTATGAGGTTCGGAAGGCGATTAAGAGTAATAACATCTTTCCTAGGATCGGTAAGCCGTGCAATGCCAAGCAGTACGGATTCCCAGATGATGCTTTGTAATCGAGAGAAGAATGCGGATCCCGCCTTATTAAGCAGTGCTATTCGTTGCTCACCTGTGCCATAAAGCGATCGGTATTCGTGCCAATTGCAGAGTTGCCACGAGTATTCCGCTTCAAGACGGTGCATATAGCGGCCGAGTACATCGCCCATCCGCTTCACATTGTCTGCTATATGCTCTTCGTTGGTCATAGTTTATGAGAATGTTGCATGCGATGAAGCCTTTGATCCCTGTCTGACAAGGGATAACACCAATGGATTTGGCCGTAGTTTCCAGTCTTGTAGCGGCCCCAAAGATGGCGAGTGTCGCCTGGGTATTTAGACCCCGACCAACTCTTCGACCTGCGCCTTGCCGTAGTGGCTCTTCACATAGTTGTCGAGGATGGCTTTGAATTCGTCTACGATGTGATCGCCCTTCAGGGTCATGGCGAGTTTGCCGTCGATGTAGACGGGGGCTTTTGGTTCCTCGAAGGTGCCGGGGAGCGAGATGCCGATGTTGGCGTGCTTGCTTTCGCCGGGGCCGTTGACGATGCAGCCCATCACGGCCAGCTTCATCTCTTCTACACCGGGGTACGCGCGCTTCCACTCCGGCATAGACTCGGTGATGTAGCCCTGCACCTGCTCGGCGAGCATCTGGAAGTAGGTGGAGGTGGTGCGGCCGCAACCGGGGCAGCTGGTCACCTGCGGGGCGAAGCTGCGGATGTTGAGTGCCTGCAGAATCTGCTGGGCGCAGCGCACTTCCTCGGCGCGGTCGCCGCCCGGCGAGGGTGTCAGCGAAACGCGGATGGTATCGCCGATGCCGTTCAGCAGCAGCGGTGCTAGACCGGCGGTGGAAGCTACCGTGCCCTTCATGCCCATGCCGGCCTCGGTCAGGCCGAGGTGGAGGGCGTAATCGCAGCGGCGCGCTAGTTCGGTGTAGACATCGATCAGATCGCGCACGCCGGACACCTTGGCGGAGAGGATGATCTGGTCGCGGCGCAGACCGTAGCGCTCGGCGGCTTCGGCGTTGTCCAGCGCGGAGCGGACCATTGTCTCCAGCATGACATCGCGCGCGGGCAGGGGAGTGCTGGAGCGATTGTTCTCGTCCATCATTTTAGTCAGCAGCGCCTGATCCAGCGAGCCCCAGTTGACGCCGATCCGCACCGGTTTCTGATACTTGACGGCGACCTCGACCATGGTGCGGAAGTTGTCGTCGTCCTTGCGGCCTATGGAGACGTTGCCAGGATTGATGCGGTACTTGGCGAGCGCCTCGGCGCAGGCGGGGTACTTGGCCAGCAGCAGGTGGCCGTTGTAGTGGAAGTCGCCAATGATGGGCGTGCTCCAGCCTTTCTGCGCGATGCCTTCGACGACGTAGGGCAGAGCCTTCGCCGCTGCATCGTTGTTGACCGTGACGCGGACCATCTCCGACCCGGCGCGTGCCAGCGCGGCAACCTGCTGCACCGTACTCTCGATGTCGGCGGTGTCGGTATTGGTCATGGACTGGACCACGACCGGCGCATCGGAGCCGACGCGCACACTGCCGATCTTTACGGAAACGGCCTTGCGGCGAACAATCTCTGGCATGGTGACCTCACCCAAAGTTTACCAAAGCAGGCGGTACAATCAGGCGAGTGGCCCGGTAGCTCAGATGCATAGAGCGGCGCACTCCTAAGGCGAAGGTCGCAGGTTGGACTCCTGCCCGGGTCACCACTCTGTTGCCAGCGCCACCGTATGCCACGGACGCAACCAGGGTGTGAGCAGAACACTCCAACGCGCCATGCAGACATTTGGTGTGTGGGCTCCGAAAGCTCAGAAGATGGGACTGAAGTGGCGCGATCAGACCTTGCCCATGAATGGCCCGAATGAGCGTGGCTGGTGGACTCTCGATGTGCCCGGCGCGGGATGCGGTGACAGGTACGCTTTTCTGCTGGACGACGACACAACGCCTTATCCGGATCCACGGGGGCTGCGTCAGCCGGACGGCGTGCACGGCCTCTCGGAACTGTATGACCATCGGCTGTTCGAGTGGCACGACCAGACCTGGCGCGGTTCCCCGAAGACGGGCGCGATCATCTACGAACTGCACATTGGCACCTTCAGCAAGGAAGGCACGTTCGATGGCGCCATTCAGCACCTGCCGTATCTGACCGAGCTGGGGATCACGCATGTCGAAGTGATGCCGGTGGCCGCCTGGGCTGGCAACCAGGGCTGGGGATACGACAGCGTGGCGCTGTTTGCCACGCATGAACCGTATGGCGGTCCGGACGGCTTGAAGCGCTTTGTGGATGCCTGCCATGCCGTTGGCCTGAGCGTGATTTTGGACGTGGTCTATAACCACTTTGGGCCGGTGGGGAACTACACCACGAAGTTCGGACCGTATCTCAATTCGGACAGAAAGACGCCCTGGGGTGACGCGGTAAACCTGGACGGAGAGGGCAGCGATGAGGTGCGCCGCTTCTTTGTGGACAATGCGCTGATGTGGCTGAGGGACTATCACTGCGACGGTTTGCGCTTCGACGCCGTGCACGCCTTTATCGATCTTTCGGCGGTGCATTTTATGGAGCAGATTTCCACGGAGGTGGAACGGCTGAGCGCCACGTTGGCCAAGGAGTTCTACCTGATCGCCGAAAGTGACCTGAACGATCCGCGGATTGTGCGCTCGCGAGAAGCTCACGGGTACGGCATGGATTCGCAGTGGAGCGACGATTTCCATCATGCGCTGTTTACCGTGCTCTACACCCCGAAGGAAGGCGAGACGGGCTACTATGCAGACTTCGGGACGCTTCAAGACTTGCAGAAATCGTTGAAGAACGCCTACGTGTACGACGGGCAATACTCGGGTTATCGCAAGCGGCGGCATGGACGGTCGATCGATGGCTTAACGGCGCATCACTTCGTTCACTTCGATCAAAATCACGATCAGGTTGGGAATCGCGGCTGGGGTGAACGCTTCGAGCACCTTGCCGGTCTCCATGCGGCCAAGGTTTCGCTTGGCCTTCTGCTGACCGCACCGTTTATCCCGATGCTCTTCATGGGCGAGAAATGGGCGACATCGGTGCCCTTCCTGTACTTCGCGGATCACGAGGACGAAGAGATGCGGAGGCTGGTTGCGGAGGGCCGCAAGAGAGAATTTTCAGCCTTTGGCTTCACTGCCGATGTACCCGACCCAGAAGACGGGAAGACGTACGAGATGTCGAAGTTGAACTGGGATGAGCAGGGCAACGGCAAGCACGCGGAGATGCTTGCGTGGGTAAAGTCTCTGATCAAGCTGCGCCGGAGCAATGTGTGCTTCAACGACGGTCAACTCCACGACATGCTGGTTTCCACACATGTGGACAACCGCACGCTGGTGATGGAGCGCGAGGAGGCGCGCGTCCTGATCAACTTTGGAGACGAGCCACGCACGTTCGACTTGCTGGAAGGCGAGACACTGGAGCTTATTTCGCGTGAGGAACTGGAGGTGCGCGGCAATCGCATCGAGCTGCCGCCGATGACCCTGGCAGTGTTGCTGTCGACCCCGGAAGAGGCGCGGAATCGCTTTGTTGCGCCGCATCGGCGGTAGGCAAAGTCGCATTCATGAATATTTCACGTGAAACATTGGTGGAGTGATCTGAAACACGACAGGTAATCTGCGCTTGATGTCGGGACGTCAACGTTGAAGGGCGAATTTATTTGTACGGTTAAACAGAGTTGCCGGATTTCGGGGCAGACGGTCACTTCATCCCTAGCAGCAGAACACGGTGGTCGCGGAGGGTTCACGGCGGTCACTGAGAAATTAGCGCGAGGCCACACGCAGCTGCTAACTAATGTTGTAGTTGCTTCGTCAGACAGGTGTCCGGCGAGGATGCCGATTCCAGGTACTGATGCCTCCGAAGCGCTCCATTACGTTGACCGAAGCTGAGTTGAGGCTGATGCGCGTCTTTTGGCAGCGCGGCGAGAGTTCTGTTGCCGAGGTGATGGACGCGGTGGCGGAGACGGCGCAGCTGGCGTACACCTCCGTTCTGACGACGGTGCGGGTGCTGGAGCAGAAGGGGTATCTGACGCACCGGCAGGATGGGCGCGCATATCTGTATACAGCGTGTGTGGCGGAGCATGAAGCCAGCCGGTCTGAGGTACGGCATGTGCTACAGCGCTTCTTTGGGAACTCGCGCGAGAGCCTCTTGGTGTCGCTGCTGGGCGAGGGTGACATCAGCCCTGATGAACTGGCACGGCTGAAGCGGGCAATCGAGTCCGCCACAGATGATCCGAACACGGCACAGGCAACATCTATTAAGGGAGGACGCTGATGCCTCCCATGATGATGCACGTGACCGTTCTGTTTGCCGATGTCTTCGTTGCGGCTGTATGGATCGCCGCAGTTCTTGCTGTCTGCGTTGCGGTGTGCGTCGGGATGGTGCCCGCGCTTCCGGCTAGGTTCCGGTCCTGCTTGTGGATGCTGACGTTTACGGTAGCCGCTGTTCTGCCCTGCGCGTTTTTATTTGGACAGCAGATCACCCGAACCGCGGTGCCATCGCACATGCGGCTGAACATCGACTGGGCGCTGCCGGTTGCATTGCTCTGGATGGCGCTGTCGCTCTATCGCGGATACGGTCTGCTGCGGGGTGTGATGCACTTGCGCGCCGTGACGCGGCGAGCGGTGCAAACCGAGCAGTGCCGTGCGCTTTCTGGCTTGCTGGCTGGCCAAGGCGGCGAAAAATTCGTTCGCCGCGTGCAGGTTCGCATGTCGGGCGAGGTAGACAGGCCGAGTGTGGTTGGGTACCTGCGTCCCACCATCCTGCTGCCGGCGGAAGTTCTGCGGGAGACGAGCGAGGCTGACCTGCGGCAGATTCTCTTGCATGAAATGCAGCATGTGCGACGCTTCGACGATTGCACGAACCTGCTGCAGAAGGTCGCTGTCGCGCTGTTTCCCTTCAGTCCGGCGCTGTTGTGGATGGAGCGCCGCCTGTGCCTGGAACGCGAGCTGGCCTGTGATGATGCGGTGCTCCAAGTGACTGGCGCGCCGAAGACATATGCCACCTGCCTGACGCAGATGGCTGAGAAGAATCTGCACAGACGGGCTGCGTTGCTGGCGGTTGCGGCGTTTGGCCGTGAGTCTGAGTTGAGCCGCCGTGTCTACCAGATTCTGCAATGGCCTCCACGGCCGGCGAGCCGGTTTACGTACCGCGTCGCATCGGCGCTGTTGCTGTGCGGGTTGTGCGCCGGGACGGTTGCACTCCAGCGTTTTGGTGCGCCGGTTGCCTTTGCGGACGTATTGCCAACGATGGCTGCGGTTGAGACTCACGCTTCTTCTGACGTCTTCAGCGGCGTGCCTGCAAGGCTGGTTCGGACGAGTTTCATCATGCCGGAACGGGGTGCGGGTTTGCGGACAGGAATCCACCTTAACCGCTGCGCGGTGAAGATGGGGCACACAGGTAACGCTCGTCTCACCGTGAAGATGGGGTACCCGGCTAGAGCTCGCCTTGTAGGGAATATGGAACACCCAGCTAGAGCTCGCTTCGCAGGGAAGATGGAGCATCCGCGTGCCACTCGCTTTGCGGCGTTGACAACAGGTTGGCCGGTACAGCGGGTAGTGTCGGCACCAGTCGAGCAGATGATCGAATACACGCCGGAACCGCAGGATGCTCCCGTGCTGCAGCAGATTTCTTTACCCTATGCCGTTATTCCCACCGGGAGTGGCTGGCTCGTCGTCCAACTTTAACCGTTTTCTGATTGTTCTGGAGAGATACACATGTTTACTGCAACTAATAAAGTAGTTACAGCTGCGAAGAAGGCAGCATTGCCAACTGGTATTGCCAGCACGATTGCGCTTGCGGCGGTTCTTATCTCTGGACACAACGGTGTGCACGCGTCCGCAGTGACGGCTTCGGCTTTGGATGACCACAGCGTTGCGGCGCTGATGTCGCTGGACAACGCAATGGAGTCAGTGGCGGCGCGGGTTACGCCTGCGGTTGTGAACATCGCGGTCACATCGCGCGGATCGGAAGAAGAGCGCGCACAGAGTGGGCAAACGGACGGCCTGCCTCCAGGGTTCGCACAATTCTTTGGTCAGGGTGGGGGTCAGGGACGCGGACGCATGATGCAGCCCCAAGAACCGCAGCTACAGCATGGTATTGGCAGCGGTGTGATTATTTCGCCGGATGGCTACATTGTCACCAACAACCATGTGGTGGACGGAGCGACACAGATCAAGGTGACGCTGCATGACCGCCGCATTCTGACGGGCAAGGTGGTTGGTGTGGACAAGCTGACCGATATTGCCGTGGTGAAGGTGAATGCGACCGACCTGCCCGCGATTTCGTGGGGTGATTCCGGCAAGCTGGTGCCCGGACAGACGGTGCTGGCGTTTGGCAGTCCGTTTGGCTACTTTCAGTTTTCTGTGACACGCGGTATTGTGAGCGCGGTCAACCGGCCCAATCCCTACTCGGACGATGCGCGCAAGCCGGGCGGATATATCCAAACGGACGCCGCGATCAATCCTGGCAACTCTGGTGGGCCGCTGGTGAATGCGCATGGGGAGCTGGTGGGCATCAACACATTCATCATCTCCGGAAGTGGATCGTTTGCCGGTGCTGGCTTCGCGATTCCCGCGCAGCTGGTGCATGCCACGACGGACCAACTGATCAAGCATGGCAAGGTGGATCACGGTTACCTTGGCATCAGCCTGAACGATGTGACGCCGGACAACGCACATTTCTTCAACCTGCAGGACGCGAACGGCGCGATAGTGGCGCAGGTCACGCCTGGGTCGCCAGCCGACCGTTCGGGCCTGAAGCAGGGCGATGTGGTGACGCAGCTGAATGGGCAGACGATCACGAATGGCAGCGCGCTACAGCTGGCGGTGAGCGAACAGGCTCCTGGATCGCGCATTGCTCTCGGCGTGATGCGCAATGGCAAGCCGGTGCACATCGACCTGACGGTGGGTGAGTTCCACGGCAACAATGAGGTGGCATCGGCGGATCAGCCAGGTGCGCCGCAGAGTGGAAAACTGGGCCTGGCGGTTGCGGACTTGACCGCTGAGGCACGGCAGGAAATCCATGCTCCGGAGCAGGTACACGGAGTGGTGGTTGAGAATGTTCGTCCGGCAAGCCCGGCCGAGGAGGCGGGCTTGCAGCCGGGCGATGTGATCCTGGAAGTGAACCGGCAGCCAGCAAGCTCGGCCAGCCAGTTTGCCAGCCAGGTGCGTGGGTCGGACAAGGACCTGCTGCTGCTGGTCTGGTCGAAGGGGAACGCGAGCTACCGCACGCTGCACCCGGACGCGCAGAACGGATAACCTACTTAACGGCTCTGACGCAAGGCGTCAGAGTGCATAAACAGAAGAGGCCACCTCCGGCGAGAGGTGGCCTCTTTCATATTGCGTCCTGCTGAGATTGCGTTTTGGAGCTACGGGGCAAGATCGGTGCCGGTGGCGGCACTGAGCTGGTGGATGGCCATCCAGGTTTGGGAGTAGGCATTGAGGGCGTCGCTGGTGGCGGTGCGGGCATCGCGGAGTGCGTCGAGATAGTCGATGAGGGCGATACCGCCGTGGTCGAAAGCGAAGCGTGCAATCGAGAGCACGTCGGTGGATTCGTCGAGGTAGTGCTCCCCGAAGCGGTTGGATAGGAAGCGGGCGTGAGTGTAGTTGCTCCATGCCTGGTTGACGTCGGACGCGACCTGGTTGCGTGTTGCCTGCTCGGTCAACCGTGCCGCGTTTGCCTCGAGGCGGGTGGTTTCCTTGTTGCCCTGGTTGCGGTCGAAAACGCGGATGGGAATGTTGACGTTGAACCCGGCGGAGTTGTCAGGACCGTTTCGGTCGTACTCGGCTTCCACGGTGGGGTCGGCGGTGCCGTTGGCAATGGCGAGCCTGGCGGCTGCATCGGCAGCCACGATTGCGGATTGCGCGGCGCGGAGATCGGGACGGCGTCGCAGAGCCTCGGCCAGAATCTCGTCATGGCCCTGCGTAAGAGGCGGCGGAACGATGGGGCCAGTGATGTCGAAGTCCGCTGAGGTGACGGGAGCGCCCATCAGGGTTTGCAGTTGAATCGAGGCCTGCTCGACCGTGATTTCGGAGTTTTGTTCGTCGGCCTCGAACGAGCCGAGTTGCAGGTCGAGGCGCTCGAAGTCGAGTTTGCCGAGATCACCGGCCTGGTAGCGGTCGTTGGCGATCTCGACTTCGTGGCGGAAGTCGGCCAACTGGGCGCGGGAGAGTTCAAGCGCTTCCTTGGCGATCAGCATGGTGGTGAAGGCCTGGCGGACCGCGAGTTCGGTTTGACGAGTGGTGTCCTGTAGTTGAGCGCCGGTCTGCGCGGTGGTGGCGCGGGCATTCTGAAGACGGTACTCGCGCTTATTGCCGCGCTCAAAAAGACGTGAAACCTGGACGGAGTAGAAATACGGATTTCCCGCGTCCCCAGACTCGGTAACGTTGGACCCTGCGATACCCAGGTAGGGATTGGCACGGACACCGGCCTGGATCTCCTGCGCGCGGACGGCGCGGAGGTTCTCCGCGGCTGCCAGCAGGGTGGGATTGTGGAGGCGAGCGCGGTCCAGGACCTGGTTCAACGTGAGTGCGCCAGGCTTTGCGGCGGGCGGCTTGCGCGGGTCTGTACCGGGCGCTGCTGCTGCTGCATAACTTGCGGCGGCTGAGCCGGGTGCGGCCTGTTGGCCGGGTTGGCCGCCTCGGCCTGCCTGTCCGGTGGCACCCTGGCCACTCGCGGCCTGGCCGGCGGCGCTGCTTCCGGCAGATGCGGCGCCGCCCGCGGCTGCTGCACCGGCAGCGCCGCCACCGGCTGATCCCGCTCCGCCACCCGCGCCACCGCCGCCCTGGGCAAAGGAGATGGCGGGCAGCAGCACACAAAGCGTGGCAAGAGAAATACGTAAGGGCAGGCGGGGATGGATCATACTTCAAGCTCCTCATCCCGGTGGGGTAGCGTATCAGTGGGTCTCGCTACCCAGACATAGAGCGTGGGCAGCAGGAAGATGTTGATGAGGACCGCACCGATGAGGCCACCGACAATAACGATGGCGAACGGCCGCTGCGAGTCCGAGCCAATGCCATGGGAGAGCGCGGCAGGCAACAGGCCAAGCGTGGCGACGAGCATCGTCATGAGGATGGGGCGGAGCCGCAGAACCGCACCTTCGATCGCGGCCTTTTCGACGCCCAGACCTCGTTCGCGCAACTGATTCATGTATTCGAGCATGATGATGCCGGTCTGCACGGAGACGCCAAAGAGCGCGAGAAAGCCGACGCCGGACGAAACGGAAAAGTGCGTTCCGGTGAGCAGCAATGCGAGCAGGCCACCGATGGGTGCCATGGCCACGTTCGCCAGAATGAGCGTGGCCCATTTCGCGGAGTGAAACATGGTGTACAGGATGATAAAGATCAGCAGAAGCGTGATGGGTAGAACGATGAGCAGGCGCTTGGTGGAGCGCTTCTGGCTTTCGTACTCGCCCGCCCAATCGATCTTGTACCCGGCGGGCAGCATGACCTGTTTGGAGACCTTTGTAATGGCTTCTTCCACCGTGGAGCCGAGGTCGCGGTTGCGCACGGAGTATTTAATGGCGACGTAACGCAGGCCGCCCTCCCTGTAAATTTCCTCCGCGCCGTCAGTTGTCTGCAATTTTGTTAGTTGGGCCAGCGAAACGCGCTCACCCGAGGGCGATACGATTCGAATCTCGTTGATCGCCTCCGGCGTGGAGCGGTAGGGTCCGGCAAAGCGGGTGGTGACGTCATAGCGTGCCTCGCCTTCCAGCACCTGGGTTACTGCATTGCCGCCCACGGCTGTTTCGATGGCGTCCTGGATGTCAGCAACGTTGATGCCGTAGCGCGCGGCCGCATCGCGGTCCACGACAAAGTTGAGATTGGGCTGGCCGATGACGCGGAACAGGCCGAGATCCTGCACGCCACGGACAGTACTCATGACGCTGACGATCTGATTGGCCTTTGCCTCCAGCGTGCGCAGGTCAGTGCCATAGAGCTTGACGGCCAGTTCGCCTTTCACACCGCTGACAGCCTCCTCCACGTTATCCGAGATAGGCTGCGAGAAGTTCCAGATTACGCCTGGCAAGTCGTTCAGTTGGCGATTCATGGCACCGATCAGATCTTCCTTATTCTCGCGGAAGATGGGCCGCCAGTCTTCTTTTGGCTTCAGGTCGACGTAGTATTCCGTGTTGAAGAAGCCGGTGGTATCGGTGCCATCGTCAGGACGTCCGATTTGACTGACGACTTGGACGACCTCCGGAAACGATGACAAGATGATGCGTGCACGGTTGGCGACGGCAAGGCTTTCCGAAGGTCCGGTAGAGGGCGCGAGTGTGCCGCGGACCCAGATCGCACCCTCATCAAGATGCGGCAGGAACTCCGATCCGACGACGCCAGTGGTCACCAGAAGAATGGCGGCGATCAGGGCGGCGGCGGCAGCACCAACGGTGACGTAGCGGTGCTCAATAGCCCATTGAGCCGCCGTGCGATAGCGGGCTGTCAACCAGCGTAGAAGTGGATTCTCCCACTCTGTGGCACCATTGCGGAATAAAAAACTCGCCAACACCGGCGCCACCAGCATGGAGAAGATCAACGCGCCCAACAGCGCAAAGGCCACCGTCCAGCTCATCGGCTTGAACAGCCGGCCTTCCACCGATTGCAGCGTGAAGATGGGCAGATACGCGGTGATGATGATGCCAATGGCGTAGAAGACGGGGCGCTGCACTTCATGGGCGGCCAGACGGATCTGCTGGCGTACGGTGAGGTCCTGGCGCCGGTCGTGGCTGAGGTGGCGGACAATGTTCTCCACCATGACGACCGCTCCATCGACGACCATGCCGAAGTCGAGCGCGCCGAGCGAGAGCAGGTTGGCGGGGATATGGCGCAGATCAAGGCAGATGGATGCAAACAGTAGCGAAAACGGAATGGTAAGCGCGACAATCAGCGCTCCCCGGAGATTGCCCAGGAACAAAAACAGGATGATGACCACCAGCACAATGCCTTCGGTCAGGTTGTGCAGGACGGTGTGCGTGGTGAGGTGGAGGAGGTTTGAGCGGTCAAGGAAGGGAACGATCTTCACGCCTGGAGGCAAAACCCGGGTATTTAGCTCTTCCACTTTTTCATGAATGCCATCGAGCGTCTCGTCTGAGTTGGCACCTTTTTGCAGCGCAACAATGCCTTCAACAGCATCAGGATTGTCGGCCAGCGCGCCATCTGCCCGGCGATAGGTTTTTCCGATCTGCCCCAGGCGAATCTTTGGCCCCTGCACGACCGTCGCGACGTCGCGAATACGGAGCGGGGTTCCGTTCTGTGCTTTGAGCGGCGTGTTCGCGATGTCGTCCGTGCTGCGGTACAAGCCTACCTCGCGCACGTTGATCTGCTGCGCCCCCTGCTCGATGAAGCTGCCGCCCGCATTGGTGTTGTTTGCGGCAAGCGCCTGTTTCACCTGCGCGATGTTGAGGCCGTAGGCGACGAGCTTTGCGGGGTCGAGTATGACCTGGTACTCGCGCGTGGGGCCGCCAAAGCTGGAAACATCGACCACGCCGGGAACCGTGCGGAGATCCTTTTCGAGGGTCCAGTCTTCCAGGCTCTTAAGCGCCATGGTGTCGTAGTTGGGATTGGTGCTTTCGAGCGTGTACCAGTAGATCTGGCCAACCGGACTCCAGTCCGTGCCGATCTGCGGCTGAAGATTGTTGGGCAGTTGGACCTGGGTGAGACGTTCAACGACCTTTTGACGGTTTACGTCGTTGATGCTCTCGTCGTCGAAGATCATGGTGACGCTGGAGAGGCCCGCCAGCGAGGTGGACCGCAGGTGCGACATGTGCGGGATGCCGGCAAAGGCGATCTCGAGTGGGACCGTGACCTGCTGCTCGACTTCTTCGGCGGCGCGGCCCGGCCATTGCGTGATGACGGTGACGTAGTTGTTGGCGACGTCCGGGTAGGCTTCGACCGGCAGATTGTGAAAAGAGATGGCACCCCAGCCGAAGAGCAGGACCGCGAAGACGAGGACAATGAAGCGATTGTCGAGTGCGAAGTCGACGAGTTTCCGGATCATTTACTGCCCTGCCGTGTTCTGTAATTCCAGGGCGTTGGCAACGACCTGCTGACCGGCGCTCAGACCTGATTGGATCTCGACCGCTCCACCCGGAAAGGTCTGCCCGGTGCGCACGGCCGCGCTGCGATAATCGCCTGCGCCGCCGGAGGGCAGAAAGACATAATCGCGGTCATGCAGGTGGAGAATGGCGTTCCCAGGGACAGTCACCACCGTCTGAGCGCGTGCACCGTGGAAGGTCGCGGTGGCAAACATGCCAATGCGCAGCAGGTTGTCCGGGTTCTGCACTTGAATGCGTACCTTTGCGGTGCGAAGCGATGGATCGAGAATGGCACCGATATCGGAGATGGTTCCCGTGCGGACTTTATCAGGAAAGGCGTTCAGGCGGATGTCCGCGTCCTCGCCCAGATGCACGTTGGCAAGGTCGTTTTCATACACGTCACAGACCACCCACACGTGCGACAGGTCGGCGATGGTGAGTGAACCGGCGGAACCCGCGAAGGTGATGCCGGCCGCTCCGGCAGCGGTGGTGTTCTGCGCGACGATGACGCCGGAAATGGGTGCGTAGACATGGACGGTGTCGCTGGGGTGATCCTTGTCGACCCCCAGGATGCGCAGTTCCTGCTCGGAGGCGCGAAGCGCGGCTTTCGCATCAGCCTCGCCGTTCTCCGCGATATCAAGCTGGCTTTTGGCGATGGCACCTTTGTCGTAGAGCAGCTTGTCCCGTGTGAGGACGGTGTTGGTAAGGTTCTCGTTCGCGAGCGCGGTTTGATAGCTAAGGAAGGCCTGCGCCACATCGGGCGACTGCACGTCCATGACGAGCTGGCCCTTGTGCACGTAGTTGCCCAGGCCGACGTGCAGGGCGGTGACACGGCCGTTGGCGATGGACAGCACGGGAACTTCACGGGAGACGTCGGGCTGCACCGTGCCCGTGACGTTGAGTGACTCGAACGCAGAGCGCGCCTGCGCGGCCACGAGGGGAAAGAGCTTTGCGTTTTGCACGTGGACGCCGTTGTCACTTCCGGTCTCGACTACTTGCGGGGTTGCTGGCGGAGCTTCTGCCGCTTCACGCTTTAGTTCGTTGCCTTTGCAACCGGCGAGCGATGCGGACAGAATCGCACACGCCGTCAGCACGCAGAACGGCTTACAGGCAATCCAGCGCGAGGAGACACAGACGATGCGGCGGAAGATCACAGTTTGATTGTAAAGTCTCACGACAGTCAACTCGGATGCTCTTGGCGCGGTCTTTTTTCTAGGCAGTCAAGAGTTTAGACGAGGGAAAGCGTACAAGCATTCGTGTGCTTAGTGCACGATGGCGCGTTGGGCGGCGCTGCTGACAGGAATGGACTGGATGCTGGTGAAAGGGATGGGCAATGGCAGGCTCATGGTCACGGTTACGGTGACGGTGCCGCCGATGCTGTTGGAGGGCTGCCAGACGGTGTTGACCGTGGGGGTGGTCAGCGCACCTGTCCAGAGCAGCGGCGTGATGGCCGTCTGCACGGAACTGGATGTTGCCACAACCGGAGCAGTGGCGCTGTGGAGCGAGGCGTAGCGTGCGCCCACCCGGCTGGCGTAGCTGGCATTGCAGTAGAAGAAGAGCCCCATGAAGCTGTAAAAGGCTCCGAAAAGAACGAGAAGGAAGATAGGGATAACCAAGGCGAACTCAATCAGGGTTGAGCCGTTTTCGTCACGGAAGAGGTTGGCATGAGACGGCAGGATGCGGGATCTCATGTCAGCGCACCACACGGTGGATGGCGGTGGCGGTGAGCGGTACGTTGAGGGGGATGCCGGGGAACTGAAACTGCAGCGTGGGGGTGGCGGTCGCGTCAACTTCGATCCACTGCATGGGGGCGATGCCACCGGAGCACGTGGTGTTGGCGGTGACCTGACCGCCGCCTGGTGAGCATGTCCAGTATGCCGTGGCGGTGACGGACATCTCCGGCATGACGGCGGCGAGAGTGGCAGCGTTTTGCGTACCGGCGATGTCCAGGGCATTGCCGGGCAAGGAGGCATAGGCGGCACCAGCGGAGACGGCCTCGGCCAGCCGGAGACGCTTTTCTACAACCAGCGCGTAGTCGAAGACGCCGAGCACGATCAGCAGCAGCACGGGCAAAAGGAGCGCCATCTCGATGAGGGCGCTGCCGTTCTCGTCCCGCAGTAAGCTCATTCGGCCACCCCGCCCCACGGCCGGAAGGGATTCCCCGCCGCCAGGCCTGAAAAGTCAGCGGTAAGCGTGAGATTTGAGTTGGCGATGGCCAGGGATGCGGTGTCCAGGCCGAAGTAGTCGCTGGTGGACCACTGGGTGTTGGAAATTGCGATCCCGGTGCTTGTGGTGTACCAGATGCCGTCGCCCGCGATCGTCGCGTTGACAACCCGAAAATCCTGCGGACCTGATGGAAGCCACTGCCGGTCGCCGAAGACGAGGATGCCTGGGACGCCGTTGCTGGAGGTGTCGGTGGGCGCGAAGAGCGTAACGTGGCTGTTGCCATCAATGGTGAACTGGCCGAAGCCGGATGACGGCGTGCTGGTAAAGAACAGCGTGACGCCGGTGCCGGTGATGGTGGAATTGGTCCAGTGCGCTCCTCCCGCGATAACGTACAGGCCCGGTGCAAGCGTGACGGTGGCATTGTTCAGGGTCATGCCTCCACAGAAAACGCCGGAGGACAGCGCGGCGCTGCCGCCGTTCTGCACAAAGTTCGTGTTCGTGCAGGAGGTGAAGACGGGCTGTGACACGGATGCAAGAGGGTCGATCAGCACAGGGACGTTCGACGTGATGCCGGGCGAGACGTTGCCACCGAGGCTGGAGCCGCCGGTCAGGTTGTTTGCCGTGGTGCTCATGCTGGAACTGCCGTCGAGCTGCCCGGTGCCGTTGAGGTACGCCGGGCAGAACGCGTTGATGACCGCGCTGCTGCCGCTGAACGTCAACCCTGACTGTGCGCCCGTCAGATAAATACAGGGCGGAATCAGAGCGACGGATCTGACGGAGAGCGGTTCCGTGGGGGAAAGGTACTGCATGAAGATGGTGGGTGATGGTTTGCTAATGGTGACGGCGACCGCGTCATTGCGCCCGGCGTAGCTGCCGCTGGCCGGCTGGCGCGTGACGGTAATGACCGTACCGTTAAGGCCGTCGGTGTAGCCGTTAAGCGCGGCGGTCTGCTTGCCTACCGTAATCCAGTTGTTATTGTTGGCACCGCGCTCCGCTTCCAGCTCCGCGCTGGAGGAGGCCGCGTCGGCGGCGGATTGCATGGTCACGGATTTGCCTTCCAAAAAGCCGATATCAATGGCGAGGCCGCAGAAGAGAAGCAGAACCGGGAGCACGATGGCAAAGAGCGGAATCATGCGGCGGTCTCCTTTGCCTCACGTATTGGGTTGCGCACTGCGGCCATACCGTGAGTATCGGCGCGAAGTGGCCTGTCTTGAATCACAGCGTCCGGCGGCATGTCTCATGTAGCGGCAGACTGCGCCGATAACGTTTGCAGCGGCGGAACTATGTCTGCCGCGTCGGGAGGAAGCCGGAAGCGCACCGAGATGAATGAAGCAGATGAAACGCTGGAAGGTTCTTTACAGGGGGAAGGGGATCAGAACCCGATCGAGTACAGACTGATCGCGAGCATCATGGCACTCGGCATCGCCACCGCCATGTGGCTCATGCGCGAACAGATCATCGCGCTCTTCGACGTTTTTAGGGCAGTCCCGCGGCTCACGTTGTAACCGGTCCGATCATGTTTCTGTTTCGCCTGGCATAGGCGGTTGCGCTTCTTTTGCGTAGATCAAGGCAGTGAGCAAGGATGCTGTGCAGGAATTCTTTGAAGAAGTTAAGAAAACTCACGCGAAGCGGTTCTCAAGTTAGGACAGGGAACTACCGATACAACCAGTAACACTCTTTCAGAGCGGGTGACGGACAAGTTACCGGGTGAGAGAGACTCACACAAGGAGAAAGGAAGACTTATGTACAAGAATCTTACCCAGTTCGTGCAGGATGAAGACGGACAGAGCCTCATTGAATACAGCCTAATTGCCGGCATTATCGCCGTTGGCTGCATTGGTTTCATGTACCTTCTGAGAAACTACATCAATCAACTGTTCCAGAACATCGCAAGTAATTTGCACAGCTAGTAACAGTCCGTCATCGTTCACCCGCGAGGCAAAAAAGAGGGCCAGGCTCTTGTGGTCCTCTTTTTGCTGCCCTTTGGCCACTGTTTCTAAACCCGGAGAATGCCATGCACCAGGCCGTAATCGATAGTTCACTGCTTGGGGCGGCTTCCCTGGTTGCGCTTGTCGCGGCAGTATTTGACTGGCGCGACCGCCGCATCCCGAACTGGCTAGTTGGGCGTGCGATGCTTACGGCGCTGGTATTTCATGCCATGGGCGGCTGGCGCGCTTTGATTGGCTGCCTGCTTGCAGGGCTGTTGGCGGGTGGCATCGCGTTCATGTTTTACCGGGCGAAGGGCATGGGTGCCGGTGATGTGAAACTGCTGGCGGCGATCGGTTGCTGGGCGGGATTGCATGCCCTGCCAATACTGCTGATTGCGACCGCGCTGGCAGGTGCCGCATTTGCAATAGGAGTCGCGATTCACCACCAGCACCTTCGACACGTACTACCGAATCTCGTAAAGCTTGTACGCCATCACCGGCATGAGGGCCTGACACCAAACCGGCACCTCAACATCAAGGCAACAAACGCTCTCAGCATTCCGTTTGCGCTTCCCATTGCGTGCGGATGCCTCTTCGCTCTCTGTGTACAGAT
Organism: Terriglobus sp.; assembly: GCA_965276945.1. Taxonomy (GTDB): domain Bacteria; phylum Acidobacteriota; class Terriglobia; order Terriglobales; family Acidobacteriaceae; genus Terriglobus. Next base: position 2,100,691 of record OZ255704.1, on the reverse strand, counting down.
TTGGAGCGTTTCCCGATGAATTCATCGAAGCGACTGATGCTCGCGCTCTTCGCAGCCTTCGCAATGTCCGCGCTGTTTACCTTGTTTCTGAGCCGTCACGTGTCGCACGTTTCCGCATCGGAGCATGCCAAGATGCAGCCGTATCAATCGCCCAAGCGGGAGATTGCCTCAGGCGAAGTGCTGCACACGGACGATCTCCAGACCATTTATTGGCCGACAAGCAAGCTGGTGGATGGGGCGATCACCAAACAAGCTGACGCGTTGAACCGTGTCGCTCTTTATCCGTTGGCACCGGGGCAGCCCATCCTGGAGCGGGATCTGGCGGTGGCGGGCAGCGGCACGGGCCTGGCCAGCAAGATTCCACCGGGGATGCGCGCGATTGCGCTCAAATCTGATGAGGTGGTTGGCGTCGCGGGCTTCTTGAACCCAGGGTCGTACGTGGATGTGCTGGTCACGTCGAAAGGCTCCTTCGGATCCGACCCAGTGACGGCAACGGTGCTGCAGAACGCAGAAGTGGTGGCGACGGGACAACAGACCGAGCCGAACCCTAACGGCAAGCCGACGACGACGACGGTGGTCACGCTGCTGCTGGACCCGCAACAGGCGGAACGCGCGCTGCTGGCCAGCAATCAGGGATCGCTACAGTTTGCGTTGCGCAATGGAGCGGACAAGAACATCAGCCGCAATACGCCGGTATCCATGTCGGAGATTGCTCCGCAATCGGCGAAGAGTGCGCCTGGCACCAACAAAGCTATGACCGGCATGTCTGCGCAGCAGCAGCCGTCAGTGGCTGTAGGGCATTCCTTGCCGGGTGGTGCTTCTGTTGGGCAACCAGCCAAAGCGAGAGCGGAGACGAGGGCGAAACCGGGCCCGCAAATGGAAGTGGTATACGGCAGCGCGAAATCGTCAAGCGGGATGAGTATGGGGGGCGGCCCTGGCACATCAGAAGGCTCTGGCGGTTCCAGCCTGGCAGGTCTTGCCGGCGTGAGCGGCACGGGCAGCTCCACCACCGATAGCGTGGCTGCACCGGCGACGCCGGCGCCGGGAGGTAAGAAATGAACTCCTTCACCAAACAGATTTCCACGCTCCTGCTTGCCGGACTTGCCAGCACATGTACCCAGGCACAGGTTTCCACCACGGACAATTCCCACGCGATGGCCACGGGGTCTGACCTGACGCTATTCGAGATGCAGCAAGCTGGTGGTCAACAGAAGATCCACCTGATTGTGGGTCAGTCTGTTGTACTGCACGCGAAGATGCCGATCAAGCGGGTATATATCGGCGACCAGAATATTGTGGACTCGTTCACCGCGGCCAATCAGGAACTGGTACTGACGGCGAAGGCGGCGGGTATCAGCGGCCTGGTGATGTGGGACACGCTCAACCGAAGCCACGTGTATGCCGTGTCGGTGGACATGGATGGGCAGCTTGGCCGCGATGCCTTGCAGGCAGCATATCCCGACGCCCACATTACGGCCGAGAGCCGCGAGGGGCGTCTTTTCCTAACGGGTGATGTGGATAGCCAGGCTATTTCTGATGGTGCCGCGAAGCTGGCTGCCTCCTACTCGAAGGAAGTGGTCAATGCGATGCACGTGCAGGTGCCACATGGCAAGCAGGTGGAGTTGAAGCTGCGCATTGTAGAGGTTGACCGGTCGAAGGCTGAGCAGTTTGGGTTCAACTTCATGACGTCGGGACGGACTGCATCGGCTGGCTCCACGCAGCAGTTTGCGAATTCCGTCGACACCAGTGGCATTCCCCTAGGGCAAGGCGTTAAAGTCTCCGATCCGGAGAACCTGTTTCTCTACAGCTACAAACTGGCCCTCGGCATGACCATTAAGGATTTGGAGACGCGGCAGATTTTACAAGTGCTGGCAGAGCCGAAGCTGACGACCATGAGCGGCGTTGCGGCGCGGTTCCTCTCTGGCGGCGAGTTCCCCGTCCCTGTTGTGCAGGGGTCATCGGGGTCGGGTGTGTCCGTGAGTATTACGTACAAGCCGTATGGCGTGAAGGTCGACTTTACGCCCACCGTGAATCGCGATGGAACCATTCATCTGAAGGTGGCACCCGAGGTGAGCGCGCTGGATTACAGCAACTCCGTGACGCTGTATGGAACGACCGTTCCGGCACTGTCCACGCGCCGCTCGGAGACGGAAGTAGAGATTCGCGATGGGGATACGTTCGCGATCTCCGGGTTGCTGGACAACCGTGTTTCGGACCAACTGGCGAAGATGCCGGGTATTGCGAACATCCCGATTCTTGGGCAATTTTTCAAATCGAAGGGTCTGAACCACTCGACGATCGAGTTGGTGGTCATGGTGACGGCACATGTAGTCGATCCATTGACTGGAACGTCCGCGCCTGCCGATCCAAAGATGGTGGTGCCGTTTCTGAATGACGACAAGCTCGACGCGTCGGTGCGGAAGACGGAAAAGGTACAAGCGCCCGAGCCGGCAACACCCGCAAAGGAGAGTGCGAAATGAGCGGAACAGTGAAGGCGGCAGCTGCTGCCCTGCAAAGTATTGGCAAGCAGCGGGATCCATCCCCCATCTTTTGCGTGTGCAAGGACCCGGATGTGATTAACATGGCAGCCGCCTGCAGCAATAACGTGCAGGGCTTCTTCTTCGCGGGTGCCTTTGCGGATTACATCACGGCGGAGCGCCGTCCGCAGTTTCCGCCATCGGTGAAGACCACCAGTAAATGCGTTGCGCTAATCGATTTCGACGCCGATCCAGAGGCAGCGCTCCGCACGGCTGAGCGTCTGAATCAGATCTTCTCGTATGGCATTCACCTGGTCGCGGTCGGCAGCGAGATCGATCCATCGATGCTGCTGCGTGCCGTTCGCGCGGGTTGCGTGGAGTGCCTGCGCAAACCGCTGCGGCCCGAAGAGTTTGAGGATGCGCTGAACCGCTTTCTACAGCACATGCGCATGACGCAGACGGAAGAAAATCGTAACGGAAAAATTCTCACGTTCTTTGGCGCAAAGGGTGGCGTGGGAACGACCACGCTTGCCGTTCACCTGGCGCTGCATCTGTCGCAGACACACGGCTGCAAGACGCTCATCATCGATCACAAGCACCAGCTTGGGCACGTGGCGCTGTATCTGGGATTGCACAACGCGCAGTACCATTTTGATGAGTTGCTGCGCAATGTGGACCGCCTGGACACGGAACTGCTGCAGGGGTATGCTGTCACGCACAAAAGCGGGCTGGACGTGCTGGCTTCGCCTGACTACTCGAACGAACAATTCATGTGCAGCCAAAGTGAGTTGGAAAGCGTCATGAACTTTCTGCGGCGTGAGTACGATTATGTGCTGATCGACTCCTCCGTGGGGTATGAAAGTTCCAGCTTCTCCGTCGCGAGCCAGTCGGACAAGGTCTTCCTCGTCTCCACTGCCGATGTGGCATCGTTGCGCGATCTGGCCCGGCTGGTGGAACACATGAAGCAGAACCATTCCGGTGAAGACTCGCTTTCACTTGTGATCAACCGGGCCACGTCGAATCAGTCGATTACTCCGGAACAGATACGGGAAGCGATGCACACCGGCGTGAAGTTATCCGTGCCGAATAACTTCATGGAATTACTTACGGCAGTAAACAATGGCGAGCCCATCCCGGTAAACAGTACATCGTCCTTCAGTACGGCGATTGCCTCCTGGGCCGCGGAGTTAGCGGGTGGCATGGAAGACCAAGCCGCACCGCAGTCCGTGGTACAGAAGGCTAAACGCAGCTTCAGCTTTGGATTTGGGAGCAAAGGAGGTGCCAAGTGGCTGAAACCGCAATATTCATGACCCCTCACGCGCCGGCCGCCACCAAGGTGGAGGTGCGTGTCCAATCGACACTCAGCGAGACGGCACGGGACGGGCTGAAAATTGCCGTGCACAACGAGTTGCTGAAGCGCGTGGATTTGCAGAAGTTATCCGCCATGCAGCAGGATGCTGTCAACGGACGTCAGCAGATAGTCACTGTGATCCATCAGATTGTAAGTGAGCAGAATATTCCGCTTAGTTCGACGGATCGCGAAAAGGTGGATACGGAGATACTCAACGAGATCTTTGGGTTTGGTCCCATTGAACCCTTGTTGCACGATCCGACCGTCAGCGACATTCTGATCAACGGTTTTGACCGTGTCTATGTGGAGCGGCGCGGCCTCCTGGAGAGAACGCACATCGCGTTTCGCGATAACACGCACCTGATGCACATTATCGATAAGATCGTCTCCGCCGTGGGCCGGCGCATCGATGAGTCGTCGCCCATGGTGGACGCGCGTTTGCTGGATGGTTCCCGTGTGAACGTCATCATTCCGCCGCTAGCCGTGGATGGACCCTCGATGTCGATCCGGCGGTTCGGCTCCACACCGCTCACTGTGCACGATCTGCTGCGCAACAAGGCATTTACCCCGGCCATGCTGGACGTGATGCAGGCGGCGGTGCAAGCGCGGCTGAATATTATTGTCTCTGGCGGTACGGGCGCGGGTAAGACGACGCTGCTGAATGTGTTGTCCGGATTCATCTCGCCGCGCGAGCGCATTGTGACGATTGAGGATTCCGCGGAAATGCAGATCAAGCGGGAGCACGTGGTCCGGTTGGAAACCCGGCCGCCCAACGTGGAGGGCAGGGGAGCGATCAAGCAGCGTGAATTGCTGATCAACGCGCTGCGTATGCGTCCCGACCGCATCATCCTGGGTGAGACCCGGGGCGAGGAAGCACTGGACATGCTGCAGGCCATGAACACCGGCCATGACGGCTCGTTGACTACGGTGCACGCCAACAATCCTCGCGATGCAATTGCGCGCATTGAGACGATGTCGATGATGGGAAACATTGCATTGCCGGAAAAGGCGATACGCGCTCAGATCGCGTCGGCTGTCGATTTAATCGTGCAGATCTCGCGTATGAGTGATGGTTCGCGGCGTGTCACGCATATCAGCGAGATCACTGGCAACAGCAACGATGTGCTTAGTATGCAGGACATCTTTGTATTCGAGAAGGCCGGACTTTCGCGTGACGGCAAGGTAAAGGGCCGCTTTAAGGCAACGGGCATCGTGCCCAAATTTTCCGAACGCACGCAGGCCGCGGGTTTCCCGCTGTCCATCAACTTCGCTGATTCGGAAGTTGAGGTATAGCTGTGACGTCGCTGCCCATTATCTTTCTTGCTGTTGCCGTGCTGTGTTTTGCGCCAGTGTTTTTTGTAACGTTACCCTCGCGGCCCGCACGAAAATCTGCACGACGCCTGTTTGCGGTCACGGCCTTGCCGCAATTTGAAGTTCGTGCGGCGCAGACCAAGACGCGGGAGGCGATTGCGGGAAAGAAGATCGATGCGTACATCCAGGAATCGGAGCTAAGTAACCGGCTTTCGAAGATGCTCCTACAGGCCCGCGTCAAGTTGAAGGCGGGAGACTTTCTGCTGTTGTGCGCACTGAGCTGCACCATGACGTTCCTGCTCACGGGATTGCTGGCGAGGAGCATCGCCGTCGGTGCGATTGCGGCGTTGCCTGGCAGTATGCTGCCGCTGCTCTGGCTCACCGTCAAGCGCGCACGGCGCTTGAAGGCGTTTAATGCTGAACTGCCCAATACCATCGATCTGATCGCACGTGCGCTGCGGGCCGGACACTCCGTGCAGCAGGCGCTTGAGGTGGTCGCCGAACAGACGCGCGACCCTATCCGCGAGGAGTTCGCGCAAGTGCATCAGGAGCAGAAACTTGGTGTTCCGTTTCGTGATGCCCTGATGGCGCTGGGGGAACGTGTACCACTACAGGACTTGCGTTTCATGGTGACGGCAACGCTGGTCCAGAAAGAAACGGGCGGCGACCTGATTCAGATATTGGAGCGCACCGCGCATGTTATCCGCGAGCGCCTGCGTGTACTTGGCGAGATCAGGACCTACACGGCGCAGGGCCGGCTGACGGGCTGGCTGCTGACCGCCCTGCCGATCGTGCTGCTGCTCGTCATCTCCGCGATCATCCCGGGGTACTCCACCAGCTTGTTTACCGATCCGCTTGGCCGCATGATGCTGGCTGTTGGTGCCGTCATGGTGATCATGGGCGGCTTCATCATCCGTCGCATCGTGGATATCGAGGTCTAAACCGATGATTCTCGTCTTTTTCATCTGTTGTATGGTTTTCTCCTTTGGCGCCGTGGCTGCGGTGCAGATGCAAGGCCGCAAGCAGGCCAGCGCCTCGGGAGCCCGTCTGCTGCGCCAGGTGGCGCACGTGAACACCGCAGAGATGGCTGCGAAGCGAGATGCCGCATCCAGGGGTGCAATTGCCCTGGTGGGCGGCGGTTTGCGGCAGAACATCAGCATGTTTCGCAGTCCGCGTTTCCAGTTGCGCCTGCTCCGCGCGGGCTACGCCACCAGCAAAGCCCTGGACACCTATAGCCTGATCCGTGTTGCCGCTCCAGCGGCGGCGTTTGTGCTTGGGGCTTGTGTTCCTGTCGCTCCCGCGTTCTGGATGTTTTTTCTTCCACTGCTCTTCTTCTTTCTGCCGGAAGTGGTGCTCTCCCGGCTTATCAACAAGCGTGCTAAGCGCATCGCCAAGAGCCTGCCCGACGTCATCGATCTCTTAGTCATCTGCGTGGAGGCTGGACTCGGATTGGATCAGGCAACCGCCCGTGTCGCTGAGGAGTTGGCCATCAGCCATCCTGATATCACGGAGGAACTGATCCGGCTGGGTCAGGAGCAGCGTGCCGGCAAACCCAGGCTTGAAGCATGGAGGGATATGACAGAACGCCTGCAGATTCCTGAGCTGGACGCCTTTGTGAGCATGATTGTGCAGGCGGAGCGCTTTGGCACGCCTATTGCGCGGGCCCTCAGCACCTTTGCCAGCAACACGCGCATGCAGCGGACACAGGCGGCAGAGGAAAAGGCCGCAAAGACGACGATCAAGATCACGTTCCCACTGGTTCTGTTCATCTTTCCGTGTATCTTCATCGTTTTGCTGGGGCCTGCTGTTCTGAGCATGATGCACAACCTGGGCAACATGAGTAAATGAAACAGGTGCGTTTTCTTCACGCAGGCACTGGTCAGTTGCTCTGCCTGGCCTCTGTCGCGGACACCTTTGTGTTGCGTTTTCTTGGCTTGCAAGGGCGGCGTGGACTTCCACACGGCTCTGGGCTTTGGATTCTGCCGACATCGGGCATTCACACGTGTGGCATGCGGTTTCCGATTGATGCCGTTGCGCTGGACGCCGATCTGCGCGTGGCTGGTCTCTGCCCGGAGTTGCAGCCCTGGCGCATTGGGCGGTTTGGGGTGACGCCGCGCAGCGTGCTTGAACTTGCGCCGGGAAGCATTCGCAAGGCTGGCTTGAGGACGGGAGATACGTTGCGCGTCGAGCCGTGACGTTTTCTCCTCTTCATTAAATCCAAAGACGGGCATCTTGCCTGCATGAGGAACCCACCTTAGCTTCGCGAAGGTGGGGCACCCGGCCTGGCTCTTTCACGCAAGATACCCGAACTTCGTCCTACACTGCTTAAGGCACGATGGAGAGCAGCGCATGAAGATCACGGGTGCCATGCTGATTGGCATGGCAGAGGTACACGGAAGACAGGGCGAGGACCGCGCCGTTAATCCAGCGACAGGCGAGACGCTGGGTGGTGTCTTCGGTGGCGGTACGCTGGCGGATGTGGATCGTGCCTGTGAGCTTGCGGCGCGCGACTTCGACGCATTTCGTTCGGCTCCCCTGGAAACGCGGGCGCGGCTGCTGGAAACGATTGCTCAGGGCCTGGTTGAACTTGGGGATGAGCTGGTGGAGCGGGCGATGGCGGAGTCTGGGCTGCCCCGGGCGCGCATCGAAGGCGAGCGCGGCCGCACCTGCGGGCAGTTGCGTCTGTTCGCATCGCTGGTGCGTGGGGGCCACTGGCTGAACCTGACGGTAGACACCGCGCAGCCGGATCGAACGCCCGCGCCCCGGCCCGATCTGCGGTCACGCAAGATACCGGTTGGACCGGTTGCCGTCTTTGGAGCGAGCAATTTTCCGCTGGCGTTTTCCGTTGCGGGTGGGGATACCGCCTCGGCGTTTGCCGCTGGATGCCCCGTTCTGGCAAAGTCGCACCCGTCGCACCTGGGCACATCGGAACTGGTGGGCCGTGTCATTCGGCAGGCGGTCGTGGCGTGTGGCTTGCCGGAGGGCGTCTTCTCGTTGTTGGTGGGCGTTGGGAATGAGGTTGGTGGCGCGCTTGTACGTCATCCGGCGATTCAGGCGGTGGGCTTTACCGGCTCACGCGCAGGTGGCCGGGCACTGGTCAAGATTGCCGCCGAACGTCCCAATCCCATCCCGGTATTTGCGGAGATGAGCAGCGTGAATCCCATGTTTCTGCTGCCAGAGGCTCTTGCTGTGCGCGCAGAGGCTATTGGCAAGGGACTTGCCGGATCGGCGACGCTTGGCGTGGGCCAGTTCTGCACCAAGCCCGGCCTGGTGTTCGGTGTCGCTGGAGAAGGTTTTCAGCGATTTAGCGATGCAGCCGCATCCGCGATGGCATCCGCACCGGCAAACACGATGCTGAATGCCGGGATCCACGAGGCGTACGTGGATGGTGTGACTGCGCTGGGGCGTGCTGAAGGCGTGGAGCGGCTTGCAGCCGGTTCGGATGCCGCGGAGAACTCGTGTGGTGGAGAACCGGCTCTCTACCGCACTACCGCCGAGGCGTTCCGCGCAAATCCCATGTTGGCGGAAGAAGTCTTTGGTCCTGCCGCGCTGCTGATTGCGTGCAAGGACGCGGAGGACATGCTGCAAGCCGCCGCCAGCCTGGAAGGGCAACTGACCGCCACCATGCACCTCGAACCCGGAGACCACGCCCTTGCCCGGCAGTTGCTGACCATTCTCGAGCGCAAGGCCGGGCGTGTCATTGTCAACGGATTTCCCACGGGGGTGGAGGTTTCGTACGCGATGGTGCATGGTGGACCGTCACCGTCGACATCGGACAGCCGGGTGACTTCGGTTGGCGCAATGGCTATCGAGCGGTTTCTGCGGCCGGTTTGTTACCAGGACTTTCCGGCGGATTTGCTGCCAGAAGAACTGCAGGATGCTGGGCTCGACTCGCACGTTCGCTTGGTGAATGGCACTTTGCTGACTGAGACAAAGGCGGTGGAGGCATAATGCCACAGAGTCACATCCATCGCGACGTTCTCGTAGACCATTGACCGTCACGTGTTTCGTTCCGGTGCTTACGGTCAGAACACCAGGACGCTTGGGATGATTATTGCTCATAGTACTCGGACGTCGTAACATGCCATGTAACTTGATTGAACTCGTGCCACTACTGTGGGAACACTACGGAACTTGAGGTCCTATGGATGGATTTCAATGGGATGATCAGAACATACTGCACATTGCGCGGCACGATGTCACCCAGAAGGAGGTGGAGGACGTAATCTGCGGCATGGCGTTGGAACTGGATGTTCAATACGAAGATGGCGAAGAGCGATTTTCTCTGATCGGCGAGTCCGCCTGTGGAAGAATACTGTTTGTGATCTACACGATCCGCAACGGCTTACTGCGACCGGTCACTGCATATCAGCCAGGCGCGTATTTGAGACGCCGATATCTTGAGGAGAAGGGAGCGTGATGGTGAGCAATATGCTGAAAGTTCCGAAGTTCGAAACAGAAGCGCAAGAAGCACAGTGGTGGTTCGAGAACCAGGATCTCGTCACAGAGGCGTTTGACGCGGCGGCAAAAAACGGCACGCTGCGACGCAGTACGCTTGCGGACAGGCTGTCGCGTTCTAAGACGCCGCAGATTCCAATTGTCTTGGATGCTGCGGATGCGACACTTGCGGGCGAGCTGGCGGCGGAGCGTGGCGAAAGCTATGGAGACTTTGTGCGCAGTGTCGTGCATCGTGCGCTAGGATTCGAGAAGTCCGCCTGAGTAATGCCGCCACACATGTCTCAATCCGTGCACGCTTGGCATGTAGATAGGTACGTTCTCATGCACCTGATACGAGCATTAACTATCTCTGCTCTTTTGATTTCATCCAGTGATGCAGCGTGTTCGCAGGAACTCAGCATCATTTTGAAAGCTGTCGATGGTAAGAACGGCAAGCCAATGCAGCACCAGCGTTTGCTGGTCTTTATGGGCACAACGCAAGAAGATGTCAGATTCCATAAATACTCTTCTGATGTGACCACAATGAGAGTGGAACCGCTGTCCTCAAAATTGTGGAACAAATTAAGTGGGTGCAGGTATTCGTGGACTATCACACCTTATGTCAGACTCAACCCAACCTGCAGAGCTTTAATCTAGATGCAATCGCTGAGGCTGGTTTGTCTACACCTAACGATTGTGGTTCATACAAAGAAGAACTGAAGCCCGGCCAGTTGAGCATTTTTTCGCGTCCAGCCACTTTCAAGGAGAGGATGGCTTGGTAACTGCCTGATGCACTGATTTCCACGTAACCGACAGCTACGATGAATGGCAGTCCAATGGCAGAGAACTTCTCCCAGACCGTGAAGCAGGCGACCGACATCGTGAAGGTGATCGGCGAATATGTGCGTCTGCGCAAGAGTGGCGCGCAGAACTTTACCGGGTTGTGCCCGTTTCATCAGGAGAAGTCGCCGTCGTTCAGCGTGAATGCGCAGCACAGCTATTTCTACTGCTTTGGTTGCCATGCCAAGGGCGATGTCTTCACCTTTGTGCAGAAGATCGAGAACATCACGTTTCCAGAGGCGGTGCGGGTGGTGGCGCAGAAGGCGGGCATCCCGCTGCCGAAGCGCGAGTGGAGTTCACCCGAAGAGGCCGCACAGGCCGGGCTGCGGCGGCAGTTAATCGACATTCACGAGGCCGCCACGCAGTATTTTCAACAGGCACTGCAATCGCCCGAGGCGGCACGTGCGCGTGAGTACCTATCGTCACGTGCGATGCAGACGGAAACCGTTGGCCTATTTCGTATGGGGTATGCGCCGGATGACTACAACCATATGCGCGAGGCTCTGGGGCGGCACTTCAATGACGAGACGATGCGTGCCAGCGGGCTGTTCTCGTCGAAGGACCAGAATGACGAAGGACGCCCCACGGGAACGCTGTACGCCAAGTTTCGCAAGCGGATCACGTTTCCCATCGCGAATGAGCAGGGAAAGACGATCGCCTTCACGGCGCGCGCGCTGGACAGCGATGAGAAGAGCGGGCCGAAGTACCTGAACTCACCGGAAACGCCGCTGTATACCAAAGGGCAGGTGCTTTTCAACCTGGATAAGGCGAAGGCCGCGATCCGCCAGCAGGATTATGCGCTGCTGGTGGAAGGGCAGATGGATTGCATCCGCGTGTTCACGGCGGGCATTCAGCCGGTGATTGCCACCAGTGGTACCGCGTTTACAGAACATCAGGTGCGATTGCTGTCGCGTTTTACCAAACGTGTGGTGCTCAACTTCGATCCGGATACCGCAGGCGCCAACGCGTCGGAAAAGTCGTTAGCGCTGTTAACCGAAGCAGAGTTTGAAGTGCGTGTCGTGACGCTGGAGGGCGGCCTTGATCCGGACCGTTTTGTACAGGAACACGGAGTTGCCGCGTATGCTGAGGCGTTGCGGACGGCGAAACCGCTCTCCGAATACCTGATCGAGCGCGCGCGCACCCTGTTTCCTGGGCGTACGGCAGAGGCGAAGGTGAAGGCCGTGAACTTCCTGCTGCCGCACATGCGGCGCTTGCCGTCGGCGATTCAGCGGACACAGTTTGTGGAAGATGCAGCGCAGAAATTGGGAATCGACTCATCGCTGGTGCGGCAGGAGTTGCAGCATGCGGCAACGCACCGGCTGGAGAGCGTTCGCAGCACGGCTGGGCAGGCGATGAACGAGACGGAGCGCATTCTGTTGCGTGCGTTAGTATTGCCAGCGGCGGACCGCACGAGGCAGCGGGTCGCCAGCGAGATCGCGGCACATCCTGAATGGCTGGAGGGCATGGCCGCCGCCGAGTTGATCGAGACTCTGGCACTGGTACCGCCTGGGGAGAGTCCGCTGGACGCCGCACCGGACGATCGCAGCCGCGAGATGTTGGCGCGCGTTCTCCACGAGGAATCGCCAGCCGATCCGTCGCTGGTGGCGGTTGAGGTAAGCAATGTGCTGCACACGCTGGAGCGGCGGCGTTTGGAGCGGCGTCAGCGGGAGCTGCGGTCGATGACGGCGGAGGCTGAGCGGCGCGGCGACGGTGCCATGCTGTCACAGCTTGCGGCCGAATCGGTACAGGTCAGCCGGGCGCTCCGAACGATGTAAGCCTTGGGCGCGACTTTGTGCGTTGCCACGCATCTCTCGTACAGAGGTGAAAACCGCAGCTTGATTGCCGTGCTTGAGATCGCGGGAACGCTGCTGGTGCTGTTCACGCTGCGTGAGATCTTCCGGGACATCTTCCATCCCACGCTGAGTGGTTCGCTGAGCGATGGCATCGGGCGCGGCATGTCACTGTTGCTGCGTCACACGTCCTTTCGCCCGGCCGTTGGACCGCTCGCGTTGATTGCCGTACTGCTGGCCTGGGTCATGCTACTGTGCATTGGGTTCGCGGTGATTTACCTGGGATTGTACCCGGGGCACTTTTCCAGCACGGCTACGTTCGGCAGCCTGAGCTGGGGCAGCCGCATTCTGCATTCCCTGTACTTCTCCATGGGTGCGCTTTGTACCTTTCAGACTTTCGATCTCAATCCGAAGACGGATTGGCTTCGGCTCATCGTGGCGATTCAGGGGCTGATCGGTATCAGCATGATTACAGCAAGTGTCTCGTGGTTGGTGTTGCTGTATCCGGCACTGGGAAGGCAGCGCGCCACGGCACGTTGGCTGACGCTTGCGGCCCAAGCCCAGGAGCGAACCGGCTTGTCGGTCCGTGAGCATGACCCCATGTTTCTCGTGTTGTTGGAGCAGCAAATCTTGCAGGCGCGGCTCGACCTGGTGCTGTTTCCTCTTCTGTTTCACTTCTACGCGCAGACACCGGAATACACACTGGCGCGTGCGTTGCCCATTGCGTGCTGCTTCGCGCGTGAGGGTTTGCGAGAAGATCAGCCGGTAAAAACGCGTCTCGCCGCCACCTCATTGCAAATTGCCCTGGAGGATGTCGCGAAGACGATCGGCGAACGCGTTCTTGGTAACGCCGCAAAGGGTAACCGGGATATTGAGGATGTTTTTAAAGCATTTGCGGAACGTGAACAGTGATCGCCGGACAGTACACTGCAAAGCATGGGGATGAACGGAATGGCACCTGCTGAACTCTGGCTCTTTCGCCATGGCGAAACTGAATGGTCAAAGAATGGCAAGCACACCAGCTTTACAGATCTGCCGTTGACGGAACATGGCCGCGCGCAGGCTGCGGCATTAGCTCCGGTGCTGGCAACGACCCATTTCGATCTAGTACTCACAAGCCCACGGCAGCGTGCTCGTGACACCGCCTCCCTGGCGGGTGAGCCGGATGCGGAGGTTGAGCCAAACCTGCAGGAGTGGAACTACGGGGAGTTCGAAGGGCTGAGTACGCCGGAGATTCAGGCCACGCATCCAGACTGGAACGTGTGGCACAGTGAGATCACCGGCGGGGAGAGCGTCGCTCAAGTTGCAGCGCGGGCACAGCAGGTCATTGACCGGTGCATCGCGCATGGTGGCAAGTGCGCGCTGTTTGCCCATGCGCATATCTTTCGCATCCTGACGGCGGTATGGGTTGGACAGTCCGGTGAGTTTGGCGAACACCTTGCGCTCTCGACCGCAACGGTCAGCGTGCTCGGGTGGGAGCGGCAGACCCGCGTGATCTCACGCTGGAACACTGCGCCGTAAGCGTCCTGTTCTCCTAAGCTTCCACAGGATAAGGGTATGCTGTGCATCCAAGCTCTCGTATCCTGTAGTGATGCCGCATATTCCTACCAAGCGATTGCATCCCGAGGCGCGTCTTCCCCGGTACGCGCACACCGGGCCATGGGGTGATCTGGCTGCCGACCTGTACAGCGTGCAGGATGCCACGATTACACCGCATGCAACCACGGTGGTGGCAACGGGGCTGGCGATGGCCTTCCCAGAGGATTACGGCGCGTTAGTGGAAGATCGCAGCGGCCTTGCGGTGAAGGGTATCGCCACGCTTGCGGGCGTAATCGACCCAGGCTATCGCGGCGAGCTGAAAGTGGTTCTTATGAATGTTACGGGTGCTCCCATCATGCTCTCTGCGGGCGACCGCATTGCGCAGTTGCGCATTGTGCAGCGTCTACAGGCCAGCTTTGAAGAGGTGGACGACCTGGACGCGACGCACCGGGGCGACGGCGGCTTTGGATCGACCGGCCATAACTAAGCCGTAGAGCGGATAGTGCCTCAGTTTAAGTTGTCCCCACCTGCGGCAGACCGGCTGATGCGTCACGTCTTTCCTACTAAATAACTAATCGCTGTATACCTGAGCTAGTGTCTGAGAAGCGTGGCTGCTACAAGATAAATTTGATCTGCCGTACAGTTAGGCGCATTGAAAGTGCAGAGTAGACGACGAACAACGGATGCTTTAACCGTGAACAAACGGTGCAGGCTGTCCAGCTTGGCCCCGCTCATTGCGCATGCGATCTTCGCGGTGCTTTCTTGTTCGCCGATGAAGGAACCAAACGGACTGTAACGCGACACCGCTTGCGACGCCAGAGAGGACCCCAAAAACCTCAACCAGCAGCTTTAGCGCTTGTGCCTGATCCACGTTCCTGTTCCTCCTCATATAGGTCCCGAGCCCGTTTTACTGCGACGGCACCAAGTTCCGAGACTAGTCCAAATGTAAAGATGGCGAGTGATACCAAAATGATGCCAATGGACCTCTGCCAGGTGAAGTCACCCTTCCATAGGTCCAACGGGATGAACACCAGCACGAGAGCAGCCACTTCGCGTAAGAAATCGCCGAACTTCTCTAGGACTACCTGGACTCCCTTGTAGAGTGCCTCTAAAAGTGTGACGGGACGCAACGCCAAACGGATTTCGCTCCATGGCCGTCCTTTCTACACTGTTTGAAGCCACTATGCAACAATGCCTCATTTCAACTGAGACGGAAGCATTCGCCATTGATCGCTTGAACGTGGGACAATCTCGATGCCATTCTTGACTGTGCTTCCGAGGTGTCTTGATGTTCAGGTTTGCGTTCCTTGCCGTTGCCTTCGCCGCGTCCGCCTTTGCTGCTACCCAACCTGCTGGAACCCTGATCACAGCCAATCAGGGTGACAACAATCTTTCCGTGATCGACTTGGCGAGCGGCAAGCAGGTTGCCACCATCGGCGAAGAGGGCCGCATCAAGGTGCATGAACTGGCCATGTTGCCGGACGGCCGGACACTGTTTGCTCCCATTTACGGTAATTCCGGTGTCGGCAAGCCTGGAACCGACGGGTCCGAACTGCTGGTCATTGACGTGCCCACACGCAAAATTATCCATGTGATCGATTTTGGCAAGGGCGTCCGCGCGCATGACCCGGTCTACGATCCCAAGCGGAACGTGGTCTATGTGACTACGGAATTGCAGCAGGCGATCACAGCCATCGATCCAAAGACGTACAAGGTGCTCTACACCATTCCGACTGGGCAGGATGAGTCGCACATGTTTGTGCTGTCGCACGATGGCCGGTTCGGGTACACAGCCAACGTCGGTCCAGGAACCGTCTCCGTGCTGGATATGGAGGCGCACAAGCTGCTGGCCACCATTCCCGTGGCGACGCATATTCAACGGATTGCCATTTCAAACGATGACAAGACGGTCTTTGTCTCCGATACAGGATCGCCACGGCTTGCCGCCATCGACGTTGCGTCACGTAAGGTACGCGCATGGATCGAAATGCCCGCGACCGGCTATGGTGCCATCGCACTGCACGATGGAAAGCACCTGTTGATCTGCATGCCAAATGCGAACGCGGTGGGTGTCGTCGATCTGAACGCATTGCAAATGGTGAAGAGCATCCCCGTTTCTGGCAAACCGCAAGAAGTGCTCCTGAATGCGGATGGCAGCCGCGCGTGGGCTTCGGCATTCGGTGTACCGGAGGTCGCGGAGATCGACACAAATGGCTGGACGGTGACGCGCGAGCTGCCCGCAGGCAAGCAGAACGATGGGTTGGCCTGGACGCCGTTGCATTGAGGCGCGCTTCTTAGCAGAAGCTGCCGCATCTGATCAGGCATGATGCTGACTGACTTTCGCACGCTTGGGCGCTCGGGCCTGATCGTTTCTCCCATGTGCCTGGGTGCCATGACCATGGGCACGCCACGCTGGGGATCGCCGGACGATGTCTCCGAAGCGATCTTTAATGCGTATGTGGACGCAGGCGGCAATTTCATCGACACCGCCGACGTGTACGGTAAAGGCCGCAGCGAGGAGTTGGTTGGCGAGTTCATCAGCAAGCGCAACCTGCGCGAGAAGCTGGTGCTGGCGACGAAATGGAGCTTCAACGCGCTGGGCCAGCCGCATGGCGGCGGCAACAGCCGGAAGAACCTGCACCGGGCCTTGGAGGGTTCTCTAAAGCGGCTGAAGACGGACTACGTCGACCTGCTATGGATGCATGTGTGGGACGGCATTACTCCGCTGGATGAGGTGATGCAATCGCTCGGTGACTTTGTACGCTCCGGCAAGATCCGCTACTTCGGCTTCTCGGATATCCCAGCGTGGTATGCCGCGAGCGCGGGCACGATGGCGCGAACACTGAATATTCCTGGGCCGATTGCGCTGCAACTGCCGTATTCGCTTCTCGAGCGGAGTATCGAGCGCGAGCACATCCCCGCAGCACTTGAGTTCGGCATGGGCGTGACGCCATGGTCGCCGCTGGCGGCTGGTTTTCTTGCAGGCAAGTACAGCCGCGATGCGCAGGGTATTGTTCAGCAGGGCGGTGGCCGGCTGGACCTGAATCTGCCGTCCTTTCAATTGTTTACGGAACGCAACTGGCAGGTGCTGGACCGTTTACGGCTTCTTGCAGAAGAGGCTGGAATGCCACTGGACCAGATAGCGTTGGCATGGGCCTCGGCGCAGCGGGGCGTGACCTCGCTCATCATTGGCGCGAAGACGGTGGAGCAATTACAGCGCAATCTGAGTTCGCTGAACGTGACGTTGAGCGCGGATGTGCTGGCGAAGCTGGACGAGGCAACGGGCGACAGCAAGGGCACGCTGGACCGCTTCTTCACGCCGGGGCTGCGTAAGGGCATCTTTGGCGGCGCGGAGGTAAAGGCGTGGGGCGAGTAGTTGCCTTGTGCGAAACCCGGCAGCTTCGCATCGTGCGACACTAGCAGGTGTGAGCTTGCCCGCAGCCATCCCTACCGAGGCGGAAGTCTCATCGCGTGACGTACCCACGCCGTGCGTCGTCACGCCCGAACTCCTGAAGCTGCACAATATCATCGACGAGGAGTACGCGAAGATTCTGGCCACCATGGGCCGCACGCCGTCGCTCACCGAGCTTGGCATCTACAGCGTGATGTGGTCGGAGCACTGCTCCTATAAGTCGAGCCGTGTCCACCTGAAGCGCCTGCCAACGAAAGGCTTTCGCGAGAGCGGGCCGGGATCGGTGATGCAGGGTCCCGGAGAAAACGCGGGCATCATTGACGTGGGCGATGGCTGGGCCTGCGCCTTCAAGATCGAATCGCACAATCATCCCAGCTACATTGAGCCGTACCAGGGCGCGGCGACTGGCGTAGGCGGCATCCTGCGCGACATCTTCACCATGGGCGCGCGCCCAATGGCGGTGATGGATTCGCTGCGTTTCGGTCCAATCAGCCTTGACGCACAGTCCGGCATTCCGCGATTGGACGCTGACGATGAGCAGCCTGGGCCGGGCGTGATCGACTATGAAAAGAACCGCAGCGTCATGGAAGGCGTCGTGCACGGCGTGGCCGGGTATGGCAACTGCTTCGGCGTGCCCAACCTGGGCGGTGAGACGCGCTTCGAGCCGTGCTACAGCGGCAATCCGCTGCTCAACGCCTTCGCGCTCGGCCTGGTGCGACACGAT
This sequence comes from Terriglobus sp., assembly GCA_965276945.1. GTDB lineage: Bacteria > Acidobacteriota > Terriglobia > Terriglobales > Acidobacteriaceae > Terriglobus. The sequence goes on along the minus strand of OZ255704.1, from coordinate 2,082,810 downwards.
GAAATTTTCTATGCCAAGGCGACCGGTGTCGGTAATCCCGTGATCTACGTCGGCGCAAAAACCGGCCGCGACGGCATCCACGGGGCCACCATGGCCAGCGAAGAGTTTAAGGAAGGCAGCGAGCAAAAGCGCCCCAACGTGCAGATGGGTGATCCCTTTATGGAAAAGCTGCTGCTGGAGGCCTGCCTTGAGGCAATGAAGACAGGCGCGGTCAGCGGCATTCAGGATATGGGCGCGGCAGGCCTGACCTGCTCCACCTGCGAGATGGGGGCGCGCGGCGGCGTTGGGCTGGAGATCGAACTCGACCGTGTTCCGCAACGCGACAGCGGCATGTCGAGCTACGAGATCATGCTCTCCGAATCGCAGGAGCGCATGTTGCTCGTCTCGCACGCCGGGCGCGAGCAGGAAATACTCGACGTCTTTGAAAAATGGGGACTCGATGCTGCCGTCGTGGGCACCGTAATCCCGGAAAACCGCATGAAGGTGCGGCACGGCGGTGAACTGGTTGCGGACTTGTCGAATGAGTCGCTTACCGATGATGCACCGGTCTACCACCGTCCCGTGGGCGAGTGGAAAGCTCCGGTGCCGCTCGATCCACCCGCATGGGTGCTGGAAGAACTGAAGAAGCCGCGTGACTACACCGCCGACCTGAAGAAGCTGCTTGCCAGCCCCAACATCTGCAGCAAGGCGCACATCTACGAGCAGTACGACAGCATGGTGCAGACCAACACCGTCTTCGGCCCCGGCCAGGCGGAGGCAGGCGTCATCCGCATCAAGGGCACGTGCAGCCAAGGAACAGGGAACAGGGAACAGGGAACAGATCGAAGCAGCAAAGAAGCGGGTGCCCCACCTTCGCCGAAGGCTAAGGTGGGTTCGGAAACCCCGAAGCCGGAGCGAGGCCTCGCCATGGCGCTCGCGGGCAATGGCCGATGGTGCTACCTGGACCCGAAACTGGGCGCGATGCACGCCGTCGCCGAAGCTGCACGCAAGGTCGCCTGCACCGGCGCAACACCTGTCGCCGCCACCAACTGCCTCAACTTCGGCAATCCCATGAAGCCGGAGATCATGGCCCAGCTATCGCAAGCTATAGACGGCATCGCCGAAGCCTGCACCGCCCTCGGCACCCCCATCACCGGCGGCAACGTCTCCCTTTACAACGAAACCAAAGGCGAAGGCATTTACCCCACCCCCGTAATCGGCGTCGTCGGCATCCTGGATGACGTAACCAAAGCTGTGCCCAATGCATTTCAGCAAGCAGGTGACTCGCTTGTAACGATTTTTCCGCTGCCGTTAAGGTCAGATGCAACTTGGCAGGAACAACAGGAACGCATGCTTCAGGAACTTGGCTCCAGTGAGTATGCCAAAACTACATTTGGTATTTCGTGGGGAAGCGTACCGCGGCTCGACCTTGTTGCTATAGCAGCAGTACATGAATCTCTGGCTATGCTTTCACGAAGGGGATTAATCCATTCGGCAGCGGATGAAGGCAGTGGAGGTACTGCTGTGACGGCACTGCGCTGTGGCATGCCGAACGGTATCGGTGCAGACTTCCTGTCCATTGATGAACAACCGGGCCCGCTGGATCACATCTCGCTGTTTCGTGAAACTCCGGGGGCGGTGCTCGTCACTTGTAGTCCGAAGGATTACGAAGAGGTTGCAAGCCTCGCAAAGAAATGCGGAGCTGGTTCATCTGAGATTGGTCGAACCATTTCAGAGCAGCACATCCGTGCATGGGACTTAGGTTGTGAACAGTACTTAGAGCTTCCTTTCAAACAAGCGGAACACGCATTCTATGGTGCACTCGAAGAACAACTCGAAACACAGGTGGTTCTCGCATGAGTTCGCGCTCCAGCAAGCCGCTCGATGTGACAAAGCTTGTTCGCCTACAGGAAGCACTTACCGCCTATGAAGAGAACTCATCCAACGATCTGTATCTTGACTCGGTCATCAAACGCTTCGAGTTAACGTTTGAGGTGTCACGTAAGTTGCTTCGTCGCTACCTTATCGATGTCGATCCGTCCATTGCGGAAATCCATCCAAATGAACTGAATGAGTTCATAAGGCGCGGAGAGGCTGACCAGCTTCTGGCCAGCGGATGGGCAGTCTGGCAGATGCTTCGCGATGCACGCAACACCACCGTGCACGACTACGGTATGGAGAAGGCACAGGATGTAGCAAGAATGGCGCCGCTCATGCTGCATGAAGCGCGTGTGCTACTCGCAAACATCAAGGACCGCACTCCTCGGGAGGATGCAGATGACCAAAGTTGATTTGAGCGAAAGGGCATTTCGTTCCATCTCACAGGTGCTTTCCGCTACTGCAACTAATCGTCCAGTGTTTCTCTTTGGATCCCGAGTCACAGGCCTCGCCCGTCCAGATTCTGATCTCGACATTCTTGTAGGGGGAGAGACGAGTCTTACCCGGGAACAAAGGAGAAACATAGCGGACGCGCTGGAGGACCTTGGCTTGCCGTTTGAGATTGACGTCATCGACTTGCATGATGCGCAAGGCATGTTTCTAAAGCGCGTGCAATCCGAGTGGGTACCGTTATCCGAGGCAATTCCTGAGCCTGCGGAGCAGGTGATCGCGTGAAGCCTGCTTCCTGTTCGCTGTTCCCTGTTCCCTTGACGGAGCACGAAGCCGACACACCCTTCGACAAGCTGCGCGAAGAGTGCGGCGTCATGGCCATCTACAACCATCCCGACGCCGCACGCATGACCTACTGGGGCCTGTACTCGTTGCAACACCGCGGGCAGGAGAGCGGCGGCATCGCCACCGCTGATGGCGAGGACATCCACGACCTGAAGGGCATGGGCCTGGTCAGCGAAATCTTCACCGATCCGGTACTGGCCAAGCTGCCCGGATCGCTTGCCATCGGACACACGCGCTACTCCACCACCGGCGACTCGGCGTTGCTGAATGCGCAGCCCATCAAGGTGGAATCAACCAAGGGTCTCATCGCCATCGCGCACAACGGCAACCTGGTGAACCTGGGCACGGCGCGCGAGCGGCTGGAGCGCGATGGTGCCATCTTCCAGACCACCAGCGATTCCGAAATCATTGTCCAGCTCATCGCGCACTCGCGTTGCAACACGCTGGTGGACTGCATCGCCGACTCGCTCGGGCAGGTGGACGGCGCGTTCTCCATCGTGATGATGACGCGCAACCGCATCTTTGCTGCCCGTGATCCGCATGGTTTCCGCCCATTGTCGATGGGCCGCATCCCCGGCGAAGACGGTGCGCCGGATACCTTCGTCTTTGCCTCAGAGACCTGTGCCTTCGACCTGTTGCACGCCAAATACGAGCGTGACGTCGAGCCCGGAGAACTCGTCATGGTAAGTGAAGACGGCGTCACTTCGCGCTACTTCAATCGCGACACGCAGCAAGCCAGCTGCATCTTCGAGCATGTGTACTTTGCGCGGCCTGACTCAAAAATCTTTGGCCGCTGGGTGCAGAAGAGCCGCGACGAGATGGGGCGTCAGCTAGCCCGCGAATCTGCCGTTCCTGCCGATGTCATCGTGCCCGTGCCGGACAGCGGTGTGACCGCCGCCATCGGCTACGCGGCAGAAAGCGGGATACCGTTCAACTTCGGCCTTATACGCAATCATTATGTGGGCCGTACGTTTATCCAGCCGGAGCAGCGTGTGCGCGACTTTGGCGTCCGCATGAAGCTCAATCCGGTCCGCGCGCTGCTGGAAGGCAAGCGCGTCATCCTGGTCGACGACTCGATTATTCGTGGCACCACTTCACGCAAAATCGTCCGCATGGTACGCGCGGCGGGCGCGGCAGAGGTGCACATGCGCATCTCCTGCCCACCAACGATTTCGCCCTGCTTTTACGGCGTGGACACACCCAGCACGCGCGACCTGATTGCCGCCAATAAGTCTGTAGAAGAAATCTGCCAATTTATTGAAGCGGACTCATTGGCGTATTTATCTCTTGACGGAGTCATTCATAGCTGCACGGTAGGAGACGCCAAGCCGAACAGCTATTGCGTGGCGTGCTACACCGGAAGCTACCCAACCCAGTGGGTGGATGTAGAAGAAATTCTTCCCGCGACAGTCAGCGTAGGCTAACCGACTCTATTGAGATGTATATGGAATCTGCATTGAGCGGTTCAGTGCTCCTCAGCGGCCTCGTCTCGGCCGTTGTGTCAGCAGCCATCAGCCTTGTTGCAGCTCTCTACGTAGATAAGCGCAATAAGGATTGGACACTCAGAGCAGAACTGCGTAGGTATGATGTTAGTAGTCTGATTGCTGCGACCACAGGATTAAGGGTAGCGTTCTTCGACGCAGTGACTCAGATGGAATATCACTCATTAGAATTGGGAGATATAGAGTCTGAGTACAAGATGGCTAAAGAGAATGCTCGCATGTTGTGTACGCATGGAGCAGGTGTTGAGGGCCAATCATTGTATTTGAGAGCTGAAGCTATTCTTTCCACTAGAAAAGCCGAAGCATACATCCGCTATAACAGCAAAGTGAGTGCAATAGAGGCACACGCAAAGGCCCTTGTCGGTTCGCTTGAATACTCCGCCGTTCACAAGGAATTGTCTGGCCAGTTGGAAGCTTTATTAAAAGAACTAACAGGCAGTACAGCCGGCGACGCTGAGAGTGTAAATAGCAGGATCGCTTTCTTCTATTCGAAATATCCGATCCTCACGAGTCTGTTAACAGAACTGAATCGCATCACTCGCGAACAAATATCAGAATCGATTGCCTCGTGATACAAGATGCGTAAGCCGCTTCTTGCCCTTGCCGTGTCCGCCGAGTTCATCATTATGGGCCTGCTGCCAGACCTGCACGCAGCTTCAACGTCAGCATTCCGACAGCCGGGTCGCTGGTCAGCGTATAAGGAGAGCCCGTATCGCACGCATTCTCACCCGTATTGTTGTGGCACTGCTGATTGGCATACTGCTGGTTTATGCGGCGGATTATGCGGTGTGGCGCGTGCGCGTGATGCGCGGAACAGGCGTGGACACGGTAGAGGTCAGCCGCATGAGCGTCGCGACGTTAAAGGGCGGCAAAGAGGAATACTATTATGACGGCACGGACACAGCGCCGTGCACCATCAGCCTGCTGCCGCCGATCACCTCGCAGGGAGTGGGAACTCCATGTTGGTGGCTGCGGCGGCACCGCCAGGTGATTGTGCGCTACTGACCAGCTAAACGGACTTGCGCTGGAAGCCGGTCTTCTTCGTTCCAGCAAATGTATTGTTCATCTTGAGGGCCTTTTGATTGCCGCTCATGGGCTTGGCACCGCTCTTCACGTGTTCGGCTTTTTCACGGGCGGCCTGCAGCTTCTGCGCGGCGCGGCCCAGTCCGCCGATTTTCACCTTGGGCGTGTTTGAGATTGCATCACTCATAACTAAATCTTCTCATGCAACTCACCGCCATGCATGACACACTACACACTACACGCCCATGCACCCTTCGCCGAACCGCCAAACTCAGAAAAGGCCCACACTTTCGCGACGGATCGCGGCCTTTTTGTGCCTGTGTGGTCTGCTGTGTTGCGCAACGCCGGCAAACGCCTACTCGCTCCTGACGCACGAACAGCTGATCGACCTGACGTGGGATCAATCCATTGTGCCGCTGTTGCGCAGCCGCTATCCGGACCTGACACCGGCGCAGCTAGAGCAGGCGCGCGCCTATGCCTACGGCGGATGCGTCATCCAAGACATTGGGTATTACCCGTTTGGCGATGAGTTCTTCTCCAATCTGACACATTACGTTCGCACCGGTGACTTTGTCGTGAATCTCTTTCGTAATGCGAACGATGCAAATGAACTAGCCTTTGCCGTGGGTGCCTTATCGCACTACATTGGCGATGCGGTGGGTCATGCGAACGCAACCAATCTTGCGGTCCCGGTGGAGTTTCCGAAGCTGCGCAAACGGTATGGCAACAGCGTGAATTATGCACAAGGCGAACACCAGCATGTGCAGACGGAGTTTGCATTTGATATCAACGAAATTGCTCACAATCGGCTAGCGCCGATCCATTACCTTCGGCACGTGGGGCTGGATGTTCCGCAGCGTCAGTTGTCGCTGGCCTTTTACCAGACATACGGTCTCAGCGAGGATTTTACAGAGCATCGGTCCAAGCGAATCAATGTCGGAGCGTACCGCTTTGCCGTGCGTCGCTTGATCCCTCGCGTCGCGTATGCCGTGACCGTGTTACATCGCAGACACGAGCCGGTGGAAATACAGGATCCGGACCTGAAAAAGCTCCAGGATGAGATCGCAACCGTAGCTGTAACGAACAATTGGGACGCGTACCGCAAGAAGCCTGGGTTAGGTACGTATAGTCTTGCGGCCTTCCTGTATGTACTGCCAAAGGTTGGCCCGCTGAAACTGGTTGCTGTCAAGGGTCCGACCCAGGTAACCGAATCCGAGTATGTGCATTCTGTGAATCATTCGACCGATGCGTTGAATGCGCTGTTGCGGCGGTTTACGCCGCCTCCCGCAACCCGGGCTGACGTGGCGCAGGGCGCGGCATTGCACCTCCCGCGCCCCGCAACGGCTGGGACGGCATCTCCTCCGGCTTTGGGCACGGCTCCAACAGAGAAGGCGGCCTCGGCTGATCCGCGGCACCCGCTGAAGAACCGCGATCTGGATACCGGCAACGTCGTCAAGCCGTCCGGTTACCCGCTGACGGACGATACCTATGCCGACCTGCTGCATCGCCTGGCCGCGCATCCAACGCAGCCCATTCCACCAGGCGTAAAAGAAGACGTTTTGGCCTACTATGCCGACCTGAGTCTGCCGTTCGCGACCAAGGCCAAGCCTGAGCAGTGGGCGACAGTGCTGCGCGACCTGACAGCGCTGCAATCCATGCCAACCAGCACTGAACCCGTGCCGTTTGCCACCTACGGCACGGACACGGATCAGTAAAGCTGGTGCTACTCTTGGTCGTCGTGGGGAACGCTAGGGATGCGCTCCAAGCCAACGGCGGGCGGTAAAGTCCGTGGCTACGCTGGCTGCCAGTAGTGCCAGGCTGATGAAGAGCGCGCCCGCCACCCAGCCCAGTTCCATGCGGCCACGCTGCAGGAAGAAGTCCAGCAAGCCGAAGACCAGCACCAGCACCGCCGCCTCCGCGAAGAAGGACGAGCAGCGGCGCGACGCTATCGAGACCAGCTCCGGTAACGCCGTGCTGCTACGGTTTTGGATCTGGCCAGGGGAGACCAGACGTGGGCCGGTCGCGCTTTCAGGAGTTGTGCCGTACCTGGCCGCGCTGGTTAGACCTTCATGGTTTGAGAGGGATGTGAAATTGCTCCGAAGTGATTGTGCTGCATTCTTGTGAAACATACAAAAAGCCTTTGTGTTGCACTTACAGTCTGCCCGAAAGTACGAGACAAGTCGAGTTAATTTCCTGTAAATACAACAAATCAGCATAGTTATGCATAGAGATGAATGTATTCGCATAGTTATGCACTTATGCTTATGCCGTGCCTTAACGGTTGGTCCAATCACATAGCTAGAGGCTTCCTGGAATAGAAGATTGACGGTAGAGAGATGGCCAGCTGCGTTCGCGCACTGTAATGGAACTCTCCATCGCCCTGCCTTCAAAAGCTGTATCCCCTAGCATGGCTCATCTCGAAAAGACAAGGTTCCCATGAAGTCTATTGTTGTGCTGCCTCTAGCAAGCGTTCTTGCGCTTGGTTCCTCCGCCTTCGCCCAGCAGTCCGCTCCAAACCCATCTGCTGCAACGCAAACGTCTGCACCATCCACGGAGCCACCGCGTCCTGCGTTGGCTAACACACTCATGGACGGAACCGTCGTCAAACTTCGTCTTGGAGAAACCATCTCGTCAGCCGATGCGCACGTGGGTCAACAGGTGCCGTTCGAAATCACGGAGGATGTCGTTGTGCAGGGCGTAACGATCATTCCGAAGGGTTCGCCAGCCATTGCAACCGTTACCACTGCCGAATCGAAGAAGCGCATGGGTCGCGGCGGTAAGCTCGATGTCAACATGGACAGCACGCGCCTCATCGATGGCTCCAAGGTGCAGTTGCGTGCGGTCAAGGATGGCAAGGGCGGCGGACACGTCGGAGCCATGACCGGTGCGATGGTCGCCACCAGCATCGTCTTCTTCCCAGCAGCTCCGCTCTTCCTCTTCATGCACGGTAAGGACATCACCATCCCCAAGGGAACGGAGGTGACAGCCTTCGTGCAGGGCGACACCAAGCTGGACATGGCACGGCTGCAAACACCGGCAGGAACTGACGCCGCTCAGGGAGCAACTGCCACCGCCAACAACGCTACAGCTGCCGCAAGCATGGCAAGCCTGCAGGTGGACTCGTCCGTACCCGGAGCCGACATCGAGATCGATGGAGCCTTCGCCGGGGACACACCCTCCACGCTCTCCGTCACGTCCGGCGCGCACACCATCACGGTCAAGAAGAAGGGCTACACCGACTGGACCCGCACCATGAATGTCAGCGGCACCGCCGTCCATCTCACGGCTGATTTGGAACCTAAGTAGTGGAACAGCACACAGGTGCCATGCAGGTTCTGTGAATACCTGAATGTCACGTTATCCTGTTCCCGATGCTTTCACGCCGACAGGTAGACCAATCGAAGTTTAATCGCGAGGCAATTCTCCCCTTCTCGTTGCGGCTTGAGGACTTCAATATCGCGATACAAGACGTTTACGACTTTTTCTTCGACGTGAATTCGTTTTTACTCCAGAGAGGATTGCCCCGGCTTGAGGAAACCTTGCGGTCCGCAAACATGTCAGGCTTGCTTTCCGACATGCTTACATCAAGCGTAGCGAAACACTCTCGGACATTGGCACAGAATCGGTATCACAACGGACATCCTGACCTTTTGGTGACAGGTAAGTACCCAAACAACTCGGCAAAGACTGCAACGGACGGGGTGGAAATAAAGACAACCAGGAAACGGGGCGGAGCAGTTGACACACACGGCGGTCGAGAGCAGTGGATGTGTGTTTTTGTATACGAGACTGATCACATCACCGAACCGGTACAGGAACGTGCTCCAATGCAGTTTATCGAAGTCTACCTTGCTCACGTCACTGTTGAGGATTTCCGAAAAAACGCTCGCGGTGAGCTGGGTACAAGAACCGCTACGCTAGATCGGCACGGCGTCAAAAAGCTCAGGGCCAATTGGATCTACAAAGTGTAACCGGCCTAAAGGGCCAATAGCTTTGGCTGCCATTCTCGCATAAAGCGGATCTTTCTCCAGACCTACGCTGGCGTAGCCTACGGCATTGCAAGCAGCGAGTGTAGAACCTGACCCCGCAAAGGGGTCCAGGACGATACCTTCCTGAAGAGGTAAGCAACCTCTGACGAGTTCACGTAAGAAAGACTGAGGCTTCAAGGAGGGGTGGTTTGCCAGCTTACGTTCCCGGGATGTTGTAGGACTTGAACGAATGACGTCGCCAAAGGGTTTCTGCTCAGATGGACGTCTCCATCCTCCCGTCTTCCATTTTCTCAAGTTGTCTTGAACACGGCCCTCCAACGGCTTTCTGGCAATTACCCACGGCTCCCACATGGATCGCGGCATTACACTTACGCCATTAAATTCAACGTGAGCATTCTTAGGGCGATCCCCACCGCGCATCGTCATGGTTAAGCGCACAACCGAGCCGCGTATCTCAAACCCTGCTACGACTAAGGCGTTTGAGACCAGATGCGCTAGAAGTGGATTACTGGCGATCGCTACATTGGCTCCTGGCACGAGCACGCGATTAAGAATGGTAGCAAAGTTCTTAAAAAAGACTTGCAGGAAAGCACGGTCGGTTTCATCTAGGACAGTGAAGCGAGGCAGCGGTGAACGCTGGCTCCCGTCGAATGACGGAGGAATTCTCCAAATACCCCCCTTGCCTTTTCTTAGCTTTCTTTGTTCCTGAATCGTATATTCTCGATGACCATATGGTGGGTCTGTTACGACCGCGTGAATGGAGTTCGCAGGTTGTGAAGCTAACCATGTCATACAATCCGCCTGAAAGAGCTTGGCCTTTCCCACCTCCGCCAGCAGGCCGGGACATGCAGGTAAAGCTGTAGCATTGGCGTCTTCCGGTTCATGTTCGCTGTGCTCACCTCTTAACTGATAGCGTCCTACTCCAGTTCGCCTAAACACACGCGGCGTGTTAAGATTAAGGTATGATCGCACAGAAGAAACAGGTACAGAACCTAGATCAGCACTTACAGCAGCAAAGATCTCCGATGTAGAAGCATCAGCACCCTTAGATTGTAAGTAAGACAGAATGGAGTCTCTGATGCTTCCAGGCGGCAGGCTCATACTTTGAGTGTAGCCACTTGACGTCTAGACGTCAAGTGTATGAACATGACTAGCGATAGAACTACACCCATGTCGTATCTTTAACGGAACCGTAACGCTAAGCCGAGCCATTTATACTTAAGTCATACATGGCAGACGACCAGAATCAGCTTCCGCTTGGCCCTGGGGACCCCTCCCCGAACGAAGAAAACGCGAAGATCAACGACGCAGCCGCCGCCTCCGGTGCGGATGGCGGAGCCACGCCTCCCGGCTCGTCCGGTCCGGGCGCGCTCTTCATGCTCCCCATCAACATTGAGGAGGAGATGCGCCGGTCGTATCTCGACTACTCGATGTCCGTCATCATTGGGCGGGCGCTGCCGGATGTGCGTGACGGCCTGAAGCCGGTGCACCGCCGCATCCTGTACGCCATGCAGGAGATGGGCCTGCAGGCCAACAAAAAGTACACCAAGTGCGCGAAGGTGGTGGGCCACGCCATGGGCAACTATCACCCGCATGGCGACTCCGCCATTTACGACGCGATGGTGCGGCTGGCGCAGCCGTTTTCCATGCGTTACCCGCTGATCGACGGCCAGGGCAACTTCGGCTCGGTGGACGGCGACCCGCCCGCCGCCATGCGCTATACCGAGAGCCGCCTGCAGAAGATTGCCGGTGAAATGCTGGCCGACATCGACATGGACACCGTCGATTTCACCCCCAACTACGACGAATCCACGCTGGAGCCGACCGTGCTTCCGGCGCGCTTTCCGAACCTGATCGTCAACGGCTCGTCCGGCATCGCCGTCGGCATGGCCACGAACATCCCGCCGCACAATCTGACGGAGATCGTCACCGCCGCCATCATGCTGGTGAACGATCCGCACGCCGGGCTGGACCAGGTGCTGGAGCATGTGCAGGGACCGGACTTTCCGACGGGCGGCTTCATCTTTGGCAAGCGCAACATCCGCGAGGCATATCGCACCGGCCGCGGCCGCTTCCTGATGCGCGCGAAGTGCTCCACGGAAGACCTGAAGGGTGGCCGCGAGTCCATCATCGTCAGCGAAATTCCGTACCAAGTGAACAAGAACAACCTGATCAAGCGCATCGCGGAACTGGTGACCGACAAAATCGTGGACGATATCAGCGACGTGCGCGACGAGTCTGACCGCGACGGTATGCGCATCGTCATTGAGCTGAAGCGCGGCGCGCAGCCTGAAATCGTGCTGAACCAGCTCTACAAAAACACGCAGATGCAGGAAAGCTTCAGCATGATCTTTCTGGCCGTGCACAACGGTCAGCCACGCGAACTCCCGCTGCCCGACGCGATTCGCGCCTTCATTGAGCACCGCATTGACGTTGTCCGCCGCCGCACCGCGTTCCTGCTGGGCAAGGCACGCGAACGCGAGCACATCCTGCTTGGCTATCAGATCGCGCTGGACCACCTGGACCAGGTCATCCGCATCATCCGCAATAGCAACAGCCGTGCCGACGCCCGCGAAAACCTCTTTACCTTCTTTAGCGGCCGCCGCGTCAACCTGCGCGGAACAGAGCTGGAAGGCGTCACGCTGGACCCCGCAAAGTATGGCATGGACTCCGCGCTGCTGCCCATTGCGCCTGGCGGCAACGTCAACGGCACGCTCGTTCTCAGCTACCGCCAGATTGACGCCATACTGGAACTACAGCTCTACCGTCTGACGCAGCTGTCCATGGACGAGCTGTTCAACGAACTCGGCAAGGTGCGCGACAGCATCGCCGAGTACGAATCCATCCTGGCCAGCGAAAAGAAGCTGCGCAAGGTGATCGTCACGGAGCTGGAGGAAATTCGCGACAAGTACGGCGACGTCCGCCGCACGCAGATCGTGGACGAGACCGCAGAACTGCAGCTGGAAGACCTGATCGCGGACGAGCAGGTCGCCGTCACCGTGTCGCACTCGGGCTACCTCAAGCGCACGCCCATCTCCACCTACCGCCAGCAGCGCCGCGGCGGCACAGGGCGTCTCGGTATGAAGACGCGCGAAGAGGACTTCGTCGCCTCACTTATCATCGATTCGACGCATAGCTTTCTGCTCTTCTTTACCAACACGGGACGCGTCTTCTGGATGAAGATTTACGAGATCCCAGACGTCGCCTCCGCTGGCAAAGGCAAGCACATGGCATCCATGCTGGCGCTCCAGCCTGGCGAAAAAATCGTCAGCTATCTCGCTGTCCGCGACCTGAAAGAAGAGGGAAAATTCGTCTTCTTCGCCACGCGCGAGGGCATCGTGAAAAAGACGCCACTCCCCGATTTCAGCAACGTCATGGCGCGCGGCATCATCGCCATCAACATCGACAAGGACGACGAACTCATCGCCGTCCGCGTCACTTCAGGCGACGATGTCGTCTTCCTCGCCACCCGCGAAGGCATGGCCATCCGCTTCGAAGAGAAGTACGATTCGGAGCGCTCCGGCGGCCTGCGTCCGATGGGCCGCAATGCTGGCGGCAACAAGGGCATCACGCTGCGCAAATCCGACTATGTCATCGGTGCCGCCATCACGCCCAGCGAAGACGCCCGCAACCGCAAGCGGCTCGAACTCGCCGCCAAGTACGACGCCAACGCAGCGGGTGCCCCATCTTCGCCGAAGGCTAAGGTGGGTTCCAACCTCACCATGGTGCAGCAGGTCCAACAGGCCATCGACGAGATCGCCCGCGCCAAGGGCAACCAGCCGCTCGAACTCGAAGGCGACCCCACTGAGACCGTCGTGGAAGCTGCCGCGCCCATCAACCACTCTGACCGGCTGGACGCCCTGGACAAGCTGCTGGGTGTCACGCCCTGCCTGATCCTTACCGTCAGCGAAAACGGCTTTGGCAAGCGCACCGACGTGGACGCCTACCGCCTGCAATCGCGCGGCGGCAAGGGTGTCATCAACATGCGCACCACGCCCAAGATCGGCAAAGTGTCCAGCATCCAGCTGGTCGATGAGACCACCGAGCTGATGGTCATCAGCCAGTTCGGCAAGATCATCCGCATCGACACCAAGACCATCCGCGCCGCGGGCCGCGCCACCATGGGCGTCAAACTCCTCGACCTGGACGACGCCGACAAGGTAGCCGCCGCCGTCACCATCCCACCGGAAGACGTCAAGGAAGGCGAAGACAAACCCACCATCCAGTAACCACCGCGGACGCGCAGATGAAGATCTACCTTGACAACTGCGCGCTCGGCCGCCTCACAGACGACCAAAGCCAACCGCGTGTCCGCGAAGAGGCCGCTGCGGTGAAAGCCGTACTCGCTCTCATTCACGCGGGCGTGCACCAATGGGCTGTGAGCCGTGCACTTGTTGTTGAGATCGAGGCAAATCCTGACAAGGAGCGTCGTCGTAGAGCCCTCGATTATCTCGCTTCTGCCACAATCACGCAGGAACTCAGCCCAGCAGTCATCTCTCGCGCGTTTACACTACGCCAGCACGGCTTCGGTAACCTGGACGCCATGCATCTTGCGGCTGCCATTGAGGCCGGTTGCGGTGCACTGCTGACAACGGACGACCGCTTCATCAGCCTAGCTCGGCGGACACAGGCGCTGCCCAGAACTCTGGTGCTCAATCCGTTAGATTTTCTCTCGCTCTAATCTGTAAACTATTGCTGAATAAGCAGAATGTTTCGCTGAGGTGTCGTATGCCACCAGTAAAAGAGATGACCGACGGAGAGTTCCACCACGACGTGCTTGAACTCGTGCATCGTAAATTTGGCCCTGAAGGGCTGACTCGGTTCTTTGCTGTCTATGGCAACCATCTCGGTGACTACACCCGCGATCGCCAAATCTGGCTCGACGGCATCACCATCGAGCAGATCGTCGCGGACTCACAAGCCAAAGCCGCGTAGATCCACTTCCCAGTTCGCTCGGCTGAAGCTCTCAGGAGGGACCAGCATGGCAAATACACTCTACCTCTCGCATCTCGCTGAGGCCAAAATCCGAAATATGGCATCCCCTGAGTATGCCCAGGTGATGAGCACGCTGGAAGCACTGGAGCAGGACCCGCTGGGCAACACCAAAGACATTACAGAGGCTCAGGACCTACGCATCGCCCGCCCCGGAGACCTTCGCATCATCCTGCGCTACGTTCCCGCAGAACACGGCGTCCTGGTCACCAACATCACCCGCAAGCAGTTCCGAACCATCCGCCGCATAAGCAAGCTTCGCATATGGCCGCTATCCACCATCGACTGATAAGTGGGATGATGGAAGAACAAAACTCTGGTGTATAAGCAATGAGTCGCGCACTTTACATGCGAATGAAGGAATTGGACGAAGACTCCTTTGAGAGTCTGATTGACCAACTTCTACAGGCGCGGTATCCAAGTTCTGAAATCCGCCGCGTAAACGGAAAGGGCGGTGATCAGGGCGTTGACGTATTTTTAGGAACGCTCGGAAATAAAATCTCTGTTTGGCAAGCTAAGCACTTTGTGAATGGCTTTGGAAGCCGCCAAAAGAAGAACATTCTAGAAAGCCTGCAGCAGGTCCGTAAGCATCACCAAATCGACACGTGGACCCTCTGTTTGCCAATCGACTTTACGTTAGAGCAACAGAGGTGGTTTGATAGAGAAGTACGGACATCATTTAGTCGGTATTTCGATGTCAAGCTGATGCAAGCCTCTAACCTCCTCAGTATGCTCTCCATCTACACACACGTTCGCGATCAGATATTTCCGGGCGTCTTTTCCGATATTGCGGCGCTTCGTGAGCTTGCTATTAACACATTAGATCTTACAACCGAACAGCGATCTAATCTCGCAGAAGAGACAAATCAACAATACCTATCAGCGTTGAGCGGCTACGACCAACGTTTCAGGTACGGTGTTTCTTACGGTACAGCCCCCCTAATCGGTCCTTTAGATGACCTGCATCTCGCTTCTTTCTGGGATGACTCCAAACGAGTCGACATATTCGCTCGAGATGCTGAAAGCATACGGCAGGCACCCGTTACTGCTTCTTTCAAGTTCGCACGGAAGGCTCAAGAAAAACTTGAGAATCTTATGAACAGTGGATTCGAGCAAACCTTTGAGGCTGGAGAGGTATTGTCATTTGATCCACCAGCTTTCTTAAAGCAGTTCATGTGCTCGGATAGCCAGCCTGAGACTTTGCGTGTTCAGCCGTTGAACGCTCAGCAGTTCCCAGAAGTACCAACAAGATTGGTTGTTAGTTCAACAGATGATGAAGTCGCCTATAGCTTAGTTTACGTCAAGACTATCGCATTAGGACAGAAGACCTTGACATTTGAGATTAGAGGTAATCTGCCGATCACCTTTCGAGTGACGATTCCGGTAACAGGCGGAACTGATTCCGAGATCAACATCACGTTTTCCGCAGCAGGGTTTAAAGCGTCGCAGATAAAGAAGGCATTTGCGGCGCTACAAGCACTAAGTAGCGATGCGTCGATTTCGATATTTGATTTGGAAAATGAACGTTTTATGATGTCGCTAAAGCCTAACATCAAGCTGATACCGATAAACGTAAGACTGAAGGCTCTCCTCGACAAAATCTTAGCAATTGAGAAAAGATTTAATTGCAGCCTTGATGTGCCTTTACGCGGCTTAGACGAACGGGAAGAGCGCCACTGGATATTGTTCATGCGTTAGTGACCGGCTGTTGCATTGATGCCGCTACCGTTACCATGAAGGGAAGCAAGGCAAATCACGAGTCAATTGATGATAACTGGTGGATGGCGACAGGCGCAGAGTTCACTTTGCTTGAGGATTTTCGCGACCTAGAAAGTTCTCGCTTGGTTCTAGGTCAGACAATACAAATAGGGCCGCACGCAATTGTTTACCAGGGACTCTCACTCAGTCGCTATGAAGAACAGATGAAAGCTTATAAAGCAGCGAAAGTAGGAGATCTAATAGAGTTCGAGTTTGACATCAAGGATGGGATTAAAGTGATGGTACGGACAGCTTAGATACGCATCGGTGAAGTGCGGTTCAGGTTAGCTCTATTTAAAACAGAAGCGATACATCAGGCCAGCCCATACCCCGGGTCGAAGAGCGGTTCGTCGCTCTGGACGGCGTCGATCCAGCGGAGGGCTAGGACGGCGAGTGGGTTGGTGAGGCCGTTGGTGAGCCGGTTGGGGATCACTTCGCCCAGGCCGTGCGCGACCAGGTCTTTGTACAGGTCCATGTCCGGCTCGATCTTCACGCACGACACGCCATCAATGGTCTTCGTGTCATCCTCGTGGAAGGTGAGCTGCACGTTGGAGTAGGTGAACTCCGTCTGCTTCCAGCTGTGTGTCGCGCCGGGATGGAACTGCGCGCAGTTCGTCTCTTCCGCAAACTCGTTCTCCAGCGCTGCCGCCCGTATCAGGGGAATCATCGCCGGGTCCGCGTAGCCGAAGAAGCGGTCCTGCGCCATCGACACATCCCAGATCACTTCCTTGATGAAGTCCATCGGCGTCTTCCCGCCGCCAAGCCCAATCGTCTGCATTGCCGCTGAAAGGTTCATCAGCGAGGCCAGTGCCAGCGGCTTCTCCTTGCCAAGAGCCGCATAGCGCGCCGCCGCGTCCGCATCGCTCACACCCGCCGCGATCAGGTCAGCCGTCACGGGCAGTTTCGCCCGCAGCTCCGCCCATCCCGGAAACTGAAACGCCGCATGGCGCGGAACCATCAGCATATTCAGTGTCTTGTGCACCTTCGGATCGGCATGCACAAACCCGCCGGCGTCCACATATCCATCCACCTGCACAGTCACGCGGTAGGCATCGCCCGGCCCATTGTGGAATGGGAGTGTCACATTCACCGTGGGCGTCTTCACCGTAAACTCTCGCGACACCTCACGGTTATTCATGATTCTCACCTGCATGTCCAGAGTCTCCGTAAACGGCGTCTCCGCGCTCAACGAGAGCGTGATGGTAACCGGCGCTTCAGATACTTCATCGGGCATGGGCGCACCTCGACGGGAAGCGTACCCCCGCACACGCAGCGGCGCAACAAGAATGTTATGGCAGAGGCAAGCGTGGCAACCGTTTTGCTTTGCCCGCCTGACGGCCAGGTTTAATGGGCCACCTTCTGAGTCGGCTCACAGGGAAACGAACGTTTTCATTGAGCCTGAAGCATCCCTCTTCGCGTTCATGCGCTCTAAGCGGTCATTGTGTGTTCGATACTGCGGTAAGGTATTGAACCCTGGGGAGAAAAAGTATCATGCTGATCGTGCTGCTGATTGTGTTGCTTCTGGTGTTTGGTGGTGGCGGCTACTACATGGGACCTGGAATGGGGTATTACGGCGGAGGCGGTCTGAGCCTGATCATCCTCCTGGTGATTCTGTGGATGCTGTTCGGACGGGGCCGCATCTAATGCGAAGATGAACGCTTCATCCTGTATGGACTCGTGTTCTTAAGGGTTTGTTGGGACGAACAAAAAGGCCGCACAAAGTGCGGCCTTTTCCGTAGTAGGCTCCGAGCTTAGGAAGCTGAGACTGCCGCAGCTTCCGTGTTCTCTGACTGAGCGATACGCGTCAGCAGGGCGTCGGTCTTCTTTTCCTCCTCAAGGGTTTGTTCCAGGAGGGAAACGTGCTGTGACAGTCCGAGAACGTTGGCCCACGCGATCGCGGAGCCATACGAGGCGATCTCGTAATGCTCAATTTTCTGCGCGGTGGCAATCAACCCGGCGTCGCGAACGGGGCCCTCGCTCGATTCGCGGACGATGTTGGTTCCAGAACCGATCAAGGCAGTAATGATGGGATCTTTCTTATCATCATCATCGCCCTGGAGCTCTGTAAGGATCTGTTCCAGGCGCCTCGCCTGCTGCTCCGATTCCTGCTGATGGGTGCGGAATGCCTGTTGCAATTGTGAGTCCTGCGCATGCTCGATCATGCTCTCAAGACCTTTCACAATCTGAGTTTCAGTTGAGTGCAGATACTGAAGCTGCGCTTTGTACAGTGAGCGAAGATCATCGTAATCGTTCGGCGTAATCAATCCCATGTAACTTTCCCCCGGTAAATCGGTTCTGTCAGTAAGAGCACGGCGGTGATGTACGCGTTGGACGACGTGACTGCACCGGCTCTGCCAATTTACGTCGCTGGTCGCCGTCCGGCTCAGGCGGTGTAACCCATGCCGGCCAGTGTCTTGCGCATGAATGCGATGCTCTCGGTGACGCCGGGCATGGGATCTTTGCCGTTGATCTCGTACTCCAGGTCGACATAACCCGGATATTTCATGTCGATAAGCGTCTGGAAGATTTCGCGGACTGGCATGATGCCTTCGCCGACGGCGCACTGGCTTTCCTTGTCAGTGGCGCTTTTCAGGTCCTTCATGTGCAGATCCAGCAGACGTGGACCCACCTCTCGGAGGGTTTGCGGCACGTTATCGCCAGCACGCATGGTGTGGCCCACGTCTACGCAGCAGCCCATGCGCTTGTCCATTTTATCGACGACCTTCAGGATGTCGTGTGGCGAGGGCCACTGCTTGTCTTCGGGACCGTGGTTATGGATGGCCATCTTGATGTCGTACTTCTTGACGAAGCTCTCCACGCGGTCGATGCTTTCGTGCGTGGGGGAACCGACGATCAGCGGAAATCCTGCCGCTTTGGCGTAATCGAACTTCTGCCTGATGTCGTCGTCGTCGTCTTTCAGGAAGTAAATGGTTCCGCCGCCTGTGATTTTCAGACCAGCGTCGCGATAGACGGCGGCCTCTGCAGGAACGGCGTCCAGCGGGGTCATCGGCAGGTGGAAATCCTTCAAGTTGATATAGGCGACGTTGAGCTGATGCATAAAATCGATCAACTGCTGCGGTTGCTTGAACTCGCGAAACGTGTAGCTGGCGATGCCGAGCTTAACGGGCGAAGGCTTCGCGGCCATGGAGGAACGCGAAACAATGAGAGATCCTGCAACCAGGCTGCCGGACTGTAGCAGGGTGCGGCGGGTAATGAGGTTTTTCGTGCGGTTCACGTGCTCTCCTGGGCCGGGCTTTGAAACGGTGTTTACGCGTTTATCCCGGAACAAATCGTATACAAGGTACACGTGCAACCCTGCGTCTGGCGAACCTGGCGTTTCCAACGCGCGGAGAGCCGCGTCTAAAATGATGAGGATTGGAACATGAAGCGTACGGCGGGGATGATTTTTGCGGTGTTGATGGCGGGGAGCGCCTTCGCGCAAAGCGGTCTGGGAAAACTTGATCCCTCGCAGCCGGCAGGCAAAACACCGGAACAAATTGTAACCGAGATGGGTAAGCGCGAAGCTGCCTTTGCAAAGGCTCGTGAGAATTATGTCTTTCGCCAGACGGTGGTGATGCAAAGCATTAATGACGACACGGGCAAGCCAGATGGCGAGTACCGCCAGGTAACCGACGTGGGCTTTAACCGTGATAACACACGAAGTGAGACCGTTGTATTTGCGCCACAGAATACGCTGGAGCGCGTCACGCTGGACTCGTATGACTTCGATGATCTTCGTCTGCGCATCCCGTTGGTGCTGACAACGGACGACTTGCCGAATTATGACGTGAAGTACGTGGGCAAGCAGAAGGTTGACGAATTGGACACCTATGTGCTGGACGCAACGCCAAAAAATGCCGACCTCAAGCACCGTTACTTTCAGGGGCGTGTATGGGTCGATCAGAAGGATCTCCAGATCGTAATGATTAACGGCAAGAATGTTCCGGATGATATCAAGCATGGCCACTTCTCCGTGCCGTTCACAACATACTACGAACAAATCGACTCGGTGAACTGGTTTCCAACGTATACGCGCGCCGATGGAACCGTGCACTTTGCGCCGGGTAACTATAGTGCTGGTGGCGATATTCACATGCGGAATACCGTGAAGTACACGGATTACCGTCGATATCGTTCCACTGCCCGCATCATCTACAACGGGCAAGACATTACGAACCAAGCAGCGCCAGACGGCAAGGTTCCGCAGCAGAACGACACACCCAAGCCGTAGACGGCGCTAACTTAAGCGGCATGAGTGACCTGCTGGTGCAGATCAGTCCGGGCCAGATAGTCATTGCAAGCTCTGCAACCGGCGATGCCTTGTTATGCCTTGTTATGCTTTGTCGTTGTCCTCTGTATGCAAGGTGGAGCAAGTACGGGAACAAGCGGTGACCATGTAAATGCGCGACGATCTACCCTGCTGGTGAAGGCTGCATCCTACTCTGAAGAGAGGGTTCGCGATGGATCAGCCACACCTGCAGGAGCAGATCGAGATGATCGCGCGCCATGAGCAGGAGTTTTTTGAACAGCGCACCACAGCTGAGCGGCTGAGCGCTTGTATTGCGACGTTTGCGGGCAGCTTTCGGTTTGTTCTGCTTCACATCGTCTTGTTTGCCGCATGGATAATCTTCAATGCGATTCCTGCTACTTCCCAATGGCATTTTGACCGGTACCCATTTTCGATGTTGGGCACCACCGTTGCCATGGAAGCGATCCTGCTCGCCAGCTTTATTCTGATGCGGCAGACACGAATGGGCCGGCGTTCCGATGAACGCGACCACCTTATGCTGCAATTACTGCTGCTGACGGAAAAGGAGACGACAAAACTGCTGGAGGTTAACCGCAAGATCGCAGCCAGGCTGGGGTTGCAGAGTGTCGCGCACGATACGGAGCTTGCGGCCCTTAGCGAAGAAACGCCGATTGATGAAGTTGCGGAGACGATCCGGGAAAGCTTGCCGCAGGAGGAGTAAAAGAGCCGCTGGTCGCTAGGAATGCGGCTTGCGTCTTGTCTCCGAAATACCTCGCGGGCTTGGAGCATAATTGTTCCCATGCCGTTTGGCCGGAAGAAAACACGTGAGCCTCTGGCTGAGGCGCAGTTGTTCGACTATGCCGTGAGATCCCTCGGCGCTCGGATGCAGAGTGTGCGTGATCTACGCCACAAGCTGCAAGAGCGCGCCGAGCCGGGGCCGGACGGAAGCGCCGCGATTGCCCGCATTCTCGAGAAGCTGCAGGAGATGCGCTATCTCTCCGACGAGCGGTTTGCCGCAGATTTTACGCGTCTGCGGCAGGAAAACCGAAGCCTAGGCCGTCGCCGCGTGCAGCAGGATTTGCAGCAAAAGGGCATTGCCGCAGAAGTTATCACGGAGGCGCTGGATACGGCGTACAGCGAAATGGATGAGCAACTGCTGGTTCGGCAGCACCTGGAACGCCGCCGTATTTCGCCGCCTACGGATGAGAAGAGTACCGCACGCGTACTTCGGCGTTTGACCGCGGCAGGGTTCTCGTCGAAAGCTATCTTTGCCGTCCTGCGTTCTATGAGATCCGGTGAGAGTGCACTTGCACGAGCCGAGGCAGCGCTTATTGAGTAGGCGCTGAGTCCCCTTAGAATGTTTCACGTGAGACATTTTAGGAAACATGACAGGAGTTGCCGACTTCCTGTTCACGTTGTGAACAATTCTTGGACCTTTTAGAAGCAGGGAACTGATGTTATATGGCTTCCGTGGCTCACGTTAGCGCTGTAACGTAGATGAAAAGTGAGACTAGAAACCGCCATTTTGCTCTGTTTCTACGTTCCATGAACAGTGATCTAGCGGCATGTTCGGATGGCCGTTCGCGCGAGCGACCAAGTGTTCAGTACATGACTTGGCCCTGGATAGCTACACCGTCTCAGACGAACCCTGTTACGGGTTCGCTTCAGGCGCTAGCTTAAGCCACAGCATCCAGTAAAGTGATCCGCACAGCAGAATGACACCCGTGCCTAATGCGACTGACGCGTAGCGAGTTGACTGGGGCAGGAACAGCACGGAGAAGTCCGCTATGAGTATCGCAGACCCAATTACTCGATAAGAAAGCAGGTGCAGCACCGAGCCTAGCAGCACGAAGTGCACCCCCACGATACCCGAGAGTACAAGTGGAATGAGTTCCACATGCTGTGTGACATTCAACAAGAGAATGGCGAGGACAATAGCGATCCATTGACCATTTACTACAGTCCGAAATTGTTTGCCGCTAGCCGCTTGCCAGGTCTTCCGCTCCTCTTCGGTTGGTGCGCTCGACAAGACCAGCACGACTGCAGGCACAACGAGAGTAAGGCCAAGTATTATGGCACCACTCCGCCATAGTCCTAGATGAGAAATGCCCAATAGTCGCAGCCCGACTAAAAGCCAAACTGTGCCAAAGAAACTACAGACCAGAGATGCTATGCCGACGCCACGTCCCATTTAGGTAGGTTCCTAGTGGTTTCTTCGGTTTACTGTTCGGAGCCAAGTTTATCTTGGATTAAGTTTTGATAACGCTGAAAAGCCTTCACGTGGTGAGTTTGTAGTTCAGGTCAGCCGCATTGGGATGCCCTTACTGACTAGTTCGCGTTTCAGTGCCCACGAATCGGTGACGCCGAAATGGAAGATGCTGGCCGCGAGTGCTGCGTCTGCCTTGCCGAGGCTGAAGACATCCCCGAAGTGCTGGGCATTGCCCGCGCCTCCGCTGGCGATTACCGGGATTCCGACGGACTGGCTAACCAGTGCCGTAAGTTCGTTGTCGAAGCCTGCGCGCGTCCCGTCGGCATCCATGCTGGTCAGCAGAATCTCACCTGCACCGCGCTGCTCGGCCTGTTTTGCCCAATCCACCACCCGCAGTCCGGTGGGCTTGCGACCGCCGCTGACGTAGACTTCCGCTTCTTTTATGGGATCAGGCGCGTTCGGATTGCGACGCGCATCGATGGCGACGATAACAGCTTGAGCTCCGAAACTCGAGCCAATTTCTCCGATCAGTTCGGGCCGGACGATGGCGGCGGAGTTGATGCTGACTTTGTCCGCGCCAGCGTCGAAGACTGCCGCGGCGTCCTCTGCGCTGCGAATGCCGCCGCCGACGGTGAAGGGGATAAACAGCTCCGCTGCCGTGCGTTTTACCGTTTCTATCAGCGTGCCCCTGCCCTCGTGCGTGGCGGTGATGTCGAGCAGGACGATCTCGTCCGCGCCGGCGGCGGCGTGGCGGTGGGCCAGTTCGGCGGGATCGCCAGCGTCAATGATGTCAATAAATTGAATGCCTTTGACAACGCGTCCGGCGCGGACGTCAAGGCAGGCGATGATGCGTTTCGTCAGCATGGGCAGGACTTAAGAGCGAACGCAAAGTACGCAAAGGTTTCGTAAAGGCCGCGGGATACGGATGTATGAACGTGACGGATTTTTTTGCGGACTTTGCGTTCGTTCTTCATTTTATTTGCACGAAGTTACGAAGTAACTGCAAGCCCGTGTCGCCAGATTTCTCCGGATGGAACTGGACACCCATGACGTTGCGGCGTTCGACGGCTGCGGTGAAGGAGCCGCCGTAGCTTGTGGTGGCGGCGGTGTCGGCGTCGACGGGCGCGCGCCAGGAGTGCGTGTAGTAAACGAAGGCACCGGGTGCGATGCCGCGCAGCAGCCTTGACTCTGGGCGGATGTCTTCGAGGGAGTTCCAACCGACGTGGGGGCTTTTCAGGTCTGCGCCTTCGTAGGTAGCAGGGAAGCGCTGGCACCTGCCGCCGTAGTGGCACAAGCCGTCCGTGCTCTCGGCCTCGGTGGAACCCTCGTACAGCCATTGCAGGCCGACGCAGATGCCAAGGAACGGCACGCCGCGTGCAATGGCCTCGCGGGTAGCCTCCGTCAACTCCAGGTCATGCAGGAGCTGCGTGGCGCGGAAATGACCGACACCGGGGAGGACGATCTTATCGGCCTGGCGCACATCATGGGGCGATTGCGTGACGTGCGTCTCCGCGCCGAGATGGCGCAGCGCCTTGACGACGCTGGTGAGATTGCCCGCTTTGTAGTCGATGACCTGAATCATGAAACGCTTAGCGCGGGCCTACAGCCCGCATGTCCTTACTAGGACCTGTACCCAGGGCTTCGCCCTTGGCTAGGATAACGCGGGCATACAGCCCGCATGGCTGAAAATCCGCGTGGACGCGGTGCTACCCTTATGAGGACAAGACTTTCTGAAGAGGTACTTTGTACATGGCTACTGCTGTTCTGACACCCGAGACTGTGCATGCTCCCGCTGAAAACCTGCCGTATAAAGTTGCCGATCTTTCACTTGCCGCGTGGGGGCGCAAGGAGATTGACATTGCCGAGCAGGAGATGCCGGGGCTGATGAGCATTCGCGCCAAATACGCGGCGGACAAGCCGCTCGAAGGCGTGCGTGTGACCGGGTCGTTGCATATGACAATTCAGACGGCGGTTTTGATCGAGACGCTGAAGGATCTGGGCGCGGATGTGCGTTGGGCCAGCTGCAATATCTTCTCTACGCAGGACCATGCGGCGGCGGCGATCGCGGAGACCGGAACGCCGGTATTTGCGTGGAAGGGCGAGACGCTGGAGGAGTACTGGTGGTGCACGTACCAGGCGCTGAGCTTTCCGGGCGCACTAGGCCCGCAGTTGGTGGTGGACGATGGCGGCGATGTGACGCTGCTGATCCACAAGGGATATGAGCTGGAGGATGGTGACCGCAGCTTTGTGGACGGCCTTGCAGGCAGCGAGGAGGAGGCGGTCATCCAGCGCCTGCTGCTGAAGGTGCTGGATGAAGATCCGCAGCACTGGCACACCCTAGCAAAGGAGTGGCGTGGCGTCTCCGAGGAGACGACAACGGGCGTGCACCGGCTCTACGACATGATGAAGAAGGGCAAGCTGCTGGTGCCGGCCATCAATGTGAACGATTCGGTGACGAAGAGCAAGTTCGACAATCTGTATGGCTGCCGTGAGTCGCTGGCGGACGGCATCAAGCGTGCGACGGACGTGATGATGGGCGGTAAGGTCGCGGTGATATGCGGCTACGGAGATGTTGGCAAAGGTTCGGCGCACAGCCTGCGGGGCATGGGCGCGCGCGTAGTGGTGACGGAGATCGACCCCATCAACGCGTTGCAGGCAGCGATGGAAGGCTTCGAGGTGACGACGCTGGAAGAGACGCTGGGGCGCGGCGATATTTATGTGACATGTACCGGTAACGTGGACATCATCACGTTTGAACACATGCAGGGGATGAAGGATCAGGCGATTGTGTGCAACATCGGCCATTTCGACAACGAGATACAGATGGACCGGCTGAACGGCGCGCACGATGTGGAGAAGCTGGAGATCAAGCCTCAGGTGCACAAGTACACCTTTCCGGACGGGCACCAGATTTTTGTGCTGGCTGAGGGCCGGCTGGTTAATTTGGGCTGCGCGACGGGCCATCCGAGCTTTGTAATGAGCAACAGCTTCAGCAATCAGACACTGGCACAGCTTGACCTTTGGGCGAACCGTGACAACTATGCTGTGGGCGTGTACGTGTTGCCAAAGAAGCTGGATGAGGAAGTGGCCCGGTTGCACCTGGAGAAGATCGGGGTGAAACTGACGCCCCTCTCGAAGAAGCAGGCGGACTATATTGGTGTTCCGGTGGAAGGCCCGTATAAGTCTGATACGTACCGTTACTAAGCAGGACGGCTTGTATGTTGATTCAAAGTGAATTTGATATTCAGTTTCAGTTGCCGGGAGAAACGCCCATGGTGGCGTTGCTTCATCTGCATCCCTCGCTGGATGCCTCACTGCGTTCTGGCGATGAACTCTATGTCGAGCACATCGATGCGACGAGCAACACGAATATTCTGCCGGAAAACTACATTGACAGTTTTGGCAATCGCTGTGCCCGGTTCCATGCGCCTCCCGGAGGGCTTCGCCTGAGCGGCAAGAATACGGTCGACGTTTCCGATGGACCTGATCTTCAGCCGTTCAACGCGGAGCAGCATCTGGTGGACGATCTGCCTTCGGAGGTGCTGCAGTTTCTGTTGGCCAGCCGGTATTGTGAAGTGGACCGGTTCAACGCGATTGCGTATGACCTGTTCAGCAATCTGCCGCCAGGTGGACAGCGTGCCATGGCCATTCGCGACTGGGTTCATTGGAAGGTGCGCTTCGATTATGCGAAGGCAAGGCCGACCAAGACCGCCATGGACGTCTATACGGAACGTGAGGGTGTATGCCGGGATTTCCAGCACCTTGCCATCACCCTAAGCCGTGCCATGAACATCCCGGCGCGCTACGTTACCGGCCATCTTGGTGACATTCGTATCCCATTCTCCGGTCCGGGAGACTTCTCCGCGTGGTATCAAGTATGGCTTGGCGGCAGGTGGTGGGACATGGATGCGCGGCACAATGAACCCCGGTACGGCCGCTTGCTGATGGCGACGGGACGGGATGCGGCGGACGTTGCCATCACCACCTCCTTTGGTGTTGCCAACCTGACGCACTTTCATGTGGAGTCCAACGAGGTGGACGAGAATGGTGTGCAAGTGCCCTTGCCGGAACGAATGTCCGGCGCGGTTGGGGGAAATGTAAACACAACTCGACCGGTGAACGCGCTGGTTGCCCGGTCAGACTAAGGAAGAGTGGTACCGGGTCCGCTGCCGTGCAGGAGAACAGAAGCCCCGGCTGCTAAACTTGGACAGGCATGAAGGTCAGTCTACCCACGCACGTTCCGATGAAGTGGGTGCTGTCCTTTGTTCTGGTATTGGCGGTGGTGCAGGTTGTGCAGGGAGCGACGCTGTTGCTGGCATGCACGGCCGCGGCGTTCATCGTTCTGGCATCGCTTGCGTTCAATGCGGCGGGAGGTTTGCAGTATCCCAGCGGAGCGTACATTTTTTTCAACGCGCTTTTGTCCGCGGGTCTAGGCATTGTCGTCAAGGCGGTGCTGAACGAACCCCTGAACACGAACCTTACAAACGCGCAGTACACACTGACCGTGTATGTCACGGGCATGTGCGCCATGCTTGTTGCATCGTTTATCAACCAGAGGTTTCGCCGCCGTGTCCCGTTGCTACGAAATACGTTAGGAAATCTAAGGATTGATCAGGTTGCACTGGGATGCGTCATTATCTCGATAGTAGTACCCTACGTGGCTCCCCGGTCTATCACGGGGACGGTAAATCAGTTCAACCGGTTTGGAATTCTTGCCATCCTTTTTTCCGTGGCTAATAAGGTGAAGGTGACGGACGGGAGACGTTCGTTCACGTGGGTAGCGTTTATAGCATGGGCTTACACCACAATGATTGGCGTGTTGGCCTTTTCTAAAGAGGGAATGTTTGCCGCCAGTGTGGCATGGAGCATCGGCGCAGTGGCTTCGGGCTACAAGGTTTCCTGGAAAAAGGCTGTTGTGTTGATTGGCATAGCGGTACCTTCGGTGATGATTCTTACGCCGTTTTCGCAGGTGGGACGTGTTTACAAGGTAGAAGGCAGCAGTTCGGTCGGTCCAGTACTCGACCTCTTGAGTCACCCGTTGCAGACACGCGATCTTTATCTGCAATCAGAAGCTGAGTACTACTTAGCGGGTACCGAGTACCATTGGTTTGACAAGCCGCAAGGCCTGCTGGACAGGCTGACCGTGGTGCCGATCGACGATGCACTCATTTATGCCACGGACCATGGTCATCCGGGATCGTTGAACGCGGTCTGGAGCGACCTCGTCAATGTAATTCCACGCTACCTATACCCAGAAAAGCCGACGTTGCTTTGGGGAAATGTCTACGCTCACGAGATTGGATTGTTGGGCGAGGGTGACGAATCGACTGGTGTTTCGTTCAGTCCGTATGCGGATGCGTACCACACGGGACGCTGGCTGGGGATTTCTGTGATTAGTTGTGGCTTGTTCCTGCTGCTGTTCCTGGTGTGCGACTCAGTCGCCGGCACCGTCGCGGATGGGCCTTGGGCTCTGCTCTACCTTGCCTTGTTTGCCCATTCGGCCAGCGAGGGTATGTTGGGGGCGATTGTGTACGGAGCAACAACCTATACCCTTGTTGTCATTGCCGCACAGTTAATTACGACGCACGTCGCACCTATTATTGGCGCGTTTGCCATTGCGCCAAAACGTCCGGGGTTTAACCCCCCGGCCCCACTTCCCGGGCCGGCCCGGTAGAACGAAGCAGGATTATTCATGAATAAACTCATTACCGGCAATCTTGTATACCGTCCTTTACGTTCATTGATCTCCGCGCTTGCCGTGGCGATTGAAGTCATCATGATCTTGTCGATTGCGGCGATCATGTTGGGCATGCTGAACGGGCAGAAGATCCGGACCAGTGGCATCGGTGGAGATGTGATCGCCAAGCCAGGCGCCACCTCAAACCTGATCGGTGTCAGCGGCGCGCCCGCATCCGCGAAGGTAGAGCAGGTGCTTGAAAAGCTGCCACATATCAAAACAGCCGCGCCGGTCTATATTCAGCTGACCGCAAGCGGCAATCTGGAGAATATTTACGGGATTGAGTACGACAGCTTTAACGCACTCCGTCCATTCGTCTTCAAGGAAGGTGGGCCATTCACCGGGCCAGATAGCATTATTGTCGACGATGTTTTTGCAAGCCCGAACAAGAACATCCATGTTGGTGATAGGACACCTGTGCTTGGACGGCCGTTCACGATTTCTGGCATTGTGGAACATGGCAAAGGTGGCCGCAAGTTTATTCCGCTGGCAACCATTAACGCGATTAACGGTACAGAGAACCGCTGCAGTGTCTTTTACATACGGACAGAGGATCCCCCGAAGTACCAAAACGCAGCCCGCGATGAGATCCATGCGACCGAGGGCCTGCAGCAGTGGGATGTACAGACACTGGACGAATTCCTTTCGCAACTGACGCCGGAAAAGCTGCCTGCCTTCAATATCGGCCTGCGCGTGGTTATTGGTATCGCGGTGATTATTGGCTTCCTGGTGATCTTTCAATCCATGTACACCGCTGTGATGGAGCGCACGCGGGAGATGGGCATTCTGAAGTCGCTGGGAGCCTCAAAGGGTTATATCGTTGGAATCGTGCTGCGCGAATCCGGTCTTCTGGCGGTCAGCGGCATTATCGTGGGTGTGCTTGCGACGTATTTGCTGAAAGCAATTCTGCACCTGCGCGTACCGGTGCTGGAGTTTGCGGTGACCCCCGGCTGGGTGGCGCGGGCGGTCCTTATCGCGCTTGCTGGTGCGATGCTGGGTGCGGTGTATCCGGCTCTGAAGGCGGCAAGTAAAGATCCGATCGAGGCGCTTTCCTATGAGTGAAGGGGTGCACCTGCGCCCTACTCGCTGGAAGTTAGGCGTTAAGGAAATAACAGATCAGTTTCGTGTCACGTGCAGATCATACCGGTGACGTTCGGCGCACCAGCCGGTCTCGCAGGCGCAGCGATGGGCGCTCAATGATGAAGAAGGAGAAGACGCCGCAGAGGGCGATGGCGCTCCAACTGATAAGCACGGGTATCTGGTGCCGGAGTCCTAAAACGCCCATGTTCTGCTTGTGGAGAAAGAACGTCTGCCAGAGGTAAAGCGAATACGAGAGGATGCCAATCCAGGCCACCGGCCTAGCGTTGAGGAAGCGGCCAAAGAGGGTCTGAGGATTGCGCACCGTCCATAGAAGCAGCCAAAGGATCAGAGCTCCGTTGATGGTGGATCCTATGCTTTTCATGTACTTGCCGGGATAGGTCATCTCTAGCCAGCCTGATACCACGTAGAGCAGGAAGCCAAGCAAGAGCGGAGAGCGCACCGCCTTACGGTAGATACGCTCAAAAAGGGCGTGTCCTTCCGCGACGGCACCGAGTACACCGAAGAGGATCACGTCCAGTTGCAGCAGGGTGTTGCCCGCGGCATGGAAGCGGCCAAAAGGTGGTATCGACCAGACGATACGGATCAAAGGAACGAGGATGATGCCTGCGAGCGCGATGGCCGAAGCTCGCCGTTGCCGCGCGGCGGTGCTACCTGCGGAGAAGGCCCACACAAGTAACGCGGGCCAAAGCAGGTAAAACTGTTCTTCCACGCACAACGACCAGGTGTGTTCCAGCGGCCAAAAGGTGACGTTTGCGGGAATGGAGATGTTGGACGTAAGAAAGAGGCTGCAAAGAACGAGGTATGTTGCAGGGATGGTTAATTTTCCAAGCAGCACCAGAATGGCGATGAAGCAGATGTAGACGTAGAGCGGCGGCAGAATACGGAAGATCCGGCGCGCATAAAACTGCCGCAGGGAGATTGAACCTTTCTGAGCAAACTCGCGCAACAGCAGCCGTGTGATGAGGTAGCCCGAGATAACGAAGAAGATACGGACGCCGAGACCGCCGTTTGCAGCGGCGTAGATCAGCGAGGTAAGCGCGTGGGATCTGCTGCGAACGTCATGATCCTGCAGGGTATGCAGGCAGATCACAAGAATCACGGAGATTGCGCGCCAGCCATCCAGGCTCGGGATGCCGCGCTTCTCCGTGGGATCCAGTCTGGGAGCCGTGCTGGCGGCGTGGGAGGAGGTCACGTGTTTCCTGACGAAACTGCTGCGCGGCATAGGATGGCGAAGAGACCTAGTTCTGGAATCGTAGTCAAACCATAGCCTGTGGATTGAAGATGCGGTGCTTTACGCCGAGTGACCAGAAATGATGGACGGATTCGATTGCGCTGGGACTGTCGTGGACCGATTGCATCCGAAAGCAAACAATTTGCGGGAAAGGTGTTCCAAGAAGTGTCAGCCTCTGAGTTGGAGGTAGCGTAGCACGCTCCGGTGGATGCCGGGGACCACATGTGCAGAACCGCGGAGATCGATGGAACAAGAGCAGCGAACGAAGGCGGAGAACTGGATCGCAGTGTTGTTCCTGGGGTGTGCGGCCGTTCTGTATCTGCTGCACTTTGTGCATCTCCGAGCGGATTTTCCCAACCACTCCCCATGGATGGACTGGGCCAAGTATACGGATGAGGGATGGTATGGAGATGCCGCCATCCGGCACTACCTGCGCGGCACATGGCGATTGCCGGGTGACTTCAATCCGGCCGTTGCGCTGCCCGTCTGGCCCTTGTTGGAGGCGTTGGTCTTTCGCTTTACGGGTGTGGGAATCGTGGC
Source organism: Terriglobus sp. (assembly GCA_965276945.1). Lineage (GTDB taxonomy): Bacteria > Acidobacteriota > Terriglobia > Terriglobales > Acidobacteriaceae > Terriglobus. Next base: position 2,051,827 of record OZ255704.1, on the reverse strand, counting down.
GGCGCGTTCATTAGCGCTGGTGGTTTTTGGTGGCATCTTGGTCTGTTCCTACCTCTTGCTGAAGCTGCCGGTGGCGGAGATGAGCACATCCTCCAGACGGGTGTTCGCGGCATCGGCCCTTCTGCTGCTGACCGCTAGTTCGTTCGTGTATGCGTTTACGCGAATGGCCATTGTAGAACCGCTGCTGGTTGCCCTGGAGTTGTGCGTCCTGCTGCTGGCGTACCGGCTGCGCTTTGCAGGCTCCCCAGTCCGGCGCACACTGCATGTGGTGGCACTCGGCGTTCTGGTGGCGTTGGAAATCGCAACCAAGACCACTGCAATCTTTCTGCTTCCCGCGACCTGCTGGATGTTGTGGAGTTCTTCTGGCTGGCAGCCCCGGCGTATGCTGCGCGATACGGCTCTGGCTGGAGGCGTCACGGCTCTGCTGTGGTCAATATACCTGTCAGTTTTGGCGCACACCGGGCTCCTTGAGGACTTCCACTATTTATTTGCGGCGAATGAGTACACGATACTTTCGGGCGACAGCGTCCTTGACGTCCTTCAGGAAACGTTCCGAGACGGCATGTGGACGGGAACGCTGATGTATCCGTTGGGTCTGCTGGCGGTGTTTGCGGCGGTCTTTCACCGGCGCATGTGGCGGGATGAGGTTTTCGCCTCGTTGGTGCTATGGGTTGCTGGGTACATGGTCTTTATGGCGTATCACGCCAAGTTCCAACCGCGGTACTACCTTGTGATCGCGGTGCCGCTGATCTTGCTTCTTGTGCGTGCCGCCATGCACGCCCTCCTATGGGACCGGCTCACGTTGTTTGCACTGGTGCCGTTGCTGGGACTGGTCATTACGCAGGAATTGCATCGTACATTGGTCTTCGTTCAGCATCCGGAGTACAGTCTCGACGCGGCAGCGCAGCAGATCGAGCGCGTGGTGGAATCTGAGCCGGGGCACAGCCATACCGTGCTGTCGATTTCCGGGAGTACGCTCTCGCTTATGACCGGGGTGCCATCCATCTGCGACGACTTCGGGACGATGGACCTGGAGGATCGGATTGCAACCTACAAGCCGGGCTGGTTTGTCACGTGGAATGTGGTCGAAGATGACAAGATGGAAGCATTGGCGAAGTTCTACCGCTTGACGCGTGTGGCAGCGTTCCCTGCGATGGATGACCCAAACCGTAACCTGATGATCGTTTACCGGCTGGATCCGCGTGAGGGAGCGGAGCCGAAGCGCAGACACCGCGCTGCGCCGTCCCTGCCACCGGCTAAGAGTCCGGCGGTGGTTGACGCTGGGTAGCCGCTGGGATATCCTAAGAACTCGCGCGGACTTGTGTCTGCATCCCCATGCCATGGCATTCAGGGTGCGGTAGCGAGAAGGCGGTGGATGGCAAGCTGCAGCACGGCACCGGAGAATGTGGACGCAGGAGAATGCGTTCCAACGCCGGACACAGCACCCACTCGTACAACGGCCAAATCCTCCCTCTGGAAGGTGGCTGCATGCGCGTAAGTTTGAGCCTGGCAGGTGGAAGGAAGTAGCATGTCGACGTTTGTACCGAGTGCGAAGGATTTGAACCGCAAGTGGTTTGTGGTGGACGCTGCCGGAAAGACGCTGGGCCGTCTGGCCAGCGGCGCGGCGCGCGTGCTGACGGGCAAGAATAGCCCGACATATACGCCGTATATCGATACCGGCGACCACGTCATCGTGATTAACGCGGAGAAGGTGACACTGACCGGTCTGAAAGCGCAGAAGAAGGTATATCGCCGCTATACAGGGTTTCCCGGCGGCCTGCGTGAAGAGGAGTTTACCAAGCTGTTGGCGCGCCGGCCAGAGGCAATCATTGAAGAGGCCATCAAAGGCATGCTGCCCAAGACCAAGATGGGCCGCCAGATGGCAACCAAGTTGAAGGTCTACAAAGGCGACAAACATCCCCACGAGGCTCAGCAGCCCCAGCCACTCGTAGTTAGTGCGTAGCGGTCCAAAGGAAGATAGCAATATGGCAGATTTGGTGCAATTTTATGGAACGGGCCGCCGCAAGTCGGCGATTGCGCGTGTGTTTCTCCGGCCAGGTACTGGCGGCTTTAAGGTCAACGGCAAAGAAATGAACGTCTACTTTGTGACGGAGCAGCAGCGCGCTGCGGCAAAGCGGACGCTGGAAACGGCGCAGGTCGCGGGACAGTTCGACATCGTAACGACGGTAAAGGGCGGCGGTGTCATGGCGCAGTCAGACGCGGTGAAGCTTGGAATTGCGCGCGCCTTGCTTGAGTTCAACATAGAACTCCGCAAAGTATTGAAGGCAGATGGCCTGCTGACGCGCGATGCACGGATCAAAGAGCGTAAGAAGTACGGGCAAAAGGGTGCTCGCAAACGCTTCCAGTTCTCCAAGCGCTAATTTCATCGTGCTTGCTCAAGTCCTGCGGCGGATGGCTTTAGCAGCTATCCGCCGTACCGCTATACCACTCTAGGGGTCAAAATCTCCCAGACGAACGGGATCAATCCCGGCCATCGAAACCGATACAGGGCCGGGATGCACGCAAGGAGTTACATGGCATCGATCACAATGAAGGAGTTATTGGAAGCCGGAGTCCACTTCGGTCACCAGACAAAGCGCTGGAACCCGAAGATGAAGGAATACATCTTTGGCGAGCGCAACGGCATTTACATCATCGACTTACAAAAGACGCTTAAGATGTTCAAGGAAGCGGCTAAGTTTGTCTCGGACCTGACGTCCACGGGCAAAGTGGTTCTGTTTGTAGGAACCAAGCGTCAGGCGCAGGACGCTGTCGCGGAAGAGGCGAAGCGCGCGGGCATGCCGTACATCAACTCGCGCTGGCTCGGCGGCTTGCTGACTAATTGGGTGACGTGCCAGAAATCCGTAAAGCGGTTGGCGGAGCTTGATGAGATGGCGGTGGATGGACGCTTTGAGTTGATGACGAAGAAAGAAGTCATCAAGCTGGAGCGTGAGCGCAAGCACCTGAACACGAATCTGGCTGGTATCAAGAACATGCGCCGTCTTCCCGACGCACTCTTCGTGATCGATTCTAATAATGAAGCCATCGCAGTGGCCGAGGCTCGCAAGCTGGGTATACCCGTGGTCTCTGTAGTCGACACGAACTGCGATCCGACGGTGGTCGATTATGTCATTCCTGGCAACGATGACGCGCTGCGCGCAATCCGCCTGTTTACCACAAAGATCGCCGACGCGGCGTATGAGGGTGTGCAGATGATTGGCGACAAGTCGATCGCGAACGAATACTCGGATGTCACCCCGATGATTGCCGCGTCGCACTTCCTGGGCGAGGACGAAGAAGAGGTTCAGGAGTTAAACCCGGTGAGCACGACTCCGCTGGAACAGGCTGAGGAAGAGACAGTTGATCTGGAGGCGGCGCTGGGTGGCGGTATCCGCAAGCAGCCAGTCTCCGAAACCGATCTGGATGCCGAGCCAGTGGCGGTCGAAGCCGGCGCGTAAAGCTTCTCCGGACTAATTCAAACGGAGAGCGTGGCTGCCGCATCTGGCACCACGCTCTTTCTGTGTACGAGCACGCTTTACTAAAGCAAAGGACAAGAGATGGCAACCGATACACCAGTAAAGATTGACGCGAAGCTTGTGAAGGAGCTGCGCGAGAAGAGTGGCGCGCCCATGGGCGACTGCCTTAAGGCCTTGCAGGAAACAAACGGCAACATGGAGAACGCGTTCGTTGTGCTGCGCAAGCGTGGCATGGCGTCGGCGGCCAAGAAGGCGTCGCGTACCACCAACGAAGGCGCGGTGGGCACCTATATCCATGCGGGCGGCAAGATCGGGGTCATGCTGGAGCTGAACTGCGAATCGGATTTTGTGGCGCGCACGGAGGATTTCCAGGAACTGCTGCGCGATATTGCGATGCACATTGCGGCGGTCGATCCACGCTTTATTGGGCGCGATGAAGTCACCGAGGCCGACCTGAATCGCGAGCGCGAAGTCTATAAGGCGCAGGCTCTGGCCACCGGCAAGAAGCCAGAGTTTGTCGACAAGATCGTCGAAGGCAAGCTGGGCAAGTTCTACGAGGAAGCCTGCCTACTGGACCAGCCCTTCATCAAAGAGCAGTCGCAGACCGTGGCCCAGGTGATTGCAACGAAGGTCGGCAAGCTGGGAGAAAATATCACTGTCCGGCGGTTTGCCCGCTTCAAGATCGGCGAACCGAATGCCACGTTTGCGCAGGCGAAGGTGGTTGCGACGGAAGAAGCCGCTGCGTAAGTAGCCTTTATGCGTTCGAAGCCCGGGCACATGCCCGGGCTTTCTGCTTGGGGAATCAAATGGAAAACGTCAAAACGTGAAATCTTGAGTGGGGCCGGTTCTGATGTAACACGTGTCTTGGCCACTTGGATGCAAAGGCAAGATTCTGAGGTAGAAAGCATTATTCGTTCTGTGATGAAGCCTGAGCAGCTTCTGCTTTGGGACTTATCAAGATATTGGGAGAAAGAAAGCATCAACTGTGCGGCCGTAGGGGCACACTTTTCTGCAATGGTCAGTGCAGTGGCAATGAATGAGGCATTTCTATGCTATCTCTGCCTAGCATTCAAGAAGCAGCTTCGAGAGACAGAACTGTTCAAACGCAACTCTAAGGGACGCGAAGATGCCTCAATGACCGAACTCATCGGCGGATGGTCGCTAAAAACGTTGCTTCAGTTTGCATCAAGTCTCAACTGGATTCCGAACAATCTCATTGACTCTCAAATAGTACGAATGATGCAGGAAGTTCTGGTCGAAATGCGAAACGATCGCTTCCTACTGATTTTGTTTTCCCAGGCAAAGAGTTTGAAGAGAAACTGAATAAGAACCCCGCTTCGGCTCTGGTTGAGTTGACACAGTATCTAAGGAACTTTGTACATCCGACGAGATGGATTGGATTGCAAAAAGAAGTAAAAACAATTGGGTTCACCAACTGGTGCAATCTCGCAACTCGCTTATCGGCCGAAATTAGAGACGCGCTCCTGCTTAAAACGATGATGTCTCATGTTCAAGTATTGGAGGAGCAGGTATCCATTTTCTCATAAGTAACGCAAAGCCTTTCACCAGGAGAAAGGGAAACATTCAATAAGTTACTCATCACGCATCTTGAAAGTAACACGGGAATGAACTTCTCTGGTGTTACGGACTTCTTTGCTTTTTATGAGCGTCTAGTGAGTTCGTTGCGAACGGCGCTTTCTGGTGATTAAAATACCGAACTTCCGAGTCTTAATCTCAATTCTTTGACCATAAGCCAGTTCGACGGCGCCCTCGATGGGCGCATGTGGGTATCTTTGATGACGATGATGTTGTCGCCGGTGCGCTCGAGAGGGGCAAGGCCTTTGGTGCAGGCGTAGGGCGGGATGGTCTCGTGTAGTCGTCGATGTGAGGGTACAAAGCCCTGCCGGTAGGTCCATTTGCGTCTGGTCGTGAATCGCGGGCTGATTATTGAATGGCACAATTCGGCGGGCCCTCGTGGGAGTGTGCCGCGATGTGACTGCTGCATCTCACATGACGTTATGACGCGAGGGAGAGTTGAGCAGAGCGCGGCCCACCGGACGCCTTCTATGCGCAGGAGCAGCGTGCCGCATGTGGCGGAGGTTCCGTGGGCGGCGCTTCGGCGTGAGGCGAAGAGGCGGTTCGGGGTTGCTGGGTTCCGGTCGTGTCAGCGGGAGATTTTGCAGTCGGTGTTTGCGGGCTGCAACACGCTGGGCATTATGCCGACGGGTTCTGGTAAGTCGCTGACGTACCAGCTGGCGTCGATCTTTTTGCCGAAGCCGGTGATTGTGGTGTCGCCTTTGATTGCGCTGATGCAGGATCAGCAGCGGCGCGGAGATGAGGCGGGTGTTGCCGTGGAGAAGATTGATTCCACGCTAAGTACGAGGCAGCGCAAACACGTGGACGAAGCGATCCACGATGGCCGGGCGCAACTGCTGTATGTGACGCCGGAACGGCTGGAAGATCGCGAGTTTCTGGATGAGTTGAAGCAGGTGGGCGTGTCGCTGTTTGTGGTGGACGAGGCGCACGTGCTGTCGCAATGGGGGCACGATTTTCGGCCGGCGTACCTGGGTCTGCGGTATGCGCGCGCGGAACTGGGGAATCCGCCGGTACTGGCGTTGACGGCGACGGCGACGGCCGAGGTGATGCGGGATATTTTGCGTGACCTCGATGCGGAAGACGCGACCGTGATCAATGCAGGATCTGAACGGACAAACTTGTTCTTTGCGGTGCATCCCACGGTAAACAACGATGCGAAGCTGGCACGGCTGACGCAGATGGTTGCGGATGAGCCGGGCAGCGGAATTGTGTACACGGCTTCTGTGCGCAGCGCGAATGATCTGCATGAGCGGTTGACGTGCGCGGGCGTTGCGGTGGGTCACTACCATGGCAAGCTGTCGGCGAAGGAGCGTTCGCAGTCTCTAACGAAGTTCATGGCCGGCCACTACCGCGTGATGATTGCGACGAAGGCGTTTGGGTTGGGGATCGATAAGCCGGATATCCGGTATGTGTATCATTACGAATTTCCAGATTCGCTGGAGAGTTACTACCAGGAGGCAGGGCGCGCAGGCAGGGACGGTGATCCTGCAAGGGCTGTGCTGTTGTTCCGGCTGGAGGATAAGCGGATCCAGAGCTTCTTTTCGGCGGGACGATATCCCCGGCCCGATGAGTTGCGGAAGGCGCTGGAGGCGCTTTCAGAACATGACCCGAAGGGTGCCGCCGAGGTTGCGGAGGCTGCGGCGATCAGCCAGAAACGCGCGCAGGTATTGCTGTACCTGATGCGGGATACAGGGCTGGCGCGGAGCACGAGGCGCGGATACGTGCGTACAGAAGCATTGATTGTGGATGATGAGCAGATGGAGGCGTTGCTGGCGACGTACGCTGAGCGGGCGCAGGGTGACCGCAATCGCCTGGACGAGATGATGCGCTATGCGGAAACGGTGCAGTGCCGCAGGCAGGTGTTTCGGGAGTACTTCAACGAGCCAGTGGGCAAGCCGTGCGGTAACTGCGATAACTGCGTGAATCACACGGCGGAGACACATGAGAGTGTGAGCCTGCATGCTGCGGCCGAGCAGAATGGTGTGACGCGAATCGAAACACTTGCCGGAACCATCGTGACCACCGCGCCGGAAACGTTGCCGCACATCGAGCAATCGCCTGCATTTCTGGTAGGCGATAGCGTCATGCATAAAGGCTTTGGCCGGGGCACTGTGCAGGATGTGTGCGGGGACACGTTGCTGGTCCGGTTCGATACGGCAGGGAACAAGAAGCTGAAGTCGGCATACCTGACGAAAGTCTGACCGCCAGAACCCTTGCTTCGGAATCAGTGACGATGCATTTGCGGTTGGCGATAGCATGCGATACTGAAGCACGGCATGTACAAGCGCGTCCTCCTCAAGATTTCGGGTGAAGCATTGGCCGCAGGGCGCGGCTTCGGCATCGACGCCATCTTTGTAAGCCGCGTGGCGGAAGAGATCGTCCAACTGGCCACGAGTGGTTGCCAGGTAGGCGTTGTTGTCGGTGGTGGCAACTTCTTTCGCGGTGTCGCCGAGCAAGCGATCCATATGGACCGCGTCGCGGCGGACCACATGGGTATGCTGTCCACGGTCATTAACGCCATTGCCATGCAGGATGCAATCGAGAAGCTGGGTATCCAGTGTCGCGTGATGAGCGCGATCGAGATGCATGAAGTCGCAGAGCCGTACATACGGCGCCGTGCCATCCGGCATCTGGAGAAGGGGCGCGTCGTGATCTTTGGGGCCGGGACGGGGAATCCTTACTTCTCAACGGATACGGCGGCTGCGTTGCGAGCCATGGAGATTCGCGCGGATGTCTTGCTAAAGGCGACTTCTGTCGACGGCATCTACACGGCAGACCCGAAGAAGGACCCGGATGCGACGATGTTCACCACCATCACATATATGGACATCATTCAGAGGGGACTGCGCGTGATGGATACGTCTGCCGTCTCGCTCTGCAGCGAGAACCGGATGCCCATGGTGATCTTTTCCATGCGCGAACAGGGCAATATCGTGCGTGTGGTGCAGGGTGAACGGCTCGGAACGCTCGTCACGACCTAGCATGCCGGCCCAGGCATCCGCCGGGACTGTTGCGCCAGACGTGGCAGTCCGGCCGCACGTAACTCCTGAACGCAAGCCTCCGCTGCCTGGATTGACGGGTGTGCGAACGTTCCTTGCGCTGGGCATCATGTTGTTCCATTTCACGCCTCCGCATGCGACATACCTTCGACCAGTGATTGAGGCGGGGTTCACGTATATCAGCTTCTTTTTGCTGATCTCTGGCTTTGTACTGGCATACAACTATGCCCATCGCGCGGAGACATTGAAGCCTGGGCGCTTCTATGCCGCGCGTCTATCACGGCTCTACCCGGTGTACCTGCTCTCACTTGTTGTGTCGTTGTTTATGCTGTATGCGGAGTGGATGGTACGTCCCCGGCCGGAATTCCTGCGGGGCCTTTTGCTGACGCCGTTGCTGCTGCAGGGCTGGAGCCCAACGCTGGCTACCTTTTGGAACACCGTGGCATGGACGCTGGCCACGGAGGCGATGCTGTATCTCGCCTTTCCGTACCTTATACGGATGCGATGGTGGCCGCGTGAACCGGTGCGCTTGCTGCTGCTCTTTGGTGGATTCTGGATATGCGAACTTATCCTGCCCGCGCTGTATCTCGTGTTGAATCCTGACGGCTTGCACCACATTGACCGGTATTCCTCTGGGTACTGGTTGCGCGCGCTAAAGTACACGCCTCTGCCGTTTCTGCCCATCTTCCTGGCGGGTATCACGCTTGGCAGGTTGCACGCCGCCAGCAGGATTGGTGATCGCGGCAAGATGTGGATGGCACTGGTTTCCATTGTGGCAGTGCTGGCCATTTTTTATTTGGCGGTGCCGCACCTGCCGTATGTGCTGCTGCACGGCGGTCTCATCACGCCCGTGTTCGCAATGCTGGTTTTTGGTCTGACGGGCAATCATTGGGTCACGCGAGTGTTGGGGTGGGGACCGATTGCGGCATTTGGACGTGCTAGCCTCTGCCTGTATCTTCTGCACTTCAACACGTGGATATTGCTGCATCAGTTTCACATTCCGGAGCGGCTGCATGTGCAGTCATTTGATCCATGGTTTTCGTATGCCGTGATGTTGGGCTTTGCCTATGCGGCGTTCCGGATCGTGGAAAAGCCCGTCCAAAACTTTTTGTTGACGCGTTACGTGTACAAGGCACAACCTCCAGTGCAAGCGAGCGCGCCGCTGGGTTAGCTGTAGCAGCACATTGCATGCTGCACAATGATTCGTTCGTTTTCCTAAGCACCTGGTAGAACTGATGCGCAAATTTTTGCCTTTGCGCGCTGGACATTCCCAAGATGCGTGGCATACTGAGTTTGCAACCCTTTTACAACCTAATTGGAGATGTGCGGTCGCACGCTCCTTCGCTTCCGTATCTTGCCGTATCCGTCAGATTCGCTGTGCCGCCGTGTCGCTGCAATCGCGAGACGTAAGAAGGAGCCAATTACTCGATGTCGATGACTCGCCGCAACTTTCTAACGCGCGTCGGCCAGGCCGGCGGTTATTCCGCGACGTTTGCCACCATGCAGGCGCTTGGGATGTTTCCCATGAAGGCCGAGACGGCAAAGCCCATCACAGCCGCGCCAGGCGTGGGCAAAGGTGTGAGTGTGGTGGTAGCGGGAGGCGGTATTGCTGGCCTGGTGACCGCCTATGAGCTGAAGAAGCTAGGCTACACCGTGACCTTGCTGGAGGCGCGCAACCGTCCAGGCGGGCGCAACTGGACCGCACGCAATGGAACCGTCGTCGAGTTCATGGACGGCACCAAGCAGAATTGCACCTGGGAAGAAGGGCATTATCAAAACCTGGGCCCGGGTAGGCTCCCTTCCGTGCACACGACGATTCTGGGCTACTGCCGTGAGTTGAACGTGCCGCTTGAGGTGGAGATCAATACTTCGCGCTCCACTCTGCTACAGAACGATGCCGCCAACGGCGGTGCGCCCGTGGTCCAACGCAAGGCGTTGAACGACACGCGTGGCCATGTGAGTGAGTTGCTGGCAAAGGCAGTAAAGGGCGGTGCCCTGGACCAAGACGTGACGAAAGAAGACAAAGACCGCATGCTGTCGTTTCTGCGGACCTATGGGCCATTGGGCTTCGACGGAAAATATCACGGGTCAGATCGCGCCGGGTTTAAACAATATCCTGGTGCCGCGGATCAGGTGGCGATCAATCAGGAACCGATGGACATGCACACGCTGCTCGACGCGAATTTCTGGGCGGGCATCCTGTATGAGGAAGCGTGGGACTGGCAGGCTACGATGATGCAGCCTGTGGGTGGTATCGATCGCATCCCCTATGCCTTTGCCGCGCACCTTGATAAGACGAAGACGATCATCTACGAAGCACCCGTGACCGGCTTTAAGAAGAGCGGCAAAGGGGTTGAAGTCACGTACAAGCATCGTGGCGCGGAGAAGACCATCAAGGCCGACTACATGGTCAACTGCATGCCGCTGCCGCTGATCAAGAAGACAAGCAACGACCTGTCTGCGCCCTATGTGGCGGCAATCAACGGTGCAACGTACGCCAACAGCTATAAGCTCGCGTGGGAATCGCCCCGTTTCTGGGAGACGGATTACAACATTTACGGTGGACTTTCATTCCGTGCGCCCGGTCCCACAACGGTTATCTGGTATCCCTCGGCCAAGCTCATGTCTCCGAAAGGCATTCTTGTGACCGGCTATGAGGATGAACTGAACTGGGGCTGGGAAAAGCTGTCGATGCAGGAAAAGTTCGAGACAGCGCGCAAGCAGGTCGACAAAATTCACCCAGACTGCGGCAAGGAACTCACCAAGCCGTTGATCTGTCTATGGCGGCAGATTCCGTGGAATGAGGGTTCGTGGGTTCGTGGCTATGGCGGAGGGAACCAGGGATACGAAACGCTTTTGCAGCCGGATGGTCCCATTTACTTCGCGGGTGATCACACCACTCACATTGTGGGATGGCAGGAGGGTGCGGCGCAGTCAGGTAAGCGCGCAGTACAGATGATTAGCGACCGCGTGAAGACCGCGCGCCTCACGGGAGCACACGGGCCATTCGAAGCGTAACTAAAGTGACGGTGTACAGGGAGATTCATGAAAGCGAAGCACGGCATTTTTACCGCATCAGCGCTCGTTGCCGGTATGTGCATGACGGCACATGCTCAGGTTGAAGTCAAACGCATTCAGACAGCGGCAAGCCCGATCGCCACCGGTGTCTGGGCGGGTGACACGTTTTATCTAAGCGGCCAGTTGGCATCCCCGGTCACTCCGGCCGATACAGCTAAAGGCGTTGCCGCGGACTACGGTGATACGAAGGCGCAAGCCGCCAGCATCTTCACGAAGATCAAGTCTTTACTGCAGGCACAAGGCCTTGGCATGAAGGATGTCGTGAAGATGACCGTGTTCATGACCGCCGATCCGAAGACTGGAAAGCTGGATTTCCCAGGTCTACAGGCAAGCTACACGCAGTACTTTGGTACTGTGGACCAGCCGAATAAGCCCGCGCGCTCAGCCGTGCAGGTCGCAGCGCTGGTGGCACCCACTGCGCTGCTGGAAATCGAAGTCATCGCCGTCAAGTCGAAGTAGTCTAGAAGATTGATCCTCGATTGCAGCGAAGCAGGGACAGGAAGGGGACGCCCATGCGGCCGGCCCTTTTGCTGTCCGCACTCATTCCTAGGTGAAGCGTTCCATATTTGAACAGGAACAGTTAGTTTTCCTCAGCAACCATCACGATTGATATTGACACGCTTTTGACCAAACCGTATTATCGGGTTCATCATCACCAACTTAAAGACGCCATAACCTATGTTCGTGAAGAGCGTGGGCCAAGGTTGCAGCAGAACTACTTGAAGAAGCACCTCTCAACAGGGGTGGAACCTTCGCAGTCCGGCAGCAAATCGACGCATCCTGTTTGGGCGCGCCGCGCACGTGTACCTGCATTTAGTTTGTTCAGCATGAACATGCATCCCTCCTGAAGTTAACCCTTTCAGGTAAGCAATACCGCAGCATTCCGGAGCAAACGCCCGGATACAAGTCATTCGACCGAACCACGCAACTTGCTTGTGAGCTAACGATCTCGCAGCACTCATCGCTCTGTTACATGCCGCAACGCTGGCTAACAGAGGCTTTGTTGGCTCCGCATTTCGGGAGATAGCAGAACTGTATCTGTACCCGGCAACGATCCGGGACAGCGTACCGACTATCAGTATGCCGCACCTTTCGCTGGAGGAAATGACGTTGAATAGTTTCTCGAAGTTTTCACGCCCATTCGCACTTGCACCGGTCCTGTTGATTGCCACAGTACATGCGCAGTCCTACTACGGCACTTTGAAAGGAATCGTCAAGGACAGTTCCGGCGCGTCTGTCGCCAACGCCGAAGTCACGCTGACGGATGAGGGGACGAAAATTGTCCGGAAAACGGTGTCGAACAGCGCGGGCGAGTACGTGTTCAACGCGGTCGATCCGGGAACATTCGATGTTTCAGTCGTACAGAGCGGATTTCAGAGTTATCAGCGCAATGGCATCATTGTTGCCACCCAGCAGACTGTCGCAGTTGACATCCCATTGGTGGTTGGATCCTCGTCAACAGTCATTGAGGTGACGGCAGCTGAGCCGCTGGTGGATACAACAACAGCTTCTAATGGCCAGGTATTCGACACCCAGAAGATGATCGATTTACCAAATCTGGGACGTAACCCCTTCCTGCTAACAAAGCTGAATAACAATGTGACAGCGACGGGAGACCCGCGGTTCAATCGCTTTCAGGATCAATCGGGATCGTCTGCGATTTCCGTGGCGGGCGGACCGATCAACGAGAATAACTATGAAATCGATGGCGTCCCGATCACGGATTTTTCAAACAGGGCGGTAATCATTCCTTCGGTCGAGGCCGTACAGGAAATGAAGATTCAAGCCAATACCTACGACGCTGACGCGGGCCGTACGGGCGGCGGTAACTTCAACACCCTCTTGAAGTCTGGGACCAGTACGTTGCATGGCAATCTCTACGGGTCGACGCGCCAGTCGAATTGGGCCGCGAACACGTGGAACAACAATTTTTCTGGGGCACCACGTCCGATTACCACCCAATACAGTTACGAGGGATCCATTGGTGGACCGGTTGAAATACCTCACGTGAACCGTTTCAGAGACCGTTTGTTTTTTAACGTAACAGAGGAAGGATACCGTCAGCGCTCCCCGATTTCGGCCAGCTACTATCTCCCGACGGATGCCGAGCGTGCCGGTGACTTCTCACATTCACTCACCACGTACACCGATCCCACAACCAAGGCAAGGAGCACGGGGCCGCTTAGAATTTACGATCCATCCTCCGCTACCACGGGAATGCGGACGCAGTTTGCGGGTAACCTGCTGCCGGCGATTAACCCGGTAGCACAGAGAATGCTGACGGCGCTGCCGCGCTGCACTGGATCATGTATTACAAATACAACCGTCTTCGGTGCGCCTAATTACTTCCCAACGGATACGTTGGGTGACCGGGCGGATGAGTTTATCGGCAAAGTAGATTTTCAGGTTCTGAAGAACTGGGCGGCCAACGGCTCTTACCTTCACTATGGTTCAAAGGAACCTGGTGGCGATCCGCTTGGATCGTTCGCTGGTGACTCCTATTCCTACCTGCTGTACCGCAAGGTGGATGCCTTTACGCAAAACAACGTGATTACGCTGAATCCAACAACGGTTTTAACGTTGAGTTACGGCCAGAACCGGTTCCCAAACAACACGCTGGACCTGACGACGAATTACAACACGGGGACACAGTTGGGCATACAGGGTCCGTTCGGATCATCAGTGCAGAAAAAGGCATTTCCAGAACTCTCGTTTGCGCAGTTACCTCAAATTGGAACGAACAACTCTGGCCCCGCTGTATTTTATTCACGTCAGGTGGTTGCCGGAGTCGCAAAGAGCCTGGGCAAGCAGTCAATCCGTTTCGGTTACGTGTTTCGGACGATCAGCGTAGATTTCACGAATGTTTCCACAGCGAACGGTATCTTCGCTTTTAGCAATACCTTTACAGCTGTGAACCCGACGGCGAAGACAGGCCCTTCTAACGAGCAGACGGGTGCGGATTTTGCTGACTTTCTGCTTGGATTTCCGACCTCAGGATCCGTTCAAGTCGCGTCTCGCATTGCGATAAACGTGCACTACCATGCTGCCTACGTCCAGGACGACTACCGCGTCACTGACAAACTGAGCATTAACGCCGGTCTTCGCTATGAATATGAACTCGGTGCGCGTGAACGAAACAACCAATATGCTGTCGGGTTTAACCGGAGCGCGGTGAATCCCATCACAGCCATGTCAGGTGTTTCGACCAGGGGCGGCATCGAATTTGCAGGGGTGAACGGCTACCCGATTCATACCGGGGACAACAGCCATCTTAAACTCGCTCCACGTGCAGGTCTCGTGTACCAGGCGACACCGACAATGGTCATGCGGGGTGGGTATGGTGTGTTCTACGCGCCAATTTATTATTCGACAAGCGCGTCGCTGGCACCGGGATACACGTCCACCACCACTTACATTGCGTCCAATAACAGTAACTACACACCTGCAAGTAATTTAACTAACCCGTATGGCACGCTGATACAGCCCAGCGGGAATTCCGCCGGGTTGCTGCAAGGTGTTGGCAGCTCAGTTACGACCATTGATCAGTACCGGCGTAATCCCGTCATCCAGCAGTATTCTGCTGACATCGAGCAGGAGTTGCCTGCTGGAATTGCGCTACAGATCGGATACGTTGGCGCGAAGGGGAGAAACCTTCTTCCTGGGAATGGAACGACCTACAACCTGGACCAGATTAATGCCGGTGCCATCCCGTTCGGTGTAGGTGCATGCCCGGCGAACACCGCTGGTCTGAGTACCTCAGCGTTTCTGCAAGCTTCCAGTCCGAACCCCTATGCCGGTAAAGGCGGCACCGGAGTGATTGGGGCAGCAAACGTGTCCAACAGCCAACTTTGCAAGCCATTTCCGCAGTTCTCGAGTGTGGCAGTCCAATCAAGCCCCTCGTTTTCCCTGTACAACGCTCTCAACGTGAAGGCACAGCGGCGTTACAAGAACGGTATTTCGCTGCTGACGACGTACACGTGGTCCTCAAACTGGGACGCCAGCTTTGGCCAGGGCAGCAGCCTGAACGTCGGGAACAACGGTCCACAGAATATTTATAACTTACGTGGTGAGTACGCCAGGGCCATCAATAACACGCCAAATCGCTTCACGTTCGGCGGAACTGCGGAACTGCCGTTTGGCCGGGGTAAGGCGTTTCTCTCAGGCAGTAAGTGGCTCGATCTAGCTGTCGGTGGATGGAGCGCTAACATGACCTTCATCGGTCAAAGCGGCGGTCCGGTGCCGATTCAGCAGTTCACAAATAACAACTCCAGCATTCTGAGCGCGGCAGTGCAGCGGCCTAACATCATTCAGGGAATCAATCCGTGCACGACGGGAACGGTGCAGCAGCGGCTGGGCGTGGGCGGACGTACACCGTACTTGAACGCGGCAGCCTTTCAGGATGTACCGGCCGGTCAGTTCGGTAATGCGCCGCGTACCTTGGGTGGCTGCTCGGCACCCGCCTACCGTAACGCTGACGTCTCCGTTTTTAAGGACTTCCAGACGGAGCGGGTGCACTTCCGGTTCCAGGCGGAGGCGAACAACGCCTTCAACACGCCGCAATTCGCCCTCACGTCCAACGGCTTGAAGACGAACAGCGGTTCCTTCGGAACGGTGTCAACCAACGCAATCAACTTCCCCCGATTCATCTCGCTGGGTGGCAGGATCTCATTCTGATCAACCTGAAAGCGTGAAGAGGTGTGGCTGAAGCCACACCTCTCGCTTTTGCGCCGCGTCCGTTCTTCAGGCTGCGGCATCTCATATACGAGTCTGGTTGATACTGAACGAGGCACCGCTTACACTGTAGTAGAGTTTGAGGAGATTCTATGGCCACCGCTGTTACCACCCCCGAGATGACGTCTATTCCTGTTGCCGAGGTCGTGACCGGACCAGCGCCGACGACACAGCCGGTAAATCTCACCCCTTCGGCGCAGGCCAAGGTGAAAGAGATCATGGCGACGCAGGACCCTCTGCCGGCTGGATTGCGCATCGGTGTAGTGGGTGGAGGGTGCTCCGGTTTTCAGTATTCGATGTCGTTTGAGAATCAGCAGGGCATGATGGACAAGGTCGTGCGATTCGACGATTTGAAGGTGTTTGTCGATGCGACTAGCGCGATGTACCTGAACGGCTGCATCGTTGATTACGTGGAGACGCTGGAGGCAGCTGGCTTCAAATTCGAGAACCCTCAGGTAAAGAGTACCTGCGGCTGCGGATCGTCGTTTTCGGTGTAGGGTTCTGAGATTTGGTGGTACAAGGCTCGCTGCGGCGAGCCTTCTCTCTTTGCGGGTTAATCCTCGGCAAGCTCTGCTTTGATTGCGGGCAGATCAAGCCGGATTTCAGTGCCCGGGACTGTTAGGACGCGATCCTCTGACCAGCGGCGTTCTCCATTGCTCACGGTGAAGACGCGATTGATTTCCGGATCGATAATCCAGACGTTCTGAACGCCCATCTCAACGTAATCCTCCACGCGGTACATGATGCGTCGCACCGTGTCGTCCGGTGATAGCACCTCAATGCAAAGGAGTGGTGGCTGTTCCACCCGGCGATTTGGCTTTTCGCCTCGCGGGATCACCAGAATGTCGGGTATGCGGAAGCGATCATGCTTCACCTGCAAACGGCATTCCGGCAATGCACGAATGTTCCACTCACGGGCATTTGCGCGCAAGAAAGCCAGCACTGCACCTTGCAGATCGCTGTGTTCAGGGTCGCCCATGTTTCTTTCCTCAAGATGCCCGTCTACGTAGTCCATGTCCGGCTCGTATGAGGAGCGCAGGTATTCATCGACTGGCACGTAGCGTTCGTTCGGGCGCAGGGTGTAGCCTTTGGGAGAAATCGGGATGACGTGTGCGGTCGCCATAGGAACAGTATGCTCCGGTTTGGGGCTGGATGCGTGCGGAACTTCTCGGTTCGAACACCTTCACCTGCCCACCCCGTCTAAGATGGTGCAGGCGTGATCCTTGACTGATTTCGTAATCAAACTCGGCGATGAGCGCGGGCGTGTGCAGGAGCAGACGCATCCTGCGGCGACGGCAGAGGAGTTGCGCGCGCGCTTTACGCAGGCCGGATATCTGGTGTATTCGGTTACGCCACGCAGCGGGCTGGGCGCGGCAGGAACGCGCAAAAAGGCGAAGCTACAGAGCTTCCTTGTGTTCAATCAGCAGTTCGTGACCTTGATTAAAGCTGGGTTGCCCATCCCAAGTTCGCTGGAGCTGCTGGCGCGGCGGCAGAAGGACGAGAACTTTAAGGCGCAGCTGGAGAACGTGGCGGCGCGCGTTAAGACGGGGGAATCGCTCTCCGGTGCTTTCAATGCGCAGGGTGGCTTTCCTCTGATTTTTACGACGACGCTGCTTGCCGGCGAGCGCTCGGGCAACCTGGAAGAGGTGCTGCAGCGGTATACGGAGTTTCAGCGGGTCTCGCTGACCGTTACGAAGAAGCTGAAGTCGGCGCTGGTCTACCCCACGCTGCTGATCACGTTGGTAATCGGGCTGTTCGTCTTTCTGATTTCGTTCGTGGTGCCGCGCTTCGCCACGCTGTATGACCAACTCAACGCGCCGCTACCTGCGATGACACAGTTGCTGCTGAAGGTGGGCAATGCCGCACAGCACTATGGACTGTACGTGGTGCCGATCCTGCTGCTGGGCGGTTTCCTCGCATATCGCTGGTCGAAGACGGATGCGGGTGGAAGCGCTATCGACAAGCTGCGGCTTGGTGTTCCGCTGCTGGGCCTGATCTGGTTGAAGTACCAGGTGGCACTGTTTTCCCGGACCCTCTCCACGCTGCTGACGGGCGGCCTACCGCTGGTGCCTTCGCTGGAGACAGCCGCGCGATCCATCTCGTCACGGCAGGTGTCGAATGCGGTCTTCTCGTCCGTGACACAGGTGCGGGAAGGGCAGCGGCTCAGCACGTCGTTAGAAGGCACGCGCGTCTTTCCGGAGCTTGCGATTGAGATGATCGAAGTGGGTGAGTCCACGGGTGCGTTGCCCGCCATGCTGAACTCCGTTGCCAGTTTTTTTGAGGAAGATGTGGAGACGTCGCTCGCCGGTGTGCTGTCGCTGATTGAACCGGCCCTGCTCATCTTCATGGGTGTTGTAGTCGCGGTTATCCTCATCTCGCTGTATCTGCCCATCCTGCAACTGGGCGCAGGCGGCATCAACGGGTCGGCGACTACGGCCCCGTGAACACCAAGGAACTTCGGAGAACTACATGGCGGCAACACCTCTGGCGATCCCCATAGCCAATCCTGAACTGAACGAGACGGAACGCGCGCAGCTGATGGCGCGGCGCTATCATGCGGAGTTCATCGATCTACGCGACTTCAAGATTCAGCATGAGCTGGTGAAGTCCGTGCCGGTGGAGCTGATGTTCCGCTACAACTTCATCCCACTGGAGCAGTTGTCTGATCGCATGGTCATCGCGGTCAGCGATCCGTCGCGGCTGATGGTGCTGGACGAGATCAGCGGCCTGCTGGGACAGCGCCTGCTGGTGCGCGTGGCGACTTTGGCGCAGATTACCGATCTGCTGAAGAAGACGGAGCAGTCAGCACGCGTGCTGGAAGAGGCGACCGAGGGCCTGACCTTCGACGTGCTCTCTGCCGACGACAACCCGGACGAGAACATTTCCATCGAGCGATTAACCAGCGAGGACGACATTTCGCCGATTATCCGGCTGGTGGATACGACGATCTTCTCCGCGCTGGAGCGGCGTGCGTCCGACATCCACCTGGAAACCTACGACGACTCGCTGCTGGTCAAATACCGCATCGACGGCGTGCTACAGCAGGCCATGGCACCCATCGCGCGCGAGCATCACCAGACCATCCTCTCGCGCATAAAGGTGATGAGCGAGCTAGACATCGCCGAG
Source organism: Terriglobus sp. (assembly GCA_965276945.1). GTDB lineage: Bacteria > Acidobacteriota > Terriglobia > Terriglobales > Acidobacteriaceae > Terriglobus. Next base: position 2,032,821 of record OZ255704.1, on the reverse strand, counting down.
CGCCGCGTGCCGCAGGATGGCCGTTTTCGCGTGCGCTATAAGGGACGGCTGATCGATTTTCGCGTCTCCATCATGCCCACGGTGCATGGCGAAAACGCCGTGCTGCGCGTCCTGGATAAGGAGAGCATGAGCGAGAAGTTCAAGAAGCTCTCGTTGGACGTGGTGGGCTTTGGTGCTGCGGATCTGGAACGCTTTCGCCGGTACATAAAGGAGCCGTATGGGATGGTGCTGGTCACCGGGCCGACTGGCTCTGGTAAGACGACGACGCTCTACGCGGCGCTGAACGAGATCAAGAGTGAAGAAGACAAGATCATCACCATCGAAGATCCGGTTGAGTATCAGATTCGGGGCATCACGCAGATTCCGGTGAACGAGAAGAAGGGCCTGACCTTTGCGCGCGGCCTGCGGTCAATCCTGCGGCACGATCCGGACAAGATCCTTGTTGGCGAAATTCGCGACGCGGAGACAGCGCAGATCGCCATCAATTCGGCGCTGACGGGGCACTTGGTATTTACGACGGTGCACGCGAACAACGTGGTCGATGTGCTGGGGCGGTTCCTGAACATGGGTGTGGAGCCGTACAATTTCGTCTCAGCGCTGAACTGCATTCTGGCACAGCGGCTGGTGCGGCAGATTTGCGATTTCTGCGCGGTACACCGCACGTACTCCGACGAAGAGTTGCGTGTAAACGGGCTGGACCCGGCGGAGTGGCAGGGCTTTCGCTTCCGCGAGGGCACCGGCTGCATTGAGTGCAGTGGGACAGGCTACCGCGGACGCTCCGCCATCCACGAACTGCTGGAACTGGACGACGAGGTACGGGAACTCCTGCTGGACAAGAAGCCGGGTTCTGAGATCCGCCGTAAGGCTAGGGAAAAGGGCATGCTCTTTCTGCGCGATTCGGCGCTGGAGCGGGTCCGAGCGGGGGTCACGACTCTGCATGAAATTAACAAAGTGACGTTCATCGAGAGCGGGCGGTAGGCACTGGACGGATTTCTAGCTTTCCTTTCTACGGTGTTTCCGGGAGATACAGGACGACGTTCGCCGATCTCTGCCGCTTACCTTCGACAGGTATGAATGGGGCTGCATACAATGGCGGCCATGATGTGTTGGGCTGTTCTTGTGTTCCTCCTGCTAGCCATGCCGCTCTGCCCGTGTGCGGTCGCGCAAGCCTCACCTAGCGCAACCGTCACCAGCAACATCCCCTATGTGACGCGGCCAACGGGGCCGGTGTTTCTGGATGCGTCGATCCCGAACACTCCGGGGACGCATCCGGCAGTCATCCTGATTCATGGCGGCGGCTTTACGCGCGGCAACAAGGTAACCTACATCGATCCCATGTTTCAGCCGCTGACCACGGCAGGTTTCGCATGGTTCACCATCGACTACCGCATGGGACCGAAGGTGCCAATCGAGGACATGATAGCGGACACGCAGGCAGCGTTGGACTTTGTCTACGCACATGCCGTCGAGTATCACGTCGATCGCAACCGCATCGCGTTGCTGGGTGAGTCCGCAGGCGCGTACCTGGCGGACTATGTGGCGCTGAAGAACACGGGTCCTGCAAACGTTGCGGCGCTGGTCTCGTTTTACTCGCCTGCGGACCTCACGTTTCACAAACCCACGGGCGATACACGGCCTGGTGCGCCATCCGCACCATCCAGCGCGGATACCTTCGGCGTCCAGGGTCTCAGTCCAGAGGCAGCAAAGCAGCGTCTCCATGATCTATCACCGTACTTCATGGTCCGTGCCGGTCTTCCACCGACGCTAGCCTTGGGCGGTACTGCGGATGAGCAGGTAGCGTACGAGCAGAACCCGCGCTTCTGCGATGCATTGAAACAGGCGGGGAACAAGTGTGAGATGTTTACCGTGACGGGCGGCCGGCATGGCATGGGCCAGTGGGAAGAACATGCCGATCAGGTTGCATATAAAGGCAAGGTGGTGAGCTGGCTTCGCGAAACTCTTCGATGAACGCGCCTTGAGTGCCGTTTGTCTTCATAGCATTCGTACAATAGACATATCGTGACACTTGACTTCTTAGGACAGCACCAGCGCACGCACATGTGCGGCGACCTTCGCTCCAGCAACGCCGGGCAGACCGTTACCCTGATGGGGTGGGTGAACCGCCGCCGCGATCATGGCGACCTGATCTTTCTGGACCTGCGAGACCGCAGCGGCATTACGCAGGTGGTGGTGGACAGGTCCGAATCGGGCGAGTCGTTGGCGAAGGCTGAGGCGGCACGGCCGGAATTCGTGGTCGCCGCGATTGGGACCGTTCGTGTGCGCGGCGAGGGGCTGGCGAATCCCAACATGCCGACCGGCGAGATTGAAGTCGTCTGCCATCAGCTGCTGCTGCTGTCGGACGCGAAGACACCGCCGTTTTCTCCTGCCGAAGACGCAATCGGTAACGAGGAGCTGCGGCTGCAGTACCGCTACATCGATCTCCGCCGCCCGGAGATGCAGGCGAACTTCCTGATGCGGCATAAGGTTGCGCAGGCCATCCGGGCGCAGCTTTCCAGCGAAGGATTCCTGGAGATCGAGACGCCGTTCATGACGCGGTCCACGCCGGAAGGCGCGCGCGACTACCTCGTCCCCAGCCGCGTGCATCCCGGCGACTTTTACGCGCTGCCGCAGTCGCCGCAGATATTCAAGCAGATTTTAATGATTGGCGGCTTTGATCGCTACTTCCAGATCGCGCGCTGCTTCCGCGACGAAGACCTGCGCGCCGACCGCCAGCCGGAGTTCACGCAAATCGACCTCGAAGTTAGCTTTCCGACGCAGGAGACCATCTTCGGCGTGGCCGAGCGCTTTCTGAAGGCGGCGTTTGAGGCTGCGGGGCAGCAGATCACCACGCCCTTCCCGCGCATGACCTATGACGAGGCGATCACGAAGTACGGCATCGACAAGCCGGATATGCGCCTGCCGCACATGAGCGACCTGAGCACGGTGCTGACGCCGGAACTGCGCACGGCTCTCAAGATTGAGCAGGACTTGCCGGTCTACGGTTTCGTGATCCCGGAAGTGGGTGAACTCAGCGGTACAGCGCGCAGGGCGCTCCTTGGCGAAATACGCGCGTTCTTCGGCGAAAGTGGGCTCGACATTCTGGACCTCGCGCGGCTACGGACCGCCGATCAGTTTCGTCCACTGGCGGAGGAGATTGGATCGCACCTGAACGCGACGACCGTCGCCTTCAACGGCGACAGCTTTACCACGGACGACCTCGCCATCGTCATTACGCCCAAGCTGGGTACGCCTGCGCTGTGGAACTATGACCGGCAGTGGATTCCCAAGCGGGTGGGGGCACTGCGGCTGGAGCTGGCGAAGAAGTACGCGGACAAGCACGGCCTGTTTGAGAAGCAGGGGACCGCCGCCGATTACCGCTTCCTGTGGGTCACGGATTTCCCCATGTACGAGTTCAACGAGGAGCGCAAGACGTGGGAGGCGGCGCACCATCCCTTCACCTCCCCGCACGAAGACGACATTAAATCCGGTGCGCTGTACAACGACAAGGGAGCGGTGCGCGCGCTGGCCTATGACGTGGTGCTGAACGGCATGGAGCTCGGCTCGGGGTCCATCCGCATCCACCGCAAGGACGTGCAGGCCGAAATCTTTCGCTCGCTGGGCATGAGTGACGAGGAGGCGCGCGAGCGCTTCGGCTTCTTCCTGGAGGCGCTGGAATACGGCACACCACCGCACGGCGGCATCGCCCTCGGGCTTGACCGCATCGTGATGCTGCTGGCCGGAGCCACCAGCCTCCGCGAAGTCATCGCCTTCCCCAAAACCGCGAAGGCAGTGGACCTGATGGTCGATGCTCCGAGCATGCCGACGGAACAACAGATGCGGGAACTGCACTTACGGACAATGGTTAAGAGCTAATGCGGAAAATGGTACGACTACCTACACCTGAATTAGTAAAGGAAGCGTGTGAGGCATTCAGCAAGAGCAACGAAGCTGATGAAAAAGCATTGTCGGAACTTTTCAACCTATTTCCTGGTAACACCGATGCTGGTCGTGTATTACTCAAAGTTGTCGCTGTAAACAGCATTTACTCAACCAGCATTTTCGCTGTAAAGAAATTCGCAGCACAGATTCATGCAAAAGGGCATGAACTGGACAAAGGCATACAGGCAGGTTCCACGTCGGCCTTTGATCTTCTCGAATATCTTCAATTGGACGGCCACAAGCTGCGGTCCTGTTATTCATTTGCCAGCAAATATCTCAGCTGGCATAGTTCCGAAATTTACCCAATCTACGATGGAAATATAGACCGATATCTCAGCCATCTCATCAGGCAAGAGGGCCTGCCGTTCAAAGGTTCTGATGCTTGGAAGTATTCCTACTTTCGTGACTTGATCGTTTATATGCGTGAGCGTTATGGATTACAGGAGTTTACGTTCAAACAGATGGATGCATTCTTCTTCCAAGAAGGTGAAGCGCTGAAATCTGGTGCAATGAGGACTCCAAAAGGCTGAAGGTCATCACTGTAACGCGGGCCTACAGCCCGCAGTTCTTGTTACACATTCGTACCTAGGGCTTCGCCCTAGGCTATTATGACGCGGGCCTACAGCCTGCAAGAAGGCGGAGCCATGTTGACTTGAGGTTGGGTTACCTGACGCTGTTACAACGGCTGCTACAGCCCGCAAATTGCTTGCGGGCCATGCTTACCTGAGGCGATGCCCCCAGCGCTATCACCATGCGGGCCAGCCGCAACGGAGGCACGCAGGCCTGAGAACGGTAAGGCTCAATTGTTTACATTCACAGCGGAAGCCGCTCCGTGGCTCATTCGGCGGCTTCGGTTTTTGCCTGAACGCGGGCTTCTGCGTGTTGTTGCAGCGGGTTGGCTTCTTCGCGGATTTCCTTTTCCAGAAAGTAGTTAAGGCCAGTGCGGAGGGCGGCGATGGCGACCAATTTTTCAATGTCGGCCCAGGTCGGGGTCACTGCCGTGTTCAATACATCGGCGGCCAGTTCGAACTCCAGTGCCACGGCCAGCCAGCGGCCAAGTGTAAGGCGAACCGCCACCTTCGCCTCCGCCGGTGCGTCCGTGGTGAAGAGCAGGTGCATCGACTGCCACGTGGCACGTGCCGCCGCAATGGCGATGATGAGTGCGGCTGCAAACTCCACGCCACGCGCCAGGTACTGGATGACGAGTTTCGAGAAGGCGAGTACAGGCGTTTCCATAGTCGAACAGATGCGCGGATCGCCTCGTTTGTCGCGTGGAAGCCTATGGCTGCTTAACGTGCGACACCAACTTCTGCCCGGTATGCTGATTAGAAAGAACTAGACAAACCGGTCTAGAACGGGCCCAGGCCTGCCGCTTCCTTCAGAAGCAGCAGATACCAGAGGACAGGCGCGGCGACGAGGAGAGCATCAATGCGGTCGAGGATGCCGCCGTGGCCGGGCAGCATGGAGCCGCTATCCTTGACGCCAACGCCGCGCTTCAGGGCGCTCTCCAACAGGTCACCCACCTGCGCGGCGATGTTGACAATGGCCGCTAACAGAAGTGTCTGCCAGAGCGGCTGCGTGATGTGCAGGACGGTGCTCCCGCGCCGTCCCACAAGCTCGCATACACCCGCGAGTGCCGCTGCAATCACCACGGACCCAACCAGCGACGCGAGTGCGCCCTCCTGTGTTTTGTTGGGGCTGAGCGCGGGTGCCAGCTTGCGCTTGCCGAAGGCTTTGCCAATGTAGAGTGCTGCAATGTCACCTGTCCAGACCACCAGCATGAGGAAGACGAGCAGCGTGGGGCCGTTTTCCCGTGCGATCATGAGCGGCAAGAGCGTCAGCGGGTAGGCAACATAGATCAAGCCAAAAAATCCGGCGGCAGTCATGGGCAGAACCCGTGCCAGATGGCCGCTCTTCGCCTCGCGAAACGAAAGAATGGTCAAGAGGCTTAACCCGAGCGTGCTAAGGACGGGCAGGGCTGCCTCCAGCGGCCGGAAATAGGTGACAAGGAACAGGATCGCGACGGCGGGCAGCATCCACCATGCCGGGACGACCTCATCGCCAGCACGGGTAAGCGCGACATACTCATACGCAGCCAGCAACGCAACCGCTGCGGAGACGACGATGAGCGCCAGCTGATTGCCCCAGAAAATAAGGCCGAAGACGAGGGCGATGAGGACGATGGCAGTGAGGATGCGCTTCATAGGTACTTGAAGAGCATACCGTCATGCTGATCTTGCAGAAAGCTACCGGCGTACGAGTTCGGGCATGAGTGGTTCAGGCAGCGTTTCGTCTGTGAAGGCAGTGTCGAGGCCGCCGAACCGGCGGCTGCGTTGCTGGAATGCGGCGATGCCTTCGAGAAGATGGACCCCACGAAAGTCCGGCCAGAGGCGATCCGTAACGTATAGCTCGGCGTACGCAATCTGCCAGAGAAGGTAATTGGAGACACGCATCTCGCCGCTGGTACGGATGAGCAGGTCAGGATCCGGCATGCCGCGCGTATACATATGCCGCGACATTGTGTCTTCATCAATGGTGTCGAGCAAATCCTCAATCGTGCATCCGCGCTGAAGTGCGTCCTTGGCCAGCGTGCGCAGGACACCTCGGGTTGCGTCAACGATCTCCGCGCGTGAGCCGTAGTGCAGCGCCAGTGTAAGCACCGTGCCGGTATTATGCGCGGTCTGCATTTCTGCCCAATGCATGGTGTCCTGCACGTCCGCAGGCAACTCCTGCGTACGGCCGATGTAGGCCATGCGCACGTTGTTGTCGTTCATGCGCTTCACGTTGCCGACGAGGAAGTTCTTGAGCAGCTTCATTAGAAAGCTGACCTCGGCCTTTGGCCGGCGCAGATGGTTTTCCAAGGAGAACGCGTACAGGGTAATGTAGGGCAGGTTGATGCGGCTGGCCGTCTCGACGACGTAACGAACGCTTTCCGCTCCCTGCTGGTGGCCAAGGAAGCGCTTCAGTGCGCGCTTGCCAGCCCAGCGGCCATTACCGTCCATGATGATGGCGACGTGTTCAGGGATGCGATCGGGGTCCAGTGTGCGATACACCGCAAGCTCTTCGTGGGAGAGCTCATGGACTCGCAAGGGTTGCTGCAACGGCACAGGTCCACGCTCCGTGACTTAAGACGCCCGCTCGACCGTAGCACGTCCGCTCAGGCGAGCGCAATGAAAGTGACTAGCCTGAGCGGCAAACGCGCGGAAAGGAGGAACGAATATGAAACGCCAACCGGCGGCCGGTTACGCCATCCGGCGGCGCCCAGACGCCAGTTCCCGGACGTGGTTGAGGAAGATTGATTTTTGCAGCGCATCCAGTTGCGAGCAATAATGCGCAATCTCCGCCAGAAAGGGATCTGCCATTAAGATAGAGGCTTCGTCGCGCTGGCGGGTTTTGGCATCGCGCAGCAGAGCGCTGATGTCCACCTGTAGAGCGCGGGCAAGCCGTTCCAGCGAGGCAAGCGTGGGCATCGCTTTGCCATTTTCGATCTTGGAGATGTAGGTCCGAGGTACGTTCATACGTCCGGCAAGCTGACGCTGGCTCAGGTTCCGCATGTGGCGCAGGTCGCGTACAGCAGAAGCTACCTGTATGCCACTATCCTCAGCGGTTGCTGCCGAGGGAACCAAGGTCAAGGCCGGTGCGGCGATTGGCTCGGGTTCCTCCACGTCCAATGGTTTGCGGCATTTCCGGCACAGTGCGCTTGCTGTGCGGAACTGCACCAGACTACAGTGGTCACAGCGCAAAACCTCACGCTGTTCGACGGGCGCCATCATGGTTGCCATAGTTTGTGTAGTGCGGATGGGTGCCAGAGCAGGGCCCCATGGCGCGATGTCCGATAAAGGAGCATCACGATGTTCCTACTGTGATACGGGGTAACTCAAGAGTCAAGAGAGAACCTTGCTGATTACCTGCAAAACAGGGCAAAAACCCAAGATGAACCAAAGTAGTTACCCGCTCACCGCTGCCAGGCTAAAAACGTCAGAGTTGGACCGGCGAATGTTTTCGGCTTGCCACCGTTTCGACATGGCGGCGATCGTCTCTGGCGCGATGCCGCGCACGGCATCCTCAATCACCGTGATGTCGAAGCCGAGAGCGCGGCCATCCAGGGCGGAGTAACCGACGCAGTAGTCCCAGGCGAGGCCGCACAGGAACAGCGTGGTGAGACCACGGTCGCGGAGGTAGCCGGCCAGCCCTGTAGAGGTGGCCCGGTCATTCTCAAGAAATGCTGAGTAGGAATCCATATGCTGGCGAAATCCCTTACGCACGATAAGGCTGGCATGGCGCAGATCCAATTCCGCCGGAAACTCCGCGCCCCGGTCGCCTTGAATTGTATGTTCCGGCCAGAGTGATTGTGTGCCGTAGCTTGCTTCTACCCTGTCCACAAATGGCTGCTTGCCGTGCGTGCTGCCGAACGATATATGTCCGCGTGGATGCCAGTCCTGGGTAAGAATGACCTCCTTAAACCGGCTGCCCAGCCTATTGATGACAGGGATGATGGCCTCACCGTCCGGCACGGCCAGGCTGCCGCCCGGCAAAAAGTCCCGCTGCACGTCGATCACCAGCAATGCTTCGTTTCTACGCTGTGTCATCGTTCACCCCGACTGTTGGATGCGGACGATGCCGCGCGTCATTCGTGACGCGACACCGCTTACACCGTACACTCAAGCTGATGTCAAGCCCTTTTCATGCTGAAGCGCGCCTGCGTGTGCGTTATGCCGAAACCGACCAGATGGCCGTGGTGTATCACGCAAACTACCTGGTGTGGTTTGAGGTGGGAAGGGTGGAACTGCTTCGTTCGCTCAATGTGCCATACCAGCGGTTGGAGAAGGAGTTCGATTGCCTGATTGCCGTTGCCGGGGTTGAGGCACGATATCGTGCACCCGCGCGGTACGATGACGAGATTGGAGTGCGTACGCGCCTGCTTGCCTTGCGTGGATATGTGATCAAAATCGGATACGAGATCGTGCGGCTAGAGGATGGCGTTTTGCTGTGCGAGGGCACGACTACACATGTCGTGGTGAACCGGCAGATGGAAAAGCGGTCACTGCCACTGGAGTACGAACAGGCGTTCCGGACGTTGCTGAACGATAGCAACGTGAGTGCCAGCGAGGTCTAGTCCTGTGCCGCAAGCGCTGCGTCGTCAATCTTCTTGGAGCGGTTGACCAGGTCGCGCAGTTCTTTCGACGGCTTGAAGAAGGGGACGCGCTTGGCGGGTACATCCACCCTGCTGCCAGTTTTGGGGTTACGACCTGTGCGCGAATTGCGTTGCCTGGTGCGAAAGGAACCAAAGCCACGAATCTCGATTTTGTCGCCGGAGCGAAGGGCCTCAATGATGCCTCCGAAGAATGTTTCAAGTATGACCTCGCCGTCGCGGCGCGTCAGGTCGCCCTTCGCGGTGATCTGGTCAACCAAGTTAGCTTTTGTCATTGGTCTCCTTGCCGCCTTGCTCCCGGAATACTGAGTGTACACGCGGCTAGCCTGCCTAAGTATCAATCACGAGGTCCAAGCTGGCCCAAGCGCTCCGTCAGGTCGCGTGTATCCAGGTAGTGGATCAGGTCGGAGACGTCCGCCTGGTCCGCTGCACGCTGCTCCGGCGTGACATTCAGCAAACCTCCGGGGTGCTGTATACGGAAAAGGATGGATAACATCCGTTGGGAACCAGATCGCACGGATAAGAACTTGCCGCCGCGCATGGGCGGTTCACCACAACTGTCCACTTTACAGGTCGTTTCAGCCAGGTAGATTGGCACAGTACCACCTGCGGATTGATGATCCAACGTTGTGAGAAGTGTGAAATGTACAGGAATGTCATGCGTGGCGTGGTCGTCAGATGCACCTTGCCAGAGCGCGGCCTCCCCGCGTACGTTCAAGCTATCGATCACCCGGTGCTGTGTGGGGATCAGCCAAACAGCAACACGGACGGTGGTTCCGTCAGAACGTCTATACTCCGTCCACTCCCAGGCGGTGTGACCGTAGAGTTGCTCCGTAAATTGGCGGACTTGATGCCATGGGCCTGCTACGGTGGGAACGGCTTTTGCCGCGAGCGACGCGTCCGTAACGCCGTCGGAACTGCGCAGCAAGGCATACGCAGGTGGAACAGCGGTAATGACCGCGGCAAACAGCAGCGTGGCGGCGGCAGCCATGTGAGGCTGCCGGAGAACGGCGGGCCATGCCACGCGCCCGGGCGAAGCGGACGTTGGATCGCGCCGCGAGCCTCCAAGCCAAAGCGCACCCGCTAGGATGCCGACCATCAGGAAGATGGTTCCACCGATAAAGTAGTCCACGGTAACGCCATCCGCGCTCAGGCCTGGGAAGTGGAATGCAATCCAGTAGTACCCAACCAGAATGCAGAGGCGGGCAAAATTGAGAATGTAACCAAGCAGCGCCGCAGCGGCAACCAGCAGCGTGAGCCGCAGCGGACGATATCCGCGCAGATAGCCGATGAGCAACGCTCCATAGGCCATGGTCGCCGAGCCGCGCATCCCGTCGCAGCCCGGGACGATGGTCATGCCGAGCACTGGCGTAAAGAGCAAGTCAAGCTGCTTGCCGGTGGGATGGAGGCCAATGAGATACGCGAAGTGCCGTGCCACCGTGGCTGATGCCGTCTGGAGCGGCAAATCGATCCAGCGGGTGAAGACGTGCGGGATGGGATCGACGGCGAGAAGTAGACAAAGCGGGAACAGTGAATGCTTCCAAAGGCGAGTGCCACCCAACAGCAGCAGCACGCCTGAGAAATACGTAAAGAGGATGAGGCCGGGCTGAACCGGATCGATCTCTGTACCGTGGACCTGGAGAGTGACGTGGACGCCACTTGCCAACCGGCTGAACGCGACGCTGGCCGCAAGTGGCAGCAGTCCCCACCAGGTCCCCTGGCATTCCCAGCGAATGTCTGACCAGTTGCGTGCGATAAGTGAGCAACTGACGAACGGGATGAGGACACCAAAGCTGCGCAGGGGATCTGTTCGCCAGAGGATACTCAGCGTGTGAGTAAGCGGGTACATGCCGATGGCAGCGGCGGAGAGAAACACAAGAAGGAGAAACAGGCACTCTGCCTGTTTCTCCAGTCTTGTGTTCGAAGTTATTGCGGACCGATCCGCCACGGCTTGCTACAGAGCGGCTACAGGTGCGGTGCGAGTCTGCTTCATGCGGCGCAACTGATACCCGGCAACCAGACCGGCGGCACCCAGGAGAACCAGCATGACCGTGGCATTCTCGGGCGATGGTGCGCATGGGATGATAGGTGAAAAGTGTGGGGAAACAGCGCTGGATGTTTGCACAACCGTGGAACTCACCATGCCGGAAAGATTTGCGGACGCGTGAGCCTGCGTGGAAAGAGCAGCGACGGCGGGTAACAGGGAGAGAAGCTGCTTAACCTTCATGGAGAAACCTCTTGTATAGGATGGCCGCAACTCTGTGCGGCGAAGCTCAAGGAAACGCGGGCCTCATCTATCGCGAAGCTTGTCCTACTATACAACACTGGAGGCGGGACGGCGCTAGTGTTGTACTGCTTTCATCACCGTTTCATGGGTATTGTTTGGCCGCCCACTGGCAGAATGCAATCGCCAACATCACGCAGATACACTCAGTGAACGTATGCTCCGCTCACTTTTCATTGCAGTGTCGCGAAATTCGTCCATGCGGCGCATCATGGAACGCTCCTCGCCTGGACGTCGCATCTCCAGCCGCTTTGTTGCTGGTCTGACAGTTGAGGACGCCATCCGTGTCACCCGTGACCTGCACCAGCAGGGATTTGCGGTATCACTAGATTCCCTAGGCGAAAGCGTGCGTTCCGAAGAGGCGGCACGATCCGCGGCGAGGGTCTACCACCAGTTGCTGGACGCAATTGCGCGGGAACAGCTCCGCGCAAATGTTTCGCTCAAGCTGACGGGCGTTGGCATGGATGTTTCGCCAGAACTGGCTGAAAGTACGGCAGGTGAGATCGTTGCGCATGCGGCACGGCTAGGCAACTTCGTACGTATCGACATGGAAGGGACGCCGTACACGGAGACGACCATCGCGTTGACGGAGCATCTGCATGCCACGTACCCCGGCGCGGTGGGGACGGTTCTACAGGCATATCTGTACCGGACAGAGCAGGACGCATCCCGCTTGCTGGCTGGAGGAATCCGCATCCGGCTGTGTAAAGGAGCCTATAGCGAGCCCGCGTCGGTGGCGTTTCCGCAGAAGCCAGACGTGGACCGCAATTACATCAAGCTGATGCAGAGCATGCTACAGTCTGGCGTCTTCTGCGGGATCGCAACGCACGATGAGGCCATGGTGAAGGCGACGGAGGGCTTCGCCGCAGAGCAAGGCATTGCGAAGAGCGCATTTGAGTTCCAGATGCTGTACGGGGTCCGCCGTGATCTGCAACGAGACCTGCTGGCGCGCGGCTACGGCGTGCGTGTCTACCTGCCGTTCGGGACTGACTGGTACCCGTACTTCATGCGGCGCCTGGCGGAGCGGCCCGCCAATGTGCTGTTTCTGATGAGGAGTTTGATCAAGCAGTAGCGAAGCGCCGGTTTACTGAATCCCGAGACCCGCCGTCGCGTCCAACGTGTGTGCCTTTTTCAAACTTTTCTTGCTCGGCTGTGCTCGGCGCAGCGATCGTTGCGATAGCAGTGCCTGCTGTTGCTCAAACCGATCCGCAACCAGTGCCGCATGTAGCAACCGCTTCCACCAACGCTGGAACTTTCGTAATCGCGGACGTGTTGCCTGACTCTCCTGGCGTGCTGTTCAGCTCCTCCGAAGAGCAGACGCAAGCGAAACCACAGGATGTTCCCAAAGACGCAAGTGCTGCACAGGCGGGAAAGGATGTTCCCAAAGACGCAAGTGCCGCTCAAAAGGGAAAGGACGCGAGCGCGGGCCAAGATAGTATGGCGGACGAACAAAAGAAGCAGTACGAGGCTCCCAAGGATCAGCCGAACGAGCCGGTACAGACGCCTCGCATTCTAGGTATCGTGCCCAACTTCCAGTCGGTAACGGCGGATAAGATACTGCCACCTGAGACCGTTCGTCAGAAGTTCACCATTGCGGGGAAGAATTCCTTCGACTATTCATCGTTCCTGCTTGCAGGGATACAGGCAGGATTCGCTCAGGACTCTAATTCCTATCCGGAGTTTCGCCAGGGCGCAATCGGCTACTTCCGTTATTACTGGCACACGCTGGCCGATACCGCCGACGAAAACTTCATGGTTGGCGGGGCTGGCCCGGCGTTATTTCATGAGGATTCGCGCTTCTACACACTTGGTCATGGCAGCTTCCTGCATCGTGCAGGGTATGCTTCAAGCCGCATCTTCATTACCCGCAACGATCATGGCAATGAGACCGTCAATTTTGCGGAAATCGTCGGCGCGGGTGCAGCAGCGGGCGTCTCCTCGCTGTACTATCCAACCCGCTACCAGACCTGGACTAAAGTGGGGCAGAAATGGCTCACCAGCGCTCTCATTGACAGCGCAAACTTCACCTTCAAAGAGTTCTGGCCAAGCATTAACCATAAGCTCTTCCACGAACACTAAGGCAGCGTAAACACCGGGCTTGGTGTATAGCCGCGCGGGTAAGAGCTATGCTGGATCAGCATGAGACTGAATCTGTTTCAATGGCTGGCCGCTACTGCTGCGCTCGTTGCCTTGGGATGGTACGAACGGCATGATTCATGGACTGTCCAGCATACCTTAGGGGCTCTGATCTGCCTGGTATCGTTCGGGCTGGTGTCCGTAGCCCGCTATCAGCTTGGCCGTGCATTCTCAGTCAGGGCGCAAGCGCATTACCTGGTGACCACCGGGTTATATGCCCGTTTTCGCAATCCTATTTATGTGTTCGCAGAGTTTTTTCTGGCTGGGCTTGCACTCTACCTCAACTCCTGGTGGGTCTTGCTTACGCTGCTAGCTTTGATACCGATTCAAGTTGCACGAGCCGCCAAGGAAGCCGCTGTACTTCAAGCGGCGTTTGGCGAGGCCTATACCGCTTACAGAGCGCGTACCTGGTTCTAGCTTCAGGTACTTCGTAGGGCATCGCGGATGAACTGTGGTTAGTGTTCCCCTGTGGGTTTGCAGCTGGTAGGTTCGCACGTGCGCGACGTGGCGTTCTTACGTGCCTCCCACACTTTCACATATTTCCAGTGCGCGTAGACGGCGTGGTTCAAATGGAAGATGAGTCCCTCCGCGCCATCCAGGAAGCCCGCGCGCAGGACATAATTCTTGACGAAGCCTAGGAGCGGGTTGACGAAGGACTGCAGCAGTATCAGCCGGTTCGGTGTGCTTGCTTTGCGGCGGCTGAGCGCAGCAACTGTACCGGTGCTGTACTCGTTCATGTGGTCCAGATAATTTGCAAAGTCGGGATAGCCGTAGTGCAGCAGGTGATTGGTTAAGCGGCCTTTGTTTTCTGTGTACTGCGGTGTGCCATGCGGTCCGATGCTCTCATCGACCGATGCCATCCCGCGCCGGAAAAGGCGCAGTTTCTCATCAGGATAGAGACCGCCGTGCCGCATCCAGCGCGTCAGGAAGATATTCAGCCGGGGAATCCAGAAGGCGTTGTCCGTTGGGTTAACCAGTGTTCGCTGTATTTCTTCCGCCAACTCTGGTGTGACGACCTCGTCGCCATCCAGGAGCAGAATCCAATCACCGGTGCACTTTGCGATGGCAACATTTTTCTGTTCGGCGTGACCTTTGAAGTCGCGGTTGAAGAAGTGTTTCGCGCCGAACTCGCGCGCGATCTCGGGTGAGCGGTCAGTTGACCCGGAGTCCACAATCACGATTTCGTAAACCCAGCCCGCGACTCCCGCCAGCGTGCGCGGCAGATTCTTCTCCTCATTCGTGGCAATCATGGCCACGGAGACGGATGGGTGCAATGCTTTTCCGGGGGGCTGCACGAAGTTGAGTCTAGTGCATCGTGCGCGGCTACGCTGGTCTTACCACCCAGTGCACTGCATGGAGATCGTCCAGGTATTCTTCCCCCGGCAATTGCCGTAGGAGTGTTCGCAGATCACGCAACAGTGTGGCGTTCACGCGGCCGGTGCGGCGCGCATCATGCAATAGCGTGCAGAGTTCGTCCTCATGCTGGGCGATGCACCGCATGGTATGCAGCAGAGCATCAAGACGATGCTGGAGATCAACGGTCGTTCTCACGGCGACCTTGGTCCTGGCTGCTGGGCGTTTCGCCAGATGTGCTGATTTCTTTGCCGCCGCGATTTTCTTTTCCGGCTTCTTCTTCGCTGCCTTCGACATGCCTGTTCGATGCAGCCTCAGAACTCGTAGCGCGCGCCGAACTGGATTTGCCGGGAACTGGTGAGTGTGTTGGTGATCAGGCCCGCGCTGGCGACACGACCGGTGGTGGTGAAAACGTTGCGTTGGCTGGGAATGGCGAAGTTTGGACGGTTAGGGATGTTGAAAACCTCACCGCGTAACTGCAAGCGTCCGCGATCGCCGAAGAGAAACGTCTTATTCACTGCCTCGTCGATTGAGATCAGGCCGGGGCCGATGAGGGTGTTGCGGCCCAGGTTGCCGAAGTAACCGGGTGTTGGGAGGGCAAAGGCGGTGGGATCAAAATACTGTACCGGCCCGCCCTTGATCGGATTCGAGCTTCGGCCTGGAACGAGGTCTGGCCGTTCCTGCGAGGGACCGGTACCAATGCGTGCGCGCGCGTTGTCGTAGCTGATCAGCGCGGAGAAGGGCGCGCCGGAGCTAAGGAGCATGATGCCGTTCACCTGCCACCCTGCGGCAAGCCATCGCGGTCCACGGAAGCGCGGCAGGTCTGCGATCGCCGAGGTACTGGAGTAGTTGCGCAGGTCGTAGTTCGATAGGCCTTTCTCGGCGGCGAGACTGTCCGGATCCTGCGGCAGATCGTTTTCCGTGCCTTGTGCGGTCACCAGCGAACCCGTATCCAGGGCCTTGCTCCACACATAGGTGGAACGCATCTGCACACGGTTTCCCAGCCGGTAGTCGAGCGTGGCCTGCAGCGCGTTGTAGGTGGAGAGGCCGTTTGTCTCCTTGTAGCGAATGGATGTGAAGTTGGGATTGCGCACAACGGAGTTGACCGGGAAGAACTTGCGGCCATTCACGATCTGCGGAATTGCCTGGTTCTCGTCGACAATGCGCTGATCGTGCACGCCACGATTGGCGGAGTAGGCCAGCGTCAGCAACGTGCCCCGCGCCATCTCCTGCTGCACGCTTGCGTTCCACTGCATCACGTAGGGGCTGGCAGGGTGGTACTGCACCACGTCAATGCGGCCCAGCACGAAGTTAGCCGGCGTAATATTCACGTGCGGGAAGGCGGGATTGTTGACGCTGCCGACGGTGTAGAACGGCGGCTGCCGACTGCCGGAGTTCAGGTAGAAGTCCGTCCATAGCGGATCGAAGTAGACGCCGAAGGCACCGCGAACGCTGGTGCGCGATCCGGGCGCATAGACCAAGCCAACGCGCGGTGCCAAATTAAGATTTGAGGGATTGGTATACAGCGGGCCGACAGTGTCGGTCTTGTCATGGAGCACATCGCGGACGGTGGACTGCAGGCCGTCCTCTTCGACAGGAACGCTGGTGCGCTCATAACGGAGGCCGGCCGTCACACTTAGCGCCTGCGACGCGCGGTACGTGTCGGTGATGTAGGCAGCGTCCATGTGCTGCCGCCAATGGCGGCGTGGGTTGCTGCCGGGCAGCGCGATCTCGACAGCAGACGGTTTGGCGGCGAGGAAGTTGGCAACGGATGTGAACTGGTAGAAGCCGTTCTGCGATTGTGCCGCCTCCTGCGGAAACAGAATCCGCTCCTCATTCACGCCGATCTCGATGGTATGGCGGCCCGCGATTACGGTGAGATCGTCGCTGCCCTGGAAAAGGTTAAGTACGTTCACATTCGGACCAAAGCGCATGGGGCCAATCATTGCCAGACCGGTGATGCTGATGGACCCAAAGGGGTTTCCAGGCACAAACGACAGTGAAGGATCGATGGATTGGATGATGTTGTATTCCAGCGTGTAGAACGACCGGTTGTAGCTGGCACGCGCCTCGTTGACCAGCCGCTGCGAGAAGCTGTGTGTCAATTGAGCAGTCGCGTATTGCGAGCGTGAACGGTTATGGCTGGCGGAAAGCTGTAGCGAATCCGGCGTGCGCACGTTTGCGTTATCGAAGTGGAAGCGGGCAAAGTAGGAGGTCTTGTCCGAGTGCTGATGATCGAACCGAACGACAAAAAAGTCCTCACCCGTAACACTGGTGTTTGAGGATTGATAGATGCCAGTGCCGTCTGGATAAACGGTACTGTTCGGCACGGGGATGATGCCGAGGTACGGCCTGACAGCGGCGACTGCGGAAACGCGCGCGGTGGCGTTTGGAACCAGTGCTTGGGAGGTAATGCCCAAGTTCTGCCGGAAACCCTCGTAGTTGCCGAAGTAAAAGGTGCCACGATGCGTGATGGGACCACCCAACGCGCCGCCAAACTGGTTACGCTGAAACGCGGGAATGGGCTGCGTTGGAGAATCGAAGTAGTTCTTGGCATCCAGCGCGGAGTTGCGGACGAACTCAAAGAGCGCGCCGTGCAGGTTCTTGGTGCCGCTGCGTGTGATCTCGTCGATGATGCCGCCACCCGTGCGGCCGAACTCCGCACCGTAGCCGTTGGTCAGCACGCGGAACTGCGCGATGGAATCGACACCCGGAATGACGCCGGACGCACCACCTGGGGTATTGTTATAGGCGTCGTTGACGTCCGTGCCATCCAGCAGGAACTCAACCTGATTTGGCCTGCGTCCGGCAATGGAGATCTGCCGCCCCAGGCCCTGGGAGTCGGGATTGACGCGCCGCGAAGGAACCACGCCGGGTGAGAGCAGGGCCAGCTGCGTGGTGTCGCGGCCATTCAGCGGCAACTCTTCAATAGCGCGCAGGCTGGTGACGGCGGATAAGGAAACGTCCTGGCGCTCCAGGGTGGTTTCGGTGGTGGAGACGGTGACATCGGCGGTAGCCTGCACGCTCAACTGCACGTCGAGGTATGCCTGCTCGCCCACGGTGAGCAGGAGATTCCGCTGGGTTTGCGCGAAGCCGGGAGCGTTCACCGTGACGCGGTAGAGCCCCGCAGGCAGCTGTGGCACGGCGTACAGACCGGCATCGTTTGATTCAGTAGCACGCCGTGCGGTACGGCTTTCTTCCGTGACCGTGACCCGCGCGTGCGCAACAAATGCACCGCTGCTGTCCCGGACCATGCCGGTGAGCGATCCGTTCGAACCCTGCGCAAAGGCATACGTCCCCGAGAGCATGGTCAGCGCGATGGCCATGCTTCCGGTGAGTTTTCGCCGTGCGGGACTCTGGCGGGAATCAATCACCTTTTCAGGATAGAGCGCGCCGTGCCATCCAGACGGTATGTGGCGGCAAACAGCAGCAGATTACGACGTGCGATGAATGGTTACGGCGTTAGCCTGCGTGATGGGCGTCAGCAGGACAGACGATACGTTCACGTGCGCGGGTCGCGTGACTGCCCATACGATCGCGTCGGCGACGTCATCGGGCGTGAGCGGCGTGGTGTTGGCATAGACCTTTGCCGCGCGCTCCTTGTCGCCGCCGAAGCGGATCTCGCTGAAGCGGGTCTCCACCATGCCAGGATCAATGCTGGTGACGCGCACGGGCGTGCCCATCAGGTCAATGCGGATGCCTTCACTCAGGATGCGCTCCGCCGCCTTCGTCGCGCAGTAGACCGAGCCGCCCGCATAGGCCATCCATCCCGCCGTGGAGCCGAGATTGACGATGTGGCCCGCGCCGCGCTCCACCATGCCGGGCAGCACGGCACGCGTCACGTAAAGCAGGCCCTTCAGGTTGGTGTCGATCATCTCGTCCCAGTGGTCAGGGTCATCCTGGTAGATCTTGGCGAGGCCGCGCGCAAGACCGGCATTGTTGACGAGGACTTCAATTTCGCGCCATTCCGAGGGAAGTTCAGCGATGGCAGATTCCACTTCGAGACGCTGCCGGACATCCAGGGCGATGGTATGCACGTCCTCGGCTCCGGCCTGTAGCAACTCGGCTCGCATGGACTCCAGCGCATCCGTTGAACGCGCACACAGCAGCAGCTTCGCGCCTTCCTTCGCCAATGCCATGGCCGTTGAACGCCCAATGCCAGCGCTCGCCCCGGTAACAAATGCGATCTTACCCTTGATGCTGATGCCCATGGGAACCCCTGATTTCTATGTTAGTTCAGATGATCGGGGCGCTTTCATTGCGCACGGGCGAACACCCACCTTAACCGCTGCGCGATGAAGGTGGGGCACCCATGTGGTGTGTCTTGTGTGGTTTATTGGCCGGCGTCAGGTGCCTGGGTAGCGACACCGATGGACGGGCCGGAGACGACCATCTCCACGCGTCGATTTTGTGCCTTGCCAGCGGCGGTCGCGTTGTCCGCAACAGGGTGCGATTTGCCATAGCCGATGGCAGTGACGCTGGTGGGGCTTACGCCGTTGCTTACCAGGAATGCCTGTGTGGCGTTAGCGCGATCCTGGCTCAGTTTCAGGTTGTACTCGTCTCCGCCCACAGAATCGGTGTAGCCCTCAATCTGTAGCTTCAGGTCAGGGTATTGCTGCAAGATGACGGAAACTTTCGCGAGCGAAATCTTAGCATCTTCCTTGAGATTGCTCTTGCCGGTGTCAAATAATACGTCGCCCAGTGTGACGACGAGGCCGCGTGAAGTCTCTTGTGTGGCGAGTACGGAGTTTAATTGCGCGCGCAGCTTCTCGCGCATGGCGATGACCGATTGCTGCGCGGCCGCCGCCTGTGCTGCTGAGTCCGCAGCGGCTGCGTTGGCGCGGGCGGCTTGCGCTTCGGCGCGGGCGCGCTCGGCGGCTTCACGGTCAGCGGCTGCCCGTGCCCGGTCGGCAGCGAGAGCCTGCTGCTGCGCTGCCAGTTGCGACTCAACCGCTAGCACCTCGGCTGCCTGCCGTGCATCTACCTGCGCCTGCTGACGCTCCGCTTCCTTCTTGCGTAGCGTGCTGATGCGCGCATCTTCAGCGCCCTGCACGGCGGAGCGGGCGAAGGTGATCTCCTCCTTCTTCGCATCGCCGCTGCGTTTCTTGCCCATATCGATGTCGTCGGCGTTCTGTAGATCCGTCTTTACTTTTGCCATAATGTCCGGTGCATATCGACCGGCACCAGACGCCAAGGCAATGTTGTATGCATTGTGTGCCTCGTATAGTTCCAACGGGCTGTGCTCATTGCGGGTGATGGGGTTGAAGACGGTGTTTGGGCCGTCTGTCTGCTCGTAAAAGCCTTTTGGCAGGAGCGTGTAATGGGCATTGACTTTGGTCAAAATTCCCTGTGTCTTGTCCTCGATGATGTGATTTTCCATGACAACGACATCGCTGGGAACGTTGACCGCAAAGTACGGCTCGGCGGTGATGATCAAGCCGAAGGCCTGGAGGTCAGTGGTGGTATGCAGATCAACTTTGTTGCCCCCACCCGTCGGCAGAACTTCGCCAAGACGCGACGGCGAGCCTTCCGGGGTGATGGCCCACAGCACGTAGGTTAGGTACTCCGGTCCAAAGCCGTTGGCTGGGGTCAGACCCTCGACATGCAGGTCGATGGAGAGACTGCCCTTCTCGCTTTGCACCTTGGCATAGCCTTTGGCACCCGGAAGAAGTGAAGTGCCATCCATGGACACGCGCGTGGCCCCGCTGCGATGAAAATAGTTGACGGCGTCCAGGTCACGTTGCACTACATTGACGCGATAGAGGGGTACACCGTTCAGTTCGCCTACGGGACGGCCGCCGTTCTGGATGCCGCTCCGGTTTGCCGTTGCTGGGTCAGCGGTGGGGTTTGGTTCCTGGGCGTGCACTGGGAGTATCAGGCAGGCCAGAACGAGAGACGCGCCCAAGTGAGTAGCCTTTTGCATGGAATGCTTCATGATTATTCGTATCCTTTGAGCGGGATGGGATCGCGCGTGTATTCAGCGCATCCATCAGCTATCTAAACGTATTCGACGCACTCAACTGGAACGGAGGTGTCCTGCTGCGGCGAACGTTTGATCCAATCTGGAACGGGGGCTTTGGCAGGTGTAAAGAGTTTCCTTCCGCGGCGCTGCCCGATACAGTGCCTGGAAGTGTGCACTCGCTACAATCGCGAGAGCCTGTTGTGGTTAGCGTGGCAAAGATGAAGTCTTTTCTCCTGATGGCCGCTGCGCTGGGTACGGCGGTCTATGTGGCACCAACTGCGGTTTGCCAGATGCCGCCGCCACGTGCATACAGCGATTGGCAGTACGAGCGCACCATTACTCTCGCCGCGAGGGCGCATGTGGTTGAGCAGTGCGCTGTTCTTGATGCCGTCACGTTTGCGTATGCCGCTCCGGGATTGCGTGACCTTCGTCTGCTGCAGGATGGCCGCGAAATCCCGTATGCGTTGGATGAGAGCCATGACGAGGCATTCGATCGTGCAGCACCGTTCCGTGCGCGCGGTCTCGAAGGCTCCATGGGAGATCGCGCGCTGTACGAAACGTCCCTGGTGATCCCGGCCTTTCCAGGGCAATGGGCAGCAGCCGTGGGGCCGAACGCCACGGATCATCCGGCTGGGTGGTTTTACGGGAACGGTGAGCTGCCGGCTCGTGTCCCCGTGGAGCGGGTCCGGTTGATACCAGGTACAGCCGCCAAGGAGATGCTTGGCCTGTACGCGTGGCAGCAAACAAATCGAAAAGACCGAGAGGAAATGAAGACGGAGGTGACACCGGACCGTCCCGCGGCAAATTTCACCATCGGTGCCAACCTCCAGGTTCCCGCCGGGATCAACATCGGCGTTAACGGGACCATGCCGCTGGTGCACGCCTTTGTGCTGGAGATGCGCAGACGGGAACTCTGCTTTCAGCCGCTCTCATCCTCGCCGCTGGAATTGCTACTGGGCAACGAAAGCGCGCGGCCAGTGCACTATGACTACGCGGCACACTTTCATCCGAGCGCAACGCCGGTACTCGCGACTCTTGGCCCGATCGTGCCCAACGTGTTGTACCGGCCCGCTGCTCCGCAGCGTTCAACCCGGTTTGCGATCAAGCGGGTCAAGCATTTTGGCTATGCGTGCGGACTTGTGCTCGCGCTCTGGATCGGAATGTTCCGCCGTCGCCGGCACTAGCCCAGCAATTAGCGGCAGTGTGTTTCGGCATCGCCGCTGTTCAGCGAGTCCAGCAGATCCTTCGCGACGAGCACCAGCGGTTGGTACGGCTGGCTACTCTCAGCCACGGAGATGAACTCCCTCATCGCGACTTTCGACTCAGAGAGCTTGCAACTGTAGAGCAAGGATTGCGCACGAGAAAAGTACGCGTAATAGCACTTCGGCGCAGCCTTGATGCTCATATCGGAGAGGCGTAACACCTCGTTCCACTCGCCACGCGCCCGCGCTCCATCAATGGGCAGCATGTACTTCTTCGTTGCGGAGTGGTCGATGTACACCGACCCGGAATAGTCATCCTTGATGGTCTGCGTGCCATCCGGCGCGCAGGTGCTGTGGATGGTTGCGGTATCGTTGTTCGGTTTACCCTCTCCACCGAACTGCGCGTGCACGCAGGACGCCAGCATCAGCAGAGCGATGAGCGGAACATTGACGTTGAAACGATTCACCATGCTGAGAAGCGTATCAGGCATGCAGTAGACAGCGAAGACTGAAATTACCGTTCTATCTGTACGCGAATCGGAGGCAGGCCAACAATTTCGTAGGTTCCAGAACCGATGCCGATTCCTGCTTTGTCCAGGTTATCGATGATCTCTCGGCTCATCCTGTCTTTCAACGCGCGGACGTCGTGGTCCTTGCAAAGAAAGCGCACGGTCAGTTCTACCCAATTACTGGTTAGCCGCCAATACACGCGGGGCTGCACGTCCATGTCCTGGACATGGAACCGCCGCTGTAGCGTCTCGACATCGCACTGCGCCAACTCAGTGATCTTCAGCGTCTCTTTGTCCGCTGCGGCGAGAAGAATCTGTTCCGCGGCACGGCGGTCATCCTTATAGGAGATAGGGAGGTGCATCTCCTCCCAGATGTACGGGAAATCGCGCGTGTAGTTGTAGACGGGGTCGTTGAAGATTTCGGAGTTGCTGATGGTCACAATGCGGCCTGTGTACTGCCGGGCCTGCACCCATACATCTTCATTCGTAGGGGATACCGGATCACCCATTTCCATAATTACTGTTTGAATAAAGTTCAATGCGATCACGTCGCCGCGTACGCCGCCCATGACAATGCGATCGCCCACGTTGAAGGTCTTCCCGCGCAGTATGACAAAGTACCCAGCGAAACTGGTCACGACCTTTTGCAAGGCAAACGCCAGACCGGCGCTGACCAGCCCGATGCCTGTGGCAAGCCGCTCAGGATTGTCGAACCAGACAGACAACAGACCTAACCCGCCCAGCAGGAAGACAACAAGACTTATGCCCTGCCTGGTCCAGAAAGCAAACCGGTTTTTTATAAGAGCAGGCGTCGCACGGGCCAGCAGGCGAAGCCCCCTGCCGAGCAAATAAATGACGAGAAGGAACAGAAGCGAGAAGAGCAGCTTGTGCCCGTTTTGCGCGTCAATACCAAGCAGCTTGACACCGAAGATCTGCAGGTTGCGTGCCGGGCCTACGAATTCAACAACAGGGGATCGCATTCTTGTGAGGTGCTCCTGCATAAAACCCAAGGCTGGTATCCGTTTTACCGCAGCGCCTCGTCCACCTCGCGGTAGAAATCGGGGCGCTTCAGGATCTCGCGGGGGCGGGACCCATCCGCCGGGCCGACGAGGCCGTCGCGTTCCATCATGTCGATGAGCGCGGCGGCGCGGCCATACCCAATGCGCAGGCGGCGTTGCAGCAGAGACGTGCTGGCTTTGCCAAACTCAAAGACGAGCCGCACCGCATCATCGAACAACGCGTCACTCTCGCCCTGGTCCTCCGAGCTGGCGAGGTCGTTGCCCTTGTCATCCTTGGGACCTTCCAGGAAGCCCTCGACGTACTCCGCTTCACCCTGCTGCTTCCAGAAGGCGACTACATCGCTGATCTCCTTCTCGGTGACGAAGGGAGCGTGGACGCGCTGCAGCCGTGAGGTGCCCGGCGGCAGGAAGAGCATGTCGCCGCGGCCAAGCAGGCTTTCCGCGCCATTGCTGTCGATGATGGTGCGCGAGTCGACTTTGGTGGCCAGGCGGAAGCTCATGCGGGTGGGTACATTGGCTTTGATGAGGCCGGTGATGACGTCGACCGAGGGCCGCTGCGTCGCCAGCACCAGGTGAATGCCGACGGCGCGGGCCATCTGTGCGAGGCGCGTGATGCTTTCTTCCACGTTGGCCTTGTCCAGCATCATCAGATCGGCAAGCTCGTCAATGATGATCATGATGTAGGGCAGAGGCTGTTGCTCCTCGCCGTCTTCGTTGAAGAGTTGGCCGCTTTCAAACAGGCGGTTGTACTGGTCCAGGTTGCGGACGTGACGGGAGGCCAGCAGCTTCAGGCGGCGTTCCATCTCCCGCACCGCGTTGCGCAGGGCGTTGGCGGCGAGCTTCGGCTCCGTGATGATGGGCGTAAAGAGGTGCGGGATGCCCTCGTACATGCCGAGTTCCACACGCTTGGGGTCCACCAGGATCATGCGGACCTGCTCCGGCGTGGCCTTGAAGAGGACGCTCATGATCATGGCGTTGATGGCGACCGATTTACCCGATCCGGTGGACCCGGCGATGAGCACGTGCGGCATGGCGGCCAGATTTGCCGTCACGATGCGGCCGTTGATGTCCTTGCCCATCGCCATCTCAACCTTGCTCTTGCTGTTGGCGAAACCCTCGCTTTCGACCACGTCGCGCAGCCAGATGGTTTCGCGTTCGTGGTTCGGCACCTGAATGCCCACGGTGCTTTTGCCTGCCATACGTTCAATTAGGATGGACTCCGCGGCCATGGCCAGGCAGAGGTCGTCCGCCAGGCCAGTGACGCGGCTGTACTTTACCCCGGCATCCGGACGGAACTCAAAGGTGGTGACGACGGGTCCCGGATTGATCTGCGTGACCTGACCGTCCACGCCGAACTCCGCGCATTTCTCTACCAGCACGCGCGCTTCGGAACGCAGAGCCTCTTCGCGCACAGCCGCATGTTCGTCACTGCGGTAGAGCAATGACGAGGGCGGCAGGCGATACCCGTGCACACTCTTGGCGGTCAACGTGACGGTCTTTGTGCTGTCATCGGCCCGTTTGCCGAAGGCGATGGCCTTCTCCGCTGGAAGGTCCTGAGGCACTGCCGCAGGCAGGCTTGTGCTCACCGGAAACGAAACAATCTCTCCTTTGCGGGAGCTGTTTGCTGGAGTGCTCCTGTCCCGGTTTGCCCATGCGAAGGGCTGTTCAGTATGTGGCGCGGGTTCGGTCCAGTCGGCGAAGTTCTCCTGCGCGGGCGCGGCCTCGTTCAGCAGATCGTGCGCTTCTAGTTGCGCATCGGCTTCTGCTTGCAGATGTGTCGGCAGCGGTGCGAACTCCGGATCGGGCGCGGCGTCCACATCGGTGCGCGGCATCTGTGCCCACATGGTTCGCGACACAGGGGCTTCCAGGCCGAGAACGCCATCCGGCCGCGCCGTCCTGCGATGGAAACTCAGTTTTGCGAAGAGGCTGGCGATAATGGAACCACTTGCGGCGCGCTCTGCCATGGCTGCGCTCTTTGCCTCGGATGCTTCCTGCTTGGCGATGGCTCGTTCGCGGCGGGTCTCAAGGCGATTGGCCGCGCGTGCCGCATGCAGATTTGCCCTGCCGCCGCGCCACTGGATATAGCGTTCACGCACGCGGTAGATCAGGCCGAGGCGCTGCCCGGTCCAGTCGCGGGCGGTGTTGAAGGTAAAGGTCGTGCTGAGATACACACTCAGCAGCAGTGCCAGCCCGAGGATGACGCATGCCCCAGGAAAGTTCAGCAGCGGAACAGCTTCATCGGCGACCAGGCGTCCGGCTACGCCTTCAATGGGGAGCGCTCCACGCCACAGCAGATGGATGGGGAGCAGTGCAAGCACTGCGGGCGCTGCGATCAGCCAAAGCAGCAGACCGATGAGCTTTGCCGCAGGTGAACCCTGCGCACGCGAGCGCATCCAGCAGATACCAAGCCGGCCCAACACTAACGGAAGAACAAACACCGCGATCCCAACGGCTTGCAGCAAGAGGTCACTGGCAACCGCCCCCGCGTGACCTACCCAGTTGTGCACAGGGCGCAGAATGCTGCCGCTGGTGATGGCCCTCACGGTGTTAAGCGATGGATCGCCTGGCGCATAGCTTATGAGGGCGAGCAGCAGCAGCACCGCAACCGCAAGCAGGCCCAGGCCAAGGACCTCGTTGAACCGCCGGCTGCGGGTGGGTGTCATCTCCAGGCGGAGCGGCTTCATGCGATTCTCATCTCCTGATCCTGACTCAGCGGTTCCGCGGAGGCAGTGTGCGGATCATGTCCGATTCTCGCCTGCGGCGAAGTGGGAATGGGCGGCAATCTCCAGGAGGAATCCGCGTGGGCAACCCGCATTCGTACCTTTAGCTCCTATGCCCTAGTAGCAACGCAGACGCGCGATGCAGTTTACCTGCCAAACGCTCGGCGGAATAGCCCGCTGGCCCAGCGCCGTGGGTCCTTGGTACATGCAGGGTGACGGAGGGGGTTTTCGCGATTTCCTCCCCTTGCTGCCGGTGAAGGAGAATCGCACTGCAACTGGCGGACGTCACGCTTGCACCAACACATTTTCTTGGGCCAGCGCGCTCATTACACATAGATTAAGGCGCCCTGCGCCGAAGGGATAGACACACGATGGCAGAAACGCTGAAGGACACTGAGAAGGTGCTGAGAGACGTGATCGAATCGCTGATCGACAGCCAGGAAGGCTTTAAGGATATTGGCGAGAAGCTACAGGATGACACTCTGAAACGCTATTTCCTTTCCGAAAGTCTGAAGCGCGCTCAGTTTAAGGGTGACCTGGAAGATGTATTGATTAAGGAAGGCGTGAGTGACGCCTGGAAGGAAAAGGGCAGCGTCTCTGGCGCACTGCATCGCACGTGGGGCGATCTGAAGGCGAAGCTCGGCGGTGGCGACCATACGCTGCTGGAGTCGGCAGAGCAGGGCGAGGACACGATCAAGAAGACGTATGCCGATGCGCTGAAGCATGACCTGCCATTGCCCATTCACCAGACGCTCAGCACGCAAGCCGCGCACATCCAGACCTCGCACGACTACGTGAAGGCCGCACGCGACAGCCGCAAGTAGCCGTTAAGGTCATACAGAAGAGCCTTGCTTCGGCGAGGCTCTTCTTTTTTGGATAGAACCGCATCGATCGAACTATGGTGTAGACCGAGCTAGGTGTAGACATGCTGGCATTTCTTGGCCCGTGTCTCGGTTGGGCGCATCGAACTCACATGCGCAACCGTCTTCGTACGTTCGGCTTGCTTGCTCAGTCGATTTTCTACATTGCAGGTGGCGTAAACCACTTCTGGCATAGCCGGATGTATACGGCCATCATGCCGCCGCATTATAGTCATCCGCTCGGATGGGTGAAGTTTACAGGCCTAGCCGAGATTGCAGGTGGGCTGGGTCTACTGCCGCCGCAGACTCGCCGGCTGGCTGCATGGGGTCTGTTTGCCATGCTGCTGGTGTACCTGGATGTGCATTTTTACATGGCCGCGCACCCGCAGCGTTTTTCTCCGATACCCAGGTGGGCGCTTTGGCTGCGTATTCCGTTGCAAGTTCCTCTGCTCTATTGGGCGTGGGTGTATACGCGACCCGTCGAACGTGCTTTGCGCAAATCAACCCAGCCCTGATTACCGGTGCGTGTGCAGCCAGACGAGCAGGCCAATGCCGAGCAGGATGCGGTAGACGGCGAAGACGGTGAAGCCGTGCTTGCGTACCCATCCAAGAAACCAGGCAACAACCATGTACGCGACGACGAACGACACCGCCATGCCGATGATGAGTACCAGCCAGCGCTCCGGCCCCATGGCGAGCGGCGTGAGTGCCTGCGCGCCGCCTGCTTCGGCGATGTCCTTCGCGCTGGGGTGAATTGCTTTCAGCAGCGAGTAGCCGGTGGCCGCGATCATTGTCGGGATGGAGAGCAAGAAAGAAAACTCCAGGGCGGATGTCCGATCCATCCCGGCAAGCTGGCCGCCGGAGATCGTCGCCATGGAGCGCGA
Source organism: Terriglobus sp. (assembly GCA_965276945.1). Taxonomy (GTDB): domain Bacteria; phylum Acidobacteriota; class Terriglobia; order Terriglobales; family Acidobacteriaceae; genus Terriglobus. Next base: position 2,004,801 of record OZ255704.1, on the reverse strand, counting down.
GGTGCCGGGGATCACAGCGCTCACAATCTGGCAGAGGCCAATCCAAACTGCCTGGCCCAGGTTCATCTCTTCGACGTGTGTGGTCGTTGGCTCGCGGTGGCTGGCCCATATATCGACCGCCCACATGACGATGCCGCCAATCAGCAGAGCCAGCGCGATCACCGTAAGATTCTCAAGGTTCTCGCCAATTTTTTTTGTCAGCAGCTTGGCCGGAATGGCGGTGCAGACAAATGCGATCAGCGTCAGCGAGAGCGGATGGGTGAACCAGGTCTTGTTGCCGCGCTCGCCCTGCGGAAAGGTACGCAGATACGCGAGAATGCGCAAGAGGAAGAACAGCAGCAACGCCAGAATCGCACCCAGTTGGATGACGATGGTGTACATCTTCCAGAAGGGGTCGCCCAGGGAGATGTGCAGCGCCACTTCGGCCAGGCGAAGGTGCGCGGTGGAACTAACGGGCAGAAACTCAGTAAGACCCTCGACGATACCAAGGATGACGGACAAGATGTAGACGTTCAACGCGGCGTTACCGGGCTTTCAATGAGATAGGTGTTAGTCGCGGTCACTGCCGTAGATCGCAATGCCTTGCTCCACCCTGTATACCAGACTGACCGCCCGCGCCGTGTAATCGCTGGTAGGAAATCGCGTGACAAGCTGGTCACGCAGTGTGCGCGCCTTTGCCGCGGCGGCATCCGCTCGTTTGCGGTTTTCTTCCGTTGTGTACATCGTCACCAGCACGCCTTGCCGGTAGGTCGCGTCCCATAGCGCCTCAGGCGTCTTTGGGCTGTCCGGGAACTGGTCGGCATATTTCTGGTAGAGATTGCTTTCCATCTCCGGGCACTTCGGCAGACCCTGCCAATCGCCGCAGAGCTTCGCGTCCAGCAGGTCAAAGGCAGCCAGCGCGGGATATTTGCCGTTGCCGGTCTTTACGATCCGTTGCAGGCCCTTGCTATACAGTTGCGGACGCAGGTTGGGATCGCTTTCCTTCGAGGACGGCAGCGTGCGGGCGTCGAACTTCTCTTCCTGCCAGCGAATATCGGCGGAGCGCCACGCGCTTTCTCCGGCCAGCGGCGACGCGGGAAAGTACTCGGCGACGCGGCGGTAGAGCAGGTGCGCCTCTCCGGCTGCGGACTTTGGAGCGTGCGGCTCGCCCGCGGCGGCTTCCAGGCTCGCGGCTTGACCGTAGATCAGCTTGTCCCCGTCCGGCGAGGCGGGGCCGACCACGCCTTTGTTGCGAATCCAGCCCGCGCGCGGCAGAACCGCCGGATCGACTGAGAACTCCGGCTCATCGTCCCCTTTTTCTTCTTCGATATCGGTGTTGGCGAAGACTTTGACCCATGGCCCTGAACGTTCTGTGATGACCACCTCATGCCCTGGTGTGACAACCGAAACCTTCTGCGACTCGGCATCCGGCGCGACGTACACATCTGCCACTTTCAGCACCGTGGCACGCATTGCGTCGGGCGGAGGTGGGGCGTTCTTCTGGGCAAAAACGGCGAAAGGAAGGGTAAGTGAGAGAAGACAAACGAGCTTGCGCATACTTCAATTAGACGATGCTTGCGCCTAGGCCGTGACGTTTCTGTGCGTTGCTCACGTTCAACCATCCTTAACGGGCGAAAGCTACCTCGTCATCTTGTTGATTCCGCCATGTTCGTCATCCTGACCGGAGCGAAGCGGAGTGGAAGGACCTGCTTCCTTTTGCGTATTAGTGCTTAAAGCAGGTCCTTCGGCTACACTTCGTTCCGCTCAGGATGACGTAAGAGGTCTCCGTCTACACCTCCGCGACGAGCAGTTCTTCCCTGAGGGCGGGATCGATGTTGCCTCCGCTGACGATGGCGATGATCTTGCGTGCGGCAGGCAGTTCCGGCAAGTGGAAGAGCGCTGCGGCCAGGGTGACGGCACCGCTCGGCTCCGGAACGATGTCGCTGGCGAGCAGGAGCAGCCGCGTGGCGTTGAGGATTTCTTCTTCCGTGACGGTCAGGATGCCGTCCACAAAGCGCAGGATGTGTTGGAAGTTGCGCTCGCCCAGGCTTTGCGTGCGCAGGCCGTCGGCGATGGTGCGGGTGGTCTGTGATCCCGGCCACTCTACCAGCGTGCGCGTGCGGAAGCTCTCGGCGGCATCGCCCGCCAGATCCGGTTCGCATCCCCACACCTGCGCAGGTGATCCGGAGAGCTTGACAGCGGCGGCAACGCCGCTCAGCAGACCGCCCCCGCTTACGGGCGACAGCACCAGGTCGGCATCGGGAGCCTCTTCGGCGATTTCTAGGCCGCAAGTCGCCTGCCCGGCGATGATCTGCTCATCGTCATACGGCGGAATCATGACGTAGCCGTGTTCCGCGACCAACGCTTCCGCGCGTTGCTTTCGCTCAGTGCTGGCCGGGCCGACGAGGACAACCTCCGCTCCCAAAGCTCGCGTAGCGTCCCGTTTGATGCGCGGCGCTCCCTCCGGCATCACAATGACGGCCTTTGCTCCCAATGCTCGCGCGGCGTAAGCCACACCCTGGGCATGGTTGCCGCTGGAATAGGTAATGACGCCGTGCCGCAACTCATCGGGAGAGAGCCCGGCAATCTTGTTGTACGCGCCACGCAGCTTGAAGCTGCCAATAGGCTGCTCGTTCTCCGCTTTCAGCCAGATTTCCGGGAGGTTATGCGCGGCTGAGAATCCGGCGGCATGAAGCCGGTGCAGGTCCAGCTGGTGCAAGCCGGTACGCACGGCAGTCCCGGCAATGCGCTCACGCGCGGCGTAGATATCGTTCAGGGTAGTAAGGGCGGCGTTCAGTGTCGGCATGGTTTATTGTCACCCACTAGGAAGTCCAACAGTCACCCGCGCAGCTACCCTGCTTCCGGGCAAACCAATCGGATTCCGACGTAAGGCTTACTTATTCCACCGTGACGCTCTTTGCAAGATTCTTTGGCTGGTACACATCACAGCCACGCCGTACCGCCTCGGCATCGCCTACGGTCCCAGCCTAGGCACCAGCTTCTCCACCGACGGCCCCAACCCCGGCGCAACCTTCTTCAGCCTAGGCACAGGCCTCGTCGCCCGGTTCTAACGCCAAGAGTGTGTCGTGCGGCTCAGTTCCGTCATCTGACCTTCAAGCCACGATTCAGCAAATCTGTCAGGAACTTAGGGAGGTCTGGCAGACTTGCTGAGATGATGCTACACAAGAAGCTCCCGCACACAGAAGGCGAGTGCGGGAGCTTCCTACATAGGAGTGCCCTAAGTACTTATGTATTAGGTTCGGAAATCGCTAGTCGTGTTGCTGGTGCGTTCTCCTCCTCTTCCTCCTCCTCTTCGTCATCTGCAAAGTAGTCGGAAGAATCTTCGTAGCCGGTATCCTCAGGCACTTCTACCTCTTCGGATGTGTCAAAAAATTTAACATTGCCATTCTTAAGTATTAAGAAATAGGGGTCGTCTGCAACGTAATCGATGCCGTCACTTGGAAGCAGCCAACCTTGAACATTCGCTTCGTAGGCAAGTAACCAATGTTCTGAGTACAGACTGCTCTTCACCATTAGAGTTCGCCAAAACGAGAAATCATGAACTGGTTTGGCTAAGCAGCCGGTCGCATGCGCATTCAACGCCGCGAGGGCTACTACATCGTCATCCATCGTTTCGATTGCATTGGCAACTTCTTGCGACAGAGTCACACCAAGCTTGTTCGCTGCCCACAGAGCCCATGCTACTTCGCTTGAGTGCTGCAGGGCAGAGTGGTGCAAACATATGCTGTTCAGTGCGAGATCCGCATCGTAGGGTTCACGATCATTCTGCTCAAAGATGCGAAGAACAGTCGATAGGCATGATGCGTCACCGATAGCAACACGAAGTAACAGCGCATCGAGCAGCTCCCAATCGTCTCCGGTGAGATCCAATGAAGGTAGAACGGCTTCGACCTTTTTTACTAAGTAGGAGAAGACGCCGTCTTGTTCAAACTCTTTCGCCAGCTCTGCTCCAAGGTCGAATAGAGCTTTTAAAGACGTTGCATGATCGCGCTTCTCTATAAACACAGAACGAAGTCGAGTTTTCCAAGTTGGCTCGATTGACTCAGGTAACTCTTCAAGGCTTGTCTTTAAGTCATTTATGTCAAGCTCAAAGTGAGCGGCTACTTGATGCAGATGCGCTAATGCTTCCTCGGAATCGGATCTCGAGTGGAAGTATAGATGATAATCATCGATGTAACGTGTTCCCCGTAATTCACCGATTCTCTCTTCAAGGAGAGTATCTACTTTAGAAGCGATAACTTCTGCTATGAGATAGGACGTGTCGGGACCAGTAGGTATGCCGCCTGTCTGCTTCGATTGAGTCTCTCTAACCCATAGGTCTAGCAGGTTGCCAAATAAACCGGCGCTCTGGTTATGGCGTTGGTCCTTTCCGTGAATGGCCCAAGGGATACTGTGGGTGTAGATGGATGGGTAGAATCGGGCAAGATCAGCATGCAACACGAAACGACGACCAACCGAACGCTTTGTCCTCTCAATCCCCTCCGCCTGCCGCTCGTGAACTCCTTGTAATGCCCTTGTTGATGAGAGTTTCGGCGATGTAAGGGAAACTCGCGAACGATCACACAGTAACTTCAGTTCCTGCCAGTGCTCTTCAACTTCCATCGCGACAAAAATCTGATTGCGCGGGTGGGGTATCGAAAGGATTCTTCTTGAAAGTCTACGTTTTGGATATGAATGGCGCACGCACTTGGTAGTCACGCTCGTTTTCCACTTCCCACCGCTCATAGCTTTGTCGCTTCCTGCAAAGTCGAGCAACTGGTGAATGACAGGCAACAAGGATGTTGAGCCTAATGGAGGAATGATGCGATCGTGAAAAAGACCGCGACACATTAGATCTTTCGTCGTGACACCAAGCGGAGAAGCGGGAGTAGAACTAACTGAAAGCGCAGGAGAACCCAACTGGCCCACCTCTGGGTCACTAGATATTATGTTATGTAGTGGTCGCTTGTACAACAATCCATCGATAACGCTCTTGGCAATGTTCTGGGCTGGTCGGCGTCGCACCTCCTCGTACAGCGACGTGATAGTTCGGCGGGAACTCCTTCGAGAGGGGGACTAGGAGGGCAGGTCGCCCACATCAAATAGACATCTTGCGCGCGAATGCGCAGTGCGAACCGCCATCCTAAAGAGACTGCGACGCGCTGTTCACCGCGTCGGAGTCGGGAAAAGCATCGAGCAAATCGGCGTCCAGCACCACAACCTTGCGCGCTGCCATGGCACGGGCATAGTGTTTCCCGCGCACACCCGTGCTGAAGTCCATCTCAGGCCGTTCGCGTAGCGGATCGAGTTCATCAGTCATTTTCATATTGCTGTCGCTCTGTCGCGGTGGCAACGCGTGCAACCAATCAAGCGCATGCCAGAGTCGTCCTCAGTGTAAACGACGAATAGCACGCGTCTTTCTAGGGACATGCCAACTGTAATGAACCGCTGTTCCTCATAGGAATGATCCTGATCTAGGAGCGTTGCTGCAAGTGGATCGAGGAACACCGATTCCGCTTCAGCAAAGGCCACCCCGTGCTTCTGGAGGTTGGTTGCAGCTTTGCGTGAGTCGTAATCGAAGTCAAACATGTTGCCAAGCATAGCTGGGCGTAGGAAGTATGCTCCAAACTACTTATTCTTGGATTAGGAGGCTCAGCCGTGGGGCTGATGTCCGAGCGGGATCACCGCATGGTGGCTGGCGATCTCCGCTGGTAGCGAAAGGAATGCGTGCGGGGCAACATTGACCGATTCGGCGCGTAGCAAGGGAGGTCCGCTGCGGGCTGAAGGCCTGCTTTGTAATAGCCTGGGGCAACGCCCCAGGTACAGGGAACGCCCCCCGGATGCGGGCTGAACGTCCGCGTTATGCGAAGCCTAGGATGCACTCGCTCACACGCCAGAATCATGCGAACGGCATCGCGCTAAACGGCACAAACCCGCTTTAAGCGTGCAACTTACGCACCTACGTTACCGCTAACGTAACTCCCGCGAGCTTCAAAACCTATTCACAAAATGAAACCGAACTGCCGAAACCGTGTCCGGTCTCTCAAAATGTTTCACGTGAAACATTCTGCTACTCCAGAGTTACGCTCTTTGCCATATTCATCGGCTGGTACACATCGCCCCTTTGGATCGAACTTGAATGTGATGGCCGCGCACCATCCCATTCCCATCTACTCCACAGTCACGCTCTTCGCCAAGTTCCTTGGCTGGTCCACATCGCACCCGCGCCGGACCGCGATTTGGTATGCAAGTAGCTGTAACGGAACAACTTCCAGGATCGGCAGCAACAGCTCCGGGGCGGCAGGAATGTGAATGGTGTGCTCCACAAGACCCGTAATTTCATGGTCGCCCTCCGTCGCAATCGCGATGACGCGCCCGCTGCGCGCCGTCACCTCCTGGATATTGCTCAGCGTCTTCTCGTATTTCAGCACGCTGGTAGGATCCGCTGGGTCTTTGGTGGCAATGCACACCACCGGCAGGGTTTCATCGATCAGGGCGTTCGGGCCGTGCTTCATCTCTCCGGCCGGATAGCCTTCGGCATGGATATAGCTGATTTCCTTGAGTTTAAGAGCGCCTTCGAGGGCGATCGGGTAGTGGATGCCGCGGCCCAGAAAGAGGAAGTCGCGCGCGGTGGAGAACTCCTTCGCCAGGTGCGCGCACTGGTCATCGACCGAGCGGAGAACTTCTTCGAGCTTGCCGGGAATCTTGGCTAGCTCGTCGACGTAGTGCTTGGACTGCTGCTCCGAGACATGGCCGCGCTGCTGCCCCAGGTAGAGCGCAAGCGTGAAGAGCGCCGTGAGCTGGGCGGTGAAGGCTTTGGTGCTGGCGACGCCGATCTCTGGTCCGGCGTTGGTGGTGATGACGCCCTGCGCGCGGCGGGTAATGGCAGAGCCCACGACGTTGCAGATGGCCAGCGTCGGCGTGCCCTTCGCAATCATCTCGGCCTGCGCGGCGATGGTGTCGGCCGTCTCGCCAGATTGGGTAATGAGCAGGCCCAGCGATCCGGGAATTGGGTCTCGGTAGCGGTACTCGCTGGCGTAGTCCACATCAACGGGCAGCCGGGCGAGCCGCTCGATCATGAACTTGCCCGCCAGGCCGGAGTGCCACGACGTGCCGCACGCCGCGATGGTCATGCTGCTGGCGGCTTGCAGATCAGTGGTGCTGATGTGGAGATCGGGCAGGAAGACCTGGCCGGAATCGAGCGAGACCCGGCCCAGGGTAGTGTCGCGGACGGCGCGCGGCTGCTCGTTGATTTCCTTCAGCATGAAGTGCTTGTAGCCGCCCTTTTCGGCCTGGATGGGGTCCCAGGTGATGCGCTGCGGCGCACGCTTGAGTTCGTGGCCTTCAAAGTCGGTGAAGGTGACGCCCTTCTTCGTCAAAATGGCGCAGTCGCCGTCCTGGAGGAAGACGATGTCGCGGGTGTGGTGCAGGATGCCGGGAACGTCGGAGGCGAGGAAGTATTCACCGTCGCCGATGCCGATGACGGCGGGCGGGCCGGAGCGCGCGGCAACCAGTTTGTCCGGCTCGCGCGCGGAAAGCACACCGATGGCGAAGGCTCCGGTAAGGCGCTTGACGGCGCGGCGCACGGCTTCTTCGAGAGGAATGGAGGAGCTTGGGGCGGCGACAATGGCTTCGGCGGAGTTGGCTTCGGTCTGGGCATCGTTCATTTGCCCAGAGTTGGAACCTAGGTTAGCCTTCGGCGAACCTTGGGCACCCGTCTTGTTCGCTTTCTCGAGTTCGTCTTCGATGAGGTGGGCGATGATCTCGGTGTCGGTTTCACTGACAAACTTATGGCCACGCGCGATCAGTTCACTTTTCAGCGCGAGATAGTTCTCGACGATACCGTTATGCACCACCACCAGCGTACCGGAACCGTCGCGGTGCGGGTGAGCGTTCTCTTCGGTGGGACGACCATGGGTGGCCCAGCGGGTATGGCCGATGCCATAGGTGCCATGCAACGGACGCTCGCGGAGCACGGCTTCCAGGTTGCCCAGCTTGCCGGGCGCGCGGCGCACGTCCAGCTTCGACGGGTTCTCCTGGTCGCCCGCGACGGCAATACCGGCTGAGTCATAGCCGCGATATTCGAGGCGGCGCAAACCTTCAACGATGAGGGGAACGACTGGCTTGGGACCGATATAACCAACAATGCCGCACATACTTGCCAGTGTAGAACGTCCCGTCGCGCAGACGGTCACGCAGTCGCCTCCGAAGGATACCCAATGTACCGTTTCGGTGACACGGACTGTGTGGAGGTTGCGGGGTAAGGTGCGGCACCGCTACGATGGCCGAGCCGCAGTACGTTCCAACATACTGTGTGAGGAAACCTGATGAAGACGAAACGCCTATGTCTGCCCGCCTTGTTTGCCGCCTTGCTGACCGCGCAGGCGCAGGGGAATCCAGCGGCGCAGATCACCACGGATCACACTGTGATTGAACAGGATGGCACGGTGCGCATGCAGCGTGTGATCCCGCCGCCCTACCATCTCAGTCCCGAGGCGCAGCAATGGCTGGCGCGGCCCACCTCCGACGCCTACACGCCGCAGACGATCGAGCAGCGGCGGGCCAACATCGATGCGGGGCAACTGCGGCATCGTGATGAGCTGAACAAGATGTTTGCGCTAGACATCAAGGAGACCAGCATCGCTGGCGTGCCGGTGCATGACATTACGCCAAAGAACGGGCAGGCGCATCCGGACCGCGTGCTGATCTGCCTGCATGGCGGCGGCTTCAACGCTGATTCCGGATCGTATTCGGAGTCGATGCCAGTAGCTGGGCTGGGCCGTGTACGTGTCGTCAGCGTGCTTTACCGGCTGGCACCGGAGCACCCCTTTCCGGCGGCGGTGGACGATGCGGTCGCGGTCTATCGCGCGTTGCTGAAGACGTACAAACCACAGCACATCGGCGTCTTCGGCAGTTCTGCCGGTGCTGGGCTTACGTTGCAAATGGCTGTCCGGCTGAAGCAACTTGGCGTGCCTCTGCCGGGTGCGCTGGGATCGTTCTCCACGCCCAGCGACATGGTGAATGGCGGCGACTCGCGCGCTCTGTACAACACGGACGGCCTGCGTGGCTATGTGGCGATTCCCGGTGAGCCGCTGGACCCGGAGTATGTCGGCAGCACGGACCGCAAGAATCCCGTGCTATCGCCGCTGTTCGCGGACCTGCATGGGATGCCGCCGACACTGTTCCTGACCAGCGAACGTGACGCCCTGCTGAGCAGCACCAGCATCATGCATCGCGCGTTTCTGCGTGCCGGGGATGATGCTCGATTGATCGTCTTCGAGGCGCTGCCGCACTGCTTCTGGAATAACGGCACCTTGCCGGAATCACGCGAAGCGTGGGGCTACATGGTGGACTTCTTCAACGCGCAGCTTAACCGTTAGCTTGGCTACGCATCAACAAGCCGTGATTCGGGTGGGAACGGCGGGATGGACGCTGCCACGGTCATCCGCGGACGCATTTCCGGCGGATGGTTCGCACCTGCAGCGCTACGCAAATGTGTTTGGCTGCGTGGAGGTGAACTCCAGCTTTTACAAGCCGCACCGTGGCAGCACGTGGGAGCGGTGGGCGGCCAGTACGCCCGATGCGTTTCGTTTTTCGGCGAAGATGCCGAAGACGGTCACGCATGGTGCGAAACTGCGCAATACTGGTGGGCTGCTGCTGCCGTTTTTCGAAGAGGTGAGCGGATTGAACTCTGGCTTCACTCCCAAGCTGGGATCGCTTCTGGTGCAATTGCCGCCAAGCCTCGTGTTCGATGAAGGTGTCGTGCGGGAGTTTCTTGGCACTGTGCGTGAGTTGTACGATGGCCCACTTGCTCTTGAGCCGAGAAACGCAAGTTGGTTTGCAGGTGACGCGGATCAGCTGCTGCGCGAGTTCGGTGCCGCGCGAGTCGCAGCGGATCCTCCGGCGGGATCGCCACGGGCCACCGAGCCGGGCGGTAGCCCAGCACTCCAGTACTGGCGGCTGCATGGGGCGCCACGTACCTACTATTCGGAGTACAGCGAGGAGTTTCTGAAGTCGCTTGCAGGGCGGCTGCATGCTGACGCACAGCGTTACCCCGAACGAGAGGCCTGGGTCATATTCGACAACACTACCCTAGGACATGCAACGCGGAATGCCCTGCTGCTACAGGAGTTCTTACACGGAAAGTAAGTTACGCGTCGAGCCGTTCGATCATTACGTCGGTGGACTTGACCAGGGCGGCGGCGGTGTCACCCTTCTTCAGATTCAATTCGCGGGCGGCGTCGGCGGTGATGATGCTGTTGATCTGCTGGCCATCAATATCGAGCACGATCTGCGCAAGCAAGCCATCGATGCGCACACTGACAATCTTGCCGGTAAGCTGATTGCGCCCGCTGACGCGGCGGTAGCGCTCGCGCGACTCCGCTGCGGGCTTCTCTTTGTCCTTGCTGAGGAACGGCTTCAGCGCGCTCTGCGCAATGCGGTGATGGCCACCCGGCGTGGGCACCGACTTCAGCTTGCCAGAGAGTATCCATTGCTTGATGGTGGGATAGCTGATGCCAAGCATGTGCGCAGCCTCGCGCGGGGTCAGGAGCGGTGTGGGTGCCATGGTTGTATTGTGTCGCGTCTGCCCACTTGTGCACAGAACAGAATTGCTATCTCGGCTCCGATTTATAGGGCAGATGAATTATTCGTCAGCATGCAGCAGCATGTAACGGTCAAGGACGCGCTCGTGGAACCAGTTGCTCGTAATCCATGAGGAAAGCAATCCTTGTTGATCATGACTCACATCCGTCAGGTAATTCAGGCATGAGAGGCGTTCACACGCGTCAGTGACTAATCTTTGCTTTTGCTTCTCTCGGTATGCTTTGCCCCAGGCTTCGTAGAAGCGCGGGTACCAGACCTCGATGTTTTTCTCTTCGTCCACTTCCTTGAGTTTGGGATCGTGCTTTGTAAGCCATCGCCAGGTTCGGCTGTCGTAGATTCGGATGGGTGCGCGGAAGCGAAGCCACAGAAACTTCGTCGCAGCTGAATCTGCTGTGCCAGCGTATCTCTGCTTTAGGCGAGAGGCATAGTTGCAGACGAGGTCGAAAGTAGGCTGGCATCCCGGGTCGTCAGCCAAAGCATCAACTCTCACCTCCGGTAGTTGACTCAGTTCCTCAAAAGCGGCGGTAAGACGTGCGTCCTTCTCTCCTTGAAGCGACCGGTGTACTTGGTATACAGAAGCAAAGGTGCTCAGCGTCTTCGCGCCAAGTACCGTGTCCTTGTTGCGGAGAGCTGCGCATATGTTCGTCCTGCACGGCATATCTGTCTCGATCCACTCGCCTAGGTATAGAAGGGCTGGAAGGTCCATTTCGTTCGTCACGTCTGCAGTTTACCGTCTAGCGGTGGTCTGCCGGGCGCGTTTACCGGCTGAGGCGCAGAGCGAACTGCGCCACGCGCGGGTCCGTGACGGTCGCGGTGATGCTGCCGAAGGCGGTCGTGCCGTAGGCTCCGCTGGGCTGGGCGAAGCCGGGTGTGTTGGTCAGGTTGAAGAGTTCGGCACGGAACTCGAGGTCGGTGCGCTCGCTCAGCGCGGTGTGCTTGATGAAGGAGAGATCGCCGTCACGGTAGGCGGGGCCGCGCACCGGGTTGCGCGAGGCATTGCCGAATTGGAACTGCGGCGTGGTGGCGTATGCCGCAGTGTTGAAGAAGTGCGCGGCCGTGCGCAGCGCGGGAGCAAGCGCCGGGTTCGCAATCTGCATGGGCCGCTGCGTGGAGATACCGGCGAAGCTGTTGGTGTTGGTGGACTGCGTCACGGTGACGGGCATGCCGCTTTGCAGCGTGAGGATGCCTTGCACCTGCCATCCACCAAGCACGCCCGTGGCGATGCCGTGGCCAGCGAACTTCGGTAGCGCGTAGATGCTGCTGACGGTCAGCACGTTCGGCATGTCGCCGTTCGAGGCATCGCGCTCCAGGTAGGGACGGTAGGCGTCCGCACCAACCAGCGAACTGGTGTTGGGCGACGACAACACCGTGGAGGAGAAGACGGACGACGCATCATCCATCAGCTTGGAATGCGTGTAAGCGAAAAGCAGCGAGAGGTTGTGCGAGAGGCGCTGCTCCACCTTTGACTCAATGGCGTTGTAGTTTGTATTGCCCGTGTTGTTGCGATAGATGGAGACGTTCTGGAAGCGCGGGTACGGCTTCAGCAGCTGCGCGTTCGAAAGCTTGGCCGTGCCCAGCGGCGTTCCGGCAAGCTGTGATAAATAAAGGTTTGCGACCGTTTGTGTCAGCACGGAACCCTGTGCGAGCTGCTGCGCGGTGAGCTGGTTGAAGTTGCTGTCCGGGATGCCGACGTGCACCACGTGCGATCCGGCATACGCCACCTCAAACGAAAGATTATTTGTGATGGCGCGCTGCACGGCCATATTCCATTGCTCCACATAGCCGGAACCGGCTTTACGGTTGACGGTGTAGACGCTTTGTCCCAGGCCAGCATCTGGCGTGAGCGCAATGGGTGAGACGCTGGGCCCGTTCGACAACTTGAACGGTGCGTTGTAGCTGTCCGTCGTCTTTTGCTGCACGTTCTGGATGAAGGGATACTGTGGCGTGGTGAAGGGCGTGGTGATGCCGCTCTGGTCGATGAAGACGATGCCAAAGCCGCTACGGATGACAGTCTTTGCATCCGCTGAATACGCGAAGCCGAAGCGCGGCGCAACGTTGTCCCAGTGCAGTTCGCGCGCGGGGCGTGAATAGCCGTTCACGCCCAGGTAATCCAGTTGCTGCGTTGCCGTGTTGAAGACCGCGCCCTGATTATGCGTTTCGGTGGAGGGCAGCGCCAGCGTCCATCGCAGGCCCGCGTTGATGACCAGATTGGGCAGCGCGCGCCAGTCCTCCTGCACAAAGAATTCGTGGATGTAATCGCGTGGGCGAATGGTGCGCTGCTGCAGGTCGATGGAAAAGGTATCCACCTGGCCGAGGAGGAAGCTGGCCAGAGCGTTACCGCCGGTGGAAACGGCTGTGCCCGTGGCTGTTTGGGTGTTTGTGCCGGTGGTAGTAAAGGCGAAGGAGCCGGTAGGATTGGGCGGCGCAATTGCATTCAGTTCGTAGCGACGTGAATCGATGCCGGCCTTGAAGGAGTGCGCGCCCTTTGTCCACACCACGGTGTCGTTCAGCTCGCCGACGGCGGTTTGGTAGCGGGAAAACGTACTGCCACTTTGGCCCAGCTGGGTGAAGCCGGTGAATGTAAACAGCGGCACGGCATTGTTGAATGCAGCGTTGGTCGGAATGTTCGGGATGCCGAGCGCGGCGGATGCGGTGTTGCCGAGGACCGTGCCGGCCTGCGTGTTTCCGCGCCGCGTGTAGCCGATGCGCAGATCATTTACAACCCTGGATGAGAAGGTATGCGTCTCGTTCAATACGATCTGCTGGCCGGTGATGTGTGTCAGGCCACTGACATTGCCTGCACCCAGCACGGAGCCGGTAATGGCACCGGAGCCCTCGGGCAGAGGCGTGGCGGGCTGCTCGACCTCATGGTAGTAGGTGTAGCGGGCAAAGGCGCGGTCATGCAGACCCTTGGCACCGTCCACGCGTATGTCGAACTGTTGCTGATGATCGTCGTCGTTCGCAACGCGCGTGTAGTTATTGGCCGCGCCGCTGGATGTTGGCAGGGGAAAGCGCGCAAGCAGGGCTACTGCTGCTGGGTCCAGAGGAACGTTGATGACGTCGTTAGGAAATTCTGTTCGTGCGAGCCGGCCGTTGACCGTGCCCGTCGTGTTCGGGTTGTAGATCTTGGCAACGCCGGTGAAGATACCGTTCCGCTCCGCTACGGTTGGAACCGTAGAGATTCGCGTGACGCTAATGCGCTGCAGGATGCCCTGGTAGTCGCCAAAAAAGAACAGCCGGTAGTGCAGGATGGGCGCGCCCAGTGTCGCGCCGAACAGGTTGCGACGGTACATGGGTTTGCGCGCGGTTGTGGTTGCAAAGTAGTTGCGCGCATTCAGCGCTTCATTGCGGAAGTACTCAAAGAGGCTGCCATGGACGGTGTTGCTGCCGCTGCGCGTGGCCACGTTCACGACGCCGCCGTTGAAGCGGCCAAATTCGGCGGGCACGTTATTGGCTTCGATGGTGAATTCGGCGATGTCATCCAGGATGGGGAAGAAGGCAACCTGGCCCGGCTCTGGCTGCAGCGCGCTGATGCCGTCGAAAAGGTATTCGTTGGTGCGCGGACGGCCGCCATTGATGCGTGGCAGCAGCGTGCCGGGCGGCAGTTCCACTCCGGGCGCAAGCTGCGCCAATTGGATGAAGTTGCGAGTGTTCAGCGGGAGCGCCTGGATGGTTGGGCCGGGAATCGTTGTCTCGATGTTGCTGGTTTGCGATTGCAGCAGGAGCGCGTCGGCGTTGACGGTGATGGCCTCCTGGCCGGCAGCAGCCAGCGGCAGATCAAGCCCGACCGTTGAGCCGGTCGCGATGGTAATGCCGTTGCGTTGATACTGCGCAAAGCCGCTGCTCTGCACCGCGACACTGTACTGGCCGGAAACAAGCTGCGTAAAGTCGTAGATGCCGTCGCTGGTCGTCGCTGTGGACTGCTGAATGCCGGTCGCCGTCTGCGTCAGTGTGACCTGCGCACCGGCAATGCTTGCGCCGGTCGCATCCACCACACGCCCCTTCAGTTCGCCTTGAATCTGCGCATGTAGCGCAATCGGAAGCAGCACGGACGAGGAGAAGGCAAGCGCGACGGCGCGCGAAAACAGCAGAGATTGCTTAAGTGGCATACTTCGAATCTAAACGATTAGAAACGTTATACCGAATGTGCCAAAGCGCCACTTCGCCCGTGGCGGGCAGCGGCGTACGGTCTAGCTGTCCTTGCGGTACAGCATGTTCCGGATGGCGTCGCGCCGGGCGGCGTCCATTTCAGACTTTTGTTTGCGCTGATCAGCGTCCACGCCGCTCTTCTTTGCGGTTTCAGCAGCGGCTACCTGCTCTTCGGCGGTGCATTCCATGCAGCGGTTGGCGAAGCCGGGCTTGCCGGGCTTCAGCTCAAAGTCCTCGCCGCAAACGGCACATGTTTTTATCGGAAACGGCATACGCCTCTCATCATATCGAGAAGAGCAGGCAGAACGACCGTCATCATGCTCTACTGTTTGAGCGCGAAGACGAAGTACTTGCCCTCTTGTGCTGCGAGCGTGTATACCGGTGCTTCGCAGAGGGAAGAGCGCATTCTCAAGGAGTGCCGCCCTGCGATGGATGGCTCTTCCGCGTCCAGGCAACCGTCTTTCTGTTTGCGCGCTTCGTCCGTGTTGAAGACGAACGCGACATAGTAATCGACGCCGTAACCGTTCAGTGTCGAGCGAAGGTCATCCTCGTTGCGGATGTGCTCAAGGTATGCGCGATCCATCATCAGACCTTCGGCTTGCAGAACAGGCGACGCGGAGAGATACCCGAACATGCCCGCGCGGTCGCCCATTGCGTACCGGCCGGGATGGGTTGCGGCGAAGGCGTTCAATTGCTGACTTTCGTGTTCTATGTACAGCATCGCGGGATCTACTTTGTAGTGCGTCCTGACAAGGGCCACGAGTGCGGCAGCCAGCATCAGGAGACGGAATCGTGGTGCACTCACATGATGCCATTGCCTAAGCATGGCCACGAGTACAAGCAGTGATGCCACAAACGCAAACCGCGTGGCATACATGTACCAGGGCCAGAGCTTCCAATCGCTGATCATCATCTCGGTGCCGTAAAAGAAGACGGGCATCAGCATGGCTGAGAAGCAGAGGAGCTTTTCTTCTGGCCGTAGGCGTTGGCGGAAGCATACGGCGATGATGCCGCACAGCAACGTGATCGCCAGGATCAGCAGTGTAAAACCTGAGAACGAAGGTCTGAGTAGTGCAATATCGGGCACCCACCCGTGCCGAAGCTCCTTCGCCATGCCAGAGATGGGCAGCCACCCATGAAAGTAGTGCCGGTTCATGCCGAAATACATCAAAGGCAGCGGCAGCCCGGTCACGGCAAAGCTGGCCATCGTTGCGGGCCGGAAGACCACGCGCATTACCCGGATAACCCACAGCCCAACCAGAAGCAGCAGCACAAGGATGGCAGCGTCAAGTCGTGCCAGCATCAGAAGCGCCGAGAGCAGGCCAAGACTGGCGCAGCGCGCTGGAGTGTATCGCCACGGAGCTACGCACGCGGTGTCTAGCAAGGCAAAGCCGATTGGCAGCGCGAGGGTCGTTTCCATCTGCATGCTGATCGTTGCGATACATGGCATTAACGCAACGATCGCAAATGCCTGCGAGAGCACCGTGTTTCCGATGGTGCGTTGGAAGATACGCCGCGCCGAGCAAAAGATAACAACGGCGCTGGCAGTATCCAGCAACCACAAGAATCCGAAGATCTGATGAATTCCATGCAGTACGGACGATACAGCGGATAACAGCAGGAAATAGAGTGGGTGATAGCCGTTGGTGTGGGTTGTTCCATCGAAGCTCGAACCATGGCCCGTGGCAAAGCTTTGTGCTGTCTTTAAATAGTAGTAGAAGTCGTCCTGGGCGAATCCCATCAGGTGCACAGATGAGCGCAACGGCAGCGAGAACGTCCGGAGGCAACACGCCGTCACAAGGATGAGCGTTACGTGGCCGATCCACCGGTCGACCGGAGACGATGGCTGCTGGTTTTCTTGTTCTCTGGCAACGTCTCGAGATGTGTAATGTGGAGGCATTTGGATGCTTGAGTTTATCCGACGGCATTGCACGCTGTATGTTCTTAAGCTGCAGGAGTTCGCGAGTTCAGCTGTGCATTGCTGCCAATGTCATGGCGCAACGCTCGTTGACCCCTGATGACGATAGACTGCATGACGTGAGCAAGAAGCAGAGTGCGGGGACACCGGCTAGAGTCTTATGCAGGTGATCTTTGGAGTGCATCCGGTGACGGAAGCGGTGCGCGTGCGTCCTGCAGACCTGGACCATGTGACGGTTCTCGCAGGCGCGCCGAATCCTCGTATCGCGGCTCTGCTGGAGCTTTGCCGCGCGGCAAAGGTGCGCGTCGCACATGGCAGCCGTGATGATCTGCAACGGATGACACGAACGGAAAATCATGGCGGCGTGGTAGCGTTTCTGCGCGAACGCGAACGAAAGAATCTGACGCTGGAAGACATGCTGCATGGCGGAAGTAGAAACAAGCGGTTTTTGCTCTTGCTGGATGGTGTGGAGGATCCGCACAATTTTGGTGCGCTGCTGCGCACAGCGGATGGCGCGGGCGTGGATGGCGTGTTGCTGCCGGAGCGCCGCTCCGCACCGCTGAGCGGCACGGTGGCAAAGGCGTCCGCCGGTGCGACGGAGCATGTCCGGGTAGCGCGCGTGACGAACCTGGTACGCGCCATGGAGGAGTTAAAGCAGCAGAATATCTGGATGGTGGGACTGGATGAGCGCGGGTCAATGGATTATGACCAGTTTGATTTCACCACGGATATTGCACTGGTACTGGGACGCGAGGGCGCGGGCCTGCACGACCTCACACGGCGCACCTGCGACTTCCTGCTGCGCGTTCCCATGGCGGGTGCGGTGCCGTCCTTGAATGTGTCGGTCGCGGGAGCAGTCGTGATGTACGAGGCGGCGCGGCAGCGCCGCCGTGCCGTGGCAAAAACGGATACTATCGCACCTCCAACTTCGTCCAAACCCCGGAAGGGTTTGGGATCATAGCTCTGCGAAGCCGTTTGTCCATCCGCAGGTTGTCGAACGCCGCCCGGCAACGCTTTGTGCGGTGTGCGCTGGCATCGTTTCCGCTCGCCGCAGTAATGTGCTTCGGCCAGCAGACCGGACAGACCACGCCCGATGCCGACCGGACATCTCCGCCAACGGGCAAGGTGCTGTTTGAACGTCACGAACCCCCTGTGACCGACAGTACCCCTCAGGTGAGCGAAGGCGGCACGCCCGGCGAATCACCAGACCCTCATCCGCGAAACCATGCAGAGGGCATCTCTTCAAGCCAGCGCCGTGCACGCACCACCCTTCACCGCCGTGACGCTGCCGAGGCAACCGCGCAGCCTGCCGCAGCTGATCCACAATATTCGCAGCTAGAAACTTCCTCCAGATCGCAGCCTGGGGAAAGCACTTCCCCCGATCCGCAAGCTCCTGTGGTTATTACGCCGGAGGACCGTGATAAGGCGAAGGGCATCACGCAAGCCGATCGCGCGGCTGTTGCCGTGCTCCGGTCCCAGCTGGACATGCACTTGAACACTCACACCGGCGAGATGGAGACGCGCGCGCAGCTGCTGGTGAAGAACAGCGGAGAGGTGCCGCTGTCCCGGCTGCCCTTGCGCATCTCTGGTGCCCTGCAATGGGAGAGCGCGCGGCTGGTCATGACGGGATTTGATTTTGGACTCGCGCCCGAGCCCGCCCCGAAGACGGACAAGGGCTTTTCCATCGACCAATACCACGTTCCAGACGACCTGGACCACACCGGTGTTGCCACAGAGATTGCGCTGGTGCTTCCGGAGCCGCTTGCACCGGGCAAGACGCTGCAACTGGATCTGTATTACACCGGCACATTGGCGGCTAATACGCAGCGTCTAACGGCACTTGGCGCGCCCTCTGCCCGCGCCGCTCTTACGGATTGGGACACCGTTTCGGACACGTTCACCGGGCTACGTGGACTTGGCAATGTACTCTGGTACCCGGTGGCCGGGGCAACGGCGCTGCTCCGTGACAGCGACGCGCTGACGCAAGCTGTGGAAAGCAGCCGCCTCCGCAACGCGCAATCTGAATTTCGCCTGCATCTCACGCTGGAGTACACCGGTTCGCGCCCTGACGCGGTGTTCTTCGACGGGGAGCGGCAGGCCCTGCGATCGCTGGAGCAAGATGAAACGCCGACCGGCGCGCCGCCATTGCCGGCCGGTCAGGGTGTGGTCACGGCGGAGTGGACACGCGCGGCGCTGGGTCCGCATACGCCGTCGCTCTTCATTGTGGATGCTGCTCCGCACCTTGCCGCGGACGGCCTGCTGCGCGTCGTGACGGAGCATGCGGACACAGCCGCGGCGCTGGGGGAGGCCGCCGTGCGTATACGCCCCATGCTGACGGAGTGGCTGGGAGCCGCGCCCGCCACGCCACTTGACGTCATCGAGCTCCCGATACCAGGCGCTGCCGGATTCGCGGACGGCACGCTGTGGGTCGTACCGCTCACAACCGGCTCCGCAGCCGCGCTTGCGCCGTCCCTGGTACAGCCGCTGACCGCCGCGTGGCTCCCCCAAAACCTGCACGCTGCATGGCTTCGGGAGGGCATTCCCGCGTTTCTCCAGGAGGTATGGAGTGAGCGCACCCAGGGCCGCTCCGCCGCGCTTAACGTACTTGCCGCAAACGTTTCCGCCATGCGTGCCCAGGTTTTAACGTCAACATCGGACGGCATCCGGAACGATCAAACGCTCGCCAACTGTAACGATGCAGTGTGTGCACGCGGGAAGGCGGCCTACGTTCTGGAGATGCTCCGAAGCATCCTGGGCGACCAGCGCTTGCAGCAGGCTCTCTCCGGCTGGCGTTTCCGCGTTGACCAGGCGGAACCCGCGGGTGTCCCGCTTCTGGAGTCCGTAAATGGAATGCGAAAGAGCGAAACCGCATGGTTCGAAATGGCCGTCCAGCAGTCTAGCCCAAAGGACATGAGCTGGTTCTTCCAGAGCTGGATCGACCAGGATCGCGGGCTGCCAGACCTCTCCATCGTCACCGTCGCGCCGCGCCGCATCGAGCGCCCCGCACCTACAGGCTACCTGCCGCAACAGCGCAAGCCCGTTGCCGGGCCCATTGGCGCGGAGCCGCTGCCACCGGACCCGCGCGATTTGCCAGGCGGTGCAACGTCCTCAAGCAGCAGCGCGGGCGGCATTGCGCCAGCCGCCGGGTCGTGGCTGGTCGCGGTTGAAGTGCGCAACAACGGTGGAGCCGAAGTGGAGGTTCCCGTGACAGTCCGTGCGGGCAGTCTCACCAACACCTTGCCATTGCGAGTGCCTGCCCATGGCCGCGCTACGATCCGCATCCCCTTTGAGGCGGACCCGCAGGAGGTGCAGGTGAACGACAACAGCGTGCCGGAAGCAAATGTATCACTGCATCGCAGAACGATCAGCAATCTTCCAGCGGCACCGTAGACTTCACATCAGGGCGGGTAGGAAAAAGAACCGGTTCGTTCACCGCAAGCAGATCCAGAACAAAGTTGCGACACCATGTTTCCTGTTGGCGCTGTTACGGCAATCATGTTGTTCTCCATGGTACTTCTTGAGAAGTACTCTACGTACCGTCACACATGAGCGGCTGCCCAGGAGCTACTTGCGATGGCGGTGATGATGTAGTTGCGTGTGCTGAGTAAGTGGAATGGTTTGCCAGGTTGGCGGAGCTTCCCATACACGTTGAGTCTCAAGGACACCGGTGGCTTCTGCAGGCATACCATCTCCAAGCGGCGGAAGAAGCGCGGCCATCTGTTCCGCAAGAGAGTGCGAACCAAAGCGAAGCGTATAACCCTGGCGGCTAATCTGTCCTGAGACGGATGTTTCCGCCGGGACCTGAAGCTCCACGGATTTCGGTCCATCTTTCGCAGTGGCCAGCGGAGATGCCGTGATGGACAGAACGCCGGCCGGAATACGTGGGTCCGCCTCATCGTGCCGGACGTTGACCAGCCAGCGATTCGCGATCTCTGGCAGTGCGTCTAGCTTCTGCTGCTGAACCGAAGATGGTTCTAGCTCAGTCGCGGGTGCTGCGCGTGTCACTGAGGCGGCCTTTGGGTCTGGACGAGGATCGGGCAGGATGCAATCGCAGGTGAGTGTGCCATCCCACTGCGACGGCGGCTGACCTGTGAGAGCGGTTGAGGCAGTCAGGTCCAGGGTGCCGCCTAGGCTGAATTCGCGCGGTATGCGCCGCGTGAAGAGGCGCATCCATGCCAGTGCGTAATTCGGTGTCGCACCTGCAAGTGAAACGCTGCCGGTGATGGTGCGCCAGTCAAGCAGGTTTGGCACGTCAGCCCGCGCCAGAAGGACGCCTGGCCTGGTGTTGCCGCCAGCCGTGCCGCTGGCAGCCGGAAGAGATCGAAGTGTACCCATCACGTTGAAGATGGATGTTTCATTGTCTGTTGGAATGGCGCAGCGGATGTCTGCAAGGGAACGGAGAACTCCTGAGGAGATTCCCTCACACTGGGCATGTATCTCCATGGTCTGTTCCGGGAAGAAGTCGGCACGGCGGATGCCAAGCAGGTGGAGATCGGAGGTGAACTTTGCTTCGGCAACGGTACCGTGCAGCGATGCTCCAGCGGATACATAGCCTCGCCATCCCAGATCGTACCCGGCCGTTAGCTTCGCGGCTTCGCCTAGCGGCGTGCGCTTCCAGCTTGCAGCAAGATCGATGGGTGCTCGTTGCAGGTCCGCAGCGCGGCCAAGGGTAGCGTCCACACGCAACAGGCCAACGTCGCTGACGTCCGTGTCGGTTCGAACGGGCCGGCCAGAGAGCCGGAGATGCCACTGATCAGGCTGCGGCAACCATAAGGCGAAATCCGTTTCCTTGATGGAAAACGGCAACTTGTCCATGCCATTCTTGAAGTTGAGCCTTGCACCTGTGGCCTCGATGTACGGAAAGCGCGGCACATCGCTGGGCCGGGCCTGGGCGGTGGGCGCTGAGTTCAGTTGCGAGGCCTGTTGAAGAATGTCCTGAAGATTCCACCGGCCATCGTTGGGGCGGCGGACCAGGTTGATGCTGGGCGCGTCCAGGCTGATACGCGACACTTCGATCCGGCGCCGCCACAATGAAGCCAGGCGCAGCCGGGCGGTGACGGTATTGGCGCGCAGAGTGGGTTCGGCACCGAAGGCTTCATCCTCATTCACGACGAAGTTCTGGATGGTCAGGCCAGGAACGGGCAGCAACTGTAGCGAGATGCTGTCGAAGTGCACTGGCCGGCCCAACGCACCGGAAATGGCTGTAGCTACCCGGCGTTGGTAGCGGCTGACGCTGATGTACGGCGGCAGCACGACCAGCAGCACGATGCAGAGCACGCCGATTGCGGCAAGGATGACGCGCCGGTGGGCCGTGGGTGTCCACACGGGGCCATCCTCGTTCGCAGGGGCACTATGCGCGGCCTGTTGAGTGTCTTGCGGCACGGCCAAGATTACCGGATGAGGTGCAACGTGCGCTTCCAGCGAGTGTCGCTGATGAAGTGGGTGATCTCATGCAGAATCCAGCCTACTGTATTGGCGGTTCCTGTCTTGTCGGCCTGATCCTCCGGCGTGATAAACGACCAGTAGACGAACATGGGCCGGCCGATGAGGTTGGCCATGGGAACGAAGCCCCAAAAGCGCGAATCAAGGCTCTCCAGGCGGTTGTCGCCCATGGCAAAAACCGAGTTTGGCGGCACGATGATTTCGCCATTCTGCACATGATTGCGAATATCGACAGACCAGCCTGCAGCGTTGTTGGCGGCTGCTTCCGCGGCGATGCCCTCCAGATCACGGGGAAAGTCGTCGCGCGCAGTCTGGTAGGCGTGGGTCGGCATGTTGTCGTCGGCGGGAACAGAGATGTACGGTTCGTTGACGCGTTCGCCGTTGCGGTACAGGATGCCGTGTTCCAGGTGGATGCGGTCGCCGGGCAGACCAATGGCGCGCTTGACGAGAATAAGGTCAGGAATTTCAGGATTCGGCTTGACGAAGACGATCACGTCGCCCCGCCGCACCGCCCGCTGATGGTCCAGCGGCATCCACGTGGTGCGCGGTGCCAGCGTGACGCGGTCGACCACCACGTGATCACCCACCAGCAGTGTGTTCTTCATGGATCCCGAAGGAATGGCGAAGTTCTGGAACAGAAACGTCAGAACAAACAATCCGATCACCAGGACATAGGCCAGACCGGCGATCGACTCCGGAAGAGTTTCGTGGCGTTCTTCTTCCGCCGTGGTGGTCACTGCGGCGGTGTTGGTTTGGGCTTGCATCCGGCTTAGTGTATCGCGTGCGGGGACGCCTGTATCAGGTGGCCCGTACGCGTAAGCGCGAGCAACTCATCCGTTACGTTCCGCACGTGCATGATCACTGTCAAAGTCAGTAAGCGCAACCACTGTCGCTTCGACGAAGGCGTTTGTCTGAAATATCGTTGCGGCTTTGGTTCCGGTAAAGCCAAAGAGTTTGGGAAAGACGAGTGAGCAGGGCGCGAAGCCCGCGTCCAAGGCACCATGTGTCCCGAAGGACATCACCGGCTTTGCCCCAAGCGGATAATCGGTTAGCAACGATTGGACCAGCACAAACAGACCGGTGGTGAGTGCGGCTGCGGCGGCTGGCGGGTTCTTCTTGCGGCAGAGCAGGGCCATGCTCAGAAAGAAGGTGGCATGGCAGTAGTCGATGATGCCGTGTGTCCGGGCATTGATGATTTTCGGTATCTTTTTATCCAGTGCGGTGAGTTGATCGGGTACTTGTGGCATTGCTCGCTCCTAGAAGGAGCCTAACTGCCGCTGGCTTGCGTCTGATCGAATCCCGGACGGATTGACGTAGGTCGGCGTGACGCCATGAAAAGACATCAGCGTAATATGCGAAGCTCTGCCCTATTAAAGAATTTGGCGTCCCCGACGGGATTCGAACCCGTGTTACCGCCGTGAAAGGGCGGTGTCCTGGGCCACTGGACGACGGGGACGCGGTTAGGCTGTTTTAAGAGTAGATGCGCTTCCAGATGATGTCAAAAGCCATTGCCAATGGTATTTAAAGGTGGCGTTCTCAAGCCACTCCATTGGTCCGGAGTTTCCGGCGTTCGCGTGTCGTATGCGGGTAGCTGACCCACAGATTCACAGCCGCCACTACGAAGAGCGAGGCCAGAAGGCACTGCGACCACACGCAGTAAATGCACCACTTCTCCAGAACGTACTTCTCCAGGAACGTCAGCATCAGGGCAAAGAACAAGCCGATCTGCGCGACCTCAAACGTCAGAAAATCACGGCCCAACAGCGCCAGCAAACCAATGAGCGCATACCCAACAATCCCGGCGATCGCAACCGGCAGGTGCCCCTTGCTGTTGAGGTCTTCGTCAAAGCCGCGCGGCGGAAACACGGCAAAGCGCGAATGGTTCACCGCGCCGCAATCCCAATGCTCGCTCACGGCGCATGGCGGCGCGGCATTTGGACCTTGCAGGTGCACACGCAAGGCAAGCACGGACACAACCAGGCCACCCGCGGCGAGCAAGGCGATCAATAAACGAAGGAGACGCATACCTATTTGACTCTACTGTTACAGGACGGCTTCGGCAACGGCGCGGCTGCCGCCTTCCAGTGTCGCTACGATCCGGCGAGCGCGTCCATGACAGCGCACAGCATCTCGCCTTCCGGTGCGGGCTGTCCGGTCCAGAGTTCGAATTGCCGCACGCCTTGTGCCACAAACATCTCTACACCTGGGATCGCCCGGATCCCTTTGCGCGCAGCCAAACGCAGCAGCGACGTCTCCACCGGGTTGTAGACCAAGTCAAAGAAGAGATCGCAATCCATCTCTTCCTCGGCAATGGGTGCTGCCATGTCCTTGCCGCGCATGCCGTACGGCGTGCTGTTGATGATGATGTCGAAGTGCGTCTCGGCCAGCGTCTCGCGCGGCTGCACCCGCGCTCCGGATTCCTGTGCCAACGTTTCAGCGCGCGCGGCGGTGCGGTTCAGCAGGAAGACCTTAGCACCCCTGCCGCGTACACCGAAGACGGCCGCCCGGGCTGCGCCTCCTGCGCCCAGCACAAGCACGCGCTTGCCCAGCAGCGGCATCCGGCGCTCGAGCGGCCCAATGATCCCGTCGATATCCGTATTGAACCCGGAGAGTTGCCCATCCGGTTGGCGCAGCAGCGTGTTGCACGCGCCCATCTGCCGCACGGTGTTGTCGCGGCGGGACAGCAGCGGCAGAACGGTTTCCTTCAACGGCATCGTAATGCTGAGGCCGCGAATTCGCAGCCGCTCGGTTACTTCATGTAGCTCCTGCGGGTCTGCCGTCTCCAGCGGCAGGTACACGGCGTCCATACCCGCCGCCGTGTAGGCAGTGTTATGCATCAGGGGTGACAGCGACGCGCCAATCGGCTCTCCCGCGACGGCATAGACGGCCGTCTTCGCGGTGATGTTCTCAATGCGGTACAGGTCACGCAGTGCACGGGCTGCGATTTGGCCCGGTGCTGTACCCTCGCTGCCATCCGGCGCGGCGAACGTGAACGCCGATCCGAAGCGCAGTCCGAGCACCCGAGTCAAAACACCCTTCTGGCCCATGCTCATGGCGATTAGCCGTCCGTCGCCGCCGTGCCGCTCCAGCAGGTCGACAACGCACAGCGCATCGCGCAATGACTGTGCCGTTGGCACAATCTTTACGAAGTCTGGTGCAAATTCTCGCATCCGTTCCAACACTGCTTCCAGATCAGGTGTTTTCGAGAAATCGTGCCAACTAAGGATGACCGCTGCCCCAGCCGCACGCAGGTCATGGAGCGCTCCCAGGCCAAGCTCCTCGGCAGTCTCAATTTCGATATCGACCAGCCTGCACCCGCTCCGCGCAGCCTGCGCAAGGATCGCAACTTGCTCTCTAGCAGAGCCATGGAAGGCTCCGCCAAACGCGTTGCGGCGGCATGTTGCAATTGCCGTGACGCGGCTGTTTGCTGTCAGGAAAACGTTGAGCTCCGGAAGCAAACCGCTGGGGTCCGTAATCGAATCCAGGCGGAACTCAAAGAAACTAGATTGCGGCAAGCTGCGCACCGCATCTGGCAGCATCGCGGCACCGGAGAGCGCCACGCACACGCGTCCAGCCCGCTCGCGCAACTCCGGCGGTGTCAGCGGAACAGATCCAATCCCCATGGAGCCATCGTATCCGCCAATCGACCACAGCTCCACGGGGATCAGAGAAGGCACTGTGAGTATGTATCGCTATCGGTGCAACACCGTGTTCCCACCGTGACCGCCGTATTCAACTGCCATGCCACAGGCTGAGTTGGACCGCAATCTGCTATTCTCCGTCTGAAAGATCACGAACGGAGCAAGGGCGATGGCGAAGGGCGTCAACAAGGTAATGCTGCTGGGCAATGTGGGCAAAGATCCTGAGATGCGTGCGACTCAGGGCGGCATGGTGATCGCGCAGTTCACGCTCGCAACTGCAGACAAGCAGAAGGATCAAACGGGCAACTGGGTTGATAAAACAGAGTGGCACAATTTAGTTTGTTTCGGGCGTACTGCAGAAATCGTGCGCGATTACGTTAAGAAAGGCTCACAGCTTTTCATCGAAGGAAAAATTCAGACACGCTCTTGGGACGACAAGGAGAGCGGGCAAAAGCGATTCAAGACTGAGATTCTGGTCAATGAACTGTCTCTGCTCGGGGGCCGCGCAAATACCGAAGGTGGAAGCCAATACGCCGGTGGTAGCAGTTACGCTTCGAAGACGGGATCTGCTCCGCGTGGCGGTGGCAGCAGCACGGCCAGCTTCGACCAGCGTTCGCAGGCGCCGCAGGATGATTACGCGAATGAGGGCATCACGGACGACGACATCCCGTTCTAGCCGTGCCGTTCAATCCGAGCTGCCGCGTACACTGAACCTATGATGGATGAGCAGAGCTTTCGTCACGAGGCGGACCGCGCCCTGGAGCAGCTGAAGCAGGCGCTGATCGATGCAGAGGACGAGGGCGGCTTTGAGGTGGAAGAGAACAGCGGCGTGCTGAACGTGGTGTTCGAGTCGCCAAAGACGAAGTTCGTCTTTACACCGAACACGCCCGTGCGGCAGATCTGGATTTCCGCGCTGTCCACCAGCTTCAAGCTGGATTGGGACAACACCAAAGCGCTCTTTACCTTGCCAAAGAGCGGCGAATCGCTGCTCACGCTCACGGAGCGGCTGCTGCGCGAGCAGACTGGCGACAACAGCATTTCGTTGAGCTAAGGTTAGCGGACAAGGCCGATAGCGCACATCATGCGCCCGGTAAAGCCTTGCTCCGCGCGATGCGAGAAGAAGCGGTCCGTGTGAGCGGCTGTGTCCTGGCCCGTGACTGTGATGTTCGCCTCCGGAACACCCGCATCCAGCAGCTGCCGCCGGTTAGCCTCCCACAGGTCCAGATGCAGCTGCGGCCCAATGGGCGAGTGTCCCGGCGCGCGCGCCGTCAGGAACAGCAGGGGATACTTCTCGCGAATGGGGTCGGAATCGTACACGTCCCTGAAGAGAGCGTCGGCGTAGCGGAATTGCGACCCAAATTCATGCCGTACCTCTTCGCCCACAGAATAGCTTTCAGGACCGATGGAGGGTCCGATGGCCGCAATCAAGTCTGCCGGATCGGAGCCGTATAGCAGGCGCATGGTGCCCACCCCGCGCTCGACGATGCGGCCCAGCGTACCTCGCCATCCCGCGTGGAAGGCAGCCACCGCGCGGCGCACCGGATCGAACAGCAGCACCGGCACGCAATCCGCCGTTTGGATGGTGAGCAGCACGCCTGGCACGTTCGTCATGACCGCATCGCCGCGCATGGTGCCGGATTGCAGAAAATCCGCTACCGCCTCTGGCGCGCTTCGAATCACGTGAATCACTGGCGTATGCCGCTGGTTCAAAACCGCGTACTGTGCGAAGTCTTCCGCGCCAAGGCTGCGCAGAAACAGCGTTCGGTTCGCGCGCACATCGTCAGAATCGTCCTGTTTGGTGAAGCCGAGGTTCAGGTCACCGCTTCCCTCCGGCAGATGCGGACGATAACAGCGCGAGACACCACCCAAACGCGTGGAGAAGCCATGCACCAGCGCCTCAGCCTGTGTCAGCGGTGCGATACGGATCAACTGTGGAGCGGTCTTCTCCGTTACGGCGAGGCGCTTTGCGAGCCGGGGAACCCGCTGGCCATCCTTCCACGTGTTCTTGCGCGAGCCACGCGACCCATGCCGCAGCCCCACACCGGCAAGGATGTCGTCCACGGCGGCAATCGCCTCAGGACTCTCCAGATCGACACTGCCGGATGTATCGCTCACACCCTCATTTTACCGGCGCTACCCTACGGTCGTTCGTTCAGCGTGATGTACGGTGCAGGGTAAGCCGGTCCGGTGTAATCGGCGCGGGGCCGGATCAGGCGGTTGTTGTCATGCTGTTCGATGACGTGCGCTGCCCATCCCGCGATGCGGCTCACGGCAAAGATCGGTGTGAATAGGTCCATGTCGATCCCAAGCGTCGTGTACGTGGAGGCGGAGTAGAAATCGACGTTCGCATTCAGCTTTTTCTCGCTTTTAACGAACGCTTCGATCCTCTCCGACATCTCGTACCAGCGCGCATTACCCGCGGCGGTGCCAAGCTCTTTCGACATGCGGCGCAGATGCGTTGCGCGCGGATCCTCTGTCTTGTAAACACGGTGACCAAAGCCAGACACCTTGACCTTTTTCGCCAATAGGTCGCGCACATACTCTACCGGGTCGGCACCGGCGGCATCAATTTCATACAGCAGCTTCATCACCGCTTCGTTGGCACCGCCGTGCAGCGGGCCTTTCAACGCGCCAATCGCGCCGGTGATGGCGGAGTGTACGTCTGAGAGCGTGGCCGCGATCACGCGCGCAGCGAACGTCGATGCGTTCAACTCATGATCGGCATGGAGGATCAGCGCAACATCGAAGGCGCGCTCGGCCTCCGCGATGGGCTTTTCGCCCGTCAGCATCCACAGGAAGTTACCCGCATGGCTCAGGCTCGGGTCGGGCGGCACGATTTCTTTACCCTTGCGAATGCAGTCGAACGCCGCAACAATCATCGGTATCTGTGACGTCAGCCGAAGGCTCTTGCGCACGTTCGCATCGTGCGAGCTATCCGCGCCGTCCGGATCCGTCATGCCCAGCAGGCTCACCGTGGTGCGCAGCACTTCCATCGGCGAGGCATCGGTGGGCAGGCTTTTCAGAAATGTGAGAGCGCGATCGTCGAGCGTGCGTGATGCCGCAAGTTGCGCACAGAATTTCTGTAGTTCTGCCTCTGTTGGCAGCGTTCCAAACCACAGAAGATAGGTGGATTCCTCAAAGGTTGACTTCGCCGCAAGCTCATGAATGTCGATGCCACGATAGGACAGCACGCCCGCTTCGCCATCGATCCAGCAGATGCCGGAGGTGGTGGCGACGACACCTTCAAGCCCGCGTGGGGCAACAGCCTGCGACATGAGCGAGTTCTCCGTGAGGTTTACCAATTACTATAAAGCGCCGTTATAGCGGAAGCGTTGTGCGGTTGTCATCAGAACATGCCCGAATACCGTCGGGACTTATTCGCGATGCCCCAGCCACCAAAGCGAACCGCTGCGGGCTGAACGCCTGCAGGTCTGCCGTTGGCTGCTCGTTCAGCAGCAACTGCGCCACCACATGAGCCGTTGCAGGCGCGAGCAGCACGCCATTGCGGAAGTGACCCGCTGCAACGAACGTACGCTCACCCGTCGCCCCTAAAAACGGCAGATGATCCGGAGTATCAGGCCGCAGACCAGCCCACGCTTCAACCATGGGCGCAGATTTTATGGCTGGAAGCAGGGCGGCGGCCCGCCTGCGTAGATCGCTTAAATCTGCGTCGTGAACAGCCGTATCAAAGCCTGCATCTTCCAAGGTTGCGCCGATCACGACGGTTCCGTCCAATCGCGGCACCAGATACACGTCGTCCGCGCGTAACACGACATTGCCCATGCGCTCCACGGCCAGGGAACCGGGCGCACGGACTCGCACCATCTGTCCTTTAGCCGGACGTGTAAAATCCGCGCTCCACGCACCCGTGCAATCGACGAACGTGCCACAGGTAAATTTGAACGCACCGGCATCGACTGCAACGCCATGCTGAGAACCCACTGCCGCGTTCACCGGAGTCTCTTCCTCCAAGGTGATGGGCATGGCCCGTACCGCCTTCAAGACCGCGGACGCAAGTTTGCGCGGATCAAGACTCTGCTCACGCGCGTAGCGAAAACCTTCGCCGCGGAAGTCATCAGGAAGATTTCCGCGCATTTGCCTGTTCTGCTCCCCGCTTGGTTCCAGGACCCACTCCGTTTCGATGGGTACATCCATGCCGCTCCATTCGCGCAGATGTTTCAGAAACGCGGGGTAAAGGCAGATGCTGAGGCGGGAGAGTGGCTGCAGTTCCACGGGATTGGAGGGGTCGTGCGCGGCCAGCATACCGGCTGCCGCCCAGGACGCCTGCCGCATAGCACGGCCACGTTCCAGCACGGTCACGCGGAGCCCCCGCCTGTGACACTCCAATGCGCAGGCAAGCCCAATCAGACCCGCACCCGCAATCACCACATCCGGCAACGGCATGTGTCTATTGTATTAACGCCGGTATCGCGTAAGGAGAGAGGTGACACCAACAGCAACGAACCTGCTAACCTGACACGCAAGATGGCGGCAATCACCAATCTCCAGTTGCTGTTGACGATCGGGATTCCGAGCGTTCTCGTGGTGTCGCGGTGGATGCATCAGAACACGAGATTGAGCGACATGAGATCCGGCTTGAAGTCCGACACACATTCGCTTCGCTCAGAGATGGGTACACTTCGATCTGACATGAATGAAGGATTCCGAGCGATCAACGAGCAGTTCATGCACTTTCACAACGTCACGGGCAGGCTTGAAGGACGTGTGGACGAAATCGCAAAGCGGTAAGCAAACGCGCAGCTTACAGACGCCTACTTCGGCAACGCCATGGTAAGCGGATCCTGGTGGTAAAACTTCACGGTGATGTTGGACGTCTTACGCTTATCCCAAACGCTTTGCGGCACGTTGTACGACAGCACAACGTAGCCGTGGCCGGTGGCACCCTTGGGTACGGTGCTCTCTGTCAACAAGGGTGCGGAGCCGGTGGCATCCACCGCCTGCTTCATTTTCGGAAACATGAGCATGAGGCGCTGCAAATCGTTGTTGCTGATGACGTTTGCTTCCATGACAGTGCCGTCGTCCATGGTGAAGGAACCCTCATACCCGCTCAGGAACAGCGGCACCTCGGAGTGGTCGTCCAGTGTAATGTCCGTGACGACATATAGTTCATCCTCGGACTGATTCGCCGCACCCACGATGCCTCCAGAGGGCTTTTGGTATTCCACATGCACGGGATACAACGTGACGCGGTTTACGGCACCCGTGACAGATGGCCGCAGGTACGTTCGCGCAAACCATGCGCCCAACGCCGCAAGCACCAGCAACGCAAGCAGCACGGGTATCAGCATGGAGCGCTGCTTTGTTCCGCTGCTCAATGTAATGTCAGCCATGCATCTATGCTCCCACGGCCACGGGACGCGGCCGCAGCGCGGCCAGAAACGCGTCTGCATCGAGCGTGTTCAGAACGTCCGCGGCAGTCAGCCACGCCCGTCTCAACTGCGTAATTCCAAAGCGCATTTTGTCCAGGTCCTCAAAACTGTGTGCATCGGTATTGACGCTGATCGTGCAGCCCAGCGCCTTTGCCTTACGCAGGTTCATGTCGTTCAGGTCAGCACGCGCGGGTGAGGCATTGTGCTCCACCGCGACGCCCAGTTCGGCGCACCGCTTGAGCACCGCCTCCAGGTCATAGGCATACGGATCGCGCCGCAGCACCTTGCGCCCGGTGGGATGGCCCACAATGCGCAGATAGGGGTTCTCAATCGCGCGCAGCAGGCGAGCCGTCATCTCCTCGGGCGGTATCTGAAAATGCGAGTGCACGCTGCCGATCACCACATCCATCTGCTCCAGCGTCTCGTGGCTCAGGTCCAGCGCGCCATCCAGCAGGATGTCTACCTCGATCCCGGCAAAGACACGGATGCGGCCTTCCATCGCGGCGTCGACCTCGCGGATCCGCCGGACGTGTTCTTGCGCGCGGGCATCGTCCAGGCCATTGGTCATCGCCAGGTTCTTGGAATGATCCGTGATGGCAATGTATCGCAGCCCACGCCGTGCGGCGGCTTCGGCCATGTCGCGGATCGTTTCACGCCCGTCGGTCGCCACGGTGTGCATGTGCACATCGCCGCGAATGTCCCCCAAGGTGATGAGCGTGGGTAACGTTCCAGCCTCGGCGGCGTCCAGCTCACCGCAGTTCTCCCGCAACTCCGGGGGTATCCACTGCATGCCCAGCGCGGCATAAATCTCCTCTTCGGTGGCGGCAGCCACAATCGCGGCTTCGCCCTCTTCGGGATTCATGCGCACTAGTGCGTATTCGCTGAGCGTGTAGCCGCGCCGCAACGCCTTCTGCCGCAGCAGAACATTGTGCATCTTGGAACCGGTGAAATATTGCAGCGCAGCGCCGTAGCTGGCACGCGGCAGGAGGCGCACATCCACCTGCAACTGATTGCGCAGCGTGAAACTCACCTTGTTTTGCCCCTTCGCCAGCAGCGTGTCGACCAACGGCAGGGAAGCCACATACTCCACGGCGGCGCTTACCACCTCCGGCTCGCATGCGGGCCCCGTCACCAGCAGGTCAAGGTCGCCCACCGTTTCGCGCCCGCGCCGGAGTGATCCCGCAGGCGTAATTGTGTCGATACCGGGGAACTCGCGGATCAATGCGGCGATCTTTTCCGCCGTATCTTCTGCAACATCAATGCGGTACCGGCCAGTGTTCTTGCGGTGATCCTCAATGCCCTTCAGGATTTTGTCCACCTGCTTCTGCCCAAACCGCGGCAGCTTGCTCAGGTGCCCGGCCTTTGCCGCAGCCTCAAGCTCATCCAGGTTGGAGATCTCGAGCGCGCTCCACAGCAGCGCTACGGTCTTCGGCCCCATGCTGGGCAGCCGGAGAAGTTCCAGCATCGACGGGCGATACTTGGTCAGCAACTCATTGCGCAGCGGCATGGATCCCGTGCGCACCAGGTCCACGATGTTCGCGGCCATGCCCTTGCCAATGCCGCCGATCGCGGTCAGCTGCTTCGGTTCATCGATCATCAATGCCAGCGGACTGGTCTGCTGTTCCACGGCTTCCGCCGCGCGCCGGTAACTGCGCACGCGGAACGGGTCCGCCGCATCAATTTCCAGCAACGCTGCTGTCTCATCAAGCAGCCGCGCGATGGTGATGTTGTCCATTACCGTATGGATTGTCTGCGGCGTTGGCGGGATGCTCCCGCCAACGCGTGTTGCGTTTACGCCCCTAGAATGACCTGATCCGCCTGCGGACCCTTCGCACCCTGCACGACGTCGAACTCCACCGGATCGCCTTCCTTCAGGCTCTTATAGCCGTCCAGTTGGATGGAGCTGTAGTGAACAAAGACATCCGGACCGCCATCTTCGCGCCCCAGAAAGCCATAGCCCTTTGCATTGTTGAACCACTTTACTGTGCCCTTGTACTGTGCCACGCGTTCTCACCCAGATGCACCATCAACTGATACTTTCTCGCCGGAGAATCCGTGGCGAGGATGGTATTGGATAGACGTTTGGCGGTGCTCTTGGCGAGTACACGTCAGGCACTCGCTCTTTCACTGTTCCAAATTGGATTTCACAACGTGAAAAGATTACACGGCGCATAGAAGCAGTGATTACACCGGCTTTGTATCCTCCAGATCACGGCGGCGTTGCGCGTACACCATCACACCGATGATGGTCTTGCCATCATGGATTTCATTCGCTGTGGCCATCCGAACCAGCTGTGACAGCGGCAGCAGGCGGACTTCGATGCGCTCATCCTCTTCCGGCTCTGCCTTGCCCGCCGTGATGCCCGTGGCCAGGTAGATCTCCATCCACTCGCCCACGAACCCTGGACTGGCGAAGTACCGGACCAGCCGCGTCCACTTCTTCGCGCGATATCCGGTCTCTTCAATCAACTCCCGCTTCGCAGCCGCCAAAACGTTTTCGCCAGGTTCCACGCGCCCGGCGGGCAGTTCCAGTAGATACTGGTCTGCCGCGTGGCGAAACTGCCGCTCCACGATCACCAGCGGGTCGTCCGGGTTTGTCGTCTCATCCACCGCCAGCACCACCACGGAGCCGTTGTGGCGGACCACATCGCGCGTCGCCTCCACCCCGTTCGGCTCACGCACGTGGTCGGTGTACACGCTGAAAATCTTTCCTTGATAGGCGAGCTTGGAATCCAACACCTGCGCCTTATTCCGCGGCAAACGTGGCGGTT
This sequence comes from Terriglobus sp., assembly GCA_965276945.1. Lineage (GTDB taxonomy): Bacteria > Acidobacteriota > Terriglobia > Terriglobales > Acidobacteriaceae > Terriglobus. The sequence goes on along the minus strand of OZ255704.1, from coordinate 1,970,906 downwards.
CCACTGGCACCTTCGGCAGTTCCTTCGACCCGCCTGCCGGCGCGTACTTTACCGCAGTCGCCGTTGAGGATTTTTTCGTGGCGGCACTCTTCGCTCGTGAAGAGCCGGTCAACGCACGCTTCGTCATGCAATGACAGTATCAAACCTGCATCCAACTCTGCGGCGGCGCATCCTATAGCGCGTCACATCACAACGAGAAGCTCTTACGGCCATGGACGCAGAGTGTTACCCCATCACCGTTCTCCCGCATCTCTCGCGTCTTTTCCGCGAGTATTCGGAGCTTCGTACCGCTCCGGCGGACGCGCCTGTTCGCCGCTATTATGCGGCCAGCCCGTACGATGAACATTGGAAGCAGGGCACGACGCCCGCGTTGCAGGCCGAACGTTCAGCCCTGGCGGATGCGCTGATTGCACAGAACCGAGATTTCGGCGCGAGTGAATCCACCTTCACCAATCTGGAGCAGCTCCGGCAAGGCGCACGGGTGGTGGTCACCGGACAGCAGGTGGGCCTGTTTGGCGGTCCGCTGCTGACGCTCCTCAAGGCAGCCACCGCGATTCGCAAGGCGCAGGTGGCAAGCGCCGCGGGCATTCCGCACGTTCCTGTCTTCTGGATGGCGACTGAAGACCACGACCTTGATGAGGTCAATCAGGTCACGCTTTTAGGAAAGAACAGCGTGGAAACGCTGCGCTCCAGCTTCCCCGCCCATGACCAGCAACCGGTCGGCAACTTGCGGTTAGGCACAGCAATCGAGCCGGTTGTTGCGCTCGCTGAAGAGTTGCTCGGCTACGCTCCCATCACTGAGCTGCTGCGCGAGTGTTACGCGCCGGACCAGACACTCGCGTCTGCCTTTGGCAAGTTTCTCACTGGTGTCTTTCGCGAGCACGGTTTGATCATGATCGACGCCAGCACCCGCGCCTTTCACGCCATGGGTGCGCCCGTCCTCCGCTACGCCATTGAACACGCCGACGATCTACAGACTGCCCTGCTGGAGCGCACAGGCGAATTGGAGCGGGGGGATTACGCCGCGCAGGTGCTGGTCAGCCCAGGCAGCAGCCTGCTCTTCCTGATCGACGGGCAAGGCCAACGTCTGCCGCTGAAGCGTACCGCTGGTCAGTGGAAGGCTGGCAACGTCCCATACAGCACGGATGACCTGCTTACTATTCTGGACAGTGCGCCTGAACGGCTGAGTCCCAACGCACTTCTACGGCCGGTCTTCCAGGACAGCATCCTGCCGGCGTCGGCCTATGTTGGCGGACCGGCGGAAATCGCCTACTTCGCGCAGTGTCAGCCACTCTACCAGCGCATTCTGCATAGCGTGACACCGGTTCTTCCGCGCCTCTCCGCAACCCTTATCCCGGCGAAGATCCGCACCGTCATGGATGGGCACGAACTCACCTTGCGTGACGCGATGACCACCGCTGATGACCTGGCGCAGCGGCTGGCCGTACGGGCCATGCCCATTGAAGGCAAGCGCAAGATCGCCGCTGCCGGGAACACGCTCGACACCGAACTGAGTGAACTGGAGCACTGGATGGAAGCGATGGATGGCAACCTGGGCCGCTCCGCCGGTGTTGCCGCCAACAAGATGCGGTATCAGATGAACCGCCTGCGCCGCCTGGCCGCCAACTGGCAGCTCGAACGCGAGACGTACCTGCGCAAACATGCCGGTGCCATCACCCGCACGCTGTACCCCGACCAGCACGTACAGGAGCGCCTGCTCGCGGGCGTCCAGCTTCTCGCCATGACGGACATCGATCTGCCCACGCTGCTGATCGAAAACGCCGACCAGGAATGTCCCGGCCACCGCATCTTCGACATCTAGCAGCGTCACGTGGTCAGGCGTAGAATCCTCCTCGATGGCGAAGAAGCAAGCTAGAGAAATCGGATTCGAGATCGCCTGCCCGGACTGTGGTGCCATGCTGCGCATCGACCCGGTCACGCGGAGCGTCATCGCGCACACGCCCGCCCCGCGCAAGCGCACCTTTGAGGACCTGTCCTCTGCCGCGCAGGCTGCCCGCGAACAGGATGCCCGCCGCGATTCCATCTTTGCTCAATCCGTCGAAGCGCAGAAGAATCGCGACGACATCCTCAGCAAGAAGTTCGAAGAAGCGTTCCGCAAAGCCAAGGACTCGCCAGACACCGGCAAACCGCTCCGCGAGTTTGATCTGGATTAGTGCCACTGAATCCAACAGCGCTGTTATTGACATTGCGAAGAGGCAAGCTGACTAAGCTGTTTCTATGCAATCCGTATCACGCATTAAGGAGCTTCTGCAGACTGGAGACAGCCGCACCGTGGGGAAGGTCTCCGAGGTGGTGAGCGCAGTCCTGCAACGTCCTGAACTCACTCCTTCTCTTGTAGCGTGCGCATTCGACCATGATGCTGGCGTTCGAATGAGAGCGTCGGATGCGCTGGAGAAGGTGTCACGCGTGCACACCGGTCATCTCCAGGGTTACACGGCTGTCCTGCTGGGGTTATTTGAGGAGAACGAACAGCAGGAAGTACGGTGGCATCTGGCGGTGCTTCTTCCACGGCTGCGGCTCAAACCACAGCAACGCCGCCGGACCGCTGAGGTGCTGCAGATGTGCATGGATTCAAAGAGTTCCATTGTTAAAACATTTGCAATGCAGGGATTGGCAGACCTAGCGGTGCAAGATCGCTCACTCATCCCGCGCACGCTTGATTTGCTGATGTCCGCCGAGAGAACAGGTACGCCAGCAATGAAGGCCCGGAACAGGAAACTGTTACGTGAATTGCCGTGGCGTGCAGAGGCGCGCTGACCTATTCGCCTACAGGCTGATGGAGACAAGTCCCTGCTTCGGCCTTTGATCTAGGCCAAGCTGTTTGCGGGCCGCACCGGACATTCTGTCGGCGGACCAGGCTGGCTCCCACAGCAGGCGGACGTCGCTGCGGCTCACTTGCTGCATTCCCGCAAGGCGATTCTTCACCTGTGCCATCAGCATGGCTTCGCGCTCCTCGTTGGGCGCGCGCATTGTCAGGTCAATGGTAACGGCGTAGCGGGGCTCGAAGCCGGGTACGTCATGGTCCTGCTCTACGCGAATGCTGTACACGAGGCCGAGATCGACGATGTTGACTGGCAGTTCGGGGTCAAAGCAAACCCACAGTGCCTCGCGCACATCGTCCGCGGTCAACATTAGTGCGTCCGCTCCACCAAGGCGCGTGCCACGGTCTTCAGCGGCGCGGCACGTTCGCCAAAGCGGTCGAGTTCGGCCAATGCATCCCGCAGCAACTCCGCCGCCGTCTCGCGTGAGGCGTCGAGACCGAAGACGGCGGGCCAGGTCGCCTTTGCCGTGGCAGTGTCCTTACCGGCCGTCTTGCCCAGTTGCTCGGAGCTTTGCGTCTCGTCCAGAATGTCGTCCACGATCTGAAAGGCTAGCCCGGCGCGCTGACCGAAGCGACGCAGGTGCTCGACCTCATCCGCACCGGCACCGCCGAACAGGCCGCCGGTTACGATGGCCGCGGTGATCAGCGCACCGGTCTTGGCGCGGTGGATTGCCTCCACCAGCTCCGCCGTCGGCTGCTGGCCTTCGCCTTCGATATCCATGACCTGGCCGCCGATCATGCCGGGCGGCAGCCCCTCCGCGCCCGCGCCAGTGCCGGTGGCAATCGCGGCTTCTCTCACGATCTCGACTTTGACGGCAGCATCGCCCGGCAAGGACGCAAACGTCTGATAGGCCAACGTCTGAAGCGCGTCACCTGCGAGAATCGCGATGGCCTCGCCATATACAACGTGGCAGGTGGGCTTGCCGCGGCGCAGATCGTCGTCGTCCATTGCGGGCAGATCATCGTGGATGAGCGAATAGGTGTGCAGCATCTCCATGGCCGCGCCCAGGTCGGCGGCACCATCGGGCAGCGTGCCCGCGATCATCCGGGCCACTTCCATGGCCAGCAGTGGACGCAGGCGCTTGCCACCCGCGAAGATGGAGTGCCGCATCGCGCGATGGATGGAGTGCGGCGCTGTTTCCGGGCCGGGCAGCAGACGTTCTAAGGAAGCATCCGTCAGCGCGACCCCGGTCTTCACAAGTTCTGCGTAGTCGACAGACATCACGGATGATTCATCATACCGAAGCGTCTGCGCCAGGCGGCAGCGAACACCGTCAACCACGTCATGCCACTCACTGCCAAACCGGCCCATTGATCGCGCGTGGTGCGGTATCGGACCTCGACCGTGTGCCTATGCCCGGCGGCCACCGGCACCACCATCAGGCCGTCGTCACGTATTTCAGGGTCGATCTCCACGCCATCACGCAGCACGTGCCACCCGGGAAACTTGCGCATGCGAACGACCAGGATAGTGTTGTCAGACGCAGGCGTGATGAACTGTACGTCCTCGGGATGCCTATCGTTCATGTTTACCGCCGGAGACTGGCCGGGATCTCTGGCAGCTCCCTCGGCCAGCCAGGCTGGCGGTAGATGCGGTTTCAGAAGGTCGTTGTCCGCAATCTCTGGTGTGTATTCGTCGGTCGGTTCCACGCCAGACCTCTGAACAAATTGATCCCGCTGCGCCTGCACAGTCTGGTTGTCATCACATGCCTCGCGGAAGTAGGTACCACCCGCGAACCATCCCGCAATCGCCGCAAGCAGAACCCCACCAGCGGCAAGGATCGAGGGCCGGGCACCTCTGAATGCCCATTGCAATACGAAACAGAGCAGCACGATCATGGCAGCGGACTCAATCGCAAGAAAGCGCCATGGAAACTGCAGAAAAATCAGCTCCGGCGCAACACGCCAGACGGGTGCGCTGAATGGAAGAAGCAGGCACAGAACGACGACACTAAATGCGGTCAGAATCGCAACTGGAACCGATGTTTCGCGACTACGTTCAACGGTTAGCTTGAGGACTGAAGCATATGCGTGGACGGCCTCTCCGCTCTTGCGCCGCATACGCAATATGGCTCCGCAAAGTATGGCAACGGAAAGCGTGCCGACAGCGATCCACGACGCTTGCACCAGCACATGCGTGTGATAGATATCCGGGTCGCGCATGAAAAGGAAGTTGTGATCCGGAGTGGTGATCGGTATCACCGCCATCGCAAGCTGGACATACCGGCGTTCCATCGCCAGCGGAATCAGGTAAAAAGCATCGGCAAGCAATGCAAGCAGGACACCAGCCGTTACCGTTCCTGCAACGCGCAGGGCAGCGTTTAAACCAAATTTGCGTTCGCTGAACAGCCGCAACAGACCGAGAATCGCAACGGAGTACAACCCCACCACAGCAGCCGGTGCGTTGGTCAGCCACAGCAGCGCAACCGGCAGGGCGACACGCCATGCACTCACTCGCGAGCGGAGCATGGCTGCCAGCAGCAACGGCATCCATGCCGCCGCCATCAACTCGCCATAGGCCGTTCGTTCATACGCGCAAAACAACATGTACGGGTTGACCATGTAAAGGCAACCGCCCAGCGTCGCGACGGCAGGTGAAGCCCAGCGCTGTAGCAGGCGGTGCATTGTCAGGCCGCTCAGCAGCAGCACAATCCACGTAAAGACGGCGGGAACGAGCGTCCACGGCATCACCATGCCCAGGAAGGCACCGGTTGTCCAGGAGAGCGGCGGATAAAAAAGCAGCCTTGGCTCACCCGCGTTGTAGGCAGCAGTAAAGGCCCACACCGGCTTGACGATCCCGTGCTGCCACTGTGACGCAGCCTCCATCCAACTCAGCAGATGAAAATCGAAGTCGTGTCCACAGGAACAGCCCTCTATGACCAGCGGCAGAACAGCCAGTAAGGCAGCGGCCGCAAAGACGGCGGCTGGACCGAAGCGCGGTTTTCTTACAGATAGGCCAGCAAGACTCATGAGTGGCATCGTCTTTGGGCAGTGTAGATGGATCTGGCAACGCCGGTCAGATGTGACCCCGTCTATGTCAGCCACGGTCTGGATCGGGAAGGGTCTCCTCGCCGTAGTGAGTCGCGCGGCTTCCCTGTGCGGCGATCTCCCACAGTTCTGGATAGACCCGCCGCTTTCGCGTCGAGATCAGCAGAATAACGGCGGCAAGCGCCAGCACGGCATAGACCCAAAGGCTGCCATCCAGACCGGCATGTCCTCCGCTGACGGTGTCTTCCGGGGAGCGCGGTATCCAATCGAAGAGCTTGTCACGTATGGGCTGTCCACCGCTCCACAGCCCAAAGCCCCAGGCCTGCGCCATCTCCCACGCCCAGTGGAAGCCAATCGCCCACCACAGTTGCCCGGTGCGCCACAGGCTAAGGGAGTAGAGCATCCCCATGCAAAAAATGCAGACCAGCCCAAGCTCCGTCTGTCCCGGATTGCCGGCGTAGATACCGGCATAGAGCAGTGACAGCAGAACAGCGGCGGTCCAGAAGCCTTCGGTCACACCGGAGCGCAGCCCGAAATAGCGGCGGTAGAGCACGGCCAGGCCGCGCGTGAGGGTGTACTGGAGATACCCGCGCGTCAGCATCTCTTCCAGCAGCGCGCTGCTGGCAAAGATCAGCGCCCAGATGACGCCGTACCTGATGGCTTCGGCCGCACTGGCGTGGGGACCGCCTGTGAACAGCAACCCACGTAAACGCATCAGCAAAACCGTGGCAATCACCAGGGCAGCACTGGTCAGCGCGCCCACGCCGGCGCTGGGCAGCGGCGAGCCGCGCAGACCATAATCGTTCACGCGACGCTGCTCAAAGAAGGATGGTACGACCGTTGCAATCACCACCGCAGTCAGCACCATCAACTGCAGCAAGGCATCGTGCGGCACAAGGTAAGTATGCGGTTCAAGAAACGACGGCTTCACACGGCCAATCACGTAGGTGATCCCGAACAGCGATCCACCGAACAGCACAGCGAAGATCAGCAGGCCCCATCCAGCACGCAAGACGCGGCCATGGAACATCACGATGCGGAAGGCGGAGGGAACGCCGGCCGCGCGTTCGGCGATCATCTCGCCTTCATACTTGTGCGTGGGGTCTGACATGTTGCGTCAGTGTATGCTGCCGGACCCATCCCTGTGCAAGCGTTACGTGAAGTGCGTAACGAATTCTGCTAGCGGTTCAACAGCGGAGGTGACTCTGAGACACTGAATTGGTGCCGATGCCTGCCCTCAATCTCACATCGCTGCAGATGGTGCTGCTCTCGCTGCTCATTGCCATTGCTGTGATTGCCGGTCTGGCACGCAGGCTGTCGGTCTCGTATCCCATCGTGCTGGTGCTGGCGGGTCTTCTCTCGTCGTTTGTGCCCGGCCTGCCGCGCGTGCCGCTGCCGCCTGATCTTGTCTTTCTGTTCTTCTTGCCGCCACTGCTGTTTTCCGCCGCATGGCAGACCTCGTGGACGGACTTTAAGTACAACATCGTCTCTATCATGAGTCTGGCCGTCGGCCTTGTCTTCTTTACCGCTATTGGAGTCGCGCTGACGGCGCACTTCTTCATGCCGTCATTTGACTGGCGCATTGGCTTTCTGCTGGGTGCGGTCGTCTCGCCCACGGACGCCGTTGCCGCCACTTCCATCGCAAAGAAAATCGGTCTGCCGAAGCGCGTGACCGACGTCTTGGAGGGCGAAAGTCTCATTAATGACGCCACCGGCCTGCTTGCGTTGGAGTTTGGCCTCAGCATGTTGCTGCATGGCGGCGCGCCCAGCATCACGGAGGGCGTCCTGAAGCTGCTTTGGCTGTTTCTGGGTGGCCTGGGCGTCGGCCTGCTCTGTGGCGCACTGATCGTCTGGTTTGAACGGTGGGTGGACGATGGGCCAGTGGAAATCGCGTTGTCCTTTATCGTCGCCTACGGGACGTATCTTGCCGGTGAGGCAGTGCACACCTCTGGCATCATCGCCGTTGTGGTGTGCGGTCTGTATCTCAGCCGCAGGAGCGCTGTAATCTTCTCGCCGCAGGTTCGGCTGCAGGCCAACGCAGTCTGGCAAGCGGCAGAGTTCCTGCTGAACGGCTTTGTCTTTCTCCTGCTGGGCCTGCAGTTACCGCTTGTCGTGGATGGGATACGCGGCTACAGCCATGCCCGGGTCATCGGCTATGGGTTGGCCTTTTCGGCGATGTTGATTGCCCTGCGTCTTGTCTGGCTTTATCCCGCTGCGGCGCTCGCCTGGAAGATGCGCCAGCATGTGCAGCACCAGCATGAGCCGATGCCGAGCCCCAAAAACATCTTTATCCTGGGCTGGAGCGGGATGCGCGGCGTGGTGGCCCTGGCCGCCGCCAGTTCGCTGCCGTACACCTTGGCGGATGGAAGGCCATTCGCGCAACGCAACATGATCGTGTTTCTAACCTTCGCGGTGATTCTGGTGACACTCGTTCTGCAGGGGCTATCGTTGCCCGTGCTGGTGCGTCTGCTCGGCATCACCGGCGCTGGGGCGCAGGAATGCGGTGAAGGTGAAGCGCGCCGTTTGCTGCTCCGCCGCGCCGTGGACTATCTACAGGGCTGCCGCGAGAAGGACGAGCCCGAACTCCAGCATGCCTACGACGATCTGCTGCACCAGTATGGACACCGGCTGGAGTCCATTGCGGATTGCGGTCCAGGCCAGCCCGCCGAGGATCGGCACGCCCGCACCATGGCGCATGTGGTCCTGGAAACCGTGCGCGTGGAACGCGAAGAGTTGATCCGGCTGCGTGACATCGGCAGGGTAGACGACCAAATCTACCGCATGCTGGAGCATGAACTTGACTTGAGTGAAACCTGGTTTGCCACAGCCGCCGGATAACCTGTTCGATTTGCTTAGATCTTTGGAGAACCCCCATGCTGCTTCGCGTTCTGTTTCACAACAACTGCTTTGACGGGGCCTGCTCCGCCTCATTGTTCACGCGCTTCCATCGCGAATGCATCGGCAAGGCGGCCGAATACGCCTACACCGGCCTGATGCATCGCGCGGGAAACCAGTTCGACGAAGCCGGATTCGATGGCGGCGAGAATGCGATTGTGGATTTCAAGTATTCGCCCTCGCCGAAAATCACGTGGTGGTTCGACCATCACCAGAGCGCGTTTCTGACTGAGGCCGACCGTGCGCACTTTGAAGCCGCGCAGCGGAGGGACAGGAAGCACCCGCGCCAGTTTTTCGACCCTGACTACATTTCCTGCACCAGCCTGATCGCCGATGTCGCGCGCGAGACGTACGGCTTCGATACGAGCAGCCTGACGGATTTGATCCACTGGGCCAACATCATTGACGGTGCAAAGTTTGAGTCGGCGGACGCGGCGGTGGGCATGGCCGCGCCCGCCGTCAAGCTGATGGCCGTGATCGAATCAGCAAAGGATCCGGCATTCATCCCGCGTCTGATCCCGCTGCTCACGTCGCAATCGCTGGTAGCCACATTGCAGGAGAACTTCGTGCAGGAGCAGGTGCAGCCACTGATGGCGAAGCATCAGCACGACATCACGCTGCTCCGCTCAAGGGCAGCGGTGGAGCAGGGCGTCATCACCTTCGACATCACCGACCAACCCACGGAGGGATATAACAAGTTCATCCCGTACTACCTGCTGCCTGACGCGGTGTATGTCGTCGGAGTGTCCAGGTCAACCTATCGCACCAAAATCTCTGTTGGCACAAATCCGTGGACCACGGTTCCGTCGAATGAACTTGCGAACATCGCCGCGATCTGCGAGCGCTACGGAGGGGGTGGCCACGCCCGCGTGGGTGCCATCAGCGTCGGCGTCGATCAGCACGGAGATGCAAAGCGCATCGCGGCTGAAGTTGCTGCCGAACTGAAGGCGCTGGATCAACGCAACATGCTCCCAACCGGTCCTGTGCTCTGACCTAGAGCTTGGCGCGGTGTGTCTCATACACCTTCAACTGCATGTATGCGGCTTTCAGCAGCGGAGCGGCCATGCCGTTTGCACGTGCCAGCAGATCGCCGAGCTTGTGATCGGCCTCCACGGGATTGCCGTTCAGCATGTCACGATACAGCGACGAGGTGAGAGATGATCCTTGCTCGGTGATGCGGCGGATGTGGCTTTCCACCATCCTCGTGTCTGAGGGGTAGCCGTTGGCTGCTGCGATGCCGATAGTTTCACCTGCGATGGCACGCGCCATCTCTGCGCCATACGGCACGGCGGCGATCTCACCCACGGTTCCCCGTCCGGTGACGCAGAGTGCGCCGATGCTTGCAACGATCCACCACTTTTGCCAGAGCGTGGCTAGGATGTCGCTGGACAGCGTGGCCTTGATGCCGGCAACGGAAAGATCGGTCAGCAGCCGCTCCGCGCGTTCGGAGTGGGTGCCGTCCAGTTCGCCGAAGTTCAGCTCGTTCAGCTCCGTCATCTGTAGCACGCGGCCATCCGCGTCGATCTCAGCCACAATGCGGACCGAACCGCCCATCACATGCTGCTTGCCAAAGTGATCGGAGAGGATGTCGAGGTGCTTCATCCCATTCAGCACTGGCAGAACTATCGTGTCTGGGCCTACGGCTGCAGCGAAGTCGTTCATCGCCGCTTCCAGCGAATAGGCCTTCGTGCTCACAATGACCACGTCGTAGGGCGGTTGATGGGCCAGTTCGCCGGAGGTACTCAGCCCGGGTCGCAGCGTGACGTCACCCACGGGGCTGACGATGCGCAGGCCGTCCCCCTGCAACTGGCGCATGCGGTTGCCGCGCACCAAAAAGGTGATGTCGCGTCCTGCCTGCGCCAGCCTGCCACCGAAGTAGCCGCCGGTCGCACCGGCACCCACCATGAGAATGCGCATCAGCCTGGCCGGTGCGTGAAGATCGGCAGCTTGGTTAGGTCGTTGAGGATGACAAATGCCGCGAACAGCACAATGCAGACGAATGCCGCTTGATAGATACGCTCCTTCAATCGCGCGTTCACGTCGCGGCGCATGACGCTTTCAATCAGCAAAAAGAGAATCATGCCGCCGTCCAGCACCGGCATTGGCAGCAGATTGAAGATTCCCAAGTTGAGGCTGATGCCTGCCATCAGTGCTAGCACCGTCCAGGAACCCATCTGCTGCGCTAATCCCACCTGCTGCGCGATGCCGACCGGCCCGCTCAGGTTACGCACGGAGACCTGGTGCTTGAACATGCCGCCGATCACGTCGAAGATCAGCACGGAGCTTTTAGCGAAGTCATGCCATCCAGTTGCCAGCGCGCGTCCCAGCGGTTGCCGCGTGGTCACGACAGGTGGGGGCACGGGAGCAAAGCCCAGCCGGTACTGCTCCGTTCCATCCTGCGCTGGCATCAGACGTGGCTGGATGCTGAAGGCGCGAACGGTCCCATTGCGCTGCACCTGCAACGTGACCGGTTTCCCGTTCATGTCCCTGATGTAGGCGCTGGTTGCCAGGCTGCTGTGGAACTCGTGTCCGTCAACGGATAGGATGACGTCCCCCTTCAGCAGGCCTGCCCGCGCCGCAGGGGACGATGCATCCGGCACCGCCTCAATCACAACAGGATTCCCCTGCATGCGTGGAATCAATCCAAGCTTCTCCGCGCTGAAATCCTCAGGGTTGCTTACCGGCGGCAGCGTGATGGACGTGTCGACGCGTTTGCCGTCATGCAGGAAGGAGAGCGGGACCGTCTGGCTGCCCTTCAGGCCGCCGCGAATCTCTATATCCTGCCACGAAGGTTGCTCCACTGAATCGAAGCGAACGATGGAGTCGCCAGGTGTGACACCCAGGTTGCGCGCCGGCCCATTCGCCGTAACGTAGTCGATTTCGGAACGATCCTGGAGGTACTCCACCGTTTCGTGATGAAAATGAGCGATCACCGTGAAAAGCACGATGGCCAGGATGAAGTTCGCCACCGGCCCGGCAAAGGCGATCAGCATGCGCTGCCAACGCGGCTTGGTGTTGAAGTTGCCGGAATCGCCGCCCGCTTGCCGCACCGTTTCTGTTTCAGTGGGCGAGGTCTGGATCATCTCCATCTCCGTCTCGCCAGTCATCTTTACGTAGCCGCCCAGCGGCAGCATGCAGACCTTATAGTCCGTGCCGTTGTGTACCCAGCCGAACAGACGCTTGCCCATACCAATGGAGAAGGCCTCCACGCGGACGCCGCACAGCTTGGCAACCGCAAAGTGGCCAAACTCGTGCACCAGCACCATGATGCCGAGGATGACAAGAAAGTAGACCGTAACGATAAGGAAGTGCGGAATGTGCAAAGTGCTCCCCGGAGGTGTAAACGCGGCGCTCGCGCACCCGTCTCACCTGCATCCTAATTTTAGACGTGACGAGGGGAAGAAGCGTCTCCGGCGTTTAGTGTGAAACTCAGGTCGGCTGCAACTACCTGCGCCAGTTCGCGTGCGGTCGCATCGGCGTTCAGCACCTCTGCAATACTTTCCGGCTGCGCGGAAGGCGTGCGCTCCAGCACGCGCTCAATCACGCGTGCGATACCGATAAAAGGTAACCGGTTGGCGAGAAAGGCCTCAACGGCGATTTCATCCGCGGCGTTCAGTGCAATGCAGTGTGCGGCACCGGCTTCAGCCGCCTGGTAGGCCAGCCGCAAACACGGGAAGCGCTCCAAGTCAGGCTGTTGAAAGTCAAGCTGCGCCAGTGAGGCTAAATCGAAGGTTAGATCCGAGGGGACACGCTCGGGGTAGGCAAGCGCATACAGGATTGGCAGGCGCATGTCGGTCACCGACATCTGCGCCAGGATGCTGCCGTCCACGTACTCCACGAGGGAGTGAATCGTGGACTGCGGATGAATGGTGACGCGTACCTTTGCCGGCGGTAGATCAAATAGACGGCAGGCCTCGATGATCTCCAGCCCCTTGTTCAGCATGGTGGCGGAATCAATGGTGATGCGCTGTCCCATCACCCACGTGGGGTGCTTCAGTGCTTGCGCGGGCGTAATTTGCTCGAACTCTAAAAGTGGTGTGTTGCGGAAGGGGCCACCGCTGGCCGTCAGCCAGATCTGCTTCACCTCATCCCGCGTGCCACCACGCATGCACTGGTGGATGGCGTTGTGTTCGGAGTCAATGGGCAGCAGGGCGGCTCCGCTTCGATTGGCCGCTGCCGTAATCAGGTCACCGGCGGCGACCATCGCCTCCTTGTTGGCCAGGCCAATGTCTTTGCCCATGCAGACCGCCGCGTAAGTGGCCTCCAGCCCGGCCACGCCCACGATGGCGCTCACGACGAAGTCTACCTCCGGCGACGTCGCCACACGAACCGTTCCATGGTTGCCGTGCAGCACTTCAACGCCAGTGACACCTTCTGCCTTGAGTTGCCGCAACAGCTGATTCGCCAGGCTTTCGTCTGCCACGGAAACGACCCGCGGATGCCAGCGCCTGCACTGCGCGAAAACCTCATCCAGATTGCGCCCAGCGGCAAGCGACACAACCTGGTAGCGGTCCGGATACCGTTCACATATATTAAGGGTGCTCTTGCCGATGGAGCCGGTCGAGCCGAGTACAGCAATCGATTTCACAACGTCTATTTTCGCAGACAGCGTTACTGCTTCTGCAGGCGGGCTTCAACGTGTGCGAGGCGCTCACGGATATCGATTGCGAAGTCCAGCTTTTCAGAGAGTTTCTGCATAAGCTGCGTTTGATGCGCATCGCGCAAGCGCATCTCCTCGGTTATTGACTCCACGGCTGCTGTCAGACGCTCGCCGAGTGCTTGTGTTGCCAAGGTCTGCCGCTCGCCTAGCGCTTGTGTTGCCAGGGTCTGCCGCTCATCCAGAGCTTGAATTGACTGCGTCAGACGTTCGCCCAATGCTTGCGTTACCAGCGTTTGCCGCTCATCCAGAGCTTGCGTTGCCTTGGCCTGCTGCTCACCTCGCAGCTGCACCTCTGTGCGCAGCGCGTCGATCGAGGACTTTACGGCGCGCAGTTCGGGAACGAGCAGATCCTGGATGGCTTCTCGAAAGGAGCCAACAGTCTTCGCTGCGGTACCCGCGATCTCGCGCACAGGCAGTGCCATGGATACAGATTACCTCAGGCCACGCCCAGCAAGAAACGCACATTCCAATACAGAGGCAAGATGATGCGGTGACTGGTGGCATCGAGAATGTGGCAAACGTCATCTCTAATCCAGACATCCATGTGCTGTAGTGGACATGTGCTCTCACAGGTAGCAGTAAACTGGGGTACCAGCACATTTCAGACTCCGGGCCAAGTTCTGGTATGTCCCTGGTGTGTTTATCCCATATCCCCGCTGAGAGGTACCCATGGAGTTCCACGTTGCACGCGCGTTCCGGGACAGGTTTGAGCTTCGGGATCTGCTGTTTTCATATACCGGCAATGTGATCTTCGGCAACGTCGCGGCCAGCCGCTGGCTAGCGCGGCAGATGAACGATGCACGCGTTGCTGTGGGAGGAGCCTCCGCGATTGATGATCCAAAGGCTGTCGTTCACGCCGGGCAGCTGTTTGCCATGGGGTTGATCGATGAACTGAGCCATGCCGTGGTGGAGCACTACCGTAAAGAGCAGGATCCGGCGGTGTTGGCCGATGCTCTGAAATGGTTTGGCAAGCGCGCGGGAACGGATCAGTTAAACGCATTGTTGCTGGCGTTTGTCGAGCGCTTTCCGAATGTCGACGTTTATACCGGCAAAGTGACCGCGAAGGAGTGGCTCGCAGGCGAGAGCGACGGCTTGTCACATCGCGAGGCAGCCCTGGAGGAGCTTCTGTTGCTGTGGCTGGCAAACCAGAACCCCGCGTACCGGCCATTCCGTATGCTTTTTGATGACCAATCCCTGCGGCAATCGCTGCCTGCCTACGGGGAACTGCAGGCAAATGCTGTGGCCTACTTCGAAACGCGCCCGGCGTTCAGCTCGGAGACGAAGACGCTGTTGGAAGCCCTGCGTGCGCCCTTCGAGGCTTCGCCCGACTCGCTCAGCGGACAGCTCGACTTCATCCGCGAGCACTGGGCGGATGTACTGGGGCCGGCCATGCCACGCACCCTGCTGGCGATTGACACTCTGCGTGAGGAAGAAGTTGCCATCTGGATGCAATTCAACCCGCCAGGGCGCGCTGTTCGGCAGCACGGCCCCGTGCAATATGGCGGCAAGGAAGGTTTTGTTGGGGACGAGTACGTCGGTTACGAAGAGTATTGGGAAGACTTCGTCAACAATGACGGCTCCGTCACGCGGCGAAGACGCTTCCGTACACGGTCGGGTGCGCTGGTGGACTCGAAATATGCAGCCGACTATCAAGCTCCCCTGAACGAATACGAGGCATTTTCGCGCGACGACGCCTGGATGCCGACAGTAGTGCTGATGGCAAAAAGCACCTACGTGTGGCTGGAACAGCTTTCAAAGAAGTACGGGCGGCATATCCACCGGCTGGACCAGATTCCCCATGAGGAGCTGCAACTGCTGCGTGACCGCGGCATGACCGGGCTGTGGCTGATCGGCCTGTGGGAGCGCAGCAAGGCGTCGCAGACGATCAAACGGCTACGCGGCCAGCATGATGCGGTTGCCTCGGCCTATTCCTTGATGGACTACCGCATCGCGGATGATCTGGGCGGCGAAGCGGCGTATGCGAAACTGCGGGACGATGCCGCCACGGTCGGTCTGCGGCTGGCAAGCGACATGGTGCCGAACCATATGGGTCTGGACTCCACATGGGTGATCGAACACCCGGAATGGTTTCTCCGGCGCGACGAAAGCCCGTATCCAAGCTACAGCTTCGAGGGACCGGATCTGTCCACGGACCCGCGCGTCGAGATCAAGATCGAGGACCATTACTTCGACCAGACGGACGCTGCCGTGGTTTACCGGATGCGGCACCGGGACGCGGGTGGACGGGCCGACTTCATCTATCACGGCAACGACGGTACTACCTTCGCGTGGAACGATACCGCGCAGCTGGACTATTCGCAACACGCGGTGCGGGAGCATGTGATGGAAGTCATCCTTGACGTTGCGCGCCGCTTCCCGATCATTCGCTTTGATGCAGCGATGGTGCTGGCCAAGCGGCATGTGCAGCGCTTGTGGTTCCCTCTGCCAGGCCAGGGCGGCTCCATCCCGTCGCGCGCGGAAGACGCCATGACCCAGGAGGAGTTCGACAGCATCATGCCGCAGGAGTTCTGGCGCGAGGTGGTGGACCGCGTGCAGAACGAAGTGCCAGGAACACTGCTGCTGGCGGAAGCATTCTGGCTGCTGGAGGGCTACTTTGTCCGTACGCTCGGCATGCACCGTGTGTATAACTCTGCCTTTATGGTGATGCTGCGCGACGAGGAAAACGCCAAGTACCGCAGCTACCTGAAGAAGACGATTGAGTTCGATCCAGACATCCTGAAGCGGTATGTGAACTTCATGTCGAACCCCGACGAGCGCACCGCCATCGACCAGTTCGGCACCGGTGACAAGTACTTCGGCGTGGCCACCATGATGGCCACAATCCCCGGTCTGCCAATGTTTGGGCACGGCCAGATCGAAGGCTACACCGAAAAGTACGGCATGGAGTACAAGCAGGCCAAGATGGATGAATGGCCGAACGATGACCTGGTCCGGCGCCATCAGCAGGAGATCGCGCCTTTGCTGGCAAACCGCGCGTTATTCGCGGAGAGCGAAAATTTTGTCTTCTTTGACTTCTGGACAGAACACGGCACGGTGGACGAAAACGTCTTTGCCTACTCAAACCGGCTGGGCAACGAGCGCGGTTTGATCCTTTACAACAACGCCTACGCAAGCACGCGCGGAACGATGCATGTTTCCGCGGCCTCCATGAACAAATGGACAGGCGACCTTTGGCAGCGCTCGCTGGCGGACGCCCTGGACTTGCCACGTGGGGATGAATTCTTCCTGGCGTACCGCGATACCGCAACAGGGCTTGAATACCTGCGCCGTTCCGCTGACCTGGTGCACCACGGCCTCACGCTTGATCTGCGTGGATACCAATATGCCGTCCTCTTGCAGTGGCGCGAACTGCGCTCCACGGCGGAGCAGCCATGGGATCGGCTGCATGATGCGCTAAATGGTGCCGGCGTCCACAATCTGGACGAGGCGCTCACGAGACTGAGGCTGCGTCCACTTACCAGTGCTATTCGGCAGGCGGTTTCGGGTGATGCGGTCCGCGGGCTGTCTTCTGCGGCCGAACACCCCGGTTCTGAGACGATCGCGGCGCAGACCTGGCGTAACTGCGCCAAGCCGGTCTTCGAACGTTGGGCAGAACTGGAGAGTGCGGGTTCTACGACGAGCGTGGATGCCTACGCTGACCTGGTAGCCTCGCTTGTGGAACAGTTACCGGCAGCAGTAAGAGCCGCGACTTCATACCAGGCACTGCCGCCGCACACGCATGCCGAAGCATTATGGTCACCATTGCTGGCCGTTGCCGTTCTGCGTGCGCTGCCGTCTACCGGGAAGGAAAACGTTGTTGACCGGCTCGGTTTGCGTTCCTCGCTTGCGGAAATCTTTTCCGAGCTGGGCATGCACGGGGAGGACAGTTGGCGCGCGGCGGCCCGGGTCCGGCTGGCGCTGAATACCTCAAGGTTCAACGATGCGGCCTTCTGGGCCGAGGGCGACGTGTATTGGCTGACCGGCGTGAACGAACACAATGGAAAGAGCTACATCAATCGCGAGTCGCTGGAGCAGCTTCTCGAGTGGCTTACTATCGCTGGTCACACGCCGGGTGCCGCCGCTGATGCGGCCGGGGCATCGCAAGTCCTTGCCACGGCGCAGGCTGGCGGGTATGCCTATCCGGAGATGATCGAGGCGCTGACGGCTGCCAGGAAGGGAATCGGCGAGCCGCTCGAAACAGCGCCAGGCCAGCATGCTGTCAGTCGCGAAGTCACGGCGGCTACAGGCGATACTGAGAGCCGAGGTACTCGGAAGACTTCCCCTAGAAAGAAGCCAACGGCTTCGCGGGAGCCACAAATGGGCAGCGCTAAGAAACTCGCAGCAAAAAAGCCTGTTTCCAGGAAGGCCGCTGTAAAGCCCGCGGCTAAAAAGCTCGCCACCACGCCAGTCACGGTGCAGTCACCCGATACGCTGAAGGCACCCTCGATGGACGGTCATCCGGTCGTGGACACCGCTTCGATCCCTGACATCACCGCTACCGGGAAGAAATCAACCGGAAAGCAACCAGCCACAAAGGCACCTCCCAGGTTGTAGCGCTCAGGGACTGACCCAGCAACCCACCCACCGCGTGGACATGTTCATGCGGCGCGGTGCCAAGCGGTGTTCCTTTAGTACTCGAAGATGTGCGTTGCGGGATAGAACAGCGTGCCATCAGACCGCGTCACTCCGATAAAGAGACGCCGGTTTTTGTCCCCGTTGATGGTAGACCCCACAATGAGTGTGCTCCCGAATGGACCAGAGCCGTCCGCGACCGACTTGTCCACATGGTGACTATGGATCGGCCCAACAGGACTGTACGTCGTCCAGTCCTCCGTAAATCGCTGTAGTGGGTACGCGCTGTACTTTTCCGGGTGCTTTGCCCAATCGGCATCGTTCACGTAAATGCCGTACGCCCCGCTGAAGTTCCGGTCCTGGATGTCTGTCAGGAACTGGTTGATGCGATGTTCCGTGTAGAGATTTGAGAACAACCAGCCATGCCCGCTCAGGAAGCCAGCAAACGTCAGAACCAGAACGAGGGCAAATACGACGCCGCCGCTCACCAGCAGATTGCGAACCAGGCGTTCGTGCCGCTCGTTATAGGCGGGAGCATTCAACAGGGTCATACCAGGCAAGTTCCCTTCATGCACTCTCTGCATTAGACACCGGCGGAGGAATACCAGTCATCTTTACCTCTCACACTAAAGGTCACACGGGCCGCAACCTTCGCGGGAACTTTAGTGTCTGGAAGATCAAAAGACATCCTGTGGCTCTGAGTCCCATTATCGGAAATGAGAGCCACGGTCAAGACAGAGACGATTTTTCTGTTGACTAGGAAAAAAAGTGTGATGAAATGACACACGTAGCAAAAAAGTACATGAAAACACTAAAGTCTTCGTGCTACCTTTCGATTGCCGCAGATGTTTGGAAACTCATCCACTGCTGCAAGTGTTTGCATTCGCCTTGAGCTAAATCGATTGAACGTTTGTGTTCGTACTGACAATGCAAGCTCGACAGACGCGGTATGGTCTGCGATCTTGCAATCAAACCCAGGAGTAGTTATGAAAGTTTTCGCAAAGATCCTCGCCGCTGCCGCAGTCTCCCTCGTCCCAGCAGCAGCCCTCGCCACCCCAATCACAGGCGGTATGACTGTTAACGGAGCTCCGGTTACATACACACCGACCTCAACCGTTGCTAGCAATAACAGTGTTGCTTTCGCATCGGCCTTTCCAGCGGGCGGTTCGTCGACCTTTACCGGTACCTACTCCGAGTTCGTGTATCGGGACAGTTCAAATACGTTGTGCGCAACCGCTGGCACCTGCCTCACGTTTGTGATTCAGGTGAGCAACAGCGCAAGCAGCCGTGATGGCATCGAGACCGTTACCACCGGTCCTTTCTCCAGTGCTTTCACCTACAATGTTGGATATTCTGCTGGCGGCAGCGGCATCGCTCCTGTCACCGTTAGTGACAGCGGAAGCGGCGCGATGGCTTTCAGCTTCACACCTCCGCAGTCAAACATTCTTAACCCTGGTATGACTTCCGATTTCCTCGTCATCCAGAGCAGCGCGACTAGCTACACGGCTGGCAACCTGTCCTTCCAGGACAACCAGACCGCTACCGTGAGTGGGTTCATCCCCGCCACAGCTGTGACACCGGAGCCGAGCTCGCTCATGCTGCTGGGTACCGGCCTGATGGGCGCTGCAGGCACCATGCTGCGCCGCCGCCGCAACGCTGCTTAATCCAGTCCGTCGAAAGAGCGTACGCACCTGACCAGTGCGTACGCCTCCATAACGCAACATTCCATAGGCCGCCGTCGTAAAGACTGCGGCCTTTTACTTTCACGGACTCCGTCAAGCTGCCAGCTTGTCAGCGGATGAAATCGCGTATCAGCCGGACATCGGCGTTCTCGTCATCCTGCAAATACACCGAAACCACATCAAAGCGAATGGATACCGCTGGAAACTGCCCGGCGCGCCACGGCATCTGGCCCACATAGGCATCTGCCATGCTGTGGAGCGCTTCGGCCTTTCCTTCGTCGATGCTGAATTCTGCCGCAAACGGCGTTTTGTTGCCGCGCGTCTTCACCTCAACGAAACAGAGCGTTTCGCCCTCCCACGCGATCAGGTCGACTTCACCGCTCCGCGATGCATGCAGCCACCGGCGTGCGACAACGACATACCCCTGCCTGCGCAAAAAGAAATATGCGGCACGCTCTCCGTCCAGACCGCGCTGCTGTGTGGGTGTACATTCCGCTGCTCGTCCCTGCCAACGGTTTACATGGTGCATCCACACAAGGCTTTGTTCCAGCATGGACACGATTGGCCTCGACATGCCATCAGTATCGCAGGGCCATCCAGTCTGAAACGTTGTTTCCACAATCACATGCAGGGGCCTGCGTGTGTTCAAGTGCGCAGGTGAACCAGCAATGGTTCAATCATGAGGGCGCGCACTTCGTCTATGGCGCTGGGGTTTACCGTGTATCGCCTGAGCGGGATCGTTTGATCACCGGCAGCAGGCCAAGCGCGCGTGTGCGCCACCCGTACCGTATCGCGAGCAGGCGCAGGCCAAAGCCAACCAGGGTGCCAATGATGGCGGCACGGTTTACCGGGACGTCCAGGCGCTGCACGCCCAGAAACACCGCCGCGGCGATGGTGGAGACAAGTGCGTACATCTCGCCCTCCCTGAAGGTGGCAGGGACGTGACCGCTGAAGAGATCGCGGAGAGCTCCGCCTCCAACTGCCGTTGTGACACCCAGGACGAGGCAGGGCAGGAAACCCAGGCCGTAGTTCATGGCACGCGTGCTGCCAGCCACTGTAAACAAGCCTAGAGCGAGTGCATCCACCACGTTGATCGTCGCCAGCGTGCGTGGACCAACACTCTTTCCAAACAGGATGGCAATGCCTGCTCCACACAGCGCATACGCCAGGTAGGAAGGATGCTGCAACGCCAATGGCGGTCCATCACCCAGCAGGACATCACGCACCGCGCCGCCGCCCACGCCACTGATCAGGCCCAGGCCGAGCAGACCGATTGTGTCGTAGGGCGAACCACGCTCGCGCCGAAGTGCAAGTGCCCCGCCAAGAGCACCAAGCGAGATGGCCGCAATCTCGAAGAAATGAAAAAGGACATACGAGAGGTGCGCTGGGGCGTGCAGCGGAATCACTTGTACAAGACGCGGCATTTGTCCAAGCGCAAGCATAAGAGGTATACGGAATGTCTTATTGAGGAGATGCTCTCCGGCATCTTCCGGCTTCAAGCGGTGCTAAAGGATGCACGGTGCTGGCGTGCTGTCAGCCATGCGGATGTTATGGCTGTACTACCGTCGGCTGCTGCTGCGGCAAGCCTTGCATGAGCAGGCTGCGCACAGGGTCGGGCAGATCGTTGGAACTGTGCAGCAAGAGTGCGATTTGCCATAGCTGAGTGTCGGTCAGGGTACGGTTGTACGCGGGCATGCCACTGTGCCGAATGCCGAAGGCTGTCTTCCAATAGAGTTCACCGGGTGTCTGCGCCACCGTGCCATTGCGGTCACGGGATGAGAAAAATTGCCGTGCGCGAGGAAGCATCATTCTGCCGAGCGAAGCCTCGTGCCCTGGAGCGCCATGACACTGCGCGCATTGGACCCTGTAGGTGCGTGCGCCGGCCTCAAAGGCGTCCTCGCTGGCGGGAAACGGTGCGGGCTTGGCCTCTAAGCGTGCCCGCGTGTTGGTTGGCACAGAAAGCAGCGGTTCCCACGGCGCGGCTTTCTCTGTGACGGCAACCGGCGGTCCGCCGAAATAGAAGTACGCCACGATCGCTGTAAGCGTCAGCACAACACCAAGCAGAAAGGCCAGCAACAACCGTCCGATGCTTCCACCCGTGCGCCGTGTGGCAACCTTTCGTCCCGCCGGCCTTCCTCGTGCCATTGTGCACCAACACTTCTAGCGCACCGGAAGCGTGATTCCCAAGCGTCCGTACTGCCAGGATGTTCTAATGGAGGTTGTGCATCAGCGCAGTTGGCGAGTGCCAGAGCGAATGCCAACTGCGGACTGATACAGTCTGACACTTCAACGTAGCAAGCCGCGTGACCTTTGAGGAGTATTGGTTGATGTTCCGTTTCACCCTTCCGGCGCTACGGGCGCCCCTGGCAGCAGCTGTGCTCGTGGCTCTGTACTCAGCAGCATGGGGGCAAGCTGCTCCCGCTGGAACAACGCAGACAGCGCCCGCGCCACGCACCTCAGGTCCCACTGTCAGTAGCCGTGTCCGCGCCAACCGGCAGGCGCGTGTTGCCAGGAATATTCAGGAAACGTACTCGCACCGGTGGGAGGTCGCGGGAGGTGGCGGATTTCTGCGATTCCGTGAAGGGCAGTATCTACAGAAAATTTCCCAGATTAACTTCTTTACTACGGCGAACTATTATCTGAATCCGCAGTTGTCCATCGCTGCCGATGTGCGCGGCATGTATGGGAACGGCAACATTCCCAATGTGTTTGCGTTGAACGGTGTGTATAGCCCGCAGATCAGTGAGTACACCTTTATGGCAGGACCGCAGTACCGCTTCCTTGTCCGGGAAAAATATGCAGTGAGCGCCGCCGCAACAGCGGGCGTTGGTCTCAGCAAGTTCGGTGGCGATGCGAAGGGACTGCAATCCCAAGATCTGGGTCTATGGCCCGACTCCAACTCACGTCCGGCATTCTCCCTCAGTCTGATTGGCGATTACAATCTTTACAACAATCTCGCGTTTCGGGTGCAGCCGACCTACCTAGGAACAACCTTTGGCGGCACGGTACAGAATAACCTTGGTGTGGAGTTAGGTTTTGTGTACCGGTTTGGCCACCAATAACAAGGAGTATAGTGCTGCCATGCTGAAGAGAGTTGCCTTACACATTGTTTCCGCATCCGCTTGCGTACTGCCGATTGCCTTAGCCGCAAGTCTTCACGGGCAGGTTCCGGGACAGGGCCGCAACGGTCCTGGCGGTGGCGGACCGGAGACGCGCCTGAACCTGGGTGCGTTAGGCGACATCAACAACAGCACGCCGAAAGTAACACCACAACGCGTTCTGCAAGGTGTGGTACGTGACAAGAACGGTGATCCCGTAAAGGGTGCCATGGTGTACCTGAAGGATGACAAGAGTTCCAATGTCCGAAGCATGCTGGCAGACGACAAAGGTACTTTCCGGTTTGTTCAGCTGTCGCGTTCCGCGGAATATAAGGTATGGGCACAGGCACAAGAGAAGAAGACCCCCGCCAAAACAGTCAGTTCGTTCGAAACAAAGGACGAGATTACGCGCAATCTTCAACTGGAGTAGCACTGTAGCCTGAGTGAAGGCCATTTCACATTCAGAGTGCAGGGTTAGCCGCGCACTATGGCAGGAACAGTCTGAAATTAAATACCCAGCAAAGAGCGGCGATCAGCAGAACGCCGGACAGTAGGATCGCTGCTCGTTTCAATCCGTTTATCTCCTACTCGACCAACGCGTTCTGCGCGGTCACAGCTTTGCTTATGAGACTAGTAGCAGCACCATACAAGGAAGTAGCGGTTACTTACTAGATGCCCTGTATGCACTTTCAAGGTTACGAGTTGCACCTAGCTAAACCTGTAGCTGTTCGCCCGGTGAACTGAGGGACGCGATCACCTCGGAACGCGCAATCTGCATGGCATTTGTAATTAAACAACCGGCGCGGTTACCAGCCGCCGTCCCGTCACGCGTTAAGGCGCATCGTAACAATGGAGAGTACGAACATGTCATCGCTATCGCTTGCCACGTTGCGCCGTACGCCAGTCCGCTCCATTCGCTGGACCGACACCGATCCTGAAAATACGACGTTCCGCTATGCGCTTTTTGTCATGCTCCCGCTCTGGATTGTCCCCGGCATCCTGGACTGGTACTGGCATCGCGATACGGATATCGAACACACCTCCGGCATGGAAGAGTCGGTGATTCACGCCCTGATGATGACGCAGGTGGGTGTGCCAATCTTCGCGGCGCTCTTGTTTGAGGTCAATCCACTGCTGCTTACGGTAATGTTCGGTGCGCTGGGTGTGCACTCGGTAACGGCGATATGGGATGTGGCATACGCGGTCCATCACCGTGAGGTGAAGACGCGGGAACAGCATACGCACAGCCTTCTTGAAGTTCTGCCGCTCATGGCGGTGTCCTTCATGGTGTGCCTGCACGCGCCCGCCACGCACAGGCTACTGACCGGTCGGACAGAACGCGGCGACTGGGCGCTGCGCTGGAAGAGGCCGCGTCTGCCGTTTGGATACATCGCGGTCATGGCCGGAGTGATAGCCGCCGGTATCGTTCTGCCCTACGCAAATGAGTTGTGGCGCTGCTGGCGTGGACGCCGCGAACCGAAGCACAACACCGGCTTCTATGTTGAAAGCGGATCCGGTGCGCTGGAAGAGCGGCCTCCCAGGTAAACGCGTGGTCAGCGGGATGAACGCAGCGGAATAAGTGCGGCTTCCATAACGCGTCCGGCGTTCAAAATCTGTGCGTCTGTGCCGTGGCTGCCCGCAATCATCAATCCTACCGGCGCCTCGCCTGCTTGATGGCACGGGATCGAAAGGCCGCAACCGTCTAAGAAGTTAATAATGCTTGTGTTGCGAAGCATGGCACCGTTCGCTTCGAAGTAGGCATCGTTGCTAGCTTCCAGTTCAGCAATCCGAGGTGAGACGCGTGGCGTTGAAGGCAACACAATTGCGTCGAAGTCAGCGAAGACGGTGCTTGCTTCGGTGATGATCTCGCGCCTTATTTTCATCAGATCAAGATAGTCGGCCGCCAGCATGCCCGCGCCGTGCAGGATGCGTGCGGAGACATGCGGATCATAGCGATCTCTGCTCGTCGCCAAAAGCCTGCGGTGCCACGTGTAGGCTTCTGCAGCTGCCGTTTGATTGCTGATAGGAATTCGTGCGAGTGAAGGCAGGTACACGGGGCGTATGTCTGCGCCTGACTGTTGCAGCAGCGCAAGCGACCTCTCAAACGCAAACGCGGTTGCATCGTCGAGATCATCAAGAATGTAGCCTTGCAGCAGGCCCAGTCGCAGCTCTGAAAGCGGTGTTACGGTGTGGGCGAGCTGCTCTCCGCTGAGTACCGCATCGAGACGGGCGCAGCAATCGACAGTGGGCGCAAGCGGGCCAATGGAATCAAGCGAAGGCGCGAGCGGCAAGGTGCCGTCCATTGGAATGCGCCGGGCTGTGGGCTTCCATCCTGTCAGGCCGCACAGTGCGGCGGGGATGCGCACCGATCCGCCCGTATCCGTTCCAATGGCAACGGCAGCCATGCCATCCGTCACCGAGACCGCCGCTCCAGACGATGAGCCACCCGGAATGCGTCCACTGGCACGGTCCCAGGGGTTCTTTGGCGTGCCGTAGTGTGGGTTCAGTCCCAGGCCGCTGTACGCGAACTCCGTCATGTTGGTGCGGCCCACGATCACAGCACCAGCTGCTTTCAATCGTTCGACGATTACGGCGTCACGTTGCGCAGGTGGAGCGCCGGCTAGCACGACCGATCCGGCTGTTGTCGTCTGACCTGTGATGTCGAAGAGGTCCTTGACTGAAATGGGCACTCCGAGCAGAGGCAGCTCAGCACCTCCCTGCAACAGGGTGTCTGCGGCATCTGCATCTTGGCGCGCTTCGTTTGCCATCAGCCGCGTGTAGACGCGCGCGCCTTCCCCCGCTGAATCGGAAGCATTCGTCAGGCATTGCTCCACCAATGCGCGGCTCGTCGTCGCATGGGTCCGGAGTTCATGAAGCAGGGCAGAGATGGGTTTCAAAACAAGAGTCTCCGAGGCGAACCATAGAGCGGTGTAGGCTAGACGCACGGAGGCAGGCATGGCGGCGACCACGGCGATTCCTGTTGCTCACATTACGGTTGGCGAATATCTCGGCTCAGTGTACCGCCCTGACGTTGATTACGTGGATGGCGTACTGGAGGAACGAAACGTGGGCGAGTTCGATCATGGTGATGTGCAATGGGCGGTTATGGCCGCAATCAATGCGTTCACAAAGGAAGCGGGTATACGAGCGCGCCCTGAGGTGCGGGTGCAGGTCAATGAGACACGCTTCCGGATTCCTGATGTGTGTGTCGTGCCAGCGCGGTGGAAGAGAACACCTGTCATACAGGACCCCCCTTTGCTTTGCATTGAAGTTGCATCGCCTCGCGACACCATCCGAGATCTAAGGCACCGTTGCGGAGACTATCTGGCAATGGGTGTACCCGAGGCATGGATACTTGACCCCCTCGCGCGCGCGGTACACGTTGTCCGGTCGAACGGAACCGTGGAATACCGAAGCGGCTCGTTGAGCATCCCTAGTTTGCCACTCTTTATCGAGGTCAGCCAGATCTTCGGCGTTCTGGACTTCGAGTAGATTTCTGGTCAACGCCGTCGAACACTTAGAATGGTTTGGCGATGACGCAGATCAGGCAGGAAGACTTCATCAGCAGCGTGGCGGACGCGCTGCAATACATCAGCTACTACCATCCCACGGATTACATTACCAACCTGACGCGTGCGTATGAGATGGAGGAGTCGCATGCGGCGAAGGACGCGATTGCCCAAATCCTGATCAATAGCCGCATGTGCGCGGAGGGCCACCGGCCCATCTGCCAGGACACCGGCATTGTCACCATCTTTGTGAAGGTGGGCATGAGCGTGCAGTTTGCCGACGCAACCCTGGACATCCAGGGCATGTGCGATGAGGGCGTACGCCGCGCGTATTTGAACCCTGACAATCCGTTACGCGGCAGCATCCTTGCCGACCCGGCATTCAGCCGCAGAAACACCCGCGACAACACACCTTCGTCTGTGGTCATGGAGATTGTAAAGGGCGACCGGGTCGAGGTCACGGTCTCGGCGAAAGGCGGCGGCAGCGAGGCGAAGTCGAAGTTTGCCATGCTGAATCCGTCGGATTCGGTCATTGATTGGGTTTTGAAGATGGTGCCGCAGATGGGCGCGGGATGGTGTCCGCCCGGCATGCTGGGCATCGGCATCGGTGGCACGGCGGAGAAGTCGATGCTGCTGGCCAAGCAGGCGCTGATGGACCCGATCGATATGCAGGAATTGATCGCGCGCGGACCGCGGAACAATATTGAGAAGTTGCGGATCGAGCTCTACCGCAAGATCAACGGGCTTGGCATCGGAGCGCAGGGTCTGGGTGGCCTGACGACGGTGCTGGATGTGAAGATTCTTGATTACCCGTCGCACGCCGCGAACCTGCCGGTCTCCATCATTCCGAACTGCGCTGCAACGCGGCATACGCACTTTCACCTGGATGGCAGCGGACCTGCAATGCTGCAGCCGCCATCACTGGCAGATTGGCCGGAGCTGACCTACAACCCGCTGAACGCGCGCCGCATAAACCTGGACACGGTGACGCGCGTGGAGGTCGCGACCTTGAAGGCTGGTGAGGTGGTACTGCTGAATGGCAAGCTGCTGACTGGACGCGATGCCGCGCATAAACGTATGAGCGACATGCTGTATCGTGGCGAGCGGTTGCCTGTTGATTTTACCAACCGGTTCATCTATTACGTGGGCCCGGTCGATCCGGTACGCGAGGAGGTCGTTGGACCCGCCGGTCCCACGACCGCCACGCGCATGGACAAGTTCACGCGGCAGATGCTGGAAGAGACTGGCCTGCTGGGCATGGTGGGGAAGAGCGAGCGTGGCCCGGAGGCCATCGAAGCAATTCGCGATGCGGGTGCGGTGTACCTGATGGCAGTGGGCGGCGCGGCGTATCTGGTATCGAAGGCGATCAAGGCATCGCGCGTGCTTGCCTTTGAGGACCTCGGCATGGAAGCAATTTACGAGTTTGAGGTTGTGGACATGCCGGTGACGGTGGCGGTCAGCGCGGATGGAACCAGCGTCCACACCACCGGACCCGCGGAATGGCAGGCTCGTATGGCGGCAACGCAGGAACTCGCCGGCGTGCCGATCCTCCAGTAGACCGGCTAACGGCTCAATGGCAAGGCTGTTGCGGAGGACGCGATGCTTGCCTTCTGCTGGCCGGGCTGAGCCGGTGCATATTTGCTGGCACATTTAGCTTGCAACTGGTTGGCCTGGAAGACGCCATCGCGGCCTAGATGACCCATGGCGAGCGCCTGGGCGTCATCCTTGAAGGTGTCAGGTGGTGGCTCGGTGCCGTCGTACTTGACCGGCAGTTCCTTGCCAAGCTCCAGCAGGACGAAGTTGGCATGGGTTCCGACACGCTGAATCGAACCGGGCTTGACATTGCCAGCAACGCGAAGGTTGCGTGCATATGCTTTGTTGCCCATGTTCTGCAACTCGCCGATAGTGCAGTAGTAACTCTTGCTGTCTCGCGCGCCACTGATTGCAAGGTAGAGTACCGCGGCCACGATCACCACGGTGGCGAAGACGATATTGCGGGAAGAGGAACTTCTGCTATCCATAACACCCTAATTCTACGCTGCGACGCTGAACCTCACCTAGGTTCGCGAAGGTGGAGCACACGTTATAAACGTGTCCCGAAACGGAAAAACGTACCAGTCACGGGTATACTTTCGGCTAAGCCCTTACGGCGGGAGAACACACGAGCATGAGCACAGGCGCGAGCAGCAACGGCAACGGTCACACGCAGTCCAATGGTAACGCTTACGCTGTGCCACAGCCCCGTGCGGGATGGGTAAAGAACCGCCGGGAGGAGGCCGCCCGCACCGACGACTCCAACATGAGCCAGATGCACTTTGCCCGCAAGGGGCTGGTGACAGAAGAGATGGCGTACGTCGCGCACAAGGAGAAGCTGACCGGCACATTTGTGCGCGATGAGATTGCCGCCGGTCGCATGATTATCCCGGCGAACATCTGCCACCCGGAAGTTGAGCCGATGGCCATCGGAGTGGGTTCGCTGTGCAAAATCAATGCGAACATCGGTAACAGCGCGATTTCCAGCAATGTAGACGAAGAGTTGCGCAAGCTGCATACCGCCGTGCACTTCGGCGCGGACACCGTGATGGACCTGTCCACGGGCGGCGATATCCCGATGATTCGCGAAGCCATCCTGCGGCATTCGCCCGTGCCCATTGGCACCGTGCCGCTCTACGAAGCGCTCTCGCGCGTGAAGAAGGTCGAGGACCTCAACATCGACCTGTATCTCGAAGTCATTGAGGAGCAGGCGCAGCAGGGCGTTGACTATTTCACCATTCACGCGGGCGTGCTGATCCAGTACGTTCCAATGGTGTCGAAGCGCATTACTGGCATTGTCAGCCGGGGTGGTGCCATCATGGCGCAGTGGATGACCGCGCACCACAAACAAAATTTTCTGTACGAGCATTTCGACCGCATTACGAAGATCATGGCGAAATACGACGTGAGCTATTCGCTGGGCGACGGATTGCGGCCCGGCTGCGTGGCGGATGCCAGCGACGAGGCGCAGTTCGCCGAACTGAAAACACTAGGCGATCTAACACGCGAGGCGTGGAAGAGCGATGTGCAAGTGATGATCGAAGGTCCTGGCCACGTGCCCATCGACAAAATTAAGGAACAGGTCGACAGGGAAGTCGAACTCTGCGATGGCGCCCCGTTCTATGTGCTGGGCCCACTTGTCACCGACATCGCTCCCGGTTATGACCACATCACCTCCGCCATCGGCGCGGCGATGATCGGATGGCATGGCGCGGCAATGCTCTGCTATGTCACGCCGAAGGAACACCTCGGTCTGCCCAACGAAAAGGACGTGAAGGACGGCATCATCGCCTACAAGATTGCGGCCCATGCGGCAGACATCGCGCGGCACCGGCCCGGCGCGCGCGACCGCGACGACGCCATCAGCCATGCGCGCTATACCTTCGACTGGAACGCGCAGTTCGACCTGTCACTGGACCCCGAAACCGCGCGCGGCATGCATGACGAGACGCTGCCGGACGACTACTACAAGGAAGCAGCCTTCTGCAGCATGTGCGGCCCCAAGTTTTGCTCCATGAACTGGTCCAGCAAGGTGGATAAGTACAACGAAGAAGTTCATGGCTTAAAGAAGCCTGAACTAACCCAAATCATGACGGAGCAGCTAGCCCTGCGGAGCTAGCGTGCTTTGAGGCGTGAGCAGGGGCGGGTACGCGATTCACCAAATCGGAAGATTATCAGAGACGCTAGAAAGAACCGCGCCACCGGTCATCACCCAGAACGACCGAGGTCTCGATCTGCCGCTCTGGAACGGTCCAGTAGGTGCGCAGTAAGCGGCCTTTTTCCTTGAGCGAAACCATCTCAAACCCGTGCCTCGTGTAGAAGCGGATAGCCCATCCCGCATCGGCCCATGCGCCTACGAGCATAGGTCGCTCTGTCAGCTTGCGAACGTGTCGAAGCAGGGCAGAGCCCATGCCTCTTCCTTGATCAACGGTGCGAACATACGCATGCCGGATTAAGGTTACGTCCTGCACGTCTTGTATCCCCATGACCGCGCATAACTGCTTATCCGCTTCGTAACCGTAGAAGCGTACACCTGCATCAAGCTCGTGTTGCAGGTGCGCATAATCCATGTAAGGATCATTTAACCGGTCAGCCGGTACAACACCGGCATATGCCTTCGCACCGTCGTTGATAGTGTTCGCAATGACCGCGAAGTCGGTTGCGATACATGGTCGAATCATTTCAGAGGGCATGATTGGAAGTCCATAAGCTAGGCAGCCACAGGCTCCGCGCAGCACCTGCAGCGAGTGGCGGCCAGCGGAATCTCAGACAGGCATTGCGGGCAAATTTTGGTTGTGACCTCGACGGCTTTGTCGAATCGCGTCATCATACTTTTCATGGGCAGCACGATCAGGAAGTAAATTGCCGCGGCGTTGATAAGGAAATTGATGATCGCATTTAGAAACTTACCAATGTGGATTTCACCGGGTGGAATGTAGTTGGCGGGCAACGGATTCGGCGGCGCAACAGCGTGCAGTACCGGCATATGAATAACGAGGCTGGAGAAGTCTGGCGCGCCGACAAGGGCAGAGATGAACGGCGTGACGACGTCAGCGGTAAGGGACGCCGTGATGGTGGCAAATGCCGCGCCGATAATGACCGCTACGGCAAGGTCGACGACGTTGCCGCGCAGAATAAAATCGCGAAAACCTTTAAACATGAACACTCCTGGGATGTGGCCAGCTTATCGCGAAGCTCTGCATGATGGTAGAAAAAGTTTCATGCTCGTTCACTATAGCCAGAGCGGGTATATCAGGAAGAACAGGATAAGACAGACGATCATCAGGTCCATGTAGGCGCACAGGATAACGCCACCGTGGTACCAGTTCCACTGGCGGCGCATGCAGCGCAGCGTCTCCACAGTGCCGGTAATGGCCAGCAGGAGCGGCAGGACCATCCAGAACGACTCTCGATTGTGCGGAAAGTCAGACAAGCGAAACGCAAGCAATAATGCCGCTGCGACCAGCAGGTTTGCACGCACGAGCGAACGCCGGCGCCAGTTTCCCAGCGCCGCCAACCGTGTCCTAAACGGCGATGGCATCCGCCCCGGCCTGCATGGCCAACATGCTTTCTGCATACGGCGCGCGCAGCAGGCCTCGCTCCGTGATGATGGCGGTCACATACTTCGCGGGAGTCACATCAAACGCCGGGTTCTCAATGCCGGCGCCGTCCGGGGTCATCTGCTTCCCGTTGGAGTGCGTCACTTCGTAGGCGCTGCGCTGTTCAATGGGGATGTCCTCGCCCGTGGCAGTGGCCATGTCGATCGTGGCCCATGGGGCGGCGACGTAGAACGGAATGCCATGCTCCTTGGCGAGAATGGCGACCGAGTAGGTGCCAATTTTGTTGGCGACATCGCCGTTCGCCGCGATGCGGTCCGCTCCCACGATGACGGCCTGAACGCGTCCCTTGCTCATCATGTACCCGCTCATGTTGTCGCACAAAACGGTGGTGGGTATGTTGTCTTGCAGCAACTCCCAGGCCGTGAGCCGTGCGCCCTGCAGATAAGGCCGCGTTTCGTCGGCGAGCACGTCGATTTTTGCTCCCGCTTCAACGGCTGCACGAATAACGCCAAGCGCCGTGCCGTAGCCCGCTGCACAGAGCGCACCGGCGTTGCAGTGCGTCAGCACGGTACCTTCGCGGGGCAGAAGGTGTTCGCCCACGCGGCCCATGGTGCGGCAGGTGGCGATGTCCTCGTCATACATGCGCTTTGCTTCTGCGACGATTTCGGCGCGGATGGCGGCGAGTTGACCGGCCTCGCTGCGATCAACGGGCTGCTCCTTGGCGAGCTTGAGGAACAGCGTGCGCATACGCTCGATACCCCAAAACAGGTTGACGGCAGTGGGACGCGTGCGCGCCAGCACATCCGCCATCACGTCCACGTCCTTGCCGAGGTCCGCAACCGTCGTAGCAGGCGAGTTCTGAATGCCGAGTGCCATGCCCATGCCTGCCGAAACGCCGATGGCGGGAGCGCCGCGCACAATCATGTCGCGGATAACGGCCGCTACCTCTTGATAGGTGGTCGCAAGGACGTATGTTTCTTCAAGCGGCAGTTTGGTCTGGTCAAGGAAACGGACACCCGCATCCGTCCATTCAAGCGTGGGAATCATCTCGTCCAGTTTACCGGTTGGAGGCAGCGAGTCGGCGGCTTAGCGAGTCAGCCTTTGTGATGCCGTACTTCGCATGGAGAAAGTTTTGCAGTGGGCGCGACAGGCACGCCGCCATCTCCTGCCATGTGATGAACAACATTCGGCTGCGGATCTCCGCGGAGCGGATCGCTGAGAGCACGGCAAACCAGTCTTCTCGCAAACCGGGGCGGCGGGCGTCACAAAAGACGGCAAAGCGCGTGCCGTGGTGCGCGGCTGCAAGGACTCCACGCAGCAGTTGATACGAGCGGAAATGGGCTCGCGTGCGTGGCAGGCGGTCGATGTCGAACACTTCATCGAACGCTTCGTAGCGGGCCATCAGGTCAGGCCGCGCGGTCTGGAAGTTGCTCTCGCTCAGCTTGGCTTCGACGAACAGGTCGCCGCATTGCATGTCGACTTCGGTGCGGTCGTCATGCCCGGCGCGCAGGAGCGTGCGCACACGAACGCCGAAGCTGGGCGGTATGCCGCGCTCCACGCCCAGCAACGCGCAGAGCGTGGCGGAGCGCATCGTGGATGGCGCGCAAAAGATGTTCATCAGCAGAGCGTCGGAGCTGTTGGCGCAATCCAGTTCGCCACGCTCCCGCTCATGCCCACGCATGATGCGGCTGGATGCTGTGTATGCCTTATCCAGCCGTCGCGCCCACTCCGGATTCGCAAGGATGCGCCGGTATGAGGCAGGGAAGAAGTTGCCGTGTTCACCAGCATCGTTCTCGCGGTAGAGAACGGAAGCGATGCTGCCGTATGTCGTATCGTGTTCTACGGCATGTGCCAGCGAGAGATTGCGTGCGCTGATTTCACGTCGCAGCGCGGCTGCACTGGTGGGGTTGGGTTCTTCCACTTCCGTCCGTTCGGACATGTCTTATTGTAGCGACGAAATGGCGAAACGATCAGCTTCCGCCGCTTAGTATCCAGCGCAGGCACTTACCAAATGTTCTCCTATACACAACTACGTTCACCGTAGCTGGCACTGAATGGAAGACAGGATTCGTGGGGACGTCTAGGCCTGAAGGTATTTGAGGCAGCAGGAATACGGGTGTAGTTCTTGCAACGTCGCATACTCCACCAGCGAGTACGCTGAATCCGCCCAAATCCAGATGTACCGATGGAAAGAGTGCATCTCCCGACCCCTCTGTCTTAACCGATACGACCTCCCCGCGCTTTGCTGTGCGGTTTTCGCTGAAGTTGTATCTGATCGCGACGGGCACCTTGTTCAGGCTTTTCCCATCTGCGTCTGTGATGTGGACTATGAGAGTTTGTGGTCGGCACAAACACGGAAGCAGAAGAAGTATTGCCGATAAATGCGATTTCATCCGGTACTCCACGAAGGCCTAGTCGAACTGCTTCAACTTCTCCGCGCGCACATCCGAAGCTGTAAAGACAGACAGGAGCGGAGCATTTCCGATCATGGCTTCAATGTTGGCGCGGCCGCCCTGTTCGCGATCCACCAGACAGAGCACGGCGGCAACAGTCATCCCGGCGGCTTCCACGGCTTTGATGGCGGTGATGGTTGATCCGCCCGTGGTGCACACGTCGTCCACGATGACAACCTGCGCGCCTCTGCGCACATAGCCTTCGATCAGCCGGCCGGTGCCGTGTGTCTTCACGTCCTTGCGCACAAGAAAGCCGTGAAGTACCGTCGCCTCAGGGTGTTCCATCTGCCACCACGCCGAGGCGGAAGCGGTGTTGGCGACAAGTGGGTCTGCCCCCATGGTCAGGCCGCCGACGGCTTCGGCCTGCGGCGCATGTTTACGGATGAGTTCGGCAAACAGCAGCCCGGTCAGCAGACCGCCCTCGGCATCCAGGGTGGTGGTGCGGCAGTCGATGTAGTAATCGCTCTTCGCACCGGATGCCAAGGTAAAGTCACCAAGCCGGAATGAAAGTTTCGCCAGGAGCGAGAGCAGGGCGGAGCGGTTGGGCTGGAGCGCGGTCGTCAATTCCATGATGTGATTCTATGCACAATGCAAGCCCCAGAGGCGAGACATGAGAGCGCTACCGCCGTGACAATTCCTCAATCCGTCCTTCCAGTTTTCCGCTCACGTTGTAGAAGTTCATCAGGTGACTGTCAATAGTGTCCAGGCGCTTGTTGACATCAGATTGGAATTGACGAAGATCACTTTTAAGGTCAGCCAGCCGGGTGTTCTGGTGTAACCATGCCAGAACTACAAGGATCAACGATCCAATGGAGGACTAAGTAAGAGCAAGAATTGCAGGTTGGTCATTCGCTCGCCTCGTGCAAAATGCATAGCAGGTCCTCTTCGGACATACCCAGAGCAATCAGTGTGACGTGACCTTGTCCAGATGCCGAAAACCATCTGTCGCGACGAAGATAATCACAAAGATCGTCCCATTGTAGACGGCATGTACCACCGTGCTGGCGGCCACGGAATTTAGCCGGATGCGCACCCAGGTAAGCACGCCACCCACCAGCCACAGGATACTGACCGCGTTCCAGGCAAAGCCAAGCTGTGCCGCATGCATGGCCGCGAACAGGCCGCTACTGATGACGCCCGCGATGATCCATGCATTGCGGCTGAGCCGGCTACTTTGATTCCACTGACGCCGGCCGGCTTCGGTTTTCGGCGTGGCTATCCAGTCCCAGGCGATGGCCAGGCCGCGCAGCAGAAATCCGCGAAAGAAAATCTCTTCACACGCCGGTGCCACAAGCGTGCCGAAGAGCGCGACGGCCCACACATCCGCCGGATGTTGGAAGAACTGGTCAACCGGCAAGTTTTTCTGGAGATTGAGTTGCGTTTCGATGAGTTGCGCGCCGATGCTGAGGACCACGCCACCGGCGGCAAGCCTGCCGGCAAAGCGGAGCGCGGTGTTGCGGTGCCACTGAATTGTCTCGCCAAAGCTGTAGTGCCACATGCGTGGAAAGACAAGCACCGCGAAGCCAAGCGTGGAAAGAAAGGTAAGCGCCTCGAGGAGGATGTTGGTTTTAGGAAAACCAGACTTGAGTTGCCCGATGTCACGGGGAAGCAGGTGCAGCGAAATACCAATGGCACCGACGGCGATGGAGTACAGGAAGAGCGCGACAAAACCCACCGCCAGCAACAGAAGCGTGTAGCCAAGATGAGGCTGCCTAACCGGCGCGGTCTCTGCGGTCAGTGCGGGTGTCTGCTCCGGAACCGGTCGCACGCGCGGCATGTACTGCGCTGGGTTAAAGCCGTTTGGATCGAACTCTGTCATGCAGGCTGCACCCTCGCGGCTTTCTTTGCCTTGCTCTTTGCAGTGGCGGCTTTGGCTGCGGCTTTGCGCTTGGCGGCGCGTTCCTCTGGGCTGGGGGCGAACTTGGTTGCGTTTGCCACTTCCGTCCTTACCACGACGGGCGCGACATAGGCTGGAGCAGGAGCGCGTTGGCTGCCGGGCCGCTCGCAGTAGAGCTTTGCGAGAAAGGCACCGGTGTGCGACGCGGCTACCGTTGCCACCTCTTCCGGCGTTCCTGCCGCGACGATCGTCCCACCGCCCACGCCGCCCTCTGGACCCATGTCGATGATCCAGTCCGCATTACGAATGACGTCCAGATTGTGCTCGATGATCAGGACGGAGTTGCCCAGATCGACCAGGCGTTGCAGCACTTCCAGGAGCTTGCGCACGTCGTCAAAATGCAGACCCGTCGTAGGTTCGTCCAGCAGATAAAGCGTGCGTCCGGTCTGGCGCTTGCTCAGTTCCTTTGCCAGCTTCATGCGCTGCGCCTCGCCGCCGCTCAGCGTGGTGGCGGACTGGCCCAGGTGGATGTAGCCCAGGCCGACATCGGCCAGCGTTTGCAGCTTCTGCTTGATATTCGGGATGTCGCCAAGCACGTTCAGTGCATCGCTGATCGGCAGGTCCAGAATGTCGGCAATGCTATAGCCGTTCAGCTTTACCGTGAGCGTTTCCTGGTTGTAGCGGCGTCCATTGCAGACCTCGCACAGCACGTAGACATCCGGCAGAAAATTCATCTCAATACGGCGCTGACCATCGCCCTGGCAGGCCTCGCAGCGGCCACCCTGCACGTTGAAGCTAAAACGGCCAGACTTGTAGCCGCGCTCGCGTGACTCCGGCAGCATGGCAAAGTATTCGCGGATTTGCGTAAAGACACCGGTGTAGGTTGCGGGATTTGATCGCGGCGTGCGCCCAATCGGCGACTGATCGATCTGCACCGCCTTGTCGATCTGCTCGATGCCGCGCACGGCAGTGTGTGGGCCGGGTTCGTCCTTGCTGCGGTATAGCTCCTTCGCGAGCGAACGGTACAGGATATCGTTGACCAGCGTGCTTTTCCCGCTGCCGCTGACGCCAGTAATGACAGTGAGCACGCCCAGCGGAAAACGCGCGGTCACGTTCTGCAGGTTGTGGCTGCGCGCGCCTTCCACCACCAGTTCCTTGCCGCTGAGCGCGCGTGGCGCATCGTTGCTGCGAATATCGATTTCGCCGGAAATATAGCGGCCGGTCAGCGACTCCGGCATGGCGGCAACCTCCTCCGGCGTACCAGCGGCAATCAACGCGCCACCGTTTTTGCCCGCACCCGGACCAAGATCGAGAACGTAATCTGCCTTGCGGATGGTGTCCTCGTCATGCTCAACGACAAGAACCGTGTTGCCCAGGTCGCGCAGGTTTTCCATCGCCGCGATCAGCTTTTGATTGTCGCGCTGGTGCAAGCCGATGCTGGGTTCGTCAAGGACATACAGCACGCCGCGCAGTCGCGATCCGATCTGCGTCGCCAGGCGGATACGCTGACCCTCGCCGCCGCTCAGCGTGGCTGCGCTGCGGTTCAGTGAAAGATAGTTCAGACCCACAGCGTTCAGAAACTCGAGCCGCTCGATTACTTCTTTCTGCAGACGGTCCGCGATGAGCTTTTCGCGGTCATTGAAGTAGAAGGTCCGCGCGGCACGCATGGCGTCGTCCAGCGGCATGGAGGTAAAGTCGCTGATGGACTTGCCATCCACCTTCACGGCCAGCGACTCCGGCCGGAGACGCTTGCCGCCGCACGCGGGGCAGTCCGTCGCAGACATGTACTGCATGTAATATTCGCGAAAGGTCTCGCTCTTGGACTCCTCCATGGTGTCGCGGAGATAGCCAAAGATGCCGTGAAAGCCGGTGCGACCGATCTCATTGCACGGCGGCCCGTAGAGCAGCAGCTTCTGATGCGGCTCGGGTAACTCCTCAAACGGACGCTTCAAGTCAATCTTGTACTTGTCAGCGGCGAGTTTGATCAAGCGCAGCAGATAGGCGGAGCCCGAACCCGGTCCCATGGCACCGTCCAGCAGCGGCTTGGACCAGTCGGTAATGGTCTTGCCAGGGTCGAAATCGTAGATGCTGCCAAGCCCGTTGCACTCCGTGCAGGCACCATATGTCGAGTTGAAGGAGAACGAGCGCGGCTCCAATTTGGGCACGTTGATACCGCAATCCGGGCAGGCCATGGAGGATGAGTAGAGTGTCTCGTCCATGCCGTGAATGGCGATGATGACCAAGCCGTTTGCCATTTGGAGAGCCTTTTGGACGGACGCTTCGAGGCGGCGCGTATCCGGCTTGCCGTGTTCGTCGAGCTTGAGAATGACGCGGTCCACGACGGCTTCCACCGTGTGGTTCTTGCGCTTCTCCAGGCGCATGCCCTCGGTGATCTCGATCATCTCGCCGTCCACACGGGCGCGAAATCCCTGCTGGTCCAGCGATTCAAGCTCCTCGCGAAATTCGCCCTTGCGTCCACGCACAAGCGGTGCGAGTACCGTAATCCGCTCGCCGGGCTTCAGTGCAACGATGCGTTCCACAATCTGGTCGGCGGATTGCCGTGAAATTTCGTGGCCGCACTGCGGACAATGTGGCTTGCCGACGCTGGCCCATAGCAGGCGCAGGTAGTCGTAGATTTCCGTGATGGTGCCGACGGTGGAGCGCGGCGAGCGCGAGGTCGTCCTCTGTTCGATGGAGATGGCAGGCGACAGGCCGTCGATGGCGTCCACATCCGGCCGCTCCATTTGATCGAGAAACTGGCGCGCATAGGCAGAGAGCGTCTCCACGTAGCGCCGCTGGCCCTCGGCATAGATGGTGTCAAACGCAAGCGAGCTTTTGCCGGAGCCGGACAGGCCCGTGACCACGGTCAGCGAGTTGCGCGGGATGCTGACATCAATGTTCTTCAGATTGTGATGACGCGCGCCGCGAACCGTAATGTGCGTGATGCTCATGGGGTGGGTACGGCGGTTTGGGCCGTACTCTCTAGGTTACGGCATCTGGCGGATCAGCGTTTGCAGGGCATAATGGATTTACCGGCCATACGTATTGACCGCGGCATCGTGTCATGTACGGTGGAATCCAGGTCGCTACTGCGCAACGGCGAGTTGGGAGAGCAAACTGTAAGCAAGTGCCTACATCGCATGTGTCATGCATGGTCGGGCTTGAAATGCAGAGGAGATCGTTGTGATATCCGTGGTTCTTTTATGCGCGGTTCTAGCCAGTCTTGCTGGCGGAGTTCTGCTGGCGTACGGCATCTGTAATGCCATGTTTCACGTCTTCCGGATCCATTCCATACAGGTTGCACAGCAACGGCTAGCGCAGCGCGAGGCTGCGCAGTTATCTGCCATTCCACGGGTAGACGCCGCGATTTGACCCTACTGAGTAGGGGTGCCAGCCTGTTGCCGCTTGCGCAATTCCTCAAAGATCTGCTCTGGCGTGAGCGTCCCATTGGGCGATACCGGCGTGCCATTTGCGTCCGTCGTTACGCCATTGCTCGTTGAAACGCCATTTTCCTGAACCGCCGTAACTGGCAGCACCGGGGTTCCCTGCGCCGGTTGTGGCACGCCTGGCACCAGCGGCTGTTGCTGTTGCGAGGGAAGAGGTCCAAAGCCGTTTGGCTGTGTGCGGCGTCCGGCACGATCTGCTTGTATTTGAGTTGATTGCTGCTGTACCGGCTGTATTTGACTCGGCAGGTTGTAGTCGCTGGCATTCAGCGGTTGTGATGGTGATGGTGGCGTTGGACCACCGGTACGCGCGGTCAGGATCAGTTCCTTCGGCTTGGAGGGGCTGTCGTTCACCAGCATGAAATTGACATAGATCCCATCGAACAGAGCGGATAAAACTTCTTGCGCCGGGCCAGGTCCATAGCTGCCGTAAACACGCTCGTCTGGAACGCCGCCTGTCACCTTCATGCCGGTGGTGCGGACCACCTGGCTCAGGATGCTTCGCAAGCTGTCACCACCCGCCTGAACAGAGAGCGTCGATCCGTCCCAAACCACATGGCTGCCACCGCGCGGGGCACCGCTTATTCCGGGCCTGGCAGATGGCAAATCCGAAACGGACTGCGTGGTTTCCGTGGCAGGAATGACAGCGGGGCGCTTGGACTGGGCCGCTGCCGGTAAGACGCATACAAACAGAGCAAATCCGGCGCGCATGACAGCCCTCCAAAGCAGCAATCTGTTCGTATGACGCGCGCCCCGGCGGAAACGAGGTGCGCTCCGCATCTGTAAAGACACGAGATGTACTAGACTAGCAGCCGCACACTTTCGTCCAACAGGTTGTGGAGACCTTGCCCATGCTTCGCGTACCGCTTTTGTTGTTAGCTTCCCTTGCACTTCCTGCTGTACTCCCCGCGGAAAGCTGTGTTCCCCAATCGCAGATGCAGCCTGCCGAGCGCGATTCGCTGGTCCGAGCCGGAACGGCGCTGGCCACGCTTACCGCGGCCGGCAACGCGGAAGGTGTGCGCGCGCAAACAATGCCGCAGTTTGCGCAGGACTTTGGCGGGATACAGGAGGCGATCCATAATGCCGCGCCACATCTGCAAGGCGCGAGCTTTGTCCCGGATACAGTTTGGATACTGGACGCTTCCACCGCGAAACCTGGACCGGACGGCAGCCCACAGGATGCGCAATTTTTTTGCAAGCTGAATCACGGCTCGGCAGACACCAGCTTCCTGATCCCTGCGTTGCCCCCCGGCAGGTACGCCTTAGTGGTGCTGGATACGGTTGGAACATCCGAACCTTGGCAGATCGCAATGCTTCTGCGGCAGAGCGCGCCTGGCACATGGCAACTGGGAGGCCTGTTTCCGCGCGCAACGGTTGCTGGTGGCCATGATGGTCTGTGGTATTGGCGCGCAGCGCGCGAGTACGCGGCGAAGAAACAGGCATGGAACGCCTTTGTCTACTACACGGAGGCGGAGCAGTTGCTGAAGCCGGTGACCTTCGTCAGCAGTTCGCACCTGGAGCTGCTGGACGGTGAACGCAGTAAAGCGGCTCCAGCAGCGTTGTCCGCTGGCATCGGCACAGCCCAGCCGCTTGTAATTGCGGGGCGGAACGGAGCAGAGGTTCGCGTGACCAGCCTGGGAGCGGAGAATTCGCCGGATCGCAGCGGCGGCATCGATTTGCTGGCACACATCCGGGCGGAGCAGCCGCTGGCAGACCCTGCTGCATCCCGCGCACGCAACGCCGCCGCGGCGAAGGCAATCATCGCCGCCTACCCGGAATTGCGCGGTGCCTTTCGCGGCGTATGGATCGTGGCCGACTTGCCCGGTGGCGGAACCTATATCAGTGAAGAGCCAATGAATGCGCTCTGACGTACGCAGGAAGCAAGCTCCAATCAGTGCATCGGGTGTCCCGAAGGTGCTTGCCGGATGGGGAGCTAACCTGCGGGCTGAGTGCTTGCTCGCCGAGCCTGCCTCAAGCAGAGACGTTGCCGCGATTCTCGATCGGAATGGGAGCGTTGCGCGTGGATTGGGCCGGAGCTATGGCGACTGCGCAATCAACGCGGGCGGTCAGGTAATCGGCACACTGCGCATGGATCGCTTTCTGGGTTTCGACCAGTCTACCGGCACGCTGATCTGCGAAGGCGGCGTAAGCCTGGAGAGCATCATTGCGACGTTTGCCGGACGCGGTTGGTTTCCCATGATTACGCCTGGTACGAAGTTCGTCACTGTGGCCGGATGCATCGCCAACGATATCCACGGCAAAGCGCATCATGCACAGGGCTGCTTCAGCAACTGTGTCGATTCCATGACAGTTCTGCTGGCGAGCGGCGAGGTGGTGACAGCCAGCCGCGATCAGAACGCGGATTTGTTTTGGGCGACCTTCGGAGGAGTGGGGCTGCTTGGCTTTATACTCGCCGCGACCATTCGTCTTCGGAAAATAGAAACAACCTACTTTCACCAAAAGTCCATTCGCGTGAATAACCTGCAAGAGATGCTGGCTGCGTTGGAGGAATACGACAAGACCTTCCCTTATTCGGTGGCCACGCTGGATGTGATGGCGACAGGTGCGCGGCTTGGCAAAGGCGTACTCACCGTGGGCGATCACGCCAGCCTGGCACAGTTGCCACAGAAACTGGCGTCACATCCACTACGCGTTTCGGGGGTGCCGAAGATAACAGTTCCGTTCGATTTGCCTGAAGTTACGCTGAATCCGTTGAGCATTCGCTTGGTCAATGCTGCCATTCAGGAAATACAAGCAAGAGCCGGAACGCTTGGACATTATGAGACGTTCTTCTATCCACTGGATAAGATTGCGCAATGGAATCGCGGCTACGGGAAGCGCGGCTTTACGCAATATCAGTTTGTCATTCCATACGAGAACGGCTTGGCAACTATGCGTAAGTTTCTTACCGCCATTCTATCTTCAGGCGAACTGCCGTTTTTGAATGTGCTGAAGCGTCTCGGCAAAGAAAGTGGCGGCACGCTGTCCTTTCCGCGCGAAGGCTATACATTCGCAATTGATTTCCCCGTCCGGCAGAACACTCCGGCATTGATGCGGCGTTTGGACGCAATGGTGATTGAGGCCGGTGGCCGCATTTACCTGGGCAAGGACTCCTACACAGACGCCACGAGCTTCCGCACAATGTACCCCGAAGTTGAACGCTGGCTGCAAACGAAGGCGAAGTATGATCCGGATCATGTGTTTACATCCAATCTCGGACGGCGCGTGGGCCTTTGTAAACCGCGCATGTTTGACGAGAATGGCAGGATGTCCATCCGGTACACTAGACGGTGATGTCTACAATGTTGAAGTCGCTACCGGATGCGATACGCGAACGCCGCAGCACACCCTCATTTGATGGTCGCGAAATCCCAGTCGAGGACCTCCGTACGATTCTGGAGGCCGGACTCGCCGCCCCCTCTGGCTATAATGTGCAGCCCTGGCGCTTCATTGTTATTCAATCACCCGAGCAAAAAAAGCGGTTACGCACAGCCTGCTTCAATCAGGCAAAGGTCGAGGAAGCGTCCGCTGTGATCGCCTGCTGCGGTGACGCGGATAGCTGGCGGCGTGACGCGGACGAACTCATCCGCATGGGCCTGCAGGGCGGCATGAGTGAAGGGTATG
Source organism: Terriglobus sp. (assembly GCA_965276945.1). GTDB lineage: Bacteria > Acidobacteriota > Terriglobia > Terriglobales > Acidobacteriaceae > Terriglobus. Next base: position 1,928,210 of record OZ255704.1, on the reverse strand, counting down.
CCGCGCAGCTAAAGAGCCACGTGGAAAGCTATCTTCACTCACTCAATCTGGATCAGATGCGTGGATGGCTCAACAAACAGGTGACGTACGCGGCCACGTTCATGCAACTGATGGCGGAGTGCATGGGCTATGACACCGCATCCATGGAGGGTTTCGAGGAGGATAGGATTCGCGAGATCCTGCGGCTTCCGCTCAGCTACTGGACAGTTTCACTGCTGGCGATCGGACACCTGAAAGGCCCGGACAAATACTTCGGTGGCCGCTTTGATGTGAATCACACCTGCTTTGCCGAAGAGTTTGGCAAGCACCTGCGGTGAGCCGTAGCCATCATCGTGGCCGCTGGCCAAGATGGATCTCTATTCTTCTGGTGCTCGTGGCACTGTCTCTCTGCATCGTGGGATTCATCGCCTACAATCCCTTCTTGCTGATCGATCACACGGTCGATGCGTACCTTCGAACGCACGGTATACAGCATCGCCAGGTGGCTATCGATGGCAACAACATTCATTATCTGGAAGCGAAGCCGCAAAGCCCCGGCCCGGACCGTCCGCTCATCCTGATCCATGGGTTGGGAGCGCGCGCGACCGACTGGGCACCGTTGATCCCAGGGTTAGCCGGTGCTGGTTATCACGTGTACGCGTTGGACCTGCTGGGATACGGCGAGTCTTCGCGCCCGGTACATGGCGACTTCTCCTTGCGGGGAGAAGAGCACGTTGTTACAGGATTCATGCATGCTCTCGGCATTCCACAGGCGGACATCGCGGGCTGGTCCATGGGTGGTTGGGTGGCGATGTTGACCGCACTGGATCACCCGGAGATCGTTCATCGTCTCATGCTGTACGACAGCGCGGGCCTCTACTTCAGGATTGACTTTCCCTCCACGCTGTTTTCGCCCGACGACCGCGCCGGGTTGCAGGCGCTCGTAGCGCGGCTCGAGCCGGACAAGCCATCTATCCGCATCCCCGCATTCGCCGTGCCCGGAATGCTGCGACGCTTCCGTGAGAACCGCTGGATCGTGAACCGCTCGTTGGACAGCATGTTGGCGGGCCGTGACGTGCTCGACTTCCGTGTCTCCCGGCTGCGCATGCCCGTGCTGATTGTATGGGGGACGGAGGACAAACTCACCCCATTCGCATCGGCGGAGCGCCTGCATGAACTGGTGCCCCGGTCGGTGCTGGTGGGACTGCGTGGCTGCGGCCACCTGGCAGCGGCAGAGTGTGCCAGGCAGGTTCTGCCGGTCACCGTCCGCTTCTTGCAGGCTGAGCCGCCGCTGCCTTCCTCCGAAGTCATTTTGAATGGCACGCCGGGCCTGCGCTAACCTCACGACTGGCTGCTCTTCTGGTGCTAAGCAAATCGAACGCAACATAGCGTACAAACTCGCCATTCGTCTGCCTCAGCGGCCAGTTGTGGCAGCGGTGAACAGAGCGCCACCTGCACCCATCACCATACTGCTACGTAAGTGGCTCACCCAGGACTCGCTCGAAGATCGCGGGCACATTGCTGAGCCGCCGGTGGACGTCAAACGCGCGCGCAATGCGATCAGGCGGCAGCAGGGAAGTGATCTGGAGGTCGGCGGCGACTAGATCGCGGAACACCAGGTCTTCCGTCCATGCCCGCATTGCCAGCGTTTGTACTGTGCGGTACGCCTCTTCGCGCGACATTCCGGCCTCTGTCAGATCCAGCAGCAATTGTCCGCTAAAGACCAGACCGCCTGTCAGGTTCAGGTTTCGCAACATGCGCTCCGGATACACCATGAGCGTATCGATGAGCGCCGTCGTCTTTGCCAGGAGGTAGTCGGCGAGCGTGGTCTGGTCCGGCAGGATGACGCGCTCTGCGGAGGAATGTGAGATATCGCGCTCATGCCACAGCGCCACATCTTCAAGTGATACTTGAGAGTTTGCCCGCATCACTCTGGCAAGCCCGCAGATATTCTCACATGTGATCGGGTTCCGCTTGTGCGGCATGGCGCTGGAACCCTTCTGCTTGTCGCTGAAGAACTCCTCTGCCTCACGCACCTCCGTGCGCTGGAGATGCCGTATCTCGGTCGCGATCCGGTCCAGTGAAGAAGCCAGCACAGCGAGCGTTCCGACATAGGCCGCATGACGGTCGCGCTGCAACACCTGTGTACTGACCGGTGCCGCGATAAGACCCAGCCGTTTGCAAATCTCTTCTTCCAGCGCCGGCGTTACGGTACCGTAGCTACCCACCGCGCCGGAGAGCTTGCCAACGCGCATCTCCTCCGCCGCGGCGGTGAAACGGACAATGTTGCGCTCGCATTCGGTGTACCAGAGCAGCAGCTTCAAGCCGAATGTCGTTGGTTCCGCATGAACACCATGCGTCCGTCCAATGCAGGGGGTCAGGGCAAATTCGATGGCGCGGCGGCGCAGCACGGCCGACAACGCACGCAGACCGTCCAGTATGATGGCCGATGCCTGCAACAGCAGCAATGCCTGTGCGGTATCGACCACATCGGTTGAGGTCAGGCCAAAGTGCAACCACCGCGACTCCACGCCCACCTTCTCCGCGACAGCGGTGGTGAAGGCAATCACATCGTGCCGGGTTTCAGCTTCAATGGCGCGAATGCGGTCAATGTCGAAGTTGCCACGCTCCCGGATCGCAACAGCCGCTTCGCGTGGAACAATGCCAGCATCGGCCAGGACCTCAGTCGCAGCGGTCTCCACCTGCAGCCATGCACGAAACTTCGATTCATCCGACCAAAGCTTCCGCATGCCGGGCCGCGTGTAACGATCAATCAAAACCGGAGACCTCTTGCGCACGCGCTGAAATCAAGGCGTGGCGCGATAGACTTTAAGTCTAATGGAAGTGAAGGGCGGCACTGCCGCGGCCGGAACCCTCTCGTCGGCGAAGCAGGTGATGTGGCGCCGCTTGCTCATCCGTGACGGCCTGACGTTCCTCTCCCTGACATTGGTCTCTGTCATCCTCGGTGGCGTCACGACGTTTCTCTTCCGGTCCTTCGCGGCACATCGCGCGGACCTGGCGGTGACTTGGGCGGAACGTGGCCGGTCTGCACTCGATCATGCGGACGCGGCTCAGGCTGTAATCGCATACCGAACGTCACTTACATACAGACCGGACGACCGGGACAACCAACTTGCCCTGGCTCAGGCTCTGGCGGCCAGTGGTCACACCAACGAGGCGGAAAACTACTTCTTAACTCTCTGGGACTCCGCGCCCGGAGACGGCCTTATCAACCTGCAACTTGCGCGCCTGGAGCGGTCCCGGGGAGATGCATCCGCAGCCATCAACTACTATCGCGCAGCAGTGTTCGGGACGTGGGAAGGTGACGCACCGGTCCGCCGCCGTGATATCCGGCTGGAACTGTCACGGTACCAGATCGAACGCGGAGAGATGCGGGCTGCCCGGGCGGAGTTGCTGATCGCGGCCGGTAATAATGCCGATGCCCTAACGCAGCTGAACATTGGTGAGGCCCTGGAGCAAGCCAACGATCCCAACGATGCAATGACGGCGTACCGCAGTGCCATGCAAGGCGGACAGGAGGGTGAAGTCGCAGACGCGAAAGCTGGCGAGCTTTGCTACCGGATGGGCAACTATGCATGTGCTGCTGAACTCTTGGACAAAGCATTGCACTACAAAGGATGGACGGCGGAGCAGGTCGCGCGCATGTCCGGCTTGCAAGGAAACGCAATCACATTGCAACAGCTTTCATTTGATCGTGAGATTCCGCAGCCGGTACGTACCATGCATCTGCTGGAAGACGTTCATCGTGCGCAGGCCAGGTTGAAGGCTTGCCTCGGCGAAAGCTCCGTGCCACCCACAGCGGAAGGCGTCGCCACCCTTCAGCCACTTCAGGCGCGATGGAGAGAGTTGGATTCCGCGAGAAACCGGAAAGCGCTCCGGTTTGACGATGATCTACAGCAACAATATGGCACGTTGCTCAATAACACAGAGGATGCCGTCACGGGGGTATGCGGCGTGCCTCAAGGCGACGACGCTCTGATCGTCTATGTACTCAAACATCCAATGACGCAGTTTGGCGTGAAGGAATGAGTACGCAGACCCAGATTGCACGCGAGACCACGGAACACGAGCAAGCGCCGCCCATGCGCGAGGAGCGGCTCTTCCTTCTGCTGTCTATCTTTATCGGGATCATCTCCGGGCTGTTGGTCGTGTCGTTTCGCATGGCTATCGAGTGGCTTACGGTGTTATTGCAGGGGTCCGCGCCGGGACCGCATCAGCTGCGGCTTGTTCTTGTCCCTGGGTTTGTCGGCGTCTTTCTTGGAATTATGATTCGCTATGTCTTTCCAGATGTGCGTGGGTCGGGCGTCAACCAGACCAAAGCCGCGCTGTATATCCACAACGGATATATCTCAACGAAGACGATGATTGGCAAGTTTCTGCTGGCAGCGCTGTCCATCGGGTCAGGGCAGTCGCTTGGACCTGAGGATCCGTCCTTGCACTTTGGCGCGGGCGTGGCGTCTCGCATTGGCCGGTCTGTAGGGCTTTCACGGGCTCGTATGCGGCTTTTCGCGCCGGTGGGTGCGGCTGCTGGTCTTGCCGCGGCGTTTAACGCTCCGATCTCTGCCGTTCTTCTGGTCATTGAAGAAGTGATCGGACAGTGGACCGCGGCCATTCTGGGATCGATTGTGCTGTCTGCTGTTTCAGCCGTCGTCGTTGCCCGCTGGTTCTGGGGAGCCCAACCGATGTTCCGCGTTCCGCCGGTTACGCTGCGCGATCCGCGTGAACTGCTGGCCTATGCCGTCCTGGGCATCGTCGGTGGATTTTCTTCGCTGGTGCTGAGCAAGGCACTGGCATACCTGCGCCCGCGGCTGCGCAGCCAATCCGCGAATCTGCAAATGTTTATGCCTGCGTTTGCCGGGCTATTTGTGGGGAGCATCGCGTACTTCGGTTTCCCGGAGGTGTTGGGTACTGGATATGGCGCAATGGACGCTGCAATGCATGCGCAGTACACCATCAAGCTGCTGCTGCTGCTGGCCGGGCTCAAGCTGATCGCGTCCACCGTGTCGTTTTCCGCGGGCGCGCCCGGCGGCATGTTTGCCACGGCATTGTTTATCGGTGCGATGCTCGGTTCTGCGGTTGGCAGCTTCGAGCATATGTTTTTTCCTTCGCTCACCGGATCGGTTGGATCGTATGCGCTGGTTGGCATGGGCGTGTTCTTCGCGGCGTTCATCCGTGTCCCGCTCACGTCCGTCTTCATGGTTCTGGAGATCTCCGGCAATTACTCCGTCATCCTTCCAGTGATCCTGGCGAACACGATCGCCTATCTTATCGCACGGTCGCTCCAACCCGTGCCGATCCTTGAGCTGTTCACGCACCAGGATGGACTGTACCTGCCTTCCATGGAGGAGGAGCGCGAGGATTCGGAGCTGCACCTCGAGGATGCGTTGCACCCCGTAAATGTCCCAATCCTGTCTGGATCAGAGACGCTGAGCGATTTAGCCAAGGGGAAAGAGCATATCCCAGGGTTTGCCGCTGCGCAGGCGGTACTTATCCAGTGCAGCGATGGATGGTATGCGGCCACACCAGTCGAGGCGTTACAGCTACTGCTCGACGCAGCACACGACGACCAGAACACGATTGAGCAGAGCATTGGAACGCGCCGCACGCCCCTGCTGTTTCCCGATCAACCGTTGGCCCAGACGCTGCCATATTTCAAGGTGTGGCCCCTGCTGCCCGTCTCAAACAGAGCCATGCGCGGTGTCCTTGAGGGCGTGCTGACACTGGACGATGTGTTGAAGCGATATCAAAGCGCTTCGCAGTCTAGCTAGTCCACGCCCAGCAGCTCTGACATCTCATCGTAAAGAAAGCCTTGCCCAGGCCGGTATGGCTGCACCCACTTGCCGTCGATCACGAACTGCGGAATGGCCTTCTTGCCTACATTCTGCTGCACTAGATCCGCGGCGCCTGGGGTGCGCTCGATATCCACTTCCGTGTAGGGAATGCTGTGCTTGTCCAGAAAACGCTTCGCCTCGCGGCAGTCGCGGCACCACGCTGCCGTGTATACCTTCAAATCCATAAGACCATTCTACCTTCGTTATTGCTCGTGATAGTTGCGCATCAGGCCGCCATCGATGACATACGTGGAGCCGGTAATGTAGGCTGCCTCGTCGCTGGCCAGAAACGCCGCGAGCGCTGCCACATCATCCACCGTCCCCATGCGCCCAAGCGGGATATTGCGTAGCAGTGGGTCCAGCTTTGCCTTGTCGTCCAGCAAGCTCTTGTTGATCGGCGTCACGATCGCTCCCGGCGCAATGTTGTTCACCGTGATGTTTTTCGGCCCAAGCTCGACGGCCAGATCGCGCATCAGCATGCGAAGTCCACCTTTGGACGCGCAATAACTGGCAAAGTGTGGAAACACCATGTCTTCATGCACGGAGCTGATGTTGATCACACGGCCCGGGAGATTGGCAGCCAACAACCGTTGGACGAACGCCTGTGTAGTGAAGAATGGACCCTTCAGATTCACGCCAAGCACCAGGTCGTAGTCGGCCTCGGTCACATCAACAAACTCCGATCCCTTTTCCACGCCAGCGTTGTTTACCAGGATGTCGACTTTGCCGAGCTTCTCCCATCCCTCGTTCACCAGCGACTGCACCTCTGTGACCTTCGACACATCGGTCTGAACGATGATGCTCTTACGGCCCAGCGTTTCAATCTGTTTCTGTGTCTCCTGCGCGCCCTCGATGTGGCCGACGTAATCGATGACAACATCCGCGCCGTCCATAGCTAGACGCACCGCAATACCCTGGCCAATGCCGGAAGACGCACCGGTGACGAGTGCTACCTTGCCTGCGAGTTTGCCGTCGGTCATGCCTGCTTGGATGCGGAGTTCCCGTGCAGCGATCGAACCACGTGCTTGCCGGTGAACGATTCATCCCTGTTTCATGACATTGCGCTTGAATGGCTCTACTTCGTTCAAACCCCTAACGCATAACGAAACCGGAGGACAGCGATGGATCGTCGTAATTTTGTAAGGGCAAGCTCAGCCGTGGGTGCCGTGGCATGGCTCGGGACCACGCCAGTGCTGTCGGCAAGCGTGACACCGGAGTATGCCGGTGCGGTTCCGTTTGTTGAAGACGCCGGTGCGGCAGGCTTGTCCGCCGCCGAACAGCAGAACCTGTTTCAGGTAAGCCAGACGTACTCACCGGCGGATCAAGCGGCCACCTATCCACAGAGCGTCGCATCCGGCGATCCCAGGCCCAGCGGTGTTGTCCTCTGGACCCGCGTTGACCCGTCAAGGCAGATCCAAGGCAGCGGATCGGTAGGCTGGCAGATCTGCGGCTCAAACAGCTTCGCGCCGGGCACGGTTCTGGTGGAAGGCGTTGCACCGATCCAGAAAGCAGCGGACTCAACAGTTAAAATTGCGATTTCGAACACCGCGCTCCAGCCATATACCAGCTACTTCTACCGTTTCCTGTACAACGGTGTACCCAGCCGCACAGGCCAGTTCAAAACGCTGCCAGCCGCAACCGCTAACCTTGCGGAGCTTAAAATCGGCTACGTCGTGTGCCAGGACTACGGCAACGGTTACTACAACGCCCTTCACTATCTTGCGCAGGAGAACGTCGATTACGTCGTTCATCTGGGAGACTACATCTACGAAACGATCAGTTCCTCCAGCTTCCAGACGCATCCTGTTCGAACCGTGCCGCCGTTCGCCTCTGGGGGCAGCATTCCACAAAACGTGGACGACTACCGCCATCTCTACAAGGTGTACCGCAGCGACCTGAACCAGCAGGCCGTGCATGAGCGCTTTACGTACATTCTGCTGTGGGACGATCACGAGTTTGCCAACGATTGCCATCAGGATTTCCACCCGGACAACAACATCGCTCCGAACTCCGCGACGGCACCGCAGCCCGCATTGCGGCAGGCAGCCAACCAGGCATGGAGTGAGTACGGTCTGGCGAACACGCCCTTTGACCCCAACAAGGGCTGGGAGAATTCTATCCAGGTCTACCGGACCTTCTCGTTTGGCTCGCTGGCGGAACTGATTGTCACCGATGAACGGCTCTACCGTGACGGACCGCCCTGCGGCAACAACATCGAGTTCCAACGGTACTTCTCGTTCGGCTGTTCTGAGATGGGCGATACGTCTCGCACCATGCTGGGATTACCGCAGCGGCAATGGTTTTTGAGTCAACTGGCCAACTCCACCGCAACCTGGAAGCTGTGGGCAAATGAAGTGATGCTGATGCAGCTGAAGTTGGGTCTGCTGTACATCGATCTGGATCAGTGGGACGGCTATCAGCAGGAGCGCAACCTGATCCTGAACGCCGTCAAGCATGGCAATGTCAAAAACTTCATTGCGCTGACCGGCGACCTGCACACGTTTCTCGCAGGTTATCTAAAAACCGATTTCGATAATCCGTTTGAACCCCACGTAGGAATCGAATTGATGGTGGGTTCCATTACCTCGGCCAACTTCGAAGAAGAAATTGAATCTATTCTGCCACTCTCAAGCAGGCCCGTGCCTGCAAAGCAAATGGATGTTCCGCCCAGCGTCGTCAACTCTGTCATTCGCGGAGCCAATCCATGGATTGAGTACTGGAATTCGTCCACACACGGCTATGGCATTCTTACCATCACGCCGTCCCAAATGGTGTGCGAGTTCAAAGCTGTCTCGACAATTACCGAACCCACGGCGACACTCATTCCTCTTAGGACCTTCACGATTCCGAATGGCAAGGTGCAACTTAATCAGAGTTAAGGGATCACTCCCCGCGCGTGGCTTTACCGCCGCGCGCGGAAGAACCGTTGCAGCATCGCGCCGCATTCTTCCGCAAGCAGACCTGGTTCCACCAGCACGCGATGGTTAAGTTGCATATGATGGATCACATCCAGCACGGAGCCGCATGCACCCGCCTTCGGATCGGACGCCGCAAACACCAGCCGCGCGATCCGCGCATGAAGAATGGTGCCTGCGCACATGGCACACGGTTCCAGCGTGACAAACAGCTCACAGCGATTCAGCCGGTAGTTGCGCAGGTGCCGCCCAGCCGCCCGCATCGCCACAATCTCGGCGTGCGCCGACGGATCACTGTCGCGAATCACACGGTTTTGTCCCCGGCCAATGATCTCGCCGCCCAGTATCACGACCGCGCCCACCGGCACTTCGCCTCCGGTGGCAGCGGCGTGTGCTTCAGCGATGGCTACCTGCATGGCATCCAGATCAGTCATGCGAAGAACACATCACGGTGCCGGCATTACAGCGACCGGCACACGGGAAGCGCCGCTGCCATCCGGCACAGGCAATTCCTTCAGGTAGCTCGCGCTCAGTGTCTTCTTCTCCACGGCAAGGGGCAGTAGCGTCGGGTAGAACTGAACAAATGTGGTGTCCACAGCCGCATGTGCCTCGTGGCAGGTGTAACAGGACGCGGGCTTCGGCACCAGCCGTTCCGTGCCATCCTTCGCGCGCACGTAGAACGCCCACTCTCCGCCGCGATTCGTGTGGATCTCTAGTCCAGTGATCGCCAGGCCCTGCGTCTTGCCCGCCTTGTTAATGGAAACCGCACCCTCGCCAATGCGGTTCTCCAGCACAAACGTCGTGTTCGCCGGCCAATGCCCCGTCTGCTTGAAGCTTCTATAAGCCTCGGGATTAACGAACACATTATCGAATACCGAATTATGCGCCGACGTAAGCCCAACCGCACCCGGTTCCGTATATGCCATATCCAGGCCACTTGTTAGGAACACCCACTCACGGTAGTCGGCAGGCACGGGAATTGTAGCTTCTGCATGCGATCCACTAGCAGCAGGAGTCTGGAAAGCATCCAATCTGCTACTAAACAGCAGACAGGCAATGATCGTGCATAGGCTATAGTTCAATCGTTCAACCCTGAACCGCATATGAAAACTCATTTACGTCCTTCTATTCAAGTGCGCTCACCGTTTCCAGGTCGAGCGCTTCTGCACCAAGTGCATTCGCCACCTTAGCGAATCGTCCATCGCTCGTTAGAATTAGAACTCCGTTTGCTGCATGGTACATGGCTGTGTCCGCAATCCCGAATCGGAAGAGCTTATCCTTAGCCAATGTAATAGCGGGTACAAAGCGCTCCTCGAATTTCGCAATGATGAGCCGGAATTGCACGGCAAACTCATCGCGCTGATCTTCGGGCAGTGCGTTTGCAAGATTACTGACTTCCGTCAAGATGTGGGGTGTTGTAACAAGGCTCTGTGAGGAAGCAACGATCGCCGACAACAGGCCGAACTGTTCCGTCGTATAGTGGCTCGTGCGTTTGTAGCGGCTGATCCAGGCAGGGTCAATTGACCCGATGACCAAGAGTAGAAGAAGGTTTGAATCAAGCAAGATAGAACGACGTCGTGCCGGCATACTGTTAGGCAGCTCTGATTGAGATAAGGTCGCCAGTCTCTGAATGCAAATCTACTATCTTCCGGGTTCGGCGGGGTCGCAGAATATCGGCAAGCGAGTCTCCGCTCGGAACCGGTAAGGGAGAACTAAAGGTAAATCTCCAATGGCCAGCACTCAACGGCGTTTCTGCCTCTTCGAGACGAAGATCCTGCGCCAAATCTGGAAAGAGCCGGGATACCTCTTTTTTTGCGCTCGCTACTGCTTCCTCGACTGTCATGTTCTTTGACCTGTGAACCATTGTACCGAAGCCGGTTCCTGCTGCGTCATGCAGTGCAGCGCGCCCAGGCCCCAGATGAAGTCACCGCAATGAATGCCGACCACCTTACGGGAAGGGAAGCATTCCGCCAGCGTATTCAGTGCGACACGGTCGTTGGCATCGTTGAAGGTCGGCACCAGCACCAAATCATTCGCGATGTAGAAGTTAGCATAGCTGGCTGGCAGGCGCTCTCCATCAAAAACCACAGGCGAGGGCATCGGCAGTTCGACCACCCTGTATGCTGCGCCATTCGCCTGTTTTGCACTGCGCAGCCGGTCGAGATTCTCCGCCAGCGGCAGGTGATTTTCATCCGCAATGTTACGTTCTGTAGCGACGGCAATCGTGTCCTGCGCGACAAAGCGTGCAATGTCGTCCACGTGGCCATGCGTATCGTCGCCCGCGCAGCCGCGATTGAGCCAGATCACCTGCTCGATACCAAGAAACTGGTTGAAAACCTGCTCCAGCTGTTCGCGCGAAACGCCGGGATTCCGCTGTTGAACCTCGCTCAAGAGGCACTCTTCCGTGGTCAGCATGGCACCCGCGCCGTTCACATCAATGGAACCGCCCTCCAGCACAACGCGTCTGTCGATGCCATCAACCGTAACCATCGGGTAAAAGCGCGGCAGATCGCGCAGCTTTGCCACATGCTCGGGTATCTGGTCATCGTGCTGCCAGTTGGGATACTTGGCCCAGGCGTTGAACTTCCAGTTCGTCACGGCGAAATCGTTTGCTTTCTTGACAAAGATGGGCCCCGAATCACGCAGCCAGATCCGGTCCGTGGGCCAGTGGTGAAAGTGCAGCCGCGCCAGGTTCGCCCCGGCACGCAGCAGGATGCGCCGTGCCACCTTCTCGGCCTTGGCATGGTTCACCAGGATGTTGACCTCTTCCACCTGCGAGAGGTGCCGCACAATCTCCGAGTACACCCACGGAATCGGCTGAAACTTCCCCGGCCAATCCTCGGCATTGTGCGGCCACGCAATCCACGTGGAAGCATGCGGCTCCCACTCAGCAGGCATCCGGTAGCCGATATGTTGGCTTGTTTCTAACATCAAAGTCAAAGTCCTTAGCTGATAGAAAGACGGTGCAGGGTGGAATCGCGTATAGATTGTTGCCCACCGTGTGCCCTCTGTGAACGCCGTGTTCTAAACCAGAAACCTCTTCGTCACGCCCTCATACGCATCAATGCGGCGGTCGCGCAGAAACGGCCAGTGCTGCCGGGTACTCTCTACCAGCGCTGGATCAATAGTGGCATACAGGATTTCTTCCGTGTCATGCGACGCCTTTGCCACGATGCGCCCAAACGGGTCGGCAACAAACGACCCGCCCCAGAACTCCAGTCCCGCACCCTCCGGCCCCGGCATGGTCACGCCCTCGTGGACAACGTCGCCATGCTCCATGCCCACGCGATTCACCGCACAAACCCACACGCCGTTGCTGATGGCGTGCGCCCGTTGCGTCGTCTGCCATGCATCGTACTGCGCCTCGCCAAACTCCGCCTTTTCACTCGGATGCCAGCCAATTGCCGTAGGGTAGAACAGCATCTCGGCACCCTTCAGCGCCGTGATGCGCGCCCCCTCCGGATACCACTGGTCCCAGCACACCAGCGTGCCAATGTTGCCCGCCGACGATTGCAACGCCTTAAAGCCCAGGTCTCCCGGCGTGAAGTAAAACTTCTCGTAGTAAAGCGGATCGTCGGGGATGTGCATCTTGCGGTAGATATCCGCGATGCTGCCATCGCGCTCAAGCGTCACGGCAGTGTTGTGATACAAGCCCGGCGCGCGCCGCTCAAAAAGCGAAGCGATAATGACCACGTTATGCTCTCGTGCCACCTCGGCCAGCCGCTCCGTGCTCGGCCCCGGAATCGTCTCCGCAAGCGAAAACAACGCATGATCTTCCCGCTGGCAGAAGTACTGCGCGCGGAACAGCTCTGGCAGGCAGATCAGGTCCGCACCGTTCGAGGCAGCTTCCGCAATGCGCTCCGCTGCCTTCTCTAGATTGCTCAGTGTATTCGGCTCGCAACTCATCTGAACGAGCGCAACATTCGTCTTCATTACGTCCTTAACCGGCAACGCCGTAAAACTGCAGGCAGACTCCTGACGGCACAATCATGTGAAACTCCCGGCGCCCCAAAAACTTCATCTCCAGCGCTCCCATTGGAACGCTACGCTGCACATACTCCTGATGCAGGGCATCCAGGTCGGCGACGCCGATGCTGAAGCTGGCATTGTCGGCCCACTCACGATTGTTGTTCGGAACAAGCAGAAAGCTCACGCTGTCCCTCTGGATCACAGCACCACCGTCCCATTGCGATGCAATATCAAATCCAAGCTTCTCGGTATAGTAAGTGACCGCATCGGCAAGCGCTCCACCAGTAGGAATGAGCGCCATCACAGAATGGAACACTGTCTTGTCTGCCATCGTTATCCCATGACCTCGCGGATATCCCGCGCCAGCTGATCCACACGAGCGTCATCCGTATCCCATGCGAACATGAACCGCGCACCGCCACCAATAAACGTGTAGAAACGCCACCCGCGCTCGCGTAAGGCCTGCAGCCGGTCTTCGCTCGCCAGCAGGAAGACAGCGTTGGCCTCAACGGGAAACATCACCTCGGCATGGCGCATACCCTGGATTGCAAGGCAAAGCCGCTTTGCGAAGGCATTCGCATGTTCGGCATTGCGCTTCCACGCGCCGCTCTCGATCATGCCGGTCCAAGGCGCGGTTAGGAATCGCATCTTGGATGCAAGCTGTCCCGCCTGCTTGCAGCGGTAATCGAAATCGAGAGCGAGCGCATGGTCGAAGAAGACAATGGCCTCGCCCACTGCCATGCCATTCTTTGTGCCGCCAAAGCAGAGCACGTCCACGCCCGCCTTCCACGTCATCTCCGCCGGTGTGCAGCCCGCGCTGACCACGGCGTTGCTGAAGCGCGCGCCATCCATATGCAGATGCAACCCAAGCTCACGGCACGTGCCACTCAACGCGTGAACCTCATCCACGGTGTAGACGCGGCCTGTCTCCGTGGACTGTGTGATGGTCACGGCGCGCGGCTTAGGAAAGTGAATGTCCTTGCGTGAGGTGGCCAGCGCGCGAATGCCCTCCGGTGTAAGTTTGCCATCGTTCGTGAGAGCCGTGAGCAGCTTGGAGCCGTTGGAAAAGAACTCCGGCGCACCGCATTCGTCCGTCTCGACATGCGCACTCTGCGTGCAGATGACCGAGTGGTAACTCTGGCACAACGAGGCGAGTGCCAATGAATTAGCGGCCGTGCCGTTAAATGCAAAATAAACATCGCAATCCGTTTCGAACAGCTCGCGAAACAGATCGGAAGCACGCTGCGTCCACGGGTCATCGCCATAGGCCGTGGCGTGCCCCCGGTTCGCCTCTGCGGTGGCAGCCCACGCCTCCGGACAAATACCGGAGTAGTTATCGCTGGCAAACTGCTGCGAGTTGTCACTGCTGATGTGCGAATGCAACGAAACTCCTAAATCCGTTCGGCGCGAAAAACACCCTTAGCCGCTAACTTGAGTAAACCGGCATCACGTGTCAGCAGTGTTAAACCCTGCACACGGCACGTGCAAGTAAGAATGCGATCCACAGGATCACCGTGAAACGCTGGCGGCAATTCTGCACATTCAACGGCGACGTTCATGTCAAAAGGCGCCATCCAAACACCGGAAGCCTGCACACTGAGCTTCAGCCACTCGCGTATTGGAGAAGGTAATTCGAGCAGCCCACGGCTTGACTTCATTGCAATCTCCCATAAGCTCATGGGTGACAGATAAAGCTCTTCGTTCCGCCGTGCCCTATCGAATAGCTCCTGCGTTTGGATCGAAAGATTCTGCCCGCGCACAAACCAAAGCCACGCGTGCGTGTCCAGCAGATATTTCAACGCATGGCATCCCAGGTGTCAGGTTCGGGGCTGACGATGTCACCAGTGATTTCAAACGTGCCCGCCATACAGCCGTATGCACTCTCAGGAGACTTGGCCTGACGAAACGGGGTTAACATCGCAACCGGCTTGCCGCGCTTTGTGATGACGAACGCATCCCCACTCTCGCCCACGCTGCTCACAAGTTCCAGAAAATGTGCCTTCGCCTTGGAAGCAGGAACAGACCCTGATAAAGACCAACCCTGTTCCTGGCGTTTAGCTTCAGTCATGTAGTCACCTCAAATGACCATTTCAGTTTAGCATTTCATCGCCTCGACAGAGCAAAGGGCACCAACCAATCGGCCAGCGCCCCTGCTTCATTCTGCATCCAGGCTTACACCTTCTCCTCATCGTCAAAAATAAGGATGGCGGCGGCAAGGGTGGTCGTCCACAGGCCCTTTTTGTCGCCCACCGCGCTCTGCGTCACGTTCGCGGTGCGCACGATTTTGTTGGAGATGCGGTAAATCTCCTTCTTCTCATCCCAGCTCGTATCCGGATCAAAGTCTACGTCCAACGTGGTTGCCAGCATCTCGGCGGCAAGCTCCTCGGCGTAGTCGCCGGCCTGTTCCTCGGTCTCGCCAAAGCTGTGATGCTCGGAAAGATAGCCGTACGTGTTGCGATCCGTCGGGATGGCGACGCCAATGGACGAGACCACCAGACGGTGTGGTTCGCGCGTGCTGTTCTCCGCCACCACGGCAAAGACGACCTCGCCTGGATTCAGGTACTTCAGACCTTCCTTGCGCGTGATCATCTTGCACTTTGGCGGAAAGATTGAGGAGACACGAACCAGGTTCTGTGCCGCGATGCCGGCGTCGCGCAGCGCCATTTCAAACGATGTGAGCCGCTCTTTATGCCGGCCAACGCCTTTCGTGAAAAACAGGCGCTTGGGAACCATGTTCATGCCCAACGTTGATACTCCTTCGAACGATCAAGATCTGCGGGATACGATGCTGCGGGATCGATTGTTAGACGGACTCTGCCGCAAACGAGTGAAGGCGCTGCCATTCCAACGCACCCGATAGAAACTATCACATTCCAGACCGCCGGTTCCGGCCACGATTGTGAAAAGACAGTGAGGGGCACCGTTCCGATTTCTGGTATTTTTAGCAAAGGGAGCATGCTGTCGCCTCAGCGGACCTCATCACATCTTTTGCAACCACATTCTAAGGTCTATCTCTCACGCTGAACAGGCGCCCATGCCCTCATCGTGCGCGTACCCATAAGGAGTCGTATGTCAGGCAATTACCGCGATTTTCTCGAACTGTCGTATGAGGAACTGGCCGATCTTAACCTTGCCGCCAAAGATCAGCGCAAGAAGCACGTCGCCATTGGCAAGATCCAGGAAGAGCGGCTGAAGTACCTGACCGACACCAAGGGCATCAAGGCGGTCACCGTGGTCTTCAGCGACCTGGAAGGCCGCCTCCATATGCTGGACTACGACAAGAAATTTCTCGTCGGCTCCTACGACAACCTGACCTTTGACGGCTCGTCGATTCGCGGCTTCACCGCACAAAAAGAGAGCGATCTTCGGCTTGGCCTGGACTGGAATGCCTTTTACTGGACACCCGCCGACGTCTTCGGCTCCGGCAAGGTGCTCGTCTTTGGCGAGGTTATCGACAAAAACGGTAGCCCCTACGCAGCTGACCTGCGCGGCATCCTCAAGCAATATGCCAACAAGCTCTACGACGAAAAGGGCTACACCCTGAACGCCGCCAACGAAGTCGAAGGCTTCCTCTTCGAAGGTGTGGATGCGGAACGTAACTTCCACAAGACGGGCCTTTTCGAATACGTCAACGCGGGCGGTTACTACCACTCGCTCCCCGGCGACCCGCTCCGCGAATTCATCGACACCGCAGCCGAGGTGCAACGCGCGATGGGCTTCGAGAATGAGAAGGATCACCCCGAAGTCGCGCCCTCGCAGTTCGAAATCAACTACACCTACGGTGACGTTGTCTCAGCCGCCGACCAGATTCAGTTGTATAAGCTGATTTGCCGCCAGGTCGCCACACAGCTTGGCATGACAGCCTCCTTCCTGCCCAAGCCGGTCACCGGCGTCAACGGCAGCGGCATGCACACCAACGTCTCCATTACGGACAAGGACCGGAAGAACCTCTTCTTCGACGCGAAAGGCGAGGAGGGTATGTCGGAGATGGCGTGGAGCTTTATCGATAAAATCCTCACTCACGGCAACGACATCTGCCTGCTGCTGAACGCCAGCGTCAACGCCTACCGGCGTCTTGACCCGCACTTCGAAGCGCCCAACCAGATCAAGGCCTCGGCGACTGATCGTGGCTCCATGGTACGCATCCCCATCGGCAACGAGAAGTCGGCCCGCGTGGAAGTGCGCTCGGTCGGCCCGGACGCCAACCCCTATGCCGTCCTCTACTCCATCTTTAAGACCGGCCTTGACGGCGAAACCGCTAAGATCGAGAACCTCCGCCAGGCGCAGCGCTACCTGCCAGACAACATCTACACCGCGCTCGAAAACTTCCGGGGCGCGGATTGGACCACCAAGCTACTCGGCGAAGACGTAAAAGCCCGCTACGCTGACCTCAAGCAAGCTTCAGCGGACCGTTGCCCCCGCCTCCTCGGCACCATCGTGAAGGGTGCCGAAATCCAGTTCCACCACGACGTCTACAACCAACTCCTCTGGGGCCAGTTCTAGCCGCTACAAACCCACGCACACCTACAAAGGGCACTCACGAATGGGTGCCCTTTGTTATTGAGTTCTGATAGCCAGAGTTATCAAAGTCGCGGAATTTGCTTAGAAAAGCCGTTGTAATGCCGTATTAGCGATGTGCCAATTTCAACTGTAGCGTTGTTCGGAGATGTTGAGCATGTCTAAAAGAGAGCACTTTACCAATGGCAGATGTTTTGCTGGCGGAACGGGAATCGCATTGATTGGTCTATCGTTTGCTGCACAAATCGCTGTATGGCCTCACTGGATAAGCATTGGCATGGGGTACGGAGCCGGAGCAATCATGTTTCTCGGTTCAGCCGCCTTGGTGAGTAGGTCTTTTTACTCATCCGACATAGATGCGGAGATTGCAACAGATCAATCTTATCTGCAAGCTACAGAAGAAGAAAGGAGACTTTGCGATCTGGGCAGAGATGTAGATGGCTTATTTACGTCACTGCAAATCGAGAGCTTTTCGGTTGCAAAGAGTGTCGCTAAGCTGATGCGCCAACTGCCGCAAGTGGAACCACCTACTAAGGAAGAATTTCTTAGCGATAGAGGGGGAGTTGAGGCACATCTTAAGGCGATGTCCGCTGCTAAGAGGCCGTTTTACGAAGCCTTTACAAAGATACAAGCAGAATACGCGCGCGACATTGCACCAAGAGTGAAAGCTGTCGCACTCAGCTTTCAGGCCAACGGAGTACCAAATGCAGTCGGCAGATGCAGTAACTATTTCGAAACGGTTTATGTACCCAACGATCTTTCTATAGTTAAACAAAACCTGACAATCCTCGCCTCAAATCTAGAAGAGACAATAATCAGAAACGACTAAAGCTGAGGGAATAAGTTACTGATTCTTAGGCTGCTTTGAACAAGGATACGCACCGACCATTGAATGCAGCAGTCCTGCAGATTTATATGCATCCATCTCTTTTGGGTTGGCTTGCATGTAAGCAACGTAGACACGCGCAAGCGTGCTGTAACTGGCACTACTTACGCAGATCAATTCGGGAGAAGTAATCGCTATTCCATCTAGGAATCCATCTATGTAACTGCGACATCGCGCATTTGGTGTAGAGTCCTCGGGTTTGTACGTTTCTCTGTTCGAATCTTGAACACGCATCGTTGCGCGACAAAAGTCGTAAAGAACAGATCCCCTGTCTATCTCTGGGACTACAGGTGCTTGCATCAGGGTAAACATGATAAGGGTGGCGAGCATAGGAGTCATTCTCTCATGCGTCAATTGGCTTGAGTTTAGTTACAGATGCTTCCGACGAGCGTTAGGTGACATCAAAAAGGCAATCCGCATCTGTAAGCGCCGCGCAACGGGTTCGACAATCTGCAACACGCCATGGCCCGGATTGACTTGCTCCCGCAACCGCAGCAAACCAAACTGCCTGAGCTTGTTCACATCCCGCGTCACAGAACCCCGGTTCCGCCCCAACTCTTCCGCCAGCCTGAATGCTGAGCCGATTGCCTATCCCAGCCTGAAGAAACTAATACGTTGAAGCAAGTAGGAGCGGGCTGAAGGCCCGCGTTGTAAAAGCCTGGGGCAACGCCCCAGGTACGAGGTCGGATAAACCTGCGGGCTGTAGGCCCGCGTTATGCGAAGCCCAACCTCACCGCCGCGACTGCGGCAGCCGAACTCGAAACACAATTCCCGCACCCAGCCGCACGCCACTCTGCCGGTTATCAGCCCCATTCGGCAGATTGGTTTGCAGATACTCCACCTGAGCGGCCCGCAGGGCAATGCTGTGCGTGAGGCCGATCTCCACAAAGCCCCCAGCGGAATAACTGAACGCCGTCGCGCTGTTCGTCTGGTTCGTGCCGTCGGAGAAGTCCGAGCCAAACCCATGCACTGCTCCGAACAGTGCTTGACCCGAAAACGACACCCGCCGCAGCGGCACGGTGTAGCGCGGTCCTGCAAGCAGCGTGACGGTGCTCAAGCCGTGCGCCGTTCCTGGCACGTTGCTGATGGTGGTTCCAGCAACGTCGACGGCTGCTGACAATCCAGGCAGCAGATGGAACGCTACATCCGCCCCTCCACCTGTAAGAGTGAAGCTTGCACCGCCCGGCGTTTCCTTCGCGTCAGTCGCGACGAAGCGAATGCCAACAGGCAAACGGCCATCACCGGAGCGTGTTGCCGCGGACTGAGCGGACGCAATCCCCGTCATGGATAGTGCAAAGGCAAGCACGGCACATGTCTTCATGGTGTCACCACCAGGCCAACCGATGCGGAGTGCGCCAGTGAGCTGCCGAGCACGCCTGTCGTGGTTGCAGTCACCACGGTCGTGTAGCTGTGTGTGCCAGTCAAATCATTTTGTGTGACTCCGGCTTTGAAGCCGCTGCCACAGCCGCTCAGCAACAGCGGAACGCACAATCCAAGGCATAGCAGTGCTGCCGCAGATCTCCGCCGGTAGAGCAGCAACGTGCCCACAAGAACGGCGCAGAGTGGAAGATTCCGCCCTGACAAGGATGGACCTATGCGCCCTGTTGTTGTTGGCAGTTTCACGGTGAGCGTCAGCGGGACGGAGTCGCCGCCCAGCGTTAGTGTTGCGGGCAGGAACGTCGCGGTTGCGCCGGCTGGCAGGCCTGTTACCGCAAGTTGAATCACATGGTTTAGCGTGCCATTCACGGGCAGCAGTGTCATCGGAACAGTGATGCTGCCACCCAGTGTGCCGCTGTAACTGCCAGCGCTGGCCGACAGCGTAAAGTCTGGCGCTGGAACAACGGTGACGGTTGTTCCGGGAGAGCTGCTGGTGCCGTACACTGCGTCACCGCTGTAGATGGCGCGCATGGTGTGTGCGCCGGATTGCATCGCGTTCGTCGCTACGTTCGCCTTTCCAGCGGCAAGCGCGATGGTGGAGAAGGCATTCGCGTTGTCATAGAAGGTCACGTTGCCGGTGGGAGCGTTCAGCAACGATCCAGCCACCGTCGCTGTCAATGAAACCGGTGCGCCCGCGTAACTGATGCTGCCATTGCTTTGGAGAGCAGTGATGCTGTTGGCCAGCCCGCCGCCCGCGACTCCTGTCCCCGTAAGAAAAAACTCACTCGCCGCCGAACCTGCGACGCGCACCTGCCCCGTTGCGGCAGCGGCACCCTGCGCCGTGGGCGAGAAGGTAAGCGCCAACGTGCAGGTTGCAGCGGGCTGGAGCGGGAAGGGACTCGCGCCACAACTTCCGATACTCGTCGTGGCAAAGCCCGCCGGAACCGTCACGTTCAACACCTGTAGCGGTGATGTGCCGCCATCCTGCAACGTCAGTATCTGTACCGCGCTGCTCTTGCCAACAGGCACACTGCCAAAAGCGAGCGTCGTTTGTGTGATGCGTTGCACCTGATGATTAAGCCGGTCGCTCACCGCGAGGCTGCCATCGAAGCGAGCCGCCACGAATGCGGGTGCATTCAACGCGGTCGCCGTTGGGCCTCCCGGAGTCAACGCACCCTGTTCGCCGCTGAGGCCCGCCAGCACGGACCCGCCATCCACCCCGCCCTGCACCACCTGAGAGTTGCCGCTATCAGCCGCGTACACTGTCCCCGATCCATCGACCGCAAGACCACCAGGGCTGCGCAGCGTCAGGTTACTGCCCACCGCGTACGCCGCAATCGTGCCATCGGTGTTCAACACGCGAACGCGCCGGGCTGCCCTGTCTGCAATCAGCACCCGCCCGTCAGAAAGCACAGTAAGCCCGCTCGGCTGCTCCAGCGATGCCGCCAAGGCAGACCCGCCATCGCCGTTATCGCCTTCGGATCCGCTGCCCACGACGGTGATCAGCGTGCCGTTACGTTGCAGCTTGCGAATCCGATGATTACCAGCATCCGCGATCAGCAGCGCCCCACTCGCATCCAGCACCAGCGCAGCAGGCCCACGCAGCGAGGCCGACACACCCGGGCCGCCATCCCCTGCAACGCCGGCCACCCCATTGCCCACAACGGTCGCAATCAGACCCTCCGCATCGACCCGCCGAACCCGGTGATTCCCGGTATCGGCAATGTACAGATTCCCTGCTGAATCCACGGCCACACCTATGGGCCCGTTCAACTCGGCCGCAACCGCCGCGCTGCCATCTCCGGCAAAGCCCTGCGCACCCGTCCCCGCCACCACCGTCAGCTGCCCAGCCGTATCGGTCCGCGTTACCTGGTGGTTCTTCGAGTCCGCCACATACAGATTCCCCGCCGCGTCATACGCCACACCCTGCGGCGAACCCAAGGCCGCAACGGTCGCCACCCCAGCCACCGTCCGCGCATCCGCTCCACTGCCTGCCAACGTCCCAATGCTGCTGCCCGGCACCAGCACCAGCTTGGCTTGTGCGTGAGCTGCTCTTGGGTGAGCAAAAAGGGCAACGCACATCAGCGCCGCCATGTGCACGAAGCACAGGCGATGAAATGTCGCGCGCTGGGGGAGGCGAGTGACGGTCATCGGCAGAACAGGGGACTACATCCGCATTCTGCCACACCGCGCTAAACTATGCGAAGAAGAACTCCTTCGTCCTTAATTCCTTGATGGCGTCGCGCAGGCTTGCAGCTTTCTCAAACTCGAACTTCTTCGCCGCCTCGCGCATCTCCGCCTCCATCTTTCCAATGTGCTTATCCAGGTCCTGCTGCGTGGTGAACTCCGGTACGCCACCCTCGTCAAGCGACACATCCACGTAATCCGCCTGCGCAATCCCCACTAACGCCTCGCCAATGGGACTGACCACGGACTGCGGCGTAATCCCATGCTCCTCGTTGTACGCCTGCTGCTTCTCGCGGCGGCGCGACGTCTCCTCCAGTGCGCGCTTCATGCTGTCCGTCATCACGTCGGCATACAGAATCGCCCGCCCGTTCAGGTGCCGCGCCGCCCTACCAATCGTCTGGATCAGCGACCCCTGGGACCGCAGAAATCCTTCCTTATCCGCATCCAGGATCGCCACCAACGATACCTCCGGCAGGTCAAGCCCCTCGCGCAGCAAATTAATGCCGATCAGTACGTCATACTCACCGCGCCGCAGATCGCGCAGCAGCTTCACCCGCTCCAGCGTCTCAATCTCCGAGTGCATATACCGGCACTTCACACCGACTTCCGTGTAGTAGCCGGATAGATCCTCCGCCATGCGTTTCGTCAGCGTCGTCACCAGCACGCGCTCGTTCTTGTCTACCCTGTCGCGAATCTCCGCCAGCAAATCATCGATCTGCCCCTTGATCGGCCGAATCTCCACCGGCGGATCGATCAAGCCAGTCGGCCGGATAATCTGCTCCGTCACCACGCCCGCCGTCATCGTCAGCTCATACGGCCCCGGCGTCGCCGACACATACACAATCTGCCCCGTGCGTGACTCAAACTCTTCAAACTTCAGCGGCCGGTTATCCATCGCACTCGGCAGCCGAAACCCATAATCCACCAGGTTGCCCTTGCGCGACCGGTCCCCATGCCACATCCCATGCAACTGTGGCACCGTGACGTGCGATTCATCGATGAAGATCATGAAGTCGCGCGGAAAATAATCGAACAGCGTCGGCGGCGGCTCCCCCGGCATCCGCCCGCTAAAGTGCCGCGAGTAGTTCTCAATCCCGTGGCAATATCCGACCGACTTAATCATCTCCAGGTCAAACCGCGTGCGCTGATGGATGCGCTGCGCCTCCACCATGCGGCCTTCCTTCTCCAGCTGCGCCTCCCACTCCGTCAGCTCGCTCACAATGCTGTTCACCGCGCTCGCTTTGCGCTCAGGCTGTACCACATAATGCGATTTCGGATAAATCGGCAGCCGCGCATACTCCTGCTTCACCGTGCCAAACAGCGGATCGATCTGCGACAGCGACTCAATCTCATCCCCAAACAGCTCGATCCGGTACGCCATCTCGTCATACGTGGGATACACCTCGATCACATCGCCGCGCACGCGAAACGTCCCCCGCCTGAAGTCGCCCTCATTGCGCTCGTACAGAATCTCCACCAGCCGCCGCGTCACATCCTCGCGCTTCACCCGCTGGCCCTTCTCCAGCAGCATCAGCATCCCGTAGTACGCCTCGGGCGAACCCAGGCCATAAATGCACGACACTGACGACACAATAATGCAGTCCCGCCGCTCAAACAGGCTTCGCGTCGCGCTCAGCCGCAGCTTGTCCAGCTCCTCGTTGATCGTCGCTTCCTTCTCGATGTACAGGTCGCCCGAGGGGATATACGCCTCCGGCTGGTAGTAGTCGTAATAGCTCACGAAGTATTCCACCGCATTGCGCGGAAAGAACGACTTGAACTCGTGATACAGCTGCGCCGCCAGCGTCTTGTTATGCGCCAGCACCAGTGCCGGACGGTTCACCGCCTCAATCACCTTCGCCATGGTGAACGTCTTGCCAGAGCCCGTCACCCCCAGCAACACCTGGTGCTTCTCCCCATCCCGCAGCCCGCCGGTCAGCTCCTCAATCGCCCGGGGCTGATCCCCCTGTGGCCGGTACTCCGTAGCAATCTGAAAGTCCATCCCTCCAGAATACCGCCGGTCCATTAGAGACAATGGCTTCCTAAAAGTGCTCTCCTGCGATACGGCGCTCCTGTAGTCGTTTTACGGCTGGCCGAACTGCGGGCTGTAGGCCCGCGCCATAATAGCCTAGGGCGAAGCCCTAGGATCACAAACCCACGAACAGCGGGCTGTAGGCACGCTAAACGTCTGGTACTACCATGATGATTTAGGAATGGAAAACGTCAGTACATCCACCGCAACCCTGTAGCGCGTAGGCCTTGTGCAGCGACCGGACGAGTGGGCGTGTGGTCCAGCTTTCGCCACTGGTGGAGCGGAGAGATGGGTACGGTTGAGATTGAATCACCATGGACCGTCAGGCGGAGAGGAGGCTTGCGCACCAGCCTTCATCCAGACACAGGCCGCATCCAATCCCACATCTCTCCGAGATGTGGGGCACCCACAGAGCAGGACACGTGAGATGTGGGCCACCCACAGAGGAGGACACGTGAGATGTGGGCCACCCGTCGGACAAGGAACGCCTATCGATAAGACTGACTCTGCATGTCAAGCGCATGATAACTGCTACGGTACTAAATTTACATTCTTCTCAAACTTTACAACGGTAGACGCGAACCTTCAGGCTTGTAACCAAAACCTATGCGATGCGGTGCGGCAGCAGGAAGCGTCTCTCATCGCGATCGGCATTGCAAATGCTCCAGGTGCATCACGCGGCACAAGCCCCTATGCAGGTCTAAATAGTTCGCAAGCAGCGGAACTTACTGCCGACGACAGCATAAATACCTTCTTCACTTGGGGTGTTCCACAGGCTAACGCATGCCACCTTCCGTGAACAGTATGCGCAAACCGGTCAGCCCCTTAATTCCTTTGGCAGGGCTGTTCATCCTTGTCGATGCTATGTTCGGCACAATTATCGTTTTGGCCGGTGCCCCCAGCCATGCGAAAGAGGTACTCCTGAGTGTGAGTTTCCTGCTCGGACTCCCAGCCTACTTCTTTGATCTCTGGCTGAAACGAAGAGTAGCCTTTGCACTGCTGTCTCTCTTTGTCTTGCGCTGGCTTGCCAGATGCTTTTTGGGACCGCACATCGCCCTAAACAACCCTTTTGCTTGGCCAATTGGTTTGTTTTTGTTTCTGGCATTTGTATGCGTCCAGGCCGCAAAATGGAGGGAACGCTGACACACACGAACGGCGTTGGATGTTTTCTGGATGTAGCGTTCAGGTCGGGCGGGTGGTCCACATCTCGCAGAGATGTGGGATCTGACTGCTTCCTGTGTTCGAATTCAAGGCTGGTGCGGAGACCAGCACGTCGCCTCACTGTCCATGGAGACTGAACCTCGACAGTTCCACCTCACCACTCCACCAAGGACGAAAGCTTGTAGGCAGTTCCGCGAGCGTGCAACTCGTCGTCAGCGGAGCGCCTACTGTTACAACAGTACAGTCCTCGCTCAATCCATCACTCTTTGGGCAGACTGTTGCCTTCCGTGCATCGGTCACGCAGACCGGCTCCGTACTTGCGCCGGAAGGCAGCATCATCTTCCGGGATGGTGCTGCCCTGCTCGGAACCGTGCCGCTCTCCGGCGGCAGTGCCGTATTTTCCACGGGCACGCTTGCCATCGGTTCCCACGCCATCACCGCGCAGTACAGCGGATCGAAAGACGCGGACCCAAGCACTTCCGCTGCCCTGATGCAAGTCGTCTCTCCCGTCAGCGTGGCCCTGCAGCTCACCGCGACGCCCAACCCGGCACACGCGGGAGAGACCGTCGCCCTGCGCCTCTCCGCGACGGCAAGCGACGGCCGCCCAATCAACGGCACCGCCAACTTTACCGAGCCCGCAACCGGAACAGCGTTCGGAAACGCTCCCATTTCCAATGGAGTTGCCGTGCTGCCCGTCAGCACCTTCGCTATCGGAACGCACACTATAGTCGCCACGTATGCCGACCCTGCCAACGGCATTGGCTTCACGTTAGCCACCGTCAACCTTCAGGTGCTGCCCTTCGACTTCTCCCTCACCAGCTCCGGCACATCGCTCGACATTCCCCACAGCGGCTACGCGGAAGTGACTCTTACCGTCTCTCCCCTCGGCGGGTACGACCAAAGCGTGCACCTTGCCTGCGCCAACGTGCCGCAGAACGCCCTCTGCAGCTTCCAGCCGGAGACGACCGCACCCCTGAGCGGAGGTCCGCAAAAGGTGAACCTGATCGTCAATGCAAACGTTCTGCTGGAGTATGGTCCGCAGGGAACCAGCGCACGCCTGGAACGTTGGAAGACGAGCGGACCCATGCTGGCCTTCGGCATCATCTGCTTCGGTCTTCGCCGCCGGAAAACCATTGTCTTAGCAGTCGCCGCGCTCTGCTGCGTGTGGTCCCTTCAGGGATGCGGCACCAAAGAGCCGGCTTCTACGTTAGCCGGACAGTACACCATCACCGTAACCGCCCAGGATGCCAATTCGCGGACTCACTCTCTGCCTCTGTCTGTACACGTGCATTGATCACTGATCGTGAGGAATGTTGCTACACTAAAAATCCTGTTCGCCACGTGAAATCAAACGTGCGCCAGTGTGTCGCTCTTACTAAAACGTTTCACGTGGAACATTCTCAGATGTGCGCATCGCTGTTTCCCGACCTGAAAGCAGCAAAAAACATGCATTTCGCGCACTTACGTTAGCGCTAACGTAAAATCACTCTGTTCATCTCATGAAAGCGGACGGTCTCAGCCGGCCTTCTCCAGCGGCATCGGCAGCACCACATTCCTCTTCTTCACCATCTCCGCCGTGATCTCCAGTTCCTTGATCTTTTTGTTCGTCGGAACGGTATACATCAGGTCCAGCATCAGCTCTTCCAGAATCATGCGCAACCCGCGCGCCCCCACCTTGCGAGTCAAGGCTTCATGTGCAATCGCCTGCGTCGCATCCGGCGTAAAGGTGATCTTGACCCCTTCATATTCAAAGAGTTTTGCGTACTGCTTCAGAATCGCGTTCCGTGGCCGGGACAGAATGTCAATCAACGCCGCCTCATCCAGTTCATCCAGAATGCCAAGCACCGGCAACCGTCCCACAAACTCCGGAATCAGCCCATATTTCAGCAGATCCTGCGGCTCCGCCTGCCGCAGCAATTCGTTATCCCGCTGCGGCCGGATGGGGGTTACATCCCCTTCCTTCGGATCGATTCCCGCCGTCTTGAAACCCAGGGCTTTCTTGCCAATTCTGCGCCCGATCACTTTTTCCAACCCAACAAATGCACCACCGCAAATGAACAGGATATTGGTCGTATCGACGCTGGTGAATTCCTGGTGCGGATGCTTGCGTCCTCCCTGCGGAGGCACGCTGGCTACCGTGCCTTCCAGCAGCTTCAGCAGCGCCTGCTGTACACCTTCACCGCTCACGTCACGTGTGATGGAGGGGTTCTCATCCTTCCGGCCAATCTTGTCGATCTCATCGATGTAGATGATGCCATTCTGCGTCTTGGTCACATCTCCATCGGCTGCCTGCAACAGCTTAAGCAGAATGTTTTCAACATCTTCGCCAACATAGCCGGCCTCGGTAAGCGTGGTCGCGTCCACAATGGCGAAAGGAACATCCAGCATTTTGGCCAATGTTTGCGCCAGCAACGTTTTGCCGCTGCCGGTAGGACCAACCAGCAGAATGTTCGACTTGGCAAGCTCTACATCGTTGCCACGCAAACGGTTCATGTGGATGCGCTTGTAATGGTTGTAGACCGCGACAGCAAGCTTCTTCTTCGTCATGTCCTGGCCAATGACGTATTCGTCCAGGAAGGCCTTTACCTCATGCGGCTTCGGCAGGTGCGCTGGAGAACTTACCGGCTGCACCTCATGCTTGTCGTCGTCCAGAATGGAGTTACACACGCCGACGCATTCGTCGCAGATATAAGCGCGCGGATAGTCTGAGGGGGAAGAGATCAGCTTGGCAACCGTATCCTGCGTCTTGTGGCAGAAAGAGCAACGCAACGAGTCGTCAGTGCCTTTTGAAGTTTTCATGAGGGGAGATCAACTCCTTGCCGTGTCAACACACGCCCGGCTATTCCAAGTTTACACCCGGCCAGGTACTGAACGGACCATGTGCATCACACATGGTCCGTCCGGTACAGCGTGTCCACAGTAGTTGGCGCGGTCTTGTAAGCAAATGCCTCATGCACCAAACAGGCCTGTATCGCTAGGCCCGTAATCGCGTGATGATGTCGTCGATTAAACCGTATTCCTTGGCCTGGTCCGCTCCCATGGTGAAGTCGCGGTCAGTGTCGCGCTCGATCTGGTCAAAGGTCTGGCCTGTATGTTCAGCCATGATCTTGTTCATGCGTTCACGCAGCCGCAGGATTTCGCGTGCGTGGATATCGATCTCCGTGGCCTGCCCCTGGATGCCATGGCCCATGATGAGCGGCTGGTGGATCAAGATGCGTGAGTTCGGCAGGGCGAAGCGCTTGCTCTTTTTCCCCGCCATCAGAAGGAACGCGCCCATGCTTGCGGCCTGGCCGATGCAGAGCGTCGACACATCGTTCTTGATGTACTGCATCGTGTCATAGATCGCCAGGCCAGCGCTGACAGATCCACCCGGTGAGTTGATGTACAGCTGGATATCCTTTTCTGGATCTTCGCCGGAGAGAAACAGCAATTGCGCGATGATCAAGTTCGCAACGTTGTCATCAATCGGCGTACCCAGAAAGATGATGTTGTCGCGCAGCAGACGGCTGTAGATGTCGTAGGAGCGTTCGCCCCGGCTCGTCTGCTCGAGCACCATTGGAATCAGACCCATATTCTCCTCTTATTTCCGTGCTCTCGTTCGTTGTTACGCCATTTTCTCGTACAGGGTTGTGGCCGTGGCCTCGCGGCGCATCTGCTCACGCATGCGTGCCAGGTTCCCGTCCTGCGCCATGCGCTCACGCATCTGCTCCAGCGGCTGGCGCGACTGGATGGACATGATCATCAGCTCACGCTCCACATCCTCGTCCTTTACCTGAACGTCCATGCTCTCGGCAATTTTGTCCAGGATCAGCGAGGCTTTAACCTCTTTCGTTGCTTCCTCGCGTTGTGCTTCACGGAGCCGCGCAAAGTCGAGCGTTTGCATCTGCTCGCGCGTCATACCCTGCTCTGCCAGGGCGCGTAGCCCTCGATCCAGCCGTACATCGACTTGCTGCTGAATGAAGGTCTCCGGGACAGGGAACTGGAACTTTTCGACGAACGCATCCACCAGTTTGCCTTTGGCTTCACTCTCGGCGGTCTGCCTTTTTCCATTGGTGGCATTCTCACGAAGTGTGCCCGCGAATGCATCCCAGGTTTCGTAGTCGCCAAGCTGTTTGGCAAACTCGTCGTTCTTTTCCGGGTACAGTTTGCGCTTGATCGCGTTCACCGTCACGTTGTAATCGATAGTAAGTCCGGCAAGCCGCACATCGCCAAAGTCGGAGGGGTAGACGACCTCCAGATCGAACTCAGCACCTTGGGGTTGTCCCCGCAGCGCGTCGTTGAAGGCAGGCAGCGTATTCTTGCCACCAATCTCCACCAGGACGTCCTCACCGTCAATCTCGTCTGCCTCATTTGGCTCCGCGGATGCGGCATCGCCTTCGGGCTTGCGGCGGATGCCCTTAAAGCTGATCTCGGCCCAGTCACCATCCTGTAGTGGGCGATCCTCTTCCACTGGCTCGATCGTGGCGTGCGACTCCAGTACCCGCTCCATCTCCGCGTCGTACTCGGCGTCGGTCAGTGTGATGGTGGGACGCTCTACCGTGACAGTGTCGTAGCCGGCCACGTCGATCACCGGTGCCACCTCAAACTGTGCACGGAAGCGCAGCGGCTGATCTTCATGCAGATTCAATTCGACAATCTGCGGCTGGGAGATCGGCTGCAGGTTCTGGGTCACCATCTCTGTGCGAAAGCGCTCCTGCACCAGAGCATCCATCACCTCTTGCCGGAGTTCCTTCGCAAACCGGTTGCGGATCGTCGACTCCGGCACTTTGCCAGGACGGAAACCAGGGATGCGCGCCTGCTTCTGATAGCGCTTGGAAATGCGTGCGTATGTCTTGCTGACCTCATCCGCGGGAACTTCCACGGCGACTTCGCGGGTGAGTTCCGGATTCAGCGCG
The DNA here is from genome assembly GCA_965276945.1 of Terriglobus sp. GTDB lineage: Bacteria > Acidobacteriota > Terriglobia > Terriglobales > Acidobacteriaceae > Terriglobus. The sequence continues at coordinate 1,898,442 of OZ255704.1, read as the reverse complement.
GGACCGTGGCTGTGCGTGTGTCCTTCGTGTTCGTGGGTGTCCTGGGAAAGGCTGGCTTCCTGTGGTTGCGCCTGTTCAGGCATTTCGGCTACTGCTTCTGCTGTTTCGTTCGGAGTCAAAATCGTTGCCTTCTGATGAGTCTCTGCCGTGGGCCGCAGGGTAGTGCGGCGACGCAATCGGCTCCTCTCATGGTACGGACACGCGGGAGAGGGGTCAAACCGCCCCGCCGGTATGAGTCATTGCGCAGGTGGACTGTAGGTCGCATTTGCGATGGCTTCCACCCGTACGCGCCATTGCAGCGTTTCTCCGGGTTGCACAATGGTACGCGCATCCTCCGCGCGTTCGCCGGATGCAGTGCTGAATGCCAGCAAGACGGAATGATCTTCCTGAGACGCATTTACATGCAGACTGCGGATGCTCGATGTCATCGCTGTCATGACCAGCGTGTACCCATCCGCTGTGTTGCGAAGGCGAACCTGAGGACCTCCGCCCAGGTAGCTGTGTTTCAAGGGTGTATAGGTCTGGTCCATAGTGCGCGCACCCAGAGCGATGCTCTCTGCTGCCGGGCCGCCGTGGCCGTTCTCCAATGATGGAGGTTGCAGCACGAACGTCTGCAATCCATGCGCGGCCCAAAATCGCGGTAGCCAGACGATTGTCAGCGCGCGTGGCGCGTTGCCCGTGTTCTTTGCGGTGACGGTCAGGTCCAGCGCGCGGCCTGTCAACGCCGCCTGAATCGTCGTATCAACGCCGCTCTGCGTTCCGGCAGGGGCGAAATGGGCCGTGGCTCTGCTGCCATCCGGCACTACTTCGCTGGTCTGCCTGTCCGATCCCTTGCCAGCAATCAATTCGACAGGAGAAACCCACCGGTTGCCCTCGCGATGTTCCATCAGCACCGAAAATACCGCCCCGTGAATCTGCCCGCCCGTTTGCAGGTCAGCTTCCCTGGTACCCCGCAGCAGCGGTATCTCGCCGCTCCCCGGCAGGTCCAGTGACGCCTGTAGCATCAGCATGCCGTCTCCGGGCAGCAGCGTGGCAGCCGTAAACTCTGGCGCGATCAGACCCATGCGCTCCAGCCGTTCCAGCCGGATGATGTCCTGGCCACCTGGTCGCACGGACGCCGCGCCTGTACTCTCCGGTGCCTGCGTGGTGGTCAGTTGGTGAATGCGTCCGTGCACATGCGCCCACCACACGATCGAGAGAATCGCAAGGAGAAGAATCAGCCCGAGCGCTGTGACCAGCCCAGAGCGTGCTACCCGCTCACCACGTGCGCGTACCCCTTTACGTAGAGCGTTTACACCCTCATTCTCCAGTTCCGGATCGTCCTCGTAGATATCCGCCAAGACCCACCGTCCGTTCAGCCGCACGCCGCCGCGTCTCCACGCTACCATTATGGCAAGACTCATGCCATCCGCTCGTGCCGCGCAAGCCGCGGCGGAACTCCTTCAGATCGGCAACACAGTAGTGAACTGTACGCGCTGTCCCCGTCTGCGCGACTATTGCACCGCGCTTGGCGAGACAAAGAGGCGTGCCTATCTCGATTGGGAGTACTGGGCCAAGCCGGTACCGGGTTTTGGCGATCCGAACGCGCGCGTCCTCATCGTGGGCCTTGCGCCGGGTGCGCACGGGGCCAACCGCACGGGCCGTCCCTTTACCGGAGATGGTGCGGGCAACTTCATGTATCCCGTGCTTTACGAAACAGGGTTTGCGTCGCAACCGAATGCAGTCGCGCGCGATGACGGTCTGACGCTTCGCCATGCGCGCATCTGCTCTGTGTGCCGCTGCGCGCCGCCCGCAGACAAACCCACGCCACAGGAGATCCGCAACTGTGCGCCACATCTGGCGGCGGAGATTCACGCGCTCAAGCGAATCCGTGTCGTTGTGGCGCTGGGCAGGATCGGCTTTGATGGCTATCTCAACTTCCTTATCGGTGAGGGGGTGATTGCGTCGCGGCGTGACTATCCCTTTGCGCACGGCGCGGAGCATCGGCTACCGAATGGCATGGTGTTGATTGCCAGCTATCATCCATCGCTGCGCAACACCAACACCGGACGGCTGGACCGCGCGATGTTCACAAGGATCTTCGTCCGGGCCAGGGAATTGGCCGGTCTGCAGTGAACCGGGCATGACAAACAACCCTGCACTAAATGCTTCCCATCACACGCTTGGAAGCTCCGAGTTCGAAAGCGAGGGACGACACAATGAGCAGTAAGAATTTCTGGATCGCGTTTTTTTCGGGCATCACCGCTGGCGCGGTGGTCGCTCTGCTTTACGCGCCACAATCAGGCGAGGAAACACGCAAGAAGATCGGCCAGGCCTACGATGACGCCGGGGAGTATGTCGGCGATGCCGGTGACTATCTGAAGGAACAGGCAGAGCGCCTGACCAAGGAAGCCAACGCCACGTATAAGAAGGGCGTGCGGCAGTTGGATGAGGCCTACGCTAAGGCCGCCGAGACCCTGAACAGTGCCTACAGTGATGCGAAAGAGCAACTCGCAAACCTCAGCGATGCGGCAGTCGATCAGGCGGACTCCACAGTCAAGAAGGGACGTTCACTGGTCTAGCCTGTCATTCATAACGTCTAAAGGAGGCCTTTGGGCCTCCTTTGCGCTGTATAGCCCTCTCAAATTTTTCTCTTGACCATTTGCATCCGGGTATGTCTACAATGTAGGCATAGTGGAGATGCTTGGCACCTTCGAGCAAGTGGTGCTCCTGGCCGTTGTCGGCTTGGGAGATGAGGCGTATGGCCGTGCAGTCTTTCGTGATGTACAGAAGGCGTTTGGCGGCAGCCGCACCGTCTCGGCGGGCGCGATGTATACGACGCTTGACCGTGTAGAGGCTAAGGGATTGATCACTTCGCGACTGGAGGAGGGTACGCCAGACCGGGCCGGACGCGCGCGCCGCTTTTACCGGATCACCGCAGCTGGCGCCTCCGCGCTGACCGAAACACGCCGTACGCTGCAAACGATGTGGAAGGGCAAGATCTGGCCCATGGAGGTATTCGCATGAAGAACTCTTCACCACCGCGCTGGATGGAATCCATTCTGCTGCTCACCCTTTCGCAACGCGATCGCGACAGCATCGCAGGCGACCTGCATGAGGAATACCGTCTAGTGAAGCTGCCGCGGCTAGGCCGGCTGCACGCCAACGTGTGGTATGCGCGGCAGGTGCTGAGCTTCCTTCCACACCATCTCGCCGCTGTATTTGCGCAAAGTCCGGTACTGCTGCTGATCTGCGGCTTCACCGCCCTATGCGGCTTATGGCTGGGAGCGATGGGATTACGCCTGAAGCACGCTGGTTACATTGAGGGCGAGTTCATCTCAACCATTATCGTGTTGCAAGCGGTACTCACGGCGCTTGCGCTCTGCTTCCGCTCACTTAGATTGCTTCGCCGAACCGCGCTGGTGGGAACCCTGGCAATCATTTGGTTGGCGGCAAAGGCGCTGATCGCTACATTTACTGGAACCCATTTCGAAGGATATATCCTGCTGATCGCGCTGTTGCTTCTCGTTCAGGCGGCACTCACCATGCGATCCTTGCCGGATTGGCCTAATCGCCTGGTAAGGTAAGCAGGCGCAAAAACGCCACACCATAGAGCTACGGTGTGGCGTTTGCTTTGACCGTTACTAAATCAATGACAGCGCGGCACCTTCCAGATGCTCTTCGCCTTCCTGTAGCACCGGACGGTAGAAGAGCTGGTCGGTGCCCAGGTAGACCTCTAGGAATGCTGGCCGCTGGGTGATCTGCCCTGCGATCAGCGCTTCAGAGAGAGGATCCTCAACGTAGCGCTGTAGCGCCCGGCGCAGGGGACGCGCTCCATACGTACGATCCACAAGCGTCTTATCGAGAATCCATTTCTTCGCCTCGTCGTTGACGGAAATCGTGATTGCCTTATGAACAAGGTTCGCGTTCAGGTTCTGCACCAGCAGTTCCAGAATTTGCATCAGGTCGGCATCGGAAAGCGCGGAGAAGACGATGATCTCGTCCAAGCGGTTCAGGAACTCCGGATTGAAGGTGCGCTTCACCTCGCCCTTTACCATCTCTTCCATCTTTTCGAGGACGATTTCGTCCTTGTTCGATTGGAAGCCGAGACCTTCCCGTTTCATCAGGTGCTTGGCACCGATGTTCGACGTCATGATGACGATGGTGTTCTTGAAATCCACTGTGTTGCCCAGACCGTCGGTCAGGTGGCCGTCTTCAAACACCTGTAGCAGCAGGTTGAAGACATCCGGGTGCGCCTTCTCGATTTCATCCAGCAGCACGACAGAGTATGGCGAGCGCTTGACCCGTTCTGTGAGCTGACCACCCTCCTCGTACCCGACATAACCCGGAGGCGAACCAATCAGCTTGCTTACGGAATGCTTCTCCATAAACTCAGACATGTCGAACCGAATCAGCGACTTGTCCGAACCGAAAAGGAACTGCGCCAGGGTACGCGCCATCTCCGTCTTGCCTACGCCCGTCGGCCCAAGGAAGAGGAATGAGCCGATAGGACGCGCGGGATTCTTCAGGCCCGCGCGTGAACGGCGGATAGCGCGGGAGAGCGCGCTAATTGCCTTGTCCTGCGAGATGACACGCTTGTGAAGCTCTTCCTCTACCCGCATCAACTTCGCCATCTCCTCTTCCTTCAGCGAGGTGATGGGAACGCCGGTCCAGCGGCTGACAACGTCTTCGATATCTTCCTTGGTCACAATGCCGGATGAGGAGTCATCGAGGTGATACTTGTCGCGCAGCGCACGGAGGTTGTCGCGCTCCTTGCGCTCCTCATCGGAGTAGAAGCGTGCCTTCTCAAACTCATGGTTCGCAATGGCATTTTCCATGCGGTGCACGATGAACTTGATGCGCTTCTGCACTTCCGTCAACTCGTCTGGGAGGGTGGTCTGGCGAAGCTTTACCCGGGCACCCGCTTCATCGATCAGATCGATCGCCTTGTCGGGCAGAAAGCGGTCTGGGATGTAGCGATTGGAGTGCGTTACGGAGTAGGTGATGGCGTCATCGGTGTAGGCGACCGCATGAAACTTCTCATAGCGATCCTTGATCCCCATGATGATTTTGATCGCGTCTTCCTCGTTGGGAGGAGGAACTTTAACGGCCTGGAAGCGGCGCTCCAGCGAACGATCCTTTTCAATGGATTTGCGGAACTCCGCTGGTGTTGTCGCACCGATGCATTGGATCTCACCGCGGCTCAGGGCTGGTTTCAGGATGTTTGCAGCGTCGAGCGATCCCTCGGCCGAACCCGCTCCCACCAGTGTATGCAGTTCATCGATGAAGACGATGGAGTTCTGATTCTCCATCAATTCCTTCATAATGGTCTTCAGCCGCTCCTCGAACTGTCCACGGTACTTGGTACCCGCAACAATCAGCGACAGATCGAGTGACAGGACGCGCTTTTCCGCCAGAAAGCTGGGAACATCGCCGTCAGCGATCTTTTGTGCCAAGCCCTCGACAATCGCAGTCTTGCCGACACCCGGCTCACCGATCAGCACCGGGTTGTTTTTTGTGCGGCGGCAGAGAATCTGGATGACGCGGTCTACTTCGTTATCGCGTCCCACCAGCGGATCAAGTTGCTGATCCATCGCAGCCTGTGTCAGATCGCGGGAGAACTCAGCTAACATGCTCTGCTCACTCGCCTGACCGCTTGCGGCGCGCTGTTGTGGTTGCTGCTTTTGTTGTTGCTGGGCGGGCTTGTCCTGGGTGGTCCGCTGTAACTCTTCGCGAATCACTGGCAACCGCAGACCCCGCTCGATCAGGATCTCTGCCGCGAAGCACTTCTCTTCACGTAACAGGCCCAACAGCAGGTGCTCGGTCCCAATATGTTTGTGGCTCAAGCGCTCGGCTTCTTCCGCGGCGTAGGCCAGCACGCGCTTGCACTCATTCGAAAGGGGCAGGTCGACCGAGGTCGAGACCTTCTCGCGAATGGTGGTGTGTCCCTCAATCTGCTTACGAATCGATTCCACCGAGGCGTGCGAGCGGAGGAACCGGTTGGTCAATGCCTTATCTTCGCGCAAAAGCCCCAACAGCAGATGCTCGGTCTCGATATAGGGCGAGCCGAACTGACTGGCTTCATAGCGCGCAAAGAAAATTACGCGCCGCGCTTTCTCGGTATAACGCTCGAACATGCTTCCCCCTGGGCTTCCACTGCCCATGGTTCACTGCTCATCTCCGCACTTGCTCAAAGCGAGATGCGGAAACACCTGGAACGCGGATTCCGAATGCACGCCGGAACTCCGATTCCCACATCTCTTTCACCTTATTTTACCTGCTGCGCGTTTCTGCCGTACTGCACCCAAACTTAGGCACAACACTATCAGGCAAACTCCGGTAATGTCGTGTTGTTTAGACGCCGACTGTTGAAAAACGATGCGAAACGGGACGGCGCGGATCATTCCATCGTGCAATGAAAGTCCCCGGTTACAGCCTGGAGGCAGTGCTCGCCGGGAACTCCATCAAGGCGCCCTGCTGGAGTACCAGCGTCCTGTCACAGCGCGCGGCCAGCCCCATGTGATGCGTCACAATGACCGACGTCAAGCTGTGCGTGCGGTGCAGCCGTTCCAGCAGCGAAAAGATTGCCTCCGCGGTCCGGCTGTCCAGGTCGCCGGTAGGCTCGTCGGCCAGCAGCAGCTTCGGCTGGGTAATCAGCGCGCGTGCCAGCGAAACCCGCTGCTGCTCACCCCCGGAAAGCTCGCCGGACCGGTGCTGTGCACGGTGCGTCAGGCCCACCTCTGCAAGCCAATCTCTGGCCTGGCCTTTTGCTACCGACCGTGCAACGCCTCGTGCGAAAAGCGGCATGGCTACATTTTCTTCCGCTGTAAACTCGGGCAACAAATAGTGGAACTGCCACACATATCCGATCGTGCTGTTCCGGAACTCTGCCTGTTGCCGAGCATTCATTCCGGATATGTTGCGCCCACCAATCAAAACTTCTCCGGATGATGGAGCATCCATGGCGGCAAGGAGATGCAGAAGCGTACTCTTGCCTGAACCGCTCTCTCCCACAATCGCAAGCAACTCGCCCTCCTGAACGGAGAGCTTCAGGTCCCGGAACAACTCCACCGTAGCGCCGCCGACGGTGTATCTCTTGTTTAGGCCGCTGACACGTACCAACGGATGAGCGGGTTCCTGTTGGCTTTCTAGCAACTGCATCGTACCTTCAATCCTACAGAGTGGAGCAGTTCTACAAGGTGGAGGCCGGTCTATGCCGACGGAATACCGAAATGGAAGTCGTAGCCTTCATTGGCGGACCGCTGGAGCGCGCCCGGAACCGTCCACTGCGTGCGTTGTGGCATGCCGCCCGCGATGATTGGCAAGCGGCCCACGAAGAGGCACAAGCAGGTGAAGATCGTGAGTGTGCCTGGGTGCACGCCATGCTGCATCGCGACGAGGGCGATCAGTTAATGCAGCCTATTGGTATCGCCTGGCGCGGAAGCCAATGTATACAGGGCCGGTTCAGCATGAGGGAGACGAAATCATTGCTGCGCTGCTTCGCTCTCAGACGTAAAAGATTGGCTATCTTGGTAACGGCAGCTATCGCCTCGTCACAGGTACAGGAGTACCGGTAGTCACCGGTACTCCTGTACCTCGAGTGTGCCAGACAATAAGATGCGCCGTCCATACGTGCTCAAGACGCTCCGAGCGTAGTTCTGTGCGCTTGCAATCAAAGCAAACTTACTTTGCCTTAATTGTTCTTCTATGTCTTCCCTTCCGCTCATCTTACGGATTACTAGAATTTATGTGCTTCGTTCCAGTGCCAGGGTTCGGCTATCCAAAATATTCAGCGCATATAAGTACGAATGCAGCGATTGCACAGAAAGAAACTGGCGCGGGCCAAATAGGTTTCCAAGATAGCCCGCTAAGGACATCGAGAGTTTGCAAACATTTCACGCAGGAAAAACGAACCGATAAGGAGTGCTTATGCCCCAACAAAGCTTACGCGAAAACATCGCCGATCTGGAGAAGGCAGGACTGGTCGTTCGTATCAAGGAAGAGAAGCGTGTGGATGAACTCCCGATGATTATGGAGAACAACCCCAACACGGCGGTTCTGGTGGAAAAGGTCAAAGACTCGCCGTTTCCTTTCTACGCGAATGGCTATGGCGTAAGAGCGCAGTATGCATTGGCTCTCGATTGCGATCCAAAGAAAGTCGGACTGGAGATCGCCAAGCGATTCCAGAAGAGCTTTGACCCCGTGATGGTGGATACGGCTCCTTGCAGGGATGTCATCGTGAAGGGCGATGACGTGGACCTGACCATCTTCCCGCTCTTCCAATATCATCCGAAGGATGGGAATGCATATCTCAACGATACCAATGTGGTGAGCCGCAACCCGGAAACAGGCGACATTGACCAGGGGATCTATCGCTTCATGTACCGGTCGAAAAACGAGACCAATGTGGACATGCGAAATGCGACACACCGGGCGCGCATCGCGGCAGAAGACTATGCGGCCAAGGGTAAGGACATGCCGATAACCGTGCTGATCGGCGGACCGACGCTGGATAAGATCGCTTCCATGATGAGCAATCCCAACAGCGACGATTGGAAGGTGATGGGGGGGTATTATGGCGAGCCGGCGAAGCTGGTGAAAGGGATAACCAACGACCTGCCCATTCCGGCGAATGCCGAAATCGTACTCGAGGGCCGCATCATCACCTCAGAGGGCTGGGTTCACGATGAAGGTCCCTATGGCGAGTACACCGGCACCTATGGCGGAGGATTGCCTCACAATAACCGCTTTGTGGTGGACTGCATCACATATCGTAAGGACGCCATCTACCAGTACGCGACCATCGGTGGATTACACCCGGGGCGCACAGATATGTTTGCATTCATGCCAGCGATCGAAGGCGACCTGTATAACGCGCTCTACAAAGCGGGCATTCTTGTCCAGAACGTCTATCTTCCCGAAGGCGGCTGCTCAAACATAGGTTACTGCTGCATCAAGACGCGGTCGGGAGGCGATGCCAAGCAGGCGCTCGGGATCATGCTGACCGGCTCCCGGCAGTGGATGCCAAAGACGGCGTGGGTTTTTGATGAGGACATCGACATCTACAATGACGAGCGCGTGAAGTGGGCACAGGCCTGGAGGTTCAATCCGCAGACCGGCATCGTGGTGATGCCCGGGCAAAACATGCTTCCTCTCGATCCCAGCCTGAATGCCGATCAACCGCCCAACGACGTGACAAAGGTTGGGTTCGACTGCACAATTCCGCTCGTGGGCAAGGTCGATCCGTTTTCCTACGCTGCTGCTGTTGTCGCGGAACCGCTTACGGTAGATGCACAGGCCAAGCAGATGAACGATGACGAGATCGCCGCTGAGATGGAAAAGATGATTCGGGAGAAACCGCGGAGTTGGAATGAGATCGTCACCCACTTCGCCAGCCAGAACTACCGTGCGCTTTATCGTGCATTCGGCCAACTCCGTCCCAAGCTTGGCCGCATGGCGGACCAGCGCCCGGACTACCCGTACGTGTTCTCCGATACCAACTTCGTGTACTCCGATAAAAAGCCACAAGCGTAAGGGTTCGTTATGAAACTTGGTGCATTCCTTATGCCCTCGCATCCGCCCGAGCGGAGTATTAGCGAGGGGCAAGCCCTTGACCTGGAGGAATTGGAACGTCTCGACTCCTTCGCGTTTCAGGAGGCCTGGATTGGCGAACATTTCACGTCGGCGTGGGAGCCCTGCCCCGCGCCCGATCTCCTCATTGCTCAGGCATTGCAGCGCACGTCGGACATAAGGCTCGGGTCACTTGGACACCTGCTGCCGTATCATCACCCGGTCGAGCTTGCGCATCGAGTGGCCTATCTCGACCACCTGGCAAAAGGACGGTACAACCTGGGTGTCGGCATTAGCGCGCTACCCACCGATCATCAGCTTTTCGATTTGGATACCGCAGGTGGCCGCAATCGCCGCATGACCTTTGAAGCTCTCAAGATCATGACCACACTGTGGAAGGATGGTGCGCAGGACTTCAAGGGAGAGTTCTGGAACATGAGCAGAACAGAGTCTGCTTTCGAGAACCTCGGGTATCACATGCGGCCGTACCAGCGTCCTCACCCGCCCATTGCGATTGCGGCGCTGACACCTGGTTCGGCGAACCACAAATTAGCCGGGGTGGAAGGCTATCTACCGGTAAGCCTCAGCATCAGTCCAGACCCAGCCGTAACCGCCGCGCACTGGGCAGCGGTGCAATCGGGCGCGGCCATGGCTGGCCGTGTGGCCAATCGGCAGGAATGGAGAATCATTCGCGACGTGTATGTTGCGCCAACCGACGCGGAGGCACGTTCCCGCGCCCTGAACGGCATGATGGGCCGTTGCTGGAGAGAGTTCCTTCTGCCTCTGTATCTCGGGCTCGGTCTTGGACCGCTGCTCAAAGAACATCCCTCAATGCCTGACGAAGCAATCGACCTTGAGTACCTTTGCGACCGGCTTTGGTTCGTTGGCTCACCAAGGACGGTCGGCGAGCGAATCGCCGACTTCGATGCGGCGGTTGGCGGCTTCGGCCACTTGGTCATTGTTTGCTATGACGCCCGGGACGAACGCGCGGCCTGGGAGCAGAATCTCAAATTGCTTACGCAACAAGTGCTGCCGCATTGCCAACATGGCTCGCCTGCTTTCGCTCCGTCGGAGGCTTTTGCATGAGCTACGTCGCCTTCGCAACTAACGCCTTCGATACTGTTGTTGCATTTTATGGTGGAGCACTCGGGTTTCCTGTGGTCGCCGCATGGGATCGCGCCAATGGCCGGGGACGCCGCTTCGACCTAGGCGGCGGTCTCCGGCTGGAGATCCTCGATAATGCCCGTGAGCGTGTCCCCTCCCGGCTGGACGTAAGCTCGCGTGTCCATGTCGTGATCGAAGTGGATAACATCCAAGCTGCATGGGAGGCCATGACCGTTCCCGCGCCTCTGCCGTCGGCAACCTCCTGGGGAGCGCGACTCTTTCAAATACAGGATCCCGATGGCGTTCCTGTCACCTTCCTGGAATGGACCGAAGCCACGAGGAATAAATGAAGAAACGTATCGTTATCGGGATTTCGGGTGCGAGCGGAGCCGTCTACGGCATTCGCCTGTTAGAGGTCCTGCAAGGCGTCGCCGAGATCGAGACCCATCTCGTTCTTAGTCCCGCCGCACGCCGTACGATTCCCATGGAAACCGGGTTTGCAGTGGAGCAGGTGGAAGCTCTGGCGTTCAGGAACTACAAGTCAGCCGACATAGCCGCAGCCATTTCATCGGGCTCGTTTCGAGCCAATGCCATGATTGTGGCCCCTTGCTCGATGAAGACGGTCTCGGGTATTGCTTCGTCCTATTCGGACAATCTTTTGCTTCGCGCGGCCGATGTGATGCTGAAGGATCGTCGCCCGCTGGTACTCCTGGTGCGTGAGACTCCCCTGCATCTCGGACATTTGCGCCTGCTGGTCCAGGTAACTGAAATAGGCGCCATTGTCATGCCGCCTGTGCCAGCCTTCTATCACCGCCCGTCAACGCTTGAAGAGGTGATCGATCAAACGGTCAATCGTGCGCTCGATCTGCTTGGCGTGGAGCTAGCCCAGGATTTGTTCCCGCGCTGGAACGGTATCGGCATCCCTGAGGGCCGGCGGAGTACGGCGGCAACCAGAGGCAACTAAACGACCAGGATATCCTGGCCACCTCCAATGCTCACCCGGCCTAGTCAACGCGAAGCCGCTCAACGTCACCGTACCACCATGGAGAACGCTATGCAGAAAACCGCGCACAAAGCCACCGTTGAAGCTCCCGCAGAGGAAGTGTTCAAAGCCATTACCACCGCCGACGGCCTGAAGGGCTGGTATACCAAAGAGGTAAAGGGCGACCCCAGCGAGGAAGACGGCGAGTTCACGCTTTCCTTCTCAAGGCATGAAGGGCCGTTCTCCTGGAAGGTGGCCACGTTGAAGCCTCAAACCGAGGTCCGCTGGGAATGCACAGCCGGCCCGGGACAATCGAAGGGAACGAAAGCAATCTTCCGGCTCTCAAATAAAGGCGAAGAAAAGACCGTGGTCGATCTTGAACACGATGGTTTTGAGGATACCGACGAGAAGATCAAGACCTGTAACACGCTATGGGGCGGCCTGCTGACCAGCCTCAAACACTACGCGGAAAGTCACCAGCCGGAACCCGCGTTCAAGTAGGCTTTGAAGGGAAAGGGAGGCGGGCTTCTGATCTCCTCCCTCCTTTTCTAGAAATGATGAAGCTCACAACACGCGTCATGCCGCATTGACCGCAATCGCGGCGGCTACTTCTTGCTGCAATGCGGGCAATGCCGAAGTGTCCAGCACCTTACCGTTCCGTGTGAGATAGAACACATCGATTGCCATGTCCCCCTCCGTGTCGATCACCGCGACTTCGATGTTGCACTGAGCGTCGCTTAGGGCGCTGCTGATGGCATAGAGCAGTCCCGGCACGTCCTGCGCGACCACCTGCAGCAGCGTGGAATGGCTTGAGGAATCCGTGTCGAAATTGACAGAAGTTTCTACTTTCATCAAATGTGCCCGGCGCCGCGAGCGCTTGCGTCCGGCAATCATTTGAGCGGCAAGCGCCGGGTCAGCAATTGCATCATGCACACTCTGAAGCAGCCGATCGCGCTCAGATGGATTTTTTTCCAACGTCTTGAAGCTGTCGGTAAAGCGGAAGCTGTCCACCACAATGCCACGCGCATTGCTAAACGCATCCGCCGTGATGATATTCATGCCCCACGCAGCCAAGACACCCGCGATACGCGCGAAGAGCATCTGCCTGTCCGGTGTTACCAGCGTGATCTCGCTCCGGTCCGCAGTCCAGGTGAAATCGAGTTGCACCGGATCGTCACGGAGGTGTTTGCTCATGTCGTACTGCGTGCGGATCTGTTCCGGAGACCGGGTGCGCAGATAGCGTTGAGGGAAGCCCTCCAGGAACTCAAGCAGATCGCGGCTCTCACCCCGGATTGCCTGTGCCACGCGCAACACCAGTTCGCTTGAGACGCGCGAATCGACACGCTCGTCATCGATGTTGCGATCCAAATAGTTGGAGGTGGCAATATACAGCCGCCAAAGGTTCTCAGCCTTCCACGGTGTTAACGCGTCTGGATGCACGGCGTGGATATCGGCATACGTGAACAGCGCCAGCATACGCAATTCCTCGGGTGCGTGTACCCGTGCCGCAAAGCCACGCACCGTTTCTCCATCAAAGATGTCGCGCCGCAGCGCAGCGCTCATTTCCAAGTGATTTCCAATGAGTTGGAGCACCAATCCCGATTCGTATTCGTCAAACTCCCAACGCTTAAGGACACTGTGGGCCAGCCTGGCGCTCTCCAGGGTGTGGTCGCCCGTAAAGCGGCCTTTTCCGGTGTCATGCAGCAGTGAAGCCAGGTAAAGCAGGTCAAGGTGCTGCACATCATGCGCGATTGCGGCGAAGCGTTTCTTCCACTCTTCAAGTGGGCCTCCACCGGGTATGTCGAAGCTGTGCAAGGTATCGACGACGACAAACGTATGCTCGTCCACGGTGTACCGGTGATACGCGTCTCGAATCACCAGGGCATCGATGCCGTGGAACTCTGGCAGAAGCAGTTCCAGCACCCCGAGTGCGTGCATCGACCGTAACGCCGCACCGGCAAAGCGCCCCAGCAAGATTAGGCGCAGCTTGTGCCACACTCCTGCCCCATCGTCGATTTGGGATGCAAGCCATGGAAGATTGTCTTCGATGCGCGCTTCCGTTGATGGCGCAAGTCTCGCATCCGTTTCAGCAACCACTTGAAAGGCGCGCAGCACCACGTCTGGATCCTGGGCCGGATCGTAGGCTGGTGCTCCTTCGCTCAGAAGGACACGGCCTCGTTCCACGCGCAGTCCGGCCATCGTAGCTGACCCGCGCCGAGCGAAGGCTTGAGGCCAACGGAACAGAGTCCTAGCGTGCGGAATCGTGCCCCACTCATAGTCCTGTCTGCGCGCCACCACCCGGGCATGTCTGAAGTAGAGCTGCATCCAGTGCGCTGCGTCCCGTGGCACGCGGCCAGTGACGCCGATGCCAGCCCTGGCGGCTGCATCCTGTGACTTCCAATCAAGTGCATTCACATCCCGTCCGGCTTGCAGGTGAAGAAAGCAGCGTACATCGGTAAGAAATGCAAATGCGTCAGCGAACTCGGACGATGTATGAAAGTCTGCTCCAGCCAGCCGTCCCAGCCAACGGCACACATGAGCATCGCGTAATCCGCCAGGGCAATCCTTCACATTTGGTTCAAGGTGAAACAGCGTGTTGCCATAGCGTGCGTGCCGCTCCTGAGTCAATTCAAGCATGCGCTCGAGCAGTGGCTTGCGTTCGCGTTCCAGCAGCCTGGGAAGCAAAACACCGTTCAGTTCCGCCGAAAGCCCCTCATCGCCGGCAAGCGGCCGAAGGTCAAGCAGCGAAAACACGAACTCGGGATTGGCAGAGTCATACCGGTCACACTCAGCCATGAGTCGTGTGGTTGCGGCGACACGGATATTGCTGTCCCATAGCTGCTGACACATGCGCCGGATGAAATCTTTCGCTGCTTGCTCGATGTGCGAATTTCTGGCGACAAATAGAAGGTCAACATCGGAACCGGGGAACAACTCGCGGCGGCCATACCCACCTGTCGCAAGTAGAGCGATGCCTTCACGAAGCGATTCATTCGTTTCAACAGAGCTCTGCCACAACACCAGCACCAGAGCATCCGCCGCGTCGGTGCGTGCCTCAACCGTCTGCGTTCCGCTGAAAGCGCCAGCCGTAAATGCGTCAGAAGCTGCGGTAACTCGCTCGATGTAGAGCCGCCGTGCGTCTGCCGGCCCGGCGGAATCAAGCATCATGCCGTCACCTCTGATGAGGAAGCTACCGCCAGCAGCAGCATGCGTGCAAGCGCCTAAAGTGCCAGATCGCCACGATCTTCATTGCGGATGCGGATGGCGTCGTCCACACGCGTCATGAAGATTTTGCCATCGCCAATGGATCCGGTCTGTGCCGCTGCAATGATAGCGCTGACAGCTTTCCCGGCGATCGCGTCCGGCACCACGGTTTCAAGCTTGATTTTGGGCAAAAGATCGACCGAGTACTCACGCCCACGATAGAACTCCGTATGTCCCTTTTGCCGCCCGTGACCGCGTGCCTCCAGGATCGTGATCCCCTCGACACCCACCTCGATCAGAGCTTCTTTCACCGCATCCAGCTTGCCCGGCTGAATCACCGCTTCAATCTTCTGCATTCTTACCAATCCTTGCGAGCTTCGTCATTGTGCCCGAACCGGAGCCAGGCTGTCGTCCCCTGTGCTTAAAAAGTACACACCCGGCACAGTCTTAGTATGCCGGTTCGGCGTGGTACCCTTCTTCGCCATGCTGCGACAAATCCAATCCCATGTCTTCATCTTCCGCAGAAACCCGCAGACCGATGGTCTTATCCACAATGAGGAGAATCACCAGCGTTCCAACAATCGAGAGCGTCCACGCAATGAGCACACCGGTGATCTGATTCAGCAATTGGTGTCCATTGCCCTCCAGGACGCCGGTTGCCTTTCCCGCGCCAAAGATGGGGTTGATGACCGAATTGGCGAAGATGCCGGTGAGCAGTGCACCCAGCGTGCCTCCGGCACCGTGTACGCCAAAAGCATCCAGCGAATCGTCATAGCCGAACTTTGACTTGACGAAGAACACCATGCAGAAGCAGAAGACACCGGTGAGCAGGCCGATCCAGAGCGCGGAGATTGGGGTAACGAACCCAGCCGCGGGCGTAATGCCGACCAGCCCGGCAACCGCCCCTGAGATTGCACCCAGGGCGGTGGGTTTGCCTGTTTTAAGCCACTCCGCGACCGTCCATCCACAGGCTGCGGCTGCGGCGGCAAAGTGCGTCGTCACGAACGCCGACGTGGCAAGCGTCCCCGCATTCAGCGCCGATCCGGCGTTGAAACCAAACCAACCCACCCACAGGAGGCACGCGCCCACAAAGCTCAGCACAAGCGAATGCGGCGGCATCGGCACCTTCGGGTAGCCTCGCCGTTTACCCATGTAGAGGCAGCACACCAGCGCGGACACGCCGCTGGTCACATGTACCACCGTGCCTCCAGCAAAGTCGAGGCATGGAAACCGTCCGCCCAGAGCCGCGTTTAGCAGACCACCCTTACCCCACACCATGTGTGCCATGGGGCTATAGACGAACACGGCCCATAGCACCATGAACAGCAGCATGGCAGAAAACTTCATCCGCTCCGCGAAAGCACCGCTTATCAATGCGGGCGTGATAATTGCGAACATTAGCTGATAGACCATGAACGTCTGTAGCGGGATCGTGGTGACATACACCTTGTCAGGCACCAAGCCCACACCATGCAGAAAGGCGTTCTGAAACGAACCGATAAAGAAGCCGGCATGCCCCGTATTTTCGCCAAACGCGAGGGAGTAGCCCAGAATGGGCCAAAGTACGGTGATCACCGCCATCAGAGCGAATGTTTGCATCATGGTGCTCAGGATGTTCTTGCGGCGCACAAGACCGCCATAAAACAGCGTCAAGCCCGGGCCGCTCATCATCAGGACAAGCGCGGCGGAAACCAACATCCATCCGTTGTCGCCCGCCGTTTGTGCCGCTGCCACGGCGGTCTGTAGATCCGCGTTCTGCTTCTCCAATGCCGTCAGCCGCGACTCCGGGGTGGGCTGCGCCGGCTGGGTACCGGAAACACCGTGCAGCTCCGGGCCGGGGCCAGCGGTCACTTGCGCCTTCAGGCCGAGGGAGCAGGCGAGCGCAATGATTGCAAAAACGGAGAAATAGCGCCGGAATATCCTGTGCACATCACGCATACATCAATTCACCTTTGCTCAAAGTGCAATGAGGTTTCCGCAGCCCGGACGAGAGGATGCGGTGTTTGCCAGCCAACGCAGGCCGGAAAGCGGTGTAGTGATTGGTTCGTTTTGTTTACTGTACACAACCGCGCCGTTCTGGCAAGACACGCGAGAGGTTTTTGCCAGATGTCCGCTTCAAGACAGCGGCAATTGAATGACAGGAAGCACGCTGGATGAATGAGCGATGTGCACAAACACGAAGAGTCCCGTTTCGATCCGTGAACTTACGTTTTAACGATCTGATTGGGGTCCCGGGAACGTCCACTACTAGGCAGACGGTTTGACATAGAATCGAACGTGATGACTCCTCCAGAACAGACCTCAGCCAGCGGGCGTCCAGCGGAACAGCAGGGCTCGGACCGTTACTTTTTCGGCACGCTCGATTCCTTTGGCAAGAACCAAGACAAGTTGCGCGAGGTGAACTGGGGACCCCAGCAGCCCGAAGGCGTCGTCCTAGCATCCATGGATGCCGCGGTGAATTGGGTGCGTAAAAATTCTGTCTGGCCCATGACCTTTGGCCTGGCCTGTTGCGCCATCGAGATGATGAGCATGGGCGGGTCCCGCTACGACATTGCCCGTTTCGGTGCCGAGGTTTTTCGCCCATCCCCCCGGCAAAGTGACTTGATGGTGGTCGCGGGCCGCGTTTCACAGAAGATGGCACCCGTAATCCGGCGGCTTTATGAGCAGATGCCCGAACCAAAGTGGGTGATCTCCATGGGCGCCTGTGCCACCTCGGGTGGTGTCTTCAACAACTACGCTCTGCTGCAAGGCGTTAACCAAATCATTCCTGTCGATATTTATGTGCCCGGCTGCCCGCCCCGGCCGGAGCAGCTGCTGTATGCAATTACGCTCCTGCAGGAAAAAATTCAGAGGGAGCGGGGCAGCATAAAGGACTCTTTAAACATCGCATAGATGCACCCATACTGTTGCGCCTTGTAGCTCTTGTACCGCTTTGACGCCTTGCAGGTTACTGTTTTGATTCAGCTCTTGCGCAAACGCAATCGCTCTGATGTACACCAGAGAGCAGTGTGGTAGACATTCGCCCCGATTCGTGGCAAAAATTTCTTCGCGGAGAGGAAATGCTGCTATACACTTCAATCGCAACCGTTAACAAGTGAGCCGGTGTTGCGAGAGCTCACGGTTCGTGCATAGAGATAATTTTCCGCGGAGGATAAGTCGCATGTTTTCTCAGCCGTTTCGCAAACTAGGCCGTTCGGTACTGGCAGCGAGCGCAGTAACCCTGGGCGCTGCAAGCCTGGGTGCGCAAACAACGCCAGCAGCCGCACCGCCATCGGGCCCAAATCCGTCGCGTGCCGACGTGTTCCTGGGCTACTCTTACTGGGGCGGTCATGGCCTGGTGAAGCCAGCTAACGTCAGCTACTCATCGGTCGACGTCGGTGCCATCGGTTCCGGTGCTTTCTACTTCAATAAGTACGCCGGCATCGAGATTTCTGCCGCCGTCCATCCCGACGGCCGTAACGATGGCCTGTGGCTATACTCAGCCGGTCCCACATTCCGCCTGCCGACTCAGAGCGTCACGTTCTTTGGACATGCCATGGCAGGCGCAGCCCACTTGGGTGGTCCGAACAGCGAAACGCCGGGCGCCACCTATCACGAGCCATACATGTGGGGGCCTTCGCTGACAGCTGGCGGCGGCATGGATTACGATCTGCCGTTCCATAACCACGCCTTCGGCATCCGGCTTTTCCAGGCTGATTACGTCTACATCCACGAAGATTACGGCCCATACGTCGGAATTCCGACTGGTGGTGTTCTAGGTGGCCGCGCCAATATCAGTTCCGCACAGTTGAGCAGCGGTATCCTGATGCATTTTGGTCATATCATTCCGCCGCCACCTGTGACCTATGCCTGCGTTGCCAGCCCGACCTCAGCGTATGCTGGCGACCCAATTACAGTGACTGGTACTGCCACCAATCTGAATCCGAAGAAGACTCCGACCTTCTCCTGGACCTCAGACGGTGGTAAGGTCAGCGGCACCAGCAACGTTGCCACGGTGGATACCACCGGCCTCAATCCCGGCAACTATAACGTAAAAGGAACCGTATCCGAAGGTGCCAAGGCTGGCCAGTTCGCGGACTGCACCGTTCCGTTCACGGTCAATGCGTTGCCCGCTCTGTCGCTCTCCTGCTCGGCCAGCCCATCCACGGTTGCGCCTGGTGGTTCTTCGACCATCACCTCCACGGTAACCGATACCTATGGCCGTCCAGTTAACTACACCTACAGCTATAGCTCCACCTCTGGATCGGTATCCGGCAGCGGCGCAACTGCTACCCTCTCCACCACGGGTGCGGCACCCGGTGCCATCACCGTCACATGCAATGTGATGGACGATAAGGGCCGTAACGCAACCGCAACGACCTCGGTCTCGATCAATGCTCCGGCACCCATCGTTCAGCCGACAACGTCTCAACTTTGCTCGATCACCTTTGATCGTGACAAGAAGCGTCCAAACCGCGTGGACAATGAAGCCAAGGCCTGCCTTGACGACATCGCCCTTAACCTGCAGCGCAACTCGGATGCGAAGCTCGCTCTGGTCGGCAACTCGGCTTCCGCGAACAACGCCAGCCGCCAAGCAGCAGAGCGCGCCGTGAACACGAAGGCGTACCTGGTTGGTGAAAAGGGTGTCGATGCCTCCCGCATCACGCTCTACACTGGCTCGGATTCCTCCAACTCCGTCACTTCCACGCTGATCCCGTCTGGCGCAAGCGCTGGTAGCCTCGGCACAACGGTCGATGAGAGCGCGGTGAGAGCTCAGCCTCGCAACGCTCCGGCAGGACGTCGCCACCACCGCCGCAAATAACGCACATTAACCCGTCTTATCCGAAGGGCTGGCCGAAAGGTCAGCCCTTCGGCTTTGTACGGAAGGTTACGGGGTAGTTCTTGTGTTGCCGCAAATCAATGGTAGATCTACCTCGAACCATGTTTGGCACCGCCTTTAGCACAGGTCTTTCGTACACTTGTGAAATGGACAAGTTTGTTATTCGCGGGGGAAATCCCTTGCTTGGCACGATCAAGGTCTCCGGTGCGAAGAACTCCGCATTGCCGTGCATGGCGGCGGCCATCCTAACCGCTGATGAAATCGTGCTGGAAAACATTCCGCAGGTTCGGGATATTGAGACAGAGCGTCGCTTGCTGGAGGCCATGGGGGCTAAATGCGAACTCGGCTATGGCCGTGCGCAGCATCGCACCACGATCCAATGCGCTGTCCTTAGTGACCCAGAAGCAAAATACGAGATCGTCAAGACGATGCGGGCTTCCTCCCTGGTGCTTGGGCCGCTGGTGGCGCGCACCGGCATGGCGCGTGTCGCGGTACCTGGCGGTTGCGCGATTGGAGGACGCCCCATTGACCTCCACCTCAAAGGGCTGGAACAAATGGGTGCAACGATCACGCAGGAGCATGGTTACATTGAGGCACGGGCGGAGCGGCTGAAAGGCGCGCACATCCTCTTTGACAAGATCACCGTCACTGGCACGGAAGACCTGCTGATGGCGGCTGTTCTTGCAGACGGCGAAACCCTGATGGAGAACTGCGCGCGAGAGCCGGAGGTAACAGATCTTGCGGCAATGCTGACCGGCATGGGAGCGGAGATTGAAGGAGCGGGCACATCGACGATTCGCATTACAGGGGTCGACCGGCTGCATGGCGTTCGCCACCGCATCAACCCTGACCGCATCGAGGCAGGCACCTTCTTGATAGCGGGTGCCATCAGTGGCGGCGATCTGAATGTGGACTGCTGCAATCCGGGCCATCTCGCTGCCGTGATAGCCAAACTGGAGGAGTGCGGCGTCCGCATGGACGTGGGTAGGGAGAACATCCGGGTCCGCAGCGAAGGCCGTGACTCCCTTCGCGCAACCTCCATCGCGACCGTGGAGTACCCGGGGTTTCCCACGGATATGCAGGCACAGTTCATGGCGCTTGCAACTCAGGCGAACGGCACGTCTACCGTAGCGGAGAATATTTTTGAGAACCGGTTCATGCACGTAAGTGAACTGGTTCGCATGGGCGCGAACATCAGGGTGGAGGGCCGCAGCGCGACAGTTCGCGGTCGCACCCCCTTGCAGGGAGCTGCCGTGATGTGCAGCGATCTGCGCGCCTCTGCCTCTCTGGTGCTTGCCGCGCTCGTGGCCGACGGTGAAACCATTCTTGATCGCGTCTACCACATCGATCGCGGGTACGAACGGATTGAGGAGAAGCTACGCGGCGTCGGTGCTCAGATTCGCCGTTTGGGCGATATCTTTGGAAGCAAGCAGTAGAGAGCTTCTCAGCGGTTACCATTGGTTATTCGGAATTCAGGAGACTCAGCGGATGAGTTCACGCCTTTTTCACTGCTGCGCCGTCACGCTAGTCATGGCCGGTGTGTTCGCTTCGTTTGCGCATGCGCAAATCACCCCGGTTACGGAGCGCAACGATTGGAGCGCACCGGCTACCGCATGGTGGTCTCATGTGCAGTTCCTGGCAGATGACCGGCTGGAAGGCCGCAAGGCTGGAACTCCAGGCTACGACAAGGCGGTGGCCTATGTGGAACAGCAGTTCAAGGCGATCGGCCTGAAGCCAGCCGGAACGCAGGGCTATCAGCAGCCGGTTGCGCTTATTCCCACCTCGGTGGACCATGTAAAGTCGAGCGTTTCGCTCCACACGGGCGGCGGCATTGTCAGTTTCGATCTTGGCAAGGAGATGGTCCTGTCACCTCACGTTGACAGCAGCGCACTTGTCTCCGCGCCACTCATTTTCATCGGCTACGGTCTCCGGGTTCCGCGTAAGCACGTCGACGATCTGGCTGGATCTGATCTCAAAGGCAAGATTGCAGTGTTCTACAACGCGGCGCCGGAGCGGTTGCAAGGCCCACAACGCGCCTATGCCCGCGGCATGGACCAGCGATGGCGGCAGTTGCACGCCGCCGGAGCTGTGGGAGTAATCTCAGTCACTCCGCCGCGCGTGGTCCCCGGCACCGAAAAGCTGACACCTGCCCAGCAGCAAGCCGCCCAGCCGCAGCGTGCACAGGGTCCGTCACTTCTGTTTGCTGATCCAGACCTCGATACGCTAAAGGGTCTCCGAGTTGCGGCCAGCGCGACGTCTGCTGGATTTGAAAAGTTGCTCACGGGCACAGGTCATACCGCGCAAGAATTAAAGGCCCTGGGTGATGCAGGCAAGCCGCTGCCGCACTTTGAAATTCCGGGCACGCTGGAGGCGCAGACGGTTGTGGTTCATGGGGCAGAAGTTCACGCCTCGAACGTGATAGGCATGTTGGAGGGATCGGACTCGCGTCTGAAGAAGGAGTATGTCGTTGTCAGCGCGCACCTCGATCATCTGGGCATAGGCCGGGAGATCAACGGCGACAAACTCTACAACGGTGCCATGGACAACGCCAGCGGAGTAGCGTCCGTGATCGAATGCGCCAAAATCATAGCAGCGCAGCCCCGGCCGAAGCGCTCGCTGCTGTTTATCGCGCTTACGGGGGAGGAACTGGGCGAGCTTGGCTCACAATACTTTGCCACCAAACCCACCGTGCCAAGAACCTCCATCGTCGCTGATTTGAATATGGACATGTACCTGCCATTGTTTCCATTGCGCTTCATCGAAGTGCAGGGCATGGGCGAGTCTACCCTGGGCAACGATGCGCGTGCGGTCTTTCAACTGAATGATGTGGAAGTGCAGTATGACAAGCAGCCGGACGAGAACCGGTTCGTGCGCTCCGACCAGGTGAATTTCGTCAAACAGGGGATCCCCGCGCTTGCGTTCAAGTTCGGATGGACGCCCGATTCGCCCGAGATGAAGACCTTCAACGATTGGGTCGCCACGCGGTATCACAAGCCCAGCGACGACCTGAACCAACCCGTGGACAAGGTTGCCGCAGCACAGTTCACCGTCATTCTCGCGCAGCTGATGACACGCGTCGCCGACGGTCCCCGGCCAGAGTGGTATCCGGAAAGCTCTTTCGCGCTCGCGTCCGCGAAGTAGTCGGGGCGTAGTCTAAGAACCACGAGGTAATAGCATGGCAACCGCGCAAGCGATGACGGCGATGGAGCAGTACCTTAAGACTGCTTACAGCCCCGACGCTGATTTCGTCGACGGAGAGATTGAGGAGAGGAAGTTGGGAGAAAGAGAACATGCCCGGTTGCAGGCGCTGATCTCAGCAGTTTTCGTGGAGCAGGAAGTCCAGCTTGATGTGGTAAGTTGCACGGAACAGAGGGTTTTAGTGGCAGGAGAGCGTGTGAGGATCTGCGACTTTACACTGCTGCGATTCGATGCTCCCTTCGAGACCGTTGTGATAACTCCTCCGCTCCTTTGCATCGAAATCATGTCCCCTGAGGACCGTCTCTCTCGTGCAACCAAGGTGCTTGAAGATTACCGCGCCATGGGCGTGCCGCATATCTGGCTCATCGATCCGCAGGAGCGTCTTGCCTACACCTTTGGCTCAGGAGGATTGCAGCAGCAGGAAGACTTGATTCTGCGTGCGCCCGGCACAGACATCGCTTTGGACGTGAACACGCTTTTCGCCAATCTGGACCGTAAGAAAAACAAAGGGGCCGCATGACGGAAGAACCACCAGCATACGAAGTGCCGCAGACGCCCGCCAGCATGCCCGGTGTAAAGGTTGCCGTGCTAGGCGCGGGCAAAATGGGTGGCATCCTGCTGCAGGCATTCCTCAAAAACAGTCTCCTGCATCCGGAGCAGATCGTCGCCACGGTAGCGCATCCAGAGCGCGCGCACGCGCTTTCTACGCAGTTCGGCGTGGAGGTCTCCACGGATAACCTCCGTGCGGCAGACGGCGCGGATGTCATCTTGCTTGGAGTGAAGCCGCTGCAAGTTCCCGGCCTGGTCGCGGAGATTCGTCCTGCGCTGACCGGCAACACGCTGCTGCTTTCCTTTGCCGCTTCAGTAAAGACTTCGGCGATCGAAGCCGCGGCTGAGCTTGAACTTGGCGTTGTCCGGGCCATGCCGAATACCCCGGCCATGCTGGCCGCAGGCATTACCGCGCTGTGTCGAGGACACTTTGTCACCGAAGAGCAACTTTCCATCGCGCAACGTATCTTTGCGACGGTGGGACGCACGGTGATTGTTGACGAAAAGCACATGGATGCGGTAACCGGTCTTTCCGGCTCCGGTCCAGCCTTCATTTACATCATCATCGAGGCGTTAGCCGAAGCCGGCGTCAATGTCGGCCTGCCGCGAGACACGGCCACGCTGCTGGCCGCGCAAACCACCTATGGTTCCGCTCGAATGGTGCTTGAGACTGGATATCACCCAGCTCTGCTGAAAGATGCGGTGACAACTCCGGCTGGCTGTACCGTCGATGGCATTCTCGAACTGGAAGAGGGTGGTCTACGCGTCACGCTCATCAAAGCCGTCAAGCGTGCTACCCAGCGTGCGCGCGAACTGGCCGCAGGATAGCCATGGCCACTCACATTGCTCCAGCACCATCACACGTCCGTTCCATGCGAGGTGTCCACGCGTGGGCGTGGTGCACGCTCATGTTTTTCGTCCTGGTCGTGCTTGAGGGAGCGGTGGTTCGCGCTACATCATCCGGTGCGGGATGCGGCGACCGCTGGCCGCTGTGCAATGGCGAGATCCTGCCGCATCACCCGCGTGCCGCGACGGTCATTGAGTTTGTGCATCGCTCGCTGACCGGCATTTCCGCAGCGATGTTCATGCTGCTGATCGTGTGGACCTTTCGCGCAACCCCTCGCAAACATCCTGCACGTTGTGCGTCGTTAATTGCCGGATTTCTGCTTGTGACCGAGGCCGCGCTGGGCGCGTTGCTTGTGCTGGGCCACTATGTCGAAAAGAATGCCTCTGCCGTTCGCGTGTTTGTGCAGGGCGTACACTTCACAAACACGATGCTGCTGCTTGCCGCGACCACCGCGACAGCTGTTCTCCTGGGCCAGATGCGGAGTATTCCCTACCTTGGGAATCTACGTGGACCCATGCTGCTTGCGCTGCTTGCCACCCTCCTGACCGGCGCGACTGGTTCCGTGGCTGCGCTGGCTGACACGCTTTACCCATCACCGTCCCTGAGAGCGGCGATAACCGCAGATTTCGCGGCAAATTCGCCTCTGCTCATCCGTATGCGCTGGATACACCCAGCCAGCGCAATGTTAGTAGTTGTATGTACGGTGTGGGTGGACACAATTCTTGTACGCAACAATCAGCGAACACTTGCGCTCGGACTGGCGGTAAACGTTATCGTCCAACTTTTTGTAGGCATAGCGGATGTATTGGCACTCGCTCCCATGACGCTCCAAGTTATCCATCTACTCAGCGCGGATGTCTTCTGGATTACGCTTGTTGCAGTCGCAGTGCCAATTCTCTTTCCCACAGTACGCGCGCAATCTCTGCGTACATAAGAAGAAAAGGTGCGGGACTCCCGTACCCTTTATGACTTCTACTGCTTTGGAGGATCCGCCGGGGTCGTCGTCGGACTCTTGTCGCCAACAAGCTTCTTGGCTATTTTCTTCGTGTCGCGAGCGGTCGTATCGGCAACCACCTTCGTTCCGTGCACCGTGTCTTTAGCGGCGACCTTCACACCATGTCCCGTCTTGTCCGCTACAGTTTCGGTTCCATGCTCGGTGTCCTTAGCGGCTACTTTCGCACCGTGGCCAGTCTTATCCGCTACCCTCTCGGTTCCATGTGAGGTGTCCTTAGCGGCGACCTTCGTGTCATGACCGGTCCTGTCCGCCACGGTCTCCGTCCCATTCTTAGTCTTATCCGCAACTGCCTCCGTGCCTCTATTGGTCTTGTGGTATCCCTTCTTTGTACCCTTGGCAACGGCATGGCCTGTATCCTTTGCGGCGGCGCTTGTTTCGTGTCCGGCACTTCTTGCGTCCTGGCCCGCACTCTGTGCCGACAGGCTTCCCGCCGAAACTGTCACTGCCAACACCAGCGATGCAACTCCCACTCTCTTCATATCGTGCTCCTTGGACGTCAGTGTCTCATTCCACAAAGATAGATTCATGACAGACCGAACAAGTTGGACGGAGCACCGCTCTGTCCCTTAAGGCGCTGTTCACACACAGAAGGTACCATCAGAGTTGCTCGTTAGCGAGCACGCTGAGTGGAGATGGCCGGAAAAGCACAAAAGACGAGACGGAAAGTCACACGGAACGGTGAAGCGGATGAAGCTCCGCAACATCTTTTCTTCAACCGGGATGAGTCGTGGCTTCGCTTTAACGGACGTGTTCTTGAAGAGGCTCAGGATGCCTCGAATCCACTGCTGGAGCGCGTCAAGTTCCTTAGCATCACAGCGTCCAACCTCGACGAGTTCATCGAAGTCCGGGTGGCAACGATCTTGCAACGGATTGAGGACGGATACCAGCAGCCTGACGGCCAGGACGACGACGGCATGTCGGAACAGGAGCGCCTGGATGCGCTGGCCGATCATCTGCACCGCTTTAATCGCGAGCAATACTCCTGCTGGACCCGTTCTATCATCCCGGCGCTTCGGGCAGAGCGCATCGAGCTTCCCCATTGGAACGATTTGAATGAAGCGGAACTGGAGTACGCCAACGCGTACTTCGACCGCGAGGTGGACCCGCTGCTTACGCCGGTTACCATCGACCCCTCGCACCCGTTTCCGCGGGTGCTCAACAAGGCGCTCTGCATTGGTTTGCTATTGCGGCGCAAGCGCTCTTCGCGTAAGGACGTGCCCAGCGGCCTGCTGGGTGTTGTGACGGTTCCGCGATCGCTTCCACGGGTTCTGCGACTGCCCTTTGATGAAAATAACTACCGCTTTCTATTCCTGCATGAACTCATCCAGGCACGCGTTCCACGCATGTTTCCTGGATATGAAATTCTGGCGCGCGCCCCCTTTCGCGTCACACGCAACAGCAATCTGTATTTGCAGGAAGAAGAGTCACGCTCGCTGCTGGAAAGCGTGCGCGCCGAACTGCACAACCGCCGCAAAGGCGATGTGGTGCGGCTGGAGATTGAAGCCGGTGCCGACGAGGAGCTTATCGATCAACTGCGGGTCAACTTCGAACTGGACCGATGGCAGGTTTTTCGTGCGGAAGAACCAATCAATCTGACCCGGATCATGGAGCTGTACAGCTGCGTTGAGCGCCCTGACCTGAAGTTTCCTAAGTTTACGGGGCGCGATTTTAAGCCGCCGCTCGGCCCCGATGGGCATCCACTTAGCCTTTTCGAGACGCTACGCCAGACAGATATCCTGCTGCATCACCCATTCGACTCTTTCCGCACCGTGGAACGCTTCATCGAGACGGCAACCGAGGACGAAAACGTCGTCTCTATCAAACAGACGCTCTACCGCACGTCACGTGATTCACCGCTCTTTCAGGCTTTGCTGGATGCCGCATCCAGCACCGACGTAACCGTTGTGGTGGAGCTGATGGCGCGGTTCGACGAGGATTCCAATATCCGCTGGGCTCGCACGCTGGAAGATGCCGGGGTGCAGGTGTTTCACGGCATCGTAGGCCTCAAGACACACGCCAAACTTGCGCTGCTGGTGCGCAAGGACCCGGATGGCGTAACCCGCCGGTACGCGCATATTGGCACGGGCAACTACAACTCCGTTACGGCTCGGTTCTATACGGATATCAGTCTGCTTACCGCGAACGAGGCCATCACCGCGGCCGTGCAGCGAGTCTTCAATTTCCTGACCGCGGGTGCGCAAGATCAAGATTTCAAGCCTCTGCTGGTTGCGCCGGTCACACTAGCAACCAGCATCATTGATTTGATTAACAGGGAAGCAGACCATGCCCGAGCGGGACGTCCCGCTCGAATCATCGCCAAGATGAATGCACTGCTGGACGGAACTACGATTCATGCGCTGTATGCCGCTTCGCAGGCAGGTGTTGAAATCGACCTGATCATCAGAGGCATGTGCACGCTGCGGCCGGGTGTGCGCAAGCTGAGCGAGCATATCCGCGTCCGCTCCATCGTGGGCCGGTTCCTGGAGCACAGCCGCATCTTCTGGTTTGCAAATGGCAGCTCTGGCGCTGAGGACACCAGCGAAGTTTACTCGGGATCCGCGGATTGGATGCCGCGCAACCTCTTTGAACGGTGTGAGGCAGTCTTTCCCGTGACACAGCCAGACCTGAAGCACCGCTTGCGTTACGAAATCCTGGAAACGTATCTTTTGGATACCGTCAAAGCACGTTTGCTTCAGTCCAGCGGCGAGTACACGCGACCGCCGGAGGGCAAACATCCTGTAGAAGCTCAGATCAGATTCGTGCAGATTGCATCGGGAGAGGTACGGGATGCTGAAGGCCCGGAACAGCGCGCCAAAGTGGAACCCAAACCCGCGCGGAAACGGGCAGCGAGGAAGGCCGCGACTGCATGAGTCCGCTCCCGTATCGGCGCGGCACATTGCAATGTTACGGCGTCAAAACGCCGCCAACACCGCGCATGTCCGCTAGCATCAGGGTATGAGTGACTTCGGCATTGTCATTATGGCGGCAGGGAAGGGCACGCGCCTGCGCAGCGCCCGTCCGAAGGTGCTGCATCAGGTCGGCGGCAAGGCTCTGCTGCTACACGTAATTGCAGCGGCGCAGACCGCCGTCGCACCGGGTGAGATCGTAGTCGTCGTCGGCCATCAGGCAGGGCAAGTGGAGCAGGCGGCCACGTCTACCGGTGTTCGCTTTGTGCTACAGCCCCAGCAGCTGGGCACGGGTCATGCGCTGCAATGTGTGCGCGACTGGTACAGCAGCACCGGTAACCCCGTTCCGGAGCACCTTCTGGTCCTCTCTGGGGATGTGCCCCTGATTCGCCCGGAGACCATCGCCGCCCTGCACGATACCCACCTGCGGGAGCGCGCCGCCATGACCATCCTGACGGCAATCCCTCCCGATCCGACCGGTTACGGGCGCGTTCTTCGGCGGGACAGCGGCTCCGCGGAGGTCCTCGCAATCGTCGAGCAGAAATCCTTGACTCCGGAACTGCTCGCCACACCGGACCGGCTGCGCGAGATCAACAGCGGCATCTATGCCTTTAACACAGCGGAACTCTTTGCCCGGCTCGGCGCGCTGCACAATACAAACAGCGCGGGCGAGTTCTACCTGACCGATATCGCCGCCATCCTGGTCGCAGACGGCAAGCGGGTCGTCGCTGTCTCTGCGAACTCTGTCGACGAGGTGCTGGGTGCGAACACGATCGCGGAGATGATGCACCTTGACGCCAGCCTGCGCGAGATCACCGTCAAACGCCTGATGGCAGCCGGTGTAACCATCTTCCGGCCTGAGACCGTCACCATCGATGCCGAAGTCGAGATCGGCCCCGACACGCTGCTAGAGCCATTTACGCAAGTACTCGGTTCCACGAGGATCGGTTCCAACTGCCGCATCCGTTCCTATTCTGTTATCGAGAACTGTACCTTGGGTGACGGCGTGCTCGTGCGTAACGGCTGTATCCTGAACTCCTCAACGGTTGGCGACGGCGCACAGCTTGGGCCGTATGCCCATCTCCGCCCAGAAAGCCAGATCGGTGCCCACGCCCATGTGGGCAATTTCGTCGAAACGAAAAAGGCCACACTGGGTGAAGGCTCGAAGGCGAACCACCTTGCCTATCTTGGCGACGCGGTGATCGGCGCTGGCACAAACATCGGCGCGGGGGTCATCACCTGCAATTACGACGGTGTCCACAAGCACCCGACGGTGATCGGCGATGGTGTCTTCGTCGGCTCGGATTCTACGCTGGTTGCGCCACTCACCCTGGAAAGCGGCTCGTATGTCGCCGCAGGCAGTTGCATCACCGAGGACGTTCCAACAGATGCGCTGGCTCTTGGGCGAGCTCGTCAGGTCACCAAACCTGGTTGGGCCGCCCAAAAGCGATCTGCACGTCCTGCAAAAGCCTGAAATGGCACTGAATCTACTAATTTCTATAGAAGTCTGCATTTTTTAGTACGAATCAGCAACTTCCTGGCCAAATCTGCGTCATAATGGATGTGGGCAGTAAGTCCCAAGGTTCAGCGGACTGTAGAGCAACATCCAGCCGCTACAAGTTGCGTCACTGGCCTCCCCCGTATGAGCGTCCATCGTTCATACGGGCTTTTTTTTGTTCCCCTGCGGTGTCATACATACCAGCCGTAACGTTTATCCTAAAGAGATGAAACGCCTGTTCCCACTTGTTGCGCTTGCCGCACTTACAGTCGCCGCATGCGCACAGTGGTCCAATCCAGCCGCCGAGATTCCTGACTACAACCCAAGTGCACCCACGCGGCCTTTGCCGCCCATTCTGCACGGCGCGCAGCTCACTGGCATGAACTTCGCGCAGCCATACCAGATAACCGCATATCGTATGGCCGCGCAAGTTTCGCCGGTGCTGCATCAGTTGCCATGCTACTGCCGCTGCGACCGCTCCATGGGACACAACAGCCTGCATTCCTGCTTTGAAGGGCTGCATGGGGCGGAATGTTCGACCTGTATGAAGGAAGCTGTCTTCGCCTACAAGCAGACGAAGCAGGGCCGCACGCCCGCACAGATTCGTGCCGCGATCGAGAAGGGCGACTGGCTACAGACCGACCTGGAACACGCCACGTTGTGAGCCTTACGGGGTAGAAATAGCGGGCCAAAGCCAAGCGGCTCCTCGTACACCGCTGGCGTCCCCGTGAATCGCCTGCCGAAGCGGGGTCTCGCAGCCCTTGCCAAACGTGTACCGGGCGATCAAGGCTGGCAGATTCACATAGAGCCGTTCCAGACGCGACAAGCCACCGCCAAACACGATGCAGTCAGGATCAAGCAGGTTCATCACATTCGAAAGACCGCGAGCCAGCCGGTCTTCGAGACGCCGCAATGCCGCTTCAGCTTCCGCATCGCCAGCCTCACTTAGCTGGACGATCTCCGGTCCACGCAACGCCTGCCCAGTGGCACGCGCGTAATCCATTTCAAGTCCTGTGCCGGAAACCCATTTCTCCATGCATCCGCGCTGTCCGCAGTAGCACTCGGCGCCTGGAAATTCATCAGGGTGTTCCATCGGCAGTGTGTTGTGTCCCCACTCGCCGCCGATGCCGTTGGGTCCCGCATGAACGCGTCCGTTGATGGAGACCCCGCCACCGCAACCGGTTCCAAGTATCACGCCGAAGACGACAGGGAAGCCTGCGCCCGCACCGTCCGTCGCTTCTGAAACAGCGAGGCAGTTGGCGTCGTTTGCGCACCGCACCTCACGCCCCATGCGCCGGGATAGGTCCACTTCCAGGGGCATGCCATTCAGCCACGTGGAATTCGAATTCTTGACCAGACCGGTTGACCGGACCACGGAGCCAGGAATCCCGACGCCAAGTGTGCCTTTTGCCCCGGCGCGCGTTTCCAGCGCCTCTGCCACTCCCGCAATCGCCTCGATGGTACCCGCGTAATCTTCTCGTGGCGTGCTGACGCGGAGCCGGTCGAGCTCACGGTTCTGCGCGTCGAAGGCCCTGCCTTCAATCTTGGTGCCGCCCAGGTCGATACCGATGCGTAAACCGGTCATTTCAACTCGCTGGTTGCTTTCCCTCGGCAGCCGCGGCGTGCAGCCGCAACTCCACGAGTTCACAAATCGTATGCAGTAGCAGTTTATGCGCTTCCTGGATGCGCGCGGTCAGTTGATGCTGCACAATCATCTCAACGTCCGCTACGCCGGCGCAGCGCCCACCATCCCGCCCCAAGAAGGCTACCGTTGCCACGCCTTCGCTCTTCGCAGTATGCAGGGCGCGCAGCACATTTTCGCTGTTGCCGCTAGTCGTAAAGGCGAACAGCACATCCCCAGGTTGTCCAAACGCGCGTACCTGCCGGGCAAAGACTTCGTCGAAGCTGTAGTCATTACCACATGCGGTCAGATCGCCGCCATTCGCCGTGAAGGAAATCGCGGGGTAGGGTCTGCGTTCCCCATGGAAGCGGACGACAAACTCCGTTGTCAGGTGGGAGGCGTCCGCGGCAGATCCGCCGTTGCCGCAGGCCAGCAGCTTCTTTCCACTCAAGAGCGCATTGGCAAGCATGTCCGCCGCGCGCTGCACCTGTTGCTCCATCGGCGGCAGTGAGTCAAACACCGCCTTGGCGTCCGCGACATTGGTCTGCAGAACCGAACTGCTCATGAGTTATACCGCCTGCTGTTGCAGATAGTTCCGCACGTAGTCTCGGATGCCGTCTTCGAGCGTGGTGAACGGCTTTGTGTACCCTGCGGCGCGCAATTTTTCCGGCTTTGCCTCGGTGAAGTATTGATATTTCCCCTGAAGATGTTCGGGCATGTCGATGTACTCTATCCGGGGCGCATGTCCCATCGCACTGTACACGGCTGTCACCAGGTCACGCCATGTCCGCGCACTGCCGGTTCCGCAGTTGAACAGGCCGCCGATGGCTCCATTTTCCAGTAGAAAAAGTGTCACATCCACCGCGTCTTTCACGTAAATGAAGTCGCGCATCTGCTCGCCATCGCGATAGCCGGGCTGGTGGCTCCTAAACAGCTTCACCGTGCCGCTGCCATCGGTGCCCGCCTGGCCGAAGCTCTTGTGCACCACGGAACGCATGTCGCCCTTGTGCTCCTCATAGGGACCGTACACATTGAAATATTTTAGGCCGGCAATCGGATTTTCCGTGCTGCTGAACAGACCTTCGCGGAGCGCCCACAGGTCGAACATGTGCTTGGAATACCCGTACATATTCAGTGGTCGCAGCGAAGGCGTGACCGTGTCCGCGTCGTCGTAACCCTGGCTGCCATCGCCGTAGGTCGCCGCCGACGAGGCATACACAAAGCGTGCATCGTTTGCCAGCGCCCAGCAGCAGAGCGACCGCGTGTACGCATAGTTGTTGCGCAGCAGATAGTCCGCATCGCGCTCCGTCGTGGCCGAGCACGCGCCCAGGTGCACGATGCCGTCGATTTCCGGCAACTCCGCGTGGTCAACGCCGTGAATCCGGTCCATGAACTCTTGCGGGGACAGCAGATCGTCAAATTGCAGGCCAACGAGATTCTTCCATTTCTCGTCCGTCCCCAGTTCGTCCACCAGCAGCAGGTTGGTGTGCCCCCGCCGGTTCAGTTCGGCAACCGTGTTGCGGCCAATGAAACCCGCCGCGCCGGTCACCACCGTCATCGTTCCCATGCGGTCATTGTAGAGAGCAGAACGCTAAGGGCGCAAAGGTGCACGCGAAGATCGTAACGATGAACCTCAAGCCGTATGTGGGATGCAACAATACAAAGACCATATTGCGTCCTTGGCGCATCCCTTCGCGTCCTTTGCGTTCCTGTCTTTATCTACGCCGGAAGCAGCATTTACTGGCTTGCTAAACTTGAGAAGCCTCATGCCAGAGAAGTTCTATCTTACAACTCCGATTTACTACGTCAACGCGCGTCCGCACATCGGCCACGCGTATACGACGATAGCCGCCGACACGCTGGCGCGCCGCAAGCGTATCGAAGGCGCGGACACCTATTTCCTGACCGGCACCGACGAACACGGCCAGAAGATCGCCCGCTCCGCCGCTGCGGCCGGCATAGAGCCGCAGCAGTTTGCGGATGAGGTGTCGGCCAGCTTCCGTTCGCTCTGGCAGCGCATGGGCATCAGCTACGACCAATACATTCGCACGACGGACCCGAAGCACAAACGCGGCGTGCAGAAGCTCTTCGCAACTCTTTACGAACGCGGCTTCATCTACCTGGATACCTACACCGGCCAGTATTGCGTCAGCGAGGAGATGTTTGTCGAGGGACCACAGGGAACCATCGGGCCAGATGGCAAACCGACGGAAACCGTAACGGAGGAGAACTTCTACTTCCGGCTCTCCACTTTTCAAAAGCCGCTGATCGATCTGATCGAATCGAATCAGCTCACCATTCAGCCGGAAGCGCGCAAAAACGAGGTTCTCAGCTTTCTGCGCGGCAACGTGAGCGGGGGAGCGGAAACGTTGCTCTCGGACACCGGCGTGGCGTATGTGCCGGACGCGGTGAAGGACCTTTCTGTCTCGCGCAGCAGCTTCGATTGGGGCATCCCGGTGCCGGAGCCTGCCGCATCCGCCACAACGCAGAAGCACGTGATCTACGTCTGGCTGGACGCGCTTGCGAACTACATGACGGCTGTTGGCTACGGGGGCGACACGGAAGAAGACGCGGAGATGTTGCGGCGCTTCTGGCCCGCCGATCTGCACTTTGTGGGCAAGGAGATTGTCCGGTTCCATTGCGTGTATTGGCCGGCGTTTCTGCTGGCGGCGGGTTTGCCTCTGCCGAAGAAGATTGTCGCGCACGGCTGGCTCCTCTTTGAAGAAAGCAAAATGTCGAAGTCGCGCGGCAACATCGTGCGCACCGAGACCATTCTCGATGCCTTCGGCAGCCTGAAGCCGGACGCTTCAAAGCATGAGCAGGATTTGTTTGGCGCGGATGTGCTGCGCTACTTCCTGCTGCGCGAGATTCCCTTCGGGCAGGATGGATCGTTTTCCTTCGACGCGCTAGTCGCCCGGTATAACAGCGATCTTGCCAACGGCTATGGCAATCTGGTCAGTAGAACGCTCAACCTGATCGTGCAAAATTTTGAGGGCGTAATCCCCGAGGCGTCGCTCACAACGGAACTGACTGCCGCCTCCACCGATGCTATCAGTGGGTTGAGCGATGCGTTGGACAGGCAGGACTTCACCGCCGCAGTCCAGAGCGCGGGCGCCCTGATCGCCGCCACGGACGGCTACCTAACGGCAAACGCACCGTGGAAGCTGGCCAAAGACCCGTCGCAACGAGATCGTCTCGCGACCGTACTGCGAACAGCAGCGAAGAGTATTCGTATCATTACGGCTTTGCTGAATCCCGTGCTGCCATACACCACCGCGCGCGTCTGGGAGCAACTCGGCCTCGGCAGCATTGAGCGTGCTGCCGCTGTGGGCGAGCTGCGCGATTTAACACAGGGCGGCTTTGCGCCCGAAACCAGACTCGGAACCATTGCACCGATTTTTCCCCGCGCGGACAAGGAGTTGATTTCACGCATGAATGAAGCCGAACACAAGCCACCCACAGCGGCCCCGGTCGAGCCAGCACAGCCGGACCAGCAGGAGCAGAAGCTCACACCGATCAGCGACAGCACGTCTGTACAGCCCGCCGGATCGCCCGCCAGCGAAGCCACACCTGCGATCGAACCGCAGCAATCCGCAAAACCGGATACGCCAGAGATCACCATTGACGACTTCGCGAAAGTCGATCTTCGCGTCGCGCGGGTGCTCACCGCCGAGCGCATCCCGAAAGCCGACAAACTCCTGCGCCTGGAAGTCGATCTTGGCTACGAAAAGCGACAGATACTTGCCGGTATTGCGCAGTTCTATGAGCCGGAGAAGCTAATTGGTCGCAAGGTCGTCATTGTCGCCAATCTTGCCCCACGCAAGCTGCGCGGCTTCGAGTCGCAGGGCATGATCGTCGCCGCGTCCATTGGGGACGGCCCACCAGCGCTCGCCAGCTTCCTGGAAGACATTCCCATTGGTGCCCGTTTGCGGTAGATCCGATTGGGTCAAAGCGTCATATGTCATCCCTCCGCTGCTCTACGGGATGGCAATGTAAAGAGACCGAAGTACTCATGCACATCGTCGATAGCCACGCCCATCTCGACTTCCCCAGTTACGCCGAGGATCTCGACGCTGTGCTGGCGAATGCTCTGGAAGCCGATGTGCGAACCATTCTCGCGGTCGGCATCGGCAACGGCCCGGAAACGATGCACCGGGCCCGTGATCTTGCGGTGAAGTATGCGGGTAACGCAAACGCGCCGCGCATCGTTGCTAGCGCGGGCATTCATCCGCAGGAGGCGCATCAAGCCACGCCAGAAGCCTTGGACAAGCTGCGTGAGCTTGCCACCAACCCGCACGTCGTTGCCATCGGTGAAATCGGACTTGACTATTACCATCTTGAAAATCCGGACATTGACGTGCAGCAGAAAGCCTTTCTCGCTCAGATGCAAATCGCGCTGAAGGCGAAAAAGCCGATCCTGATTCACTGCCGCACCAGTGACCTAGCCACGTCGCAGGCCAAGGCACGGTTTGGTCCAGCCGATGCCCAAGGTGATCTCCTCTACCTGATCGGCCGGCACTTTGCCGCTCACGGTGGAACAGGTGTGATGCACTGCTTTTCCGGTACGGCGGACGAGGCACGCCGCGCGCTTGACCTGGGCTTCTACGTGTCCTTCGCAGGCAACGTGACCTACAACCGGTTCACATCCATCCGCGACGCTGCCGTGATCGTTCCAGAAGACCGTATCCTTGTTGAAACAGACGCTCCCTTTCTTGCACCGCAGCCCTATCGCGGCGAACGAAACGAACCCGCACGCACCCGCATCACCGCCGATTTTGTGGCGAACCTGCGCGGCGTCTCTCTCGAAGCTCTCGCGGGACAGACCACCGCGAACTTTCGGCGTCTCTTCGGCATCTCTTCCTAGTGAGGCCACACTGCAGCACTGGCATGAAAGGAACACCATGGCAACCGATAACAGCTTCGACGTAGTCAGCAAGGTAGAAATCCAGGAAGTCAAGAACGCCATCGATCAGGCCAGCAAGGAAGTCAACGCCCGTTTCGATCTAAAGAACTCCAAATCCACGATTGAGCTGGAGGGATCGGACGCGATCCAGCTTGCGTCCCAGGACGAATACACGCTGAAGGCCGTCACCGAAATCCTGCAGCAGAAGCTGGTCAAGCGTGGCGTGTCTCTGAAGAACGTTGAGTACGAGAAGGTGGAACCTGCTTCCAACAGCTCCGTGCGTCAGAAGATCAAGCTGAAGCAGGGTATCACCGGAGACGCCGCCAAAAAGATCGTTGCCGCGATCAAGGATTCCAAGAAGAAGGCTCAAGCCTCTATCCAGGGAGACACGGTTCGCGTGTCGGCGAAAGACCGCGATGTGCTCCAGGAAGTCATCGCGTTGCTCCGCGGCAAAGATATGGGCGTGGAGTTGCAGTTCACCAATTTCCGTTCAAGCTAGCGCTGCTTGCACTTCGCGTCACGTTCCGCCCTGTTACAGTCAACGGAGAATGAGTCCACTGGCCATTGCGACAGCAAAAGAGGTCTTCGATCTGGTCCGCGATGACCTTGCGGCCGTGGAGCGCGAGTTCGACCGGCAGGCGCAGTCTGACGTCACCGTCATCCAGGACATCGCCTGCCACCTCATCGCTGGCGGGGGGAAGCGCATCCGTCCGCTGCTGCTCCTGCTGTCATCGAAGGCCTTGGGTTTCACCGGGCAAAGCCGCATACGGCTCGGTGCGGTGGTTGAAATGCTGCACACCGCAACCCTCGTCCATGACGACATCATTGATGAGGCGCAGACCCGTCGTGGCCGCCCGTCCACCAATCTGAAGTGGGGTTCGTCGAAATGCGTTCTTGCGGGTGACTGGCTCTACATGCAATCGTTTCAGACAGCGTTGCAGGAGCGTAACTTTCACATTCTCGATCTGCTGATCGGTCTTACCCAGCAGATGGTTGAGGGCGAACTGCTGCAAATGCAAAAGCTCGGTCACCTGATCAACGAGGAAGAGTATTTCGACCTGATCTTCCGCAAGACCGCCATGCTCTTCAAGGTAAGCATGCAGCTTGGAGCTTCGCTGGCTGGAGTGGACGAAGTGATTGAGGAACAGCTCGGCGAATACGGCCGAAACCTGGGCCTGGCGTTTCAAATTGTGGACGACGTGCTGGACATCATCGGCGAAGAGGCAACCATGGGCAAGCCGGCTGCCAGCGATTTACGCGAGGGGAAAGCCACGCTCGCCGTCATTCATGCGTTGGAGCGTGGAACTGGCGCGGAACGCGAGGCCATCCGCACCGTGCTTGCCGACCGGAATTTCAGCCGCGTCAAGCACGCCAGCATCCTCGATATCCTCAACAGGTATGGCTCACTCGAGTACGCGATGGATGCTGCCCGCGCCTACGCTGAGGCTGCCCGTCAATCGATCGTGGGACTGACCTCCGCGAATGGTGAGGCCGGGAAAGCTCTCCGCGCCCTGTTATGGGTGCCCTCCTACGTCACCGACCGCAACCGCTGACGTGATCGCCTTACGCAACCTGCGCTCCTGACAAGCAAATACGACGGCGCAAAAACAAACGGAACCCCGCATTCTGAGGTTCCGTCTAAACCCATGTAAAACGCTACTTTGTGAAAATATCCCCGTCGTTATGCGCTTGGCGATTCATGCCACGCAGGGCGGAATCCTCGGCCAAACTATCAACTTTGGACTGATGTCCGGGCTCGGGCCGGTTCAGCGAGTTCACTCCTGGGCGCGCTGGGGTATCCGCTGTATCTACTTTCTCCTTCGCGATGCCCTCGCCTTCACCTGCTGACCCGTTACCCGTCATGCTGCTGCTCATGTCAAATCACCTCGGGAGATGAGACGCCGTGAGCGTTTGCAGGGTTTGCCACGCGGATACGGACGCCCAGATCAGATCACTCAAGCGCGGCTACCATGCAGTATGAGAGATTTTCTGGCCGAAGCACGCAGACTGCACGCGGACACCATTGTTCTGGATGGCCATGCGGATACTCCGCAACGTTTTGCCGACGAGGGCTGGAATTGGACTGGCGATGCACTGGGGCTGGGCTACCTGTCCGCGGAGACGGCGAGGGAAGGTGGTCTTGACGGCGGCTTCATGATTGCATGGCCGCAGCCCGGACCATGGACCGGCCGGTACGCCGAACGCACCCGCGCCTTGATTCAGAGCGTTCACCGTCAGGAGCAGCTCCATCCAGACGCATTCCGTGTCTGCCGCACATCTGCCGAGGTTCGCGCAGCCAGGCAAGCCGGAGAATACGCCGCACTGATCGGTATTGAAGGTGGACACGCGATTGAGAACAGCCTTGACCTTCTCCGGGAATTCCACGCGAGCGGCGTGCGCTACCTCACCCTCACCTGGGCCAACGCCAACGACTGGTGCGGCTCCAGCGGTGACGGAGCTGACCGCAAGGGCCTGACCCCGTTTGGCCGCGATGTTGTCCGCGAAATGAACGGGTTAGGCATGCTGGTCGATGTCTCGCACGTCTCCGACGCAGCGTTCTGGGATGTGCTGGAGACCTCCGCCGTGCCGGTAATTGCCTCGCATTCGTCCTCTCGCGCACTCTGTGGAGCGGCGCGCAATCTGACGGATAAGATGGTCCAAGCATTGGCGCAGCAGGGCGGCATCGTTATGGTTAACTTCTTCGCGACCTTCCTCAGCGACACGGGGCGCAACGGCTGGAATGCGCTAAAGCCAGAGATGGAGGCCGCCGTGGAGCAGGCACGTGAGCGCTACCGGCAGGAGGGAAGCGTGATGCCCTACTTTCCCGATGAGGTCGCAATCGACCGGGACTTCGCCAAGCGTTTGCTGCCCGTGCCGTTCCGGGTGTTGGTAGACCATTTTGATCATCTGCTGCGTGTCGCCGGACCCCGGCACGTCGGCATAGGCTCGGATTTCGACGGTATCGCCTTGTCAGTCGACGGCATGGAATCCGCCGCAGACCTGCCCAAGATCACGGCGGCGCTGCTCGAACGGGGCTGGTCACCGGATGATCTTCGAGGCATGCTCGGCGAAAACATCTTGCGGGTGCTGGCTGCGGCTGAGGAATACGCTTCGGGCAGCGTATCCTAGAAGACGGCATGAAGCTGAAACACACGCCCATCCTTCTCCTCGCCAGCTTGGCACTTTGCTTGCCGCTGGCCGCTCAAACCCCGGCGTCGTCCACGCCCCAGCAAACCACGCCACCCAAACCTGCCGACGACCTGCCTGATTCACCAAGCACCACAGCCGAGATTGTCGTGCCGCCCTCGCCGAATGGTCCGTCCGTCGTCTTCGACACCAGCATGGGGCGGATGACCTGCCAGTTCTTCGCGAAGGAATCGCCCATCACGGTTGACAACTTCATCGGCCTGGCAACTGGTACCAAAGAATTCACTGATCCCATCACCGGTGCCAGGATGAAGGGCATCCGCTTTTACGATGGCACCACCTTCCATCGTGTGATCGCGAATTTCATGATCCAGGGCGGCGACCGTGTGGGTAACGGCACCGGCGACGGTGGCTACTACATCAAGGACGAGTTCACGCCCGGTCTCCGCTTTGACCGCGAAGGCCGTCTCGCCATGGCAAACGCTGGTCCAAACACAGGCGGCACGCAGTTCTTCATCACGGAAGGACCGCAGCCGGAACTCGACGGCAAGCACACCATCTTTGGTCAATGCGATCCACATGCCGTCCTCATCGTGCAGTCCATCGCGCGTGTCGAAAAGAACTCGCAAGACAAGCCGGTCACGCCGGTGCTGATCAACAAGGTCACGATCGTGCCAGAAGGTCAGCCGCTGCCGCCAGAACCGCCCACGCCGTCCGCGGCACCTGCCACAAACTAGCAGACACGATCCGCATCAAAAAGAGTTCAGAACGAGAAAGGAAGTATCATGGCAGAGCGCACACCCGGGACCTACGCTATCTTCAGCACCAGCGAGGGAACCATTGTCACAAAACTGTTTGAGAAGGACGCACCGGAGACCGTGGCCAACTTCATTGCCCTCGCAGAGGGTACCAAGAAGTGGGAGAGCCGCGGTAAAAAGGGCGACAAACTCTACGACGGCACCGTCTTTCATCGCGTCATCCCAGACTTCATGATTCAGGGCGGCGATCCTGAGGGGACTGGCATGGGCGGCCCAGGCTATAAGTTCGCGGACGAGACCAAGGGATCGCCGCACGGCTTCCAGCAGCCTGGAAAACTTGCCATGGCCAACTCCGGTCCCAACACGAACGGATCGCAGTTTTTCATCACCACCGCCGCCACCCCTTGGCTCACAGGCCGCCACACCATCTTCGGTGAGGTCGTCGAAGGCTACGATATTGCCGAGAAGATCAGCAAGGCATCCCGTGACGGCCAAGACCGTCCCAAGAAGCAGATCACGCTGGATTCCGTTGTAATCGAGCGCGTCTAAGCAACCATGAACGCTGGGGTACCGCACTCGAACTTCAACGTGCCGGTCCCACAAAGGGCGTCAGGAAGCATCACCTGGGACAGTATCCTGTTCCTTGCAGTGAGCTTCGTGACGCTCTTTGCCCGCTTTCGCAGCCACGATCTCCTGCTCGGCTCCTACCAAGACGATTTCTTCTACTACCTCAAGGTGGCGCAGCATATTGCGTCCGGCGGTATCAGCACCTTCGATGGCACACATCTCACCAATGGCTATCATCCGTTGTGGATGGCTGTGCTCGTCGTACTCAGCATGCTCGTGCATGGGACGGCGTTCTTTGTTGCGGTGCAGAGTGTCAGCGTGGTCGCCGCAGTGCTCACGTATATGTTCTTGCTCCGTATCTTTCGCCTCAAATTAACGGAGAAGCTGGCGCGCGCGGGTGCGTTTGTCATTGGCATGGAAGCTCTCATGCTCATCCGCTACGGCATGGAGGTGACGCTCACGTTGCCCCTTGCGCTATTGCTGGTATGGCTGCTGCTGCGCGACGGTGCACCACAGAGCTTCGGGCGCGCGGCATGGCTCGGCTTCATCGCCTCACTGCTCGTACTCAGCCGCCTGGACGCAGCCATCCTGGTTGCGTTGCTAGCCGTTGCGGTACTCACCCTGTCGCGTGACGTCCGGCCACCCATCAGCGCCGTTGCAGGTTTTCTCTGCGGCGTCCTGCCTCTGCTGGCGCTCTACTTCGCTGTTAATGTTCACTTCTTCCACCTGCTCACTCCTGTGTCCGGGTTGGTCAAGGATACGAAGATGGGCCTGCTCCCTTCCGTACGAACCTGGCACGGTCTGCTTCCGAATAACCGCATGCGAGCAATAGTTCTTCTTCCGCAGATTCTTCTGCTGCTTACAAGCCTGCTGGGTGTGAAAAAGCGTCACTTCGAACAGTCCGCGTTCCATCTGCAGCGGCCAATTCTTATGGCACTCCTCGCCTTTCCCTTTGTGCACCTGACCCTTCTCAGTATGCTGAGTGACTGGGATCTCTGGGCGTGGTACTTCTACTCCATTACGTTAGCCACTGTGGGTGCCTACATATTCCTGGCTCGCCAGATCACAGGCCGGTGGACGGTTTGCATGCTGTACGCGTACGGCTGCGTTCTGGTCGTGTATGCAGCGACGTACGCTGTGAAAGGCCCTAACTCCACGGCCATTCTCGCTTCCTCGAAGCAGGTCGCTGCCTACATGGACGCCCACCCGGGTATTTACCTCATGGGCGATCAAGCGGGCACCACGGCGTTCCTCTCACACCAGCCCATCGTGCAGGCGGAGGGACTAGTCATGAATAAAGAGTTCCTGACACGCATGCGCCAGGGCCAACCCTTGCGTGAAGTTGCCGCGGCCTATCACGCCCGCTACTATGCGGTGCTTGGCTCCAGCTATACCGGCGCATGTCTCACGGTCGCGGAACCCGCCAACGCCGGTCCAGCTTCCCCCAAGATGCACGGCATCATCTGTCATCAGCCGCTCGCCACCTTTTACCGCAGAGCCGACAACGCGCCCATCCGCATCTTCGATGCCGCCTGGATTCAGTAAATCAGTTTGCGTTCAGATGCAACAGTTCCGCCGTTCTTGCACGTTGTTGCTCCCGCAATGAAGCGTTCTTAAGCAGTGACTCGCCAAAGCTCGGCACCAGCTCACGCAGTGCGTCTGCTGAGCTTTCGCCCGCACTCAACACCGGCGTGCCCTTTGTGATCAGCTCCAGCATGATGCTTACCGCCGTCGACGCCCCTGGTGAAGCTCCCAGCAGCGCGGCCAGGGAGCCATCCGCCGACCGCACAATCTCTGTGCCAAACTCAAGCCGTCCGCCTTTGTTCTTGTCCGGCTTGATGATCTGCACGCGTTGTCCAGCAATCTCCAGCGTCCAGTCTTCGGCACGCACAGTGGGCACAAAGTCGCGCAACGCATTCACGCGATCACCCGGCGACTGCATCACCTGTCCCATCAAATACTTCGTAAGGCCGATGTTCGTTGCTCCCGCGCCCAGCATCGAGATCAGATTGCCCGTTCCGATGGACTTCGGAAGATCGGCAAATGATCCGTTCTTAAGGAATTTAGTCGAGAACCCGGCAAACGGTCCAAACAGCAGTTCGCGCTTGCCGTCGATGACCCGCGTATCCAGATGCGGCACCGACATCGGCGGCGCGCCGATGGCGGGCTTGCCGTAGACCTTGGCCGCGTGCCGCTCGATCACCTCACGGTTTGTGCACCTCAGCCATTGCCCGCTTACTGGAAAGCCTCCGTAGCCGCGTCCCTCCGGGATACCCGAAGCTTGCAGCAGCGGCAGAGCCCCGCCACCCGCACCTAGGAAGATGAACCGCGTGGTGATCCGCGACCGGCGTTTGGTCAGCAGATCTTCCACCTCCACATACCAGCGCCGGTCGGGCAATTGGGTCAGAGATCTCACCCGCTGCCGCGTCACCACTGAGGCTCCTTTTGCCTGTAGCGACGTGAGCAATAAACGCGTCAATGCGCCAAAGTTCAGATCCGTGCCCTCGTCCGCGCGCGTCGCCGCCACAGGTTCGTTCGCGTCCCGGCCATCCATCATCAGTGGAACCCAGTTGCGCAGGACCGCCGGATCATCGGTGTACGTCATCCCGGCAAACAGCGGATTCGTCTGCATCGCCGCATACCGGCGCCGCAAAAAGTCGACGGGAGCCGCTCCTGACACAAAACTCATATGCGGCACGGGCTGGATGAACTGCCTTGCGTCGGCGACTACGCCGCGTTCCACCAGCGCTGCCCAGAACTGCCGCGAGTGCTGGAATTGCTCGTTGATCTTGACTGCGCGATCAATGCTGACGCTGCCGTCCGCTGCCTCCGGCGTGTAGTTCAACTCGCACAGTGCTGCGTGACCCGTCCCCGCGTTATTCCACGCGGCGGAACTTTCGGTGGCAGCCTCACCCAACGCATCCACCACGGTCATATGCAGCGACGGTGACAGCATCTGCAGCATCATGCCAAGCGTCGCCGACATAATTCCCGCGCCAACCAACAAAACATCCGTGGACGCGGGCAGGGAAGATTGCTCCTGCATAAACAAAGGGTATCAGCGCTTGATTAGCACTCG
Organism: Terriglobus sp.; assembly: GCA_965276945.1. Lineage (GTDB taxonomy): Bacteria > Acidobacteriota > Terriglobia > Terriglobales > Acidobacteriaceae > Terriglobus. Next base: position 1,854,696 of record OZ255704.1, on the reverse strand, counting down.
CAATGCAATGAACTGTTGCAGTGCGGTGTTGACTAAGCAGCAGCAGTGTCTGCGTTGCCCACATCGCCATCCTGAGATGGCGAGGATTTGTGCTACGCGTACTCCGCCGTCGCCCGGTGTGCCCGCTGCATCGTGGCTAAGACATCGGTGTACTTATTCCCACTACCGGTGTTAAAGATCACAACGCGGTCCGAAGCGTTCAGAAACCCGCTCTCCATCAGCCGGTCATAGGCTGCCGTGGCAGCCGCACCCTCTGGCGACAGCAGAATGCCTTCGTTTGCGCCCCAATCCTGGATCGACGCGAAGATTTCATCGTCTGTCTGCGAGAGCACCGTACCGCCTGACTGCCGCACCACATCCAGGATGATGTAATCCCCATAGGGCTTCGGCACGCGCAAGCCGCTCGCCAACGTGTGCGCGTTGGTGAACATCTGCGACGCGTCCGCGCCTTCGCGGTATGCCTTCGTCACCGGTTCGCACCCGGCGGCCTGCACCGCGATCATCTTTGGCCGCTTGCCGGATACCCAGCCAAGCTCCTCCATCTCCAGAAACGCCTTCCACATGCCGATCAGCCCAACGCCGCCGCCGGTCGGATAAAACACAGCGTCGGGATACTCCCACTCCAGCTGCTCGACCAGTTCGTATCCCATGGTCTTCTTGCCCTCCACGCGAAACGGCTCCTTTAGTGTGGAGACGTCGAACCAGCCTTCCTTCTCCTTGCGCTCCGCCACAATCTTTGCGCAATCTGAGATCAGGCCGTCCACCAGCGTCATGTGCGCGCCGTACGCAATGCATTCCACCTGGTTTGCCATCGGCACATCCTGCGGCATAAAGATATGCGCCTCCAACCCCGCCGCCGCCGCATACGCCGCCAGCGCACCGCCAGCGTTACCAGCGGATGGCACAGCCAGCTTCCCCAGCCCGTAATGCCTGGCCATGGTCACGGCCAATGAGAGCCCGCGTGCTTTGAAAGTGCCTGTCGGATTCGCTCCCTCTTCCTTTAGGAAGACGTTGGGATTGCGCCGACTCGGCAGCATCGGCGTCCAGCCTTCGCCCAGCGTGACCGGCTCCACATCCGGCAGCACCGGAGAATACCTCCACATGCTGTGAACATTCGGCAGGCTGTCACGCACGATGGTGCCGCGTGCTGCTCTCAGGTCGTAGCGCACATAAAACGTCCCCGCACACACCGGGCACACTGTCCGTGGCACATTCGCACTCTCGCGATGATGGCACCGCGAACATTCCAAATGATCGATCTTCGGCATACCTTTTAAGATAAGGGATTCGCCAGGCTTGGCCTCAACGAAGAGGGTCAGAGGATCCGGCGTGGCTGTCCTACTTGCGCCTTCGACGCCTGACCGCGCCGGCAGCGGCCAGCAGTCCGGTCCCGGCAAGCGCAAGTGTGTCCGGTTCCGGAACGCTGGGCACGCTCGCGGTCAGAGAACTGAAGCTGTCGCTGACCATCCTGAAGTTAGGGGCGTCGCTGTATCCAAAGTTCAGTGTCAAGCTACTTACTGCTCCAATCCCGCCGGTCTGCGGCGTTGGGCAAACAGCATTGTTCGTACAAAGGGAACCTCCCATGTAGCCTACTAAGTTAGTTTGCGGAAAGGCCAGCAACAGGACATCAGGGTCGCTGTTAGGCTTTGAATCAATAAAAAATTCATAGAGACCCGGATTCGTTCCACCGGCCCTAAATCCGCCAAATTGGTAGGTTGCGCCGAAGTCTGTGACCGCAATGTTGACACCCGCAACCTGTCCAGAGGGCGCAACCGTAATGGTACCCGACGCGCTGCCTCCGCTTTGAAGGCTGCCCTGAATGGTATAGACCGTCAGCCCATCCGCCAGTGCGGCTGACGGAACCGCTGCTGTACAAACCAAAAGAAAAAAACATGGAGAAAATCGCATCACAAAGTACCCCAGTAAGTCACTTAACTGAGACCCATTTACTAGGTTCCGCTAACACAATGTCAACATGTCTATTGACATCGGTGACCTTGCTTACATTATTGATAGTTTCATCAAAACAGCGAAGTGGCGGCTTACTTGCTTGGGATCAGTAGCTCCATGCCCGCCTTGAGGGCTGCGGGATTGTGTGGATTTGGACCTAGCGCGCCCTTGTTTGCTTCGTAGATCAAATTCCAGCGGTGCCCATCTTTATAGGCATATTGCGCGATCTTTGACAGGCTGTCTCCAGCAACCACCTGGTAGGTGTAGTACTTGCTGCACACCTGCGGCGAATCTGAATTCGGCACCATGCACGTGGTATGCACGGTCACACGCCCCATATTCTTCTGGGTAGTTGATTGCTTTGGCGTGTTTACGGGAGCCGGTGCCGCTGGAGCTTTGACCTCCGGCTTTGACATGTCGACCTTCCGTACCACCGTGGGCTTTACTTCGACCGCGACCTGATGGAGTATATTCGGCACATTGCGCAACGCTTGTACCGGAATTGAGTTGCCAATGGCAAGAGCATTCCCGTAAGGAACAGCGCTCCCAATCGCGCCGTAACCGGGTTTGAGTGCCTCCAGTTCCTGCAGACTTTTTACAGCGACTCCCGTCCGGTCGATGATACGAATGCCCATTGGGCCCCACCGTGCAATAAGAGCATGTCTGGCTACCGTCGTTCCCCTCATCCATTTAATGGTGAACATCACCACACCATCTCGGTTTCCCCTGGCCGCTTTGAACACTTCCTCCATCGTGGAAAACCCCCCGCTCTTCGCCGGTGTAATCAGCTTTGCATCGACGCCCATCATGCGGAGCGGTGCCCAGATGTCCTTCATGGTGGCTCCCGCAGTTTCGCCGACTTCAAGGCCAGCAAATTTCGCAACGTCCGCGATGCCTGCATACAGCCGTCCCGTCAAGCGCAAGCTTCGCGCCGCAGCAACCCAGGCACAGTTGCCCACAGCTGCATTTACGTCCACCGTCGTAACCAGGCCCGCGGCCATGCGCGCGCCGCGCAAAGCCGGACCGACGAGGACCAGCGCACGCAATGCATCCTCTCCATAGCCCCAGCCGCCCTTCTTTACGCCGTCGCCGATACGAAGGACGTCAACAAACCCCTTGGCGACGGTAGTCGAAAACTTAAAGCCGGCCCACGTCGCCGCGGCGACGCCTAATTCAATGCTGCCATCGCCGCGCAGATGCTTTGCGGCAGCTTCCGTTCCCCACTGGTCGAGGAACACCTCATCTTCATGCACCACGCGGTCGAATCCATCCGCGATTTCAGTAAAGAACCACATACTCAGATACGCGCCGTCATGCCACGTTTTGTGTCAGAACGCCTGCCGCGGACACGGCACTTTGCCAACAGAGCGCATGAGTTCTGCAAGACAGCTAAGTGGTGGCGGGAACAGGAGCGGTCCGGCGCACTGGAACGGACCTTCGACCGCCTTCGCTCAGCCAGAAGGCGAGTCCAGACAACAGCAGGGCGCAAATGGCGAACTTCAACGGCCGCGGCGCTGCCGTGGGCGATAGAAACGCTTCCAGCACACCCGCGACGAACAGCAGGGGAATGGTCCCGGCCAGCAACCGCACCGCTTCCCCGCCAGCAAGGGCCAGGGAGTTGCGCCGCGAAAGCGTACCTGGGAACAGCAGACCGGCCCCAATCCGCAGACCCGCTCCACCCGCGATGAAGATGCTTGGCAGTTCGAGCGCGCCATGCGCCGCGACGAAGCTCCACAGATCGAGCGCCATGCCGTGCTGCGCACATGCCGTGGCGATAATCCCGATGCTCATGCCATTCCAGAACATCATGAACAGCGTCGGCAAACCGGCCACAATACCGCCCGCGAAGACCATAAACGTGACCGTGATGTTGTTGGTCATGATCAGGCTGGACTCCTGCGGCTTTGCGCTCAGGACGCTCTTGGTCCACATCTCGTGCCGCTCAATGGTCGCCACCATCTCCGGCCCAAGCGTCGCGCGCATGAACTGCGGCCGCAGCAGCGATTCCAACGACCCTAGCAGCGCACCCAGCAGACAGATCGCAAAGGATGCCGCGATGTACGGCAACAGCCTGCGAAAGAGCCGTGGATACTCCACCGACAGAAATCGCCACACACTTAGAAAGCTCGTGCGCTGTCCACTGTAGACGTAGTTATGCGCGCGGCTGACCAGCCGGTTCAGGTATTCGGCGAGCGGCTGGGCGGTCCCGTCGCTCCGTACAGCGGAAAGATCAGACGCCGCGCGGCGGTACAGCAAACCAAAATCGCGCAGATCGTCGACCGGCAGCGTGGTCAGACCTCTCGACTCGACATCGCGTGTCAGCGCATCCAGCCTGTCCCAATCCGCGTGCCGCGCCGCGATCCAGCCGTTGGAAACCATACACTGATGCTACTGGAGAGGCTGCCGAACGTGGATCAACTACCATCGCCCTGGAGGACGAGTACACCTGCCCCGCATTGGCAGGATGACGAACACGGCATCGACACGCCGGAGCAGGTCGAGTTGCGTTTTCCCCTGGCCGGTCTGGGCAGCCGTTTTCTCGCGCTCATGCTCGATCTGCTGATTCAATTCGCCGCCAACTTTGTTCTCGTCATCATCATCGTTCTGGCATTCAGCGCGGGCGTGAAAAGTGGTGCGCTGAACAACATGTCGCAGACAGCAAGCAAGTGGTTCGTCGCAGGCATCATCTTCTTCTACTTCCTGTTGTTCTGGGGATACTTCTCGCTGTTTGAAGCCTTCCGCAACGGCCAGACACCCGGCAAGAGTGTGCTGAAGATCCGCGTCATCAAGAGCAGCGGACGTCAGATCACCTTTTTTGAAGCACTCGCCCGCAACCTGTTGCGTGTCGTCGATTCGTTGCCGGGCGTGTATCTGGTTGGTGTCATCTCGATCCTGCTGACAAAGCAAAATAAGCGCCTGGGCGACTTGGTGGCGGACACCATTGTGGTGCATGAGCGCGTCGATGACTTTGCCGGGTACGTTCCCATGCCGGTTGGCCCAGGCGTATACGGTGTTGTGACGCCGCATGCGCAACCAGTTTCTGGAGGCATTCCCGCAGACCGGATCGCACGTCTCGGCAATGATGATCTTCACCTGATTGGCAGCTACCTGTCGCGCGCGCTCGCGCTGCCGCTGCCCACGCGCGCCTCGTTGGCATCGCGGTTGCTGGATGGTCTCTGCGCAAAGATGAGTGTCGCTGTTCCTACGGACGTGTCGCCGGAGCGCACGCTGGAAGCGATAGCCTATGCGCTGCGGCAGCAGGGCCGAAGCTGACGCTACTGCAGCCTGAAACGTTCGACCAGCAGGCGCTGAAAGCGTGGCTTCCAGATCAGGTCGTACGCAAGCTCTTTGCCAGGAAACATGGCAAGTGCCGCCTCGCGGCTGTCCGTAATCATCCTGCGACGCTTCTTCCAGTGTGAGTGATCCGTCCTGCGCGATGACCTGCATGCACATGTTCATCATCATCTGTAGGCGGCGCAGTTGTTTCCGCTCCTGCGCCACGCGCTCGGCTTCAAGCTGCTCAGCAACTCTCGGCGCAAACGCAGATGGCTGTCCTTCGGTATGTTCGTTGCTCATGCGCGCCCCCAGATTTCGCTGCTTTAAGGATCGACCGCAGGCTCGCGCGTGTCAATGCTGCCATCCGCATGCATCAGGTACTGCACCGCGCCCATGCGGTCGGTACGCGAGGTCCGTACCCCAGCGGCTTGCAGACGTTCCAGCACCGGCATGCGCGGGTGACCAAACCGATTCCCCAGGCCGCAGGAAATCACTGCTGCTTGCGGACGCACGGCTTCCAGAAAAGCCTCACCTGTCGACGTATTGCTGCCGTGATGGCCGACCTTCAGCAGGGTGACAGGTTCAGGATGGTTGCTCATCATGGAGTTTTCTGACGGGTGTTCCGCATCGCCTTCTGCCAGAACGGAGGCGGCACCGTACCGGATCTCAAGCACCAGCGAGTCGTTGTTGGTTGGCAACTCCTGAGGGCTATACTCTCGCGCGGGGCTCAACACGCGGATGTCCGTACCGCTCCACGCGACGGTATCACCAGCGTAAAGGTGACGAACTGCAATCCCACGACTGTGCGCGAGTTGAATCAGGTCGCGAAATGGTGGCGTGTCTGCGTCCACGCTGAGCCAAAGTTCGCGCGGCGAGAAGTTGCGCAGCACGGAAGCCATGCCGCCGATGTGATCGCTGTGGGCGTGGGTCAGCACCGCAACATCCAGATGCCGTAAACCACGCGACCAAAGGTAGGGCGAGACCACCTCCTCACCGGTATCAAAGCTCACCTGTTCGGTCATTGCCGCAGACCCGGTCGGTCCGCCCGCGTCGATCAGCATCGTATGCCCATCCGGCGAGGCGACCAGCAGAGAGTCACCCTGACCGACATCGATCGCCGTGAACTCCAGCGCACCCGGGGTAAGCCGCGGATGCCTTTTCCAGAGAACAGCAACAAACGCAAGCAGCACACAAAGACACGCAAGCCTGCCCAGGCGCGGCGCGGGCATCCGCAGAAGCATGACGGATGCCCACCACAGAACGCACGCCAGCACGATAGCGATCATTGCCGGTCCGGGTATGCGTACATCCGCGTCATGCAGCGCACTGAACCGCCCAACGATGGATGTCACTGTGTGCAGCAACAGTGCTGTGAGCGCGGACGGCACAAGCGCCAACATTGGAGACACCAGCGCCGAAGCGAATGTCGCGATGGCGCAGATCATCAGGATTGCGATCAACGGCAGCACCAGCAGATTGGTGGGTGCCGCAAACAGCGTGACGCGATGAAAGTAAACGGCCATGGGCAACGCCATCACAGCCTCGGCGCACAACGTAATCAGCGTGAGTTCGGTTGCCAGTAAGAGTAAGCGGGTGATACGCGCTGGCAGAGTACGCAGCATTCCGCCCCAACGACCACCCTTGCCTGACTTCATAGCCTTCGCGGCAAGCTCCTCACCCAGCCATCGCAAGCTGACTCTGAACTGCGCCAAGCGTGGAGGCTGATATACATCCGACCGGATGCTACCGATATCCTTGCAGGCACGTGCATACGGCAGCAGCGTGCGCTCGCACACCGGCCATGCAATCCCAGCGATCGCGACTACCGCCAGCACGGTCATTTGCGTCCCACTCTCAAAGAGTGCCTCGGGCCGTGTCACCAGCATGGCAAGCGCAGCCACGCCCAGCGCGTTCATGGGATTGCGTTCGCGGCTGATGAGCAGCGTCAGCATGTACACCGCAGCCATGAACAATGCTCGTTGCACCGGTGCGCCAAACCCTGTGAGCACGGCATAGGCGGACGTAAGCGCCAGCGCAATCAAGGCAGCCAGCCACCGTGGTGCATGCAGACGCAGCAAGCCTCCGTACAGCATGGCAAGCAGCAACGTCACATGCACGCCAGCGACCACGAACAGGTGAAAGGAACCAGTCCTCTCAAATGACGTCCGCATGCTGCGCGTAAGCTGTGTCCGGTCACCAAACAACATGGCGGACAAGATGGCCGCATCATCTGGTCCCAGGCGAAGGAGCGGCGGTAGGCGCTGTAACGCAGGTCTGCTCACCAGTTGCCGCAGGCGTTCGGCCGACCAGCGCTGCGCCCCGGTAAGTTTGCAGCTCCACGGCACGGAGCCACTGTCCACCATCCGCAGTGTTGCGGCGTCCGCGTTGCTTTCGACGCTTACGCCGCGCAGCGCGAGCGCATCCGCATACTGCCACACTCCGGGATCAAGATAGCGTTGTGGTGGATGCAGCCGCACCGTCAACAGGATGTGTGTTCCGCAGGCAGGAGGCTGGACAGGCGTGCTGAGCCGGTTATAGACCGTAACCTGAGCCCCTCCACGGATCGGGACCATGCGCGATACATCAGGCGTCAGTTCCTCGATGGCCTGGATATCCAGATCAAGTGAGTAACTTGCCTCACGTGCGCGATCCCGCGCTGCAAAGGCGTTTTCCTCGTCGTGCCGCGCCCCTTCCATTGCCTCCAAAGTTTCCACCGGCATTGCACGCGATGGCAGACTGCGCACCGTGACCACACGCGCATCCACGGTGCGCTGTAGTTCATCGGCGTAGCGCAGCAGCGAGGTATCTTCAACAGGATGATTCAGAATCGCCGCAGTCCAACCCAACCCAACCCAGAACAGGCATGTTGCGGCCCAGCTGGAGCGTGGAGCGCGCCACCATGCCAACCCGGCACATGCCAGCAACAGCGCGCAACAGAGCACCATGTCCGCTGCGGGTTGCCACCATCCCCTGAACAGTACACCGGCGGCAAAGCTGGCCACCAACAACAACACCGGCGCCCGGCGAAGGCGCAGCGGCAGCAGAAGAGAAAACGGTGCTGGATGCGCGAAGACTTCAGGCGCAATCAGACTTTGGGCACCCCGCCCGTCTCCTCGCGTCTGTCTGCGCATGCGGACCCTCCGCTGCGCGTTCCGTCAGCGGCGGAAGACAGCGATCGTTTCAGTGTGAAAGGTCTGGGGGAAGAGATCGAAGAAGTGCAGGGAAGCCAGTGTGTAGCCGGATTGTATCAACGGCCGCGCATCACGCGCGAACGTCGCGGCATTGCAGGAGACATACACGACCGTTCCCGCGCCTGCCTGCAGCAGGCCGTTAGCCGTTGCGACGTTAAGGCCCGCCCGCGGTGGATCCAGCACGATCAGATCCGGCGTCTTCAGACGCGTGCGTGCCTGCCTGGTCGAAAAGTCCTGCACGGTACTACGAATGGCACGATGTTCCGGGCCGCAGGCTCGCAGATGTGCCGCGAGATCCGTTGCGGCAGGCTCTGCAATCTCCACCGCGAGCACCTGCTGAAAGCGTCCGGTGAGAGGAACCGAGAAGAGTCCCGCACCGGCAAACAAGTCCCACGCAATGCCTCCTTCCCCAGCCGCAACCACCTCCCGCACCATCGCGGCGGTTAAAAAGCGGTTCACCTGGAAGAAGGCATTACGTGTAATGCGATAGGCACGTCCATCGACGGTATAGGTGAGATATGTCTCACCCCACCGCGCGATCTCGACCTGCTGACTTTCCTGTAGGCGGCGTCGTACCGCGCGGTCCGGCGTTGCATTCACCGACATGCCGGCACCGCTCAATTGCGGCAGATCCGCACGCAGCGCCTCGCACAACCTGCGGAAGGCGCGCGGTGCCTCGCGATCCACGCTGGCCACGGTCGTATTCAACTGCAACGAAAGTTGCAGTCCGGAGCCATCCTCATTTGTAAAGACTTCCACCGCATCAGCTCCTTGCGGCCACGCGGTTTTCCCATCCCGTGTCAACTCCTGCAAAAGCCCGGCCGTGCGCCAAAGCAGCGGCGAGATGATGGGGCACTCCTGAATCGCGAGGAACTCGTTGCTGGCGCGGCGGCTGTACCCAAGCGCACCACCCTCCACACGAAAGCGCGCCCGGTTGCGATACTCCCATGCTGAAGCGGCGTGGGTTTCGATCACCGGAATTTGCTGGATGCCTGCGCGATGCAGGACCTCACGCAACATCGTGGCTTTAGCGCTGAGTTGCTGTGCCTGCGAAAAATCCTGCAACTGACATCCGCCGCACACACCGAAGTGTCTGCATCGTGGCATCACGCGCCCAGGCATTGCATCCGCAATGACCATCAGAAGCGCTTCAGGCGTGTTGGGCTGTGCGGCCATGTGCCGTTATGCCAGGCTCATGTAGAACAGGCTCAAACGTGGCAAGTCATGCGCTTCCAACAGGCGTTTATGCATGAATTGCTCCGTGACCTGCTTCAGTTGCGTCCCGGTCATCTTGCCGCGATGAGGAGCAAGCTCGCGTGCCGCCTGCTCTCGCAAATCAACCAGCGTCTCTTCCGTCGCGCTCAGCGTCAACGCCGCGAACATCCGCGCCTCCAGCGCTGTTAATGTTTCCTCAATCTGCTCTGTTGTTCCGGCCAGCTTGTGTTGCACGTCCCCGGCTAGTGTACGCAGGCGCTGCGCAATGCCGAGAAGAGTTTCCCGCGAGGCATCCGTGCCAGCCTTCTCCAGGGCTGCTGCATTGTTCGTGATGTAAGACATCAGCCGCTCCTCTTCAAATCCGCTGTCGCGATGCTGAACCGTCTTCGGCGCTCCACCGGTCGCCGCATCCGTCATCATCTCCGTGGCTTGGATCACGCTTTGCGCGCACCACGCCAGGCCGTTCACTTTGCGCGTCCGGCCGCGCGCGCGCTGTAGCCGTGCGTCGTATTTGTCGAACGCATCGTCAATGCCGCGCAGCACCGCTTCCAGCGGCACGCCTGCCTCGCGCCAGGTTTCGATTAGCGCCCAATCCAAGGTGGACAGCAGCAGAATACTGCCGCGCCGTGCCTGAAAGCGGGTTTCAATCTCAGTAAAGTAGTTGAAATAGTTCTGCACAGGCTATGGCGTGGTGGCTTCTGCTCGCGAGCCAGCATGTTGCGAGCGCCGCCGCGCACGATCCTGGTTGCGTTCGTAGATCATGCGAACGCCTTCCAGTGTCAGGTTGTCGTCGACACTTTGGATGGTTCGCGAACTCTCGGCCAGCAGGCGCGCAAAGCCGCCGGTCGCAATCACTTTCGTCTCCGTGCCAAGTTCCGCAATCATGCGTTCGCAAATCCCATCGATAAGTCCGACATAGCCATAGAAAAGCCCGATTTGGATATTGTCGATGGTGCCTGTGCCGATCACCTTGGCGGGCTTGCGAATGTTCACCCGCGTAAGCCGCGCGGCATACTTGAAGAGCGCGTCGGCTGAGATGCCAAGGCCGGGCGCAATCGCACCGCCCAGGAATTCGCCGCGTGCGGACACCACATCGAACGTCGTCGCGGTGCCAAGATCCACAACAATCGTCGGCCCGCCGTAGCGCTCAAAGGCGGCCACGCAGTTCACGATGCGGTCCGCGCCGACTTCAGCAGGATTGTCGGTCAGGATCGGCAGACCAGTCTTCACACCCGGTTCGATAAACAGCGGCTTGATGCCGAACAGACTCTCAGCCACATCGCGGAGCAAGGAATCAATCGGGGGCACAACCGAGGAGATCGCGATGCCAGTCACGGAATCGATAGCCACATGATCCATGCGGAAAAATCCAAACAATGTCATGCGCAGTTCGTCGGCCGTTTGACGCAGCGGCGTCGTCATGCGCCAGCGGCAGGTCAGGTGTGCCGGTGCATCCGGTGCAGCAAGACTGTACAGACCAGCCACGGTATTCGTATTTCCAACGTCAATCACCAGCAGCATCAAGCACTCTCCGTGCGTGGTGATAGCTACCGCTCACGCACGCCGCCGTGGCGCACCACGCGTTCGCTGCCGCCGTCGCACTGCACACGCAACAAGCCTTCCTGCGTGAGACCAGCAGTCACGCCAGTATAGCCGCCATCTTCGTCCACATGCACCCGCTTGCCTCGCACCCAGGTGCTGATTGCGGCAAACCGTTTGAGTATGCTGTTTGCCGTGCCTTCCGCAGCACGCTGACGTAATTCCTCATGGAGCCGCACCAGCAGTGCGGTTGCCAGATCCGCGCGCGATACAGGCGCTCCGGCGATCAGTCTGAGCGAAGTCGCCGTTTCTTGCAGTTCCGGCGGAAAAGCACTTTGATTCAGGTTGATGCCGATGCCAACCACCGCATGATACACTCTGCCGCCGGGGGTGGAAGCCGCTTCCGTCAGGACACCGCCCAGCTTGCGGCACCGCCCCAGAGCAGGTGCGGAGACAAGGTCATTGGGCCAGCGAAGGTCAATGCGTAAACCTGTCACCGTGTGAATCGCTTCAAAGGCCGCGAGACCTGCCAAGAGCGAAAGCTGGAGAAGTTCATCGCTGCGCAGCTCGGGCCGGAGCAAAACTGTCAGGTACAGACCACAGCCCGGTTGGGAGTGCCACGTATGGCCACCGCGCCCACGCCCTGCGGTCTGCTCATCCGCAATGTACACCTGACCGGCCTCCGCGCCAGCCTGCGCATCGGCAAGCGCACAAGAGTTGGTACTGTTGATCAAGGGAAAATAGTGCAGCTTGCCGTGAAAGATGGTGCCGCGCAAGGCTGTGTTTAAGCGATCTGTATCAAAACTACCCATGCGATCTCCGTAAACATGCCCCGTTCCGCGACTTCGTGCATCGTACGATGTGAACGACGGAAGGATTCACAAGCACATGATTCCCACTGCCGCGGATGGAACACTGATGCGCCAGGCCGGTACGATGCTGCTGCTTGCGATTCCAATCGCGTGCGTCAGCTGGACCGTCACGCATGAGGAAGTCTTCCGCGAACCACGTGACTTCTGCAAGCAGGAGAGTACACAGGCAGGCTCGCTGGCAAAGCGCAAGTTCTTCTACCTCTTCACCTGCGAGTACTGCTTCAGCCACTACGTCACCGCGCTGGTGCTGTTCTTCACGCGCTTTCAATTGCTCTATGCAGGCTGGCGCGGGTACATCCTGAGCGAATTTGCTCTCGTCTTTATCGCGAATTTCTACATGAGCCTGTTCAACCGCCTGCGGCTGGACATCAAGCATGAAAACGTAGTAATTGCCGTAGAACAGCAGAACGTGCCCAAGGCATAGTTATACCCAGCCGCCATCGATAACATAGCTCTGACTGGTGATGGCTGCGCTGTCATCCGCCGCAAGGAAGAGGATCAATCGCGCGACGTCTTCTGGCAAGATGTGCCGCTTCAACGCCTGCCGCGACATCACTTCCGCCTCGTACTCCGGCGTCATCCACAGCCGTTGCTGCCGCTCCGTCAGGATCGCCCCCGGCAAGACGCAGTTGACACGGATGTTGTCCTTTCCAACCTCATGCGCCAAGGTCCGCGACATTCCAACAATGGCAGCCTTGGCCGTGATGTAGACCGGCATCCCGGTGCTGGGAATCATCCAGCTGATCGAACTCATGTTGATGATGGATCCGCCGCCAGCCGCGCGCATCGCGGGCAGCACGGCCTGCGCCATGAAGAACTGATGCTTCAGATTCAGCGCAAGCGTCCAATCCCAGAACTCCGGCGTGACATCTTCCGTTCGATGGCGAGCGTCATTGCCTGCATTGTTGACCAGCACATCCACGTGGCCAAACTGTTTCACGATAGCGTCCGCTATACGTTGCAGCGCAAGGATGTCCGTCAGGTCGCAATGAAAGTACACCGGAGCAGGCAATGCCTGTGCCGTGATCGCCAGGATCAGCGCATCCGCGGCGTCGTCCTGAATATCCAGGAAGATCACCTTGGCATGTTGCGCGGCAAAGGCCCGGACGATGGCTTCGCCAATGCCACTTGCGCCGCCGGTGACGACGACGGCTTTGTCCCGCAGGCTCGGATAGTTGGCAAAGGCAGACGCCAGCATGTCACACCTCAACCGGCAACGAGTCCAGCGCAGCCTGCGCCTTGTCATACAGCGATTGCGTTTCCATCTGCTGCTTCTTTAGGCCGTCCACAACGGACGCAGGAGCCTTGCCAAGAAAGCCCTGGTTGCCAAGCTGCCGTCCCGCTGCTTCCAAACCCTTGGACAGCTTTGCGATCTCCTTCTGAAGACGTTCGCGCTCAGCAGGTACGTCAATCTGCCGCTCATACACCACGGCAACATCGAAGCCGGAACCGGAACGCGTGGAAGGACCGGTGAGTGGTCCCCCGGCAAACTCAACATCGCTCACCCGTGCCAGCCGGCTTAGCATGTCACGATTGCCGTCGGCCAGCGCCAGCACACGATTGTCGCCGTGCAGCAGGATGGGCGTGGCTTCCTTCTCCGGTACACCAAGCTCCTTCCGCAGCGCTCGTACGGTGACGATCAGTTCCTGCAACGTGTTCATTGCGGCGGTCGCGGCATCGTCAGCAGGGAAGTCATCCGCCTGCGGATACCGCGTCAGCGTGATGCTCTTCGCGGGCGGCTGCCCTTCATAGAGCGCATGCCATAGCTCCTCTGTGATGAACGGCATGAAGGGCGATAGCAACCGCAGCGAAGCTTCGAACACGCCGACGAGACCTGCCAGCGAGATGGCCGTCTCCGGGTTCTGGATGGGCGTTTCGCCTTCCTTTGCTTCAGGAAAGTCGAGACGCAGCTTCACGAGTTCCAGGTACCAGTCGCAGAACTCGCCCCAGAAGAATTGGTAGACAGCATTCGCCGCTTCATCGAAGCGGTAGTCGGCAAGCGAGCGGTCCACCTCCGCGCACACGGCCCGCAGACGCGCAAAGATCCAGCGCGTCTCGACCGGCGTGATCTCCGGCAGCGCTTCCACACGCGTACCCGCGCCCATGCGCATCTTGTACCCGGCGGCACGCGCGCGTTCCACCTGTAGAAAGAGGAACCGCGCGGCGTTCCAAATCTTGTTCGCGAACGCGCGATTGCCCTCGGTCCGCGCCTCGCTGAAGGCGATGTCCGTGCCCGGCGACGCCTGCGACGCCAGCGTGAAGCGCACCGCATCCGTCCCGAAACGCTCGATGATCTCGATGGGATCGATCACGTTGCCTTTCGTCTTGCTCATCTTCTGGCGGTCGGCATCGCGCACCAGCGCGTGGATGTACACCTCGCGAAACGGCACCGCGTCGGCCAGCGTGCGCGGGCCGCCATCCGGCATCGGCACATCCAGCATGAAGTGCGTCCCCAGCATGATCATCCGCGCCACCCAGAAGAACAGGATGTCGAAGCCCGTGACGAGCAGGGAAGTGGGATAAAGCCGCTGCAAATCTGACGCAGCACCTGTTCCCTGTTCCCTGTTCCCTGTTTCCTCAACTTCCGGCCAGCCAAACACCGTGAACGGCAGCAGCCCGCTCGAGAACCACGTATCCAGCACATCCGTTTCCTGCTGCATTTCCGCGTGATCGCAGCTGCCGCAGCGCTCCGGCCGTGTGCGGCTGACGCACAGCGTCTCGCATTGCGGGCAGGTATACGCCGGGATGCGGTGCCCCCACCACAACTGCCGCGAGATACACCAGTCATGAATGTTGCGCATCCACTCGAAGTACGTCTTGGCGTACATCGCTGGTGTGAAACGAATGTGACCCTCTTCGACCGCCGCGATAGCCTTGTCCGCGAGCGGCTGAATCTTGACGAACCACTGCATCGACAACCGCGGCTCGATGACGGCACCGCTGCGCTGCGACGTGGCAATGGCTAGCGTGTGCTCCTTGACATCTATAAGCAGTCCAAGCGCGTCCAGATCGGCAACGATACATTCACGCGCGGCGTAGCGCTCCATGCCGTGGTACGGCGAGCCAGGCAGGTCGATGTGCGCGGTCTCGTCCATGATCGTCGGCATGGGCAGGTCGTGCCGCTTGCCAATCTCGTAGTCGTTGGGATCGTGCGCGGGCGTCACCTTCACCGCGCCCGTACCGAACTCCGGCTTTGCCCAATCATCCGCCAGCAGCGGAATTTCACGGTGCACCAGCGGGAGCAAAATGGTCTTGCCCACAAGCTGCGTATAGCGCTCGTCTGACGGGTTCACCACCACGGCCACGTCGCCCAGCATCGTCTCCGGGCGGGTCGTCGCAATGACGACGGAGCCGCTGCCATCCGCGAACGGATAGCGGATGTGGTACAGCTTGCCGCTTACTTCCTTGTGCTCGACTTCAAGATCGCTGACCGCCGTCTGCTGCGCCGGGTCCCAGTTCACGATGTAGCTGCCGCGATAGATCAGGCCCTGCTCGTACAGCCGCACGAACGCCTCGGTCACTGCCGTGGACAGGTTCTCATCCATCGTGAAGTATTCGCGGCTCCAGTCCACGCTTGCGCCCAGACGTCGCATCTGGTCCGTGATCGCGCCGCCATACTGGCCCTTCCACTGCCACACACGCTGTAGAAACGCATCGCGGCCAAGCGCCTTGCGGTTGGTGCCTTCGTTGGCAAGCTGTTTTTCCACCATCATCTGCGTGGCAATGCCAGCGTGATCGGTGCCGGGAACCCAGACCGCTTCCTCGCCGCGCATCCGGTGCCAGCGCGTCAGGATATCCATCTCCGTCTGGTTCAGCATGTGACCCATGTGCAGCCGGCCCGTGACGTTGGGCGGCGGCAGCAGCATTACGAAGGGGTGCTTCGCACCGTTCTCGTTTTCGGAGTTCTGCGGTGTATCAAAGATGCGCTCGCGCACCCAGAACTCCGCCCACTTCTGTTCAATGGCGGCAGGGTCGTACGCTTTGGGAAGTTCGTTCGGCATAAGAAAGGAGCGCCAGTTGTGGCGCTCCTTTCAGGATACAGTGGTGGATAACGATTGATGCTTACGGATCAGTCGCCTTTGCATCGGATTCTTTGAACGTCAACGTAGCATTGATCGTCACTTGCTTCGCGCTTTCGCTTGATGTGTTACTCAGGACGAGGTAGTAAGCAGTGCCGGATTTCAGTGGGACGTTGAACGATCCAACGGTTTGCTCCCCGTCAGTCTGCCATAGAACTTGAGCTTTGTGGTTATTTTTCCAGTTTATGACATTTTGTTCGTCCCCAATGAGTGCAACAATGTCGTTGCCTGAACCGCCAGCAGCTGAAAACGTACCGTTCGCAACCGCGTTTGAAAAGTTAGCTTTAATATCTAACTTGTAAAAACATCTTGCGCGGGCGGTATGTTCACGACTCCTGAAACGATCGTGTTCTTTCTTTCTGAGAAGTGCGGGATACTGTCGAGCCAACTACTGCAAGCTCTTACCCCGGCGAATAACACTGCGAGCACAATCAAGCCGCCTACTACTGAACCTGGCGTGACTCCGTCTTCCTTCCATGTCTCTCGTACTCCATTGCGAATGCGAGGACGTCCACACTTCGGACAAGATGAGGCGTCACTGGACACTTTCGCTTTGCAATCGGGACAGCTAACAAGAGGCACTTGTCTTTCCCTCGCCAGTCAATTGATTCGATGATTTCGGGTCGAGAAATCTTCTCATATCGCTTGCTGCTGCGCCAAGTTGAATTTGCGCCCACAAGGTGGGAGCAGATAGCTGAGCTCCCCGCTTACCGGAACAGCAGTGGCGTGAACGCGATCAAGTCATCCCGCCACACCATCCAGGTATGCATGCCGGGCGTGTCGCGCACCTCGACGTTGCCCTTGATGTTTGCCTTGGCCCACGTCTCGAAGCCGTGGTTCACGTTGATAAGGCCGTCCTCCGTGCCGCAGGAGACCCATAGCAGCTTGACCGGAGCCTGCGTCGCCGCATGTGGAATCATCACTTGAAAGGCCTTGTCATAGGTCGCTGCGTCCACATTCGTTCCGCGAATGTCCGCCACCGCAGACGTAATGCCGGACGAGAACGCGCCCACGTAGCCAAAGACCTCCGGGTGGTTCAGGCCGGTGTAGATGCTGTGCCCGCCACCCATCGACAGGCCGGCCATTGCGCGGTGCGCCGGGTCCTTTGCAATGTTGTAGCGCGCCTCCATCATGGGCAGAATCTCGTGCAGCATCTGGTCGGAGAACGTCTCCTCATTCAGCACGCTAAGCGATGCCGGCAGACGTCCCCAGCCCGCGCCTTCGATCATCTTCATCGTGCCATAGCCGCGCGGCATCACGACGACAAACGGCTTGATCTTGCCATCGTGCAGCAGGGAATCCAAGATCAGATTCGCTTGGCCCGCATCGATCCATCCATTTGCCGCGTCGGAGTAGCCGTGGACCAGGTACAACACGGGATACGCTTCTTTGCGCCGGGCGTCGTAGCCTGGCGGCGTGTACACCCACAGGTCGCGGTCCACGGAGTAGCCGTCCTTCCCCGCCAGCTTTGACTGGTACAGGTGGTGATACATCTCGCCATGCGGAATGTCCGTCAAGTCCCACGGCCGCGGTGTGGGTGCGGGCACATGCATCACGGTCGTCGGGCTAAGCAAGTTGGGTCGCACATTGGGATTATGCGGGTCTAATTCGCGATGACCGTCCACTGAAAAGCTGTAGCCGTAGTACTCCGGCACCTTCGGCTCCGTGGTCGCTTCCCATACACCATCGGTGTTCTTTTCCAGAACGAGCGGCTTCGCATCGCCTTCAATGCTCGCCGTGACCTTCTGCGCATTGGGCGCCTCAAACCGCAAAGTGACGGTGCGATCAGGGCGAACTTCAGGCGAGACGATGGCTTTTGCGGATGGAGCCGATGGCGCGACACCGGTGGCGGACGGTGCGGTAGGTGACTGGGCAACTCCGCTGGAAGCGGTAGCAAGGGCGGCAAAAAGCGTAAGAAAAGCTCGCATGGCAGACAAGTGTAGCAAGCACGCATGAGAAAAGGGCAGGCCCCATGCGGGTCTGCCCTTCCTGGATGTTCTACGCGAGCTTAGAACGGATTGATCTTCTTCAGGCCCTTCTTCTTTTTGTGCGTGCTGGAAGACTCGTCATCCTTATCGAACCCCGGTTTGCCCTTCTTCGGGTTACCTTTCTTGTCCAGCGCCGCAATCTGTCCGGCAGGTGTCTTCGCCCCGGCAACATCGTTCACCGCATCCGGCGCTTCGGCTGCTCTCTCGATCGGCGGCAAAGCGGAATTGTTCGCTGGGCCTACGGTGTTCAAGCCAGTGCCGTTCGGTGTACTCGCCGTGACACCAGGCGTCAGAATCGTGACACCGACGCTGTTGCTGCCGCCACTGCTGAGCGGAGCGACGCCAGGAGGTGTTGCCGTAAAGCTGGAACCGGTGTTTGTCCCCGCCGAAGCGTCCGTTGCTGGAATGTCCTGCAGGCTGAGCGCGCCTGTCGTCCCGGCGGAATTGGCTGGTGAATTGCCAGCAGAGACGGCGTCCGTCACGACCGCCGGATTCGTCAGCGGTTTGCGCCCGGCTGCATTTGTATCCATGGCCACTTTAAAGGCCGTTTCGCTGCGCCGCGTCACCTCAGGAGCTGTCGTGGCCTTTGGATCAGCCATCGCAGGATCGCCAACTTGCGCCGCCCGAACCGTGTCAGGGCCGCGGAAGATAAGCCCCTTGGCGCGGTTCGTCAGCGAGTAATTCTGCCGGCTGTCTTCCAGAGCTTCACTCGCCGCCAGCTGTTCTGCTGTTGGCTCCGGTATGGGAGCGTTCATCGCCTCCAGCCGGTCGCGCGCATCTTCCATGTGTGGTGACGCGGCATATTGCTGCACCACCCGGCTGTATGCGGCAATCGCCTGATCGTCATACGTGCGCAGCAGCCTTGCCTTTGCGTCTTCCGGCAGATTCAGCGTGCGGATGTAGCGCGCCTGCGCCGCGTATCCATCGCCAAGACCGATCAGCGTCTGATCGATGTGGCTGTATAGCGGATAGGTGTCGACCACCGTTTGATAGCGCGCAATCGCTGCCGCCCAATTCTCATGGCTGGCGTAGAAGTCGGCAATCTGGCTTTCGCGCTGCGCCAGCACCTCCTGTACCTGTCGTAGCTTCTGCTTGGCGTCCTGGATCAGCTTGGAGTCCGGATACTGCGTCAGCATCGTCCGGTACTCATCCTGCGCATGGATCACCTTAGTGTAATCGCGGTCGGGCCGGTCCATCTGCTTGTAGTAGATGTCGCCAATGCGCATTTGCGCCTCGGCCGCCTCAGGCGCGTTCGGGAAGAAGATGATGAAGTCGTGATACTCGGTCTCTGCCTGCGCCAGGGCAGCGCTCCCGCCCTCCCGGTACCAACTATCGGCAAAGGCCAGCTTCGCACGCATCTGATATTCGGAGTCTGGGTACGTGGACAACAATGTCTGTAGGTCCAGGCGCGCAACTTCATACCGGCCTTTGTTGATGGCGATCTGCGCCTTGTCGTAGAGCTGCTTATCCGGCTGGTTCGACTTTACATTCGCCAGGGGATTCGCCTTCAACTGGCGCTTCAGCGTCTTCTGGTCCTTGATGGTGTCCTTTGACTGGACGATCTTGTCTTCGCTCTTGCGGCTGCGGCCCCGCTTGGACGGTGTATTGCTGAGAACCTCCGTCGGCACGGAATCCTGAGTTGCGGATGTGGTGCCTGCGGGCAGGTCGGATGGCGTGGAAGCTGGTGCCTGCTGCTGCCCTGTTGCAGTCTGTGTTGGTGCAGTCTGCGACGATGCGACGGTGATGCCCAGGCTCCCCATCAACAACGCAACTGCAATACCACGGCGCGGAAAGAACGACCGCGTAGCCTGAGAGAAAAGTGCAACCATCCTAAGAACCCCAAACCGGGACCGCCTCAGATCGTACTGGCAGCCCTCGACATACTTGATTATTCTACCCGCCAGATGTTGGACGGAAGTACCGAGGAGAGGTCAGCTATACGAGTACTTCTGCCGCGGCCCTGGCCCTGCGTAGAAGTTCACGCGCATTTGCCTCGGTCTGCTCAGGCTGTGCGGCAAAAATAGCCGAACCAGCCACCAGCAGGTCCGCACCGGCGCGCACCACCTGGTCGACGGTGTCGTTTCCAATGCCCCCGTCTACCTCAATCCGAAAATTCAAGTTCATCTCGATACGAAGGCTGGCCAGGTGTGCGACTTTTGCCACGCAGCGCGGAATAAAAATCTGCCCGCCAAAGCCGGGATTCACCGTCATCACCATCACGTGGTGCACCAGCGGAAGTACTTCGATCAGCGTCTCGACCCGTGTTGCGGGATTGATCACGACTCCCGGTTCCATGCCATGCTCGCGAATTGATGTAAGCGTGCGGTACAGGTGACGGCAGACCTCCTGGTGCACCAGCAGCCAGTTGGCACCAGCCTTTGCGAAATCCGCGATGAAGCGATCCGGGTCCTCAATCATCAGGTGCACGTCCAAAGGAACGTCCGTCACCTTCCGGACGGCTGCGACAACCGGCGGACCAAAGGTAATGTTTGGGACAAAGTGACCGTCCATCACATCCACGTGGCACACGGTGCCGCCGCCACGCTCCGCCGCCGCGATCTCATCGGCCAGATGCGTGAAGTCCGCGGCAAGAATGGAGAATGCAAGATCGATCACATCAGCAGTCTATCAAGCGCTCGTACCATCTGTGACGCGAGATGTGGCCATTCTGAGCGAACGTGTACGCCGCCTGGAGCTACCGAATATGAACGCGATCGCGCCAGGAGAGAGGCTGTCTAATAGGGACGTGTCTCTGCCGGAAGAGGCTGTTGTAATTCGAACGTGTGTGTGCGGGAGCTGTTTAACACGACGTGTTTGCTGGGAGAGACTGTTTGATGGGAACATGTGCGCGCACTGAAGAAGCTGTCTGATGCTTTCGGAAGGGCATGGCTTCAGCCATGCCATCGTTGGTCCAAGGAGCATGCGGCTTCAGCCGCCGAGGTTTGCTCCCGTGTCCGGAGGAGTTCCCAACAGCGAGAATTGATCCACAGCGCAATCTCACAGCATCAAGTACCTTCGCATGCAATCTGCTCCGCCGTGGCTGGAACGCCGGTGGAGATCACCACTGGCTCTGGAGCCTGAACTGCAAGCAGCTTGGCTGCCGCCCGAACCATGCGCCGGACCGGCCACGCATCGCGTTCGCGAAAGAAGAGAGCCCCGGCCCGCTGCTTTTCCGGACGGTAGTACCAGCGGCGCAGCAGCGCCAGGTGATCGCCCAGTTCCGCCATATCCGCCGTGGGTGCGCCGTCTTCCAGCCGGGCAATAGCTGCCAGCATGCGCTCCTCGGCGCTCGTCGAAGTATCGCTTGCCCCCGCATTGTCCGTGCCGAGCGGAACCACGCCATCCAGCGGCACAGCCGAAAGCATCATCGGTTGTGCGAAAAGTGACGATCCCACCGCGCTCTGCTCTTTCGCAAGCCGCACGCCAAGCAGCGAGACGATCTCAGGTCCGCGCAGGCGTCCACCCGCAAAGACGAAAAGGTGCGCACGGGGTCCGCTGTCCGCTTTCGCAGGGAGCGGAATCAGTAGCACCGTGCGAAGCTCATCCAAAGGCCGAACCAGATCATCTGCCAACGCAGCCGCGCTCTTTACCTTCTGCAGTTGCGTGTGCGCGGCAGCCGCAGTTTCGAACAACATATCTGCCGAGGCCCGGTCGCGCTCAGCCTCAAGCTCCGCGATGCGCGATGCGCCACCCGTTTTTAGAAACATCAGCGCGCGCTGCGCTTCCGCCCCGTATTCCTCGCCGGTACACCGTGCCTGGCACGGTGCCATGCACTTATGCATCTCGCCATAGATGCAGCCCGGATCGTCCGGCGAGGGCGTCAACTCCATGAAGCAGCGCCGAATGACGAAGAGTTCCTCCACCGCCTCGCGGTAACGCTCTGCCGATAGCCGCGACGCAAACGGACCGAAGGTGGTGTGCAGCGAACGGCGGCGGAGATGATTGGTCACGTAGATACGCGGGAACCGGTTCTCCACGGCATAGCGAACGGTGAACGGAGGCGACAGCCGCATGCGTTTGCGCGCATCCTCCGCGCCAAAGACCAGCGTCATCGCGCGATAGAGCAGAAGCAGTGATTGCAACTCCGACTGCGTCTCTGTCCAGGCAATGCGCGCCACGCGGTCGCGCAGATTCAGCCGTTTTGTCTGGCCTTCCGCAGGTTGCAACAGGCGCTGCAACCGTCTGCGCAAATTTGCCGATTGCATCAGAAAAGGACGATCATTTGCCGAATGCCCAAAGAGCGAAACGACTCCCGATGCCGAAGGAATGCCGCGCAGGATCTCGGCGGCATGCTCAGGGTCGAAGCTGATCTCGTGATCGAAGATGGGCGCTGCTGGCACGTTCCCGATTTTACTGGCGTTACTATGAACCGGCGATGGTCATGCCCTCCACGCGGATGCATGGCGCGGCAGAGGAGCCGCGAAAGATGAGATCGTTACCCACAGCGACGATGTTCTTGTACATCTCTTTCAGATTGCCCGCAATCGTGATCTCTTCCACCGCGCCCGTGAAGACGCCATTCTCGATCCAGAGGCCGGTGGCACCCTGCGAGTAGTCGCCCGTGACCAGGTTCACGCCGCTGCCCAACACCTCCGTCACGTAGAGGCCGTTCTGCACCTCGGCGATGATCTCGCGTGGTGTCTGCGTGCCGGGTTGAAGGTAGAAGTTGCCGCTGCCGATGCCGGGTGCGCCAGCCAGGCCGCGTGACGCATTGCCCGTGCTCCGGGTGCCCAGCTTGCGTGCGGTGTAGGTGTTTGTGACGTAGGTCTGCAAGATGCCTTTTTCGACGATGACCTTGCGCTGCATCGGCATACCGTCACCATCGAAGGGCAGCGTGCCGAAACCGCCCAGCCCAGGCTCCAACATCATGGTGCCGTCGTCGATCACGGTGACCAGCGGGCTGGCCACCTCCTGGCCAAGTTTGTCTTCAAACATGGTGGCGTGGCGGTACACCGCGTCACCATTCACCGCGCCAAAGATGTCGCCGATGATGCCGCGCGCGATTTCGCGGGAAAAGACCATGGTCGCGCGTTGCGTCGGAACGCGGCGCGCACCCAGGCGGCGCACGGCGCGCTTTGCGGCTTCCTTGCCAACGTCTTCCGGCGTTTCCAGTTTGCGCAGCGTGCGCGCGCTCGACCCCCAGCCATCACGCTGCATGCCACGCTCGTCCTGCGCGATGGGCGCGCAGCCGATGCCGCAATAGCTCTTGCGGTACTCGCCGCTGAAGCCGCGCGAGTTGGCGATAGCCTTGTGCGATGTGGCCGCTGTGAAGGTACCGCCATCGCTGTTCTGGATACGCACGTCCGCGGCCATCGACGCGGCTTCAGCGGCACGCGCCATCTCGATGCGCTCCGCCGCGGGCAGGTCGTACACATCCCGAAAGTAAATGCCGAGGGCATCGCTGTCGCGAACGGTCGAGTATTCGCTTGCATCCGGCAAACCGGCAAACGGATCCTCCTCGGTAATCTTCGCCAGATTGACCGCACCACTCACCAGCCGCTTGATGGAGGCTTCACTCAGGTCGTTGGTGGATGTGCTCGCGGTACGCTGCCCATTGAAGACGCGCAGCCCAACGGCACGCGATGTACTCTCGGTCAGCGTCTCCACCTGCCCAAGCCGCACCTTTGTGTAGAACTCATCGCCCTCCGCCGCGACCGCCTCCGCATCGGTGACACCCGCGCGCATCGCGCGCTCGACAACGTCAGTCGCGAGTGTCAGAAGATCGATCAGCGACTTACTCTTGGCCATGTCAGGCACTTATCGCACCGGATTCGCGGAGAAACGTGTCTCGCGTCCATCGTTTGCATCACGAAAAAACATACCGGAGGGGCAATACTCTGAATCGTGCCGTGACGTGTGTTCGGCATATGCGGAAACACCGGTTGCGACACGTTGCCGGTGAAGTTTCAGGCTGCCATGGCAATCCTTGCAGCGAAACTCCGTATCACCATCGACGAGCGCCTCTCCGACGTTCTTTACCTTCCAGAACGGCTCGTAGCCGCCTTTTAAGGCAACGCGCCGGCGTTTCACTTCGCACTCGTAAAGCTTTTCGCTTGCTACTTTCGGTACTGCGGTTTTTGTCGCCATATGTCGCCTTTCACCAAGAACCTGATCCTTGGGTCTTACCTGACGTTCTGGTTGCAATTGTGACCATTGCGGCCACAAGCCGTCGTGCTGCTTGACCGTTCATGCGCAGGAGCATCTCTGGCGTGCAGGGCTGATAATTACCTGGGATCTTTCGGCGCACGCGGTTTGCTGAAAAATGCGAGCCATAAACCAAAGGCAAACACCACAGCGAAAAACAGGCCCGTAATGTAAATCACCTGATTTGCAGTAAGTATCATGCGTCTTCTCTTTCCTCTGTCGTTATGGCGAGTACCACGGCACCGGTGAGGAGCAATGCTGAACCGACAAGGCTGATCACAACTAATCTCAATGTTACCCCCTTTCTGCCATACTGCACGAACTCATCAAGGATGGGGAACACCGCAAGCAAGACAGCCGCTTCACTCAGGAATGCTTCAAGGACGCGGATCCCATTAGCCAATCTCAGTGATCGTCGATGCTTTACGACGTCACTCACCGGGTCCCGCCAACCGTCACCTTATCGAGCTTCACCGTCGGCATACCGACGCCCACCGGCACTCCCTGGCCGCGCTTGCCGCAGGTGCCGATCCCTTCATCCAGCAGGAGATCATGCCCCACCATGCTGACGTATTGCAACGCCTCGGGTCCGTTGCCGATCAGCATGGCACCCTTCACCGGAGCTGTCACCTTGCCGTCCTCAATCAGGTACGCCTCGCTCGCCGCGAAGACGAACTTGCCATTGGTAATGTCCACCGATCCGCCTGAGAAGTTCACGGCATACAGTCCCCGCTTCACGCTGCGCAGGATGTCGGCGGGTTCGTCCTCGCCGGCCAGCATATAGGTATTCGTCATGCGTGGCATGGGAATGCTGGCGTAGCTTTCGCGCCGTCCGCTACCCGTACTGGGTAGGCCCATCACCTTCGCCGACAGCTTGTCACTCATGTAGCGGCACAGGATGCCTTTGTCGATCAGCACGGTGTTCTGCGTTGCCACGCCTTCGTCATCCACATTCAAACTGCCGCGGCGGTTGGCGATCGTGCCGTTATCCACCACCGTCACCTTATCCGTCGCAACCCGCTGGCCCATCAGTCCGGCGAACGCAGACTGCTTCTTGCGGTTGAAATCGGCCTCCAACCCGTGGCCCACGGCCTCATGGATCAGCACGCCAGGCCACCCCGGACCGAGCACGACCTCCATTTCACCTGCGGGAGCCGCCGTTGCATTCAGTTGCAGGATCGCTTGCCGCGCAGCCTCTTCCGCGAAGTGTTCCGGTGTCCTTACCGTCGTGTAGTAGTCCAGCGTAACGCGTCCGCCTCCACCGCCGGAGCCACGAGCCGTCGCTCCCTTGCCGCCGTCCGCGCTTGGATCTTTCGCGATCACGGACACGCTGAAGCGGCTGAGCGGCTGCGTGTCGCTGGCCCATGTCCCGTCACTTGCAGCAACGAAGATATGCCGTACTTCATCGTTAAAGCCAGCGCGCACCTGCGTGATGCGCGGATCGTAGGAACGCGCCGCCCGGTCCGCACGCTGCACCAGCGCCAGCTTTGCCGTGATCTCCGCATCGAGCGCCGTGACGGGGTACAGATCGTGAACTTCTGTTTCGATAAAGCCCTGCACGCGGACCGTCGCTGGGCCGCTGGCAATCAACGCGGCAGTCTTGGCAGCGTGCAGCAACCGGTCTTCTTCCAGGGAATCCGTATAGCTATAGCCGGTGCGTTCTCCGCTGAGCACGCGCACGCCGCAGCCCGTACTGTGCCCCTGGCTGGCGGATTTGACGATGCCCTCGTCGATGCCGATGGAGGACGAAGTGACCGACTCAAAGTACAACTCGGCAAAGTCACCACCCGCGCTCAGGCCCGTGGCCAGGCAACGCTCCACCAGCGCGGCGTCAATCGCGAAGTGTTCGCGGTAGTGATTGGTTGTGGGCGCGGCAGGCAGGGTTGCGGAACGACTCATTACCTCTAAGGATATCGCTTTCACCCAATGTTGATGTGCTAGGTTCAGAAAGATGGACGTCATGCATTCCGCAATCGACCCCCGATACCCCATCGGTCACTGGCAGCGGCCGGAGATCGTGGACACGAACACGTTAGCCGAAGCCCTGGACGCGCTTGGAGAACTGCCGGGGACTCTGCGTGCTGCGGTCGATGATCTTGACGACGGTCAGATGGAAACGCCCTACCGCGAAGGTGGCTGGACGGTTCGCCAACTCGTCCACCACATCGCCGACTCGCACATGAATTTTTCTACCAGGGTGCGTTTCGCCCTGACGGAAGACGCACCCACCATCAAGCCGTATGACGAGAAGGCATGGGCAGATCTGCATGACAGCAACCGCGCCCCGGTGGAGTGGTCTCTGGAGCTGCTGGAAGCAATGCATGCGCGCCTGTTAATGCTGCTGCGTTCGTTGACTCCCGCGCAATGGCAACGAACCTACGTACATCCGGAAAACGGCACGATGCGTCTCGATCAGGTTGCAACACTCTACGCATGGCATGGCCGCCATCACGTAGCCCACATCACCGCGCTGCGTTCGGCGATGGATTGGTAGGTGCCCGCCGCAGCGGAACAATCGCCGGACGAGATGGCGCGTGCCATTGAGGAGTTCCTCCAGGAGCACACGGGTGCCGTGCTGCTGGAAGATGGCCGGGTCCTCTTCGATATGCGTGAAGCGCGTTACTCACTCTCGCGCGAGCATGGTCGCTGCACGCTCCAGCTGTGGAGTGAGGAGCGGAACCTGGTCCGGCGCGTGACAGCCGCCATGCCGCGCAAACAATCGCTGCGACTCACCACCCTGCGCTTTGGGCAGAGCAAGCCCCAGATGATGGAGCTTGTCTCCCAACCGGACCGCCGCACACCCACCGCGCGAGACACCACACGCCGCCGTTATGTGGCCACACTGGAACGGGTTCTGCAGCGTGTCTTTCCTGAGTGGAAGGCGGAGGGATTTCGCTCCGCCATGGACCTGGAGCGCTCGTTTGGGCCAGCCTACACGCGTGGCGTGCTGCATCGCGGGCAGGATGCGTGGGCCGTGGTTGGGGTGAATGCGGAAGAATCACAGGCCACGATCGACGGCGTGCTCACAGTGGGCATCCTTTGGCTGCATCTCTGCCGCGAGCGCGCTGGCGGCAAGCGGCTCTTTCGTGGGCTGCGGCTCATTCTTCCAAAAGGAGGGGCGCCTGTAACGCTGGCCAGATTGGCGTGGCTGCGCACAGAGGTCGCGCAGTGGGAACTCTACGAACTGGACGAGCGCACCGAGGAACTGACGGAGCGCGACGCCGCTGATACGGGAAACCTGGTTACACGGCTGCAATACGCGCCAAACGCCGCAGCCGTGCAGGAGCGGTTCGCGCCCGCGCTGGCCACCGTCATGCAACTAATCCCGGCGGCGATGCAGGAACGTGTGGAGCAGCGGCTGCGCTCGTCCACGGAACTGGCGCTGCTGCTGTATGGGTTGGAGTTCGCCCGCATCCGCCAGGGCGTTGCCGCAAACTCCTTCGCGCGAACAACGGAGACGACCTTCGGCGCGGGTGCGCAGGAGACACCCCTGGAGCCGCGCACCGAAACCATGCTGCGCGACTTCACGCAGCAGCTCTTCCAGCGCAGACACCCCGGTGGCTCCGCAAAGGACCCGCTTTTCCGTATGCATCCGGAGGCATGGCTCGAATCGGCGCTGCGGCAGAACATTGGACCGCTGACCGACGGGCAGGGAAGCCTGTCACAATTCGACACAGCGCATGTATACGCGCAGGTTCCCGCATTCCAGGCGAGCGACCTTGGCATGTTGGACCTGCTGACCGCAACGCGTGACGGACGCTTGGCCGTGCTCGAACTCAAAGCCAACGAGGACATGCACTTTGCCCTGCAAGGCCTGGATTACTGGCTCCGCGTACGCTGGCACCACACGCAAACAATGGACGCGTCCACCGGCCTTGGTGCCTTCCAGAACCATGGCTATTTTCCTGGCATCCGGCTCTCACCAGAACCGCCCCGGCTTTACCTGGTCGCTCCGTCTCTACGCATCCATCCCGCAACCGAAACGGTGTTGCGCTACTTCAAGCCAGAAGTGGAGTGGATGCTGCTCGGCCTAGGCGAGCGCTGGCGCGAAGAGATGAAGGTAGTTACGCGCCAGCGATCCTCGTCCTTTGCGCGATAAAGTGAGCCATTCCCAGTGCATCATCTTTCGCAAAGCGAAGGATCCCATGAACTCAACCTGCGTTCGAATCTCTTGAAACTTTCAAGCGAACACTTTAGGTGAACTCAGGATGACGGCTCATGGTGGCGCAGTGTTCGTCAGCGGCTAGTCACCGATCTCCAAAGATCAATCTCCGGTGTGTCCACGGCATACTTGTCAATTTCCGCAAGCTCTTCCGGCGAGAACTGAAGATTATTCAGAGCATCCAGCGAATCATCCAGCTGCGCCACATTCCGCGCACCAATGAGAGACGACGTGACGCGCGGATCACGCAGCGACCACGCAATCGCCATCTGTGCCAATGTCTGACCGCGCTTCTCCGCAATCCCATTCAGGGCGCGCACACGGTTCAAGTTGTCTTCGCTCAGGAGCGACTTGCTGAAGCTGCTTCCCTCAGCATTCACGCGCGTTTGTACGGCATCACCCTTGAGATATTTGTTCGTCAACAGACCCTGCGCCAGCGGCGAAAACGCGATGCACCCCACGCCAAGTTCACCCAGCGTCTCCAGCAAGCCCTGCTCCAGAAAGCGGTTCAGCATCGAGTAGGAAGGCTGATGAATCAACAGGCGAACACCTTCCCGCGCCAGCAAATCGTATGCCTTACGCGTGCGCTCCGGTGAGTACGACGAGATGCCCACATAGAGCGCCTTGCCCTGCCGCACGATCTGCGCCAGCGCGCCGACCGTCTCTTCCACCGGTGTGTCGAAGTCTGGCCGATGCGCGTAAAAAATGTCCACGTACTCCAGCCCCATGCGCTTCAGGCTCTGATCCAGCGAGGCAACAAGGTATTTTTTCGATCCGCCAATACCATATGGCCCCGGCCACATGTCCCACCCGGCCTTGCTGGAGACGATGAGTTCATCGCGGTGCGCGGCAAAGTCCGTGTGCAGCACCTTGCCGAAGTTCTCCTCCGCCGAACCATACGGTGGACCATAGTTATTCGCCAGGTCGAAGTGCGTCATGCCACGGTCAAATGCACGCCGCAGCGTCGCACGGCCCGTCTCAAAGACATCCACGCCACCAAAATTCTGCCACAATCCAAGCGAAATCGGCGGCAGCTGAATACCGCTCCGTCCACACCGGCGAAAGGTTGCGCCATCATAGCGCTTCGGATTCGCGACATACGGTTCAGGAAAAGCCATGTTAACTTGGATGCATCCTCGAGCGATATGTTGGTGCAAAGCCAGGTGCGCCACCTTACTACACGACGGTTGAGGCGAGTCCGATGCGCTACGTTCCGCAAAAGGTCTGCGTAACACGCGCTTCCGGCCAGCGTTGTGACCTTCGGCCTTTCAACCGTGATGCATCACAAAGGCAAACACAAACGCGATGATCAGTAACAGCACGGCAGCAGCAATGAGAACCGGCTTTATATAATTCTTGGCACCCGGCGGCAGTGGGTTCGTACGCTGGTTGTGACGGTAGATGTTACGCAGCATGTACGCACCAAGTCCAATGAGCACGGCACCGATCAGCCCCGTGACCGTTGAGGCAAGCGGCGATGCCGGTTGCGAAACGGTTCCAGCCTGGTTCGACATATCGATTCTCGCGATACCCGACACCAGCAGGCCGATACCTGCAATCAGAAGTACGAGAACCAGCCTGGGTGACCGTGTCATTGTGTGGCCTTCGTGTTTGTCTGCTGTGGTCTTACCCGCGCCGTGAATAATCCAAGTGGCAAAAGAACGACAGCAACTAAAAGGCTGACCGCGAACACAGACCAAAGCTGGCTGCGAGCGCCGTTCAGGTCGGTATCCAGAACAATCGTGTGAGCGTCTGACGAAGCGCCGTTCCGCTCCAGCAAATACTCCGCGAAACCGGATGTAGTGCTTCGCACCATGGCCACCGGCAGCTTGACGTGTAGTAACCTGCCACGTTCTTCCAACACACCTGTGGGCACATCCAGACCTGCCGATGGGGATCCCTGCACGATGACAGGTACAGGCTGTCCGGGCTGCCAATTGGGGCCGACGACCGCCATGTATCCGTCTGAACTGGTGTCTACACCGGGTGTTTGCTTGCGTTCCACGCTGACGATCCACTCCGAACGAGAGTTGCCGATGAGGTGCACCAGATCGGTTCCGGGCGGCAATGGTGCCGGCGACGCGAGGTCCAGGGTGACGACTGACTGATTGCGATGGCTGTCGCGGATCAGCCCCGCAACCGCACCAAGCGTCAGTAGCAGCGCGATGCAGCCAGCCACCAGCATGACCCTTCCCATGCCACGCCAGGCCGTTGCCTCTGCTTGGGCCCGAGTCGGCGCAAGTCCCTTGGTGACCGGCGGTGCATTGCGACGGATTAACGGTGCCGCAAAACCAAAGAAACTCAACGCAAGGGCTACGAATCCTGTCAGGAACGTCGAGAAGACGCCATACGAGCCAAATAGTCTCAGCGACAGCACAGCGATGAAACGGTATAGGCCCGTAAAGCTCCACCAGCCCCAGATCAGCCAAAGTAAGGCAGCAACGAACAGTCCAAGAACAACATTGCCAACGCGGTTCGCGGTACGTGAGTCCACTAAGAATCCTTATGCCACTTATTCTGCTTAGGCCGGGTAGACGCCTGGCAAGCTGTCTCTGTTGCACGATAAGTGACAGCACTTTGGGGAGCATCCTCCTGTTACTAAGGATTACGTTCCGCAGAAGGTCTGCGTGACACGCTCTTGCGGCAGCGCTGAAACCGCGAAGTGTTCCAGACCGGCCCGCTCCACGTACGGCTGCGCTGTAACCTCCAGCAACGTTTCAAACGGCTCTAAGTCCTGCCGCAGAACGGCAGCATCGATTACCTCCTGCACCAGGTGATTGCGCGGAATGTAGACCGGGTTGGCAGCACGCATCGACGCGGCACGCTCGTGTGGAGAAATAGGCTCCATTGCAAGGCGACTGCGCCAGCCGATGGCCCACTCGTAGAGCGCTGCAGGGTTGTTGAATAGGCGATGCAGTGGGTCGTCATTCACCTGGTCCACCGCATCCGCCAGGCGTCGAAACGTCAGCGTGAAGTCCGCATGGTTTGCAGCCATACGTTCCAGCAAATCCGTCGCCAGCTCCAGGTCACCCTCCTGCTCCGTGAACAGGCCCAGCTTGCGGCGCAGACCCGCTAGATGCGCTGCCTCAAACGCCGGAGTAAACCTGTTCAGAACCTCGTATGCCGCAGCCAGTGCAGCATCCGGGCTGCCTTCCTCCTGCTCCATCAACGGCAGTAGCGTCTCCGCCAGGCGTGACAGGTTCCACACCATGATGGCGGGCTGGTTGCCATAAGCGTAGCGCCCGTTCACATCGATGGCGGAGAAGACAGTCGCTGGATCGTACGCCTCCATGAAGGCGCACGGGCCATAGTCGATCGTCTCGCCGGAGATCGACGTATTATCGGTGTTCATCACCCCGTGGACGAAGCCCAGCAGCATCCATTGCGCGACCAGGTGCGCCTGCCGCGTAGTGATGCCCTCTAACAAGGCACGGTACGGCTTCGGCTGATTGACGGCTTCGGGGTAGTGGCGCTGGATCGCGTAGTCAGCCAGGATGCGAACGGAGGCGGTGTCCTGACGGGCGGCGAAGTATTCGAAGGTGCCCACGCGCAGATGACTGCTGGCAACGCGGGTCAGGATGGCTCCGGGCAGTATCTCTTCGCGGACGACCCGTTCGCCCGTGAGGACGGCGGCAAGGGCTCGTGTGGTCGGCACGCTCAGCGCATGCATCGCCTCGCTGACGATGTATTCGCGCAGCACGGGACCAAGCGCGGCCCGCCCATCGCCCCGGCGCGAAAACGGCGTCGGTCCGGAGCCTTTTAGTTGGATGTCGTAACGCTTGCCGTCCTGCGCGACCACCTCGCCCAGCAGGTTCGCCCGGCCATCACCCAACTGCGGCACAAACCCACCGAACTGGTGCCCGGCATACGCCATTGCAAGCGGCTCTGATCCGCCGGCCACGCGATTCCCGGCCAGCACCTCGGCGCCTTCCGGGCTGGCGAGTTCCGCCGGATCGATGTTCAGAAAGCGCGCCAGCGCGTCATTGATCTTGATCAACTGCGGCGCACGCACCGGCCTCGGATTCACCCGCGCAAAGAAGTTCCCCGGCAGCCGTGCATAGGAGTTGTCAAAAGGGATGCGAATGGCAGCGGCGGTGTTCATGCGCTGTTAGATGTGTGACCATCGTGCACAGCCTGTACGGGTAGCTCTACAGTCGAGCCTTAATCTCATCAATGCGACCGTCCAGCTTGCCGGTTACGCTGTGGAATACCTTAAGATCGTCATCGGCACGGTCTAGGCGCCGGTTAACCTCGTTGAATTGGCGGCTCATGTCAGCCTTCAGATCATTCTCTACACGATCAATGCAATGATTTACGTCGCTGAACTGCCGGTTCATATCGGCTTTCAGGTCAGCAAAGTCACGCCGGTTCAGCCAGATGCCTCCGAGAATACCAAGGAAGAGAAGAACCATCGGACCGTACTCGTGCATGTTTTAGAAGCAACGGCGTGGGACACCGTGGCGAGTCCGGCTTAGTCGGTTGCACGGACTTTTAGCGCGTACCTCAGCCCGCCTTGCGGTTGGCGCTTGTCACATGATGCTATGGCGTGACAGGAGCAGGTAACTTCACGTTTTTTCCTGTGTGAAGAGAAAGACGTAAGCCATTGAAAATCTCCTGGGGAGTATGGTCATTCGTGAAGGTCACCTTTGCCAGCGAAACCCCTCCCTTCTGGAACTGCACATTGCCCTTCATCTGCCGGTCGACGCGCGTACTCTTCGCTTTTAGACCGCTCGGCTTACCCTTGTCGCCGCCCACCAGACTCTTCGCGCCATCATCGTAAAGCGCATCGTGATCACACTTGGCAATACATACGTCAAGGTCTGAAAGATCGCCGCTGTTGCCCACGGTAAGCCCGCGCCCCGAGACCTTCTCTTCCGTAACCACCTTTTTCTTCCCTTTGTTAGGGTTCTTTTCGCTGGTGCAATCCTTCGCTTTGTGGCTGCCAGCTCCGCAGATATTGCAACTCATATCGGACTCCTCAGTGCAGATAACCTGTTTACAGCCGTCCCGCACATTCGTCAACTGTCGTTCGTAGAAGAGGCATAATCGCACGTCTCACACGAAGACGTGGGGCACCCCGCGCGATTTCTTACGAATGCGGAGCCCAGTTTGGAGGCGGAGCATGTGGCTTGTCATTGTTGTTCCATTCTGCAATGCGTCTACCTGTACGTGTGTCGAAAAGCATTAAGTCTGTGTAGCTCTGCCCATGGGTTGTGCCCTTTGATATGGCTATCTGTCGTCCGCTCTGCACGAACGACCACGCGTAAATCATCTGAACGTTTTGAATTAGATTCTTTGTTCTACCTGAATAAACCACTAGTCGCAGCGGGATCGCATAAGACTGACAGCAGGAGTCTTCGTTGACGAGCCAGCCCACCGCTCGACCATCCGACGAGATTTGAGCGGAAGAGACTGAAACTTGGTCATGTTCCGCTTGTATCGCAAGATCACGTCCAACGGCATCTACCAAGTGCACTAAACCGTCCGCACCTACGTAAACCCTCTTATAGGTGTTCGAGCCATTCTGAGCGGTGAGGGCAAGCCAAGAACAAAGCATGGCACATATAGTAACGATCGCGTATCGCCGCACTGAGGCATGCCCGAGTTTCATCGAGTGATCGTCTCACATTTTTCTGAGTGTCGCCTTACTATCCTACAGTCCTGCGATGACGACAGTTAAAGACGTCGCGCCCAAAATTACTCCTACAGGGATGGGGGTGTGTAAACCAGCTGGCGAGCCGCTTCATCTTGCCGGTAACGTCGCGGCAAGCTGCATGACTCAATCCCGTCCGATTGCGATTACGTAATAGTTGGCGGAGACGTCGCCTACGCACTTGACGGCATGCGGCACATTGGACCCTACGAAGAAGACGCCGCCTGGTCCTGCGGTCACCTTTTGGCCGTCATTATCAAATTCCAGCAGACCGCTTCGCACAAGCATCAGCTCCGAATGATGATGGCGATGTGCCGGGTGGGGCATTTGCCCGGGCGGAAGTGTCGTCTCGTGCACTTCCAATCCCTCGCCTGTTGCGAGTGTTCCTTGGAGCACCGTCTGATCGACTTGCCCATGGAGCCGCTGAATGGTGGGCAGGTCCGCAAATTGGTAGACCTTTGACTCCGTAAGCCGAGGTTCTCCCTCAGGATTGTTGCTGTTCTTCGCACCACTGTCTTTGGCTAGAAATGCTGAAGCCGCAATCGCAGCCATCATCTCGCGTCTGTTCATAGGATCACCTGGAAGTCCATGAGAACTGTACTCTGCGATTAGCTGTCCTGGAAACTAGCGAAGGCGGCTGGTTGCAGGTCGTTGGTGCTGAGGTTGCGATGGGCGGCATCTATTGAGAAGAAACGGTCAACCGCATCCATTACCTGTTCACCGCATTTGGCTTCGAAGATATTGCGGCGGAGGGTGGCTCCTCCCGGGATGCCGTGGGTGAACCAGCTGGCGAACTGCTTCATCTTGCCGATCACATCGCGGCGAGCGGATTCGCGGTCACGGGCGAGGTGGCGCAGGTGATTGTGCGCGGCCAGTTCGGCGGGCGTCAGCGCTTCAAGGTCCACGTTCGAGGGGACTTCGATTTCCGGGTGCTCCTGCTCCATCTCCGCGAAGAGCATGGTGAAGTAGGTGCGGATCATGCGGTAGCGGTCCTGCTCGGTAGCGATGTCATAGGTGCCGCAGCCGGTTGCTGCTTGTGACGCGGTGTACTGCGCGATCTGGCGGAAGATCCACGGGTTGGCGGGCGCGGCGCGACCGATCATGACAGCATCACAGCCAGTTTGCGCGACCATGCGGCTGGCGTCTTCGGGTGTGCGGATGTCACCATTGCCGATGACCGGAATGGTGACCGCGTCCTTGACGGCGGCGATCCACTCCCAGCGGGCGTTGCCGGTGTAGCCCTGCTCGCGTGTGCGGGCGTGCAGCGCGACGGCGTTCAGCCCGCAGTCCTCGGCCATTCTTGCGAGCGGAACGCAGACAAGCGAGTTATCGTTCCATCCGAGGCGAAACTTTACGGTAAAGGGAATGGTGATGGCGGCGCGCACCCGCTCAAAGATGGTTTGGATGTGCGGGAGGTCGCGCAGAAGACCGCTGCCGCCGTTGCAGCTGACGACGCGCTTGGCGGGGCAGCCGAGGTTGAGATCGACGATGTCGAAGCCCGCGTCCTGGCAGATGCGTGCGCTGTCGGCAAGCGTTTCGGGGTTGGAGCCGAAGAGTTGCGCGGAGATGGGGTGCTCGTCGTCGTAGTAAGTCAGATAGCGCTTGCGCTTAGTCTCGCGCATCCGCGACAGGCCGTCGGCGGAGGTGAACTCCGTCATGATGAGGCCGCAGCCGGACTGCTGGTTGGTGGTGGCGGTCTCTACGTTTCTGGTTTCTGTGTTTCTGTTTGCCTGGTCACCGCTGGTGAAGAGAGACGCGTTCTTGATGAAGCGGCGGAAGACAGTATCGGTGACGCCGGCCATGGGTGCCAAAACGGTAGCGGGTGCGATGCGAATCTTACCGATGTAAAAGGAAGCAGGCACGGGGGCCACCGCCATGGCGGGCGGAGGATCAATGACGGCAGTGGAGTAGTTTCCCCAGTCCTTCTTCATGCGTCTTCTGGATCAAATATTGCTAAGAAACATTGAAGCACCTCTTCCAATATCTCTTCTGGCAATGCTTCCACGAAGCGTGCACCGCGTCTGACAAGATCGAGTACCCTCGGCTGGTCGCAACGTACAAGACCACTGGTCACGAGACCTTGCGGGAGAGCGACAGCGAAACCAATGCGATGGGCAAAGCCGCCGCCGTTGGTAATCGGAAGTACGATAGGCGCGTTCGTAACGCGGTTGAACGATTCTGGGGAAACGATCAGGAAGGTCTTCTGCCTCTCTGTTCACGACCTGTGGTTGGTTCGTAATCAACGAAGTAGATGTCACCCTGCTTCACAGCAATTCGCGTCCGGCCGCTGGGAAATTAAGCCACTCGTGATCCTGCTCGGTATCGCGGGGCATTTTGTCATAGTCTGCGAGTAGTTCAGAGAGCTTATACCTCGAGCGACGGATGCGAGGAGCTTTGCCCGTGCGAACGATCAAGTCTGTTCCATCGACTTCTACCTGAACCGACGAGTCCGCGGTGAGGGACAACCGTGACTTAGCTTCAAGAGAAAGGGGAAGCATAAGAACGCCATCAACTTCCCTCAGCTGCGCGGTAGCCATAGCCTCTCCGTTGATCTGACTGTAAAGAGCCCCCAGAAGCAGAGGCTCTTTACTTTGAGTGCTGGTGGTGCGGTTACTTGGCAGCCGCGACAGACGCATCGCTCTTGGCGAACTTGCGCTTGAAGCGCTCGATACGGCCGGCGGTGTCGATCATCTTCTGCTTGCCGGTAAAAAAGGGATGGCAGGCGGAGCAGATTTCCAGCAGGATGTCGCCTTTGTGCGTGGAGCGTGTTTCAAAGGTGTTACCGCAGGCGCATTTGACGTTGGTGGTGGCGTACTTGGGGTGGATTCCTTGCTTCGGCATGTACGAATCTCGATTCTTATAAGTTAGGCCGCCGGGCTCACGGTTCGCTTGCAGCGGTCAAGACTCACGCCACATCGATGGTCCCGTCGCTCCGCCAAGGCGGCTCACTGTTGCAGCTATCCATTGGATGCGTCTGCGCCAGATTTGCTCCATTGTAGCTGGGCTTGACACCGCAACGCAACGCTCAGGGCTGAGTCATCATTGGGGTACTCGCAAATGCCCGGCACGCGAGAACGGCTCGAACAAGGTTCGGGACCGGTAGCTACACAAGGTTCCGCTGGCGGCGTAGGATACCTCCACGGAGATTGGGCCATGCGAACACTACCGAATTTGACTGACGTTTCAATCACACGGATCTGTCGGATGTCCGCAGGATTGCTTTTACTCGTGTTGTGTTGCGGAAGAGAAACGCAGGCGCAAACGCCGGCAAGCCACACCACGCAACCCGGAACACAGAACAGAAACGGAACGGGTTGCGCCGGTCAGGAGCCGAATCCGTCTGCTGCGAATGCATCGGATGCGAACTGCCCTGAGTTGGGGCCAAATTTCGCCACGCCGTCCATGGGAGTGCCAGGCGCAAATCGCCCGCCTGCGGTGACCAGTATCATCCGGGTAGATGCCACCCTTCCGAAACCGCCGGTTGCCATGCCCGCGGGTGACACGTTCACGGTGGTTGGAGGTGCGACCCTGGTGAAGACTCGCCGTGCAGCGCTGGATGCCTGCCTGTCCGCGGGTAAGCGGTGGAGTGCGCGTTCCAGTGCCGGAACCTCGACGACCTGCCTGGACTACAAGGGCCAGGTCATCGCCTATCAGGAGTGCAGGGCGTCCGGTGGATCGCCGGATTGCACGGTGGTCATGGCGGAGCAGGAGAGCGCGAAAACACCGTGAACGCGATGGAGCAGACTTCGATTGGCGCGGAGTTCGATGCCGCCTGTCCACTCTGCGACGGGCAGGGCATGCGCATCCTTGAGGACACCACGGGCCGCCGGTCTGCAGTTCCGTGCACGTGCCGGGTGCAGCAACGCTCGCGCCGCATTCTCAGTCGTGCTCGCATTCCCAAACGGTACGAACATTGCACATTCGATTCATACGAACATTCGTTTGGTGGTGCACATCCGTCGCTTCGACGGGCGTACAAGACTGCCAGAAAGCTCGTGGAAAGCTATCCTCTTCTCGACACCGAAGGAGCGGGTCTGCTACTGGTGGGATCCGCAGGCCTGGGCAAGACCCATCTGGCGGTAGCGGTTCTGCAAGGGCTCATCATGGAGCGCGGCGCAACCGGCCTCTTCTATGAATACGGGGATCTGCTGCGGACGGTACAGAGTACGTATAGCGCAGGCGTGGCGGCCAGCGAATTAGAAGTGCTGCGGCCGATTTTCGAAACAGAGGTTCTCGTCCTGGATGAGTTAGGTGGCCTGCGCCCCTCGGAGTGGGCGTGGGACACTGTCGCCTACCTGCTGAATACGCGGTACAACGATAAACGCACCACCATCATCACCACGAATTATCCCAACCGCCCCCCGCTCGGGACGCAAGCCGGCCGCATGTCTGACGCGCAGAAGGCAGTGCGGGAAGAGACGTTGGGAGACCGCATTACAGAACGGCTGCGGTCCCGCCTTGCGGAAATGTGTATCGAAGTGGAGATGACGGGAGAAGACTTCCGGCAACTAAAGCCTGCACGGCTTGGCTGATCTGGATGCGGATGTCCTGTACATAGCCGCGTATACTTTGGGTGTGACTGCCCCCGTGAAAACTTTTTACATCGAGACCTTCGGGTGCCAGATGAACGCCCACGATTCCGAGAAGGTGATCGGGACGCTGGAGCATGAGGGCTACACGCGCGTGCAGGACGAGGAAGCCGCCGGTCTGATCCTGTACAACACCTGCTCCATCCGCGACAAAGCCGAGCAGAAGGTCTTTCACCGCCTGAACGAATACAAGCGGATGCAGGGCGAAGGCAAGCAGTTTGCCGTGCTAGGCTGTGTTGCGCAGCAGGAAGGAGAGAAGATCTTCGAGCGTGCACCGTATGTGTCGCTGGTTTCAGGATCGGCGTCGTACCGCAATCTTCCTGAAATGCTGGTGCGCCTGGAGGCAGGTGAGAAGCGGATCACCGGCCTTGACGACCGGCAGACCGAAGAGACCTTTGACACGGAGTTCACGGCGCGCAGCAATCCCCATCGCGGCTACATCACCATCATCGAGGGCTGCGATAAGTTTTGCAGCTATTGCGTCGTCCCGTACACGCGTGGCAAGGAGCGCTCACGCTCGTCGGAGAGCATCATGGCCGAGGCGCGGCGCATGTCGGACCAGGGCTTTACCGATATTCAACTGCTGGGCCAGAACGTGAACAGCTATCGCGACCCGCTTGGCAGGCTCAGTTTCGCAGAGGTGCTTGCGGCCATCGGCGAATTGTCCGGCATTCGGCGCGTGCGCTTCACCACATCGCATCCCCGAGACTTCACCTCGGACATCATTGCCGTCATCGATGCGATGCCGACGGTCTGCGACCACGTGCACCTGCCGGTTCAGTCGGGATCGTCTGCCGTGCTCAAGGCCATGCAGCGCGAGTACACCCGCGAGTGGTATCTCGAGCGCATTGCGTGGATCAAGGCCGCGAAACGCGATATCAGCATGACAACGGATATCATCGTGGGCTTTCCTGGCGAAACCGAAGCGGACTTCGAACAAACACTGACGCTGCTGGATGAGGTTGGATATGACGCGGTGTACGCGTTTCAATACTCCCCTCGGCCAAACACGCCTGCCGTGGGGATGTCCGATACCGTGCCGGACGAGGTCAAGTCCAATCGTCTGCAGCGGTTGATGGATGCCCAGCGCGAGCGTCAACGCGTGAGCTACGAACGCCATCTGAATCAGGTGATGGACGTGATGGTGGAAGGCTACAACCGGCAACGCGGGCAGGTCACCGGCCGGTCGTCGCAGAACAAGACGGTAAACTTCACCACGGCGCAGCCAATTCTTCCAGCGCTTGGCAGTTATGTGAACGTGCGTATCACCAAAACCTTCCCCAACAGTCTGGTGGGCGTGGCAGCATGAGCGGCCCGACCCAACGCACACGCCCCAACGCCGCTCCCGATTCCACGCGCGATGACGTGGAAGTACGCATACGCGGCCTCATGATGGACCCCGTCACGAACATGCCCATGATTGTGTTGAAGGATGTAATGGGGGAGGGCGTGCTGCCCATCTGGGTTGGCATCTTTGAGGCGAATGCCATTGCGCTGGAGATTGAGAAATCCACCACACCGCGACCCATGACCCATGACTTGCTGCGCAATACGCTGCGTGCCTTCGATGCGCGCGTTACGCGGGTTGTCGTCTCCGACCTGCGCGAAGACACCTTCTACGCGGTCATCTGGATGGAGCGCAACGGCGAGATCATGACACTCGATGCCCGGCCATCAGACGCTCTGGCACTCGCCATGCGCGCGGACTGCCCCATCTATGTGAGCCGATCGGTAATGGAAAGCGCCAAGGCCGGGCAGAAAAACGGTCGCGAGGCGAACTCCGAAGAACTGCGCCGCTGGCTGGAAAACCTGGGCGACGATGACATGGGCCGTTACAAAATGTAGCTCGTACCTGCTCGTCAACAGAAAGCGCACGTGCCGCTGAAAAACACCATCTGGAATCTTCTATATCGTGCCCTGCGCCATTGGAATAAGCAGGCCACGGCGCGGCAACCACCGCCAAACTGCATTCTGGTACTGCAATACATGCTCCCGCTTGGCGGCTGCGTTCATGCCACGCCGCTGTTCGAAACATTGCATGAGGAACGTCCATATCTGCCGGTGTATGTGGCGACACGCGGTCTCGGAGCAGAAGTTCTGCGTCACAATCCTTACGTCGCGGGGCTGCTGATAACCAGTGATGTGTTCACGGACTACCGTGGAACGGGCAAGGCGATCCGCGATAGCCTGCGTGCACGCGCTCTGCGTCCCGCGTGGGTGATTACGGATGCGAGCAATCGCCGCTCAAAGATCGCGTTGATGAGCGTTCTCCACGTGAAAGCACCGCTGATCGGGTTCAACCTTGCGCGCGGGTTGCAAGCGGTAGCGCTGAACATCGATCCCGCAAAGAGCATGATCGCGAACAACCTTGCCATTGCAGGTGCGCTGGGTGGCACAGCCCCGCATCGAGAGCCACGCGTCTTTGTCTCCGCCGGAGAGATCGACACCGCGCATATGTTGTTGGCCGGGGTGAATCCGCAGAGCAAGCCCATTACTATCTTCGCGACGCAGCCAAGCGGTGGACAGCCCACGGAGTGGCGGGACGCGTGCTGGACTGAAATGCTGCGTCATGTCACGTCAAAAGGCTTTCTGCCAGTGTTCGTTGGAGTTGCGTCGCAGGCCGCGGCCATTGAGAGAATTCGGGCAGGTGCAGGTCCGGTGACAGCATCGCTCGCGGGCCGTACAGATGTTCCGGTGCTGGCGGCAGTGCTGGCGCTTTCCGACGTGTGCATTTCCATCGACACCGGCACCCTGCATGTGGCGCGTGCCGCCCGTGTACCTCTGGTGGCGCTGGCACCCACGTATCAGGATCCGGTGGAGTGGTTGCCGCTGGGCGTTCCAACCGCGCGCGTGCTGCGTGGTCAAGGTACAACTCCGGCCGGGCCTGAGTACCGGCTGGATGAGATCGAAGCAGGCGATGTCATGGCAGCATTCGACGATTTAGTACAGTTATATCCGCCTCGGCCGCAGAGCCGTGATGCACGGTTGCATGCCATGACGAGCAGCATCGATCATCTCGCAGCAGCAAGTTAACCCTCGCTAACCTGATGCAGAAGTTTAAAGAACTCTGGAAACGAGATCGCCGCAGCCTCCGCGCCGTTGATCTGCGTGTCGCCCGTGGCACGCAGCGCGGCAATGGAGAACGCCATTGCGATGCGGTGATCGTCCGCCGAATCGAGGATGCCGCCGTGCAAGGTTTGGCCGCCAGGAATGTGCATCCCATCGTCAAACTCCTCCACCTCGGCACCCATCGCACGCAGATTCTTAACCACCAGCGCAATGCGGTCCGACTCCTTGACGCGCAGCTCCTTTGCATTTCGAATCAGTATGCCGTCGCGAGTGTACGGTGCGATGGCGGCAAGCACCGGCAGTTCGTCGATGATGAGGGCGGGCAGCGTACCGGTGATCTCAGCTCCCGTGGGCTGGGCTGGACCGTTGACCTGCAACGTGCCAATCATCTCGCCATATTTTTCTTCAAGGTTCAGCACCTGCACCTTCAGACCCATGGTCGCCAGCACGTCCAGCAGCGCGGCGCGCGACGGATTCATGCCCAGGTCGTCCAGCACGATCTGCGAATCAGGAAAGAGCAGGGCAGCGCAGAGGAAGAACGCGGCAGACGACAGATCGCCAGGCACGGCCGCGTCAATGGCGTGCAGCGTCTGACCGCCCGTAATGGAGATGCTGTCGCGCCCACGTTCGAGTTCGGCACCAAAGGCGCGCAGCGCGTGTTCGGAGTGGTCGCGCGTGCGCACGGCTTCTTGCAACATTGTCGTGCCGCTCGCTCCCAAACCGGCAAAGAGCACCGCCGTTTTTACCTGCGCACTGGCAATCGGGGTAGCGAAGTTGATGGCAGCAAGCGGGCCGCCATGGACGACCATCGGCGCATGGCCGTCCGTGAGGTCGATGCGAGCACCCATCTGCTCCAGTGGAGCCTTGATGCGCTGCATCGGACGCTTTGACAGCGATGCGTCACCGATGAAGGTGTAGGTGCCGGGATGCGGCGCAACCAGGCCGGCCAGCATCCGCATCGTCGATCCGGAGTTGCCGCAGTCCAAATCGCGCATCGGCTGCTTAAAGGTTCCTCCCACGCCTGTAACTTCGACCGTGCCGTCCGGCTGCTTCACCACCGTGGCGCCGAGTGCCTCCATGCAGGCGAGTGAACTGTGCGGGTCCGCGCCGGTGGAGAAGTTGCCGAAGCGCGACGTGCCCTCCGCCAAGCCGGCCAGCATGGCATAACGGTGCGAGATGCTCTTATCGCCGGGCAGGCGAACGCTGCCGCGTACCGTGCGCGCGGGACGCACGATCTGTGTGGACTGTGAAGACATGCTCACATTCTATCGAGCCACGCTATGTTGCCCTGGTTGCGCCCATGCCGTGAACATGTTCATCGCCTTCAGCATCACACCGGCACTCCCGCGGAAGTGGCCGGAGCCGCGCGGCTCGTTATCGCGCGACCACCACTCATAGAAGTCCTGATGCTTCACAACGCGGTCGAGCATGGGGCCGAACTCCTGCCAGGCCTCCGCCACCATGCCATGCGCGATCAACTGCTGCACCATGCGCGCGCCAAACCAGCACCAGTCTCCACCGTTCTGGTACCGGTAAGGCTCGGCGACGCTTGGGTTCAGAAAGTAGCCTGCTGGATACGGCGGGTACACCGTGAGCCCAATAGAACTCGCGTGCGCGGCTTGCACATCCTTACGCATCAGGGCAAGCGATTGCCGTATTTCCCCTAGAGTAAGAAAACCCGCTTCAACCGCAATCGCCGTTCCGCCAAAGTAGTAGATCGCGTCTTCATCAAAGCCCGGCGGAAAGGGCGAGCCCTTCAGATAGAGGTGTGTCCGGTACTTGCCTGCGCGGGGATCCCACAACTGCCTGCGAACCGAGCGCGACAGATCGCTCGCGGTCTTTGCGAAGAGTTTCGCATCCTGACTCGATGGCCCGGCAAGGCGCAGATAGTCCTGGAGTGCCACCGCGAACATGGCGTTGGGATAGATGCTGCACGCTGGATGGCTGCGCTGGTCGATCTGATCGCCCAGCTTGTCTTCCGGCTCAATGTCTCCCCAGTCGATGGTGGCACCCGCCCATACCAGGCCGCGCGCGCTGTCCCAGCGCTGCTGCATCAGGTACCGCAACGCAAAGCCGAGACGTTGCCGCACTGTCATGCCATCAATGTCTTCGTCAAGAAACGCGTGATCGTGCGTCACGTCCACGTACTTCCGCACCGCCGACACAAGCGACGATTCCTGGTCGCTTTCCACGGTGTTCTTGAACGCCGCGACACCCGGCAGGCGGGGAGATGTGCGAGATGCCGCGGTGCGGTTTGCCTGTTGCGGCAGAAAGCCGTCCGGGATGTCTCCCTCGCTGCCCTGGAAGAAGAAGAACGAACGAAGCGCGTCGCGCATGGCCGACGGATTGGTGACCGGCAGAGCGGCTTCGATAAAGGTGTTGGTATCCCGAATCCAGACCTCGGGATAGGTGGTGCCCGCCCGAAGTCCGCTGGCCAGGAGTTCACGGCCTAGCCCGCGTACCACCGGAAACCGCGAGTCGTTCGTGATTTGCAAGGCAAGCGCGCGGTCCGTCGGCCGGTTT
This sequence comes from Terriglobus sp., assembly GCA_965276945.1. Lineage (GTDB taxonomy): Bacteria > Acidobacteriota > Terriglobia > Terriglobales > Acidobacteriaceae > Terriglobus. The sequence goes on along the minus strand of OZ255704.1, from coordinate 1,810,446 downwards.
ACTTCCGCGATTGCTACAGAGGAGAGCGCCGGGAAGATAGATTGCCCCAGGCCCAGGCAAGCGCCACGAACCACCGCCGTACAAAAGCTCCGTCTGGACCGTTCCATCATCGTCCGTCCATCATATGACCGGCGGTGATGGTTGTGCGGTGTGAGGATGCACGAAGCAGACTTACCTAGACCCAGAACAGCATGATCAGCGTCAGCAGGGTGCTTGCATGCAGAACGGTGTGCAGCGTGTTGGGAACGATCGCGTTGCGAACTGGCAGGAACGCGTGCGTGTTACCGAAGAGCTGCTGATAGCGTGCGGCGCGTACCAATTGCGGTGTGCCGAAGTACGGAATCCACTAGGCGTTGAGTTCGCCGAGGAAGAGGATGCCGTAGCTAATCCAGAGATAGTTGCCTAATTTTTTTGAAGTGTGCTGAGCAATAGAACTTCTGCCGCCTCAAGCCGGAAGGAGTAACGCCGTTGGCTGCCATAATCGATATACTTGTTCGTCTTCTGAATCGAAGGCACCCCGGGAGGTGTAACCATGGCTCGCAGAACTACGAATATCCCTTTTCCGTGGATGCCTGCAATAGTGCGCGCCTGGGGTGCGCTCGCAGCCTGGATTCTTTGTACTATCGCTGTCGCCCAGAGCCCCGTCACCATCTCGCTCGCACTCAACTCTCCTACTCAGTCCGCTGCCACCCCCACCAATGCCATAGTCACTGTCGCCGACTCAGCCGGTCCCATTCGCTTCGGCATGGTCGATATCCTCGACGGCACCCAGAAAGTTCAGACCCTCCAACTCGTTAGCACCTCCGCATCCGGCTTCACGCCGGGAACAGCCATCCTGCGCCACATCTTTGCGCCCGGAAGCCACCAACTCACTGCTGCCTTTCACGCAACCACTGCGGACGGCGCCGCCAAAAGTTCACCCGTCGCGCTCACCGTCACCTCCGGGACCTACACCTCCAGCAGCGCCCTTCGCTACGCCCAGACGATCGACTTCTCCGTCAACGGCCAGTACAATTCGCTCGCGGACGTCGTAGTCGCCGACTTCAACAACGACGGCATTCCCGACATCGCCACCGTGCAAGGCTATCCGAACGCGCTGGCCGTCTCGCTTGCCGATAAACCCGGACATTTCCTTTCCCCTACCAACTATCCAATTAAGTCCAACAACGACAACACCTTTATTCGCGTACTCGCCGCCGATCTGGACGCCGATGGTTTTGTCGACCTCATCGTTACAGGTCCAGGCGATGACTATATCGTATTCTTCCGTAACAATCCTGCGGTACCCGGCACTTTTCTTGCGCCAACCGAGATCATCCCTGGCCAAGGAACTCCCGTTGTTATCGCCGACTTTAATCACGACGGCCTACCAGACATCGCTTACGTCCAAGGCAATGCGGTCTCCGCCAACCCCAGCAGCATTACCGTCGCAATCAACCAACAATCTGCACCTGGAACTTTCACCTCTAAGGTCAACAGCTCATCATTTCCTGGCTACGACGTTGTTGGTCTCAATGTTGCGGACATGAACGGCGATGGCTTTCCTGACCTTGTTGTGCGTAGTGCGCCGTCGTATAACGGCAACACGCCTCTAAACGCCGCCACATGGGAATTTGTCGTCTTCCTGGCCGATCCAGCCCATCCTGGGCAGTTTCTCGCTCCCTCTTTTACTAGCCCAGCCTCTCCCATATACAGCGTTGCGGTACAAGACATCAACCACGACGGCCTGCCCGATGTCGTGGTCTCAGGCAAGGGTAGCTTCTTCTCCGTGTACCTTGGGGATCCCGCCCATCCCGGCCAATTACTCGCGCCTCAGAACACCACAGCACCCGGCAATCTGGCCTACCTCTACACCGTCTCTGTTGGGGACATTGATGGCGACGGGACTCCCGATGTCATCGCCACAGATGGGGGAAACACGTTCCTCATCTTTCCCGGCAAAGGCGACGGAACTTTTCTTGCTCCCACTACCTTGCTTGAAGGACTCACGGCACCTGCCTGGGACAACTCCGCAACCGTCCTCACCGACCTTGATGGCGATGGTCTCAATGATCTCGTCACTACCGAGTACGGCCAAAAACACGGCCCAGATTTTCCTGCACAACACTCAGGTCAGTGCTGCAACGCTGCAGACAGCCACTGACCTCACCGTTACTCCCAATCTTGGCCTTTACCCGTCATCTATTACCATCGCGCAAGGTCTTCCGATCACGTTCACCGTTACGGAAACAGCCTCCAGCGGTCAGCCTACCGGCTCTGTCGATCTCTTCGACTTTGGCGGCCTGCCACCTTTTAATCTCATCGCTACGCTGCCTTTCGTCGGCAGTACCGCAATCTTCACCACGAGTTCTCTCGCTGCCGGGGTTCACGAACCAGTCGCCGTCTTCCACGGCAGCTCTACCTATGCACCTAGCCAGTCAGCGGGGACGGTTCTGAACATTATCCCGAGCCAATCGACAACTCTTCAGCTGACAGTGACTCCTAACCCCGCCACGTTCGGCCAGGCTGTCACGTTACGCGCGACCCTGACTGGAAGCTATGGAACGCCGGTCGGCTCTGTCACATTTATCGATTCGGGCCAGAACCTCGCTGGCGTGACACTCGTCAATGGTGTCGCCTCGTTTACCACCTCCACTCTCGCGGTGGGATCTCACGCCATTCAGGTCAGCTACCCGGGAAATTACCAAGGGCAATCGCAGACTTCTGCCCCAACCACGCTCACCATCACCGGCACCCCGGACTTCTCACTGTCGCTATCCCCTACCACGGCTACCATTGCCCGCGGCTCTGCCGCCACCACCACCATCTCCCTTACCCCCGTAAATGGCTTCTCAGCCGCGACCTCCCTCACCTGCACAGGTGCACCCATCAACTCCACGTGCTCGATTTCTCCCCCAAGCGTCGCTCCTGCCGGTGCCGCCGCCACCGCCGTGCTCACCCTCCAGACCAGCGTCCAGTCCGCATCTCTGACACCCGGTCGGTTTTCGTTAAGTCCGGGCGCGTCCACCCCCATCGTCGCTGGAACCCTGCCCCTCGGTCTACTTGCATTCCTATCTGCCCGTCGTCGCAGAAGTGGGAGGAACGGGACCGCAGGACCAGGCCGCTTCATTTGCGGAAGCTCGCTCTTTCTCGCCATCAGCCTCCTTGCCAGCCTGGTCTTCTTGGTCGCCTGCGGTTCCAGCCCGGATAGCGAGTCCGTTGGTCGCCAAACCCTCTATCCCAGCGCTGGGATCTACCCACTCACCGTCACTGCTACTAGCGGCGCGACCATCCACGCCACTACGTTTACCGTTACCATCCAATAGCTTCCCGAACTCTAAGCCTGAAAAGCTCGGTTTCGGAAACTTCACTGGCCAACTGGTGCTAACAGGCCAATGCACTCATCAGTCAAGGTATTCTGCGGCATCGGAGCTTCGTCCTGATAAACGCGCTTGTGTTTACCGTACGCGGAGGACTACCAGGGTTTCGTCGTCGAAGTGTTCTTTGCCGCCCTGGAAGGTTGCGACGGAGTCAAGGACGGACGTGATGGCGGCTTCGGCTTCCTGCGTTTCCAGCCGCTCCAGGGTGGAGCAGAGGCGTTCGTTGCCGAACATTTCACCTACGGCGTTGTCCGCGTCCACGATGCCGTCAGAGAAGAAGACGAGCAGGTCTCCGGGCTGGGTGGAGATGGTGAACTCCTCATAGGTGACGTTGGGAAAGAGGCCCAGGGGAAAGCCTTCGGCCTTGATAACGCGCGCCTCCATCCTGTCACCCACGCGTGAGACGAGCATGGGCTGCACCGAACCGGCGTTGGCCAGGCTGAGCGTCCGTGCATTGTCGTTCCAGATGGCGAAGAGCATGGTGACGTACTGTGAGTCGAGCTTCCGATCCTGCAGTTGATCGTTGAGCGCGGCCAGCATGGCCGCTGGTGGGAGGTGCTGCGCCGCCAGCGACCGCAGAATCCCGCTGACCAGCGCGGCATACAGCGCTGCCGGGGCAGCCTTGCCGCTGACATCGCCCAGCACGATGGCCACGCGCCCGTCCCCGTACGGGATGAAGTCATACATGTCGCCGCCGATGGAGCGCGCAGGCAGGAAGCGCGCGGCAAACTCCGCATGGGGCAGAGGCGCGGGAATGGGAGGCAGCAGACGCATCTGGACCTCGCGGGCCATCTGCAGGTCGCGTTCCAGCCGTTGCTCCTCCTCCAGGATGCGCTCATAGAGCCGGGCATTGGTGATGGCAATGGCAATCTGTCCGGCCAACGTGGTCAGCGTACGCTGATGATCCTCGTTGTAATAGTTGACGCGGGTGTGTTCCAGATCCATGACGCCGATGACGCGCGCCTTATAGATCAGCGGCACGGATAGTTCAGAACGCACATCGCTGTTATATGGAATGTACCGAGGATCCTTGCGCACATCCGGCACCAGGATCGGATGCCGTTCCTGCGCCGCGCTGCCGATGATGCCCTTGCCCAGCACCGCCGCGCGCTCCCTTCGGATGCGCTCGCCAAATCGCGTCGAGAAGCGGTGGACAAACTCCTGGCGGCTTTCGCTCCAGAGAAGGATGGTAAACATCTGGAAATCCACCACACGCCGCAGCAGCGTGCCAATGCGTTGCAGCAGGCTGTCCAGGTCCAGGATGCTGGTCAGCTCGCGGCTGATCTCAGCGAGCATCGTCAGCGTTTGCGCCTGCCGCGCGAGCCGGGTGTACAGCCGCGCATTGTCAATGGCAACGGCCATGCGTGACGCCACCAGCTCCAGCAGGCGCTGCTGGTCGTGCGTAAAGGCCGCCACCTGCTCGCTCTCCAGATCAATGACGCCGATGACGCGATTCTTCACGATCAGCGGCACGGCAAGCTCACTCTGCACCGCCGGATTGGCATTGATGTACTGCGGCGTGTGGCGCACATCATCCACCAGAACGGAGCGGCGCGTGCCCGCGGCCTGCCCCACAATCCCGCGCCCCTGCTTGATGCGCATTCGCTCAACTTCTGGCGTGTGCCCGACTTGGAAGCGCATCCAGAGTTCGTGCGTACGGTCATTGATCAGCAGGATGGCGAAGATGCGGTAATCGACCACCGCCCGGACCAGTTCGGCAACGCGCAGCATGAGCGTTTGCAGGTCCAGCGTGTTGTTGAGTGCCTCGGCCAGGCGCAGCAGGAAGTCAACATGTTCGGACGAGACCCGGATGCGGCTCTCGGAAAATCCTGGAAGCGGTGATATCTGTAAGGGAGCTTCGACATGCGGCAGACTGTCCTGTCCGTCTTCACTCGGTCGGTAGTCGCCTTCAAACTGCTCGGAAAGCAGTGCCGCATCATCGTCTGTGTTGAGCCGCACCTCGGATGCTTCCGAGGCGCGCGCCCGTGTTGCCACTTTCAGCGGCTTTGCGGGTGAGAGGGGTTGTTCGCCCGTGTTCATGGCGCGTGGGAACTCTCCTCCATGCTCATCACAGCACGATACGCTGTTCCCGGCGGGTGTGGCGGTGAGAGGGTCCAAGCCGTCAATAGCCGACAGTGATGCCTGCGTTGGAGCGTGCCGCACCCATGAGCTCCTGCACAATGCGAACGCTTGCACTGGCACCAATGCGTGTGGCCCCAGCCCGCAGCATCGCTTGCGCATCGGCAAGCGAGCGGATGCCGCCGGAGGCTTTCACGCCACACTCCGAACCGGCCACGCCGCGCATCAGCGCGATGTCATCCACGGTCGCGCCACCCGTGGAAAATCCGGTGCTGGTCTTGATAAAGTCCGCCCCTGCCTGCACGGCCAGTTCGCTGGCACGCAGCTTTTCCTCATGCGAGAGCAGCGCTGTCTCCAGAATGACCTTTACGATGACCTCGCGCGTGTGCGCTGCCTCCACTACACCGCGAATATCAGCCAGGACCGTCTCGTACTCGCCGCCTTTCAACGCACCAATGTTCAGCACGGTGTCGATATCGTGCGCGCCAAGGGCAATCAGGCGTTTTGTCTCGTCCACTTTGGATTCGGAGAGCGACGCGCCCAGCGGGAAACCGATCACCACACCTACCGGAACGCCAGTACCAGCCAGCGCCGCCGCCGCCGTCGATACCCAGAAAGGATTCACCATGGCGCATGCAAAGCGGAACCGCGCGGCTTCAACGCACACCTGTAGAACCTGCTCGCGCGTAGCGTCAGCCTTCAGCAACGTGTGATCCAGCGTGGCGGCAAGCGCGCGCGGGCTGCTCATTGCCTGTTCGTAGAATCGCTCTCCAGCGATGGTATTTTCGTTCTGCATTGACCCTCTTACTTCATGCGTGGACAAATCCCACCTTAACCGCTGCGCGGTGAAGGTGGGGCACCCTGAATCTACGCGGCTTGCATAGCGAAACGATATGCGGCGAGCATGTCGTCGCGCAGGTGCTTGTATAGAACCTCGCGCCCAGCCTCATCCGCCGCGCGCAACACCGCCGAGGGATGGATGGTCGCCATCACATGCTCGGCATATGGCGTGGAAAGCAGCTTGCCGCGGTCGCGCATCAAGGCAAACGTGCCGCCCAGCAGTGACTTCGACGCGGATGCGCCCAGGCACAGCACCAGCTTCGGCTTGAGCGCGTCCAGTTCCGCCAGCAGCCAGGGCTTGCAGGCGGTGATCTCACTCATGCGCGGATTCTGATGGAGGCGGAGCTTGCCCCGCTGCACGAACTTAAAATGCTTCACGGCGTTGGTCATGTAGATGTCGCTGTCGTGCACGCCCACCTCCGCCAACGCGCGGCGCAGCACGCCACCGGCCGGCCCGACAAACGGCAGACCTTGCCGGTCCTCCTGATCTCCGGGCTGCTCACCCACCAGAACCAGCGGCGCGGTCGGCGAGCCGCGTCCCGGCACCACCTGCGTTGCATGACAGTACAGATCACATCCCTTGCACGAAGGCAGAGCGCTGTCGATCTGTTCAAGCGTGTGCAGCGCAGGCACATAGGGAGCCGCACTGGGTTTATTGTTTTGCGTCACAACCATCCCCTTGACCCTCGATTCTGCGGTTTGCATCAGTTTCGGCAGCAGTTCCATCTCCGGCAGGTTGTTCCAGTAGCGTACCGGCATATGTCCACGCATGGTGTTCGGACTGAGACGCGCCGGGTTAAAGATGCTGGCGTAGTAGCTCTTCCAAAGCTCTTCCAACTCGTCACCAGCGGGCGCGTTATCGCGTGCCACCGCCGGTCCATAGCGCAGTTCCTTCTCCACCGGATTCCAGTAGACGGAGCCGTCCGCCGTCAGAATGGACCAGCGCATCACAGCAAAGCGCTCCGCGAAAAAGGGTGCCGCAAGCTCCAGGATGCGATGCTGCGGCTCGTACCACGCGATGAAGTGCTCCTCGCCTTCCGCCGTTTCGACCCGGCGAAATCGCACAAAAGCGTGCATCTTGTGTTCGTCCCGCCTAACCTGCTGCATCAGGATGCCAAGTTCACGCACATCGCTGTCCACCTCAATCTTTAGCAGGTCGCGATTGCTCTGTAGACGCCAAAGCAAGCGGTACAGCAGATTCCAGCGCCGTGGCTCACGGTGGTACCCAGCCAGCATCGCCTTTTGCAGGAATGCCTTCGGCACGTGCGGCCGCGCCCCAGTTTCCGCGCGGTGCGATAGCAGATAGGCCTTGCTGTCCTCCTCTGTGCCGAAAAGGTCCGGTGCGGCGGGTATGCTTGCATCCTCGAATACGATGCCGTCCGGTTCCACTCGCTGCTCCAAGGCCGCGCGCGCAAGTTCGCGCCATGCGGCAAAGCTCGGCTCAACACGCACCCGTAGTGCCGTCTGCACGCTCATAACGACCCCCACAACGCGGATTGTGCCGCATCCTCAAACAGTCCAAGCTGTTGCGGTGGAAGAGCAATCGCTTCATCACGTGTGACGGTCGTAAGCGCGGTATCTGCGCCCTCTGCTGTGTCACCGAAGAGCTTCGGAGCGGAAGAGACGGGCAGGTGATCCGCCGTAATCACGTACTCCGCCGCGTCTTTCAAACGCACATGCAATTTACGCAAATCGTTAAGGCCAAGCCGGTGATAGGCACGAATACTTACGATGCGGTCCACGTTCTTGTAGCCCAGCCCTGGCACACGCAGCAGCGACTCGCGCGGGGCGGAGTTCACGTCCACCGGGAAGAACTCGGGATGCCGCCGTGCCCATCCCAGCTTCGGATCCACGGCAAGATCAAGGTCCGGTTGTTCTTCCGATGTGATTTCCTCGGCTTGAAAGCCGTAGAAACGCATCAGCCAGTCCGCCTGGTACAGGCGATGCTCGCGCATCAGCGGAGACGCCTTCAGCGGTAACCGTGTATCTGCTTCGGGGTAGGGCGAAAACCCCGTGTAATAGACGCGCTTGAGCTTGTAGCTGGTGTACAGCCCGCTGGCACGCGCGATAATCTGCCGGTCGTTCGACGGCGTCGCTCCAATCACCATCTGCGTGCTCTGGCCCGCAGGCGCGAACTTGGGCGCGGAGCGCAGATGTGTGCGGTCCTCGTCGGCCTCCGCTTTACGGTCATGAATCTGCGTCATCGTCGTCTCAATGACGTCTGTCTTCTTCTCCGGCGCAAGCTGTACCAGATCGCTTTGCGTGGGCAGCTCAATGTTCGCGGAGAGCCGGTCCGCGTACAGGCCAGCCTCGTCGATCAGCCGCTGCGCGCAGCCGGGAATCGCCTTAATGTGGATGTAGCCACCAAAGTGGTGAATCGTCCGCAGCGTCTTCGCCACCTGTACCAACTGCTCCATGGTGTAGTCCGGCGATTGAATGATGCCGGACGATAGAAACAGACCTTCAATGTAGTTCCGCTTGTAGAAGTCCAGCGTCAGCGTGACAATCTCTTCCGGCGTAAAGCGTGCCCGGCGAATATCACTGGAAACGCGGTTCACGCAAAAAACGCAGTCGTACGTGCAGTAGTTCGTCAGCAGCAGCTTCAGCAACGAAACGCAGCGCCCATCCGGTGTGTACGAATGGCAGATGCCGTTCCCATCCGAGTGGCCGATACCCTTGCCATTGCCGCTTCGCTTCGCCCCAGAACTCGCGCACGATGCGTCATACTTGGCCGCATCGGCAAGAATTTCGAGCTTCTGCTGGACGGTAAGGGAAGTCATCGGCACATTCAGTATAGCGAAGAAGAGGCGAAGAAGCTTTCCTGTCTCCGCTCCTGTTTAGATGCACAATCCCAGCGATCGCCGGAGATCGAAACAGTATGCAGCGATAGCAAAGCCCAGCGCAGCCACTATCATGAACAAGCGCTCAGCTAGAGCGCCGCGACCGCTGTGAAAAACCGCTGTGGCCGCCGCGTTCTGCTTTTAAACCTTGTCCTCAGGAAACAGACGGATATCCGCGACGTTCCGGTACTTCTCCGCATAGTCCATGCCGTAGCCGATGACGAAGCGGTTCGGAATCTTGAAGCAGACATAATCAGCCTCAATCGGCACCAGACGGCGTTCCGGCTTGTCAAGGCAGGTAGCAATCTTCAGCGAGGCAGGCTTGTGCTGTAGCATCAGCTTGCGCAAATAGCTCAGGGTAAGGCCGGTGTCCAGGATATCTTCCACCACGATCACGTGCTTGCCCTCAATAGGCGTGTCCAGGTCCTTGATCAGCTTGACGGCTCCGGTCGTCGTCTGTCCTTTGCCATAACTCGAAACCGCGACGAAGTCGAAGGTGTTATCCACCTCAATGGCGCGGGCAAGATCGGAGAGAAAGATGGCCGCACCCTTCAGCACACCCACCAGGACAATGCTTTCGCCCTTGTAGTCCTCTGAAATCTGCTGGCCAAGTGCCTTGACGCGTTCGCGTATCTGCTCGACAGAGAAAAGCACTTCGCAGGACGAGGCGGGCACAAAGGGCAGCGTGGGCATGTGTCCTAGCCTACCGCGCGACGGCCCCGGTGCAAAAGGGTACAAGCCGGGTGGCCCACTTTTTACCGCATCACGCCCCAGCGCACCCGCCCGGTATACTCACGGGGACGCATGTTTCCTTACCTGCACCTCGGCCCGGTCACGCTGGGCACCTTTGGCATTCTGATGTGGTTGGCAGCGGTCACCTCCGCCTATATCCTGCACCGTTCGTTTTTGCGGGCAGGTGTTCCGGCGGATGCCATTGTGGTCGTTTCTGTCGTAATGCTCGCAGGCGTCTTTGGTGCAAAGGTCTGGCATGAATTGCAGAATCCGCCGCAACTGCGGATGGCCATGCAGGAGATTGCCATGCCGGGCTGGAAGCATCCGGTGGACATGTTGGTCCGGTTTTTTCACTGGTTTCAAGCAGGCTTTGCCTGGTTCGGTGGTCTGCTGTTCGGCATTGCAGCGCTGATGTGGCAAGGCCGGTCGCTAGGGATCAGTGGCATACGAATGCTGGATCTGGCGGCCCCGGCTGCCGCACTGGGCTACGGCGTGGGGCGCATCGGCTGCCTCACGTCAGGCGATGGCGACTATGGCCTCAACACGACGCTGCCCTGGGGCGTCCATATTCATGATGACGCATTAGATCCGCCACAGCCCAACCCGCCCAGCCTGCTGGTCCAGCCCACGCCCGTCTATGAACTGCTCTTCGCACTCGCCCTGGGCTGGTACCTTTGGGTGCGTGGGCAGCGCAGACTCCCTGTGGGCCAGCTGACCGGCGAGTACCTCATCCTCAGCGGCATCGGCCGCTTCCTTGTCGAGTTAGTCCGGCGCAACGAGCGGCTATATTTCGGCATGTCTAACGCCCAGGTGGCGGCGATCGCGACGGTCCTCATCGGTGCCGGACTTGTCTTGTTCGCGCGGCGCGGGACACCGGTACAGCAGACAATTGCTGCTTGAAATCTCTTAGTTTCTGAGGTTCTGGGTTCTAAGTTTCTGGAAATTTCTCCGCCAATATCGACCGTACGTTCAGCGACCAAGAAACTAAAACTTCACAAAATAGAAACCCAAGACCTGAAACCCAGAAACTCAACAAACTAGAACTCAATAAACTGAAACTTAGAAACCTAGAAACTCCCTACAACCGCCTCAGAAACGCCTTCGCCGCATCCAGTTCGGGAAACAGACGCTCCTCCGCCTGAAACTCGCGCGAGTGAATACATCGTCTCCCACCGCGCACGCGTACCGGGTACTTCAGGTGGAGCATCTCGTGATACATGAGGTATTCGATCGCGTAGCGCGGCACGTTCGGCCCATCAAAGACGCGGCTAACCATAATGGTGTTATGCGCGGCATCGTAGTGACCCAGCAAGCGGCGGGCTTTGTGCGCGCTCCACGTCAGCACGGGACGCCCAAGCAGACCGTGAAAGAAGCGCAGGTTGACTGCCTCAAACACCTCATCAAGGTGGTAGAAATGGCCCGCAGCGGTCAGAATTTGTTTACGGCCGCGCGTCTGCCGCGCATGGGCTGCTTGCCGGCTAACGATCTCTGACGTGGTATACCGCCGGTAGCGGTCAGCGTGCGACGGTGTGATCGGCTTACGGTAGAGTTTCGCCGTCAGGATGTGCGCGATTGCCTCCAGCACCGGCGGCGGCGCTGATTCCAACAGGTCAGACAGCCGAACCAGCAGCTTGCCCTCGCGCAGCCGGATCGTCGTGTTCAGAGAAACAAAGCGCCGGAAACGAATATCAAAGGGCGGCATGGGCGCGCGTGGCCTGAGATCGCGATACGCGACTTCAAAAATGCGCTCCAGTTCCGGGGTGCTCACGAGTTAAGTTTAACGAATGAACCAGGCAAGTTGGTTCGAAGAGCGTCCGCAGCTTCGTAAAGGTACCGCAACGTTCGCAGAGCGACTTTGTTGATCCAGCAGAACGATGTCAGCGCTGGCGGACTTCACCCACCCCGCCCGGGTTAGCGTTCTTGTCTGGCGGGTGTGCCTTAAAGTAGGCCTGCTCGGCGGGAATCATCTCGCCCACTTCCGCCTTAACATCCTGCACGGCTTCCAGCGCCAGCTTTCGCGTGAGGGCATAGCTCTCGTCTTCCGGCGGCTGCTTTAGCACAGACTCCCAGCGGAGCAGCGCATCCTGCAGCTTAGGCAGCGGCTTGCGCAGATCGCGGTGCGCGTGATCGTACTCTTCCAGGTTATTTTGCAGCTCGTCGGTAAGCCCGGCAATCTGATCCATGCTGTCACGCAGATCCTCACGGCGGCCCTGTGCGCGTGTATTGACCAAGATCTCCTGGATGCGTCGCACGCGTTTATCTATGATCGTCTCGTAGACCGTGACGCGCTCGGCAGGATCTGCGGCGGCATCGCGTACCTGCTCTTCTTCCATCTCTGAGAGCGCGACATGATGCCGCTGCGCATGCACGGGGACACACAGCAGCAGAACGGCTGCGAACGCTAGGCCGGGGCGCATATCAGTGCTCGAAAACGGCGCCCAATAGCGCGGTTTGCACGTGATCAAGACGCGCGACCGCACTTTGTACCACCGGCTTCATGTCGCCGGATGCGCTGCGCACCAAATCGTTGAGCCGGCGATGCGTGGTATGCAGCATCAACTCAGTCTTTTTTAGATTTTTGCTGTCGCGCTGCAATCCCGCCTCAATCTGCGCGGTGCACGCTTCCAACTGATGCAGAGTCAATTCGGCCTTCTCCCACTCCCCCTCGGCGACCTGTCGTGCGGCAAGCAGGCTGATTTTGTCCGCCAGGTCGGCATACAACTGCACCTGCTCGCGCGGCGCGGCCTGCTGCGCGTGTACCTGTAGGGAAGCGATGATCGCGGGGTCGACCAGAAGGGCCGGTTCCGCCGCGTGTGCCGGAAGCAACGGAACACTGAACACAAAAGCACCGCAAACCACTGCGCTGCGGACGGGATACAGAACGTGCGATACGGCGAATTGCATACTGCACCTCCCGAACTTCTCGGGAACGTAAACGTTCTACTTGTTGCGGTCAAGAATCTGCAATCGCTGTCGCGCCTGCCATTCCTGATCGGAAAACTTGCCGCCCGCCTGTTGCAAGAACAGCCGGTACTGCTCCGCAGCTTGCTTAGTGTGATGGAGCCTATCATGCGCGGTGGCTGAAAGGAAAGTGTAGGGCGCTGTCGCTGGCGCGAGTTGTCCCCTTATAGCGAGTGCTTGCAGTGCCACAGCCGGTTCGCCATTCTTGGACGCGGCAAACGCCAGCATGCCGGCCGCGTTGGCGCGCACATCATTGCTGGCTACCGTGCCCGTTTCGGAGAGCACCTCCTGTAAAATCGGCTCGGCTTCCGCAGATCGCTTTTGCCGGATGAGGCAGTCCGCCCAGTCCACCTGTAGCCGCGGATCGTCTGGATGCGCACGTAACAACGCGGCATACAGAGGATTCGCCTTCTCCGGCACGCCACTGGTGACGTAGGCTGTCGCCAGCAGTCGAGTCAAGGGCACGTCCTCTGGGTGCGCGGCGTGCATCTGCTCTAGCAGGGGCATTGCCTCGGCGGATTTTCCCAGCAGCAATTCTTGCGAGGCAAACTCGGCCAATAACTCGCTGTTCTCCGGGTGAGCCTTCCGTGCCGGCTCCAGCACGGCTTCCGCTTCCGTGTACTTCTTTTCACGCGATAGGAGACGCGCATAGCCCAGAGCGACCTCTGGGTCACCCGGTGCCATCCCTTGCGCATGTGCGTAGGCCTTTTCCGCCGCCGTATCGTCGTTCAGGGCAGCGGCAATCTCTGCCCCCAGCGCCGCATCCTCCGCCGTCTCCGGCGACCGCTTCAGACCTTCCAGTAGCTCATCGCGAGCCTGTTCAGGCTTGTTTTCCAAATCGATCTGCGCCAACGCACGGTAGGCACGTGCCAGCAACTCCGGCCGCGCACCCGGGATTTTTACCGCCGCCGCAAGTTGCTCCTCTGCCCGGGAGCGATCCAAACCGCGCGCCAGCAGGAGCCCCAACGACACCCGCGCTTCGGCGTCGTTCGCATCCCGTGCTACTGCCGCGCCATACGCTGCCTGCGCCTCCGCGTCATGGCCCAAGGCATCCTGCGCAAATCCCAAGTCGTAGAAAACACGCTCATTCTTCTGATCAGCTGTTGCAATCGGCTGTAGCAGAGCGACGGCATCCGCGTACTTGCCCGCGCTTATTGCCTCCTCAGCCCGCTGCACGGCAGAGGTCCCGGCTGAAGGTGCACGCTGCCGCTCCGTATCCGGCACCGACGAACTTGTTCCCGGCGGCAACTGCACCTGTGCGGGCATCTCAACGAGAAAGGCTGTCCCTAAAAGTAGCGGCAGCAACGGGTGCCACACATGCGGCGTTCGAGATGTAGGTTTGCCGTCACCAGTTGAGAGTCTCACGAAAGCGCCGCCTCCAGCGCAGGACGGAGCCACTGACCGGTATATGACTCCTGAACCCGCGCAATTTCTTCCGGAGTACCAGTTGCGACAATCTGCCCGCCGCCCGAGCCACCCTCCGGCCCCATGTCGATCACCCAGTCCGCAGACTTAATCACGTCCATGTTGTGCTCAATCACCAGCAGCGACCCGCCGCCTTCAATCAATTTATGGAACGCCTGCAACAGCGTGGCCACATCGGCAAAATGCAGGCCGGTGGTTGGTTCGTCCAAGATGTACAGCACCCGGCTGGCTGCCTTCGTCGCCGTCCCACGCGCTCCGCTCACCCGAATGTTGGCCAGGTGCGACGCCAGCTTGACGCGCTGCGCCTCACCGCCGCTCAGCGTCGTTGCCGACTGTCCCAGCCGCACATAGCCAAGACCCACCTCATCCAGCACCTGTAGCCGTTCAACAATTTTCGGGTTGCCGGCGAAGTAGTGCACCCCCTCCTTCACCGTCATATTTAGCACGTCGTGGATGTTGCGGTTCTTGTACTTCACGTCCAGAATCGCGGCCTTGTAGCGCGTCGCGTTGCACTCCTCACAGGGCAGTTCAATGTCGGCGAGGAACTGCATCTCCACCGTGACGGTGCCGTCACCTTCGCACACATCGCAGCGCCCGCCCGGCACGTTGAAACTGAACGAACCGGCGGTGTAGTTCTTGCGCTTGGCATCAGGCTGCGCCGCAAAGAGCTCGCGAATCGCATCAAAAGCCTTGATGTACGTCACGGGGTTCGAGCGCGGCGTGCGCCCAATCGGTGACTGATCCACCAGCACGACCTCCCGCAGGAAGTGCGTGCCATGCAGTTCGCGATAAAGCTGCGTAACCTCGCCACTGGCACCCTCAACCCCCAGCGCATGTTGCAGCGCGCGATAGAGAACCTGGTGCACGATGGTCGACTTGCCCGACCCGCTGACGCCCGTGACAACGGTTAACATGCCTAACGGTATCTCCAGGTCCACGCCGCGCAGGTTGTGAATGCGCGCTCCGGTAAGCTTCAGCGCTTCGCGCGACGGTTCGCGGCGATCCACCGGCACGGGAATGCGAGCGCGCCCAGATAAGTACCGTCCCGTAACGGAGTTGTTATTGTGCTTAACTTCTTCCACCGTGCCGCTGGCCAGCAGCTTGCCGCCCAGTTCGCCCGCTCCGGGACCAAGATCGATCAGACGGTCCGCCGCCAGGATCACGTCCGAATCA
Organism: Terriglobus sp.; assembly: GCA_965276945.1. Taxonomy (GTDB): domain Bacteria; phylum Acidobacteriota; class Terriglobia; order Terriglobales; family Acidobacteriaceae; genus Terriglobus. The sequence goes on along the minus strand of OZ255704.1, from coordinate 1,795,037 downwards.
TGCTCCACGACCAGGATCGTGTTGCCCAGGTCGCGCAGCTCATGCATGATCCGCACCAGCTTCGCCGTATCGCGCGAGTGCAGCCCAATGGACGGCTCGTCCAGCACGTACAGCGCGCCCACCAGCCGCGATCCGAGCGATGTCGCCAGCTGAATGCGCTGCGATTCGCCGCCGCTGAGCGTGGAGGAGAGACGGTCCAGCGTGAGATATTCCAGACCCACCTGCTCCAGAAAGCCGATGCGCTGCCGCACCTCTTCCATGATCTTGCCCGCAATCTCCGTCTGTGCGGGCGACAGCTCCAGAGCGTCAAAGAACTGCCGCGCTCCCGTGATGGTCATGCCTGCGGCCTCGCAGATGTTGCGCCCATTCAGCAGCACAGCGCGTGCCTCTGCGCGCAGCCGCTGGCCACGGCAGTCCGGGCACGGCGCATAGCCGCGATATTTCGCCAGAAAGACGCGCACATGCAGCTTGTACTTCTTGTCATCCAGAGAGCGGAAGAAGCGCCGGATGCCCATGAAGCTGCTGTCGCCGTCCCACAGCAGGTTTTGCTGCGCGGGCGTCAGGTCGTACCAGGGCGTCTTCAGCGGGATGCCGTGCGTCTGCGCAAAGCGCTTCATCTCGCCGTGATGCGCGCGGTACTTCGGCCTGGTCCAGGGATCGATGGCGCCGTCCTCCAGCGATTTGGCCTTGTCCGGAATGATCAGGTCCGGGTCGAAATCAATGGTGTTGCCAAAGCCTTGGCAGCGCGGGCACGCTCCGTACGGGTTGTTGAAGGAGAACAGGCGCGGTTCGGGATCGCGGTAGGCACGGTGGCAGTTGGTGCACTCGAATGCGGCGGAGAAGCGTATGCGTTGCGGCTCGCTTCCATCGCGCGGTGCGGTGAGAAAGACGATTTCGCCGCTCTCGCGAAGGCCAGTTTCGATGGCATCCACGATGCGCGACCGCACTTCCACGCTGACGCTCAGCCGGTCCGCCAAGACGTAGATGGGTTCGGCAAAGTTCAACTCCAGCAACGACTCTGGCGTGGAGAACTCCACAATGCTGCCGTTCTGAAAGAGCCGGTTAAACCCACGCCGCCGCAATTCGATCAGCCGCTCGCGCATGGGCTCGGACGGGTCCGTGATCTTCGGCTCTTCGGGTTTGGGGAGTCTCTTGTTGCTGAGTTTCTTTGGCTTGGCGTACTTGACTGCCGGTGCCGCTGTTTCGTCTGGTGGAAGCGCGAACTCCTGCATGGGCTCGAAGACGACGGCGCGGCGCTCGATGGGAAACAGCGCATACAGGCGCGTGTCCCCGTTCTCGTCTGGGCCCAGCGCCAGCACGCTTGCCGCAATCTCATCCACGGTGTCGCGCTTTACGATGCCGCCGCAGTGCAGGCACGTTACCGTACCGCAGCGCGCGTACAGCAAACGCATGTAGTCGTATATTTCCGTAGCGGTCGCCACGGTAGACCGCGGGTTGCGCGTCTGATTCTTCTGCTTGATGGCGATGGCGGGGGCCAGGCCGTCCATGTGGTCCACGTCCGGCTTCTCAATGCGCTCCAGAAACTGCCGCGCATACGCCGACAGCGACTCCACATACCGCCGCTGGCCCTCCGCATACACGGTGTCAAACGCCAGCGAACTCTTGCCCGACCCCGATACGCCGCTGACCACCGTCATCTTGTTATGCGGAATGTCAACGTCGATGTTCTTCAGGTTGTGCGTGCGCGCCCCGCGAATGATGATGTTCTCATTCGGCGAAACGCCGTTCGCTTTATCCATGCCATTGGCTTTGTCATCCCGTAGCGAAGCGTAGGGATCTGCTTCTATAAGCGGCAACACAGCTTCCTGTGCAGATGAATTCACGACACCTTCAGGCACGCCGCACCTCTTTGTGCGCAGACGACTCCGGCTGACTTGCTGTCTCGCTTGCCTGCTGACTCGCTGTGTCCCTCGGCCCGATCATTTCTAAGAGCAACAACACCGCACCCACCGAAATCGCGCTATCTGCCACATTAAAATCCGGCCAGTGATAGCCCACGATGTGTACCTCAAGAAAGTCCACCACATAGTGCAGCACGACACGGTCATACAGGTTCCCAATGGCTCCACCCAGCACCAGCGCAAACCCTACTGCGCCGATGGACCACGTCCGCCCATAGCGCCACAGCATCCCCAACACCACGCACAAGGCGACCACTGAAAAGGCAATCAGGCCAACCCGCACCGCCATGGGCGAAGCCGACTCCGAGAACATGGAGAACGCCGCGCCAGTATTCAACACATGCGTGATATGAAAGATATGCGGGATGACCGTAATAGCCGATCCCATCGCGATCTTCTTTGCGACCACGATCTTGGTTACGCGGTCCAGCACGATGACCAGCAGGGAGATGAGCAGCAGCCATGGCCGCGCATCATGTCGCGGTGTGCTTTTGGTTTGGAGGACAGCACTCACGCAGGCTGCTCCTCAGCTATGACGCTGGTTGCGAGCGGTTTGTAACCAATCTGCTTTAAGGCGTCAGCGCAACGCGCACACACTGACGGAAACTGCTCATTGCTGCCCACGTCCTGTGTGTAGCGCCAACAGCGCTCACACTTGGAGCCTTCAGCCACCTTCACTACTACTCCGAAAAGTAACCCACGCCCGCTTGGGATATCGCCAACAAAATCAAGCTGCATTACTGGTGACACATTAAACAGTTCCGGTAAATCCCGCCAATACTTCTGCAAGATGGGAATGTCTCCAGCGAAGCTTTCAAGCTTTACATTTGCGTCTAGGCCCTTACCAATCATTCCTTCTTTCCGCGGTAACTCTAGCGAAAGCAGAACATCACGACGGGCACTCAGTAGCAGACTCCAGTCCCGCAACAGGTCAGTGCGGCTTGATTCCGAAGCCAAATCACCAGCATTGGGAAAGCGCGCAATGTGCACGCTTGTCTCGCGTCCTGCGACATACGGCATGTAGCTCCAAACCTCATCCGCCGTGAACGAGAGGATGGGGGCGACGAGGCGCACAAGTGCTTCGGTGATTTTCCATAGCGCGGTCTGGGCGCTGAGGCGGCGTGGGTCCTTGGGCGCTAGCGTGTAGAGGCGGTCTTTCAGAACGTCGAGATAGAAGGCGCTTAGTTCAGAGTTGCAGAACTCGTTCAGGGCGTGGAAGACGCGGTGGAACTCAAACTCTTCGTAAGCCTTCCTAACCTTCTCGACCAGCTCGGCGGTGCGGGCCAGCATGTACTGGTCCAGCGGCTGCATCGTCTCCCATGGCTGCTCGTCCTGTGCGGGAACAAAGCCATCAAGATTGGCGAGGAGGAAGCGGAAGGTGTTGCGCAGCTTGCGGTAGATTTCCTCGGCCAAGCGCTTCATCAGCGGCACGGAGGCGATCACGTCCTCGCGGAAGTCCACCGACGCGACCCACAGGCGGACGATATCGCCGCCGAGTTCATCCATCACCTTGACCGGATCGACGCCGTTGCCCAGCGACTTGGAAAAGGCGCGGCGCTGCTCATCCAGCGTCCAGCCGCTGGTGGCGACGTAGCGATATGGAGCCTCGTCGCGGATGCCTACGGCGGAAAGCAGGGACGAGTGGAACCAGCCGCGGTGCTGGTCGCCGCCCTCCGTGTACATGTCTGCAGGGAAGCGCAGTTCCGGCTCCGCTTCCAGCACCGCGTGCCAACTCGCGCCGCTCTCAAACCACACGTCCAGGATGTCCATCTCCTTGCGAAACTCGGTGCCGCCGCACTGCGCGCACTCCGTCCCGCCGGGCAGCAGATCCTCAGCCGAATAGCGATACCACGCGTCCGCGCTCTCCAGCCGAAAGCGCTCCACGATGCTGCGGTTGATCTCCGGATTGTCCAAGGGCGCGTGGCACTCCTGGCACAGAAACACCGCGATAGGCACGCCCCAGATGCGCTGGCGGCTGATGCACCAGTCAGGCCGCGTGGCGATCATGTTGCTGATGCGCTCCTGCCCCCACGCCGGATCCCATGTCACCTTCGTGATCTCGTTCAGCGCGCGTTCGCGGAAGCTCTGGCCGTTCGGCATTGGCGTCTCCATGCCGATGAACCACTGCTCCGTCGCGCGATAGATCACGGGCCGGTGGCAGCGCCAGCAGTGCGGGTAGCTGTGTTGAATCTCGCCCTGCGCCATCAGCGCGCCGCGCTGCTTCAGCAGCTCGATAATGGGAGCGTTAGCCTTGTGCACGTTCAGGTTGTCGTACTCCGGCAGGCCGTTGCGCAGGCGGCCAGCTTCATCCACGTCGCACACCTGCGAGAGCGCGTACTTCCTGCCGGTAGCGAAGTCGTCCGGACCGTGCGCGGGCGCGGTATGCACGCCGCCGGTGCCTTGCTCGGCAGTGACGTAGTCAGCCATGACGCCCAGGACTTCACGCGGCAGAAATGGATGCGCAAAAAATGCGTGCTCCAGCTTTTGCCCCAGGAACTCCGCGATGATGTCGTGAGCGGGAAGAGCGGCGCTGGCCGCAAGTGAAGGCAGCAGGCCTTTAGCGACGATATAGACGTTTCCTCGTCCCCACGTCTCCGCGTCTTCCAAAATTCGAACCGCAACGTACTCAAACTCTGGGTGGAAGGCAATGGCCTGCGAGGCGGGAAGCGTCCACGGTGTCGTCGTCCAGATCAGTCCAAAGACCGGAAGACCAGCCAGCGCGGGATCGATGCTCTCCGGCGGCGAGGTCAGCGCATACCGCACGTAGACGCTCGGCGAGGTGTGCATCTCGTACTCGACCTCGGCTTCGGCCAGCGCCGTCTTGTCGTGCATGCACCAGTAGACCGGGCGCAGCCCCTTGTAGACGAAACCCTTCTCGTAGAAGGCGTAAAACGTCTCCAGAATGCGCGCCTCGTACTCGTTGCTCATCGTCAGATACGGATCGTTCCAACGCCCCAGCACGCCCATGCGCACGAACTGCGAGCGCTGCAGATCGACATACGTCTGCGCGTAGTCGCGGCACTGCTGCCGGACCGTGAGCGCGTCCATTTCGAGCTTCTTGCGGCCCAGCTGCTCATCCACCTTGATCTCGATGGGCAGGCCGTGGCAGTCCCAGCCAGGAACGTACGGTGCGTCATATCCGGCCATGGTCTTGGACTTAACGATGAAGTCCTTGATGCACTTGTTCAGTGCATGGCCCAGGTGGATGGCCCCGTTCGCATACGGCGGACCATCGTGCAGGATGTACTTTTCTTTGCCAGCGCGGGACTTGCGGATTTCGCCATAGAGGTCCATCTCCTGCCACGCACGCAGCCGTGCCGGCTCGTTCACGGGCAGGTTCGCCTTCATGGGGAAGGCGGTCTTTGGCAGGTTCAGCGTGTCTTTCAGCTGCAATGCCTTTTTCGTTCCATCCTGCGGGGCGTTATCCATCCAGGTCCTCGTTCAGGAGCCGCGCGTCCATCTGAATGCACGCGTACTCCCAAATACCCATTGTAGCGGCGCAAAGACTCCGTGTTACTTCCACGCCCGCTGTTACGTCCAATAACCAGGCACCTGCATGGCGCAGCAGTGTGCCCGGATTTTTGTAGAATGGATTGGGCGCCAGAACTTCGCAGCACTTTGCGCCGCTCCGCTACAGACCTGGCACAAGCCAGGCGGGTAAGAACCCTGCGGCAGGCGGTACATCAGAACATCCAGCCGCGCATGAGCGGCGGTCGAGATCCGAGGCAATGGCGAACACGACGTTAGAGCATGTTGTAAGCAGTCAAGGGCCGCAGCTGGGTCAACCCGAAGAGCTGCAGGGCACCAATCCTTTCTCCTCGCTGGTGCAGAGCTTCCGCGACGTCTTCTTCCCGGAGAAGCTGCCACCCCTTGTGCTGGAGTCGCAGCCCATTGCCGTCGCCGATCCCATGGCGGTCAAGCGAGATCCCAAGACGGTGGCCACCGCCGTCGTCGTGCATGCGCTGATTTTCCTGCTGATCTTCTGGGTGAGTTCGCGGGTGATCAAAAAGGTCATTGCGACGAAGCCGGACGTAAAAGTCATCAGTTTCGACGTGCCGCCTCCGCCTCCGCCAATGAAGGTCGTCGCCCCGAAGCCGATGGGTGGTGGTGGCGGCGCGCATGACATCGCGCCGGTAACGCAGGGCCGCTTGCCCAAGTTCTCGCCAACTCCCATCGTTCCGCCGTTAAACCCGCCGAAGATTCAACCGAAGCTGACGGTGGATCCGGCGATCAACGTGCAAACCAACCTCCACATGACCAACAACAACATGCCAAACCTCGGCATGCCAAACGCACCCAACGTCGGCGTGAACTCGCTCGGCAACGGTAGCGGCGGCGGTCTTGGCGGTGGTCGCGGCAACGGACTTGGACCGGGCAGCGGCGGCAACACGGGCGGTGGTGCCTACCAGATTGGCGGCGATGTCTCCGCGCCACAGTTGATCTTTCAGGTGGACCCGGAATTCAGTGAAGAAGCCCGAAAGGCGAAGTTCCAGGGTGAGGTGCTGGTGCACCTGATCGTGGACGCGACCGGTCGCCCAACACAGGTCCGCGTCATTCGTCCGGTAGGCATGGGGCTGGATGAGAAGGCACGCGAAGCCGTCGCGCAGTACAAGTTCCGCCCCGCTCGAAAGGGTGGCCAGGCTGTGCCAGTGGAGCTGAATGTGGCGGTAAACTTCCAGATCTTCTAGACAGCGACCTGTAAATCGAGTTGCCAAACTGGCGATGTGCGGCAGCTTTGATGTTTGGCTTCACGTGGCGAAGTTTTTTATGTCGTTTGTTGATATAGCGAAACAAGCACGCGAATGTCTGTCGTGTTTCTACATCTGGCCCAAGTGTTTCACGTGAAACATTCTTCATAGCTTCGCAACTTTGCTCAGCCAGTACTGCAGGGCTACTCCGCAGCGCTGGGATCGTGAGAACAGGCAGCAACTCCCAATACTCGCTCTGGTGGTCTCCTCGCGTGCTCCCCTCCTGCGTCTACCGGCAATGTAAAGGTAAAAACGGATCCTTGTCCCAGTTGGCTCGTGACTGACAACGTTCCACCGTGTGCTTCGATAATGGCTTTGCTGATGGCTAAACCCATGCCCGTTCCTGTGACCTGGCCAGCATGTGATCGTGCTCTGTAGAACCGGTCGAAGATGAGTGCCTGTTCGCTTGAGTCGATGCCGTATCCGCGATCGGCAACATTGACGAGCACTTCGTTGCCTTGCCGTTGCGCCGATAAAAAGATGGGTGTACCTGGTACGGAGTACTTCGCGGCATTCTCAAGCAGATTACATAGAACCTTGCCGATAAATTCCGAGTCTGCCGTAACCTTCGGCAGAGGCGGGGTGGCGACGCTGATCGGATGATGTGCGAACGAACTAGCGCATGCGGTCTTTGCATCCTCCAGCATGACGTCCACATCCACGGCATGAAAGCTCATATGGACTTGCTGCGAATCCAGCTGCGCCATCTCCGTCGCACGGGAGACCAGCAGGTTGATGCGATCGCTCTCCTCGTCGATGACTTCAAGCAATTCCATGCGCGTTTCAGCCTGCATGTCAGGGCTTGAGATCATGGACGAAGCGGCACCTTTGATCGAGGTCAGCGGCGTCCGCAGCTCATGCGTGATGGAGTCGATGATAAGAGTCCGCAACCGCTCGCTTTCTTTATTTGCCTCGTTCTTGGCCACATCTTCCAGCGCCTGCGCACGGTCCAGCGCAATGGAGACTAGGCCGCCGATGGTTTGCAGACTTTGCCGCGACAGTACTACGCCCCGCAAGGTAAGCAGGCCACGCGGGCGAACACCGGCCATCAGCGGAATGCGCGTTTCCTCAACTTGGGAGTCGTCCACCTCGCGAAGCGTGAGTGAAAGCTGCCGCAGATGCGGGATTTCAACCTCAGACCAGGTGGCTGTCCCGTGCTGAAACAGGCGGTCACCGTCAAGCAGATACAGCACCGTCGATGACGCTCCAGTAACGCGATTCACCAGCATGGGCAAGGCGTTCACCAGGTTGCCGACATCGTCCAGCTGCAACAGCTCGCGGCTGAGTTGGAGAGAGAACTCAACCTCCCGCTGTCTTGCCCGCATCTCATCTGCTTCATCGCGCGCGCGCTGTGACAGGCGGCTGCCGATGAGGGCAGTTGCAAGGAATGCAAACAGCGCAAGCCAGTTTTGCGCGTCAGCAATGGCGATCGTGCCGATCGGAGGAAGAAAGAAGTAGTTGTACGCCAGCGTAGCCGCCAGCGAGATGACCAGCGCATAGCGAAGGCTCCACTTTGCTGCCAGCGCAAGGATCAGCAGGAGCAACGTGAGCGCCACGGTTGTCTGGTTGGCGTGTAACCAACGGCTGTACACGAGTACAATTCCCGCGAGAACCGCCGATGCGGTAAGCCAACGAAACGCCGCAACCAATCGGCCATGATACATGAGGTGAATTGTAGTGGAAACGAATCGAAAGTCGCCTGAGGACTGGCTGGCTTCCAGCGAAACCGAAAAACAGGTTGGACGCTTTAAGGTCTTCTTGGGCTACGCGCCGGGTGTAGGAAAAACGTACAGCATGTTAAGTGAGGGAATCCGACGGGAAAGCCGGGGCGAGGATGTTGTTATAGGGTTTGTCGAGACGCATGGCAGAGCCGGAACGGCTGAACTAAGTACCAAGCTGGAGCAGGTTCCCGTAAAAGAAGTGGACTATCGTGGCACCATCTTCAAGGAAATGGACGTAGATGCCATTCTGGCCCGGGCACCACAAGTCGTCCTGGTGGACGAGCTTGCGCATACCAATATCGAAGGCAGCAGGTTCGGTAAGCGATATGAAGATGTTCTGTTCCTGCTTAGCCATAACATCGATGTCCTCAGCACGGTCAATATTCAACATGTCGAAAGCCTGAGCACGCGCGTACAAGCGTTGACCGGAATCGCGGTCCGTGAGCTTGTGCCGGATTGGGTTCTGGACCGCGCGGATGAGATTGTCATCAGCGACTTGACGCCGGAAGCGCTTGCAACGCGCATGCGCAGAGGCGATGTATATCCCATGGAGCGTGTAGAGCGCGCGCTCTCAAATTTCTTTCGCAAAGGAAATCTAATTGCATTGCGAGAGTTGGCGTTGCAGCGCGTCACCCGCGCCGTTGACCGTACACTGGATGATTATGTTCGCCGTAAGCGATTAGGTGCCCACTGGGCAGTAACAGAACGCATTGCGGTCTGCATCAGCACCAGCCCGCAAGCCCGCGACCTGATTGTGCGCGGTGCCCGGATCGCGGACGGTCTTGATGGAGAGCTTTTTGTATTGCACGTTTCAAATGGACGGGATGAGCAGCCGGAACGCAAAGTAACACTGGAGAGCCACATTCAATTTGCCACGAATCTTGGGGCCAGGATCGTACACCTGACGGGAAGCAGTGTGGCATCGGCGACAGCGGCCTATGTTACGCAAGAGCGCATCACGCAGGTACTCTTTGGGCGATCGGCACTTACCGGCCTTCGCAAGTATCTCTATTATTTAGCCATCCAGAAGTTTATGTCCGCGGCACCGCATGTGGATCTGCATATTGTGACGCAGGTGCCGCAATGAGCCGCATTCTTATCGTGGACGACGAACCGCAAATACTCCGGATGTTACGGGCATCGCTGACCAGCAGCGGGTACGATGTGGTGTGTGCAGCGAATGGCATGGAAGGATTTGAGGCATTTCGCCGGACGAACCCCGATCTTGTCATCACGGACATGAGCATGCCGGAACTGGACGGCGTCGCCCTGACCGAGGAGATCCGCCGTCTATCGAAGGTCCCGATCATCATACTAAGTGTGCGTGACGCGCCACCCGTGAAGGTGAGCGCTCTTGATACCGGCGCGGACGATTACGTTACGAAGCCATTCAGCATGCCGGAGCTATTAGCCAGAGTCCGCGTGCATCTCCGTCGCGACACAGTTGATGAGGAAGATGCACCGGCATCTTTGGAAGCGGGACATTTTGTCTTGAATCTTCGCGGCCGGACTCTAGCGATCTGCGGTTACCAAACACATTTGACACCCAAAGAATTTACTCTGCTTTCCGTCTTTATGCGCCATCCTGACGAAGTGATCACGCATCGGGACCTGGCGAAGGCAGTGTGGGGAGCAGCCGTCGAAGGTTATATGGAAAAGCTGCGCGTTCTGGTCGCCCAGCTTCGGCGAAAGATTGAAACAGGCGAACACCGTTACATTCGCAATGAGCCGTGGGTGGGCTACCGGTTTGAACCGGAAGGTGTAGGTCCGTTATGAAGTTTAAACGTCGTTCTTATGGATTTTATATGGCTCCGGGCATTTGAATAGCTATCGAGACGTATGAAACCGCCAATCGCAACAAAACTTTGTTTAGCAGGCGCACTGACGATCACAAGCACGGCATTTGCGCAGAATGCTTCGCCAGACCTAAGTAAAGCAGATGAGATCCGTGAACTAAGGCAGGAATTGCAGCGCATTTCTGCTCGCCTGGACCAACTGGAGACGCCATCGCATGCAGGTACTCCTGTAACGTCGTCCAGCGCTTCAACAGATTCGAATACAGTGGCCAGCCACGCGGATACGGGAAGTACACAGGCGTCCGCTGCTCTACCTGTCAGTGAGAGCGTACTCAAGCCGGAGGATGCCGCTACCCTGGCGTTTTTTCGCGGTACAACGCTCAATTTCGGCTTTGACGGATATTACGAGTATAACTTCGACCAGCCGGTTGGCCGGGTTAATCTGCTACGTGCCTATGATGTTAGCAGTAACAGTTTTAGTATCAACCAGGCCAGCCTGATCATAGAGCATCTGCCCACATCAACGGAACGGTTCGGTGGCCGGCTTGATCTACAGTACGGACAGGCTACCGAGACCTTGCAGGGTTCACCCGTCAACGAGCAGCGTCCGCAGGTATACCGGAACCTGTTCCAGGCGTATGGCAGCTACCTGGCACCCGTGGGAAGCGGGCTGCAGCTCGATTTTGGGAAGTTCTCTAGCTCGCTTGGCAACGAGGGAAACTACACCAAGGACCAGATTGCATATTCGCGGGCGTACTCGTTCAACTATCTGCCTTTTTATCACATGGGGCTGCGAGCAACGTATAACATTACGCCGAAGGTAGGCCTGGCGTACTGGCTGGTGAACGGAGCTCAGCAGACAGAAGATTTCAACGGTTTCAAATCGCAGGCATTTCTCTGGACATTGAAACCGGCGTCAACGGTTACCTGGAACGTGAACTACTACTTTGGTCAAGAGCAGCGCGATGTCCAGCCAACCCTCAATCCTGGCACGCCGACCGCACCAACACAGCCGGGTCTGCCAACGGTTAACATCTCGCCTGCCCCCAATGGGCGCGAGCATATCTTCGATACCTATGCGACATGGAACGCCACGCCGAAGCTGACGCTAGTGGGTGAAGCGGATTACGTGCTGAATCGTACCGTGTCACACAGCCAGCCTGCCCGTGTAGCGATCGGAGCTGTGTACGCGAAGTACGCACTGCCGAAGAACTGGGATGTTGCGTCGCGTTTCGAGTATTTCGACGATCGTGGCGGCTTGTTCAGCGGCAGCACGCAGGCATTGAAGGAGATTACCCTTGTGGCAAGTCATGCCTTTGCGCCGGGCTTTACAGTCAAGACGGAGTACCGCCGCGACTTCTCAAATCAACGCTTTTTCTTCTCAGATCAGTCCGGCGTGCTCCTGCATGGGCAGACGACCGCAACGCTGGGTCTTGTCTATTGGTGGGGAACAAAACAAGGCAGTTGGTAGCACGAATCGGTACTTCCGATAAGGAATACCACTCAAATTGTGAAAGGAACGCAACATGTTGGATGTGATATCGATGGTAACTATTTTGCTACTTCTACTAGCCACGCTGCTGTATGCCGATGGTTGTGACCGGCTGAAAGGAAGACGCTAGCCATGTTAGATTTAGCCGTACTGGTTGTGTCTGCGCTGCTGATGGTGTATCTATTTTACGCTCTGCTTCGTCCGGAGAAATTCTGATGTCATTGAATGGCTGGTTACAAATAGCAGTATTTATTGCTGCGGTGCTGCTGTTAGCAAAGCCGATGGGCAGCTTCATGACCCGGGTGTTTGAGGGCCGCAGAACGTTTCTGGATCCGTTGCTGCGCCCCATCGAGCGACTCCTGTATCGCGCTACAGGTGTTAGGCCCGATGAGGAGATGAACTGGATCGAGTACACGTCCTCCATGCTGATCTTTAGCGTGGCAGGCCTGGTACTTACATATCTCATCCAGAGATTGCAGGGTCTGTTGCCGCTCAACCCGCAGCATCTGCCCGGTGTGCCGGCAGATCTTGCCTTCAACACGGCTATCTCATTCAGCACAAATACTAACTGGCAGGCGTATGTGCCCGAGACCACGATGAGTTATCTCACACAGATGCTCGGTCTCACGACACATAATTTCTGGTCTGCCGCGGTTGGACTGGCACTGGCGATCGCCTTCATTCGCGGAATTGCGCGGCGGGAGATGAAGACACTAGGAAATTTCTGGGTTGACCTGACGCGTGGGACGTTATGGGTGCTGCTGCCGCTTTCCGTGGTGTTTGCGCTGGTGCTCGTTACTCAAGGAGTGGTGCAGAACCTGAAGGCGTATGACACGGTCAAACTGGTCGAGCCACAGACGGTAACAGGCAGCGACGGCAAGCCCGCGACGGTGTCAACGCAGACGATTGCACAAGGACCGGTTGCATCGCAGGAAGCGATCAAAATGCTGGGTACGAACGGAGGAGGATTTTTCAACGCGAACAGCGCACATCCGTTTGAAAATCCAACGCCTCTTTCTAACTTTCTTCAAATGATTTCTATCTTTTTGATTCCTGCGGGCCTGACGGTCACGTTGGGACAGATGGTGAAGTCACCCAAGCATGGGTGGGCTGTGCTGGCGGCAATGACGGTGCTCTGGTTTGCGGGCACGCTCGTATCCTTTTCAGCTGAAGCACGTGGTAATCCTCAACTGCACAACGTAGACCAGCAGGTCTCCGCGACGCAGCCGGGCGGTAACATGGAGGGTAAGGAAGTTCGCTTTGGAATTACCAACTCTGCCCTGTTTGCGACTGTGACAACGGATGCTAGTTGCGGTGCGGTGAACGCCATGCACGATAGCTTCACACCACTCGGCGGGTTGGTTCCACTTACCAACATTCTGCTCGGAGAAATTGTCTTTGGCGGCGTGGGATCAGGCATGTACGGCATGCTTGTGTATGTGGTGATTGCTGTCTTTATCGCCGGCCTAATGGTGGGTAGGACACCGGAGTACCTTGGCAAGAAAATCGAGGCCTACGATGTTCAGATGGCCATGCTTTACCTTTTGATTTTCCCATTGGTCATTCTGGTTCTGGCTGCTGTTGCGCTGCGTATACAACCTGGCCTTGCTGGACTGGCGAACCATGGTCCTCACGGCCTTTCGGAGATACTTTATGCCTATACGTCGGCCACAGGTAACAATGGATCGGCCTTCGCGGGACTTAGTGCCAATACGCACTGGTATAACTTCTCGCTGGGTGTGGCCATGTTTGTCGGCCGGTTCATGATGATCGTCCCGATGATGGCAATTGCAGGAAGTCTTGCTGCAAAAAAGAGTGTGCCAGCCTCAGCCGGAACCTTCCCTGTAACAACGCCGCTCTTTGTGGTTCTGTTAACGGGTGTCATTCTTATCGTGGGTGCGTTGACTTTCTTCCCGGTGTTGACGCTTGGACCAGTGCTGGAACACCTGCTGTTACGCGCAGGACAACTCTTCTAACAGTCAGGAAAAAATAATGGCTACTCAGAAACGTTCCTTGTTCGATCAGGCGATTGTCCGTCGCGCGGCCGTGGACGCGCTTGCGAAGCTAAGCCCGCGCGTCATGATGAAGAACCCTGTCATGTTTGTGGTGGAGATCGGCAGTGTGCTCACGACACTGCTGCTGATTAGCAATGTTCTGACACATCGCGGTGATTTCCGCTTCGATCTTCAGATCACGCTTTGGCTCTGGTTTACCGTGCTGTTCGCTAACTTTGCGGAAGCAATGGCGGAGGGCCGCGGCAAGGCCCAAGCCGATGCACTGCGCAAGGCGAAGTCCGAAACGGCAGCATACCGCATGTCCAATGCCGGTGAGGTGGAAGAAATTCCAAGCTCAGCGTTACGCGCCGGTGATGTTGTCCAGGTCACTGTAAATCAAATGATTCCTGGCGACGGGGAGGTCATTGAAGGTGTGGCGTCGGTGGACGAATCAGCCATCACTGGTGAGTCGGCACCGGTAATCCGCGAGGCGGGCGGTGACCGCTCCGCTGTGACGGGCGGCACGCGTGTTCTAAGTGATGTAATCACGGTACGCATAACATCGAACCCTGGCGAGACATTTATCGACCGCATGATCGCCCTGGTGGAAGGTGCGGAGAGGCAGAAAACACCGAACGAAATCGCATTGAACATTCTGCTGGCTGGACTTACCATTATCTTCTTGCTTGTTGTCGTAACATTGCAGCCATTTGCACAATATTCAGGTGCGCCACAGACCATATTTGTGTTGATTTCTTTGCTAGTGTGCCTGATTCCCACGACCATCGGCGGGCTGCTATCTGCCATAGGAATCGCGGGCATGGATCGCCTGGTGCAATATAACGTCTTGGCCACTTCGGGACGGGCGGTGGAGGCGGCTGGTGACGTGAACACGCTGCTGCTGGACAAGACTGGAACCATCACAATCGGCAATCGTCAGGCCTCAGAGTTCCTACCCGCTCCGGGTGTATCGCCGGATCAACTTGCCGATGCCGCGCAGCTTTCCTCGTTGGCGGATGAGACTCCAGAGGGCCGCTCAATTGTGGTGCTGGCAAAGGAGCGTTACAACCTGCGTGGCCGTGAACTTGGTCAGATGAACGCCGAATTCATTCCGTTCTCAGCCACGACGCGGATGAGCGGCATCGAGGTCGATGGCCGGATTATCCGCAAGGGTGCCGTGGATGCACTGGCGCGGTATCTACAGGAAAATGGTGCGCCGATGCCGGATGAGGTTCGCCGCAACGTGGAGGAGGTTTCGCGGAGCGGAGGTACGCCGCTGGTCGTGGCTGAAAATGGCCATGCACTTGGCGTCATTCACCTGAAGGATGTTGTGAAAGGCGGCATGAAGGAACGGTTTGACCAACTGCGTGCCATGGGGATCCGCACGGTGATGATTACCGGGGATAACCCGTTGACGGCAGCGGCGATTGCACGTGAGGCTGGCGTGGATGACTTCCTTGCCGAAGCCAAACCAAAAGACAAGATGGACCTGATTAAGCGCGAACAGAGTGAAGGTAAGTTAGTGGCGATGACAGGGGACGGAACCAATGACGCGCCAGCGCTGGCGCAGGCAGATGTGGGCGTGGCCATGAACTCCGGGACACAGGCAGCAAAAGAGGCTGGCAACATGGTTGACCTGGACAGCAATCCGACTAAGTTGATCGAGATCGTCGCGATTGGCAAGCAGTTGCTAATGACTCGCGGTGCGCTGACCACCTTCTCCATTGCAAACGATGTTGCGAAATACTTTGCCATCATCCCGGCAATGTTTGCCGGTGTGTTCCCGGTGCTCAACGCGCTTAATATCATGCACTTGCACAATCCACAGTCCGCAGTGCTGTCCGCCATTATTTTCAATGCGTTGATAATAATCGCGCTGATTCCGCTTGCGTTGCGGGGCGTGAGTTATAAGCCACTGTCTGCAAGCGCTCTGTTGCAACGCAACCTGCTGGTCTACGGCCTGGGCGGTCTCGTCGCGCCCTTCATCGGCATCAAGCTCATCGACATGCTTATCACCGCAGTTCACTTGGCATAGGAAATAGTATGAAAAGAAATTTGATCACCGCATGTTTGTACACGTTGGTTACGGCTGTCCTATTAGGCATCGTGTATCCACTTACCGTTACAGGGATTGCACGTGTGCTGTTCCATGACAAGGCAGATGGACAACTCATTGTTCAGAGCGGCAGTGTCGTGGGCTCCCGCCTTATCGGCCAGTCATTTACTGGCGCAGGATATTTCCATAGCCGTCCATCAGCGGCTGGCACCGGATATGACGCAGGTGCCTCCAGTGGCTCCAATTTCGCACCTTCGAATAAAGCATTGATCGACCGCGTCGCGGCGAGCGTTAAGTCCGAGGAAAATGGTAAACAACCTGTCCCCATCGATCTTGTTACCGCTTCCGCTTCAGGTCTCGACCCGGATATCTCCCCGGCGGCCGCGCAGTACCAGGTGCCGCGCGTGGCAAAGGAGCGGCATCTTTCTGAAGAGACGGTGCTATCGCTTGTGCAGCGACATGTAACGCAGCGGCAACTAGGTCTGTTGGGAGAGCCGCGTGTCAACGTGCTGGAACTGAACCTTGCACTTGATCACATGCATTCTTAAAATGCTAATTACGCCTCAATAAGTTCGACCAAGTCTTGTGTGCTGGTTGGCGCTTCACACGAGATGCCACATGCAAACAGAGCGACGGTGCCGCTAGCGAGATGGTATGGTTCTTGACTTGAGTATGTACCGTCGTGCGCGTTAGCGGAACTGGAGTCGAGTAGCAGATTGAAGGTCTGGTTACTGCTTTCGGCTGATAATATAACTTCCGCCGGGTCTGAAGATCGATTAATGACCAGTATGTGTTCTCCAGCGTCCCCGCAGGTTCGATGATTTTGCAATCGCAGACCGAAGCAGCCGGACCGCATACCTTCAAGCTCTACCTGTTGCAGAGGTTTTCCATCAGGATTAAACCTGATCAGGTTGCTCATGTTTATTGCCTCGCCTATATGTGGATAGCTTTCACCACGTATGGCTGAGTGCCCGTGCCGTAACGCCGAGAGATGCTGAACGAAGCGAACCAGATCTGTGTTGCTGTCACGTTGGCTCCAATCGACCCAGCTGATCGCATTGTCCTGGCAATAGGCGTTGTTGTTGCCATCCTGTGTGCGTGCGAACTCATCACCCGCCACCAGCATGGGTGTGCCCTTCGCAAGCAGGACGCTGGCTAGCAGATTGCGTATTTGTTGCTGACGCAACGCTTTGACTTCGAAATCGTCCGTGCGGCCTTCCGCGCCGCAGTTCCAGGAACGGTTATCGTTACTGCCGTCGCGATTATCCTCACCATTTGCGAGATTGTGCTTTTCGTTATAGCTGACCAGATCGCATAGCGTAAAGCCGTCATGTGCCGTGATGAAGTTGACCGAGGCCCAGGGACGGCGTCCACCGCGGTTGAAGATAGCTGGCGAACCAGCAAGCGCTTCGGCAAAATCGGCGGCTGACGTGTGGCCCGTCCAGAACCCCCGTGTGCGGTCTCGGAAGGTATCGTTCCATTCCATCCATCCTGCTGGGAAATTACCTAACTGATATCCTCCCGGGCCGATGTCCCAGGGTTCTGCGATCAGCTTGACGCGGCTCAGGACCGGGTCCTGCGTGACGACTTTGAAGAAAGCACTCTCTTCGTTAAAACCTTGCGGTTCACGGCCCAGGATCGATGCCAGATCGAAGCGAAAGCCATCCACGTGAGCTTGCTCTACCCAGTAGCGCAGGCTATCACAGACCATCTGCAAAACACGCGGATGATTGGTGTTGACCGTATTACCAGTGCCTGTGTCATTGATGTAATAACGGCGGTCGTTCGGGCAAAGGCGGTAATAGCTTGCGTTGTCGATACCTTTGAAGGAAAGGGTAGGTCCGCACTGGTTGCCTTCAGCAGTATGGTTGTAGACCACATCCAGGATCACTTCCATGCCCGCGTCGTGGTAACGCGAGACGGTGGATTTGAATTCCTGCAACGCGTTGCGCGGATCAGCAGCATAGCGTGGATCGGGCGTGAAGAAGCCGATGCTGTTGTAACCCCAGTAGTTCGTTAGGTGCAGGTCACGCAGGTGTGGCTCGTCCAAAAACGTATGAATTGGCAGTAACTCAATGGATGTCACACCAAGTGACTTGATGTAATCAACAACCGCGGGCTCGCCCAATCCTGCGTATGTGCCGCGCAGCGCCTCAGGCACCTCTGGATGCAGCTTGGTGTAACCCTTGACGTGCAACTCATACAGGATGGTGTCGTCCCACGGTACGCGGCGTGTGCGCGGCTGGAATGGCATGTCGGTAAACGTAAACGCGGGATCGGTTACCAGGCACTTTGGCATGTTTGGAGCGCTGTCACGTGTGTCGAAGGTGGTGTCATCGCCAGATTCCATGACGTAGCCATAGATCTCCGGGCCCCACGTCAGAGTGCCGAGATGCGCGGTCGCATATGGATCCAGCAGAAGCTTGTTTGGATTGAACCGGTGACCTTCCGACGGGCGGTATGGGCCGTAGACACGATAGCCGTAGACGGTTCCGGGCGGGAGACCTTCAACGTAGCCATGCCAGACGCCGCCGGTATATTCCGGCAGCGAAATGCGCGCAATCTCGTCTGTTCCAGAGTTGTCGAAAAGGCAAAGCTCAACGCGTGTGGCGTTTTCGCTGAACAGGGCGAAGTTTGTGCCTTCACCGTCCCAGGTCGCGCCCATGGGATGTGGGGTGCCTTGGCGTACTCTGTATCGTTTGCTGTGCTGCAACGTGATACCTTCCAGATTCCAGCTTCCGTTCAATAGAACACAAGAAATACGGCGGAGGTGCGCAAGAGCCCTCTTATTTTGGAAGCTAAGTTACTCGCGTTGACTAAGGTTGAGGATTACAGATTCCATGCGTATACTCAAGTCCCGTGGTGCGTCGGAATGCGCCAGAGTGTATCTGAATTCGTACTCTGATCTTCAGCCTTCTTGAGTCCCGGAGATCTCTTGTTATACGGATCAAGAGCTTGTGCCGGATTGGAATTGAATACCTGAGACTTATGTTGCGTATACGACAGACACTTTATCGGCCCACTTTGATATAGCTATAGACTGCCTCTTGCTCGCGCACCAGCTCGACTACCCGGATGTGACGGAGATGACATCAGGCAGCAGGTCTGCAGTGCGATATGGAAGGCCCGCATGGCGCTCTCGCAGGCGACGAAGTGCACGCGCTGCTTTTCCAGAGCGGCAAGCTGCGGTGCTTCGGGCGCACCGGCCTTCAGGCTCTCTATACCAGGGCGCCGTAGGCCAGCACTCCACGTCGGTGCCGTCCGGCTTGACGGCCTGCGATGAAGTGGTCGGCCAGCGTCATCGCCGTTCCCCAGTCTGCCTGGTTGGAGAGGTGGTGACGAATACGAAGTGGTGCGTCTTGCTCTGCGCAAGCAGCGGCAGAGATGACAGCAGACTGGCGAAAAACAAGAAGAAGTGGAACCTGAAAGGCCTACAGTGTTGCATCTCCACATTGTCGCATTGCAGTGTTGAGAACGAGACTGGAATTGTGCAATCGCCCACTTACGTCTTGTACCGAAACGCTACGGATGCATCTGGTTCAGCACATCCTCTGCCGTGGTGCGGTCGCCGTGGCCATGCGAGACCTTCTCCCACGTCACGGTCCCGCCTTGCTTCAGCAGGAACGTGGAAGGGTACGCCGTCTCATGCGGCGCATCCCAGCGCAGGCCGTACAGATTGGTGGCGGCGTAGTCCGGGTCGGTAACCAGGACGATGTTGGTTGGCAGCGCGGCCTGCTTGGCCAGGGCTTCCTTAGCGTGCGCGTCCAGATCCGCAGGCGGTCCGGGATAGACGAACAGCACGGTTACGTGTGCGGCGGCTAGCTTGTCCGCATGCTCAATGTAGTCATGCACCTGCTTGGCGCAGTACGGACACTGGTATCCAGGATATCCGCGCAGAAAGATGAGCGCGGTGGTGCCCTTGCCAGTGATACTGTTCAGCGTGACGGGCTTGCCCTCCGGCGTATTCAGCGTAAAGCCGGGCGCGCCAGCACCCACGGCAGGCGTCTCCGCCAGCACGGGGACAGCAAGAAACAGGGCAAGGGCAGATACAAAGGTGCGTCGCAGCATACGGGTATTCCTCAGTGATTGGAGAGTAGATGCGCCGGACCTTCGGTGAGAGTCATTCTTTGTCGTGGAGCGAGCCACCCTGACAACTGGACCTGGCCGGAAACTGTGCTCATCGTCTAGAGCATTCCTTGTGCTTCTGCAACGATTCGTTCAAGCCAGAAAGATCAAACGAAACAGTTGCATTTGAAGATGTGTTGAAGGGATCGAACTCAAACAGCAACTGCTTATGCGTCTTCATGTTTACGAGCAGGGAGGAAGCGTTGGAAGCGAACAAACCTTTGTCGCCCTTAGAGGGTAGCCAGTGTTGCTTCTGGGGTCAAACTTCAGCCGGACCGTAATGTTAACGCCACCTCTTTGACTGCTCGGCAGTCATCGCAATTCATCGCCGGGCCTGGGTGGCACGTTCGGCACCTGTGCCATGATCGCCTGCCACGCTTCATGATCCGCGCGCTTGACCCGCGCCGCGAAGAACTCGTTCGTATTTTGTTGCAGCTTGCGTTGCACTTCTAGCTCGTGCAGCAACCATTCTTCCACGGAGAGATCGAACTTTTTCGCTTCCTCGTTAACGAAGGCGAGGAGGGTTGCGGGCCGATTCAGCGTAATAGCGGATGAGTTCATATCGGCATCTCTGAACGAGCGCACTATTCCAGCTTGTCGCCGGGCATGGGCAGTGCGTTAGGGACGCGGTCGAGTATGAGTTTCAGGCTGCTTGTGGAGATATGTCTGGTCCGTGCAAGGCGTTCTAGCCAGAAGGCCTCTGATTTTGCTTCGGCATTTGGGTCGTAGATGAAGTTGCGATCGATCCACTCCTCGACCGTTATTCCTTCCAGAGGTGCTTCTCGCTCGGCAGCGTAGAGAATGGGTGCCGGAATCTTGAGTGGGCTTACGACATTGGCCATAAAGTTCCTCCCAGTTTCATCATAGCGCCGGGCGTAAGCACCTGAATGCTAAATCTTGTCGCAGCAGGTAGGAAGTGACGCGTGTTGAAGGTGATAATCGCCTCTGCACCGCCGTTAATGGCAGCCTCAAGGACGTGCTCATCGCCAGGATCCACCAACTGTGGGCGATACCGGTAGCCAATGACAACATGCGTCAGCCGATTGAGAACAGCATCGAGCAGGGCTTCCGCAGCTTCTCTACTTGCCGCGTCTGCAAGATGCGTTGAGCGGAAAAGAACCGCTTCGTACTCAAAAGCGAGAGCAGGTGTTGCAAGCAGATCGAACCAGCCTTCCAGCGCACTTGTCACCAGCATCCTGCTCGCTCCGTGAGCGCTACGGAAAGCAGAGACGAGAACAGAGGTGTCCAGAACAATACGATGAGATCTCACTTGGTGTCGCGCCAGTTGGGGCCCTGGCCTACGTCGGCGACGATGGGGATGGTGAGTTGGATGACGCCTTCCATCTCCTGCTTGACGAGGGTGGAGACTTCTTCGGCTTCGGCGGCGGGTGCGTCGAACAAGAGTTCGTCGTGGACCTGGAGTGTCATGCGGGTTTGGAGATTGCGGGTGCGCAGGGCGGTGTCGATGCGCAGCATGGCGACCTTGATCATGTCGGCAGCGGTGCCTTGCAGGGGCGTGTTGACGGCGGTGCGCTCGGCAAAGCCGCGGGCGTTGGGGTTGCGCGAACCGATGTCGGGGATGGGGCGGGTGCGGCCAAAGAGCGTGCTCACCTTGCCGGTTTCGCGCGTGCGGGCCAGCGTGTCTGCGATGAATTGCTGCACGCCCTTGTAGCGCTCGAAGTAGGTTTCAATGTAGGTGCGCGCCTCCTTCTGGTCGATGCCGAGGTTAGCTGCCAGGCCGAAGGGCGAAATGCCGTAGACGATGCCGAAGTTGACGGCTTTTGCGCGGTTGCGAATTTCTTTGCTCATGGTGAGCGGGTCGACGCCAAAGACCTCCGCCGCCGTGAGCGTGTGGATGTCGATGTTATTGCGGTAGGCGTGGAGCAGCAGCGGGTCCTGCGAGAAGTGCGCCATGAGGCGGAGTTCGATCTGCGAGTAGTCGGCGGAGAGGATGACGTTGCCTGGCGCGGCGATGAAGGCGGCGCGGATTTCGCGGCCGAGTTCGGTGCGGATGGGGATATTTTGCAGGTTGGGATTAGTCGAGGACAATCGGCCCGTAGACGTGCCGACCTGGTTGAAGGTTGTGTGCACGCGGGAGTCCGCGTCGACCATGTTGGGCAGTTGCTCGGTGTAATTGCTACGTAACTTGGCTAACTGACGGTGTTCGAGGACCAGCCGTGCGACTTCGAATTTCTCACCTAATTCTTCCAGGACATCCTGTGCGGTGGAAACTACTTTCCCCTTGCCGTACTTCAGGGGTTTGGGCAAATTCATTTTATTGAAGAGGATGTCGCCGAGTTGTTTGGGGGAGTTGATGTTAAAGCGGTGGCCACTTAGCTCGTAGATACGCTCTGCCAGGTTGTCCATCATGATGGCGAGCCGGCTGTTCTGCTGGCGGAGTAAGTCGGTGTCAATGCGGCAGCCTGCCTGTTCCATGCGCAGGAGTACTGGGACGAGCGGCAGGTCTATATCCTGGTAGGTTTTGTTTAGTTCGGCTTCGAAAACTTGTGTGCGGAGTGTGGTGTTGAGTTGCAGGACGGCGCTGGCTGCTTCAGGGAGTGCGAACTCGGGTGCGGCTTGCTTCTTTTCGACGGTGGTGAGGGCGCGGTCGTTGAACCGGGCGGCGACGTCAGGGAGGGTGTGGCTGCCGTGGGTGGGATTGACCAGGTAGCTATAGAGCATGACGTCGTCACGGACGTTGGCGATGGACAGGTGTGCGGCTTGGAGAGTGCGGAGGACGGCTTTGAGGTCGTGGACGGCCTTGGGCATGGTTTGGTCCGCTAGAGCTTGGCGGATGGGTTCGGACTCCGTGCTGTAGAGGTCGAGCAGGAGAGCTTTGGAGGGGGTTGCTGCTAGACCTAGCTTCAATGGTCCGCGTGAGTTTGGATCCCAGGTATCTGCGATACCTGGGGCCCCCGCACCCGCCTTTTTCGGTTCCTGCTCCGGTGTGCCAAATAAATTGAAGTTGGTTGCGATGGGTTCGAGTTCTTCGGTGCTTTCTGTTTCGGTGTCACCCTCTGCGGCGGTCTCCTCGGCGAGGGCGCGGGCGTCTTCAGGCAGGAAGAGGGTGAGGCCGAAGTCGCTGGCGCGGGCTGCGGCGAGGAGTTCGTTGATGTCGGCTGCCGTGGGTTGCAGGAGGTATTCGATCTTGGCTGCGTCGGGCGCGGGCAGGTCTTTTAGCAGTGTTGTGAATTCGAGTTCGGTGTAGAGGGCGCGGAGGGCGGGCAGGTTGCGCTCACCGGCGGTGCTCATGGCTTCGAGCGAGTAGTCGACCGGCAGATTGCAGTGGATGGTGACGAGATCCTTGGACATGAGGACGGCGTCACGGTTGTTCTCCAGACTTTCGCGATAGGTTTTGCGCTTTACTTCGCCCGCGCGCTCCAGCGCGGCTTCGACGGTGCCGAACTGCTGGATGAGTTCGACGGAACCCTTATCGCCGATGCCGGGGGCACCCGGAATGTTGTCGATGCTGTCGCCGCGCAGGGCCATGACGTCAATGACGCGCGCTGGTGGAACGCCGAGAACCTCTTCGACCTTGGCGGGGTCGAGGATGAGATTGTCTTTGGTGGGGTTCAGGATGGAGACGTGCTGGTTTACGAGCTGCATCATGTCCTTGTCAGAGGAGACGATGTAGACGTGATGGCCCTGCTCGGCGAGGCGGCAGGAGAGTGTGCCGATGACGTCGTCGGCCTCGAAGCCAGCGTGCGAGAGTATGGGGATGCCGAAGGCCTCGAGCGCGCGGCGAATGTAGGGCTGCTGTTGGGTGAGGTCGTCTGGCGTTTCGGCGCGCGTGGCTTTGTAGCCGCCGTAGTCGATCTCGTCGAACTGCTGCGTTTTGATGTTGAACTTGCGGACCGTCTTCATGGCGGCGGCAGCTTCATTGCGGTGGACGGGCGCGCCGCCCTCGTAGATGGCCGCGATGTACTGCGGAGCGAAGTCCTCCCGTAGTTTGTTGATCATGTTGATGAAGACATACGTCGCGGCTGTGGGAATGCCGGTGCGCGTGGACATGGGCCGCGAGCGCTGCATGGCGTGGTAGGCGCGGAAGACAAACGCCATGGTGTCGAGCAGGTAGACGGGCGGCTTTGAGGTAGACATGCAGATACAGGATAGAAGCAGCGGGTCAGCAAGTCAGCAAGTCAGCGAGTCTGCTTCCGATGGTTGCTGGCTCGCCGACCTTTGTACTGCTTGCTTTGATGCTGCGGTAACTTACTTCTTCTTCTTGGAAGGGGCCAGCAGAGAAAGAAGAGCTGTGCCAATCGGCGTGCCGAGGCCGGTGCAGGCGTCCCAACCTTTGCCAGCGTTGAAGGCTCCATTGTTTCCTTGCGTGATGTCGTGAAAACCCGCAGCGGAGGCGTAGAGCTTGGGTTGGACCAGACCGAGGGCTGTCTTGTCTTGCGCATTGATGAGGGCGATGAGCGCAGCCCACAGCGGGGCAACGGCGCTGGTTCCGCCATAGACATAGTTGGCACCGTCAACGCGCACCTGGTAGCCGGTTGCTGGATCTGCATCACCGGAGACATCTGGAACGCCCCGGCCTGACTTGGTGGCGGCAATGCCGGATTGCCAGGAGGGCTGCGGGAAGACGCTGCTGATGCCGCCACCGGTCGCGCCTTCATTGCTGGCCGTTTCGTTCCAGACAACTTCTGAGCTGATTGTCGTACCGCTTGCGGTGAGCTTGGTGCCACCACAGGCGAGGACATGCGGACTGGAGGCGGGGAAATCAACGTGGTTTTGGCCATCCGTCGCGCCGTCCGATGAGCCGTTATCGCCGCAGGCAACCGTGACCGTGATGCCCAGTACTGAGGCTGCCTGACAGGCTGAATCCATGGCGGTGATGGCTTGCTGTGTCCATTCAGATTCGGGTGCACCCCAGCTGATGGAGATCACGGTGGGCTTGTTCTTGGCATCGCGGGCTGCGGTGGTGATGGCGTCGACGAAGCCTTGATCGGTGTTTGGTGCAAAGTAGACGGCGATGTTCGCGCCGGGAGCGGCGGCTCCGGCCACGTCGATGTCGAGCATCACTTCGCCATCGGCGCTGTCTGCTGTGGTGGGCGCGTTCTTGGCTTTGTCGACGAGCACGGCTGTTATTTTGGGCGCGGCTACGCCGAGTGTCTTGAAGTAGGCGGTGATGTCGGCTGTGCGGTATCCGCCACCCAGCTCGATCAGCGCGATGGTCTGCCCTTTAGCAGTGTTCTTTGGGAACTGGTACAGCTGGGCAATTTGCACGGGTGTGAACGAGGTGTTTGCAGCTTGCGCCTTTTCGCCCGCGACGCGGTAGTGCGGTTGCGCCTGTGGCCGGTTGTCCAGGCCAAGCACGGCTTCCACATGCGGCACGAGGGATTCCGGCAGGCAGATGTCGCCTTGACGGACGCGGTAGACGATGCCGTCCGTGGTGTGCTGCTGTAGCGAGACGCCAAATGCGCTCTGGATGGCGTTGGCGGAGCCGGTGAGTTGGATGGTGCGGCTTGCTACATCCACCGTCATCTCCAGGCCGAATTCCGCCGCAAAGGCGCGCACCGCCTTGACGGCGCTGGGAGCGGCACCATGCGCCGCGCGGAACTGGCTTCGAGACAGATGCTGGCCGTCAACGGCGGCTGCGGAAATGGGTTCTTTGCGCTTGACGAGGACGGAAACGGTGATGCGTGTGCGCGGAGGCAGGGGCGTTTTGGTTCCGGGTGCCTGATAGGCGAGCTTGTTGCTACCTGGCAGGGCGGCACGTTGCTGGGTGGCGAAGGAGGCGCGGGGCATGTGCAGGAAACCTCTCTGTGACGGAAGTGTTGCGCGAAGTCGCTGAAGTAACAGCCTAGTACAGAAACATGCAATCGCCGTAGGAAAAGAAACGGTAGTGCTGTTGGACCGCGTGATGATAGGCGGCGAGTACGTGATTGCGGCCTGCGAACGCGCTGACAAGCATTAGGAGTGTTGACTTTGGCAGGTGGAAATTGGTCAGCAGGGCATCCACCAGACCGAAGCGGTGGCCGGGTTGGATAAAAATGCTGGTGCTGCCGCTGTGCGAGAGTAGCGGCTGCTCGGGATGCTGGGCGGCGCAATGTTCCAGCGTGCGTGTGGTCGTGGTGCCGACGGCTATGATGCGGCGGTTCTCACATCGTGCGCGGTTAATCGCGTCGGCTGTCAGAGCTGAAAGTGTGTAGTGTTCCTCGTGCAGGCGGATATCGGCCAGATTGTCCACGCGGACCGGTTGGAAGGTGCCGAGACCGACGTGCAGCGTGATGGAGGCAATCTCCACGCCACGGGAACGGATGCTTTCGAGGATGCCAGGTGTGAAGTGGAGGCCGGCCGTGGGTGCTGCCGCGGAGCCGTGGGTTCCGGCATACACCGTTTGATAGCGCTCACGGTCTTCTTGCTCTTCGCTGGATGATTCGCGATGAATATAGGGTGGCAGAGGAATGTGGCCGAGTGTATCAAGTCTTTCGAAGAAGTTCGGGGTAGGTTCAAAGCGGAGGGTGCGTTCGCCGAAGTCTCCAGCGGCAATGACGTCTGCGATGAGTGAAGGATTCCCCTTATCAGAAACGATACGTTGGCCCCCCGCACCTGGTTGGTGCTCGAAGATGAGGCGTTCGCCGACGGGTACTTTGCGGCCGGGTCTGACCAGGGCGCGCCAGGTATTGTCACCAAGTGATTGCGTCAGGAGAACTTCGATGTGGCCGCTTGGCGCGGGTGAGTTGCCTTGCGTGCGAAGGCCAGCGCGGCGGGCGAACAGCCTGGCTGGGATGACACGGCTATCGTTCAGAACCAGGAGGTCGCCCGGACGGAGAAGTGAGGGAAGATCGCGAAAGCTTAGATCGCCGAACTCGCCGGAAGTGCGATCCATGGTCAACATGCGTGCGCCATCGCGCTCCGCGGACGGGTGCTGCGCGATCAGTTCTGGTGGCAAGTGGAAATCGAAGTCGGCGACACGCACAGGATCATTTTAGGGAACAGGGAACAGGGAACAGGGAACAGGGAACAGGGAATAGGTGGCAGGGAACAGGTGGCAGCGCAGGGAGCCGAGCCCTTACGGTCTGAAGATGCTGGGTGGTTGCAGGGATAGTCAAGCTATTTGTTGGCTGTGTTCAGCGTGTTGCACTGCGTTGTCCAGGCTTTGCTGGAGGGCTGCTGTGGCTTGCACGTTGGAGAGAGAAGGGGAGAGGTTCAGAGGGGCTTCCCAACGTACATGAATCCGGGTGAAAGGCTTGGGAATGATGAAGCGGTCCCATGAGTCAAGTGTCCACGCGTGTTCCGCATGCAGGTAGAAGCAGGAAGCAGTGCTGCCGGAACGTTGCGCGACGGCTGCGGCGCCGGGCTTTGCGACGTACATCGGGCCGCGCGGGCCATCGGCGGTGATGGCAACCTTATGACCGGCCTGGCGGGCACGTGTCAGGGCCAGCAGACCCGCAGCTCCGCCTCGCGAACTGGAACCGCGCACTGGCACAAAACCGAGCCGCTGCACGACACGCGCGATCAGTTCTCCGTCGAAGGACGGCGAGATGAGGATGCGTATGCCGAGATTCCGATAGCGATACGCCGCCAGCAGAAGTGCACGATGCCAGAAGACGTACACGCCAGGCTCATCTGGGAAGTAGTCGGCTGGCCGTGCTGCCTCCGCGTTTTTCTCAACGAAGCGGAGTGTGCCGCATAGGATTCGCATGAGCGTGACTACTGCTGTCGGAATGACGGCCAGCAGAAGGCGTTGCTTGCGCGTGAAGATCACCATGTCATTGTAGGTTCCCAGTGTGGGGCGGCTTGGATGGGGTCGTACATCATGTTTGATTGCACATCGCACGATAGAGCGCCTATACTCTGGCCGTTTGGGTGCTCCGCAGGGTGTGCTGAATTCGCTTACTGGTCTACGTGTTTTCACATCCGCCTGAATCGCCAGAGCGTCCAAAGCATGTGGTCCGTACAGATATATCGTGCGAGACAAAGAAGAAAGGCAAGGCAGCAGAATGGCAGTACTGGAAGTGGAACAGATTGGCGCGGATGAAGCGCTGGAACATGCACTTGAGAAAGAGTTGAATCCCTGGGAGGCGCAAGCGGCCCGATTTGATTTTGCGGCAAAGAAGCTGGACCTGGAATCCGGCATCTGGAAGATTCTGCGGCAGCCCTCGCGCGAGATCATCGTGCATTTTCCAGTTCTGATGGATGATGGCCGCATTGAGGTTTTTACCGGCTTCCGTGTACAGCATTCCATGGCGCGCGGCCCTGCAAAGGGTGGGATTCGCTATGCGCCCGACGTGAATCTCGACGAGATTCGGGCCCTGGCCAGCTGGATGACGTGGAAATGCGCGGTGGTGAATATCCCATTTGGTGGCGCGAAGGGTGGCGTGATCTGTGACCCGAAGAAGATGAGCCAGGGTGAACTGGAGCGCATGACGCGCCGGTATACGGCGGAGATGGTGGATGTTTTTGGGCCGGAGAAGGACGTACCCGCGCCAGACGTGAATACCAACGAGCAGACAATGGCATGGATCATGGACACGTATTCCATGCATGTGCGGCAGACAGTGACAAGCGTGGTGACGGGCAAGCCGGTGAACATCGGTGGCTCGCGCGGACGCAGCGCGGCAACTGGCCGCGGTGTGTCCGTGTACTGCGATCAGGCACTGAACTACCTGGGGATGAAGCCTGCCGAGTGCCGTGTCATCATCCAGGGCTTTGGTAATGTCGGATCCAATGCGGCATTGCTGCTGCAGAAGAAGGGCTATATTGTCGCCGGAATAGCGGAGTGGGACGGCGGGCTATACCGCGCCGATGGCATCGACATACCTGCACTGATGGAGTTCCGGCAACGGACCGGTTCCATTCGAGGGTTTGCCGGCGCGGACGAGGCAAACAGCGATGAACTGCTGATCACCGCGTGTGACGTACTGATTCCCGCGGCGCATGAGAACGTCATTACCAGCCGCAATGCAGGCGCGGTCAAGGCGCGCATCCTGGTGGAAGGCGCGAACGGCCCCACGACACCCGAAGCCGATACCATCCTGGAGCGCAACGGTGTCTTCGTTGTTCCGGATATCCTGGCGAATGCTGGTGGTGTGACGGCAAGCTACTTCGAGTGGGTGCAGGACCGCATGGGTTATTTCTGGACTGAGGATGAGGTGAACGAGCGTCTGGACCGCATCATGGTGCAGAGCTTTGTGGACGTGATCCGGTATGCGGAGTCGCATGGCGTAAATAACCGGATTGCGGCATATATGCTGGCGATTGACCGGGTCGCCTACACGACGAAGCAGCGCGGCATCTACGCCTGACGCCATGCACACATGCTGATGGATTCGTAATGATGCGCGTGTTCCGTACGTGACTTTGGTACATCGCGCTTGACAACCATGACTGCGATGCGGGTTTACTCTGGTGGTGGAGATCTCCCCGGAGAGACGGCACACTTGTGAACCTGCCCAATTCCATGACGATGAGCCGCATCGCGGCGGTGCCGGTGCTGATCTGGCTGCTGTCGGGCAGCTTTCCTATGCGTGGTCATCAACAGGAAATCCTGGCGTCGGCGCTGTTCATTGCCGCATCGATCACGGATGGGCTGGACGGTTACCTGGCACGGCGGCGTGGGCAGATCACAACCATGGGGATGCTGCTGGACCCGCTGGCTGATAAATTGTTGGTGACCGCGGGGTATATCTGTCTGGTGAGCTTTACGCCAGACGTGGTGAAGCCCTGGATCGCGGTGGTTGTCATCGGGCGCGAGTTTTTGGTGAGCGGTCTGCGCTCCATTGCCGTCAATGAGGGCTTTACGATCGATGCCAGTGACATTGGCAAGCTGAAGACGGTGATTCAGATTGTGTCCGTGGTTGCTGCCATCCTGGCGCATGCCTGGAATGCGTGGTGGATTGGACCGGGGTGGCGCTCAGAAAGCGGCTGGTTCTTTGTTCCGGTGCACTTGATCGCGGTGGTGGCGATTTACTGGATGACGTTTGTTTCCATCCTGAGCGCGGTGGATTACTTTATGGCATTCTGGGGCAAGATTGACCACGCCAGCGCGCGGACGCGGAGGAAGCGCTCACGTGTGATGAGCCGTAAGAAGAGTGCCGTGACAGTCGAGCCAACAGCGGGCGGGGTCTAACTTCTCCTTTGTATTGCCTGCTGTACTGGGGCGGTCTACCTGTCTTTGACAGCGAAACCTGCATATGCATCCCGATCAGCGCCAATGATTTATAGGCTACTGCCGCAGAACCATGTAAGGTCCTGCCGGTTTGTCCGCTGGATAGATGATGTACGGAAAGAACGCGCTTTTCTGCAGGTTGCTGACCGGGCCAGGAGCGGTGTTTAGCGGCAGAATATGTCCGTCGAGAGGATTCACCAACGTGTCTGCGCGCGAGAGTTGGCCTTGTGAGGTTTGTATAAAGATCGCCTGCCCGGGCATGATTGGGGCGCGCGATGCCGAGTCAAATGCAAAGGGTGCTTCGATGGTTAGCAGCCTGAGGCGGTCATCGCCGGTAAAGAGTTCTCGACGCCAGTTCAGCGGCAGACGAAAGACCTGCGGTGGCCGCTTCCATGTTGGCGGTACCTGGTAGAGCGCCTGAAGGCCAGTGAGCAGATTGTCGAGCGAGCGGATCTGGCGCGTGCCGGGGATACCGGTCAGGTCCTTGCGCAGAAAGAGCAATTGCCGAGTGTCATAGAGGCCGCCTGGCTCTACAAAGATGACCTGACCATCCTGCAGTGGAGGCGCGAGGCTCACCAGTCCTGTCCAGAAGCTCCGCTGGTCCTGCCAACTCAGTGCGTAGTCGCGTTGCACAACCAGGCCGAATCCGGTCAGGAGGCCAAACAGGACTGCGACTCCCCAGCGGCGCAGCACGATTCCCGGGCGGCTCTCCGTGTGGGTAAGCAGCCGCTGACAAACCCATGCAACGAGGATGGAACTACCCAGCGCAGCCGCGATGTGTACGCGTGTGCCGCGGCCTGACACTGAGATTCCCGACGTAGTAAGTGTCAGTGGATAGGCGAGCAGCAGCATCAGTACGCCTAGCCGCACGGGGTTCGGCGGGTTCACTGCCTCTTGAGGAAAGCCTGACGCCGTATTCGGACCAGTACTGTCTTTGGCCAGTTTGGCCGATGTAAGCCAGCGACAGACGAGGATGGCAATGACGGTAAGGATTCGATCCAACCCACGCAGCTTCAGCAGGGCTTCGAATGGACGGTACACGTACATCAGAACGCACGTGAGCGGCCCCGTGACGATGTTGGAGCAGCCGGTGAGCAGTTCCCAGGCTGGGAGATGCGAGACCCGGACCTCACCGGTGAGCCTGCGAAAGAGGAAACCAGACATTAGCAACGCACCCATCACAGTCCAATGGGTCCAACACTCGCGTCTTGTGTGCGGCTTGAGCAAGGGCGCGGTAGCGAAGACCAGATAGGGTGTCTCATACGTGAAGAGCATCAGCGCGATGGCAAGGTATGCGAACACTCGGCAGCCCGCAACGTATAAATTGAGGGCCACAAGGAGCATGCAGAGGGCAGTTTGCACACCGAAGGCGTGGGTCAGAAAGGGTTGGGTGGTGTCCGCCGGGAAGACGCAGAACGCCAGAGCACCCAGCAGCGCGAAGCCGCGATCCTTGAACACCCGCATAAGTAGCGCATGAAAAAGCAGCGTGTTGACGATCTCGATGGCGAGCCCGATGGCATACAAACCAAGCAGACTGCCTGTATGGAATCCCACGAATGAGAACAGGTAGATCAAGCCTGGGTGAAACGGACGACCCTGACTGAGGTCTCCGGTGAAGGCATGCCGCAAGAGTTCCAGTAGTTCATGCCAGCTAATCCCGGCTGTGTATGGAATCCGGTTCCAATCGTCTTCATATACACCGAAGCGGTTTGCATGAAAGAAGTGCGCGACCCAGACAAATGCCGTTAGCAGAAGCTGCACGGGCGCTGCTTCATTGCACCGGGTGAGAACGGCGTTTGGCACCACATGTCTGCGAGGGTTCGGCATCCGTCTTCGATGGTAGAAGCGTTTGCCAGGAGGATTGAGAGAGTGGATGGGATGCTTCAAACCACAAGGCCCACTCTGGTGAGCGGGCCTTGTGGTTTGGTAAGGAGCCAACCTTAGTTGGCTGAGTTGTGCGCCGATTGATGCCGGTGCACGAAGTGGTAGGGCGGCCATGGGCCGGAAAGCTGCATATGGCAGTCCTTCAGTGATTCCGTGGCGGATGAATACTTATTCTGGTAGCGCTCCACTGCCTTTTTATCGACAAGATGAGCGATGTCGAGCAACATTTTGCCTTCGCCGGCACGTTTGCAGGTTACCTCTTCCGCATCGGGCAGGAACATGCGATGCATCTGTAGTTGGAGGGCGCGTGCTTTGGATTGGCGTTCCCGCTGTGCACAGGCAGTTTCGCGCAGGCTGCTGAGGTACTCCTTGCCCACAGAACCGCTTAAAATCTTGCGTACCTCTGGGCAATTGTCACTGACGAGCACCTTAAGGTGCATCTCGGCTTTACCGCGCAGCCGCTCTACATTGTGAGAGAAATGCCGGTGGTTGGATCGTACGGAGCGGCGAAGCGCCTCGTCGTCCTCAAAGTGGATACCGAAACGGAAGGGTAAGACCGTGGAGTGGTGAAAGCATTCGGCGATGACACGGGCGTGATCGCGTTGTGCCTGCTGGTCCATCCTCGGATTGTCCTCTGGCGCGTGTTCCGAAACCACAACTGCTAAGTCACTTGCGGGAAAGACAAACGTTTGATTACCAAAGAGACCTGTGATCCCCAGTAACGGCATGGGGCGACGATGGCGGAGAAGATCTGGGAAAGCTGACCTTTCCGCGATGCAATAGGCATACCACGACATCTGAAACGCTCCCAAAGTGCTGAGGCCGCTGCGCGAGTACCCGTGCATACGGTAGGCCATGAGGCCGCGTCACGCTGGACCGTTTTGGGTCTCTTCATGACCAGCGAAGTGTAAGCGCATTACCAAAGGCTTGGCAAGAAACATTTTTGAGGTTACATTTCGTGCTTTGGCGCTAACTGGCAGGCAGAGGAGGGCGTAGCTGGTCGCAGGCATGGTCCAGATGTTCATGGCATGAGGTCAGGTGTGCACGCTCGGCATTAAGCCATCTTTCATCCGTCTGGAAGGTGGCAATGGCGCGGGTCAGTTCCGGTTGGAGGGCTTCTCGTGCGGGTCCGCCGGTGACATTTCTGATACCGACAAAGTGATCCGGATCAAGCGCGGCGCGCAGATCGTCACGCGTGATGGGAAGAGTCTCTGCCGAGGTGAGCGCGTGCAGACTGGAGGCGAGCGCGTCCAGGTCGTCATTCTTTGCAGCCTTTACGGCGGCGGAGACGATGGAATGTGCCCGATGAAACGAGATGCCACAGGTGCGAACAAGTGTGTCGGCGGCCTCCGTTACGGTGAGGAAGCTGCGGTGCGCGCGAGCACGCATCCTGTCCGTATTGAAGGTGGCTTCAGACAGTGCGCCGGCCAGCAATGCCAGGGCTCGTTGAGCGTCAGCGAACGCAAGCGCGCCGAGTGGCTGCAGCGTGTCCTCTCCATCATTCATGTCGGCGAAGGGTGTGTTGTGCAGTGAGCCGAGCACTGCTTGTGCCTCAGTGAGAGCGCGTGAAGCGAGGATGCGGGTGTGCTCCAGCGGCACGGGGTTGCGCTTTTGGGGCATGATGCTGCTGATCTGCACATAGCCGTCGGAGAGGCACAGGAAGCCGAACTCCTCGGTGGACCACAGCAGCATGTCCTGCGCAAAGCGGCCCAGGCTGAGCATGGCCGTGGCAAGCACGCTGCACGCTTCAGCTACATAGTCGACTGCGGCGATGGCACCGTAGGAATTCACTGCGAGGCCTCGAAATCCGAGCAGGTGGCCGGTGAGGTGGCGGTCGATGGGAAAGCCTGTCGTGGTGATGGCACAGGCACCGAGCGGGCTGCGGTTGACGCGGGCGTAGCAGGCCATCATGCGCTCGGCGTCACGTTCAAGGATTTCGATCATGGCCATCATGTAGTGGCCCAAGGTGGTGGGCTGCGCGGGCTGGTTGTGCGTGTAGGCCGGCATCAGGGTGTCGCGGTGTTCGCGTGCGATGGCCAGGAGCGTTTCACGCAGGTTGAGCGATGCCTCCAGCGTGGAGAGTATCTGCTCGCGCAATACCATGCGGTACATGGTCAGGTCGATGTCGTTGCGGGAGCGGGCGGTGTGCAGGCGTCCGGCTTCGTCCGGACCCGCCTTTGCGGCAAGTTGCTTCTCCACAAGAAAGAAAAGGTCTTCGACCTCGCCGTCGTAGGTCGCGGTACGCAGGGCTTCACAGTCCAGTGAACGCAGGGCGTCCAGAATGTTTGCCGCGGTCGCGGACGACACGATGGCTTGCGCATGCAGCATGACGAGGTGCGCGCGGTGTATCTCCAGCAGTGCTGGCAGGAAAAGCCGCTGTGCGTCGGCGAAGATATGGCTAAGGACGTGCTCGCGGTAGAGCGGTGCGGGAAAGGCAGAAGATTGCTTCATGCCGTCGCCCTTGGTTCTTGTGTGGCTCCTCCCACCTTAGTTCCGCGAAGGTGGGGCACCCGAAGTTGTGTTCTCAACTTAGAAGTCCACCCTAGCACCGAACTGGAGGATGCGTGCTTCCAGAACGGAGCTTGTTGGTACTAGCGATGGTGCACTTGTGATCATGCCGGCCGCGTTCGTTCCCGTCGTGGTGTTGATGGTGGTGAAGTTGGAGCGATTGAGAAAATTGTTGGCTTCAACAAAGATCTGCGGCTTGACGCGTTCGAAGAACGTGGCGAAGGTGCGGGTGAAGCGCGCGTCCGCCTGGAAGATGTTGGGTCCACGCAGCGTGTTGCGGCCAACGAACAGCGGACGCTGCTGTCCACTGGAGAGGGCGTCGCCGTTCAGGTTAGTGCCTGTGACTTCGTTCTGTTGATCGCCGCTGCTTGCATTTACAAGCACCGCCAGGTTGTTGTTGGCGATCAGACCGTTGAAGAAGCGGTTGCTGAAGTGCGTGGCCGGCTGATACACGCCAGCGAAGGTGAAAGCGTTCGGCCGGTTGATGTAGCTGTTGCCGCGATCTCGTTTGCGGTTGGTCGGGTCTTCGATGAAGTTTGAGTTCTCGTAGCTGTTGCCTTCCGGTGCGTCCGCGATAGCGTGCGACCAGGTGTACGAGGCGTTTACGGTCAGACCACCGGAGATGCGATGCGTGTAGTTGGTGATAAGCGCGTGATAGATGGAGTTCGCGCCGATATCGATGTAACGGATGCTATTGAAAGCGGTGTTGTAGCGAGTGGCGGGGGTTACGGCAGCGTCAAAGCGTGGGCGTCCGTCGGCAAGCGGTGCCAGAGTGGCGGATGGGATCAGATTGCTGTTACGCAGGAACTGTAGGTTGCGCCCCGTGGTCATGATGTAGCCGATGGTGAGGGCGTCGCTTTTGCCCATGGCCTGTTCCACCTGCGTGTTGACGTTCCAGGTGTACTCGTTCTTAAAGCGTGCCGTTAGCGCATATGGTGTGGGTGTGGGCAGGGAAGCCACCGGAACGTTGTTGAAGGTGTTGGGGAAGCTGGGCGCGCCGGCAGCCGTGGGACCAAGCGTGGCAATCAGGTTGCCGGTGTTGGTGAGGCCATTGCTGTAGAGCGGGTTATAGAAGCTGTTGGTGGGTGTGGCTTCGTAGAACATGCCACCGCTCAGCCGGACGACCGTGCCCTCCTGCGGCGTATAGGCAAAGCCGACGCGCGGCGCGAAGTTGCCCATGGGTGTGCGGAAGCTGCGCGTCTCCGGCAAGGGAGCGTTGGCCAGGCCATTGGGCGAGCGGTACTGGTCGTAGCGGACACCGTAGTTGGCGACGAGCTTGGGCGAGAGTTGCCAGGTATCCTGCGCGAACAAGTCGAAGAAAACCGTCTGATAGCCCGCTCCAGGGTGGCCGATGGAGGCTGTGACGTTGCTGTAGGCAAAGGGATTTGCACCAGTCTTTGCAGCGGTGTAAGCAGCCAGCGTGGCGAAGGTGAATTGCGTATACACATCCGCGAGCTGCGTGTCGTTGTTCTTTTGAAAGCCCGTGCCAAACCTGAACTGGTGCGCGCCCCGAATGAGCGTGACGTTGTCGGCGAAGGAGGGAATCTTCTCCTGGAACTTGTCGCCAGCACCGTTGGTGCCGCCAAAACCGTTGACCACTCCGGAGATTGTGATCATGGGTCCAGTACCGGTTGTGGAACCGGCAAAATGCTGCTGATTGCGGTATGGCCAGGAGCCGCGGAACTCGTTCAGCAGTGTGGGCTTGAAGGTGGTAATGAGCTGCGCGCCGATGATGTGGGCACGGTCTTGGAAGTCTGCCTCGGCGGAGAGCAGATACAAGCCGCCTGCATTGGTGTTGAAGGGATAGTTGTTCCGAAAGTAGTTATAGCGAACGAACGCCGTGTTTTTGGCGTTGATGTTCCAGTCGCCGCGTACATCCATCCACTGCGCTCGCTGAACCTGTGGCGCGGTAGTGAAATCGCTGGCCGGAACGCCGAGAGCGACGAGTGTGGCTTGATTAGCAGCAGTGACGGTAACGGCCTGCGGATTGCCGCGTTTTAGGTGTTCGTACGCGCCAAAGAGGAAGAACTTGTCGCGGATCACAGGGCCACCCAGGCGGCCGGTGATGTCGTCCACATGGAGATCAGGCTTGGGCTTGTAGTTCGTTGCGCCCGGTGTGCAGTTCTGTAGGATGGGGCAGGAGCTTGCGGCCTTGGGACGCCAGATGTACTGCACAGCGCCGTGCACCTGATTGCTGCC
This sequence comes from Terriglobus sp., assembly GCA_965276945.1. GTDB lineage: Bacteria > Acidobacteriota > Terriglobia > Terriglobales > Acidobacteriaceae > Terriglobus. The sequence goes on along the minus strand of OZ255704.1, from coordinate 1,758,475 downwards.
AGAGGGCGTGATGACGTTGTAGATGATGCCCGCCGTGTTGCCGAACTCGGCATTGAAGGCATTGGAGATGGTCTGGACGGTGTCCGTATAGCTGTCAGAGATGGCGAAGAGGCGCAGGCCGTAGCGATCACTTTCGGTGTCCACCATGCCGTCCAGCTGGTAATTGACACGGTCCACCAAGCCGTTGGTGTTCACCGTGCGGGGGATGCCGTTTTCCGGGTTGGGATGGCCTGAGACGCCGGGCTGGAAGAGGATGAAGTTGTACGGATTGCGCGAGGTGAGAGGCAGGTTTTGTGTTTCAGCCGAGGTGATGGTGCGGCTGAGGTCGGAGCGCGCCGCCTCAATCATGGGAGCTTCGCTGGTGACGGTGATCTCCGTGGCAACGGAGCCGGTCTTGAGGACCTCGTCGATGGTGCTGTCCGTCCCCGCGCCGATGTGAATGCCGCTTTGGCGCAGAGGCGCAAAGGATGCGGCCGCCGCCTCGATCGAGTAGGTGCCAATGGGCAGGTTCGGGGCGACATAGCGGCCATCATTGTCCGTAGTGAGCTGGCGCGTGTAGCCAGTGTCAACGCTGCGGATGGTCAGAGCGGCGTTGGGCACCGGCGCGCCGGAGGGGTCCGTGATCTGTCCGCGGATGGTGCCGTTGATGGACTGCGATTGAGCAAATGCGGAGGATGCGCCTGCGGTAAGCATCAGCACTGCCGTCACGGCAAGGCTGCGGGAAAAGTTGGTCATGAATGCCTCCAGCAAAGGTGTCGCTCTCGTGAATTTTTTGTGAACGGATAAAATCATTGTATGCGCGCGGCTTGGCTGAGCGTACGCCAGAGATCATTTAAGGACGGCATCGCTCCTGGATTTTGGCGTGACGAAACTAATGCGCGGCACCCTCGGGTGCCTTTTCACCAGGCTTTGGCTTGCTGAGCAAAAAGGCAAGGAAGAACATGCCGATGGTCAGCCACGCCAGAATGCGGTAGACATCGGCATAGCCCATCAGAGCGGCTTGCTGGTTCAGTTGGGTGTACAGGGAGCTGTTCGCGGCATACTGCCCCTGTGCCGCCCCTGCCGTGTTGCCCAGGAACGCGCCCATGCTTTTGAGTTGTTGGGTATAAGCATCGTTGCTGTAATTGATGGCGGAGCCGAGCCGGGCCTGGTGGAAGAGCGACCGGTTGGTGACTTCCGCGCCGGTAAGCGAAATCAGGATTGAGCCACCGATGTTGCGGGCAAAGTTGATCAGACCCGCCACTTGGTTGCTGGCTTCCTTTGGGAGACCGACATAGGCCGCGTTGGTGATGGCGATGAAGCAGAACGGGATCGGCAGCACCTGGATGACGCGCAGAAATGAATTGAAGCCGAAGCTGATGCCGAGCGTGAGGTGTGTGGAGACGTACCAGTAGGCACCGGCAAAGAAGACGAATGCCACCGCGACGATGTTGCGTGCCGGGAACTTGTCAGACAGTATGCCGGCGATTGGGGCCACGACCAGAAGGGCTAGACCGCCGGCAGTCAGCGCTTCACCCGCATTGGTGGCGGTATAGCCCAGCAGTTGCTGCAGGAATTGTGGCTGCAGGACCGTGCCCGCATTCAGGATGCCGCCCACCAGCAGCATAAGAAAGCAGCAGATGGCGAAGTTCTTGAACCGGAAGAGGCGCAGGTCCATGATGGGGTTTTTCGCGCCACGCAACTCCCAAATGATGAGCGCGATAATGCCGATGACGAACATGGCCGCGAAACTACGGATGAAGTTTGAGGCAAACCAGGCGTTCTCCTCACCTTTGTCTAGCGCGATCTGCATGCCTGCCATTGCGATGGTGAGAAGGCCGATACCGACGTAGTCGCCGCGGAAGAAGTTTTTGCGGTCGCCTTTGATCCACGGTGGATCATCCACGACTCGCATCACCAGCAGAATGGCAATAATGCCGACCGGTATATTGATGTAGAAGATCCAGCGCCAGGAGTAGTTATCGGTAATCCACCCACCCAGCGTTGGACCGATGGAGGGCGCGAGCACGGTGACAAGGGCATAGAGCGAGAAGGCGACGCCACGGCGTTTGGGTTCGAACGAGTCCGCCATGATGGCCTGCGCCATGGGCTGTAGACCGCCCCCGCCTACACCCTGAATCACTCGAAAGACCAGAAGTAGTGGCAGCGATGGTGCGATGCCGCACAGAAAGCTGGCAATGGTAAAGATCCCAATGCAGATCATGAAGAAATTCTTGCGGCCGAAGATGCTGGACGCCCATCCGCCCAACGGCAGAACGATGGCGTTCGAGACCAGATAGCTGGTGAGCACCCACGTGCCTTGATCCTGGCTGGCGGCTAGCGAACCGGAGATGTGTGGCAGCGCCACGTTCGCGATGGAGGTGTCCAGCACCTCCATGAATGCGGCAAGCGCGACCGTGCCCGCGATGATCCACGGGTTGACTCTCGGTTTCCACTGTTCCGCCAAGGCATCTCCTGTTTGTGCGGCTTGCATGGCGCGCGAGTGATACGTCTTCAGATGCGCGAAGGCGCGCTTTGGACTTTGGGAAATGATCGAATGCGCGCGGCCTGACCGGTAGAATGGCCGTGTACCCACACAAAGGAGTTCCTCCGCACCCATGCGCATCTACCCGTTTCGCGCTCTCCGCTACAACACGCAAAAGGTTGCGCTTGCCGATGTGGTGACGCAGCCGTACGACAAGATCTCGCCTGCCATGCAGGAGGCGTATTACGAGCGCAGCCCGTACAATTTGATCCGCGTGATCCTGGGCAAACGCAAGCCGGAGGATACTGACGGTAGCAATGTGTACACCCGGGCGGCGCAGTCGCTGGAGGATTGGCGGCGCGAGGCAGTGCTGGTGGAGGAGCGCGAGCCTGCGCTGTATGGCTATGCGCAGCGGTACACCGTGCCGGGCACAAATGAGGTTCGCACGCGGCGCGGGCTGATCTGCCTCGGGCACCTGTATGACTATGCCGAGCAGGTGGTCTACCGGCACGAACAGACGTTGGCGAAGCCGAAGAGCGACCGGCTGTCCCTGTTCAAGGCGACGCGGACATATTGCGAACAGATCTATATGTTGTACTCCGACCCGGCGTTTACGGTGGAGACTCTGATCTTTGGCAACGTGAGCGGCGAACCCGCGACCGTGCCGGACGAGACCGTCACGGATGAGTACGGTGTGGTGCATTCCGTATGGAAGGTGACGGACGGGCGTGTGTTGAATCTCCTGGTGGGTGCGCTGGCGGATAAGAAGCTGGTCATCGCCGACGGGCACCACCGGTACGAAACTTCGACGGCCTATGCTCGCGAGCGTGCGGAGGAGCTTGGCGTGCCCGATCCGACGCGCGGTGTTTCAGTGCGCAGCGAACAGCAGATTGGCGATGCGGATGAGTCGCCATCGAACGATGCGGACATGGGGAGCGGACCGCTGTTGCCGGTGCCGCCGTTCCCAGAAGCCGCGATGATGATGACGCTGGTGAACACGGATGCGCCTGGCATCACGATTCTGCCCACGCATCGCATCGTATACGGGCTGAAGAACTTTTCTTCTGAGGCCTTTCTGGAGCGCGCAGCCGAATTCTTCGATGTGTCTCAGGTTGAATCGAAGTCTGCCGCGACCGGCTCGGATGCCGAGGCGGTGGAGACGGCGGCAGAGCGCGTAGCTCCGCTGAACGCGACGGATGGTGTTGCGTTTCTAGCCGTCATGCGCGATGGCACATGGCTCCTGAAGGCGAAGAAGGATGCCGTGGAAGGAGCGCTACAGCATGTGCCGGCCCGGCAGCGTGCCCTGGATGTCGTCCAACTGCATGCGCTAGTCCTGGAACAGTTGCTGGACCTGACGCAAGAGAGCATCCGGCAGCAGGAGAATCTGCGCTACCTGCGCAGCGCGGAGGATGCGGCAGCGCAGGTAGGCCGTGGCGAGGCGGACATCGCCTTCCTGATCAAACCCGTCAGACTTGAGCAGATGAAAGAGGTGTCTTTAAGCGGCGAGGTGATGCCGCAGAAGTCGACCGACTTTTACCCGAAGCTATTGTCTGGCCTGGCCATCTACGCGCTGGACTAAGCCTGTGGCGGATACTTACCGGAAAGCATGTTGCGTCAGAAGGTGTAGCTGACGTTGATGTCGGGTTGCAGGCCCATCTGGTACTCCGCGACCGGGCCGCAGACCGGGCAGCGTGGGCGCCAGGAGTACTCGAAGAGGTTCTGGCGGTCGAGAACGTTCAGGATACCCGCGTGAATGCGCATTATGCCGTTTCGCACGGTTAGGTCGCGGTTCACAGCGAAGTCCAGGCGGGTGTATAGCGGGCCGCGCAGGGCGTTCAGTTGTGTCAGGTCGAAGATGGAGCGGTTCTGGTCGAACGACGCCTGCGCAAGGACGGGTGTGTACGGCCGGCCTGAGGCGACCGTTTCACGGAACGTCAGGGTGTAGTGTTTGATCTGTGCGCCAGCCATGATGTTTGCCACGAGCGGCAGGTCGTTGGTGCCGGTTCTGTAGACGCCGTCGGCTCCGGTGAACTCGGATTTGGAGAACGTTACGTTGGCGCGCGTGAAGAGGTGATGGCGCCGTGCCTGGTTGATGCTGAACTCGAGTCCGCGCGTACGTCCACGTCCGGTGCTTTGCATCGTTAGGCTAACGAACGGTTCGGTGATGGTGGGCAGCAGAGTGGCCAGCGAGACTTGCGGGTAGTCCACTGAAACGGGATAGCCGGTATAAGTCTTGCGATAGCCTTCGACGTTGATGGAGAGCAGGGAACTCAGACGGACGGATCCGCCCGCGACATACTGCTGACCGTGGATGAGACCGAGAGCCGTGTTACCCGGTGCTCCAGCAATGGTGGCAAATGGCGGCAGCTGCGCGGAGCGGCTGTATGACGCACGCAGGTTGACGCGGCCCGCGACGAAGCTGGCTGAGCCATGCGGCAGGAAGGCGTTCGTGCTCCCTTGCGCGGCCTTCAAACCAGAGCTTTGGAAGCGAACACCGGACCGGATGAAGAGCCGCTGCTTGACACTTTGGTTGACGTCCACGAAGGCGGCCTTATCCACCGTGGAGAACGCGGGGGTCAGCGAAAAGGCTGGCGTGGGTACCGTGCTCGTGGAGTAGGGGCTGTAGATGTCGCCGGTCTGCGCGATGGTGTAATGGATGCGGTTCCCATGCGTGTCGAAGCCGAAGTGCGATCCGGAGCCGTTCTCGTCGGCGTACTGATATTCGTACTTGAGCACCGTTATGCCGTCGGTGTTGTCTTGGCGGAAGTTGGACGGGGCGTTCGTCAATTGGCTTTGCTGTAGCAGGTTTTGCACGTTCTGCGAGTTGCTGACCGTCCAGGTGCTGACAGCGTCGTTCTTCAGCGTGTGCTGCCAGACGAATCCCGTGGTATTGCGCCAGCCACTGTAGTCCGTGTTGTAGGCGTTGGTCTCCCAGGAGTCGTTCCAGGTTGGCCGGACCTTCAACTGGTCGCGTCCGCTCAGTGAATCCATCCAGACGTGGTCGCGCGGTGAAAGGTCAACGGTGTACTTGAAGAGCGCATTGGTGAACTCTGGCGAACCGTTCAGGCCGACATCGTGCAGAAAGAGATTTGTTACGCTTTCTCGTGCGGAGAGCAGCAGGTTCTTGTTGCCGCCAAGTGTCCTGTTGGTGCGAAAGCCCACGCCTGAGTAGCCCAGATCGAATGCGGTCACGTTCTGGTCCGGCAGTTCGAGCGTGCGGATGTCCGTGAGGGACGAGAGATGGCTATCGTAGCTGGAGCCGATATCGCCTGACTGGAATGTGACATTGCCGATCATCTCGGTATCGAGCATGGAGCCAAGGCCGCCGGTAGAGTTGGCCAGCGCCAAATGATTGATGTTTGGCACCTCGATGCGATCCACCACGAAGAGATTTTCAAAGGAGTTGCCGCCCCGCACGAACGAGGCGTTCTGCGTGTCGGAACCGCCGATCAGACCGGGAAGAGTTTGCAGGTAGCGCGGCAGGTCGCTCCATGTTCCTGCGGACTCCAACACCTGCTTGCCGGTGAACTCGACCGCGCTGACGGATTGCGGTGGCTCATCCTTGGCGCGTACGCTGACACTGGTGGTGAGCTTGACGGGCGCGTTGGCCGGGACGATACCGTTCACCGGTGCGAGTGCGGCAGCGGGCAGGGTTGGCAGGACGGCTGTGCTCCAGGGCTGTAGATGGCCGGTGAGAGCGATGTCGAACGTCTGCGCAGTGGGAATGCTCTCCTGAGCAGACGCGCAGCGTGTAAGCACGGCAATGCCGCATAGAAAAACCGCTTGAAATTTGTACATGTCTCTCTCCGGGACAGGGCCTTATGCAACACATCGGCAGAGCAGGGGCAGAAGAGAGGGTTTCAGCGTGAGACAGTAGTTTTTACTACTTGGGGTGACCAAAGTATGACACGCTTACGTTACGAACATGCAAAAGCCCTCGCCAAAGCGAGGGCTTCGCCACACTGCGAGCGGCCTAGGACAGGCCGAAGCAGTAGAACATGCCGTCGTAGGTGCCGATATAGACCTTGCCTTTGGCAACGGTGAGTGACGAGAAGTGATTGAAGCCCTTGATCGCGTCGCCGCTGGTCCACAGTTCCTTGCCGGTTTCCGCGTCCAGGACATACATCTTGACGGGAACACCCCTTGAGGCACGGATGGACGAGTCGAAGTTCAGGCCAATATCGTTCCATGATTGCTGTGTGTTGTCGCCGCTGCCGTACGAGAAGACCATGCCGTTCGCGATGATGGTGGGTTCACCGCGGTGCATGTCGCGGGAGACCCATACCGGCTCAAGCTCCGGCTTACCATTCTTTTCCACCATCTTGAAGGCTGCTTGTCCGCCCTCCTTTGTCTCGGGCTTGTTTTCGATGGGAAAGTGCATCTGGGAGTGCTTTGGTCCCCAGAAGGGCATTAGCACCCAGCGCGTGCCTTTGGCGTCCTCCCACGAGGACAGCGCACCCCATGACCCGGCGTTCTGGAAATCGACAATCTCGTTGCAAACCAGAGGTGTCTTGTAGAGCGGTGTGTCGTGGTTGGGTCCGCCAACATTTTGCGGATCGAGCAAGTAGACGCGGCACTCCTTGCCCGACGCGGCGATGTACTCCTTGCCATGCCAGTTGAAAACGGTGGGTGTATTGTTGGGGTCCAGGTCGCGGCGGCGCAGCCAGTCCCAGTTCGGCGGGGTGTACCAGTCCTTAACCACCCAGTGCTGGCCGTCCTCACTTTTTTTGAAACCGACGACGGAGTTGCCGATGACCAAGTTGTTCGGATTACTCAGGTTTACCAGGCCGTCGCCGGTTGTGCTCCAGGCCGTGCCGTCGCTGGTCATTACCGGACCGCGGCGTCCCCAAAGGCCACCACCCCCGCCAAATCCGATTGTCGTTGTCGGCTGCGTCTGTGATCCGTCCGCCTTTGTCGAAACAATGCCAGTCTTGCCCGCGTACACCGCATATAGAACTTCACCGTTGTACAACTGAAGCGCGAACTTACTTGGCGCGCCCATTGTGATGTCAGGACGGAGGCTTTCCCCGGTGACATCGCTCAACGTATGCAAGACACCGCCGCCATCGACAACATAGATGGGGCGCACCCCACCGGCTTCTTCAGGACCAATAGCGGGCACACCCGTGCTGCCCTGTGGATTGAGAAAGTTATAGTGCCTCGGATCGGTCTGTGAACCCCGTGACGGATCGGCTGGCGGTGCGGGTGCCACGGTAATCGGCCGATTTGCACCAGCGGTTCCGGCAGCCACATCCGGCGGCGGCCCCTGCTGCCGTGGAGGCAATGCCTTATAGGTGAAGTGCTTTTCCCAAACACAGGCATGTGTCGACGTATCGAAGGCATAGAGCACGTCTGACGCACCGAGGACATACACCATCTCCTTCTTGCCGCCGGACATGGGCACGTCCTGCACCACCAGAGGACCCATCAAGGCGTGCAGAGCGTGCGGCTCCACGTCTGTCTGCACCTTCCACAGCAGCTTCATCGTGCCGATGTTGGCTTTGGTGAGGATATGTTCGTCGCGCTGCCACCCGGAGCGGATGTTGTCGCCACCATCCATCAGCCAGTTCTGGCCGAGCGCAGCGCCACACACGAGCAGGGTTCCAGCACAAACTGAGAGGGTCTTCCAACGCAATACGGACATGACTAGTGCTCCTCGGGGACGCCATACGCGAACAGCGTGTTGTCGTGGGTGGTGAAGTACACATGGCCGTTGGCCACGGCGAGGCCGCTACTGGTGAAGCTGGAGGCGGGACCACTGCTGAAAAGTTCTTTGCCCGTGCTGGCATCCAGAATATAGAGAGTCGCGGGCTTCGACAGCTTTTCCGCTTCGGATACGCTGTATGGCGTTCCGTTGTCTTTTCCAACACGTGTGGGCATCCCTGACGACAATGCGAACACCAGGCCATTGGCCGTTGCCGGTGCCATTGGCGCAAGCATATCGTGCGATGTCCATGCGGGCGTGAGTGATGGACGGTTGTTCGTCATGGTCAGCTTAAAGGCGACAATGCCGCCATTGGCCGATGCACCGTTCATACCGGGAAACTTCATGGCGCATGTGCCGCGCACGGCGGCGAAGACCCATCGCTGGCCCTTGTCGACCATGGTGGCGAAGGTTCCGTACAGGCCCGTTCCCGACGCCTGCGATCCAGTTGTGATGACTGGCTCCGAGGCGAACAATGGTGTGTGGTGGTCGGAGCCACCGAGTGCTGTTGCATCGAGTATGTAGATACGGCCGTCGCGGCCGCCCGCAATCACGAAATCCTTGCCTTCGTTCGCGAAGACGGCTGGAGTGATACCAGTGAGGGGCAGGCTCGCTTTTGGGGCGAGCGCGGGATGCCTGGGCGTGAACCAGTCTTTTACCACAAGGGTATTGGCTTCCAGGGCAAGAACCGTGTCGCTGTAGGTTCCGGCGGCATCCCCCTTGCCGTCCGGAACCATGCCGAAGACGGTGTCATCTTTCGTGTTCGCAGCAACGCCTGCGGTTCCGGAAAAGCCGGAGCCGTTGGTCATGAAGGAGGCGATATCCCATTTGGAAGGCTTCACCATAGGCAGGTCTGGCGTGGGCGGAAAGACGGGTGGCGTAAAGGCACCGGCGTACAAGCCGTTGGGGCCTGCGCAACCGTTAATCGTGGCTGCGTAAAGAGTATTGCCGGCAAAGTTCAGGCCGGTGATGTTGCTGTTTGCGGGTAGCATTTTGACGGCCGGAATCATCTGATTCTGGCCGTCCTGCGCGCGCAGGGTGTGGATGTATCCGTCACTGCTGACGGTGTAGTACGCGCCCAGCCGGGCGACGGGATTTGCGCCGCCGAAGCCGCCAAAGCGGGAGACCGCGCTTTGGCCGTACATGACCATGCTGGCGGTCTGGCCACCTGGGCATAGAGAACTGGACTCATGCGTTGAAAGTTTCTCTTGAGGGTTCAAGGGTGTCTTGAAGTAGGGAAGGCCAAGGTCCGCGTCGGTGGCGTAGGCCGCTCCGCCACTGCCCGTGGTTAGAACCAGTTCCTCAAAGCCGTGGTAGCCGATCAAGCGGCTGAGAACGATGGGGCCGGTCAGAGCGTTTAGGCCGGCGGATTTGTTGTCGTACTTGTACTTGTAGAGGAGCTTGACCTTGCTGATGGATTGAGGAGAAAAGATGGTTTCCCCTTGCGACCAGCCATCACGCTGAGGGTTGCCGCCGGTGCTCGGCCAATCGGCGGCCCACAGACATAGACCCGATCCGGCCGCCACCATTAGCGGCCACAGCAGCAGTTTTCGCATACGGAAGCGTTCTCCCTTAACCAAGTGGCGTGCCTTTGAGACGTCTCAAAATAAATGTTCCGTCACGAGCGCGACATACTTATTCCATTCATCAGGGTCGATTGTCAAGAGCACGTTCCTTTCCGTGGTGCGGATTTACTATCTCATCTATGCCATGGATGCTCTTGATAGACACGTGTGGGGCAGAAGGCGGTGCCGCCATTTGCGCGATGGACCTGGAAGAAGCTGGCGAGGCGCGCATCATTGCCGAGCGCTCGCTGCCAGGGCGTGAGACGCAGGAGCGCCTGATGAGCGCGCTGGCCGAGGTGCTGTCGGACACCGCTCTCGATGTGCGTACTCTCGACATCCTGGCGGTCGTCACCGGGCCGGGATCATTCACAGGCGTTCGCATCGGCGTGGCGGCGATCAAAGGCCTGGCGGAGGCACTTGGAAAGCCGGTTGTGGCGGTGTCGCGACTTGCCGTGCTGGCGGCGCAGTCCACGCAGCGTGGATCGGTGCAGGCATGGATCGACGCCGGACGTGGTGATGTGTTTGCGGGCCGATACCGTGACGGAGCGTGCCTGGATGAGTGCATGATGCACGGCACGGATGCGGTTGCGACCGTTCCGGAGAGCGAGCCGGTGGTTGTGATGGAAGAACGATTGCTGTCCCTGTACCCGGCTGCGCATTGTGTGGTGCCTGTTGGCGTGCGGGAGGCGCTGCCGCTCGTCTGGAAAAAAGTGCTGGCTGGCTGCTTTGCCGATCCGATGCTGCTGGATGCTAACTACCTGCGTGTGCCCGATGCAGAACTGGCCCGGCGAGCCGCGGTGGAGCGTGCATAGGGCGAACGGAGGCACGTACTGAGCCTTGCGCCATTTATTCGCGCGGCCGCGCCCGGGGATCTTTCGAACCTGATCACGATCATGCAGGCGAACCCGTCAGCACCGGCGTGGACTTCTGCGCAGATACAAGCCGTGCTTGAGCCCCTTACGCGTGGCGAAGACGTGACCCTCCGCCGGGGAGTTTTTATGGCGGAATGCGATGAAATTGTGACAGGCTTTGTCATCGCCTCCGTTCTGAAGGCCGGGAATCCAATTGAGGCCGAGTTGGAAAGCATTGCCGTAATGCCTGCGGAACAACGGAACGGGATTGGGCGTGCCCTGCTTGACGCCGTGCTTGCGTGGGCGGTGGAGCAGGAAGCGGATCGTATCCGGCTAGAAGTACGGATGAGCAATGCTGCCGCGGTGGCACTGTACAAGCGCGCAGGCTTTCTACAGACTGGTGTTCGGCGCGATTACTACTCCAACCCTGCCGAAAACGCACTGCTGATGGAGCGAAGTCTCAGGTCCATATAACGCGGCACCACGCACGGATGCTGGCCCAAGCCGCAATCGCACCGTATCATGGTGCTGTATGGTTCGTGACGGATACTTTTACGCACTAGGCTTCTGTGCGGTGGGTGGCCTGCTATGGCTACTGACCGGATCGGTTGGACTGGCTGTCTTGCCACTGATTCTGGCGGCGTTCTTTCTTTGGTTCTTCCGCGATCCGTCCCGCCGCATTCCGGCGGCCGCAGGTGCCTTGGTGTCACCAGCGGATGGCAAGGTGACAGAAGCAGAGTGGATCGAAACGCCAGATGGCAGCCGGTTGCGTCTGAGCATCTTCCTGAATGTGTTCGACGTTCACGTGAACCGCTCGCCGATTGACGGGACGGTGAAGCAGGTGAACTACAAGCGTGGCCTGTTTCTGAATGCCATGCGCGCGGACAGCAACGTGCTAAACGAGCAGAACGTCGTCGTCATCGAGGGGCCGGACTACTCCGTCCAGGTGAAGCAGATCGCGGGTCTGCTGGCACGGCGGATTGTGTGCAAGGTGAAGCCGGGCGACAGCATCCGTCGCGGCCAGCGCATTGGTTTGATCAAATTCGGATCGCGCGTGGATGTGCTGATGCCGGCCGATTCCAATCTTCGTGTGCACACGGGAGACCGTGTAAAAGGCGGCAGCACCATCTTAGCGGTGGTGCCGCGCAAGGCTGCTGTTCCAGCTGTAACGGCCGCACCGGCGATGGAAGTCTAGCTTGGCGGGAGGCGTGGAGCGGTCCAGACGCCGTCCGCAGCGCGGGTTGTATGTTCTGCCGTCTCTGTTTACCGCAGGTAACATCGCGCTCGGCTTTTACGCCATTACCCAAAGTCTACAGGCCACACCGGCCGATCACAGTTACTTCGATCGCGCTGCGGTGGCGATTGCATTTGCGATTCCATTCGATGCGCTGGACGGGCGCATCGCCCGCATGACGAACACGGAAAGCGATTTTGGCCGTGAGCTGGACTCTCTGGCCGACGTCATCACCTTTGGGGTTGCGCCCAGTATCCTGGCATACACGTGGGGCTTCCGCATGATCCCCGCTGTGGGTTTCTCGCCTCAACTCCTGCACAACGTGGCGGATTTTGGGCTGGTAACGGCGTTTCTGTTTCTGATTGCGGGTGCCTGCCGTCTGGCACGGTTCAACGTGACGGTGAATCCGAAGCCGAGCAATCCGGGAAGGCCTGGCAGGCGTTATTTCGTTGGCATGCCGATCCCGGCGGCGGCGGGCGTGGTGGCCAGCGTGGTGCACTGTTTTGATGGTTCGCCGGTGGACAATCCCTGGACAGGACTGGTGTGGCTGGCGCTGCTGCTGTTTACGGGATTTCTCATGGTGAGCCGATGGCGCTTCTGGAGTGGAAAAGAAATCAACCTGGGCAGCCGCCAGCCGGTGCGGATCTTCCTTGTGCTGATGGTGTTTTGCGTTCTGCTGGTCAAGTTTTCTGAGTACCTGCTGATTTCCATGGCGCTGGCCTACATGGTGAGCGGGATGTGGGCGCGGTTTATCTACGCGGCCAGCAGCCGGCGTTCCGGGCGCATCGGCGAACCACTGGCATAACAGACCTGACGGCTTGCATAGCATGGCGCTTCTGGAGCATCTGAGAGGTATATGAGCAAGAATCAGTACCGTATTGCGGTGGTCGGCGCGACAACTCTGTTGGGCAAGGAGATCGCCGACGAGATTGCGGAGAGTCCCCTGGCTTCCGCCACGACTATCCTTCTGGACAACGAGGACGAGAGCGGCACGCTGGAGTCGATGGGTGACGAGGCCTCGTTTATCCAGCCGTTAGAGACGGGCGCGCTGGAAAATCTGGACGTAGCCATCTTTAGCGATACGGGTATGTTGCGAGAGTATGGCCAGAGAGCGCAAGGGATGGGCGTGGCCGTGGTGGATGCCACGACATCCATTCAGGCGACAGAAAATGTGCTGGTACGTTCGCCATTATTGGGCGGCGCGGTGCCGTTGGGCCTGGAAGATGCGTACGTGCGCTGCGCACATCCAGTAGCGGCGATGCTGGCAACGGTACTGCCGATGGCGGGGAAGGCAGCTCCGGTGCGCTTTGCGGCAGCGACTATCCTGCAGCCTGCCAGCGAGAATGGGCGCGTGGCAGTGGATGAAATGCAGCAGCAGGCAGTCAATCTTCTTTCGTTTCAGGCGGTGCCGCGAGAGGAGTTCGACGCGCAGGTGGCGTTCAATCTGCTGCCCGCTCTGGGCGAATCGGCAAAGAATCCACTGGACGCTGTTGAGGGAAGGATTTTAGCGGATCTCCAGATTCTAACTGGAGGCAAGCTGCCGATGCCGGTGCTGCAAGTAGTACAGGCACCTGTGTTCCACGGGTTTACAGTGTCATTGTTTGTTGAGCTTGCCACGCCAGTGTCGCTAGACGTGTTTACTGCGGGTCTGCGTTCAGAAGCGCTCGATCTGGTGACCGACGATGGTGATCCGCCGAGCAATCTGAGTTCCGCTGGGCAGGGTCAGGTGTTGCTGCGGGTGAAGGCTGCCGCAGGTATGGAAGGTACGGGATTTGCCATCTGGATGGCCGCAGACAACCTTAAGCTGCGCGCGCGTACCGCTGTGGCGTGCGCGCTGGAATTTACGCGCCTGCGGCCTCTGGGCAAGGTGCAATAGCTGGCTCAGCCGATGCTAGTGCTTGGGAAGAGCGTACTTCCTGATATCAACCGCCGTGTTATAGCGAATGTGGGTGTAGTACGTGGTGCGGGTGTCACCCTCCGGCGTAAAGAACTGCTGCTTCAGCGAGATCGCGCGGGACGTATCAATCCATACAAGAACATGGGTGAACGTCTGGGCCGTGGCGGGGTCCTTCGGAATGAGATCGAGCTTCACCGTGAGCATGCCATCGATGGTTTCGTTGCCCTGCGGGGAAACTATCCAGGCGCGCTCCAGATCCTTGCCGCTGCCGCCGAAGCCGAGTGTCAGAAAGCTCTCCGCGCGACCGCGATTTTGTCCGGCATCGAAGGGCGTCAGTTTCTTCGAGACTGCATCGTAGAGCGCGCCCTTGCCGTTAGCAAAGTGGAGGTACTTGAGGCTTGGCGTGGTGATGATTGCACCCATGTCAGTGCCGGACTTCGTTCGCTGAAAGTAGATGGAGCCTGTCTGGGTCGTGGTGTCGCGCACAACCTTCTCAAAGATCTCCCACTTCAGGTCGGCTTCGGCCGATTGGAATCGCGCGGAAGCGGCGTCCATCTGGCGAAGGGTTTTGTCGAGCGTGGGATCATCGGCGGCGCGTGCCGTTGCAGTGGACAGGGCTATGGATAACAAAACTGTTGTGAAAAGGCGTTGCATGATGCTCCCCGTGGCTTGCAGTAGCCCTGACCATTAGAGCGTGGAAACAGGTTTGCGATGCGCGCGATCACCGATGCGCCGAGATTCGGTGCGCCACGCTCACCGGTGTGCCCAGACGCGGTATGCATTGATCCGGCCCGTGGCGTCTTCGAGAGGCTCGTAATGCTCGATAAGAACATCGCCGGCGATCGGCTCTATCAGCCGCCGCAGGGCGCGGCGCGTGCGCAGGTTGGGGTCGCTGCCTTTTACGTGCCTCAGGCTCTGGTCCACGTCTGCCATTTTCACCTGGTACACCAGTTCACCTTGCCCGTTATTTTCCACCATGATCTGCGACGGAAGTTGGTAGACCGGCCGGTCGCGATAGTTGATCAGGTGCGGGGAGATGAAAATAAACAGCAGAATCAGCGTGACCATGACGTCGTAGTGGAATGAGCCACGCTCATAAGTCCAGAAAAGATAGCTGCGCAGCGTCTTCAGCATCAGAGGGCCACCTGCTTTCCGATGACGGTATCGCCGCCCATGTAGGGCTGCAAAGCATCGGGGATGCGCACAGTGCCGTCAACCTGCTGATAGTTCTCCAGGATGGCAAGATAGGTTCTGCCGACTGCCAGTCCCGATCCGTTCAGTGTGTGCAGGTACTCCGTCTTCTTTGCCCCAGAAGGCCTGTAGCGGATGTTAGCGCGGCGTGCC
Organism: Terriglobus sp.; assembly: GCA_965276945.1. Lineage (GTDB taxonomy): Bacteria > Acidobacteriota > Terriglobia > Terriglobales > Acidobacteriaceae > Terriglobus. Next base: position 1,743,416 of record OZ255704.1, on the reverse strand, counting down.
TGAAAGCTGCCGAAATTTGAGCAGGAGGAGATTTCGCGATACCGTCCCTGCCCAGGCAACCAGACTTCGAGATCGTAGGTTTTCTGTGCCGCGAAGCCCATATCGCCGGTGCAGAGTAACATGCGGCGGTAAGGCAGACCAAGCCGTTCCAGCACGGTTTCGGCGTGCCGGGTCAACAACTCGTGTTCCTCGTTGCTCTTGTCAGGGGTGGTGAATTTGACAAGTTCGACCTTCTGAAACTGATGCTGACGGATCATACCGCGCACATCGCGGCCATAGCTTCCCGCCTCGCTGCGAAAGCACGGCGTGTACGCGCAGAGACTGGTCGTGAGCTGCTTTTCATCCAGCGTCTCGTCCCGGAAGAGGTTGGTAACGGGGACCTCTGCGGTAGGGACCAGGAAGTGATCGAAACCCTCAAAGGTGGTGCGTTCGACCTGCAACCGGTCAACACCGGCCATCGCGTTGCCGGCTGGCTCGTCTTCGAGCGAATTTGTAAACGCTGTCTTATCGACGCAGTAGAACAGATCCTGTTCAAACTTGGGGAGTTGACCGGTGCCGAACAGTGAGGCAGCGTTCACCATGTACGGTGGCAGAATTTCCGTGTAGCCATGCTCGCGCGTGTGCAGGTCAAGCATGAAGTTGGCCAAAGCGCGTTCCAGCCTTGCACCCGCGCCGATGTGAAAGACAAAGCGGGAGCCGGATACCTTGGCCGCACGATTAAAATCGATGATACCGAGCGCTTCGCCAATCTCCCAGTGTGGCTTTGGCGTGAAGTCGAAACGCGTCAGTTCGCCCCAGGTCTTCTCCTGTGTGTTGCCGTGTTCATCCACCCCGACCGGGATAGAGGCATCTGGTAGATTTGGCAGCGCGATCAGCAGACCCCGGAGATCGGCATCGAGCGTGCTGGCGGTGGCCTGGAGGTCGTCCGAACGGTCGCGTAGATCGCGGACCTCTCCGGTAAGCGCGTCCGTGTCGGCACTTGTGCGTTTCAGCTTGCCAATTTCTTCAGAGAGGCGATTGCGTTTTGCCTTGAGCGTCTCCATATCCGTGATGATCTCGCGGCGCTTGGCGTCGAGCGCCTCGAAGCCGCCCAGCAGGGCGTCAGGATCGGTATTGCGCCGCGCAAGAGCGGCCTTCACCTCCGGCAGGTGCGCGCGGATGTATGCGAGATCGAGCATCTCTCCATGGTAGCGGGAAAAGCATGTACGCGGCATGCGCAATGTGGTTCGGTTACGCGATGCGTGGCCTGGACCGGATAGCATACTGTCATATGGTTATGCGCCACATGGCTGCTCTTCTTGGTTTTCTGTTTGTGGTCTCACCGTGCGTGCCCGTGCATGCCGCCGCATACGATGGGTCACCCAAGCTGGTGATCGAACTGGTCTTCGACCAGTTTCGCGGCGACTACCTGGATCGCTATCGTGGGGATTTCAAGGCGAAGAATGGCTGGAACCTGTTTCTGCGGCAGGGAGCGCACTTTACCGATTGTTATTTCGACTATGCAAACCTGGTGACGGCTGCCGGGCACTCCACGATTGGCACGGGGGCGTATACCGACGGCCACGGCGTGCCGTTGAATGAGTGGTACGAGACCGGCCGCGACGGCAAACCGCACCAGGTAACGTCCGTGGAAGACGATCGCTACCGTCTGGTGGGCGTGCCAAAGGGAACCGCCGATGCGCCAGGCGCATCACCCAAAAACGAGATGGCATCGACGTTGGGCGATGAACTCGTGCTGGCGACAGGTGGCAAGGCGCGTGTCTTCGGCGTTTCGTTCAAAGACAGGGCTGCGATCCTGACCTCAGGACACGCGCAGCAAGCGGTCTACTGGACGGATCACGAGTCGGGTGAATGGATCAGCTCCACGTACTGGCTAAAAGCGCTGCCGGACTGGGTGACAGCCTTCAATCACGGCGAACGCATCTCGCAGGCACGGAAGGAAGCGGGCGTGGCGAGTGGCAGCTTTTATGACAAGGTGGGCCGGACACCCTCCTCGGTCAGTTACCAGTTGGACTTTGCGAAGGCGCTGATCGAGCACGAACACCTCGGCGGGAATAGTGCCGGTGTGACGGATCTGCTGACACTTTCGATCTCTTCGACGGACCTGCTGGGCCATGCCGTTGGCCCGGACGACCCAGCGTTGCGGGCAATGATCGACACCGCGGATACCCAGCTGGACAGCTTTTTCACATGGCTGGACAGTACGGTTGGCTTAAAGAATGTTGTGGTGACGTTTACGGGCGATCACGGCGTGGCACCATCGATTGCTGCTGCTGTTTCCTACGGCATGCCAGCGCGCAGTCTGCCGACGAAGCCATTCCAGGAGGCGCTGGAGGCCTCATTGCAGGCCCGGTTCAAGCCGGCCGGACGCGTAAAGTATGTACTTGGCGTGGACTATCCGTGGATACAGTTGGATTCTTCTGCCTTAACCGCACAGGGCGTAAGCGAGGCGGATGCGGAGGATGCGACTGCCGGAGCTGTGTACGCGTATTTAGAGAAGCAGCCATTGATTGACACGCCTGCGAAAGGCGCGCCAGGTGGCCGTCTTCCTCCGCCGGTGCACGCGCAATTTGTCTACACCGCAACCCAGTTGCGCACGGGCGCGGTGCCGGACACGGAGTATGGACGCCGTGAACTGCACAGTTATTCGCCGCGCATGGGATGGGCGGTGCACCTGAACCTGGGCGCCTATCAGTACGGCGGATACGAAACAGGTGAGACACACTACTCGGCCAACTCATATGACCGGCATGTTCCATTGGAAATCTTTGGTCCCGGCATACGCCCTGGGACCTATCACGGCGTGGTGGCACCAGTGGACATTGCGGCAACCCTGGCCTCGATGCTGCGCATCAACCGGCCTTCCGCGGCAATAGGCCGTGTGCTGATCGAGGCGCTTCAGCCGGAGGTCTCACATACCGTGTACGCGGACATGACGCGGTGAGCACATCGCCTGACATGAGCGTCGAAGTCGCGGGCGTGCGGCTGCGCTCGCCAGTGATCGCGGCCAGCGGAACATTCGGGTACGGCGTGGAGTTTGAGGAAATACTTTCCGTCGATCGCATTGGCGCGTTTATTACCAAGGGCCTGTCGCGTGAGCCGATGGAGGGCAATCCCGCGCCGCGCATCATTGAGACCGCAACAGGCATGATCAACGCCATCGGCCTCCAGAACGTAGGCGTCAAGGCATTCATCCGTGACAAACTGCCGGGTATCCGGCGAATGCGGGGAGCGGTCTGCATCGCGAATGTCTTCGGCTTCACGATTGAGGATTGCATTGCGGTGGTCAAGGAATTGAACGAAGCCGACGGCATCGTGATGTATGAATTGAATGCGAGTTGCCCCAATACAAAGCATGGCGGCATGGTCTTCGGCACCGATCCCCAATCGCTGGGCGACCTTGTGCATGCCTGCCGTGCCGTGTCGAAGCGGCCACTGATGGTGAAGCTGTCGCCGAACGTGACCAACATTGCGGGAATGGCTCGCGTGGCAGAGGCGGCGGGGGCGGATGCTGTGTCACTGGTGAACACGTTTCTGTCGCTTGCGATTGATGTTGAGACGCGCAGGCCTCGCATCGCCAATGTGACGGGCGGGTTGAGCGGACCGGCAATCAAGCCCATCGCCATACGCATGGTGTGGGAAGTGGCGCGCGCCGTGCGTATCCCGGTGGTTGGTCTCGGCGGGATTGTAAAAGCGGAGGATGCAGTCGAGTTCCTGCTGGCCGGCGCGACAGCCGTCCAGGTGGGCACGGCCAGCTACGCGGATCCCCGCGCGCCGGAGAAGATTGCCACGGGGCTAGAGAAGTGGTGCGTGGCACATACGGTGGAAAAGATCGGTGACCTCGTTGGACAAATCAAGCTATGAGTGGATACGTCTACGCTAGACTTGCAACATGAGTGGCCGGTACGAAATCGAGCAGCGGCGCGAGCAGATCGAAGCTCTTTGCCGTGAACACAAGCTCGCGCGCCTGCTGGTCTTCGGGTCCGTGCTGCGCGATGATTTCAATCCGGAAACAAGCGACATTGATTTTCTAGTGGATTTCAAGCCCGAGGGCCACAAAGGCGGGTTGTGGGAGTATACGGAACTGAAGATGGCCTTTGAGGCACTCTTTGGGCGCAAGGTGGATGTGATTCCAGAACGTGGGCTAAAAATCCTGTTCTTCTCAAGTATGTAAATAGTTAGAAAGAATTGCTTTATGCTGCGTGACGAGCAGATCTTCTCCGAGGATATAGCTCGTGCGTGTGAAGAGATACTGGACTACGTTGACAGGCAAGACTTAGGGTCCTATTTAGCGGATGGTGGTCCGCGCAATCGGTTGAACGATGCCTGGAAATGATTGGCGAAGGACTTGTCAAGCTGCGGCGCGGGAAAACGAAGGTGTGCTAGCTGAAATACCTGACTATCATAAGATTATTGGCTTACGCAATTACTGATTCATGAGTACGGCAGAGTGGATGATACAGAAATCTGGCAAGCGGTCAGTAGCAAACTGCCTGCCTTCTTATCCGCGATTCGAGCTAAGTTAGAGGGTACTAAGAGTGAGTAAGGTGCGGCGCGCGCTTTTAAGCGTGACAGACAAAAGTGGTTTATTGCCGTTTGCACAGCGGCTGCATGCCATGGGCGTGGAGCTTGTCTCCACGGGCGGCACTGCGAAAATGCTGCGTGTGGGCGGTCTGCCGGTGCGCGAAATCAGCGACCTAACAGGGTTTCCGGAGATGCTGGATGGGCGAGTGAAGACGTTGCACCCGAAGGTGCACGGCGGCATTCTGCATGTTCGCTCCAACCCCGAGCATCTGGCGGCGATCAATGCGCATGCTATTGAGCCGATCGACATGGTGGTGGTGAACCTGTACGCGTTTCAGCAGACGGCGAGACGGCCCGGCGTTCGCTTTGCGGAGGTGATCGAAAACATCGATATTGGCGGACCCAGCATGATTCGCTCTGCCGCGAAGAACTTCGTGGATGTCGCGGTGGTGACATGCACGGCGGATTACGACAGCATTGCCTCGGAGATGGAGGCGAACGCTGGCACGGTGTCGCTAGAGACGCGTTGGCGGCTGGCGAAAGCAGCGTTTGCCACGACTGCGGCGTACGACACTGCCATCGCCAACGCGCTGGAACAGATGAGCGAACCGGACGGTTCACATGAGCAGCCTGCAACCCTCAATGAAGAGACCATGCCAGTCTCGCTCCGCCTGAATATGTCTTTGAAAGGAACACTGCGGTACGGCGAAAACCCTCATCAGGCAGCCGCGCTGTACACGGATGGATCAGGATCAGGTATTGCAAACGCAAAGCAGTTGCAGGGCAAAGAGCTTTCATTTAACAACCTGGTCGATCTGGACGCCTGCTGGGAACTCGTGAGCGAGTTCGACGAAACCGCCGTGGCCATCATCAAGCACACGAACCCCTGCGGCGTGGCGACGGGTACGACCGTGCTTGACGCGTATCGGAACGCACTTGCGGCCGACCCCGTGTCGGCCTTTGGCGGCGTGATTGGTGTGAACAGGGCGGTGGATGGCGCGGCCGCGGAAGAAATCGCGAAGCTCTTCGTCGAAGCAATTGTGGCGCCGGACTTTACACCGGAAGCGCGGGAGCGCTTCGCGGCCAAGAAGAATCTGCGGCTGCTACAGATCGTCCCGGCAAGGGCGTCCCGTGCTCTGAAACAGATCTCCGGCGGCATGCTGCTGCAGGATGCGGACCGTGGATCACTGGCGCAGGTTGAACTAAAAGCTGTCACAAAGCGGCAGCCAACGGACGCGGAGATGGTCGCGCTTCGCTTCGCGTGGGTAGTCTGCAAGCATGTGAAGTCCAATGCGATTGTGTACGCCCGCACGCACCTGGGGCATGGCCAAAGCGTGGGCATCGGTGCCGGGCAGATGAGCCGCGTGGATGCGGCGCGCTTTGGTGCCATGAAAGCGGTGCTCCCGTTGGCTGGTACGATAGCGGCCTCTGATGCGTTCTTTCCATTCGCGGACGGCCTGGAGACCGTTGCCAATGCCGGTGCAACCGCGGTCATTCAGCCGGGTGGCAGCGTGCGAGACGAGGAAGTAATTGCCGCGGCGGACCGTTTGGGGGTCGCAATGCTCTTCACTGGTATGAGACACTTCCGGCACGGGTAGCTCTCCGCATCCACTGCGTGCTGTTCTTCGTCTAACCTTCTATAACCCTGTGAGCCGGACCGCAAGAGCGGAGAATCGGCAGAAGGAATGGTTTCTTTGATGTCTGATCTGCGCGACGCTGTCTGCCTCCGGCTCCGTCTTGTTCGAACTCTGCCGCTGTATGCGGTATCAGTCACAGCGTTCGCATGTACCAGCGCCGCCGCGCAGAAGAATCAGCCAGCACCACTGCCGCCGCAGGTCATTGCTTCGTCCTCGACTGGAGCGAGCGCTGCATACTACCACTACGGTTTGGCACACATTTACGAGGACCTGGCAACCACCCAGGGCCGCTCCGATTATGCTACGCAAGCCGTGGAGCAGTACAAACTGGCGCTGGATGCCGACCCCAACTCGACCTACCTACAGGATGGTCTCGCAGACTTGTACTTCAAGCTTGGACGCATCCGCGAAGCCGTCGAGGTCGCGCAGGAACAGGTTAAGAAGAACCCCAGCGACCTGGAGGCGCATCGCTTGCTGGCGCGCATCTACTACCGTTCACTAGGCGATGTGCAGAATGGGCCGCAGTCGCAGATGCTACAGCTTGCGACGGGCGAGTACGAGACGCTGGTAAAGCTGGAGCCGAACGTTGCGGAAAGCCACCTTTTGCTGGGCCAGCTCTATGAGGTGAATCACGAATCCGCGAAAGCCGAAGCACAGTTCAAAGCCGCGCAAAGCCTGGATAATGGTTCGGAGGAGTCCCTGCTGAACTTGGCGCGGCTCTACAGCGAGCAGGGTGATACGCAACGCGTCATTGCCACCCTGACGGCGCTCCCCGAATCGGAGCGCTCGGTGCGCATCGAGCTTGCCATTGGCGCGAGCTACGATCAGCTGCATAAACCAAGAGAGGCTGCCGCCGCCTACCAGCGTGCGCTGGATATAGAAAGCGACAACACGGACGCAAGGCGCGGCCTAGCGAATGCGCTGCTGAATGCCGACAAACTGGATGATGCGCTAAAGATGTACGCGGCGATTGTCGCGGCGGAGCCCCAGGACGCACAGAGCTACATCAAAATCTCTGAAATTCAGCGCAGGCAGGGCCACTACGACCTTGCTCTAACCACGTTGCAGAAGGCGAAGGCGATTGTCCCGGACTCCGAGGAACTCGTCTTCAATGAAGCGCTGCTGTACGACTCGCTGGGCCGTTACGCGGACGCTGAAAAGACGCTAAAAGGCGTGCTTGCCACGACAGTCAAAACAGACGGCAAGTACACGGAAGGTGAACGCAACAATCGCGGTATCTTCCTGGACCGGTTGGCTGTGCTGTACCGGGAAGAGAACAAGACAGACGCAGCCGTTGACGCCTATAAGCAGATGATCGAGCTAGGTGGCGACCTGAAGAATCGTGGCATCAGCGGCGAGGTGGACGCGTACCGCGATGCCCACCAGTGGGACAAGGCTGCCGTGGTTGCACAGGCCGCCGCCAAGGACGCTCCCAATGACCGCGATGCGCAGATACTGTACGCTGGTCAACTTGCCGACACTGGCAAGGCCGACGAAGGCATCGCGCTGCTGAACAAGCAGTTGAATGGCAAGCCCGACGACCGGGTCACCTATTTGTCTCTGGCGCAGGCGTACCTGCGGCTCCAACGGTGGAACGATGCCTCGACGGCGCTTGATAAATCCGAGAACTTTTCGCAAAAGCCCGAGGACAAGGTGTACCTCTACTTCCTGCGTGGCACGATAGCCGACAAGCAGGGAAAGAAGGACGAGGCGGACACATGGTTCCGCAAAGTTCTGGACATCGATCCGAACAACGCGCAGACATTGAATTACCTGGCGTATATGTACGCGGAGCGTGGCATCAGGCTGGCCGAGGCGCTCACGATGATAAAGAAAGCCGTGGAACTCGACCCGCAAAATTACGCGTATCTGGATACCGAAGGCTGGGTGTACTTCCGCCAGGGTGAATACACGGCCGCGGAGAATCTGCTACAGAATGCAGTCGACCGCAACGCCACCGACCCAACCCTGCATGACCACCTGGGACAGGCAATGGAGAAGCAGGGCAAGCTAAAACTCGCCGTCGCGCAGTGGGAGCGCGCGCTGGCGGAATATAGCCGGTCGTTGCCTGCTGACGTTGATCCGGAAGACGTAAGCAAGCTACACAAGCGGCTGGACTCCGCCAAGGTGAAGCTGGCAAGAAATGCTCCCGGTGCCAAGGTGACGCCGTAAGCGGAACTCACGTAGTGGAACATACCTTAGATCTGCGTTGCTGCAATGTCAGCGGCCAGCACGAACTCGATCTTTCCTCACGCGTGTGGAAAGAACCGGGAGATGTGCGCGCCGGAGGATTTCAGCGCGACCGCGAGCGCATCGTGCAGGCACGCGCCTTCCGGCGGCTTGCGGGAAAGACACAGGTCTTCACCAGCCGGGAGTCCGATCACTTCCGCTCACGCCTGACGCACACCATCGAGGTCGTGCAGATCGCACGTGAAGTCGCGCGTTCGCTGCAGTTGAACGAGGAGTTGGTGGAGGCGCTGGCGCTGGTCCACGACATCGGCCATCCCCCCTTTGGTCATGCTGGGGAACGCGCATTGGATCGCTGTCTTTCGCGGCACGGCTTGCGTTTCGATCACAATCTACACGCCCTGCGCATCGTGGAGCACTTCGAGGACTGGTACGCCGCGCACCGTGGTCTGAACTTGACTATCGGCGTGCGTGAGGGCATCATCAAGCATTCCCGCGACTATACGGCTGAGCAGCATCCGTCACTGGCACCGTATTTTCTTGATAGGCGGCCACCTCTCGAGGCCCAGGTGATCGATCTTGCGGATGAGATCGCGTACCTTACGGCAGACCTGGATGATGGTGTGGAGTCCGGCCTCTTGGACATCGATCACGTCTGCGAACACATCGGCATTATGGGCCAGGCATACCGGCGCGTGTCACAGGAACATCCCCACGTGGAGAGGAAGTTCGTTTTTCACGAATCGTTGCAATTGATGCAGAGGGAATTAACCCGGGATTTAATAGAGAATACTGCTATGAAGGCCAGTCAAAACGGGTTGCGAACGCTGGCTGCCGTGCGGGCGTTCCCGCAACGTGTGGCTACCTTTTCGCCCGGCGTGGAGGCGCAACGCCGCGAGGAGAAGGCCTATCTACACGATGTGCTGTACACCTGTCCCACGCTGGAAGCCGAGCATGATAAGGCGGAGAACGTCGTCACCACCCTCTTTGACTTCTACATGCACGACCCGGAGCGACTGCCCGCAGGCTACTTGGAAGAGAGTGCGACGGAAGGTCTGCCACGCGTTGTTGCAGACTACATCGCTGGCATGACGGACAGCTACATCCTCCAGCAATTCTGGACAGCGTCAAAGCTGCGCCGCTAGACGGCGCTTGCCGCGAAACGCGAGACTTTCTTGGTTGCGCAGACGCAATATCGGCTCACCTGCTTCTGCAATCTCGCGCGCGCAAGCAAGAGCACGTATCAGTGCATCGCCCTTGAGGTGCAACTCAGCAGGTTTTTGCAGATGCCGATACCACACATCGCGGAAGGCATAATCCAGGGTGACGCGCTTGAAACAATGGTCCAGACGCAACGGCCAGTGATGTTCTTGCGCCAATGCTGGCAAAACGTGCTCCGTGAGGTGCTTCCACTCGGTGATCTTTCCAAGACGTGAGGCGTCTTCGATCATGCGGGTGTATTGTCACGTTTGGCGGCAAGCGAACTGGCGAGGATCCAGAGGATTGGAAAGAACTCGAGGGTATAGCGTTGTTCGGCGTTGTCCAGTGTGAGTAGAAGCCCACACCGCAGCACGATATAGCCGAGCATGGACAGGGCAAGCACCCGGTTGGCAGCAACGGTTCGCCGCCAGCCTGCGACAGCAGCGGCCAGGTAGGCAAAGTTCAGCGCCGCGTAACTCCAGGCAAAGACGGTTTGCGCTGGATGGAGACGGTATTGCCACCAGCGTTCCGCAACTGGCAGCATCTCCGTGCGGGGGTGCAGCAGCATGTTGGCCAGGCGTGCAACCGGCAGCAGAATCGTGCGCAGCGGGTGAGAGCGCTCGCGCTCCCAGGCCATCTGATCGAAGCCTCGCTCTACACTCGGATCGAGCGTTCCGGCGGCTCCCGCGCGATCCAGCAAAAACTCAGTTCGCGCGCGTTGTGCTGCTGAATCGAATGCACGGTCTGGCAGGTCCGCCAAACGTACCGGCTGGTCAGGGTAGATCCAGTACGCATCTTCAGTCGCCGAGAAATCGATGGCCCAGGTGCGAAACCAATGCTGAAAGGCTCGCGGAGGCACCTCCCCGGGGTCGTTTGCCAGTGGAGGCACGAGTGGCTGAAAGACATCAAAAGTTCGGTAGTTCCGCACCGTCCATGGCACAAACGCAAGGAATATCAGAAGCAGGCATACGGCAACACTTGCCGCGGCTGTGCGCACACTTGATTGCTTCCAACGCACCATGAAAACGGCGGGCAGGATGGCTACCGTAAGTAGTCCCTGATCGGGCCGTAGCAGAATGCTTCCGGACAGTGCCACCGAGAGCAGGACCAGGGTGATCCACCGGGGCCGTTCCATCCAACGCAGCAAAAGGTGGAACGCAAGCGCGAGCAGCGTCAGGGTGAACGTCTCGGTAAGTGGCGTAGCGGTGTAGTTTGCCGTGAATGGACACAGGGCCGCAAGCGCAAGCGCAAGGAGTCCCGCGCGCTGCCCAAAGAGCCGCTGAGCGATGCGGGAGACCAGCCAGCACGTCAACAGGTCGGCTGCGATCTGCAACCAGAGGACCGGCAGGAAGCTCCGCAGGGTTCCCGTATCATCCGCCCAGCGGCGGAAGAGGAACGCGCACGCCGCAAGAATCGCGGGATACCCTGGAAGACGAATCAGGGTGGGGCGTGGAGCAGCGTCCGTGGACAGACCATAAACGTGCTCATGCATCCAGTTCAGCGCAATCTCCTGATACAACAGTGCGTCGTTGGGAATAAAAGCATGGCGCCGGAGGAAGAAGACACGAAGAACGAATCCGGCAACCAGAAGCGCACCTGTCAACATCAACATGATGCGATTACGGCGGTGCGAAACTGCTGGGCTGCTAAGACGCATTGGGCGCGGGCAGGGCTCCTGTACCGCTTTGCATCATACCCCTGCAAACTTTCCCTTGCTGTGCGGCATCGTCTAAGTGGGAACAGGTACGATACAGGAGAGCATGTCCGAACAGGATTCGAAATCACAAGGATCGAAGCCGATCTTCTATGACGAGAAGAAACGCCGATGGAAGCGGCTTCGCCGCATCCTGGATATTTCGGCGGCTGTGGGGTTTCTGCTCTTCATCGTCTTCGCGGTGGGAGCGCTCCGCATCCGTCCGTTGCCGGAACTGCTGCTGGACACGCCCAAGCATAACTACCGCACGCTGGCCAATCCGCCTATTCCGGCTGACAAGGCAAAGAAGGAGCGCTCGGCACATCGCCGTACCGACCGGAGGCCGTCTGAGATCCCATTGAACGCGGACGAAGGCTTGCGCGCGGCGTTCTATGTGGTGGACGATGCATCAAGCTACAGTGCTCTGAAGCAGCATGTAAAGCAGATCGATTTGCTATTCCCTGAGTGGCTTCACGTCCTCACGCCAGATGGCAAGCTCGCCGGTGTGTCCGAGGGTGGTACCAGGTATTACAACGTGGTGGACGCTGCCGGCGTGCATGGCGTGGACCGCGCCAACGAGGTAGAGCGCGTGATCGCAGGATCAGGCGCAAACACTGAAATCTTTCCGCTGGTCAACAACTTCAATGGCGCAACGCAGAACTTCATGCCTGAGATCGGGAAGATGCTGACAAGTCCCGCGGCCCAACAGACCTTCATGACGGAGGTGATGCGGCTGCTCGCGTCTAATCCGCGGTATCACGGACTGTCCCTGGACTTTGAGAATCTGCCGCGTGGCGCGCAGCCAGGCTACAAGACCCTGATCGCCAACCTGTATGGCGTCATGCATCCGAAGGGTCTTCGCCTGTATGTGAATACGCCCGTGGGGGATGAGGATTGGGACCTGCCGTACATGGCTGCACACTCTGACGGTCTGATCCTCATGAATTATGACCAGCACGAGACGGAAAGCGAGCCGGGACCGATTGCCGCGCAAAACTGGTTTGTTGCAAATCTTAAACGTGTTCTGCAAATCGTTCCAAAGGAAAAGCTGATCTGCGCGGTGGGCAGCTACGGATACGGGTGGACCGTGCCGCTGCCTGATGCGGGTAAATCAAATGCAGGCAAGAGAGCAAAACCGGGGGCCGAACCCAAAGTCCTGCGCTCCGAGAACATGAGTACGCAGGCAGTGTGGCAGGCGGCAAACGACTCCGGCTCGGAAGTCGATCTGGATGACGCCTCATTGAACCCGCACTTTACGTATGACGACGTGGATGCCCGTGAGCGGCATGAGGTGTGGTTCCTGGATGCTGTGACGCTGATCAACGAGATGTGCGCCGCCCGGCAGCTCGGCCTACAGACGTTCGCGCTGTGGCGGCTCGGTGAGGAAGATCAATCCCTGTGGCGCATCTGGGATACGCCCGTACATTCAGACCCGTTGAAGGAGTTGAGTGATGTGCCACCGGGTCAGGACTTAGACATCGAGGGCGTGGGAGATATCATGCGCGTATCCGGCAAGCCGCGCAATGGGCACCGCACGCTCACCATCGATCCCGATTCCAACCTGGTGGATTCCGAGCAGATGTCCCTGTTTCCGCTGTCGTATACGGTCACCTATTTTGGTGCGCAGCCAAAGAAGCTGGCATTGACGTTCGATGACGGTCCAGATCCGGAGTGGACACCGAAGGTTCTGGACGTGCTGAAGGCGCTGAATGTAAAAGGCACGTTCTTCATGATCGGCGAGGAAGCGCAGGATAACGTTGGCCTGATGCAGCGGGTGTATCGCGAAGGGCACACGATCGGCAATCACACCTTTACGCATCCTGATATCAGCGAAATTTCAAACCGGCAGGTAGAACTGCAGCTGGACTTTACGGAGCGCCTGTTTAAGGCAAAACTTGGGGTCTCTCCACTCTTTTTCCGACCGCCGTACTCCATCGATCAGGAGCCGGATACAAACGATCAGGCTGCGCCTGTCGAGAAGGTGCAACAGCTTGGGTATGTGGTCGTCGGCAACAAGATCGACACGAATGACTGGGATGAGCACCCGCGCAAATCACCGGGGGAGATCACGCAGTCGGTGCTAGATCAAATTGCCATGGGAGAGAAGCGTCCTGATCTGCGCGGTTCCGTTATCCTGATGCACGATGGTGGAGGCAATCGCGCGGCCACCGTGGCGGCTCTGCCACTCCTGATCAACACGCTACGGGCAAAGGGCTACCAATTTGTGCCTGTCAGCGAACTAATGGGCAAGACACGCGATCAAGTGATGCCGCGGCTTACAGCGCGCCAGAAGCGCTTGGCCATTGTCGATTCGATTGCGTTCTTTGGGATTGCAGCGTTCAACCGGCTGGTTGTAGCTGTGTTCTTCATCGGTGACGTCCTGATGAGCGCCCGGCTTATCTTCATTGGCCTGTTCGCGATTATCGACCGTTTCCGGCGACGCAAGAACTACGCGGACGCTGACTATCAACCCCGTGTCGCAGTGTTGGTTCCGGCGTACAACGAGGAGAAGGTCATCGTTCGTACGATACGGTCGGTGATGATGTCCTCGTATAAAAACCTGCATATCATCGTGATCGATGACGGATCCAACGACCGAACGGCGGAGGTCACTCGACAGGCCTATCCGAAAGACATAGAAACTGGCCGCCTGACAGTGGTCAAGAAGCCGAACGGAGGTAAGGCCGAAGCGTTGAACTATGCGCTGGAACGCTATGTCGATGAAGACATTTACGTTGGCATCGACGCGGATACGGTGATTGCGCATGATGCGATTGCCCGTCTGGTACCGCACTTTGCGAACCCGCAAATTGGTGCGGTGGCGGGCAATGCAAAAGTCGGCAACCGCGTAAACCTATGGACGCGCTGGCAGGCGCTGGAGTACATCACAAGCCAGAACTTTGAGCGGCGGGCTTTGGACCTGTTCGATGTCGTCGTCGTCGTGCCGGGGGCGATCGGCGCATGGCGGACTGCCGCAGTCCGCGTGGGAGGCGGTTACCACTCCAATACGGTGGCCGAGGACGCCGATCTGACAATGATCCTGCTGGAACAAGGGTTGTCGGTAATTTATGAGGATCGCGCGCTCGCGTTTACCGAGGCTCCGATCAACATGGATGGGCTCATGCGGCAGCGCTTCCGCTGGTCGTTCGGCATCATGCAGGCGGTCTTCAAGCATCTGGGTGCGTTTAAAAAACGGCGCGCCATGGGCCTGTTTGCCTTGCCGAACATCATTGTGTTTCAGGTCATGCTGCCGCTTGTGTCGCCGCTGATCGACTTGATGTTTCTCAGCAGCCTGGTGAAGTTTCTCTATGACCGGCACTTTCATCCAGACTCTGCAAGCTCCGCCAGCTTTCTCAAGCTGCTCACCTACTTTCTTGCGTTCATGATCATCGACTTCAGCGCGTCCGCGTTAGCCTTCATGCTTGAACGCCGGCATCCCGCTAGTAAAGGGGATGCCTGGCTGCTGGTCCACATCTGGATTCAGCGCTTCAGCTACCGTCAGGTCTTCAGTGCGGTGCTCTTTAAAACGGTGAAACGTGTGATCGACGGACGGCCGTTCTCGTGGGACAAACTGGAACGCACGGCCCAGATGAGCAAGGCCACGGACCAGATGCTAAACGCCACGCCCTCACCGAAGTAGGAGCATTTCCAACGGGTTCGTAGCGGTTGCGCAGAGTTGACGGCTTAAGAGATTCTCCACGGCGTGGGTTGCGCGAACGTTGCGGACGTTCTCTGCTTAGGGAGATAAACTCGGCGTATGGCAACGAACGCAATTCCTACCCTGCACGATTCTCCAGCAGAGCCCGGCTCCTTTCGCAACGAACCATTTCTGGATTTCTCGGCCTCAGACGTAAAGCTTGGGATGCGTGAAGCGCTGCGTGCAGTACGGAGCGAACTTGGCCGTGAGTACCCATTAATTTTGGGCGGCGAACGAATCACGGCGAAGACCAAGATCGTCTCAGTGAATCCCGCGCGTCACGCGGAGACGGTCGGTGTGCACCAAGAAGCTGAACGCGCGCATGTGGAACAGGCGGTAGCCGCAGCTGGGAAGGCCTTCGCCCTATGGAGCCGCGTTCCCATGGGGACGCGCGTACAACTGCTGCTTGATACCGCAGCGACCATCCGCGCACGCAAGCTTGAGTTCTGCGCCTGGCTGACGTTTGAGGTGGGCAAGAACTGGCAGGAGGCCGATGCCGATGTCGCTGAGACGATTGATTTCCTCGAGTTCTATGCACGCGAGGCATTGCGGTTGGATCGCGCGGTCACGCCGATTCAGCTGCCTGGCGAACGTGACACCCTGCGCTACATTCCGCTTGGTGTGGGCGCAGTCATTCCGCCGTGGAATTTTCCCTTGGCAATCATGGCCGGCATGACGATGGCAGCGGTGGTCAGCGGCAACACCGTCGTTCTGAAGCCGTCGGTCGACGCTCCCACAATAGCGGCGCGCTTCGTCATGCTGTTGGAGGAATGCGGCATGCCAGAGGGCGTGGTGAACCTGTGCCAGGGTTCAGGCGATCTTGCCGGGGCGGCGCTCGTGGCGCATCCGAAAGTGCGGTTTATCGCCTTTACCGGCTCCAAGCGGGTGGGTCTTGCGGTACATGAAAGCGCGGCAAAAACTCCGCCGAGCCAGCACTTCATCAAGCGCACGATCCTCGAGCTCGGGGGCAAGGACGCCATCATCGTCGACGCGGATGCGGACATCGACGCAGCCGTGGAAGGGGTTGCGGCATCAGCGTTTGGGTTCAATGGGCAGAAGTGTTCGGCGTGTTCACGGGCGATTGTGGATGCACGTATCTACGATGCTTTCTGCGACCGGCTGGTGGATCGGGTAAGACAGATCAAGGCAGGTGAACCTGCGGAGAACTACGCCGCCGGGCCAGTGATCAGCGAGGCAGCGTACAACCGCGTTCTGGACTACATTGCCGTTGGAAAAACCGAGGGCAGACTGCTTAGCGGTGGTGGGTTGATTCCAAATGCCGCGGACGGTTACTACATTCAACCAACCATCTTTGCGGATGTGCAGTCAAGCGCCCGCATTGCGCAGGAGGAGATCTTTGGCCCGGTGCTAGCGATTCTCAAGTCAGGCAGCCTGGACGAAGCACTCGCCATAGCAAATGGCACGGAATACGGCCTCACGGGAGCCATTTACTCCAACTCACGCGAGCATCTGGACCGGGCCGCTGAGGAGTTTCACGTGGGAAACCTGTACCTGAATCGCAAGTGCACGGGTGCGATGGTGGGCGCGCATCCATTCGGTGGGTTTAATCTAAGTGGCACGGATTCAAAGGCCGGAGGCGCGGATTACCTGCTGCTCTTTACGCAAGCAAAATCCGTTGCGGAGAAGCTCGGCATGCGTGATGATGAAGATGAGATGCGAAAGCCTGAAGGTATCTAGGCGATGACGAAGATGGATTTGTGGAGTGTCTAAGATGATGCGTTGCTGGATGGTGATGTTTGCAGTGGGTCTTTCAAGCGCTGCATCTGGGCAAACAGCTCCAACAACGGCGGTCGTGCCGCCACAATATGCCGGCGTGCAGACTCGTGTCGGCGGTGTGTTCGTTACGCCAGTTCCAAACATTCCATTCTCCGCAACGGTCCAGATCAGCAGCACACGCATTCTTCCTGACGGTTCGTCAGAAATGCGCAAGACTGAAAATAACATTGCGCGGAACTCACGGGGCGTGGTTTACAACGAGATGCGTCGCATGATGCCAGTTGCGTTCACGGGTACCTATCCGCTGACGAGTTCGCATGTGTACGATCCCGGCACGCGGCTCAGCACAGTTTGGGAACCAAACAGCAATGTTGCACGCTCCACGACACTGCCGGTTCAGCAGATGCGCGAACGGAAGCCGTTTACAATCCAGGTAACGGGAGCAGTGGACACCGACCTTGGCGAGTCGGCCATGAGCGGCGTTAGCGTGCACGGCTTGCGGCGGGCCTTCACCGTTCAAGCGGTGCAAGGTGGAACATTAAAGCCAATTATTGTAACAGACGTGTACTGGTACTCCGAAGACCTTCACTTAATCATGCTGCAGAAGCATGACGATCCGCGTACCGGGGAACAGATTGTCGCCATCACTGGCGTACAAAGGGCCGAGCCGGACGAGAAACGCTTCACTCCGCCCCAAGGGTACCGCATAGTCGACCTTACGCCTGATCGTGCTCCGGCCTCAGCATCGCCAATAGGCAGCAGGTAATTCAGGAACAAGTGAGTACTTTTGCGTAGTCCTCGCAGTGCGATACGTAGTACGTCCTGGCAGATCAGGCGCAGGTAGTGCGATGAGGGATCATCTCCAGGGCACGCGAAGCGGCCTCAGCCAACGGCCGGTGGTAGAGCGTAAACAGCGCAAGCTCCAGACGGTCGCTGGAACCGGTTTTGTCGTAAATCGAGCGTAAATAGTTCTTGACCACCTGTTCGCTCGTGCCAATCTCCTCGGCGATGCGGCGGTTTTTGCATCCCTGCACGATGAAGCCGATGATCTGAAGCTCGCGTGTGGAGAGCTGGTCCCGCATACGATCGCCTACGGTGTCGCCTGTGTCCGTCCCAGACAGGACGCGTTCACCGTTATGAACCCGGCGCACACATGCCAGCAGTTCATCGGCGGAGGTCTGTCGCGTGAGGCGGCCATCGAGCCTTCTAAGAATGGCTGGGGACAGGCTCGACCCAGTTTCCGTTATAAGGATGACACGTGAGCCAATTACGCTGGCTGCGGCAAAAAGCCTGTCCATCTCTGCGTTTAACGATTGCGAGACAAGAATGACACTGGAGCGTGACGCAGGCACTGCTTCCATCAGACGCTGCGGATCGTCGCACAGCTTGACCGTGCTGATGTCTTGCTGAGCGTCGAGTACGCGCGCGATGCCCGCGCGAAAAATGGCTTGGTCGTCCGCAAGGATCACGCGGCAGAGCGTTGGAGCACGTCTTGGTTGAATCTTCTGCATAAAGCTGGGGCACTCAGCAGGATTGCTTCTGAGTATGCATCAACAATGGCGGCAACGCACGGAAAAGTGAATCATGATGCCCAAATTGGGCATCAAAATCGCCGTACTGGCAGCGGCGCCGGTGCAAAGGGACGCATGGCACGACCGATACTGTTCACAGTGGACGACGACATCAGCGTGCTTGAAGCTGTTGTGCAGGATCTGCGGCGTAAGTATGCGCAGGAATACCGTGTGGTGCGTGCAGCCTCAGGGCAGGCCGCTCTGGATACGTGTGAGCAGCTGAAGACGCGCGGCGACACCGTTGCACTCTTTCTTTCAGACCAGCGCATGCCGGGCATGACTGGTGTCGAGTTCCTCAGCCGGGCGATTCCGCTGTATCCGGAAGCAAAGCGCGTGCTGCTGACCGCGTACGCGGACACTGAGGCGGCGATCCGAGCGATCAACACGGCAAAGATTCACTACTATTTGAACAAGCCCTGGGATCCTCCGGAAGAGAAGCTATATCCCGTGCTGGACGATCTGCTGGAAAGCTGGCATCAGGGATACCGCCCACCGTACGAGGGCATTCAGGTGGTCGGCACGCGGTGGGGTGCGCTGGATCATGCTGTCCGCGATTTTCTGTCACGCAATCACATTAGCTACCGGTGGCTGAATCCTGAAACACAGCCCGAAGCCCTTGAGTTGCTGAAAACGCGCGGCGTGGACGACAGTCGTCTGCCCGTTGTGCTGTTCAATGACGGAACTGCCGCAGTGCAACCCACTCAGATGGAACTCGCGGAGAAAGTCGGTTTGAAGATTCAGGCCGATAAGGAGTTCTACGACGTGGTTGTAGTTGGTGCGGGGCCGGCCGGTCTGGCAGCGGGAGTCTATGGCGCATCAGAAGGGCTGCGAACCTTGGTGATTGAACCGGATGCCGTGGGTGGCCAAGCTGGATCCAGCTCAAAGATCGAGAACTATCTCGGATTCCCGCAGGGAATCAGCGGCGATGAGCTGTCCAAGCGCGGCTACATTCAGGCGCAGCGGCTCGGGGCGGAGTTTCTGACACAACGCGTCACCGGAATCGGTATCGATAATCAGTACCGCACAATCAAGCTCGAAGACGGAAGCGAGGTTAGTTGCTCCGTGGTGCTGGTGGCTACCGGTGTCAGCTGGTGCAAGCTGAATGTGCCAGGCGCGGACGGCTTGGTGGGTGCGGGCGTGTACTACGGCGCAGGGCAATCTGAAACGATGGCTTGCCGGAATGAAGAAATTTTTATCGTAGGTGGTGCCAACTCGGCGGGACAAGCCGCGATGAATTTCTCCAAGTACGCCTGCAAAGTAACCATGCTGGTGCGTGGCAACGGCCTGGAGGCCAGCATGTCAAAGTACCTGATCGATCAGATCAGGGCAACGCCGAACATCACCGTGGAAACAGGAACGCAGATCACACGCTTTTGCGGGCTGGAACACCTGCAAGGAATTGAGCTGAGCACGCCCAGTGGCATCGAAACTCGACCGGCTACTTCCGTGTTCATCTTCATCGGGGCCGCGCCTAAAACAGAATGGCTGCCCCGCGAGATTTGCCGTGACGAGCGTGGGTACGTACTGTCTGGCCCCGACCTGAAGCGGACGGGCATTGACCGGGTAAGTTCTCGGCAGGGTGGGCCCGATCGCGACCCGTACCTGCTGGAGACCAGCGTACCCGGCGTGTTCGTGGCGGGCGACGTGCGGCATGGTTCGGTAAAGCGGGCTGCGTCGGCGGTTGGTGAAGGATCTATCGCGATTCAGTTCGTGCATCAATATCTGGCGGGATTTTAGACATGGCGGCATTTGCACAATGTGACATCACGGGCACGCAATGGCAGCGGGATGCGGTTGCGGAACTAAGCCGGCTGCGCGTCTTTGGTTCCGTTCCCGATCATGAGCTCGCCTGCCTTGTAGCGGAGGCCACGGAAGAAAACGTGCCTGCGGGAACCGTCATGGTGACGGAAGAAGAGACGTACAACGTCTTTGTCATCCTGCTGCATGGGCGAGTCCGCGTCTCCAGGAAAAACTCACATGGGCAATTCTTCTTCAACAAGGTAATTGATGCTCCCAGCTTCATGGGCGAGGTGCCGCTGCTCACCGGGATGCCGTCGCAGACGCTGGTGGCGACCGAGACCGACACGCGCGGCATCAAGCTGGACGCCCAGGCATTCTGGAACGTGCTTGCGCGCTGCCCAGGGCTGCGTGGCGTCATCACCACCGAGATGGCGTTGCGCGTACGCGGCCTTCAGGCGCAGCAGTCGCAACAGGAAAAGCTGGCCATGCTGGGTACGATGACTGCCGGCCTGATGCACGAGTTGAACAATCCTGGCGCGGCTGCACGGCGCGCGGCATCGCAGCTGCGTGGCAATCTTCAGCGTATGCACCTGCTGGCGCGTGGCTTTTCAGAGCGTGGTCACACACCCGGGCAGCGCGCCTGCTTAACTGAGCTGCAAGAGCATGTCCTTGCCGTCAAGTCCGACATGTGCCTGAGTTCACTACAGCAGGCCGATGCGGAGGAGGCGATGGGCGAGTGGCTGGATGCCCACTCCGTCCATAAGGCATGGGAGCTTGCGCCAGCCCTGGTCAGCAGCGGTATCGGGACCACCGATCTCGATTGTCTCGCTCGCGTCTTTGCGAAAGACGAAGTCACCGGACCGATCGAATGGCTGGAAGCCACAGCGTCATCCATGCAGATGGTTGGCCTTGTGGAAGAGAGCGTCACTCGCCTTACGGAACTGGCACATGCGGTGAAAAGCTATGCACACGAGGGGCAAGGCGGTGTGCAGGAGGTCGACGTGAACGAGAGTATTCACGCGACACTGGTGATGTTGAAACACAAATTCCGCGAGAAGAACGTGAGGGTAGAGAAGAGCTTTGGACCCGGTTTACCTAAGCTGCATTGCATCTGCTCCGGCCTGAACCAGGTGTGGACGAACTTACTGGATAATGCACTGGATGCGGTCTCGCCTGGCGGTAGCATCAGCGTACGCACGCTGTTTCACGAGGATGAAGTTCATGTTGCAATTTGTGACAATGGTCTAGGCATCTCCCCAGAGGATCAGGAGCGCATCTTCGATCCATTCTTCACCACAAAGGCGGCGGGCGTGGGCAGTGGTCTAGGGTTGGGCATCGTGCGTAGGATATTGGAGAGCTATGATGGTCGCTTGACGCTTGAGTCCGAGCCAGGACGGACAGAGTTCGCGGTGCACATTCCCGCGCCACAACGCACCTGACCTGCTTGATTTTAACCACCGCTTGCATCTGAACGGGTGAGGTGTTGTGAATGCTCAAGGCAGTATTGTGTGATTTAGATGGGACTCTGTTGGACAGTAATGCGTTTCATGCCGAGTCGTGGCAACGGACCTTCAAGGAGTTCGGTTATCCGGCCGATTTTGAAAGCATCGTGAAGCAGATCGGCAAGGGCGGTGAGTATCTGCTGCCATGCTTTATTCCGCCAGACAAACTGCCCAGTATCAAGAAAGAAATCAGCGCATTTCGCAAGCAGCTGTTTCATCGCGAGTACATCGACCGCATCGTTCCCTTTGTAGACGCACGCCGCCTGTTGGAGCGTATGCGTCAGGAAGGTTTGCGCATCGCCGTGGCAACTTCCAGTGAGAAGGAAGACCTGGAAGCGTTCAAGACGATTCTGAAAATTCATGATTTGATCGAAGAAGATGCGACTGCCGATGACGCCGACAAACCCAAGCCTGAGCCGGATATCTTTCAGGCCGCGTTGAAGCAGTTGGGTGTAAAACCTGAAGAAGCACTGGCGCTGGGCGACACGCCATGGGATATTGAGGCAGCGAGGAAGGCCGGCGTAGGGACTGTGGCGGTGCAATCCGGTGGCTGGCGCAAGGAGGAGTTGGCCGAGGCTGGCGCGGTTGCTGTGTACGTCGATGTAGCCGAAATTGTTCGAAAGTTCGAGACCTCGCCCTTCTTTCATGGCACTGCCAACCGCCAGTAAGTCTCCGTGGGAAAATAGACACACGCCGCGTCCGCGGCACGTTGACTGAAGTGATGCCACGACCCCATCCCGTCTTACGCCTGTTGCATATGTCCGCCCGCAAGTGGATCATGCTGCTGGAAGCGGCGTTCTGGCTCGCCTTAGCTAGAGCTGCCGTCGTGCTTGTGCCGTTCACCCGTATTGGCCATCATCTTGGCACGTTACAACCGCCTGCCCGGCAGCCCTCTCTGGCAATCGCAACGGAAGTGCAGACTGCCAAAGACGTGCGCTGGGCGGTGAACGCAGTCGCAAACCGTTCTCCCCTGGACATGGTCTGTTTGCCACGCGCATTGGCAGCGTGGCGGATGTTGCAGAGCCGCAACCTACCTTCGCGCTTGCACTTCGGTGCGCCGCTGCATCCTGAGCCTGGCCGCACCGGCCTGCAAACGCATGCGTGGCTTAGCAGCTGCGGTGTCGAGGTGACTGGGTATCCCGTGGCACATGGATGCGTGGAGGTAGGCTTCTTCTCTCGCACGGAACCGGGTGTTGCAATACAGGATGGGGCTCCGGTTGCGACACGATAATCTCTCATCAGGCCGCATAATGGAAAACAACGTCCATACCGGCGCGGCTGTTGCGTTTGAAGAGGGCGATCTGCCCGGTTTCGACTACATCATCTCCGGGTTGACGGTTCGCTCCGCGATTGAGCTACCCTCCGCCATCCGTTTGCCAGAGCGTCATCCCAGGCCCGATGTTTCCATCGGGTTCGGAGCCGTAGCCGCAGAGTTACCCTTTGCAGAGGACAACGGTTCAGACTGGAGCCGTGCGGGTGAGACGTTTCTGCTCCATTTTCCCGGCGTATTGCGTGCCTTGATTCAGGGTGGCAGATCCATGCGCATCCAAGTGGAGCCGGGCCACGATCCCGCCGATCTGGTGCTTTATCTGCTGGGAACATGCTTTGCCGTGATTCTTCAGCAACGTGGCCGTGTGGTGCTCCACGCCAGCGCCGTGGCCGTCCGTGGCCGGGCGATGCTCTTTTGTGGCCAGTCAGGCGCGGGCAAATCCACCATTGCCGCGCTTCTGGAGCGGCGCGGCTATCCTTTGTTGAATGATGACGTTTGCAACGTCAGCGTGCAAGGCGGAAACTACGTTGTGTATCCAGATGGCCGCATGTTGAAGTTGTGGGCAGAGTCAATGGCACATCTACAGAAGCCTGGTAGCGCGGAAGCGCGCGTGCGCCGCGACCTGGACAAGTTTTATGCCGCGCCGGAACGGATCGATTTTACGCCACGCCCTGTCGGCGGCGTGTACATCCTGCACGCACGCGAAGACAGCGGGAAGGCGACGTTGGCAAGGCTGAATACCGCAGAGTCTCTGAGCGCCCTAACGCAGAATGCATATCGGCCCACCCTGGTCCGCGCGATGAAGATGACCCCCGCGTACTTCGACGTATCCGTGGCAATTCAGCGAAGCGCGGGGGTGTACCGCCTGAGCCGGCCCATGGATTTTGCGCGCGCGGAAGAAGCGCTCGACCTTTTGGAGCAGCATTGGCAGGATGGGAGTGGAGAGGTCTGATTCGTTATTCTAAAGAAATGAATCCCACGATTTCTGACGCATCCTTGATTGCGCGCGGCGAAGGCTGGCTTAGCGCATGGGTAGGGCAAGAGCACGTCATGATGAGCGCGGATACCGGGACATGTATCTCGCTTTCAGACACGGGCGGCCGTATCTGGGAATTGTTGGAGCAACCGCGTACCGTTGCCGATTTGTGCCGCGCGCTGGCTGCGGAGTACGACGCGGAACCAGCCGTGCTGCGTGATGACGTGATTGAGTTCGTCGAGCGCTTGCAGGCAGAGCAGGCTATTGTCGTCACCTAGGCAGTGGTCTGCACCTGCTGGACGACGCGGAAATCGTCCTCTTCCGTAGCCAGTGGATTGTGCCAGCCGCCTTCCGGTCTGACGACCTGATCGACATTTGCCGGTCCCCACGTATGTGGAGCGTATGGAAACACTGGAGTGTCAGCCCTTAGCACCGGGTCTACAATTCGCCAGGCCTCTTCCACATAGTCCTGGCGTGCGAAGAGCGTGGCATCACCCGCCATGGCGTCGCTCAACACACGTTCGTATGCCTCCATCTCACCTGGCCGCGAGTGCCGCGCGGCAACCAGCTCCACCATGGTACGTTGCGCGCCGTAGGTCGCCGGTGTCGCGGAAAGGGCAACGGCGACGGCGATCTCTGGGCTGAGCCGGAACCGCAGGTAATTCTGTGGCGTCGACTTCGGGCTGACCTCCGTAATAGGTGGCCTCCGAACGCGTGCCAGGATTTCAAGACAGGTGACAGGCAGATCCTTTCCTGCGCGAATATAAAACGGAACGCCCTGCCAGCGCCAGGAACAGATTTCCAATTGCAGCGCGGCAAACGTTTCTGTCTTTGAGTCCGGCGCGACGCCTTTCTCCTGTAGGTAGCCCTCAAACTGGCCGCGAATTAGATGTTCCGGCTTGATCGCACTGATCGATTTCAGCACTTTCACTTTCTCGTCCCGCAGCGATTCACTATCGCTACGCGCGGGAGCTTCCATCGTGAGGTTTGAGAGCACCTGAAAGATATGATTCTGGACCACATCGCGAATCGTACCCGTGGCGTCGTAGAACGCACCACGCCCCTGCACGCCGAAATCTTCAGACATCGTGATCTGAACGCTTTCAATGTGATCGCGATTCCACATGCCCTCGATAATTGCGTTGGAAAACCGGAACGACACCAGATTGTGAACGGAATTCTTTGCCAGGTAATGGTCGATTCGAAAGATATCCTGCTCGTCAAAAGCTGAGTGCAGAACGCGATTTAATTCCTGAGCCGAGGCAAGGTCATTGCCGAACGGTTTCTCCACAATAATGCGGGAACCAGCGGCACACCCAGAGTTCACCAGTTGTTCGACTACCTTGCCAAAGAGCATCGGCGGGATGGCCAGGTAATGCGCCGGATGCGCAGCATCACCGAGTTCGTCGCGGAGTGCCTGAAAGGTTGCCGGATCGGAGTAATCGCCGTCCACATAACGAAGCAAGCTGCTTAGTTTTGTCCAAGCTTCGCTGTCCAGACCGCCGTGCTGCTGAAGACTGTCCGCAGCGCGCGCCTTCAATTGATCCAGAGTCCAGTTCGCCTTGGCCACGCCAATCACTGGAACGTTCAGTCTGCCGTGCTTCACCATGGATTGCAGAGCAGGGAAGATCTTCTTATAGGCGAGATCTCCGGTTGCGCCGAAGAACACCAGCGCATCGGACTGTACGTTGCTCATCAGAACTCCTGCGCCTTTGGATGCGGGCAGAAGCCATCCATGCAAAGTGAATGAAAAGCGCTACTCGAAAGTCTCGGCCGCGGTAAGGCTCAGCCCGGCGGCGTCCTTCGCTGAAAGAATCGGGCCAGCCGATTCGATCAGGTGCAACGGCCAGTCGATACCAACGTCAGGATCGTTCCAGAGAAGCGACCGCTCGTGCCGTGGGGCATAGAACTCCGAGGCCTTATAGGCAACCTCCGCCGAGTCACTGAGTACCAGAAAGCCGTGCGCGAAGCCCGGTGGAATCCAAAGCATCCGGCGGTTGCTGTCGTTGAGAATTTCGCCAATCCAACCGCCAAAGGTTGGCGACGACCGGCGCAAGTCCACGGCAACGTCGTAGATTTCACCCTGTAGAACACGGATCAATTTGCCCTGCGGCGTACCCAGCTGGTAGTGCAGTCCGCGTAAGACGCTGCGGAGAGACTTGGAGTGATTATCCTGCACAAACCGTGTGGGCAACCCGAGTTGCCGAAAGGTTCGCTCTGAGTACGATTCGAGAAAGAAACCGCGTTCGTCCCCGAAGACGTTGGGTTCCAGCAACACGATATCTGGGATGTTGGTGAGTGTGGCTTTCATGCGTGTCAGATCCCCACGGGGTATGGCTTCTCATGCAGCTCGCGGCCTGGGTTGCCACCGCGCTCAAACCGGCCTTGCAAGAGACTTAGCAGCCCCGTATACCAGTAGCCCAAAACAAAAAGCAGCAGAAATGGAACAGTGAAGTAGTTTTCGCTGGTGATGGCGTACCAGACCGTGAACGCAAAGTAGCAGCCGATCGCCAGTTCGATCCACGGGATGATTCCAAGCCGCTTGCGGTACTTCTTTGCCGCGATAGCCTTTTCACCGCGCTTTTCAACGCGGTATTTGGGTGTGCGCGCAAAGGCGCTCTTGATACCAAAGAGTGCCTCCAGAACCGCTTTCGTGTTCGTGATTGTTAGACCAACGCCCAATGCCATCAGAAACGGGAGATATAGAAACGTTCGGTACCAGCTCCGGGGAAACAACTCTTTTTGCGATACCAGGTAGAAGCTGGAGACAGACATGGTGCTGGCCATGAACAACGGAAAATCGATCAGCAACATCTGCAACCAACCTTGCCAGCTGCGAATAATCATGGCCGGCATCAGCAGGGTGCTCAGCACGATCATCAAGGGATAGCTGATGTTAGCCGTAAGGTGATACCAGGCTTCCAGCTTGGTGTGCCACGGTGCGTCGCTTTTCAGGACGCGTGGCAGAATTTTCTTTGCGGTCTGAATCAGACCTTTGGCCCAGCGCGCCTGCTGTGTCTTGAATGCCGTCATTTCGATCGGCAGTTCAGCCGGGCATTCGACGTCCTGCAGGTACTTGAACTTCCAACCTTTCAACTGTGCGCGATAGCTTAAGTCGGTATCTTCAGTTAGCGTGTCGTGCTGCCATCCGCCTGCTTCCTCGATGGCATCACGCCGCCACATGCCTGCTGTGCCGTTGAAGTTAAAAAAGACACCCGCGCGCGACCTTCCGCCGTGTTCCAGGACAAAGTGCCCGTCCAGCAGAATGGCTTCGACCTGGGTGAGAAAACTGTAGTTGCGATTCAGGTGTGTCCATCGGGTCTGCACCATACCCACATGCGGCTCGGCGAAGTGATGGACCACGCGATACAGCCAGTCGTGTGGTGGCACGAAGTCCGCGTCGAAGATGGCGATGAGTTCGCCGTTTGCGGATTTCAGGCCCGCATCCAGCGCCCCCGCCTTGTAGCCGTACCGGTCACTCCGATGCAGGTAATGAATGGGTTGTGGCGGCAGGCCTGCTGTTCCTTCCGCGTAGCGCTCCACAATTTCCGCAGCCACCTGATGCGTCTCGTCCGTGGAGTCGTCCAGTACCTGAATCTCGAAGCGATCGCGTGGATACTCAATCCGGCAGCATGCGTCCACAAGACGATCCACAACATATTGCTCATTGAAGATGGGCAACTGTACCGTAACAAACGGCAGATCACCTTCACCGAAATGGTACGGCGCATTTGCGCTGGTGGCTTCCTTCTTCTTATTGCGGTAGTACAACCACACCAGCTGATAGCGGTGAATGCCGTAAAAGGCAAGGATCACCATCACGATAAAGTAGGGAATCAGCAGGCCAAGATCGAACGCATTCAGGTGATAGAGCCCGCGAAACCGTTTGGCGCGATCCCCAGTCTGATTGCTGACCCAGCGGCTGATTCCGCCCTGCTGCGTCAGCAGCAACGTCATTGCGAGCGTCTGGATCGTGGTGAACAAATAGAGCTTCTCCGGCGAGTGTATCGTCCCAGATTCTACGCGAGCAGGCAGCAGCGTGCGCGTACGCGTTAATGAGCCATCAGCAGACCTGCCGCTTCCAGTTCCTCCGTCGTAGCTGGCTTCGTGGTCTCCATTTGCAGCAGGTCGTTCGCCCGGTTGAAGTAGTTGAAGAGGCCGATGGCGGAAACAAGTTCAACGACTTCACCCTCGGTGAAGTGCTCCCGGAGGCGGGCGAACTCCTCGTTCGTGTATGCGTGCGGGTTCAATGTCATCACTTCCGCCAGATGGATGGCAAGCCGCTCCCGCTCATCAAACTGATCGCTGCTCTTGAAGTCGGCAAGCGCGTCAAGCTTTGCATCAGTGCAGCCCAGCTTTTTCGCCATCATGGTGTGGGACGCCAGACAGTATGGCGTTTGATTGATCTGCGACGTGCGCACCACGGCAAGCTCCTTCAATGCGCGCGGCAGCGTCCCCTCCGCGAGCACGGCCTGCATGTGTGCCCAAGCCGTCGTCATGATGGACGGCCGGTGCGACAGCGTGCGGAAGAAATAGGGCACGTTGCCGCGCTCCCGCAGGCTGTCATCGAAAACGGCCACAATGGACGAGTCCACCTCGTTGCGGTTCAGGCGGGAAATGCGTGGCTTGCTCATGGGCCTCCATCATTGCGCAAACGAATGCACTCAGTCTAGCCGGTCGTATGCGGTTCCTCCAAGGTCCGTGACAAAGTAGTGTGCGCACGCCTTTGACCCATGCGCGAGGCTTTGTTATAACAAGAGAGCGAGTCGAGTCGTGCCCAAGCGACACCTCGTCTTTGTTCCGCAGTAGCTCAATGGCAGAGCATTCGGCTGTTAACCGAAGGGTTGTAGGTTCGAGTCCTACCTGCGGAGCCAATCCATGCGCCACCAGGTAAGGACATCGCGCAGCTGCACGCGAGTACGCACCGGGCAAAATCCGGTCTGATGTGAGAAGAACCGGACTGTAGGAAACAACGCAAGAGAAGCAAGTCGTTGGTGCGCCGGGGAAAGCTGATATCACACCTTCCCTGCTGGATAACGCTATCACGTGGTATTTGCCTGCTCGCTTGTGATCTTTCAGGAGCGGGTCAAGTGCCTTAAGCAACCGCAACCTCGAGGAAATGCGAAGCAGCCTCTGATAAGAGGGCGGTAGTTGCAAACCGCCCTCTATCCCAGTCAGAATTTCACAAGTAAGGCCCCTGTTATACGGTTCTCGCTGTTGCGCAGGTCGGGCGACCAGCCAACTACTGCTGATCCCGGCGTGCCTTGATTGCCTCCTGGGGGGGTCACACCGCCAGGACCGCTGAAGTAAGGCACATTCGCGGCGCGATGATTGTACTCAAGCCGGTAGGTAAAGTACTGACTTGGCATGTAGTCGGCCGTCACGGACGCGTCCCATGCCTTGTATGGATCACCCGGGTTCTCAGTGAAGTACGGCGTTCCTGAGGCCGCCGTTGCACCGTTGATCGGTGGCAACAAGACAAGATAGCGGCCTGGGTTGTTGATGCGGCCACCGCCCAGCGTCATGGCATATCGATCACGGTCAAACCACACACGGTTGTACGCCATAAAGCCGAGAAAGCTTTGCTTGGGTCCGCTGCTGCCATTGCCGAAGCAGCTTACTCCGCCACCGGTCTCACATCCGGCGTCAACGGTCAGTGTGGCTGCGGCTCTGCTGATGCGGCCCACCGGATTGACATAGTACTCATATTGCACGCTGTCATCCGTGTGATACCGGGTACGTTTTGGCACGCCAAGCGCGTCACGTCCGAAGGCATACTGGTTGGCCGTGATGGACCAGCGCCCATTTGGCCGGTACAGAATCTGCCCGCCAATGCCAGGTCGGTTGTTGAACTTGCCATAGGATTGCCAACCATTGATAAACCACGGCTCAATCTTCAGCTTGGCCGTGGGGAACCACTGCACACGGACACCATTGAAAAACCACGGTGTGTTCGATGAGACATACGATGGCTGATATGCCCAGTTATCGAACTGGTAATACGAGAACAAACCAACATAGGACATGAAGATACCAGCATCCACATTGATTCCGTGCTGCACGTTGAAGTGGTAGCCACCGTACGCCTCGGAAACGTACCGGTAAGAATCTGCCAAATTCCACTGGCCGCGTGCGGGACTCGCATCGTTACGCGGCGTAGTTTCTGAGTACAAACCGAACTGTGTCATCACGCGCGCCCGGACATTATTCAGGTGGAAGTCACCACCTACGCCAAGCTGTGTGACCTGCACTTCATTAGCCCGGAAGATCTCACTCGATCCGCTGATCGTATCGTCTGAGGGATGCCGGAAATCGTACGTATAATTCACATCCGAACGGATTTCTGGCGTAAAGAACTTCGTCGCGTACGGTGTGTCCTTGGTGCGCGCGTTGCCGGTCAACCAGGTGAAGTCAGCAAACGCGAACGGTTCAGAGTGAGGGTCGTTGGGGTCCGCCGATGCTGCTTCTTCCTCGCTCACCGGAATGGAAGGCGCGGATGCTTTAGCCGTAGTGTTGTGCTGTGTCGAGCGGTCCGGCATGTTTGCCAGCCGCAGATCTTTGATCTGCCGTTCAATCTCATCGAGTCTCTGCTGCAGTTGCTCGATCCGTTGGTCACGTGTCTGGCTCGTAGCGGCAGGTGAGTCCTGGCTTGCATTGGCTTCCGAAGTGGAGCTTGCGTTTCCTTGTGCGTGCAGCGTTGCGGACGCTATCACGCCAAGTGAGATGGTAAGCAGCGCCTCGCCTGTGTAGCGGGCGGGCCTGATTTTACAGTGATTCACGGTGGTACTCTCTTTCCGGCCGCTGCTTGGACAACAAAGGTAGCGACCAGCATAGTTTAAGCACACACGCATAAAAAAGGTATAAGTGGAGTATGTTGCTCTGAGGTGAATTGATTAACGAATGCGCGGTTCTCTCGAATTCATTACCGGGAACCTCAACGCTCATCTTGGGTCTTTTCGGCTTCCGGCAGAAATGGGATCTGCTGAAATCAAGACAGGAGCAAGTGTGTTTCTGTGCTTACGGGAGGCTTACACGATCCCTATTAGTCGTTCGATGCGTACATGAGACATCCTGCCACGGGGCAGGGTTGTAGCCTCAGCCCGTACCGTTAGTCTGGTGCTAAGTATTGCACTCGCGTGGGAACCTTGAGTAGTTACAAGCCTATGAACAGTCAGCGAGGAAATCACTAGCTTCTTGTAGCGGCTAGCTCATGCAATTGCGTAGGGAGTCGCGCAGGCCGTAACACACAGGGGTCCACTCTTGGCAATCCATCTGCGCTTACCGTGCATTCACCGGCGCGATCTCGTCGAATGTCATATTCTCCGCCGAGCTGCCGGAACGCTCTTTCCAGTCCAGGAACATGCGCCCGTAACTGTCGGTAAAGCATAGATCCCTCGGTACGCACAGCCGCTCCAGCGCACGGTCGATCCATTCCGGAGTGCCTTCCAACTCACCAAACTCACCAATCGGTGTCACGTCCAATACAAGCGCGCCTTCTCCATCATGGAATTCCGTCCGGAATTTCTCATACCGGAAGACTGGAGCGTAGCCCAGTTCAACAAACACCGCACCCATGGCCTCGCCGTCTTCCACGTGAGTCTCCGTCTCCAACCGTTCCTTGTAAAACGAACGGTCATCGTTTCCGGCGGGAGGCCGCTTGTGTGTCAAAACCCACAGGCCACCGTATTCGCGCATGCGAAGCACCTGCCGCTTGCTTAACAGCTCGCGTCCCGGTGTATCGAACAATGCATTGCGCTCCAGCGTGCGGGAAGTGTGAAGGGTGAACCCGGCCCGGAGCGCCCGCGCATGAAACTCGCGTACATTCGGAACGCAGAACTTCAGCTCGATCTCTGCGTGCTGCATGGGAGAGAGTATAAGGCCGCTGCGGCAACTCTTCTGAGGGAAACAGGTACGATGAGTCGGTGACGCAGCCTTCTGGTTCCATCCCGACACCGCATCTTCACGCGGATCGAACGGCGGACATGCGATGCGCGGCAGACCTTTTACGCTGCGGCGGCCTCGTGGCCATGCCGACTGAAACGGTATACGGCCTAGCCGCAAATGCGTTGGACAGCGCCGCCGTTGAGCGCATCTTTGTCGCCAAGGAGCGCCCGCTTTGGGACCCGCTCATCGTACACATCTGCGACGAGCCGATGCTTCTGAGGGTGGTACGTGAGGTATCCGAAACTGCTCGCAGGCTGATGGCCGCATTCTGGCCCGGCCCGCTGACACTGCTGCTGCCACGCAATCCTCATCTGCCTCTCGCGGTCACCGCAGGCCGTGATCTCGTTGGTGTACGAATGCCCGCGCATCCCTCCGCGCTGGAACTCATCCGAGCGGCCGGGTTGCCGCTTGCCGCGCCCAGCGCCAATCGTTTCGGACACATCAGCCCTACCACGGCACAGCACGTTCTTGACGATCTCGACGGCCGTATCGACGCGGTGCTTGACGCAGGCCCATGCAGCATCGGTGTTGAATCCACCGTCTTTGACCCCGTCGAGGCCATCATCTACAGGCAGGGAGGCGTCAGTCCACAAGAGATCGAATTGGTTACAGGCGCGCCAGTACGTCTCTACACGCCGCCACGAGATCCGGCAACTAACACCGGCGATCCAGCCGGCCTGCCATCGCCGGGCGTAGGCATCCGGCACTACGCCCCGCGCGCTCGTGTACTCCTGGTGCATACGGAACCCGAAATGCAAGCCGCATCGAAGAGCTTGCCGCATGCCCACACTGGCGTACTGCTGCCTTCCAACTGGACTCTTCGCGGTTTCTCCGGCGTTCTCTTCCCATGGGCTGCGTGGGACAATCCCGTTGGGCTGGCTCAGACGCTGTACGCCGGTCTACGTACACTCGATGCGGCGAACGTACAGACCATCATCTGTCCACTGCCGCTGGGCGACGATCCGCTCTCCGCCGCAGTACACGACCGGCTGGAGAAGGCCGCGCGCGAAACGTAGTTGTGAGCTTGAGCGCAGCCCAGTCCGGCTGGATGGCAATGTTCGTCCCACTGGACCTGCAAGCCTCCATACCAAACCAAACTCAATTGGAATGTTGCTGTCGGTAGAAGCTGATTCATTAAAATTTTGCTGTTCTGCTTAAATTCAAGTCGCCTTTGAGAGGCTTCGCACAACATCTGCGATGTTGTTTAGGTAACTGGTTCACCCAGAAAGTAATTAGTCTCTAACTGCTCTCTAACAGGAAAGTCCAAGAATTCACGATCGTACTCTCGTTTTTTTCGGAGCAGCATAAAAATGCTCCAAGCCATGTTTGGAGCCATTCCTGCCAACGGTTTTGCAAGTACGGGCGGAAATGGGTAGAAATTCGATCCACCAAATCTTTTTAGGTCATGCCCGCCTGGAAAGACAACGTTTAACATATGCACGATGTCCCGCCTTGTATAGCCACGCACATGCGCCGAATGATTCTGTATGCAGGTAGGCTGCCGTCCCATCATGAGCAGCATTCGGTTGTGCAAGGAAGCGAGGTTGGGACGCCTACTATGAGATGGCCTCCAACACGCAGCACGCGACTTGCGTTATGTAGAACCCAGAAAATTTCCTTAATATGTTCTAACGTCTGATTCGTAGTTACAAGATCGAAGAATTCATCTGGATAAGGTAGTACATCTTGCTCTATATTTGCGGCAAGTACGTTGTCGCAAAGCTCCTGTAACCTTTTTACATGCGGTGGCCACGAATCAACAGCGTATAATTCGGCATTTGGTTGAATGTCTCTCACGTTCAGCAAGTCGTATCCAAGTCCGGCTCCTATGTCAAGTACCCGCTTGTAAGGACTCGCCTGCTTGTGAAGTTTTCGCATAGCCTCGCGCCCGTGGTTCAAGCCTTGTCAACCATTTGAACTCCAAAGTACTCTGTAGTAAGACTTTTTCCTTTTCCATACAACGACTATTTACAAATTCTGCCGCGCCCAGACGACAGCGTCAGCAATGTCCTGTTCGTTACTACCGAGTTGGTCGAGCTTCGCGCGAACTTCATCTGTGCGGCTCATTTTGCAAAGGGTGCAGAGCGATTGAAGCTCCGTTTGTTGTCACTTTAAAGTAATCCACGCCGACACAGCGGCTGCTTGTGCAGAGCAACTCGATTCTTGACGTACGCTTTTGCAAGCATCGCAACCCTCATTCAGCAAACAAGAATCTTACTATGCAGAAGAGTACAACTAGCTTGGGTCTAAGCACAATGTGCATCAACGCAGGCGCTGGATGCCCACCGGACTGCCCGGCTGTTCTGTTATGTCGATGGACAGGATGTACTCCCATCGCAGGAGAATCACGTGCTTTCTGCCTTCTCGCATGGCGCTGAGCCAAAGGCCCATATCTTCCGATTCAGAGACCGTGTAGGTGATGGTGGAGCCTTCTGGAACTGGCAGCCTTGCAAGCCTGAGAACTTCCAAGCCGTCTGCATTCAGAATGACCGAGACAGTCTTACCCGCAAAATTCACGAAGCTTTCGCTTCCTGTACGAACCAGAGATTCGTTGCGAGCAGGCGGTCCACAGCCGCTTCAGCGTCCCGCGAACCATTTTCGAGCAGGTCGTCGATAACCTGCTCCGCAATGTGTACGACACTGGTGTGCGAGCCGTCTTGCACATCCACCCGGAACTTGCCAGCAAGGGTGTCGAGACCGACTCGTGTGACAACTGCACTGCTATGCATACGTGCCAGCCATTTTGCCACTAAACGCCCAACAGTCTCCGCCTTCTGGGTCAACTCCGGCTCTGTCAGTTCTTGGGCGTAACGGCTTCGCGCATACTCTTCTGTTGAAAGTCCAAGTGAGCGTGCGTATTTAAGTTCCTCTTCGTTAAGACAGGGCAGGTCCGCAGCCGGAAGCTGATGCGCGGCAAGCCAATTGTCACCACTGGTACGCGCTCCGCTGATAGTTATCTGCATGACCATCTCCTGCTGCACATTCTAAATGCACAAGCAAAAGAGGCGCTCCATTTTGAGCGCCTCTTTGGTTCTGCTTGTTGAGTGCTTTCCGTCTACTTGATGATTTCCGTGATGGTACCTGCGCCGACGGTACGTCCGCCTTCGCGGATGGCGAAGCGGAGGCCTTTTTCCATGGCGACGGGGGTATGGAGGGTGATTTCGAGCGAGACGTTATCGCCCGGCATCACCATCTCCGTGCCCTCTGGCAGCTTGGCCGAGCCGGTCACGTCGGTCGTCCGGAAGTAGAACTGCGGGCGGTAACCGTTGAAGAACGGCGTATGGCGGCCGCCCTCTTCCTTGCTTAGGACGTAGATTTCGCCCTTGAAGGTGGTGTGCGGCGTGATCGATCCTGGCTTGGCCAGAACCATGCCGCGCTCCACGTCTTCCTTGGCGATACCGCGCAACAGGAGTCCCGCGTTGTCGCCCGCCAGACCCTCGTCGAGCTGCTTCTTGAACATTTCCACGCCCGTGACGACCGTCTGGCGCGTCTCGCGGAAGCCCACGATCTCCGCCGGTCCGCCCACGTTGATTTTGCCGCGCTCGATGCGGCCCGTGACCACGGTTCCACGGCCCGAGATCGAGAAGATATCCTCGATGGGCATGAGGAAGGGCAAGTCAACCAGGCGGTCCGGCTGCGGGATGGTCGCGTCGACCGCCGCCATCAGCTCGTCGATCTTGGCCTCCCACTGCGCTTCGCCGTTCAGGGCACCCAAAGCAGAGCCGCGGATCACCGGAACATCGTCGCCGGGGAAGTCGTACTTACTCAGGAGCTCGCGGACTTCCATCTCAACCAGGTCCGTCAGTTCCTCGTCGTCCACCGCATCGCACTTGTTCAGGAAGACGACGATGTACGGCACGCCCACCTGGCGGGCCAGCAGCACGTGCTCCTTGGTCTGGGGCATCGGACCGTCGGTGGCCGCGACCACCAGGATTGCGCCATCCATCTGCGCCGCACCCGTGATCATGTTCTTGATGTAGTCGGCGTGGCCCGGGCAATCCACGTGAGCGTAGTGCCGGTTGGCCGTCTCGTACTCCACGTGCGAGGTCGCGATGGTAATACCGCGCTCCCGCTCTTCCGGAGCGTTATCAATCGTGTCAAACGAACGAAACTGGATCTTCGGGTTGTGCTTCGACAGCACCTTCGTGATCGCAGCCGTCAACGTCGTCTTGCCATGATCGATGTGCCCAATCGTCCCCACATTCACGTGAGGCTTCGACCGGTCAAACTTTTCCTTCGCCATTTCTTACTCCTGGTATTGCCTGCGCTGCCAATCGCAAGGCTGGTTTTAAGTCCAAGTTCGGGCTGCCGCACGGCGCGGCTCCAAGCCCAGGAAAACTTATGCAAGAACTGCTTCAGTAGTAGGCGTAGACCTTGAGATATTTCTTACGAAGCTCGGGGTCTACCTTTTCCAGCGTACTGAGATAGTGTTCGCGGATCATGCCCTGATCGCCGTCGCCGAGCGCGTGATAGGTGGTCTCCACGTCAGAGCCGAGCTTGCCGGCATGCGCAACCTCTTCAAAGTGGCGAATGCGAAGTTTGGAGCGCTGCATCGAATCCAGGAATGCTGCGATGTTGCCGCTGGAAAATGCAGTATCAATCGCCTGCTTTACCGCGCTGAACGCGTGCTGATCTTTTACCGCTATGACTGCCTGTGTGTACATCGCCCTGTTCGCGTCCTTACCGGTATTTGGAGCGGGAGACGGGGATCGAACCCGCGACCAACAGCTTGGAAGGCTGTGACTCTACCACTGAGTTACTCCCGCCTTTATAGCTGTTAGCCTTAGCTGTTAGCTCCCAGCATCCACGCCTGCTAACAGCTAATAGCCAGAAGCTACAAGCTAAACAATTTGGAGCTGATGGAGGGGCTTGAACCCTCGACCTCTCCCTTACCAAGGGAGTGCTCTGCCACTGAGCTACATCAGCCTGCTACGAACAATGCTACATCCCGTTACTTCTCTCGCGCGGACTGCCTTAGCCTCAAACGCCCAATCAGGACCCGAAACGCAAAAAATCCCAATAGCACCCACGCCAGCGACCGGTATCTGCCCGGCTCCATGGTGAATGCCACGCCAATGGCCGCCCCGGAGATGACCAGCAGGGCCACAATCATGCGCTGCCGCGATCCGGGTCCGTTCATCGGTCCTGCCAAAACCTGTGGTGCACAGGGGAGGATTCGAACCTCCGTAACGCGTTGCGTGGCAGATTTACAGTCTGCTGCCATTAACCACTCGGCCACCTGTGCACGATTCGTTGCTGCCGTTTGGTGCGGGTTGGAGCTGGCGAAGGGATTTGAACCCCCGACCCTCTGATTACAAATCAGATGCTCTACCAGCTGAGCTACGCCAGCCCACATGGCCAGTTGAAACTTTCCAGCCTGCATAAACCATCAGACAACAAACAACGCTGCCAAGAAGCGCAGCGCTCTCTACGACTTTAGCACAGGAGGAGCAGACGCTGGACTGCCCTTAACGACGCGAAATATACGCACTCGCAAAAAAAATGATTGCCGCCGCAGACTCGCGCGACGTAGCATGGCTGCACTCATTCAAGGGTTGTCATCCGCGCAGTGTAGCGGCGAGCCCTGAACGTCAAGGAGCTTTGTGATGGTCCGTAATTTCTGCACACTTTCCGCTGCCTCAACGATTCTCTTAACCGCAGCCTTTACCGGTGCACAAGTAAGGCCTGCTGTAGCCGCGCCACAGGCCGGTCCGGCTGACGGCATCACGATGGAAATGATGCCCATCACCGCCCCGCAGATGGCAAGCTGCCGCGAGCAGGCCAACTCCCAACTTGCCAACGAGCAGGACACCCTGCACAAGCGTGAACATGGCCAGGACAACGACAAGATGAAGCAGGGTGCAATTACCGGAGCCACCGGCGTTGCTGCCAGCGCGGTGTCCCGGGGACGCTCTGGATGGTGGGGCTGGGGCAATAACAATGGTGCCAATACCGCTGCGGCCACGGGTGCCACACAACGGACGGAACGCAACAGCGAAGCCGTGGCAAGCACCACGGGTACCAGCCAGAGTGTTGGCCTGGATGCCTACTCGCAGTGCGTAGCTGGCATCAAGGGACCTGAGTATGTGCATTTCCGTCAGACCGGACGGATCGAACCGTTTACTGGAGCGGCAGATGCGGCACCTGCTCCTTCAGCCGCTGTTGTTGCGGCTGCAGCGCCCGCGCCGCCACCTGCCACCAAGTCCCCTGTGCAGGACGAGGGCGATGGCAAGCACTTCATCCTCACCGCACCGGGGCAGACAGATGCGCGCGAGGTGACACGTGTTGGCACAACAAATTCGTACCTTGAGGAAGTGACCGGCGATAAGTACGTTGTCATGCCGGATGGTTCGGTGACGCGGATTCCTAAACGTGCAGGTGCTGCGGCCCGGAAGTAGGTGACAGATTAACTGTGATCAACTTACGGCTGTTTGAAGGGACTGCCCGGCAAGACGCGCGGGCGGTCCAATCCGTTGGCAACGTTAAGCGCAAAGGCATAGAAGAAGCGGTTGAAGCTGTGGGCAGCCTCGAAGTCGAGAGGTTGCGTCAGGTCGTCTTGAGGGCGGTGATAGCGAACGCGGTACCACTCCCGGTAGCGCCGCTCCTCTTCCGTGCCGGGTTCAAAGCCAAAGATGAAGCCAATGGCCGGGATGCCCGCCTGCAGGAAGGGATAGTGGTCGGCCCGCCGCAGAAGGCCGCGCTCCGGCTCGCGATCTTCACGCACGGTGATGTGCATGGCACTGCCCACTTGCTGTGCCGTCGCACCCAGAGTCGTGTCGCGAATGGCCAACGCCGTCAGTATGTGAAGCGGAAACAGTGGGCGAAGCTGATCCAGATTCACATCCGCGACAATCTGGTGCTTCGGTACAGTCGTATGGTCAACGAACCAGCGTGCGCCCAGTAGTCCCTTCTCCTCACCGGTGAAGACACAGAAGAGCAACGAGCGCGAGGGCATCGCCAGGACATCACCTCCGGCGGTGCTCCGGTGGAGATCGTCTGCCATTTGGATCAGCAGCGCTACATACGCGGCATCGTCCAGGGCGCCGTTGTACAGGGTGTCCCCGTTCACAGCTTCGCCATAGCCATATCCGTCCAGGTGCGCGCTGAGGGCCACAACTTCGCCTTTCAGGCCAGGGTTGGTACCCGGCAACACAGCCAGGACATTGGGGCTTGCAATGTCGCGTTCCGTGGTGTGCAGCGTGGCCGTAAACGTCCAGGACAGATCGAAGGAGGGCAGCGGCTCCCTTGCCGCCGCTGCTTTCAGCAGCGCCGCGCCATCGTGCCCGGAACCCTCCAGCATCTGCTGAAAGGTGTCCGCGTTCAGCAGTGCCGTGAAGATGGGCGCCGCCGCAGGT
The DNA here is from genome assembly GCA_965276945.1 of Terriglobus sp. Lineage (GTDB taxonomy): Bacteria > Acidobacteriota > Terriglobia > Terriglobales > Acidobacteriaceae > Terriglobus. Next base: position 1,704,383 of record OZ255704.1, on the reverse strand, counting down.
GGCGTTTGGTTCGGCAGCCGCAGGGTCACGCTGCGTGCGTACGGGAAGGGCCATCGCACCGGCTCCAAGGTGTAGTACGGATCGTCGACGGTCAACACTCCGGCAGCCCCTGCGGCACGTGCGTTCGCCACCCGGTCAGGTGCGCCATGCTGGCCGCCCAGGCAGAGGACTACCTCCCCTCGAACGTCCGTCAGATCCGCGGCGGTGCACGCTCCGCGAACGGCCAGGCTGCCATGGGTCTGCAATGGTGCGCCCTGGATACCTGTCGGATAGATCTCGTACATCAAACGCAGATCGCGTCCTGCGCCGTCGTTCCGCTGGAGATGGAATGTTGAGTCAGGCTCCAGGCGCACCTCGTGCATGGGTACTGTTTGGAAGAATGTGCCGTTGTCACCGGCGGGCTGTAGTCCAGCTCGCTTGAAGCGGTCGGCAACGTAGCTGGCGGCACGTTGGTACGCCGCAGACCCGGTGTCGCGGCCCTCCATGTTGTCACCGGAGAGCGCCTCTGTGGTGTGCCACCACGCGCGTGTGTCCGCATCGTGGATCGCTCCATCACGGGGATGCGACTGTGCCTGGAATCTGACGGGCGAGACGAGAACGATGGCGATCCACAACGCTGACTTGAAGGACATGCTCCGATGCTACCGCCTAACCTGAAGCAGCAACACCAGTGAGTCAGGAGGTTTCTATGTTCGACATGCGCACTGTTCATCGGTGCGTCAAGCAGCTACGCCATGAATACATTCCGGTTAAGGTAATCGTTGCGGAACTTGCCCGCCGGGTCCAGTTCCGTGGCAATCTGCCGAAACTGCTGCATGGCTGGGTATTGCTGCTGAATGTAGCTGGCGGGCATCTCAAAGATTTTGCCCCAGTGCGGACGGGCGTTGAAGGGCATTAGCACGGCCTCAATTTGCGGCAACAACTTGCGAACGGCGGGTTCCTCGGGTTTCCAGGTAAAGTGAATCGCCAGTGAATCGCGTCCGTGCGCCATGCTCATCGGCAGATCATCCGCCGCGATGGTGCGAATCTCCGTAATGAAGAGGTGCGGCGTGATCTGGTCACGCAGCTGCTCCACGGCGCGCATGGCGCGATAGCCGTCCTTGCGGTCAATGAAGTACTCGGTTTGCAGCTCTTCGCCATTCGATGGCGTGAATTCCATCTTGAAGTGCGGCATGCGCAGATACCACGGGCCGATGCTGCCCATCTGCTCCGTCGTTGCTTCCGCGTTGTTTTTCACAATGGGGTGGAGCTTCTGCTTCTGAAGGGTGGCTCCGTAGAACAAAGGCGGCAGTGAGATCGGGCCGGCACCGGGTGCGACACGATCCTTGATCCAGACCTCGCTGGCGGTGTTGTTTTGCCAGTCGGTGAAGAGGCTGACGCTATACCCAGCACTCATGATCGCGTCGAGATGATGCTCCAACTGATCGAACGAAAGGTTTTGATACACCACCTGTGACATGTCGAAGCGGGGCAGCAGGTCGAGCGTGACGCGCGTGAGCATGCCCAGTGCGCCCAAGTGCACCACCGCCAACCGGAAGCGGTCTCCATCCTTATCGCGTGAAAGGGTTACCGTGCGCCCGTCCGCTGTGATGAATTCGATGGCCCGGACAGCGGTGGCGAGATTTTTGTTGTGCACGCCAGAGCCATGCGTGGCCGTCGCGATAGTGCCACCGACCGAAATATGTGGCAGCGAGGCTAGATTGTTCAGGGCAAATCCGGCTTTGTCCAGCACCGGCGCAAGCTCGCCATAACGCACGCCCGCGCCAACGGTGGCGGTCTTTGTGGCATGATCGATGTCGATGCCCTTCAGCCCACGCGACGAGATTTGCGCATGATGGCTGTCCGCGATGTTGTTGAAGCAGTGTTGCGACCCGAGCTGCTTGATGCGAAGGCACTCCAGTACGATCTGGCGGACTTCATCCGCGTTGACCGGGGCGTAAACCGTGTCCGTGCCATAGCGCAGGTTCTTGGACCAATTGGTGCGGGGAACATCGGCGTGGCTGTTCAGGGCATTGTCCTTTGCGAAGCTGCGGCGTTCGAGAGTGCTCCCAGCCAGAACGAGCGCGGAGGTTTGGAGGAGTTCGCGGCGATTCAATCCGATATACCGTGCCTTTCAGAGCGCATCTTTGTATACCGGGTCTGGCGTTCTGTAAGCAAGCCGCCCGTTTTCGCGACCTTAGTGACGTACATTGCGGTAGCGGGTTAGCATGGGCGTTTAGGAGTATGAGGTTGCTCATGCGTGGGTGTTGTTCTCTCGGTACGGTGTGTTTTTTCGTTGTGGGAATCGGCTTCAATGTGGAGGCTCAGAGTGCCGGCATTCGTGTCGATCCGGGCAGCTTCCCGCGTGTTGGGTCCGTCAGTGACCGCTTTCAGTCGTACAACATCGAGATGGCTGAAGTAACGGGTGGCAACTTCTGGAAGCCGTACAGCGAGATCGATGCCATGCGCGCCAATGCTCCGCGGAGTGCCAACCAACCGGCCGGTCTTGATCCGAAGCTCTTCCAATACCGTCCGCCGATCGATCTATCCAATCCAAAGCTCCGCACACTGGCGGCTGCACTGGGACCGGCGTACGTGCGGGTGAGCGGCACATGGCAGAACTCGACATACTTCCAGAACAGCGATGCCCCCGCGCCAGCCACTCCGCCTGCCGGCTTTAACGGTGTGCTGACGCGCGCGGAGTGGAAGGGTGTCATCGATTTCTCTAAGGCCGTGAACGCGCGGATCGTCACATCCGTTGCGACCAGCGCTGGCACACGGGATAAGGATGGTCTCTGGACGAGCAGTCAGGCGCAGGAGCTTTTCGACTACACACAGCAGGCTGGTGGCGCGATTGCGGCGACGGAATTTATGAACGAGCCGTCGTTTGCGCAGATCGGGGGCGCGCCCAAGGGCTATGATGGCGCTGCGTTTGGGCGCGATATCAGTGTTTTCACGGCTTTTGTGCGAAAGGCGTCGCCGGGCACGGTCTTTCTGGGACCGGGTAGCGTCGGCGAGGGCATACCTCTTGCTGCTGGGTCAGGTATGTCCCTGCTGCCGAGCTCAGAAATGCTGAAGGCGACAGGGCCGGTGTTCGATGCGTTCTCGTATCATTTTTACGGCGGTGTGTCAGCGCGCTGCAACGGCGGTCTGAAGGCGGATGAAGCACTTTCGCCGGGCTGGCTCGACCGAACGGATGTAGTGGAGGCGTTCTACAGCACGCTGCGCGATCAATACCTGCCCGGCAAGCCGATGTGGTTGACCGAAACAGGCGAGGCGGCGTGCGGCGGTGACCGCTGGGCATCCACGTTTCTGGACAGCTTTCGCTACTTGAATCAGCTGGGCAGCCTGGCAAAGCGCGGCGTGCAGGTGGTGGCGCACAACACACTGGCCGCCGGTGATTACGCTTTGCTGGACCCGAAGACGCTGGATCCGCGCCCGGATTACTGGGCCGCGCTGCTGTGGCGCAGGCTGATGGGAACAACGGTGCTGGACGCGGGACAGCCGCTCTCGCCGAATCTGTACCTGTATGCGCAATGCCAGCGCGGCACACCGGGCGGCGTCACCCTGCTTGCCGTCAATGCCAATGACACATCCGCGGCAATCGACGTGCCAATGGATGCACAGCGCTTCTCCATGACGGCAAGCGCGCTCGACTCGAAACAGATACTGATGAACGGCGAGCCGCTGGCGCTTGGAAGAGGTAATACGCTGCCCTCCATTGCACCCGCGATCAGTCCGAAAGGTTCCACTCAACTCGCACCGCACAGTATTACGTTTTTCACCGTTGCCGGAGCGAACAATCCAAGCTGCCGCACATGATGAAGGTTGAGATCGCGTACACCAGAAGACAGGTGCTCCGTCCAAGACACAGGGAACATGACACAAATGAAACCCTTTCGCCACATAGGCCGGATTGTTTCAATCGGCTTGCTCTTTATCACGTGGTCTGCATGCCTGCGAGCACAGGGCGCGGTGGAAGGCCCCTTGCCGCAGCTTGCGGGTAAAGCTTCGCAGGCAAATACTTCCACGCAGCCGCCCTCACAAAGCAAGCTGTTGGATAATGATGCCATCGTAAAAATGACGCAGGCGGACCTGGGTGACGAAATCATCCTGCAAACGGTGCGCTCTCAACCTGGCCAGTACAAGACCGGACCGGATGACCTGGTTGCGCTGAAGCAGGCCGGGGTTTCATCCGCCGTCATTGCGATCATGCTGGCACGCAACAGCGGCCTGCAGCAGCACCCAGCGCCCGCGCCGGTGGATGTTGCGCCGCTCTCGATCAACACCGATGATCCCGGCGTCTACTTCAAGAACCGGCAGGGGCAGTGGGAAGAGGTAGGCCCGGAGCTGGTCCGCTACCGCGATGGTGGTGCGCTGAAGAGTCTGGCAACCAACAACATCATCAAGAAGGACGAAAATGGCGTGGTCACCGGGCCGAAGTCGAAGCTGCAAATTTCGCCTGGGACGGAAATCCTGATTCTCGCACCAGCGAACACGGATGGGATTGAATACGTGATCCTCCGCTTTCGTCCAAAGAGTGACCGGCGCGAATTCCGCGTGAAAACCGGCAACGTATTCCACTCTGAGACTGGCACGGATCGCGATGCACTGGACCTTCCGATTCACAAGGTTTCGCAGCGCATCTATGGTTTCACCGTGCCTCGTGACCTGCAAAAGGGAGAATATGGCGTGCTCGCACCGGGACAGGCAGCCACGCCAGGGATCAGTCACGCAGGAAAAATCTATACCTTCTCGATTCCGGAATAGCCGCGGAAACTCATCGGCGTTAGTTAACCTTCTGTAAGCGTGCAATCAGCTTCTCGGCAAGCGGTTCGCCGCTTTCGGTCCAAAGGAGACGTGAGGAGATGCCGCAGTGCTTCTCCACGCTTAGGGTGAATGCCAGCAACTTTTCGACGTTTTGCTGCAGGCGCTTTCTTCCATCTTCGTCCAGGTCGTTCTCGTCCTGTACCCACGGCGTGTCTAGGCCGAAGTCGATGCGGATATGGCCGTTCTGCTCGTAGCTGCCGTCGTCAAATTCAGGACCGAATCCGATGATCTTTACCGTTGACGGTGCTAGACGCCACGTTGGATCGAAGCCTTCGCCCGCAGCCTCTGGTTGCCACAGCTGCCAAGAGGCTTCAAACTCATAGGCCATGTCGTCGTGCAGCTGTTCAGTCGTTTCCGCGACGGCGTTCTGTGCGAGTGAATCGTTCGATGGCTGCGATCGATCGTCGTTGACAAAGACACGCTGGAAGACCGGCGACTCAGTCCATCCTAGCGGGATGGCGGATGCGGCGCTGATGCGGGTGTTGCCGCTGACCCGCGCAAACTGCTGGAGAACATTCGTCAGTTTCTCCGGCAGGGCAATAAGGCGAAAGTTAGGAAACCACAGGCTTAGGTAGAGCTGATCGGCCATATGGAGATTGGATGCACGGCACGTCCGGCGGATGGTGGGTACGCATTCATAGTGCTTGGATGAGAAGATAGCAGGAGGAATGGCGACGGGCAGACAGGGCAGGGCGCGCGGGTTCTCCATCGTCGGTCTGCGCCGTTGGTTATTAGCTGGGCTTCTGCTGCTGGTTGCGGTGCTTGCGGGCGTGCTGGGTTACGCACGGTATCGTGCGCGACGGTTGTTAGCGGACTTGCCGCACCGGCTTGGTATTGACATCAAGTCGGAAACGAACGGGTTTACCTACTCGCAAACCGTAAAGGGCCGAACGGTTTTCACGATCCACGCGGCAAAAGCTATTCAGCGGGAGAACGGCAAGACCACGCTGCACGACGTGGCAATCACTCTCTATGGTCCTCCAGGTTCTAACCAGACGGACAGCATCCGCGGTGCGGAGTTTGAATACGACCAGCCAAACGGCGTGGTAAGGGCGATGGGCGAGACGCACCTGGATCTGGCCTTGCCTGCGCAGGCCGGAGCACCCCACAGGCCCGGCGCGGAGCGCGCGCAAATCACCACAAGCGGCCTGATCTTCCTGCAAAAGCTGGGGATAGCCGCGACGGACCAGCCTATTCACTTGGTATACGGCGATATGCATGGCGATGCCATCGGTGCAGACTTTGAAAGCGGCACGGGCGTGCTGCGATTGCGCGGTGATGTCCGCTTGGATGGCATGCAGAATGGCCGTTCCATCCATGTGGACGCGAACGCGGCGGAGATGGACCGCAACACGCAGATCGCCATATTGCACAGCGCGCACGTGATGGCGGACAAGGAACGCGCGGCGGGCGAGACAGTGGTCCTTGCTCTGCGCAAGGACGGGAGCGTCGAGTCTGTTCGCGCCGATGGCCATGCATCAGTGGAAAGCGATAGTGGCGTCCATGCGGAGGCTCCACATCTGATGGCGGACATGAACTCCGCAGGCCGCCTGGAGACAGCCTCCATGCACGGCGGCGTGCAGTTGGAAGCAGAGAACGGCACGGGAACAGCGGGGGACGCCACGCTTCGTTTCGACGCGGCGGGCAAGCCGGAACACTTGCTGCTGAAGCACGCGGTGGAACTGCACGGAGCGCGCGCCTCACAGAAGCGGTCAAGCACACTCACGGCAGATTTGGTGGATGCGCAACTGGGACAGGAGGGCACGCGGACGGTGTTGCTCCACGCGATCGCATCTGGGAATGCGGTCTTCCGCGGCATTGGAGACGTATCGGGAGCGAACTCCACACCGCGGGTGAAGCGGTCTCTGGAAGCGTCCACGATCTCCCGCACCACCATCGTACGAGCCGCCACCTTGAACGCTGGAACGGCGCTCGCTCTGGGCCAGCGATATATCTCGGTGATTGATGGAGCGGGGGGTACGCGTGTGGAGGAGAGCGATACCGCTGGAAACATGCGCGTCAGCACCGGAGATACGCTGCATGCGGTCCTGGGTGCACCGGGTACGGGGAAAGAGGGAAGTGGCACAGGGACATTGCAAAGCGCCGTGCAGACGGGGCATGTTGTCATCACACAGCACACAGTGGCGGCCGCGGCTGCTCCTTCCGTTCCGATGAAATCTCAGGCCGCGAGCAAGCCGCAGGATAGCCGCGCGATGGCGGAGCGCGCGGAATTCGAAAGCGGTACGCAGCGTTTGACCTTGTCAGGCGCGCCGGTCGTAATCGCACCCGGTGTGCAGCTTGCCGCTGACCGTATCGCGTTACTCCAGAGCAGCGGCGATGCCACGGCCCAGGGAAACGTGAAGGGTACGTTTGTGCAGGACGCGACCGGAGTAGGCAAGCCGGACCCGGTGCATGTGCTGGCAGACCGCGCGGAGATCGCCGGCAACAGCGGCCTCGCTCACTTCCACGGAACGGAGCGCGCGGCTCGCATGTGGTCCAGCACTGCGCAACTGCAGGCTGGGGAGATCGACCTGGACAGGTCAGGGGGTACGCTGGCTGCGCATGCAGGCACAAGCTCCGCACCAATCCGTGCCGTGCACCTGACATTAGTTGGAGCAGCCCGTGCTGGGGCACCCGCCGCCAGCATGAAGAGCGAAACCAAAGGCCCGGTCGACATTACCGGAAGTACTCTGCTGATGACCTCAGCCACGGCGAGCGCGCCCGGTCGCATCGACGTCAGCGGAGATGTGCGTATGCTCAGCGGAACAACCGGAGTGACCTCCGACAAATTAGTCGCAACGTTGCGCCCATCTTCCAAGTCGAATGAGACGAAGCAGGACAGGAATGCCACGGTGAGTGCCTTCAACCAGGGAAGTATCGAGTCCATCACCGCAACCGGCCATGTGCATCTGCGGGAGCCAGGACGCACCGGTACTGGCGAGCGGCTGCTGTACACCGCCGCCGATGACCGGTACCAGCTTACCGGCACTACAGCCGCGCTCCCACGCATTGAGGACAGCCTGCGGGGAAACGTTACCGGAACATCGCTGGTCTTTCACGGTTCCGACGAGAGCATCGAAGTGACCGGGGAGGCAGGCAAGCCCGCCCGCACCGAGACAGAGGCGGGACGTCCCGCGCGCGCCCGCTAATGCAGACCTTAGTCACAGCACCCCAGACGACCAGCACGGACAAGCCGCCAAATTCCCCGCCAGTGAATCCATCACCGCTCGAAGCAGGTATCCAGGATCGTAAGCTGCTGATAGCGGAAAGCCTCGCGAAGAGCTACGACGGCCGCGAGGTTGTTCGTGCCGTAAGCCTGTCCATTGCACAGGGGGAGGTAGTGGGCCTGTTGGGACCGAACGGCGCGGGCAAGACGACCAGCTTCTACATGATCGTTGGGCTGGTGCGGCCTGACTCGGGCCGCGTGCTGGTTGCGGGCGAGGACATTACGCGCATTCCCATGTACCTGCGCGCCCGGAACTACGGCATCAGCTACCTGCCGCAGGAGCCTTCCATCTTTCGCAAGCTCACCGTGGAAGAAAACATCCTTGCCATTCTGGAAACGCAGCCGCTGAACTGGGAGACGCGCCGGACACGTGCCACCACGCTGATCGAGCAGCTCAATCTCGGTCATGTGCGCAACACGCAGGGGTACGCCCTCTCAGGTGGGGAGCGCCGCCGCGTGGAAATTGCCCGCTGCCTATGTATCCAGCCATCGTTCATCCTGCTGGATGAGCCTTTTAGCGGCATCGATCCCATCGCTGTGCTCGACCTGCAGGAGATCATTTTCAGCCTGAAAAAGAGCGGCATTGGCGTGCTGATCACGGATCACAATGTGCGGGAAACGCTCAGCGTGACGGACCGTGCCTACATCATCGCCGAAGGCCGCATCTTCCGTCACGGCACACCGGGCGAACTGGGGCGCGACCCGGACGTCAAACGGATTTACCTGGGTGAAAGCTTCCGCCTTTGATCCGGTTCTAATCCGCGATTGAAACGGTTGCCCTGTTGCCAGTAGAAAGTACCGGGCATGTGGCGCACTCCAGCGGGATAGACTGCGAACGTTCGACCCTTTCAGCAGACACATTCGGTTGGGGATCGCGTCTGACAGGGTGGGAGAGGAAGTTTCGCGTTGTTGTTGCAACCCAAGCTGAATTTGAGAGTCGCCCAGCGGCAGGTGCTGACGCCTGGCCTGGTGCAGATGGTGAGCGTACTCGCGCTCAACAAGCTTGAGCTGAAAGAGATGATCAACGCGGAAGTTGTAGAGAATCCTGTCCTGGAAGAGATCGAGGAGAACGCGGCCAGCCTCGAGGAACTCGATGGACGCGAGGGTGATCGAGAGCTAACCGCGGAGCAAAAGGCGACGGAAGCGGATCGCACGGAGAAAGATCCCTTCGATGAGATCGATTTCGGCAGCTACTTTCAGGAATACCTTGATCCCGGCTTTCGCGTCGCGGGACCGAGTTTCGAAGATTCCGATGCGCCATCGTTTGAGAACTTCCTTTCTAAGCCAAGCACGTTAAGCGACCACCTGCAGTGGCAGCTAGGCTCTCTGGCGTTGAAACCGGCCCTGCGCGCCGCGGCAGAGATCATCGTTGGCAATCTTGAGGAGAGCGGTTATCTGCTCATCTCTGATGAAGAGCTTGCCGCGCAGCATGCGGAGGACGGGATCACGCTCAAGTTAATGCAGGATGCGCGGTCTATCGTTCAGACGCTTGATCCCATCGGCGTGGGCGCGCGCAACCTGCAGGAATGCCTTCTGCTGCAACTGCACGGAGCGGCGCAGGAAACCGAAACAACACTGAAAAGGCTCTCCGGTGACGAGGAGGAGGAAACGGCTTTGCTTGCGGAGTTGCAGGCACGCCAAGCGCACCTGCGGCTTGCCTGCGCGATCATTCGCGATCACCTGTCCTCCCTCCAGAAACGGGACATTCGCGAACTCTCACATCTGTTATCCACACCGCTGGGACAGGTGGGCGCGGCGATCGACACCATCCGCACGCTCGATCCGCGGCCCGGACAACGCTACAACCAGCTTGAAACCCGGCTGATTGAGCCCGACGTGGCTTTTGCGAAACGCGGCGAGCAGTGGGTGGTGGTGATGAATGAGGAGGATATGCCCGCGCTGCGCCTGAACGCGGGCTACCGCCGCATGCTCCGGCACAAGGAGACAGAGCGCGAGGTTAAGGAGTACGTCAAGGAGCGTTACCGTTCCGCCATTCAGCTGTTGCGCAACATCGAACAACGCAAGAACACCATCGTCCGCACCTGCGAGTGCATCCTGCGGCGGCAAGGCGACTTCCTGGAGCGCGGCGTGGATGCGCTGCGGCCCATGATGATCAAGGAAGTGGCGGAGGAGATTGGCGTGCACCCCTCGACCGTGAGCCGTGCCGTTGCCAACAAGTACGTGCACACGCCACAGGGTGTCTACGAACTGCGCTTCTTCTTCTCAGAGGGGGTCAACGGTCCGGAGGGCGGCGACCTGCCCCTGATGCTATTGAAGAAGAAGGTGCGCAAGCTGATCGAAGATGAAAATCCGCGCAAGCCGCTGACCGACGATGTGCTCGCCGCTGAACTGCAGCGTCATGGCATCCAGGTGACGCGCCGCACGGTGGCGAAGTACCGTGAGGACATGAACATTCCAAGCACGCACCAGCGCCGCTGCCGCGACTGACGCCAAAGGCGTCGCAACGGCGTCTTACAGCATCCAACCCGTTCATCAGGAGGTGGTACTCGATGGATCTGGAGATCACAGGCAGAGGAACTCAGGTGACGCAGAAGCTGCGGCAGCAGGCTGAAGAAGGTTTGTCGCGCATCGAGAAAGTGCTTGGCCCCAAGAGCATGGCCAAGGTCGTATTAAGCTGCGAGAAGAATCGCTGTGAGGCCGAAGTTACTGTTCGCAATACCATCGGCGACTTCTCTTCGCATACGTCGGCAAAAGAGATTGACATTGCCCTGAAGGATGCGTTGGATAAGGTGGAACTGCAGGCGGTAAAGGCGCGCAAGAAGGTAGTCACCACGCGCCACCATCCTGAGCATGATGCCACCGGCTCCATTCGCCTGCAAACCAGCGATGCCGATGAGACCAACACCGTACAGGGCCAGACTGACCCCGAATCCAAGCGCCTGGCCAACAGCAAAACTGCTGTCGGCAAAGTCATTGCCGCCATTGATGATGGCGAACTCCACGACGAGCAGGACACCGAAGCCGCTTAGGTTCGTGCGTCCTGGATATATCTCAGCGGAGCGCATACCCAGGACGCACCAAGCTTCAAAACTCTTAATGAGACCTGCGAAATCTAAGAATTTGTGTTGATGACGTTGAGGCCGAGTTCCCGCTCAAAATAATCGAAATCACGGTCATGATGCAGCAACATGTGATGGTTCTGGATGCAAAAGGTTGCGATGATACAATCCACGGTCTTCCGCACCGTGATGCCCCGGTAACGCAGCGTGCTGTAGTTCCTGGCTGATGAAACCGCAAGACTCCTGCCACCGGTTTCAAAGCACATGAGATTGTTCAGCATCTTCCGAACTCGCTCGAATTCTGCCATGTTTCGCACGCCTTGCAAGGTTTCACACAAGATAAGATCGGTGATTCCAATGGCCTCTTTATATGAGTTCTTTTGAAGCCATTCGGTATGCGGGTTTCGCTTCTTTCCAAGGACATCGATCAAAACAGTGGAGTCTACAATCACCATCTGGTCTCAGTCATCTAAACGATTTGCGCGAGACTGCTCCAGGTCGCCTTCCCAGTTTGCGCTACCCCACAACTCAGTTAAAGTATCTCCTTGCTTCTTGAGGCGGATGAGTAAGCGTAGAGCGTTCTCGACCATTTCAGTTTCCGAGTTTGTGTCAGCTACTCGCATTGCTTGCCGAACCAAGTCCTCGCTAAGTTCTATAGTGGTCATAGCCAACTCCCTATAAACAGCTTACATCCAGCTTGCTGCTAACTTTCGCCCAACAATTACATCTAAGATCTTCCCGTTGTAAAGATCGGCATTTCTACATTTCTCTTCGACCTTCCATGGCGCGGCTCATGGTGACTTCGTCGGCATATTCGATGTCACTGCCAGCCGGAACGCCGGTGGCAATGCGGGTGATGCGGAGCGGGTGATCGGCGCTGGCCTTGTGCAGTTCACCAGCGAGCCAGTGCGCGGTGGCTTCGCCTTCCACCGTTGGGCTGAGGGCTAGAATGATTTCGTCGATCTCGCCCAGCCGGCTGAAGAGGTTTGCGGTGCGGAGTTGCGCTGGTCCGACCCCGTTTAGCGGCGAGAGCGTGCCATGCAGCACATGGTAGATGCCGCTGTAGCCGCGCGTTTTTTCGATGGACGCGATGCTGGTTGGTTCTTCCACAACACAGACGGTCGCGTGCGTGCGGGTGGGGCTGCCGCAGTAAATGCAGGGGTCCACGTCCGTGACATTATTGCAGATGGAGCAGAGGCGAAGTTGCGCCTTTAATGCGCGGATTGCTGTCGAAAGCGCTTCTGCGTCCGTATCCGGCGAGCGCAGGATGTGAAAGGCAAGCCGCTGCGCGCTCTTTGTACCGACGCCAGGAAGTTTGCGCAGCTCATCGATCAGGCGCGCCATGGGCTGAGCGAAGCGCTCCATCGTTACTGAACCTTCGCGGGTTCGGGGAAGACCCAAAACACGAAGGTCGCGCGGAGTACGCGGCGCGGCTTACGGGTATGCCTGTTCATTCGCCCAGCAGCTTTCCGATGTCCATGCCGCCCAGCATGTCGCTGCTCGCGGCCTGCATCTGCTGGTCTACCATGCGACCGGCCTCGTTGATGGCGGCGGTAATCAGGTCTTCCAGCATTTCGACATCACCGTCGCTGGCCGATAGCGCCGTGGGAGCGATCTTGAGGCGCAGCAATTCCTTGCGGCCGTTGACGCGCGCCGTCACCAAGCCTCCGCCAGAGTTCCCTTCCGCTGTGGTGGAGGCCAGTTTCTGTTCCATCTGCGCCTGCATGTGCTGCGCCTGCCCCATCATTTCCTGCAACTTACTCATGTCCATCGCTGGTTGACCTCTGCTCTTCAGAATAGCGGCTTCCGGAACTTGACAGAACGTTCCACCTCGTCAAAGCCGGTGGAGAGATGGGCAGCAATTGATGCAGCATTGTCCAGCAGAGCGTCTGACGCGAGTTCTGTAAGGTTGCGCCCACGCGCCCACCCCTCAACAGCACAAACGAGTTTCGCACCAACACCAAGGCGGCGCATTGACGGAACGGCGTACCAACCTTCCAGAAAAGCTACAGGTGACGAATCGCAGCCATCTGCATAGGCGCGCTCGCCTGCTTCGGCAAAGCCAATGAGTTCTCCCGTGCTGTTCTCCGCAACAAGCGTCACTGCATCGGAACGTGACAGCCATCGATCCGCGTCTCGCCCGTCGGAGTGTGGCCAGAGATCGAGACGCATGCGCAGCCAAGCAGCGTGCTCTTCGGCGCGGAACTCTCGAACATTCACAGACTCACTAGTCCTTTCGGAGGTCAAAGACATTTGTGATCTCCGCATTGAAGAGCTTCTGCGCTGCTTGCACGGTGGGATGCTCCAGCGCGCGAGCCTGTGCGGAACCGGTACGCGGCTTGCGTGCGGCATTCGGCCTTTCATCCGGCGCGGCTGGCACAAAAACCAGACGTGCGCCCGGCAGACCGTGCGTGCGCAATGCGATTTTAATAATGGCTTCTACATCGGGGCGGAAAATGGTTCCGAGCAACGGTTTGGACAGCGTAGTTGCGACCCGCACTTCTCCGTCCGAGAGTACCCATGTGGATGATTCAAGTTGCTCGGCTGCTGAGTTGTGCTTGCCTGTCTGGAACAGCGCTTCCACGGCAGCGGCTTGCAATTGGACCGCATCGCTTGCGAGTGGTCCAGTGCCTGGCTGGGTCGATTCTGGATCGGCAGCAGGAACATCCGGCTGAACAAGGGAAAGTTCCACGGTTGGTTGAACCAATGATGATTTAGCCGGTGGTGTTGCAACAGGCTGCGTGGTTGGCTCAGTGATGTCCTTCTGCTGCCTTTGCGAATCCACTGCCGCAGCGAGATTTGAAGAATGCGCTTCTAAGGTTGTGGCGGAACCCGGTGGTTGTGAGAAACGGGATGGAGCAATGGGTGCCGTACGCACCTGAGGTGCTGGAGCGGCCACTGTTCGCGGCGCAGGCACCGGACGCGGACTTATGCCGGTGCGCGGCAGTTGGCTGAGGAACTCCTCCACCGGAATAAGCCGTTGCAGGTGGACCAACTTGATGAGGCCAAGTTCCAGGTGCAGGCGCTGTTCCTGACGAAATCCGACATCGTCAAACGTACGCAGCATGACCTGTAGAAAGCGTGTGAGTTCTTCCTCCGTAAAAAGCATGGCGCTGCGCACGGCACGGCGGCGTTCGTCGGGTGAGATTTGCAGGAGGTCACTGCTGTTCTGTTCCTCCGTCAGCACGGCAATCTTGGCAACAATGCAGTTGCGCAGGTAACGCACGAATTGGCGCGCGATCTGGGACGGGGAGTTGCCCGCGTCCAGCAGGCGGCCGGCCGTGCCCATCAGCGTTGCGGAGTCGTTGCGCGCGACGGATTCCAGCATTTCCTCGAAGACGGTGTTCGGCACGGTACCCATCAGCTCGCGAATTTCAGCGGCGGAGAGTGCCGCCTTGCCGTCCACCACGGGTGCGGAGGCGATGGCTTGATCCATGATGGAGAGCGCGTCGCGCATGGAGCCGTCACCTGCCTCGGCCAGTAGTGCGAGTGCGGCCTCGCCGGCAAGTACGCCCTCATGCGCGGCGATGCCCCGGAGTTCAGTCAGAATGTCATCCAGCTTCACCGCATGAAAGCTGAAGTGCTGGCAGCGCGAGCGAATGGTCTGCGGAATGTTTTCCGGCTCCGTCGTCGCCATCATGAAGACGATGTGCTCGGGCGGTTCTTCCAGCGTCTTCAATAGAGCGTTGAAGGCGGCATCGGTGATCTGATGCGCCTCGTCCAGGATGTAGATTTTGTAGCAGTCGCGCGCGGGACGATAGCGCGCGGCATCGCGCAGTTCGCGAATCTCGTCAATGCCGCGGTTGGTGGCGGCGTCAATTTCGATGACATCGACTGCATTTCCCGCGCGGATCTCCAGGCAGGAATCGCAGATACCGCAAGGCTCCGGTGTGGGGCGCTCGGGCGAGCCGATAGTGTTACGGCAGTTCAGCGCGGAGGCAAGAATGCGCGCGATCGTGGTCTTGCCAATACCGCGATGCCCGCTGAAGATGTAGCCGTGGGCGATGCGGCCCTGTTCCAGGGCATTTTGCAGCGTGCGTGTAACGTGGTCCTGACCGGCCACGTCGGCAAATCGCTGGGGACGGTACTTGCGGGCTAGAACCTGATACGGCACTGCTTTAGTTTAGCTGGTCGATGATTTGGTCAGAGCAGAGCCACGAACTCGACGACGGTTAGACCGGCATCACGGATCAAGCTCCGCAGCGTACCCACTGACATCTCTTTGCGTAGTGGGACAGCAAGGTTGCTTGATACATGGAGTTTAGTCATGACTAAATGACTGCGCGTTGCCGGTCGATTATCCAGCCTAGCTCTGAAAGGCGCGAACAGCTTCTGTGGAGAAGATGTTTGCGAGCATACCTACATCATGCAGCTTCGTCTGCCGTCCATTTGGGTCGGAGAACAATCATACCGCCCGGCTCGGATGCGGGAAGTTCGGCAATTGCTTTGGCGTCTTCGGCCTCAGCCACAACTTCATGGCCTCCTGTATGTTTTCTCTTTGCTTCAGCTTTTGTCGTCCGTCCGAAACGCAGCCCGGTAGAGCCGGTACAGTTGCGATGTAGATGCCATCTTCATCCTGCTCGATTTTTACGTGAAACATAGCGGCCTCACTTAAAGGATGCTAGTAGGTTCGATATGGACTAGGCACCAGGAACATGCTTTACGTCGAGCGCTTGGGCTTGCGATAGGTCAGTGGCAGGCCGAGTCGTTTGCGCCGTTTGATTTCCTTATCGCTGAACATGGTTCCCCGGCAGATATCCGCGCCGCAATAGCAGGGCTGGTCGTCTTCGTCGGAGTCATAGAGGTGGTACTCGTAGGTCAGCTCCTCACCCGCGGCAACATTGCGCAGTGCCAACACGTAGATATGGCCGTCATCTTCCTCGGTCTGGCAGTTTGGTTGGCAGCAGTGATTGATGAACATGGCCGCGCCAAAGCCATCGATCACCGTGTCACGATCCGACACGCCGAAAAGGTAAGTCACATCGCGATGCTGGTACCGCTCGTCGGCTTCGGTCTTTGGCATCCGTGGGCCGTCGTACTCGGCAACGCGCGCGCCTGCTCGAATCGGATCCAACGTGTAACAGCCGCAACCGTGGACAGGCGATGCGCGCAGAAAGAGCCGGGGAAGCATGATCTATCGTGTCGCGGGAACATCAGCGCGTCAAGACGTGACGGAGGTCGGCAGACATGCGAATGTCCGGCATGTGCTTATGTGCGTCTAATCGGATGTGAGCGCGCAGGGAACCATGGACCATCAACGATGTGGAACGTGGCTGCTTGCAAGTGCGTTGGCCGTCATGTGTGTTGGTACGTTGCTGGCGCAGACTTCCAGGTCTTCAGCAAAATGCAAGCCGAACGACAGTACATGTACTACCAAGAGCAGCTCAGACGCGGCTCCGGCACCGGGAAAGTCCACTGCGAGTCAGTTTCCTTTCCCTGAGCAGGATTCTAAGGACCGCGGAGACGCGCCCCGGACTTCTCTACCGGAGATGCCGACCACCGGCGTGCCCGATCCGCCCACCTCTTCTGATCAGCCCATACATCTGCCTCCTGGAAGCTCCAGCAGTTCGGGGGATGATGCGGGCAGTGCAGGCGGTGGATCATCTAGCGGCGCCCGTGCCAGCAGTTCCTCAGACGATGACGATGCCGCACCAACGGCGGCACCGTCCGATGCTCCCGTGAAGGCGTCCGCGTTGAAGGACCTGGGCAGCCGCGGTGACACCTCGGCCGCTCGCCTCAAACTGGAGCAGACCCGTGTTGCCGATGACCTGAAGATAGGCACGTATTATCTGCAGGCAGGCAATGCGCAAGGTGCGTATCTGCGTTTTAAGGACGCGGTGGAACATGCGCCAGACGAACCGGATGCTCGATTCGGTCTGGCTGAAACGTCGAGCCGGCTGAACAAGCGTGATGAGGCGGCACTGAATTACCGTGAATATCTTCGCCTGGACGCCGGTGGCGATCACGATAAAGCTGCGCGAAAGGCGTTAGGCAAGCTCGGCGGCACGGCCCAGTAAGCTCATTCACCAGCATCGTCCAGGTTTGCCTTTCCGCCTGGTGGTATTGCGGCCTCTTCCTTCAGCACCTCCTCCACAATTAAATACCGCCGGATGTAGCGCAGGGGTTCAGGCTGCGCGGCCATCTCGCGCAGGTGAAAGCGCCAGACATTGTTACGGCTGGAGTGTCGCATATGCGCCTTGCGATGAACTGTGTGCACGCGACCGTCGGGCAGGACACGCTGGAATGTCTGTTGCGGGACCATGAAGCTGATGCGTTCGCCACTCTGCCAGAAGTGGCGCGCGAAGGCATGGGAAAACAGGAGCAGGTTCACCCGCTCACCCCGGCTGAGCCACTCTACCGCGTGCTCCGCGCCGCTCCACGGGATACCGGTGCTGGGCGAGAACCACTTCCGGAACACAAAGCCGTGCGTTCGCGCTTGCTGGATCAAAAGCTGTAGCAGTTGTATCCGAGTCATGGGGGCGGGCGCCCTCGTGTGGAACTAACGTATGCTGCCACACGCCATGCGTCAATTGAAAAGGCATACTTTGGCACACGCTGCCGCGTCTACCACTGTGTGTCATCGCGCAAACGAATTGGAATGGGTTTCACTGGTGTGGTGCTTGTTCTGCTCGCCACGCTGCCGGTGGTTGGACAGAACACGTATCCGCTGAATCTCGACCCCGAGGTCCGGGACGGCTTTCAGCACTTCTATAACCTGGACTACGACGGCGCCATGCAGCGCTTCGAAGCTATTCTGAAGGCGCACCCACAGGATCCGATGGCGAATGGGTACGTCCTGATGGACACCATTTTCCGCGAACTCTACCGTCAGGATCTGCTGGACACGACGTACTACGCCCGCGAGCATTTTCTTAGCTCCGGGCACAAGTCGAATGTCTCCGATGACGTACGCCGTCGAATTGATGAGTTGACGGACCGCGCGGTCAGCCTGGCGGATGCGCGCTTGAAGATCGATCCCAATGATAAGAACGCCTACTTTGCGCGTGGATATGCCAGGGGAATGCACGCCGCGTGGATCACGTTGGTGGATCACAGCTTTACCGGCGCGGCACGGCAGGGATTAGCCTCGAGGAACGACAGCGAGCAGGTGTTGAAGCTGGACCCGAACTATGCCGACGCGAAGATGGCGGTTGGCATCCAGCAGTTCGCCGTGGCCAGCCTGCCACGCTTTGTGCGCATGCTGGTGGGCATCGCGGGCGTTGGCGGGAATAAGGAACAGGGGTTGACGCTGCTACGGGAAGCAGCCGCGAACGGCACCGTAACGAAGGTGGAGTCGCAGACCGCGCTGTCATTGTTTCTGCGGCACGACCACCGGTATGCGGAGGCGTATGCGGTCGCCCAGGGCTTGGCTAAACAGTATCCGCATGACTTTCTCTTCCGCCTGGAAGAAGCGAACCTGAAGAAGGATGAGGGGCAAGGCCCTGAAGCCATTGCAATCTATAAGGCCGTGTTGAATGACGCCACGAAGCCTGGGTACTTCATCGAGCCGCGGTTGCAGCTTGCATATTTCGGCCTGGCCGAGACGCAACGCGGACAGGGCGATTTCCTAGATGCGGCGAAAAGCTACCTGAGCGCCAGCCAGCAGCCGAATTGCAGCGAATGGATGCGTAAACGCGCGCAACTGAACGCGGGCATGATGCTGGACCTGCTGCACCGGCGCGACGAGGCGGTTGCGGAGTACCGTTTGGCCGCTGCTCCGGGCGGCGATCAAACGCAGGCGGACGCTGCGCGCAAGTACCTGAAGTTGCCGTACAGCGGCACGTAGTCACTCAAGGCTAAAGCTATCCTGTGCAGCGAAGCTAACGTCGCCTGACGTGCACTCCTTTCCATGTTGCTTGATGGGAACTATCTTCGCTTTGCTGCGTATTGGTCAATGTGGCCGTCGCGTGTGCAAGAATGAGGAACACGCAGTGGCAGGGAGGATTTCTGATGGCTGGACCGCTTCTTCGTCCACGGTATAACCGCAAAATAGGCGGTGTTTGCGCGGCATTTGCGCGTGCGTATGGTTGGGATCTGA
Organism: Terriglobus sp.; assembly: GCA_965276945.1. Lineage (GTDB taxonomy): Bacteria > Acidobacteriota > Terriglobia > Terriglobales > Acidobacteriaceae > Terriglobus. The sequence continues at coordinate 1,685,290 of OZ255704.1, read as the reverse complement.
CCATGGTGCGGCTGGTAGTGGTGCTGCTTGTGATCTTTGGCGGCAGCGGTGTGCTGGCGTACATCATCTGCTGGATCGTGATTCCCGAAGATCCGGTTGGTCTGCCGTATCCGCAGCAGCAGCCGTTCCCAGGGCAACAGCCATATGCCGGACAGCCTCCATATGGGCAGCCCCCGTACGGCACGCAACCACCTCCTCCTCCGCCGGGACAACCTCCGGTTGCATGAGTCTGGCGCGGCCCTTTCAATATCAGAGCGGCACTCTTTCCTGCGACGGGATATCGCTCGACGCCCTCGCGGGGCAGTTCTGCACACCGATGTACGTCTATTCGGCGGCGCAGATTGTTGAGCGGGCCGCTCTATTCCAGCGTGCCTTCGCCAGCTTTCCGCATACCGTCTGCTACGCAGTAAAGGCGAACTCGTCACTGGCGATCCTGCGGTTGCTGGCCGGCCAGGGCTGTGGATTCGATATCGTCTCCGGTGGCGAGTTGGCGCGGGTGATCGCGGCGGCGGGGCCGGAGATCGCGCGTCGCGTCGTCTTTTCCGGCGTGGGTAAGACAGCCGTCGAGATGGATGCGGCACTGGCCGCGGATATTCTGCTTTTCAACGTGGAGAGCGAATCGGAGTTGGATCTGCTGGCCGCGCGCGCTGCCGCAGCTGGAAAGCGCGCGCGTGTTGCGTTGCGGGTTAACCCGGATGTGTCGGCGGAGACGCACCCGTACATTTCCACGGGTCTGAGCGCGCATAAGTTCGGCATCGGCATCAAGCTGGCGCGAGCGGTGTATGCGCGAGCCGCGGCGATGCCGTCCATCGAAACGGCAGGCGTCAGCGTGCATATTGGATCGCAAATCCGGCAGATGGAGCCGTTTGCGGAGGCCCTGACCAAGACGCTGGCGCTTGTAAGCGATCTTCGCGCGGATGGGCATGATATTCGCTACGTCGATGGCGGCGGTGGTCTAGGCATCGAGTACACCGGAGAACCATTTGACGCGGCGGCGCAGGTGGAGGGGTATGCAACGGCCATGTGGGAGGTACTGCGAGGCTCGGATGTGAATGGGCTGCATCTGCTGCTGGAGCCGGGCCGGTTCATCGTGGGCCAGGCGGGCGCGCTGATCACGCGCGTGCTCTACCGCAAGAAGAACGGCGAAAAACAGTTTGTGATTGTCGATGCGGGGATGAATGACCTCATCCGGCCCACTCTCTACCAGGCGCACCACGAGATTGTGCCGGTCGTGCAGCGGTCCGGCGCAGCCACTGAGACGGTCGATATTGTCGGCCCGGTATGCGAGAGTGGCGACTTCTTCGCGCATGGGCGCTCGCTACCAGAGACGCGCGAAGGCGACCTCCTGGCCATCCTGGACGCGGGAGCGTACGGCCTGTCGCTCAGTTCGAACTACAACACGCGGCTGCGTCCGGCGGAGGTGCTGGTAGAAAGCACCGGTCCACGGCTCATCCGGCGGCGCGAGACGTATGAAGAGTTGTTTGCGCCGGAGATCGCATGAGCTTTATTACGGTACAGGAAGTGATTACAGGGTTGGGTCTGTCGACCTCTACTGCGTTTATCGGGATCAAATATCGTCCATTGTTGCAACGTCCAAGCGTCTGGACTTCAGTCCTCTTCACAATATCTGCGTACGTTAGAGAGATTTGGGCTAGTGGTTTTCGCAAGCCGCATTCCTGGTCGGACGACGTAGGTTATTCAGGAATGAGTCTTCTCCTGAGTGTCATCGGATTGGTCGCAACTGTAGTTTGGGCGCGTCAATCAGGAGACAGATCTGCCAAGATCATGCTTTGCGTTTCTGGTTGGATCACATTCATGTGGTTCATGTCGGCAGGCCTGACGGACTAACTAAGCGGTATACTTCCAATGATTGCAGGGTATTCGCCTTGCCGAGTGTCAGAGAAGAAAGTGCAGGAGTTCCATCGATGTCAGGGCATAGCAAATGGGCAACGATCAAGCATAAGAAGGGCGCGGCCGATGCCAAGCGCGGCAAGACGTTCACGCGGCTGATCAAGGAAATCACCGTGGCAGCCAAGCAGGGTGGTGGCGATGCGGACGGCAACCCGCGGCTGCGCACGGCCATTCTCGCTGCCAAGGCCGAGAATATGCCCGCCGAAAACATCAAGCGCGCGATCCAGCGGGGCACGGGCGAACTGGAAGGTCTGAGCTATGAGGAGATCACCTTTGAGGGCTATGGTCCGGGTGGCGTCGCCGTCATCGTCGATGTGCTGACGGACAACCGTAATCGCGCGGTCAGTGAGATTCGCCACGCCTTCAGCAAGAACGGCGGCAACCTGGGCGAGACCGGGTCTGTCGGCTACATGTTCAGCAAAAAGGGCGTGGTCGTGGTGCCAAAGGCCGGTGCCAACGAAGACAAACTGACCGAGACTGTGCTGGAAGCCGGAGCGGACGATCTGAGCGAGGACGGTGACAGCTGGGAGATACTGACTGCGCCGAAGGAGTTCGAGCCAGTCAGGGAAGCCGTGACGAAGGCGGGTTTCAAGCCGGAACACGCGGAAATCACCATGATTCCGACCATCTATCAAAAGCTGGAAGGATCGCAGGCGAACGCGATGATGCGTCTGCTGGAGGTACTGGAGGACCTTGACGATACGCAGAACGTCTACTCTAACTTCGACATGGATGAGGCGCAGGTTCCGGCGTAGCTTTACAGGGAACAGGGAACAGGGAACAGGGAACAGCGGAGCCGCCGACGATGGGCGGCTCCGCTTTGTGAGGTAAGGATGAGGCGTTTGTTGCCACGTTGGGCGTTGGTTGTGGCGGGGTTTGCACTGTTGGTGTTGGCTGGGCTGCGGAGTGCCGTGTCGCAGGCAGTTGCGACGGAGTCACCGGTGCAGGCGCGGGCGAACGCGCGGCCATGGGAGTATGGTGTCCTCTTTCAAGGCGGCAAAGGCATCACGGATATGCGCGATGACTTCACATTCTTCATGGCAGGCGCGCATGTGGGCAAGGTGCTGACAACCCAGATTGGCAAGGGTTCGCTGCGTGGAAACTTTGAGTATGCGGGTGAACTGTTCCCCTATTGGCAATCGAATACGCCCACGTTCCAGCGGTATTCCTGCGTGCCAACACCAAATCCCACGGTGATCTCCTGCGTTGGGCCATACACGGTGGGCGGCACCTTCCGTGGGGTATCGCTCACCCCGATCATTCTGCGCTGGAACTTTACATCGGGGAAAAAGATCATGCCCTATATCCAGGGAGCCGGTGGAGTTCTATGGACGAATCATAAGTATCCGGCGTATGGTCTGGGTCCAGTCAACCTGGGCAATGATGGGCCGGGGTCAGACGCGAGTGTATGGAACTTCACGCCGCAGGGCGGGATCGGGCTGCATTACTTTTTGAAGCCAGGACGGTCGATTGACCTGGGCGCGAATGCGGTCCACATCTCGTCGGCAAGCCTGGGCGACCGGAACCCGGGTGTGAATGCGAGTGTGCAGTTTTCGATTGGGTATAGCTGGTGGAAGTAGGTTGGTTCGTTTCTTCGTCGCTGGTGGCGTTGAAAACATAGAGACCTCAGGAACAAGAAGCACTTTGAGTATGTAGCGATGGCAGAGCCGATTGTGGAGTGCGTTCCCAACTTTTCCGAGGGGCGCGATGAAGGCGTGGTACGTGAGATTGTCCGGTCGATGCAGGTCTTCGGTGTCAGCCTGCTGGACTGGTCGATGGATGCGGCGCACAACCGCAGCGTGGTGACGGTAGCGGGAGCGCCGGAAGCCGTTGCCGAGGCGGCGATCCGCGCGGTTGGCCGGGCAGCGGACCTGATCGATCTCACAATGCAGCAGGGTGTGCACCCTCGCATTGGCGCGGCGGATGTGGTGCCATTTGTGCCAGTCACCAACTACACCCCCGGGCAATGCGCATCGCTGGCACATCGTGCGGGAACGGAGATCTGGCGGCGGTATGGCGTGCCGGTGTACTTCTACGAGGCGGCGGCGTGCCGTCCGGACCGTGTGCAATTGGAGCAGGTTCGGCGCGGGCAGTTTGAAACCTTATGTGATACCGTGCGTACGGATCCCACGCGAAAGCCCGATGTGGGCACTCCAGAGCTGCACGCAACAGCGGGCGCAAGCGCGGTGGGGGCGCGTCAGTTTTTGATTGCGTACAACATCTATCTCGCGGACGGCGATCTGCATGCCGCGCGTTCCATCGCCCGTTCTCTGCGTGCTTCCAACGGCGGTATGCCTGGCGTAAAGGCGATGGGTGTGATGGTGGGGGGACGCGCGCAGGTCAGCATGAACATCACCAATTACCATGTCGCGCCTGTTTCCCGGGTACATGCGGCGGTGGAGCGGCTGGCCTGGCAGATGGGTGCGCGGATTGCAGAAGGGGAACTGATCGGATTGGTTCCGGCGGATGCGTGCATGGATGGCGGTCAAACCGTTCAGGAATGGGCGCGTCAAATACCCGGGTTCCGGGTTGAGGATAAAGTGCTGGAGCGGCGGATAGAACAGCCGCTGCCGTGGCCGGAGAGCTTGCCGTTGAGGCAGGCTGAAGTGATGCAGGAGGCAATACCGTGAAGACGTTTCTGAAGTGTGCGATGCTGGCTGGAGTTGCCGCGTGTTCGTTTATCCCCGGCGCGCGAGCCGCGCAGCTTAGCAGTGATGCGAAGGCCTCGATCCCGAACGATATTCAGCAATTGATTGTGGTGGACTACCGCGCCATGCAGGCGTCACCCGCTGCCATGAACTTGAAAGAGAAGATCATGCCGCCTGAGCTGAAGCGCCTGGAGACAGCGCTGAAGCAGAGCGGGCTGAAGGTGGATCGCGATGCGGACACGCTGGCGTTTGCGGCGTTTCGCACCGGTGCCGGGCAGACGCATACGCTGGGCATTGCGCAAGGGCAGTTCCAGACGGTGAGCATCCTGGCGAACTTTACCAAGCAGAAGACCAAGCCTCAGGTGATGCGGAACTACAATATCTACCCGATGGGCGCGGCGGGAATGAGCGTGGTGTTTCTGAACCAGACGACGATGATCTTCGGCGATACGGCGGCGGTGAAGGCGGGGCTGGATGCGCGCGATGGCTTGCAATCCAACATGCTGACCAACGGCGACATGATGAACGAGATGAATGCTGTGGATCAGCGCGCGGTGTGGAGCCTGCTGGATCAAAAAGGCACGCAGACGATGATGCGTTCCGTGCTGGGCGAGGCTTCGTCGCTGACGGACTATGATTCGGTGAAGAACCGGATGAAGAGTTCGCGGTACACGCTGGATTTCAACAACGGCATACATTTCGACATGGCGGTTGTGATGTCGGACACGATGACTGCGGCGACGGCGGCAACGTTGATGAAGGGCATGGTGATGCTAAAGAAGACTGAGGGTTCGCCGCAGGAGAAAGCCGCGCTAAGCGAGACGTCGGTGGATTCGAACTCAGGGACGCTGCAGGTGTCTTATGCTTCGTCGGAAGGTCAGTTTTCCGAGTTGTTGAACTCGTCGCTTTTCCAGCAGGTGGTGCGGTAGGAATGTTTCACGTGAAACATTTAAAGTAACCGGACAGGCGGTCTACGGATGGTATTAACGTGGTGAACAAAATTTTAAGCTGCCACGCAGGGTGTTATGGATTGATGCATTGCGTTGCGCTAACTCAATGCGGCCCGAACAACCTACAGCCCGCTTCAATGCGCACCAGATGCACATGGTAGAGCATACGAGCAAAGCATCCGTACATGACAAGGTCATGTACCGGGCACCCGCACCCATGTTCCGTAGAGCAATGCGTTTAAAGCACTATCTTGGAGCATTCCTGCCCGGGCAATTACCGGTGGGTGCAGGCGTGCATGATGCGGGCGATGGTGCGCTCGCGGACTTCTTCGGTGATGTCGTAGACCTGGTGGTCGCGGTAGATGCGGATGGTTTTGCGGGTGGTGTCGACGAGGACTTCGCAATGGTGGCAGTCGCAGAGGTGCGAGTTGATTTCCTGTAGCAGTTCCGGCTCCACTTCGCCGTCGAAGTAGTCGGTCATCTTTGCGAGAAAATCGGTGCAGGTCACGGCTTGGCACTCCCGTCCTTGTGCTTCATGTAGCGGCTCAGGCGTTCGCGTAATTGGAGCCGTGCACGCAGCAATCTCGACTTTACCGCTGGAACGCTCAAACCAAGTGCGTTTGCGGTCTCTTCGGTCGACAGGTTTTCGATGTCGCGGAGGGTAAAAACGGTGCGGAAACCTGGCGATAAGCCCGCAATCGTACGTTGCAGAATATCTCCGAGTTCAGATGTTCCATACTGCTGCTCCGGATTGGGTGTCCAATCGGCGAAATCGCGCGGGATGGAACCCTCGTCGGTCTGCACGTCCTGATCCATGGAGACAGTGCGGCTGGTCTTGCGCTTGCGCAGCCGCATCAGGCTTTCATTCACGGCGATGCGCGTAAGCCAGGTGGAGAATTTGCTGTTGCCCTGAAATTGTTCGAGCTTGTTGTACGCCTTCATGAAGACATCCTGGGTGATGTCTTCGGCGTCCTCGCGATTTTGGGTGATGTGTTGCGCGACGCGGAAGATCTGGCGGTCGTACTGGCGGACGAGCTTTTCAAACGCGGCGGTGTCGCCGTGGCGCGCTGCATCCACGAGCGCTACGTCGGGGTGTATCTCTTCCGTTCCTGGGTGTTCGATGACGGGCATGTGCTCTTTGCAGTGTACTTCGCGCTAGATGCTGCGGCAATTTGATAGAGGCGGGTGGTTCCACAGCAGATGAAACCATGTCTTGGTGACGGGTTTGTGGCGTTGGTGAAGCCATGCCCTCCGACAGGTGTGTTCATGACCTCGGGGCTTTGCATAACGCGGGCCTACAGCCCGCAAATACGTGTCTGGCTGAGCCTGGGGCGTTGCCCCAGGCTATTACAACGCGGGCCTACAGCCCGCAAGTCGCTCGTGACTGCGGGCTCGCACGGACGGCACAAACATACCAGGTCTATGAAGATTCCTTATCGGTGGGTGCGGGTATACATGATGTGGACGACGGTGCGTTCGCGGACTTCTCCGTGATAGAGGGGAATTTTCTCAGCGGCTGAGGCCGTGCTGTTCCGGAGAAAGACCCACCTTAGCTTCGCGAGGCGGGGTATGCGGCAATGATGGCTAAGACGATCCTGTCGGGAGAGGCTCACCTTAGCTTCGCGAAGGTGGGCACCCGTGTGCCGGGGTTTGTTGTGGGGCTTTCTGGCACGGGTCGTAATCAGGGGTGGTTCGCCAAAGTTGGCGGGGCATGACCTCTGGCCGGGCGTGCCGTCTTAAAGTGGAGACGTGCGGGTTTTGATTTCATTGAGCGTTCTGCTCTGCGTGTTGGTTTCCTCTGGCTGGGCCGCGCCGGTCAGACGCGGGGCTGCGCCGGCGAAAAGGGGCAGCCATGCCGCGGCGGTGTCCTCGCGTGGGAGGAAAGGGACGAAGGGCAAGTCTTCGGTTGTTAGCCGTGCGTCTTCTGGCAAGGGCAGAGCGAGCAGCCGTCGAGCGGTGAGCGGAAGAGCATCCGGCCGGAACGCGGTGCATGTGCGAACAACCCGGGTGGAATCCTATGCCACGCCGCAGAGCCGGCATTTGGCGTCGGCGTTTGTCGAATCGGCGACGTTGCGGCCCATGGCGCAGCAGCTTGCCGCGTCCCGCACATCAGCTGCCTTCGCGGGTGTGCAGAACTATGCGGCGGGGCATCCGGGTGAAGCTGCCTCGGCCGCCTACCTTGCGATCGGCCATGCGGATGCCGCTGACCGCCGGTATGGCGACGCGGTGGTCGCGTACAAGCAGGCCGCAAGTGCCGGAAGCGCGTTGCGCGATTATGCCGATTATCTGGGTGCGCAGGCGGCGCTGCAGAACCATGACGCTGGCAGCGCCATCACGCTTTTGAACGGGTTCGCCGAAAAGTATCCCGGCAGCATCTTCGTTTCAAGCGCGCCGGTCACGCTGGCGAACGCGTATCTGCTGAATGGTGAATCCGGGAGTGCGCTGCGCGTGCTGGCCTCGCTGGCGGGGCAGAAGCGGTCGCAAAGTGCCGATTACCTGTTCACCGAGGCAAAGGCCCATCAGGCGGCGGGGGATAACACCGCTGCCGCGGCGCTGTACCGGCAGATTTATGTGCGGCTGCCGTTCTCACCGGAGGCCGCGCAATCGAAGACTGCGTTGCAGGCGATGAACGCCGGTCCAACGGCGGGGGAGCGCAAGCTGCATGCGGACGCTCTGTTCAACGCGAAGCGGTATGCCGAGGCTGGGCAGGACTACCACGAGATTGAGCGGAGTGACGCGTCACTGTCGCAGGCGGACCGGAATGCGCTGGAGATTTATGTGGCCGTGTGTGATTTGCGGCTGAAGCATCTGTCGCGGAGTGAGGCCGAGCGCCTGCCCGATACGAGCGACGACAGTGCCGCGCTGAAGCTCTACATATTGGCGGAACTTTCGCGCACGGAAGGCGATCAGGCTGGGCACACGGAGATTCTGCGGCAGATGGAGCAGCGGTTTCCGCATAGCCGCTGGCTGGAGGAGGCACTGTACTCTGGCGGCAACATGTATCTGATCAAGCGGAATTCGCAGCAGGCGATTGATCATTACACGAAGCTGGTGGAGTACTTTCCGAACAGCACGTACGCGCCCTCAGCGCACTGGCGGACGGCGTGGCTGAACTACCGACTGCGCAACTACGCCGAGGCGGCGCGGCTGATGGACGAGCAGGTTGCGAAGTATCCGGCGAGTTCTGAGGCCCCGACGGCGCTGTACTGGCGCGGGCGGCTGTATGAGGAGCCGGAAAAGAATCCGGCGCAGGCCGCGAATTTCTACAACGCGCTGATTGCGACGTATCGCAACTACTATTATGCGAACTTGGCGCGGGCACGGCTGACTGCGATTGGTTCCTTGCAGGCCGTAGACCCGGCTCCGGCGTTGGCTGCGGTGCGTGCGCCTGCTCCGCCGACACTGGTGGCAGCCCTGCCAGAGAACGATCCGCACCTGATCAAGGCTCGTCTGCTAGCCAATGCCGCGCTGAATGAGTACATTGCGCCGGAGATCCAGGCCAGCGGGACGAGTTCGCAGTGGGGTTCGCTGGCCGAGGCGCAGATCTACACCAGCTACGGCGAGAATGTGCGCGCGTTGCAGGCCATCAAACGCAGCGGCGTTGGTTTCTACACGCTGCCCGTCAACGAGGTGCCGAACGAGTACTGGCAGCTCCTCTTTCCCAAGCCGTACTGGGGCGACTTGGTGGCAGATGCGCAGGCGCAGGGGCTTGATCCGTACTTAGTGGCATCGCTGATCCGGCAGGAGAGCGAGTTCAACGCGGGCGCTGTCTCGCCGAAGAATGCCATGGGGTTGATGCAGCTGCTGCCCGCAGTCGGCAAGGAAGAAGCGAGGCGCGTCGGGATGCGCGGCTTTTCTGCGGGTACCCTGCTGATTCCGTCGATCAACTTGAAGCTGGGGACGGCGAATCTGCGGCAGGTGCTGGACCGCTATAATGGCACGCCGGAGTACGCGCTGGCGGCGTACAACGCGGGCGACGTGCCCATCCGCAACTGGATGGCGGAAAACAACTACAAGGATCTGCCGGAGTTTGTGGAGTCAATCCCGTATACCGAGACACGGGATTATGTGCAGTCGATTCTAAGGAACCGGGAAATGTACCGGCAGTTGTATGGTGGTGCGCGATAGCTTTAGCCCTGTTATCATTCGCAGAACAGAGGCGGTAAGCGTGACCAGCACTCAGTTCTACATCGGTATCGCCGTCCCAAGCATCCTGGTGATTCTGGGGTGGCTTCACCAGAACACGCGCCTCTCTGATCTTCGCAGCGACGTCAACCGGCAGTTCGATCGCATGGACGGGCGGCTCGACCGCATGGATGGACGGCTTGATCTCATGGATGAGCGACTGAGGCTGATCGAGGGTGATCAGAAGCAGTTCTTCACCGTTACGGGCAAGCTCGACGGGCGCATCGACGAACTCTCGCGCAAGTAGCAGGACATGCGTTGCATCAACACGGCTATGGAGCGTTCTTACATAGCGTCGAACGATGTCATGGGACAGCTTGGATTAAGTAGACAGTTAGTTTATTAGCATCCTCAAGCGATAATAAGTATAGCTTCCCGTTGGATTGTGCGATAGTAACCCGGGACAGTTTGTGCGGTGCATGTATCAGGCTTCCGATGGTCCTGTTAGATCCCACAGCGTAGATTTCCGATTTTTCGGATTTGCAAGAAACACCAAAAAGAGTTTGACGGCATTCGCGGCAAGTTCCGACTGCGTAATGATGATCGGGGGTTGTTTCTTCAATGCCACAGGTCGGGTCTAATTGCACATGAGTTTCTTGTGATTCGTTTTGATGAGCCAATTGATTTTGAACTTCCCGTGCGCACATCGTGCTTGGCGTGCCATGAAGCTCCGCTCTCTCGACAGAGATCGAATTTGGTGGGTTGAAGCCAACTGAGTAGTCGCACCTATCCAAAAGACTGAGACTAGGTAGCGACAGTAGAGCCAGCCGTTGTTCACTGCCCAAAGGTTTGGCCGTGTCTGAAACTACTCCATTAGCTAAAAGAGAATCTCCGGGGCCGAGTCGCCAATCGCCTGTGAAGCCCTGCTGTAAGCGTGCTGTGGCAACGAGGTGGAACGTTTGGAGGTCAATCACGTTGATAATGTCGTCGTTTTCACGAGGCCATGGTGCATGCGCGACTGTGACAAGGTACTTACCGTTCCGGGTAATCAGAACCTGCGGCGTGATGCTGAATTTGTCTGACGACTCATCTGCACCGTATCCCGGCACGTTGAGGCGTTCCACCACCGGTTTCTGAGCGGACCAATCCTTAACTCGAACGAGGTGCCACGGGCCAGACTGCATCGCGATAAAAGCAACGAGGTCGCCGTCAGGAGTCATCGACACGACGAACAGCGGGGCGCGACGCCCGTGGTCCTCATCGGATCCAGAGAAGAGCCGGAATGAGTCGGGATGCTCACCTAGATCGATGCGGGCTATTTGGGTGAGATTGGTGGTCTGCTGACAGAATGTGTGCAGGGTCAGGAGAAGACAAACGGCGAGCAACAGTGCACTAGCCCGTATGCGCATGGCAGAAGTATAGACGGATGTGTAGAGCATGATCCGATGGGTTCGCTTGCGCGAACATAGCGCGGGCGTACAGCCCGCAAGGTTTGTGGGCACGCTGACCTAGGGCTTCGCCCTAGGCTATTATGACGCGGGCCTTCAGCCCGCAGTTTATACGCAATAGACTTGGAGCTTTATCGTGTTGTCGTAGCACGGTACTGGAGTTCGTGTGCTCATCATGCGTGTCGCGTTTAGCCGGTTTGAGCTTGGCCGCAGTAGGATGCAGTCGAGGGCGAGCGAAAGATGCGGGTGGTGGCTGGGGTTGATTTTGGGACGTTGAGTGTGCGGGTGACGCTGCTGGACAGTGAGCGGGGGCGGCTAGGGACGGCTTCGGCGGGGTATCCGCTGCATCGCAGGCGTGAGGATCCGGATTTCGCCACGCAGTCCCATGCGGACCAGATGGGTGCGCTGGCGGCGGCGATGCGTGATGTGCTGGCGCAGACGGGTGTGGCGGGCGAGGCGGTGGAGGCGATTGCGCTGGATACGACCGGGTCCAGCGTGGTGATGGTGGATGCGGCGATGCAGCCGCTGGATGAATACTATCTGTGGTGCGATCACCGGGCGCTGCATGAGGCGCAGGAGATTACCGCGCTCGCCCATGCGGAGGGGCTGGAGGCGATCCAGTGGTGCGGCGGCGTGTACTCGCATGAGTGGGGCTTTGCCAAGCTGCTGCATTGGCTGCGACACAGCCCGGAGAAGCGGGCGCGGTTTGCGTCGGCGTTTGAGCACTGCGACATGGTGGCGGCGACGATTTGCGGCGTGACTTCGCCAGCGGAGGCGAAGCGCAGCGTGTGCGCGCTGGGTCACAAGTGGATGTGGAACCCCAAATGGGGTGGGTTTCCGTCGCAGAAGTTTCTGTCTTCGGTGGACCCGCTGCTGGACGGCGTGCGGGAGAAGCTGGCGGGTGAGGTGTTGACCTCGGACCAGCTGGCGGGGCATCTGTCGCCAGAGTGGGCGAGCAAGCTGGGCCTGTGCGCCGGGATTCCGGTGCCGGTTGGTGCGTTTGACGCGCACTGGGATGCCATTGGCGCGGGCTGCCGTGAGGGCGACGTGGTGAATGTGGTGGGCACGTCCACCTGCATCATTGCGATGGGCAAGGAGCGGCAGCTGATTCCGGGTGTGTGCGGCGTGGTGCCTGGCAGCGTGCATCCCGCGTACACCGGTGTCGAGGCTGGGCTGTCGGCGGTGGGCGACATCTTTGAGGCGATTGCGCGGCGTGCCGGGACGGACGTAAAGACGCTGGCGCATGGGCTGGAGCGCTACCGCGCGGGGCAGACTGGATTGCTGCGGCTATCGTGGGACAACGGCGACCGCACCGTGCTGGTGAACAGTGAGCTGGGCGGCATCACCCTGGGGTGGAACCTGCTGCACACGGCGCAGGATGAGTTGTTCGCCGCGATTGAGGGGACAGCGTTTCACACGCGGATCATCCTGGACCGCATGGCGGAGTATGGTGTGCCGATTGAGCGGGTGATCAACGCGGGCGGCGTGCCGCAGAACAATGCCGTGCTGAACCAGGTGTATGCGAATGTGCTGAACAAGCCGGTACTGGTGCCGGACGCGACGCCCACGAGCATCGGGTCAGGGATCTTTGCGCAGGTTGCGGCGGGGATCTTTGCCAGCGTTGAGGAGGCGCAGGCGAAGATGTGTCCGGGGCATACGGTGTACGCTCCGGAGCCGGATGCTGTGACGGTGTACGAAGAGCTTTACCTGCTATATCGGGAGGTGTATTTTGCGTTTGGACAGAGAAGCGACGCCCCTGCTGATTTGTCCGGTGTACTGCGGACGCTGCGTGAAGTCGCGAGCCGTGCCCGTCAGCATGTATAAGGGTGTTCACGATTTTTCACGCATCATCCGGAGTTCATGAACACACTTGCTCTCTTCGCTTCGCAGCAGTTGACGCACCTCCATCCGGTGGATGTGCTGATTCTTGCGCTGTACTTCGTCATCGTGCTGTTCATTGGCTTTTATGTGAAAGGGTCGACGAACACCAGCGAGGAGTTCTTCCTGGCTGGGCGCGAGATGACGGCGTGGATTGCCGGGCTGAGCTTTGTGTCGGCGAATCTTGGCTCGCTGGAGTTGATGGGATGGGCCGGGTCGGCGTATCAGTATGGCATTCTGGCGATGCACTGGTACTGGATTGGCGCCATTCCGGCGATGCTGTTCCTGGGCATCGTGATGATGCCGTTCTATTACATCTCGAAAACACATTCGGTGCCCGGCTACTTGAAGCTGCGCTTTGGTGAGGGTGCGCGCGGGCTGAGCGCGGGCAGCTTTGCGCTGATGACGATCTTGATGTCAGGCGTGAACATGTACGCCATGGCCGTGGTGATGCAGACGGTGCTTGGGTGGAACATGACGTTTTCCATCTGGGTGGGCGCGATCACGGTGGCGATCTATGTCATGCTGGGCGGCTTGCGGTCGGCCATTATCAACGAGGTGCTGCAGTTCGTCTTGATCTGGGCGGGTGCGGCGCTGATCCCGATCCTTGGATTGATCGAGGCTGGCGGGTGGACGAACCTGAAGGCGCAGATCGCGCATAACGTTGGGTCGAACGACTATACGCATCTGTGGTCCACGCTGGGTACGTTCAAGGGCAATCCCATGGGCATTCACTGGACGGGCATAGTCTTCGGGCTGGCTGGGGTGATTTCGTTTGGGTATTGGACCACCGACTTCCTTGTCGTCCAGCGCGTATTGAGCGCGAACAATCTGCGGTCAGCGAAGCTGGCGCCGGTGATTGGGGCGGCGTTCAAGATGGCGGTGCCGCTGATTGTGATCGTGCCGGGGCTGCTGGCGCTGGCGGTGCTGAAGAACGGGGATGGCAGCGTGATGCACCTGGTTCCCGCGGAGGTGGCGAAGGCGACGGGACAGCACGCGTATGACGAGGTGCTGCCGCTGATGCTGATTCGTTACTGCGGACCGGGGCTGCTGGGGCTTGGCATCACAGCGCTGGTGGCGGGATTTATGAGCGGCATGGCCGGCAATGTGAGCGCGTTTTCGACCGTGTGGACGTATGACCTGTATGGTGCGTACATCAACAAGAACGCGACGGACAAGCACTATGTGGCGATGGGCCGCTGGTCGACCGTGATTGGTATGTTGATCTCAATTGGTACGGCGTATCTGGTGTCTCATGCAAGTTCGATCATGGATTATGTGCAGGCGCTGTTCAGCTTCTTCATCGCGCCGCTGTTTGGAACGGTAATTCTAGGAATGCTGTGGAAGCGGGCGACGCGCGCGGGCGGCTTCTGGGGATTGCTGGCCGGGACGGTGAGTTCCATCGGGATGTTTGCGTATGTACAGACGGGCGGCAAGGCGGCGCTGGCGCATATCGCGCTCTCGCGTGACGCGCAGCCGATGGGGGAGAACATGTATCGCGCGCTGTGGAGCTGGCTGATCTGCGTGATTGTGACGGTTGGAGTGAGCCTGATGACCGCGCCGAAGACGGACGCGGAGTTGAATGGGCTGGTGTATGGCGCGACGGTGATTCCGGATGACGGCGCACGGACGATGTGGCAGAAGCCTATATTCTGGGCGGGTGTGGTGTGCGTGGTATTTATCGCGCTGAACGTTGCGTTCTTCTAACGCTTTAGGAGGCGAGGCATGGCTGAGGGTACGGGGCGGGGCGAAGCGCTGTCGATCTGGTTTTTTGTTGGCATCATGACGCTGGTGTATGGCGTGGTGTTGGTGGTGTATGGAGCTTGGGCGTGGTTTGGCGGGCACGAGGCTCCGACGGTGCTGCACAGACTTCATCCGACGTTCTGGTGGGGTCTGCTGCTGACGATTTTTGGCGGGTTTTATACGCTGCGCTTTCTGCCCAAGCGTGGTGACAGGAGCGTTGCCTGAGGTATGACGCCTTTCAAACAGCTTGAAGTGTGGTTCATCACCGGCAGCCAGCATCTCTACGGGCCGGAGACGCTGGCGGCGGTGGCGGCGCACTCGCGGGAGATTGCCGCGTCGTTGGATGGGGAGTTGAGCATTCCATGTGCGGTCGTGTTCAAGCCCGTGGTTACGACTGCGGAGGAGATCACGGCGGTATGCCGCGCGGCAAGCGTTGATGCCGCGTGCGTTGGCGTGGTGCTGTGGATGCACACGTTCTCGCCGGCCAAGATGTGGATTGCCGGGCTGAAGCAGCTGACCAAACCCGTGTTGCACCTGCATACCCAGTACAACCGCGCGCTACCGTGGGCGACGATCGATATGGACTTTATGAACCTGAACCAGGCGGCGCATGGCGACCGCGAGTTTGGGTTCATTGTGACGCGACTAAAACTGCCCCGCAAGGTGGTGGTGGGTCATTGGAAAGGCCGGGAGACGGTTGCGGAGATTGCCGCTTGGACGCGCGCAGCTGGGGGTTGGCATGAGTCGCGGCACCTGAAGGTTGCGCGATTTGGTGACAACATGCGGCAGGTGGCCGTGAC
Source organism: Terriglobus sp. (assembly GCA_965276945.1). Lineage (GTDB taxonomy): Bacteria > Acidobacteriota > Terriglobia > Terriglobales > Acidobacteriaceae > Terriglobus. Next base: position 1,669,787 of record OZ255704.1, on the reverse strand, counting down.
GGAAGGCAACAAGGTTTCGGCAGAGGTGGTCTTCGGTTTCAGCGTGAACGGCTATGGCGTAGGTGACCTTGTCGCGCGCATGAACCAGTTCAGCGATGCCGAGGCAGACCGGCTAGCCCGTGTTTATCGCGAGCAGTACACGATTGCGAAGGAGCATGACCGGGCGGATTCGCTGCGCGCTGCCGCGAAGATCGAGCTTGGATTGCGTGTGTTTCTGGAAGAGGGCGGATTCGGTGCCTTCACTGATACGTTTGAAGATTTGCATGGGCTGGAGCAGCTGCCGGGCATCGCCGTCCAACGGCTGATGGCGGATGGCTACGGCTTTGCGGGCGAGGGCGATTGGAAGACGGCGGCGCTGGTTCGGATCATGAAGGTGATGGCGCAGGGACTGCCGGGCGGGACGTCGTTCATGGAGGATTACACGTACGACTTCAGCGGGACGCCCAAGGTGCTGGGGTCGCACATGCTGGAGATTTGCCCGTCGATTGCGGAGGACAAGCCTTCGCTTGAGGTGCATCCGCTGGGCATCGGCGGCAAGTCTGACCCGGTGCGGCTGGTGTTCACCGCGCCGAGTGGACCGGCAGTGGTCGCATCTCTTATCGATTTAGGAGACCGGTTCCGTTTGATCGTGAATGAAATGGATGTGATTCCGCCGGAGCAGCCGTTGCCGAAGCTGCCCGTTGCCAGGGCGGTATGGGTGCCCAGGCCAAATCTGAAGGTGGCGGCGGCTGCGTGGATCTATGCGGGTGGAGCGCACCATACCGGCTTCAGCCAGGCGTTGACGACGGAGCATCTGGAAGACTTTGCGGAGATAGCTGGCGTTGAGTTGGTGGTGATTGATGCGGATACGAAACTGCGCGAGTTGCGCCAACGGCTACGTGGATAGTTGTTCGACATATCAAGTCAATTCATTCGGAAGGGCACAGCTTTAGCTGTGCCGCATTAAGCTGATTTGAAGGATTATGTGGGCGACGCATTGGCATGGCTGAAGCCATGCCCTTCCGAAAGCACAAGTCAAGTTGGAGATCAGCGATGTTGCTGCAAAGGTTGCGTGAAGAGGTCCTGGAGGCCAATCTGGAGCTGGTGCGGCGCGGGCTGGTGCTGTACACGTTCGGGAATGCTTCCGGGGTGGACCGGGAGCAGGGCCTGTTGGTTATCAAGCCCTCTGGCGTGGAGTATGAGCGGATGAAGCCGGAGCACATGGTTGTGACTGATCTTGAGGGCAAGGTTGTCGAAGGTGATCTGCGGCCCTCGTCCGATTTGGACACGCATACGCTGCTGTATCGCGAGTTCGCGGAGATTGGCGCGGTGGTTCATACGCATTCGGAGTTTGCGACGAGTTTTGCGCAGGCGGGGCTGGCGATTCCGCCGTTTGGGACGACCCACGCGGATTACTTCCATGGTGAGGTACCAGTGACGTTGCCGCTCTCGCAAGAGGCGATTAGCGGGCAGTATGTGCGTGAAACCGGTGTTGCGATTGTGCGGTGCTTTCGCGAGCGTGGGCTTGATCCCATGGCGGTTCCGGCGTGCCTGGTGCATGGTCATGCGCCGTTTGTGTGGGGACGCACGCCGCACGAGGCCGCGCACCATGCTGTGGTGCTGGAGGCAGTGGCGCGGATGGCGTATCGCACGCTGACGTTGCAGGCTGATGCGGTTGTGATTTCAAAGGCGCTGCAGGACCGGCATTATTTTCGGAAGCATGGTAAAAAGGCGACGTACGGGCAGGTACTATGATTCTTTGTGCTAGAAGTGAACTATAAACCGTGAGTAGTTGGCAACACTGGTGGGTTGGATATAGTAGATTTATGCATAGCGATCTTCATCGTTCAGCGTTCGAAGCCGCTCGCCAATAGCATCGTTGAGGCGGTTGTAAATTTCGAACATTACGTTGACTGAGTTTGTTTGAACAAAGGCGTCCGCAGATTGCAAGAATTCATCGTATTGCTGCTGTAATTCGCCGCAAATCCTTCTAATAAAATCATCTGTAACTCTCACCTTGAGTTTCGTTACGCGAAGAAATCTATCTGCAGATACTGCTGCAAGTTTAGGAGGGTATGCAGTGCGGATTAGGGCCTGAGAGGTCTCTTGCAAGCTCAGCAAAGTCTCCCGCTGAAACTCATTCTGCTTTTCTCTAGCGGAATCTCTTCGTGTCTCTATTCTGCTCTCACGCTCTCGCTTTTTCATCAGCGTTGCAGTGACTAAAGGGCTTAGAAGCCCTACTACGACACCGCTGAGTGCGCTGATGGCACCAACCCAAGTTGGCGAACTTGTGTCCGGCAAAGCGTGCGCTCCTATATTGTTATGTTTATTTGCTTAATATACAAGAATACCCGTGCAGTTAGCCTTATTACGTGTTTTTTAATGAGCGCCAGCACATCAAGTCAGGCCGCATTCGGTCGTCGTCCTAGTTTAACGCGGGCCTACAGCCCGCAAACTATTAATTCCAACTGTACCTAGGGCTTCGCCCTAGGCTATTATGGCGCAGGCCTACAGCCTGCCTTCCTGCGCGCAGGGTTGTGGCGCACGTCTGGACGGGCTCGACACGTGCATGAAGGTGCATAACTCATCACTGTACGCCCTGCGAGTTGGCGGTGTGATTTGCAGGTTGGGAGTTCGAAACACGATGGTTGGGAGTTCGCGTATGGTGGCGAAACAATTTGATCTGGCGATTGCGGGTGAGGTGAATCTTGACTTGATCTTGTATGGCTTGCCGTTGGAGATGCCGCTGGAGCGGGAGTTGCTGGCGAGCGGCATGGTGACTACGCTCGGCGGATCGTCAGTGATTGTGGCACACAACGCGGCAATGCTTGGGTTGGCTGTGCAGTTCACGACGGTGGTGGGCGACGACGCCTTTGGCCGGATGGCGTTGGAGCGTCTGCGTGAGGCGAAGGTCGATGTCTCAGGCGCGGTGATGGCGACGGGACAGTCTACGGGAGTAAGCGTGTTGCTGCCGCATGAGGGGTTGCGGCATACGCTAACGTACGCGGGGTGCACGGCGGAACTTACGGTGGCGCACCTGAATGTTGACAGGCTGAAGCAGGCACGGCATTTTCATCTGTCGTCGCTGTATTTACAGACGGGCTTGCACGCCGGACTGATCGAGTTATTTCAGGAGTTGAAGGCCGCTGGCCTCAGCACCTCGATCGACACCAATGACGATCCGGCGGGCACGTGGGGTCAGCCACTCGACGATCTGTTGCCGTATGTGGATGTGCTGCTCCCGAATGAAGATGAGCTTTGCCGGATGGCGGCGCAGCTGGACGTTGAGCGCGCGGCAGAGGTGATGCGTGGCAAGGTGCCGGTGCTGGTGATCAAGCGTGGCCGGCTTGGTTGCCGCGTGGTGGAGGGCAGCGGAACGTTCGATGTACCGGGAGTGCCGGTTCAACCGGTTGACACGGTCGGTGCCGGGGACAGTTTTGACTCGGGTTTCATTACGGCGTACCTGCGCGGCTGTGAGCTGCGGGAGTGCGCCCGGGCTGGGAATGTATGCGGAGCGCTATCCACGCAGGGCAGCGGCGGTACGGAGGCTTTCCGTAACGCCGCTCTGCGGGAAGCGTTTCTGCTGGAACACAGGTTTCTTAAGTAGGAGCCGCTTTGCAGTGAGAGGCCATATGGGTGATTCTTGTCCTCTACCAAACCTGTGGCGTAAACCCCTCGGGACCCGTGTAGGCAGCCGCGCCTGCTTCAGCGACGGCGTGATCCTGTTCGCCGGAGCCGCCGCTGACGCCGATAGCTCCCACGACTTTGCCGTCCTGCTTGAGCGGGATGCCGCCGGCGAAGATCATGATCTTGCCGTCGTTGGAGGCATGGATGCCGAAGAACTGACCGCCGGATTGAGAGTGCGTGGCAAGATCCTTGGTGGCGATATCGAATGCGCGGGCGGTATATGCCTTTTTTATGGCGATGTCGATGCTGCCCAGCCACGCGCCGTCCATGCGCACGTGCGCGATGAGATTCCCGCCCCCGTCGGCAACAGCGATGTTCATGGGCTGACCGATCTCCGCGGCTTTCTTTTCCGCTGCTTCGATGATGGTCTTTGCTTCCTTGAGTGTGATCACGATGTTCTCCTGGTGAGTGGTGCCCGGGGCCGGACTCGAACCGGCACGGCCGGTTAGGGCCTGCGGATTTTAAGTCCGCTGTGTCTGCCATTTCACCACCCGGGCACAGAGGTCCATCTTACCGGAAGCACCCGTAGCATGGGCCGGCCCGGTTTGCTGCTTGATCGGTTGGCCTCGTACCGCGTCATGAGATACAGCTTCAGATTGGTGCGCATTGGAGGTTTCTGGCGTGCAGCGCGGAGCAGGGTAGCCTGTTCGGCTTTTGGCGCGAACAAGACATTACGGGCTTTGATTGGAGTTGGTTTCCTCGAGTCCCTCTGAGCTTCCGCTCCAGCCCATAAGTTCACCGGTAGGACCAAAGTTTGGAGCACCGCGCGCTCTGATCCATCGCCAATCGCCAGCTTTGGTTTTTATCCGGTAGCGCCCGTCCAAAGGCCTGCCAAAATTAAATGCATCGCGGATCATTCGAAGAATTGGTTGCACGTCGTCGGGATGCAGTGCCTCCAGCCAACCCAGACGCAACGACTGCTCTTCTGTGAGACCAGTCAGCTGTATCCAGCTTGAACTAACCTGTTGTACGTTGCCCGACGGATCGACCTTCCACAGCGTGTTTGGATGTTTGTCCACTGCCTGCAAGTAGCGCTGAGCACTTGCCCGAAGTAATGCTTCATCCCGATACAAGGGCGTGTGGTCGACAACAGCAATGCAGAGTCCAACCACCTCTCCGGCTTCATCGTATGCAGGCTGATAGGTTTCGTATGTAATAAAAGGAGGTTCGCTGGGAATCAATGAGGGTCTTGCAGCTTCGACACCGGAGAACGCCTTACCGTCTAGAGCCTGCGCAAGGAATGACTTTGTTTGAGCAAAGACCTCAGGGCACATTTCTTCAACAGTGTTGCCGATATGTGCTTGAACCGTTGAATGATTCAACTCTGCATACCTAAGATTCAAGTTGACATATCGTAATTCCTTGTTGAGGTAACACAATCCAATCGGCGTACCGCAGTAGATGGCTTGTAATTGCGCAAAACGCTGATCCGGCAACGCCTCGAATCTTGAGTGCGAACCCCTCGCATCAGGTTCGACTTTGACGCCACGACTAAGCTGATCCTTCAGACCGGTGATGTTTTGTGGCTTCCCATAAAGCCATCCTTGGCCTAACTTGCAGCCCAGCCAAAGAAGAACATTAGCCTGTTCCTCGTTTTCTACGCCCTCAGCCACCGTGGAAAGTCTAAGGCTGTGCCCCAGACCTATTACTGTTGCAACGATTTTCCGGCTGGATCGATCGTGGAGCATTTCGGAAACAAACGACCGATCGATCTTTAGTTCGTCGAACGGAAGGTCGCGAAGATAACTCAGGCTTGAATATCCAGTGCCAAAATCATCCAACGACAGAGCGCAACCCATGTCCTTCAGTTCGCCAGCGATGACTTTGGCTGTCTCGATATTTTTTACCAGAGCACTCTCTGTCACCTCGACCTTTAACCTGGTCAGCGGAAAGCCGGTTTCTTCTGCTATCCGGGAAAGGCGTTGAGGTAACGTGTGGTCTTCCAGCTGGAGTGGAGACACATTCACAGCTAAGGAAAGATTGGCAGGTAGAGATACAAAGTCTGCACTCGCAATGTGCATGATGCGATCAGTAAGTTCAACGATGAGACCACTCTGCTCTGCCAGTGCGATCAGATTCGTTGGGAGAACGTAACTGCCTGGGGATTCTTCCCAGCGGGTCAGAGCTTCGCATTGGACTACTTGCCCCGTCGTAATGTCTACGACTGGCTGATAAAAGGGTACGAGTTCGTCCCTCTGCAAAGCTGTTTGCAAGTCTCTCAGCGTGATGAGCATAGAAGCAAGTTCTCCGAAAGACGGGAGTACGTCGACTGCGGTTTCGGACCTTCGAATCCTAACGCTGAAATCTCAGGAGCGCACCGCTTATTATTGTTCTCGCAGATAGGGCACTCAGAGCCCTTGGCCAACGCCAATCGGAGTGATCTGCCACACTGCGGCCATGACCGCCCGGTTCATGGCTCCACTGTACCCGCACTCCGTTATCTAATCCACTCAGAAAAGCGACAACTCATCCAGCAGCCCATAGGTGCTCACGAACGGTGGCATTGAAGGACTCCGTGCACAGGAATCCCGATGTTAACGCCGATCCCGCTTGATTTGTCTCTTGTCCGCATCTCACGTCCTGAACGGCACTGATGGTGGGTGGGATGCATGTTGTTGTGTTTGGTTTGACCGTATCTTCGTCGTGGGGCAATGGCCATGCGACGCTTTGGCGGTCGTTGATCGCGGCATTGCTGAGGCGTGAGCATACCGTCACGTTTTATGAGCGGGATGTGCCGTATTACTCGAGTACGCGTGACCTGTGGGAGCTACCGGACGGGGCGGTGTTGCGGCTGTACGACAGCATGAGCTTCATCAGGACCGAGGTGGAGACGGAGCTTGCCCGTGCGGATGTGGCGATGTGCACCAGCTACTGTCCTGACGGCGTAGAAGTGGCGGAATGGATTCTGCAATCACGTGCCCCGGTGCGCGCGTTCTATGACATGGACACGCCGATTACGTTGAAGGCACTAGATTCTGAAGCGACGCGTGCGTATCTGCCGACGAATGGCTTGAAGGGCTTTGATCTGGTCCTAAGTTACACGGGTGGCCGCGCGCTTGCCGAGTTGCAGACGCGATTGGGAGCACGGAATGTCGCACCGCTGTACGGCTGGGTCGATCCGGAGTCGCACCATCCCGTGGCTCCGGGGAAGCAATTCCGGTCAGCGTTCTCGTATCTGGGGACGTATGCGGAGGACCGGCAGGCGGCACTGACGGAACTATTTCTGAGGCCTGCCGCAGCGTTGACGGAGAAGAAGTTTCTGATTGGTGGCGCGCAGTATCCGGCGGAATTTCCGTGGAGCAGCAACCTATACTTCACCCAGCATCTGGAACCGGCGCAGCACCCGGCATTTTTCTGTTCGAGTCGCGCGACGTTGAATGTGACGCGGCAAGCGATGGCGGAGTACGGCTACTGCCCGTCTGGGCGATTATTTGAAGCGGCGGCATGTGGCACGCCGCTGTTCAGCGATACTTGGGAAGGTTTCGACACGTTCTTCACGCCCGGTGAGGAAGTGCTGACGGTGGGTACAGCAGAGGAGGTGCTTGCCGGGCTTGCGTTGAGCGATGCTGAATTGAGGCGTATGGCAGAGCGAGCGCGAGCACGGACACTGGAGCAGCATACAGCGGATGTCCGAGTGAGTGAGCTGGAGCGGCTGTGTGAGATTGCGTTGCGGAGCGACCTGGAATCACATTTGCCAACCGGAACTCGTTTCTAGGCAGCCTTAACAGAGAGCGGAGGGAACATGTGGGGAATCATACCGGCAGCGGGCGCGGGGAGCCGCATTCAGCCGCTGGCGTTTTCGAAGGAGCTGCTACCGGTTGGCAGCCGCGTGGAAGATGGCAAGGAACGTCCGCGCGCCGTCAGCGAATACCTTGTGGAGCGGATGATCCGGGGTGGTGCGGACAAGCTCTGTTTTGTCATCTCGCCCGGTAAGACGGACATTCTGCAATATTATGGTGCGCGGCTTTGGGGTGCGGACATTGCCTATGTGGTGCAGCCGTGGCCCGGCGGATTATGTGATGCGCTCTTCCGCGCCGCGCCTCTGATACACGAAGATGAGGCAGTTTTGATTGGCCTGCCGGACACGATCTGGACACCCGATGACGCCATGGCTCGCCTGCCGGAGGGAAAGCTGGCGTTCCTGACGTTTCCGGTGGAACACCCTGAACTGTTTGACGCGGTGCGTACGGACGCTGACGGGTCGGTGATCGAGATACAGGTGAAGCAGAAGGGTGCCGGCTCGCATTGGATATGGGGCGCGGTTAAGATGCCGGGGCGTGTCTTTCACGAGTTGCACGCGTTATGGTGCCGGGCGGATCGCCGCGATGAATACCTGGGAACCCTGGTGAACGCCTGGCTGGCCGAGGGTGGGGAGGCGACTGGCGTGCCGGTGGGTGAAGAATACGTGGATACGGGGACACTGCATGGATACCGCGCCGCGATTCGCCTGCTGGAACGCGAGCCGGAAGACGGTACGATGCTGAAAGCAGCCTCTGCTGCGGAGGAGACTCGCGGTGCCGCCGGTTGAGAACGTAGACGCGCAGAAGGAGATTGAAGAGCAGGTTGCAACGCTGGGACCGTGGTTCCACAACATGCGTATCGCTGGGGTGCAGACCGCTCCTAGTCATTTTCTGGGCGATTATCCTTCGGTCAAGTATGCGAGCTTTCGTGACGCACTCCCTTCCGATCTCACGGGCAAGAGCGTTCTGGATATTGGCTGCAATGCCGGGTTTTATTCGTTTGAGATGAAGCGCCGGGGTGCCGCGCGCGTGCTGGGCATCGATACCGACGAGCACTATTTGCGTCAGGCGCGCTTTGCCGCCGAGGTGACCGGCGCGGATGTTGAGTTCCGGCGGTTGCCCGTGTGGCAGGTGGCAGAACTGGCCGAGAAGTTCGATTTGGTGATATTTATGGGTGTTTTGTATCACTTGCGGCACCCGCTGCTGGCGCTTGATCTAATTCATGAGCATGTGGCGAAGGATTTGCTGCTGTTCCAGAGCATGCAGCGGGGCAGCCGTGACGTGGTGGTCATTGATGACGATTACGACATCATGTCACCCGGACCCTTTGATGAGCCGGGCTACCCTAAATTGCACTTCATCGAGCAACGGTACTCAAACGACCAAACGAACTGGTGGGTGCCCAACCGGGCGTGCACGGAGGCGATGCTACGGTCCGCGGGATTCCGCATTGAGGCCCAGCCTGAGCCAGAGGTGTATGTGTGCAGCTGGCAGCCGGTGGTGGTGCCGCCGGATGGGCCGCATGCGGTTTACCCGTCGCGATCAAAGGAGTAGCTCTGCTTCCGACAGGCACGGTCACGACACAAGTTCCGGATACATCCGCCCAGAGCAGCGCAGCACTTCTGCTGCATGCGGAAGATTTTCTGCGGGTGCGGGATGTAGTGCGCGCGCTTGCAGGGTTTGATCGTGCCGAGGCACATGGGGCGGTGCCCGACCGCTGCTCCGCAGGCCGGTGGATGGCATACATGTTTGCTGGCGACTTCGAGCGCGCATGGATTGAGAGCGACATCATCCGTGCCCGTGGCGGGCCTGATCCGCACCGGTTCTGGCACGGTGAGGACCTGAGAGGGCAACGCGTGGTCCTTCGCTGTCTTCATGGGCTAGGCGACGCCATTCAGATGCTGCGTTTTCTGCCGCTGCTAAGGGAGCGCTGCGCGTCGCTGACCGTGGAGATTCCACCGGCGCTGTGCGAGCTTGCACCTTTGATTTACGCCATGCCGGAGTGGTTCACCTGGGGTGCGGAGGGACCGGCCCAGCCACCAGCATTCGATGTGCAGATCGAAGCGGTCGAGTTGCCGTACATCTTTCGCGTGACACCGTCTAATCTGACACGCTGGGTGCCGTACGTGACTGCCTCTCCCGCAATGATTTCGTGTGTGGATCAGCGCATGCCGCCCTCGGGCTTGCCGCAGATCGGATTGGTATGGGCGTCCAGTGACTGGGATCTGTTGCGCTGCCTGCCCTTCACCTGCGCGCAGAGGCTGGCCGGGACACCAGGGGCGGTCTTCTGGAATATGCAGGGTGGTGCTGAGTTCGAGCGCGGCGCTGAGATTGCTGCGATGCGCGATGCGCGGATGTGTGGCAGCGGACTGGCCAACTTCGCAGCCGTGCTTTCGCGTTTGGACCTGCTGATCACGGTGGATACCATGGCGGCGCACCTGGCCGGAGCCATGGGCAAACCGGCATGGCTGCTGTTGCAAGCCGAGGCTGACTGGCGATGGATGCTGGACCGGTCAGACTCACCGTGGTATCCGTCGTTGCGGCTGTTCAGGCAACAGCAGCAGGGTCAATGGGATGACCTCACGAACGGTGTGCAGATGGAGCTAATGGGTTGGATTGCAGCCTGGCAGCCCGGACCGGCGGCGCGTCTGTGAGTTCATCGCAACGCGCCTGGGATGCCTATGACGCGTACCTCTTCGATATTGACGGCACGCTACTGCATTGCACGGATGCGGTTCACTACTTCGCGTTCTGCGATGCATTGAGCACGGTTGCGGGCAGGCCGTTGAACCTGGACGGAGTGGTCACGCATGGCAATGTCGATGCGGGTATCCTGCGCGATGCGTTTACGTGTGCCGGTGTTGCGGATGAGGTGTGGCGGCCACGTTTACTGGAGATGCAGGCTGCAATGTGTGCGCAGGTGGAGCGCAACAAGGACAGGATCTGCGCGGTGGAACTGCCGTGCGTGCGCGAGGTGCTGTTGCATTTGCGCGGCAAAGGTGCCGTGCTGGGCGTTGCGACTGGAAACCTTCAGACGATTGGGCGGTTGAAGCTGGCGCACTGCGGGCTATTCGAACTGTTTGACTTTGGGGGATACAGTAATGGATTTGAGTACCGCAGCGATGTCTTCGCGGCGGCACTGCAACAGGCAAGGTCGCTTGCCGGAGAGAACGCCGCAGTGTGCGTCGTGGGCGATACGCCAGCTGATGTGCGAGCCGCGCGGCTGAATGGGTGCGATGCCATCGCCGTTGCGACGGGCGTCTATGCCTTGGACCAATTGATAGTCGAGAAGCCTACCTGGTGCATTGGTACGTTGGCGGAGTTGACGAATTAGTGCAGGGAAGCAACGATAGCTTCAAGCTGCTGTGCGCGGTGGTCTGAGGTGTGCTCGGTGAGGATACGGTCACGGGCGCGTTGACCGATGCGGCTGCGTTCAGCGCCCGACATATCGCGCAGAATATGACCGACTTCGTATGCGTCTGCCGGAAGCAGGATTTCTTCGCCGGGTGTCAGGAATTCATCAAGGCCGGCCCATGAGTCGGAGAGGATTGCCGCGCCACAGGCTGACGCCTCGAAGAGGCGCACCGAAGGCGAGTACCCGGCACGCACCATATCGTCGCGTGTCAGGTTCAGCGTGAAGCGCGAGGACGAGTAGAACGCCGGGTGTTCCGGTGGGGAAAGATGGATCATGCGCCGGACATTGGGCTGCCATGAGATGTCAGCCGGATACTGCGGCCCGGCGACGAGGAACTTCGCCGAGGGCAGCAGAGCGGCAGCACCGTCCAGCAAATGCATCAGCTTAGGTTGACGGTCGGCCGCATAGGTGCCCAGGTAACTCAGGTCACAGCCGTATTCTGCACGTACGGGCGTGGGCGCATATAGTTTTGGGTCGACCGAGCAATAAAACGGGATCGCCCGTGGTGAGCCGAAGCGTGTTTCGATTTCGCGCAGCATGGAGCCGCCGGTAAAGCTGAGATAGGCAGCATAGTGGGGGATCAGTGACGCGTCCAGATAGCCGCATCCGCCATGCGCGCGCAGGTGCGACATCGTGATAGGCGTATCAATGTCGTAGAAGAGCAGGGGGCTGCTGCCAGCGTCGAGTAGCATGTGCGTGAGCACAACGGCATCGGGGAAATACGAGCCAATGATGATGGCGTCGGCGTCACGCGACAGCCTAGTGAGCCACAGGGCGCTTGGCTCCCACTCCTCATAGAGCTGAACGGTGCAGAAGTGCGGCTCCGGCAGGTCCCGGTTGCTGCGATACCATTCGACGTCCTTCTCGACAAACTCGATGCGGTGCCCGCGCGCGGCAAGCGCCTTGCAGAGTGAGCGGTAGGTGGTGGCGTGGCCGTTGCCCCAGGATGAGGTAATGGTCAGGCCATAGATGACGATTTTCATGCGATCCTGCCGGTCGCAGCGGCGTTCGCGAACCCGGGCACGGCGCGCTTCCAATCGGCGATGGTGGCCAGCGAGATCGTCTGCGGGCCTGCTTTGCCTCGCCGCCGATCTGCGCATTCACGAAAGGCGTAGTCGGCCTGTGCCGCACGCTGCGCATAGGTGTGGTCGCGCAGCCCACGCGCATGGAACCGCGCACCGATCTGCTTACGCGCAGATGCATCATGGGTGTGCAGGGCGCGCACTACGTCCTCGGCATTCTTGACGACGATAATCTCACTGTCTGGCTGGAAGCAGTCGCTCAGGCCCGGCCAGTCGTCGCAGAGCATGCAGGTGCCCGCGCCGGCTACTTCAAACACGCGCGTTGGCGGTGAGAAGCCGAAATCCGCCATGGACGCGCGATTGATGTTGAGCACCATGCCGGCTGAGCAGTTGACGCGATTGTGGTCCGCAGTGGGCACGTGGCCGATGTAGCGAACGTTGGAGGGCGTTGGCTTATCTCCCCAGCCCTCACCGCCGAGCAGAAATGTCTGGTCTGGAGCGAGAGCGGCGGCACGCAGGAAAAGTTCCTCCACGCGGGCTTCCCGGTCAGGCAGGCGATTGCCCAGGAAGCAGACATCGCAGGCCAGCGATAGGTCTGGAGGGACAGGAAAGTGCGTTTCGGGGTCAAGGCCGTTGTACATGCTGTAATAGGCGCGGGCACCGAACTGGAGAAAGCCGTCGCGCGCCATGGGTCCGCCACCGTAGCTGAGGATGGCATCGTAGCCTGGCGTGGCAAGGGCCAGCGCATCGCTTCGGTCCGCCGCCATGCGATGAATGGTCGCAGGTGCGTCCACATCCCAGATGAAGGTCATGGCTGCATCGCCGCATTCGGGCGGCACGCGGCGCTCCAACTCGCGATCATCGCAGCCGATGCCCGAGTGCTTTACCACGATGTCGGCTTCGCGAGCCAGGCGCAACATGCGATCCAGGTCGCGTCCACCGTCCTTCTCGCGCGGCTGGTAGACCACGGAGTTCACGTAGCTAAAGTCGTCAGAATCACGATGTTGCTGGCGGCCATAGGCGTCTGGCTCCGCAAAGGTAATCTCGTATCCAAGCCGCGCCAGATACTTGTAGCAACCACGGTAGTAGGTGGCAGCCCCGTTCCAGTAAGACGAAACGATGCTGGACCCAAACGCAAAGATCTTCAATCGAACAACTCCTCCACGATCTGCAAGAACTGCTGCGCGCGATGACCGCAGGTATGCCGCTCCAATACGGTCTCGAGGCCACGCTCGGCCTGCTCACGCGCCGCAGCCTCGTCGGTCAGCAGATGCTCCATGGCGCGTGTCATTGCGGTAGTGTCATGCGCCCATAGGAAGTCGCCGTCATTAAATAGCTCTTCCGTGTCCTCCCATGGCGCGGAGATCAGCGGTATGCCACACGCCAGCGCCTCAAAGACACGGATCGTCGGGATGCCGGTCATGGCGTGCACATATTGTTGACGCGGCACATGCACCGTCAGCCGCGCTTCGGCATAGGCCTGCGGCGCATCGAGGTTTGGGAGATACCCGCCATACGCCGCACCCGCGACCTGCAGCGCGGCAAGGCCATCTTGTGGATATCGCACGCCGTAGATGCGTCCGGTGCGTTCTGGTAAGGCAGCGATGGGATCCAGCAGAAAGCGGCGAATTTCGTCCGAGCGCTCGCCTTCGCCCCAGTTGCCGATCCACACCACGTCCTGTAGCGTAGCGGGTGCGTCGAGGGGGTGAAAGACGCTCACATCCGCAGCCTCATGCAGGGTCCAGACGTTTTGGAGATGGAATCGCTCACGATAGATGCGCGTCAGAGCGTCACCAAAGGCGAGCACGCCATTGAAGCGGTGAATGCCAAAGCGCCGGATCTGCGTGGGCGATGACGATGCCCTGTGATGTGTGTCGTGGAAGATGAGACGGAACCGCAGTTCCTCGCGGAGAGTAAGCAGCGTATGCGCCAATTCTGGCGGATTCCATTCATGGAGCACAACCAGGTCCACTTCACGCAGAGCGCCGTGCCAGGTCTCCAGGTCGCTCATCTGGTCTGGCCGGTACAGACGAATTGTCAGGTCTGGATAGGTTTCCTCAAACTGCCGCAGAGAGGCTTCGCCTTTTGGCTCATCGCGCAGATTGTCGATGGACCACTCATGGTCTGGCTCATAGATGGTGACCGCCTGGCCGGCGTCACCCAGGTTGCGTAATAAGCCGCGGAGGAAGTGCGCGTTGCCGTTGTTCCAGTCGGAACGGACGGTGTGGGCAAAGTAGGCGATGCGAAGGTCACGCTGCATGCGCTACGCTCCCGTGCCTGGCTTGGACGATCCGGGACGCAAGTTCGAGATATTCATCAGCCACGCGACTTGCGGTGTAGCCTGCGGCACGCTCAGCAGAACGTGCCTGCGCCGCCGCCAGCTTTTCTGGGTCATCGTAAAGGTCGTGGAGCAGGGCGGAGAGCGACACGGCATCGTGGAAGTACAACGCGCCGTCTGCCCAAACCTCGCGCAGGCTGGGAATATCGTTGGCCAGCACGGCACAGCCACACAGCGCTGCCTCCAGCGGTGCCAGGCCGAACGGCTCATACAGCGATGTGCAGATGTAAATCGCGCTCCATCTGAAGTAATCGTGCAAGTGCTGCTCCGGTAAAGGGCCAAGCAGGCGAACGGCGCTGCCAGTGTCCAGCGAACCGTTGCCACCGTCCCCCGCGACCAGTAGCGGCATGGGTGAAAGGACTTCCCGGAGCAGACGCGCGTTCTTGGCAGAATCCCACAGGCGTCCGGCGGTGATTGCCTGCAGGCTTCGGGCCGGTGTTTTAGCGGTTGCAGGAACTGACCTGCCGTTCGCTATGACTGCCGCTTCAGACCCGAGGGCGAAGCCAGACCCAAGGGCGTTCAGCATCGCTTGTGTCGGTGCCACCACAATATCTGCGCCGTTCAGACCACGCTGCACCAACGTGCGATAGGTTGAGAGCCATTCATCTTCTTCAAGTGGCGCTTTTCCTACGGCCTCGGCCCAACTCAGCACATCGCTATGCGCAACGATGATCTTCGGCGTGTCCACAGGCAGCGCCCCATAGCAGAACTGACTGAGCAGCAGCAGGTCAGGCCGGAACTCCCGGCAGATGTTCAGCAACGGAGTCTCCCCAAGCGCGTATGCCGCAGCGTTGTGTGGCATCCACTCCAGGGGTGCATGCAGCGCGGCAAAGCAGAATTGATGTGTGCGGCGGTCTTCGCAACCGGTCACAAGAATCTGTTGCTCAGGACAAAGTGCCCGCCCAAACGAGACTAGCGCAACGCTGTGTCCGCGTTCGAGCAGTTCCGTTGCAAGTTCCCTGGTAAAGGTCCAGACGCCGCCAACGGTATCGGTCGTCAACAGGAGACGCACATCTGCTCCGTGTGGGGGTTGTCCTCCGCTTCAAGCTGCGCAATGGAGCGGGGGCGCTGATCCTGAATATCGCTGAAGCCCTTGTCCGTAAACAGGTTCAGGTAGAAGTCGTGGGCGCGCTCCCAAGCACCTTCATCGGGCTGTGCGCCGAAGGTGGTGACGTACTCAGGGCTGCCAGGGAAAGGGAACATCGGGACCGGCTCCGAGACCCACACGCCACGCGATTTCAAATTTGCTTGCCACGCCGCGACGAGCGCCGGATCGTCCTCCACGGTTTTGATCAGGTTAGCTTGGACCCAGGGAATCTTTGTGCGGGCGTAGAGCAGGATTTCCGTGATGCGATCCGTGTCGATCTTGCAATTTTTATTCATCGCATGGCGGCCTTCGTCGGTGATGCTCTCGATGCCGCATTCGAAGGACACGCAATGCGCGCGGCCCAGCAAATCGATGCTGAACTCATCCCAAAGATCGATGCGGGTCTGAAAGCCGATGGAGACTGGCCGCTCTGCAACAGCTTCAAGCAGTTGGCGCACCTGCTTGCCTACGCCGAAGATCTCGTCAATGAAGTAAATGTAGTCGACGCCTCGCGTGATGAGTTGGTCAATCTCCGCTACCACCTCGTTTAGATTGCGTTCGCGGTACTTGTTGCGAAACAGCGTTTTATTGCAGAAGGTGCAGCTGTATGGGCATCCGCGAGCGAACTCTACCTCCGCGCCCAGCCGCAGGTGATCCGCGCCGTTGCTGGGAAAAATGTGGTGCTTGTGCGCATGACGTTCGACCAGGTAATCCGAGTAGTCCAACTGCGTTACGGCGCGCATGTCGGTTGTGCCCAGGCCAGCGGTCATGCGGAAGCGGCCTTGTGCATCACGCCAGCAACAGCCCGCGATCATCTCCCACGGCAGGGATGCGAGTTGCGGCAGGGTCTGATCGGGTTCACCGCGAAGAACAATGTCCGCGCCTGTCTTGTCCAGCGTGGCACGCGGCGTCACGGAACCATGGGGGCCGATGACGACGACCTTTGAACGGTGCGCGCGTCCAGCTTGCAACGCTGCGATCCACTGTTTTGGTACACGCAGTTCGGGTTGTGGGCAGCGCCAAAAGAGATAGGACGGCGCGGTCGGGATGACAAGATAGTCTTCGCCGAAACTGTCCAGCCGTTCTTGTACATCGGCCGTCGAGAGATTTTCCATGAAGGCGTCGACGAGCAGTACCTGATGACCGGCGGCTCTCAGCAGTTCGCGCGCGGAGAGCAACTCAAGCGGGAAGTGTGGGTCTGGGCATCCGAAGTACGTGGACCCAGCAAAGCTCCAGAACGGGTTGACGAGAGCGTATTTCATGCGGCGCTCCCGGCCAGCACCTCGGCAGGAGCGGCGGCGTGGACGGTAAACCGGCTGCCAATTACCTCCGCGTTCTCCTGCCAGAACCCGTGAATGGCATCCAGCGTGTCCGCCAGCGAACGTTGCGGCCGCCATCCGGTTGCGCTCTCCAGCTTCGCCGTGTCCGAAATATAGAGTGGCTGATCGCCGGGCCGGACCGCTGCATACCGCAGACGCGGTGCGACTCCTGTGCGCTTCTCAATTGCTCCCAGCAACTCAAGTACGGAGACGGACCGATCCATGCCGCCGCCCACGTTGTACACGCCGCCCGTAGTGCCCGCCCGTTGCGCGCGCGCCAGCAACATCGCGTCGATCAGATCGTGAACGTGCAGGATGTCACGCACCTGGTAGCCATCGCCATAGATGGTGATGGGCCTGTTCGCCAGCACTGAGTAGAGGAAGTGAGCGACCCAGCCCTGATCCTCGTTGCCAAACTGCCGTGGGCCGGCGATGCACGACATGCGGAAGACCACCGTGGGCAGATCGTAAATGCGGGCATAATCGCGCACATACTGATCGGCGCTCCCCTTCGAGCAGCCATACGGAGAGTGAAAGTCGAGTGGCTCCGATTCATCGACACCGTTGAAGCCGGTTTCTGATGCGCAATAGCGCGCCTGCTTCACCCGGACGGGAACACCTTCAAGCGATCCATACACTTTATTAGTGGATGTGTAGAGAACGAAAGGCTTTCGCCTGGATGCGCGTGCTGCTTCCAGAACATTAAGAGTCCCAGCGGCATTTACCTGGAAATCGGTGAGCGGGTCATTCACGGATGAGGTGACGGCCACCTGTGCCGCGAGATGGCAGATTTCTGAGGCGTCGCGAGCAGCATTGGCTACGGCCGCAGCATCGCGGACATCGCCTCGGATAAACTCCAGCCGTGACGAGCCTGGTAGACCCTTCAGCCACGCAAGATTACGCTCTACGCCGGCACGCGAGACATTGTCGAAGATGCGAACGGTCGTGTCCGGTTCGCATAGCAGCCGCTGTGCCAGATTTGACCCGATGAAGCCTGCGCCGCCGGTAATCAGCACTGTTCGCGATTTTTCGCTGTTGCTCAATGCACTTCCTTTCAGAAACCCGAGTTGATCTTTGCTACGCAGTCAGGCCGTAGGCGCTTAATTCCTTCAGCATGGTTTCTGCCTTGTCTTCGGCTTCCTGTTCGGCCAGCCACGCCGCAAGTTCCTGGAAGCCAACTTCATGGGTCACCTGCGGCTTATACCCGAGCAGCCGCTCCGCACGGGAGAGATCGGCGTAGCAATGGCGAATGTCACCCGCGCGATATTTGTTCGTAATTACTGGTGCGAGATCCTCACGTCCGAGCGCAGAACACAGGATCTCAGCCACTCGCCGAATGGTAATCGGCTTACCGCATCCAATGTTGATGACCTGGTCGTTCGACTCCCGGCGTTCCATCGCTAGCATGTTGGCGCGAACGATGTCATGCACGCTGACAAAATCCCGCATCTGCTCGCCATCCTCAAACACCATGGGCGGCTTGCCATTCAGCAGCCGGGAGGCAAAGACCGCAGCGACACCGGTGTACGGGTTTGAGAGGGCCTGGCGGGTACCGTAGATGTTAAAGAAGCGTAGCGCCGTTACGGGGACGTCGTAGGTACGACCATAGATAAGGCAGAGCTGTTCCTGGTCGCGCTTCGACAATGCGTAGACGGAATTGATCTCCGAGGGCTTCGTCTCGTTTGTAGGCAGCGGCTTAAGAATGCCGCCGCAGATGTCGCAATGCAGCTCCCATTGGCCAGACTTAAGTTGTGAGAGTGGGCGGACGGGAGGCGCGGCATCGCGACCGCACTTGGAGCAGCAATATCTGCCCTCGCCGTAGATGGACATGGAGGATGCAACAATCAGCTTTTCTGGCGTGTGCTTGGCATCCAGCATGGCTTGGAGCAGTTCCGCCGTGCCTTGTGTATTGACGCTCATGTACCGGCTGATCTCGTACATGGATTGGCCGACGCCGACGGTGGCAGCAAAGTGGAAGATTACGTCCACGCCCTGCAACACGTCGCGCATACGATTCGGATCACGAACATCGCCAACGATCAATTCAACATCGGGCGATAAGTACGCAGGGCGGATGCTGTTTTCGTGGACTTGCGGTGTCAGATCGTCCAGAACGCGAACATGATGTCCGGCGGCGAGCAATCCGTCCGCCAGATGCGATCCCACGAATCCCGCGCCACCTGTTATCAACACTTGTTTGTTCATAAGACGGCCAACCGTTCCTCTTCCAGTTCAGTGCCGGAGATATCTGCGATCGCTGGTGCGTACCGGTCGATTGCCCAGGCGGCGAACTCGGCAAAATCAGCATTGTCACGGGGCGGGCTGGTGTGATGCTGCTCCAATCCCAGGTGCGCCGGTGTAAAGCAGAGCGTCAGGGCAACGTCGAAGTCCTCAAGTGCCTGCATCTGCCGGTCGAACCAGGCTTCTGCATTGGGACGATAACTGTCTGCCCAGCTCAGGCCAGTGCGCAGGTACTGCACACCCATATCTTTCATTCGGGAAACCGCATCGTCAAAGCGAGGATCTTCAAAGTGAAACCATTGACAGAAGCCGACAGAACCATCGGCGGGGAAGTGCTTTGCGGCTAGCTTGGGCTTGCCGTCCGCGTCAATCAGTCCCAGGTAGTAATGCCTGTAGTAGGAGGAGCCCTCGGCTTCCCTATGACGGGTCTCGGCCGGCCACGAGGGTGGAAGGTCGAAGAGGCTGTACCAGTGGATGCGTTCCGTGCAGTTTTCCAATAGGTCAAGGGTCTTGCGGAGGCCGAACTCCTGCACCTCCTCCGCGCCAAAGGAGGAGACGCCGACTTCTGTAACCCAAACAGGCAATCCCGAAATCCCGCTAGCTTCGCGGATGCGATCAGGCCACTCGGTGATCGGCCAGTGATTCCAGTCCAGCGGAAAACCGTGCACACCGACGGCATCCACATACCTCATTACACCCTGCTTTTCCATGTTTCGCAGGAAATCAGCATCGCAGGAAGACACACCGCCCAAAACCACCTTCAGGTCAGGATTGACGCTACGGATTGCCGCAGAGCCTTGCTTCACCATATCGGTAAAGCGTTCCCAGTTTGGATCCAGGTGGAAGTTCCAATGGGAGAGGTTGTTGGGTTCATTCCAGAGCACAACTGCTTCGACCATTACCGTCCTTTGCTCCGTTCGCGCGAATAATGGAGAGCGCCCGAGCGCTCACACAGACCTACAAAAAGGTGTACTACAAAGCTGTTGCTTGTAGGAAGGTAAAAAGAAGAAGCAGGTTGTTTTGAGGCGGCGCGTACATTTGTATAAACCATATTCTATCTATCAGATGCGGCGCTTCCTGAACTAAAACCGGTGCACTCGTTTACGTGCTCACAATGTCTGATGGAAGACACTGGGAATGATTGCGCGCATTTGCTACACTGCGCACGTACAACCCATGGCGATGGGGTTCGCCAGAACTGCAGCGATCCTCGCTGCTGATGACTCCTACAACCTGTAGGAGGCTGTTTGCTTAAATTCCATTCGCTCGCCGTCATTCGTGACACGAGGCAGGTCCTTCGATATCTGCTTCGCTGGATACCAATTGCCGCAGTTACCGGCGTCATGGCTGGAACGGCGTCGGCTCTGCTGCTTGTTTCACTGGCATGGGCATCAGACATGCGCGAGTCACACAAGTGGCTGATTGCGCTGCTGCCGCTGGCGGGTCTGACGGTGGGCTGCATGTATACGTACCTGGGAACGTCCGTGGAAGCAGGCAACAATCTGATCCTGGATGAGATCCATGACCCCAGGCGCACGATCCCATTGCGCATGACACCCCTGATCCTCATCGGCACCTTCATGACGCAACTGTTTGGCGGTTCCGCTGGCCGAGAGGGGACCGCTGTCCAGACCGGCGCATCGCTTGCCGACCAGCTTGCCCGGCCTTTGCGCATGGACGCGCGAGAGCGCCGAGTCCTGCTGATGTGCGGAATCAGCGCTGGATTTGCTTCGGTCTTTGGAACGCCGTTGGCAGGAGGCATCTTCGGCATGGAAGTGCTGGCGCTCGGGACGATTGGGTATGACGCCATCGCTCCATGTGTCCTGGCTGCCTTCTTTGGCGACATCACCACACATGCCTGGGGCGTCCATCACACGTTGTATCGCGTGACGGAGACACTTCCGCTTAACGTCACAAACCTGCTGTGGGCTGCGCTGGTGGGCGCGCTCTGCGGATTGGTGGCCAGGAGCTTTGCCGCGGCAACGCACGCTGTCGGCGGTGTCTTCAAACGCACGATCGCGTGGCCTCCACTGCGACCGTTCGTTGGTGGCATCCTTGTCGGACTTGGCGTCCTGATAATGGGAACGACAAAGTATATCGGCCTTGGCATTCCCACTATTCAAGCTGCCTTTGGACAGAGGCACGATCCGGCGGACTGGTTTTTCAAGCTCCTCTTTACAGCAGTGACGCTGGGTGCCGGCTTCAAAGGCGGAGAGGTCACACCATTGTTCTTCATTGGCGCGACACTCGGCAATGCTCTGGCATTCGTTCTTCCCTTGCCGCCATCGCTGCTTGCTGGAATGGGTTTCGTCGCGGTGTTTGCCGGTGCGGCGAACACACCTATCGCATCGTCGCTGATGGCGGTGGAACTGTTCGGCGCGGACGCGGGTGCGTATGCCGCGATTGCCTGTGTTTTCAGCTATCTCTTCTCCGGCCATAACGGTATCTACACCGCCCAGCGCATTGGGCGCAGCAAGTATATTGCCCGTGCTGGAGACGAGGGCCTGTCGCTTGCGCTTGCGGCCAAGTCACGCGACCTGCCGCACCTGAATGGAGGCGATGAATTGCCTGGTCAGGACATGGCAGCGCGCGACAAGTAATCTGCATTGCGATGGTTCCGCAGTTTTCTCTTGACGCTGCGCAGGCGCTTGGTAGGATGTTCCGTCAGTTCAGAATCCTAATCAACGGTAGTGAATTTAATGGCCACTGCAACGCAACCGACTTCGACCCTGGGAGATGCGCAGCCCTCGAAGAAGAAGAACATCGTAATCTGCTGTGATGGAACTGGCAATCAGTTCGGTGACTGCAACTCCAACGTGGTCAAGCTGTACACCGCATTGAAAATCGACAATGAACAGGTGGGGTATTACCACCCGGGCGTTGGCACCATGGGTGATCCGGCGGCACGCAGTTCCATTGGCAGTTTATGGTCCAAGATCAAAGGCCTGGCGTTTGCCTCTGGCTTCGAGTCCAATGTTCTGGATGCGTACCGGTACTTGATGAACACGTACAACGATGGTGATTGTGTCTATCTGTTCGGGTTTTCACGCGGTGCGTACACCGGTCGCGCACTGGCGGGGCTTCTGGACGGATACGGCCTGCTCTGCAAAGGTAATGAAGGTCATATCCCCTACGCCTGGGGGTTATACCTGAATCAATTGAAGGACCGCTCACGGCAAACCATTAACGAAGGAGATGCCTCTGCCGCGGCCTTTAAGGAGACCTACTCGCACGAGAAGTTCAGGATTAAGTTTATAGGCTTGTGGGATACGGTATCCTCGGTCGGCTGGGTTTCTACGCCGTTGCGTCTCTTCAATGTCGCTCAAAATAAAACCGTTGACATCATCCGCCATGCCGTCAGCATCGATGAGCGCCGCTGCTTCTACCAGGACAATCTGTACGGTGATCCCTTGCCGGGACAGGATGTGAAGCAGGTCTGGTTCGCAGGCGTCCACTCTGACGTGGGCGGCAGCTATTCGCAGACGACGAGCGGTTTGTCCAACATTACGCTGGAGTGGATGATCGGCGAAGCTGCATCCGTTCAGGCGGGCGTCCTGTTCATCCCGGAGCGGGTCGATCTTGTCCTAGGCAGGCCGACGAGCTACTATCCTGCCACCCAGAAGCTGTACTACACGCCTGCCTCGTCTCAGCTGCATGTGTCACTGACGCGATGGTGGTGGCTGCTGGAGGTGCTGCCGCACCGGTACTACGACAAGGATGACGGCACGGAACAGCGCCGCGTTCCATTTGGGAGCAGGCGTGAGCTGCCCTGCGGGTCGCTGGTGCACTACTCCGTGTATGAGCGCCTCTATGATCCAATGTCTACTTACCGGCCAAGGAATCTTCCCAAAGGGACACTGACGCCGTTACCAGACCCGCTCGCAGGACCGAAGCCGCTGCTGTACATGTACAAGCCACAGCACGACCTGAAAAGTGAGACGTTTGCACGGTGGCTGGTTCTGTTCAGCGTCACGGTCATAGAAATCATGGTTGCGCTTTGGATTCTACTGTTTTTGATTTTCGCGGTGCGGCATCTCCTGTGGCATGCCTGGCCAGCGGCTCACGTGGCGCTGCATAACATGCATGCGGGCCTGCACTGGATCAAGCCGGCGCTTGCAAGGATGCATTTGAACCCCTGATCTGAGGTCAAGAGGGTATGAGAGTTGGTGGAGGCGGTGGGAGTTGAACCCACGTCCGAAAAAACCTCTAGCAAAGAGTGTTCATGCTTTTCCCAGGTTCAATTTGTCTCGTGCCTTCTGCTTGGAATGGGCAAAGAAACGGAAGGCACCAGCTCGATCAATCTCATCCGCGGCGTACGAGCAGAACGCGTTGGACCAGCCCACTGTGCGACGTTCGCCACCAGCCCGTGGGCAAAGCCGATGGAAAACGGCTACTTAGTTAATTAAGCAGCAAGCGCGAATTGAGGTTCGGCACTTATAGTTTTGGGCGCGATTACGGGTGTACCCACCCCGGCATGACTCTTTACCACAAGCAATCCCGTCGAAGCCGTGACGCCCCCACTCAGGGTTGGTCCTCCGCGTCGTCGCTCCTGAGAGCAATGCGCGAAGCAGCTTCGCAGATGCACAATGGCTCTGCAAAGAACTGTTCTTAGTTTAGCGCGAGTTGCAGGCAGAAGGTGACGAATGACGTACTTTTCTGAGAGAGTAGTGCGGTGATGAATCTCAAGACTATCCTGCTGGGAGCTCTCCTGCTCATGACGATGTCCGCCTCCGCCGAAGTCCGCCACGCCAGCTTTGGTACTACCGCGGACGGTAAGCCGGTCGAGGTCTACACGCTGACCAGCCCGAAGCTGGAGGTGAAGATCATCACCTACGGCGCGCGCGTGATCTCCATTGACGCTCCAGACCGCAACGGCAAGCGCGATGATGTGGTACTGGGCTACAAGGACATTGCTGGGTACGAGGGCGATACGAGCTACTTCGGGTCGGTGGTGGGCCGGTTTGCCAACCGCATCGCGAAGGGGCAGTTCACGCTGGACGGCAAGCAGTATCAGGTGCCGGTGAACAACGGCCCAAACTCGCTGCACGGTGGAACGACGAGCTTTGCGCAGCGCGTGTGGATGGGCAAGGCGATTCCCGATGGCGTGGAGATGACGCTGGTCTCGCCCGATGGCCAGATGGGGTACCCAGGGACGTTGACGGTGCACTGTCGCTATACGTTGCAAGGCAGCTCGCTGAAGCTGGACATCACCGCGACAACCGACGCCGATACCGTGGTCAATCTAACGAATCACTCGTATTTCAACCTGTCGGGCGAGGGAAATGGGACGATTCTGCATGACCGGCTGACGATCAATGCGGACAGGTACGTTCCAGTGGACAAGACGCTGATACCGACGGGAGAACTGACGCCCGTGGCGGGGACGCCGTTTGATTTTCGCACGCCGCATGTAATTGGCGACCGCATCCATACGGCCGGCGACCAGCAGCTTGCCTTTGGCGAAGGCTATGACCACACGTGGGTGCTGAATGGCACACCGGGAACGCTGCGCGAAGCGGCCAAGGTGGTGGATCCGCTAACCGGCCGCACGCTGACCATCTCGACCACGCAGCCTGGGGTGCAGTTCTACACCGGCAACCAACTTACTGGCACCTTCGCCGGTTCAAACGGCAAGATTATCGAGCGCAATGGCGCGCTCTGCCTGGAAACGCATCATTTCCCGGACAGCCCGAATCAGCCCTCATTTCCTTCCACGGAGTTGAAGCCGGGACAGCAGTTCCACGAGACCACGGTGTTTACGTTTGGGATAGAGAAGTAACGGCCTGTCTGCCGCGCCTTTGCGTTGACGCCTGTCATTCCGGCTAAGGACGGCTGCTCAATTCGGAGTGGTTTCAACGGAGTAGATGGAATGTTTTTCAAAGAGCCTGGATACTGTTGTGGCGCACACAACGGCGATGAGTAGCGGAACCATGGTGGCGTCGGCGGTTCGCGTAAGCTCCAGGACGAACATGAGGGAGGAGACAGGCCCCTTTGTTGCCGCGGCAAGGATGGCACCAGCACCGATGAGTGCGAAGCTGGGAAGTTGACCGGGTGCTGCACTATGGGGGAAGATGGCGGCCCATCCCCGGCCTAGTAACAAGCCTGTAAGGGAACCGAAGCAGAGGGTGGGGGTGAATAGGCCTCCGGGCACGCCGCTGCGCAGGATCACCGCGGTTGCGACTGGGCGCAGAACAAGCAGCAGGACCAGAAGCAACGTCGCGGGCGTATTCGAAAGCGCGAGTTGGACAACGTCTTTTCCGTTACCGAGCATTTCTGGAACTTTAATCGCGAGAATACCCAAGAGCGTGAGGCTAAGTACGGGGAGTATGAAGCTTCGCCATCCTTTGGGCTTATTCGCGTCTGACCAGATGATCAAACGAATGTAGGGTATGGCGATCAGTCCGCAAAGCGGACCCGCTACGAACGCCCAGGCGATAAGAGAAAAGGAAGCCGTGGATGCGGCGATGGTATACGTCGCCCGGTCTGGGAGAAAGAGCCACGAGGCCCATACCGCTAGCATGGTTGCGGTGAATGCCGGAAGCGCGGCACGGATGGAAAACGAGCCGAGCAGAATTTCAAGCGTGAACAGCGCGCCGCCGAGCGGTACGTTGTAGGCTGCGGCCATGCCCGCACCGCCTCCGCAGGCGACGAGGAGGCGGCGCTGCTCGTCTGGCAGGTTGCGCCATGCCGCGGCGACATTGGCGAGTACGGCACCCGCTTGCTTAAGGGCATTTTCACGGCCAATCGCCGCTCCCATGCCGACGGCGATGATGGAATAGATCGCCTTGATGGAACTCTTAAGGATGGGCATCCGGCCAGAGCGCTTCCAAACGGCACCATTCAGCCCTGTGTCGCCCTTGAACCGGGCGGCAAGGAGCGCTGCCGCGCCGGAGAAAACACCCGCAAGGAACAGGGCAAAGACGCGGCGCTTGCCGCTGGCACTGCGCACCTCTTCGAGAAACCCTCCACCATGGGAGGAGAACGAGGTGGTTTCGGCAAAGTGAAGAAGCCGCATCAGCAAGCCACCGGCAACACCGGCAGCCAATCCGGTCAGAACGAGCATGACCCAGAAGCTCAGAGGTAGCGGCACCTCCGCGTCCTGGAGATTGGGTTGCCCGGCGGGTGCAGGCGTGGACGGGCTTGTTTGTTTGTCAAGAATCAGACCACCTCGATCCGGATCGGACTTGATGTGGAACCTGTTGTGCTTGCCGCGCGATGCTGTGTTGCGCTGCTTTGCGTTGCGGTCAGATAGGACATGATGACGTGAAGTACAAATTGTAGCGGGTTTTCGCGGTTGCCAGTCGTAACGCTTGCACTGCAAGGATCTTCGACGGTTGCATCGAGCGGCACACCACTGAACCGGCTGGTTGCGTATGGCGAGGCTACGACCACATTGGGGTGCTGAACGGTGGGGTGGTGACGCTGCGCGTGTAGGCGAAGGTGGTGGACCCGCTGACCGGCCGCATGCTGACCATCTTGACCACACAGCCGGGCGTACAGTTCTTCTATCACCGGCACCTTCGCCAGATGAAACGGCAAGCTGCTGGAGCGCCGGCGGTGCACTCTGCCTGGAAACGCACCACTTCCCAGACAGCCCGAACGAGCCGTCATTTCCGACGACTGTGTTGAAGCGGGCCAGATGCTGCACTAGACCACGGTGTATGCGTTTGGAGTGGACAAGTAGCAGCACGATTGAATCAATACAGTCCTAAGCCGGATTACTTCTACGATGCGACTCAACTAATTTTCGGGAAATGCCGTCTTTCGGAGTGCTGGATTCAAGGTGCCACACTATGCTTAGGCATGACGCCCATTGAGCTGGATGCCCAAGCAAACGCGTGGGTAACGCACACGCTGGCATCCGCAGGATCGCCCGAATATAACGCAAGCGCGTGGGCGATCGACACGTATGACTTTCTGTACGAAGATCCTGAAACGCTCTGGCTGCTTATCTTGGCCGTGCATCGTAAGGACCAATCGCTACGTGTCCAACGACTGCTGTCGGCTGGAATGGTCGAAGACTTGCTCGGTATGTATGGTGACCAGTTCATTAACAGAATCGAAGTAGAAGCACGAACCGACCCGTCCTTTGCAAGATTGCTACGTGGTGTATGGCAAGGTCAGATGAGCGATCAACTATGGGCGCGACTTCAGGCCGTATGGGATAGCAGAGGATGGGACGGAATACCGGAATGAATGCAGGCATTTATGGTCAATTATGGACTCCACGGCATTGTTCCGTACGTCCCGAACAGTCGGCTTTTCGGAAACTAAGGGGCATTACTACCCACAAACGCCGATCTCGTCCCTTGCCGGCTGAACTTATCATGCTGTACCGAACACTCTGGCAGGCACATCACCTTCCAGAGAAGCGATGCAATGCTTCTAGCTTAAGGCTCTGTTCGAGAGTCAGCATCCTTTGCCAGGGGTTGCGGCGGAGCCGAGGCTGCCATGCGGGAAAAATGGCGATGGAGAAGCGGGGGCGTTCGTTGCCGGTTAATTCTTTCCACTCTAACGGCACGCTTACGGGAAGGTCTGCGCGTGCTCTCATGCTGTAGGGGGCGACGGCGGTTGCGCCGCGCTCGTTGCGGAGGTAGTCGAGGTAGATTTTGCCGGTGCGGGCGGCCTTGGTCATCTTGGTGAGGTAGAGCTGCGGACGGGCGCGCTCCATGGCCTGTACGAAGCCGTGTGCCCAGGCCTTTATGGTGGCGAAGTCGTGCTCCGGCGCGATCGGGAAGGCGACGTGCAGGCCCTTGCCGCCGGTGGTTTTGACGAAGCTGGTGAGGCCCATGGCCTTCAGCAGGTCGCGCACCTCGATCGCCGCCTCGCAGACCGTTGACCAGGGCAGCGATTCGTCCGGATCGAGGTCGATGATGATGCGGTCGGGCTGCTCTAGGTGCGCAATGGTTGAGCCCCAGGGATGAATCTCCAGCACGGACATCTGCGCGAGGCCGGCAAGCGCCTCCGCATTGTCGAGCGTGATGTACGGCTCCGGCGGACCACCCTTTTTATCTGAGACCATCACGCTGCCGACGCCTTTGGGCAGGAGGTGATTGACGTGCTTTTGGTAGAAGCATTGCTGGCCGCTGCCTTCAGGACAGCGGACAAGGCTGAGCGGACGGTCGGCGATGTGCGGCAGCATCTCAGACGAGACGTCCCAGAGATATTCGGCGAGTTGTCGCTTGGTGGTTTTGCTTTCCGGGTCGACGACTTTATCGGGGTGGGTGAGGCGGATGGGCGGGAGCGGTGCCGTCTTCTTTGCAGCTGCACGCTTTGCCGCAGACTTTGCGGGCTTCGGCGTTTCTACCGGTGCCTGAGGTTCGGGTGCAGGCTCGTCCGCCGGCTTTTGCTTGTACTTTGCGGTGGGTGGACCCATTTCGCGGCGGACTTCGCGGGCGGTTTTGTCCTCGCGCAGCCCCTGGTAGGAGGCCTGCCGCACCTGCTGATCCGCTGTCCATGTGGCGAAGCGCACTTGCACGACGAGTTCCGGGCTGACCCAGTGCGCACCGCGCCGGCCTTCCGCGTTGATGGCGGCGAACGGGCTGGTCTTCTGCGCAAGGGCGTCCAGCTTGTCACGGAGCATGGCGTGGATTTTTCCGGTAAAACCGGTGCCGGTGCGGCCCGCATAGATGAGTTTGCCGGCATCGTCGTAGTAGCCCAGCAGGAGCGAGCCGACGCCGCGCATGCCGTTGGACAAATCGACCCATCCGCCCACGATAAATTCCTGCTCGTGCACGCACTTTGACTTGAGCCAGCGCGTACTCCGGCCGGGACTGTAGGGTGCGTCCGCGCGCTTGGAGATGATGCCTTCCGCGTGCAGCTTGCAGGCAGCGTCGAAGATCTGTGCGCCGTCTCCGGGAAGATCCTCGCTGATGCGAATCTCGTCGGTATCCTCGCCCAGGATAGAGCGGAGCATCTGCTTGCGCTCACTCAGCGGCAGACCGCGCGGGTTGCGTCCGTTGAGGTGCAAGAGGTCGAAGGCGAAGAAGGTGAGTGGGTGTTTTTCGTTCTTTTCGAAAGAGGCCTGAAGGCGCGCAAAGCTCGACAAGCCCGCAGCATCCAGCACAACGACTTCGCCGTCCAGGATGGCGCTCTGTACTGCCAATTTGTCCAGTGCAGCCGCTACGGATTTCATGCGGTGCGTCCAGTCGAGACCACTGCGTGTGAATAGACCCGCCGAGCCATCCAGCAGGTGCGCCTGCATGCGATAGCCGTCCAACTTTAACTCGTGGACCCACTCAGTGCCGCTTGGAGGCGATTGCGTCTCGTCCGCAAGCTGTGGCTTGAGGAACCCAGGCATGGGCTCCTTCGGCAGTTTCGCCAAAGCCGCTTCGCTGACACCGGCCACCGCACCCGCGCCCACTATTTTGGGTGTGGTTTTTGCAGCAGGCTTTTTGGCGGTGCCAGCCGAGGCGGCGTCGGCCTGGGCGGCGCGCTGGCGGTACCATGCCTGGCCCTCGCCTGCGGTTTCCTTTGAGTTCCAGACGTGAGTGCTGGCGGTGGCGATTTCCTCCAGCGAGCGGCCCGTCACCGCAGAGTTCGGAGCCTCTTCGGTGATGCAGGGATCGCCGGTTGCGCGCTCGTATTCGTCGTGTTCCTTGATGAGCAGCCAGTTGGGCTTGCCCCCGTGCGCGGCCTTTCCACCCATGCGGACCAACGTCCAGTTGCCGTGCATCTTGGCGCCGTTCAGCGCGAACTTTAAGTTGCCCTTGCGGAGGCCCTCATCCACATCGTTGTGCGGCTCCCACGTGCCCTGGTCCCACACCATTACGGTGCCGCCGCCGTACTGCCCGCGCGGGATGATGCCTTCGAAGCCGCCGTACTCCATGGGATGGTCTTCCACCTGCACGGCGAGGCGGCGGTCGTGCACGTCGTAGCTTGGGCCTTTGGTCACAGCCCAGCTCATAAGGACGCCACGCCATCCTAGGCGAAAGTCATAGTGCAGCCGCGTTGCCGCATGTTTCTGGATGACGAACGGCAGCCCGGTTACAGGAGGGGCTGCTTCTGAGCCGCCGCTTGGCTCGGCGGTGAGGTTGAAGTCACGCATCGTGCGATACCGCGCGAGTTGGCCGTCAACCGCATCCCCGGCTGTTTGCTCAGGCGCGGCTACGGTCTTCTTTGCGGTTCGCTTCACAGTCGCCACGCGGAACTCTTAGGCCGACTTCCGGCGGTTGGACGATGTCTTCGCGGGTGCCGATTTTGCAGTAGCCGCAGCTTTTTTTGCCGGCTTTACCAGGGTTGGACCGGGTTTGGCAGAGGCGGCAGGTTTCTTCCCGGCGTCGCTTTGTGTAACGGTTCGTTTTGCCGTAACCGAAGGCGTGGACTGCTCCTCTTCATTGTCTCCGGCCTCCGCGCGAGCTTGCAGGCTGCTGCGCAACGCATCCATCAAGTTTATGACCTTGGCGCGCTTGGGAGCAGGCTCATCCTGCGGAATCGGCTGGTTGTGGACTTTGGCGTCAACTAGCTCGCGCAAGGCAATCTCATAACCATCCTTGTAACGCTTTGGATCAAAGGTTGCCGTCTTCTTCTTGATCAATTGTTCGGCCAGGTCAAGCTGATCTTCTTCGATCTCCACCTTCGGGAGGCTGCCGAAATACTCGGCTGGTTGGCGCAGTTCCTCGGCGTAGCGCATGGTGTAGGCCATCATGCCGGGCATATTGTCGTCCTTGTTGGCCATAAGCGCGACGACGTGCTCGCGGCCGGCGAAGGCGACTTTGCCAATGCCGACCTTGCCAGCCTGCTGCATCGCCTTGCGGACCACGGCGAAGGCTTCGGCCTGTGTGTCGCCGTCGGGAGCGACGAAGTAGGGCTTTTCGAAGTATGCGGCGTCGATCTCGCTTTCATCCACAAACTGCTCGATGGAGATGGAGTGCTTGGATGGCACGTGCAGGTTGGCAATCTCAGTGGGCTCGATCTGCACGTACTGTCCTTTGGCGTACTCGTAACCCTTGACGATGTCGTCCTTGCCGACCGCAGCCGTTACTGGAGCGTCCTCATCCGGCTCCGCGCCGCTGTTGTCGAGGTTGGACTCAAGCACCTTCTGGTGCCGCACTCGCTCGCCGGTAGAACGGCTGATCTGGTGGAAGCGAATCTGACTCTTTGCCTCGGTGGCCACAAAAAACTTGACCGCAAACGAGACCAGCGAAATTTGAATGGTGCCGGACCAATATGGACGAGCCATAACGTGCGCGCTCCCTGTGTACCCGTGTGATTCCACACAGATAAAATGAGGATGTATGCGTCGGCACGGAATGTCAACGCCGTTACTGAGTTATAAGTAACGTGCAAGTAACACGAGCGTGCCGATTTATATCGAGATGGAGCAAACTGGTCAGACGTTAACGTCAGAGAACTGCATACTGACCCGGCCTGCGTGTGAAAAATGCGCCACGGCTTCCGAACCGGCTAATGCCCAGGTCACCCCGGTCCAGCTTCCCGTGGTGATCCAATCGCCGCGCATCAATCCATGAGTTCGGACCGCGCCCTCGTTCGCCAGGTACACAAGCAGGCGAAGGAGATCGGGTCCTGCCGGTGACGATCCGGTGTTTTCTACCCGGACCGCGCCGTCCACGGTCAGGGTGACATGCTCGCCTGCCCAATCTATTGCCTGCCATTGCGGGACTGCTGGTCCAGCAACGAAGCCACCGTGCATTTGTAGATCTGCCAGCATGTTGGCGCGCGGCACTGCCAAGGGATCGACATATGCCGACTCAAGAATCTCGATTGCGGAATGGCAGCTTGCCATGGCGGCAACCACCTCCTGGCGCGTGTACGGTGTGCTGCGTGGCGGCAGATCATTGCCGATGTGGAAGGCAATTTCAGCCTCTACGCCGCGCAGCCGGTGTGTCTTGCCCTGGAAGGTTGTACCGTTCTCGCCCATCCACGCGGTGGGCATCGGCGCGAAAAAGGGCACACCCTCTGGTCCGGCCGCGCCAATCTTCCATCCGCCAACTGGTCCAAACGCCACGCCCATGATGTCCTGCACGGCGAACGCCTCCGCTTCGTTCGCGGGTGCAAGTTCTGCTGGCAGATCGGTAATAGGCGTGGAGGTGCGCCGTGCCGTTAATAGTATGTCTGCTGTCTGGAGCAGAATCGCTTCCTTTGCCGCGCTGATGCTCATCCTATGTCCCTGTACTTCCGGCTGACCTGTTCCAGTCTGGCGCATCACAGGCACGGAGTGCAAACCGTTACACCTCCACGGTACGTCATACTGATGACGGTACCAGGGAGAAGTTAATGCTGACAGGCAAGGCACCGGAGTTTAAGTCCTCAGAGATCACGCCACGGGACAAGTTCCTGAACCGCCGAAATCTTATCTTTGGCGGACTTGCTGCCGCTGGGCTTGCGTACGAGTGGCACCAGAAGATGCCGCCACTCTACACGCCGTCCGTGCTGGCCGCCTCCAAACTACAAACAGTGCCCGGCGATGCTCCGCCGGTCAGCGATGCAGTCACGCCCGAAGGTAAGGCCACCAGCTACAACAATTTTTATGAGTTCGGCACGGACAAGGCGGACCCGAAGGCGAATGCAGGCAAGATGCATACGCGTCCTTGGACGGTGAAGATCGAAGGTCTTGTGAATAATCCTAAGACCATCGATATCGACTCGTTGATGAGATATAAGCCATTGCAGGACCGCACCTACTGCTTCCGCTGCGTTGAGGCGTGGAGCATGGTTATTCCGTGGGTGGGCTATCCGCTGGCGGAGCTGATCAAGTTTGCGGACCCAAAACCTGGAGCGAAGTTCGTACAGTTCTACTCGCTTGCAGACCGCAGCCAAATGGAATTGCCGAGCGGCTTCGACTGGCCCTATACCGAAGGCCTTCGCATGGACGAAGCAATGCATCCTCTTACGCTTTTGACCTTCGGCTCCTATGGACAGACACTGGAAAATCAGCAGGGCGCGCCGGTGCGGGTCATCATTCCCTGGAAATATGGCTTCAAGTCAGCTAAGTCCATTGTTCGTATCAAATTCACGGACAAGCAGCCGGTCACCACGTGGAACGACATTTCATCGCAGGAATACGGATTCTATGCCAACGTGAACCCCGCGCACGATCATCCACGCTGGAGCCAGGCGCACGAGCGGCGCATTGATGCGAGCGTCTTTCCCCATACCATCCCGACGCTGCCGTTTAACGGCTATGCAAATGAGGTTGCAGGCCTCTATGCGGGCATGGACCTGAACCGGTACTACTAGCGTATGCGTGAGTAGGTACGATTGTTGCCAATGAATGCTCGCGTCATCCGTCTATTGAAGCCGTTGGTCTTTCTCGTGGCGCTGCTGCCATATCTCTACATGGTGCAGCGCTTCCGGACGCAGAACATGGGTGCGGACCCAGTGCAGTGGCTGACGCACTTCACCGGTAACTGGGCGATGTATCTCCTGTTGGTTTCGCTGGCGGTTACGCCCGTGCGCAGGCTGTCGCCGAAGCTGGCATGGCTGGTGCGCTTTCGGCGGATGCTCGGCTTGTTCGCGTTTTTTTATGCCACGCTGCACCTGGCGATCTATGTGTTTCTGTTCTCAGGATTCGATTTACCGGGAGCGATGACCAGCCTTGGTCATCACGATTTAGGCGCCGTTCGCCAGCAATGGGCAGCCGTGTGGCCCACCATCGTGGATGACTTGAAGAAGCGCCGGTTTATTCAGGTTGGATTGCTGTCATACCTGATCCTGCTGGCATTGGCGCTTACTTCACCGCAACGCGTCATGCGTTCGCTGGGTGGCAAGCCGTGGCAGACGCTGCATCGCATGGTCTACGTCGCCGCGATCTTGGCCGTCATTCATTACTGGTGGCTGGTCAAGAAAGGTGTGCTTGCGCCGTGGAGGGATACGGCGGTTCTTGCCGTGCTGTTGCTGGCACGGCCTGCGTACCTGATGTTGAAGAAGAAACCCGCTCGGCGAATGTCCGCTGTAACGGCAGACGTCTAGTTCAGATGCCTTCAAAGAGACTGCGGGTGAGCGCGGTAGGTTGTGGGTCAGACGCAGCGGCCAGCATGTAATGTTCCTTGTCGCCATACTTCTTCCAGAAGGGTTGCACTTTGGGCAGGATTGGCAACTGAGACGTGTGCTCGCGGAAGGCCTCTTCCTTCCGTGCCCGCACGCGTGAGACATCCAGCTCCGCCGTTCAAGGTGCGGGGAGCAGCGCCTCGCGGTCCGGCAGCGTGAACGCGGTGCTTTGGTGATAAAGCCGTTGCGGCGTAAAGGGTGGCAAGTCAAGGTCGGGAAAGCGCTTTCCATGTGCTGACCAGTGAAACGCAGCGCTGGTGAAGCAGCTAGCCATCGTGTGGTCGGGATGAACGTTCAATGACCCATCCAGGCCGAACGTGAGCACGATCTGTGGCTTCCATGTACGCATGCGCTGGACCAGTTCGCGCGCTACGCCGCTCAGCGGTTCGAATTCAAGCTGTCCGTCTTGATACAAGAGCATTTCGTGTCGCGTTACGCCCAGCACAGCGCAACTGCGGGCGAACTCCTCGCGGCGCATCTTGCCAAGCTCCTGCGCATCGGCCGATGTGCCGCGATTGGTTGCAGCCTGGCCATCCGTCAGACAAATGACGGACGTCTCGAACCCGGCTTCGACTGCTAGCAGCAGAGCGCCGCCAAAGGCGAAGCATTCGTCGTCAGGGTGCGCCACCACGCACATCAGTCGCTTAGGCAAGGCTCAAGCTCCTCTTGCAATTCGCTCTCGTCAAAGAGCAGATCGGTCATGGCGATGGCTCGCTCCAGCGCGTCTTCGCCGTAGAACTTCGCCACGGGAGCGAACGAGCGGCGGTGCAGCGGTGTGGGACCATGCGTTTCCAGTGCCCGGCGGTGTTCCGGGGTGGCATATCCTTTGTGCGAGGCGAGACCGTACTGTGGATGCTCAAGATCCCAGGCGCGCAGTTTGGCGTCGCGGTACACCTTGGCAATGACAGAGGCAGCGGCGATGGAGATGGACAGGGAATCACCGTAAATCAGCTTGGTTTGCGTGCACGGGTGATCGAGTCGCAGCGCGTCGATCAGGAGGTGATCGGGGCCGCAGGTGAGCGCGTCTACTGCCAAACGCATTGCGAGCCGTGATGCCTGATAGATGTTGATGCGGTCAATCGTCTCGCAGTCCACCTCGCCAATGCCGACATCCACAGCACAACGGCGAACTTCCCCGTCCAGGCGTTCGCGTTCTTCGCGCGTTAGCTGCTTGGAATCGCGCAAGCCGAGACGCTGGAGTCTGGTTGTGCGCAGGGGGAGAACAACCGCGGCAGCAACAACCGGTCCGAAGAGGGCACCGCGGCCTACCTCGTCTACGCCAGCAATGCAGGCGAAACCGTGATACCGCAATGCCTGCTCGGGCGCGTCGGAACAGACCAGTTGCGCCAGCATCTGCTGCTTGGTCTGACCCTCTGGGATCAGCTGATTCTTGCGGCGAAGAACAGGGGGGTTCGGCATACCGTTGGCTTCAGTGTAAAGACGCCGGAGCGTGCCTTCGGCGTGGAAATCGTGTCCTAAACGAAAGGAGCGCCGCAGCGGCGCTCCTTTGCTGAAAGACATGATTACGCCGTGCGGCCAACCTCGCGCAGACGCGCTGCCTTGCCGCGCAGACCACGAAGATAGAACAGCTTGGCGCGGCGCACTTCGTACGAACGCACCTTCTCGACCTTGTCCACGACTTTCGAGTTGATGGGGAAGATACGCTCGACGCCCTGGCCGAAGCTCATCTTTCGGACGGTAAAGCTGCCCTGCGGTCCGCCTTTGCGAGCAATGCACATGCCCTCGAAGGCCTGGAGACGCTCTTTGTCGCCTTCCTTGATTTTGACCTGCACGCGCACGGTGTCACCGGCCGCAAAGTCTGGAAGATCGGTACGCTCAAGCTTTGCAGCGAGCTTTTGCATGATGGGATGGATGGACATAAGTAGCGGGAATCCTTGCTTGAAGTCGTCTCAGTGTACCGCAGTTTCTGCCATATGAATACCTTGAGATGGATCATGAGCCTTATACAGCTTCGTTGAAACGAAGCTCCGCCAGAAATCGTTCGTCCTCTTTGCTCAGGGATGCTCGCAATAGGAGATCGGGTCGATTGCACAGCGTCTTCCGCAACACTTGCTGCCGTCGCCAACGCCGAATGGCCAGGTGATCGCCTCCGGCGAGTACCTTTGGTACAGCCATGCCACGAAATTCCGCCGGTCGCGTGTACTGCGGGTAATCCAGCAGACCGGCAGCAGGCGACGTTGCGCGTGGCGGATCAGTGGTGTCGCGACCCGCGTCATGGGCTTGCCCGAAGCTCTCGTAGTGTGAGGAATCGGCGTTGCCCAGCACCCCTGGCAGCAGCCGGATCACGGCATCCACGAGAACGGCTGCCGCCAGTTCACCTCCTGAAAGAACGTAGTCGCCAATGGATAGCTCACGGTCGCACAGTAGCTGGTTCACGCGCTCGTCCACACCCTCGTAGCGTCCGCACAACATCACGATGCGATGCAATGTAGCGAGTTCGTGCGCAACGGATTGTGTGAAGGGCTTGCCTTGGGCGGAGAGCAGGATTACAGATTCACGGCTGAGGTCACGTTGAGTTTTCGGCGTGATGGCTAGCGACTCCACGGCAGCGGCCAGGGGTTCCGGCTTCAGGACCATGCCTTCGCCACCACCAAATGGCCTGTCATCCACGGTGCGATGCCGGTCCGCCGTAAAGCTGCGGAGATCGACAGTGCGCAGGGAAGCAATCTGCCTATCGAGTGCGCGTGAGACGACGCCGTAGCTCAACGTACTGTTGAAGAACTCAGGAAAGATTGTAACGATGTCAATCGTGAGCATTCGCGACTCAGCCGTTCAATTCGGCAAGCCCATGGGGCAGAACCATCTCGATCACCTTGGCTGCCGTATCGATGCGCCGTACAAATTCATTTACGAAAGGGATCAGGACCTCATCGTGGTCTGTTCCGCGGATAACAAACAGCGGCGCAGCTTCGGCAAGCTTCCGACCGTCGGCATAGAGAGGAAACTGCACATCGTCAACCGTACCGAGAAATCTTTCGCCGTCCATCAGCGTGCAGCCAATCAGATCGGACACGTAGTACGTACCCTGCTCCAAGGCGATGCGCCGGTCAGCAGGCATCTGTAACTCACATCCGGCTAACAGCTCTGCCTGGGATATTGTCTCCACGGTCGCCAACTTCAGCACAATTCGACCGGCATTGCGTCCGGTTGGAAACCAATGCGCTTCCACGGTGGTCCCGGCGCGTTCACCGTTTCGATCCAGGAGTGACAAAACACCTGCGGCGAACTGCTGAGGAAAACCGGTGAACAGGTCAGCAAGCAACTCACCGCGCCGCCCCTGCGGGCGAACGATGCGGGCCAGAGTGATCCATTCCGTTGTGTCGCTCATTGTAAGGAGGCGCTATTCGTCAGGTTGAACATCTAGGCTGAAGCGATGCTGTACCTTGCTGCCCGCCGCGCTCAGGATTGTTCGCAGAGAACGTGCCGTCCGGCCCTGTTTACCAATGAGCTTACCGAGATCGTCGGGGGAAACATACAGCTTGAGGACTGTCTCAGCATCGTGGCTCTCCACTTCCACCCGGACTCGTTCGGGACTATCCACCAGAGCCACAGCCATACCGGTGATCAAGTCACACATGCGTTGCACAGATTCATTCTGAGATGCAGCTTCCGTCATATCCACCCTGAACACCTAATCTCGCTCACTCTGGCTGGTGAGCTTGGTCAGCAAACTTGCTTGCAGACTGTTCATTAAACTTAGATGATTTGGTGTAGCAATGGGTGAGCCGCATTTCAGAATCCAGTGCCCGTTTTGGGCACTACCTATTCAATGCACGTTACTTATGTGCCAGCTGGATTGTGGATGCTGTCAAACGGTAACGGCTTCAGTAACAGGAGTGTTCTTAACCAGCTTGGCAACGATGTCGGACATCTGTGCGCCAACGCCCGTCCAGTAGTCGATGCGGTCGCGCTTGAGACTTACTGTCTTTGGTTCGGTGCGCGGATTATAGGTGCCGACAACTTCGATGGAGCGACCGTTGCGGGCGCGGTCCTTCTCGATGACAACGATACGGTAGTAGGGCTGCTTACGCGCTCCAAAACGCGCCAAACGAATCATAACCACTTGCTTGTTTCCTCATTTCCAAATGCTTGGTGAGCGTTGAGTCCCGCGGGTCATCTCAGGTTGTTCTGCTGAAGCCGGGATGGATCGCCACAACCAATCCATTGTCGGCTATATGACCGCTTTTTGCAATGATTCGCCTCACGCGGCAGGTTCGTTGGCGTTATTCGCAGGAAAGAGGAATCTCAGCATTTCAGGAAAGCGTGCTGCCCAGGCCACCTCGCTATGGACGCCGCCGGGTATGCGACGATATGTGAGATCGTCACGCTCGCGCCAACCTTTTGCTTCCAGCAGATGTGCGAGTAGGTCAGCATCGCGCACGTGTGGCAAACCTTCCGCCATACCCATATCCAGCCAGATGCGAAGCGGCAGTTTTTCCTGGAGCGAGCGCACGTCTTTCAGAAGCACGCGGTTGTCCCACCAGATTGATGGGGAGAGTGCGCCAACACGGCTGAACTGGTTGGGAAAACGTAACGCGATGGACAGGGAGATCAAACCACCGAGTGAGGAACCAGCAATGCCCGTGTTTTCAGGACCTTCAAGCACGCGATAGTCTCTGGCAAGCATGGGCAGGAGTTCTTCAACCAGAAGGCGGGCATATTGCCGGCCCTTGCCACCACCAAGCCGGCCATCGGCTGTGGGCGTGTACTCCTTCATCCGCTCCACACCTGTGTTTGCGACACCGACAATAATGAGTGGTTGAACCCGGCCGGCTTCCATCTCGTTGTCCGCGCTGCTGCCCACCCGCCACGTTGAGTTCTTGACATAAGACAGATTGCCGTCAAAGAGGTTTTGTCCGTCGTGCAGGATCAGGACGGGAAAGCACTGCTCTGGGTATGTAAGGTAGGCTTCGGGCAGGTAGATGAACAGGTCGCGCGGCGTAGGCAGGAAGTTTGAGGTCCAGTCATGGATGCGCCGGTAGCGTCCTTCTGCTGCCGCGTTGGCAATCCACGACTCTTCCGTCACGGAAACTTGCGGCACGGGTTCCGAAGCAACGCTTTCCATGTGCAAGGATTCTTTCGAGGGTAGCAGAGCAGTTTCCCGCGCGGAGGCGGAGGAGTATGAATCGGGAGTACCATCTGGACCATTCCGGCGCGCTGGGCAGATCGATGGAACGCTTGGTCTTTGGGCACGCAGGGTTGCCCGTCATTGTTTTTCCTACCTCATGTGGCCGTTTCCACGAGTTTGAGGACAACGGTATGGTCTCCGCCATTCAAGACAAGATCGACCGTGGCGAGGTGCAGCTTTTTTGCGTCGATTCGGTAGATGCGGAAAGCTGGTACGCGGGGGACGTTGACGGAAGATGGCGTATTGCGCGGCACCTGCAGTACGAGCAGTACATCATGCATGAGCTGCTGCCGTACATTCGCTGGCGCAACTGGAATAAGCAGATCGCCATGATTGGCTGCTCGTTCGGCGGCTTTCACGCAGCCAGCATGGCATTGCGTCATCCTGACCAAATTACAGCCATGCTCTCGATGGGTGGTGCCTTCGACATCGGACGCTTCCTCCGCGGGCACTACGACCAGGACTGCTATTTCACCCTGCCGATGGATTTCTTACCCAACCTGTACGATGCCTGGTACCTGGACCAATACCGGCGCAACACATACGTGCTGGCAACGGGGCAGCACGACCAGTGCTGGAATGACAATGAACGTTTGGCGGAGATCATGCGGGCCAAAGGCATGCCGGTGCGCCTGGAGGTGTGGAGCGACAACACGGGCCATGACTGGCCATGGTGGCGTCGCATGCTCCAGACGTATGTTTAAGGAACGCTGTCTTGTTTTCCAGCATCCACCTTGCATTGAGGAGATAAAAGAACCATGAAGAAGATCGGCATCCTGTTCGGCATCGAGAACACCTTTCCCCAGGCGTTCGTGGATAAGGTGAACTCCATGAATGTGGACGGGATCATGGCGGAATTCGTGGAGATTGGAGCCGTGAAGGAAGCGGTGCCGTGCGGCTACTCCGTCATTGTGGATCGCATCTCGCATGACGTGCCGTTCTACCGCTCGTACCTCAAGAATGCCGTCCTTACCGGCACGGATGTGATTAACAATCCTTTTTGGTGGAGCGCGGACGACAAGTTCTTCAATTACGCGTTAGCCGCAAAGCTGGGCGTAGCCGTGCCGAAGACCGCCATCCTGCCCAGCAAGGAGATGCCGCCAGATACGAACGATGTTTCGTTCCGCAATTTACAGTATCCATACGACTGGGAGGCAGTGTTTGGCTACATCGGTTTCCCATCATTCTTGAAGCCACATGACGGCGGGGGATGGCGCGACGTGTACCACCTGCACAGTCCCGAAGACTTTTTCCAGGCATACGATCAGACGCGGGATCTTTGCATGACCTTACAGGCAGCGGTGAAGTTTCGCGAATACTTCCGCTGCTACGTGGTTGGGCAACGCGAAGTTCGCATCATGCCGTATGACCCGTCCCGTCCGCACGCTGAACGCTACGTCATGAACCCACCCACATACGACCCAGAGCTGCTGGCACGGGTGGAGCGTGACGCGCTCACCCTGTGCAAAGCTCTGGGCTACGACCTGAACACAGTCGAGTTCGCCGTGGAAGACGGCATTCCATACGCTATCGATTTTATGAATCCCGCGCCGGATGCCGATCGTAACTCCGTTGGCGAGGAGAACTTTCATTGGATTGTTGAAGCAGTTGCGCGACTCGCAGTAGAACGTGCGCAGGCAAATGACGGCACGCCGCCTGAGTTGCGATGGGCGAACCTGCTCGGGTCTGAAGCGAAGGCGCAGCCCAGCAAGGGGCCAGCCAGCCTTCGCCCTAAGTAGCCATGCACAAATCCGTGATCCTGATTGGCTCGTTACTGCTGGGCAGCGCGATGGCGTTTCCCCAGCAGCAGACGGGTTTGCCTGCTGGCATTCCAGTGCCACCTCCGCCCACCTCGAATGTAAGGAGCGCTGCCGGGGGGAGTGCGGTTGCACCGGCTCACTTCCGCGTACATGTCGTGGATGGACGCAACGGTATGCCCATCCGCAATGCTCACATGAAGCTCTGGTATGACGAGCCCGCCGGGTCAGGCTACGGGTTGGCCACGGATGAGCATGGTGACGCCAATATGCCAGCGCCTGTAGGCGAGCCTGTGCGTGTGCTCATTACCATTACTGACTATAGCGACTGCCGCAAGCAACTGCGTGATGATCCGCCACAGGGTTACAGCCTGGATGACATCGCACACTCTGGGTTGGCGGCGCAGAATACCTGTGGACAAGTTCCGGTTCACCGCCGGCCCGGCGAACTCATCCTCTTTGCACGGCCGCAGCGGTGGTATGAAGGGTTGAACCGGACGAACGGCAACTGAACAAGTCGGCACCGGTGCCACTGGTGTAGCATCGGATGTCATCATGCGGCCATCGTTTACGCTCGGTATCGAAGAGGAGTACCAGACCATTGACCCAGTCACGCGCGATTTGCGCTCCCATGTGGCTACAGAGATGCTGGAACACGGCAAGCTGCGCCTGGAAGAGCGGGTCAAAGCGGAACTACACCAGTCTGTGATTGAGGTTGGAACGCGCGTCTGCCACACCATTCAGGAGGCGCGCGAGGATCTTTACGATCTCCGCCGCAACATGATCCGCCTGGCAGAGGAGAACGGGCTTGTGCTAGTGGCCGGTGCGACCCATCCGTTTGCGGACTGGCGGGCGCAAGAAATTCACCCCGATCCACGCTATGCGCAGGTGGTTGAGGATCTGCAAATGGTTGCGCGCGCCAATCTCATCTTCGGTTTGCACGTGCACGTGGGTATTGAGGACCGTGAAGCCGCCATCCGGATCATGAATTCCATGCGATACTTTTTGCCGCACATTGTCGCGCTCTCTACAAATTCGCCGTTCTGGCTTGGCACTGAGACGGGTTACAAGAGCTATCGTGCCAAGGTGTTTGAGAATTTTCCACGGACCAATCTGCCGGATAGCTTCGGAAGCTACTCGGAGTTTGAGAACTACGTCAATCTGCTAATCAAAACCAACAGCATCGATAACGCGAAAAAGCTGTGGTGGGACGTGCGTCCGCACCCGTTCTTCAATACGGTGGAAGTTCGTGTCTGTGATATCCCGATGCGCGCGGAGGAGAGCGTTGCCATTGCGGCATTGATTCAGGCAACGGCCGTGAAGCTGCATTGCCTGCACGCCAACAACCTTGATTTCCGGCAGTACACACGCGCTCTGCTGATGGAAAACAAATTTCGTGCGGTCCGATACGGTTTGGATGGGAAACTAATCGACTTTGGCAAGGAATGTGAAGTTCCAGAACGTGAGCTGATTGAGGAGTATCTCCATTTTGTGGACGATGTGGTGGATGAACTTGGATCGCGTAATGAAGTCAACTACATACGGACGATCCTGGAACGTGGCAGCGGAGCGGACCGGCAGCTGCGTGTCTGGCGTGAAACTCACGATCTGAAGGCCGTGGTGGACTACATGGCGTCAGAAACGCGCGCCGGGTTGTAAACAAAGTGAACTTTCCGCGGCAGCTTTGAAAAAAAGTTTTGTACCGGTGCGCGTTCGCGGCCGTTTCACGCTATCGTAATGACATTCGCCGTGTAATCAGCCGTCCACATGTGCGATACCCGTTTCAGCCAAGCGTTGTCAGCACTCGCATTCCCGCGTTGCGCAGAAGATGTGCATCGTCCGGTTTCCCGCAGTCCACCTGAGGAGAGTCGTACATGGATTTGAAGAACTTCGCTTCCGCCAAGCAGTACTTTTCCCGCCGTTCCTTCATGCGTTCCGCCGGGATCGCATCAGCTGCAGTGGCTGCCATTCCCGCATTCGGATTGCAGCAGGCACCCGGAACCCAGTCCGCGGCAGGGCCCAGCCATCGCTATGGCGGCGGTCAGGGCGACGACATGGGTGGTGGCTTCCGCAAACCTCTCTCGCCTGACACGGTCGTCATCTCGTCAAATGAAAACCCATTGGGACCGGCGCAATGCGCTCTGGAATCGATCGGTACTGCCGCAAAAAAGGGTGGCCGTTATGACCGTGAGTACAGCGCCGCGATGACCAAGGCAATTAGCGAGCAAATGCAGCTGAAGCCCGGTTATGTTCGCATCTACCCTGGTTCGGGCGGCCCGCTGGACCTTGCCCTGTATTCCAACATCGGTCCAGACAAGGCGCTGGTCCTCGGCGATCCGAGCTACGAGCAGGGCTATCGCGCTGCCATGACCATGAAAGCAAAGTACATCCAGGTGCCGCTAGACAAGGCTACCTACAAGTACGACGTGAAAGCCATGCTGGCTGCTCACCCGAATCCGGGCGCGTACTACATCGTGAATCCCAACAATCCGACGGGCACCATTACACCGAAGGAAGACATCGCCTGGCTAGTGGCCAATAAGCCTGCTGGTTCGGTGGTGATCGTGGACGAAGCGTACCACCACTTCTCGGATCAGGATTCGGTCATCGACCTCGTCACGCAGGATAAGGACATCATCGTTCTGCGCACCTTTTCCAAGATTTACGGCATGGCGGGCGTGCGCGCCGGCTTTGTCTTTGGCCGCCCGGATCTGCTGGCCAAGTTTGAGACGGTCACACCCAACGACCGTCAGATTGGCAGCATCTCGCTCACTTCAGCCGC
Organism: Terriglobus sp.; assembly: GCA_965276945.1. Classification (GTDB taxonomy): domain Bacteria; phylum Acidobacteriota; class Terriglobia; order Terriglobales; family Acidobacteriaceae; genus Terriglobus. The sequence continues at coordinate 1,626,262 of OZ255704.1, read as the reverse complement.
CGCAGCCGCTGCCAGCCTGAATGACAAGCAGCTGGTGCCGCTCCGCCGCAAGATCAACAGGGACACGCTTGACGACACGCTTGCCTTCCTCTCCAAGAACAACTACAAGTTTGTTCCCGGAGCGCAGGCTAACATGTTTATGGTGGACGTGAACCGCCCAGGCGCGGAAGTGCAGCGTGCGATGCTGGGCGAAAAGGTTGCAATCGGCCGCGTTTGGCCCATCATGCCGACCTACGTTCGTGTCACTGTCGGCACACCGGACGAGATGAAGAAGTTCCAGACCGCCTTCTACAAGGTGATGAACGAGCCGACCGCTCCAACGGCAGCTCATCTGGACCACAACGATATCCCGCATGAGTTGTATCGCGGGTAACCGAACGACACGATCAAAGCAACCCCGGCGGAAATTCGCCGGGGTTTGTCTTTGGATCGTATGCGTCCCAAGCAGGCCGGGAGCATCCAACAGAGAAGCCCATGACCGCCGTAACTGCTACAACCCGCCTCTCAACCGTTGCTTTTCCTCCCTCGTTTCAGAAGGGTGCGCGGAACGCTGTCGTGACATGCCTGCGCATTCAGCCGGATGAGAAAGTCACGTTGATCACGGACGAAAATACTATGTCCATCGCTGCCTCGATTGCCGTCGAACTGGATCGCGCGGGCTGTTTATGGAATGGCTTTGTCTTGGAGGAACTTGCCCCAAGACCGCTCACCGCGATGCCAGCCGCTGTGCTTGAGGACATGGAAAGCAGCCAAGTCAGCATCTTTGCGGTGGAAGTACAGCCGAACGAGCTGCGCAGCCGCATGGAGATGACGGATGTGGTGAACCGCCGCCGTATGCGCCACGCACATATGGTGAACGTCACACCGGAGATCATGGTGCAGGGCATGCGCGCCGATTTCAACAAGGTTGATGCCATTTCGCAAGAGGTTCTCGACCGTGTGCGCAAGGCTAGTTATGTACGTGCCACGACACCTGCGGGAACGGACATCCACGCGCAATTGAACCCGCAATATAGGTGGTTTAAAACGTCAGGTATCATTTCGACTGAAAAATGGGGAAACCTGCCCGGCGGCGAGTGCTTTACCGCGCCGGGTGAAGTCAACGGCGTTTTTGTGGTGGATGGCGTTGTGGGTGATTTTCTGTGCGCGCGTTACGGCATCTTGCGTAAGACGCCACTCTCCATCGCTATTGAGAGCAATCGAATTGTTCGCATTTCCTGCGACAACAAGGAATTAGAGCGTGACTTCTGGGCCTACACGCATACGGATGAAAACTCGGACCGTGTCGGCGAGTTTGCGATCGGCACTAACATTGGCGTCGACCGAGTCATCGGCAACATTCTACAGGACGAAAAATTTCCAGGGATACACATAGCCTTTGGAGACCCGTATGGCGCACATACAGGTGCACCGTGGAAGTCATCCACACACATCGACGTAGTCGGTCTTAACTTCAACATCTGGCTAGGCGACGCAAAGGGCGAAGAGCAAATCATGCGTGACGGGCTCTTCGTAATTTAAACGAATGAATGGGCGGCGTTAACCACCCGCTCACCTGCCGTTCGCTACCGCCCTTTAACTCGGATGGAACCTTCCAGCGTGAATCCGACAGAGCTCTCAGACGGTATGACCACATCGCGGTTGCCCGTGAGGCTTCCCGCTGCAGTGCCAGCGCCAGCGCCTGCTAGACCACCGATCAGCGCACCTTTACCGCCCCCCGCCAGCCCACCGATAAGCGCTCCGATGCCGCCACCGCCACCGATAAATCCGGCAGTACGCTTGCCGCGTCCCTTTGCGCGGGCAACATATTCACTCGTGTGCACGCGGTAGCCGCCGACATCGATTAGCGTGATGCCGAGTACCCCGGCACCCTTGAATCGGCCACGGCCCTTGGCGCTGGTCACTTCTCCGCGGACTGAAGTACCGCGCGGAAATACAACGGTACCCCGCACAGTAACCGGTGCGTTTAGAACCCCGCTAAATGAGCCGCCTACATCACTGCGTTCGGCGGATAGTGTTTCTGTTGTGCGTACACTTACACGGGTGCCAGAGGGAACAACTAATTCTGGAATTGATGCCGGCATAGCCGGAGCCGCAGATGTTGCAACCGGCGCAGAAGCCACTGTTTGCGGCCCTACGGGTGCATCTGCCGCAGCAGTTGCGGGTGCCACGGGCTGTGCCGTGGGTGCCGGAACCGCGGCAGATGGCAGCGGCCTTGCGCCGTCCGCAATCACGGTTGCTCCAACGGGAATGGGTTGACCTGCGGGTATAACTTGTGTGGTGCCGTTCGGCAACGAAATCGTGACAGGACCAGCCGTAGTCTTTGTGCTGCTGTGGCAGCCGGCTAAGAGGGCACTGGACAGGAAAGCGCAACACGCAACATGACGGCTCAACTTCAGCATAGACGGCCTCCGGTGCGCTCTTTGTTTCACACGACGAACGCGCCTGGTTGGTAGATGCAACAGAGACGATGCCGTCGCCCGAAACGACCGCTTTTCTGTATTTAAACAGTTCCAACTACAAGAATAAAGCCGTGACGCTGAGCATCACGGCTTCATAAGGCCGGTACAGCGAAATTAGATCTTGGCTTCGCGATAGGACACATGCTTGCGCACGACCGGATCATACTTCTTGAATTCCAGCTTGCTGCTGGTCTTCTTGGGATTCTTGCTGGTGGTGTAAAAATGGCCAGTTCCGGCACTCGAGACGAGCTTGATCAGTGTGCGCATGGTGTTATCCCTTCACGCTCAGCAGGGCGGCTTCCACACCAAGCTTGTTGATGGTGCGCAGACCGCGTGCGGAGACGCGCATACGCACAAATTTCTTCTCGCTTGGAACCCAAATGCGTTTCCATTGCAGATTCGGTTCCCACCGGCGCCGCGTTTTGTTGTTCGCGTGCGACACTTTGTTTCCAGCCATCGGCCGTTTGCCGGTGATGGGGCATACCTTCGACATACAGATCTCCTGATGAAGGGTCTGCTGTTACAGACCAACTCTATAATTGTGCCATGTTTTCGTTGAAATTGCACCTTCTGTAACCCAGGTTCACGTCAATGAATCTATATGTACCCCGGCCTACAGGCTAGTTGCGATGCGCTCGTGTGATGATGATCGCCTTTGCACGCATACCAGCATCGCAGGCGTACTGCCGCTTGCGAATTGCATCCATCCAGGCCACATCGCCGGCCTCCAGGACACGCGTCTCTGATTCAGACGTCAGGGTGAGGCAGCCCTCGACGATCAACGTAAACTCCACGCCATCAAAGATGCGTGGCCGGAAGACAACTTCTTCGCCGCTGGCTCGAAACTCTGCGATGCAGGGTACCATGCTCTGATCTGTGATCAGGGCACTCATGCTCTCGGACAAGAAGGCGGAACTTGCGCCCGAGTTGCGTTGCAAACGCACGCGCTCCGTCTGCCGCATGATGCGGAAGGTGACTGGTTGCTCTTCGCGAAAGAAATAGGAGAGGTCCTTTCCGAATGTCATAGCGATGCGCGCCAGATTGCGAACGGTTGGCACGACGCGGCCTGTTTCCAACTGTGAGAGAAAGCTTGCGGAAAGGCCGGTCTTCTTGCCAAGGTCCACCAGCCCCATGGAACGCCGCATGCGCAGCCGCCGGATACGTTCGCCGATCTGCTTGGATTCGATGGTCGATTCAACCTGGTCTGGCTCTACTACATCCACGGCTGTTTGAACACCCGCTTGTTCGTCTACACGCATTTGTTTTGAGATGATGAAAACGAAAGAGAAGCTGCCCGGGTAGGACAGCTTCTCTTCGTGGTCGTGTCTGGACATTACAGCAGATGCTGCGTACATCTGCCACGCGCGGGCTAGAAGTCGTCTCCGAACCCAACCTCACCCGCCACGGCTGTCTGATAGGCGGAGACGCGACGCTCAAAGAAGTTGGTCAACTCCTGCACATCCTGTAGCTCCATGAAGCTGAACGGGTTCTTTGTTTTGAAGTGCGGCGCGATGCCAAGCCGCTGGAGACGGGAGTCGGCCACATATCCAAGATAGGAGCGCATATCACGGACCGAAAGACCGGCAATGCCGCCCGAGAGCAGGTCATCGGCAAACTGTGCCTCGCAATCGACAGCCTCTTCCAGCATCTCGACGATCTGGCGTTCCAGATCGGCATCCCAAAGGTCGGGTTCCTGCTGGCGCACCGTGTTGACCACCTCAAAAGCGAACTCAAGATGACAGCTTTCGTCGCGAAAAACCCAGTTAGTGCCAGAGGCAAGACCGTGCAGCAGACCCTTGGAGCGAAAGAAGTAGACATATGCAAACGCCGCAAAGAAGAAGAGGCCTTCAATGGACGAGGCGAAGCAAATCAAGTTGAGCAGGAACTGGCGGCGATGTTCGCGAGTCTCAAGCGTGTCCAAACTCTGGATGGAATCCATCCACTTCATGCAGAACTCGGCCTTCTTCTGGATGGATGGAATGTTCTCGACGGCGGCGAAGGCCTCGGCGCGCTCCTCGTGGTCGGGGACGTAGTTGTCCAGCAGCGTCAGGTAGAACTGGACGTGAACCGCTTCCTCATACAACTGCCGGGAAAGATAGAGCCGCGCTTCAGGCGAATTGATGTGCTTGTACAGGTTCAACACCAAATTATTGGAGACGATGGAGTCGCCCGTTGCAAAAAAGGCGACCAGGCGCTTGATGGTGTGGATCTCGGCAGGGCTCATCTTCGAGCGCAGATCGACAAGGTCGGTGGCGAAATCGACCTCTTCAACGGTCCACGTGTTCTTGATGCCGTCACGGAACATGTCATAGAAGACGGGGTACTTCATGGGCCGTAGCGTGAGGCAGAGACCCGGATCCAGGATGGAATCGGGCACGGCCACGGAAGAGGAGGTGGTGACCGATGCGGCTACTGTAATGGGATCGAGTGTGGCGGACATATGGTTCTCCTGGAATTTTTGAGTGATCCCGCACATCCGCTTTGCGTATGTACGGGGCACCCGGTCGATGTAGTTCGCGATCTAAAGATTTACTGGCAAGCCTCGCAGCTCTCGGGATTTTCGAGTGAGCAGGCGATGGCAGAGGATGCATCCGTTGGTTGCTGCTCCGGCTCGGGTACAGCGACGGCTTGTAATTGTGCGATGACAGAGGCATGACTGCCCTGCAAGCTGCTGGACATGGCAGCCTTTTGCACCGTGGTTTTGGCGATCTTGGTTGCCGGACGCGAACGCAGGTAGTAGGTGGTCTTCAGGCCGCTCTTCCACGCATACATGTACATGGAAGACAGCCGTCCGATGTTTGGCGATTCGCTAAACAGATTCAGTGACTGCGACTGGTCGATGTACGCATTACGTGCCGCAGCCATGTCAATGAGTCCGCGCATGGGAATCTCCCACACCGTGCGGTAAATCAGCTTCAGATCGGCCGGTAGCTCGTCAATGGTCTGCACCGAACCTTCCGACATTTTCAACTGCATCCGGATTTCATCCGTCCACATGCCGCGCGCTTTCAGTTCGTGGATGAGATAGCGATTTACCTGCAAAAATTCTCCCGAGAGTGTTTCGCGCTTGAAGAGATTGGAGATTTGCGGCTCGATGCATTCATAGCAGCCGACGATAGAGGCGATAGTTGCCGTTGGCGCAATGGCGATGACCAGCGAATTACGTACACCGGACTTTAGGATGCGCTGAAGGAGCGCGTCCCAGCGTGCCGGGTCAGAGGGCTTGACGTTCCAGAGATCAAACTGAAACTGACCTTGCGCCATGCGCGTTTCGGCAAACGAGGTGTGTGGGCCGTATTTCTCCGCGAGTTCCGTGGAGGCAAGCATTGCGTAGTAGTAGATTTCTTCCTGAATTTTGGTGGAGAGTGCCTGCGCTTCCGGCGAATCAAATGCGAGCCGCATTTGAAAAAGGACATCCTGCAGGCCCATGACGCCGAGACCGACCGGTCGCCAGCGTGAGTTGGCCGCGGCGGCCGTCTGTACCGGGTAGTAGTTGATGTCGATGACGCGGTCCAGCATAGGGACGGCGATGCGAACGGTCTCGGCGAGCTTTTCGAAATCGAAGAGGACGTCGCCCGACTCGTTGATCGTGGTGTGCCGGGCCAGGTTGATCGAGCCAAGATTACAGACTGCGGTCTCTTCCTTGGATGTGACCTCCGTGATCTCCGTGCAGAGATTCGACAGGTGAATGACATTGCCGGGCGCGGCGGTTTGATTGTTCTTCAGATTGCAAGCGTCCTTAAAGGTCATCCAGCCGTTGCCGGTCTCGGCAAGCGAGCGCATCATGCGGGCGTACAGGTCGCGCGCCTTTACTTGGCGATGATAGATTTTGCCCTCCTCGGCCTGGAGGTAGGCTTCCTCGAACTCCTTGCCGAAGAGGTCCGGAAGGTTTGGGACGAGCTTTGGGTCAAAGAGGGACCACATGCCGCCCTCATCCACACGCTTCATGAACAGGTCAGGAATCCAATTGGCAAGATTCAGATTGTAGGTGCGGCGGGAGAGGTCGCCTGTATTCTCCCGCAGTTCCAAGAAGCTCTCAATGTCGGCGTGCCACGGCTCCAAGTAGACGCAGCAAGCACCCTTGCGCTTGCCGCCCTGGTTCACTGCGGCTACCGATGAATCCAGCGTGCGCAGCCACGGCACGATGCCGTTGGATAGGCCGTTGGTCGCGCGGATGAGTGAGCCTTCGCTGCGCACGCGGTGGAAGGCAAGCCCGATACCGCCGGAGAACTTGGACAGCAGCGCCACATCCTTGTACGCGTCGTAGATGGACTCGAGCGAATCCAGCGGTGAATCGTGCAGGTAGCAGCTGGACATCTGCGGATGTTTGGTGCCGCTGTTGAACAGCGTGGGCGAACTTGGCATGTAATCATGCGAGGCGATAAGCCGGTAGAACTCGATGGCCTCATTCGGCGTGCCGGCCAGACCGCAAGCAACCCGCAGGAAGAAGTTCTGCGGCGTCTCAATCACCTTGCGGGAAAGCGGATCGCGCAGCAGGTAACGATCGTAGACGGTGCGCAGGCCGAAGTATTCAAAGCGGTCGGAAAGGCTCTCGTCAATGGCGTGGTTCAGCTTACGGGCATGCACGCCGACAAATTCGGCCGTTGCGGGCGAGACGATGCCCTGCGCCGCGCCATGCTCGACCGATTGCGAAAAAGAATGAAGATTTTGCCCAGCCACCTCCTTGATGATGGTGCCGAGCAGCAGTCTGGCAGCCAATTTGGAGTACTGCGGCTCCTCCGCGATGAGTGAGGCAGCCGTGTCGATGGAAATAGCATCAAGCTCGCGCGTCGTCGCGCCGTCGTACAGGCCACCAATGGTCTTAGAAGCAATGCGAATGGCATCCACATGCGATAGACCGTGTGACGAGCGCTGCACGGCTCGCACAATTTTGTTGACATCCACCGTCTCCAGCGCGCCATTGCGCTTTTTCACGTGCATGGTGGGCGTCTCATCACGCACCGGAAAGCCAGGCGTCAGGTCTGAGAGGCTGGTCTGGAGGGTAGTTGTTGCCATTGGTACTCCTTGAATCGATATGTTGCTCGTGCCGGGCGTTATCTTCGCCCTTCATTCGCTAGTGTACGCTTGCCGGGCCACCGTTGATGACGACAGCTTCTAAAGTAGATGTACTTTAACTGGCGCACGCACCATGCGCAAGCACAAGATGTTGTGCAGGCTGTGGGAAAGCGAGCGGATGTTTGTGAGCGCGCAGGAAAGCGCGGAATTTCTCTACTTTACAGAGGTGTCCGGAGGAAATGCGGGTACCGATTCGGGCAGATTCGTTGACTTCAGTCCAGCGTCCCACTCACGTGCGCCTATTCCAGCACGCTATGGAGTGGCACAGGGAGCCGGTGTGGTTAAATACGACCGCATCAGCACGGCCAAATCGCGCTTTGCCAGGGATACCTGTGCCGATACACCCACCAGCATCGCAATCCTGTTTGACACGTCCTCAATGGATACTTTTATGGAAGGGTCCGCGCTGGACGTCAACGCCGCAAGGTCGTGGTGCCGCTTATCCGAACCAGACGGGTCCAACCGGCCGGACTCCGTCCACTGCGCTCTCAATCGCTCCAGCCGCGTGCCGCCAGAAGGGGAGGCCCCGGCGGGGACCGTCTGCAAGTACTGCATCACGGGCGGAGGATAGTACGAGCGCAGCACCGGTGTTCTATCAAACAGCGGCGCAAGCATGTTTGGTATTTCGCCAACCGTGGCGTTCGGTCCGCCCTGCTTTCGCGTCGCCAGAAACGATAGCAGGGTAGACGCCGCTCCCGCGCCGATTCCAATGCCATCGCCAATGTTGTTTACGGTACCGCTCAGGGTATTGAATTGAGTCGCACTCACGGCCACTCCCGCGCCCGACCCTGTGATCAGCGCGGCGGCATTCAGCTTCGCCACTGTTTTGTCCCGCCGTGTCTGCAAACTCGCGCGCAAGTTCAGCAGTTCGTCCCGCTCGGTAGAAATGTCTCCCGTGACACCATCCACATCCAACGTCGCTGTCTGTAGAGTTTCCAGCAGAGTTTGCCGGACTGTCAGTTCTTCCATGGTCGCCGCTCCGCACCCGTGTTCTATTTGCAATGTATGGAGCCGCTGGATTATCAGGTCTAATCCGAAGATCTGCCCGGTCTGAACCGCGATAGCCATGGCTGAGGTCTGCGCCGCCGTCGCGTTCGCCTTCACCTGAGCGAAGCTGGATTGAGCAGTCACCATAACAACGATGGAAATGCAGTACCTGCTGGCCTTCATAGTTCCCCTCTCCGGCTAACGTGTTTACTACAGCCGCCCTGCGCAGCATCATTTTAGCGATGCCATCGCAGATTTATGCGTCGATTCCGTCCATTGTGGTGCTTCGCGCATGGCGGCGGATCATGGGATATCCCATCGGCAAGGCTGCTCGCGTTCCATGACATACCGGCCACGGGTTACATTGCGATGCGGCAAACAGCACACGAGACACAACGTATTGCGCATGCAGGTCTTGTACGACGGCGAGTCAGGAGGGCCAGCATAGCCATTTCGCGGCGCTTTCGATTAGACTTGCACGAGACGGAGAGTTGGCAGAGCCCGGTTGAATGCACCTGACTCGAAATCAGACATCGTCGTAAGGCGATCGGGGGTTCGAATCCCTCACTCTCCGCCACTCATTCCTGTACTCTTTGTATTCTGTCAAATCAATACGCAGGTGAGCAGTGTTTGTCGGAACTGAACCGATTTATGGATCGACCGGGTCCATGTGTGGTCCGTGTGGCGTCTACCGATCTGCTGCTGGATACGCCGGTCTATCCGCGCAGTCATTGCAACCTGGACCTTGACCAAACCGTGCTGCACAGCACCGGTCATAAGCCATACCAGATCCAAATTAAGGAGCGCAGTGATGTTCTGTTGCAAGGTGGCCAACTCACAGGAGGCAAATGGGGAGTTTCTGTGACGCGCAGCTGCAAGGTCGCGGTGCTGCGGATGCACATGGATGCACTTGGCGGCGGAGGCGTGATGACCGGATCGTACGACGTGTCGATCTCGCATAACCGGTTCATGCATCTGGGCGGCTCTTCCGTCATGCTTCATGGCGACACGCAACATACCGTGATTGCAGAGAACGAGATACTGGCGGATAAAGGCTGGTCCAACTGGCACGCAGGGATCGTTATAACGGACCGGATCGCCGACCCGGGTGATGACGCTACAACGCTATTGCGGACCGACGGATACCTTGTGAAGCAGACCCGGATTACAGATCGGCTCACGATTCCGCATGACAACCCGATCTTCTGGAACAGGATCGAGGGTAACCTTACCTCTGGTATCTACTCCGATGAGGGTACGCGGAACGTTTATCTTGAAATACTGTTCTCAACAATTCAAAAGAAGGAATGTGCCTGGACAATGGCTCGACTGCCATGTGGTCGCATTCAACCTGTTTCGCGGCAACGGTAAGCGCTGGGGCATGGACGATGCCGAATTAAAACACGACTTCGTGGACCGGTTTAGACGCTTGAGTGACGGTAGTTCGCCGGCTAAATTGCCGGGAATCTCGATGGATAACGCGCTATATAACCAGATCGCTTGGAACGAAATTGACCGAAACTACGGCTCTGGAATAAAGATGGTACGTACTGACTTTTACAATGTGATCGGTCTGAATACTATCACTGACAATAACGAGGGAAGCAATCCGTTGTTGCACTATTTTAGCATTCTCGTGGGATATGCAAGTGCGGATGAATCCGCTTGGGATCTTAATTTTTTACCCAGCCACGGGAATCAGATCTTTGGAAACAATGTACGCGGGTCACACTTTGCCGGAATCTATTTCGAGAATGGCGCTGATCGCAATGTAGTGTTCGATAATGCTATTTTTGGTGCCATCAAGTGGACTATGGACTGTCAGCGGCCGCAAGCGGAAGAGAGCTTCAATAATCTTAGTAACCTTCCGTTTCGAAACATCGATTCAGGTCTGGACCCGGATCTCCTTCAACTCGGCAAGGCGAAAATCGAGAAGTAATACCTTTATGCGTTCGTGCGGAGGAACAGGCGGTGCACGTACCCACTGCTCGTACACGTCAGAATCAGGAGAAATGGATGCGGGTTTCTGAACAGAGCCAGCACAACGCGTTCTGGATGGGGGGATGGCCTGAGTATGTGGCCGCTGCATTGGCGTTTGCAGGCCTGATTGCTTCGGTATTTAACGGCATCGACCTGCACGGTCACCAAAATGCCGCGTCGGACTTTAAGACTCTGTATGCGTCCGCATGGTGTTTCTCGCACGGCATAGATGCGTATCAGTTTCCAAATCTTGCCGCGGTATTCCACGCGAACCATATTGTGGAGCCGGTGAGTTGGTACGGTCATGCTCCTGTGTATCCGCCGTTCACGCTTGCCCTGCTTGCGCCGTTGACGGCAGTACCGATGGTGCCGGCCATTTGCATTTGGATCGCGATGAGTGGGATTTTGATGGGCTTGGCAACTGCGGCGTTGGCGCGCTCTGGTCACCGGGTTTTCGGTCTTCCGGTGCTTCTCAGACTGTTGATCGTAGGTGTAGTCGCGGCCTCGCCGCTGCTCAGTCTCGGAATGGAATTGGGAAATGTTTCGGTGGCCGTGGTTGGCCTTTGCATACTTGCGTTGACAAGCGGCCCAGAATCGAATGGATGGTTGCCCGCCACCGGTTTGGCTGTGGCTGTCATCCTGAAGCCGCATATCGCGTTCTGGGCTGTGCTGGCGCTACTGCTCTCGCGCGCGCCAGCGGACAGGAGAATTCTTGTAAAAACGGTGGGCATAACGGTTGCAGCGCTTGCGTTAATCACCTTGTGGATGGTTCACGATTATAGCTTGATGCCGCTGATGGCAGGCTACCGTGCGATTGTTACTTCAGAACTGTCCAGTGGTTCCATGTCACCGGGAAATCGTGACTTAATGGAAATTGTGGTTCAGATCACGTCGGTCTCGCACCTGATCGGCTACTTGCTGCCGCCGGGACTGCTACCACGATCGATTAACATCGCAGTGTTAACGGTTATGGGCCTTTCACTTCTCCGGTATGCGTTACGATTCAGTCGTGTTTCCCTTCAGCCACGATATGTTATAGCTCCCGCTGTGTTCGCCTTTGGTCTGATTGCGACGTATCACCGCGAAGCAGACAGCATACTTCTGCTGTTTATTCTTCCGTATCTATTCTTCCGTCTGCACAATAATCTGAAAGACATATGGGCTTGGAGTGTTCTGTGTTTAATGCTCGCAGGTTCAGTGGGACCTACTCTTCCCATGCTGCGCGACCTAGCGGATGGCGGTGTATATGCCACGCTTCGTTTCCTGGCACTTCGTCAAGCAGCAATCGTAAATCTTACCTTGGCTATCTTGTTAACCAGTGTGCTTGCCGCAAGAAGCGGGACCGGATCACAGCAGAATCACATTGAGGCTTGACTGTGGTTTATGGACAATGTCACCTCATGTGAGGGTCTTAGCGGACGAAGAAGTCCTTTACCTGCTGCACGATCACGTCGCGGCTGATGTCGCTGATGGCTTCGGTCAGGGGTAGCTGCTTGGGGCAGGCCTGGACGCAGTTCTGCGCATAGCCGCACTCCTGCACGCCGCCGTCACCCGCCAGCGCGCGAAGACGCTCCTCTTTCAGCACGGCACCGCTGGGGTCCATGTTGAAAAGGCGAGCCTGCGCGATAGTGGCCGCGCCCACGAAATTGGTCTCCTCATTGAACTGCGGGCAGACCTCCATGCAGATGGTGCAGGAGATGCAGTTGGAGAGCGGGTAACGTGCCTCCTGGATCTGCGGAAACTGCTTCGGTCCGGGGCCGAGATCGTAGGTGCCGTCGATGGGCACCCATGCCTTCACGGCTTTCAGGTTCTCGAACAGCACGCTGCGGTCCACTGCCAGGTCGCGTACCACGGGGAACTTCGACAGCGGCGCGAGCGTGATGGTGCCGTTGCCGCTCTCGGCCAGCAGCTTGTCCACCAGCGCGGAGCAGGCCATGCGCGCCTTGCCGTTGATCAGCATGGCGCACGAGCCGCAGATCTCCTCCAGGCAGTTGGCGTCGTACGCGATGGCGGTGGTCTCCGTGCCGGTGATATTAACCGGGTCCATTGCGATGTCGCCCAGAACGCTGGTGATGTTCAGGCCTTTGCGGTAGGGCAGCTCAAACACCTCCGTCCGCGATGGCGCGTCCGGCGTGGCCTGCCGCTTGATGGAGACCTTGTAGGTCGCGCCGGTGTAAGGCTTGGCCTTCTCGCCGCTATGTCCGTTCTTTGTTCTGGTTGACATAAGTTGCCTCGTTTGCCTGACCTGAGTTCAGGCTGTAAGTTCATCCTCGTGGATATCTCGAAATGCGATGAGTGCATGAATTCGATCGACATCGACGGACGGAAAACACTCGAACGTTTCGCGGGCCGCTTCTGACTCGCTCATGCCCTCTTCCATGAAGCTGTCGTAATTGATCAAGATCGCATCGACTGGAACACGCGTGCCTCTCAGGCACGGAGCACCGCTGACCCGATCCGGGTCGACCCAAACGTCCTCGTACTCAGCCCAAGTCATACGCCCTCTACACTGTTGTTCTACTCAATCTTATGACCGCAGAAGCTGCTGGATGTGCATCTCAAAATTATTCTTATCGATGACACCGGAGTGCATCACCGCGACTTTCCCCGTGCGATCAATCAGGATGGTGAGAGGCATGGGACCTAGGTGAAACTTGTCGCCTAATGCGTCGTTGCCGAGTACCGTTGGGTAAGAAATCTGCTGCGCGACTAAGTAGATCTTTGCCTTCTCCATGGAATCGTCCATGGAAACACCGATTACGTCGAGACCTTGCGCCCTGTACTTCTTATGAAACTCCACGAACCATGGCATCTCGTATTTGCAGCCACCGCACCACGTGGCCCAGAAGTTCACAATGACGACCTTGCCGCGCGTCTTGCTCAGGTCGAAGGTGTTGCCGTTACTGTCGCTCATCACGAACTCTGGTGCGGGCTTGCGGTCTGTGGCGGGAGTGATCACATCCGGCGATGTCGGTGGATTTACCGGGAGTGGATGCTCTGTCTGTGAAACACCGGAGCGGTAGAGCGCAAGAAAGACGATCAGAGCTAGTGCCAGTACCCGCAATGTGCAATCGCTATATCTGTTCTTTGTCTTTACCGACATACTCCCTCGCTTCCACGCTGCCGTCCGGTTCCGTCACCGGGTGCAGCCCTTTCTCACGTACTGCCTGCGCCTGCCATCAATCCAAGCGCCCAAGAAGATGAATGCTCCGTACCTGGCGATTGCGACCACCGGTTAATCTAGCGCACTCTTGTGCGCGGCCTTTTGAAGAGCAACATTCGCCTCGTGGTAAGCACGTGACTGCACAACTAACGACATGTTCCGGTTTGCCGGGTTACGAGATTCGTTTAGAACTGCATAGAGTTCTGGGCTTTCCCAAAGAGCTCTTCGATCTTTCCAAGTCGCGCCCATTGCGTTCTGCATCGGGATTTGCTCTTGCATCGGATTGACCCTAGCGCGCTCCGAAAAATCAGTAACAGCGTCATCGTACGAACCTTGCATCGTATCGATAACAATCTCAGCTAATCCGCCCTTCCAAAAACCGTATTGAAGTAACGGCCGAGCAGAGTTTTCGAAGTACACATCCGACAAAAAGATTCCAGATCCGCCTTGCTCCAAGACCTTTATGGCAGCTTCGCAAAATACTTTCTGACCGGAGTAGCGGTGATCGGGACTAAGCACATTGCCAGCCGCTGCCCGTTGCATTAGCTTCTTTCTGTTAGGAAAGTCCGTAAACCCGAGCGAGAGCTGTACAACATCAGCATCTGAGAGAGCCTTGATCTGCTCTGGGCTAAGTGGCTGTGGAGCATCAACATGGCATTGATGTATTTGATCGCGCACTGCTTTGTCTGCGTCTAGAAACTCTGACGCCGACTCGCCTAAATGATGACCTTTTATTACAGTCTGAGCGGTCGGCGACAGACTAGCAATAAGAAGCAAAGCTAGTGGTACACGAATCATCAATCTTCTCCGCCTACGCTGCCGCGTCGTACCTTCTTGGTCTAGGTTTAATCCACTGTGTATCTACCTCGGCGTAGCCGATGATGGGAGCGTCACTTGCCGTGTCGTAACTGGCCATGGTGGTCTTCAGAAACTGGGCGTCGTTGCGCTCGGTGAAGTCGGGCTTGTAATGTGCGCCGCGGCTTTCGTCGCGCTTTTCCGCGCCTTGTACGATGACGCGGGCCAGTTGCAGCATGTTGTACAGCTGCCGCGCGAAGGCGAAGCTGGTGTTGGCCCATTGACTCTTGTCGCTGAGATTGATGCGGCGATAGCGCTGGAGCAGTTCCACAATTTTGGCGTCGGCCTCGCGCAGGCCCGTGTTGTAGCGGATGATGGTGGCGTGCCGCGTCATTGTGTCGCCCAGTTCGCGCCATAGCTTAAATGGATTCTCCGTGCCGCTGTTATTCAGCAGGATATTGTTGTACTCCGTCTGCCGGGCTTTCTCCGCCGCCTGGCCGCCGTCGCCAGCTTGCGCGGGCAGGTTCTTGGCGTACTCCATGGCGCACGGACCGGCGACAAAGCCGCCGTAGATGCAGCTGAGCAGGGAATTGGCACCCAGGCGGTTTGCGCCGTGGATGGAGTAGTCCGCCTCACCCGCCGCGAAGATGCCGGGGATGTTGGTCTGCTGGTTGAAGTCAACCCACATGCCGCCCATGGTGTAGTGGACGCCGGGAAAGATCTTCATTGGTACTTCATGCGGGTCGTCGCCGACGAACTTCTCGTAGATTTCGAGAATGCCCTCGATTTTGCGCTCCAAGGTGGCGCGGTCGATGTGCGAGACGTCGAGGTAGACCTGGGGTTGGCCGTCAATGCCGAGTTCGTGCTCGTAGACGATTCTGTGGATGGCGCGGGTGGCGATGTCGCGCGGGACCAAGTTGCCGTACTTGGGATACCACTCCTCCAGGAAGTAGAAGCGCTCGCCTTCCGGAATGGACTGTCCAGGGCGCGTGTCGCCCTTCTTCTTCGGCACCCAGACGCGGCCACCCTCGCCGCGCGCGCTCTCCGACATGAGGCGCAGCTTGTCTTCGCCGGGGATGGCGGTGGGGTGCACCTGGATGAACTCGCCGTTGGCGTAGAACGCGCCCTGCTGGTAGAGCGCGGACTGCGCGGAGCCGGTGCAGACGACGGAGTTGGTGCTCTTGCCGAAGATGGCGCCGTTACCGCCGGTGCAGATGATGATGGCGTCGGCGAGGAAGGTGCGGACCTCCATGGAGCGCAGGTCCATCGCGCAAATGCCGCGGCAGACGCCGGTGGAGTCGATGACGGCGGAGAGGAACTCCCAGCCCTCGTACTTGGTGACTTTGCCCTCGGACTCGAAGCGGCGCACCTGCTCGTCCAGCGCGTAGAGCAGTTGCTGGCCGGTGGTGGCTCCGGCAAAGGCGGTGCGGTGGTAGAGAGTCCCGCCGAAGCGGCGGAAGTCGAGCAGGCCCTCCGGCGTGCGGTTGAAGGGGACGCCCATGCGGTCCAGGAGGTCGATGATGGCTGGACCCTGCGCGGTCATCTGCTTGACAGGGGTCTGGTTGGCCAGGAAGTCGCCGCCAAAAACGGTGTCGTCAAAGTGCTTCTCGACACTGTCGCCCTCGCCTTTGAGGTTCTTGGCCGCGTTGATGCCGCCCTGCGCGCAGACCGAGTGCGACCGCTTGACCGGCACGATGGAGAAGAGGTCCACCTTGCCGCCCGCCTCGGCAATCTTCATGACGGCGGAAAGCCCGGCGAGACCGCCTCCAACTACGATGATGCGTGGTGTTGCTCCTACCATGGTTCTAATCCTTAACTCTCTACTTGATCGCTGTCGTAT
The DNA here is from genome assembly GCA_965276945.1 of Terriglobus sp. Taxonomy (GTDB): domain Bacteria; phylum Acidobacteriota; class Terriglobia; order Terriglobales; family Acidobacteriaceae; genus Terriglobus. Next base: position 1,609,959 of record OZ255704.1, on the reverse strand, counting down.
GTAGTGCAGTGATCTCAGCGCAAGTCCCGCCTCGATGCCTCCAGCGCTGCCTCGATGCGAGTAAGACGTTTGTTCTTGTGTACCCATGCGAGCGAAATCAACACGCACGTTACTGTAAGTAAGAAACTTTGAATTGCGATGCAAAGGTAAAGCTGAGTACTAGTCATGCGCTAATTAAGTCCAATCTTTGCTCAGTCTCGACCTTACCGTGTGGATTGGGTTTGTCCTGCCATCCATCTCCAGCTACTCCCCGAGCAAACCACATTACGAAGTAAACGACTAAACCGTCCACCATGCCCACTTCGCGGTATACCGCTCCAAAGTAATGCTGCTTCGTCCAGTGAATACAACAGAACACGACTACATGAACTGCGACGATCAAGCTAACGGTGATCGGGAACCACAGCTTTCTTCTACTTTCCCAGAAGACTTCGACGATAACTGCAATGCTCATCGAACAAATCCACGCTGCATCGCCGAAGTTGCTGCCACCGTTCCACCGTGGGAGTTCGAATACAAAGAAGGCTAAAACACAGATGGCAATGACCCAGCGATGCTCGTAGACCTTCCGCTTCAGCCTTGGAAACCCTCTATCGTTTAGCTCAGAACTTTCAAAATTGCTGGACTTCAACATTGGTGCAAACCTCCTCACGCGCTCCTGCCTTTATCGACCGGGAAGCGTATTTGGCTGACCAATGCTGTTAGTTGTCGGATACTCTGCCGCTCCCGGCGTGGTGGGCACCGTAGGCATGACGACGCCATTTGGCTGTGCGGGCATGACGTCTACCGGTGAGTACGGGCGGGCGTACGCGACCCAGAAAATTGAGACCAGACCCATCGCGCAGAGTGCCGTGCCAACTGCGCCGCAGACATAGCCGAACTTCTTGCGGGCGTTGTCGCCGGGTGTGATGCCCCACTTGGCCGCGAAGAGCCAGATGCCGTAAGCGAAATGGAAGCAGGTCGCGATCATGGCAATGACGTAGATAGCCAGCATCCACGGATGCAGCAACTCAGCCTGCACCTTGGCGTAGGCTAGGCCGGGATGCTCCGGCAGGCTGACCCCGGCAAAGCGCTGCCGCCAGACATGCTGGATGATGTAGGCGAAGGCGATGAGGCCGGTGATGCGCTGCCACACGTACATCCAGTTGCCAGCCCAGGGGTAGACATTGACGTTGGCACGCCCGCGCAAGGCGATGAAGACGCCATAGCCCGCATGAAAGGCCAGCGGGATGAAGATGAAGGCCCATTCCAGCACGCGTACCAGCGGCAGACCGTTGAGGAACTTGACCTGCTGCGCGTAGGCCAATGGACCGTGCACCACCTCGAAATTTGAGATGATGTGCTCGATCAGGAATGCGCCGATGGGGATGATGCCGGTGAGCGAATGCAGCTTGCGCCAAAGAAAGCTGTGGCCCTGCCCGGCGCGCAGCGGCTGCACGCCCCGCTTGCGGGTGGAGTTGTCCGGTGGTGCAAAGCCTGCGACTGCGCCCATGAGATAGCGCTCCTGAGTGGTTCTGCGAAACTGTGACTCTTCCGGCGCGAGTAAGCGCACATATAAAGAGGGACGTCACGAGTATCGGGTGTGAAGAAAACGGTAGTCAATCAGGCGTCGCGCAGGCGTTCGGTAATCGGGTTTCGGTGCGGTATTCAATCATGCATTTACAGAAGATGTTTGATCGCCTTATCAGGAATGACGAGCAAATTCGGAAGGCTTTAGCCGCCGAGATAGAGAGAGTTGTTCAACACGGGCTTCAGCCCCGATGTGTCATCCGAGCGGCTAAGCCGCTCTCTGTGGTACCCGTCTATCTCAGCGGCTGAGGCCGCCCGACAGGAGCAAACCGCGGAGCGCGCGTCCGCGATGGCTTACACGCAAGCGATCCTGCACCGTGGCCTGTGCCATGGTGCAGCCGAGTTCCGAGACGGAGAACAACGGATCGTAACCGAATCCGCCGTCGCCCTCCGGCTCACTTAGGATCGTTCCTTCCACGGTGCCAGAGGCTACAGCTTCGACAACGCCATTGACAGCGAGCGCCAGAACGCAGCGGTAGCGCGCTGTCCGGTCCGTCTGCTCCAGCATGGCCAGCAGCAGCGCCTCATTGTTGCTGGCATCCACGCCGCTCTCGGAGTCCAGCGCGCCCATGTCGGCTGCAAACCGCGCGGACCGCACACCGGGACGCCCTTCCAGAGCGTCCACTTCCAAACCGGAATCGTCAGCAAGCACCTTCAGGCCCGGCACCAAGCGGGAGTAGAACTCTGCCTTGAGGCGAGCATTCTCCTCGAAGGTGTCACCCGTTTCGTCCGGAGGCTCAATCCCCGTCAACCCTGGCAGAGGCTCAATCAGCATCTCGAAGTGATCCATCTGCTCGGCTGCCGCCCTGAAATCGCGCAGTTTGCCAGGGTTGGTGGTGGCGACGTAGAGGGTCACTACGCGAACACCGTGTCCCGCGGAGCGGGGTAGACGGCTGGATATCGCGTTCCTGTCTGCATCAGTTCCTCAATCGTCGCCACAGCCCGGATGCCGCCGCGCGCGCCCGATGCGGTACAGTTCAGTGCCGCCGCCGCACAGGCGAACTCCAGCTTGCGGTCAAGCGGCCAGTCCTGTAGCAAGCTGTAGATGTAGGCTGCGTGAAACAGGTCTCCCGCGCCGGTCGTGTCCACCACTGGAACCAGGAACGCCGGAGTGTAGTGGAATTCGGCACCATCCCAAGCCAGAACGCCATCCGGTCCGAGCGTTGCCGCTGTGATGCGATTGTGATAGACCTGCTGCATCATCTGCAACGCCTTCTCTAGATCCGGCTCGCCCGTCAGCCGGGCAGGGAAGTCACGGGACACAATCAGGTGATCGATCAGTGGCAAAAGTTCGTGGACGCCGTCGTAGATTTCATCCAGGTCCGCGATGACTGGCACGCCCGCATCCCGTGCCCACGTCGCCGCAAGCGTCGCGGCGGCTGTATCGAAGCCGTCCACATGCAACGCGCGAGCCCGGCTAATCCATTCACGGCGCAGTTCTTTGGGGCGTACGCTGAGCCGCTCGTCGCGCTTCAACAGCACAGTGCGTTCGCCCGAGCCGTCCACCAGGATGATGGATTGCGCGCTGGAGGTATTTTCCGCAGTCAAAATCTGTGCCTCCACTCCCGCGCGGTCAAAGGCGGCCCGGTGAATGGCAGCGGCACTGTCGTCGCCCAGCTTACCAACGTAGCGCGTGCTCAGCCCCCACGTCTGGCACGCGACGACTGTAGTAGCGGTCTGGCCGCCGGGCAGCACCTGCACCGTTTGGAACTCGACCTTCTGGCCGATGGAAGGGAAGCGGTCAAGAGCGATGAGCGTGTCCGTGGCGTTCAGCCCCACGCCCACCAGGTCGACCATCGCGGCATCGTGCATAGCTCATCGTAACTCCGAAACACGCAATTAAATCTTGAGGTGGCGTAAGCGGTAACGTAAAGGCGGGTTAGCGGTAACGCGTTATATCAGAGAATAAGCCACAGTGAATCAGCGATTTACAAGCAAACCCGTGCGCGTATGGTAGAGAGAACACGCCATGCTTTGACGGGTAAGGCGTGAGAAGCAGGGAGAAGAAATGACGCAAGGAAATACCTCGGCGACGGCGATTGCACCGGCAGAGGGCAAGCTCGGCATCATGATGCCCGGCATGGGTGCGGTCGCAACAACATTGATCGCGGGTGTGGAAGCGGTGCGCCGCAGCATGGCCAAGCCGGTCGGGTCCATGGCGGAGATGGGTACGATCCGGCTGGGCAAGCGTACGGACAACAACACGCCATCAATCAGGGAGTTCGTGCCGCTGGCGAAACTGGATGATCTTGTGTTTACCGGCTGGGATATTTTTGGCGGTGATCTGTACGGCGCGGCGAAGACGGCAGGTGTGCTGGACCGCGATCAGATTGAGGAGATGCGTCCGTTTCTGGAGAGCATCCAGCCGATGCCGGCGGCGTTCGATCAACGCTATGTGAAGCGACTGGAGCCGAAGTACCAGAAAACAGGCAAGAATAAATGTGACCTGGCAAACCAGGTGCGCAATGATATTGCCGAGTTCAAGGCAAGGACGGACCGGCAGGTGATGATCTGGACCGGATCGACTGAAATTTTCCTAAGAGAGACGGCGGTGCACCAATCGCTCGCGGCGTTCGAGAAGGGACTGGTGGAAGATGACGAGAATATTGCGCCATCGATGCTGTATGCGTGGGCGTGCTTGAAGGAAGGTATTCCATTTATCAACGGGGCACCCAATCTTACCTGTGACATACCCGCATTGCGTGAACTATCCAAGCAGATGGGAGCGCCGATCGCGGGAAAGGATTTTAAGACCGGTCAGACGTTCTTGAAGACTGTGCTGGCACCCGCGCTTAAAGTGCGCTACCTCGGTCTCAACGGCTGGTACTCCACGAACATCCTTGGCAACCGCGACGGTGAAGTGCTGGACGATCCCGATAACTTCAAGACCAAGGAAGAGTCAAAGCTGGGAGTATTGGAGCATATTCTACAACCTGATAAGCATCCCGACTTATATAAGGACTTCTACCACAAGGTACGCATTAATTACTATCCACCGCGCGGCGATAACAAGGAAGGCTGGGATAACATCGACCTCTTCGGATGGCTGGGGTATCCCATGCAATTGAAAGTGGATTTCCTCTGCCGGGATTCGATTCTTGCCGCGCCACTTGCTCTTGATCTTTGCCTGTTTATGGATTTGGCGGCGCGCACGCCAAGCCTGAAGCACCTGGGTATTCAGGAGTGGCTCTCGTTCTATTTCAAGGCACCGGATACGGTGCCTGAAGTGTATCCAGAACACGACCTGTTCATCCAGAATATGAAGCTGAAGAATACGCTGCGGTACATCATGGGCGAGGACTTGGTCACGCACCTCGGACTGGACTATTACGGCGACTAGGAAGCTTGTCGTCTCATGCTGTTAGGCCGCTCGCAATGAGCGGCCTTCGCTTTGTGCAGATATCTATTGCCAATCGGAGCGATTGGAGAGATGATGCGATTCGACGCGAGACGACGCCATTCTGTATGGTCGCATTCACTTCAGGAGCCACCCATGAAATGTCACTTGCTTAGCTGTAATCTTTTGCTAAGCGTTTTTCTCTAAAATCACAGTCGCACAGGGCCCTCCCGCAGACCCGGCGCATGCTAAACATCCGCCACTGCCCAAACCATCGAACCTGTAGGTTCTGCCGAAGGACATACGCAACGAGGATCTCATCCCGATGATGATTGGCGTCGTGCAAGGGCTTGGAGTGGGCTGCCCGTATTGCCACGCGGAAAAGCCCGGTGTCGATCCGGAGTACGATCTCGATTTCGCGTCTGATACCAAGCCGGAGAAGCTGACTGCACGCGTGATGTTGCGCATGGTGGGCGACATCAATAGCGGATACCTAACCCAGATAGCGACCACACGGCAAGGTACCGTAATTGCGTGTGGCAATTGTCATCTTGGACATGCCATTCCGCCCACGTTCAAACCAACCGGCCCACCGCCGCAATAACACCCCGCTGCCAGCGTATGGGTGTGAGTGCTACTGTGTTGTCACCATGCACTTTCATATAAAGCACGTGCTCCTCTCGTTTACTCTTGCTTCGTTTTCCCTTGCCGCGCAGGTGCGCGCCGTGCCGGACCGGCAGCAGTGGTTTCTGACCGCCGGTGAAAGCACGTATGCCGTTGGCCTCGATGAGCAGCAGATGTTGCAATCGCTCTATTGGGGACCGCTGCTCCCTGCTGATGCTGCGTTGCCGAGGGCACATTCCCACCCGGAGCGCGCCTCGTTTGACGCGCCGGTGAACACGACGCCGCTGGAGTACCCAGCGCAGGGTGCGGCGCTCTTTCTGGAACCGGCGCTGAAGGTTGACTCGCCGAACGGCGACCGCACGCTTGTGCTCGTTTACGACAGCGCAAAGGTGCAGCAGAACCAGCTTGAGATCGTGCTGAAGGACACCGTGCAGCCGCTGCGCGTGCACCTGCACTATCAGGTCTACCCCGAAGGCGTGCTGGCCCGCTGGTCCACAATTGAAAACACCGGAAAGCAGAGCTTCCGCATTGAGCAGGCGGCTTCCGCCACATTCAACTTACCCGCGGCAAAGGATTACACCCTAAGCTCGCTGACCGGGCAGTGGGGAGCCGAATGGCAGCTGCATACAGCGGCGCTTCAGCCCGGCGCACAGGTATTGGAAAGCCGTCGTGGGAGCACCGGCCACCAGGCCAATCCGTGGTTCAGCATCGGGCAGCAGGGACACACGACGGAGTCCGCCGGTCCGGTCTGGTTTGGCGAACTGGGATGGAGCGGCAGCTGGCGCATGAACGTGGAGCGCACCTCAATGGATATGGTGCGCATCACGGCCGGCTACAACCCATATGACTTCGGCTATGTGCTGGCGGCAGGGCAAAGCCTGGACACGCCGCATTTCTATGCTGGCTACACAAGTGGCGGCAACGGTGAAGCGTCACGCATCCTGCATCGGTTCCAACTCGCGCAGATTCTGCCGCTCGGGCCGGTGCCCAAGCCGCGTCCCATCATCTTCAATTCATGGGAGGCGACTGAGTTCAACGTCACGGAAGCCGGGCAGATGTCGCTGGCGGAGAAGGCTGCGAAGCTAGGCGTGGAACGTTTTGTGATGGACGATGGCTGGTTCGGACAGCGCAAGGACGATCATGCCGGATTGGGCGATTGGTACGTCAACAAAGAGAAGTTTCCGAATGGCTTGAAGCCTCTCATCGACCGTGTACACACGCTTGGCATGAGCTTCGGCCTGTGGGTTGAGCCGGAGATGGTGAATCCGAACAGCGACTTGTACCGCGTGCACCCAGACTGGGCCATGCACTTCCCAGATCGCCAGCGTACTGAAGCACGCAACCAACTCGTACTGAACCTGGCTAAACCCGAGGTGAAGCAGTACGTCTTCGACTTTCTTGACAAGCTGGTCAGCGAGAACGACATTGCCTTCCTGAAGTGGGACTACAACCGCAACTGGAGTGAGCCGGGATGGGATGGCGCTCCGGGTGCGAACGGTAATCCTGACGCGCAGAAGGAGATTTACGTTGCGTATGCCCAGAACCTCTATGACATTCTCGCGAAACTCCGTGCCAAGCATCCGAAGCTGGAGATCGAATCCTGCTCTGGGGGTGGCGGTCGCGTCGATCTAGGCATCCTGCGCTACACCGATGAGGTCTGGCCATCCGATAACACCGATGCGCTTGATCGCCTCAGCATCCAGGATGGCTTCACCCACGCCTACACGCCGCAGATCATGGCCGCATGGGTTACGGACGTGCCTAACTTTCTGGACCGCCGCTCCATTCCGCTGCAATTTCGCTTCCTGGTCGCCATGCAGGGCGCGCTGGGCGTGGGCAACGACCTGAACAAGTTCACGCCGGAGCAGATGGATCTCGCAACGCGCATGGTCACCTTTTACAAAAGCGTGCGCACAACGGTGCAGCAGGGCAAGCTCTACCGTCTGCAACGGCCGGAGGGCAGCGAAAGCACTAGCCTCGAGTACGTCTCTCAGGATGGTACGCAGGCGGTGCTCTTCGCCTACTTGCACAGCATGCGATACGGAATGGCGCAACCGGGTATTCACCTGGAGGGTTTGGATTCGAAGGCGCGATACCGTGTCCGCGCGCTGGATGAACGGAAATACGCGGGGGAGACGAGCGTTTCAGGCGCGGTGCTGATGGGGCAGGGCGTGGATCTGAGGCTGATGGGCGATTACGACAGCACGGCGCTGGTGGTAGAACGCGAGTAGGCCCTCTCGCTTAACTTGCTTAAGAAGCGAGAGGAAAGTGGAGGCATGACCATTCGAGTTAGCACCGGAAGCCGAAGCCGCCCTGCAACGCATCGCTGCCATCAGCACGCGTTCTCAAGATGAGATCGTGACAGAAGCAATGCGAAGCTATGCTGAGTGGCTGCGATTTGAGCAGGCCAGGGTAGACGAAGCACGCGCGGATTTGCGGCTGGCCTCGGTCATTGACCATGACGAACTGTTCGATCAACTCGAGCGGGAATACGGCAATGAAGCTGATCTGGACAAAGAGCGCTGAAGGCGAACTTCGCCGTATCTTCAGGCACATTCGGCGGGATAGCGTTGCATCTGCCATGCGCGTGCGTGATGCGCTGAAACATGAGCCAGAGAGGCCGCTAACCTTTCAGAATCTTGGGCGAATTGGGCGTGTTCCCGGAACGCGAGAACTTCCAACCACTCCTTTGCCGTACATCATCGTGTATGAGGTCAGCGGTGAGATGATCGCCATTCTCACCATCAGGCATGGCGCTCAACGTTACCCGGCCTACCCGCTGCCTGTGACGGGTAATATGTCCTAATGCGAACTCCAGGTTTTATCGCTGGAGTTGCAGAGTGTTTCCAGTGAACAATCAACGCATTTGGGTTTGCGGGCTTCGCAAATCTGGCGACCGTGATGGATCAGCTGGTGCGAAAAGGCGATCCAGCGGTCCTGTGGGATGATCGCCATCAGGTCGAGCTCCACTTTGACGGGATCGTCGTTGGTGGTCAGTTCCAGACGGCGTGAGAGGCGAAGGACATGTGTGTCCACGACCACGCCGGAGGCGATGCCGTACCAGGAACCGAGTACGACATTACTGGTCTTGCGCGCGGCGCCGGGAATGCGGAGCATCTCGTCCATGGTCTGCGGGATTTCTCCGGCAAACTCCTCCACGACCACTTTGGCCGCGCCAACAATCGCCTTTGCCTTTTGGCGAAAGAATCCCAGGGGAGCAACCAGCGGTTGCACCGCCTCGGGAGTGGCCTGGGCGAGTGCCTGCGGCGTGGGGTAGGCGTGGAACAAGGCAGGCGTCGCCTGGTTCACTCTCACGTCCGTGGTCTGTGCGGAGAGGATGGTTGCGACGGTCAGTTCCCAGGCGTTGCGATGATGGAGTGCGCAAACCGCGTCTGGATAGGTCCTTTGCAGAGCGTTAAGGATGGCCGCGATGCGTTCCGGTGCTAGCGGCTTTTTTGTCTTGCCGGACTTTCGCTTGGGCGATACAGGTTCGCTCACGGCGATCTGCCGCGCACGTATGTCTTTTTCTGCCGCTTGTGTTCGCGCCGCAACCGCTTTTTGTGCAGTCGCCATCGTTAGCCGAGCCGGTCCAGCATCTCAGCCGGTGTCAGGCGCACACAGGAGAAGATGGGGAAGTCTTTCAGTGTGTACATGGAGATTTCCGTCTCACGCAGCTGCTGCACCAGATCGACGAAGTCCTCCGGGAAGTTGGTTTCAAACGCGACAACAAACTCCTGATCGTCGATGCCGAAGGAGTAGGTGGTGTTCAGCTTAACGCGGGGAAAGGCGAGTCCGACGCGAATGTGCTCGTCCATGAGGCGCTTGCGCTCTTCCATGGAGAGCAGGTACCACGGACGCGTCTTCCAGAAGGGATAGACAAAGATGTACTTGTGGCCGCCTGGGCGGATGGCACCGCGGCTCGCGCCCTCGCTCTCATCCTCACGGTCGATTTGATACTGCGAGCGCTTGGTCATGGAGAGGAAGTTGTGCGGAGATTCGAGGTAGCCGCCAAGCGGTGTCGCCAGCAGTTCCGCGCGCATCCGGTTCATCTCCTCGACGGAGTAGCAGATGGACCACACGCACATGTCCACGTCGCCACGCGTACCCACTGTGGAGTAGGTGAGCGAAAGGAATTCTCCGGGTTTGTTCCAACGCTTGATGACGTCGGCAAAGGCGGTCTTGTGCGCCGTTTTTTCGTCAGCAGGCAGGCGCTTCCATTCTGGAAGGATGCGGTAGAACGAGAAGGCCACAATCTGCCGCTTGACCGGTGCTCCTCCCCCGTGAGCTGGTTGCGGGCGCGAGCCATAGCCCGTACCGGGTGCCATTGCAGGCGCGGACGTAGTAATTGCAGGTGTGTTGGTCGGAGTTTCGGGAAGGGTCGCGGTCTCAGCCATGCTTCATAGGATAGAAGCGCAGCAGACAGGTAGCAAGCGCCGGATATACTCAGCGGGACGCTATGACTGAAAAGATCATCAATTTTCTGCTGCCGTACATCACCGGCCTTATTTCCGCCATCGGCTATCCCGGTGTCGCGCTGCTGATGGCGATTGAGTCAGCCTGCATCCCGCTGCCCAGCGAGATCATCATGCCGTTCGCCGGATATGTGGTGTGGCAGGGCAAGATGAATCTGTATCTGGCCGCCACCGCTGGCGCGATCGGCTGCAATCTGGGATCGCTGGTGGCTTACTGGATTGGTGCGTATGGCGGGCGGCCGCTTGTTGAAAGGTTTGGCCGGTATGTACTGATGAGCCATCGCGATCTTGACCGCGTTGAGCGTTATTTCACACGGTATGGTGATATCACCGTTCTGATCGGGCGCCTACTGCCCGTCGTGCGAACGTTTATCGCATTACCTGCTGGAATCGCACGCATGCCGCAACTTCGCTTCCATCTCTACACCTTCATTGGATCGTGGCCGTGGTGTTTTGCCTTGGCCTATGTTGGCATGAAAGCTGGTGCAAGCTGGAACGATCCGAATGGCAAGCTGAAATACATCCTGCACAAGGCAGACGCTGTGGTGCTGGTGCTTTTGGTCATTGCAATCGTTTGGTTCGTGTGGTCGCACCTGAAGCACACTGGCCGGGAGGCAGCAGCGTAATGGCACAGCCACTCTCCGCAACGGGACCGATGAAGTCTTATACCGAATACCTGACCTTCAACACGCGGCAGCAGTACGAGATGGTGCATATCACGCCGCAAGTAGAGCAGATCGTCCGAAACAGCGGCATTGTGGACGGCCTTTGCTTCGTTTCGCCCATGCACATTACAGCGGCCATCTACGTCAACGATCACGAGAGCGGGTTGATGGAAGACATCAGCACGTGGCTGGAAAAGCTGGCGCCACGCTGGCCGGGGTACAGACATCATCAGACAGGCGAGGACAACGCGGACGCACATCTCAAAGCGCTGTTGCTGCACCATGAGACCACGCTGCCCGTCACGCAAGGGCGGCTTGACCTTGGCACATGGCAGCGTATCTTCTACGCGGAATTCGACGGCCAGCGCTCGAAGCGCGTTATCGTGAAGGTGCTGGGTGTGACGGCGTAGGTTTGGCTACGGCTGCGTATGCTGTGTGTTGCTGAACGGCTTGCGTGATGGCCTGGGTAGACGGCACCACAGCCAGCGCCTTGTCTTCGCCTGGCTTGTTGCGGATAAGAACAATATCGACCCGGCGGTTTTCCGCCCGGCCACTCTCCGTAGCATTGTCCGCGACCGGATGAAACTCGGCGTATCCGGCAATGGCGAAGTTGGCGGGAGGCACGTTGCTGTCATGCATCAGCACCTCAGCGATGGCAGACGCGCGAGCCGCAGACAGATCCCAATTGGAGTGAAAACGCTCCGTGTGAATGGGCTGGTTATCCGTGTGTCCCTCCACACGCAAGGTGCCATTCGGCAGGGCCGCGGCGATCTGCGCCAGCAAGGACACTGCGGCGGGCCGCACCTCCGCCGAACCCGACGGGAAGAAGCCAGCGCTGTCCAGCGAAAGCGTTAAACCATCGTCGGCGTCGCGCATCTTCAACATGTGCTGCCGCACCGCAGGTGCCAGCGAGTTCTCCATGGCTTTGCGTGTGACATCGCTGCCGCCCTTGCCGTTACCGGCCCCATTGTTGTGCTCCTCGGGTGTTTCGATGGGCATCTCGATTGGCTTTGGGTCGCCCTGAGAGGTGCCAGAACCAGAAGCAAGTGGGGGGGTACTTGCATGGGCGTCAAAGATGCCTTTCTGCTGGAATGCTGTCTGCATTGCGGCTGCCATCTTCGCGGTCTTCTTCTTGTCACTGACAGAGGACGCGAAGAGGACGACGAAGAACGCGAACAAGAGCGTCAGCAGGTCAGCATAGGAGACGAGCCAGCGTTCGTGGTTGACGTGTTCGGCATGTTTCTTCTTGCCCACGTCACGCCGCCTTTTCTGTGGCGTGACCTTCCGCCAGGAAGGTGCGCAATTTGGTCTCGATCATACGAGGGTTCAAGCCTTCTAGGATGCTGATGACACCTTCCAACATCATCTCGCGCAGCATGACATGTTCTTTATGACGGATCTTGAGTTTGCCGGCTGCAGGTAGACAGAATAAATTCGACAGCGCCACGCCATAGATGGTAGCCACAAAAGCCACCGCGATGCCTTTACCAACTTCGTCGATGTTATCCAGATGCTGCATGACTTGAATAAGTCCGAGTACCGCGCCGATGATACCGACCGTTGGGGCGAAGCCTCCCGCAGACTCGAACACCTGCGGAATCTTCTCTTCCATCTCTGACTTATTGTCGATTTCGAGTTGCAGAATTTTGCGAACTTCGGATGATTCCGTGCCGTCCACTGCAAGCATTAGCCCCTGCTTCAGGAAAGGATCTTCCACCTTCGCAAGATCACTATCCAGCGACACGATGCCGCTTTTTCGTGCTTTGTTAGCGAACTCAACGATTTGGGTCAGCGTCTTCTCGGCGTCTCCACCCTTATGCATGAAAACACCCATGACACCCTTGAGAGCGGCAAGAAAGATGTTGAGTGGAAACTGCACCATCACAGCGCCGGCCGTGCCACCAATAACGATCATGGCTGCGGTAAGCTGGGTCACCTGGGCTAATTTGCCGCCTTCCATCATCATGGCGCCCAGAATGGCAACGAGCGCGAGGATGATGCCGCCAATGCTTGCGATATCCATAGGTGATCTCTAATTCCTACTTGCTTCGGAGTGTGCGACGTGGTTGGCGGTATGTGCCGTCAGAGCTGTATCTGCTGAGGGCCACGCGTGTTGAAGCACGGACGAACGGTATTGCAGGGTACGGGCAAGAACATCGGAGCAGCTTTCCAAAACGACGAGCTTCTCGCCAGTGACAAGGGTCAGTGTCGTGTCCGGAATTGCTTCCACATGTTTAATCAGGTCGCTGTTGACCAGCAGGGGATGTCCATTCAGCCGGGTAAGTTCAATCATAAGGCGTGTGCTCCAGCTAATTCATCGGCCTTTGCGGCATGAGGATGAGGGAACTAGAGATGCACAGGCAACGAAGCCCTTGCAAGCTGCTGATCAACACAGCATTGTTTCCGATAACAAACTTATGCTGGCAAAGCAAGCCCCGCTGCGTCGCAAGACAAAACAGAAAGAGTTTCACTCATGTACAAAGCTGAGACGCCGATAGGGTTTGTGAGCGCCAAGCAAACGGCGTAGCAGTCAACTTCATATCACGCTGAAAAGCAGGAGCAAACGCAATGTCCCTTGGTGTACTCAATAACATCTCCGCAATTTATGCGCAGAACAACCTGAACACCACGCAGAACGCCTTGTCCAAGACGCTGCAGCAGCTGTCCTCAGGTACTCGCATCAACTCCGGCGCGGATGACGCAGCCGGCCTCGCCGTGGCAGACGGACTGGCTGCAAACGAAGCCGCGCTGGCCCAGTCGACGCAAAACACCAGCAATGCAACCGGTCTGTTACAGACTGCGGACGGTGCGCTGTCGCAGGTAACCACGCTTCTTACCCGCGCCGTTACGCTGGCTACCGAAGCCGCCAACAGCACGCTGACCACCAGCCAGACCTCATCCGCCAACCAGGAGTATCAGAACATTCTGACGCAGATTGGAAACATCGGCGCAAAGACTAACTTTAACGGAGCGGGCGTCTTCAGCGGAACGGCGAACACATTCTTTGTCTCGGACGGCACCACCTCCGGTTCCACCACGTACGCTGACACGGTTGGCGTGCTGACCACAGCCAGCGTTGGCACGACCACTGGCGGCGGCGCGGGTGTGGACTTCACCGCGTCCGGTGTTGCGACACTCAGCGCAAGCTCGGCGCAAACCGTGCTTGCGGCCCTGAACACCGCCATTGGGGATGTCGACTATCAACGTGGCGCCATCGGTGCAAACATCAACCAACTCTCCTCAGCGCAGTCAGTTGCGGCGAACGAGCAGACCAACCTGACAGCTGCCGAAAACGGCATCCGCGCTACCGACTACGGCCAGGCTGCTTCCAACCTGTCCAAGTACCAGGTGCTGAGCCAAACCGGTATCAGCGCTCTGGCTCAGGCAAATGCCGTGCAGCAGGAAGTGACCAAGCTGCTGCAGTAAGCCAAAGGCAAGATGGCGCGGGTGAGCAAACGGCTCATCCGCGCTTTCTTACGTTTGGTTAATTTCACGCGCCCGGAACGGCGGCGTGGTTGCATAAGGTAGCACCGGGAGGGCAGAGCATGTCTGTTGTTGGACTCAATTTTGGCTCGGCAACGAGCGGCGCTGGATTCGATGTGACCAGCACGGTCACGAGCATTCTCTCCAGCCTGCGGGCTCCAGAGACAGCATGGTCTGCCCGTGGCACGGCCTTGCAGGCGCAGGACACCGCACTCAGCACGATTGGCACGGACTTGTCGGCACTTTCCACCTCACTGCAAACCCTCACGGCCTTCGATGGGACACTTTCGCAAAAAGCGGGCGCTACCAGCGACAGCAACGTAGCCGTTGTTTCGAATACGACGATCTCCGCGTCTCCCGGTACGCACACGCTCTTCGTGCAGCAGCTTGCCACGACAAGCATTCAACATTCCAGCGCTGTGGCGAGCGGTGCCACATTGAGCGGAAACTTCACATTCCAGGTGGGCAGTGGCACATCGCACACCATCACGCTTAACTCCAGCAACAACACGATTGCAAGTCTGGCGAGTGCGATCAACAGTTTGCACGCAGGAGTAACAGCGAGTGACGTGACGGATGGCAGTGGCTCGCGCCTGTCGCTGATCGGCAATGGTAGTGGTGCCGCAAATGAAATCGGCACGGGTGGAACCAGCCTGGCTGACTCCAATGGCAACGCGGTCACAATCACGGAAAGCCAAGCTGGCAACGACGCGCAGTACACCGTGGATGGCATTGCGTTGACGAGCAGCTCGAATACGGTGTCTGCGGCACTTTCTGGTGTCACGTTTCAACTGCTCAGCAAATCCAGCAGTAACGTAACACTGCAGGTTGCAAACGATACCAGCGGCGTGTCGGCGGCGCTCTCGACATTTGTTTCAAGCTATAACACTCTGGCAACAGCATTGTCCGCGCAGGAAGGCAAGGATTCCTCTGGGAATGCGGAGCCGCTTTTCGGCGATCAGACGCTGTCGCTGCTGCAAAGCCAGTTCTCATCCGCGCTCACGTTCGTCACACGGAACTCAGGTGCCAGCAGCAACCTTGCACAGATCGGCATCACCTTCGGCACAACAGGGCAGCTTTCACTCGATACAAGTGCCCTCACTACGGCATTGACCGGCAACTACACGGGTGTAACAAACTTCTTCCAGAACGCGGGTGACTTCGGGCAGAACCTGACCAAGGTGATTAATAACTTGGGATCTACGGGTAATGCAGCGCTTGCGTTACGTACTGCGCAAAATGCGACCGAAGAGAAGACATTGGCCGACAACAAAACCAATCTCGAGTTGCGTGTAACGGCATATCAGACACAGTTGACCACGGAACTAAACACCGCCAATCAGATTCTACAGTCAATCCCACAGCAACTCAGTGAGCAAAAGCAAATCTATGCGGCAATTACTGGCTATGGCAATGGTGGTTAGAAAGGTTCATGCATGAATTACCACGAACAGGCCTTAACAGGCGCTACCGGAGTCGATCTGATTGTGTCGTTGTACGATGGTTGGATGCGTTTTCTATATCGTGCAATTACAGCAGTTGAGGCAGACGATGTTATCGAGCGCCGCTATGCGATTAAGCGCGCCCTGGACATCAACATGTATCTTGAGGCGCGTCTGCGTCCCGACATCGGTGGTGCTTCGGCGGCGACGCTCTCGGAGTTCTACGCAGCCATGTTCAATATGACGTTGGAAGCATCCCACGCCGCGTCCAGGGATGATCTGCTGCAGGTGATTGGCTGCATACGCAATGTTCGCGAAGCGTGGTCGATCGTGGCACGCGATCCCGAGGCAAACCGCGCCCTCCCACGGGAGTTGCGCACTGCTTCCGAGCGGAAGTCCAAGGCCATGCCGGTTGCTTCGCAGCTTCCCACGCCTGCATCTTCACAGTCACTGCGCTGGAGTGCGTAGAGATTAGCGGAACATGCTCCAGTTCTGCCGGTTCAAGCTGCGGAACAGCGCAGTGATGCATGCCGTCGCAAAGACGAGCAGTAGCAAACCATCGGCAACCCGGCCAAACAGCAGGTTGCCGATCCCAAACAGCGTGGCATAGACCATCGCTGAACCAAGTACCCAATGCAGCGTGTTCCATCGTAATGTGTGGTCCGCCAGTGCACTCGGCGGTGCAAAGCGTTTCCAGCCCAGCGCCGCAGGCCGGACACGGTCAAAGAACGCCTGCAATTGCGCGTCTGGCTCAGGCGGCGTGAGCAGTGTGACCGTGATCCACATGCAGGTGGTAAAGCCGGTTGTAAGCAACATCAGCCATGCAAAGGCGTGGGAATCATTCGTGTTCAGCGGTGCCACCGGCAGACGAGGGTCAATGCTGTGCAGCGCACGAACAAGTGGCATGCCGGCCGCTGACTGCAAGGTTAGCGAAGCAACGCCAGCGGAAAGCATCGCGGCAATCTCGCTCCACGCGTTAATGCGCCACCAGAACCAGCGCAGGATAAAGACAAGCCCCGCGCCAGCGCCAATGGCGATCAGAAACTTCCAAGCGGCCGAGATCGAATCCATGTAGTACGTGGCCACTCCGGAAAGCACCGCGCAGAACAGCGTTGCCACGCGCGACGCATTTACGTAATACCTTTCGCTTTTGCCATGCATCAGGAAACGCCGGTACACATCGTTGATCAGATACGAAGCACCAAGGTTGAGGTGGGTGCCGATCGTCGACATGTAGGCAGCCGCGAAGCCCGCCAGCATTAGCCCGCGCAGGCTTGGCGGCAGAAACCGGATCATCACCTGGATGTATGCGCCTTCCTTGTCGCCAGCTCCCGGCAGCAGGACCACAGCCACGAGGGCTGTCAGGATCCATGGCCATGGACGCAGCGCATAGTGCGCGATGTTAAACCACAACGTCGCGCCCAGCGACTGCTTCTCGTTCTTCGCGGAGAAGATACGTTGCGCAATGTAGCCTCCGCCGCCCGGTTCGGCGCCGGGGTACCAGGTTGCCCACCAGTTCAGGCTTAGCAGCACAAGGAAACTCAGAAAGAAAGCACTGCCTGTACTTGGAAAGAAGTTAAGGGTTTGTGTGCCGCGCAACGCGTCGGATTGCCGCACCTGAGCCATCAGTGCATCCATGCCCCCGACACCGCGCACGGCAAAGTAGGCCAGCAGGATGACCATGCTCATCTTCAGGACGAACTGCACCATGTCGGTCCACAGCACCGCCCACAGGCCAGAAATGCTGGAGTACAGAAGCGTCACGCTGAGGCAAACAAACACAGCCTGCAGCTTGGAGAAGCCCAGGGTCAACGCCAGCACCTTGGCCATGGCTAGATTGACCCATCCCATAATGATGGTGTTAACAGGCAAGGCGAGATAGAGCGCGCGAAATCCACGAAGAAACGATGCCCGCCGCCCGGCATAGCGAATCTCTGTGAATTCCATATCTGTGAGCACCTGCGCACGCCGCCAAAGTGGGGCGAAAAAGAAGACCGTGAGCATGCCGGACAGCGCGAAGGACCACCATATCCAATTGCCCTGAATGCCGCCACTGTAGATTAGACCGGTGACCACCAGCGGCGTATCCGCGCCAAAGGTCGTCGCAACCATGGAGGTGCCGGCAAGCCACCAGGAAACACTGCGCCCGGACAGAAAGAACTCACTCACGTTGCCAGACGCGCGACGCATGTAGAAGAAGCCAATGGCAAGATTCAGCGCGAAATAAAGTACAATAACCAGCCAGTCGGCGGACGTGAGTTGCATGCGGCCTCAATGTACGGTAACCAACACATCTGATATTGATATGTCGTCTTGCTAACATAACTTCCAAATTTTGTTTAACTTATGGCGTTCTTCAAACCTCAAGAACAAACCTAGGCACGTATCTGCGCGTCTACGTTACTGGGTCTAGCAATGTAGGTAACCCCGAATTAAGCGTGACCGAGGTGCTGTTTTGAGCAAGATGCTAAGTTCATGGAAAGAAATCGCGCACTTCTTCGGCAAGGGCGTGCGTACGGTACAACGTTGGGAAAAAACGCTGGATTTGCCGATCCACCGTCCACCAGGCGCACCGAGTAATGTGGTGCTCGCGCGGACAAGTGATCTGGAAGAATGGATGCATCGCGGACCAGTTTCGCGTGCCAGCGAGGGGGCGGGCTTGCCTTCCAGCATGGAGAGCATAGCGCACATGCTCTCAGAATTAGAGCAGGAGATTCTCGAATTGAGCGATGCTGTAAACGTGCAGGTTTTTGAGACAAAGGTATCCGGTTCGGCTGAAGAACGTATACTGGCGCTCAGTGCGCAGGTAGCAAAGATTAGCACAAAGCTATCCGCCGGACCCGCTGCACTTGCTGCGTGATGCTGTAGGTCAGGCCTCCATTGAACACCCGCCCCACGTGGCGGGTGTTTTTGCTTTGCCACTGTGCTGACGGTTGCCCGCGATAGGATGGACGTTACGCGTCCACGCGCGAAGGAGAGCAGCAGCATGGGGTATCGGGATCTTCGCGAATGGATCGCGCGACTAGATAAGGCGGGTGAACTCAGACGGGTCCGCGTAGAAGTCGATCCCGAACTCGAGATGGCAGAAATTGCGGACCGGGTTGCAAAGATGGGCAAGGAAGCCGGAGCCATGGCTGGCGGCCCCGCACTGCTCTTTGAGAATGTGAAAGGATACCCCGGCGCGCGCGTGCTGATGAACCAGTTCGGAAGTACGCGCCGCATGCAGATGGCTCTTGAAACAGATTCGCTGGACGCCATTGCAGTGCGCATTGAGACACTCCTGAAGCCGCAAATGCCGTCAAGTCTCGTGGACAAGCTCAAGATGTTGCCCATGCTGGCTGAGATCGGCTCGTACTTCCCGAAGGTGATTGACAGGCGCGCGGCGTCTTGTAAGGAAGTAATCCATACCGGCAAGGACATTGACCTCAGCAAATTACCGGTACTAAGGACATGGCCGGGCGATGCGGGCCGGTTCATCACGTTGCCGTTAGTCATCACGCGAGACCCAAAATCGGGCAAGCGCAATACTGGCATGTATCGCATGCAGGTGTACGATGAGCGCACCACAGGAATGCACTGGCAGCGGCAGAAGGTTGCGGCCGAACATCTGCGTGATCGCTTGCGCGCGGCGGCAACGACGCAGGCTGAACGTGTGAATCTGATGGCTATGACAGCCGGTGCCACCGTGTCCGCCGGTGCTCAGAGCGCGGATCTGCCCGGCATTACGCTCGCACGCATTCGCGGCGAACGCATGGAGGTAGCCGTCGCTATCGGTACTGACCCGGCGATGACGTTTGCCGCGATCGTTCCCGCGCCACCCGAAATCGAGGAATACCTTATTGCGGGATTCCTGCGTCAATCGCCAGTGGAGTTGGTAAAGTGCGAGACCAATTCGCTTGAGGTTCCCGCGCACGCGGAGTACGTGCTGGAGGGTTATGTCGAAATCGGGGAGCTGCGCATGGAAGGCCCGTTCGGTGACCACACCGGCTTCTATACCATGCCGGAGGAATACCCTGTCTTCCATCTGACGGCGATCACCCATCGCAAGAACCCGGTTTATGCTGCCACAGTTGTGGGCAAGCCACCCATGGAGGATGCATGGCTGGCCAAAGCCGTTGAGCGCATCTTTCTGCCGCTTATCAAACTTACGATGCCCGAAATTGTGGACATCAATCTGCCGCGAGAAGGCGTGGCGCACAACCTGATGCTGGTCTCCATTCGTAAAAGCTATGCAGGTCACGCGCGTAAGGTGATGAGCGGCATCTGGGCCCTGGGTCAGGCGATGTTCACCAAGTGCATCGTTGTCGTGGACGAGGATTGCGATGTGCAGGATGTGGGCGAAGTCGTTCTGCGCGTCGCCAACAACATCGATCCGGAGCGCGACATCCAGTTCACGCTGGGACCGGTCGATTCACTCGATCATGCGTCGCGACTGCCTAATTTTGGCTCAAAGATGGGTATTGATGCCACACGCAAGTGGGCTGCGGAAGGTTTCACGCGGCCATGGCCGGAGATGCTCGCGATGCCTCCCGATGTAAAGGCGCGCGTGGACGCCATCTGGTTTAAGCTGGGAATTGGTTAAAAGATTAACTATAATTCAAGTACGCAGCCAGCGCTGAGGGCCTGCCTCGAACGCTGTGTACTGTTCTTTGCGCAGATTCTACTGGTGCTGTTGACCCCAGATGGAGCGCAGGTGCCATACCTTTACGCGAACACCGCCCTTTGAACCAAAGGGCACGATGCGCAGCGAATCCGACGGTGGAAACACAAGATTCGTCATCGCCAGCGTGCCGTGCTGCGCAAAGACCTCGACTGAGTCGCGATCGATGATGATCCGCAGATCGTGCCCCCGATGCGGCGCGAGCGCCGTCTCCGTGCGTGCGGGAAAATTGACCGCCACCTCCTGGCCAGAGTGTATGCGGTCCACATAAAGCTTTGCTCCCGCGAATCCGACCTCCGTCCAGTGCGTGTCATCGGAGTAAAGCTTCAGACCATATGAATCAGCATTGCCGGAACTAAAAGAGACCTGTACTTCTGCAGGCGAAGTCGTCTCAATATGCTTCATATTTCTTTTACCAGTGAGCGCCACTTGAATTACCTGGCCCGCACCCTCGCGCAGCGGCTCCGTCACAGCATCCTCCGCCAGCGACAAGCCATCGGCATCCTTCGCGTAGGTCACGCGCCGTGGCATGGTCATTTGCCCGCGCCAGGGTGAAGTCGGCACCTTGTCGGC
This sequence comes from Terriglobus sp., assembly GCA_965276945.1. Classification (GTDB taxonomy): domain Bacteria; phylum Acidobacteriota; class Terriglobia; order Terriglobales; family Acidobacteriaceae; genus Terriglobus. The sequence continues at coordinate 1,589,134 of OZ255704.1, read as the reverse complement.
ATATTGCCAATTGTTCATCCAGCCAATCAGCGTTGGCTTTGATCCGGGTGGCAGGTCGTTGTAGGAAATCGCGCAGTAGCTGTCCTTTCCGTAGTCCGTCCAGCCATGCGCGCCTGCTTCGCTGCTCTGTGTAAAAGTTTTTCCATCAAAACTGCCAAGGAAGTACTGTTCACCCGAACCGCCCTGCAAGCCACCCGGATTGATGCCCACCTTCAAGGCCCACATGCTGCTCTTGCCATCGGAGGAGGGCACCTTGAGCAGGTTCGGGCACTCCCATTGCCCGTCCGTTTTGCCTGCCGGGCCAAAGTCGCTCAGATGCGTCCATTGCTTCAGATCCGGTGAGGAGTAGAAAGACACCTGGTGCTGATTCGGCAGTGCGACCGCCATCACCCAGCTTTTGGTGATCGCATTCCATGACACGCCCGGATCCCGGAACTCTGGCATGTGCAGGTTCAGCACGGGATTACCGTTGTAGCGCGTCCATGTGCGGCCACGGTCTTGGCTCGCGGCAATGTTCTGCGTTTCCAGCCGCGTCTCGCCCTCACCTTTGTGCCCGGTGTAGATGGCGATCAGGCAGGGCTTGCCACCGTCGCACAGGTCGCTTGAATTTATCTTATCGACCACTACGCTGCCGGTGAAGGCCATCTCGCCGTTGTACTCGGCAAGGGCTTGCGGCAGTTCATGCCAGTGGAGCAGATCCGGGCTTACCGCATGTCCCCAGCCAATGTGGCCGGGCACCATCGCTGTGGGGTTGTATTGGAAGAAGAGGTGGTATTCGCCCTGGAAATACACAAGTCCGTTGGGATCATTCATCCAGTGAACCTGCTGGGAAAAATGTACCTGTGGGCGGTACTGCTCCTTGTAGCTCCACTGCAACATGGCACGCGTGGGCCATGTCGTCAGAACAATGACGGCTACCAACCAGTAACGTTTCCTCTTCATGATACTTACTCCTCATAAGCGACAGTAAGGCGACAGATCGACAATCAAGGTGCCGAGTCTGTCGTCTGACCTCCCCTGCCCCTGGTGTTCGTGGTCAGCTTCTTCAAGAAGAACTCCTGGAACACGCCGTTCATGGCATCGCCAGCGATGCCCAGCAGGCCATTCTCAATGGTCAAGCTGGCACCCTGCCGGTCTTCCGGTGCATAGTACAGGTTTGACAGCGCACCGGCCGAAATATCTCCCAACATGCCGGACCAATTGGGTTGAGGCTGGCCGTTATCGCCCCGGGTGACCACAGCGCGCGTCATGGCATACCACAGCCGGGACCGCGTGCTGCCCGTGCCTTTGTAGAAGTATCGAGGGTCCTGGTGAAACAGCGATGGCAAAACCGCTCCTCCCAGAAATGTTCCGGAGACCAGGTTCCCCAGGCCCGCGCCATAGCGTCGCCAGTAGCCCTTGGCACCTTGCCCATATCCCGGAAACGAGTTCAAGGATTGTTGAACTCCTGCCACCGCGCCCACCAGCAGCAGGTTTCCCGGGTCGCGCGCGTTCTTAAAGGCGAGGCCGAACTTCTGTGCACTGGAGAGGCGCGCCGCGTGCCATTCATAACTGACAAAGAAATTAGGTATGAATCCAGCCAGGCGCTGCGTTTCCTCCAGCCTGACCTCTGCCTCGGCCATTTCGGCCTGCGTTGCCGTTACCGTCACCGAGGTACTCGCAGGTTGAATCTGCAGTGTGATCGAGACCTCAGCCGTCCCTCCTGCTTCAGGCAAATGTGCTTCGTACCGCGCGGGCAGGAAGCCTTCCATGCTCACCGCAATGATGTACCGGCCTGTTTGCAGACCGTCCCAAGCGTAGGTGCCATCGGGACGCGAATCCATTTCGCGCAGAGTGCCGCCTGAAGAGAGCGACAGGTGGGCTCCCGCGACCGGTCCGCCCCCGCTGCTGCGAATAACGCCACGCAAATGGCAGGTACCCGGCGCATCCGGCAATGCAGGAACCGGAGCAGCTGTAACAACACCCACCTGTGGTGAAGAGCGGACCGGCTGAGCCATTATGCTGCTTTCCACCACCAGGCAGGACAGGGCCCAGAAGACGGCGCGAAAGCGTGCGAATGAGTTCACGCATGGTGAGATGCGGTTGTGCGCCATTACCAGTTACGACTCACGTGAGGCATGCATCCTATCTGAAACTGCCCTGGAGGAGATGAGGTGAAGCGCACACGCGCCTACAATCCAATGGCCGTACTTTCGGTCATTCTACTAACTATCCTTATGGTTGGTTCCAGGTCGGCCTGGGCTTCTCTTTCAGTGTTTGTTGGCGAGCCGTTTGGCAAGTTTGGTACGGTGATGCCGCTGGGACACACGGCCATTTACCTGGACCGCGTGTGCGCCGCGGGTCCCCTGAAGGTGCGGATGTGCACCTCAGACGAAGTGCCCGGTGTCGTGCTGGCGCGCTATCACTCCATCGGGAAATACGACTGGCTGGCCACGCCGGTGATGCAGTTCCTGTATGCGCGCGACCGGGTAGCGGATGTCCCTGAATATGTAACGCCAGAGATGGTGTGGCAGATGCGGGAAGAGTACCGCGAGCGCTTTCTGAGGGCTGTTGTGCCGGATGGCAGGGAAGGTCATTTTTTCGGTGACGGGCGGGCCGCCGGTGCCAAGGAGCTGGAAGAATGGTGGGAAAGCTCCGGCATAGCGTACAACCGGCGCGTGTGGGCGTACCAGGTGAACACAACACCGGAGCAGGATCGCCACTTCGTCGAAGTCATCAACGCGGATGAGAACCGGCATTTGTACCGGCTCAAAGGAACTAATTGCGCGGACTTCGCGGCAACTCTGGTAAACGTCTATTATCCAGGCGCTGCACATAACGACCGGGTCAGCGACTTTGGCTTGATGACGCCGAAGGCGGTAGCGCACAGCCTGTCAGACTATGCCCATTCGCATCCCGACCTGGACCTAAGGATTTGGGAGATTCCTCAGGTGCCGGGCAGTCTGCGTCGCAGCCGCCCCCTGCGGGGAGGTGCGGAAGCCTGTCTGAAGACAAAGCGCTATCTCTTCACGCTATTGGCTCTGCAGCCGGAAGTCCCTGCTGCGCTGGCCGTTTTATACGTATGGCACGGCCGCTGGAAGATCGGTGAGGACGCACGGCCATGGCCGGGTTTGCCGCAACCCTGGCTGCAGACAGATGCAGTGTCCAAGGCTGATCAGCAGGTGTCATCCACGGCACAAGGACCGCCGTCTGGGCTATCCCACGGGCAAAACATCTCCGCGCCGCAGCCTACGGCACAGGCGGTTCTGACCGGGCACGCCGGGACAGCCATCGAACTTACGCGGTAGCCTAGTGATTGCCCAGGCTCATCACCGTGAGCGAGTTGAGATTGCGCGCCCAGCGTGAGGGCTTCTTGTCTTCTGTCAGGATCAGCTTGAAGGCACCGTCCGCCTGTAGCGGCGAACTGCTCTCGCTGTCCGCAACGATCGCCTGACCATTGCGACAGTCAGGGTCGATGTCGCATAACGCAATCGCTACGCGAAAGCCGTCGGTCGCACCCGCAATTACAACCTGCATGTTCTGGGAGATCTTCGGGGCGCTACCCGTCGCGGGCGCGACCATCGCCAATAATTCCTTCACCGGCACGCCGCTATAACTCTCGTTGCGGTCGCTATGCCCGTTGTGCACCGTCACTGCCACGTGTGGGAGCGCTTTGAACTCAGAAAGTGAAAGCGTTTTAAATTGGCCACCCAGCCCCGTAACAACCAGTTGCGTTGAAGGCTTTACATCCGCCTTATGACTCATTACATCGTGAGCGGTTGCCGCCGTACTCACTTGAGCCGGTGCTATCACCGAATACAGGAACATTGTGCCGAGCGCTAGATATCGCATCATTTCGAAACTCCAAAGGTCTGACCGGTCTGGTTGTTCCGAATACAACGAGTGTAGTTGTATAAAAACGTTTCACGCATGCGGGCATACTCGTCCAGCGTTCTGAACGGGCGCTTCGCCGGGTCGTCGTTTAGCAGGTAAGCAGTCGCCACTACATGCGTCTGGTCGTCGATCATCAAGTAGATGCCCAAGGTCGTTCGTTCAGGTCCCTTCGATCCAGACCTGTGATAAACAAGCCATTCTGTGTGGGCTTGCGCCGGGCATTCCGCAGAACGCGTGGATCGGATGCGACGATATCGTCGAAGTCCTCCAGCAGCAGCTTGCGATTGGCGGCATAGTTCGCCTTTGGCAGCACTTCCACCTTCACATTTGCGTAAGGACCGGCTCCGGGGTAGCCAAAGACGACACGCCTTCCCGCCAGCAACGGGACTGAATCCGTCTTGCCGTGGCTTTGCACAGGGCGTTCATGCACCGTGGGCGGCATCGGTGAGTCCTCCATTACTTGCAGGCCGTCAGAAAATGAGCAGGACTCGTACGCCTTGATCTCTGGATATAGCTGCCCATGCGCCGCAGTTGGAACTAGCGCGAGTAGAGCAAAGAAGATGATCGTAACGGGACGCGCCATGCCTGAACACTACCGAAAGCCCGGCGTATACTCAAGCTATGTCTGTTGTGAAGAACATTACCGGCATTGCCAAGGGCATGAGCATCACGTTTAAGGAGATGCTACAGCCATCCCAGGTGGAGAATTACCCTGACGGCCCTGGGCCGATGCGCGGTGCGATCTTCCAGGAGCGCTTTCGCGGCAAGCACCAGTTGCAGCGTGACGAAAATGGGCTGGAAAAGTGCGTCGCCTGCTTTCTGTGCGCGGCCGCCTGCCCCTCCAACTGCATCTACATCGAAGCTGCGGAGAATACCGAAGAGCAGCGCATCTCCTCCGCCGAACGCTATGCAAAGGTCTACAACATCGATTACAACCGCTGCATCTTCTGCGGGTATTGCGTCGAAGCCTGCCCTACCGACGCCATCACGCATGGGCACGGGTTTGAGCTGGCAACGCTGAATGCGACCAACCTGGTCATGCGGAAGGAAGATCTGCTGATGCCGGTGTCCAGCACGCCCCTGATGCCAGGCTCACAGGAGAACCTGGTCGATCTGCTCTCGTAATGATGCGGTTTAGGCACAGAGTCTGATATACCGCATTGCGCCAGGGTTGCATTCGCGTCATCATAGAAGCAGCATGAGTCAAGCCGAAGTTCTTGAGGCGCCCGCGAGCGCCGCGTCTGAGATTCCCTTCAATAGCTCGAATCCGTTCAGTGCACCCAGCACATTGCCGTGGGGCGCACCGCCCTTTGACCGCGTGGAGGATGCTCACTACATGCCTGCGTTTGAGGCTGGCATGGCGGCGCAGCGTGTCGAGGTAGACGCGATCATCAACAATACCGAACCAGCATCGTTTGCGAATACACTGGTGGCTCTGGAGAAAAGCGGAAGCCTGCTGACGCGCGTCGCCAATGTCTTCTTTGCGATCGCAAGCGCGCACACAAATCCATTCCTACAGCAATTACAGCAGGAGGTTGCACCCAAGCTTTCAGCACACAGCGATGCAATCAACCTTGATGAGCGCCTTTTCGCCCGCATTCGTGCCGTCTATGACGAACGGGCGACGCTGACCCTTGCGGACGAGTCGCTTAGGCTGTTGGAACTCACGTATGACGGCTTTGTCCGGGCTGGCGCGCTACTTTCCGTACCTGACAAAAACAAGTTGAAAGCGCTCAACGCCGAGCAGTCGGCCTTGCAGGCGCAGTTTCAGAATCGTGTGCTGTCCGCCATGAAGGAAGGAGGCCTGCATGTTCCCTCACCTGAGCCCCTGGACGGACTTGAGAACGCAGAAATGGAAGCTGCGGCGGACGCGGCAAAGGCACGCGGGTTGGACGGCTTCTACCTTACCCTGCAAAACACGACCCAGCAGCCTGCACTGACATCGCTGACGAATCGTGAAACGCGCCGCGCGTTGTGGGAAGCGTCTCTCCATCGCGCGGAAAAGGGTAATGAGAGCGACACGCGAGAGATGATCGCGCGGCTTGCCCAACTGCGCGCGCAACGTGCCACAATCCTTTGCTATGAAAGCTATGCCGCGTGGAAGCTCGCAGACCAGATGGCACGCACACCCTCGGCAGCCACGGGCTTTCTCGACGCGCTCGTTCCGGCTGCGGTTACAGGTGCTACTGGCGAAGCAGCGGCCATGCAGGCAGTCATCGATCAGCAGGGTGGCGAATTTCAGATGGCCCCCTATGATTGGGCCTTTTACGCGGAGCAGGTGCGAAAGCAGAAGTACGACCTGAATGAGGACGAACTGAAACCTTATTTCGAACTGGATCGTGTCTTCCAGGACGGCGTTCTGTATGCCGCAACCGAACTATACGGCATTACCTTTCAGCGGAGAACGGGTCTGCCGGTCTGGCATCCGGATGTTGTCATCTATGAAGTCTTTAACCCAGACGCATCGCACCTTGCGCTCCTCTATTGCGACTTTTTCCGCCGCGATTCAAAGCGCGGGGGCGCATGGATGACCTCCTTGATGCACCAGTCAAAGCTGCTGGGCGAAGCGCCTATCGTGTGCAATGTGTGCAACTACACCAAGCCGCATGAGGGGGAGCCTGCGCTGCTTGATTCTGATGAGGTTCAGACGCTCTTTCACGAGTTTGGCCATGCGCTGCACGGGTTGTTTTCCAACGTGAACTACCCGAGCTTCTCCGGGACCAGCGTGGCGCGTGACTTCGTCGAGTTTCCATCGCAGTTCAACGAACACTGGAGCACCTATCCTGCGGTCTTCGCCAATTACGCGAAGCATTGGGAGACAGGCGAGGCGATGCCGCAAGAGCTGCAAGCGAAGATGCGCGCCGCAAAGAACTTCAACGGCGGACATGCGCTGACTGAAGTGCTTGCCGCCGCAGAACTTGATCTCCAATGGCACACACTTCCGCCGGATGCCGATCCGCAGAGTCCCGCAGAGTTTGAAGCTGCCGCGCTGCGGCGTGCTGGAGTGGCAGTACCGCTGGTTCCTCCGCGGTACCGCTCGACATACTTCTCGCATAGCTTTGGCGGCGGATATTCAGCGGGCTATTACGCTTATCTGTGGGCCGAAATGCTGGACAGCGATGCGTACCATTGGTTCGAGCAGAACGGTGGTCTCACGCGCGCCAACGGTGACCGGCTGCGTCAGATGGTGCTTTCGCGGGGCAACAGTGCCGATCCGGCGAAGCTCTACCGGGAATGGGCCGGACGCGATCCCGTGATCGGACCCATGCTGCAGCAACGCGGCATTCCGGATTCTGCGGTGACAGGCTAAGCGAGGCTCATCGCAGGCTCAATCGTCAACGGCTCAGTGCGCTGCTCTGGATCATAGCCAAGATTCGGCCCCAGCCAGCGTTCCACGTCTGTCAGGCTCATGCCTTTGCGGCGTTGGTAGTCCGCCACCTGGTCACGATCGATCTTGCCGAGGCTGAAGAAGCGTGACTCAGGATGCGCGAAGTAGATACCACTAATGCTGGAGCCGGGCCACATGGCAAACGACTCTGTGATCTGAATGCCCGTGTTTTCCTGAACGTTCAGGAGTCGCCAGATCGTGCCTTTCTCGGTGTGATCGGGACACGCCGGATATCCCGGTGCCGGACGGATCCCGCGGTATTTCTCTGAGATGATTTCCGCTGTGGAGAGGCGCTCATTCAGGCCATAGCCCCACTCTTCGCGGACCTGTTTGTGCAGGCATTCCGCGAAGGCTTCGGCCAGCCGGTCAGCCAACGCCTCGGCCATGATGGCGCTGTAATCATCGTGTTCGGCAATATACTTGCTCGTTAGTTCCTTCAGGCCGAGGCCGGTGGTCACGGCGAACGCGCCGATGCTGTCTGGCAATCCTGTCTCACTTGGAGCGATAAAGTCCGCAAGCGAGCGGCACGGTTCGCTGCCTTCGCGATTGGCCTGCTGGCGCAGGAAGTGGAAGCTCTCCAGCACCTTTGTCCGCTCACTGTCTGTGTAAAGTTCCACGTCATCGCCGGCTGCGTTCGCAGGAAAGAAACCGTACACACCGCGTGCGGTCAGCAGTTTGCCACTGACGATCTCCTCCAGCAGCACCTGTGCATCGGCAAATACCTTACGTGCCTCTTCACCCTGCCTGGCATCGTCCAGAATGCGCGGGTAAAGTCCCTTCAAGCCCCAGGTGTGGAACAAGGGCGACCAATCGATGTATTCGCGCAAGGTTGCAAGGGGAAAGTCATGCAGCACGCGTACACCGAAGAATGTTGGCTGCGCAATGTCTTCGCGCCGCCACGTGATGGGTGTGCGGCGAGCCCGTGCCTCAGCGATGAGCGTTAGCGCCTGCTTCGGTGCAAGGTGCGCTTTGCGCAGAGCCTCGTACTCAGCCTCGTGCTGCTCGATAAAGAGCGCGCGGCTGTCCTCACTCAAGAGGCTGGTGCTCACCGGAACGGCGCGGCTGGCATCGGTCACATGCACCACGGGCTGGCGATAATGCGGTGCGATCTTGATGGCCGTATGTGCCCGGCTCGTCGTTGCGCCGCCAATTAGCAGAGGTATGCTGAAGCCCTGCCGCTCCATCTCGCGCGCCACATGCACCATCTCATCAAGCGACGGCGTAATCAAGCCGCTCAGGCCAATGAGGTCGGCATTGACGGCGCGCGCCCGCTCCAGAATCTTTTCCGCATGCACCATCACGCCCATGTCGATCACGTCATAGTTGTTACAAGCCAGTACGACGCCGACGATGTTCTTGCCAATGTCGTGCACGTCACCCTTCACCGTGGCGAGCACGATGCGGCCCTGGGTGCGTACTACCTGCCCGGCGGCGGCCATTGCTGCCTTCTCCTCTTCCATGAAAGGCGTGAGGTAGGCTACGGCTTTCTTCATGACGCGCGCCGACTTCACCACTTGCGGCAAAAACATCTTGCCCGCGCCAAACAGGTTTCCAACCACGCTCATGCCGGCCATCAAAGGACCCTCGATCACCAGCAAGGGCCGTATAAACTTGGCGCGCGCCTCCTCGGTATCCGCATCGATGTAGGTGTCGATGCCTTTGACCAGCGCATATGACAGGCGTTCCTCTACTGGTCCGCTGCGCCACTCCTCGGCCTTCTTTTCCGAGGCTTCGTTCGCACTTGCGCCTGCGTTCTTGAGCGCCTCCCCAAACTCCACCAGACGTTCGGTCGCATCGGGGCGCCGGTTCAGCAGCACATCTTCAACCAGTACCTTCAGTTCCGGGCCGATCTCCTCATACACCTCCAACATGCCTGCATTGACGATGCCCATGTCCATGCCTGCGCCGATGGCGTGGTACAGAAACGCCGAATGCATCGCCTCGCGCACCTTGTTGTTACCGCGAAAGCTGAAGGAGATATTGGAGACGCCGCCACTCACCTTGGCGTGTGGCAGATTCGCCTTGATCCAGCGTGTGGCGTTGATGAAATCGACCGCGTAGTTGTTGTGCTCCTCCATGCCGGTGGCGACCGTCAGGATGTTCGGATCGAATATGATGTCCTCAGGCGGAAAGCCGACTTCGTCCACCAGGATCCGGTAAGCCCGCTCGCAGATACGGCATTTATCCTCGTACGTCGCGGCCTGGCCTTGCTCATCGAAAGCCATCACCACCACCGCCGCGCCATATTTCATCACGCTTCGTGCGTTCTGCCGAAACCTGTCCTCGCCCTCTTTCAAAGAGATCGAGTTCGCGATGCCCTTGCCCTGCAAGCATTTCAGCCCGGCTTCGATCACCTCCCACTTTGAGGAGTCGATCATGAACGGCACCTTCGCGACTTCAGGTTCGCTGCCCAGCAGTGCAAGGAACCGGCTCATGGCGGCAACGCCGTCGATCATGCCCTCATCCATGCAGATGTCGATGACGTTTGCGCCGTTCTCCACCTGCTGGCGTGCGACGCTGACCGCCTCCTCAAACTTACCGTCGCGGATCAGCTTTGCGAATTTCGGTGAACCGGCGACGTTCGTGCGCTCGCCCAGCATGATGAAGACACCCTGCTGCTGCGTGAACGGCTGCGAGCCGGAGAGGCGCAGCGGCTTGAACACGCGGTCTCGCTCACTCATGCGGCAACAAGCTCCGGGGCATGGCGCAGCGGTCTTGGCGCGTAATTCTCCAGCGCCTTCGCAATCGCGGCGATGTGATCGGGCGTGTTACCGCAGCATCCACCCGCGATATTGATCAAGCTGTCACCAGCAAAGCCGCCGAGATATCGCGCCATGTCCTCCGGTTCAAGATCGAAGCCGGTGGCAGAGAGTGGATTGGGCAACCCCGCATTGGGATAGCATGAGATCGCCACGTCAGCCTTCGACGAAAGCTCGGCCAGAAACGGATACATCAGGTCCGGTCCCAGGGAGCAGTTCAGGCCGATGGAAAAGGGCTTGATATGCTTCATCGCGGTCCAGAACGCCTCGATGGTCTGTGCTGAAATCATTGTTTCTCCACCCCGGCCAACCGCCGCGGAGATCATAACCGGCAGCTCCTTGCCATCTTCATCGAAGACCTCTCTGATCGCAACCAGCGCCGCTTTCGCGTTCAATGAATCAAAGATCGTCTCCACCAGAAGCAGATCGGAGCCACCCGCCATCAGCGCACGCGCTTGTTGCTTGTACACATGCTTCACCTGGTCAAAGGTGACTACGCGATATCCAGGATCCTCCGCATCTGGCGAGTTTGAGAGCGAAACGGTCAGCGGACCCAGCGCACCCGCGACAAAGCGTTGACGCCCAGTTACATTCGCCACACGGTCAGCCCATGTGCGGCACTGCCTGGCCGACTGTTCGTTGATTTCCCACGCAAGCTCTTCCAACGCTCCATCTTCAATGATTTTTTGATAAAAAGCGGGGTTCTTTCGTCCGCCATGCTCACGTGGATCATCCACGAAGAACTCACTTTGCGCGATGCTGGTCGCGCTGAACGTATTGGTCTCAATGATGTCGGCACCAGCCTCCAAAAAACGGCGGTGAATGTCGCAGATCATCTCCGGCTGCGTTAGCGAGAACAGGTCGCCATTATTCAGTAGATCTTTGGTGGCGTGACGGAAGCGATCTCCCCGTATATCCGCTTCTTTCATACCGTACGTGCGGATCGTGGTTCCCATCGCGCCGTCAATAATGGCAATGCGATCCCTAAGAATCGCAAGTAGCGGATGTGTGTCTGCTGTCATTGTGTGAACCGTGCGTTTCTATGGACTCTCTTCAAGATGATAGCGAACTGCTTATGACTCAAGACAAACGCTTTGACTATTGGCAGAGGTCAAGCCGTTCGCTACACTAGCCGCACGGTACAAGTCACACGGGTCTGTTCGTGCCCCGTGCTGTCTCAATCTCTCTCATGTTGCCCATTGCTCCCGATCCCGCTGAAAAGAACATCCTGCATATCTGTTCGCGCGAGACGCTCCGTCCCTTGCGCGACCAGATACTGCGGCTCTCCGGCTTTGGCGTGGATTCAACGCTGTCGACGGTTGAAGGTTTGTCGCTCTTCTGGGCCAAGCATTACGACCTGATATTGATCGACGTTGAAGGCGAACAGAAAATCCGGGACGCCGAGCATATGTGTTCGACCATCAAGGACGCCCAGCCAGAACAGATGGTCGCATTCGTCTGCAACTGGCGCGTCGCGGTCCTGACGGATTGCCCAGATGAAATCTTGCGAACAGAGTTTGACCCACACCGGTTCGTGTCTGGCGTACGCACCATGCTGCATTCATAGTAGAAACTGCATCTATCAATCATGTCAGCGATGTTGTGCTGAAATACACTTGCTGTAGTACTTGCGTCAGGTGGCTGCAAGTGCTACAAACAATCATCACGTCTGCGCAAACGAAAGATTTCGCCAAAGCGCAGGCCTGAGTTTCATGAAGAGTGGTTGAGGGACGAGCCCTGCGACGCCACGACAACCGGACGAAGTCTGTACCGGTGTCAACTCTCTCCTGGGGAACCCGCACACGCGGGACATCAGGGAACATGAGATTCGGAATACGGCCCCATGTACGTCGTGGATCAGCAGTATGACCGTCTAATCGGACTTCCTTCGCGGCCTGCGCACAACGCATCGCCATTCCCAGCAGCAGAGCGCCGCAGTGTTCACTCACTCCGCCACGGGAGAAGTGATCTAATGTCGTCTGCTTCGTCTGCATGTACACCGTACGAGTTGTATTCCAAGGAGTCCGGCAAAAGCTACGGAAACCAGCCGCTCTCCATCTGCGATGAGTCCTTTACGCCGCTGGAAGTGCGTTACGATCTCGAAGCCGCGCGTACTATCTTTACGCGCAAAGCCATCGAGGCCGGACCGCAGAATATGTGGCGCTACCGCGGGCTGCTGCCAATTCCAGAAGGCTTTGAACCGGATCTGCCAGTGGGCCTCACGCCTCTTGTAAAGGCGAAAAACCTGAGTAAACGTCTCGGCTCCACCAACTTGTACGTAAAGAACGATGCAGTCTGCTTTCCCACGCTTTCCTTCAAGGATCGCGTCGTCGCCGTGGCGCTGGCAAACGCGCGCGCATTTGGGTTTCAGGTGGTGGGCTGCTCGTCCACGGGCAATCTGGCGAATTCCGTTGCCGCGCAATCCGCGCGTCTGGGCCTGAAGGCCTGCATCCTGGTTCCGGCGGACCTGGAACCCGCAAAGATACTGAATACGCTGATCTATGGTGCGCGGCTGGTTCGCATTGATGGCAACTACGATCATGTGAACCGGCTCTGTTCTCTGATTGCGGATCAGTACAACTGGGGTTTCGTGAACGTCAACCTGCGGCCCTATTACGCGGAAGGGTCAAAAACTGTCGGCTTTGAGATTGCCGAACAGCTGGGTTGGCGGCTGCCTGACAACGTGGTCGTGCCCATGGCGGGAGGGTCGCTCATCCGCAAAATCAAAAAGGCATTCGACGAATTGGTCTACTTGGGCCTGGTTGAAGCGAAGCACGTACGGTTCTTCGGCGCACAGGCTACAGGCTGCTCACCCATTACTCAGGCAGTCAAGAACAATACCGAGACCATCACGCCGCAGCGCCCAAATACCATCGCGCGCTCGCTCGCCATTGGCAATCCTGCCGATGGGCCGTTTGCCTCGCGCATGATCCGTGAAACAGGCGGATGGGCGGAAGATGTGTCCGATATTGAGGTGGTTTCAGGTATCCAGGAGCTTGCCGAGGCAGAAGGGATCTTTACGGAAACTGCCGGTGGTGTCACCACCGCTGTTACAGCCAAGCTCATCGCCCAGCGCCGCATCGCTCCCGACGAGACAACCGTGGTCTGCATCACCGGCAACGGCTTGAAGACTACGGACTGTATCAGCGACCGTTTCGCGCTGGGCCGCGCGGTGCGCCCACGCCTGGCAGACTTCGAGGAGTACATCAACGAGCTGGACGGCGTGAACGCTGAGCCGGAACTGGCACTTGCAGGAGGAGATTGAGTTGTCGATTCGCGTAATGCTACCCGCCGCCTTTGCACGGCACACCGCCGGAACCAAGCAGGTCCAGTCCGAGGCCAGCAATCTGTCCGGCCTGGTCGAGGACCTCGGCACTAAGTTTCCCGAACTCGGCGCTCACATCAAGGACGCCGACGGGACCCTGCGCAAATTTATCAACGTGTATGTGAACGATGAGGACATCCGCTTCCTGGGCGGCGAGACCTACCAGTTTCAGGACAGGGACGAGGTCATGTTTATCCCATCGATCGCTGGAGGCGCGTTGTAGAGCGCAAGGAATACAACTTCCCGTACTCAAGAACGCTCTATGTAAAGCGTTGCTCCGTGAAGCACCGGAGTGAAAGGGAGGGTCCAACTATGTTTTTTGCAATTGCCGCTGTTTTGTTTGTGATCTGGATCGTGGGCGAGATCTTTGCGAAAGGCGCGAGCCTTCTCATCCACATCCTAGCCATCCTGTGGATCATTTCGTTGATTGTTGGTCTGTTCAGCCGTAGATCAGCGTAACGTCCATACAATAACAAGAAAGGCCAGCATACGCTGGCCTTTCTTGTTATTGTCGTGCTTCACTTCCAGGAACATGAAGTGTCGGTGGTGGCATTTTTGCGGCAAGTGCCTCAGGCGTATCCTCTTCTAACACCGGCAGGTTCCCCTCTAATGCGATTCGAAGCACATCGTCCATTTCACTCACAAAGTGCAGCTTCATCTCATCTCTGATAAGCTGCGGCAACTCGGCGAAGTCTTTCTCGTTATCCTTCGGCATTACGGCCTCGCGGATGCCCGCACGGTGCGCTGCCAGCAGCTTTTCTTTCAAGCCGCCGATCGCCAGCACCTTGCCTCGAAGGGTCACCTCACCCGTCATCGCGATATCACGGCGCACCGGGATCAACGTGAGAGCGCTCGTAAGTGCTGTTGCAAGGGTGATACCCGCGGAAGGGCCGTCCTTCGGAATCGCCCCTTCCGGCACGTGCACATGAATATCTACATTGCGGTAAAAATCCTTCGGCAAGCCAAGGTGCTTTGCGCGGGAACGCACATAGCTCATGGCTGCCTGCGCCGACTCCTGCATGACATCACCAAGCTGGCCGGTTGTCGTCAGCTTGCCTTTGCCATCCAGCACTTGCACTTCGGTCTGCAAAATACTGCCGCCCACCTCGGTCCACGCCAGGCCCGTGACCAGACCTATCTCGGATTTTTCCTGCAACACAGAATCGCGAAATTTGTGTGAGCCAAGGAAGTCATCCACGTTCTCCGCAGTCACGGATTCCTTCTGGTGCTTCTCACCTTCCTTGACTACCCGGCGAACCACCTTGCGGCAGATGTTGCCGATCTCCCGCTCCAGATTCCGCACGCCGGCTTCACGTGTGTAGCTGCGTGTAATTGTCTTCAAACCGTCATCCGTGAATTCGATATTGCCCTCGGTCAGACCAGTCGCTTCACGCTGTTTCTTCACGAGGTACTGTTTGGCAATTTCCAGCTTTTCCAGTTCCGTGTACCCATGGAGCCGCAGCACCTCCATGCGGTCCTGGAGTGGACCGGGAATGGTGTGCAGGACGTTGGCCGTGGCGATGAACAGCACCTGTGACAGGTCGTACTCCACATCAAGGTAGTGGTCCTGGAAGGTGCCGTTTTGCTCAGGATCCAGAACCTCGAGAAGCGCGGAAGCCGGATCGCCTCGGAAGTCGGCCGCCATTTTATCGATCTCGTCAAGCATGATCACCGGATTCTTGGTGCCAGCCTTTTTCATGCTTTGAATGATCTGGCCGGGCAGGGAACCGATGTACGTCCGGCGATGCCCACGAATCTCGGCCTCGTCGCGCACGCCGCCAAGCGACAAACGAACAAATTTGCGGCCCGTCGCCTTTGCAATCGACATACCGAGTGAGGTCTTGCCCACACCCGGAGGTCCAACGAAGCACAGGATGGAACCCTTGGGATTTTTTACTAACTGGCGAACCGCCAGGAACTCAAGGATGCGGTCCTTGATCTTGGGCAGACCGTAATGGTCTTCGTTGAGGATCTTCTCCGCGTGATCGATGCTGCGAATATCCTTCGATTTTTTCTTCCACGGCACCGCCAGCAGCCAGTCCAGGTAATTGCGCGAGACGGTGGACTCCGCCGACATGGGCGGCATGGCTTCCAGTTTTTTTAATTCCTGAATCGCCTTGTCGAAGACTTCCTTCGGCATCCCAGCGGCCTCGATCTTTTTCTTCAGATCGTCCCACTCGCTCTTTTCGCCGCGGCCGAGTTCCTTCTGGATAGCTTTAATCTTCTCATTAAGGTAGTACTCTTTTTGCGCCCGCTCCATCTGCCGCTTTACACGGGATTGAACCGTGCGGTCCATGTTCAGCTTTTCCACTGCGATATCCAGCACGTCCGCGATTTTGGACAGCCGCTGCACGGGATCGAAGATATCCAGCAACTCCTGCTTCTCCTCGATGGAAAGCTGTAGGTTGGCCGCGATCACGTCGGCCAGCTTGGCAGGCTCATCGGTGCGCACACTGGCGGCGATCATCTCGTGGTTCAGCGATTGCTGCAGCTTGATGTGCTGCTCGAAGCGCGACTGCACCAGCTGCATCAACTGCTCAACCTGCGGGTTCATCTGTAGGTCGCTGGGCTGTGTGCGGACGGTCGCAACGAAAAATCCGTCATCATCGTTCAGCTCCAGGGTACGGGCACGCTCCACACCTTCCACCAGCACCTTGATGTTGCCGTCTGTGCCTTTTACGCTCTGCACAATGTTGCCGATGGTGCCCGTCTGAAAGATATCGTCTGCTGCCGGTTCGTCCACGCTGGCGTCATGCTGGGTTGCAAGGAAAATCTTCCGGTCACCGCTCAGCGCCTCTTCCAATGCGCGGACGCTCGACTCGCGTCCCACGACAAAGGGTGTAACCATGTGCGGAAAGATGACCATGTCGCGGATGGGCATCATGGGGAGCTTACGAACGTCGCCGTTAGGGGTGGTGTTTGGCTTTGGCATAGGTCTGCTCCATTAGACGCCTACAGTGGCCCACGTGGTGCGGACGGATGGAAGCGCTTCAAGCGATTGTACTTCGTTCAGGCCGCCCCATTCTGGGAGCAATGGCTTGATTGACAGCCCGCAAACGTGCCGCAATCACATGAAATCAGCCAGAGGCGGAACAAACGTTCCAGAGACTGCGTTTGTTCTAGGCAGGGCACACGTTTGGTGGTAGCCTCCACCGCATCTCTACCCGCAAGGAAGTCAAATGGACAGCACCTCCGTTGCTTTCGATGAACTACCTGTCTCACCGTCTGCACCCGAAGAGTTGGCCGGTCCGCCTGCTCCAGTACAGTTTGCTCCAGTGACACGCGCCGAGCGCATCAACAGCCTGGACGTGCTGCGCGGCGTTGCCCTGATGGGCATCCTCCTGATGAACATCACCAGCTTCGGCCTGCCGTCCTGGGCGTATGACGTGCCACTGGGGACCTTGTTACCCGTCTTCAGTGGGCCGCATGCCACGGCGAACACTGCCACATGGATGCTGCGCTGGATTCTGGCGGAAGGCAAGATGCGCGGCCTCTTTTCCATGCTGTTTGGAGCGGGTGCCGTGCTGCTGACCGAACGGGCCGAACGGCGTGGCGGCGGTGACCGCGTAGCGGACATCTTCCTGCGGCGCAACATGTGGCTGGTGCTCATTGGCGCGTTGCATGCATATTTCGTCTGGTATGGCGACATTCTCTTTTGGTATGGCATCACCGGCCTGCTGTTTCTGTATCCCATGCGTCACCTGCGACCGAAGACGCTGATGAAGGCAGCTGGCTGGATGCTCGTGATCTGGGTGTTGATTGCAGGTGTGGGCCGCACGTCTGGCGTCTACTTTACGCAGAAGAAGGGCAACGAGGCCATTACAAAGGTGCATTCCGGCAAGGTCCTGACGCAGGACGAGAAGGACGCAATTGGCGACAAGGTCAAGATGGACGGGAACTGGTGGCATTCCACGCAGGATGTGGAAAAAAACATTGCCAAGCACAAAAGCTACGGCAAGGCGTTCACAGCCGATGTGAAGGAAGTCTATGAATCCGAGACTGCCATCTATTTCTCCTTCCTGGATGTACTCATCTTCATGATGCTGGGCATGGCGCTGTACAAGAACGGCTTTCTGACAGAAAAGCTCTCAACGTCTGTTTATGTCAAAACCGCAGTGATTGGATGCCTGATCTCGCTGCCACTGGGAACAGCCAGCGCGATTGAGGCCTGGCGCAGCGGCTTTCAGATTGTCACCACCAGCGCGTGGCTCTTTATCCCGTATGACATCTGCCGTGTGTCGGGCGCGCTGGCAATCGCTGCCATCGTCCTGCTGATCCTGCGTGCGGGCGTGTTGCGAGGGGTGACGAAGCGCGTTGCGGCAGTGGGCCAGATGGCGCTCAGTAATTATCTGCTCACCAGCTTGATCTGCCGCTTTGTCTTCGTTTGGGGACCGACGCACTGGTACGGCTACCTACAGTACTACAAGCTGTACTTCGTGGTCGCGGGGGTGTGGGCCGTCAACTTGGTATGGAGTCCGCTATGGCTCAGCCGCTTTCAGTTTGGGCCCGCGGAGTGGCTCTGGCGCTCGCTTACGTACTGGCATAAACAGCCCATGCGTCTGCGCCCCGCCCAAGCCGTTACAGTGGAGGCTTGAACTCTTCGTCCACGGCAGCCGATCCGTCTACACTCAGAGGCCACACGCTTGCGGTGGCGCTGCTGGCCGCTGGCGCGCTGTTCATGGAAAATCTGGACGCGACGATTATCGCGACCGGTCTGCCTTCCATGGCGCATGCCTTTGGAACCACTGCGGTGGCTGTCAACGTCGGTATCACCGCGTACCTGCTAACGCTGGCCGTGTTTATTCCGCTGAGCGGATGGATGGCAACACGCTTCGGTGAGCGACGGGTCTTCGCCTCCGCCATTCTTGTATTCACGGTCGCGTCAGTACTTTGCGCCATGAGCCGCACGCTGCCGCTGTTCACCGCATCGCGTGTGCTGCAGGGAATCGGCGGCTCCCTCATGGTGCCGGTGGGCCGTCTCATGGTTATACGCGCTTCCTCGAAGGCGCAATTAATGAAAGCCGTTGCCTATACCATCTGGCCCGCGCTGGTCGCACCCATCCTCGGACCTCCGGCCGGCGGATGGATCTTGACGTTCGCCAGTTGGCCGTGGATGTTTCTGCTGAATGTGCCCGTTGGGATCGTTCTCTTTGCCCTTGCGCTCAGGGTGGTGCCTGCGGATATGATCCGCCCGGCTGCTCCATTCGACCTTCGCGGCTTTCTGCTTGCCGGAGGCGCTTCGTTCCTGCTGGTCTACATGCTGGAACGCTTGCAGGCACCGCACACATCGCGCATTGCTGTCGTGGCGATGCTTGCCGGTGGCGCCATACTGCTGTGGGCTGCCGTACGGCATCTGCGGTCAGCAATCCGGCCCCTCTTCCGGCTGGAAGTTCTCGCGATTCAAACCTTCTGGACCGCGAACCTGCCGGGGTCACTCTTTCGCATGGCCGTCTTCTCCGTACCGTTTCTGCTCCCACTGCTGTTTCAGGAGGGCTTCGGCCTGTCCGCGCTGGCCTCAGGCTCACTTACGATGGCGGTGTTCGCGGGCAATCTTGGCATGAAGCCGTTGACGGCCCCGCTGCTGCGCCGCTTCGGATTCCGGCAAGTGCTGATTGTGAACGGGGTGCTCACCGTTGCGCTGCTGGCGGCGTGTGGATGGCTGCGCCTGCAGACACCTCGGCTGCTCACATTGCTGGTGCTCTTTTTAGGCGGGCTTGGCCGCTCCATGGAATTGACCGCGCTCACCACCATGGGCTTCGCGGATCTGCCCGGGAATCTCAAAGATAGCGGCACCACACTTTCGGCAACGCTGCAGCAGATGACAACAAGCGTCGGCATTGCGGTTGCGGCACTCGTATTGCACCTGAGCGCCTCCGCGCGGCATGGGAGCAGTGCTGTCGATTTTAAGGTGGCGTTCTGCGTCATGGCCGGTTTCGCAGCCTTGGCGATTCCATCGTTTGTGCGCCTCCAACCGGATGCGGGTGCTGACGTGAGTGGAGCCGCGCTGCTGCGGGAACGGGAAAGCACCGCTGCCGAAGGTTAGCCGAGAATCTGCCGCAGCGCTGTGATCCACCGTGCCGGGTGATCGACGATGATGTCTGGCGAGCTTGCGCGCAGACGCGTCTCATCCAGCCCGTAACTGCAGCCAATGCAAAGAATGCCGGCCGACCGTGCGGTTTCGACGTCCACGTGCGAATCTCCAATCAGAACAGTTCGATGCCGTGCCACTTGGTAACCGGCTCGCGTAGAAGCCTCCGAAATAAGTGTATTCACGCCAAGCGGGTCGGGCTTCTTAGTGGGAAAACTATTGCCACCATAGGTCTGAAAGAAGAACTGTTCCAGGCCAAGCGCGGTGCAAATCTCGCGTGAAGGCCGCACAGGTTTATTACTCAGCAATGCCATCGGCAGCGAAGGCACACTCGTGCGAAGACGCCCGAGTGTCTCCAGAACGCCTGGATAGGCTGAAGTGTTATCCAGCATGTGCGTCTGATAGAACGCCAGGAAGGACCGCAGCGCGCGCGCAAGCAGAGACTCATCGGCACCGCCCGTCGCCTCCAGAGCGCGCTGCACCAGCATCGACGCGCCGTCGCCGATGAAGCTTGCAACACGATGCGGCTCCAGCGCGGTGCGCTGGAGCGACAACAATGTCTTGTTCACTGAGTGAACCAGGTCCTGCTGCGAATCGACCAGCGTGCCATCCAAATCGAAGATCAAGAGGTCGCACGGCAGGGTGTCTCCAGGCGTGCTGACCGGTTGCGGCTCAGGCATACTTGCGCAGCATGCCCAGTACCTTGCCTTGTATCGCGACCCGGTCCGCCGGTGCAAAGATCGGCGCCATCTCGCTGTTTGAGGGCTGCAGGCGGATGATGTTGCCTTCACGGTAGTAGCGCTTCAATGTTGCGTCTGTTCCGTCCACCAGGGCTACCACGATTTCACCTTCGCGCGCGCTTTGAACACGTTCGACTAATACATAATCACCATTGACGATGTGCTCATCGCGCATACTGTCGCCGCACACCTCCAGCGCAAAGACTTCGCGGTTCCCGATAATGTCTGAGAGCGAGATGCTCTCGGCAGACTCGATCGCCTCCACCGGCTTGCCGGCAGCGATGCGGCCCATCAGTTGCAGGCGGTCGCCGCCCTTGCGTGTACTACGTTGCGACAGAACATCGATGGACCGGCTGCGATTGTGTGAGCGCTGCAGCATTCCCTTGTTGTGCAGGTTCGTAATGTGTTTGTGTACGGTCGCAAGTGAGTTCAAACCCAGACCGGCGGCAATTTCCTCGTATGACGGAGAATATCCCTTGCGCTGTGTGAAGCCAGAGAGGAAATCCAGAACCTCTTTTTGCCGCCGTGTGATGGCCATAGCTGTCATACTAGCGAAAAAAAAGCGAATCACAAGAAAAAAAGAAACAGACTGGGGAACAACAATGGGAATCTCAGGTGATTCCCGATGTGGCACGACTGAAACCAGCGGAGGTCCAGAGGTAAATTTAAAGACCCAGAAACTTTGACATCTTGCATACAGCGACGCCGATGACTACGAAGTCACGACGATCAACAAAGCTAGAGCATTTTGGGAGTCACATGCGGGTTTTAATTGCCGAGGACGACAGGGCACTTTCGCTGTTTCTGCGTAAGGGTCTTGAACTTGAGGGAAACACAGTGGAGTGCGTCGCGGACGGTGCGGCCGCTCTGGAGCGTATTTACCAGGACATACCAGAACTTCTGGTGCTTGATCTTGGATTGCCCATGCTGGACGGAGTGGATCTGCTTCGTACCGTGACTGGCCGCGCGCCAGGCATGTCCATCATGGTACTCACAGGCCGCTCACAGATCATCCACAAGATCGACTGCCTCAACCTGGGAGCTGACGACTACCTGGTCAAGCCGTTCTCATTGCAGGAGTTGCTTGCACGTTGCCGTGCCGTGAAACGGCGCCGCGGTGAAAGCGCATCTGGCACGCTGCAGCATGGCGAACTGCAGATGAATCGCATCACGCGCGGAGTAACCTTTGGCAACGAATCTATCGAACTCACGGTAAAGGAGTTCACGCTTCTTGAGTACCTCCTGCTACAGCGCGGACGTGCGGTATCTCGCCAGGAATTGTTGAAGGAAGTCTGGCGCATGGCACCGGACACAGGCACAAATGTTGTGGATGTCTACGTGAACTACCTCCGCCGCAAGCTCGGTCTGGCCGGAGGTACCTCCAGCCTGATCGAGACTGTCCGTGGTGAGGGCTATGCCATTGGCGCGAAGGCGATCCCATCCAAGCCACCCGGACGCGCTCTGGTGTCGTTGCGGTACTCACAAGTAGGAGCCGCATGAACTGTGAATCAATGGCCTCGGATACGGAGGATGCCTCATACCCAAGGCATGTTGCTGATAGCGCGTCAGCAAAACTTCACGATGCCGTGCACGCACTGGCACAACCACTGACCGCGCTTGCCTTTCTCCTGGAGCTTGGCCGCATCCAGACCGATCCCGGTGTGTGGCGCAATGCGCTGGACGACGCGTCCACGGAGTGCAGGCGTGCTTTTCAATTTCTGGAAGAGGTGCGCGAAGCCGTACACGCGCTGGACAGTTCCGGAGGCTGGAGGCAATGAATTCCGCGGTTCAATCCAATCCTCCACAACGAAGTGTTGTTCTGGTCACGCCCGACGCGGATTTAAGACAGCGCCTGAGCGACCGCCTCACCCGGATGCGATGGAACGTGCTGTCAGCCGCAGGCGGCGCCGAAGCCATGATGCACCTGGGCGAAACCGGTGCGGAGGCCATGATCGTGGATCACTGGCTTCCCGATCTGGACGCTGCTGAGTTCATTGAACACGCCGCAGCCCTGTTTCCTGAGACGGATTTGCTGCACATGGATGGCAGCGCCGCGCGGTCTGGCGGCAGAAGCCCACGCCGCGACGAACTGCTGCACACACTTCGCGAAGCGCAGGAAGATCTCTGCACACCCATCGGCGCGATGCAAAGCACGTTCAACTCCGAAAGTACGGCGAAACGGAAATCAGATGGCGCGTCATGGCTGGACGCACCTGCGTCCGTTCCGGTTGGCGGCACCCAGATGCGTCCTGCCATGCCAGCCAGCCAGCCCCGTGCTGTGGAACGGCTGAATGCCGAGATCCGGATGCACCTGCCAGACATGGTAGGTGATGCGCCCAGCATGCGTGAGCTTGCACGTCTGGTCCGGCTGGTTGCACCACATACCTCCAGCGTGCTGATCCAGGGCGAAACCGGGACCGGCAAGGAACTGGTTGCGAAGGCCGTACATCGGCTCAGCATGCGCGCGGCAAAACCGTTCGTCGTGCTGAACTGCGCGGCCATTCCGGAACAGCTGCTGGAAGCGGAACTGTTCGGTCACACACGTGGTGCCTTCACGGGAGCGGTCACCTCGCGCACCGGACGCATTGAAGCGGCGCATGGCGGAACGCTGTTCCTTGATGAAATTGGCGAGATGCCTATCAGCCTACAGGCCAAGATGCTGCGCTTCCTGGAAAGTGGAGAAATTCAGCGCGTGGGTGAGAACGACGTCTCGCGTGTGGATGTGCGGATTGTCGCCGCAACTCACCAGCCGTTACAGGAGAAGGCAGACGAGAAGCTCTTTCGTTTGGATCTCTATCATCGCCTCGCTGTCTTTCCGGTCCTTGTTCCACCGTTGCGCGAACGGCGTGAAGACATCCCCATGCTGGTGGAGCACTGCCTTAACAAATTCGGAGTGAATGCGCCACATCGAACAGTGCAGCCCGAAGCGCTGGAGATGCTAATGCACTATCGCTGGGATGGCAATGTGCGCGAGCTCTGTCATGTGTTGCAGCGGGCCGCCATCCTATGCGGCGATGAGCCAAGCATTGGGCCAGAACACATCCGTTTGCGCAGTCACGCCCGCGCTGGTGGCTGATCACCTTAGACATTGCTGGTTAGGCCACTCTCAGGAGTGGCCTTCCTCTTTGGCGAGCCTCGTGCACTTCATCGGCGTGTAGCGACAGAACGTTAGGGCGAGGTGCCGAAGATGTTGGAAATGCCTACAGCCGATGCCCTGCAGCGATACCTTTCGCTTTCCACGCAGCAGATGAAGCTGACGGCGTCCAATATGGCCAATGTGGACACGCCTGGCTATAAGACACTTGGAATCGATTTCCAAAACGAATTCTCGAAGGCGCTGGATAGCCATGGCATGCCTCAGGAGAGCACCCCTGGAGAGGTAAGCGGTCTGATTGCGCGGCCCGATGGCAACAACGTTTCGACGGACCGTGAAGCCATGACCATGGCCGCGACACAGTTGCAGTTCCGTACCGGTGTGGAACTGCTGCGGCACGAATTCAGCGGCATGATGGACGCTATTAAATCGGACATGAAGTGACGGACAGATGAACCTATTTGGAATGCTTGACATCAGCGGTTCGGCCCTGCACGCCGAACGTGTAAGGGCAGAGGTGGTGGCCGCCAACATGGCCAACGCGGAGACGACGCGCACTGAAAACGGCACGCCATACCAGCGGCAGACCGTCATGCTTCGCAGTGCGGGTAGTGACATGTTCGCGGGAACCATGCAGAGTTTTGGCGTAAGCGCGGGCAGCACGCCGGATGGCGGAGTGGAGATCGCGGGTGTGTCGGCGAGCGACGCTCCCGCGCTTCGGCGGTACGATCCCACCCATCCGGACGCTGACGCCAATGGTTATGTTTCCTATCCAGATATCAATCCTGTGACGGAGATGGTCGACCTGATGGGTGCGAGCCGCTCCTATGGGCTGAATGCAAGTGCGGTGCAGGCAGAGAAGGGCATGCTGACCGCGTCACTGGAATTGCTGAAGTAGTCGCGCGTTTGCGCCTGGAGGAACGATGCTGCCCATTCAAAATGCCACCGCCCTGCGAGTCTCGCTGCTGGACCAGCAGCGTACAAGCAGTGCCCCCAGAAAATCAGCGGAGAGCAGCAACGAGGGCGTCTTCACCGGCATGCTACAGGCGGCGCAGCAGCAGATTAAGGCCACGGAGACAGCAGCGCAACAATCCGTTGTCGGCCTGCTGAGCGGGCAGGGCGTGGATGTCCACGACGCGATGATCGCAACGCAAAAGGCGGACATCACCTTTGAGCTTGCGTTGCAGGTCCGCAACAAGGCGGTAGCGGCCTACCAGCAAATGATGGGGATGCAATTCTAAGTGGCGACAGCGATAGAACCCGTCAACGTAACAGCAGCGGGACGCGGAGGCGCTCTACTGACAGTGGCGCGCGAGCGCTGGACCGCGATGCCGTCACCGCAGCGGCGTCTATTGCTGCTGTGCGCCGGTGCGCTGCTTGCGCTTTCTGCCATCTCCATCTGGTGGAGCACACGGACGGACTGGCGCACGCTCTTCAGCGGTCTTGATGGACGGGACGCGGCGTCCATGGAGCAACAACTCAGCGCCGCAGGAATTCAGTACCAAACAACTCCGGATGGAACCGCTGTGCAGGTGCCGGCGGAACAGCTCGATAAGGCACGCGTGGCCATCTCCACTGGAGGCCTGCCGCAGTCCGGGCGGCTCGGCTTCGAGCTGTTCGACAAGCCCAATTGGATCGGTTCCGAGTTCGATGAAAAGGTGAACTTCCAGCGTGCCCTGGAAGGCGAACTGGAGCACACCATCGGCAGCCTGGAGTCGGTCCGTTCCGCGCGTGTGCACCTTGTGCTATCCAAGCAGGGCGCGTTCGCGGCGGAGGATCAACCAGCGAAGGCGTCGGCTGTGCTCAAGCTGCGCCGTGCCAATCTTCCGCATGAGCAGAGTGATGCGATCCGCAACCTGATCGCGGGTTCGGTCGAAGGTCTGCGTCCGGAAGCGGTCACGCTGGTCGACGCGGACGGAAGAACCGATTTCTCCCCCGCAAGCCGCAATGGGCAGGATCGCGAGAACGAAGTTGCGCTCCAGGCCAAGCTGATTCAGGTGTTGGAGCCGCTAGCCGGCACAGGAAATGTACATGCCACGGTGAGCATCAGCTATCTGGAAGGTCACGAGGAGCATACGGACGAGATCTACGATCCGCAGAGCGCCACGCCAGTCAGTACGCAACGCACCGAACAGAGTTCCCAGGCAACACGCCCGGCGGGGACGGTCGCAGGTGCAAGTGGCAATACACCTGCCGCACAGCCAACCGCCGCGCCGTCGAATGCTGCTAACGTTCCGGGTACGGCGGTTCCGGGTACACCGGCGACGGCTCCAGTCACCACCGCGACTGCCGCGGGGCAAACACAAAATTCAAAGGAAGAGAGCAGCAGCTACGCGGTGTCGCGCCATGTCACGCATACCGAGGAGACACCGGGCCGCGTTCGCCGCCTGACCGCTGCCATCGTCGTCAACGACCGCGAACTGCAGCAGATGAGCGGTAAAACGATGCACACCGCATGGCAGCACCGTTCGCCGGATGAGATGAAACGCTTACAGCAACTGGCCCAGGCCGCTGTGGGTTTCGACGACAAACGTGGCGATCAGGTCGTGCTTGAAAATGTGGCGTTCTCGAGCAATGCCGATCCGGCCGTGCCGAGCGGCTTGTCGCGCTTCACGGACGGCGCGCAGGATCTGCTGCGTGCTCAACCTACGTTGCCCCGCGCTATTGCCACTGGCCTGGGCATCCTTGTTCTGGGCATGATGGTGCTGCGTCCATTGACACGCCAGACACAGCAACTGCTCACTGGCTCTGGCAAGCCGCAAATCCTGGCTGCTGGTCTGCAGGCCGCGACCCATGGTGCTGATGTAGCAGACGGCTCGTCAGTGCCACACGGTGCGCCGATGACTACCCAGCAAGTCTTTGACAAGGTTTCGCAACAGATCAAGTCCGATCCACGCAGCAGCACGCGGCTGGTGGGCTCATGGATTGGCGCGAACGAGGAGGAAGGCTGATGGCCGCGACTCCTGAGGCAAAGCAACTCGCGGTGCAGGGTGCGCCGCCAGCCTTGCCGTCCTCGCCGCAACTGAACATTCCGCCGTTACGCAAAGCCGCCGTCCTGGTTGTGACGCTGGGCGAAGATGTGTCCAAACTCCTGCTGAAAAACCTTGGCGAGTCCGAGGTTCAGCGCCTAACTGAAGAACTGGCCCGCATGGGTGACGTGAAGCCAGAGGAGCAGACGCAGGTTCTGCTTGAGTTCTACGCGTTGCAGGAGACACAGCAGTATATTCTTCGGGGCGGCCCGGAATACGCCACCCGCCTCCTGACCGAGGCTTTTGGACGGCAGCGCGCGGATGAGCTTATGCGTGATGTCACGCGCATGGGTGATTCTCAGGTGGGCGATCTTGCCGTGCTCCAGAAGATGGAGCCTGCCCAACTCAGCAAATTCCTGGAGGGGGAACATCCCCAGACGGTCGCGCTTGTGCTTGCGCACCTGAATCCCAAACGCGGCTCCGCTGTCCTGATGCAGTTACCAGATGCATTGCGTGTCGAAGCAATACGCCGGCTCGCGGAGATGAGGCAGTTCTCACCTGAAATGGCGCAGCGCGTGGCTATGATCCTGTTCAAACGCATCCATGCGCTCGGTTCCAATGGACGGCAATCGTATGCGGGGTTCAAGGCGGTGGCTGACTTGCTGAATCGAATGGAAACAACCGCCAGCCGCGGCATATTGGAAAACATTGAGCAGCACGAGCCCGCGCTGGCCATTGGCATCCGCAACCTGATGTTTACCTTTGACGATCTGCTCACCGTGCCGCCGAATAGTATCCGCGAGTTGGTGGGTGCGGCTGATAAACGGACACTCGCGCTCGCTCTGAAGTCTGCCGATGACAGCTTAAGAGCGCACCTGTTTGCCGCCATGAGTTCACGTGCGACAGAGATGCTGCTGGAAGACATGGAGAGCATGGGGCCAGTTCGCGGTAAGGACGTAGCCGCTGCACAGCATGAAATGCTGACGCTCGCACGCAAGCTGGAAGCCGACGGCAAGATGATTTTGAAAGTGGAGATGGACAGTGATATTTGATGTGCGAAACGTGGCCATGGCAAAGCAAAAGGCAGGCCGCCCGTCTGAACCGCTGATGTTCCGCAACATGCGTGACAGCGTCATGGACCTGCCAGCGATCGATCTGGTAACGGACCCAATGTCCACCGCGGCGGAAGACGCGCTCGATCTACAGGCCGTGATTAAGGCAGCGGAGGATCAGGCCAGGCGCGAAACCCTGGCAGCAGCCACGGAAGCGTATGAGGGCCAGATTCGTATCGAACGCGCATCGATCTCCCGTTCCGTGCAGCAATTTGAGCAAGAGAAGCAGAACTACTTTGCCGACCTGGAGCAGGAGGTTGTGAAGCTGTCCCTGGCAATCGCCGAACGTGTTCTGCGGCGTGAATCATCGATGGATCCCATGCTGCTGGCAGGTGCCGCGCGCGTGGCGTTGGAACAGCTTGCCGACGGGAGCGAAGCCGTGCTGCGTGTCTCCGCCGAAGAAGTGAACCACTGGAATGAAGCTGTGCTCCCGTCCGCCAAAGGCGTGGTCATCGAGGCTGACGCGGATCTGCCGCGTGGCGAGTGTGTTCTGAAGACCCGCAGCGGCACCGTGCAGCTTGGCCTCCGTGCGCAGCTGCAGGAAATTGAACGCGGCTTCTTTGAATTGATGGGCCGCCGCCCTGCTGCCATTGGTGCTTGTTAAAGGAAAACGTTATGCGTCTTGAAAGCTATTTTCATCATCTGCGGACTGCTCCCCCCGCGCCTCTGTACGGCGAGGTAGTGGAGGCAAACGGAAACTACGTGCAGTCGGTGGGGCCACCGTGTTCCGTGGGCGACTGCTGCGAGATTTTGGGCAACGATGGCACGCGTCACAACGCCGAGGTCATCGGATTTCGCGGCCACAATGTGCTTGCCATGCCGCTCTCCTCTGGCGCTGGCATTCGTTTTGGTGACCGTATGCTGGGCCATGGCCGCCGGGCGCAGCTGGCGGTTGGGCCGGCCATGCTGGGGCGGGTCCTGAACGCAAATGGTGCGCCGTTGGACGGCATGCCCGCCATTAACGGCGACTTCATGGTTCCGCTGGACCGCAACGCACCAGGTCCATTGGAACGTGTCCGCATGACCGAGCCGCTGGGTTGTGGCGTGCGTGCCATTGACACCATGCTGACCGTCGCGCGCGGACAGCGCATCGGCATCTTTGGCGGGTCTGGCGTTGGTAAGAGCACGCTGATTGGCATGATGACGCGCAACACCGCAGCTGACCTGACCATCGTCGGCCTGGTGGGTGAACGTGGGCGTGAAGTGGGCGAATTTCTCGAAGATTCGTTGGGCGACGAGGGGCGCGCACGTTCGTCCGTGCTGGTCTCCACGTCGGATGAAAGCCCGCTGTTGCGCTTGCGTGCGGCACTTGCGGCAACAGCAACGGCGGAGTATTTCGCCGCTCGTGGCAAGCATGTGCTGTTGATTCTGGATTCGCTTACGCGCTACGCCATGGCAGCACGCGAGATTGGTCTTGCGGCGGGTGAACCGCCTTCCACCAAGGGCTATCCGCCGTCCGTCTTCGTAAAAATGGCACGGCTGCTGGAGCGCGCGGGTAACTTCCGCAACGGCAGCATCACCGCGTTCTACACGGTGTTGATGGAGGGCGATGACGAGCAGGATCCCATTGTGGACAGTGCCCGTTCCATTCTGGATGGACACATTGTTCTCTCACGTGATCTTGCAGGCGAAGGCATGTATCCGCCGATCGACATGCCTCGTTCGCTCAGCCGCCTGATGCCCGCGATCACCAGCGCGGAGCACCAGGCAAGCGCACGCGGCGTTCGCCGCCTGATCGGAGCCTACGCGCGCGGTGAGGACCTGCTGCGTGTGGGTGCCTACCGCGCTGGCTCCGATCCTGAGCTGGATCAGGCCATCGCGTTGCGTCCGCGCATTCGCACCCTGTTGCAGCAGAGCATGACGGAGCGTTGCAGCTTTGGCGATGCTCTTGCTGCCATGCGCGGAATTCCTGGTCTCGCATGATTTCGCGTGAAGGCCGCTTGCGCCGCTTGGCAGAGCTGCGTGTTGTGCAACATGATGTTGCTGTCACACACCTGCGCGGAGCGCAAACGTCGTTGCTCACGGCAGAGGCTGCCGTACTGCAAGCGGAAGCGGCAGCACGCCATGCGCGTACTCTTCGCAGTGCTTCAACCGAGGGTGGAACCACTCAGGATTGGCTCTTGGCATGCGCGGAGGCAGAATTATCCAGCCTCAAAATTGTGCAACGCAATGCCGCGCGAACAGAGGCGCGTGCCGCCGTGCATACCGCCGCGACGGGTGAAGCAACGGCACGGCGTGAACGTAAGCAGATCGATGTCACGCTGGAACGTGTGAAGCGGGAGATGGGCTTCGAGTCCGCACGCGCCGAACAAAGAACGTTGGATGAAGTCGCCAGGCTTCTGAAGAATCCTTTGGCTCTTGTTACCGGACAGCACAGCAGGCTCTAAGAATTTATGTGCCGGTATGGGCACGGAGATGCTTTCTCTGCTGGCATGAGTCCGGCAGAAATCAACATAGCAGCAGTTCAACGCGCGACAAGCATAGCCGCTCCGCATGCCAAGGACACCGCGCCGGATGCAAGCAGTGGTAGCAGTTTCGCTACTGTTCTACAGGCCGCGCAACACACCTCGGGACGGCCAGAAGTTCAAGCGCCGGTGGCAATACCCGGCACACAGGCACAATTTGTCCCCTGCAGCGCTGTAACTTCACAGAGGACAATCAGCGCTCCCTCAACCGCCGTTCATCTGCCGGTTCTGATGCAGGATACGTTGGACAGTGACAAGAAACCAAGCATAACTCAGGCATCTGAAGCAGGGCCAAATCAAACCGAGCCGCACTCTGCCGAACAGCTAGTCACTGAACCTTCGACTTCAACAGGCATAACCCCCAAGCCAATTGCGAGCGATGCGTCCGCCACGCAGACCACCGCTGAGACCACCGCCGCTGAGACCGCCGCTGAACCCGTTGCAAAGCCAAGCAGTGTTGTGCTTCCTACTGCAGCGCAAGGAAAGAACGGCATGAATGCAACGCAAAGCAAATCTGTTGTGCCAGCCCTCTTGGAGGCTGATGCACAAGAACCAACGCTGGCAAAGGATGCACGCATCCCCCCGGCACAGAATCCCCAAGATGTCGCACACATACGTGAAAAAAGCCGGTCCGCAAAAGCCGAATCGTCTGCTGTTGCCACGTCGTCCGCTGTTGCTGCCCCAACTGCCCAGCCGGTGATTGCGGAAGCGGTTCCGTCACAGGGTCTGCCGCAAGCCGTGGCAACGAATGCCCACGTTGCGGAAGCGTCACCGCAAGGGAAGGGAGTTAAAGCAGCAATGGCTGCTACTTCACCTCAGGCGAGTAGCTCACCGGCGCAACCCGTGTCTTTGCCCGCAGCCAAACAGCAGGATGCAACTTTGAACAGCGTTGCGGTTCCTCTCTCTGCCCAATCTGCTCGTCCTTCGTTGCAGGACGGCACGCATCAGGTATCCACGCGCGGCGAAGCTCATGCGAGCAGCGTCAGCGATCCATTTGCTCAAATCCCAGCTCAAGCGGCAGGTGCGCCACATGGTGAAGGAGCCAGCTTCTCGTTGTCGCTCGGCGCGCCCACCGAGCACGATGGAGACGCGGCAACCTCAGCACCAAACACAGGCACCGCCTCACATGCTGGCACTTCAAGTGATGCGCTCACCCCAGCGCCATCGATATCCACCCCGGTCAAGCGGCTGGAGGTTGCCATGCAGGACCCGGTGCTTGGCAACGTTGCCGTGCATGCGGAAATGCGTGGTGGCGTGCTGCACGCTTCGCTCTCCGGGTCGCAGGAGGCTATCGGCGCATCGCTCTCCAGCCTGCACCATTACCTCCAGGAACAGCAGGTTGCTGTGAGCACACTAAGTTTTAACGCACCGGCGGAACGCGTGAATGGCACCGGAACTGCAAGTGGAGCAAGTGACTCCATGCGGGGGGGGACCGGCGCGAACTCGTCGCCAACATCGGACAGGGGAGAGCGTCAGGAGCGGAAACAATTCGCAACAGACATAAGCAACGGTGAAACCGGACATACCGGCAGCAGCGTGGGCGATGCGCTGCAACGTGGCCGAGCCACTTACATGCCTGCCGGAAGCACGTTGAGCATTCACATTTAGCACGCAAAGGAGAGATTCATGAATTCGACCGCACTCGACCCCGCTGCGCTGGCAGCGAACCTGCAACGGGCCACGGCCTATGCGGCTCCGGCAACGGGATCATCGCCGGCAACGGGCACCGCGACGAACGCTACGCTTGGCTCAACCGACTTCCTCACTCTCCTGGTATCGGAGTTGAAGAATCAAGATCCCACCCAGCCCACGGATCCGACCTCGTACATCACGCAACTCGCGCAGGTCAACAGCCTGGAGCAGCTCGTGGACGTCAACAAGCAGCTGACTTCGCTCGGCGGATCAATTACCAGCAAGACGCCAACGTCTACTTCGAACGGTTAAGAACTACTCAAATCAGTCACAAAGGATACTCAGTATGCCATCGTTCTCCATCGCCCTCAGTGGACTGCAGGCCAATAGCACCGCACTTAATACCATCGGCAACGATCTTGCAAACCTTAACACCAACGCATTCAAGAATCAGAACGTAAACTTCGAGGACCTGTTCTACCAAAACATCGGTACCTCTGGATCAAGCGCGCCGCTACAGGTGGGTGTCGGCACCCGCGTTTCATCTATCGGCAGCGACTTTACCCAGGGCAACATCGCACCCAGCGGAAATGCAACAGACATGGCCCTCAATGGCAGTGGATTCTTTGTTGTGTCACAGGCCGGCACTCAGGAACTCACTCGTAACGGTAACTTCCAACTGAGCGCGACGGGCGACCTGATCACGAGCGACGGCTACAGTGTGCAGGGCTATCCCAGCGCCTCCGACGGACAGATCAATCTGAACGCACCATTGCAGGCGTTGAATATCCCTCTTGCGAAGACGCAGTTGGCTCATCCCACATCGCAATTCTCGTTAAACACCAGTCTGGATTCAAGCGCCGCGGTGGGCACCACCTTCACGTCATCTCCCAGGTTGTATGACTCGCTGGGCGATCAGCATAGCGCGAACATCACCTTTACCAAATCTGGCAGCAGTTCCTGGTCGTATGCCATCAACCTGCCTGCGGGAGACGCGGCCACCAGTAGCGGGAATACGGGCACGCTTACCTTCAACTCTGACGGCACGCTCGCATCACCCGCCAGTAATATCAGCGGCATTACATTTGCAGGACTGTCCGACCATGCGTCCGATCTGACGCTGAATTGGAAACTGTATGACGCCACGGGCAACAGCCTCGTGACGCAGGGAGCGGTCGCGTCCACGACGAATGGCAACGCGCAGGACGGGTATGCGAGCGGGATCTATAAGAACTTCGCCGTGGATGCGAACGGCGTCGTCACGGCGAACTTCACCAATGGTGGCACCGAAACCGTGGGCCAACTTGCCGTGGCGACCATCGCGGATGCGCAGTCCTTGTCACGCAGCGGCAATAGTTTGTACGCGATCAACCGGGCGTCTGGTGAAATGAATCTTGGAACCGCGAATACCGGTGGCCGTGGCTCGATCAGTGACAATTCCCTGGAGCAATCCAATGTGGACATCTCCACGGAGTTCGCGGACCTGATCGTGGCACAGCGGGCCTTCCAGGCAAACTCGAAGACAGTCACTACGTTTGACACCATCACGCAGGACACGATCAACATGATTCGCTAAGCACCACGACTGCTACGAACAAGGGCTGCGTTAGGCAAGGCTAATGCAGCCCTTCACTGTTCTGGAACGGTACATGCACATACCCGGAGCATGTCGAGTTCCGCCGCAGTAGACGCTTCTCTCTCACCCGTGGCATCGCCCAAGGTCGGGATGATGTCCATCTTGATTCCCGTTCTCCTTTCCACCGTGGTCACGTTGGGTGCTGTGGGAGGTGGTGTTTTCTGGCTGATGAAATCCGGAAAGCTGGGGGGAATCGGGGCAGCATCGGCAGTTGCGGCAACCCCGGTCATCGCCGCACCGGCGTCACACGTCCTGGCTCTGGAACCAATGATCGTCAACCTGGCCGATCCGGGAGGCCGCAGCTATCTTCGTGCCGCTGTAAGCATGCGTATTCGCGACGAGGAGAAGGCGGAAGGAAAGAAGGAAGAAGCACCGAAAGATCCGAAAGCGGTGGACGGTGCCGCCGCCGCATTGCGCGACACAACACTGTCAGTGTTGGCTGGCGAGACCTCAGACCAACTGCTCGCTCCAGATAGCCGGGAGACGCTGAAGAAGAAGCTAGAGGACCAGTACAAGCTGCACAATACGGAAACGCGGGTACTCGAAATCTATTTTACTGAGTTCCTGGTGCAGCGCTGATGAGCCCGCCTGACAACGCACCGGAGCCCGAGCCAGCCGCGCTGCCCGCACCTGAAACACCTGCGTGTTGGCACGCCGCGCAAACTGTCCCGTTCCGTTTAAGCATTGCAGTTCCGGTGTGCGGCATGAAGTTGCGGGACCTTCGCTCACTGTTCATTGGAGCGGTTTTCTGCACCCATGTTTCCGCCGCGGAGGATGTTCCAGTCCGTGTAGGCGGAGCCATGCTGGGCTGGGGCGAACTTGATAACGTGGATGGCCAAATGGCAGTCCGACTGACCCGCCTGG
Organism: Terriglobus sp.; assembly: GCA_965276945.1. Classification (GTDB taxonomy): domain Bacteria; phylum Acidobacteriota; class Terriglobia; order Terriglobales; family Acidobacteriaceae; genus Terriglobus. The sequence continues at coordinate 1,555,189 of OZ255704.1, read as the reverse complement.
TATAGGAGCAAGCCGTGATACGAGCCAACGCCGGGACCGCTTCACCCGCGTTCGAGACGCAACGTTCAGCAATCGGAGGCGCATTCGGTCGTGTGGCAGCTCTTTTGCGCGGCGTCACGCAGCCTCAAACGCGTTCCTTGCGCCATGTGGAGACGCTACATCTGGGACCGAAGCGCACCCTGTTCTTGGTGGAGTGTGACGGACACCGCTTCCTGCTGGGTTCTGGGAGCGACGGGATTCACGCGATTCTGCCATTGAATCAGCAGGATACGACTTCTCGCAACGTCGATGCGGGAGAGAGTACGCCGTGAGCCGGTACCGTTGGTTCCTTCCATTGCTGTGTCTTTTTCTCTGCGCGGGAGCCTGGGGCGGGCAGCGCTCCAGCCCAGATCAGCTGAAACAGCCTGTGCGTGCCGCCCGGAATGTTTCACGTGAAACATTCCGGCCCGTCGCCGCGACTGCTGCAAAGACTCGTCCGTTGCCTCAACGGAGTGATCCTCAGCCTCCGAAGGCCGTTGAATCCGCCACTGCGACGCCAGCGACCTCGCCAAGTGGCTCGAATACGGCAGTGATGCCGCGTGACCGGAGCATTGCCGAGGCTCTGGCGACCGGGCAAAGCACGCCATGGGCAATCGCCATCGGACTGACGCTTCTGACTCTTGTTCCGACCCTTCTGCTGGCCATGACGCCGCTTGTCCGCCTGCTGGTGGTCTTCCACTTCCTGCGGCAGGCGCTGGGGACGCAGACGGCTCCATCGAACCAGATTCTGATGGCGCTTGGCCTGATGATGACCTGGTTCCTCATGCAGCCGGTCATCCGGCAGGTCGATCAGCAGGCGGTCGCGCCGTACCGCGCGGGAACGATCTCTGGCGAGGACGCATTGCAGCGGGGAGCTGTTCCCATGCGCACCTACATGCTGCACTACGCACGCGACAAGGACCTGGAACTGTTTGCCTCCGCATCGCAGACGCAACGTATGTCACGGCGTGAGGACGCACCCATGGAAGTAGTCGTTCCGGCATACATGCTGAGCGAACTCAAGTCAGGTTTTCAGATTGGTGCCATTCTCTTTCTGCCGTTTCTACTGGTCGATCTGGTGGTTGCCAGCGTGACGACCTCCATCGGCATGCTGCAGATGCCGCCCACGGTGATTTCGACACCGGTTAAGATCCTGCTCTTTGTCATGGTGGATGGATGGCACCTCCTTGCAAGTTCACTGCTGAAGAGCTTCTAGGAGCGTGTGATGGGTCCTGACCAGGTTGCTGAGCTTGTGCGCCGCATGTTGCTGGAAGCGCTGCTGTTGAGCGCGCCTCTGCTCATCCTGGGCTGCGTTGTCAGCGTTGCGCTCACGCTGGTGCAAACGCTCACAGGTATCCAAGAGCAGACCATCACCGCCGTTCCCCGGCTGATTCTGGTGTTCTTTGCCGGGCTGGTCAGCATGCCGTGGTTTCTGCGGCAGGCAGTCACGTATACCGTGCATCTGTGGTCGGACTTTCACCGGTATCTGGGATAGCGCCATGCCGATCGCAATGCAACAGAACGGGCTGGAACGGCTGCTGACCACGGGACTGTTGGTGATCATGCGGTTTGGCAGCGCGCTGGTAACCATGCCGGTATACAGCTCGCGTGCTGTCCCGGCCCGGGTCAAAGCAGTATTCGTGCTGGCGCTCGCCGTCCTGCTTACACCGGTGGCGTTGGCGATCCCCGGCGCGGCTGTCTCGCTCAGCGCGCCCGCGCTGCTCAGCGAGGTAGCGGTAGGGCTGTGCTTTGGCCTGATTTTGTCTTTGCTGAATGAGGCCCTGTTATTTGGCGCAACGCTGATGGGAACAGCATTTTCATTCTCTTTGGCAAACCTGCTTGATCCTAACTCGATGGTGGAAACGGAGGTGCTGGGCACGGTGTTGAGTTGGCTGGGCACGCTGGTTCTGCTGGCGGCGGGTCTGCACCGCACGATGCTGGCTGCGCTCATGCGAACGCTGGTCACGGTGCCGCTGGGACATGCGCCGGCGGCTCTCCATGCAGGAGACGCGTTCACCTACATGGCGTCAGGCATTTTTCTTTCGGGCGTGCAGCTTGCATCACCGGTGATTGCGGCGGCGCTGCTGATTGAGATTGCGATTGGCCTGGTCAGCCGCATGGCACCCGCGCTGCCCGCTCAGATTGCATCCGTTCCCATCAAGACGCTGGTTTCCTATGGGGTGCTGATCGGGGCACTCGCGGTGTGGCCTGCATGGATTGAACATCGCTTCATCGGGCTACTGGATATTGCGCAACGGAGCATGCGCCTGTGAGCGGCGAGCGTTCAGAAAAAGCATCCGAGCAGCGCAAGAAAAAATCGCGCGAACGCGGCGAAGGTGTTCGCAGCCGCGAACTGACCTCATCGGCGGGTATGCTGGCGGGTTTGCTGTTGCTGCGCAGCGCTTCCACGCAATTTGCAAAAGCCTGGACCGGCACCTTTACCGCAGCACTTGACGTGGGAACGCGCACGTATAAGACAAACGATGCGCTGGCACGTGCCCTGCCCGGCATGCTGCTGCCTGGAACAGCGCCGCTCGCGTTGCTGCTGGCGGCTGCATTCTTCGGCGCGGTTGCCGTCGGTGCCATGCAGAGCGGTGGCTTGCAGCTTCGTCCGGCTGCGCTGGCGTGGAAGCCTGGGCGGCTGAACCCCGGCGCGAATATAAAGAATCTGTTTTCCGCGCGATCGCTGCTGCGGCTGATGAAATCGCTCTTACCGGCGGCGGCTGTGGTCATGCTTGCCAGCTACGCATTGAAGCGGAGTGTGTTGCCCATGCCGGTGAACAGCAGCGCGCGCCTGCCACTCACCTTTGCCGCAGCGTATGGACTTGCGGTGGATGCGGCATGGATTTCGCTCGGGTGGTCCGCGCTGGACTACGTCAACGAATGGCGGCAATGGAACAGCGGTCTGCGCATGACCAAGGAAGAGGTCAAGCAGGAGATGAAAGAAAGCAACGGCAATCCGCAGACGAAGGGTCGCATCCGGCAGATTCAACGAGCCATGCGCAAGCGCCGTGTAAAAGCCGATGTTTCCCGTGCCGCTGTAGTCATCACCAATCCGACCCACTACGCCGTGGCTTTGCTCTTCGACTTTCAAAACATGTCCGCGCCACGCTTGCTGACCAAGGGCCGGGACCTCCATGCGTTGGAAATACGCGAGCAGGCACGCTGGGCGGGCGTACCCATCGTAGAGAATCCACCTCTGGCGCGTTCCTTATACCGGGGCGTAAAGGAGGGCCAAGCCATTCCGTATGAACTGTACGCGGCTGTCGCTGCCATTCTGGCCTTCCTGTTCCGCGAGAGCAGCGAGCGCGCAAAGCGGAACGCGCGGCAGCCGCAGCATCGCGGCTACGGCTACGCGGTGCCAGCCCGCGTCATGCTACCGCTGATTGACTACGACCCACCGGACGCAACAGAGAAAGAGCCATGAGCGAAGCAGCCAAACCCGTGGGTGCGTTTTCCTTTGCGCAAGCCAAGCCTTTCCTGTTACCAGCAGGTGCCATGTGCACCATCTTTGTCATGCTGGTGCCTCTGCCCGGCGTGATTCTTGACCTGCTGCTGGCGCTGTCCATCACGGCATCACTGCTGGTGTTCCTTACCGCCGTGCAAGTGCGAAAGGCAACCGATCTTTCGGTCTTTCCAACGCTCTTGCTCCTGCTTACGTTATTCCGGCTATCGCTGAATCTGGCATCCAGCCGCCGTATTCTGCTGCATGGCAGCGAGGGCACAAGCGCGGCGGGCGAGGTCATCCAGGCCTTTGGGCAGTTCGTTGTGGGCGGCAATTATGTCGTCGGCTTTGTCTTATTTCTCGCTTTGACTGCGATTCAGTTTCTTGTCATTTCGCATGGTGCGGTGCGCACCGCCGAGGTGACGGCCCGCTTCACGCTGGATGCGCTGCCTGGTAAGCAGATGGCGATTGACGCGGACATGAACGCCGGTCTGATCGATGAGCAGGGTGCGCGCAAACGCCGCGAAGTCATCGCACGCGAGGCCGAGTTCTATGGTGCGATGGACGGTGCCGCGCGCTTTAACCAGCGCGACGCCATGGCGACCATTTTGATCACCGCCATCAACATCATCGCGGGCCTGTTGATCGGTGTGATCCAGCAGGGTGTCGATCTGATGACCGCAGTCAAAACCTACACGATCCTGACCGTAGGTGATGGCCTGGTAACCATGATTCCGAGCCTGCTGGTCAGCGTGGCGGGTGGCCTGGTGCTGACGCGCGCGTCGTCCTCTGGGACGCTGGATCAGGAGCTGAACGCACAGCTCTTCACGCGGCGTAACACCATGTTTCTTGCCAGTGGTGTCTTGCTGGCAATGGCACTGATTCCGGGTATCCCGAAGATACCGTTTGTGCTGGTTGCGGTTGCACTGGCGATGTTTGCCCGCAAGCTGCCGACGGACGAGCAGCACCTAGCGGCGGAGGCAGCGGCGCTTGCGGCGGCCACCGCAGGACCGGATGCGGCTGTCGCGGGATCGGAGGATTTAGCCAGCCTGCTGAAGGTGGATGAACTCACGCTGGAGATCGGCTTCCAACTGATCCCGTTGGTCGATGAGAAGCAGGGCGGCCAAATGCTGAACCGCGTGCGCGCTCTGCGCCGCCACTTGGCTACGGAGCTTGGCTTCATCGTGCCCTCCGTGCACATTACAGACAACCTGCGATTGCGGCCACGGGAGTATGTGGTGATGTTGCGCGGCTTCGAAATCGGCCGTTGGCAGACAGAGGCGAACTGCCTCCTCGCGGTCAACGCCGATCCGAAAGCACGTCCTTTGCCAGGACTCGAGACAAAGGAACCCGCGTTTGGCGTGACCGCAAAATGGATCGAAACAGGACTGGAAGAACAGGCACTTGCGGCGGGATACTCCGTGGTGGACCAGACTGCGGTGATTGGCACGCATCTGGCGGAGTTGATCCGCCGTCATGGGCATGAACTGCTGGGACGGGCGGAGACAAAGCGTTTGCTGGACTCAGTCAATGAGAGCCACCCCAAGTTGATGGAGGAGCTGCTGCCGAAGCTGATGAGCCTGGGCGAGATCCAGAAGGTATTGCAGCAATTGCTGCGTGAGCAGGTGTCCATTCGAAATCTGGGCACCGTACTTGAAACGATGGTGGAAGCAGCGTCGCGATCGAAAGATGTGGTCTTTCTCACGGAGCAGATCCGGCAGGCGCTCGGCAGAAATCTTGTGAGGCCGTTGCTGGATGGCGATGGTGGCTTGCCGGTGCTCATGCTGGACCGCGCCATGGAGGAGCAGATCATCTCCACATTCGACCCCGAGGGTGCCGCGCGGCTGCTTGGCGACGGCGCGCGCCCGGCTGCCGGTGCCAACTTCCTGCGACCGCTACTGGAGTCTGTGAAGCGGCTAACAGGCGATGGCGGCACGATGGCCTTGCCCGTGCTTCTATGTCCATCGCCGGCACGTTATCACCTGCGGCGCTGGCTGGAGCCGTTTCTGCCCAAGATCACCGTGATTGCACCCGCTGAGATTCCTCCAGAGATTCGGGTGCGCAGTCTTGGGACAGTCGGCAGCCAGTTGGTGGGCAGCTAGGCGGGTCGAGTGCCAGAAATGAGTGTCGCAAAGGAGAACAGCATGACAGGGAATACTGAACCTCAACTGGCGGAGATCGATCTCCTGCCGCAGAGCATTGCCGGTGCAGAGTTGCCTGCCAGCATGTTCCGCGCCAAAGCGAGCAAGGGTAAGCCGGCGTCTGCGTATGGCAGCGCAGTACCAGGATCGGCCATCACGCCGGCGGAGCGCGACCGGCTGCTGCTGGAACATCTGCCCACGGTGCGCTTTGTCGCGCGGCGCATTCATGAGCGCCTGCCGCAGCACGTGGATATTGAGGATTTGATCTCGGCCGGCATGGTGGGCCTGATCGATGCATTTTCAAAGTTCGACCACACCAAACAGGTGCAATTCAAGAGTTACGCGCAGTTCCGTATACGTGGCGCCATTCTGGATTCGTTGCGCATGCTGGATTGGAGTCCCCGGGAGCTGCGACGCAAAGGCCGCGCCATTGAAGAGTCCGTTCGTACGCTCACGGCACAGTTTGGCCGCGCACCGTCCGAAGCGGAAATCGCGGGCAGCATGGATCTGACGTTGCAGGGATTTCAGCAGCTCCTGGGCGATTTAAAGGGCCTCGAGATCGGCAGCCTGAATCTTGAGCGCAATGAGGATGGCGGCGATGACGAACTGTCCTATCTGCCCGGAACGGAGAGCGACGAGCCGTTGTTCCGCTGCTTGAAAGGTGAATTGCGGCAGCGCCTGATTGACGCGATTGAGACGTTGCCGGAGAAGGAACGCATGGTGCTGACGCTCTATTACTACGAAGAGCTGACCATGAAGGAGATTGGCCTGACGCTGGGTGTGGTGGAGTCGCGCGTGTCGCAGATTCACTCGGCGGCGGTGGTCCGGTTGCGTGCGGCCATGGCGGATTTGGGTGCGCAGAAGAACGCCGTAAAGGGCAAGCGGGCAAAGGAGTCGAATGTCCGCTGAAGCACAGGGACAGCAGACCGCAGCGCGCGAGGCGTTCAACTTCAGTCGAGCGGGGCAGATTGTTGGAGAACAGTTGCGCACGTTGCGCACGCTCGACGAGCAGTTTGCGCGCAACCTGACGCATACGCTGGGAGCCTGGCTGCGTAATAACGTGGCCATCGCGCCGCTGATGGCGGAGCAGTACAGCTTCAGCACATTCGCCGAACAGGCAGCGCACGGCTGCCATGTGCTGCCGCTGCGTGTTGCCTTGGAGACGCAGCAGGTGCGAGGCGCGCTGTCGTTGAGTTTGACACTGGCACCTGCCATTATCGACTTGCTGCTCGGAGGCAGCGGACGAACGGGCGGCGTCAGTAGAGAACTCACCGAAATCGAAGAAGCCGTGCTTGGTTCCGTGCTTGACTTTGTGTTGCGTGAGTGGAGCGCGGCATGGTTGCCGTTTGGCGCTGAGTTCCATCCGGAGACCCGCGAGCGCGAGAGCCACGGACAACGGCTGATGCCCATGCAGGAACGTGTCTTCTGCTGCCGGTTTCAGGTGACGCTGGCGGAGATTACCGGAGAGCTGCGCTTTTGCCTGCCAGCCGTTGCGGTTGCCTCCACCTTGCGTGGTGTTGCGCAAAGGCGTGAGCGCCAGCGCCACAGGACACCCGAAGAACGCGCGCGCATGATGCACCGGCTGCGCCTGGCAGGCGTGCACTCCACCTTGGCATTCCCGGTGATGCGGGTGCGTGCCTCCGATCTGCAGTCATTACAACCCGGATCGTTGCTGTCCTTGCCACTCGCGCAGGGTGCGTCGGCGGAGTTGCGGGCTGGCGGAGTGCCTATCTTTCGCGCGGAACCGGTGCGAGCGGGTGAGCATCGCGCCGCACAGATGGCACATGCGCTGGAGATTACCCACGAGGGAGGGCATTGGGAATGAATGACCCTGGCGCGGCGGCAGAGGCGGAGCGCGATGGTGCTGCCGTGACGAATGAAATCATGCAAAGCCTTGAACAAGAAACGGCGATGCAGGCGGAGCAGAGCGGCAACAGCGCTCTGCTGGACATTGAACTTGAGGCGCGGCTGCAGTTTGGATCGCGGGAGATGCTGCTGTCGGAGCTGCTGGAGCTGACATCCGGCGACGTCCTGGAACTGGATCGCCTGGTCTCCGATCCAGTGGATCTGCTGATTGGTGACCGCATCGTCGCGCGTGGCGAGGTTGTGGTCCTGGGTGGTTGTTTCGGATTGCAAGTAACAGAGGTGCTGCAACCAAAGCCGCGCCTGGAGAGTGTGCGATGCCTGCTGTAACCACGAGTTTGTATGCGCCAGAACGTGCGTACCCCATCACTGCTGATGTGGCACTGCCCCAGGTAGGGATGTATGGCAAGGCTGGGCTTGATCTGCGCCCTTGCCCCTGCGGAGCACGCATGCCGCTACAGGTGCGGCTCCACCTTCGCAGCCGCACGCGTCCCGTGTTTGAGGGCCGGTGGTGCTGTAGCCCGGCATGCCTGGAGGCGAGAGTCGCGACTGCGGTACGCCGCGAGACAAAGCGTGAGCCTGTGCGCCGGACGCATGAACACCGCATTCCACTCGGCTTGCTTTTGCTGTCCACGGGCGTCATTTCGCAGGACGACCTGAGGCGTGCACTGCAGGTGCAGCAGAGCACGGGTAAGCGTATTGGCGAAGTTCTGACCTCAGAGTGTGGCGTGCCGGAACGCAAAGTGACGGAAGCGCTCGCGACGCAGTGGAGCTGCCCCATGTGGAATGTCAGTGGCGCTCCCATGGATGGCATGGCTGCCGTTGCGCCGCGTGCGATCCTGCAGCGTACCGGAACTCTGCCCCTGCGGCTCCTGCGCGAGACACGCGGGAGCGAGACGGCGTCTGACCGAGACCACAGGCTAGCGGTGGCGTATACGGACACCATCGACCGCCAGGCAGTCTTCGGTTTGCGCTGGATGCACGACATGGCCGTGGATGCGGGTGTCGCGCCAAAGACGCAGTGGACGGAGGCTCATACTCATGTGCTCAGCACATCCGGTGTCGCTGCCGAAGAGATTGACTGTTCAAGCCTCGCGGATATGGAGAGTTCGATCATGCGAACGTTGAAGCGCCTGCAGCCCGTCGAGAGCCGCTGGGCAAGGGTTCACGAGTTCTTCTGGTTGCGCCTTTGGCTGGAACCGGCCGCACTGGCCGGTGGGCCGCGGCACACGGAGGATGTGCTGGATCTGGTGTACCGTATGCCGAACGCATTGGCGTCCGCCGCTGCGTGGTGATTGATATCTGCTCGATGTAAGCTCACGCGCTTTAGCGTGTTCTTACATTCAGCACGAAGGTTTGGCTGGACTCGTGCAATTCTTCCAGGTATGAACAGCGGCCTCTACGCGGTATACACAGGGTTGCTCTCGCGGACACAAGCACTGGAAACAGCCGCGAACAACCTGGCGAACAGTAATACCAATGGGTTTCGCGCGGAAAGCAACTACTTTCGCGGTGTGATGGCAAGTGCCACGGACCAGGGTCTCGCGCTGCCCAGCGATCTGGAAAGTGCCGTGAATCAGTTCGGCATCCTTGGTGGCAACCGGCTCGATCTTGGGCAAGGGCAGATCACGTCCACCGGTAATCCGCTGGATCTGGCGATGAGCGGAGGCGGTTTCTTTCAGGTGCGGACCGCGCAGGGCGTGCAACTGACGCGAGATGGAGCCTTTCTGCGCGGCCCCGACGGCACATTGACGACGCAACATGGTGAACCGGTGCTGAGCACTGGCGGGCAGCCGATCGTTCTGCCGACTGGGAGCGTACATGTCGGCTCTGGCGGCGAGATTTCAGTCAGCACCCCAGATGGAAGCAGCGCGATTGCGGGTGTGCTGGGCCTGGTCAATTACGGGGCAACGAGCCTGACGCCTGTTGGCACAAATCGTTTTACGGTGGCCACCGGTGCCAAGGCGGGAACGGTAGACGGGACTGTGCAGGAGGGCGCGCTGGAAGGTGCCAATCAGGATGCCGTGCATGGAACGCTACAGCTGATGCTGGTGCAGCGGCAGGCGGAAATGATGCAAAAGGCGCTCAACGTCTTCCACAACGAATTCGACAAAACGTCAACAGAAGATCTTGGCCGCGTGTAACGAGAGCCACCACAAGGAGCAGCAATGATTCGCGCACTATATACAGCAGCCAGCGGCATGAGCGCGCAGCAGGCCAATCTGGACACGGTGGCCAACAATCTGGCCAACTCCTCCACCACTGGGTTTCGCCGCCGCAATCTTCAGTTTGAAGACATGATGTACCAGAACCTGGTGACACCCGGAGCGGCGCAGAGCACCAGCACCACGTCTGCCGGTCTACAGATTGGACTGGGAACACATGCCGTCTCGACGGAAGTCGTCAATACGCAGGGCGACTTCAACCAGACGGGAAACCAGCTTGATCTGGCGATCTCAGGGCAGGGATTCTTTCAGGTGACGCGCCCTGATGGCACCATTGCCTATACGCGGGATGGCAGCTTCCACCTGAACAGCCAGGGGCAGATGGTGACCTCGAATGGCGAGTCGCTGAATCCTGCGATCACCATTCCAACAAATGCAACCAGCGTCACCATTTCGCAGTACGGGGTGGTCACAGCGACGCAGCCGGGGCAGACGCAGCCTTCGCAGCTGGGGCAGATACAGTTGGCCACGTTTCCAAATGCGGGTGGCCTTAGCTCAATCGGAGGCAATCTGCTGCAGGCTTCCGGCGCGTCTGGAACTCCGGTGGTGGATGTCCCTGGCGGCGCGACTGGGTTGGGCACATTGCAGCAGGGTTCGCTTGAAGCCTCGAACGTGGATGTGGTGGAGGAGTTCGTACAGATGGTGCTGGCGCAGCGCGCGTATGAGAGCAACTCAAAGGTCATCAAGACGGCCGACGACATGTACTCGCAAGTGAACAACATGGTGCGGTAACGATGCGCGTCCTGGATGGGTTATTCATTCCACTGGTGCTGCTGGGCCTGCGTCTGCACGCCCAGGGCTGCGCCCCGACGCCGGAAGCGGCGGTTCAGGGTGCCATCGGATCTGTTGCGCAACTGGCCGGAAGCACATCTGGCACCGGCTATCGCGTGCAGGATGTGCAAGTGGACACTGTGTTGCATCGCGTGTGGGTCCGTGTGAGTCACTGCGGTGATACAGGACAGCCGCTTGTCATGGTGCCGCTGCGGGCAGCATTGGCTTGGGGGCCGCAGCCAGGCGGGCAGGCACCATATGCATCCGCTCCGGGTCTCCCGGCAGAACAGCATTTCTCCCCTGCCCCGGTGCAGATGGCTGCCGTACATCCTGGCGACGCGGTCAAGGTTTTTTTCGCGTCCGAAAGTGTACGCATGGAGATCGAGGGCACGGCGGATACTCAGGCTGCGCTAGGTGAAGGGATGAGTGTCACGCTCAAGCGGCGGGGCGATGAGCCACCACACAGAATCCGCGGTGTACTACGTGCAGATCACCGTGTAGAGGTGGAGCCGTGATGACCGGTGCAGTTCAGACGGGAAGCCGGCTGCTCAAAAGGCTTGGATGCGTCCTCGCGAGCGCGGCTTCGCTCCTAATGTATTCGCCAGCGGTACATTGCCAAACGAAAGCGGCGAAAGAAAACGCGGTGGTTCATTCCACAAAGGATCCTGCCGCAGGTTCGCTGGATGACTACTTGCGCCGAGTCCGTGCGGATTCTGCGGCGAGCCAGCCTGCGCCAGGTGCGCTGTGGACGGAGTCCGGGCGCTTTACGCGGCTTTCCGCGGATGTGCGCGCGATGCAGCCGCACGATCTGATCTCCATCGTCGTGTCAGAGACATTGGAATCGTCAATGGACGGATCGGTAAAGGGCACACGCAGTTCATCGGCGAGTTCCGCGATCACAGCACTGTTTCAGAAGTTATCGGCGGCATCCGCGGCGCAGAACCTGCTGAACATGAACGCAAACGCCGCACTGAACGCACAGGGGCAAAGCGCGAATAACTCCAGCCTGAGCACGACCCTTGGCGGAGAAGTGGTAGATGTATTGCCCAACGGCATGCTGCTGATCGAGGCCGCGCGGCAGGTGGAGTTCAGCCAGCAGACGCAGACGGTGGTGCTGCGCGGTCTGGTCCGGCCAGAGGACATCTCGCAGGCCAATCGTGTGCTGTCCACGGCCATTTCCGATTTGACATTGCAGGTGCGCGGCAGGGGCATTGTGACCGACTACACGCACCGGCCAAACCTGCTGGTTCGTCTGCTGCAGAAAGCATTGATCTTTTAACGGATGTCTCTCATGACTGCTACACGTGTAACACTCTCGATGCGCATTGTGCTTGGATTGGCGCTGCTGTTGGTGGCGCAGACCGCGCTGGCCGAGGCGGAGGTTCCAGTCACGGGGGTGCAGCGCCAGGCGCGATTGAAGGACATCTCCTCCATCGAGGGTATTCGCGAAAATCAACTGGTTGGATACGGCATTGTCGTTGGACTGAATGGCAGCGGAGACAGCCAGCAGACCACGTTTCCCGTGCAGACACTGGCTGCCACGCTGCTGCGGATGGGCGTGAGCGTTCCGGCCAATGCTATTCGTGTGCAGAACATGGCCGCTGTCTTCATTTCCGCGGCGCTGCCACCCTTTGCTCGATCGGGTACGCGGGTGGATTTGACGGTCTCCTCCGCCGGCGACGCGCGCAGCCTGGAGGGTGGCCTGCTGCTGCTGACGCCGCTGTATGGCCCGGATGGGAAGATTTACGCGGAGGCACAGGGACCACTGGTGCTCGGCGGGTACACTGTATCCGCAAATGGCAATACCAAGCAGGTGAACCATCCCACCACGGCGCGCGTTCCGCTGGGCGGATCAGTGGAACGTGGTGTGCCGCTGGATCTGACGGGCCGCAAGAGCTTCTCCATTCTGCTGCAAGATGCGGATTTTCACAGCGCCCGTTCGGTGGCCGATGCCATCAATCATGAGCTTGGGCGAACGGCGGCACATGCGACAAACAGCCGCAGCGTGGAGCTACAGGTGTCGCCCGGCGAGGACATTCCGGAGTTACTGTCGCGCGTGGAAGCGGTGCACGTGATGCTGTATCCACGGGCGAAGCTGGTCGTGAACGAACGTACCGGGACCGTGGTCATTGGCGGCAATGTGGTGCTGCAACCTGCGTCCATTCTGCATGGCGGCCTGGCCGTGAACATCGTAAGCGAGTTTCAGGTGTCACAGCCGAATCCGCTTTCTAGCGGGGGAACCACGCAGGTGATCCAGCAGACACAAATCGAAGCGAAAGACAAGCCGGTAAACCGCATTGATCTGAAGGCGGGATCGACGGTGGAGGACCTGGTGCGCAGCCTGCAGATGATCGGCGCAACTGCGCGTGACGTCATTTCCATTCTTCAGGCGATGAGGTCGGCCGGTGCCGTTGAAGCAGAAATCGAGGTGCTGTGATGATTGCACCTGCACCCGCACCGGCCGGCGTAGCGGATGCGTCCGCGACCGTCGAGACCGGCGTGCGTCACGCCAAGCTGCTTCATGCGGCACAGCAGTTCGAAGCGGTGATGTTGGGTGAGTTGATGAAGCCGCTGGGCAGCTCTGGGGCTATCGGAAGTGACGACGAGGGCGGGGGGCAAGGAGGCGCGTTGAAGAGCTTTGGCGTGGAAGCCATGGCGGGTGCGCTGGCAAAGTCCGGTGCGCTGGGATTCGCGAACCGGATTGTTTCTTCCGTGGAGCATCATGAGAAAAATCTAGGAAAACAAGCTGCGATACCACCTAAAGTAGCTCATGAATACGCCGATGACCCGAGAGGAGGGAATTAGTGATGACGAAAACAGGTGGAGTGAGCGCACAAGTCCCCAATACAAATGTGAGCGCAACGGACCGGGCCAGCCAGGCCAAGAGCACGGCGCGCGAGATTGCCGTGCTGGACGCCGCAAAGACCAGCAAAGCCGCAACCACGGCTCATCTGAGCGGTACGGGCAGCCTACTGGCAGCATCTGCCACGGATACGAATGACGTGCGCACAGACAAGGTCGCGGCCCTGAAATCCGCGATCGACGGTGGGACCTATAAGGTGCCCGCCTCAGCCGTTGCTGACAAGATCATCAGCAGCCTTCTGGAGTAAACAGGTGCAAGCTCTGCTACGGAGGGCGTCACTCGCCCTGGGCGCGAACGACGCGGATACGTTGGAAGAGCTTGCCTCGGCGGTGAGCGGCATGACGGCGCTCCCGCCGGACACTGATCTGGCGGAAACGGAGCGTTCCGCGCACATTTTAGGGCAACAGGTACGGGCCGCATCGATTCATCTGTCCCTGCGCCGAAGGCTTGATGCGAGAGCGAACACAGGAGGATACCCTTGGGCACTCTGAGCGGGCTCCTGAGTGTCACCACAAGCGCGCTGCTCGCAAACCAGACCGCGCTGAACACGACGGCTGAGAATATCAGCAATCAAAACACCGCCGGCTACACGCGGCGTGTGGCCACCTTTAGTGAAGGTGACCTCGTGACGGTGGGAGCGGGCAATCAGCCGGGTGTTCGCGCCACGGTCTCATCCACGCGGGATGGGGTTCTGCTCAAGTCCGTGCAGCAGGCCACGGAGGCTTCTTCGGCAAGCAGCGCACGGACTTCAGCGTTGGACGCCTTGCAAAACCTCTTCAAGGTAGATGCGTCGGGTGACGATGCATCTGGGATTGGCGCTGCGATCACCACCTTCTTCAATGCCGCGTCTTCGCTTGCGGGATCGCCGAACGACAGCACGGCCCGGCAATCGCTTTACTCAGCCGCGCAGACGGTAGCCACCACGCTGAACCGTACGGCGGGCCAGATCACGGCACAGACCGTTGCGCTGAATCAGCAGGTAACCGATTCCGTGAAGCAGGTAAATGTGCTGACGTCGCAGATTGCCGCATTGAATCAGAAGATCACATCCGCGGGGAGTACATCTGGCAACAGTACGCTCGTGGACCAACGCGACACGCTGGTGACAAGCCTTTCAAAGCTGGTCGACGTGAACACCATCTCGAGCACGGACGGCACACTCGATCTGGCGCTCTCCAATGGAACCCAGTTGGTCGGCGGTACGGTTTCCCAACCTCTCGCCACGGGGATTGTGTCCGGCACGGTACAAATTTATGCAGCAGCGGCAGCAGGTGGCGGCAATGTCACAGGTGCGATCCGCGGTGGCAGCATAGGTGGCGTCTTGCAGGCGCGTGACAGCGATCTTCCTGCCATTTCCTCCCAACTGGACACGCTCGCGTCCGCGATCAGCAATGCTGTAAACACACAAAATGCTGCGGGAACGACAGCTTCGGGAATAGCGGGTGCCCCCATCTTTAGCGGGGCCACGGCTGCGACGTTGACGGTGGTTGCAACGGATGGATCAGCATTCGCGGCGGCAGGCGCGGGTGGAAGCAGCAATGCGCTTGCACTCGGCGGATTGCAGGATACGGCACTGGTTGGCGGGCAGACGCCGTCAGGCGCTTTTTCAAGCCTGATCAGCGGCCTGGGTCAAACAGCCGCTACGGCAAGTACGCAGAGCAGCGCTGATGCTGCTGTTCTGACACAGACAAGTACGCAACTGGATCAAACGATGGGCGTCTCGCTGGATCAGGAAGGGTCTAACCTGACGCAATATCAGCGTGCGTATGAGGCAGCGGCAAAGGTCCTGAGCATTGTGAATGAACTGATGGCGCAGGCGATCAACCTGGGCGAACAGACCACGGTCAGCTAGGCGTTTCTTTTGGAGTAGAAGATCATGCGTGTCAATGCCACGGCCATTCAGAGCCTGGTCGCCTCTGTGGGCAATCTCAATGCGCGACAGACAGATATTTCCAGCGAACTATCCAGCGGCGTACGGTTGAACCGGATCAGCGACGATCCGGTTGCTTCCGGTCAAGCATCCCGCCTTGCAGACGCGCTGCGGCGTGATGATTCCTTTATCTCCGGTGCCAGCACGGCGGGAAATCGCATGCAGGCGTCCGACTCGGCATTGAGTTCGGCCGTCACGCAACTCACCTCTGCGATTACGACAGCCACTGGGGCGTACAACAGCACGAATAACGTTGCGTCCCGGGCCACTGCAATCCAGCAGCTTCAGTCGATCCGCGAAAGCCTGGTGTCACTTGGAAATAGCAGCTATAACGGCACCTACCTGTTCTCAGGCACGTCTGCGGCGCAACCGTTTACTGAAGCCGCGAATGGCACCGTCACCTACTCTGGTAACACGAGTACCTCAGCAATTCCGCTGGCGTCGGGTGGCACAGTCCAGGGCTCGTTGGCCGGATCGCCGGTCTTTCTTGCGTCTGGTGCGTCGGTGTTTGATTCACTGAACGCCGTCATTTCCGACCTGAGCAGTGGCGGAACGAATCCCTCAGCGTACGTCGGCAATCTGAAGGATGCGCTTACAAACGTCAGTGCGCAACGTGCCACGCTTAACACAGCGCAAAACCGGCTAAGCAACGAGAGTACGTATGTCAGCGCACAAAAAACGAACCTTGCTGTCGAGCAAAGTACCTTGCTCACCCCGGACACGGTGGCACTTGCGACAGAACTGAGCGCCGTCAGCACCCAGCGCAGCGCGTTGTTAAACACGATCAGCATCGTCGAGAAGGGCAGCATCTTCGATTACATCCAGTAGCGCGCCGTCGTACACTGAGGGTGTGATCGGTGCCATGCAGTTCTTGTGGAACGCGACGCGCGGCTACCGTCTGCGACCCTGGCGAAGCCCGTATCTGCGATGGCGGGTGGAAACCTATTCCGGGATGCACGCCGAGACCGTGGGAGCTAGCGCGATGCTGAGCTTTCTTTGGCGTGAGAAGTGGCAATTTGCCCGGTTTCTGCGCTGGACGAACCAGATCCGGCGCGAGGCGCTCCCAAAGCATTCGTAATCAGATGTTATAGAGCCGCAGCCTTTGCCGGGCCAGCGAAGGGTGGTATTCTTTCCTGTAGACAAAGCTGGTTTTTGATATCAGGAGTATCCCAACCTCGTGCTGGCAACGCAGAAGAAGAACGAAATTATTACTCAGTATCGTGTGCATGATACTGACACCGGCAGCCCAGAGGTGCAGATCGCGATTTTGAGCGAACGCATCGGGCAGCTTACCGACCATTTCAAGACGCACAAAAAGGATCACGGTTCACGCCGCGGGCTTTTGATGCTTGTATCCAAGCGGCGCAGCTTGCTGGATTACTTGAAAAAGAATGATCCTGACCGCTACCGCGATGTGATTGGCAAGCTCGGGATTCGTAAGTAGACGTTCGACAACACAGATCACAAAGGCAAGGCCGCCATCAGCGTGCAGCAGATGCACAGTTCCGTCAGGCCGGAACGCAACAGTTCCGGCTGCATACTCCCGTACCGGAGCATGAACAGTTGATGCTGCTAGTCCGTGCCCGCTCCGAACATCGCGGCCCTCTGAGCCGTGCCGGTAACATCCCTTTTAGTTCAACCCGAAACGGACGGCGTGCCTGCTGGGGTGCCGTCTGTTTCGCGCGTCAGCAGGCATCTCGCCGCGCGCGCTCACACGTTCCCATACATACAGCGAAGAGAGAACAACCATGAAACAGGAAGTGACTGTTGAGCTTGCCGGTGGCAAGCGCATTACCTTTGAAACAGGACGCATTGCCAAGCAGGCGTCCGGAGCAGCCTTTGTAAGCTGCGGAGACACGATCGTTCTGGCAACGGCTGTTGGCGCGCCGGAGCCGAAGGAAGGCATCGACTTCTTTCCCCTTACGGTCGAGTACCGCGAGACCAGCTACGCTGGCGGCCGTATTCCCGGCGGTTTTATCAAGCGTGAAGGCCGCCCTTCCGAGAAGGAAATTCTGACTTCGCGGCAGATAGACCGGCCTGTCCGGCCTTTGTTTCCGGAAACTTACCGGAACGAGACCCAGGTCGTAGCCTTTGTGTATTCCGCGGATAAGGAAAACGATCCTGACGCAATTGCCATTAACGCGGCAAGCTGCGCGCTGGCTCTCTCTGACATTCCCTTCCAGGGGCCGATTGGCGCGGTGCGCGTCGGCTATGTCGATGGCCAGTTCGTCGTCAATCCCACGTACGCCGAGCGTACCAAGAGCCAGGTAAACATCATGGTGGCCGGAACCAAAGACGGCATCGTCATGGTCGAGTCCGGTGCAAAGGAAATTTCCGAAGACAAGGTTGTCGAGGCGATCGAGTTTGCGCACGAACAGATCAAGCTGATCTGCGCAAAGATCATGGAACTCGTAGGCCTTGCGGGTAAGCAGAAGCGCACCCTGAATGAAGCGGAGAACCTCAGCACTTACTATGACGAGCTGCACCGCGGGCTAGGCGAACAGCTCACTGACGCTCTCGACACGAAGAAATACGGTAAGGCTGAAAGCTACGGCAAAATCGCCGCCATCAAAGCGGAAGCCAAGAAGTCGCTGCCGGAAGGTGATCCCGCCGCCTCCAAACGTTTCGGCAAGATCTTTGAACTGCTTCGCGAAAATATCTTCCGTGAGCAGGTATTAAAGGACCGCATTCGCCCTGACCGCCGTGCCTTCAATGAGGTTCGAAAGATTGACATTGAGGTAGGTATTCTGCCCCGTCCGCACGGATCCGCGCTCTTTACTCGTGGTGAAACGCAGGCGATCGTTACCGCAACGCTTGGTACAGGCGACGACTCCCAACGTATGGAATCGTACGAGGGCGAGCAGAAGCGCCGCTTCATGCTGCACTACAATTTCCCGCCGTATTCGGTCGGTGAAGTTGGCCGGATGACGGGCACTGGCCGCCGCGAGATTGGCCATGGCGCGCTTGCGTATCGCGCGATCGAAGCCGTCCTGCCTGACGAGAAGGAATCGCCGTATACCCTTCGCGTTGTCTCGGACATCACGGAATCGAACGGCTCGTCCTCCATGGCGACAGTGTGCGGCGCATCGCTCTCGCTAATGCACGCAGGCATCAAGCTGAAGGCCGCGGTTGCAGGTATCGCGATGGGCCTGGTGAAGGAAGGCGACGACTACGCCATCCTTACCGACATTGCCGGCGCGGAGGACCACTACGGCGACATGGACTTTAAGGTGGCCGGCACACGCGATGGCATCACCGCGTTGCAGATGGACATCAAGATCATGGGCATCACGCCGCAGATCATGCGTGAGGCGCTGGCGCAGGCCCGTGAGGCACGCATCTTCTTGCTGGATAAGATGGATGCAGTGATTGCTGGCGCACGCGAGGAGAAGTCGCGCTACGCTCCGCAGATCAAGACACTGCAGATTCCGACAGACAAAATTCGCGACCTGATCGGACCCGGCGGCAAGGTGATCCGCAGCATCATCGAGGCCACCCAAGTCAAGATCGATGTGGACGATACCGGCAAGGTGGATGTTTCATCGAGCGATCCGGACGGTCTGGCACGCGCCATTCAGATGATCACCGACCTGACTGCAACACCGGAGCCGGGTAAGACCTACCTCGGCAAGGTTGTGCGTCTGGCAGAGTTCGGCGCGTTTGTCGAAATTTTCCCCGGTACCGACGGCCTGCTGCACGTCTCTGAGATCGCGGAGCATCGCGTGAAGGACGTGAAAGACGAACTGCGCGAGGGCGATCAGATCCTCGTGAAAGTGCTGGCTATTGAAGGCAACCGCATCAAGCTATCGCGCAAAGCCGTTCTGCGCGAACAGCGTGCCAAGCTGGGTCTGCCTGATCCTGAACCCCAGGGTGCCGGGGCCGAGCAGGACAGAAGCGAACAGCCACGGCCACCACGGCCGGAACGCGCCGTTCCACCGCCGTCTGAAGAAACCATCACCCTTGAAGGCGGAGAAGACTTCGACACCGAAGATGACGATCTGGAAGACGATGAAGAAGGTGAACAGGAGCCGGACGCAACATCTGCCGCGCCGGCTGAGTCCGCACCCTCAGGTCAGCGTCCAGCAGGAACCACCGTACGCCGCCGCCGCCGTCGCGGTGGCCGCCGCAACGGCACTGGGGGAGAAAATACGCCCACCGCTCCACGAGCGTAGTTTTCTGTTGCGATCCCGAAGGCCGCTGCACAGTGCAGCGGCCTTCTCTTTCTTTCGATGATTGCAAGCAATACTTTCCCGATGATGGGCAGGTTACACTAAGCCGCAGATGGCCGCGTCGATGTACATCGTGGTGGAAGGGGACGATCCTGGCTTCGACACGTTTGTAAGTGGCCGGGCGCTGGCACGCAACGATGATGCCATGGAACGGCTTGCGGTCCGGCTCGGTGTTCGGCCGCTGCTTGATTTCTTCTCCGCCGATGCGAACTCGATGCTGCTGCTGATCGAGGAGGGCGCGGGGAACTCAGGCCTGCTGGAGAGCTTGCCGCCGCCTCAATGGTTTGATGGCAAGGCCGGGCTTAGCTCAGTATGCCCGTTGCTGCAGGCGTTGCGTGATGATCCGCAGCAGCTTGGCAGCGAAGGTGAGTACCTGCGGGAAGAGTTGGAACAGTTCGAAATGGTGCTGCAAAAGACTGCGGACCGGAACCTGCGATGGCATCTTGCGGTGAGCTGGCGGTAAACGCAACACTTAGGTACTTCCTGGAGAATATCCTTGATCCTTGCACCGCATGAGTTTGTGACGCTTGATACGCCATATGGTCCGATGCGGACCCATGTTATACGTCCTGCGGCACCGGGGCGGTACCCGGGTCTGGTGTTCTACTCGGAGATCTTTCAGGTTACGGAGCCGATCCGCCGTACAGCGGCCCTGTTCGCTGGGCATGGATATGTTGTGGCGGTGCCTGAGGTCTATCACGAGTTTGAGCAGGCGGGAACGGTGCTGGCGTACGACCAGGCTGGTTCCGACCGGGGCAATAAGTGGAAGTATGACAAGGAGCTCGCCAGCTATGACAGCGACACGCGCGCTGTGCTGGACCATCTGAAGTCACGCGAGGATTGCACGGGCGTGCTTGGTGCGATTGGGATCTGCCTGGGCGGACATCTGGCCTTTCGCGCGGCCATGGAGCCGGATGTGCGGGCGACCGTCTCGTTTTATGGAACGGACATCCACAAGGGAACGCTGGGCAAGGGGCAGCACGATGACTCGCTGGCGCGTGCGGCCGAGATCAAAGGCGAGCTGCTGATGATCTGGGGCAGGCAGGATCCGCACATCCCATTGGAAGGCCGGCGCATTGTCCTGGCGCGCCTGGATGAACTCAATCTGCGCTATAGCTGGCACGAGGTGAACGGAGCGCACGCCTTCATGCGTGACGAAGGCGCGCGCTACGACCCGGAACTCGCCATGCATCTGTACCGCGAAGCCCTTGACCTGTTCCATCGCAGGCTCGGCGAGGGTGACCGCTAGCGGTACTTCCCACAATGCGACTTAGGGGGACTGATCCCTGGCGGTATTTCTACAACTACAACGTAGAATCCGAAGGTATAGTATCGCTGTACAAGCCGCGACCATTGGAGGCTGGGATGACTGGCAAACAAGATCTCGTCACGGCTGGTGCGCTGGCTGCGTTCGCATTCATGGCGGCGGATCTGTCTCATGAAGTGATCGGGCATGGGACTGTTGCTTTTCTGGAGCACGCCAAACAGATCCAGCTTTCCTACACGGCATTGAGCACGGACGTAGCGGGCCGAGCGCTGGTGCTCGCGGGTCCTCTTATCAACCTGGTTTTCGGCGGAATCGCATACCTTGCGCTCCGAATGCGTCGATTTGTACCAGCAACCGAGTGGTTTCTATTCCTGTTTGCTTCGATGAGCTTGCTGAATCTGAGTTCGTACCTGATCCTTTCCGGCGTTACGAACACGGGTGATCTGGCTGTGGCTTTGGTTGGTCTGCCTCGAATCTTAGCGCTTCGTTGGTTCATGGGCTTGCTCGGCGTGGGAACTTACATCGCGTTGATTCCCGCCTTCGGTCGCATCTTCAGCCGCTTTGCGGCCCCCAGCCTTTCGTTATGTGCCGTGGGATACGTGGTCCCAATCCTACTGAACAGCCTTGCCGCAATTCTCAGCCCTCTCGGCCTTCACTACTACCTGCTATCCGCTTTACCGGCCACGGCCGGTGTCAACGTCTACCTGTTCTTTATGCCGAAGTACTCGGACAAAGAGCAGGTCTACACAAAGCACTTGATTGTTCCCCGAAGTCTTCCAACGGTACTTATAGCTATCCTTCTCGCGGCTATGTACGTCCTGCTCTTGGGACCCGGGATCAAGCTTCGTTGATGAGAATGGCCGTAGCTGATGACGGCAGGCACACGCGTAGGCATCCCGAGAAGGATTATTACTACCGGGAAACGCGGTTCTCGGAAGTAAAACGGTTTGGGCACGAGTGCGAACTGTCACAAACTCTACTATGCGAGATAGCTCTTGATCCAGGGATCGGTGGAGTGAGTTAGTTCCAAGGTGCTGCCGTTGAAGATGATCTTGCCCTCGTTCAGGATAAGGAACTTTGTGTTTTCGTCCACACCGTTGTTTGGGATGATCTTCATCTGATTGCTCTCCGGATCGAAGCGGTGCGTGGCCAGAACAAAGGCGTCTTGTAGGCGGTGCGTAATCATCAGGGACGTGGTGTGCGAAACGTCGCGCTGCTTGACCACAAGTTCGACGATGGTGGTGGAGGTGATGGGGTCCAAACCGCCCGTTGGAGAGTCATACAGGATCAGGTCGGGCTTGGTGATGATGGCACGGGCAATGGAGACGCGCCGCCGCATGCCGCCCGAGAGTTCCGACGGAAACTTGTCGATGGCTTTGCTCAACTCGACGAACCGCAGGGCCTCTTCGACGCGGCGATGCGATTCTTCCGCGGGTACGCCCTCCTCGTTCAAACGATAGGCGACGTTATCCTCCACGTCCATGGAGTCGAAGAGCGCGGATTCCTGAAAGACCATGCCGACGCGGCGGCGCATTTCAAAGAGCTGCTTCTCGCTCATGGTCGTGACTTCCCGGCCAAAGACCTTGATGCTGCCTTCGTCCGGCAGAAGTAGACCATTGATCAACTTCAGCAGAACGCTCTTGCCGCCGCCTGCCGGACCTAGCAGAACGCGCGTTTCACCAGGATTGACATCGAAGGTGACACCATCAAGCACCTTGTTTCGATCGAAGGTGATGCTGACGTCCTTGACCTGCACGACCGGGCCGGTGTTCTGTGTTGGCTGATCTGCCATGCTCAACGCCCGAAGATGCCGATGGTCAGGCGGCTAATGAGGAAGTCCACAACAATAATGAAGACGGATGAGACGACGACTGCCTGTGTGGTGGCGCGGCCCACGCCCTGCGTACCGCCCTTGGTACTCATACCGAAGTAGCAGCCCACGGTGGAGATGATAAAGCCGAAGAAAAGAGGCTTCATCATGCCCTGCACCACATCGCCATACACCAGCGCGCGATAGGTGGAGTGGAAGTAGGACGACCCGTTCAGGCCAAGCATGTAGACACTGACCAGGCCCCCTCCCGCCACTCCCACCGCGTCTGAGAGAACGGTGAGCCAGAACAGCATAAAGACAGTCGCTGTGACCCGTGGCGTGACCAGCTTACGAATTGGATCGACGCCCAGCGCCCGCATGGCGTCAATCTGCTCGGTCACTTTCATCGAGCCGAGTTCGCTGGCCATGCCGGATGCGTTTCGGCCGGACACCATCAGCCCAGTCAGTACGGGGCCCAATTCTTTCATCATGGACAGCGATACCAGCCGTCCTGTCATGCTGATGGCACCGAATTGCTGTAGCGACGTAGCCGATTGTAATGCGAGAACGCAGCCCGTGAAGAAGCCAGCGAGAATGGTGATGGGCAGCGATCCGATCCCGATGGAGTCCATCTGCGCAAAGATGTCCGCGAGGTAAAGCGGCGGCGTAAACAGCGAGCCAATAGATCGGGCGCAGAGCAGGGTGTATTCCTGTACCGCTGCAAGATTCTGCTTGACGAACTCCGATGGGGAAGCAAACTTCATGCGCGCGGCGTTATGTACCCGTCTGGTGGAATGGATATCAGACGTATCAGATGCGCGAAGGATGCGTGCCGTTTCGTATAGCACCGTACGATGCGGGATCACCAGTACAAATGCGAGAATAGTAGAGATGTCCCAGCAGATGCAGGCCGTTGTGCTCCATGGCAGAGAAGACCTGCGTGTGCAGACCGTTGCTGTGCCCGATGCCGGTCCCCGCGAGATTGTGTTGCGCGTCGGTGCGGCGTTGACGTGCGGAACGGACCTGAAAACGTACCGCCGTGGATACCATGCCAAAATGCTGACATTGCCAGCGCTTTTCGGCCATGAAGTGGCGGGGACAATTGTGAGCGCTGGTGCGGGTGTCTACGAATTTGCGGTAGGGGATCGCGTCGTCGCCATGAATTCCGCACCATGCGGTGTGTGTCTGTTTTGCCGCAAGGGACAGCCAAACCTCTGTAGCGATCTCCTGTTCAACAACGGTGCGTATGCGGAGTACATTCGCATTCCGGCGCGGATCGTGGAGAAGAACACGCTGCCGATTCCGGACGGGATCGCCTTCGAACATGCGGCATTGACTGAGCCGCTTGCCTGCGTCGTGCGCGGGCTTGAAGAGAGTGGAGCGCGAAGGGGTGATACCGTGACCGTAATCGGCGCGGGTCCCATTGGACTGATGTTCCTGCGTACGGCGCAGATCGCTGGATGCCGTGTGCTGGCGGTGGTCAAGCGAGAGGATCAGGTGGCCAGCGCACGGCATTTTGGCGCGGACGAGGTGGTCCGCGTGGCGGAGGGACAGGACACCGTGGCTGCGGTGCGTGCGCTGACAGAAGATGGTGAAGGGCCGGACATTGTTGTTGAGTGTGTCGCCACTCCAGCCACGTGGCAGCAGGCAGTGGAGATGGTCCGCAAAGGCGGAACCGTGAATTTCTTTGGCGGACCGCCGAGCGGCACGCGGGTTTCGTTCGACACCAACCGGTTGCATTATGGTGACATCACCCTGAAGGCCAGCTTTCATCACACACCGGAAACCTGCCGCCGCGCGTTCGAGTTCATCACCAGCGGACAAGTTCGGGCGCAGGATTTCATCACCGCGACCGCTATGCTGCGGGAGGTGCCGGAGGTGTTTCAGCGGATGATGACACGCTCCGCGACAGGTACGCTGGATATCAAGACGGCCGTGTTTCCGGAGACGCGGTCGTGAGCGGCGGTTCCGTCATGACGCAACGGCTGGAGGGTGCGCCAGCGGCACTGCTGGAACCGGAGACACGGCCCACGCTTGCTGAAGCGCAGGCGTGGTGCAAGGCGCTGGCGGAGTCGCACTATGAAAATTTTCATGTGGCGACGCTCTTTCTACCCAAGCGGCTGCGCCCCCACTTTCACGCGCTTTATGCCTATTGCCGGGTTTCGGATGATTTGGGCGATGAGGTTGCAAACCGCGCGACGGCGTCACGCCTGCTGAACACGTGGGGCGAGATGCTGGATGAGTGCTACGACAATCCAGGGCAGTCGCACCATCCCGTGTTCATCGCGCTGCATGAGAGCATCGTGGCGTGCGACCTGCCGCGGCAGCCTTTTCATGACCTGCTGCGTGCCTTTCGTGACGACCAGGTGAAAACGCGGTTTGCTGACCTCGCTGAGGTGATTGAGTATTCGCGGTATTCGGCCAATCCAGTGGGCTCGCTGGTGCTGTATGTCTGCGGATATCGTGATCCAGAGCTGCATGCCGCGTCCGATAAGACCTGCACGGCATTGCAACTAGCCAATCATTGGCAGGATGTTGGTGAGGATCTGCTCGAGCGTGACCGGATCTATGTGCCGCGGGACAGGCTGGCGCGGTACGGTCTGAGCGAGGCTGATCTGATGGGTGGAATGGAACCTGACGGCTATCGCGAGATGATGCGGGAACTGGTTCATAACACGCGCGCGATGATGCTGGAAGGCGCACCGTTGATCGATCGGGTAGACCGCGACCTGGCGGCTACGCTGCGGCTTTTTTCTGAAGGTGGCCTTGCTATTCTGGATGCCATCGAAAAGATTGGGTGTCGAACGCTAAGCCGCCGGCCCGAGGTCAGCAATGTACGTAAGCTGAAGCTGCTGCTGGGTGCAGGGTTGGGCAAAGTGGGTGTTCACAGGGGTTCGCGAGGCCTTCGCTAAACGTGAATTCCCCTCTTGAACTAAGCAGTGCTTACATGTTTTGCCGGGCGGTCGCGAAACGTGAGGCTAAAAACTTCTACTATGGCTTTCTGGCGCTGCCGGCGTCCAAGCGGGACGCAATGTGCGCAATGTACGCGTTCATGCGGCGCGCGGATGACATCGCCGACGACGAGCGTTTCACGCTGGAGCAGCGGCGTGCCGAGATGTCGCGCTGGATCGCTTCCTGGCATGGCGAAGGAAATGAGCAGCCGCACGACCGGCCGGTGTTTCTGGCGGTACGCGATGTGCAACGCCGTTTCTCTGTTCCGGGTCACCTGCTGGATCAATTAGCGCAGGGTACGGCCATGGACCTGGACAAAAATCCGCCTGCGGGCGTGCACCGTGCCGATATGGACGGGCGCACTGTCGAGCAATACGAGACTATGGAGTCCCTGGAGCGCTACTGTTACTTCGTTGCGTCTGTTGTGGGACTGGTGACGATTCGGATCTTTGGTTGCACTGACCCTCGTGGAGACAGCCTCGCTGTACAGCTTGGTCTAGCATTTCAATTGACCAACATTCTCCGCGATGTGAAGGAAGATGCGGACCGTGGCCGCATCTACTTGCCTGCGGAGATGATGGAGAAGCATGGCATTGGGCCAGCAGATGTATTAGCCGCCTCGGCATCAGGCAGGGCTTCGGCCAACTTGCAGGCCGTGCTGGCGGATGTTGCCACACGTGCGGAGGAGAACTACAGCGCGCAACGCGAGTTGATTCCATTGCTTGAGACCGATAGCCGTGCGGCTATGCGCGTTCTTGTGCAGATTTATCACCTGCTGTTGCGAAAGATCGTGGCGAAGCACTATCAGGTGTTTCAGAAACGCGTGCGTGTTTCGACATCGCGCAAATTGCTGGTGCTTGCGGGCGGACTGTTGAGTGGTTTCGTTTCGCGCAGCATCCTCCGGGTACGCGGGAGCGCCGCCCGTTGAAGATGACAGACGTGATCGTCGTGGGAGCGGGTCTAGCCGGTTTAGCAGCAGCGAGTGCGCTCTCCAAGGCAGGTTTGAAGGTACTGCTGCTGGAACGTAAGCCGTTCGTTGGCGGACGGGCTTACTCATATGAGCACCCAACCTTGCATGAAGAAATTGATTGCCAGCACCTACTGTTAGGTTGCTGCACTAACCTTCGCGGATTGTGCGCAGATGCAGGCATTGCTGACCGCATCCGCTGGTACAAGGAGTTCACTTTCCTGGAGCCGAATAAGGCCAGACAGACTACGCTTGCGCCAGATGGGCTACCGTCTCCTCTGCACAACACCTTCAGCTTTCTGCGCGCGCCCATGCTGTCGCTGGCCGATAAGGCCGGGATTGCACGCGGGCTTGGTGAGTTCGTGCGCGGCTATCCGGAGCAGGATGATGAGAGCGTAGCAAGCTGGTTGAAGCGTACTGGCCAGACGGACCGTGCCATCCGGCATCTGTGGCGGCCCGTCATTATCAGTGCGCTGAATGACTCAATGGAGAACTGCTCGGTCAAGTATGCGGGGCAGGTGTTTCATGAATCGTTTCTGAAGTCCGGGGAGGGTGGATGGCTGGGGTTTCCGACAGAGCCGCTGTCCACGTTCTACGCACACGTTGCGGAGCATTGTGTGCGGCAAGGCGCGGAACTGCGACTGCAAGAATCTGTTACCTCGCTGGAGCAAGACAGAGATGGCCAGACGTGGACCGTGCGAACCGGAGAACGTAACGTTTCAGCTGAGGCCGTGGTTCTGGCGGTGCCATTCCAGCAGACTGCTCAGCTGCTGCCGGGGAGTGCCAGCGGGGGTCTACAGGCGAGCCTCTCCCGCTTCACGAACGCGCCGATCACAACCATTCACCTCTGGTTTGACCGCGAGATCACCACGCTGGATCACGCGGCACTGCTCGACACTGGCATCGAGTGGATGTTCCACAAGTCGCGGATTCGGCGCTGGGACGCCGGGCGCGGCAGCTACATGGAGCTGACGATTAGTGCATCCTTTGCGCAACTGCATCAGAGCCGCGAGGAGATACTCAGTTCCGCGCTGCGAGAATTGGAGATGTTCTTTCCCGCTGCGCGCCAGGCAAAGCTGGTCAAGAGCGGCATCCTGAAGGACGCGCGCGCAACGTTCTCAGTCACGCCCGGTCTGGACGCGTTCCGTCCGCCGCAGGAGACCGCGTGGCCGGGTCTGTACCTGGCAGGCGATTGGACCGCCACTGGCTGGCCTTCCACCATGGAAGGAGCGGTTCGCAGCGGCTATCTTGCCGCCGAGGCGGTGACCGGAGCATGCGGGCAAGCGCGCGCATTCGTCAAACCGGACTTGCCGCCGGCTGGCCTGATGAAGCTTCTAACGCGTTAGAAGTGCGACGCCGCCCGCGACGAACAGAGCTGCCAGCCAGCGTCTGCTGTCTACGTTCTCCTTAAGGAAAAACTTTGCGGCAAAGGCAGTCGCAATAAAGGTCAGCGAATTGGTGGCGGGGGCTATCAGGCTCAGGTCCGCGCCCGAGAGCGCCAGCAGCAGCGAAAAGAAGCTGATGGTCATGCATGCGACGCCCACGATCAGCAGGGGCGAGGTGATGACGGCAACGATTGCACCCAGCAGACCTGACCGCGCGCGAATCACATCAAGATCACCCACGCGCCTCATGGCCGCTGAGAGCATCGTTTCTCCAGCCGTGGCACCCAGCACCATAATGAGAATGCTAACGATCGTGCGTGTTGTTTGTGGTGCGATCACGGCTGTTCACCTGTATGTTCGGCCGCTGCTGCCATGTGTTCCGTGCGGGAAGGGCCGTTGGCAACGAAGCCCACGCCGATAACGATACATACGATGCCTGCCCACCGCATGGGTGTGATGACCTCATGCAGCCATACGCGACCGATGAGGGCAGTGACGACGTTTCCAAACGCGGTTGCTGGTTGCACGAAGGTGAGGTCAGCCCAACTGAGCGCCGCCATGTAGCTGCCCATGAAGCCGATGAGCACCGTGATCCCGGCAAGGACCCAGACGTTGAGGAGAGCGTGGAAGAGCAATCCGGGATGATCCAGCGGGATGGGTCCAATCTGCCGCATGCCCCGGCTGAGCAGAGCATCCCCGGCTGAAGCGCCAAGCATGATGAATACCAGGACGGCATACTGCGATGGACGCAGCCGGTGCGACTGCTTTCTGGGCAAAGAAGAAGCCGGCGCGGGGCCGGCTACTTCCACAAACGATGGTCTGTACTCAGGCATTCAGGCTAACCGATTCCTGCTGCCTCAAGGCGTTCTCTTCGCGCTTGGCGCGCGATGCCTTGTTGCGTTGGGAGCGTAGCTTCATGAACGACTTTGCTTCCACGTACAGCCGCGGCACATCGCGATTCACGACGGCCTTCCAAACCACGCGGAACGCGGCCTTCGGACGGAAGTAATACTCGTCATAGAAGCGGTGCACCATTTCCATCACGTACTCGGTCGGCAGTCCGGGATACTCGATGTGCGCCATCTGGTGTCCACCGGTATCGTTCATGATTTCGTTTGTGATGAAGCCGTTCTTCTGCGCGTAATCGTAGAACTCCGTTCCGGGATATGCGTGCGCAACGGAGACTTGAATGGTCTCGCAATCGAGCGTCTTGGCGAAGTTGATGGTGTTACGAATCGACTCACGTGTTTCGCCGGGCAGGCCAAGGATGAAGTCGGCATGAATGACCAGGCCAAGATCGTGGCAGTCCTTCACGAAGTCACGGGCACGCTCGATGGTCGCGCCCTTTTTGATGTTTTTTAGGATTTGTGGATCGCCGGATTCGAAACCGACGATGAGCAGACGGCAACCCGCTTCCTTCATTGCCTTCAGCGTCTCGCGGTCTGTTGTGACGCGGCTGGTGCAGGACCAGGTGATGCCAAGCGGCTTCAGCTTGCTGCATAGCTCGACCGTACGCGCCTTCTGGATATTGAAGGTGTCGTCATCAAAGAAGAACTCCTTAACCTCTGGGAAGTTTTCTTTCGCCCACTTCATCTCCGCGGCCACATCGTCCGATGAACGTTTGCGCCAGGCATGACCGCTGAGTGTCTGCGGCCACAGGCAGAAGGTGCACTGGGCGGGGCAGCCACGCGTCGAGTATAGCGAGATGTACGGATGCAGAAGGAAGGGGACGTTATAACGCGTTACATCCATGTCGCGCTTGTAGATTTTGGTCGCCCACGGCATCGCGTCTAGATCTTCCACCTGCGGACGGTCCGGGTTGTGTTGAATTTTGCCGTTCTCGCCGCGATAGCTGATGCCAAGAATTTCAGGCAACGGCTTGCCCTGCGCAAATTCCACAACGGAGAAGTCGAACTCACGGCGGCAGACAAAATCAATCGCGTCGCACTCGTTCAGAGCGCGGTCGGGATCGGTGGTGACCGGCGGTCCGACAAAGGCGATGCGAATGGACGGGTTGCCGCGCTTGATAGTCTGTGCCAGGGCGTGATCGCCTGCCCAGCCCACGGTCGAAGTGAACAACACCAGGAACTCGTAGCTTTTTGCGATCTCGATGGTCTCGCTCGCGCTGATGTGGTGTGGCGGCGCGTCCAGCAGGCGCGAGCCTTCCAGCATGCCCGCAGGATAAGCCAACCAGACCGGATACCAATACGACTCGATTTCGCGGGTTGCGGGCCAGCGGCTGCTTGCGCCACCATCAAAATTTTCAAAGGAGGGCGGGTTGAGGAAGAGCGTTTTTAGAGGCATAACCAACTCCCATCTTACCATTCATGCACACCGTCATAAGCATGTGTGAGCCTTGCCGGATGCGGGTTTGACGCTAGGGATGAGGTGCCGTTGGCAGCGGCACCACCGATGGAGACAACGTTCCGCTCGGCGGCGCTCCGGGAATCCCGGGTGTGTTGGTTGCGGGTGCGATGACAGGCGCGCTGGAGTTCAAAGGAGCATTGCTACCTGAATTCCCAATCACCCAGACGCTCAGGCCATCGGTCTGGCGCAGGAGATTCACCTGTGTTTGACGCAGTTGTAGCTGTACGTTCAGCAGATCCAGATAACGCTGCCGCTCCTGAAGTTGCGCATTCAACAAATCCTTCGGCGTTGCCTGAACGCCGTTGGACGTGGATGCCTGTTCCTGCAGTTCCACTTGCAGTGCGTCCAGTTGGTCTTGCGCAATCTCCTGCTCATCACGGGCCAGGTCCGCGCGCAACTGCAATTCGAGCGTGGCATTGCGCAGCTTCGCCCGGCCCTCTCGAAAGATGCCGCGCTGCTGTTCAGCGTCGGCGTATGCACGTGCCGCATCGGCGGCGGATTCACGCGCGCGGGATCGATGTGCCAGGTCGAGCAGAGGAAGGGTGACCTGAAGACCGAAGCTGAGTGCGTTCTCGCTGTTCGGGTGTTCGGCGGTTCCGGCATAGCGCGGATAGTACGCCGCGTACGATGACAACCCGGTATCGACACGGCTATAGTTTGCGCCAAAGGCAATCTGCGGTCGAAGCAAATACCGATGATCGGCAAAAGCTACGAACTGCTTGGCCTTGGCGGTTGCAAAGAGGGCGACGATGCCTTCTCCATCCTCTTCCTGCGGAGCCGGTGTCTGGACCACGGGTGCGACGGGCGATGTAAACTCCGGAATACTGCTGGCCTCGGTTTGCATGCTGGCTTCCGGCAGACCGGTTAACGTGGCAAGATGCCGCGCGTTGCCCGCGATCTCGTCCTGTAGCTGGAGTGTCAACAGACGGAACTGTGTGGCGGTGCGGCGGGATTTCGGCAGTTCCGCCTTTGCGTCGACGCCGGCACTGACGCGATCATTCGTAACGGTGACCAGGCGCTGCGCGACATCCGTTGCCTCACGCAGTACGCGTTGACGCTGCTGTGCGTTATCCAGCGCCAGATAGGTATTGGTGGTGTCCTCGACAACTTCAATCTCTTGATTGCGCAAAGCATGTTCCGCAGCGTCCACGGAAGCCTGCGCGGAGCGTATATAGTCCTTCTGCGAGTAGGAAAAGACAAGGCTTTGCGACGAAATGCTGAAGATAACAGGAACTCCCAGAGGAGCGCCGGTCGCCTGGCCATAGCCAGCCTGCGTCGACACCACTGGGACAAACGCGTCCTTTGTTTCACCACGCGCGGCCGTCGCACGATCTAAATCTGCCCGTGCGGCCTTGATACGTGGGCTGTTTTTGAGTGCAAGGTTTACCGCGGTCTGCAGGGAAAGTTGCCCGTGCAGGACAGATCCCAATGTAAGCGCGAAAACACTGGCCAACCAGCGCAGGGTAAGCAGCGGCCTCACCTCGCGGATCCTTTACGTGCCGCGTCGTATTCATGCGCTAGGGCGAGCGCGGCGGCGAATTCCTTTTGCGCGTTCGCGGCATCTCCACTCACCTGCAAGCTTTGCCCCAGGAGAACGTGTGCCTTCGCGTAGCGTGCCACGGCTCCGCTTTGAGGCGTGCTTAGATATGCGCGCAACCCCGCCTGCGCCGCCGCCTGCGACAGCCTCAAATTAATCAGGATGGACGCCGCATCGAGCGTATCGGGCCCATGATGCGGATCGTGCTCGATCGCCATGCGGGCGTACTCCGCTGCACGCTCGGACTGTTTGCAGTTCTTGTAGAAGTTCGCGAGATCCACATATGCCTCGGGCGTGTGCGAAGCAACTAACTCCGCCTCAAACTCCTGCTGTGCTTTGGCATCGTCCTTGGTTCTGGCGGCGATCATGGCTGCCAGACGGTGTGCGCGGGCAGGCGACAGTACCTGCAGTCTGGCGACGATTGGGCGTGCCTTATCGATACCGCCACCGGCTATTCCTGGTGCCTCCACGTAAAACTGCCCCAGATCGCTAAGGGCATCCACGCTGTTGCCGTCCAACTGAACCGCGCGTTCGAAGTTTGCGCGGATTTTTCCCACCATGCGCATGCCGGTCAGAGCTCCACTGTGGCCGGCCTTCTCGCCGTATGCGCGCGCGAGTTCGAGGGCGTAATCGCTGTTGGACGGTGCGGCGGCGGATGCGGCTTCGCACTCCGATACGGCAGCGTCCCGCCTGTCGATGGAACCGTAGAGTTGACATAGCAACGCATGCCCTTCTGCTGTCTGCGGTGTTCCAGCCAAATCGGAAATGGCAGCGTCCACATTGCCGGCATGTGCCTCCGCGCGCGCGGCACTCAGGCCCTGGCTGCTCAAAGAGAGCGGAAGCAACATCAGCGTGTAAACAGCCAGCACTGTCAGAACGTGTGTCACTGAACGACCTTCACGTGGAGACCCTCGACAAGATCGACGCTGCTGCTAAGCGGATTGAGCGCGACCAAATCTCCATTGGAGAGACCGGAAAGTACCTGCACGCTCATCAGATTCAGCGCTCCGATCTGGACTGGACGTTTCCTGAGCACATCACCTTGGACGATAAAGACGAAGTTGTCGGAACCCTGCGTGTGCAGCGCCTCCCGTGGCAAGCTCAGCACATGGTAGATCTGCTGGGTCGTGACGTTGACGTTGACGTTGGTATTTGGCAGAAGGTCACCAGAGGCATCGTCGACCGCAATCAGGCATTCGCCCACATTGCGCGTGCCATAGGTGATGATTGTTGTTGGCGTGCGCACGATGTGGCCATGCCAGAGTTGGCCAGGTTTCGCGTCCCACTTGATCGCAACGGCATCGCCGTTGTGCAGCTTGCCGATTTCTGGTTCATCAAAATACGCGCGAATCTGCACCTTGGAGAGGTCAGCAAGCTGAACAAGCTCCTCGCCCACAGTGACAAATTCGTACTGCTTGACAGGCAACGAGTAGACGGTGCCCGCGAATGGAGCGCGCACAATGGATTGCGCCATGGATTGCTGGGCTGCCGCAAGAGTTGCGCGGCTATCTGCAAGCTGCGCCTGCACGCGCTGTTTGTCCGTGGCGGCATAACGCGCTGTCGATCGTTGCTGTACCGACTGTAGCGACAGTTGCGCGGCGGCGAGCCGTTCCTGCGCGGCGGAGACCTCGTTGGCGGACGCGGCACCCTTCGCCTGCAATGCTTGCAGCGCCGCTAAATCCTTCTGTGCCTCTTCTGTTTGTAGCTTGGCACGCTGTAGGTCGCCGATGATGGCAATGCGTTCATCCGCGGAACCTCCGTTCCTGAGGTCGAACTGCGCGGCCTGTGCCTGAGCGATAGCAGACCGCGCCGTCTGCACGCGAGCATCGACAGACGCCGTATCCATGCGCAGTAGAAGCGTGCCTGCGGTAACCTGCTGCCCGCCATGCACGTACACGTTCTGTACCGTTCCGGGTTCAGCGGCATGTGCCTGAAAGTTCTGAATCGGCTCCACCTTGCCATTGGTGGAGATGGAACTTAGCAAATCCCCGTAGTCGGCCTTGGCCGCGCGGACCTCCACGTCAGAATGGGTCGCGGAACGTATGCCAATCACGATCGCGATCAGTGCCACTAGACCGAGGGCAATCCGCAGGGCGAGCCTGCGCCCCTTGCCGCCTGTTTTCTCACTCATGTCAATACGCCATTATATGAGACTCACGTGTGGGTTCGATCGTTCCAAAATCTTTACTTACATCATCTTCGGCGTGGTGGAAAGGCGCAGATCACACATTTCCATCTCCGCGCCGCCGAACTGCGGATGTCTGTTTTCCCGCACACGAAAGACGGCGTCCACGCGTGAACCCACTGCCACAGCCATGGCGTGCAGCCGTTCCGGCCAATGAACCGAACGGCTCCAGCAGAGGCACGCCGCGTCGCTGCCGTTCGGGGAACGGAGACGCAGCTTGAGGTGCCGCTCCTTCAGGACAAACGGCTCCTCGGCGACCACGACAGACCGGACCAAAAAGACGGGCTCGTGATTGCCATGTCCAAATGGCTCCAGCATGCGCAAGGCATGCAGCAGATCCGGTGTCAGCGCATCCAGTGTAAGTTCCGCGTCGATTGTGATCTCTTGCCGCAACACGTCAGCGGTTAGCCGGCCCGCCGCATAGGCTGACAAACGTGTGCGGAGGAGCGGAACACGCTCGGACGGCAGCGAGAAGCCAACGGCAAAGGCATGTCCGCCGAAACGGTCAAAGATCGCTGGCTCCCCGGCATGGGCGGCGGTGATGGCATCCAGCAGGTGAAATCCTGCGATGGAGCGGCCGGAGCCATGTGCCTGTCCATCTTCATGCGCGATGACCACAGCCGGCCGTCCCATGCGTTCCACCACGCGTGATGCGAGAATACCGATCACTCCACGATGCCAGCCCTCACCATCCAGCAGGAGGCAGCCAGCCGCGTCCAGGGCCGCTTTGTCCGCCCGCAAGGCAGCCATCTGCTCTTCTAGCGATGACATCACGTTCGCTTCGACGGTGCGGCGTTCATGATTAAGCTGGTGCAGCTTTTCGGCGATGGCGCGGCCTTCCGCGGCGTCCCGCGTCAGCAGCAATCGAACGACATCGCTGGCGACGTCCATGCGGCCGGCGGCGTTGATGCGTGGCGCGATGCGGAAGGCAATGTCTGTTGCCGAGGGACCGTTCCCAGCAGACGCATCAACACCCGCGATCTGCATTAAGGCGCGCAGACCGTGCTGCCGGGGATCGCGCAACGCTCGCAGGCCCAGCGAAACGATGATGCGATTCTCGCCAGTGAGTGGGACGGCATCCGCAATCGTGGCAATGGCTACCAGCTTCAGGAGCGATGGCAGCAGTTTTTCGCGCAAGGCTGCTTCGTCGATCGAGCGGTACGTTTCAGGATCAGCGTTCGTGACCGCCGCGGCAAGCAGAAGCGCATGCGCCAGCTTGAATGCGACAGCCGCGCCGCATAGCTCCTTGCAGGGGTACTCGCAGCCGGGCTGGTTGGGGTTGATGACAGCGACCGCGTCCGGCACGCCCGCAATGCCGTCCGGCAGATGGTGATCGGTCACGATCAGGTCGATACCAAGCGTCCTGCACTCATCCGCGGCAGCAAAGGCGCGGATGCCAGTATCCACGCTGATGACCAGGCGGATGCCTTCCGCGGCGATCTCCCCCAGCACGGCCGTTTGCATGCCGTACCCCTCGCGAATGCGATGCGGTATGTGGTAACGGACCAGCGACGGCACGTTGTGTGGTGTAATCCGGTCGATAGCCGTCTTCAGAAGGACGGTGGCGGTGGTGCCATCGACATCGTAATCGCCGTAGATCAGGATCGGTTCGCGCTGCGCGACAGCTTGCAATACCCGCGTAACTGCGCCGCGCATGCCGCAGAGCAGATTTGGGTCGTGCATCCCGTCCATCGTGGGCCGCAGATAGCCACATGCGTCCTCTGGTGTTCTCACGCCTCGCGCGATGAGAATCTGCGCGAACCACAGGGGCTGTCCGAGTGCCGCAGCCAGTTTCTCCGCTTCAGGTGGCGGGGAGGCTGGTTCGATCCACTGCATTTCCGCAGCGCTGTTTATCTCGTGTACCGTGCTATTCGTCGTCGGATTCATCCAGGACGATGTCGCCAAGTTCAGTGACGGTCTCCAGCCACTGCTGGTAGCGCTCATACCATTCGGTTGCGGTTTCGTAGAGGAACATCACGCCACCATGCGCGAAGCCAAGCTGTAGGTATCCCGTCTTGCCCACAAATTTGAGCAGGTATTGGGCGTCGTCCAGTTCCTGGCCGGCCTCGTCTGGGAACCGGTGCACGCGCGTACGTTCGATTAACGTTTCGATGTCCAGTTTCTCCAGCACGACCTCGCTCATGGTCACAAACGGGACGCTGGCCGCCTTCGCGTGCTCCACGAAGTCTTTCCAGCCATCCTGGTTCTCCTCTTCAAACATCACGGAGGGCACATCCTCTGGGACATAGGCGCTTAGGCGGCGCAGACCGTTTCCCGCGATGAACGCGATCATGTCGTCTTTCAGTCCAACCAGGTCGTCAGGATTCATAGCAGCGATTGTCTCATCCCGGCGTGAGTCTGGGCAGCTACTGCAAAGGCCAGCTCCCCGCGTGCTATTCTCCTCTTCGTCATGCTCTTTTCAAAAGACTACATCGGCTACCTGTCGCGGCAGGTGGTTCGCAGGCTTGTGGAGTCAAAGGTCGTCCAAACGGACAAGCCAGCGGTGCTGGCGGCACGCATCAACGCCGGTCTCCTGGACGAGCTTTCGCTGGAGGATCGCATCAACGACGAGGCGCGCGTCATCCTGGAAAGCATCCAGAACGATATGGTGCGCAGCGGTGCGAGTTATCCGGAGATGTTCAAGAAAATCAAACTCCGCTTAGTGCAGCAATACAAGGCGGTGCTTTGATGATCCGTAGTAGAACCGTAGAAGAGTCGCTCCAGGCGCGAAGCGGGGTGCTGTAATGCGTATTTCGCGCGACAAGGTGAACAAACTGGCGCACGTGGTGGCGGATACGCTGGCCGACACGGATGAGGCGGAGTTTCAGGAGGATCGCAATACGGTCCGTCAGGAGGCGCGCAGAATACTCGAGCAGCTGTTCCTGGAAGAGACAAAGATCGACGCGGCGGCGCGGCAGAAAATTTCATCGCAGCAGCGCATCATCCTGGAAGGCTCGCAGGAATGGGACATCCTGTACCGCAAGTACTACAACGACGAGGTAAAGAAGCTGGGCATTTAGAGGCCGCTCCGGTGACATGTCTTGAGCGACGGCAACCTGGAAGGAGTGCATCGGCGCTCCGCAGTTGCGGTACACTTAGTTGAGTCGCGGCAGTGATCTGGCCCACCTTCATGGGCCAAGCATGTGGCGTTATGGTGTAACTGGTTAACACGTCGCCCTCTCAAGGCGAAGAGTCCGGGTTCGAGCCCCGGTAACGCTACCACATCCCCCGCCGGTCTCCTCCACATTGATTTATCTCCGCTAGTGTCCACGCGTTACGATGCGGGAATGACAGATTTTCTCAAGCAGATGGAGAGCGTGGCAACTGTTGGGATCGCATTCTATGTCGCTTTCATCGGCACTTTGCAATGGTATATCGCAAAAGAAAAGCTTCGCCTGGACCTCTACAATCGTCGTTTTGAGGTGTACACGCAGGCCATGACGTTCATGCAGGAATCCATGGATTGGGGAAGGCTTGACGAGAACGGACGCATGCAAAAAAGGATTCCTTTCATTCGCTCCGTGCGTGAATCGCGTTTTCTATTCGCCGGACAGCCCGAAATCCTATCGCTGCTGGAGGAGCTTTACAATCGCTCATTTGAGGGTGTAACCGCAGGTGCGGCGTGTGACCCAGATTGGCTACTGGCGTTCAACTCGAAATTAGAAGTACTTATGTTACCCTTCCTGGCTTTTGGTCAACGCAGTACCAGGACACCTAAAGGAGCGCATGCTGATCGATAACCGGGATACGGGCTAGAACACCTTCTTGATTGCTCTGCCGGTGCCACGGGCGATTTTGCCAGTACCTTTAGCCGTGCCTACCCCAATGTTCTTGCCGGCGGAGACACCGCCCTTGCCGATATCCGCCGCGGCGTTGAGTGGATGCAGTGTGGCGAGATCGACGGCACCTTTGCCTGCTCCGCTAGCCACATTACCGGCACCTTTACCCACGCCTTTGCCAACGTCGCCCGTGCCGCTGCCAATGTCGCTCCCAGCACCACGCCCGTGCTTTGCAGTGGGTGTGTTGGCTGGCTGCTTGGCTTGCCCGTTCTGCCCGGACATGCTGAAGCCGCTGCTTAAAAGAACAACGCATAGCATGGAGACTGCTGTTCGCACGACGTACCCCTCTCTTAAATAATGAGACGCGAAAACGTCGTGAGCGTTGCGCGTTATCGTACTCTCCTGCGTAGTAGACTCCAAGCCATGGCGCAGCACGGTGAACGTATGACGCTGATGCCCCGGGAACCGGAGCGGACGATCTCCGCGCGGACTTGGGTGGTCGCGCTTGTCACGGTACTGGTATTGCTTGGGATCGCGGCGTTGGCAACACTCCGGCACGTGCCGCCCAATGCAGGAACAATGAGAGCCCCCGATGCGTATGCGAACAGTCTGCCTCTTTCAAGCATCACCATGACCGAGGCGACAAACGGCGCGGGCGGCAAGTTGACCTATGTGGATGGTATTGTCGGCAATACTGGATCGCGAATTCTGACCGGAGCGCAGGTGCAGGTGATCTTCACAATGGTAGACGGGTCGCCTCCATACCGGGAGACGGTGCCACTGGAGCTGATTCGCACCCGCGAGCCATACGTCGATCTTCAGCCCGTCTCCTCTGCGCCGCTTACGCCTGGCACGCAACGAGAATTTCGCTTGATCTTTGAAACCATTCCGGCCACCTGGAATGTCAAGCCTCCGCAGATGCAGATCGTGCATGCTGAATTGAAGTAATACTTCAATCATTGTTTCGATTTAGAACAAATTGCCGTACGCAAACAGAAAAAATTTCCAGCTTACCAACCCGTCTGTTTTGCGAACGTGTCGTAACAATTTGATTCTATTGGAATTACATTGGCTCTTTAGTTTGGTGCCACAGTTGCTTTATACAATTATGTCACGTTGCAATTATTCTTCTCCCTTTACTGTTTGACTGCTGAATCCGAAGGAGCAAGCGCACTATGAAGCTGAACACAAGTGTTACGTCCATCGCACTTTCCGCTCTGCTACTGTCAGGTGCGCTGGCTGTTTCTGCCGGAGCGCAGGCCGTTAATCAGAGTTCCGCGCCTGCGGCTGCGACAACCAGGCAGGATGCTGCGGACACCAGCAGCTATTCGACGGGTAAGCCTCTGGAAATGCAGTCGAAGGAAGGCTTCTGGGGTCACATGAACCCCATGGCCCGTAAGAAGTGGGTGCGGCGCCAGATCGATCCCGTGAAGGATCGCGTGAACGAGTTGGACCAACTACAGGCAAAAAATGCAAACGACATTCGCGACGTGGATTCGCGGGCAACTGCGGGGATCAAGCGTGCAAGTGATGCGGCCGCACTTGCTGACCAGCATGCTACTGCGGCGAGCAACCGTGCCGACTCAGCCAACAGTACCGCAACCGCAGCCTCCACCCGCACAGACGCGCTGCATGGAACGGTAAGCAACCTGGACCAGTACCAAACGGTACAGACAATGCCCGTGATGTTCACGGCAGGCCGGACCACGCTTGGAACAAAGGCAAAGGCAGAACTTGATGAGGTAGCGGCAAAACTTGCATCTCAGAAGGGGTACATCCTTGAGGTTCAGGGGTATAGCCGGGCAGGTGTTGCAACATCGCAGGCCATGGCCGACTCTGTTGTCCGCTATCTGGTAACCGAGCATCAGGTTCCTGTGTACCGTATTTATCGCTCCGGCCTGGGTAAGGCAAGTGCGAAGAGTACGCCAGATGGCGAGAAGGCGCTGGTCAATGGCGTTCGCTTGACGGTGCTGCATAACAGCCTGGCGGCTATGGATAATGCACCTGCGGCCCCTAGCACCACTTCTCGCAACAGCCCCCCAGCTGGCATGAATGCGAGCAGCGTGCAATAACGTCTAAGCGCTCTGAGTTGCCGCGCAATGCGCACCGGGGCAAACAGACACTCAGTTTGCAAAACAGGATTTAAGGATTGGCGAAAAGGTTCGCCATACAAGCTCTCCTAAGCAGAGAGAACCAAGGCAGATTGGCCCTCCCAAAAGGAGGGCCGTTTTTTGCCAGTTAGAGCCGCCATAAATATGGTAGTTATACTTATGAGGACAACTGTAGACATCGCCAATGAGCAGTATAGCCGACTAAAGAGCGAAGCGGCATTGGGTAGAACTAGCGTAAAGTCTCTGATCTCGGAAGGCGTGGAACTGGTGTTGCACAAACGAGAGATGAGCCGTGTTGCACCTGGGAAAGCGAAGCCGAGTTGGCCAGTCATTCGGGGCGGCAATCCCGAAGTGTTAGCTCGAATCAACAACGATGCAATGTTCGGCCTTGAAGACGAGAGATGAGCTCCTACTTGGCGGACGTGAACGTCCTAGTCGCGCTCTCGCTGGATGCACACCCTCACGCAAGAGCGGTTCAAGAGTGGTATCAGCGTGAACGAAAGCCCTGCCTGCAGGTATGCCGCCTCGTTCAACTGGGTTTTCTTCGCGTTCTTACGACGCAGTCGGCTGCCGGTTCTGGAACGCTCACGAATTAGGAAGCGATAAACCTCTACTTTCGACTGCTTAAGCACGGTTTGGTCAAGTTTCATATGGAAACGGCCGCACTAGACACACTCCTGATGGATCGCGCATCAACTAACCGTCCCTCCCCAAACCGGTGGAACGATGCCTATCTGAGCGCCTTCGCCGAGGCGGCAGGTTTATCCCTTGTAACCTTTGACGAGGCACTCGCAGGCTATACGCCTCGTAGCGTTTTGCTACGCAATACTTAGCGCACTGTGACTTGCTGGAAGCCGAGGCCGCGCAGCAGACTTTCCATGTTGGCCCGCGCGTTCGTGCGTGCCACGTCCAGGATGCCGTCGTTGGTGGCGGCTTGCAGGATTTGGTCCTCGGCGGTTTTGCGTGTGTCGGTTTCGAGGTTGGGATCCGCTTGGGCGAGCAGGCCTGTGGTCCGTGCGAAGACGCGGGTCTTACCGCTGTCGATCTGGGTAGTGAAAATCTGCGAGGGTGGCAGATCCACGGTAACGGAGCGGCCATCGACCTGTACGGCCTCAGGCTTCAATCGTGAGAGATCTACACCCGCAATAACCTGTCCGTGAACCACGAGGATGAGGCGGTCGCCGAAAAGCAGGTCGGGAAGAACGGTGTTGGTGTGCTTGCCTTCAACGACCGTATCGACGGAGTAGCTGACAGTTTCCAGGCGATTGAGGCGCTGGATTTGACTCACGACATCCGGCGCGGAGGTATTGAAGGCGGTGCGTCCGCTTAGAAGGAAGTTCGCAAGTTGCCCGGCTGTACCCGTGGTTCCCGCGTGACGCAGAAGCAACACGGATGCGGCAATGCCGAGCGCAAAGAAAACAAATAAGCCCAGCAAGATCGCTCCCGCGCGGCTGCGTGGCTTTTCCTTATAAGCAAGCCGCTGCTGGCGCGCTACTTCGTACTGGCGCTCTCGTTCGGAGTTCGAAGGGGGATCAGAAAGCATGCTGCCTATGATGCCCTATGCCGAATCGCGCTGCCTGAGCCTCTGGTCCGATCACGTAAATACCGCTAGATAGGCTTATTGATTTTCTTCAAGAAGGCTCAACGGGAGCGAAAGCATATGGGCAACTTTCTCCCGTGGCGTGCCGAGTGTCAGGAGTGTATGGGCCATCTTCAACTGCATCTGGCGATGTTGTTCGCTGGGGGCGAACCGCTCTGAGATCGGGTCGCTCTCCGATCCCATGCCTCTTTGGTAGGGAGAACCTCTCTGTTTTGTCATAATCTCTCTGCAATAGATTATGCTGCGGTAATTGCCTCGAACGAGACCTGGCTCAGGGCGCGGCCACACCGCATTCGGTTGCGATAACTCGCAGCGACAAACTCGCGGAAGAGTGGGTGCGGCTCCAGTGGCTTGGACTTGAACTCCGGGTGGAACTGGCACGCAACGAAGTACGGATGTGACGGAATTTCGATGATTTCGACGTAGGTGGCATCGGGCGTAGTGCCGGTGAGGCGCAGGCCAGCGCCGGTCAGCACCGGTTCGTACTCGCGGTTGAACTCGTAGCGATGACGGTGGCGTTCACTGATTTCGTTGGTGCCATAGGCCTGCGCGGCTTTGCTGTCCGGCTCCATGACGCAGGTCCACGCTCCCAGTCGCATGGTGCCGCCCATTTCCTCGACGCCGGTCAGCTCGCGCAGCTTGTAGATGACGCGGTGCGGAGTCGCGGGATCGAACTCGCTTGAGTTGGCGTCACGCAGACCGCAGACATTTCGCGCGTACTCGATGCAGGCAGTCTGCATCCCAAGGCAAATGCCGAAGTAGGGCACCTCGCACTCGCGCGCGTACCGGATGGCGTTCAACATGCCTTCCACGCCACGTTTGCCGAAGCCGCCTGGGACGAGAATGCCATCGAAATGCTCAAGTTGCTGCTCGTAACTGCGATCCTCGGTCTCTAACCCTTCGGCCTCCAGCCAGGTGACGCGAAGCTTCAGGTTGGCGTGCAGCGCACCATGCACGAGAGCCTCTTTCAACGATTTGTAGCTGTCCTCGTACTCCACATATTTGCCGACGATGCCGATGTGTACTTCGTCCTTCGGATGGTAAGCATGGTCGACGAGTTCACGCCACTTCGATAGATTGGCTTCTTTCGCTTCAAGATGAAGGTAGTTCAGGACGAGCTGATCGACGTGCTCGGCTTCAAACGCGAGCGGCAGTTCGTAGATGTTTGCAACGTCTTTCGCCGCGATGACCGCGCGCTCCTCCACGTTGCAGAAGGCGGCGATCTTGCTGCGCATTTCGCGGGGCAGGTTGCGCTCGCAGCGGCAGAGCAGGATGTCCGGCTGGATGCCGATGGAGAGCATTTCCTTGACGGAGTGCTGGGTTGGCTTGGTTTTCAACTCCTGCGCTGCCGCGATCCACGGCACCAACGTG
Source organism: Terriglobus sp. (assembly GCA_965276945.1). Classification (GTDB taxonomy): domain Bacteria; phylum Acidobacteriota; class Terriglobia; order Terriglobales; family Acidobacteriaceae; genus Terriglobus. The sequence continues at coordinate 1,512,373 of OZ255704.1, read as the reverse complement.
ACATGCACGAACAGGGTGTTCTCGCGGTGGAGCTCTTGCCGCATCTGGCGGATGGCTTCGAGGAAGGGAAGCGATTCGATATCGCCGACGGTACCACCGATCTCGACGATGCAGACCTCGCATTCCGCCGCAACCTTGCGCATGGCGTTCTTGATCTCGTTGGTGACGTGCGGGATCACCTGCACGGTCTTGCCCAGGTAATCACCGCGGCGCTCCTTGGTGATGACCTGTTCGTAGATGCGGCCGCTGGTCAGGTTATTGTCGCGCGACAGCTTGGCGTGGGTGAAACGCTCGTAATGGCCCATGTCCAGGTCGGTTTCCGCGCCGTCGTCGGTCACAAAGACCTCGCCGTGCTGAAAGGGTGACATGGTGCCGGGATCAACGTTCAGATATGGGTCGAACTTCATGAGGCCGACGCGGATGCCGCGAGCCTCAAGCAGGCAGCCGATGGACGCGGCCGCAAGTCCTTTGCCGAGCGAAGACACGACGCCGCCCGTTACAAAGATGTATTTCGCTGACATCTCCGCCCCGTTCTGTTTGGTTGTAAGGTTTGGCCGTGCCAGGTGTGCACAATCAAGTATAGCAACACGGTGATCCTTATGGGATCGGTTCAGTGTGAGACGGCTTGGTACAAACTTGTTATCTGTAGACAGACTTTGTGCGGGTCGCGCATCGTACCCATATAGAGGTGCAGGGTGGCAGTTGGCGCAAACGGAGCCGTTACAGACCGGCCCGTCGAAGACGAGAATGTGTGGCTGGCATATCCACGGCCAGATCTGAGACGGAAGAATTGGATTGATCTGAACGGGCCGTGGGAATTCGCGATAGACCAGGGAGCAGCATACCGGCTGGAGAACGTTGTATGGGCCAGTACGATTGTGGTGCCGTTTGCGCCGGAGACATCCGCGAGCGGGATTAACGATCAGAGTCTCTATTGTGCTGTGTGGTACAGGAGGACGTTTACAAGGCCAGAATTGAAGATGGGTGAGCGCCTGAAGCTGCATTTCGGTGCCGTGGATTATGCCGCGACAGTCTGGGTCAATGGCGTAAAAGCGTGCGAGCACGAGGGCGGGTATACGCCTTTCAGCGTCGAAATCCAGGATCTTATAACTGCTGACGAGGACCAGCAGATTGTGGTGCGGGCCTTTGATGATCCGGCGGACCTGGAGAAGCCCCGCGGCAAGCAAGACTGGAAGTCGAAGGCGCACTCCATTTGGTATCCGCGCACAACAGGTATATGGCAGACGGTCTGGATGGAGGTGCTGCCGAAGGGGTACGTGTCTGCTGTGCGGTTGGCCTCAAACCTGACCCGTTGGGAGATCGATCTTTCCGTTCAAACGCAAGGCGTGTTGCCACCCGGCGCGCAACTATCCGTCACCATGCAGGCTGCTGGACAGGTGTTGGCGCAGGACTGCTATGCCTTCGTAACCCGGCCAACCAGCGCAGGTTTATTGGCCGCCGGGGAGTTGCACCGTAGCATTGCCCTGTCTGATCCGGGCGTGGATGATTTTCGTAACGAACTGCTATGGAGTCCGCAAAATCCGACATTGATCGACGTGCAATTACGTTTGCTGGATGATGCGGGAGGTGTGATAGACCAAGTCTCGACCTACACGGCGCTGCGATCCATCGGTGTCCAGGGCGATCGCTTTGTGTTGAACGGGAGGCCCCTGCCGCTGCACCTTGTCCTGGATCAGGGCTACTGGCCAGAGAGCGGCCTGACCGCGCCGGATGGCGAGGCGTTTCAGCGTGACATTCTGTTGGTGAAACAGCTTGGCTTCAACGGTGTGCGGATGCACCAGAAGCTGGAGGACCCGCGCTTTCTGTATTGGGCCGATCAGCTAGGATTGCTGGTGTGGGAGGAGATGCCGAGCGCGTACCGGTATACGAAACGATCGATTGAACGGGTCACCCGCGAATGGATCGCGGCGGTCGACAGAGACTTTAACCATCCCTGCATCGTGGCATGGGTGCCGTTAAATGAGAGTTGGGGCGTTCCCGATCTGCCTGATAGCCCTGCTCAACGGCACTACGTACAGGCCTTGTATCACCTCACAAAGACGATTGACGAGCAGCGTCCTGTGGTCGGCAATGACGGGTGGGAGAGTGTTGCGACGGACATCATCGGCATTCACGATTACGATGCGGATCCGAAGTCGATTGCAAAGCGGTACGGTGTCAGCGAAGTGGAGACCCGGCTGTTTGAATCTGAGCGGCCTGGTGGCCGTATCCTACGGCTTGGTGCCGAGGACAGCATCGAGCGTCAGCCGATTGTGCTGACGGAGTTTGGAGGGATTGCGCTTCGATCGCCGGACGATCCAACCTGGGGATACACGGATGTCCACACGCCCGAGGAGTTCGCCCAGCGTTACACGGCTCTGTTGGAGGTTGTGCGCTCGTTGACTGCCCTGGCGGGCTTTTGCTACACGCAGTTTACGGACACGTACCAGGAAGCGAACGGGTTATTACATGCTGACCGTTCCGAAAAGGTGCCAATGCAGGTGATTGCGAAAGCGACCAGCGGACAGCAATGGCTTACCGTCAACCCGCATGAACAACAATGGAGAGAGCGCATGATGCAGTTGCAGGCGAAGGCTCGGTAGCAGCCTCCGCCTGCGATGCTTACCGTGCCGCAGCTTCGAGATCAGCCCATTCAGCGTGGCTAAGTTCCAGATCCTCAGCTTTGACGTTCTCCTCGAGGTGCACGATAGAGGATGTGCCGGGAATAGGAAGCATGACAGGGCTGCGATGCAGTAGCCAGGCAAGGGAAAGCTGCGAAACGGTGGCACCGTGCTTCTTCGCGATTTCATCGAGCTTGCCGCCAGGCTGCGCGAGTTTACCTGCAGCAACTGGATACCACGGAATAAATGCGATATTGTTCTTCTCGCAGTATTCGAGCGTCGCTTCAGACTTACGCTGGCCGATGTTGTACTCATTCTGTACAGAGACGATTTCAACTACCTTGCGTGCCTGCTCAATTTCTTGAGGGTTCACCTCTGAAAGACCAATGTGCCGTATCTTGCCTTGCTTTTGCAGCCGGGCGATGGGCGCGAGCGACTGTTCGACTGGCACATTCGGGTCAATGCGATGAAGTTGCCACAAGTCGATCGTCCCAAGTTTGAGGCGGCGCAAACTCATGTGGACCTCCTGCTCCAGGTAATCAGGCAAACCGGCTTGTCGCCATTTGTTCGGTCCGGTGCGAACGAAACCAGCCTTCGTGGCAATCACAACTCCCGGCTTGTAGGGAGCGAGCGCTTCGCCGATGAGTTCCTCGCTGATATACGGACCGTAGCTGTCCGCTGTGTCGATGAAGTTAATCCCGAGTTCGACGGCGCGCCGCAAAACGTTCTTCGCTGCCTCGGTGTCTTTCGGCGGTCCCCATATACCTTCTCCTGTAATGCGCATGGCGCCATAGCCAAGCCGATTGATTTCCAGGTCCCCGCCAAGCTTGAATGTTTTCTGTATGCTCATGGTTCTTGGATGATCGTTGTCGGCAGTGTGCAGTTCGGATGGCAAGGCATTTCACAAATGGCGAATAGCGTTGAAGACAGGCGCAGATTTTCACGGTGCGAACTCCATATCGTAAACGTCTAAACTGCTGCCCATGCGTTTCACCAGGACCATGTTGTCATTCATTCTTTTCCCCTGTGCCGTCACTGCGGTGAATGCCGCTGGGCATGTGCAGGAACATCCTTCCTTGTCACGCGAGACTTCGCCGGGCAGCGGCTTAAAACGCTCGCGTCTGTATTTGAAGGACGGATCGTTTCAGGTGGTGCTCTCGTATCGTGTGCAGGGCGATAATGTGTATTACCTTTCGGCCGAGCGTGGCGCGGAGGAGGAAATCATTCCGCTGCGGCTGGTTGACCTGGATGCGACAGAGAAGTGGCAAAAGCGGCGCGACGCGATTGCAAATGGCGTGCCAGCAATGCAGATCGATCCGGAACTGGCGCGCGAGGAGGCCGACCGTGCCGCGCGCAGTCCAGAGGTGGCGAAAGATCTTCACCTGCCAGAAGGGGATTCTGTACTCATCCTGGATACCTATCGCGGACAGCCGCAACTGGTGCCGTTACAGCAGACGGACGGGGAACTCAACCGGCAGACGGCGCACAACATCGTACGGCAAACCTTCAATCCGTTGGCGTCCGCCCATCAGGTGGTTGAGATTAAGGGTGAGACCGCGCCGGTACAGCTGCATGTCCCCGATCCTGAGATGTACGTACAACTGGACGCCGACAGCGGCTCTGAACCGGTGCATGGCGGCACGTTTCAGGTGGACACGGAAGGGAACCGAGGAGCCCGCAAGATCGAGGCACCGTCCCCAAAGAGTCAGTATGTGATCGTGCGTGTGGATGTGCGGCGTGGCGTGCGAGTGGTGACCAGCTTTTCCATCGGCCTGATGGGAACGTCGCGCCGCCAAGCGGATGTGATTGAGACCTCAGTTACGGCGATGCCAGGCGGACATTGGTTGAAGATCGTGCCGAAAGAGCCACTGGCGTTTGGCGAGTATGCCCTGATGGAAGTGCTGGACGACCGCACCGTCAACACAGGTGTGTGGGACTTTGGCGTGCGGCCTACAGCAGGTCCAAACCGGGACGCGATTCTCCCGGAGGAGCGTCGTACCCCGACTCTGGCTCCTCGCCGCTCGCAGCCATAGCTTCCGGGCACTCCGCCCTCTCGGATGGTTGCTGGAATTCAATCACGGTCGCGGCTTCGTCTTGCAGAACGATTTCTGGCTCAGGTGAGGGAAGCGCAGCAGGTTCAGGTGTCTCGATGGGAACAGGGTGCCCCTCGATTGTTCCCGGAACAAAGATCGAACCCTCCCCTGCAATGGCAAGATTGTCGCGCGTGGTGCCTTTTACGTGATACATCATGTCATCCGCGGCCTTGATGATGCTCTCGATGGTATCGCCATCTTCAGGAAAGGTTGCCATGCCGAAGGATCCGCGCAGTTCCAGCGATAAGCCCTCGCCGGTGAGAAAACGGCTTTCGCGCAAGGCATGGAACAGTGTGCTCGCCACTTCACGTCCATCGCCTTTCGCAAGATTGGGCAGAAGAACGACAAACTCATCACCGCCATACCGGAATGCAGGATTTGCGGAGCCAGCCACGCGCTTGATCATCTCGCCAACTTCCAGCAGCAAGCGGCTGCCAACCAGGTGGCCATGCGTATCGTTGATATTTTTGAACCGGTCGAGATCTATAAATAACAAACTAAAGGGTGGTCTATCCGTGCATGCAAGCTGCTCCGCAAGCAGCGTGTAGAGATGACGTGCATTGAACAAGCCAGTGCAGTCGTCTGTGATGGACAGCAGATGAATGCGTTTCATGTCCTCGGCATTGCGGACGGCGATGGCGGCAAAATCACACAAGACACGGAGAAACTGGACGGCATGCTCAGATAAGAGGTCAATTTTGCTGTTCAGCAGTTGAATGACGCCGATCACACCCTCTGCCGATCGCACGGGAACGCAGGCGATCGACAGGATGCCGAGGTCCGGATGTTTGCGGCTGAACTCCTGCCAAAGCGGTTCGACGCTCGTGTCCGGCACCACGAGTGCTGTACCGGTAGCCGCGACCCATCCAGCAACGCCCTCGCCCATGGGCACACGCAGTCCACGCAGGCTGTTGCTGTCCTCTCCCACGGCGATCACATAATACAGATCGTTCTGCTCTTTATCCACCAGCAACATGGACCATCGCTCCGGCCCAAAAAACTCCGCCATTTTGGTCATGACAGTGGTTAGTACCACCTCAAGCTCAAGCGTGGACGTGAGAGCACGTGCAACATCATGAAACAGGCGGGTGTAATCCTGCTGGATTGCCTGGGCGAACTCGCGTTCGATCTGCCTTTGAGACTTTCTAAACATCGATCTCCGCCGACGGGTCCTGCTCTATGTACTAACAACCCCGCTCGATCTAATCCTGTGCCTGCTCCGGGATGGTTCCTCTCGACACGTTCCGCGATGGGAAAACCACGTTAGCGCTAACGTGGCATTTTGCTTTAAGAATTTAGCTTACGCCCGTAGTGCAGGTCTCAATACATGGTATGCAACCTGTTTTCATGATACTTAAACGATGATAAAGACCCTCCCAGCAGCGCACATTATGATCTCGCGGACAGGACGCTTCAACCGCCGATTTGCACCATGTTCCGTAAGGGCTTGACAAATCCTGCCTCGCCAATATGGTGCCGTTCTTCTTTGCTGTCCACCACTGCACGGATGTACGCGCGCAGGCTGCCGGAAGTTGCACCGCGCCGCATGCGGCCGTACAGGTCGTGATCGACCTGCGAGAAAAGACAGGTCCTCAACTTGCCGTCGCTGGTAAGCCGTATCCGCGAGCAGTGTCCGCAGAAGGGGCGTGATACCGGTGCAATGATGCCGATCTCACCCACGCCATCATTGAAGCCGTATCGTCTGGCAGTCTCGCTGGGCGAGTTTGGCGGGAGCGGTACCAATGGCATCACTCGGCGCAGACGATCCAGTATCTCTGCTTCGCGCACAACCGTATCCGGTGCCCAGATGCGGTCTTGCTCCAGAGGCATGAACTCGATAAAGCGAAGAATCACGCCTTCTGTACGAGCAAACGAGCCAAAGGCTTCGATCTGGTCATCGTTGATGCCACGCAGCAGAACGCAGTTCACCTTGACGGGCGCAAGTCCAGCATCCTGAGCTGCATGGATGCCATCCAGGACACGGCTCAAGGCGCGCGGAACGCGTGTGATTCTTTCAAACACAGCGGGATCCACAGCGTCCATGCTGACCGTGACACGGTTCAGACCGGCGGCTTTCAGCGCGTGCGCCATGCCGGCCAGGAGATGACCATTGGTGGTGAGAGCAATATCGAGCGGCGCGCCCTCGCCAGTCGGTTCGTCGCTGGTGTTAAATGCCGTTCGCATGGTCCGAAGCTCACGGACCAGATCCAACAAGCCAGACCGCAGCAATGGTTCGCCACCGGTCAGCCGCACCTTCTCGATACCCATCCCCGCCAGCAGACGAACGATGCCAGCGAAGTCGGCGATGGGAAGTTCGCCATGCGTGGCGGATTCACCGCTGCGGCAATATACGCAGCGATAATTACAGCGATCCGTAACGGCGACGCGCAGGTCAATGATCGCACGTCCAAGGCGATCCCGCAGCCGGGGCGGGCTGCCCACATCGATCTGCGGGAGCATGTCAGGGAGCGGGATGGAGAGGGTGGTTGCCATGGCGGCACAACGATTCGATGCGCTGGCTTAAGATTCTGACGCACTGGCACGAAGTATGGTTAGAAAAAGACAAACCCGTGCCAAGGCACGGGTTTGTCTTTGCCGCGCTGAATTAATAGCTGGTGAACTCGCTGAAACCGCTGCGCAGGGATATGCCCCAGATGAAGCAGATGACCGCACCGAGGCCAGTGGCAGCCGTCCAATAAAAGATGGGGCGTGACCATCCGGGTGAATAGCTGAGGTCCTGACCGACCCAAAGAACGCCACAAAGTGTGGCCACTACAAGCATTTGCAAGCCGATGGTGAGCAGCAACTGACCTGTGCGGCGGCGGCGGTCCAGCCGCTCCACCTGCTCCGGGGTTAAGCTTCGCTCTACAACGGGAATGAGGGTGTTAGCCATGCCTGCACTCTCCTACAGAATCTGCCCTATTACATCACATTCTTCAATTAAACGGGTGCGGTTATCCGGCGGGATCAGTCCAAAAAGGCCATCGTCTTGATGCCTGCAATGTCAAAGCGTTTACGGCAACGCGGGTTCATGCAATTCGCTGTGTCGTCGCGCAGCACCATATAGCTCTGTGCCTTGGCGAAGCGTGCCCGGTCGCGTTCGTCGGCGCGGCCTGGCACCTGGCGTTTTTTGCGACGCACAATCCAACTCAGTGTGTAATCGCCGGCGACGCCGCACTTGGTACAGGTAAGCGTCAGGGTTCGCGGTTCAGTTCGTTCGTCGAAAAATTCGCGTTCTTCCATCCATCCACCTTTAGGAGAACGGCTGACTGCGAGCCAGCATACTCCAAGGAAGAGGATAATCGTTGTAACAGCCAAACGCGATTCGTACCATACGGAATGCACGGGAGATCACGATGGCAAAGGCGAAGAAGGAGGTCTTCTCCGTGACAAAGGCGGTGAAGGCGAATGCGCGGGAGCGGCTGGGAACACCACCGCCGCAAGAGGTGCTGCCCGATGACAAAGCTCGTGCGGAACGGCGCACGTCCAAGCACAAGGTGACGCTGAGCAAGCTGCTGCAGCGGGAGGGCGAACGATGAGGGCATCTCTACTGGCCGGAATCTGCGCATTGATGAGCGCAGGTGTGGCACTTTCGCAGGTGAATCAGACGCTGGGTATCAGCAAGGAGAACCGGACGATCACGGTGTCAGCTACGGATCAGGCGTTTGCGCTGGCGGACGAAGCCGTGGTGCATATCGGATATCAGGCGTATGGCGCAGATGAGAGCAGTGCGTATGCGGAAGGATCGCGGCGTTCGAATGCGATCACGAATGCGCTGCATGCATCGGGTGTCCGGGAAGAAAACATTGAGAGCGAGGACCAGAATCTACAACCGCTGAATGACTATGAATTGAAGAACCAGGCTGTGGCGCTGCGGGGAATGCGGTACCGCATTACACAAAGTTGGATCGTGCGAACGGTTCCGGAATCAGCGGCCAAAGTTTTGGACACCGCGGTGAAGGCCGGGGCAAACCAGAGTGGAAGCATAGGGTGGGAGATGAAGGATGCTGCCATGCTGGAGGCGCAGGCATCCGGCAAAGCACTGGCGCATGCCCAGGCGATTGCCACGCGGATGGCTGAGGGGCTGCACATCAAAATTGGCCCACTGCTCTATGCCAGCAATCAAGCGCAAGGTTCTGTTGTGCGGCCGATGATGTTAGCCATGACAGCTCAAGCGAAGATGGCAGACGCACAACCTCTCAGCATTGCAACACGCCGTGTCGAACGCTCAGCGACAGTCTTCGCAGTCTTTGCCATCGAATAGTCCGATCCCGGGGGTTCGCAATGCCTGATGTAATCGTCACACCCGTGACCACAGCACCGCCAGAGGTCCCGAGGCCGCTGCCCGAGGCTGAGGCAATCTATCGCCGATGGCTGGCGCACCTGCATTCGGAGTTCACGCGCCACACCAGCTGCGAGCGCCGCAGCGACATCGTGCGCGACGAACTGCACATGCTGATCCTTGGCCGGCCCCATGGCGGTCGCATGAATGCCGCTCTGATCTCGGAACTGCCCTTGGCCGTGCTGGCGGAAAGTTTCGATCCGCGCAACGTGACGCTGCCAGCGGAAATGCAGGCCGGACTAGATCGCAACCGTTTCAGCTCCGTCAAGCCACTGCTCTGGTTCTGGCGCGGCTTTGACCGCTCTGTTGCGGGCGCGAACCTCTGGCTGGGCCTGCGTTTTCGCGCCATGCTTGGCTCACATATTTTCGCGGGCATGGGCAAGAACGTGCGTTTCTACCGCGATGTAGGCTTCGAGCGCGGCTACACGCTCACCTTTGCCGACGGCACGGTCGTCCGTCCCGGCGTGCGCATCGATGATAGCGAACCACAGACATTGAGCGGCGACATCGCGTCGTGACGGTGCTGGTAGACTCGCGATGACATGAGCCAGGAAACCGCTCTCATCCTGTTTGAGTTTGCCGCGCTGATCTTTGCGTTGACATTTCACGAGTTCGCACATGCGTGGACCGCGTCGTACATGGGCGACCAGACCGCGCGCATGATGGGCCGCGTCACGCTGAATCCGGCGCGGCATCTTGATCCGCTGGGATCGGTGATCGTGCCGCTGGTGTCGGCCTTTGCGCATTTTCCGCTCCTGGGCTGGGCTAAGCCCACACCGGTGACCACGCGCAACCTGAAGAACGTCAAGCGCGACGAGATCATTATCGTGCTTGCGGGACCGGCTTCCAATGTGCTGCTTGCCATTGTGTCGCTGGTGCTTCTCCTGCTCATCAAGCACGCTATCCCAGGTGGTCCGGGTGCCGTTCTGAACGCTGCCTTTCTCTCCATGCGCGTGGAAGGCGCAACGCTTGCGGGCCAGGGCATCATCTACCCCATCGCGCTGCTGCTCTACTGCTCCATCATCATCAACCTGCTGCTGGCCATCTTCAATCTGTTCCCGGTTCCACCGCTGGATGGTTCGCGCATTCTGCGGCACTATCTCCCATATCGCGCATTGCAGATGTACGACAGCATCGGAGGGTTTGCCAACCTGATCATCCTGTACCTGCTGATGCGGAGTGGCGTGCTGAACATCTTCTACGCGCCAGCGGTTCTCTTCTTCAATCGCATTCTGCTGAGCGCGTAAGCGATACAGGCATAGCCCTTCGGCTACCATCGTGAAGTGATGGCTGAAACAATTAGTAAACAACGTGTGCTCAGCGGCATGAGGCCAACGGGGCGGCTGCACCTGGGCAACTACATGGGCGCGCTCTATAACTGGGTGCGCCTGCAGGATGAGTACGACTGCTTTTTCTTTATCGCGGATTGGCACGCGTTAACGACCGACTATGCCAACCCTGGCGATGTCTGGGAGAAGTCGCACAATGTAGCACTGGATTTCCTCGCTGCCGGACTCGATCCGCGACGTACGGTCATCTTTCGTCAGAGCGAGGTTCCGCAACATGCCGAGTTGAATCTGCTGTTCGGCATGTTCACGCCTCTGGGATGGCTGGAGCGTGTGCCTACCTACAAAGATCAGCAGGAACAATTGCGTGAAAAGGACTTAGCTACCTATGGATTTCTGGGATACCCATTACTACAGTCCGCGGACATTCTGCTGTACAAACCAGCCTATGTACCCGTGGGGCAGGACCAGGTCGCCCACGTCGAGTTGACGCGAGAGGTGGCCCGGCGCTTCAATCAGCTTTATAGTTCGGCGGTGACGCCGGAGGTTGCCGCGGCAAAGTCTGATAAGGAATTGATTAAGGCTGAGATCAGCGAGAACGTGATCGAGGAAGTGATCTTTCCCGAGCCACAGGCCTTGCTCACACCCTCACCGAAGCTGCCCGGCCTTGATGGTCGCAAGATGTCCAAGAGCTATGGCAACACTATCGGTCTGACGGAGGCACCGGAGGACATCCGCAAGAAGCTGAAGACCATGGTCACGGATCCGGCGCGGGTCCGGCGCACCGACCCAGGTGATCCGAATGTGTGCCCGGTTGGCGATCTACATAAGGTCTTCTCGTCCGCTGACACCATGGAAAAGGTATATATGGGCTGCCGAACCGCGGGCATCGGCTGCATCGAATGCAAAGGCTGGGCAGCCGATAGCATTATCCGGGAACTGGAACCGATTGCGGCGCGCAGGCGAGAGTTTGAAGCAGATCCGAGCCTTGTAAAAGATATCCTGCATGACGGTGCCGCACGGGCACGCCGTGTCGCGGAGGTTTCCATGGGACAGGCAATGGTCGCCATTGGACTGCGCCAGGCGTGATGAACACTGGATATTTGGATGCATCACATAGCTGAGGATTTTATGAGCGACCGCACTTTAAGCAGTGAAAATCCAGTTCCCAACGAAGACAAGCCGATGCCTGCGATGGACCCGCACCGGAGCAGCCATGCCAATCTTGCTCCTCAAGGCAAGATGGACCTGAGCGACGAGGTGCCAGACAGCAAGTTCACACCTGAAGGCGACCATGAGCAGGTGCCGAACATCCCGCCATCTGCAACAGACCCACTCTGACGGCGCGGCGCGGTCAGTCCGCGAGTTTCGGACCGGCCTTTCCTCAGCCTGCCTCATGTAGGTGTGCGCCATACTGGTAGGGATGGCAGAGACAGCGTTCGAGACTGAGCAGATCGACAAGGGTGCGTTAGAGAGTGTTGCAGACCGGCTGATACTACAGCCGCTTGACACTCCGGCACTCGCAAAGGCCGTCCCAAAAAAAGAGCCGCAGCCCGCAAAGCAAGAGGCATCGCAATCGCCGTTCCTCCTGACTGTTGGCAAGGTCTATGAAGGCCCACTGGATCTTCTGTTGGATCTGATCCGTCGACAGAGCATTGATATCTACGACATTCCAATCGCAAAGCTCACGGAACAATTTCTAGCGTACACGGAGACGTTGAAGCAGGCGGATGTGGATTCCGCTGGTGACTTTATTTACACGGCGTCGCTGCTGATTCATATCAAGAGCAAGATGCTACTGCCACGCGAGGTAAGCGGCATTGCGGCAGGCGAGACGGACGATCCGCGGCGCGAACTGGTGGAGCGCTTGCTGGAACATGAGCGCTTCAAAGCTGCGGCGCAGATGTTGCTCCAAAAGCAGCAGATTGAACAGGCAACGTGGACAACGCCTGGCATACGAGAGTTCAAAGAGCAGGTGAGTGCGGATCGCGAAATCGCTGCGGATACAACAGACCTGGCGCGTGTCTTTGGCGAAATTCTTGATCGCGTGCGCAAGCGTCCGGTTCTGGATGTGGACGAGGATACCGTCACTGTAGCACAGATGATTGAGTACACGAAGCGCCGCATGATGCTGGAAGACCGCCCCACCAGTCTGCGCAAATTGCTGCAAAACACTCACTCGCAACAGGCACTCATTTGCATGTTCCTGGCCATGCTTGAACTGGTGCGGTTGCAGGCTATTCTTCTACGGCAGGCAGATAAGTTTGGCGACATCCTGGTAAAGAAGACGGATCACTTCGACGAAGTTCTAGCCCACGGGGAACGCATGCGGGACGACTGGCGCTAAACCTCTGTACATGGCCCCATCCGTTTGTAAGCTCCGTATGAAAACCGCTCGTTGCAGGCGTTTCGCATCAGCCGACGTTTTGCGTTGGCGAGTACACTAAAACCGAGGTGGGCTATGGATTGGTCACGATGTGCAATCGTGGAGCGTATTCCGGGTAAGATGGGCGGCGCTCCCGTGTTGCGAAATACACGGATGCCCGCAGATGGAGTGCTCGCCAACGCCGAAGACATGACCCCTGAGGAAATCGCGGAAGATTTCGATCTTGACGTGGAGGACGTGCGCACAGTGATCGCTTTCTCCCGAACGACTCGTGAACTGTCCTTTGCCTCGTGAAGGTTCTGCTGGACCATAATCTTTCGAAGCGAATCCGCGATTTCCTGCCAGGACATTTCGTGCGGACTGCGTGGCAGGAAGACTGGTCTCGTCTAGTGAACGGCGATCTCATTCACCAGGCAGCGTCAAGCGGGTACGATGTTCTGCTTACTGCCGACCAGGAGATTTGGTATCAGCAGAACAATCGGGAAAACGGATAGCTCTGGTCGTCCTCACGTCAAATCACTGGAAGCTGATTCAGTCGCATTGCCAGGCGATTCGGCGTGCAGTCGAAAGCAGCACGCCTGGAAGTTACAAGACGTTTGACATTCCGCTGCCCAGAAAACCCGATAGAGTTTCTCGATGTTTTCATTGAAGCAGCAGAAAACGACGCGTTCCACGCCCGAGCTGGGGAGGGCTTCGCGGACTGTAGAGATCGCAATGCGCGCGGCGCGTTCGGGTGGGAACCGGTAAACGCCGGTCGAGATCGCGGGGAAAGCGATCGAGTGAACGCCGTGTTCGTGGGCCAGTTCCATGCAGCGGCGGTAGCAGCTTGCCAATAGCGCGTCTGCCTTCTGCATGGCGGCTTCACCGCCACGGCTGACGCTCCACACCGGACCCACGGCGTGAAAGATCCATTTCGCAGGTAACCCGAAGGCAGGCGTGGCTTTAGCGTCTCCAGTGGCACAGCCTCCGAGCGCTGCCGTGGCTGCCAACAGGTCGGCTTTGCCAGCCGCGCGGTGGATGGCACCATCCACGCCTCCGCCCCCTTTCAGCTGGGTGTTGGCGGCGTTGACAATCGCGTCGACGTGCAGGGTCGTGATGTCGCCTTGGACCACTTCAACCTGTGCCATGCAAGCCCCAGCGAGTGGGATGCGGTTGGCAAGGTAAACTTCTGGAGGTTCTCCAAACGCGAGAGCGCCAATGGCAAGAGAGAACACGGGAACGAATGAGCCTCAAGGCAAAAATCGAAGCTGTCATCTACGCGTCCGAGGAGCCGGTCACGTTGCAGCAGCTCGTTGGTTTGTTGGCAGGGGAGGCACAGGCTGAGCTCGACCAGACTGGGTCGGTTCAGTCGCTTCTGCCACTTGTGAGCGAAGCGGATGAGAGCGGCGCGGGGAGCGTGCGCAATGTACTTGAGGCCGGAACACGTGAATCTCCGATGTCGGAGCTCGTATCAAAAGGCAGCACGGCGGAATTGCGGGCCGTTCTGGAGACCGAGGTTGTTTCCCTCAATGCCAGCGATGCAGACAGCAGAAACAGTTCCGAGTTGCAAAGTGAGGAGCTTGGCGCAAGTCTGCCGGATTTTCTGGGTGAAAGAACCGCTGAAGCCGCGCTGCTTGAAGCGGATGTTCAGGTCGCTTCTTGGGGTAAAAACGAGATCCCGCAGATTGCGCCCGAAGAAGACCGGCGGCAGCAGCGTGAATGGGAACGTGCGATTCGTGAGCACGTTCGGCGCACGGTGGATGCGTTGATTCGCGAATATCGTGAAGGCGACCGTGGAACTGAAATACGCGAGGTAGCCAGCGGCTTTCGCATGGGCACCAAGCCGGAGTACCACGACGCAGTGCGCGGATTTGTGAAGAGCCTTAAACCAGCGCTGAAGTTGACGCTGCCCGCGCTGGAGACCTTGGCCGTTGTGGCCTACAAGCAGCCTGTGACGGCTGCCGAGATCTCGGAGATTCGCGGGGTCGATTCAGCGGGCGTTCTTGGCGGCCTGATGGCGCGGAAGCTGATTGCGACCGCCGGCCGCAAGCAGGTGATTGGCCGGCCGATGCTGTACAAGACAACGCGCGATTTCCTGCTGCGCTTTGGCCTGAAGGATGTCAACGAACTGCCATCCATGGAAGAGTTCGAACGCATGGCGGGCGAGCTTGCCGAGCAGGAAGACTTGCCCATGGAGACTACGGATGCCGTGATCGAGCAGGCCAACGCCCGCGGCGATGCCGAGCATATCCGCGATGCGACCTCGTCTGAAGGGGAGCTTGAGCCTGCGGAAAACATTCACGATACAGCGGCTGTTGAAGCGGCTGCATCCACACATGAAGAAGCCACTGCGGAGATCGCAGCGGGAGGCGATCATGACCAAATCGACAACGAAGAGCGTGGCGCAGCCGAAGAGCCAGGCAGCAAAGAAGCAGACCAGCAAGCCTGAGGCACCTACAGGTACGCGATTGCAGAAAATACTGGCCGATGCGGGTTTGACATCGCGCCGCAAATCGGAGGAACTGATCCGCGATGGCCGGGTGCAGGTGAACGGTGCGATCGTGACGGAACTTGGTACACGCGCCGATGCCACGAAAGACCATATCCGCGTGGATGGCAAGCTGCTGCAGGGACCACAGGAACATCGCTACTTTATGGTGAACAAGCCGCGCGGCTATGTCACAACCATGGATGATCCTGAGCACCGTGAGACGGTGGTCGATCTGCTGAAGGAGTCCGCAAGGCTGGCGGGCAAGCGTTTGGATGTACGGCTGTATCCGGTGGGGCGACTGGACTACAACTCCGAAGGCCTGCTGCTCATGACCAACGATGGAGATTTGGCGAACAGCTTGTCAAAAGCGGCGAACTCAGTGGAGAAGACGTATCTAGTGAAGGTGGCCGGACGTGTGACCGAGGAGGGTTTGGAGCAGCTTCGCTCTGGTGTCATGATCGATCGTGGCCGCCTCGCGGAGACGCGTGGCAGCCGTCGTGATCGCGTGCTGACCGCTCCGGCAAAGGTTGCACTGGCGCGTGGCGGTGAGAATCCCTGGTACGAAGTCACGCTCACGGAGGGACGCAACCGGCAATTGCGCAAGATGTTCGAGGAGGTCGGACATCACGTGGAGAAGATTCGGCGTATCGGGTATGGCGCTCTAGTGCTGGACATTCCAACCGGAGAGTTCCGTGAATTGGCACCCGGCGAGGTGCAGGCGCTGGGCCGCGCCGCAGCCGGTAAGAAGGTGGAGCGGAAGCACAAGCTGCCGGACGCCGCAAAGCTCAAGCAGACAGGCCAGAAGACCGGGTCGCGAGGCGCTCGGCCTAGATTTTAACCAGCAACCGGATTAATTTCATAAAACAAAACTGAACTCAGTTTGCTGTGTCCGGTAATTAGAAATGTTTCACGTGAAACATTTTTTGGCAATGCGTCCAAGCTCCCGCACCTCTATATTTGCGACGACGCCAACGGACTCAAGTATAGATTTGTGATGTTGCTCACAATGTCGGCGTCGGTGTAGCCCGGTTTATGCGAGAGTTCTTTCCATGCCGGGTCTTGACCAAAGACGGACCAGTGCGCGTTCAGCTCGGCTACATCCGTAAAGGTGAGCATGTAGGTGAGGCTGGGCAGACGCGAACCAGTCAGGTTATGCGCGAAGAAGACTGGTGTGAGGCCGGTTCGCTGAAAAATGGCGATCTCGCTCGTCTCGAACATTTCCACCTTTTTGAGGTGCGCGGCATAGCTAGGACTTTCATACGTACGCAGTTGGAAGATGCGCTTGCCAGGCTTGGGTGCAATGAGTTTGGGAAAGCTTGCGAAGGAAGACATCATCGTGATCTCGCATCGCTGAAACGCGGGTGCGGAGGCTGGCGCAGACCAAAAATCCGCCGCCACCTTCGTGAACTCGGCGTCGCTGCCGAGCCGCTCATCCAGGGTCAACAGGTCTTCCACTGAGTTCGAAGGAACCAGAACATAGTAGGCCGGTGTCTCCGGTCCAATATCAAGCTTGAAGGTGCCCACCTTTGCGATGCCAATGCGATTCAGCGCAGGAATGAGAGCGCTGGTGAAGTAGTGCTGGGCCATGGTGGTTTGCGGGCCATTGCGCAGGTCGTAGCGACGCAGTTGGTATGACTCCCGAGCTGCTGCTTGAGTCTGAGCTGCCATCTGGCCACCGAGCGCCGCGCCCGAAAGAGCGAGGCTTGAGGTTACGAAGTCTCTTCTATCCAAGGTATGTTTCACCTGTAGCACTGTGCAAGTACAGCAGAAGAAAAGATGCATATGCCTGCTCCGTCGTTGGCCAGAACCCGTCACCAAATGACTACGAGCTATTCATCGCCAAAGTAATGACAAATGACGTTTGGAAATATCACAATGCGTGTGCCTGTGATCGGTGACGGGGCGTGAAGGTGCGGGAGGTAGTAGAAGTGGCCAAAGAGAAGGCGACGTTTGGTGCGGGATGCTTCTGGGGCGTCCAGGCCCGGTTCGATGACCTGTCAGGGGTGCTGGACACGGTTGTTGGGTATGAGGGTGGGACGGTCAGCAATCCGGTTTACCAGCAAGTTTGTACCGACTGCACGGGTCATGCCGAGGTGGTCGAAGTTACGTTCGATCCAGGGAGGGTCCGCTATGAATCGCTTCTGGATGCATTCTTCTCCATGCACGATCCGGCGCAGCTGAACCGGCAAGGTCCAGATTGGGGTACGCAGTACCGCAGTGTGATCTTTGTGCATACAAAAGAGCAACGGCGCGCGGCCAAAGAGAAGATCACGGAACTGAACGCCTCGGGCATCTTTCGCAGACCGATTGTGACAGTCGTGGAACCTGCAGGCAGGTTTTGGAAGGCGGAAGAGTACCACCAGCGGTACCTGGAGAAGCGCAACATGGTAGCGTGTCACATTTAGGAGCAAGCCGGTAAGAGAAGCCGACGTTAGCTCACTTGCTTACCACGGGATGGTGTTGGGCCCAAGAAGCCAAATGCCGCTAGTGCGCTGAGCAGGGCAAACCGTTTATCGCGAATCTTTAGCAGATGCCCTACAGTCTGCTTGATGCGGCGGAGATGGTAGAAGATATTGTCTGAAAGCGTGCCGTATTCGCGGTAGAAGTCGCGCTCCGCCTGTAGCACGTTGCGATAGCGCTGGACAGATGCTTCTTCACCGAGCTTCTGCGTGGAGAGCCGGTGCTCCAGGCGGGCGTGCATCAGGTAAACGCGTCCTCCATTAGCCTGCAGTTCGTGAAAAACGGCGTGGTCCAGGAAGTCGAGCCAGTAATGTGTTGGGAAGCGCTGGACCGCACGGACGCGGACCGCGGTTCCGGAGTTAAACGCCCATATAGCTTTAGGCAGCACACCAGCGGCGCTCTCCGGCAATGCACGGTGAGAGAGTCTTGGCGGGAGATGGGGTGAGTGGGTATGGCCACCTTGTGTGAGACGAGGCACGATTGCGGCGACTTCGCTGATGGCACGCGCGGTCGCTTCACAAAGTTCTGACATGTACTCCGGCGTAAGTGCGGTGTCCTGATCCAGCAGCAGCAGCCACTCTGTGCCGTGTGCGCGCGCTTCGGCAAGACCTGCGTTATAGGCGGCGGCGACGCCGCCGTTCGCCGGGTCATGTCTGTAGGAAAGATGCGCGGGAAAATCCGGCGTCTCAGAAGCTGTGGCCGAATTGTCATAGAGCAGCAGCTGAAAGCCGTTCCATGGGGCATCCGCCAGGATGCGGCGGAGGGAAAGGAAGCAGGTGCTGTCTTCCGCGCACATTCCGTACAGCACCAGCACCGCCATCACGCCAGGCGCGCTCATGGCCGCACCGCAATCCCGGCATCCATTCGTTTGGCTGCTTTCATATCCCAGAGATACCAAAGCACGGCTAAGTTTGCTCGCAAGCCTTTCTGGAAAAAGCGAAAGCGCACATACGTCGCGACACGCACGAAGCGGCTCAGGCTGGTCTCGCACCGGGTATAAGCTTCCAGAACGCGCTGCTTGTCACCGGGTAGCTCTCCGTGATGCAACGCCAGAAATGCCATGGCCTGGCGCGCGCTCATCTCCCATTGCGCACGCCGTTTTTCATGGTAGCGGAAGCGTGGAATCAAGTTCGGTTTTTGGTGGACTGCCGCACCCACCACGTTCTTGCCATGCTGCCGGTACAGCACGGTAGAGCCGTGCAACGCGCGCGCACGGCCAAACGCAGCTACGGTGAGTGCGATCCACCAATCGTGCATGAACGCTGCGTCCGGCATCCGAAGGGAGCGCTCCAATAGTGCGCGATTCATCAGGGCCGTGCAGCCTGTAACCACGTTTTGCGCAAGAATGTGCGAAAGGCTGTTGATATGGTCCGCGTCAATGTGCTGGTGCGCCCAGAAAGACGGATGCACCGTTTTCAGGTCGCGGTCTGTAACGGTCAGATCAGAAAAGATCAGCAGCGGGGTAGCCGTGCCGTGCTGCTGCTCCAGTTCGCGCAAGGCATGCATGGAGGCGGTAAGTTTATCTGGAAGCCAAACATCGTCTTGGTCGGCAAGCGCGACATAGGGTGCAGTGGATGCCTGCATGAGACGCATGAAGTTCCATTTGGCATTGCCCGTTCCAGTGTCCGGAGGCATCAGCATGAAGCGTTGCGGGTGCGTTGCGGCGTTCCGTTCCAGAATGACACGGGTGCTGTCGCGAGAAGCATCGTCGCGCGCCAGGATCGTCACATCCGGGTACGTTTGCGACAAAATTGAATCGATCTGCTCTTGCAGAAAGCTCTCGCCGTTATACGTCGCCAGAAGAACTTGAATGGTACGGCTCTCCGCAGTCATGACGCCGGTACTCCTTCCGCGATGTGATGCTCGACCTGTCTCAGGACCTCGGCGGGTGTGATCCGCAGGATGCAGTGTGGCTCATCCGCATGGCATGTATCCACGCACGGCGGCTCAGTGACGCAAGGGGAGCAGACTGCCACCCGGGGACCAATGGGCCGGTTGCGAAGGGGGGAGAATGGATCATCTATTCCGGCACTCTCCGAAGCGACAAAGAGAACGATCGCGGCTGTTCCTAGCGGGCCAGCGACATGTGCGGGACCTGAATCGCTGCCCAGGAACACAGCCGCTTGTTTCAGCAAGGCAGCTGATTCAGCGAAGTTCGTCACGCCGGAAACGAGTGTTGTCATGGTTCCGCACCGCTCGTGCAGACCTTCCGCAATTTCGGCATCGCTTTTGCCAGAGAGCAGAACCGTGTGCAGTCCCATATGCTTCAACCCGGTGATGACCTCGCACCAGGCGTCCACTGGCCAGATCTTCTTCGCCTGGCTTGCGCCGGGCGCGATGACTGCGTATGGTTTCGAGGGCAGGTTGAGCCGGGAGGAGAGCTGCCGCCAGTCGACGCTTTGGGCCAGTTGCAGCATTGGCTTCAGATTTTCGAAACTGACTTTGTTATCCGGCTCATGATTAAGCAATCCAGCGCGGTGCAGCAAATACATAAACCGCATTGGCTCGTGCAGTCCGCCTGCACCCATAATTGCATCCGTTAAGAGCCGGTCACGATACGGCGCGAAGCGGTAAAAGGGCCAGCCCGCTTTTGATGCGAATCCGATGCGCCGTGGCGCGCCGGTCAAAACAGACAGGTAAATCGACCGGAACAGATCGTCCCCCCATCGCGGGATGATACAGATAGCCGGACGGCAGCCCCGCATCTGACTCCAGTATGCGCGCGTTATTGCATAGATACGGGCGATGGAGGCACGGGTGCCCTCGGGCGGCACGTTGCCAAGCGACAGCGGATACACGACACGCAGCTCGGACATGTGGTCAAACAGAGGCGCTGCGCTGCGCTCGATGGCCAAGTCAACCGGCGTTGCAGGGTGCGCGGCCTTCAGCGCCTGGAGCATGGGCATCAGCATGACGGCATCACCCAGGTGCGGGGTCAGCGCGACCACCAGGATGGATTCGCCACCACTGCCGGGCCGGTTTGCCTGCGGCAGAATTCGTAATGCTCGCGCCGCTAGGACGGTCAACACGAAGATTCGAGTACCGCCCATGCGTACCATCGAAAGCAGCAGATCAGGTAAAGGCATTCGTACAAGCCGCAGCAGCCTACCGGACATGTCCCTCCGTTCCAAGCAGCGCGGGAAGTGGTTCGGAGGGGTAAAGCTTACGCCATACAAGCACAGTCTGCGGCCCAACCAGAGTGACCGCGTACGAGATGATGGTTCCCAGCACCACACCGAGCGGGCCGATGCGCTGCACAAGATAGATAGAGAGCGCGAGATTGATGCAGGCAGCCAGGATGGAGAGCGCGCCCTGCAGCTTGACCGCATCCAGCGCGGCCAGTAAGCACGCTTCCAGGTCCATGCACGTGCTCAGCAGCATCCATCCGCAGATAGCGGCTATCAGCGGCCATGCGGGTACGGCCGCCGGACCGATATACCAGTGAATCAGCATGCGTCCGAAGAACAGCAGCAGCAACATGGCTGTTGCCGTCAATCCCATGGCCGATTTCATCGCTAACCAGAAGGTGCGGCGCACCCAATCGTAGTTGCCGCTCGCATAGGCCTCGGTATATGCCGGCCAGAGTGAGGGAAAGATTGCTGTCTGTAACACGCCGGCTAGACTGGCCAGCTTCCACGTCACGCTGTAGGCCATCACGTTGGCGGCACCCATGTAATGCGTGATGACAAGGTTGTCAGAGTTGAAGACAATTAAGCCGGCGATCTGAAGGACAAAGAAACCTGTGCCAAACTGCAGCAGCTCACGCATGGCGTGGCCGCGCATCGCTGCCGGCCAGGGAAAAATCTGACGCCGGCGGTGCATCACCAACCACACGTTCAGCAGAACGTTGCAAATCAGCAGCGTGCCGGAGTACGTCAGGGTGAGGCCAAGAAGGCCTGCATGAATTCTGATCGCAGTCAGGATCGCGGCAAGTCCTACCAGGTTGCTGACCAGCAGAAAATAATTAACGACCTGCGTCTCCTGGTAGCCGCTCAGAACACGATGGGACAGATTTAAGGGCAAGCCAAACAGGAAGAAAGCCAGGGTCGCCGCAACGCAGAGCGAAGTATCGCGTGCTAGCGCGGAATCGGAGACGTGGAACAGCGCAGGAATGTGTAGATGAGGCCAAAGCAGAAATGCCATGACACCCAGCAGCAGGGAAATGGCAGTGCTCATCCACACCGCGCTGGCGTAGTACATCTGCGCCATGCCGTCGTCATTCCGGGCAAACGCCTGCGAGATGCGATTGGACAAGCTGTTCGCGATGCCTAGGTCCAGCACGGCAAGCATGGTCACGGAGGTGCTCAGCGTGACCCAGATGCCGTACCGCTCTGGTCCCAGATACCGCGTCGTCAGCGGCAGCGACACAAGCGACGTAAGCAGCGCAACACCGCGATACACCAACGCGGAAGCACCGCCATGCAGAACCCGCTTCAGACGGTGATCACCACGGAGCGTTCCGGCAGCCTGTTCCCGCGGCTCTTCCACTGAAGGGGACATCGGTTCCAGTGTAGCGTGCAGAACCTTCATCCATGCTATGATAGATATCAGGAAGTGCACAGCTTCCGAGGCGTTGCGGGAACGGCCCTGAGTGGATGGGCTGGCCAGGGACCGCGATGTATTTTACCCGCGCTGTATGCCATTCCCGGCTCGATACGGGGAAGCGTTGGTTGCTCTGGCTTGACCGGTCCGATCGTGTAGACCTCGCCGCGCAGCAGTGGAGCAGCAGCTTCGCTGACCGAACGAATCCATGGTGCCTTCCCGAGCCAACGGGCGCAAGGTACCCTGCAATAGATGATATTTTGGCAGGCAGGTCCGCCAGATGAGCGCACCCGTCCAACTACGAAAGATTTAGCTTGAATTCCAGTTCCGCCGCAGTTCTCGAGCCACAGAGCTCGAACGTTCCCGCCACGATAAACACCACCTCCAACATTCACTTTAACGATTTTGCCATTTCGGAGAGTCTCAAGCACCGTCTGGCCGCTGCGAACTTCGCGACGCCAACGCCGGTGCAGGCCGCTGCCATTCCTCCGGCGCTGGAAGGTCGTGACGTGCTGGCAACAGCTGCCACAGGCACCGGCAAGACACTCTCCTTTCTGATTCCGATGATCCAGCAGATGGACAGCAACCCGCTGCCCGCGCCGCCTCCGGGCAAGCGGCAGGTGAAGCCTATTCGCGCCCTGATTCTATTGCCGACGCGCGAACTCGCCATGCAAGTGCTGGAGAGCTACGGCAAGATCGTCTCCAATGCCAAATCCGACGCCGTGCTGGTCTGCGGTGGCCTGTCTGAAGGCTCGCAGCTGGATGCCCTGCGCCGCAGACCCCGCCTTGTGGTCGCGACGCCCGGACGGCTTGAGGATTACCTGAAGCGTGGCGAAATCAGCCTTCGCAACGTGGAAATGCTCGTCCTGGACGAAGTGGACCGCATGCTGGACATGGGCTTTCTTCCCGCCATTCGCCGCATTGTGGGTGCCTTGCCCAAAACGCGGCAAACCATGTGCTACTCCGCTACGCTGGACGCAAACATCACTGAAATCGTTCGTGACTACGTACAGAAGCCAGTGCGTGTTGCGATTGGCACCACCAGCAAGCCCAGCGATCGTGTGGAACTGCGCGCTTACATGGTCATGCAGGATCAGAAGACGAGCCTCTTGGAAAAACTGCTCGGCGAAGAGAGTGGAACCTACCTCATCTTCTCGCGGACGAAGCATGGCGCGGACCGGCTTGGCCGCAAGCTGGAGAAACTCGGACACAACATCTCTGTTATCCATGGAGATCGCTCGCAGTCGCAGCGCACCGCTGCCCTAAAGGCGTTTTCCACGGGTAAGAGCCGCATCCTGGTGGCCACGGATGTTGCCGCGCGTGGTCTCGACATTTCAAACATTGCGCATGTCATCAACTACGACCTGCCCAACGCGAGTGACGACTTCATCCACCGCATTGGGCGCACGGGCCGTGCATCGGCGACAGGCGTTGCAACGACGTTTGTCATGCCACAGGAACGCAGCGATGCCCGCAAGATGGAGCGCGAGTTGAAGATCACCTTTGACTGGCGAGAAACCGACAAGAACCTGGCCAAGGAAGAACGTAATTCTCCTGTGGACGTGTCCAACGCTGGCGACCTGATGCAATTGGAGTCGCGGGCCTGGAAGACTAATCCGGCCGGTACAGGGCATGAGGAAACGTCTGTTCCGCAGCGCCGTGGTTCTTCCGGAGCTGGGCGTCGCCGTCCCGCAGGTGGCAGCGGTTCAGCCAGCCGGCCTCGGTCTAGCAGCGCTTCAGGTGGCAGACGCCGCCGGTAATTCGTGCAAAAAGAACTAAAGCACCTTAGCACTGATGCGGCGTACGCGGATGCGAGTCCACGTACGCCGCGACCGTTTATGGCAAAGCAAAGGCGACGTACTTTGCGCCTTGCGGTGCCTTTGGATTGCGCGCGCTGCTGGTCGCGATGACAATGTATTGCTTGCCATTCACCATGTAGGTTGCAGGCGTGGCGTTTCCGGCGAAGTCCATGGTGCACTCCCACAGCAGCTTGCCTGTGTCCTTGTCGAAGGCGCGCATCTTCTTGTCGAAATTTGTCGCGCCGATGAACAGGAGACCGCCTGCGGTCACGACAGGGCCACCATAATTTTCGCTGCCGGTATCCTTCATGCCTTTCATGGCTAACTCGGGGTATTCGCCGAGCGGTATCTTCCACAGATATTTTCCGGTGTTCAGATCGATGGCATTGAGTGTGCCCCATGGCGGCGCTACAGCCGGATAGCCGTCTGGATCAAGGAATTTGCGGTAACCGGTGAAGCGGTATTTGGCATGGGGAGCTGTGCTGGCACCAGAGCCAGGCTGCAGCTCCTCTTTGTCGCTGTGGTCGGGCTTGGGTAGCGCGGCATCGCCCCAGAAAGCAGCCTCGCTGCGCCTAGCAGCCGCGTTCGGCGCTTCCTCACCGGTGCGCACGTACGCTAGCAGCGCTTGTAGCGTGTCACCGTTGATATTTGAGAAGCTGGGCATGCGACCACGCCCGTTGTGCACAACATCCGCCATCTGTTCAGCGGAGAGGTGCCGCGACGCGTCGATGAGCGATGGAAAAACGCCCATCTGGCCTTTGCGGTCTGGCCCATGGCAAGCGGCGCATTGCGTGTTGTAGGTATTCGCCCCAGGTCCGGTAGCGTGCACCTCGGCCAACTCGCCGGTCCATGCGACATCATTGGAGTTAATGTAGATCACGCCGGAGTTTGGATCGACGGCATCGCCGCCCCACTCCGCGCCACCGTCATAACCGGGGAAAATGACCGTGGGCTTGCCCACGCTGAGCGGAATGAACTGACCGTTGCTGATGAAGGTGCCAAACTGCTTCTCCGCCCAGGCGTGTGCCTCTGGCGTGCGCGTGGTCAACATGTCTGCCGTCAAGCGCTGGCGCGCGTACGGTGCGGGTGTCGTGATCATGGGCTGCGTGGGTGATGTCCACTCGCCAGGAACGGTGCTCGCCGGGAACGGCTGCTCCTTGATCGGGAACAATGGCATGCCGGTCACGCGGTCAAAGACGAACACCTGTCCGTGCTTGGTGGTCTGCGCCACCGCATCCACCATCTTGCCCTCGTGCTTCACCGTAAGAAGGATGGGCGGAGCGGGGAAGTCGCGGTCCCAGATGTCGTGGTGCACCGCCTGAAAATGCCACAGCAGCTTGCCCGTGTTCGCGTCAATAGCCAGAAGACAGTTGGCGTAGAGGTCTTTTCCCGCGCGGTCCGCACCATAAAAGTCAGTCACGGCGGAGCCGGTTGGCACGTACACGATGCCACGCTCCTCATCGACCACGCTGCCCGCCCAGTTGTTGGCGGCGCCAGTGTAGGTCCACGCGTCCTTCGGCCAGGTCTCATAGCCGGGTTCACCAGGATGCGGGATGGTGTGGAAGCTCCAGCGCAGCGCTCCGGTGTGTACGTCATACGCGCGGATATCGCCGTGTGGCGCGGGCGTGGCCTCCGCCGTGCGGAAGCCCATGATGATGAGGTCCTTGTATACCGTGCCGGGTGCTGTTAGCGCGACGGTGCCAGCGGGTGACTCCGGCCCAAGATTGTTGCGGAGATCGATCTTGCCCTTGTTGCCGAAGCTCTGGATGGGTTTGCCTGTGTCGGGGTCCAATGCCCATAGCGCATAGAGCGTATTAGCGAACAGAATCTTCTGCCTGCCGTTGACATAGAAGGCGAACCCACGGTCTGGCTGGCCGGACGTGATACCACTGTCGAAGCTCCATTGTTTCTTGCCAGTGGCGGCGTCCAGTGCAATCACCTGCTGGCTGGGCGTGTAGGCAAACAGCGTGCCATCGACAATCAGCGGATGCGTTTGCAATCCTCCAGTCTCGCCTGTGTCGAAGGTCCAGGCCACCTTCAACTGCTTCACGTTAGCGCGATTGATCTGTGTCAGCGGTGAGTAATGCTGGCCTTCATGGTTGCCGCCGTAGACCAGCCAATCGGCGTCCTTGCCTCCGCTTTTCATGGCAGCGAATGTACGCGTTCCTAAGCCGAAAAGTGGGAACAACGAAACGCATAGGCCTAGCAGGATTACACGTGAGGGGCGCAGCATGACAGGGATTGTAGCGTTGCACATCAACAAAAAGCGACTACGACGGCGGATAGATAACTAGGCTATCCGCTTCGATAGTTCGTCCACTCGCCCTTCGAGCAGCTTATCGGTGCCATGGAACTGTTTCAGATCCCCGTCGATGCGGTCTAAGCGCATATCGATCTTATCTAAGCGGGTGTCAATCCTATCCAGACGTTTGTTAACGTCGGACTTTAGCTCGCCAATGTCATGCCTGTTGAACAGAATTCCCACAAGGACGGCAACGAAGATCAGTATGACAGGACCGTATTCGTGCATCGACTTCCCTTTCCATTGATGTTAACAGGAATGTGCTACAAGTCTATGTCTTGTCCAGCATGGGGCAGATGGAATCCAGTTCCTATACGTTCACTTTATAAATAGGTCCTTTATGAGTTCGTACAATACTCCTGCTGAGAAAAGTGTGATGATCAGCCAACGAGTTGAACGCCTGTTCGGTTCCACTCGGTTAGCATTGCTCCGCCACGTCGCATAGCTGTCCGCTTGATGAAATAATCGGGATTCAGGATGTGGCCGATGCCTAGGCCCACGAAAAAGAGCAGGACTACTACCCCTAAGCCCAGCTTCCAGATGCTTTCACCATGAACGGTAATCATGTTGCACTAAGCTTACGATGCGACCTGTAACTCCGGTCCCCAGCCCATGTCGATCGCAAACGGATTCCAAAGCTCCACCGGCAGCGCACCGCCGCTGGCCTGATCGTGTCCGCCGCCAAAGGTGCCGTCCGCGCCGACCGGCGTGTGTGCGCGGAGAAACTGCACCAGGTTCACATTCTTTGGCGCACGGCCGGCAAAATGCACAAAGCCAGGACGAAAGCCGGTGTTGACGCCGAAGATAATGGCTTTTGGGAAGCGTGGCCGCCAGATCTGCGCAACAAGCGGGTGCACCTGGCACGGCGTGTCCATGCGCACCGCAATCATGTCTGCGCCAAGTTCGTCGCGCCACTTGGTCGAGAAGCGCGGAGGTCTCTTACGTGCCTCGGCCAGTGCCGCATTCACTTCCGTCTTTGCGGCACGCAACGCCTCCAGTTCCGGAGAGGGCGTGGCAAGCGCTTGCTTCGGCGTCTCAGCAAGCAGCAGCAGCTGCATGGCAGAAGACGCGTCTCCATCGGCGGTCCGCCGGGGCGCGTTTAGCAGTGACGTCAGGTCTTTTAACGCCGAAACACCAAACCGCCGCTTCGACTCAGCAAGCTCCTCAAAGGGAGCCTTGTCGCCAAGATCGGAAAGCAATGAAATGCCCGCCATCCACTGCAAGCGGTCAGCAAGTTCCGGCGCGATGGCCTGCGCGCACCACAGGGCCAGCAGGCCACTGGTCGCGGTCGGCTCGGTGCCATAGCTGGTCAGCAGCGTCGCTCCGGGCGGAGTGCCAAACGGGGCATGGTGATCGATCAGCAGCGTGGGCACACCGGGCAGCAGATCGTCGGGCCGTGTTCCGAGATCGACGATGAGCAGGGCTTCTGGTGCGCGCAGCCGCAGCCGCTCATGTACCGGCGGCATCCACGCGTTCTCAAACTTGCCGCGCGTCTCCACGCTAACGCTGCTATATCCAGCGGCATGCAACGCGCGTAGAAGCAGTGCACCAGCGGGCAGGCCGTCCGCGTCGGCGTCGGTCAAAATGTGGATATCCGTGGCGGTGCCATGCGGCAATCCCGCCAGGAACCCGGTAAACAGCTCGCCTGCAATCCTTTGGTTCACATCCGTTCGATGCGAGGAACCTAAAAGAGAACCTCCTGACACGCACACACGTGATTCCACACCGTTCCGCATGAAGGTGCATGACAGAATCAGGGAGACAGGAATCGGTAATGCGAATGCGCATTCCTGATTCGCGCTGAACCAAGGAGTTTGCCCATGATGCCCGACGACGACCTGCGTATTCACTACCACGAAGACATGCCCCGTGGCGCGCGCATCAAGGTGATCGGTGTCGGCGGCGGCGGCAACAACGCCGTGAACCGCATGATCGCCGCAGGCGTTGAAGGTGTCGAGTTCATCGCGGCAAACACCGATGTCCAGGCGTTAAAGAGTTCTCAGGCACCGGTCAAGTTACAGCTCGGTGTCAAGCTGACCAGCGGCTTGGGTGCGGGTGCGAATCCAGATGTCGGCCGGCGCGCGGCGCTGGAGGATTCCGACAAGATCATCGAAGCTCTGGAAGGCGCGGACATGGTGTTCGTCACCACCGGCCTGGGCGGCGGTACGGGCACTGGTGCAGCGCCAGTAATTGCGTCTCTGGCGAGCGAGATGGGTGCGCTCACCGTCGCCGTTGTGACCCGGCCCTTCGGCTTCGAGGGTAAGCGCCGCATGACGCAGGCCGAACGCGGATTGCAGGAGTTGCTGGATGCCGTCGATACCGTGATCGTCATTCCGAATGAAAAACTGCTCGCCGTGGCGAAGGATGCCGGCTTCTTTGAGAGCTTCCGTATCGCGGACGATGTGCTGCGACAGGGCGTGCAGGGCATCTCCGACATCATTACGATTCCCGGCATTATCAACCGTGACTTTGCCGACGTGAAGACGACGATGGCAGGCATGGGCTATGCGGTGATGGCGACGGGCGTGCGCAGCGGCGAACATCGCGCACGCGAGGCCGCGATGGCTGCCATGGCGTCTCCACTGCTCGAGGCGGGCGCAATCGACGGCGCGCGGGGCATCCTGATCAACATCACGGGATCCAGTTCGTTGAAGCTGAGCGAGGTCAACGAGGCATCCATGCTGATCCAGGACGCCGCCCACGAGGACGCCAACATCATCTTTGGCGCGGTGCTCGACGAGCGTTTGGGCGACGAGGTGAAGATCACCGTCATCGCAACCGGCTTCAAGCCTCCCAAGAAGGATGCCGACGAGCGCCGCGAGCGAATGCTGGAGCAGAGCGGCCTGCAGCGTCCCGGTTTTGTCGCGGAGCCGTTCTTCGACCCGCCGATTCAACCGCGGTATGTCGCTCCACCGGCGAAGTCCGCCGCGCAGGTCAAGACAGCACCGGTGCAGGCAGATCGCGGGCCAGCTGAGTATTTCGACGATACTCCGCAAACGCCGCTCGCTCGCGTGCCGCGACCTGCGTTTGAAGTGGATGACTATCCTGAGATTTCGGCCTCCGGTCCAGAGCCGGTCGAGCCGTCCTATCCCAGGCCCAGCAATGCGGTCTTCACCGCACCGCATGCTGTACCGGTCGCGACCCGTATTGCGGAAGAGCCGGCCGCGAGGGTATTCAAGACCGATGTGGAACTGGCTGCTGCGAAAACACCATCCAAGCTGGTGCCCGTTCCGGCGTCTGCCTTCGACGACGACTTCTTTCGCAAGGACCGCCGTCCCGTGCCGCCCGCAGGTGCTGAAGAACCAGTGTTGCGGTCCGATGTTCGCGTGCCGACCTTTGCCGGGTTCGCTCCGGCGGAGCCGCAGACCGAACATGACGAACTGGACATTCCCGCCTTTTTGCGGCGTGGTGGTCATTGATGCCCGGCTGGTTGAACTGCCCGTAAGCCTTCGTTCGTCTAATGAGTGAGCGTTCGTAACACGGTTTGAACAGGCGAGGAGAAACGATGGCAGACACACTGCTTCACAAAATTCGATCCCTGGTGATCCTGCTTGCCGTGCTTGTTTTCGGGATGCGCGAGAGCGCTGCGGCACATCCTGCGCGGCACGGCGCGAGCCATGCTTCTCCGTCGCATCGTCGTTCGGCGACGGCCCATGCCAGTCGTACAGCACATGCGCGTGGGTCGCGCGGCTCGTCTATGATTGCCTCGCGTTCGCGTGGCGGTGCACGAAGCCGGAATGTGGTCCTGCTGGTGCGCGGGCGTCATGGGCGTATGGTTCGTGCGCGGTATGTCGAGCACTTCTCCGCGCCCTCGTTCACGATGAACACGTTGAACACTACGGTGGGCGATCAGGTGGGCGGCGAGGATCCGCTGGTACGCGCGTCACTGCTGGAGGCGCTGGGCAGTTACAACGGAACAGCCCTCGCCATCGATCCGAAGAATGGCCGCATCATGGCCATGGTGAACCAGAAGATGGCGCTTGGCCCTGGCGCGGAGCCTTGCTCCACCATTAAGCTGACCGTTGCGCTTGCTGCGTTGTCTGAAGGCATCATCACGAAGGACACGCAGGTGAATGTCGGAGGCGGCTACCGGCTGAACCTGACGTATGCGCTGGCGCGGAGCGTCAATCCGTACTTCGAAACGTTGGGGCGCCAGCTTGGCTTTGAGCGTGTGAAGCACTACGCCAATCAGTTCGGCTTGGGTGAGCTTGCGGGGTACAACATTGCGGGCGAGCAGCTTGGCGTGTACCCGGATACGGAGTTGCCAGCGTGGAAAGGTGGCGTTGGAAAGATGTGCTCGTTTGGCGAGAGCGTGTCGATGACGCCGATGCAGCTTGGGGCGATTGTCAGCGCGATTGCCAACGGCGGGTCGCTGTTCTACCTGCAACATCCAACGACGCCGGACGAGGTTGCGGCGTTTGAACCTCGGCTGAAGCGGACACTCGATATCCAGAAGTACATCCCTGACATGCTGCCTGGCATGGCGGGCGCGGTGGAAGCCAATTACGGCACCGCACGCAGCCTTCGCGCCAACTTCAACGAATTTCCCGTGCTGGGTAAGACGGGCACCTGTTCCGATGCTGGAACGCGCTTCGGCTGGTTCGCTGGTTACGGCGACGGCCCGAACGGACGCATCGTCACGGTCTTCTTCCTCACCGGCGGTCGCCCTACCTTTGGGCCTAAAGCTGCCGAACTCACCGGCATCTTCTACCGCGCGCTGGCCAGCCGCAGCTACTTCCAGCAGCACGCCGTTCCGGCAACAGACACCACCACCGTGACCTCTCCCGTTCCGGCAGTTGCGCCGTCTCCGGCGAGCGGCATACCGGCAACTGAACCTACTGCTCGATAAACACATGCTGTGTCAGGCTGTTGCAACTGCTTGTCCACCCTGCTGGCCTTCAGCTTTGCTTGCGTCCGGTTCGCCAGAGATTTCTTCCAGGCTGCGGCCTTTTGTTTCAGGCAGCATCGTCAGGCTAACGACAAGGCCAAGCAGGCTAGCCGCTGCTGCCGCAGACTCCGCACCCATCAGGTTTTTCCAGTGCATAAGGTACGGGAACAGAAAGACGCCCGCGAAGCCACCCAGCTTGCCCATGGCCGCTGCGATCCCATGACCTGTTGTGCGCTGCTTCACAGGAAACAGTTCCGACGGGTACACGAACGTGGTTGCATTTGGCCCAAACTCCGTAAAGAAGAAGCTAAAGCCATAGATGATCAGGAATGGTACAGCTTGCTGCTCCAGATGCGGGATGAACGCAAGCAGAGCAAAAGTGATTGCCATCATCGTGAAGCCAAGGCACTGTATGACCTTACGGCCTAATTTGTCCATCGTCCATGCCGACATCGCATACCCGGGAGCCGCAAAGACGGCGAAGATTCCCAGCTGTGTGAGAGTCTTTTGTAGAAGTGAGTGATTATGCCCCAGCGCTGAGAGAACCACAGGGCTGGACACTGTGTTGCCGTAGTAGGCAGCGTCCATCAGAAACCATGCCAAGCTGGAACCAATCAGAAGCGTGCGCAGCTTTCGATTGGTCCAAAGCTGGCCAAAGCCTTCGGTGAAGGTTTGTGAAGGTTTTGATTCCGCGCCCTCGCCGCCCTCCTTCTGTCCGGAAGCGGCTAGATAACGGGGTGATTCTTTCAGGTTCCGGCGCTGCCAGTACACCGCCAGTGCCGGAACAGCGCCAAACGAAACAAGTATGCGCCAGATGATGTTTTGCGATAGATGGGTAGAGAGCAGCGCGGAAGCGAAGAGCGGTCCTACGATCAGCCCAGCGGCCTGCATCGCAAACACAAGCGACACCAGCATGCCACGAGAACTCTTTCCTGCATACTCGCTCATGATGGTAGCGGAAACGGGATAATCGCCACCAATACCAATACCCAAAATGAAGCGAAGACC
This sequence comes from Terriglobus sp., assembly GCA_965276945.1. GTDB lineage: Bacteria > Acidobacteriota > Terriglobia > Terriglobales > Acidobacteriaceae > Terriglobus. Next base: position 1,480,176 of record OZ255704.1, on the reverse strand, counting down.
GATCAGCCACCAAATGTTTGGCGAAAACGCGCATGCAATCGCTCCAGCGGCAAGCACCAGGACCTCCACGCCGTAAATGCGCTTGCGCCCCAGCATGTCAGCCACGCGTCCGAACAACAGCGCACCCAGGGCAGAAGCCAGAAGCGCGGTCGACTCCACCAGACTCTCTTCTAGTTTGCCAACATGCCACTGCTGTTTGAGCAGAGCCATCACGACGCCGATAATGAACAAGTCATACGCGTCCGTGAAGAAACCCATGCCGGAAATGAACATGATCTTCCAGTGTTCGCCGGAGATCTTTGCGTCATCCATCTGCTGGAAATTGCTTGAGTTTGTCTCTGCCATGCCGCATGGTGATAGTTCCATCTGCTGAGATAGATTACGAACTGGAGAATGCACGATGAATTTCTAATCCGCATCCAAAACCCACATGAAGGTTCTTACGGCGGTGGAGATGGGGGCGGCGGACCGGGCTACGGTGGACCGGTTTGGGGTGCCGTTTGGCGAGTTGATGGAGCGGGCTGGGACGGCGGTGGCCCGCTTTGTTCTGTCGAGGTATCCCCGGGCGAAGCGGGTGGCGGTGCTGTGCGGGACGGGGAACAACGGTGGCGATGGCTTTGTGGCGGCGCGAGCGCTGCTCACCGCAGGGATGCAGGTTTCCGTCTTTCTGCTGGGTGAAGAAGCGAAGCTGCAGGGCGCGGCGGCGGATGCGTTTGGGTTGCTGGACCAGACGGCGATCCACATCGCAATGGTGGCAGACGAGGCCACGGTGCCTCAGTCGCGTGCGGCTGTTTCTGAGGGAACGCTGAATCCCAGTGCGTTGCCTGAGTTGCTGAACGGCGTGGACGTGATTGTGGATGCTGTGGTGGGCACGGGATTCAAGCCTCCGCTGCGTGGTGTCGCGGTTGCGGTGCGGGACATAATCGCTGGGTTGCGCGTGCCGGTGGTGGCGGTGGACCTGCCGTCCGGGTGGGATGCGGACTCGATGGAGCAGACGGTCGAGGGAGCGTTTCGCGCGGATGCGGTGGTGACGTTTACCGCGCCAAAGCTGGCGCATGTGTTTGGATTTTTAACGGCACCGGAGGTGTTTGGGCCGGTGGTGGTGGCTCCGATTGGGTCTCCGGAAGAAGCTGTGGAGAGCGGCACTGGCCTGACGTGGACCGGCTCCTCCAAGCGGATCTTTGAGGCACCACGGCCGATTGATTCGAACAAGGGCATGTATGGGCATGTGCTGCTGGTGGGCGGCGGGTATGGCAAGGCTGGTGCGCCATCCATGAGTTCGCTGGCTGCGCTGCGGGCGGGCGCGGGGCTGGTGACGGCGGCGGTGCCGAAGTCGATTCTGAACACCGTGGCGCTGATCACGCCGGAGCTGATGACGGTGCCGCTGGAGGAGGATGAAGACGGGTCTGTCGCACTGGTGAATGCGGAACCGGAGCGGCTCGCGAAGCTGATGAAGAAGATTTCGGTGCTGGCCATTGGGCCGGGGCTTGGGACGGAGGGAGACGCCTCGGAATTTGTGCGGAAGATGGTGGCGGAGACGACGGTGCCGGTGGTGATCGATGCGGATGGGCTGAATGCGTTCAAGGGTCAAGCCGAGTTGCTGAAGAAGGCGAGCGCCGGAGGTGAGCGAACCGTTGTGTTGACGCCGCATCCGGGCGAGATGGCGACGCTGCTGGGCATCTCGACCAAAGAGGTGCAAGCAGACCGGCTGAACCTGGCTCGGCGGTTTGCGACGGAGCATGGCGTCACGCTGGTCTTGAAGGGATGGCGGACGCTGGTGGCGCATCCCGATGGAACCGTATCGGTGAATACGACGGGAAATCCGGCGATGGCGAAGGGTGGGTCAGGCGATATCCTGACGGGGATTGTGGCGGCTTGCGTGGGCCAGCATCCTGAGAATGTGCGGGATGCGGTGAATGCGGCGGTGTACCTGCATGGGTTGGCAGCGGACTTTGCGGCACACCGGATGGAGCAGCATACGGTATTGGCCACGGATACTGTAGCGCACCTTAGCGACGCGTTTCGGTATCGTACGCGCGATGCGGAGGACATGGAGTGGATCTGTGGAGTGCGCAACTCCACCAGTCAGGGTCAGCAATGATCGAGAAGCGTTTGATGACGCGCAGTGTGGCGGGGACGCTGGCGCTTGGCCAAACGGTAATGGAGTTGATGTTGCCTCTGCCCCGGTTGGTCATTCTGCGCGGCGATTTAGGGGCCGGCAAGACGACGCTGGTGAAGGGGATTGCGCAGGCGATGGGCACTCCAGCGGACGAGGTGACGAGTCCTACGTTCACGCTGGTGCATGAGTATGCTGGCACGACCCGGAAACTGTACCACCTGGACCTGTACCGGCTGGAGAGGGAAGAGGAGTTACTGGCGCTCGGCATGGAGGAGATAGAGGCCGATCCCGAAGCGCTGGTGCTGGTGGAGTGGGGCGAAAAGTTTCCGTCGATTGTGGCGCGTGCGCGCGGACAGGTGGTGATCGCGCCCGGCGATGACCCGGAAGAGCGGCTGTTCTATGTGCAGATGCTGTAGCGCATTCCGTTAAACTAGAAGACATGCCCCCAATTCTTAATGCACAATCTGTCAGCAAGCGATACGGTGCGCGAGTGCTGTTCCAGGATGTGTCGCTCGTGGTCTCCGATGGTGACCGTATCGGCCTGGTGGGGCCGAACGGAGCGGGCAAGTCAACACTGCTGGCCATCCTTGCAGGGAATGAGGAGCCAGACAGCGGAGAGGTGACGACGCGTAAGCGCGCCCGGGTTGGAGTGGTTGCGCAAACCAGCGAATTTGGTAAAGGCCTGACGGTTCGTGAGGTGCTGCAACGTGCGCTGGATGCGGCGCGAGTTCCGGAGAACGAGCACGAACAGCGGCTGCGGGAGACTTTCGGCCGGACGGGATTCCCGGACGAACATGCGGAGGCGGTCACGCTCTCAGGAGGGTGGCGCAAGCGGCTGGCGATTGCAGAGGGTGTCATTACCGAGCCGGACGTGCTGCTGCTGGATGAGCCGACGAATCACCTGGACCTGCAAGGAATTGAGTGGCTTGAAGAGTTGCTGGCCAGCGTGCCTTGTGCGTGCGTGGTTGTGTCACATGACCGGTATTTTCTGGAGGCTGTATCGAACGAGACGGTGGAATTGAATCGCGTGTATGCGGCCGGATTGTTGCGCGTGAGGGGCCCGTACTCGCGATTCCTGGAAGAGCGCGAGCTGTACCTGGAGGCGCAATCGAAGCAGCAGGAGAGCCTGCGCAATCAGGTAAAGACGGAAGTGGAATGGCTGCGCCGTGGGCCAAAGGCGCGGACCACCAAGAGCAAGGCTCGCATCGACCGCGCGCACGAGATGATCGGCGAACTCGCGGGCATGAACACGCGGATGCAACGGGCAGGCGTGGGCATCGACTTCAACGCAACGGACCGGCAGACGAAACGTTTAGTCGAATTTGAAGAGGTCGGTCTGCGGTTTGACGAACGCGAGATTGTTCGCGATCTTAATCTTGCGATTACGGCGGGAACGCGGATCGGGCTGGTGGGACCGAATGGCAGCGGTAAGACGTCGCTGTTGCGGCTGCTGACAGGTGAACTGGAGGCGACCAGCGGGACGGTGAAGCGAGCGAACATGCTGCGGGTGGTGTATTTTTCGCAGGCCCGTGAGATCGACACGTCGCTTACACTGCGCAGGGCGTTGGCACCGGAAGGCGATTCCGTGGTTCACAATGGCCGCGTGGTGCATGTGGCAAGCTGGGCAGCGCGGTTCTTGTTTACCGGCGAGCAACTGAATCAGCCGGTGGAGCGGCTAAGCGGCGGCGAACGTGCGCGGGTGCTGGTGGCGCGGTTGATGCTACAGCCGGCGGACCTGCTGCTGCTGGATGAGCCTACCAACGACCTCGACATCCCGACGCTGGAACTACTGGAAGAGAACCTGCTGGAGTATCCCGGCGCGATGGTGCTAGTCACGCATGACCGCTACATGCTGAACCGGGTGAGCACAACCGTGCTGGGGTTGGATGGCACGGGAAGGGTGGCGCAGTTTGCTGACTTCTCGCAATGGGAGGACTGGATGCAACAGCCAGTTCCAGCCGAGGTTGCGCCAGCTGTCTCTGCCGGTCCGCAGACTGTTGCAGATGCTGCTTCCAAGAAGAAACTGAGCTACATGGAGCAGCGTGAGTGGAGTACCCTGGAGAATCGCATTGCAGATGCGGAGACGCGGGTTGCGGCTGCGGATGTAGCGTTGGCGAATCCGGTGATTGCCATCGATGGAGTTTCGCTGCAGATGGCGCTGACCGAGCAAGCGGAAGCGCAGGCTGAAGTGGGCGCGCTGTATGCACGTTGGGAAGAGTTGGCGCATCACGCAATGGATTAACTCCCTGCGTGTGGTTGAGAAGGACTCTTCGATGGATGTACAGGCGCTGCAGGATGGAGATACGAACGCAACTCCGGTGCGTATAACACGCACGCAGCGTCTGGTGCACATCCCCGAGTTGGATGGTTTGCGTGGTCTTGCCGCGCTCATGGTGCTGTTTCATCATGTGTGCTTTACGTCATACACGCAAACAAGCAACACGCCGCTGGTAAATTTTTGTGCCCGGCTGTTTGAGCAGGCACGCACCGGCGTCGATCTCTTTTTTGTGTTGTCCGGGTTCCTTATTACAAGCCTGCTGATTAAGGCGCGGCACAGCCCTCACTATTACCACGATTTTTATTGGAAGCGTGCGCTTCGCGTGTTGCCGTTATATTTTGTTTGCCTGCTGTGTGTAGCGTTGTTTCAACGCAGTGCGATGGGCTATGTCGTGCTGGCCGCGGTGTTTTTGGCAAACTTCGCGTCCGTGCTGCATGTGGCGAGTACGGGGCCATTCTGGACGCTGGCGATTGAGGAGCAGTTCTACATTGCGTGGCCAACCGTGCTGCGGAAGCGGTCCATCAATGAATTGCAGCATTGGGCGCTGGTGATCGGACTCTTGTGTGTGGGACTCCGGCTGGTGGCAGCCTGGTTCGGGCATTACAACTACTTTCTAACGTTTCTTCATTGCGACGGGCTTGCCTTTGGAGCGCTGTTGGGTTGCTGGTTCATGCAGGGTGGTGAACGGCTAGGTGGTGCGCTGCGGGAACGCGTGGCACTGCGTGGTGGGTTTGTGCTTGGCCAGGCGTGCGTCCTGCTTGCTTACCACCTGACGGCAGGATCGCTGCGTGAAGAGGCGTATCAAGCCGCGTGCTTTCAAACGGGAGTCACGCTGCTGGCGGGATCTATCGTTGGGTGTCTTATTCACTACACCAATGCCCCTTTCCTGGCTGTCTTCAGGGGACGCGTTCTCACGTTCTTTGGCTTGATCAGTTATTCGATGTACATGGTCCACCTGTATGTGCTGGACGTGTGGAACCACGTCTTAGGCGCGCCGGATGGAGCAAACAACGTGCAGTTTGTGGTGCGTACGCTGGGCATACTCGCTATTTCGATAGCGCTTGCGCTCGTAACGCGTTACCTGATTGAGGTGCCAAGCATGTCGCTGCGGCGCTATGTGCTGCCACCGAAGGCATAATGTCTAGCGGCTGGCCAGCTTGCGCAGTTCGAGGTTATTGCGGGCCGTGCGGTAGGTAAGTTTATTGCAGAGAACGCAGCGCCAAGGATAGCGGTGGAAGAAGGGCATGATTCTGCGCTGTAGAAAGCCGGTGCGCTGCAGCCGCTCGAAGGTGAACCCGCCGCAGCGCTCGCATACCGGACCGGTATGATGCTCGCTGGTGCCCACCGATGTGTGAGCCGTTGCGGTCTTCATCGCCGGAGCACCTCGCCATTCTTCATGACGAAGCTGACATGTTCCGTGGCACTGATGTCGATCAGCGGGTCACCCGGGACGGCGATGATGTCGGCATAGAAGCCGGGGAGCAACTGGCCGATCTCCTTGTCCCAGCCCAGGAGTTTTGCGCCATGCAGCAGGTCAGAGCGCAGCACCTCGGCGTTGGACATGCCGTACTTGACCATCAGCACAAGCTCGTGCGCCTGGGTCCCATGGGGGAACGGGCCAACATCGGAACCGGCGGCAAAGGGCACACCCGCAGCCATTTGAATTTTGAACTGGGCCGCGTGGTAGGCCTCGCTTTCGCGCCGGCGAGCCGTTGCGGCAGGCGTTTCGGCGTGGTCCGCGAAATATTCGCCAATCGCGAAGGTGGGTACGGCGAAGATGCCTTTCTCTTTCATCAGCTGCATGGTCGCGGGCGAGAGTTGATACGCGTGGTCGATAGAAACGACGCCAGCCTGTGCGGCGTAACCGGTGCCGGGTTCGCCTGTGGCGTGCACCGCGACCACGCTGCCGGTGCGTTTGGCTTCCGCGACGGCTGCGGCCAGTTCCGCTTCCGTGTATTGATAGGGCGTGCTGAAGACGCCGTCGCGCAGGCTGTCGCGGCCAGTTTCATAGATTTTGGTGAAATCCGCGCCCTGCTTATGCTGCTCGCGCATGACGTGGATGATTTCGTCAATGGAGTCGGCACGGTCCGCATTGCTGAGTAGATGTTCTTCGGGATTGCGTCCGCCGTTGTCCTCGTGCCCGCCATTGATGTCGATGGCGTTGCAGGACATACGCATGCGCGGTCCAGGAATCAAGCCGTGGTTGATGGCGTTGCGGACGGCGACGTCCGCGCAGCCTGCGCCCTCTGTACCCATGTCGCGCTCGGCTGTAAAGCCGGCCATAAGGTCTGCCTTCGCGGCGCTGGCTGCGATCAGCGTGCGTTCCGGCACCGATTCGTCGACGGTCTGGTTCGCTTCGTTGCCCACATGCAGAAAGAGGTGCACATGGGCGTCGATCAAGCCGGGCATCAGGGTTGTATTGCCGAGGTCGATCATCTCCGCGCCTGCGGGGTGGGCCACATGCTCGCCCGTTTCGCGGATGCGGTTGTCTATAACAAGAATTTCACCGGGCGAGATGGTTTTTCCAGCGGCAACGTCGAGTATGTGCGCGGCATGCAAGACCGTGGCGCGCGGCGCAGGCGTACTCTGCGCGTGTGCAAAGACGGTTATGCAGAAACTCGTGACGGCAAGAAGTACCTTCATCGGTGTGTCTGACAGCATACGCCAGATGGTCGCAGACTTGGTAGTCAGATATGCGTGTGTTGTGTACCCAGCGTTACCGTGTGAACGGTTCGTCTGCTGACGGCCCGTAGATGCCCGGCACGGCAATGTCGAGCAGGCGCAGATAGACAGTGAGCTGGCCGCGATGGTGAATGAGGTGATTGAAAAACATGGTGCGATAAAGCAACTGACGCGTACCCCGTGCGACGACCTGCCCGCCAAAGCTCAGGGTCCATTCTGACTGGAGTTCCTCATCGCTCATGGAGGCGAGCGCGGTGCGCACCTCGCCCGCAAGACCCGCGGACACTTCGATCAGCTTCGCCACGCCTTCAAAGGTGTACTTCGGGAACTTAGCCGTGGCCAAGTCCATCGGAGGCTCTTTCAAGATCGTTAATCCGAAGCCTGGGATAGTTGCCACGTGGAGGGCGAGTTGGCTTAGCGACATCGATTTCTCGTGCGGTTTCCAACTCTCTTTACCTTCGGGGATACGTTCCAAGACCCGGCGTGTGCTGATTGTCTCCGCGTCGAAGTCGTCGAGAAGAACTTCTGCAATGGTCACGAGTGATCCTCCTAAGTGCGGTGCTTACAAGCCGATTGTGTTGTAGCCGCAATCGACAAAGGTGACCTCGCCGGTGATGCCGCTGGCCAGGGGTGAGAGCAGGAACGCGGCGGTATTGCCGACTTCAGCAGTGTCTACGTTGCGATGGAGTGGTGCGCGCTGTGCGCCGTGGTCCAGCATGGATTGCAGATCACCAATACCGCGCGCTGCGAGTGTCTTGATCACACCGGCTGAGATGGCATTCACGCGGATATTTTGGGGTCCCAGCGCTGTCGCCAGATACCGCACGGTAGCTTCCAACGCAGCCTTCGCGACACCCATGACGTTGTAGTTCGGAAATACTTTGTCTGCACCGTAGTGGGTGAGAGTGAGGATAGAGCCTCCGTTGGGCATGAGCGGCGCGGCGGCACGTGCCACGGCAATCAGCGAGTACGCGCTGACATCGAGGGCGATACGGAAGTCGTCACGCTTTGTCTCAACAAAGCTGTTCTTCATCGCATCAGAGGGAGCGAAGGCGACGGAGTGCACGAGCATGTCAAGCGTTCCGTACGTTTGCTGCAACATGGCAAAGGTGGCGCTAATCTCCTCATCCTTGCTGACATCGCACTGAAAGCATTGTGCGGCGTTCAGTTCTGGCAACAGTGCATCGGCTTCTTTGCGCAGGCGCTCATTTTGGTAGCAGATGGCCAACCGTGCGCCTGCCTCGTTCAGCTTTTGCGCGATGGCCCACGCAATGGAGCGCTTGTTGGCGAGGCCGAAGACGACGGCGGTTTTGCCTTGCAGATCGATCATGATTTCCTCTCAGGTGTTCTGGGGCGAAAAGCAGGTCCTTCGACTTCGCTGCGCTTCGCTCAGGATGACAGTATGTGATTGCGTTCGGTCAGGATTGTGAATCAATGACGCTTCGCTCGAGATGGCGCTCGTGCGTGAGCATACTTACGACAGCAGCCATCTGTATTGTTCATGGGTGAGTGGGACGATAGAAAGACGGAACTGGCGGAAGAGGATGGAATCCTGGAAGACGGGAGCTTCGCGCATGGTGGCGAGCGGCTTGGGTGTTTTGAGGCGCTGGCCCGCTTTCAGGCGCACGACGGGGTTCCTCGGGTCCGTGGCGTCCACCGAGAGAACAGTAGCGGTTCCAACAGCCTCCTTACCGGTGCTGGAGTGATAGATGACGCATTGCTCACCCTTCTTCATTGTGCGAAGGGTCATCAGAGCTTGCGGATTCTTGATGCCATCCCAGGTGGTTTCGCCGTCGCGGATGAGATCGTCGAAGCTGTACGTATCGGGTTCGGACTTCAGGAGGTATGGCATTGTCTCGTGAATGAGAATAGCAGCCAGTCAGGGCTATGTGTCGAGAGCCACGCGTTCAACATGGGCGATCTCACGCCCAAGAAACCGGGCACCGAGGCGTTGGAATTTCTCTGTGGAATCAGTCGCGAGAAAGGTGAGCGCTGCGTCTCCGCTGGGCACAGCGGCGTCCGGCAGGAGAGACGCAACGTGCCTGGCGGTAGCTTCGGCTGAATCGACGATGGGTATGAAGCCGATGATCCGCTCCAGGGTGCGTTGCAACACTGGTTGGAGCAGAGGGTAATGGGTGCAACCGAGGATGATGGCGGAGGGCTTTTCAGCCAGCGCGAATGCCTCGCGGAGATAGACGGCAGCGATCTGCTCGGTAATGGTCCCGTCGGTCCAGCCTTCCTCTACCAGCGGAACGAAAAGCGGGCAAGCCTTCTCCAGTGCACAGAAGCCACTAGCCGCGCAGGCTTGCGCATAGGCGTGCGAAGCGACGGTAGCCTCCGTGGCGAGGACGAGTGCCGTGCTGCCTGGCGGAACGATGGCAGCCGCAGCCAGCGCCCCGGGAGCGATAACTCCTGCCAGAGGAACGGTTGCGCTTGCCTGCAATGTGGGCAGCGCGAGTGCCGAGGCAGTATTGCAGGCGATCACGATGAACTCCGCGCCTCGCTCCATGAGCAGGCCGATCGCTGCCGACGTGTAGCGAGTGACGGCCTCCCGCGACTTCGAGCCGTAGGGTAAATGCGCGGTGTCGCCGAGATAGATGTAGTCTGCGCCGGGTAGATGGTGAAGCAGTTCGCGCAGGACGGTGAGGCCACCGAAGCCGGAATCAAAAACGCCGATCACGGGACGCCTACTCATGGCGCGGTTTGCGCGATTTCGAGCGGGTTGTACGTGCGGTCCAGTTCGATGTTGCCAGCAAGTGTGTCACGCGGTCGCCCGTCCACAAGAAAGCGCACGGCTGTGATCTCTGGGAAATTGGCATGCAGCGTGGCAACAATGGACTGGATGGTGAGCGTCTCCGAGGTGATGCCGGAAGGGTGCGCGTCAGCCCAGGAAGAGCGAAGATTAATGATGGCCAGTTCGCCGGGAGCTTGCATCAGTGGATCGTCGCCATAGCCCGGCCGGTTGTTGTCGGATGTTGGGGACGTAGCCATAGCACCGCCAAGCGGCAGCGGGACAAGGAAGACATCATCCACGGCAATGCCTCCGCCGACGCTGTGCGATGCGTGCGGCAAGGTGTACTCAGCGAGTAGGTGATCAAGCAGTGCGCGCGCTCGGATAGCAGGCTGCTGTGGGAGAGCAAGCGCACGGGAAGACGGCTTGACCTCGCCAGCGGCGTCGCTGGCCAACATCAGGGTGACGTTCTCCGTTGGAGAGTAGACGGGCGCTTCGATGGGCGTGTTGTCCGCGTTCTTTACGTCGGCAAAATTATGCTGGTGCAGGTAGATGAGCAGGATAGCCATAGCTACCGAGCTGCCCAGCAGGATGGCAAACAGGATGCGCTGGTAACGGGGGATCACGGCTGCTGGACCGGGTTTTCTGCCGGAGAATCCGGGGCTGATGGTACAGCAGGCTTGACTGTAGCCTTTGGCTGAAGTGGTGCGGGTGCTGGTTCGGGAGGGGTCATCGCCTGTACCTTGGTCCGCCAAAGCAGCAGGGTGTTGGCAATGGCGCTGGCAATCTGTGCCTGATAGCTGGTGTCCCCGGCGGTGTCGCCGCCGTTTTTACGCGGTGCAACCTCCACCGCAACTGCCGGACACTGCATGTTGTCCAGCGGTCGGATCCAGGTCTGGCCACCGGTCGCATTGATCTTCGATCGTGGAAAGGCGGTCTTCAGGTCCTCGCGCAATGTGCGGGAGCGGTCTGCGTAAGCGGCTTGGGCCTGATCCCATCGCACTGGTGAACCGGCGGTGATGTCAGTTTGCCGCTGCGACGTGGAGAACAGGTGCACGCCAGATCCGTCGGGTGTGGCGTGGAGCAGGATGCAGGCGATGGGGTGCGTGGTATTGGCCAGCGCGGCACGCGCATCGTTGCTTACGTCAATATCCGCTTCGCGGGTCAACTCCACCGCGAAGCCGCGGGCACGGAGCAGTGACGCGAGCCGCTGTGCCAGGTTGAGGGTAACTTCCTTCTCATCGATCCGATTGGCAATGTGCGCGCCAGGTTGCGATCCCCCACGCGCTGGATCCAAAAGAACGAGCGGCTGCTGCGCGTGCACGGCGGCGGTGGCGATAAAGGTGAGGATGGCGGCGGCAAACTTCACGAGCTATCCGATTGTAGCGGGTGAATGCCGTTGCTCTTCAGGCGAAGGTTCAATGGAGTTCATGCCGGACCACAATCGTAGATTGGTGAAGGTGAGGCACTCAATCTGGAGCACTATTGCCGAGTAGCCGCTGGGGTGCTGACGGTTGGGCCGGAGCCTTTGGGAAAGTAGCCGGTACGGGTGCGAACAATGAGCTTACCGTAACCCTTCTCGTGGGCTTCGACATGGATGGTGCGATACCCCCCAAGCCGCGCGGGCTTAGTCGAGGAGTAAGAGATCGTGTACTGCTGGCGAATGTCGTTGGCCACCTGCTGCGCGATACTGTCCACATCGTCCAGGCGGCGTGGAAAGTAGGCGACCCCGCCGGTCTGCTCGGCAAGGGCTTCCAACACCCGGCGGGCGTGACGGCTCTCGCGCTTATCCTCATCCGGGCCAAAGAGGAGGCCGATGCAGTAGATGGTGGGCCCATCCAACTCCTGCACGCGGCGAATTGTCTCTTCCAGCGTTGACGTGGAGGCGTTGTCGTCGCCATCGGTGATGAGCAGGAGTACCTGTTTGGGCTGCTTGCCATTGCGGGCCAGGTAGTCGGCAGAGGCGATGACTGCGTCGTAGATTGCCGTGCCGCCGCTGGCCTTGACGTAATTCAGGCCCTCTTCCAGCTTGTGTATATCACGGGTAAAATCCTGGTCGATAAACGCTTCCCATGAAAAATCCACGAGAAAAGCCTCATCTTGCGGGTTGGACAGCCGGATGAGGTCAAGGGAGGCTTTGCCTACTGCAGCTCGCTTGTCGTACATGGAACCGGAGCTATCGATGAGGATGCCGAGTGACACGGGCAGGTCCTCATGCCGGAATGAGGTGATGGTCTGCGGCGTGCCGTCCTCGAAGACCTGGAAGGCTTCGCGTGGCAACGTCTGAACGGCCCTGCCGCTGCTGTCTATCACGCTGGCGTTCAGACGGACTTCGCCCACATCCGTCCGCAGGGTGTACGTTCCGCCGGAGCGCTGCACCTGGCTACCGGTCTGCCCAGTTGCTGGTGCAATTGCAGAACTCTGTGAAGCGCCAGGCTGCGTGTCTGGATCTGGTGAGGGCACAGGGTCGCGGTCCACCGTGAGCGACGGAATTGGCGGAGCTGTCTGGGGAATCTGTGCCGTCACAAAGGGAGAGATCGCAAAAATCGAAAAGAGTACAACAAGACGGCTAATCCGAAGGTGCATAGTAACCCTGACGATTATGAACCGACAGCTGCGGCAAGCCGGGCGGTGGGTTCAGCTTTACCTTCAATTTACGCCAGTTGCCGTCATGCTTCAGATCTGTAGGTCTGTAACCGACCACATACTCGTTGCGCAGTTCAGCAGAGATGCGGGAGGCAATGTCACCAAGTTCCGCTACATCCGTGACGCGGAAGAGACGCCCGCCAGTCTGTTCGCAAATGTCCGTTAGCAGCGCCGGGCCGTTCTTTTCCTCTTCGGTTGCGGCGGTTTGATCGAAAATGCCGATGGAATAGATCTGCACATCGCTTTCGCGGACGGCTTTGCGAAGTTCGCCTTCAGTGTAGCGTGAACGATTGTCGCCACCGTCGGAGATGATGAGCAGTGCCTTACGGTCGTGCTTGGCGTCTTTGAGCTTGTTCATCCCCAGGTATACGGCATCAATCAGCGCGGTGCGATTCTGCGGCTTCAGCATCACCATCCGGGCGTCGACATCGTCGACGTTGTTGGTGTAGTCGACAACCACATTTGGCCGGTCGTTGAATGCGATCACGAAGAATTCGTCCTGGGGATTGCTGGTGCGCATAAATTCGCTGAGGGCACGGCGCGCGCGCGAGAATTTACTGTTCATGCTGCCGCTCAGGTCGAAGATGATACCGATGCTGATGGGCGCATCGTCCGTGGAAAAACTGCGAATGGTCTGCGGCAGGTTATTTTCGTACACGTAGAAGTTCTCCCGCTCCAGACCCGTAACCAGGCGGTTTTCGCTATCCGTCACGGTCATTGGAACGAGGACCAGATTTGTTTCAACGCGTAGTGTTGCGCCGGGCCGCAGCGCTCCTCGTGCGGTGACATCCTTGCCGGTGATGACTTCGCCCTTTGGCAGTGCCGGCGCGGGTGGCTTTTCTGGAGTGTGCGCGCTATTTAGCGGATTCTCTTGTGCGCGTAGGCAACCGGCTGCAAGCAGCGCGCAAAGCACAAGAAGAACGGCACGAAGTCTGGTCGAATGCGGGATGTAGGGATGATTGCCCATGCTGTTCCTTAAGCCAGCGTTCCGGCGAATGACTCCTATAGTGACTTGGACGGAGCAAAAGCGAGTCGGTTGCTCCCGTCAGGGAACTCGATTGTACGCCGCACCTGTGGAGTTCGGGTGTGCTTTACACCTGCGCGACATAACGTGGTGCCGCTTTGGTGTGCGTGGGGAGAGATCCCATTGCAATGCACCTCAATCACGGGCTCAGCGTTTCGGGCGCAGCAGTTCACCGCCGACGGGATGTGCCGCCAGACGTTTGCGCAGATGGGCGCTGGTTGCCTGCCGTTGCGACTGCATGACAAGATTCTGGGCATCCAGCAGATGTTCGGTCATCAATTTAGCCGCATGCTTCCCATTGCGATCCTGAATAGCAGCGAGAATAGGCCGGTGAAACTCCAGCGTGTGCTCTAACGCGACAAGCTGCGACGTTACCATCATCATATTCAGCATGGCACGGTGAATCAGATGAAAGAGGCGTCCGCTCAGGCGGTTGCCCGATGCATCCGCGATCGCGCGATGAAAGCGGAGGTCAGAGGCGACAAGACGGACCTGATTGCCCTGGCTGCTCTTAAACTGAGTGATGCATTGCTGCAAGAGCGTGATGTCGGATGCGGTGGCGCGCTCCGCTGCCTTTGCGGCGAGTTCTGGTTCGACCATGAGGCGCATTTCAATCAGCTCCTGAAGAGATGTGTCGTCCAGGAGAAAAAGGAACTCCATAGGTACAGAGAGCACGGTGGAGGCATCATCGTTGAGATAGCTGCCGTCACCCACTTTCTGCCGAATGACCCCCATCACCTCCAGCACCTTAAGCGCCTGCCGAAGCGAGGAGCGCGCCACCCCAAAGCGCTCTGCCAACTCACGCTCAGGTGGCAGGCGAACGCCGGGTTGCAAGACACCGTCGCTCAGAAGTTGCTGAAAGCGCAACACCAGCAAATGCGTGACATCTTCCTTACCATGCTGGAGGTGTGATGGAGCGGGAACTATAGCCGGGCGGCGCACGGCGGATGGTCGGGTCATGCGGGACGCCTCCTTGGGACTGGTACGAAGGTCACATCAGTCTAGGTGCTTGTGGTGCGGTGCAAGTCATGAGCGCTCCGCCAAGAACACACTGACATTATGCCTCGGGCAAAGACTTTCAACAGGCCTTACACGAAGTATTTGACATTCATGGTGCTTTGGTACTACCTTTCGCTCGTTTGCAACAGGTCGCCTTTTGGAGGACGAAAGGTCTCATGAACAGAATGTGTTTACCGGAGCGTGACTCCAGACGTTTTCATTCGATGGCGTATGCAGCCGTCTTTTTTGCAGGCTTCAGCATGTATGCGCAGGTAGAGGCCGGACGATTTGTTGGCCGTATCACCGACGCCACTGGGGCCGTGGTGGCGAATGCGACCGTGCAGGTAAGGAACACCGGCACAAACATAACGCAAACCGCGAAGACAAACGGCAGCGGCGAATTTACGGTGACGCCAGTGTCAGCAGGCACCTATGTACTCACGCTGAGTGCGGCTGGATTCCAGACCGTCACCACGAACACCATCGAAGTGCAGGTAGGTCAGATTGTGCGTGAGGATCTGGCGCTCACCGTTGGATCATCGGATCAGACGATCACCGTGACTACGTCGACGCCGCTGCTTACAACGGATAGCGCGACCGTTGGACAAGTAATTACAAACGAGCAGTTGACCTCCTTGCCACTCAATGGTCGCGGCTTCTTTCGATTAGCCGAACTGACACCTGGAGCGGCTCTGCTGCCGCCCACCGGAAATTCACTTGCAATCCGGCCAGAGGTAGTGAATGGAAATACTATTAGCGGCATACGCGGCTCCGCTATTTCGTTCCTTCTGGATGGGGTGGATGTAAGTGAGCAGCACCAGGGCGGCACATTCATCCAGACCTCGATTGACGCGCTCCAGGAATTCTCAGTACAGCAGAATCCGTATTCCGCAGAATACAACCGAGGTGGGGCATTCTTCAATGCTACGGTAAAAAGCGGGACCAACACATTTCATGGTGGCATCTTTGAATTCTTTAGAAATGACAAGCTGGATGCACGCAATTACTTTGCGCTAACCAGGCAGATTCTGAAGCGAAATCAGTATGGCGGCGACATCGGTGGACCGGTCTGGGTACCTCATCTCTACAACGGCCGCGATAAGACGTTCTTCTTTTTCGATTTTGAGGGGCAACGGCTGCGTCAGGGCTTAATCTTTAACAACATTGTACCCAACAACGCACAACGTGGTGGTAACTTTGGATCGAAGGTCGTCTATGACCCGAACCAGACGTTTACCATCACGCAGGCTAATCTTGCCTCGTGTCCGGCTAATCCAGCGACACCGACGCCGACGGTAGGCAGCCCATGCCGGATTCAGTTCGCAAATAACATGATTCCCGCCGGCCGGCTAGCATCACAAGCAATTGCGATACAGCAGTATTATCCGCAGCAGAACACGACTACCGGTACATTTGCGTATACGCCGTCGCAGGCCATCGACTTCAACCAGTACACGTTGCGGCTCGATCATCAGATCAACCGGTCCAACCGGCTGTTTGCCCGTTGGATTTACGTGCAGAACCACGAGGTAGATCCCAACGCATCGCCGCTATTAGGACGTGCAAACCTAACGTCCATCGGCATGGATGTCGCACTTGGAGTCGTCACCAACATCGGCAGTAACAAAATTAACGAAGCGCGCGTGCACTACTTGCCGAGTCATGTGCGGCTCCAGGCCTTCCTGCAAGGCCCGGACTTTAATGCACAGTTTGGCGTGCAGGGATTCTCGCCGCAGTTACGCCCCGGGACCGGCGGGTCCTTTCCGGATTACTCCTGGAGCGGGTACACCGCCTTACAGGGATCCGCATTCGATCAGAGGCCAAAGTCGCAGGATCGCAAGGCCGTGGAAGGTACGGAGAACTTCACGATCCTGAAGGGGCGATCATCGTACAAAGTTGGCACGTTGATCCGGTACTACCAATGGCTGGGCTATGACAGCCAAACGTACGTAGGCCAATTCAGCTTTAACGGCAACGCGTCGGGAGACGCGTATGCCGATTTCTTATTGGGATTTCCGAATGCCGTGACGCGCGCCTATCCGGCGGCGAACTTCGGAGGCCAACAAATCTATAAGCAGTTCTATTTTCAAGACGACATTAGACTTAGCGACCGGCTGACACTGAATGCTGGTCTTCGGTATGAGTACTCCCCGTGGCTGGATGGTTACTGCGGGCAAATTGGCACGTTCGATCCCACGCGTGCCAAGCCGGTGATTGTGGGTGGCACCGGGACCGTGCCGGATCTGGCAGCACAATATGCCGCACCGGCCGCGTACCAGTTCTTTGGCCAATATATTCAGACGGCTGCGCAAGCCGGGTTGCCGCAAAATTTAACGTACACGGACAAGACACAGTTCGGACCACGTGTGGGAATCGCATACAGTATTGGCAAGAGGACGGTGCTGCGCGGGGGGTTTGGTATGTTCTATGAGCCGGAGGGAACCAGTGGGCGCGTCAATCTGAACTCGTTGCCATTCCGCCTGTCAGAGACGCAGAACCAAACCCAGAACGTGGCACCGACGCGAACCCTGGGAAACTTCTTCCTGGGCGCACCGTTGGGCTCGGCACTTGCGAATCCCCAATTAACGCCAACCTACACGCACCTGAAGGTTGGTGTGAATGAGCACTTCAGCTTCGGTATCCAGCAGCAATTGTCAAAGCATGACGTACTCGAAGTTGGATATGTGGGCAATAACGGCCGGCATCTGCAGGGTAATAACGACTTTAACGATCCATCGCCCGCGCCTGGCGGCGTGCAGGCACGGAGACCTTACCAACCGTTTGGTGCTATTTCTTATATCTCAAGCGACTTATCGACGAACTATAACTCGTTGCAAGCGAAGCTGGAACACCGCATGAGTTATGGACTGACGGGCCTGGTGGCATACACCTACTCCAAATTTCTCCAGTTCAATCAGGCTCCGGCGCTGGGTGGCAACGTCGGGTATGAGTATGCACGGTCGCCGTTCGACATTCCGCACAATCTTGCATTCAGTGAAACGTACGAGCTGCCTGTGGGGCACCATCGCAAGTTCCTGAGCAACAGCAATGCATTTGTGGATGCGCTTGCTGGCGGGTGGCAGGTGCAAAGCATCGTTGTAGTTCGCAGTGGAACGCCGTACACGCCTACTGTTTCAGGAGATATCGCGAATACAGGTATAGGTGGACAGCGGCCTGACTTGAGTGGATATGTGAACCCAAGTTTTCAGAAGACGATACTTACCTGGTTCGACAAGACGCGGTACATCACAGGGAACAAGATTGCCAATGGCACGCCCGCCGGTGTGACGCGGACGGGTAATGATAGCTATCGCTACGGTCAAGTCCGTGCCAACACACTGCGGGCGGATGTCTACCGGCAGTTCGATGCATCACTCTTCAAGAACTTCAACATGCCGCGTGAATCAGTCCTCTCGTTCCGGGCAGAGTTCTTCAATCTGTCTAACACGACAAGTTTTAACGCACCAAATGCAACGGTGGATTCTTCATCGGCAGGTCAGATTACGTCCACGTCCGTGCCGTCACGGGACATCCAGTTCGCATTGAAATACAACTTCTAACGAAAGGCTGTATCGATGCGGTCTGTAATGTCGTTCTCGGCACTATGGCTTTTGAGTACTGGTATGTTACTGGGGCAGGGTACGCAGCCGCCTCCGCCTGCGGCGTCCACCGTGAAGACGGTTGCCATTGCGGTGGATTTAACTAAGACGGTGGGTTCGTACAAGCCGATCTACTCGTGGTTTGGCTATGACGAGGGCAATTACACGACCGGTCATGATGGCAAGCGGCTCTTGCGCGAGTTGCACGATTTAAGTCCGGTGCCGGTGTATATTCGCGCGCATCACTTGTTGACCAGCGGTGACGGTGTACCGGAACTGAAGTGGAGTTCGACGAACGTCTACACCGAGGACGCAAACGGCAAGCCGGTCTATGATTTCAAGATATTGGACGGCATCTTCGATGAATACAAGGCTGCGGGTGTACGGCCCATGGTGGAGCTTGGCTTCATGCCGAAGGACCTGGTGGCGCACCTGCCGAACCGGGACGTTCCATATCAGGTGCACTATCCCAAGAGCACTATCTCGGGCGAGTCAAATAACCCGCCAAAGGATTATGCAAAGTGGGGTGAGCTAATCCGCGTTGTTACGGCACACCTGGTGGAACGCTATGGCCGTGACACGGTCCAGCAATGGTATTTCGAAGTGTGGAACGAGCCAGACATTGATTATTGGCATACTGCGCCGGAGGAGTATTGGAAGCTGTATGACTATGCGGTGGACGGGGTGCGTAAGGCGTTGCCAACGGCCAAGGTAGGCGGCCCGGCAAGTACCAGTCCCGGCAATCCGAAGGCATATGCATTTTTGAAGAACTTTCTTGAGCATGTGAACTCCGGGAAAAGCGCGGTCAATGGCAAGCCGCTGCCGATGGATTTTATCTCGTTCCATGCGAAGGGAAGGCCTGTGATTGCCGAAGGCAAGGTCACAATGGGCATCAATCGCGAGTTGACCGATGCGGACCATGGCTTTGAGCTCATCTCGATGTTTGCGAAGTTTCGCGACTTGCCAATTATTCTGAGCGAGGCGGACCCGGAGGGTTGCGCAGCATGTTCGAGCAAGGTGAATCCTGCGAATAATTACCGCAATGGAACGCTTTACCCGGCCTACACAGCGGTAGCGTATAAGGCTCTCTTTGAACTACAGGATCAGCATAAAGTGAACCTGCTCTCGATGTTGAGCTGGTCGTTTGAGTTTGAAGAAAAGGAATATTTCGAGGGATTTCGTTCGCTGTCGACGAACGGCATCGATAAGCCGGTGTTGAATTTTTTTCGTATGGCGGCGCTGATGCAGGGAACTCGTGTAGCGGTGTCGAGTGATGGCAAGGTTCCCCTGGAGACGCTAATTGCAACGGGTGTGCGGACCGGTGCGGATGTGGATGGATTCGCGACAAAGGGTGACCGGCAAGCGGCGGTGATGCTGTGGAATTATCACGACGTTGACGCACCGGCTGCCGCTGCGCCAACGGTTGTGACGGTAAGTGGCATACCTGCCAATGTGAAGCGCGTGCTGGTAACGCATTTCCGCATCGACGACACGCACAGCAATGCGTATACGGTGTGGAAGGCGATGGGTTCGCCACAGCATCCCACCGCGGAACAGTATGCACGGCTACAGAGTGAAGCTGGTCTCCAGTTACTGACTTCGCCGGTGTGGATGGATGTGACGAACGGAGACATCAAGGTGACCACGGAAATGCCGCGGCAATCCATCTCATTGTTGCAACTGACGTGGTAACGCGTGCGATGACTTCAGCGATCCCCAGCATCGCGGCGAGGCCTGCGGACAGGCGCTGGTACTATGTGGTGCTGGTTACGTTTGCGATTGCCATCAGCTACTTCGACCGG
Source organism: Terriglobus sp. (assembly GCA_965276945.1). Taxonomy (GTDB): domain Bacteria; phylum Acidobacteriota; class Terriglobia; order Terriglobales; family Acidobacteriaceae; genus Terriglobus. Next base: position 1,460,296 of record OZ255704.1, on the reverse strand, counting down.
CAGACGATCTCAGTGGCGATTACGGCCATTCAACATTCCATTCCGGTGTCGAATCAGCAGTTTTCCTATCTGTCGACGGCGTTTCTGATTGCGTATGCAGCGCTATATGTGGGTGGCGGCCGGTTACTGGATCGCATCGGAACGCGGCGCGGTCTGGTTCTGATCATGCTGTGGTGGTCGGTGGCATGCGCGCTGCATGCACTGGCAAAAACGTTCGGGTTTTTACTGTTCATGCGATTTCTGCTGGGCATGGGGGAGGGTGGTGCGTTTCCAGCGGCGACGCGTGTGGTGTCGGAATGGATTCCGGTGCCGCAGCGATCGACGGCGATGGGCATCATCAACGCTGGGACGGCGGTGGGATCGGTTTTGGCACCACCGGTAATTGGGCTGGTGCTGCTGCACAGCGGATGGCGTGCGGTATTTGTGGTCGCCGGTGCGCTGGGGCTGCTGTGGACGGTATGGTGGGCAGTGACGTATCGCAGCAATAATGCGACGGTGTCGATGAATACTGCCGATGCGCGGCTCCTTGGCACGCAGTTGACGTTTGCCGAGTTGCTGCGCATGCGGCAGGTCCAGATGCTGGTGTTCGCAAAGTTCATGAGCGATTCCGCCTGGTTCTTTCTGCTCTTCTGGTTGCCGAAGTACCTGTATGACGCACGTGGGTTCGACATCAAGCACGTCAGCACGTTTGCATGGATTCCGTACGCGGCGTCAGGCGTAGGCAGCTTTCTTGGTGGATGGGCTTCAAGCCGGTTGATTCGCAGCGGGCGCTCCCTGGATGTGTCACGCAAACTGGTGCTGGGCATAAACGCGGCGATGATGCCAGTAGTAATGCTGGTGCCGTTTGTGCCGGTGGGGTATGCGCTGGCACTGTTCAGCGTCGCGTTCTTTGCGCAACAGTCTTGGTCGGGGCTGATTATGACCATACCCGCGGACGTATTTCCGTTGTCCGCAGTGGGGACGGTGTCTGGTCTGGTGGGCTTTGGCGGTTCGATGGGCGGGGCAAATTTCGGCATCGTGGCCGGTTGGCTCTTGCAGCATCAGTTTAGCTACGCAACACTCTTCTTTCTGGTGGGCACCTTTCACCTGATTGGTTTTCTTGCGCTGGCGCTGGCTGGCGGCAGGATTCAACCGTTACGATCCAATGACCTGCTGCATATTGAGAGTCACGCATGAAAATCACCGAAGTACGCACGCGAGTGGTTCAGTGGGAGGGCGAGACAGTCCCTTTGCCTCCGCACTTCTGCACCAATCCGATGGATCCCGTCTCGTTCCGTCAGGCATCGATGGGTAACTTCGCTTTCCACAATTGGTTATTAGTGGAAATTTCTACAGACAGCGGGTTAGTTGGGCTGGGCAATGCGGCGCTGTCGCCCATGGTGACGAAATCGCTGATTGATATCTATCTAAAGCCGCTGCTGCTGGGTGCCGACCCGTGGGACATCGAGTTCCTGTGGCAACAGATGTACCGGCGCACGCTGGCCTTTGGGCGCAAGGGTGTGGCGCTGACGGCGATCTCCGCCGTGGATATTGCGCTGTGGGATTTGCTGGGCAAAGACGCAAAACAGCCGGTCTTTCGCTTGCTGGGCGGCCGGACAAAGGACCGCATTCCGGTCTATGCAAGCCGGTTGTACGCGATGCCAATTCCGGAGCTGCGGGCAGAGGCGCAGAAGTACAAGGATCAGGGCTACACCATGATGAAGCTGCGCTTCGGTTGGGGACCGCTGGACGGTGCCGCAGGCATGCAGAAGAATCTGGAGCTGGTGCGGAACGTGCGCGAAGTAATCGGTGATGGACTGGACCTGATGGCGGACGCGTACATGGGTTGGTCGCTGGATTATGCGAAGCGCATGTTGCCGCTGCTGGAGCCGTTTCACCTGCGCTGGCTGGAGGAGGCCGTGATCCCGGATGATACGCGCGGCTACAAGGAGCTGAAGAGCTATGGGCGGGTGCCCATCGCAGGCGGTGAGCATGAGTTCACCATCTTTGGCTTCCGTGAGTTGCTGGAGAACAATGCGCTGGATTATATCCAGTTCGATACGAATAGAGTTGGAGGCATTAGCCAGGCCCGCAAGATCAGCGCGCTGGCGGAAAGCTTTCAGGTTCCCGTGGTGCCACATGCCGGCCAGATGCACAACTACCATGTGGTGATGGCGAATCTTAACTCCCCGATTGCGGAGTTCTTTCCGAAGGTAAGTGTCGAGGTGGGCAATGAGTTGTTCTGGTATATCTTTGACGGCGAGCCGGAGCCGGTGAATGGCAGCATTGACCTGGATGACACGCTGCCGGGATTGGGCCTGACGGTGAATGAAGAATCGCTGAAGCGCTTCAAGGTTGTGGAGTAACGGATGGCACGGTTGGTACAGATTGCTCGCGGAACGGAGCGGCGCGCGGCTCTGGTGGATGAGCCGAAGCTGCGATTGCTCGAAGGGGTGAACAGCGTCTATGACCTGGCGCAGCGATGCGTGTTAGAAGGCAGCTCGTTGGCCTTGCGTGCGGAAGAGTTGGCGACGGACACCAGCGTCTCCTACGACGAGGTGTATGCCGGGAGCGGTGCGTGGCGCTTGTTGCCGCCGGTGGATGTGCCCGGGATGCCGGAGCGGGTGCTGATCTCTGGCACGGGGTTGACGCATCTAGGCAGTGCGAAAGACCGCCAGGCGATGCACCTGAAGACGGTGCACGATCCGGAGAAGCCGGTGACGGATAGCATGCGGATGTTTGAGTGGGGACTGGAAGGTGGCCGTCCGGCAGAGGGCAACGTTGGCATTGCGCCGGAATGGTTTTACAAGGGCAACGGTCACGCGCTGCGTGCGCCATTTGCACCGCTGGCCGTACCTGCACACGCCGAGGATGGTGGCGAGGAGGCGGAGATCGCCGGAGTTTATTTGGTCGGGGAGGATGGCATGCCGGTGCGCATTGGCATGTGTGCGGGCAACGAGTTTTCCGATCACAAGTTTGAGCGGCGCAATTATCTGAACCTTGCCGGGTCCAAGCTGCGGGCGTGCGCCATTGGACCTGAGTTAGTGACCAATCCGAACTTCCTTGACGTGAAGGGCCAGGTGCTGATCGAACGGGATGGAGCAGTGATCTGGCAGAAGCCTGTCGAAAGCGGCGAAGAGAACATGGCGCACAGCCTGAAGAACTTGGAGCACCACCACTTTAAATTTGAAGGGCACCGTGTGCCCGGACAGGTACATGTGCATTTCTTTGGAGCGCACTCCTTGAGCTTCGGCGAAGGGTTGGAACTGGAAGATGGCGACGTGATGCAGGTGCAGTTTGAGGGGTATGGCCGTGCTCTTCGTAATCCACTGCATGTAGAGCGTGAAGCGGTGAAGACGGCGTTCCAGGTGCGCGTGCTTGGCTAGGTTTTTTGGAGGGTGAAGATGGGACAAATGGTCGCAATCCTTGGGCTTGGGACGATGGGGATGGGCATGGCGCGGAATTTGCTGAAGGCGGGTTTTGAGGTGACGGCGTACAACCGTACCCGTGCCAGGGCAGAGCCGCTGGCGAGCGAAGGCGCTCGCATTGCTGAAACTCCAGCCGATGCTGCGGCGGGTGCACACGTGGTGATTGCCATGCTGGCTGATGATGCCGCCTCACGCGAGGCCTGGATGGGCAGCCATGGGGCACTTGGCCAGATGCAGCCGGGAACGATTGCAATTGAGTGCAGCACGGTCACGCCCGCGTGGATCGCAGAGTTGGATCAGGCGGCGCAGTCACGCGGAGTAAAGCTGATGGATGCGCCCGTGACCGGGAGCAAGCCTCAGGCTGAGGCTGGCAAGCTGAACTTTCTGGTTGGCGGAGATGCCGCAACGCTGGATACAGTACGGCCCGTGCTGGATGCGATGGGGCAGGCTGTGCACCATGTGGGTCCGGTGGGCAGCGGTGCACGGCTGAAGCTGATCAACAACTTCCTGTGTGGTGCGCAGCTCGCGTCCCTGGCGGAGGCCATGGTGTGGATTGAGCGCGGCGGCCTTGACCGGGCGCAGGCTCTGGACTTCCTCACAAAGGCGGCTCCCGGCAGCCCCATGATCGCGGGCATGTCAGCCCGCATGGTGCAGAAGACGTATGACGTGAACTTCCTGCTGTCATTGATGGAGAAGGACATGCAGTACGCTCAGGCGGACGCGAAGACGCTGGGTGTGGAGTTGAAGGCGGCGGCTGTCGTTGAGTCACGGTTGGAAGACGCGGTGCGCGCGGGACTGGCTGACAAGGATATGTCCGCCGTGGTGGAACCGCTGCGCGCGGCACGTTGAAGTTGAGGAGATTGCAATGAAACGAATGCTCCTGTGTGTTGCATTCCTGGCCGGTACGATGGCCGCTGTGGCGCAGAACGCGTCCACGCCGCTGTTTCGCGATACGACGAAGCCGATTGAAGATCGCATTACGGATCTGATTGGCCGGTTGACGCTGGATGAAAAAGCACAGCAGCTCAACCACCTCAACAAGGGCATTCCACGGCTTGGCATACCGATGTGGGGCGGATGGAACCAGACGCTGCATGGGGTGTGGTCGAAGCAGCCGACGACGCTTTTTCCTGCCGCGATCGCCATGGGTGCGACATGGGATCCGGAGTTGATGCATACGGTTGCGAATGCCATGAGTGACGAGGCGCGCGCGCTGTATAACGCAAAGGCCGCCGGTCCGCGATCACCGCATGGCCTGGTGTATCGCTCGCCGGTGATCAATATCAGCCGCGATCCGCGATGGGGACGCATTCAGGAGGTCTTTAGCGAAGACCCATACCTCACGGGACGCATGGCGGTCGCGTATGTGAAAGGTCTGCAGGGCGACGATATCAATCACCTCAAAGTCGCCGCTACCGTGAAGCATTTTGCCGTGAACAACGTTGAGACGGGCAGGCAGCATCTTTCCGCGACCATTGACGAGCGCAACCTCATGGAGTATTGGTTGCCCCACTGGAGGGCGGCGATCACCGAAGGCCATGCGCAGTCCGTCATGTCGAGCTATAACGCGATTAACGGCATCGCGGACGCGGTGAACCACTATCTGCTGACTGACATTCTGCGCGGACAATGGGGCTTTGACGGCTTTGTGACGGATGATCTGGGTGCGGTGCAGCTGCTGACGGGCAACCGCGCCAGCAACAATAACGAGCAGGGCCAGCGTGTGAGTGAGGACCCGGTGATTGCCGCAGCCATGGCGATCAAGGCTGGAAACGACTCCGATGACACGGAGTTCGAAGTCAACCTGCCGCTTGCCGTGAAGCGCGGCCTGCTGTCCGAGAAAGAACTGGACGGCGCGTTACGCCATGTGCTGCGTGTAGGGTTCCGTCTGGGAGCGTTTGATCCGCCGGAGGACAGTCCGTATAGCAAGCTGACAATGGCGAGCGTGCGCTCGCCGCAGCACCTGGCTCTGTCGCTGAAAGCGGCGCAGGAATCGATTACGCTTTTGAGCAACCAGCGGCAGTTCTTGCCGCTGCAGCGTGCCGCTGTGCACTCGATTGCGGTGATTGGACCGGCGGGAGACAGCGAGTACGAGACAGGCAACTACTACGGCACGCCCTTCAGGAAAGAGGGCGTTACCGAAGGTCTGCGAACGTTGCTCGGCACGGCTGCTCAGGTGAGTTATGAGAAGGGTACGGGTTTTGTAGAAGCTGCCGATCCGGCTGCGATTGCACGCGCGGCAGATCTTGCGCGCCGCTCCGATGTAGTAGTTCTGTGCCTGGGCACGAACCTCCGGGTGGAAGCTGAGGGGCATGATCGCCGTGATCTGAATTTGCCTGGCGCACAGGAGCAATTGCTGGAGGCAGTCTACGCGGCCAATCCCAAGACAGTGTTGGTTCTGATGAACGCCGGCCCGTTGGCGGTCGATTGGGCACAGGATCATCTGCCTGCGATTATGAGCGCGTGGTATCCGGGCGAGGCGGGTGGTACGGCCATTGCACGGGCGCTATTTGGTGACGACAATCCTGGTGGTCATCTGCCGTACACCGTCTATGCCAGCCTGGATGGCGTTCCGCCACAAAACGAGTATGACGTGTCGAAGGGCTTCACGTACCTCTATTTCAAGGGCTTGCCGCTCTATGCGTTCGGGCGTGGGCTGAGCTTTACCCGCTTCGAGTACAGCAACCTGAAGCTCTCCGCGAACGAGGTCGCAGGCAGCGGGACGGTGCAGGTCTCATTCGATCTGAAGAATGTGGGCAGCCGCCTCGGCAGTGACGTGCCGCAACTCTATACGCATCAACGGGAGAGTGCGGTGGTGCAGCCGCTGGAGAGCCTGCGTGCCTTCCAACGCATTATGCTGCAGCCGGGAGAGACGCGGCAGGTACAGTTCACCGTGCCCGTGTCGCAGCTTGCATTCTACGACGTGAAGCAACATGCTTTTGCGGTAGAGCCGGGCGTGTTTGATATCGCAGTGGGCGCCGCATCCGATGACATTCGTCTGCGTACGACCTTGCGTGTAACCAGCGGAAGCGCCCGCTGAGCCTTAAAACGTGCATTGCGGCTATGGCTTGCCGATGGCCTCCATGCAAGCTATGGTGGACAGATAACGATACAGACTGCACCGGTCATGATGGAGTTGGTATGAGAGCGTTACATCTTACGGACACAAGGGACTGCACGGAAAGCAAGCGATGGACATGGATGCGCAGATGTTCGCTTCTTACGCTTATTGTGGCGATGGCCTTCAGTATTTCCCTGACCAGCGTTGCGCAAGGCACCGCTGCCCCTGCTCAGCCCAGGCCAAAGACGCCGGGCAATGACTGGATTCAGCTCTTTAACGAGAAGGACCTGACCGGCTGGACCAACGTTGGCGCGGAGAGCTGGACGGTCGAGGACACTATCCTGCACGGCAAAGGCCTGACCAAGGCGTATGGCTATCTCGAGACCGACAAGGATTACAAGGACTTCCAGATGTCGTTGCGCTTCAAATGCGTGGGTGATGGCAACAGCGGCGTCTTCTTCCACACCGGATTCAAGCCGAACTCGGTAGACACGACGCAGGGAATGCAGTTTGAGATTGATTGCACCATGATGCATCACACTGCGGGCGTTTATGCAGAAGACGGCCGTGGGTGGGTGGTATGGCCCGCGCCTGAGAATGAAGGCGTGGTGCGCAAGGGCGAGTGGAATGACTACCTGGTGGAGGTGGTCGGGAATCGCTACCGTTCGCGCCTGAATGGCGTGCAGATGGTCGATTACACTGACCCTCATCCTGCGGCACCGGACGGCAAGATCGCTCTGCAACTGCACGCAGGCGGCCAGGGGAATATGCAGTTCAAGGATATCTGGATCCGGGATTTGTCTCACCGGTGAGTTGGAAAATGCAGATCCTCCGCTTCGCTGCGGGATGACAGAGTTCGCGCCGGGATGACAGAGTTCGCAGCTGGGATCGCAACTAATGAGGACGAGAGATGTTGGATGACTAAGCGAATGCGTCATGCGCTGCACTGGCGGGCTGGATTGTTTCTGCTGTATGTGATTTGTTGCGCTTCGGTGTTGAGTCACGGGCAGGGGCATAACTGGAGCGAGTACGGCGGGGCGGCGGATGGCGCGCAGTATTCGCCGCTGAAGCAGATTAATCGCAAGAACGTGACCCGGCTCCGGCGGGTGTGGAACTTCAGCACTGGCGATGAGCGTGGTTATCTCTTCAATCCATTGGTGATTGGCCGTACCATGTACGTGCTGGCTCACAACAGCTCCGTGGTGGCGCTGGATGCGGTGACGGGCAAAGAGCTTTGGACGCACGGCTTCAACGCGAAGACGGCGCTCATCACAAATCGTGGGTTTAATTATTGGCAGAGCGCGGACGGTAAGGACCGCCGCCTGATCCTGGCGGTGGACAACGTGCTGCAAGAGCTGGATGCCGCGACAGGCAATCCCATTACGGCCTTTGGTCATAACGGACGGGTAGATCTCCGTGAGGGGTTGGGCCGGGAGGCGAACCGCCTGACGCTTGTCCAGTCGTATAACCCTGGACGCGTCTACAAAGACTTGCTGATCCTAGGTTCGGTGACAAATGAGGAATACGCCTCCGGGCCGGGCGATATCCGGGCGTACAACATCTTGACAGGGGACGTCGCATGGAGCTTCCACACCGTCCCGCATCCCGGTGAAGTGGGCTACGACACCTGGCCCAAAGATGCCTGGAAGACAGTAGGCGGCGCGAACGCGTGGAGCGGCATGGCGCTGGATGAGAAGCGTGGCGTCGTGTATATCCCGACCGCCAGCCCGAAGTACAACTTCTACGGCGCAAACCGTACAGGGGCGAATCTGTTTGGCGATTGCCTTCTGGCCCTGGATGCCGCAACCGGCAAGCTGCATTGGTACTACCAAACCGTGCATCACGACATCTGGGACTACGACAACGCCAGCACGCCCATGCTGCTGACGGTAAAGCATAACGGTCGGCCGGTCGATGTCGTGGCTGAGGCCAGCAAGGTGGGTTTCGTGTGGGTCTTCGACCGCGACACGGGCAAGCCGTTGTGGCCGGTAGAAGAACGGCCAGTGCCCAAGTCTGACATGCCCGGCGAAGAGACCTGGCCGACGCAGCCGTTCCCCTCTGCTCCGCCGCCATTCGCGCGGCAGCGTTTCACTGTGGATGAACTGAGTCCTTTCCTTGAGCCAGACGAGCGGCAGGCGTTGCAGAAGCAGATGCTTGCGGCGCGCAATCGCGGGTTGTTTGAACCGCCCAGCACGCAGGATACGGTCGAGATGCCAGGCAACAACGGTGGCGCGAACTTTGGCGGTGCTGCCGCCGATCCCGCGCACGGTTACATGTACGTTGTCTCCAAAGATCTTCCCGCGATGCTGAAGCTGACGCTCGGGGCAGACAGTGTTGGCGTCACCGATCCGGCGAAGTTGCACTATCGCAGCAGCTTTGGGTTTATGTTTGCGAAGAGCGGCTTGCCAGTGATCGCGCCGCCGTGGACGACCTTCACGGCGTATGACCTGAACAAGGGAACGATCCGCTGGCAGATGCCGCTGGGCGACGTGCCTGAGCTGGCGGTGCAAGGGCACCCAAACACGGGCACCCAATATCCGAAGGTGAATCCAGTGGTTACGGCTGGTGGGTTGATCTTTACCGGATCACGGGACCGCATGATTCGCGCGCTGGATGTTGCGACGGGCAAGGTGGTATGGCAGACCGAAGTGGCCATGGCGCTGGAGGGTATGCCTGCAATCTATCAGGTGGATGGCCATGAATACGTGGTCTTCTGTGCCGCGGCACGGGCGTCCTCCCGCACCCATGCGGTGCCGGGGCATCCCGCAGATCGTGGGCCCATTCAGGGCGAATACATCGCGTTTGCTTTGCCGAAGTGACAGGATCCGTGAGCAAGGAATGAATGTGCCAGTAAAAGCGCGCCTGGGTCTGATGATGTTCCTGGAGTACGTTGTCTGGGGAACGTGGTATGTGACCATCGGCACGTGGCTAACGTCCGCCCAGCACTTCAGCGGACAGCAGGTGGGGCTGGTCTCCGGTACAACGGCCGTGGGCGCAATTGTTGCACCGTTCCTAGTGGGTCTGATCGCCGACAAGCTCTTTGCGACGGAAAAAGTGTTGGCTGTGTTGCATTTCGCGGGAGGCGTGCTGCTCTTTCTTGCCGCGCGCCAGCACACCTTCGTGACGATTTATGTACTCATGCTGCTGCACTGCTGCTGCTACATGCCGACGCTGGCGCTGACCAACTCGCTCTCGTTCCGGCATATTAGCGATCCCAAGGAGGAGTTCGGTCCCATCCGCGTGCTGGGGACGCTGGGCTGGATTGTGATTGGGCTGGTGATTGGCCATCTCGGGATTGAAGCATCGGCGACGCCGCTCCAAATTGGCGCGGGAATGTCGTTTGTCATGGGTCTGTATTGCCTGACGCTGCCGCATACGCCTCCGCTGGCGCGAGGAGATGGTGTCACACTGAGCGGATTATTTCCGCGTGAGGCGCTTGGTTTACTGCGGGAACGCTCGATGGCAATCTTTGCCGCCGCTTCGTTTTTGATCTGCATCCCATTGACGTTCTACTTCACCTTCACGAATCTGTTCCTGAATCAACGTGGCGTAACCGATGCCGCCGGGAAGATGACCGGGGGCCAAATGTCAGAGCTCCTCTGCATGCTGTTGATTCCTGTGTTCTTTCGCAGACTCGGGGTGAAGTACATGCTGGCTGCTGGCATGGCCGCATGGGTGGTGCGCTACCTGCTATTCGCGTTCGGCAATGCAGGCCCGGGTATGTGGATGTTCTGGGCTGGCATCCTGCTGCATGGCATTTGTTATGACTTCTTCTTTGTTACGGGGCAAATCTACATTGACCGCAGAGCTCCGGCCGGCCTGCGCGCCGCGGCACAGGGTTTGATCGCCTTCATCACGCTTGGCATGGGCATGTTCGTTGGCTCATGGCTCTCAGGCGTGGTAGTGGATGTCTACACGAAGCATGGCGCTGCCGGTGCAGCTCCGGTGTATGATTGGCGTTCGGTGTGGCTCTTCGCGGCCTCGTTATCCGCGATTGTGCTCATAGCGTTTCTGCTGGTTTTCAACAACCGTGCGGAAGAGCCGTCGTTGCGCAGCGATGCCGAGCCGGTGAGCGAGCCGATGGCTGGTATCCCGCTATAGACGTCACATATGAATCAGGTGAACTGTTTGATATTAAAGCCGAGTTCGTAGGCCTCTGTGTCACGCTCGATCTCGTCCCAGGTGACTGTTCGGCCAAGGCTGGCGGCTCTGCGCCCCATCATGCAGGTGCGCGCGGTTTCCACGCCAGCAGGAATCTGATTCTGTAGCTTGCCGCTGGTGATGCTGCCGATGAAGTCGCGATCCTTCATGGGATCGGACTCGGCGAGGTTGTTCGCGGGGGTTGCTGGGGGATTGCCGGACCACGTCCACGGCTGCGTGCCTTCAATGCCGAGCGTACCGCTGTAGGGACTTTGCGCAATGCCCAGGCTGCCGTAAAACGTCTCCGAGACGCCGAAGCTCTTCACGTTGAACTGGGTAGAGGTGAAGGAGAACTCGACACCGCCAGGATAGGTGAAAATCACCTCGTAGTTGTCGGAGATGTCGCCGAAGGTGATGACCTTGCGGCTCTTATACGCGATTGCGCTAACTGGGTGCGTGCCCATCACCCAGTTGCAGATGTCGATGACATGGATGTTCTGTTCCAGCAGGATGTCGCCGGAGATGATGCGATCCCACAGCCAGTTGCGCAACCGCTTTTCGTCGGCTCCCATGCTGCCGCGATCGGGGTACACCTTGGGAGTGGAATCGTAGTTGCCGCGCAGGGAGGCGACGGTGCCAATCTGTCCGGCGTGGATGCGGCGAACCAGTTCGATAAAGGGCGGAGCGGAGCGAATCTGGAAACCGACAGCCATGCTTAGCTTGCCATCATGCTGCGCGGCAATGTCCAGCGCACGGCGTGTCTGGGGCACATCCACGCCCACCGGCTTCTCGCAGTAGACATGCTTGCCACCAGCGGTGAGACCGGCGAGGTGTTCGATGTGGAAGATCGGTGGCGTGGAGATTTGCACGGCATCGATTTCATTCGAAGCAGCCATCTGCTGATACGCATTCCAGCCATGAAAAGTAAGTTTGGGGTCGATGGGGGGCTGCTTGAGTGTGGCGTTGAGCTGGTCGAAGTGCTGCTTGCCTGCTGCCAGCTGGTCCGGAAAGATGTCGCCCAGCGCCACAATGCGAGCCGCTGTATTCTTCGCAAAGGAGGTCGCGACGGAGGTGCCGCGATTACCGCATCCCAGCAGGCCGTAACGCACAGCTGAGTTTGCGCTATAGCTGAAGGCGGTCTTGGGCGAGACAATCAGCAGCCCGCACGCACCCGCGCTTTTTAAGAAGTCTCTTCGCTGCATTGTTCTCTCCTGTCGTTACGATTGCATAACCTGCGTAATGATGCGTTCGAGGTACACCTTTTCCGCTCGAACGTCCGCGATCTGTCCCGGTCCTGAGGTCTCGCGCTCGATGGTGATGGCCCCCGTGTAGCCCAGCGCATGCAACTCGCCCAGAACCTTTGCGAAATCCACCTCACCCTTGCCAATGAGGACTTCTTCACCCAGCTTTGCGGGGTCGGTCGGCCATCGCCCGTCCTTCGCATGCACGGATCGGACATACGGCCCGAGAATCTTGATCGCATCAACCGGATTCGCCTTGCCGTAGAGGATGAGGTTCGCTGTGTCGAGACCCACGCCAAGGTTTGGCCGGTCTGCGTCCTTCAGCACGCGCAGCATGGTGACAGGCGTCTCCTGCCCTGTCTCCATCAGGAAACTTTGGCCATTGCCTTTGCAGTAGTCCGCGAGCTGCCGGATGGCGAGCACGGACTCGTCATATAGCGGGTCTTTCGGGTCTTCGGGCAAGAAGCCGCAATGGGTCTGAACGCGGCCAATGTTCAGCAGTTTGGCGAAGTCAGAGGTCTGCTTCAACGCATCCATGCGTGCCTGGCGGTAGGCGCGTGGAACGATGCCAATAGTGGACGGCCCGTCTACAAAGTTCCACTTCAGCGGTTGCGGGTAGACGACCTCGGCTGTGGTGGCGACTACCTGGTTTTGTTCCAGCAGGGCGGCGAATTGCTTTGCCAGCGCTGACGTGAACTTGCCGAGATAGGCATCGAGCGACAGAAAGCAGGTAGGCAGGCCGAGTTGACGCACCACCGCGATCTTTGCGGCAGGATCCGGATAGGGTTTGATCAGCAGGCCAAGCGCCATGGGTGCGTGTGCTGCGGGGACGCTTGCGTTCGCGGGGGTTGGCAGTACGCTCGCGACTGCCGTAAGCGAAAGCGCTTTCATAAAGTCTCGCCGGTTCGTCCCTGGATCGTTTTCGTTTGCCGATGCCGTCATCTGAGGTTTCCTTTGCACTTCCATGATGCGTTAGAAACCCTATGATGGTGTGAACCGTTTTACTTTTTTCCTAGGAGTTGCTGTGCCGTTCTCAGAACCACCGCCCCCGTTTGCCCACTGGATGCTAGCCGAAATCCATGAGCAGCCACACAGCCTGCAAGCCACACTGGACCGGTACATCGTACATGATGCGTTCCGAGACGATACGACGGGCACCGTGCGCGCGTGGCTGACGGAACAGCAGGAACTGGCGATTACGGCGAGCGGGTCCAGCCGCCATGCGGGCATGGTGGGCATGGCTGCGATTGAGGCGGCTAGCCCCATGCGCGTTTCCGTTGAGTTTGCCAGCGAATACGGTGTGCGGGAGATACAAGCTAAGCCGCACGCAGGTGTGGTGGTGATCTCGCAGTCGGGCGAGACAGCCGACACACTTGCAGCGCTGCGGATGGCCAAACAGCAAGGGTTACCGACGCTCGCCATTTCCAATGTGTCCACCTCCACCATGTCGCACGAGGCGGATATCTCGATGCCCGTGGAGGCGGGCCGCGAACGCGCGATTCCTGCCACCAAGAGCTTTACCGCGCAATTGCTGGTGCTGCGGATGGTGAGCCTGCTGGCCGCGTCTGCAAAGGGTAGGGTCAGTAAGGATGAACTACAGCAGCACATTCGCGAGTTATATTCACTGCCCGCTGTGATTGCGAGCCAGTTGGAACGTTGGCGGCAGCAGGCGGAGAGCGCGGCCAGTCGCTTCAGGGCGGCCACCAGCTTTCTTTTCCTCGGACGAGGCCTGCACTATCCCATTGCGCTGGAGGGCGCGCTGAAGCTGAAGGAGAGCGCCTACATTCATGCGGAGGGCTACCCCGCCGGCGAACTGAAGCATGGACCGAATGCACTGGTAAGCGAGAATGCGCCGCTGGTTTTTATTGCGACGGTGGATCGCAGCAATGAGAGTTCAGTGCACCTGTACAACAAAACGGTGCTGCTGATGCGCGACATGCGGGCGCAGGGTGCCGGCATCATTGCCGTGGGAAATACAGGCGATGGCGATGTGGAACAGTTGGCCGATGCTTTCATCTCCGTTGATTCCGTCACAGAGGCTCTGTTGCCAATCTGCGAGGTGGTCCCGTTGCAGATGCTGGCGTACTGCTTTGCCGTGGGACGGGGAGTGGATGTGGACCGTCCGCGCAACCTTGTGAAGTCCGTCGTCGTGGAGTAGGGATGAACGTTGCGATACTAGGATACGGCTTCATGGGTGGCGCGCACCTCGCGGCCATGCAGCGGATCTCCTGTTTGGAGGTGAAAGCCGTTGCGACGCGAACGAGGCCCTCGGCCGATGCACCTCCGCGTGGCAATCTGGCCCTCCAGAGCGGGCCGCTGCCGGAGAGCGTTGCGTGGATGCCGGATTGGCGCGCAGTAATCTCTGACCCGCAAATCGACGCTGTTGACATCTGCCTGCCCACCGACATGCATTGCGAGGTGGTGCTGGCAGCGCTTGCGGCGGGCAAGCACGTATTGTGCGAGAAGCCGATGGCGCTAACCAACGAAGACTGCGCCACGATGCTGGCTGCGGCGGACGTGAGCCGGCGCGTGTTCATGGTTGGGCAGGTGCTGCGCTTCATGTTTCCGTATCGCTATGCAGAGGAGTTCGTGCAAGCGATCGGGCGTGCAAACATCCGGACCGCAACCTTGCGCCGTAGTACGGGATTTCCGCAGTGGGGTGGGTGGCTTGCGGATGAGGCGCGTAGCGGTGGTGCGATCCTTGATCTGATGAGTCATGATCTGGATCAGGCGCTGGACCTGTTTGGGCCGCCCAGGGCGGTGAGCGCCGTGCCGTTAGGGCCGGTGGACACAATGCACGCGGTTCTGCGCTATGAGGACGGCACGCAGGTTCACGTCGAAGGTGGTTGGACGGAGCCGGACGCAGCGTTTGCCGCGAGCTTTGAGATCAAAACTGACAATGCGTCGTTGACGCTGCGGGATGGGGTTCTGCGACGCGTTCTGGGCTTCGATGAAGAGATCGTTGCGATCCCGGAGCACGATGCATATCACGACCAGATTGCGTACTTTGTCGAGTGCTGCCAACACAACGCCCCGGCGAAGCGTTGTCCTCCGGCAGCGTCTGCGGATGCAGTACGCATCTCACTGCTGTTGAAGCAATCGCGCGATGCGAATGGAAGGGAATTGGCATGGAACCCACGGTAAGCGAAGATGAAGTCAAGGCAGCGATGGCCCTGAATGCGGATGTAAAGCCGTTTGAGACGGGCCTGATCTTCTGGGCCGACGGCACCGCGGATTCGGTACTAAGCCACGTAACGGCGTTTGGGTTGCATGCCGGACAACTGGGCGTGTCTCCCGGACTGGACGTCGCGGCTGCGCTCCCAGCCTGGCGTAAAGCGCACGCGGATACAGGGGTATCGCTAACGGGCGCGGCTTGTTCGTACGAGGGTGAGGATTATTCCACCCTGTTGCGTGTGCATGAAACAGTTGGCTTCACCAACCCCCAATTCCGCGCAGAGCGCATTGTGCGTACCAAACAAGCCGCCGCCTTCGTGCATGATCTTGGCATCACAGCGTTATCCTGCCACATCGGCTTCATCCCGGCTGACCCGGCAGAACCCCTTTATGACGAACTGGTCCGAGTAACACGCGAGCTGTGCGACGCCTGCGACGAGTTTGACCAATCTTTCGCGCTGGAGACGGGGCAGGAGACGGCAGCCGTGCTTGTGGGCTTCCTATCGGATGTGGACCGGACGAATCTTAAGGTCAATTTCGACCCAGCGAATATGGTGATGTACGGCTCGGGTGATCCAGTGGACGCACTGGTGTTGCTGCGCCAGTGGGTACTCTCTGTACACTGCAAGGACGGCATAGGACCGGCAACGCCGGGCACGCTGGGCAAGGAAACGCGCCTGGGCGATGGCGAAGTGGATTTTCCCGCGCTTCTCTACCAACTAAGGGTCATGGACTATCGCGGAACGCTGACGATTGAGCGTGAAGAACCCGATCATGCCAGACGTAACGCGGACATCCATACGGCCATCGAGCGGCTACAGGAGTGGAAGGCAGCAGCGGGTCTTTAATCTACAGTGCGGCCATCACTTCACGATAAAGATACTGAGCGCCCTCGACACCGTCCCATGGACCGTCTTCGTACTCCAGCGCGAAGACGCCGTCGTAGTTGTGATTCAGCATGATGCGAACGTTACGCTGCACGTCCGGTTTGTCCCAGCGGTCCCAGTACTTTGCGTGCACGCAGGAGTGTGCGTACGGTGCCAGGTCGTTTAGTGCGTGATACATCAGGTATTTGTGTTCCCAGTTGCAGAAGTCTGGACTGGCCTCGCAGAAGGGGTTGTTCACCTCTTCCACGACGATGCGGATGTTGATGGGATTGGCAGTCAATCCCCAGTGGTTTTCCAGCGTGACCTTTACGCCAACGCGCTCACCGTGCTCGGCCATTTCCTTGAAGGAAAGGATGCATTGGTCGAGGTACTTCTCGATCTCGGGATTCTTTGGATAGCTGCTTGGATCCGCAACCGGCCACGGCGAAATACGCGGTCCGCCACTATTGACACGCATGGATTTTGCCCTGATGACAGCCGCCCCGTCCAGCCACTTCTTCGCAACTTCAACACCGGCTTTACGCCTGGTGTCGTCCAGGTCGCAGATGTCACGTGGCGCGTTGTTGGAGATGTGCTGTACCGTAGTTCCAGTCTCGTGCAGCCTGGCCGCCATGCGGTCCAGCCACTTGCGGCCACTGGCGCTTGAGGGATCGAACTCGACCCAAGGACGCGTCTTGCCGTCGTAATTAGTGATGGTTGTGTTCACGTACTGGCTTGCATCGTCCGCATCGCCGAAGAGAGAAGACCAGAGATCCATCCTGGTAACACCAGGGAAGGTCTTCTTTGTGAACGCAGGGAAGTCGAGCATGGTGATCTCGCCATACTTGGCCTTCATCTTCGTTACGGTGGCCTGGTCTGTCGTTATCGAGTTCGCCTGGTTGTGCACCTTGAAAAGCCAGCGAATCGGGTAGCTGTTCGAGGCAATCCGTTGTACCTTTTCCGTATCCGTGAGTGGACGAAAGACTCCGGCATGGGTGATCGATTCGGGCGTCACTTGTTGCTGGGCCGCCTGCGCATGCGCGGCTGTAGATAGCATCGCTGCGCTACCGGCGGCGTTGCGCAGGAAGTTGCGCCGGTCCAGCAGGTTGCGCTTTATGGAACTCACGATGTCATGTCTCCTTGGCTGAATCAACTACCCGTACCCTAATTCAGGACGAACGCCCATAGCGTATCACCAGCGGCGGCGATAATGTACTGGTGCCCGTCCAAGTCGAACGTTTGTGGGGCGTTGCTGATGCGGCCAATGCGTGTGCCCCATAGCGGTGAACCATCAATTTGGTCGTAGGCGGCCAGGTTGCCAGCGCCATCACCGGTGAAGACCAAGCCCCCAGCTGTCGAGAGGAGACCGCCACCGCCAACGTCGTTGGCATAAAATCTATGCCGCCAGCGCGCTTTGCCGGAACTGTAATCAATAGCGGTGAGATAACTTGTGGAGTTGCTGAGGTACGTCTCTTCTTTGCCGCCAAGCCCCATCGATCCGCGTGGGTCGGGGTCGGTCAGATAGACCAGCGAAAAACTGTCGACTTCATAGGTGTATAACAGCCCCGTGAGAGGCGAGTATGCTGGCGGTTGCCAGTTCACTGTACCGTTTGAATTTGGAGAAACCAGCGATCCAGCAATCGTGGCGTCCTTTTCGGGATCGTGCTTCGGCCCGCCTTCAGGCGTCAAGCCCTTTGCCCAGTTCGTCTCCTGGCCGTACTTGCTGGTGACCAGATGCTCGCCAGAGACCCGGTCCAGCAGGAAGTAGTAACCGTTGCGAGCCGCAGTCGCGACCAACTTTCGAGGTTTGCCGTGGAACATGCCATCGATCAACACGGGAGTCTGCGCCGAATCATAGTCGTGCATATCGTGCGGCGAAGTCTGGAAGTACCAGGCCATCTTGCCGGTATCGACGTTCAGTGCGATCAATGAACATGTGAAGAGGTTGGCACCATCGCCGCGTTTGCCGGTGGTGTAGGCAGGCGTGGGATTACCCGTGCCGAAGATGTAGAGGTGGGTGTCTGGGTCATAGGCGCCCGTGATCCACGTTTGTGCTCCACCATGGCGAGCGGCATCCAGGCTGGCCCAGGTGTCCAATCCAGGGTCGCCTTTCTGCATCGGGACGGTGTAATGTTTCCATTGCAGATCGCCTGTCTCTGGATCGAAGGACTGTAGGAAACCGGGCGAATCGATGTCGTTGCCCACTCCAACCAACACATGGTTACCGATCACGATGGGGGCCGAGGTTGAGAAATAGCCCTCCTGTACACGTGCGATCTCCTTATGCCAGCGCTCCTTCCCAGACTTCGCGTCGAGGCTCACCAGGTAATTGTCTGGGGTCTCCATGAAGAGGTAACCGTTCCACATGCCGAAACCGCGATTGCCGATGTGCGTGCCGCCCGTTGTCTTCCAGAAGTAGTGCCATAGCTGGTGGCCGTCACGCGCGTCCAACGCCCACGCGTTGTCTGGCATGGTGATGTAGATGGTGCCGCCCACGACCAGCGCCGAGCCCTTGATGGTGCCGGAGCGAATGGTAACGCTACCATCGCCCTCGCCGCCTGTACGCAACGTAACTGGCACTTTCGTCCCGCCGGGACCAGGGGCAAGCGTGTCGGTGCCGGGTGTGAGCTGCGATGACCACGCCAACGTCAGGCGGCTGACGGTTTGCCGGTTGACTTCCTTCAGAAGGCTGTAGCGCTTGCCGGTGTAATCGCCGTTGTAGGTTGGCCATGACGCGCCAAGCGGCTTCAGCAGATCTTGCGGGCTTACGTTCGGCTGCTGGCCGTGAAGGGCGGATCCGACCAGGAAGACAGAGAGACAGGCAAGAGCACGTTTAAGGTTCACTTGAGAGTCACCAGGTAGGCAGTTACATCGTGAATGTCAGAGTCAGAAAGCGTGGACATCATGGTACGGTGCGCTTCCATTGGGTCGTGGAGAACGACCTTTGGCTGGCCACCCACCCGGCGAAAGCTCTGTTCCGTGCCGTCCGCCAGACGAATTGCGACAAGGAAATCGTCAATGTGGAGGAGCGTCCCGGTGACACTTTGGCCCTGCGCGGTGGTCACCGTCGCAGTCGTCTTGGTGCCTGGCGCATCGGTTGCAGCCGTGCTTCCGCCCGTGATCCATCGTGCCTGCAACTGCTTAGGCTCGCTGTACTTATCCGCGATGTGATCAAGGCTGGTCTCGCCGGTGTGGCAGGATGCGCAGTGTGCCGTGACGAACACGTGACCATGCGCTGCGTCACCCACGACGATGTTGAGCGGCTTCAGTTCGCCGGGCGGCATGCCCTGACCTTTGATGGAACCAACCACGCTGCGCACGTATGCTGCAACGGCGTTCGCATCCACATCGTTCAAGCCGATGTTGGGCATACCCTGTGCCTGCCGCGCTCCGTGAATGATCGGCGTGATGTTTTCGCCGTGCTGGTCCGTCAGGACTACCTGCGAACGGAGAAGGTTCGGCCCCCCAAGGTCGCCGCCGCGCAAGTCGCTGCCGTGACAGGCCTGGCAGCTTAAGCCATAGATCGTTTTGCCGCGTGCGACTTCGGACGCATCTTCCGGTGGCCGGGCCTGGCCAGCGTTAAAACTGGACTGGCGCCGCACCGAAGCTGATGAGGCTGTTTGCGCACGTGCGATGGAGGGTCTGCACATCGCATACACGCCATACAGGCCGAGGGGCATAGCAAGCAGCGGTAGCGTCGCGAAGGTGAGTGAGGCTGTTTTCTTTGGCATGGGTATAGGCAGGTTCACAACATACTATAAGCGCTGCAGTGTTCCGCTTGCTCGTGGCTTGGCGCGCGACACACGTAAGTCTGCGTTCCGTTTACGACGTGGATGCGCAGTGTCCAGGGTGCGAATCTGTCATGGTAACTTCCTGCGTGCCGATAGCGGATGCATGAAGCACGTTCCTGGCTGGCGGCATTCCTGCATTTCTGTCATCGCATGGGCCAGAGTGTATGGCGTCGTACTCGTCTGCGCAGCCATTTGCATGCCCGCGCGAGCAGCGAACGCTGGAGTCACCGTTCGGCAAATTCGCTCGCTGACACCATCTCAGGCAGCGGAGCAGCGGCAAGTAACGGTGCGTGGAACCGTGATCACGCTTTCTGGATGGAAAGATTCGTTCTTCTTGCAGGACGGGACCGCTGGTATCTCTGTTGACCGTCTCAGTCCTTTGCCGGAGGTACATGCGGGAGACAGGATCGTTCTCACTGGCGTAACCGGTCCAGGTTCGTTTGCACCTGTTCTGGTTGCGCGGCACATTCACATTCTCGGCTCATCGAAGCGGCCTCCGGCTCGCGTAGTTCGTGCAAACGAAATTTCATATGGATCTCAGGATTCACAGTGGCTGGCCTTGCGTGGAGTGATTCGGGCAGCAGAAGTGCGATCGATCTGGGGGCGTGACGTACTGACGGCTTCGCTGGATATCGGCGATGGAGTGCTCGTGTCCGTGCGCGTCCATGATTTCCAGGTGGCTGATGCCGCTCGATTGAACGGCGCACGCGTGACGGTGCCTGGTGTGTGTGGAACAGTGTTCAACGACAAGCGGCAATTCCTTGGCACACGCCTGTTTGTGGCGTCAACCAAAGACTTCCACCTGGACGAGCGTGCACCTGCGAATCCGTTTCGCGAGGCACCGTTCCGGCGCATTGCGGACTTTCTTCAGTTTAACGAATCATCGTCGCCCGCTGGCCTGATTAGAACGACAGGTGTGGTTACGTGGCAGAAGGTAAAGCGAGGCTTTTTCCTGCAGGACGGTACGCAGGGAATCTTTGTTCGTAGCAAACAAGGCACCGTCGCGGTTGGAACCACGGTCGATGTGGCGGGCAGCACAGTGTTGGAAAATGGCGCTCCCGTGCTGCAGGCGGTCAGCGTGCGTACAAGTGATGTGCCGAAAGCTGTCCAGCCTGTGCTGGTTTCCGCTGCTGGGCTGTTGACGGAACACGATGGGTTCGTCTCTGCCCCGTATGCGTCGGTGTTGGTGCGCGTGGAGGGGAAGCTGCTGGAAAGCATTGCCAGTGCGAACGATGACACCCTGCTCCTACAGGCAGGAACAGCAATCTTCAGCGCCCGGATACCCAGGCAAGGAGTGTCGAGGCACTGGGAAGTTGGTAGCCAGCTCTTGCTCACGGGTGTATGTAAAGTTGAAGGCGATGATGCGCACGAGCCGGCCTCGATCGAATTGGAAGTAGGCGCGCCCGGTGATGTCAGGGTGATACGTGGTGCACCGTGGTGGACCGCCGCTCATGCGGTATGGATTGTCTCGATGCTGTTATTCGTGATCGTGGCGATGCTGGGATGGATTGGGTTTCTACGCTGGCAGACCATGCTAAAGACGCAAGCCACAACCGATCCGTTGACCGGCATTTACAATCGGCGTTCCTTCTTGCTCCTGGCACAGAAACAACGTGAACTGGCGCAACACATGAGCAAGGGATTCCACTTGATTTTTGTCGATGTGGATCACTTTAAAGAGGTGAACGATCAGTTCGGCCATCGTGAGGGAGACAACATCTTGCGCGCCATCGCGGCCATGCTGCAGCAGGTCTTCCGCAAAACGGACGTGGTAGGCCGCTTGGGTGGCGATGAGTTTGCCATTGCGACCGCCGGTGCCTCAAGTGCACCCATCAGACGGCGTCTGGAACAGGCTTTGCACAGCATAAACCAGACCGGGGCGCACCTGTGTCCCATTTCGTTGAGCATGGGTGTTTTGGAATGCGATGAGGCGATGTGGACCGCACCAATGGAAGAACTCCTGGAGCGAGCGGATCTGCTGATGTACGAACAGAAACGCGCCGCAAAGGCACGGCAGAGCACGGTACATCAGGCATTGGCCGCGGCTGTATAACTGCTTCATGTGAACACGGACCGGGCGTCTGTTCAAGCTGTGCGTGCCTCTGTCAAGCCTTTAGCTTGTAGACCGCATGTCCGTTTTGTCACAGTAGTTAGTGCATGGCATATCACTCGATAGTGCCGCTGTGCAGCTAGTTCTATCGCCGCTGTTACTCGACTTTATACAACATTGCACCGTGTGGCGGGATTTGGGCTGATAAGGTTTCGCCGCTCGCAGTATCTCGTGAGAGCCACACATCGCGGAGCTTGTGCTTGCCTGGGCGGAAACCTAGGTCGTTCCACTTCAAGTGGACTGAACTGGACATCTGCCCCACATTGAAGATCGCGACGTAGGCACCAGGGTTGTGGCCCGGTGTGCCCTGCATCTCGGATCGCCACACGATAGTGTCACCATCCGCCAGAATCTGTCGTGGATTCGAGCCGGCCTGATCGACGGCGAGCCACTCGCGGTTCGTAAGCATTGCTGCTAACGCAGGCGTCATCTCCGTCAGGTTTGCTCCGAGGATGAGCGGCGAACGTGCAATGGCCCAAAGCGTCAGCAATGTTCTGGTCTCATCGGCAGTCAGGCGTGACTGGCGCGGTTTGCCCCATCCCGCACGTGGCCCGAGCGTGCCGATGGGCAGCATGTCGGCATCGGGCCAGTGGCCCGCCTCCTGGAACGGCATCCAACTGGCCAGTACATCAAACTGATTGCGGATCGTCTGCGGAAACGTGCCTGGTGTCAGCTTTGGATCGCTCCACACATCCCACACATCATCGGAGATACGCCACATCTGCGCGTTACGGCGAACATCACCGGCCTCGTCCAGCGGCGTGGGTCCCGGTGACAGACTCAACACGATTGGCCTGCCGGTCTTGTCGAGGGCAGCGCGAATCATGTGAATTTCATTGGTCTTATACGGCTTGGAGATGCAGTCCACTTTGAGAAAGTCGACACCCCAGCTCGCATAAAGCCGCATCAGGCTGTCGTAGTAGGCCTGGCCAGCGGCATTGTCGCGGATGCCATAGTTGTCCGGATTCCAGCGGCAAGTATCGCTTGTGTCAGCCGCTTGGGCCGCATGAAAGGCTGAGCCGGCAATGGGCAGATTGCGTTCCACGGCTTGCTTGGGAATACCTCGAATGATGTGGATGCCGAACTTCAGGCCTAACCCGTGGGCATACTCAGCTAGCCCGGAAATGCCCTGCGGAAAGCGGTTGGATGCGCCAATATATTTTCCCGCCGCGTCCATGGTGTAACCCTGGTCACCCTTATCCGGCGCATTTTCGGGATGCGCCAGATACCAGCCCTCGTCCAGAACCACGTACTGCCAACCCGCCGGTTGCAGGTGCTGATTAAACCATGTGACATTGCTCTTCCATTCCGCCTCCGTCACGGAAAGGCCGTAGGAGTCCCAACTGTTCCATCCCAGCGGTGGTGTCTTGGCAACAGCCGTGATTGCCTGTGCCCGCGCCGTTGAGGAGGAAGTAAGCAGAAAAACAAGCGCTATGGTCAGGACACACCGAAGATGGCGAATCAGCATGGGAGACATGCTACCCGATGTATTGGGTACTATGACACTCGGGTTGTGAGCAGACCGGTATGATTTGCCCTCTCGCCGCCACACGCTTATTCGGCAGAAACGGCTACTGCGCGACTTCGCTCACGCAACGTAGCCCTGCAAGAGCGCCGGGCGCGAGGACGTCCGCACCTGGCCCGGAGAGCTCGTAGCGGACGACGATGGGCGTGCCGTCCGGTGCCTTCACCGGAGTGTTGGCGACCTCCAGTGCAAAGCCCAATTCGTACCCGGCGGGCGTCTTCTGGGTGTGAGCTTTGTTCAGCAATTCGAAGACGGCCCAGGTACCTGTAAAGGTAAGCGGGAGAGTGTTTGCAGTGAGGCCAGCTTGCGCTGCGGTCTGCGCCGACCAGGTGAACTGCTTTGCGGGCTCGTTATTGTTGAGTACCTGCGCATCGACTTTGAATTGGCTGCTCTGCACACCGCTGGCGGGCAGCGGACGCATGGTGAAGTTGAGTACGGGCGCAGTGGCACCAGCAGGAAACATTGCAGTTGAAAGGCTCGCGGCGCGATTGAAGAAGCGCAGGAATGCAGGAGTGACCTTTGTGGTTGCCGTGGGTGCGACGGCGTATTCCGTGCCCTGCTGAACCAGCACGGTTTTTAGGCTTGCGTTGTAGAACTGCCACAGGGTGCCGGTGCCAGGTTGCAGCAGTGCCGTGACCTCAGCCGCCGTGGCCTGCACGGTGGCTTTGGAGTTGAAGGGTGCTTTGCCGAACACGCCGTTATACGCGCTGCAAAAGGCCTTGCCACCAGCGTTTGCCTGCGCCGGCCCCATGCCGTGTACCAGGCCTTCCGCGCTGGCGATGGGAGCTTCTAAGAGGGCGAGTGTGACGCTATCGAGGTGCGCTTGAGAATCGATGTGAAACGCCTGTGCGGCCTGCTGCGCCGCCATGTGTGCCGCGCCCGCAGCGGTGCTGATGGGTGCCGCTGCCGCCGGATCCGCTGGGCCAGTGGGGTTACTCTGCGTCACTTGATGAATCGCACCGTTCAGTGCGAGCAGCGCATCGACGTACGCCTTATTGGGCGTAGCGATGTACACCTCGGTGCTGCCGCCGGGCACCAGCGCCTGTGGTGCCTGAAAGGCCGCAGCAATCTGCGGGTTCGGCACGGCGGTGTTGCGCGATGCCGTATAGATCAGGGCAAGCAGTGGCGAGCTATTGCTGGAGAGCGCGGAGAGCTTGTCGCCTGCATCGGCGAGACTGCGATAGCGCACGACAGTGGCATCCTTTAGGAAAGCCCGCCATTTGCTGATGTAGTCGTCGATGTACCGTGTGGCTAGCTGGCCTTTTAGTGCGCCGGTTTCGATGGATGCAGGTGCCTGATCGCCCAGCACCCAGGCTTCTCCGCTGAAATAGCGGTCAGGGTTCGCGATTGCGTCCTGCACGAAGGCATAGCCAGCCTGTGTATAGGCTGCGGCGATGGTATGCGGCTCTACGACTGTTTCGATGGAGCCAGGATGTTGCTCGTTGAATTGAATGGATGGCCCGGACTTGTCGGCTGCGGTCACAATGCTCTGGTAAATGCGCTCAAATCCACCAAAGCCCGAGAGATATCCGCGCGCGTGCAGAACGGCTTGCCCTGCGGGAGCGATGCTGAATGGATTGTCATGCGGCAGAACAGAGGCATAGTAGTCAAACTGGCGCTCTGCAAGTTGTTGCTCTTCCGTGCTGCCTGAGAGCGCGCCAGTCTGCTGCAGGTGCTGCAGCAGGACTGGCGGAAGGAAATCGACGGTGCTCTTGTCCGGATTTGAGGTAGTGATGAGATACGCGCGCAGCCCCGAGTAGACCGTGTTGTAGTCCGCGTTGGGTGCGGGCGTTTGTGCAGGCGTTGCGGGAAGTCCGCTCAGGGCAGTGACAATCTGTTGTTGCGTGCGGTTCAATAAAAGTGTGCGGAAGTGCGCGAAGTAGGTTGCACGCGCGGGTTGCAGCAGTTGATCGCCATGGTAGAGTCCCCAGCGATACCGTAGCGGAGGACCATCCTGGCGGTACGCATCGAGTTGTGCAACATCAGCGCGCAGGCCGTCCAGAAGCCTGAGTTGGTCGAGCGATACTGGGCCGCTCGATACAGATGGATTGCCCGCGAGCGCCGCCGATGCCGACTGGATGCGCTGCTCCAGCGCTGCATTCGCGAAATACGATCCAGTCAGCAGGCCAAGGTAGACCAGCAATATCGCGGCAAGACTGCCCCAGAGCAGGCGGCGGAAGAGGCGGCCATGACCGGTCTGCCGTGTGCCCGTGAGCGCGGCCGTATCACCGAGTACAGCCTCCGGGAAGAAGCGTGAGAGGAACGTCCATTGCGCCACCTTTTCACCGAAGACAACGGGTGTATTGGAGAGCGCGGGTGCGTTGGCCTGCGGCACGGAGAAGATGCCCGTCGCATCTGCGGCAAGCGGTCTGGAGGATGAAACCGGTGCTGCGGCTGTTGCCATCTGCTGCTGCACGATGGCGCGAATGCCTGTGAAGTAGAAGCCGCGCAGGACGGGATTGCTGTCGAGATGGCTGGGACGTACCAGTTCCACGAGATATGTGCTCAAAAGCGTGCGAAAGCGCCGCAGCTCACGTGGGAACTCGTACGCGGTCCCTAGGCGGGCTGAGTCAGTCTCGCGGTAGAGAACCTCAAGCCGCGCCGTTCCCAGCGAGAAAAGCAGATCGTCGTATGCTTTCGCCGCCGCAACAGTCGCCTGTTCCGCATACGATCCCCCGCCGCGAATCGTGAGATCAGGTGCTGCTCCCAACAGCGCAAGGCCTTCATCCGCTGACAAATTGCGCACGAAATCAGTGAAGCCGGGCACGCGATCCAGCTTGGTCAGCAGAACATAGGTGGGCAGTGCTGTTCCAAGTAGGCGAGCGATCTCACGCAGCCGTGCACCGTGCGCGGCTGCCGCAGCCTGTATGGATTCATTAGTCTGCGTTCCCATGAACTGTTCGCAGCTCACACAGAGCACCGCGGCACGGAAGGGTGCGCCCTTGAACGCGGCGCGATACGCTTCGGGCCGCGTGCGGACGACCAGGCGCGTCCACAGGCCAGGCGTTGCCCGAAACGCCGCGCCCGCTTCGATCAGGGCAGCTTTCCCGCTGTACCAGATATTCGCAATCTCAGTGGAGACTACATCCCGCTCCCGGTAGACCTGGCCGGCAAGCAGCTCCGGTTCCAAGCCTGATTTGAGGATGGCTGTGGTTTTAGCGGCGTTCGCGTCACCAAGCACGTAAATGAGGGGAAGGTCGGCCAGGCGCTTGGCACCAGCCTGAGGCGAGGCGGCGAGTTTGCGGTTCGCCTCGCGGAGCAACTCATCCAGTGCAGTAGTCTCCACCGGTTTGCCTTCCGCATTCTTGCCCGCGCTCGCGGCCCGCTTGCGTGCGAGCGCAATCAACACGCCAGCGCACGCAATACCGAGCAGCAACAGCAGCGTCCTGACCACGATCAACGCGACCCCGTGCAATGCCACTATCGTACCCACGGCGAAGGCGAGAACGATGCTTAACAGCAGAAGGACAGCAGCGGCGATATACAAGAGCATGTGACCCTCTAACGGAGTACGGCAGAAAGACTTTGAAGGCGCGAGACTCCGGCGGCGAGAGAAAACTCGTACCATGCAAAGGCGGCAACGGTAACGAGTGCAAGGACAGCTGCGGCAACGAGAAAGCCCGTGCCAATCCGGTCCTTGGTGACGCGCGGCGGTGGTGCCGTGATCGCAGGTGCTGGGAACAAGGGTTGCCGCCCGCGAACGCGCACAATCTTTTCGCGGCACATGCCGGTAATCTGCCGTAGTTCGCCACCGTTGCTGAAGGCATACCGGCCCTTGTAGCCGAGTTCCAGGCAGAGGCAGTGAATCTCAAGCACGTCAGCGATTTCGGGCGCGTCCGGCTGCTGAAACAGGCCTTGCAGGTTAGCAAAGACTGTTTCACCGGCCGTATGTCCGCCAAAGAGTTCCTCCTGCAAGGGGCGTCGCGACCACTCCGCAACGGCCTCCGTACGAAGGTTAAGCACAGTCTCATCAAGGAATGCAACCACAACGAGCACGCCCATCTGGATGTGCTGACTGCTGTAGCCGAGGGTGCGCGCTTCACCCATCGCGGTCTGCAGCAACTGCCGCATCTGTGTGCGAAAAGCTTCAGGCTGCTGAAGCATCTGCGGCTGTGCGCGGACCCGCAGGGCGGCGGTGAGTGGCTCTTGAAAACTAGCCGCAAGATTGCTGGTGCGCTGAGTCAGCGAGGCGGGATCACTCATGCGATTGCTCCACGATTACGTTTAGATCAAATTCAGCGTTGCGTACTTCACCCGGAATGTATACGCCAACACGCCGCGTCTGCTGGATGTGATCCCAGCACGGGCCCGACAGATCCAGCGAGAAGTACTGCTTGTCAGCATCCGCGCGTATCGCGGAAGGGGGCACCGGCAGATGGTGCAACGTCAGTCCGGGCAGGGCACGGCGAACGAGTTCGGGCACAAAGCGAGCCGAACAAACCTTGATCAGTCGCAGCGTCGAGTTGATGAGATCAGCTTCGCCCAGCGAGGAACGGATGCCGAAGATCCAGCGGGAACGTCGCAGGCAGCGCTCGTCGGCAACGTCGGCCTCAAAGAAATATGGCTCCGCCGGAGCAAACTGCAACGCTACGAAGTTGGTGGGCAGCACGATATCCATGTGCCGGCGTATGTGTTTGTCCAGTGCGTAGAAGCTGTCGCCAGGATGCGTGTGATCGTACGCGGGCAGCTGATTCACATCAGTCACTGTGGCAAAGGTGCACAAAGATCCAGCTAGCCGGGACAATTCGATGTAAACCTGCTCGGGCCGCGCCGCCTGAGAACGGTGCAGGTGTTGGAGCACGGGTGCCGCGCTCGACAGCGCATGCAGAAACCAATAGCTGGCAACATCCAGCGCCGATGTTCCTGACTCGAATCGCGTCTGGCGCTGGGCTGTTGGAGCGAGGGTCGCGATTTTCTCTGCCATGCTTTCCACCAAGCGCTTCAGCAGCAGCATGAGAGCTTCGCTGGCACCGATCTGCAGGCACGGAGGCATGAAGCCGGGATCATAGAAAAACTGACCGCGGCCATCGCGGACGACGCGTGCCAGTGGCATCGTCACCATCTCCGCTGTGATCTCAGCCTCGGAGATAACAGCGAGGTTCTTGCGCCCGAACGCAATCTCCCGGAAGTCCACGCCATTGGTCTCGTCCGAAAGATTGCGCCTTGTCACGGAAAAACGCAAGCCCCTCTCCTGGTTCTCCGGGTCGAGCACCTGGCCTGAATTCAACCGGCGTGGAACGGCAAGGTAGAGCAGCAGGGAAGCATCGGTTGGCGAAAACAGATCGCGCAGGGCACGAGCCGGTGGCGCATCGTCAGATGCAGGGCAATCAAAGACGAGGCCGTCTGGAAGAATACCCGCGGCACGCACGATCACGGCGCTGCCATTGCGCACGGCTTCGCCGTCCAACTCCAGGTACGATACTCCCCAAGCCTGGTTCCAGAGATTGGAGACAAGGAAGGCCAGGGTGTCTTCGTAATGACGGCTTTGGGTCTGGAAGTGGAGAGGGCTTAGGTACATGCCCTCTGTCCACACCACATGGGACAGCAGTTTCATGCGCGTGATCCAAGGGTTACAGTGTTGACGAGCAGAGATTTGATGACACGAGCCGCAGATGCATCGTAGCCGAATGCTGGCGGTCGGTCCATGTAAAAGGAGATTGGTATGCCAGATACCCCCGAGTCGCACGATCGGAAGGCAGGTTCACGGCAGGCGAGCAGCGGTTCCCCGGGTGAGTTTACGCAGATGTTCGAGGCGTTGACAGGACCCGGAAAGGATTCACCTCCCTCTCAACCCTCTGCTAAAGCAAGCGAGTTCACACAGATCTTTACACCCCTGGCACCGCCAGCATCCCAGCCAAAGGAACTGCGGCAGGCACCTGCGACTGCGGCGCAGCCGGGCGAATTTACGCAATTCTTCAGCGCCATTTCGTCGCGCGAGTCGTCCTCGCCACCTCTGGCCACGCCGCCCGCAAACGAAGCGGAAGCTACGTCCGTATTTGAAGCCGTACAAGCGCCAAAGCCTGCGCCATCTTCCGCACCGCCGAAAGAGACAGGTGCATTTACACAACTATTCCAGCAAATACAGGCACCCACAACGCCTCAAACTCGACCAACAACGCCGTCCCCCGCGAACCCAGCTCCGTTTGAAACGCCCGCTCGTCAGCCATTGCCAAGCGACCGCTCAGCAGCAGCACCCGCATCCACTCCCGTTTTTGGAGCACCTCCACCACAGGGCAGTTTCACGGACGTATTTCAGACGCAGCCAAGGGCCGCTGCGCCAGCGCAGGTGTCCTCACGAACGCCCGAGCCAGGCAGCTTCACGGATCTGTTCCATGCTAGCCCCGCCGCTCCGCTCATGCCACAAACTCCTGCGCAGGATCCTTTTGCTGAATTGCCGAAAGCCTCGCCAGCACCGCGGTATGCGAGTACACCGGCTCCTCCATTCGCTCCTCCGACGCCGGCCTATCCTCCACCGGTAGCGCCGCCAATTGCCACGGGTGGCGGGGACTTCACACGGCTGATGCAATCGCTGGAACATCCAGGGGCACCTTCGTCTGTGCAGGCTCCTGTCGTGCAGGGTGATCCTTCGTTCTTTTCAACTCCGTACGCCAACGCAAACGCGGGAGAAAGCGAGTATACCCGCGTACTGCGCGGCGGTGCTGTACGTGATCAGCCTGGCGCGTCTCCAGCAGCGGCATCAGCACCTGGCAGTTCCCTCGCCCCGGGACTTGCCATTGCACCTCCTAAAGCGGAGGAAAAGAAAGAAGAAAAGCCGGGCAAGAAACTAAGTCCGGCCATGCTTCTACTGATTGTGATGAACGTGCTGCTTGTAATTATCTTGATCGTTGTGGGATTTATTTTTCTGCACCATAAATAATAATGGCCTGCTACTCGGGATTCGCGAGCAGGACGATCAGTTCCATCTGCGGATTGATTATCTCCTCTGGCGCGTACACCGCGAGGTTGCGCGCGCGGACGAGTGACTCCCAGACTTCGCCCGAACGCTCCAGGCTGAAGTATTGATATCTAAGTTTAACGGGAATGGCACGCGGCGGAACGGGCACATGTACCATACGCAGCCCGGAGACCGCCTGACGAATGTAGTTCTCGATATGCGTGGCGGATGCAACCTTCGCCAAATGAGTGAAACGCTGGATTAGCTCCGGCTCCTTCATGTCTGCTGTTACCGCCAAATACAAGCGGGCATGATGGAAATACTGATCTTTGTCAATGGCTGTTGCATAGATGGACGGACGCACCGGCTTGAGCGGCAACGCGACAAAGTTACTCGGCACGACAGTTTCCAGTAACTCGCGAATGAGCGCATCCAGCAATCCGAAACTTCCACCTGGCGACTCATGATCGTAGCGTGGCAGATCACGTAAATCGAACTTAGAGGAGAACGTCATCAGGCTGCCGGCGAGCCGCAGCATCGCGCGAAACAACGCTTCAGGGTGAACATGCCCTGCATCCAGCATGTGGTGAAAGCCTGGTGCCTCCGTGTTCATGGTGTACAGTAGCCAGAAATTAGCGACATCCGCCGCGCTGAAGTCGGCAAGGGAATCGTTGCGTTGCCTGCGTGCACCCGAGAGCTGGCTCGACCGCGCGACCAACAGCTCGACCAAACCTTTTGCAATGCCGCTCAGGACAGGGCTCGCGTGAAGGTTGAGGACAGGCGGAATGTATTTTGGATCAGGCCGGTACAGGCCTCCCTCGGTCCTCTCAATCGCGATGAGCGGCAGGAGGACCGCGCCATTTGGATTTTCGCCCTCCGCCAGGATGCGTAGGTTCTTGCGTGCCAGTGCAACCGGGCGTTCTGCCAGGGTATTGCTGTTTTCGTCCCGGATCTTGATCTGCTCGGAGATGAAGCGCGCGTTGACACCATCACGTGATGTGCTGATGTTGATGCCGCTTGAACGTCTCTCAGGCACCGCAAGATAGAACATGCAACGTCCGCGTCCATCTGAGAAGCACTCTTCAATCGGCTTGGATGGAGGTGCGGCATCTGCTCCAGGAATGTCGAAGCTGAGGTTGTCTGGGAATAGGCCGGAAGCTGAGATGATCGCCAGCGCTCCATTCGCCAGAGCCGCGCCATCGATCTGTAGATCGCTAAATCCCCATCCCTTGAAACTGATGGCTCCAATCTGAAAGCGGACCAGCTCCTCGAAGTAGCGGTCCTGCGCCTGGAGGTGCTGTGGCGAAAGAAAAACGCCCTTGGACCAAACGACTGGCAGCAGCTTCGGCATGGTTTTGCAAGCCCCTTTCCTGACGAGGGTGAGTATACGGGTAACCGTGGGAAAGCTAGTAGAAAACGATTTTTAGATTTGCGCTTGACACGCGGCATGAGCCACACCATAATCTGCGCAGTCGAATTGACACTGTTTCTTCGTTGCGAACTGCGAACCGGTATTACCCAAACCGGTCGCTCAAGCACAGCCCAATTTCTCTGGTGCGTCCGCGGCAATGCTACGCGCAAGAGGCTCACGTCGCGTGCGATATGCTGTACGCGTTTCCCGATTCACAAACGTTTACTCTGCGAGGCATTATGGCAAAAGAAAGCACACAGCATAAGCTGGACCGCGTCCGCTCTCCGCGCGTCCAGATCACGTATGACGTTGAGGTCGGCGACGCGATCGAGACGAAGGAACTGCCTTTTGTGATGGGCGTGCTTGGCGATCTGACAGGCCAACCGGAAAAGCCGCTCGCGGCGCTGAAAGACCGCAAGTTCGTCGAGATTAATCCGGATAATTTCGACACGGTTCTGAAGGGAATGAATCCACACCTGGCCTATTCGGTTGCAAACAAACTTAGTGACGATCCCAATGCCGGCCAACTCAAGGTCGATCTCAAGTTCGAGTCGCTGGATGACTTCTCGCCGGAGAACGTAGCCAAGCAGGTGGGACCGCTGAAGGAATTGCTCGACCTGCGCACGCGCCTCTCTGACCTGCGCGGCAGCCTGCAAGGCAACGACAAGCTGGACGAAATGCTGTTCGAAGCCGTGACCAACACCGAGATGCGCGAGAAGCTGCGCACCGAACTGAACGGAGATGGGAGCAAGTAATGGCAACCGCAAATACACCCGCAGCCGCCGCTGCAACAACGGAAGAACAACTCAGTGAAGGTTCGCTTCTAGACTCCATCGTCGCGGAAGGCAGATTCAGCCGCGATGCCCAGTCCCAGGAGCGCGGCAAGGACATGATCAAGGAGTTCGTCTCCCAGGTTCTCGAAGGCCACGTCACCGTGACCCGCGATACTGAGGCGGCAATCCAGGCGCGTATCGCGCAGATCGACAAACTAATCTCGCTGCAGTTGAACGAGGTCCTGCACCACCCAAACTTTCAGAAGCTGGAAGGCACCTGGCGTGGCATCAAGTACCTGCTGGATCAGAGCGAAACCAACGACATGCTCAAGATCAAGGTCCTGAACGTCAGCAAGAAAGATCTGCTGAAAGACCTTCAGCGTGCGTCGGAGTTCGATCAGAGCGCGATGTTTAAAAAGGTCTACGAAGAAGAGTTTGGCGTCTTCGGCGGGGCTCCGTTTGCTGCGCTGATTGGCGACTACGAGTTTGGCCGCGGACCTGAGGACATTGAACTATTGGAGCGGGTGTCGCAGGTGGCCGCTGCCGCCCATGCGCCATTCCTTTCCGCTGCCTCCGCGGAGTTGCTCAACCTGTCCAGCTATACCCAGCTTGGCGCGCCACGCGATATCGGAAAAATCTTCGACTCGACCGAATACGCCAAGTGGAAGTCCTTCCGGCAGTCAGAGGACTCGCGCTATGTCGGTCTGGCGCTGCCGCATGTCTTGATGCGCCTGCCTTATGGCAAGGACACCAAGCAGGTAGAGGCCTTCGACTTTGAAGAGGACATCGACGGTACGGACCACTCCAAGTACCTCTGGAGCAACGCGGCGTACGCGCTTGGCGCACGTTTAACGGATGCGTTTGCCAAGTTCGGCTGGTGCGCGGCGATCCGCGGTGTCGAAGGCGGTGGCCTGGTACAGGGACTGCCGACGCATAACTTCAAGACGGACGAGGGCGATGTCGCGCTGAAGTGCCCCACGGAAGTGGAGATCACCGATCGCCGCGAGAAGGAATTGGCGGATCAGGGTCTCATCCCGCTGGTGCATTGCAAGGGCACCGACTACGCTGCGTTCTTCAGTGTGCAGTCGGGGAACAAGCCAAAGTTGTACGACAAAGACGCGGCAAACGCGAATGCACGTCTTTCCGCGCAGCTGCCGTACATTCTGGCCATGTCGCGATTCGCGCATTACCTGAAGGCCATGATGCGCGACAAAGTTGGCAGCTTCATGACGCAGAACGATTGCCAGCAGTTCCTGAACCGCTGGATCGCCAAGTATGTGCTTGCGGATGATAACGCGTCACAGCAGGCCAAGTCTCGGTTGCCGCTGCGCGAAGCCTCCATCCAGGTCACCGAAATTCCAGGAAAGCCGGGCGCATACCGCGCCGTAGCCTTCCTGAAACCCCACTTTCAGCTCGACGAACTTACGATCTCTCTTCGTCTGGTCGCCGATCTGCCCGAGTCAGCACGCAAGTAGGCGTGTGTTGTTGGAGTTCAATCACAACTTGTAAGGAGAAGTCATGGCAGTCGATTATTTTCTAGATCTGATAACCGTTCCTGGTGAGTCCAAGGGCGACAAACACGATGGACAAATTCAGGTTCTGAGTTGGAGCTGGGGAGGTTCCCAGACCAGCACCGTGAGTGCAACTACGGGTTCTGGTGCGGGCAAGGTAAGCCTTTCTGACCTGAACTTGATGATCGAGTTCGATAAGTCCAGCCCGAAATTGCTGCAGGGCTTGACAAAGGGTCAGCATTTCGCCACAGCGAAACTATCAGCAGTTAAGTCTGGCGCGGGTAATGCAGACTACTTGACCTTCGCGCTCACCGAAGTCTTTATCGCGAGTCTACAGTTCTCCGCGTCAAGCGAAGTGCCTTCGGTTTCTCTTTCGCTCACCTACAAAACTTTTCAGATGGACTACTACATGCAGGATGCGGAAGGCACAGTCACGAACGCTGGCACCGCGAAGTACGACGTCACCACCAACGTCACCACGTAGGAAACGATGGACGCCTCAGCACTCTACAAGGCCGGGCAACTTGGCCCGGCCATCGAGGCGCTTGGTACGGAACTGCGCAAGCAGCCCACCGATGTCAAGCGCCGCACCTTTCTCTTTGAGCTGCTGTGTTTCGCAGGCGAGTACGACCGCGCTTCAAAGCAGCTGGATGTGCTGGCCTCCGGCGGGCAGGACGCCGAATCGGGTGCGATGCTCTACCGCGCCGCGCTTCATGCGCAACGTACGCGTGAGGAGATGTTCGCGTGTGGCGAACTACCCGAAGGCTCTAACCTTGCGTCACCTCCTGGAACCTGTGATGGCGAAGACTTCAGCGAGTTTGCCGATGAAGATGACCGCATTGGCAATAATCTCGAAGTGTATATCGCAGGCAGTTATACGTGGATTCCGTTTCATTACATCGAGAGTGTCGAAATGCAGCCACCCACGCGGCTGCGCGATCTCCTGTGGGCACCCGCGCTTTTGAAAACCACGAAGGAGTTCCGCTTGCAGGACCTCGGCCAAGTGTTGTTGCCCGTGCTAGCGCCACTTTCCTGGAAGCACGCTGACGATGCCGTGAGGCTCGGGCGTGCCTCGGTTTGGATTGCGGATCCGGTATACGGTGCAATACCGGCTGGACAGAAGATGTTTCTCGCGGACGACCGTGAACATTCCTTATTGAGCATCCGGAACCTGGAGTTCCGCTTCGAGCAGCAGAAGGAACTATCTGACAGCGAAACTGAAGCAGCGACGGAGGGTAAGCAGTAGCTATGCCCTTGCGCGAGGATCTTCTTCAGCCTATTCCCGGTGATAACCCGTCTGGCAAGAGTCTGAAGTACGACAGGGTCTACGACCAGATTAAGGAAGCTCGCGCGGAGGAGGATAGCACCATACCCTCCGGTGCATGGGAGCGGCAAGCCAAACGCGCGGACACCAAGATCGTGATCAAGCTAGCGGGCGAGGCGCTCGCGACCAAGAGCAAGGATCTGCAGCTTGCCGTGTGGCTGGGTGAAGCACACATCAAACAGGAAGGCGCTCCGCTGCTCCAGCCGGTGCTCACCTTATGCTTAGAGTTGCAAAAGTCATTTTGGCCGTCCATCTATCCAGAGATTGATGAAGGAGATGTGGGACTCCGCGCCGTGCCCTTGCAATGGGCGGCGAATCGCTACGCGGCTCTGGTGTACGATCTGCCGTTGACGAGATCGGGCATCAATTTCCATGCCTATAAATCAGCGCGTGCGCTTGGCTATGAGGCCGATGCCGCGAACAATGAAGCCAAGAGGAAAGCGCGCACGGAAGCGTTGAAGCGCGGCAATTTGACTGCTGAAGATGCAGACACCGGCATTGCCGGAACACCAAAGAGCTTTTACGCCGATCTGGATACGGCGTTGCAAGATGCGCGTGACGTGTTGGAGGATTTGGCGCTGTTCTGCGAAGAGCAGTACGGAGATGACGGGCCAACCTTTCGCAAGCTCCGCGACAGCCTGGATGAAGTTCATAATCTTGTCAATTCATTGCTGAATGAGAAGCGTGCGATTGAACCGGATATCGTTGAGGTTTCCGCACCTGAGCCAGATCCGGTCTTCGAGCCAGCTGCTGTAGCCCCGGTTCAGCATGTTGCTCCGTCAGCAGTGCAGGTTGCTGCCGCGCCCATTGCAGCGCCTACTCAAGCCATTGCGGCAGCCGCGCCCACGGTGTCCAGTCCATCAGCTACGCCACAAAGCTGGGATGATGCGTGCGCGCGTGTGCAGGCTTGCGCCACCTATATGCACACGCAGCGGGCTGGAAGTTCCGTGCCGTATCTCCTACATACCGCGATTCGCTGGGGTGAGTTGCGCAAGCACGGTGCCAAGCCGCCCCTGGATGTGTTGGTTGCGCCGCCCAGCGAGATACGCTCTGGCTTGAAGATGGCCTATACCGAAAAGGCGTGGGGAGATTTGCTGGGCCGCTGCATGGCTGCGTTCAATGATGCTTCGGCGCGCTGCTGGCTGGATCTCCACCGCTATTTATGGGCATCCACCAAGGAAAGCGGATATCAGCCATTCGCCGCGATGATTGTTAAATCAGTGCACGCCATCCTGAGCGACTACCCAGAGATGCCGCAATGGACCTTCATGGATGACACAGCCGTGGCCAACGCGGACACGCTGAAATGGATTGAGGAAACAGTTCGGCCCGTCTCTGAGGCGGTTGAGGTCGCTCCGCCACCGGCTCCCGTGATCAGTGCACCTTCCCCCATAGAAATTAGAGTTGCGGTACCAGAGCCGGCGGGTAGTGACAGTGAAGAGGATGCGTTCGTACAGGCCGCATCGCTCGCAGCAGGGGGGCAACTCGGTGCCGCCACGGCGTTGCTCGCGCGCGACGCATCCCAGCAGCCCAGCGGGCGCATGCGGTACAGCCGCCGCATGCAGATCGCAGAGCTTTGCCTGGCAGGCGGCAGCA
Organism: Terriglobus sp.; assembly: GCA_965276945.1. Classification (GTDB taxonomy): domain Bacteria; phylum Acidobacteriota; class Terriglobia; order Terriglobales; family Acidobacteriaceae; genus Terriglobus. The sequence continues at coordinate 1,423,471 of OZ255704.1, read as the reverse complement.
GCGGTGTGGCACTGCCTATTCTGCGAGAGCTGATCGAGGAGATGGAGCGCCGCAACCTGGAGAGTTGGGAGACAGGCGAGATGCTTACAAAGCCGATCTCCCTCCTGCTCCGCTCGCAAAACGGTTCCATGGACTCTGCGGACAGGAATGCGTTGTTTACGCGCCTGTGCCGTGTCGATCCCTCAGCAGCCCTGTCACTCACAGAGTAGGAGAAGATCGTGGCGCGCGCAATCGAGACACTCGTGACACAGTCGCTGCTGGACCGCCTCAGCCTTGCGGACGAACCTCCGGCGACACGCGCGCACTCGCTCCGCGTGTTTAAAGATTCCATCAAGCGGGATATGGAATGGCTCCTGAATACGCGGCAACCGCCCATTCCCGGCATCACAACGTACGCGAAGGCATCGACGAGCGTGATCCATTACGGACTCGTCGACACGAGTTCGCTCAGCCTTTCATCCAGTACCGATCATCGCAAGCTGCAGCAGGCCGTGCACGAATGCATCGCCGCATTCGAGCCCAGGCTAACAGACGTGAACGTCGTCATCGACAGCGAAGCAGGCCAGCGCAGGCAGGTGCGGTTCCACATCGAGGCGCAAATCCGGCTCGACCCCGCACCGGAAGAGATCTCGTTTGACACCGTCCTGGATTTGACCAGCGGCGAATACAGTGTGAGCTGACTCATGCGCGAAGACCTGCTGGAAATTTACGAGCGCGAGCTGGCCTACATGCGCCAGATGGGAGCGGAGTTCGGGGCCAAGTACCCGCGTGTAGCCAGCCGTCTGCTGCTGGAGCCGGACCGGTGCGAGGATCCTCACGTTGAGCGGTTGATCGAGTCGTTCGCGTTTCTGGCAGCACGCGTGCACCTTCGGTTGGACGACGATCTGTCGGAAGTCACATCAGCGCTGCTGCAATTGATATACCCCCATTACTTGCGACCGTTGCCCGCCATGTCTGTTGCCGAGTTTCAGGTAGACCCCACACAGGGCAAGCAGAGTGCCGGCATCATCATTCCACGCGGCACTCAGCTCATCAGCAAGCGGACGGTGGAAGGAATGCCGTGCCGCTTTCGCACCAGCTATCCCGTGGAATTATGGCCGGTCACGTTTGCGGAGTGCAACTGGCGTCAGCCGGAGCAGATCGCATCGCCCCTCCGTGTGCCCGGTGCCGCCGCGCTGCTGCGCATTCTGTTGCGCGCAGGCGAGGACATAGCCCTGGCCAGCACCGGGATGCGCTCCTTGCGGTTTTACCTTGCAGGTGACAACGCCGTCACGTTTACCTTGTACGAGCTGCTCTCGCGCGACTGCGTGCGCATTGCGGTACGCCATCCGAAGCATCCCGGCAAGGTCATCGAACTCAGTCCTGAGTGTTTGGAACCATGTGGCTTTTCCGAAGAGGAAAGTGTACTGCCGTATACGCGGCGCTCGTTCGACGGATACCGTCTCTTACAGGAATATTTTAGTTTTCCTGAGAAATTTCTCTTCTTCCGGTTGAGTGGCTTGGAAGCTCTTGAAGACCTGGCCGCCACGGATGAAGTGGAGATTCTCGTATACATCAAACGGTTTGACAGACCGGAGCGATCACAATCGCTCGAAGTCGGAGTGTCCAATTCCACGCTGCGGCTTGGCTGCACACCCATTGTCAACCTGTTCGCCCACGCAGCCGAGCCGATCCTGCTGTCGCACACGCAGCATGAGTACCGCGTAGTTCCGGATACGCGTCATCAGCAGATGATGGAAGTCTTCTCTGTGGATAGCGTGCTGGCCACCAGTCCCAGCCGGCGGATGACCACGCCTATCGATCCGCTGTATGCGTTTCGGTTCCAAAGCCTTTCCGCCAGTCGAGGGGTCTTCTGGCATAGCATTCGCCGGTATTCAATGCTTGGCGACCGGCGACCTTCGGAGATGTACCTGTCCTTGGCGGACCTGAACGGAGAACTCTCAGAGCCGAACGCCGAGGTGCTGACATTGCAGTGCACGTGCAGTAACCATGATTTGCCGTCACGCTTGAATTTCAATGCCAGCGAAGGTGATTTCGACGCTTCAGGATATGGCGTTGTTCAAAGCATTCGCGCCCTGCACCGCCCTACACCGAGCCACGAACCACCGCGAGGCAAAGGTCAGATGTGGCGGCTGATTTCGCAGCTGTCCCTCAACCACCTCTCGCTTTCAGAGGCGGGCTTGCCCGCGTTGCAAGAAATCCTGCGGGTTCACAACTTCAGTGAGTCGCCGCACCTGGAAACGCAGATCGGCAGCATCACCGGCATGGAGAGCCGCCGCGAGTTCGCACTGGTACGCGGCGAAAACGGCAGCAGCCCCGCCCGTGGCACGCGAGTGGACATGCAGATGGACGAACGGCAGTTTGCAGGCGGCGGAGCGTACCTTTTTGCGACTGTCCTCGACCGCTTTCTTGGCCTGTACGCTTCTTTGAACAGCTTCTGCCAACTATCGGTAACCACCAGCCTGAGGAAGGAGGTATTGGGAGAATGGCATCCACGAGCAGGGAGCCGGGCGTTGTTATGACGGATATTAAAGATGACACCGAAGGTGTACGCGGCAGTGACACGCCCGCGCTAGCGCGTATGTTGCGTAACACGCCGTGGTCCGTCCGCTTCTTTCAGATGGTGCGTCTGCTGGAGCGGATGCACCCGGAACGCCGTCCCGTGGGCATCTTCGTTGCTCCAGCCGATGAGGTGGTACGATTCTCAGCGCATACCTCACTGAGCTTTCCAGCGAGCGAAATCCAAAGCTACACCGAAACAGAAGGCGGTCCGGATCGGCTGACCATCAACTTTATGGGCCTTTCCACCATGAACGGCCCACTGCCGCACCCCTACACGGAAACACTGCTGCAACGGATACGAGCGAAGGATCACGCAACTGGTGAGTTCTTTGACATCTTCAATCACCGCATCGTCTCCCTGTTTTATCGCGGATGGAAGAAGTACCGCTTCTATATCGCGTACGAGCAATCGCGCGGCGAGACCGATCTGGTGACGCAGTCCGTTTATTCCTTACTGGGGCTAGGCACGGCTGGCTTGCGCGAACGCATGACGTTCGCAGATGAAGTGACCGTCTTTTACGCGGGCATCCTTGGCCAAACGCACCGGACGGCGCAGGGATTGCAGCAGATCTTGTCTGACTACTTCGACGTCCCTGTCAGGGTGGATCAGTTCACCGGAATGTGGAACCGGCTCTCATTGGGTGATCAAACCGTTCTGAACGGCAGTGGCAGCATCTCTGAGCGGCTCGGCTTTGCGACCGTGATCGGCGATGAAGTGTGGGACCAACAGAGTGCATTGACGGTTCGCGTGGGGCCTATGCCGCTGGTTCGATATCTTGAATTTTTGCCAGGCGCGCGCGCGTATGATCAGTTGGCCGCGTGGTTGCGCCTGTATAGCCGCAGCGAATTTGATTTTGTTGTTCAGCTTGTATTGCAACGTGACGATGTACCGCCGGTCTTGCTCTCAGAGGTCCAGAGCGAGATGCCGCGGCTTGGCTTTGCCAGTTGGTTAAAGACAAAGCCGATGGACAGAGACCCGGACGAAGCGACCTACCGTATGCACTGATATCTGTAAGGAGTACGACCATGCCGTTGAATCTGAAATCGCTGATTGGAAAACTGAACGGAACGACGCGCCGCGCCATGGAAGCTGCCGCAGGCTTGTGCATGTCGCGCACGCATTATGACATTGAGATTGAGCATTTCCTGTTGAAGCTGCTCGACAATCCGGAGACGGATGTGCCGCTGATCCTGAAGCAGTACGGCATCGATCAGTCGCGGTTGACGTCTGAACTGACGCGGAGCCTCGACCACCTGAAGACAGGCAATGCGCGCAGCCCAGCCTTCAGCCCCATGCTGCTGAAGATGTTTACCGAAGCCTGGTCCATCGGCTCCATCGATTACAACGCGAGCGAGATTCGTACGGGCTTCACCCTGCTTGCGCTGCTGGGTAACGATGAACTGGCGCGCGCGACGCGAGAGATCGGCAAGGAATTGCAGAAGATTCCTTTGGAAGGTCTCCGGCAGGACTTCCACATGGTCACGGGTGCCTCATCCGAACAGCAGGCGACAGCTCAAGCCACTGGAGCGGAAACATCCGGGAGCAGCGTCGATGGCGAGCGTAAAGGGCCAACGAAGACGCCGCACCTGGATCAATACACCGTCAATATGACGGCGAATGCGAAAGCCGGCAAGATTGACACGGTGCTGGGCCGCGATCATGAGATCCGCCAGGTGGTGGACATCCTCATGCGGCGCCGCCAGAACAACCCCATCCTCACAGGTGAAGCTGGTGTAGGTAAAACAGCGGTCGTGGAAGGTTTCGCCATGCGTATTGCTGATGGTGACGTCCCGCCGCCACTGCGTGCCGTGCAGTTACACAGCCTGGATCTTGCGTTATTGCAGGCGGGTGCCAGCGTGAAGGGTGAGTTTGAAAATCGCCTCAAAGGCTTGATCCAGGAAGTAAAATCCTCACCTCATCCCGTCATCCTGTTCATCGACGAGGCGCACACCATGATCGGTGCCGGTGGCCAGGCTGGCCAGAACGATGCAGCCAACCTGCTGAAACCGGCGCTGGCACGCGGCGAACTGCGCACCATCGCCGCGACTACCTGGTCCGAATATAAGAAGTTCTTCGAGAAGGATGCCGCGCTTGCTCGCCGCTTTCAAGTGGTAAAGGTAGAAGAGCCGTCAGAACCGCAGTGCGCCACGATGTTGCGCGGCCTTGTCGGCGCGTTGGAGAAGCACCACGGCCTGCGCATCCTGGACGACGCGGTTATCTCCGCGGTACGCTTATCGCACCGTTATATGGCCGGACGGCAACTGCCTGACAAGGCAGTCAGCGTGCTTGACACGGCCTGCGCGCGGTTGGCGTTGGGACACAACACCACGCCGGCTGCTATAGAGGACGCAGGTCGCCGCATCGCCGATCTCGAAACGCAGAAACGCGTGCTCTTGCGTGAAGAACTGTCCGGTGCGAAGCACACCGAGCGGCTTTCTGAAATTGAAACATCGCTTGCGGAAGCGCAGGAACGGCTGAGCACCCTCACGGATAAGTGGCAGAAGGAACATGATCTGGTGACGCGTATCCGCGCCGTGCGTCATGCCTTGGAAGAGCCGAACACGGAAGTGAAGAACGGTACGGAACCAGCATCGCTCGACAAACTCGGGGCGCTGGAAGACGAGTTGAAAGCGCTGCAAGGCGAGACGCCGCTGATGCGTGTCGCCGTGGATAGCCATGTGATCGGCGAAGTTATCGCCGGATGGACCGGCATTCCGCTGGGCAAGATGGTTCGCGACGAGATCCAGACCGTGTTGCAACTTGATGGATACCTGAAACGGCGTGTCATTGGCCAGGACCACGCCATGGCGTCCATTGCGCAGCGCATCATCACGTCACGCGCCAGTCTCGACGATCCCGGCAAGCCGGTCGGTGTGTTCATGCTGGTCGGGCCAAGCGGTGTCGGTAAGACGGAGACAGCACTCGCGCTCTCGGACTTGCTGTACGGCGGTGAGCGCAACCTGATCAGCATCAACATGTCGGAGTTTCAGGAGGCGCACACCGTCTCCACGCTGAAAGGCTCGCCGCCGGGCTACGTCGGTTACGGCGAGGGCGGTGTCTTGACGGAAGCTGTGCGCCGCCGGCCGTACTCTGTAGTGCTGCTGGATGAAGTCGAGAAGGCGCATCCAGATGTGTTGGAACTTTTCTTTCAGGTCTTCGATAAGGGCAACATGGAAGATGGGGAGGGGCGCTCGATCGACTTCAAGAACACAGTGCTGATCCTGACCAGCAATGCAGCCACGGACACCATGATGAAGCTGACAGCCGACCCGGAGACCATGCCGTTCCCGGACGCGCTCGTAACCGCGATCAAGCCGGAACTGGACAAGATCTTCAAGCCTGCATTTCTGGGGCGCATGATTGTGGTACCGTACCTGCCTGTTCGCGATGAAGCGCTGAAGCAGATCATCCGGTTGAAGCTGGGCAAGATACAGCGGCGGCTACAGGAAAACCACAAGGTCGCATTGACCTACGACAATGCTTTGCTGAATGCAGTGGCGGCTCGCTGTACAGAAGTTGAAAGTGGTGCACGCAATGTGGATAACATACTGTCCAACACTATGCTGCCGGAGATTTCGCGCGCCTTACTCAGCCGGATGGCGGAAGGCGCACAGAGTCAAGCAATTCAAGTGGGTGTTTCAACCGAGGGCGACTTCACGTATACCTGGGATGCTGTTCCTGTAGCCGCTTAATAAGTGGGTCCGCCGAAGCTGACGGACCTGAACTTCTCTTAACACAGCTGCGGCGTGACCGCACGATTGATCCTCTATGCCGACGTACGCGCAGACCGACCGCCACCTCTCCCTGACCACCCCGCTGGGCGCGAACGTGTTACTGGTGGAATCCTTTTCAGCGACCGAGGGAATCTCCGAAGTTTTCGAGATCGGAATTGAGGCGCTCACCACAACGGACGTTACCGTCTCGCCCGGAGACTTGATCGGTAAGCGCGCGGCACTCTCGATGCTGATCGATAGCAGCGGCACGCAACGCGTGATGAACGGTATGATCGCCAGCATTGAATCGGTTGGCGGCGACTTCGACTTTAATACCTACAAACTAAAGTTAGTCCCGGCTTTATGGCTGCTTTCGCTGAATACGCAGACACGTGTCTTCCAAAATCAAACCGTTCTGGATATCGTGAAGAAGGTGCTGACCACGTATAGCATCACGCCCACGGACAATACCCAAGGTACTTATACATCGCTGGAATATTGCACACAGTATCGCGAGACCGATCTGCAGTTCGTCTCACGCCTGCTGGCGCAACACGGTATCTTCTTTTACTTCACGCATACTGCTTCAGATCACGCCATGGTGCTGGCGGATGCATCGGCGCAGTTATCTCCATGCCCAGTAATCTCCAGCTTCCGCTACGCCCCGTCGCAGGGTGGCGGCAACGAATTTTACTCGCCTGTCATTACACAGTTTTCGTCCAAATCGTCGCTAACGACGGGCAAGCACAACCTGTGGGATTACCGCTTCTCGCAATATGCCGTCTCCACCAGCAGCAGCGAGTCGGATACCAAATCGCCCCTGGGCGAGAACTCGCATGAGCACTACGATTTAGCCGACGGTCCGTCCGCATACCTGAAGACGGACAGCGGTGACGGTAACGTGAGCACGTTGCAGACGCTGTTTCAAAACGTCGTACGCGACATCAACGATGCAGATTCTGTCACGGTTACAGGTGAGTCCTATGCAGGCACCCTGCAGCCGGGATTTACCTTTACCATCACAGAGTACCCGCAATCCGCGGCAGATACAAAGTACCTGCTGACCCATGTGACGCACCAGGGCAAACAGGATCCGAGTTATCGCTCCGGTGCCGCTGGCGACGCGGGTGGAGCGCACTCAACGAACACGTTTGAGGCGCAGCCCGCGAACATTGCTTACCGCAGTCCACAGCACATCCCCAAGCCGCGCGTACAGGGTGTGGTCACCGGAAAAGTGGTCGCACCCTCGGGTGACGATTCCTACCTGGATAAATACGGTCGCGTGTGTGTTCAGTTCTGGTGGGACCGTACCCGGCAGCCAAACACGACAGATAACACGTTGCTACGCGTCGCTCAACAGTGGGCTGGCAAAGGGTGGGGCACCTACTTCTGGCCGCGCATCAATGACGAAGTTCTGATCGACTTCATCGATGGTGATCCCGATTCGCCCATCGTCGTCGGTTCGCTGTACAACGGCACCAACATGCCCCGGTACGATCCAGCATCGCAGTACACGCGTGCGGGCATCCTGACGCAGTCGTCCAAGAACGGTGCGGCTGCTAATGCGAATGAATTGCGGTTCGATGACCTGAAGGGGTCCGAACAGATCTTCATGAACGCGGAGAAGGACCTCGACGTGCACGTGGAGAACGACTGGCACAACCAAATCGACAACGACCACCACGTCACCATCACGGGCAATCATTACGACGCCATCTCCGGCGAGAGCCACAGCAAGATCACGAAGGATCGCATCGAGGAGATTGCGGGCGATGCCCATCGCAAAATCACTGGGAAGAACCTGGAGGAGACGGGGGGTGACGTAGGCGAGAAGATCGGCGGCAACCACATGATGAAGGTCGCCAGCAACGCGAATGTGGACGTCGGTCAATCGTTGAACGAGAAGGTCGGCATGAACTACTCGTTGCAGGTCGGGCAGAATCATTACAATAAAGCCGGCATGGTGTATGTGGTGGACTCCGGGCAGGAGGTGCACATCAAAGGCGGCATGAACGTCGTGATCGAAGGTGGCTTGGGCGTCTGTATGTCCGGCCCCGGTGGTTTCGTCTCTGTTGGCCCCGAAGGTGTGGTCATCCAAGGCATAACGGTCATGATCAACAGCGGTGGAGCGGCGTTGCAAGGTTCGCCCGCTGTTGTGGAGAGTCCGCAGCCGCCCGATCCACCCAAAGCTCCCACCGCGCCTACGTGGCCGGGCGACGACCCGCGCAAGTCCTGAGGAGATTGACATGGGAATGCCAGCATGCAGGATCTCGGACGCAACCGCGCATGGCGGCATCGTCACTCTCGGTTTTCCGCAGGTACTCATCGGCGGTCTTCCGGCTTCGCGCATCGGGGACCTGCATGTCTGCCCCATGTTGACCGTTCTGGTGCCGCATGTAGGCGGGCCATTCATTTTAGGCTCTCCCACGGTCCTCGTCGGCATGATGCCGCAATCGCGCGTCACGGACATGCTCACGTGCGTTGGGCCCCCAGACACCGCCATCGTGGGCGAGTTCACCGTGCTGGTGGGCATGGCTGGAGCAGGCGGTGCAGCCGGAGCGTCGGCTGGAGTGGCAGAAATGGGGGCGCCAGTGCCTCCAGCCACGCCGCTATCCGTAAGCGGCGGTAGTCCGTCCGCCGCCCTGGAGCCAAGTGGTCCGGCAAGTCCTGCCAGCAGCTCGGCTTCCCTGCAAAAAGATGGCACGGTGCGCACCTTCGCAACATCTGGGCAAGGACTGCCGCCGATTGCCCTGAAGCAGGAGGGCTGGCCCGAGCTGTTACCAGAGATCACAGTGACATTTCAGAGCGCACAGCCTGCGAACATATTCCCAGGCACAAGGTTGTATGCCGCCGTGGATGAGCACACCATCCCAGGCACCAACAGCTTCTGGAGCGCAGACCCGCCACTCTCCAGCGCGGCCGGTGATGGTTGGAATGACGGCACGCACGTTCTGGTCCACACTGTACCTGCTGGAGTCACCTTGAAAGGCTGGGCGGGCGAGGGTGTTCAGACAGGCAAGATGCAGGTTTGGCTACCGGCAGAAGCGGTTCAGCCCGCCGCAACGCAGCGTTTCCGCATGGGGACCGGTACATGACCGCTTCGTTCGCCTATCCTGAAAGAGTTCCGCTTAACGCAGTCGAACGTCTCCAGCGAGATTTCTCAAATCTTTTGGCCGATGTGCGCAACATGCTGGACGTCGTACCTTCGGATACACCAGACGCGGCACTTTGTCAGCGCGCACACATCCTGCTTCAGGAGGAGCAACAGGCGCTAAAGCGTGAAGCAGAAGAGTTTCAAAGCGGCAGCCGCGAAGCTCTGCTGGAACACGCGTCTAAGCTTCGTTTACTGGCACGCAACATGGATGGGTACACAGTTACTGGCGCTGACGATGCGCTTGCAGCAGATTTTGTGAAGCATCGCCGGTTGGTGGTACTTACCGCTTGGCAGATTGCCGGAGCAGCCAGCGGCTCCGAGGCTGCGGGTCTGTGAGTGGTGAACTGTCACCTTCAACCAACGCGGCCCGAATCGGCCGGTGGCTTATCTCGTCGGTTCCTGCGAGCTGGTTCTTTGTACCCGGGTTTGGCCTGCGCCACAACAGTCCGTACCCCACCAGCAACATTACATTGAAAGATGATGTATTACTGGCTGGTAACCGGCTGGAACCATATATTCAAGCGCAGATCACAATTCTTCGGCGCACGTATCTTGATCCTGCCTTTGCAGGGCCGCAGCCCGCTGCGCTGCTGAAGGTCGACGTGAATGAAACCATGCTGCTGTTGATCCGTCACCAGCCAGTCAACGGTACACGCGTCATGCAGGTGCAAACCTATGTGAGACTTGGTGCGTGGCTTGGTATCATCACCTTGACGACTGTGGAGCAAAGCGTCCGGCAGGTTCGACCAGATTATGAGCGGTTCATAGCATCCCTAATGATTGCTCCAGAGGATGCAGTGGTGGATCCCAGTGCTACGACCTCCCCAGGCAACGTATAGCTGATAACAGCGATGACAAGAGCAGAGCAACAGCAGGCCGATATTGAAGCAGTGCTTGGGGACAAGTACCACGTACTCTGCCGTGTGGGTGGCGGCGGAATGGCGCAGGTACTGCTGGCACGGCACCGTCTTCATGGTGGGCTGTTCGCGATCAAGATTCTTTCCGATCATTTAGCGCAGGACCCGGCCATCGTTGCGCGTTTCAAACAGGAAGCCACAACTGCGGCATCTCTCTCCGGCCACCCGAATATCGTACCCATCTTCGACATTGGCGAGGGGCATGGGCTGCACTACCTCATCATGCAGTTTGTCTGCGGTGAGGATCTTTCCCATTACATACGGCGTGAAAGCAGGCTAAGTCCTGCAGCAGCGGCGGGTGTGATCGCGCAAACGGCGGAAGGCCTCTCCTGGGCCGAGTCGAAGCGCGTGGTGCACCGTGATCTGAAGCCCGCGAACATCCACCTGGATACAACTGGCCGTATCAAGATTCTCGATTTCGGCATCTCCAAAATCACTGACATCGCCGACGGACTGACCCGGCCCGGTGAAGCCCTGGGAACGCCGTTCTACATGAGTCCCGAGCAGATCCGGGGCGAAGGCTGCGACACACGCAGCGACTTGTATTCGTTGGGAGTGGTTTTCTTTGAACTGCTAACCGGCAGGCGGCCGTTCGAGAATGAATCCGCAACCGCCATCCAGATGGCTCACCTGTCCACGCCACCACCTTCAGTTCTCTCGTTCGATGGTTCACTGCCACCCATGTGCGACCACATCATCCAACGATTGCTGCGCAAGGATCGCACGGAGCGATACCAGACGGCGCAGGAACTGCTAAGCGACCTATATGCGAATGGAGCAAGCTCAGGGCCTTCCACCTTGCGCCCGGAGGTGGACACCTCGTTGCAGGAGAAGATTGATGAGCCGCCAACACGGGGAGGCTGCGTCTCTGAAACACGTGTTGATTTACCACGCGGACGTGGTGGAAACGCATCGGTCTCCACTCCTGCGGTCCCGCTCAACAGCAACGTGCGTACGGAAAATAAGGAAGAAGAGAAGCCCAAGCGTTCGCTTGCGATTCCATTTGGCATAGGTACAGCGGCGGTATTGCTGATCGCGATTGTTACCATGTTGTTCGTCGCGCGTTCTCGCGGGCCAGCGTCAAAGGTCGCGATTGCACCAGCAGGGGCGGCCCTGGCACCGGAAGTGCAGGATGCACATAGCCGCATGTTGCTGGTTGCGGGTGGGCCATTCCTCTTCGGCGACAACTCGCCAGACTCGCCAGCTCCACAGCAGACCATCTCCTTGCCCGCGTTTTATGTGGATGAGACGGAAGTCTCCAACGAGGAATATCGCCGCTTTGCCGTGGCTACAGGCCGGGACAAGCAAATTTCTGCTGACATTGCCGCCAATCCTCAACTGCCAGTGACCAACGTGTCAAAGGGTGACGCGGAAGCCTACGCGGCGTGGGCCGGCAAGCGCCTGCCTACTGAGCAGGAGTGGGAAAAAGCCGCGCGTGGCACAGATGGGCGGCCCTATCCATGGGGAACGCAGCCGTGGATCGATGGTGTGCCAGTCCAACTTCAGCCGGTACATTCATTTCCGGAACGCCGCAGTCCAAGTGGTGCCCTGAACATGGCCGGCAATGCATGGGAGTGGACTGCGTCGTCTTATCCCGTGACCACGGAAGGCATCGCGGACATGGAACGAAGCCTGCACTCATCGAACTTTTCGCATGAATGGGCAAGTATCAAGGGCGGTAGCTTTTCACCAGGCGGCAGCAAGGGCTTTCGCGTATATTTACGGCGTGGTTTTCCCGGGGATCAGCACTCCGGTCTAATTGGATTCCGGTGCGTCAAGAGTGGGTCATAGCAACTATTCACGGAGAATGAAATATGCGACTTGTACCATCTGGCTTGATTCTGCTTCCCCTTGGCTTATCGATCAGCACTTTGGCGCAGCAGCTAACACCGCGCGATGCCTTCTGGTCCGCGAGCGATCTTGTGTCTGTGTCCGCAAACCCTGGTGCGAAGACCAAGCCTGCATCGTCACCCAAGAGTACAAACAGTCCGGGCCCCCGTCCTAGGCCCACAGCGCATGTAGCACCCCAGCAAATCGCGCAGAACGGGTATGGTGACGCCCCTCACCTTGTGCAGACCTCCTATAAGAGCCAGCAACTGGGCCTGCGCTACTCGTTGCTCTTAAGGCAAGCGGACGGCAGTTATGCCGACACCTCACCAGATACAACATTCCATAACATGGACTACTTAAAGCTAAGTATCATGAGCAACGAGCCGGGATATCTCTATATTATCCAGCAGGGCTCATCTGGCACCTGGTCGTCAATTTTTCCTGCGCCGGATGCTGCAAAAGATTCCAACCGGATCGAACAAGGGCGCGTGTATCAGATTCCGGATGGCCGTCAAGCATTTCAGTTGAATGACCAGCCCGGCCCGGAAAAATTATTCGTACTGCTGAGCCGCCAACCAATTCAAGATCTTGACCGGTCAGTACAGCGGCTCAAGATGCCGTCTGCTACAGCAACACCGGACGCGTCCGGTCAGGGAGAGGTACTGGAAGCCTCGAATCACATTACAGATTCATTTGTGCAACAGCTTGCAAGCCGTGATCTGACCTTGGTGACGGAACAGAAAGTGGATAGCAAGTCAAAGGGCAATGAGAGCGGTGAGAAGGCCGTGTATGTAGTCGCCAAGCCGATGAGCGGGTCACAAAGCGGGGAAGTCGCTGCTCAGATCACTCTTAATCATCGGTAACTTCAGTGCGTGCCTGCCAAGGCCGTGTCGATGCGGCTGACGTAGGTACGCGACCGGGAAGCCTCTTCCGTGTTGGGATTCACGGCAATTACCTGCTGAAAGTGTGTTCGTGCGGCGCTCAGCAGTGCTGGCGAAGCCTGCTGGTTCGATTGCTCGAGATAGATAACACCGAGCCGGTAATTAGCCCAAAGGTCTTGCGGAATATACGTCAGTGCCTTTTGACAGAGCGGCACTGCCTCCGTGTAGTGCTTTTGCAGTGCTTCGCAATCGCACATGCCCAACGTCGCCTGACCGCGTTGTTCCTTCCAGATATCGGCCTCCGCCGCGCGGGTCTTCTTGCCCATGCCTAGCAAAGAACCGACAAGATAGTAATTCAGCTTGCCTGCGGTTCCGGAATCGAAGTTAGTCAACTCCAGATACCGGCTGTACTCTTTTTCCGCTTGGGAAGGCTCGTTCAAGTGACGTTCACATTCAGCAAGCCAGAAGTGACCTTCGCCATTGCTCGGTGCAAACTGCACGGCATGTTGCGCGGCGTCCTTGCACGGTGCATATGCCCCTTTGCGTGCATACGCCTGAGACAGCAGATACCATGCCACCCCATTCTCACTATTTCGCCGGGTGACGAAGTCAAGCTGACGTGTGGCTTCATCGAGATTTGACTGATCGAGTAACGCGCCGGCATAGCTGGTTCGCGCCTCGAGGTAGTCAGGGTCGATATCTACGGCCTTACGAAATGAGGCAAGCGCTTCATTGTCCTGGTACAACGCATTCTGTACGCGTCCTAGGTATACATACGCTGCGCTGTACTTCGGATCAATCGCAATCGCTTTCTTGAAATCCTCGGCAGCCTTCTTGTAGTTCGCCTCGTAGCCGTTCTTGTACGCAATAATCCCTTGATCCAGCAGATCGGTAGCCGCTTTGTTGCGTGTGCGCGCGATCAGGATATGCAGGCTTACCGTCGAATCCTGCCCAGGGTACACCTGCTGCTCGCGCGGTCCATCCGGCTCGTACCCCATGTGGACACCTTTAATGGTGTGCGATCCCGGCGCAATACCTGGCAGCTTCAGGCTTGATCCTTTCCGCACCACGCCGACGCTCTTTCCATCCACCCATACTTCGGTGTCGTCCATGTTGGATTCGATGACAAGACTGCCGAACTGTGCTTTGGGCAGCGCGGCCGCCTTCCGCAGCGTTGGATTGTAGGCGAGAACCATGTTCGGATCGAAGCTGCCACGTTCAGATGTTGGATTTTGCGCCGCCTTCGTTGCTTGGCGCACGTTGCTGTGCACGTATTCTGCTAATTCATCAGCGCTGACCACGCCATCGCCGTTCGTGTCCGCGGCACCGTTCATGCCTTGTACGACATAGTACGTAAAGATGCCGTGGCCACCGCCCCAGTCCGCACTTTCAAAGCTCTGTTCGCGGTCACGGCTGGCTGTGAGGGAGAAGAGCGAATTGTGCAGATCAAGTAGCGTCTTGTTCAGAGCGGCACGGTCTTGCTCTGGCGTAATCGCACCGGAGTGGCAGGAGTCCGTCAGCAGCACCTTCCACTTGCCTTTGATCCGTGAACCGATATCCTGCCCAAGCTGTTCCATTGGGTAGGCCGTATTCGCAACGTTCTGAAGATTGATGTCATACGGCGCGATATATCCCTTGCCGTTCGACACGAAGCCATGCCCGGCAAAATAGATGAGTACGCGATCGTCGGCCTTCGTCACCGAAGGCAGCCATTGTTCTAGTTCACGTTGTATGTTGGCTTGGGTCGCTTGCGCGTTGATCAGCCGGTGCACGTTTTCCGGAGGAAACTGACCACCTTCAGGGCTGATAAGCGTGGTATACATTTCCTCCGCGTCGCGGTCCGGGAAGTGCAGTTGCGCGGAGGCGGGAAGATTGGCGTAGTGCGATACACCAATGACCAAGGCATAACTTCGGGGAATGGTGACGGACGTCTCTGCGGCAACGGCTCCGCCGGGTTTGAATGTCTTCAGATCGCGGGTTTCAGAGCCGGATTGTGCTCCCATATTGCTGGGCTGCTGTGCGTCAGCATGGAAACAGATCCAAAGTAGCAGATGAAGAAGAATCAAGCGTGTGAGGAACGGGGCGCGCTGGGTCATGTGGCACTCACTTATGGGCAAGGCGAAACACGTACACGGCAGGCCCCGTGCCCGTATGCTTCACATTCACAGTACCATCTGGATCCTGCGTCAGGAGGAGGTCGCGGCTTGCATTCGGGGCGGCAGTGGTAATTTGCGGCGGCAGAGGTGCATCGCGTGGCAGAACAGCAGCGCCAGCGGAATCATCAATGCACTCGCCCCGGGCTTGGAAAATAGCATCGTTGCAGCGGGGCATCAGCGACGGCCTAGGTGCACTGGACGGCATAGTGTTAGCCCGGGTCCCGGTGGTTGAGACGCTTAGCTTAGTGGGACTCATGAGAAAGTACACCGTTTCAAAACCAGCTGGACCATCGATCTGGAACCACCCGTCTTCTGCCGCGGGTACAAAGAAGTCTGTTTGCGGCGCAACAGCGTTGCTGGATAGAGCCGAAGATCCGGGGAACAATACAGTGTACTGACCGGACGTTGCCTGATCAATGACGTATAGATACCCATTGACTGAACTGTTTATCCGGAAACGTATCACATCGTCGTGTTGAAACACATGTTCTGGGCGTACGGGAATTACATGTTCCTGCCGTAGTTGCTCAAGGTGGATCGTAAGCCGCGAAGTATCCGATGCAGCCTGTTGTGCTGTAAGCGCTCCGGAAAGAAGCAACGCACATCCGAAACTGTTGAGTAAGAGCAGAAGAGGCCTCTTCATCAGGGTGCCGTTACGGTCCCCGAACCTGCGGTAACCGTCGTGGTCGATGGGTCACGCGTTGTGGCAAGCACCGCAGAGATTGCAGCCGCGCCGACCACCGCGTCCACAATGGTGATGAGCGTGGTGTGGTTTGTAGACAGCCGCATTAATCGCGAGCCCTTCATAATATTCGTCTCATGGATATCCGCAACTGTACTCACTCCAGCATAGAGTGCCTGCACCTGAATTTGGAAGTTGCCAACGTGTTTTGTTGGTGCAAAGCCATGTGCTACCGCACGGCCCTGTGCGTCCGTCCTGGTCGCATAGTTCGCAAGACCCGAGAAGGTAGCAGCAGGCTGTCCGCCACCTGATTGAATCGAGAAAAGAACAAGTGCGCCTGCTACGGGCTTATGATTCTCATCGTTGATCTGAACGATGGGTTCGCGAGCCGTCCGGGCGCGCACGTCGTTCAGCTCCGCTTCACCCTCCAGAATTTCAATGGTGAGCAGCTTTGGCGCGGGGGTCCTCCCTTGCGCGAGGTTCGCTTGTGCAAAGGCAGGGAGCGCGAGCCAACACAAAACACAACCGACAGCGAGCCGTTGTGTCCGCACGAGGCATACGGATTTGTTCACGTGCTTCATGGCGTACTCGATGTCTGAGACGTTCCCACGGAGTTGACCAGTGTCACAGACACCTTGCTGATTCCGGTGAAGTCGTCGCTGAGATTGAAAGTCTGCGTATACAGGAAGGTCGAGCCATACTGCGTTGAATTGGTGGAGCTATACCACGGTGTAAACAGGTTTGCGACGGGGATAGAGATGTCCGGATTGCTCAAGGTCGGCCCACCCGAGGCGGTCAGATGGAAATTGGCCTGGGACAGATCGCGCGTGTTGGAGTATCCCGCTACCGTGACGGTGAACACGCTGCCGTTCAGGGTGGATGTAACGGCGGTGAGCACAGGTGGCGCGGCGACCGGCGTCATTGTGATGGGCTGAACGGACGTCGGTGTGACGACAGCCCCACCCGCCGTTAAGACGAGCGTGACCTGGATGCGGCCCAAAACGGTACCGGTTTGCAATGCAATATTTGGTGTGACTGTTGAGTTCGCTGGGACGGTAAACTTTGCGCTGCGACCGTTTTCGGTGCCCATGGAAAACCGGATCGCCGGATCATCCACGCTGCCTGAAGCAGGTGTGAAGGTAAGTGTAAGTACGCCTGTCAGGTCGACTGGGTAGGGATTCGTCAAAGTAAGGTTCAGCTTGGGCTGATCGGCAGAAACGGAAGAAGGCTGCGCGGAGAAGACGAAGTTGACGGGCGGGGCTACGACGGGCAAGTTGGTTGCCGTAGTTGTTTGCACTTCCGCCGGCTCGATTACCGTTATGGGCAAATTCTTCACGCTTTGAGCAGACGATGCAGGCAGGACGGCGATCAACGTTGTGCTGTTCACAACGGTGGTCGGAAGCGATGTGCCGTTCACCTGAATGGTAGCGTCTGCCGCGAATCCAGTACCCGTTACGGTGATGGTTGTCGCCGTGCTGCCCAGGCTCACTGTAGAAGGGCTAACAGAAGTAACAACAGCAGCCTGAACGGAGAGCGGAACAGTTTTCGTGCCTGTGATGTAGTTCACTGCGTCTGCTGGTGTAAAGATGACGGACAAAGCTGTTGTGCTGGAAACTATGGTGCTCCCTGCGGGTGGTGTATACACAAACGTTCCTGCTAACGCGGCCCCGTCAACTCCAGTCGCCGACGCATTCAACTGCGCCGTGGTGAGCGTGCTGCCCAAATACAGATTTGTGGGTGGTGCCCAGGTGATCGCGGGAGTGGCTTTGGCTACCGTCAGGGCAACTGTGGCCGTGCTTGGAAGATTGTTGCTGGAATCCGCCGGTGTCAGGGTCACAGACAGTATCTGTGTTCCCGCGCCCAACAACGTGCCCGCAGCTGGTGAGTAGGTGAGCGTGCCCGCGAGACCTCCATTGATCGTCGCGTTCAACTGTGTTGCGGAAAGCGCTGTGCCATAAACGATGGAAGCGGGCGCGATCCAGGTGATTGCGGAAGAAGCCCTGTTGACGACAAGCGTAGTGGAAGCGGTTGCGCTCTGGTAATTACGCGTGTCAGTAGGCGCGAACGTTGCAATGAGCGGTTGCGCACCTACAGGCAGGACGGTGCCAATCGCAGGCGTGTAGCTGAGCGTGCCAGGCACATTGCCTGTGACTGCGGCGTTAAGCTGTGTGGAGGACAGCGCCGTACCGTATGTGATGGCTGCAGGCGTCATCCACGTCACCGAGGGAAGCGCCTTATTCACCGTCAAGGTGTTGTTGGCGGTGCCGATTTGATAGTTCTGCGTATCCGTAGGCGTAAAGATGACGCTTAAAGCTTGCGTTCCAGCATTCAGCAACGTCCCTGATGTCGGCGAATACGCCAACGTGCCTGGAATATTCCCGCCGACAGAAGCGTTGAGTTGAGAAGACGAGAGCGCCGTTCCGTAGGTAATGGCACTAGGTGCCACCCACGTGAGGACAGGGACGGCTTTGTTGACGATAATGGCCGTCGAACCCGTCAGGACGCGATAGTTTTGCGTGTCATTGGGCGTAAAGGTGACGCCCAATGTTTGCGTCCCGGCGCTGAGAACGGTTCCCACCGCTGGAGTGTAGGTGAATGTTCCGGGAGTGTTTCCGGCAACGGTGGCGTTCAGTTGCGTTGCGGAGAGCGCGGCCCCATAGGTAATGGGGGTTGGCGAGGGCCAATTGATCGTGGAGGACGCAGTGTTCACGGCGACCGTTGCCGTGGCTGTCGCATTCTGATAATCGCGTGTATCTGATGGTATAAACGTGGCGCTGAGTGTCTGTGTGCCTACCGCCAGCACCGTGCCCGCTGCTGGAGTATAGGTCAGTGCGCCGGGCAGACTGCCCGCAACCACCGCATCCAGTTGTGTGGAGGTCAGCGGAGTGCCATACGTGATGGCGACAGGATTAGTCCAGGTCAGGACCGGCAATCCTTTGTTCACGGTGAGGGTGACTGCGGCCGTTGCCGCCTGATAGTTCACGTGGTCGGTTGGCGTAAAGGTAGCCCCTAACGTTTGCGTGCCGGCGGTCAAGACCGCTCCTGCGGCAGGCGAGTACGTCAGCGTGCCGGGAATATTCCCCGTGACGGCGGCGTTCAATTGAGTCCCCGAAAGTGCCGTTCCATAGGTGATGGCGGCGGGAGCTGCCCACGTGAGAACCGGCATGGCTTGCGTCACGGCGATGGATGTGGAAGCGGTTAAGGCGCGGTAATTCTGCGTATCGTTGGGCGTGAACGTCACGCTCAGGGTCTGCGTTCCGGCATTCAACACTGTTCCGGCGACTGGCGTGTATGTGAATGTTCCTGGAATGTTCCCGGCCACCGTGGCATCCAGCTGCGTTGATGAGAGTGCCGTGCCATACGGAATTGAGCTCGGTGTCGGCCAACTGATCGTGGAAGATCCAGCATTGACAACCAGGGACCGTGTGGCTGTAACGGTTTGGTAATCAACCGAATCTGTTGGCGTGAAGGTCACGCTGAGTGGTTGTGTTCCAGCCGCCAGAACAGCGCCGGCGGCTGGCGTGTAGGTCAGCGTGCCTGGCAAATTTCCCGCGACCGATGCATCGAGCTGTGCGGACGAAAGAGCCGTGCCGTAGGAGATTGCCGCAGGAACAGGCCATGCCAGTGCGGGCACAGCCTTGTTCACCAGCAGTGTTGCCGTGGTTGTCGAAGGAAGATAATCGGCCGCGTCCGTTGGTGTGAACGTTACGTTGAGCGTCTGTGTTCCAGCGTTCAGCATTGTTCCAGCAGCAGGTGTATACGTCAGTGTACCCGGGATGTTACCCGCTACGGCCGCGTTGAGCTGGGCGCCAGAGATCGCGGTCCCATAGGTGATGGGCGATGGCATACCCCATGACACTGTTGTTGGTACTTTGTTGACAGTGAGTATCGTTGTGCCACTGACCGGCTGATAACCCTGCCCGGAACTTGTATTGGCCGGAGTAAAGGTAACTGCCAGGGTTTGCGTTCCCGCCGTCAAAATCGTTCCCAGGGCTGGCGTATAGACAAACGTGCCAGCGACGTTTAGTAAAACAGTCGCGTCGAGCTGTGTGGCTGAAAGCGCTGTGCCGTAGGTGATCGCAGCGGGTGCAGGCCAGCTAAGCGTTAGCGGCATATTGTTGACGACGAGTGTCGTTGTGATTGTTGCGGTCTGATAATCCTGCGTGTCGGCCGGCGTAAACGTCGCACTCAACGTCTGCGTCCCTACGCCGAGTACTGTTCCAGCGGCAGGTGAATAGGTGAAGGTTCCTTGCTGCGTGCCGGATGAAGCATTCAATTGCGCGCCCGAGAGTGGAGTCCCGTAGCTAATCGCAGAGGGAGTCGCCCACGTCAGTGTTGGAGGTACAGCCTTGGTGACGACGATCGTTGTGCTGGCCTGCGCTGTGGAGTACGCAGGATCCGACGGAACGAATGTAACCGTCAGCGGTTGCGTTCCCGGATGGAGTATAGTTCCGGCTGCGGGCGAGAAGTTAAAGGTTCCATTTACGGTTGCGCCGTTATAACCGGCGTAGGCCTGCAACTGGGTACTGGAGAGCGGTGTGCCGTAGAAGATCGAGGCGGGCTGCGGAAACACCACGGTTGGCGTGAATGCATTTACCTGTACAGTTGTGTTTGCCGACGCGTAGTTTAGACCCACTGTGCCGGGGTAACTCGCGCTTACCTGAGTTGTGCCAACTGGCAACGTACCAGCGTTGTACGTGGCCACCGCACTGCCGGTGGTGATCAGCGTCTGCAACGATCCATTGGTGCCTGAGCTTGGAGGTACAACGGTCAAAAGGTCAGCATAACCATCACCATTCTGATCGAAAGAGGACAGCAGAACGGAGTTGCTGAGCGATGTCGCCCAGGTAAGCGGGGTGGCACTAAATCCGAACTGAGGAGCCCCCAGAAACACCTTTACACTGCTGCCATCGTACCCTGCAAGATCTGTGATTCCATCACCGTTGTAATCCCCGACTGAGAAGGAGACGATGTTTGCGAGATCGTAGATATATTGAGTCTGCAAAAACGAAACTGCTGTCGTACCCTGATTGATGATGTCGATCACGCCAGAGTATTGACCGCTGCTTTGGTAATAGATGTCCGGGAAACCGCCCTGTGTATGCGGGCCGATGTAATAAGTTGGCGCGTAGGCCTGAGTGGGAATGGAGGCGGCTGGCGTCGCCGAAAAGGTTCCGCCATTATTCTGAAACACATTGATGGCAACGGGCAGGCCACCTATGGAGTAGTTTTCAATCACGAAATCCGCATACCCATCGTTATTAAAATCGGCAATCTTGAGCGATGTACCCGCACCGAACTGACTCGTGACAACTTGTGACGGCTGTCCGTTCGCGTTCGTGGCACTGGCACCGAAGCCGCCCTGTCCGTTCCCAAGAAAGACCTGAAAGCCGGTGGTGTTGCTGCTGTTAATGGCTCCCACGACCAGCAAATCCAGCTTGCCATCGTGATTAAAGTCTCCCAGGCTGAACTGCGAACCATAAACATTGGCAATCAGTATCGACGAATCGAGCGAGCCACCATTTGCATTGAGGGCAACATAAATTTGGCTTTGCAGGCTGGAGTAGTTGTTGCATCCGTACACAACGTCCGGGTATCCGTCACCGTTCAGATCACCTACCGCCATGTCGAGGACGTTGCAATCTGGTGTGTCTAGTGCACCTGCATCGTAGAAGCTTCCGCCAGGTGCCGATCCAAGGTACAGATGAACGGTTCCTTGGTAGGTGTCAAACAAGAGCAGGTCAGGAACGCCGTCCTTGTTGAAGTCGGTAACGTACGGCACAAACTCCTGGTTCAGAATGCCATACGGCCGGTCTGCTGGAGCGGGCCTTACACGCGCGCCAGGAGAACGAGTTACTCCTACAGAGTATCCGTTTCCAATGGTTGTTCTTTGTGACGGTACAAACTGGGCAGTAGAGGTGTCGAGATGAAGTGGGGCAGTCGTGTTTGTGCTACCTACAGTGAAACTCGCCTGGCCGCTGGGCGCACCTGCAACCGTGTTTGCCGATGGCGTAAACCGGGCGGTGATCGTGACCTGCTGGGCTGGCGTAGCTGGGTTCGGCGATGCCGTCACTACAGCATTTGTGGGCACAAGCTGCGTGACTGGAACAGCTACTTGCGCCGAGCAGAATTGGTTAGTAGTTGCGAGATTACAAACTGCCACAGACACCGACGTGGCACCGGGTTGAAGGCCAGGAATGGTGCTGACCAGGCTTGTGGAAGTGAACGCGAGTGTCGTGCCATAGGTTATAGCCGGCGTGGTGCCGCCTGATGCCGTGCCGGTGAAAATGAGATCCGGGTTTCCCGCGATGGAGGTTCCGCGGATGACAATCTGTGATGGCACTCTCGTGCTGATGCCATAGTTGTTCTGGGGAAGGGTATTTGCCAGCACCTCAGTCAGAACAGGCAGCGCAATCTGTTCCTGCAAGGAACTGGAGGGCCGGTTCTGTGAGGTGTAGGTAGCAGCGCAGGTGCTGCTGTTCCGCGCTAAAAACATCGTGACGAACGCGGTTCCGTTCGGAAAACTGCTCTGGGTATAGCCAGTTACAGCCGCATCCGGCACGTTAAACGTCGCCGTACCGGAAGTCTGCGTAGTCGGTTCCAGCGGCACCTGGCTGCCGAAACCTGTATAGAAGCAAAAACCATAACCTGTTGCGGCCGAGGAGAACGTCGGTAGCTGTCCCTGTATCGTGACAGTGAGTCCGGTCTGGCCCGCCGGAATCGGAGTCGGCGTCCCTGAGATGACACTCGTGCTGATAGCCGTTCCCTTTGCGTATACGGTGGCGCTCGACAAAATATATTGCTGCTGCTGGGATCGCAGCAGGCCAGGCGCAAGGCAAGCAAACAAAAGCAGGAGGTAGAGGCGTCTCATCGTGACACCGCCTGCGCATCTGGCTGACTTGCGGACGCTGCTGTTACCGAACCAAGGCCTGGTACAAACGTCAGGCGGGGTTGCGCGACGGACAGGTCCATGATCCACAGTGGCAGATCGGTGCGGTCTGTCACGCGGAAGGCGTTCCCACCAAGAGCCGGCTCAATCGTAGTCGGACTGCAATCACACGCGAATGATTGTGCGCCCGAGGTTGCGATGCCCACTCGAACGACGCTGCCATCGTCCTTGTTGGCTACCAACGCCCATTGCCCGTTCGCAGTCGCTGCGACCGCAACAGGAGTATGCAGCAAAGCGGAAGTTTGCAACGTCTCTGGCGCAGGTGCCGTGGTGGCGGTGTGAACGCGCGTCAACGTGTTGGCAGAGGCGTCCCCGATAAGGATGTCATCGCTTCCCGGTAAGAAACGAAAGCCGCCAAACTGCCCGGCGGAGGCAATGCGATGCGCCTGCCCCTTGCTGTCGATAAAATTTATCTGCACAGAACCAGAGCCGGACGCCATGGCAATGGATCCCGCGTCGCTGATCGTGATGTCCAGCGCGGTCTGCTGAAGACTGAGACGCTGGGCTGCCGTATTTCCCATTACGTCACTCAGCGTCGCTGCCTGGCCGCTTGCGGGCGAATACAGAACCGCATGCGTACCGGACGGCGAAAAGCGAATCAGTGCGTCCACCCCGATGTTGACGCCTAGAGCGCTCGCGGTGCCGTCGGGCAGTGTCTTGCGGTAGACGCTGCCGTCCGTGCTGATCAGCAGTGCAACTTTTCCGTCCAGTGTTGCCGTGCCTGCAACGTACAGCCCCGCCGCGGTCACAGGCGCTCCGATCTGCGCGGAGCCGGGTACGCCAAGGATCGGCCGCAGCGTGGCATCCGATGCACGCCACACATACCCAAGCTGTGGTCCGGCGGAAACCGCGAGAGATTCAACGCCGGTACTGCCGAGTGAATGCACACCTGATCCGCACCCCGCCCACAGCAGACAACTGAGCGCAAAGGAGATTGCACAGGCGCGAGGAATGCCTGTAGTGGCGGCGGAACACATTGCGCGGAGTTGCAGGCTCATGACGTAAGAAACCAGACTTGAACTCGTAACCGAGCAAGTCATATTGGGAATACGAGAACCCTACTCAACCCCAATCATCCGGTCAAGAGAAAAAGTACAGTTCGCGATTTATCGCTTTAGAACAACCGTAAGCATCGACCGTCGAGGAAGCATCACGTCGAACGTGCTGTCCTCTTGCTGTAGTGAAATGGGCGCAAGCGAATTGCTGATGTCCGTAAACATTGCCTCTGCCGTAAATGGGTGCTGCATGCCTTTCACATCGATGTGCATGGGAATGGCAGCGGTGTTGCGATTCAGGACACAAACAACTGCGCTGCCATCCGGGTTTTGGAACCCAACTGCATCGATCAGATCTCTGTTCAAGGCCGTTGCAACACGTCGCGCACCCTGAACCGCAAAGCGGCTAAGTCCCGCAACAGCATAAAACCGCCGCCCTACCGTGTAGCTACCATCTTTGATCTGGATCAGGTTGGCCGCGCCATCACCCACGCCCCACCAGTAAATGTACGCACGGATGTTACCTTGGGCGAACGCCTGCAGGATATCGTGCGCCAGAGACATACCGTCCTGGTTATTGGCACAGCCGCCGCAATCCCATCGCTGCTGAAATTGGCTGGCACCGCTGCTCCACTCCGTCATCCACACTGGTTTACTGGTGGGCAGAGGCTCCGTCGCATGCGCTCCGTACTGGTGAGCCGTATACAGGCTTATGTAGTGAGCTGCCTCTGGATCAGCCTCAAGCGCTTCGGCAAACGACTTTGCGGTGGACCATTTAGACGCATCGCAACACGCGAGCTTCAGGTCCGGCAAAGTGCGCTGTGCCAACGGACCGAGCACCTTGATGAAGTCGATCGCCTGTGCTGGCGTAAAGCTCATCGAGGCGTACCCGACAGCGATATCTGGTTCGTTCAGGAAGCTGAGGCTTTCCACGGGGATGCCCAGCGTGCGGTAACTCTGCACATCCTGCAGCAGGTAGCGGGCAAAGTCCGGTCGCCAGTCGCCCGAAGCGCACGTCACCTCAGGCACGCCACACAGGGCACCGCCCACCACATTGCCGTTGTTCTTCATGTACGCGGGAGCGGTCCATGCCGCCGCGGTGAAACGCCGCACACCGTAGCGCATCGCCTCCCGAGCCATCCACACCTGTGATCCATCAGAACCGTCGAAGCTGTATACGGGCGTTTGCCCCGGTTTCGACGGCGGTTTCTGTACAAGCATGGAGTCCGTGTTGATCCCAAGCCGAAGGATCCTGAAGTTTGCTCCCGTCTTGGAGTCAAAAAGAAGGTTCAGCACCTCCATACGCTTTTCCGGTGGCAGGGAACGGACTGCCTCAGCCTGTCCGAATGCTTCGGAGATGCCGAATCCATCCAGGGTGCCGGTGGGCTGGTCAAAGTGCACGGTAACCGTGGGTTCGGCAATCTCTTGCGCGAAAGCGGGCGGCATCGATGTAGTCACGCCACAAAGTAAGAGAGCGCCTCTCAAACAGCAACAGTGGTATCTCAGACTCTGGAAGTTTCTGTAAAAGAGTATGCGCATGGAGGCGAACCGTCCTGTGTGGATTCTCGCGAACCCTAACAATACCGTATGCTGTCCATTGTTCACATAGCAGAGGCAAAGCAGGAGGCCTATGGTGCGGGTCGCGGCACTCAGCGATATCGGTTGCAGGCGTGCAAACAACGAGGATAGCTTCGGCTACGATGAAGCGGCGAATCTCTACGTCGTGTCGGATGGCATGGGCGGCAGCGCAGCCGGTGAAGTCGCCAGCCATTTAGCAGTGCAGACGGTTCTGTCCAGTTTTCGCGGCATGCGCGGCGAAGATGCCGCTTCCGCAACGCAGGACCTTCTCTATTACTCGGTGCTACAGGCAAATTCTACAGTCTACCAGCGCGCTACGCGGGACACGCGCTGTGCGGGCATGGGTGCCACGTTAGTGGCCTTATGCCTCGACGGTAACAACGGCATTATTGCCAACGTGGGCGACAGCCGTGCGTACCTGCTGCGCGCAGGCAGTTGCACCGCGATTACCCAGGATCATTCTCTTGGCGCGGAGCAGGTGCGCATGGGCATCATGCCGCCGGGCGGCGAGGGCGACCCCAGCTTCAACATCGTCACACGTGCCATCGGAGTCGAGGCGAAGGTGCACCCGGACCTGTTTGCCGCACAACTGATAGCCGGAGATCGCGTGTTGTTGGCGTCCGATGGGCTAATGAAGCACCTGTCAGATGCGGAGATCGCGAACCTGGTGAACGCCAGTCCAACGGTAGACATCGCCTGTGCGGTGTTAATCGATGCTGTGAAGAAGAATGGCGCGCAGGACAACGTCACTTGCCTTTTGGTGGAGATGTTGGCCGACTGAGACTCACCGGTCCGCTGTCAACATCCGGTCCAGGTGTACATATCCGCCATCGACAATGACGTGCTGCCCGGTTGTGTGCGCCGATTGCGTTGGCGATAGGAGAAATACAACTGCCGCCGCAATCTCCTCCGGGCTGGTCATCCGTCTGCCCAGCGGGATCTGCGCGGTGATGTGATCCACCCTGGCACCGGCATCGGGCAGAGTGGACAGCCATGTCTCATACGCGGGGGTCATCACCTCGGCTGGTAGCATGGCGTTCACGCGAATGCCGTAGGGCAGCAGCTCTGCCGCCCATTCGCGTGTCAATGCCAGGATCGCCCCTTTGGCCGCGGCATAGCCCGACGTATTGCCCTGGCCCGTGATGGCGACCTTAGAACTGATGTTGACGATCGCTCCCTGGCTTGCCTTCAACAGGGGCAATGCATCCTGCGCCAGAATGTAGCACGGCAGCAGGTTAACGGCCAGGCTCGCTTGAAAGCGCTCCGGCGATCCGTTCTCCAGGCCCACACCATCGTTCACGCCAGCATTGTTAACCAGCGCGTCCAGGCGGCCATACGCCCTCTCCACGTGCTGCATGGCGCGGTGGCACTGCCCGGCATCCGCCAACTCCGCCTCAATCAGCTCGCAGGGTAAGCGATGGTTTCGCATCTCTTCCATGAACTCCGGGACGCCAACGGAAATCCTGCTCAGGACAACGGCAATGCCGCCCTCTGCGAGCCACGCCCGCGTAATCGCCGCGCCAATACCGGATGCGCCGCCTGTAATCAGGAGCACGCGGTCCTTGAGGCCTAAATCCACCGGAGAACCTCCTCAGCGCAGAGTCGTAAATCCACCATCGATGAGAACATCAGTGCCAGTGATAAAGCTGGCATCGTCTGAGCAGAGGTACAGTGCCAGCTTCGCGATCTCTTCCGGCGTCCCCATGCGCCCCACCGGTTGCGCAGCGGCGAGCGTCTGCATCATCTCCGCCTCACGGCCCGGATAGTTTTTCGCGAGGAAGCCGTCCACAAACGGCGTGTGCACCCGCGCGGGCGAGATGCAATTGCAGCGAATCCCCAGCGGAAGGCAATCCTTTGCCGCAGAAAAGGTCATGGCCAACACAGCACCCTTCGTCATGGAATATGCGAAGCGATCCTTGATGCCGGACGTCGCTGCGATGGATGCCATGTTCAGCACGGCACCGCTGCCACGCGCCTGCATCTGCTTCAGAGCGGCCTGCATGCAGAGATAGGTTCCGCGCACATTCACCTGAAAGAGCCTGTCGAAATCAGCAGGGGAAGTATCCAGCACGGTGCCGATGTGAGCGACACCCGCGCTGTTGACCAGAATATCCAGTCCGCGCTCACGGAGGCTGTCAAAGGCTGCCGCGACGCTCGTCTCGTCAGAGACATCGCATTGCACGGCTTTGCATGCCGCTCCTGTGTGTGACGCAATCTGTGCAGCCGCGGCTTGCAATGGTTCCAGTTGCAAATCAAACAGCAGGAGCTGCGCACCCGCAGCTCCCAGTTCACGGGCAATGGCCTTTCCAATGCCGCTCGCCGCACCTGTCACCAACGCCAGCTTGCCTTGCATCTCCTGCGCACTCATCAAATGCTCCTGTAAATCTACGGTGCGGACTGCCAGTACGCCCCATGCGGAAAGGCGTACTCCAGCAGCGACTCCGCCTTTACCTCAATGCTGTAGCCTGGTGCCATCGGCAGCATATAGCGTCCACGTTCCATGCGCACGGGCGTCACGAAGTGCTCATGCAGAGAATCCACGTATTCGACCACGCGGTTCTCAAGCGATGCAGAGGCACAGATGAAGTCAAATGCAGCAAGGTGCTGCACGTACTCGCAAAGGCCGACACCACCGGCGTGCGGACAGACGGGCACGCCGAACTTTGCCGCCATCAAAATGATCGCAAGGTTCTCATTCACGCCCGCCACGCGGCAACTATCGATCTGGCACACATCGATAGCACCAGCCTGCAGCAACTGCTTGAACATCACTTTGTTCTGGCAATGTTCGCCGGTGGCGATGCGGACACCCGTCTCACGCCGAATCTTGGCATGGCCCAGGATGTCGTCCGGGCTGGTCGGCTCTTCCATCCACCACGGCTGTAGCGACGCAAGCTGCCGTATCCGCGCGATAGCCTCGGTCACGCCCCACCTCTGATTGGCATCCAGCATCAGCCGGTTCTCGAAGCCAATCTCCTCGCGCACCAGCAGGCCCCTGCGCAGATCGTCCTCCGGTGTGCCACCCACCTTCAGCTTGAAGTGCGTCCAGCCTTCCCGCAGCGCCTCCTGACACAAGCGCCGAACCTTTTCATCGCTAAAGCCGAACCATCCCACCGAGGTGGTGTACGCAGGCAAGCCATTGTGCAGCAGAAAGGCGGTTCGCTCGTCACGTGAGTCCGCATTGCGACGCAGCATGGCCAGTGCTTCTTCAGGCGATAAGGCGTCGTCGATGTACGTGAAGTCGATCAGCGACACGATCTGTTCAGGCTCCATGTCAGCCAGCAGTCGCCACACCGGCTTGCCCTCAACTCGGGCCCACAGATCCCACACGGCATTGACCAATGCGGCCGCTGCAAGATGGATGACGCCCTTCTCCGGCCCCAGCCAGCGAAACTGCATGTCTCCGCTGAGTTCACGCGTAAAGGCCGCCATGTTCGACGTGATGTCCCTTAACCTGCGGCCCACCACGAAGCGCGCCAGGTATTCAATCGCCAGCACGCATAGCTCGGTACCCCGGCCAAGCGTGAATGTCAGACCGTGGCCCTCGACGCCTGCATCCGTTTCCAGGATGCAATATGCGGCGGAGTAATCCGGATCCTTGTTCACGGCATCGGAGCCGATGCTGAACCGTGAGGTCGGGAAGCGCAGGTCTACCGTGCGCACGCGGAGAATCCTGGGGTCCAATGCATTGCTCATAGGAAGGACATCAGGCCCAGCGTTCCGCAACCGTTCGGTTTCTTAACTCGCCTAGCCCCTCAATCGTGATGACCATCTCTTCGTCCGGTTTGAGCCACCGTTGCGGCTTGCGTCCCATCCCCACGCCCTCCGGGGTGCCAGTGCTGATGATGTCGCCCGGCTCCAGCGGCGTATACGCGGAAATGTGCTCGATCAGCTGCGGAATACGGAAGATCAGATCGCGCGTGTTTGCCTGCTGCATCACCTCACCGTCCAGTGTCAGCCGGATATCCAGCGCATGCGGATCGGGAACTTCGTCCGGCGTCACCAGCGCCGGTCCCATCGGGCAGAAGGTAGGAAAGCTCTTGCCCAGCGTCCACTGCGATGTCGCCAGCTGAATATCACGCGCGCTCACATCATTCACGATCGTGTAGCCGAAGACATGCTCTTGCCAGTCCACGGCTGCAATACGATACCCCGGTTTGCCGATTACCACGGCAAGCTCCGCCTCATAATCGGGCTGCATGCTGTTCGATGGCAGCATGACGTCGGCACCTGGTCCCACGACTGAACTGGACAATTTCATGAAGACGGTTGGAACCTTCTGCACCGCCATGTGCGATTCTGCGGCATGGCTGGCATAATTCAGACCAATGCAGAAGATGCGAGGCGGCTCCGGTACTGGTGCCAGCAGGGTCACTTCATCTTCTGCGATGCCGTCCGCGGAAGCGATTGCGTCTCGACCTGCTTCCATCGCACGCTCGCCACTTGCAATCACCTGCAGCATGTCTGCGAAGCCCTTCTTTGCCAGCGAGAATACCTGGCCACTGGCAAGCACTCCCACTTCGCTCTCCGCGCCAGTTCGGGTATACGTCACAAATCTCATACGATCAGCTCAACTCCAAGTTGGCATTGCATACTCCTGAAGGTAGATGCAACACTACGCGTTGTGTGTACTCGTCATCACGCGGCGTTCCCGCGCTGTCATGTACACCGAGAACAACAGGACGAAAAGGTAACAGTACAGCGGAATCTGGTAGGCAGCGGCCGTGCTGTTGCGTTGCTCCGCAACCCACCCCATTAGTGGAGTCAACACGCCGCCTCCGATGATCATCATCACCAGCAGCGATGCCGCGATGTTTGTGTTCGCTCCTAACCCTTTCAATCCAAGCGCAAAGATGGTCGGATACATGATCGACATGAAGAAGCTGGTCAGGAAGACGGCAACCAACCCGGCTATGCCCGGCGAGAAGATGCCTACCAGAAGCAACACCACGTTGAACCCAGCATAAAGCGCCATCAGCTTACTCGGCAGCACGCGCAGCATGATCTGGGCGGAGGCAAATCGTCCGATGCAGAACGCGATCAGCGTACCCGTAAGCAGCAGGGCGGCACTGCGTTCCGGCGTGTGGGTGTACTCCTGCGTGTACTGGATGAAGTAACTCCACGTTCCAACCTGCGCGCCCACATAGAGGAATTGCGCGGGTAGCGCCAGCATGAAGTGCGGTTTGCGCAGCAGGGCGCGCCAGTCACCCTGCGCCTCTGCCGCATCTTCGCGTGTCGCAATCACCTTGGGAAAGCGCGTGACAGCCAACAACACGGCCCACAGGAGAACCACGCACGCCAGCACCAGGTACGGCGCAACCACCCGCAACGTCTCGCGATGCAGCAGCGCTGCATACGTGCCAGCAGCCTGCATTGAGGCGATCTGTGTTTTGCTAGGTTCAAGACCGGAAAAGATGAAACGGGATCCAATAAACACGCCCAGCACCGACCCAATCGGATTGAACGCCTGCGCAATGTTCAACCGGCGCTCCGACGTGGCCGTGGGGCCAAGCTGTGCGACGAACGGATTGGCTGCTGTTTCAAGAAACGAAAGCCCTGCGGCAACAACGAACAGCGCGATAAGGAAAAAGCTGTACCGGCCTGCATTGGCCGCCGGAAGAAACAGAATGCACCCACATGCATACAGTCCCAGCCCGGTCAGGAAGCCAGCTTTGTACCCTGCTTTGCGCATCAGCAAACCGGCTGGGAGCGCCATTAAGAAATAGCCAAGATAAAACGCCGACTGCACCAGGCCGGCCTGAAACCGGCTGATCGCAAACGACTTCATGAACTGACGGATCAAAATGTCATTCAGATTGTTGGGGATTCCCCACAGAAAGAAAAGCCCACTGACCAACAGGAACATCCGCAGCGTGCCTGGCGGAAGCAGGGGTCGCTTCCCGCCTTCGTTAGGAGCCGCCGTTGTGGATGGTACGAGCATACTCATCGATGGCCGATCCTTCCTGCGTTCAATTCATCAGCCGGTACACGCTGGACGCGGTTTCACCAAGCATCGCTCCGCGTTCCGGTTCGCTCAGCGGAGCCACCCAGGTCTCAACGGTGTGCCACCATTCCGTATACCCGCAACCGACTGTCAGCACCGGCCAATCGGATCCGATCATCAGACGCTCTGGCCCGAATGTCTCCAGCATCACGTCAACGTACGGCTTTAATTGCTCCGCTGTCCACTGCGCGGGATCCGCCTCTGTCACCATGCCGGATAGTTTGCAAGTCACATTCCGTCGCCGTGCAAGTTCTCGTATGTTGCTGGCCCACGGCTCCATTGCACCGGAACGGACCGGCGGCTTGGCCAGATGATCGAGCACGAAGACCTGATTGGGGTGGCGGTCAACAAAGCGGATTGCTTCCGGAAGCTGTTGCCAGCGAATGAGAATGTCATAGACCAAGCCGGTTGGAAGAAGACGGCGCATGCCTGCGTTAAACGCATCACCATCCAGAAATCCAGCTGCCTCATCCTGCACCACGTGCCGCAATCCTTTCAGGAGAATCTCGCGCGAAAACGTATCCAGCAGAGCAGGGAACTCCGGCGCGGCAATCGGCAGCCATCCCACCACGCCAGCAATGGGCGAACCCTCTCCACCTAGCGACAGCAGCCAGCGAGTCTCCTCGATGGTCTGCCGCGCCTGCACTGCCACTGTCCTGTCCACGGCGGTATCGCGCAGCAATGGCGCGAGATCGTCCAGCAGGAAATCTGTGCGGAGTGCGTTCATAGCATCATCAATCCAGCCGTATTCCTCCGCCGTGTACCGCCAGAGATGATGGTGCGCATCGACGCGGCCCGTCATTCGATCCTCCGCCGGATTAGTATTCTTCCGATCAGAAGCGCCTCGTAAGACCGGTGATCAACGCACGTATCATACAGGTCCATGCAGCGTTTCTGCCTTACCTTGAACCTGTATCCCGACCAGGCGCTCATCGCCGAGTACATTGAGCGGCATCGCTCCGTGTGGCCGCAGGTGCTCCAATCATTGCGCGACGCAGGCGTACTCGACATGCTGATTTACCAGCATGGCACCCTTCTCGTCATGGTCATGGATACTACCGACGACTTCACGGTCGAGCGCAAGGCTGCCATGGATCGCGCCAATCCCATCGTCATGCGCTGGGAAAAAGAGATGGCGAAGTACCAGGCAGCCGATCCCGAAGCAGACGCCAGCGGCAGGTGGCAGCGGATGACTGGGGTCTTCAACCTGAATGCAGCCGTTCAGGAGCAAGGCATATGAAGAATCTTCGTAAGGCGCTGCGTAACGGAGTAACCGTCTACGGCCAGTTTGTGCTGGATCTTTTCTCGCCCGGAACCGGAGCCATGCTGGATGCCTGCGGGCTCGACTGGGTGCTCTTCGACATGGAGCATGGCCGCTGCGACATCACCCTTTTGGCCGAGATGATGGCTTCGTGCCGCGGCCTGGACATCGTGCCTCTCGCACGCGTTCCGGATGTGTCCTATGTGCCACTCTCCCGTGTGCTGGATGTGGGCGCGCGTGGTGTCATGGTGCCACGGGTAGAGACGCGTACGCAGGCTGTAGACATTGTCGCGCAGCTAAAGTACGCTCCCGTGGGACAGCGCGGCGTCGCAGTTGGAGTGGCACACGATCTGTACCGTGCCGGACCCGCCAGTTTCTTTAGCACCTGCAATGAAGACATTACCGTCATCGTTCAGCTTGAAACGGCGAAGGGCTTTGAGAACCTCGACGCCATCCTGTCAGTGCCGGGCGTGGATGTCGCCTGGCTCGGGCTCTACGATCTGTCCGTCTCGCTAGGCGTGCCCACGCAGTGGGAACACCCAAGCCTCCGCGACGCAACGGACCGCCTGGTGGAAAGTTGCAGCCGCAACAACGTCGTTCCAGGTGTCATCGTGTCCTCACCGGAGGACGCAGTCCTCTGGAAGAGCAGGGGGTTCCGCATGATCAGCCTTGGCGTGGACATCAGCGTCTACACCGGAGCGGTGCGACGCTTCCGCGATGAAGCCGCGACCTAACCTGCAACCGCTATGAACGAGTCAAAGACACTGGCATCCTGATAAACTAGGAACTCATAGGTAAACAGGATTTCATGAGCACCGAGACCCAAAAATACACCCGGAACAGCCCATTTTTATCGACCATGCTGGTCAACTATGTCCTGACGGACAAGGACTCCGAGAAGGAAACGCGCCACGTTGAACTGTCGCTGGACGAAGGGATGGTGTACACGCCAGGCGACGCGGTGGGCATTCTACCCACCAACCGTGACAGTGAGGTAGAAGCCGTCCTGAAGGCGCTAGGCTGTCGTGGCGATGAGAAGGTGCTGGACTTCTTCAAGAAGGAAACCACGCTGGACGACGCGCTGCGGACCAGGCTGCACATCGGCAAGCTGACACGCGGCTCCGTCAACAGCTACGCCAAGATTGCTCCGGAGGGCACTCCCGGGCTTGACTTCCTCAAGAGTCTCGCCGGGCAGGACAACAAGTCAAGGGCGGAAGAGTACGTCTACGGTCGCGAGTTCATTGACCTGATCACGGAACATCCAGGTGGCATCACCGATCCGCAGCAGCTCTTCACCGTTCTGCAACGCCTGACGCCACGCATGTATTCCATCGCTAGCTCTCAGGCAAAGTATGGTGATACGGTTCACACCACCGTACGGGTCGTGCGCTACCACACGCATAACCGTGACCGCCAGGGCCTCTGCAGCGGCCACTTGGGCGAGCGCGCCGAGGAAGGCTCGTCCATGCCCATCTTTCTGCACGCCAATGCGAATTTTCGCCTGCCGGATGACTTCGCCGCGCCGGTCATTATGATCGGCCCCGGAACCGGCGTTGCGCCATTTCGTGCTTTTCTACAGCACCGCCAGGCACACGGGCATACCGGCGATAACTGGCTCTTTTTCGGGGAGCAGCGTAAATCCTCAGACTTCCTCTACCGAGACGAGTTCCAGTCCATGCTGGATGACGGCACCCTGGCCCGGTTGGATACCGCGTTTTCACGCGATCAGCACAAGAAAATCTACGTGCAGGATCGCATGAAGGAGCACGCTGCCGACCTGTTCTCATGGCTGGAGCGTGGGGCCTACTTCTACATTTGTGGTGATGCCACCCGCATGGCCAAGGACGTGGAGCAAACCTTGTTGGACACCATCGCCAACGGCAAAGACTGTAGTCCCGCACACGCTCAGGAATATCTAAACGACTTGAAGAAACAAAAGCGCTACCAGTTGGATGTCTATTAGAATGAGGGTATGGTTCGCGAAGGCTGGAAGCTGTCGAAGATCACTGATCCCGACGCACTTGCATGGGAGGACCACCAATATTGGCAGTCCCTTTCTGTGGGAGAACGGCTGCGTATTTCCATCGAGATGAGCCAGATGATGTATCAGGGCAGGGTTACAGAGGCGGTTAGCGGACGTGAACGACTTCCAAGATCTTCTCATCTTACTCAACAAGCATGATGTTCGCTATCTGATTGTAGGCGGCTATGCCTACTCGATACACCGCGAGTTTCGAACAACCAAAGACCTGGACATCTTCATTGAGGCAAGTGCGACTAATAGCCTGAAGGTCTTTGCGGCCTTGATCGAGTTCGGTGCACCTCTGGCCGGATATAGTGCGAACGACTTTGCGCATGAGGATGGTACCTGGTATGGGCTTGGGCGTCCACCAATGAGAATAGACGTGTTGCAGCGCATTGATGGCAAGACCTTTGCGGCTGCATGGCCGAATCGCACACAGGGTGAACTCTTTGGGGTCCCTGTCCACGTGATCTCCCGTGAAGACCTGATCGAGAACAAGCTCGCCGCAGGTCGAGCTCAGGATCTTTTAGATGTAGAGAACCTTCGAAAATTTAACTGAGTAGCCTGACGGCGCTGCTTTTCTGCCGCGCTCCAGGGCCAAGCCATCGGAATTGCGCGCGACGTTTCACGCCGCAACGCTCTAGACCATGCCGCAGCTCATCTCAAACATCCTGAGGTACGCATGGACGGCATTGAAATCCCTTCCGAACAGATCGTTCCCATGGATGCGATTGCACCGGGCCTGACCGGCTTGCGCATCACCTTTGTCAACGTTTTCGGCGTAACACATCCGGATGGCACATGGACGCTGATTGATGCGGGCATACCCGGCTCGTCACCGCTCATCCGCTCGTGGGCAGAGAAGCACTTCGGCAAGCCGCCTGTCGCGCTGGTCCTGACGCACGGCCACTTTGATCACGGCGGAGCCGCAAAGACCCTTGCCGAAGGTTGGCAGATTCCCGTCTACGCGCATCCACTTGAGTTCCCATACCTGACCGGCAAACAGTCATATCCTCCGCCCAACCCAGGCGTGGGTGGCGGGATGATGGCACTGCTCTCGCCGCTCTACCCCAGAGATCCCATCGATGTCGGAGAGCGGCTTCAAGCTCTGCCATCCGCTTCGACAGAGGCTCTTGCGGAACTGCCCAAGATGCCGGGATGGCAGGTGCTGCATACCCCCGGGCACACCCCTGGCCACGTCTCCTTCTTTCGTCCTGGGGACAGAACCCTCATCGTTGGCGATGCCTTCTGTAGCACAAAACCTGAATCGTTCTTTGAGGCCGCGCTCGTCCAGCAGCCCGAGCTGCACGGGCCACCGGCATACTTCACTTCCGACTGGACCGCTGCCAAGAATTCAGTCCTTCAACTCGCGCGGTTGGAGCCAGTCACGGTCGCGCTTGGCCATGGGAAACCCCTTAGCGGAGACCTCGTTGCCGCTGAGTTGCAGCAACTGGCGTCACATTTCGATGAAGCTGCTGTTCCTGAAAACCGGCGCCCCGGTTAGACCCGGTCCACGTCCGCGCGCCAATTTACGATCATTTCCTTGATCTGCTTTCCGGTCATTTGCTCCGCAACTGCGCGCTGTACCAACGCGGGCACCTCAGTGTCTGGTGCAAAGCGTAGCGCGACCATCTGCCGTAGCGTCAGACCGGATGGGTCAATGCCCATCCAATGCAGCCGCACATTCTCCTCCAGCCGGATCACGCGGTCCTGCACCTTGATGGCATACAACCGCGCAACCGTTGCAACGAACAGCAAACCGAAGGTCACCGGGACCAGCAGAACGTTGGGTGGTGTCGGCTGATGAACCACATGGAAGATCGACGCGATGAAGCAGATCAGGCAGAGGGGCATGAGGAAGAAATGAAATTTCGGGTCAAAACGCGTGTGATTCTTATAATTCTGTACTGCCATCGGTAGGCACCCTCTTAGTTTGAGTCGTATTGTTCTGGACGGACATGCTCAGTCTCGCACAGGCACCCTTCCTCTACCATGTGAAGAAATGCCTATAACAACACCGGGAAGGCGCATCGGCATTCACCTGTCTACCAGTGGCGGCACATGGACAGCCGTACAACGGGCGTTGGACTGCGGAGCCAACTGCTTCCAGATATTCTCATCCTCACCCCGCCAGTGGAAGCCGTCGCCCGTAAGTTCTGCGGACGCGGAGACGATGCGTACTCTCCGCGCAACCCATACCATGGCACCCCTTAGTATTCATGCTTCCTATCTCATCAATCTCTGCTCGCACTCAGAAGATGTCAGGCGCAATTCCACGGTCGCCTTTCGCGGCGAAATCGAACGCGCCCTTGCCCTGGACGCTGAGTTCCTCGTCTTCCATCCTGGCTCATGGAAAGGTCTCACCCGCCCGGAAGCTCTTCGCCACGCTGCGGAAAACATCGAACGCGCGGTAGACGGCCTGCCCTGCCATACCTCCAAGCTCCGCATTCTCATCGAAAACACAGCGGGCAGCGAGTTCTCCATGGGCGGTTCGTTCGAGCAGATCGCGGATCTGCTGCACCGTTTGGAACGTTGCGCGCCGGTCGATGTGTGCCTCGACACCTGCCATACCCACGTCGCTGGCTATGACCTCGTCACGCCTCAGGGCTACGGCGAGACGGTGACGAATATCGGGGAATGTTTCGGCACGGGGCGCGTCAAGCTCTGGCATTGCAACGATGCAAAGGCCGCACGCGGCAGCAAGCTGGATCGTCACGAACATATCGGCGACGGCACCATCGGTCCCCAGGTGTTTCGCCGCTTGCTGCACGACCAGCGCTTCGAGCACGCCGCCTTCATCGCTGAGACACCCGTGGACGAACCGGGCGATGTCCTCCGCAACGTCAGCGTGCTGAAGACTCTTGCTGCCGGATGACATCGCACTTACAACCGCGGCTTGGTCCAGACATTCGCAAAAAATCCGAGTCGCGTGTGGAATCCAAGGCTTTGATACAGCTTCAGCGCAGGTGTATTTGCCTCGGTTACGGTCAGTGTCATGGCACGGATACCCCGTGCGGCAAGTTGCGTGGCGGCATGGCGCAACAGCATGCGGCCAAGACCGTATCCCCTGCGCCGGGGAGCGACACACAGTTGCGTCAGGTGCGCTACATCATCCTCAACACGCGAGACCAGCGCAACAGCCTCCAACTGACCGGAACGTTCGTCCCGCACAACGAACGAGTTTTCCGCATCGAAGACGCCGCATCCAGGGAAGCGCACGATGTTATGCAGAAAGCGCAGGGAGCCTTGCACGCTGCGGTACTGGTCGTTGATGTGCGAGTCGTCGTGGCCCTCATAGCAACGGTGAATCAGGTCTCCCGCCGGTTGGTAGTGTGTCGCCACCCAGCGTGTAAGCCGCAGGTTCGACGGTAGATGAAGTGGCATTTCATCCGGTCTCTGTATCAGGCTGTTCTCTGGGATCAGTTCGCGCGCGTCTGGCAACTCAGCTTCAAGAAAAAGCCTATGATGTGACACAAATCCGCTTTCGCGAAATGGCAACTGAAGCCGGGTACTGTCCAGCAGCAATTGCGATTCCACGCGCTCCACGCCGGGTGTGTGTTGCAGCATAGGCAGCAGATGATGCAGTAACAAAACGTCAACCGCGGTTGACTCTTCTCCGGTGGCGAACACATCCCCAATCACTGCCTTCTGTGTCTCGTACACGGAAAAACAATAGCCACGGATCGCCTGTGTCGCACGTTCCACGGCGACAAAGCCGGGCAGGATGCGCGAATCCAGGTAAGTCAGCAGCAGCTCGATGGATTGCGCGTAGTTCCAGCGCAGGCGCGCGCGCCACAGACGCGCCTCTTCCGTTAGCAGAGGACGCAGGTCACGGCCGGTAAACAGCCTAAGATCACGAATGTCGTATCGGTCAAGCACGGATAGGCGCTATTAGAAGCCTACCCGTATCCCTGGCAGATAGGAGCAACAAAGGAGAAAGGGAACCTGAATGATTCCTAGTGGAAGGGCGTTATTGATCCAGGCAAGCGTGAGGCCGCCACCCGGTACACCGCCAGCCCTTGCCAATCATCAACAAGAAGTCGGCTGTACTGGCGGCCCGGCAGGAATCTACCAAGCGCTGCCGTATCATCTACCCGAATCACCAGAATGTGTTCTCCGTCTGGCACACCACTGATGACAAAATTCTTCTCGGTTGCCGAGGTTTCCGGCAGATAATGCCGCAACGGCTGCTCGCGGTAGAAGCACAACCCATAATCGGTATCGCGGCGAATATGGTACGTAACCAGCAGGGGCACATCTGGTGCCAGCATTGCAATATGACGCGCCAGCGGACGCGCGGAGTAGTTCGCGTCCAGCAACCAGCCATTGGTGTGCAGCAGAAAAAATAGCAGACCCATGACAGGGATCAGCGTGAGCGACCGTATCCACTGTAGCCCGAACCGCTTGACCAGCACCACAATTGCCACGCCGAACGCGAGCGCGATGAGCAACGCGCTTATGAGTGTGCGCAGCGGAGGCACAAAGTGTTGGTACACCATGTACTGCGGACATAACAGCAGCACAAAGGTCAACAGAGCTGCTGTGGCACCGTGCGCGATCAACAGGCCGTTCGAAAGTCCGCTGCGGCGAATGCGAAAGAGGTAGTCGCCGGTCAGGATCGTGAGAGGTGGGATTGCAGGAAGAATATAGCCCGGCAGTTTAGACCCGGAGAACGAAAAGAACACCACGGGAAAGAGTGCCCAAAGAACCAGAAACTCGGGAAAGGCATCTCCTGCGCGCGAATGTCCTAAATAGCGAACAGGGTGGTGACGTACGCGCCACTCCGCGACCGCGATTTCCAGGGAGTCCCACAGCGCGCGCACCGCAAGCACCGTCCATGGCATCAGCGCCAGCAACAGCACAATCACATAGAAGAATGGGTTCTGGTGATGCTGATACCGCCCAGTGGCGAAGCGTTCCAGGTTCTGCTCCCACAGAAAGAAGCGGTAGAACGTAGGGTTTCTCAGTTGTACCGCGATGAACCAGGGAAGAACGATGACAAGAAAGAGAATGATGCCCGGCATCCAGATCATGCGGCGAAGCACCAGCCACTCGCGCCGCAGACCCACAAACAGCACAATGATGCTCAATGAGAGCACGATGGCCACCGGACCTTTTGCCAGCGTCGCGATGGCACCAAAGAAATAGAGATCAAAGAGCCAGAACTTCTTGCCCGTCTCATACCACGCATACCAGCCCAGCATGCCGATACAGAACGGTGCGGCAAGTTGCATGTCGGTTGAAGCCCCGCGTGCAAACGCAATGACGGCGGTTGCGGAGGCGGTGATCAGTGCCGCATCCAGGTGCCCGCCAGGCCGGAAGCGGCGCATATGCAGGAAGATAAGAAAAACTAGCGCATAGGCTCCGGTGGCGGAGGGCAGGCGCGCCACCCAGTCGGAAATTCCAAATTCCTTGTAAAAGCTCATGGTGCGCCAGTAATAAAGTGCCGGCTTCTCCAGCCAGGGATGGCCGTAGAGAATAGGCGTAATCATGCCCGCTTCGGCGCAATGGAAGGATGCCTGTAGATCCTGGAGGTGTAGCGAACGGGGAAACACGCGCGCGTGAAGTTCATGACAGATGTCGGAATGCTGCTGCAACATCTCGCTTGCGATTTGTGCGTACCGTGGTTCATCAGCGCCCACCAGGCCAATCTCAGGAGTGGAAACAACCACACGTTCCACCCGGAACGGAACCATGCCATAAAACAACAGCAGCGCGGTAACAACACATAAAACCACAAGCTCACGCGCGGAACAAGCGGCCTCCGAGTGAAGCCATGCACTCCAGGAAAACTTTCCCGTTGTGATTGCCGGATCGCTGTTTCCAGGCCGGGCCGGTTCGGGCTGTGTAGGGCTGCTCAATCTGCGTGGCCGAACTGAGCCTATCAGAGTTGTCCCGTGCGTACCGTGTGAGCGACAGGTTCAAACGGCTCTGTTTGCTGCTGGGTAGCTGCATGCCGAACTTCTTTTTCCATCTCCCGCAGAATCGTGGAGACAGCTGCATCAAACGGACCATCCAGCGTGCAGCCCGCCGCATTCCGGTGTCCGCCTCCACCACACGCACTCGCCACGCGGGATACATCGACACTCGACTTGGACCGCAGGGACGTCCGGTATTGCACAGGCTCACCTGCAATCTCGCGCAGAAAAGCAGCGGCTTCCACACCGGCGATAGAGATTAGATAATTGACCGTTCCCTCGGAGTCCTCGTCCGTTGCGGAGAGTTGTTGTAGATCGGCCTGCGTGATGTACGTCCACGCAATCGGGCCGCTAATACGAACCCGTGAGAGAGATATCCCCAGCAGGTGAATGCGTGCCGCAGGAACGGAGTAAAGAACATCGCGCGCCACCGTATCGGCCTTTGCACCCAGATCGATGAGCGTGTGCGCCAGCGTGAATGTCTCGGCTGAGGTGCCGGGATAGGTAAACGATCCCGTATCCGTCATCAATGCCGTATACAGGCAGGTCGCCATCGCGGGTGTCACCTTCACCCCGGCTGCCAGCGCGACGTCATACACCATGGCCGCGACCGCGGCGGCATCAGCATCGATCCAGTTCAGCGCGCCGTAGCACGTCCCTGTGTGATGGTGATCGATATTGATGACAAACAGACCTTCCATGCCGGTGATACCAGTGCGCGCCGTGCCATCACACTCCAGAATCACCGCAGCGTCATAAGCATCAGCATCAATCGTGCGCGCTTCACGAATATGTTCGACTCCCGGCAGTGTGCGGTAGACGGACGGAACCGCGTCCGCCAGCACCATATCGACATGCTTTCCCATCTGCGTCAGAATGCTGCCCATGGCCAGTACAGAACCTACCGCATCACCATCCGGACGGGCATGCGATAGCACCAGGAATCGCTCGCGTCGATGCAATTCCTGCACGATGTGCTCCATGGCTGGCGCGTGCACTTCCGTATACGGTGGTGGCTGCACATTGACCGGAATGGAAGCCACAGGCAATGGTGCTGTCGTCAAAGGCTTGCCGCCTCTCCAGGGATCGCCCGTTCACGGTGTCGTTTGTCACGCTTTTTCGTCCGTGTCAGCAGTGTGTCCACGCGTGCGGTCATCTTCTCGGACCGGTCGATGTGGAATGCAAGCTCAGGTAGATGACGAACGCCCATTCGCTCCAGCAAGTGAGCGCGAATGTATCCCCGTGCCGCCATCAGCCCCTCCAGCGTGCGCTCTTCCTCTGCTTCATCGCCATTTACCGCGACATAGACATGCCCGCTCTTACCACCTCGCTCCAGCGCGACCTGCGTCACAACAGTCGACCCAATCCGTGGGTCCGTCAATTCACCTTCAATAATGACTCCAATCTCCTCTCGTATCGTTTCCTGCACGCGGTTGCGATGGTGTTCTCTGGCTCGGTGTTCAGGCATGTTTTTGGCCTCTTTCGACAGAACAGACTATCAGATCGGAACCTTTGGCACGTCGCACGACCTGCGTAACTTCGGCAGGTTGTTCTGTCGTTCCAAAGTGAACGAAATATTTTGCGTTCCGTATAGATACGTGCTGCGTATTGTGATGCAGACGGATTAACGCGTGACAGTGTCTGATGATGGCTTCCGTAACCTGATCGAGGAGCATAGCTCCATGGTCTTTTCCGTGGCGTTGCGCTTGGTCGGCGAACGCGGCCTCGCGGAGGAGATTGCCCAGGATGTGTTTCTGGAGCTACACCATGGATTGGAACGGCTGGAAGACGCGGACCATCTCCGCAACTGGCTGCGGCGCGTGGTAACGCATCGCGCCACGGACGCTATCCGCCGGCGGCGCATCAGGCCGGAAGGGCAGTCTGAACAATGGGGGGATGTACACGATCGTCCCGCGTCACAGCCGGAGGATGGCTCCATGGAGGTTGCCATGGAACGCATGCTGCTCTCGTTGCCCGTACAGCAGAGGACCGTCCTGGTGCTGCGGTACGGTGAGGATTTGTCGCCAGAGGAGATCGCGCGCACAATCGGACATCCGGTGGCAACCGTCAAGAGCAATCTCCAACGCGGGCTGCAGTTGTTGCGGAGAAAGGGCACGGTCATGTT
The DNA here is from genome assembly GCA_965276945.1 of Terriglobus sp. Classification (GTDB taxonomy): domain Bacteria; phylum Acidobacteriota; class Terriglobia; order Terriglobales; family Acidobacteriaceae; genus Terriglobus. The sequence goes on along the minus strand of OZ255704.1, from coordinate 1,380,722 downwards.
GAAGGAGTATGTACGTGGATGAGCTAACCAGAATGGAAGAAAGTCTCCGGGAGAGCCTGCGTCATGTCAGCGCACCGGAGGGTTTCGCGGACCGCGTGATGGTTCGCGTAAAACAGCATGACGCGGGCCGCGCGCGAACATCGCGGCGTGTGCTGGAAATGCCGTCCCGGTACGCAGGGTGGCTGGCGGCGGCCGCGGCGCTCATCCTTGCGGTTGGAGGTGGCGAGACGCTGCACATACGCCATCAGCGACAGGCGCAGGCAGCTGCCCAGGCGCAGGTGGACCGCGCCATGCAGCTGACAAGTCACGCAATGATTGAGGTCGAAACCGGCTTTGAGCGGAGCCCCGCCGGCCGTTATGCAAAGTTGTGGAAAGTTCAATAAGGAGGAACGGGATGAACCGGAACGGTGTTGTACATGGCATGGCCGCGGTGGCTTTGACAATGTGGGTTGGAACAGCGACGGCACAAGGCGTTCGCGCGCCGATGCTCCAGGCGGCAAATGAACCTGCGGCAAACATCGCTGCGGCTCCGGCAGACGATGGGCAGGTCAAAGACGATCTGCTTGAAGGTCTTGATCGCATCGGTGCCAACGCCAAAGAAAAGAACGAGGTAAATCTCGACAAGAACATGCTTGCGATGGCAGGCGGAAAGAAGGATGGCCGCTACGCCGATCTGGCCCAGAAGATGGACTTTATCACCGTCCGGAACTATGAATTCGCCAGCAAGGGCCAGTACCAACGAAGCGACCTGGACGCGCTGCGCCGCCGCTTGGAAGGCGATGGCTGGTCGCATATCGTTCGCAACGAGAGCGATGGCGAAACCAATGACATCGTGGTCAAGGCTGACCGGGAAGGCGTCATCAATGACATGGTCATCCTGAATGCTGAACCAAAAGAGGTCAACATTGTGCACCTGCGCGGCCACTTCCGCATGGACGACCTGCAAGGTGCCATGGGTTCAGTCATGGGTGCCATGGGATCTGCCATGGGCAGTGTAGGAGGTGCGATAGGCCATGCGGCTGTTCCGCCGCCGCCACCCGTTCCACCCGCAAACACGCCGGATCCAACACTGAAGAAACGCTGACCCCAGAATTAATCGAGCATCTCTACCTCAGCGTCCAGCACGGAAGCGCCAAGGCCCACGCCCAACCTGTGCACCGCTTCCTCCACTTCGCGCATCTGCCCTGCCAGATAGTCGCGGGAACCGTGAATGGCGGCAATCCCCAGCGTGGCGCGATTCCAAAGTGACGCCTCATCCAGTTCCGCCACGGAAATGTTGAACCCGTGGCGGAGCTTGTCCTTCATGGAGCGCACCACCTGACGCCGGTCCTTTAAGGACTGCGCGCCATCAATCGCAAGCTCGATCGTGAGTGTCGCTACAGGCATCGGATCACGCTACATGCGGCGGCGGGAACCGGGGTTCTGGTGTGACGGTTGCGTCGCGTGAGCCTGACCGGCTGAAGGAAGCAAGTAAGGTCTGTAGAAGCACATACAGCACAGGAATAAAAAACAGGTTTAAGACTGTTGAAAGCAACATGCCACCCACAATCGCCGTGCCGACGGAATGACGTCCAAGCGACCCCGCGCCCGTGGCAAAGTAAAGCGGCAGCACACCCAGGATGAAGGCGAAGCTGGTCATCAGGATGGGACGCAGCCGCAGCTCCGAGGCCTGAATTGCGGAATCGATAATGCTTGCGCCTTTCCGGCGGATCTCCTCAGCAAACTCCACAATCAAGATAGAGTTTTTCGCGGAGAGCCCAATCAGCATCACCAGGCCGATCTGCACATACACGTCGTCGCTCAGGCCGCGCGTGGCAACCAGTGCCAGCGCTCCTAGCACCGCCGTTGGGACAGCAAGCAGGATGATGAAGGGCAGCGCGAAGCTCTCGTACTGCGCGGACAGCGTCAGGTACACGACAAGCAGACCCAGGCCGAAGATGATGACAGCTTTGCCGCCAGCTTCCACCTCCTCCAGCGCAAGTCCCGTCCACGAATACGTCATGCCCTGTAACTTGTGCCGTTCAAACGCCTTCTGCATTGCTTCCAGACCCTGTCCGGACGAAAGTCCAGGAGATTGCGACCCATCAATCTCCGCCGCGCGAAAGATATTGTAGTGATTGATCACCTGTGGCCCGCTGGTCTCCACAATCGAAACCAGATTGTCCAGCGGCACCATTTGTCCAGCGTTTGACCGCACATAAAACTGCCGCAAATCCTGCGTATTGCGGCGAAACTGCTGATCTGCCTGGATGTACACACGGTATGAACGATTGTTGAAGTCAAAATCGTTGACGTAGCTGGAACCCATGAAGATGTTGAGAGCGGACGTGATTTGGCTCAGGTCAACACCGATAGCCTTTGCCTTCTCACGGTCGATGGTCACAAAGACTTGCGGGTCATTGGAGCGGAAGGTGGTGTTCAGGTTGCTCAAGCCCGATCCAGGGGTAAAGCCCTCCGCCACCAGTTGGTGCGCTACGCGGTCGATGTCTCCAAAGGTATTGCGGCCGCTGTCCTGCAACATGAACTGAAATCCGCCAACGGTTCCAATGCCCTGAATTGCAGGTGGCTCTGCGGCAAACAGAATGCCACCGGGAACCCCAAACAGCTTCGGTGCAATCCGCGCCACAATCGAGTGGGCATCGTGTCCTGGCCCGAGTTTGGTCCGCTCGTCCACAGGTTTCAACGGCACAAAGATCAGCCCGGAGTTTGGCGACGATCCACCTGCCAGCGAGAAGCCCATCACGGAGAAGGTCGCTGCTACGTCATCATCGCGCCGGACAAGGTCGGTTCCGCGCTGAGCAACATCCGTGGTGTACGCCAGCGACGCGCCCGGTGGCGTCTGCACAATGATAAGGAAATAACCCTGATCTTCCTGCGGCAGGAACGCCGTGGGTACATGCGTGTACATGTAATACGTGCCACCAAGTGCGCCCACGAAGAGCAATGCCATGGCGTAGCGCCAGCGCACAAAGAAGGTGACCGCGACCGCGTATCCCGCAATCAGCCGCTTCAGGCCTGCCTCAAACCAGCCCACCGGGTATCCCAGCCAGCGATTCAGTGGGCCGAAGAAACGCGGCAGCAGCTGCTTATCCCGATGCAGCAGAATCGCGGAAAGGGCGGGCGAAAGCGTAAGCGCGTTGAAGGCTGAGATCGCGATGGCAAATGCAATCGTCAACGAGAACTGCTTGTACAGAATGCCGGTGGTCCCTGGAAAAAAGCTGACCGGCACGAACACGGAAATAAGCACCAGCGATGTCGCGATCACGGCGCTGGTTACCTCCGCCATGGCAATGCTGGTTGCCTGGTGGGAATCTGCCACACCTTCTTCTAGATGCCGTTGCACATTCTCAATGACGACAATGGCATCATCAACCACCAGCCCGGTAGCCAGCGTGATACCGAACAACGTCAGTGAATTGATTGAAAAGCCGAAGATCTTGATAAACGCGAAGGTGCCGATCAGCGACACAGGAATCGTGACCGCCGGAATAATCGTTGAGCGCCAATCCTGGAGAAAGAGGAAGATCACCGCGATCACGATCACGATGGCTTCCAGGATCGTCCTCTCCACCTCCCGGATGGAGTCCCCGATCACCGTCGTGGTATCCACCGCGATGGTGCCCTGCATGCCCGGCGGGAAAGATTTCTGCAACTCTGCCAGCACCGCGCGGCAACGTTTGTCTACGTCCAGCGCGTTCGCGTTAGAAAGCTGCTGTACGCCGACGCCAACCGCCTCGCCGGAATTCGGCCCATAGGCAAACCGCAGGTCGGTGTTGTAGTTTTCCGCGCCCAACTCGGCGTGTCCCACGTCCTTTAGCAGAACCAGGCCACCGAATGTCGTGCTGTTCTTCAGGATGATGTTGTCGAACTCGCGCGGATCGCTCAGGCGGCCCACCACCCGTACCGCCATCTGATAGCTCTGCGATTTGTCTGACGGCGGCTGTCCAAGCTGGCCGGCGGCCACCTCCACGTTCTGGTCGCTCAACGCGTTTGACACATCCAGCGCGGTTAACTGACGTGCCGCCAGCCGTGCCGGATCAAGCCAAAGACGCATCGCGTACTTACGCTCGCCGAAAATAACAACATCGCCCACGCCCGGCACGCGCTTCAACGCGTCTTTCACATACACGTCCAGGTAGTTGGAAATAAATCCCTGGGACAGGCTGTGATCGGGTGAAAGAAATCCAGCGGCAAAGACAAAATTGCTGTTTGCCTTCGTGATGCTGATGCCAGTCGCGTTTACCACGGCGGGCAGCCGTCCCTGTGCCGTGGCCACGCGATTCTGCACGTCCACGGCGGCAATCGAAAGGTCATAGCCGGTCTGAAAGGTAATGGTGATGGCCGACGTGCCATCGTTTGAGCTCGTCGAGCTCATGTAGCGCATGCCTTCCACGCCGTTGATCGCGGTCTCCAACGGAATCGTGACGGCACTTTCGACGATCTGCGCGTTTGCACCCACATAGTTACAGGCCACGATCACTTGTGGTGGCGCAAGCTGCGGGTACAGCGAGATCGGAATAGACGGAATCGACACCGCGCCCGCCAGCACAATGAGCAGTGCGCACACAGTGGCGAAGATGGGCCGGCGAATAAAAAACTCAACCATGAATCATTCCTGCTGCCAGCAGATGCCGGCATAATGTGCTGGTTCGTGTGGTCTAAGTTGAATGGCCTTTAGCTCAGCGGCCGGACCGGCGCACCCTGCTGTAGAAACTGCAGACCGCTCACAATCACACGGTCGCCTGGCCTCAGCCCACTGATCACCGGATAATTGTTGCCCAGGGGATTGCCAAGCGTTACATTGGCAAGTTTCGCCACGTAGCCGCTGCCCGTCGGCGCTGCAAGATACACAAACGATGCACCGCCAATCTTGGTCACGGCAAGCACGGGTACGGTCGCCGCAGACTTCGTGCTCCATGTAATCCGTGCATTCACGATCTGCTGGTCGCGGAGGTTTTCGGCTGTCGAAACGCGCGCCTTCGCCAGAATGCTTTGCGTGCCGTTATCCACTTGGGGCGAAACGAAGTAGATACTGGTCTGCGTCAGTACATTCCCTGTGTTATCCAGCAGGTCGACGGGAAGCCCGGTATGTACCTCTGACGCACGCTCGGTGGGCACATAGATGTACGCCTCCAGATCGCGATCTTCATCAACCGTGGTGAGCAGCGTTGTGGATGTCGCATAGTCACCCAGGTGTACGGGAATATCACCCACGATCCCAGCATAGGGCGCGCGGATCTGATAGTAGGAAAGCTGCTCGCGCTGCGTCTGTGTCGCTGCCAGGGAAGCATCGTACGCACCCCGCGTGCTTCCGAACGATTGCACCGCAAGGTCATATGCCTGCTTCGAAATCACGCCAGCCTCAAACAGCGCCTTTTGCCGCGCCACGTCCCCCTGGTTATATTGGTACTGTGCTTTCTGCTGTAGCTCCGTCGCAACGTTCTGTTGCACGGTAGCCTGCTGCTTCAACGGATCGATCTGCATCAGCAGTTGTCCCGCGCCCACCCTCTGACCGCTGTGTACCAGAATGCGCGTGATGCGGCCGTCCACCTGCGGTTGCAATGCCGTCGTCCGGCGGCTTTTGATAGTCGCCACATAGGTATCGCTCTCCGGCACGTTGTTCATCGTCACCGGTTGTACCTGCACCGGCATGGGTGGTGGCGCGGCCGGTGGAGGCGCAGCCTTCTTGCAGCCGGAGGCCATCAGACCCAGCCCGCATGCAGACACCATGGCTACTCTGCGTAGTGCGTTGAAACGTGAGGTACTCGGCAATCGATGCTCCTCTGCGGTGCCTGTTACAGCCGCAGGCAATCTTTTTAAAGTTCTGGCTCTTATGCAAGATGTAGGCGCGGGTGCTTTGGATGCGGTGATTTCTTGAGGTCAGAGATCGCACGATCCCATTCGAGGCTCTGTCTTTGCTAAGAGATCAGTGCCGATGAAAGAATGCACTCGCGCCGTTCGTTGGCAATGCAGAAACGAGTTTCGAATGAGAGTTCGTACGCCCTGTTGTTTGGTTACATTGGTGACGGCAGCAATGTTCACCGGTACCGGTGTGCACACGCAGGCACAAGGGGATCGCACTTCCGGCACATTCGATCTGCCACGCTGGGCATACTCTGTCGCGCCTGCCGCCGCCGTTCCCAAGAGCGCACCCGTTGCCAAAGGCCCATCACTCCCTCAAACGGCAAGCGATCCGGTGGAACACGTGCCAGGCAGCACTGCGGCATACACCCGCAAGCAGATCGGCAGCCTGCAGTCGTGCCTGACTGGTTTCCCGACATGCACCCACCCATGCCCGAGGTAGTTGCGCACGGGCGCGCTCCAGCGTTGGGAGCGTGCGGACATTGCCATCTCCCCACGGGCATGGGGCGGCCTGAAAACCAAAGCGTCGCGGGACTCCCCAAGGAGTACATGCTCCGCCAGATCGCGGATTTCCGCAGCGGCGCGCGTCATAGCTCTGAACCACACATGGCGTCCGTCAACAACATGATCCTTGCTTCCAGGACAGCAACGCCGGAGGAGATGGAAGCAGGCATCGCGTACTTCGCCTCGCTAAAACCGTACAAGTGGATTCGCGTCGTGGAGACGGACCGCGTGCCTCTGACAGAGATTGGATCGCTGATGATGATTGTCCGCGACCCGAATAAAACCGAGCCGATTGGCGAGCGCATCCTGGAGGTGCCGGAAGACCTGCAACAGACCGAACTGCGCAATCCCACCTCAGGCTTTGTGGCGTATGTTCCAAAAGGAAGCCTGGAGATTGGCGAGGCGCTGGTGAGGACCGGCGGCAACGGGCAAACCATCGCCTGCACGACCTGTCATGGCACAAACCTGAAGGGCATCGGCGATGTGCCTTCCATCGCTGGTCGCTCGCCCAGCCAGATGACGCGGCAGCTCATCGACTTCCAGCGCGGCGCACGCAACGGTGCAGGAGCCGTGCTGATGAAAGGACCGGTTGCAAAGTTGACCGTCGCCGAAATGATCGCGATCACGGCGTACCTCGCCTCATTGGAACCGTAACGGTTTGCAAAGAGAAAGGCCGGACATATGTCCGGCCCTTGCCAGGCGTTGACTTGGGCCTACGTCAGCGATGACAGATACTTGTAGTCCACGGCCGCCGCTTGCATGGCGGGCATACGGCTGTACGGACCTTCCTGCTCCACAAAGATGTGCTGAATGCCCCCGCCACGGACGCCGGCAAAGATTTCCTTGTAATGTACAACACCCTGACCGATCTCCGCGCCCTGCGGCCGGTTTGGCCCGCCTGTACTCGACCCTTCCGGATACGGCAGAAAGTCCTTAATGTGCAGCATCTTGATGCGTCCTGGGTACTGCTTAACGTAGTCCGCCGGCTTATATCCCGCGACCGTCATCCATCCACAGTCAATCTCGAAGCTGACCAGGCTCGGATCCGTATGGTTAAGCAGGTAATCGTAACCTGGCTTCGCTCCATCCATGGCGAACTCCATGGTGTGGTTGTGCGCGCAGAACTTCAGCCCAGACTGTTTGGCCGCCGCGCCAACCTTATTCATAATTTCGGCAAGTTCCTTGAACTGATCCGGCGTCAGCGGCTTCAACATGCTGCCACGTTCAATGCCCGGCAGCATCATCTGCGGCACGGACGACGTCACGTACGTCACACCCAGGGCATGTCCGTCGTCAAAGGCCGCGTTCAGGTCATCCATCTTGAAATTCAGGTGCGCGCTCGGGCACTTTAGACCGTTGTCATCGAGTACCTTGCGCAGCTCCGTCGCCGTCTTAAGCGATCCGAAACCCGCCGTCTCCACTTCCTTGTAGCCGATCTGCGCAATCTGCCTGACCGTTCCCGGCGCATCCTTCTGCATGTCCGCGCCAACGACGTAGAGCTGGATACCCAGCGGCAAGCCAAGCGGGTTCGCCCACGCCTGGAAGGGAAGCGCCGCGGCCGCGGCAACGCCCACGGCTGCCGTTGCGGTGCGGGAAAGAAACTGTCTGCGTGAAAACGCGTTCATTCGGTGCTCCTGATGTGACGGATACACCGTCCACGACACTCTAGCTGGATGCTGCCATCGCTGGCAAGCTGCCTTACTTCGCGTGAAACTGCAGGGTAGCGTCTGCCTTACCACTCTGTGGAACCGTCACGGTTGCCTCCTGCGTGCCAAGTCCCTCATGCCAGGCGGTGACGGTATAGGTGCCGGGCGGCAGGCCGGTAAAATCAAACGTTCCATCGTCGTTCGTAACAGCAAAGAATGAGTTAGCGACGACACCAATCCACTCGTGCATCCAGTCATGAATATTGCACTTCACCGGAATCATCACCTCCGGCTTGCTGAACGTCCGGTGCATCGGCGGGTCGCCGGGACCCTGGCTATGATTCCACTCGCTGTTCATCTTCGGCATGGGATGAATGTTGTGCGTTACCGGGTCCGAATTGATGATGTCAACAGTCTGCCCTACCTGCACACCAAGCACGCGCGGCCGGAACCAGCAACCCTTCTGGTCAATCGTGACTGGCGCCTTCGGCACCACGAATTTGTACTGCTCGAGCCCTTTGGAGATGTATACGAACGCGTTCGCAAGGGAGCCATTCTTGCCCACCGTCAACGATTCGTCATAAGCCTTTCCACCATGCGCCTTCACGCATGCGGGATCGCTGCTCATGTCGATCACCACAGGCTTGGGCTTGGGACCGTCATACGTCACTTTGCCCGCGATAGAGCCGGCGGTCGACGGGTTCGCATGGAACCAGTTGTAATCCGTAATCACGATTTCCGGCTGCTGGTTGCTGTTACATCCAGCCAGCCACATCAGGCAAATGCAAAGCGGAAAAGAGGCGCGGAGCAGGCGTGGCTTCATGGATGGGTTCCTTCGGGCGGACCAGCATTGGGCGGCAGATCGCCTGTCAATGATTGCAGAAATTCAACCAGATCGGCGCGGTCCTGTGCCGTGAGGTGAATCTTCTTCATCTCGGGGTCGAGATACGGGTTGCTGTTACCGCCTCCAGCATAGAAGTCCACGACCTCTTTCAGTGTCTTCAGACTGCCGTCGTGCATGTAAGGCGCTGTCTTGGCCACGTCGCGCAGGGTCGCCGTTTCGAACGCACCCGTGTCTGTGGCAACACGGGTTTCATGAAAGCGGCCAACATCGCTGAAGCCGCCCGCATCGTTTACGCCTGCACCAATATTGTGGAACTTGCCATCCGTAAACAGCGCCGACGTTGCACCCACACTATGGCAGGCCGCGCAGTTACCGCGTGTGGGATCAAGATAGACCGCCAGACCCCGTACCTGCGCCGGAGTCAGGGCGTTCTTGTCGCCGCCATACTGGAAGCGGTCAAAGGCTGAGTCGCCGCTCAGCAGCGTCCGTTCAAAGCTGGCCAGCGCCGCCTCCACGCGCTCGATGGTGACATCCTCCGTACCGAATCCCTTCTTAAAGAGAGCACGGTACGCCGCGTCATCCCCGAGCTTCGAGACATCTGCCGCGTGCGGACGGCTCATCTCCACCGGGTTTGCAATGGGAAAGGCGGCTTGCTGTTCCAGCGTGATCGCCCGTCCATCCCAGAACTGAAACGGCAGGAATGCCGCATTCAGCACCGTGGGAGCATTCCGTGTGCCCAGCGCGCCCCGCACGCCGCTGCTGACATTCCGGCCATCGGTGAAGTAGTCGCGCGGATCGTGACAGGAGGCGCAGGAAAGTGTGCCATCCACCGAAACGCGCCTATCGTAGAAGAGTTTTCGCCCAAGCGCGATGGTATCGGCTGTCGGGGGATTGTCCTTCGGGATGGGCAGCGGCGGCAGGCCGAGCGGAATCGCAATCCGCACCTCTGTCCCAAGCGGCTTGCTGCTCACCTGGCGTTTGCAGCCGGAAAGGAACAAACCACACACAACGAGCGCGGCGACGGCAAGCCTTTCAGACGCTGACGCAAGTGCCCTGCGACTCATACCTATTCGATGCGAGACATCGTCAGATGTAAGCAGTAGAGCAGCAACGGACACAAGTCTCTTTGGCCGATAAGAATCCCTTACCTTAAATTCAACCGCTCGAGTTCCTGCCCAGCCACTTGGAAAAGTAGAACGTCATCGGCGTGGATCCGGTGTTCCGTATGCCATGCATCACGTTCGCCGCACAATACATCACCGCACCTGGACCTGCCTGTGTGATCTTCCCATCCACATCAATCTCGCCGGTTCCCTCAGCCACCGTCATGAACTCTTCTTCAGGATGCTGGTGCGGCGGATGCGGACTTGCGCCAGGCTCCAGCACCGCCATGCCCATGCACATGGTCGCCAGCTGGTCGGTGGGCCCGTTGTAATGGACATACGCAGTGCATCCTGGAGCTTCCCCCGCCGCCTGGCTTAATTCATTCAGGGAAACGACGCCATCCGCCAGCAGTGACGCGGTCGTCGAAGTGTCGATGTGGGTGATGCCTTCCGCCATCGCCACTTACCTCCGTGGGTCATAGATGGCCCATAGCAGCACCCACCCAATCCCAAACAAGATGACTAACGGTTGCCAGTACCTATCCATGATCGGCTGCGGCTCACGAGGATCACTCATTGACTCTCCTTTTGCGCTGTTTTAAGCGAACACTAGCATCTTAAATGTTGGATGCGATTCCGGAATTTCAAGCACGTTTCCTCTCGAAGGATGCCAGCCGAGGCAGGAAGAAGGGCACATCGTTTCGGTACTGCTCATAGGCATCGCCGTATTGCAGCAGCAGCCGCCCTTCTTCCAGCTTCGATCCCACCAGGGAATACAGAACCGTTACCGTCACCACGGTCAGGCGGACCGCGCTCATCCGGGGCGTAAGCAACGCAATCGCGGTTGCAGACGCGTTCAGTGGATGCCGCACATACTGGAACGGCCCACCTGTCCTCAGCCCTGCCAAGCCCATTGCGGGACCCTGCGCCTCCGGCTCATGCAGCGCCTTGCCCTGTATGACGTACTCGGTCAGTTCGGAGATCCCGGAGAACGGTCCAATGCCGACTTCACTTGCAGCCCGGAGCGCGACTACAACGAATCCGAATCGCGCGGTCGCGGTCAGCGCGCGCCAGGGCCATGGAATTCGGTACAACCGCTTGTCCGGCAGCCGGTGCACACACCACGCCAGTCCCAACAGTGTCGCGACGGCAAACGCGTTGTAACTGATCCGGTACACTGCATTCCTGCGGTTTTGACCCAGGTGCCGGCTAGCGATCGACTTCGCTCGTTGCGACGCAAGCAGGCTGTGCGCCGCCGCCCATGCTCCATAGACAACCAGAGTGCGAAAGACACCTCCTGCCACGGAACTCTGACGCGTACTCATACTTCTATAGGTGTCCTGTCACAATGGGGAACAAAGACTGATTAAAGGTGGTGAGGTGCTCTGCTGAACGATGCCCGTCACTCTGTATAGCACTGAGTGGCGGAGGGAGAGGGATTCGAACCCCCGTTGGACTCTCGCCCAAAGCGGTTTTCAAGACCGCCTGTTTCAACCACTCACACATCCCTCCGCAGGGTGCGGTTCGCCCTATCGTAACAGGCGGCAAGGTCTTGCATCAGGTACGCTTGCGAGAGCGTCCAATGGACCGGAGTAGCATGGCCTGATGGCAGTCGCGACAGAGACTTCGAGCACCTTCGAAAGCACGCTTCGCTCGGCGAAGAGCACCATGGTCTTCTCCGAAACGGTGAGCCTGGCCATGGACAGCTTCCGTGCCAGCAAGATTCGTTTCCTGCTGACCATGGTCGGCATGATAATCGGTTCCGCATCGATCGTGCTTGTCGTCACCGTCGGTCTTACGGGCAGGCAGTACGCGCTGACTACCCTCAGCAACATCGGCCCCAACATGGTGGAAATGCAGTACAACGGTGGAGCCACCGCCGGTTCCGATGGCACGTCCACGCCAGACTACATGACCAAGGAAGATGAGACGGCGGTTCTCAATCAGGTGCCCGGCATTGCCTTCAGTTCGCCCATGCTGGAGTTCCATGCACCGGTAAGCACCGGCGGAGGGCGCACCAAGGACGTGATGCTGCTCGGCGTCTCCCCGCGCTACAAGGACGTGCGCAACCTGGCCATCCTGAGCGGTCGCTTCTTCGACGACCAGGATACGCTCTCGCACGAAAAGGTCGGCGTCATCGTCCAGGCACTTGCGAAAGAACTCTTCGGCTCCGATCAAGCGGCTGTCGGCAAGACCCTAAACCTTAACGGCATCCCCGTGCAGATCATCGGCACATTCAAGCTGCGCGTAGATCTGTTCGGCCAATCCGAAATCAGCGACCAGACGGTTCTGCTGCCGTACCCCGTGGCGCGTTACTTTACCGGTACAGACACGGTGAAGGAAATCTTCTTCACCATGAAGAATCCTGAGGATGTGCCACGTGCCGCCGTGCGCATCGCTGACCTTATCCGGTCGCGCCACCGCAAAACAAGCAACTACAACGCGTTTACGATGGTCGCCATCCTGGACACCATGGCGAAGGTCGCGGACGCGCTGACCTACGTTCTGGTCGCCGCCGCTCTTATCACCCTTGTTGTCTCCGGTGTGGGCATCATGAACAGCATGTTAGCCAATGTGACGGCGCGTATTCGCGAGATCGGCATCCGTAAGGCGTTAGGGGCAACCAAGCGGGAAATTCGCCTGCAGTTTCTCACAGAAGCTGTCTTCCTTTCCCTCAGCGGTGGCGTTGTCGGAACCATCCTGGGCCTTGCTGTGCCCATTAGCGTCAATCTGCTGACGCCTTTGCACATACCCATGTCATGGCTTTCTGCTGTCGTGGCACTGCTGACCAGCGTACTTGTGGGCGTCGCCTTCGGAACCCTGCCGGCCAACCGTGCCGCCGCTCTGGATCCTGTAGAAACACTGAAATATGAGTAAGGTCCCAATCCCGGTGCTAGCCTTAGAACGATGAAGATTGGTGTTCTTGTATTTCCTGGATCGAATTGCGATCACGACACCTACCATGTGATCGACGCGATCGCGCGGCAGCCGGTCACCTTCCTCTGGCACGCCTCGGAAGACCTGCAGGGCTGCGACGCCATTGTGGTGCCAGGCGGCTTCGCGTATGGAGATTACCTTCGCACGGGAGCGCTGGCGCGCTTTGCCCCGGTTATGTCCTCCGTCTCGAAGTTCGCCTACGCTGGCGGCCCCGTCATGGGCATCTGCAACGGCTTCCAGATCCTGTGCGAGGCAGGCCTGCTGCCGGGTGCGCTCATGCGAAACGCTGGTCTGCGGTACATCTGCCGGCAGGTGCACCTGCGCACGGAAACTATCGATTCACCCTTTACGGGCACGCTTACGCATGGCGGCGTTCTGCGCATGCCCGTCGGCCACATGGAAGGGAACTACTTCTGCGACGATGCGACACTGGCCGAACTCAAGCGTGAAGACCGCATCGCATTCCGCTATTGCAACGCCTCGGGTGACACCACATCGGACGCTAATCCCAACGGCTCACTGGATAACATCGCGGGCATCCTGAACGGGGGCCGCAACGTGTTGGGCATGATGCCGCACCCTGACCGCTCCAGCGAAGCGTTGCTTGGGTCGGCAGACGGCTTCAAACTCTTTGCGTCTCTCATCGGCACCCTTGCTCGCCAGCGCGATGTAGCAGCATGATCGACATTCACCACCATCTCCTGCCAGGCATCGACGACGGATCGAACGACCTCCAAAACTCGGTATCCATGGTCCAGATGGCAGTGGAGGATGGCATCACGCACATCGTGGCCACGCCCCATGCGAACCATAGCTTCAGCTACAGCCGTGAGCGCAATATGGCTCTTTTGCAACAAATACGCCAGGCGCTGCCCTCTGATACCGCTTCTAAGGTGACCCTCGGCTTAGGCTGCGATTTTCACCTCAGCTTCGACAACATCGAAGACGCGCATGTACATCCGCGGCGGTACACGATCAACGAGACAGAGTACCTCCTTATCGAACTGCCCGACTTCAACATTCCCAGCACACTGGATGATGTGCTCTACCGGATGCGCGTGGATGGCCTGACCCCGATTCTGACCCACCCGGAGCGCAATGCAACATTGCAACGCAGGCCAGATCTGCTACAGAACTGGTATGAGAACGGCCTTCTGGTTCAAATCACAGCTGGCTCGGTCACCGGCAACTTTGGAAGCAAGGCAGAATCCATGGCATGGAAGCTCCTGCGTTCTGAAGCCGTTCACTTTCTGGCGACCGATGCGCACGATCTCGTTCGCAGACCTCCGCAGATGAGCGCCGCTCGCCAGCTTGTAGCCAAGAAGCTCGGAGAAGAGACGGCAGACCTGCTCTGTACAGCCAACCCGCTCGCCGTCTTTGAAGGCCGTCAACTCCCGCCCCAAATCACATCCCGCGACCCTGACTTCGAGGACGACAGGCCATCCTGGAAGCGGCTCCTCTTCGGTGGTTCCTAGCGTACATCTAAATAAGGACTGCATCGGTCCGAGATGCGTTACCATCAAATATGTCACGCTAACGCGTGGAGCATAAGGATCGGTCATGCATCTTGCAGAACTGCAACCCGGCCAGCGAGCAACAGTACTTGGTGTTGCGCAAGGCGAAGCGTTTTGCCAGCTCTGTTCTCTCGGTTTGAACTCCGGCGCGGAGGTCGAAATTGTGCGGAGTCTCGCCCGCAAGTCGCTGCTGATCGTCCGCGTGGATGGCTCTGACATCGCCCTTCGTGGCGAGACCGCTTCCACCGTCAAAATCAGGCCGGAACATACGCCATGAGCTCCGTCGCACTCAGTACCCCTGCGTCCGGCATCACGGCAGCCTCGCCCGTGATACAGGCCACGCATGCAGGTGGTGCCGCGTTCCGTACCATCGGCCTTATCGGTCCTCCCAATGTGGGTAAAACCACCCTCTTCAACCGGCTCACCGGGATGCGGCAGAAGGTCAGCAACTACTCCGGCGTGACGGTGGAACATCGCAGTGGCCGCCTGAAGTCTGGCCAGACGCTGATCGATCTGCCGGGAGTCTGGAGTCTCACGCCCGAGTCGGAAGATCAGCGCATCGCGGTTTCCGTGTTGCATGGCCAGCAGCCGGGCGTGGCCAAGCTGGATGCCGTGCTGCTCGTGGTGGATGGCACCCAACTACAGCGCTACACCACGCTGATCGGCGAAGTTCTGGCGTGTGGCCTGCCCACGCTGATGCTTATCAACATGGCCGACGAGCTCGCCGCACGGAACGGATTTATCGATCCGCTGGCCGTCGCGCGCGAACTTCGGACGCCCACGGCGCTCATCAGCGCGTCGCGCGGCACCGGCATGGATGCGATCCATAATTTCCTGAACGGGCGGCACGCTGCGGCCCAAATTCTGCCCGTGCTGCAGGCTGGCGGCAACGCCGCCGCGGCATGCGCGATCGATTGCACGGGTCTCACGAAATCTGGCTCCTATCGCCGCCCGCATCACTCACGGTTTACCCGCGCATTCGATCGTTGGGCGCTGCATCCAGTCGCCGGTCCCATCCTGTGCGTACTGTTTATCGCGGGGGCCTTCCAGATCATCTTTCGCGCGGCGTATCCCGCCGGCACCGCGCTCAGCAACTGGCTTGGTGTCGTTGGCACGGCGCTTGGCGCGCATCTGCCGGATAACATCCTACGCCCCATCGTGGTAGACGGCATTTGGAACGGCCTTGCCTCCATCGTTGGCTTCCTGCCGACGATTCTGTGCATGTTCCTGGTGATTACGATCCTTGAGGACTCCGGCTACATGGCGCGCGCGGCCGTGATTGCCGACCGGACGATGGGCCGTGTCGGCTTGAATGGCCGCTCGTTCCTGCCCCTGCTCTCGGCCTACGCCTGCGCCGTTCCCGCCATCATGGCCACGCGCGCCATCCCCTCCAAGCGCGACCGTCTCGCCACCATCCTGATCGCGCCCTTCATGACCTGCTCCGCGCGTCTGCCTGTCTACGCCCTGTTGATTGCCGCCTTTATCCCAGCTCACAAAATCCTCGGCAACGTCCTTGGTCTACAGGCGGTGACCATGATGCTGCTGTATGCCGTCGGTCTGCTGGCCGCTCTGCTCACCGCCAGTCTGTTGCACTCCAGCGTCTTGAAGGGCCGTGCGTCGCTGTTCGCCATCGAACTGCCGAACTACCGTTTGCCCAAGGCACGCACCGTTGGGCTGGCAATGGTGAACCGCAGCAAAGTCTTTCTGAAGCAGGTGGGCACCGTCATCCTCGTGCTGAACCTGATCATCTGGTTCCTGGCGCACATGCCCTTTCACAACGGTCATCCCAGCGACGTCGGTACAAGTTATCTGGCCCACATCGGCGCATGGATAGAGCCTGCGCTCAAGCCGCTGGGACTGAACCGCACCGTCGGCATCTCGCTGCTTACCGCGTTTGTCGCACGCGAAAGCGTCGTCAGCACGCTGGCCACGCTCTATGGTTCGGTGAACACCGGCGCGGCCTTACGGGCGGAGGTGGGTCTTGCTGGCGCACTTGCCCTGCTTGTCTTCTTCGCACTCGCCATGCAATGCACGGCCACACTCGCCGTCGTCCGGCGTGAGACCAACAGCATCAAGTGGCCGGTGATCCAATTCATCTATATGACACTGCTGGCCTATGTGGCCTCGTTCGTCACGTACCGGATCGCGCTTGCTCTGCACGCGTGACGATGGTCCAGAACGGGAATGCGTGAAGATTTTGTTGGAAAGGCTGTCCGGTTACTTAAAATGTTTCACGTGAAACATTTCGCTGCGGATTGCTACAGGCTTGCCGTACCGTGGCGCTGACCGGATGGTAAACTTGTGATGTCGTGGGCGGTTAGCTCAGTTGGTTAGAGCGCCTGCCTTACAAGCAGGATGTCGGGGGTTCGAGTCCCTCACTGCCCACCAAATACCTGTCTTACCGCGTCTCATGCTGTCTCATGAAGCTTATTACACGGGCGTTTACGTTGTTTGCCGTGTATCATGGGGTCTCATGCTGTCTCACACCATCTCACGTGATCCAGGGGCATGGATGGGGGCATCGTGTAGTGTTGCCGAGTGGGTGCCCCCAACGTGCCGTTGACTGAAACCGCCATCCGCGCGCTGAAGCCTGCCGCGACACCGCGCCGTGTGGCGGACGAACGTGGCCTGTATCTTGAGGTCGCGGTCACTGGCGCAAAGCTGTGGCGGTTGAAGTACCGGGTCGCCGGCCGCGAGAAGCGTCTCGCCCTCGGCATCTATCCGGACACGGGTCTGCGCGCCGCGCGGGATCTGCGGGATGAGGCGCGATCGATGCTGGCGCGTGGTGTCGATCCCGGAGCAGTCAAGCGCGCGCGCAAGGCCTCCGCCGCACGCAACAGCACCAACACCTTCGAAGCGCTGGCCCGCGAGTTTCACGGGCAGAAGCACGCCGTGTGGTCACCCACGCATCACAACCGCTGGATCGGGCGCATGGCGTATGACCTGTTTCCCGTGATCGGCACACGTCCCATCGCGGACATCACCGCGCCTGATCTCTTGCAGGTGTTGCGCCGCGTCGAACCGCGCGCGTTGGAGACGGCGCACCGCCTCCTGGAGCAGAGCGGCCAGGTCTTTCGCTACGCCATCGCGACCGGCCGCGCATCGCGTGACATCTCCGCCGATCTGCGGGGAGCGCTCCAGACCGCCCGCGGCACGCACCTGGCCGCGCCCACCCAGCCAGAGCAGTTTGCCACGGTGCTCCGCGCCATCCACACCTACCATGCATCGGCGGTGGTATCCGCCGCGCTGCGCATCGCTCCACTCATCTTTGTGCGCCCGGGCGAGCTGCGGCACGCGGAGTGGTCCAGCGTGGATCTCGATCATGCCGAATGGCGTCTCGTCAGCAGCAAGACCCGGCAGCCGCTCATCGTTCCGCTCAGCCGCCAGGTGATGGCGGAGCTGGAGACGCTGCATCCGCTCACCAGCCATGCGCGGTTTGTCTTTCCCAGCGCGCGCGGCAAAGGCCGTCCCATGAGCGACAATGCCTTGCTGGTGGCGTTGCGCAGCATGGAGATTGGCAAGGAGATGACCACGGTGCACGGCTTCCGCGCGGTGGCGCGCACGCTGCTGGATGAGGTGTTGGGCTTCCGCGTCGACATCATCGAACACCAGCTGGCGCATGCGGTCCGCGATGCCAATGGACGGGCCTACAACCGCACCACATTCCTCGCGGAACGCAAGGGGATGATGCAGCGCTGGTCAGACTATTGCGACGAACTGCGCATGGGCGTGATCGCGTTGCCGCGCCGGGCTTAGGCGGCGGGCGATGCGTGGGGGTTGTTGCAGGGCAGCGCATCGATCCACGCCTCCACGTCCTGCTGTTTCCATCCCACGGTCTGCGGGGCAATCGTAAACGACGGGGGAAACTGCTTGGCCTGCATCTTGCGGTAGATGGTCGCGCGGGACAGACCCGTCACATGCTCGACCTCCGCCAACCGCAAGATGCGCTTCACCGTGCTCATACGCTCACCTGGTGGCGTGTAGCATGGTTTCCCCGCGTGATGCCTGGGGTTGGAGGTTGCCAGTGACACCAGATCATATTCACGACATCGACCATGCGAAGAAATACCTCAACGAACTGGAAGACCGCGTCCAGCGGCTTGAGCAAGCCATGAAACAGGCTGCCGCTGAGATCAGCGCGTTAAAACGTCAGGCCCGTACAGGCTCCTGAAGCGGGGGACCAAAGTCATATGTATTCACGTTCCGGCCCAAACGGCGGGCACGCGTCACGTCATCGCGCATGCTCCGCTCATCTTGAAGACGGCTAAGGATGTAGCTGTGCAGAGTGCCGTCATACTCACAAAGCAGCTCCTGTAACCGCAGCACCGCTGCCTGAACATCCCGGCGTTTGCGTTGCAACGTGCCGTATTCGTCCACCGTCACGCCGATTGCCCGTGCTTTGAGTTCACTCCTGTCTTCCGTCATCTCAGTCCTCCACCGGCTCATACCGCGCCGGGTACAACAACTGCATCTCCGTGATCGCGTGCCCAAAGAACTTCGCTAGTCTCTTCGTTCGTGTAGCATGGCCTGCATGTCTAAATTGCTTCTTCCCCTGCTCGCTCTGGCGATTCTGCCGATGTCTGCCCAAACCGCCGCACCGGCTGCTACGCCCACTTCTGCTGTGGCTGCTGCTCCAACGCACATCACCCCCGGATCCAAGCTCTTTATCGAGCCGATGGACGGCTTTGATACCTACCTGTCCGCTGCGATCCTGAAGAAGAAGGTTCCGGTCACCATCGTGGACAACAAGGACCACGCCTACTACATCCTCAGTGGCTCCTCGCACTACGACAAGGCTAGCTGGGCCAAGACTATCTTCGTTTCGCCAGCGCCACAGGTGGAGGCCAGCATCGCCGTCAAGGACGCCAAGACCGGTGCGCTCGCGTTTGCCTACAACGTCGATAAGAGCAGCGCGGTACATGGCAACCAAAGCTCTGCGGAGGCCTGCGCAAAACACTTGAAACAGGCCATCGAAAGCAAGTGAGCCATGGTCTCCGTCACAATCGTTGTCGTATTTATCCTGCTTTTTGGCATCATCCAGTACGGCAACGCACGTGCATGGAAGAACCGGCCCCGGCGGCTGTGCACCAACTGCTATACGTTGGCGCAGCCGCTGCGTCATAAAAACAAACGGTGGTACTGTGGCACGTGCGGTGCTGACAACCCCGCGCCTCTCGACAGTCCCATCGCTCAGGCGTATCTGACCCGGCAGAACGAGCAGACGAAGGTGATTGAAGGACGGAGACTCCCCTAGCATCAGGCCTCCACCGCTTCGGCGGACTTCCTTGAAGTGGTCATAGCGCCGTCCGGCCAGACAATTTGCACAGGGCTGATCTCGTAGTCAAGAGCCTTGGACACCTTTTCTGCAAAGTCTATGGACGGACGGTTTCCCTTAAGATAGCGATAGACAGCGTTCTGCTGCACACCGGCTCTCTTTGCCAGCTGACGCTGTGAGAGATGTCGCCGCTTCATGATGTCAACGAGAAGCACTTTGTAGTAACCCTCCAGTGGTTACAACATAATGTTGTCATCATGCCCTAAGATTTGCCAACATGTCAACGTCACCGTGACATCCTTTCTACGTCACGATGAAATACATGCAAGATCTGGGTAAGAAGATCGCCACGTTGCGCGGCGGGATGAGCCAGCGCGAGCTGGCCCGCCGTGCTGGTATCGAGCAAAATACACTCTGGCGTATTGAGAATGGCGACATGAAACTTGTCTCGCCGCACGTAAAGAGCCTTAGTTCTGCTCTAGGGATGACAGAACACGATCTTCTTGTTGGTGATGCGAACAAGTTTCGCGTGACGCAAACGAGTGGAAGCCGCCTGCCAGTGTGGGGCTATGCACTCGCAGCAGAGTTCGTCTATTCTTCGCCAGACGGGGCGGGACAGCGGTCCTACCCGGACGAACAAGCTTTCGTGCTAAGTAGCAAGAACTATTCATCATCCGCGTTTGCGTTGGAAGTCACGGATCGGGCCATGGAGCCGCACTGCCCTTTGGGCATAGTGGCGGTCATTGAGCCGGAGCGCACTCCTACCCCAAACTGTGTCGTCGCGGTCGGCTACCAAGAGGATCAGCGGACGCTCGTTGCCCTCCGGTACTTCCATGATCAGGGTCCAAACGGCAGGGGGCAGCGGAAGTTTGAAGCCGTTCCTGCTGTGGCGGCATTTCGTACGCTGCAATCCACTGATCCAGGAGTCCGCCTCCTAGGTGTCATGGCTGAGCGGCACTTCTACGAGTAGCTTCTAAAGACGTTCTCTTGCAATCAACATTTCTTTGCAGGTGACCTTGACAGTCCGTGAGTGACGTAATAATGTCGTCA
Organism: Terriglobus sp.; assembly: GCA_965276945.1. Taxonomy (GTDB): domain Bacteria; phylum Acidobacteriota; class Terriglobia; order Terriglobales; family Acidobacteriaceae; genus Terriglobus. Next base: position 1,359,987 of record OZ255704.1, on the reverse strand, counting down.
GGTATCGACTTCACTATGTCGTCACTCATCGAGGCCGCCATGTATCTTCAGCACGATCCCGCCCCTAGTCTTCTGACCCGGCAGCAGCTTGACGCGCACTTTGATGCGATGCCGCCGGAGTTTCGCGAAACCGATCCTGTCATCCGGGCGCTGGTGGAGGAGGCTCTGACCGAGCGTTCCGACGCCATGCGCGCGGAGGCGCTGAGCCGCCAGTTGGTCAAGCAGGCCCTGGCCGAACGTGCCGCGCGTGGCTACCGCGAGACGTCTGTCGCGATGGCGTATCCGCTGTCCACCGCCGATGCCTGGCCGTCGCTGCCCGTCTACCCGGAAGCGCGTCTGCTGGTGCGGGATGGCATGCCGCTGCTGCTGAACAAGCGTGAGGGCGTGGAGCGTGGAGCGGCTCCATCCGCCTATCTCTACCGCGACCCGTATGACCGCGCCCTGAAGATCACCGCCGCGGACCGTGACACGTTGCCCGTGAACCGTGACGCGGACCTCCGGCAAGGGGCCACGGACCGCGACTCCACCCTCGACGAGCAGGGTCATCCGGTGCAGATGATCCGCTCCGCCCTCATCTGTGTCGCGGGCGAGGTGCTGATCGTGCTGGGCGGCGTTTGGCTGGCGCTCTACCTCCGGGGGGTCCTATGAAGAAACTATGCAAGTGCGGCTGCGGGGATCCGGTACGGAGCAATGTTCAGGTGTATCTCGCCGGGCATAAGCCTGATGACGATGCGCCTGCGGAGGAGTCTGGACCGGATGAAACGGAAGACACCAACCCCGATGCCGCTCCGGAAGCCTACGACCTCACGCTTACGTTGACGCTGGCCCAGATCGATGCCCTGTGGGCCTCGTTGACCTACATGCAAAAGGCAACAGGGCTGGTCGCGGCACTCCAGTCCAGAGTGGATGAGCTTCTATGAAGTCCCTTGAAGAAGAGTTCGACGAGATGTACGCCATGGTGACCTACGGCCTCGAAGGCGATAAGGAAGGCATCCGCAGATTTCGCGCACTGTTGCGCCAGGCGTTCTTTGGTGGTGCCATCTGCGCCCCTGGAGCGCGGCCCGGTCTGCATTCCGGAAGTGCTGGCCGCGGTGCGCACGTTCAAGAACGCACCGGTGGTGCACTGATGCGGGCCGAGGCGTCGGTGTTGTGCGCGGTGCTGTATCTCTGCGCGGGCGGATGGATGACGGCGGCGGCGCTGCGCGAGGCGGGCAGCCACCAGTACTACCTCCGCATGGGACGGCTGAAGGCGGTGACCCACCTCCTGCTGTGCACGCTGCTGTGGACGCTGCTGCTGCTGACGCTGCTCCTCCAGTGGTGGACCGGACGGGAGGACTGGCGATGACCGCGCGCCGGACCGCATCGTTCGATCAAACCCCAGCACCGCGTGAGGTTCTGCGCTGCCCGCGCTGCCGGCTAAACCAGTTCCGCACGGAAAGCGCGCTCTGCCGCAGGTGCCGGAAGCCGCTCGACGCGGGCGATCCTGCCGGGAGCATCGGCACGCCGCAGCCGGCCGCTCCCATCCCTTTCTGCGAACGTCTGCGGCGGCTGCGCACGGCCCAGGGCCTGACCGGCTACGCCCTGGCGCGGCTGGCGGGATACCGCTCCTCCAAGATTTCGCGCATGGAGGGTGGCGGCCTCCGGCCCAACTTCCGCACCCGCGTCCGCCTGGCGCATGCGCTGGGTATCACTGTGATCGATCTGATGACCGGCGTGGATCTCGACGCGCCAGAACACGAGAGGGCGGCATGACGACGGAAACGCAGCGGGTGCCATTTGACCGGGATGTGTACGAAGCGGCGGCAGTGAAGCCGAAGGTGTTCACGCAAGAAGGGGATGAGGCGACACTCACGAACCTGCATTACTTCCGGCCATGTTACGAAGTAGTGGGGTTGGTGGGCGACATCGACAGGTCGTGGACGGATAAGGGCGTCCATACCGTAGGACACAACTCGCTCTTCGACCTGTTCATGGAGGTCCCCGCTGACCCGGCACCTGTCCGCGACGAGAGCCTGGCTGAGTCTCAGGCGAAGGAACTCGCGATGGAACAGCAGTGCGATGAGCTGCGCGACGACCGGGACGCGGTGAACTCGCTGCTCATGAAGCGCGATAACGAGATCACGCGGCTGAAAGAACTGTGCGAACGCCACGGCAACCTGCGCCATGAGGCGTGGAAGTACATCCAGTCGCGCCATCACAGCACAGACCCGCTGGGCACCAATGCGCAGGAATTGCGGATGGAAGCGGCGTTGGACGCGCTGGCGGTGCTGGACGGCAACATCGAAGGCGGCCGCTGATGAAGACTTTTATCATTACTGGTCAACCTCTAACGTTCGACTTCCCGACTGACGTAGCAAACGAATTGGCCTTTGCGCGCACCAAGTTTCCCAGCAACCGCCACATGGGGCTTGCCTTCGGTGAGGAGTCCGGGGAGTTACTCCGGGCATTGCTGGAGTGCACATACAAAAAGGGGCCTCACCGCAACGTGTACCGCGAAGCAGTACAGGCGGCTGCAATGGCTCAACGCATCGCGGAAGAGGGTGATTCCGGACTCTCCTATTCGCTGGCGTCAGCACGTGCTGAAGGCGGCCGCTGATGCGTCCGCGCAAGGTGATCGTGCTGAAGGCGTCGAACGAACCCACCCGTCTGCGGCGAGGCTATCTGCTGTGGCTGTGGGGCTACCGTGTGGAGGAGGCTGATCCGCCTGCGGAGAATCCGCCCGCGTGTGTCGTTCTGGATGGTCTGTTCGAGCCGCACCACATCACGGAGGCGCGGGAGCGTTGGCCGGGCGTGCCGGTGCTGATGCTGGTGCCGTACGGCCAATCCAGTGAGCCACGGCTGTATGCGGCGGGAGCAAGTTGCGTCATCGACCCGCTCATGATGGACAACGGTTACATCCGCGAACAGTTGGCCGCGCTCTGCGCCCGCAAGCGTGGGCCAAAGACAGCGGCACGGAAGGTGTCCGCATGATCCTTACGCCATGTTCTTTCGATGAGCGCTGCGGGAAGGTTGCGGGTGAGGGTGGCATGTGTCCTCGTCACACGGAGCTGTTGAAGGAGATGGGTCTCTCGCGGGCAATCGCAAGTGAGTATGGCTTCGTGTGCGAGGTGTGCCTGGGCCGCTTTAAAGAAGAGCCCGTCGTAGTTGAGGGATATAGCGTGTGCGAGCGATGCGCGAGGTCCGCATGAACATCATGGACACGGAGCGCTACGCGATGTCGCATACGCAGATTGCGCGTGTCCTGGGTGTCCATCCTACCCGCGTCGCGCAGATCGAGCGGAGCGCCCTGCGCAAACTTCGGCAATACCCGCTGATCCGGCAACACCTGGAAGCCATCATCCGCCAACCGCAACCCGCAACACCGTATCAGGAGCAAGTATGAGCGAAGTGAAAGAGCGTCCAATAGTGTTTTCAGCCCTAACTGGCAAGCCATCGCAACGCGTAAGCGAAAAGGCAATTTTATTTAGCGCTCCGATGGTCATTGCGCTGCTGAATGGCACAAAGACGCAAACTAGGCGTGTGGTCAAGCTACCGCGATGGGCTGAGCCGGAGGTCGAGATTGAGGAGTACACAGATGGCTTGTACGCGATTGCTAAAGCTACGGGATGTCTCGCGCCTATACCTTGTCCCTACGGAAAGCCGGGAGAGCGGCTATGGGTGCGCGAAACGTGGCAATCGCATGTCATATACGCTGCGGATCATCCCTGGTCAGAGCATGTCTCCCGTTGGCGTAATGCCCTATTCATGCCGAGACGGGCATCGCGCATAACGCTTGAGATCACCGATGTGCGTGCGCGGCTGGATGAGAACAGGTTTGTTTGGGAGCTGACCTTTAAGCGGGTGGATGAACGGAGACAAGTATGAGCGACAAGACTGGCATCGAGTGGACCGATGCGACATGGAATCCGATTCGGGGTTGCAGCCGCGTGAGTGAGGGTTGCCGCAACTGCTATGCCGAGAGCGTGGCGCGGCGCTTCAGCGGTCCGGGCCTGCCGTATGAGGGTTTGGTGCGCATCGGCGGCGATGGCAAGCCGCATGAGTGGAACGGCAACATCAAGTTCGTCGAAGAACACTTGCTGGACCCGCTGCGGTGGACAAAGCCACGCAAGATCTTCGTCAACAGCATGTCGGACCTGTTCCATCCGAACGTAACCGATGAGATGCTTGACCGCATCTTCGCGGTGATGGCGCTTGCTTCGTGGCACACATTCCAGGTGCTGACGAAGCGTCCGGAGCGGATGCGGGAGTACCTGACGGCGCACGGCAGAACTACGCGGGTCTACAACCATGCTGCTTGCATCATCGAAGGCGAATGGTCGCGCATGTCCCCGCAGATGGCGCACCACCGGAGTTCTGGTGAGGGCTGGTGGCCGCTGCCGAACGTGTGGATGGGCACCTCTGCCGAGGATCAGAAGACGGCGGACGAACGCATTCCGCATCTACTGCAAACGCCTGCTTGGCATCACTTCATCAGTGCGGAGCCTCTACTCGGGGCCGTGCATCTTCGCCCCGAGTGGCTGAACGTGGGCAGCATTGAAGTGAAGATGGATGCCGCTCTCTACGATTCGTTGGGCGAGGATGGACGCGCCAGGTATGTACAGAAACTGCAAGACGAGGCTACTCGGAGCGGCTTCAACCAACTCGATTGGGTGATTGCGGGCGGCGAGAGCGGACGCCGCGCGCGGCCCATGCGTCCAGATTGGGCAAGGTCGCTGCGTGACCAGTGCGCCGCCGCTGGGGTGCCGTTCTTCTTCAAGCAATGGGGCGAGTGGGCACCTGCATGGGGAGCTGCCACGCACATCCTGAGCCAAAAAGGGGAGCTTGTAGAGGCTACTCACGAAGACCCGCGCGCGTGGCAGTTGCGGACACACGAGGCAATCAGGCGTGTCGGCAAGAAAGCCGCTGGCCACATGCTGGACGGCGTGGAACACCATGCATTCCCGGCGGTGCGCGTATGAGCGGGGCGGCGGTGCAGCCGGCCGTGCCGGGGGATGTGCGGTATGTCTTTGGGGTGGAGTGCACCTGGCATGACGCGATCCGCGCGGCCGGCCGCACGCGGGATGGCACGCCGGTGTGTCCGCATTGCGGCGGCGCGCTTTACAACCTGCTCACCGAAACGGAGTTCTGGAACGGCGTGGCGGCGATGACGCGCACAAGTCCGGGCTATGACGAGATGATGCGATGGAGCCGGGGCCGCTGTTTCCCCGACTTCGACACCCAGGAAAACGCCTGGCGACAGGCCATGGAAGGACAAAGCTGATGCCCAAAGAACTGACGATTGCAGAGTTCACCACGTTAGAGAAGAGGTTTGCTTACGAACACGCCGCGGGCTGTCTCGAAGGTGAATGCCTGGGGTGGGAAGATGGCGACGGAACGACATGGCTTGATCTCGACGACATCACGGGCGAGGTCGATCTGCATGACGCCGTAGCCTATCTCGACGCACGCCATCTGCTGTCTGACCATCCCGAAAAGACAGCGTGGGTGCAGATCCGCGACGAAGACAAGCCGCTGCCGTACCCGATTGGAGGGATGTGATGCCACTTACATGCGAAACAACCGAGATTCCTGAGAGTGCTTTGCTCGACTCTGTCGTGGTGTTTTGGCGCAACCACGCACCAGGCAAGGGTGATGTAACGGTCACCTGCTGGGGCATGGCATGGACGAGTTACTTCGGCAGTATGGGTGATTTGACGATACAGCAATTCTTCACCAAGGCAGACACCTCTTATCTCGTGAACAAGCTTGCTGGCGGCCAGCACTTGAAGCGTTCGAAGCGGTGGGACGGCTATCTCTCGCGGGTGATTGAAGCTATCAAAGCATCGCTCAAAACAGACGATGGAAGGACAACGCTGATGCCCACACAGCAGGCCGCGCGTCGCGATGTACCAGCTTCCTTGCGCTTTTTCTCGGTGGCAGCCTTGTTGGGCGACTTGGACGAGGTTGACCCGACTGGCGCCGCGGACGACCTGCAACGGCTTGCGGACGAAGACGGGGCGAGCCTGACGCTCTCCAGCAGCGCCGGTGACCTGGTGGAGTTTAAACCGAAGGGACGGGTGCAGTAGGTTGGCGCTACGTGGTGTTTTAACCCATCGCAAGACGCGGAAGCTGGCCCGGCTCCTGGGCATCGATCCCTGCTGCGCCATGGGGATCCTGGAGGCGCTGTGGCATGTGACCGCGTCGCAGTTTCCCACGGGCGCGATTGGGCGCATGGGCGATGACGAGATTGCGGACCAGATGTTCTCCACCCGCGACCCAGCCGTGTTGATCGGTGCGCTGAAAGAGGCGGAGTGGCTGGACGAGCACCCGCGGCACCGCCTGATCGTGCATGACTGGCACATCCACAGTGACAACACCCTGGACGCGCAGCTGATGCGGCGGGGCGAACGCTATGCCAACGGAGCGATCCCGCGCGGGTCCAAGATCGGCAAGACCAGCACGTCTGGCAGACAGAGCGAGTTTGACGATCTGATCGAGCGGTTCTACCGGTCTCCCGCACCCGGCCTCTTCCAGCAGGATCAGGTGATCGCCGCCGGGGAGAGACAGGACCGCATCCGGGAGCAGGAAGCAGCGCCGAATGTGCTGCACTTCACTCCGGCGCCGGACGGCGCCGCCAGGAGCCTACCAGTTCCAGAGCCAGAGCCAGTTCCGGTTCCAGAGCCAGCGCCAGACTCGGTCGAGCCGCACCGGTCTGAGGAAATGTGGATCGCCGGGGAGAAGGAACAACGCGCGCGGTCACAGGATCGGAGTGTTCTGGCGCGAAAAGCGCTGGATACGGCCAGCCGCCATGTGGTGAAGGCCTGCGGCTGGTATGGGACCACCGCCGCGCGGCTGCAGAGCGTGGTCTGGATGGCGCTGGACGCGGAATGCGGGCGGCGGCATGCTCCGCCGGCCGAGATTGCCCAGCGCACCGCCGAGCGGATGGTGCGGAACTACGCGGAATGGACCCGCGCCGGTCCGCTGGTGGAGTACCCAAGGGCTCCCAGCAAGTTTTTCGAGGAAGGCCATTGGCAGGGCGATGCCACGTGGCGCTATGACCAGGCCGCGTTGCGCACGATGCGGCTCCGGTCGCAGGCCTGCGCCGGCATGGCGGTGTAACGTTCACGCACAAAGGAGGAAACATGGCGCGATTTACCCCTGAGCAGGCATTTTTACAGGGCAGACACGATCACCAGATGGCAACGTCCGCAGTGGAATGGTTCCGCAAGACCTATGGGGAACTCACAGAGGATCAGGAGGCGGAGATCCGCAATCTCGTGCTTTCGATTCGCTATGCGGCACACGTTCAGGCGGGAGAGCTGAACGCGCCAGAGCGAGCGTACATGCAAGGATGACAACCCCGCCGCGTGATGCGGCATGAAGGTGGAGGAACGGTATGGCGAAGGCGACGATCAGGCTGGCGCTGCAAGGGAACCGGACGGTGCTGCTCTCGGTGAAGGGCCGCGGCATTCAAACACAGGGAGCAGCGGGTGGAGTTCGACTCGCCGGAAGAGGCGCAGGCCGCGCTCTTCCGGGTGATGGACTACACGCGCGGTCTCATCGTGGACCTGCAACATGGAACGGAGGCGATTGATGCAGCAGACAAACGCTAAGGCATATCCGCTGGCATGGCCAGGGGGCAGGCCGCGCACCAAGACGCGGGCGAACGCCCCAAACTTCAAGCGCAAGCTGGGCAGCGCGTGGGCGGCGCTCCGGGATGAACTGAACCGCTTACACGCCAGCTATGTGGTCATCTCCAGCAATGTGCCGCTGAAGGCCAACGGGGAGCCGTACAGCGATCCGGGACGTCTGCCCGATCCGGGTGTCGCGGTCTACTTCCGGCTGAAGGAGAAGCCCTACGTGTTGTGCTGTGACCGCTGGCAGCTGCTGGAGCAGAACGTCTCCGCGCTGGTGCTGCACATCAATGCCATGCGCGGGATGGAGCGGTGGGGCGTGGCCACGACGGAAGAAACCTTTGCCGGGTTTAAGGAGCTGCCCGCCACCGCATCCGGGGAAAACTGGTGGGATGTGTTGCAGTGCACCCCTGACGCGGGCGAAGAGACGATCCAGCTGCACTACAAGTCGCGGCTGCGCGCGGCACATCCTGACGTGGGCGGCTCCATGGACGCGATGACGCGGCTGAACACGGCACGGGACAGCGCGCTGGCAGCACGGAGAGCCTGATTGTCAGTCGGTGCGGTATTGGCGGTGTTTGGGTGGGGTGGCGCGTTCCGGGGCGCGGCTGATGCGGTGGTCGGGGCTGCCCAGGTAGACCTCGGAGGGCCGGTATCGCCGCACCTCGCCGCAGAGGCGGCATGTCACCACGATGGGGTCGCTGGGCCATGCGTCCACGCCCGCGTGGGTGTGCCGCTTGCAGCGTTTGCACTCCACCACAAAGTGCGTATGCGGGCAGGTGCGATGCCCAAAGCAGCCGGTCGGTCCTTCACCCATCTTCGCAGATTAGGCGAAGACAGAGCGAAAGTACAGATCACGAAGGTAACGGCGTGAAGGCTCCTGGTTGTCCGGTCATGCGATACCACGGCGGCAAGTGGCTATTGGGTCAATGGATCATCCAGCACTTCCCAAAACACACGATGTATGTCGAGCCCTGCGGCGGCTCGCATGCAAGGGATTCTGGCATTCCAATAGGCAGACGGGGCGCGGCTGGTTGGCCTGCGCCCCGTCCGGGTTGGGTTAGATGGTGGTGGGTGCTGGGGAGACCGGTGCGGTGACTGGGCTCGTGGCCTCGGTGGTGGCTTTCTGGTAGTCGCCGGTGATCTTGGCGAGGGCGACGGCCGTGTTGATGAGGCCGCTGGCGGTGCTGGACGCGACCTGGGCCAGCTGGGCGTTGCCGCCGGTCAGCACGGAGAGCGCGCCGGCGGTCGCGCCGGAGAGAGCGTCTTGCGCCATCGTCTTCTTATCCGCGCCAGACTTCTGATCGCCCACCACCTTCTCGATGGTAAGGATCGCCTGGATGGCGAGTTGCAGACTGATCGCGAAGATCTGTACAGCGTTCATGGGGTGCTCCTGTTCAGGGGTTGAGGGTGTAGTGAACCTGTTCGGTGATCTCCACGCTGCTGGCGGAGGCCGTAAGCGATCCCAGGGGAAGTCCGTCCGGATCAGCGGGGTCCGGGCTGCTGGGCGGGAGAGGTGCTGGCGGAACGAAGCCCAGGTGGAAGCGAGCCTCGGCCAGCCGAGAAGCGTTTGCAGCGACGCCCTGAAGGAAGCGGTATAGCCAGCCATAAAACGTGCGCTCCTGGCCGCGCGCGGGCGGCAACATGGCATCCACCGCCGCCGAAAACAGGAAGTAGACGGCCAGGGTGAGGATGATCACGACGGTGTCGCTGTGGTGCATCGGGGCGAACCTCCTCCCGTGAAAGACAGCGGAGTTATGCCACACGGCGGCGCAACCGCGCAAACGCGCCCTTAGCCGCACTCAGCAGGGCGTGGCCAGCGTGCCGTTGGTGTCGCCGTTGGCGTTGGTCCAGCAGCCGTTGTTGACCGTCTCCATCTGATTCGCGAAGAGGTTGGTGATGGTGGTGAAGTTGTACACGTTGCCGTTCCAGCGTGGGTCCATGTCGCCCGTGAAGAGCCAGCGCGATCCGTTGTCGGCCAGGACCGCGCCGTAGATAGACAGGGTATTCCAAAGGATGTTGTCGAACGGACTCAGGCCGGTTGGCTTAGTGACAGAGGCCGGAATGCGGTAGCGTTGACCCTCCACCGCGCCAATCGTGGAACTGCCACCCGCCGCGTGCGTGGCTGGTGGAATGAACCAACCCGCCGTATGGAAGTCCGACCGGGTAATATCCAGGGTCATCCGCAGAGCGTGCCCCAGGTCGGTCTTGCCGTGATCGATGGCGTATTGGAAGTCTTCGTACCGGGCGATATAGGGCAGAATCGGCAGACCCGCCGCATCCGCGCTGGTGCATGGCACGGTGTCGCAGTGGTTGTCGCTGACACGCTTGCCAGTGGCCAGATTCCAGATGGTAACCTGGTCGGCGGACATATTGCCGCTGCTGTCACGCGCCACACGCCACATTTCATAATCGAGGCCCGTGGCGGCATCTTCGACCAGGCAGTGATGATCCGCGCTCGGTGTACCGGGATCTTCAATCGTGCATCCCTTCACCGGAATGGGCCGGGTGTGCTGAATGCCCGTGCCGGCGTCGGTGATGAGTGAATCAGACTCGTTTGGGAAGCTGGCCTCCGCCGTGCTGTACGCCACCGTGACCAGCAATTCGGGGTGCTGGACGGAGTTGACCACGCTGTATGGCATGGCGGGGTCGATCAGCAGGCCATTCGGGCTGGACCCGTTGTAGGAGCTGCTGAACTGCTTGACGTGGTGATCGACCGTATCCGTGGCGGTGGCCTGACCATTGCCGCCATACGCGGCGGCGATCAGCCGCGTGTCTACCGGCAGCCCATTGATGGGCTGATTCAGCGGGTAGCTGGCACCCATCATGCCAACCGGCAGCCCGGACGGAAAGGTAGCCGTCGAGGCTTGCTGGGTGACGGGAGCGGTGGTGGGAAGAGGGTAAAGCGTGGTGCTGGGAAGGCGGTTCGACACCTGACCCAGCACCATGTGGATAGCAAACAGCCCGAACCCGGCTGGCAACATACGGAAAAGACGCACAGCAGACTCCCCGGTTGATTAGAAAAAGAGCGTAGTGGCGGAGGCGGAGGTGCCGTTCAGGATTGCGGCTAGATCGTACATGCCCCAGCGCACGTACCCAGCATCTGTCAGATGGATTGCATCACTGGAGCTGTAATACGTGGTGTTATAGGCTTGCCCATCCTGACCCATCAACGCATCGGCCGCAACGTCTGAGAGCGCATAGAGTCCAAGTGCCCTCCAGTTCGCCCGCATGAAGAGATTGACGGCATCGCGTGCCGCATCGAAGCTGGCCGGAAATCCACCCGTTGTTCCGGCCGGAAGCTCCGTCGCCCATACGATCTTCCATCCCGGCTGCCCTGCGAGGATGGTTGCGATCAACGTCTGAATGCGCGTAATCACCGTCGCGGCGCTCGCTCCCGTGTTGATGTCGTTGTGCCCACCCTGGATGACCAGGTAGTTTGCCTTCCCGCTCTGATACAGCGACGCGATGTTACCCGCGTTGCTGATCATCTGCGTGAGGGGCTGACCGCTGATACCCTGCTGGGACGCTGCCGCCGATGGCCCAAGTCCATTGATTACAGTCTGCAGGCGCGTGGCGTTCACGCTGCCGTACCCCGTGCCGTTCAGCCCCGCGGTTAAGGAGTCTCCGAAAAAGACCACACTGGTGGAGACCGTTGCTGGAGAGGCTGTGGCAGCGACCGTCGCGGCATCCATGGTGTCTCCCAGGGTAAGCGAGCCTGTTGCCGTGCCCGGCCAGAGTGTCGCGGTAATAACCTGGCCATTCACCGCGACATTGGATAAGTACGCACCCACGCCGCCACTTACCGTCGGCTTTGTGCTGGATGTCCAGGCCGTGCCGGTGCCGGTCAGGGTGAGTGTGGTTACGACGCCAAGTGGGAAACTGGTGGGAGATACGGCAACGGTTACGGATGGCGCTGGAGCGCTTCCGGCAGAGTCATTCGCGTTCGCGTTTAAGGCGTACAGAGCAACGAGGTTCGGCTCAGCGCCGGTGTATGCCGCGCTGGGAATACCGCTCTCCGCTGCGTAGCGGTTCCCGGTAAAGAACGCGACCTGCTCGATAAGCCCTGCTGTAAAGGGGTAACTTCCAGCGCCGAAGGAGCCGATGGCGTACGTGCCCGTCATGGGGCCACCCGCGCCAATCGTGGTCACCGTCGATGCAACACGGTCGACATAAGCCGTGACCGCCGAGGGCGTGTACACCACCTCGACATAGTGCCAGGAGTTGTCACCCACGATCAGGCCAGTATCGACCCCGCCGCCGGTGAATCCCTCAACCATCAGATGGCCATTCGAACTAACGGCAATCCAGCTGTACGCGCCTCCGGCGTTGCCACCCATTGCAAGAAACACCTGCGTGGAGGATGGCGCGGGAGTTTTAACCAGAAAGGTGGCCGTGAAACTGGTGGTTAGCGCGGTGGAGAGGTCTGGCAGATTGATCGTGTTGGTGGCGCTGAACCCGCCCGCCGCATTGCCAAACTTGCCGGGGGAGAAGGTGATCGTGCCAGCGATAGTACCGTTGTTCGCCATGGGATTTCCTTTTCTCGCGCGAACGCGGGGTTAATCGTTGCCGATGATGCGGGTGGAATCCGCCGTCAGATGAAAGGCGCTGATCGCACTGTTGGTGGGCGAGGCGGGCGCAATGCCACCGCGCCACACGAGCGTGCTGGATGCGGCGGGAAAGGTGACGGCAAACGCCGTGGGGTTGAAGATCACCCGCATCTCCGAGGCTGACCCAGCGGCGGGCTGATTCGTAAAGCTCACCGCGCATGCAGCCGTGGTGTTCACCAGATGCACAATGCGGGTGCCAGAAGCGGGAAACGGGATGGCGAGCGTACCGTTGCAGGTCAGCGTGTCCTCCGTCAGCGTGGATGTTCCGCCGCCTGTTCCATTGGTGCCGTTCGTTCCGGCTTGACCCTGCGGGATGCCGAAGGTGATGAGCGGCGCTGCGGCTGGTCCGGTGACCACGGCGGTGGCCTGCGCGCCAGCGGCAAGCGTGGTGGCGGCAACGCTGATCGCCGGTGTGGATCCCGGAGGCCCGGCTTGCCCGGTTGCCCCAACGCCGCCGGAGCCGCCGCTGCCGGTGACGGCGTGCGGAAGACCGTCGCTGCCGCCAACGTAGAGCGTGTGCGTGTCGATCGCGGTGAAGAGCGCGCCCGGCAGGAGGTGTGTGGGCAGGTTTGCGGCCAGACCGAAGGAATAGCCGCCGACGGAGGTGGAGGTCTGCAGCGGGGTGTACTTATCCAGCGCAAAGGCCGTGTTGCCGCAGACGACCTGCGGCGTGGGCGGGATATACCAGGTGACGGTGACGGTGCCGGAAGGATTGCTCGCCGTGACCGGGACGGCCGTATCGACCAGCTGGACGAGGTAGCCCCAGGGCGTGTTGGCGGTGACGGCGGTGGAGAGGCATTGGTCTGGAACGGCAAAGCCCGCGGCGATGGCTCCATTGGTGACTGTGCCCACCAGCGGACCGTAGCTGAGGCCGGAGGCTGGACCGGTCACCGCAACCTGGTAGCCGCTGTTGCCGGGCGTCATGGGCGTCATGGTGACGTAGCCGCTGGCGATGGGCGCGCCCTTATAGGTGAGGTTGGTTGCGGTGACGGGCGTCTGCTGCGCACCGGAGGTGCCGCAGAGAAGGGCAACGCCGCCGGCCGCGAGGAGCGCCGGAAGAGAGAGAGGCTTCATGGGAGGGGTGATCCTTTCGGGATGCGCGGGTTCAGAGTGCCCTGGAAGAGCAGGGCATAGATCTGCTGCTGGCCTTGCATGAGGTTGGTGAGCGAGAGGTTGAGTTGGGCGGTGTTTGCGTCAAAGGTGCTGCGCGGGACGGTGTCTTCCGTGACGTGGCGGTTGAGGCGGACCACCTGTCCGCGCAGATCGGCCAGCATGGCGTCCTGGTCGGCCTGGTGCACCTTTAGCGTGACGTAGCCGGTGACGGCGGACGCTCCCAGCGTCAGGATGGTGACAAGCGTGGAGAGCGAGAGCCGGGCGTTTAACCAGCGGCCCGGCGGATCGAGGGTGCGCGCGGCGGCCTGGAGAGCCAGCGGCTCCGGTTCATCGACGATGCCAAGCTTGAGCACAACGCGCTTCATGGGGTCTCGCAGCGGAAGTGTGCGGGAGAACCCGGCAAGCGGTCAAAAAACGCCGCGCTCAGCAGCCTGTGCTGGTGCCCCGGTACTCGCGGCCTGAGCTATCCACACAGTAGGGCACGTTGCCCGTGCCGCTCAGGTAGGGGTGGATGAGCTGCCAACCATTGCTCCAGCGGTAGCGCGAAAACTCCGTGAAGATGCCGGGGTGGTTATTTGGGTTGCTGTACGTCACGGTGTTGTTGCGGGTCCAGTTGTTCGTCAGGTAGGTTGCCAGGCCAAGGCCGGAGTTGCCGGAGTTATTGGAGATCTGGATGTCCGTCGCGAAGCTGCCGAGTTGCCGGTTGCCATCGAGGTAGACTTCCGGCGCGGCGTTAAAGTAGTCGTAGATCACGTTGATCCCGGTGCTTCCGGCCAGCGTCGCGCTCTGCGTGATCGTGTTGAGTGAGATCGTATTGAGGCCAGATGAGATATGTGCACAGATCGCGCAGTTCACCGGCAGCGCAAACTCCATCACATTAAGACTGATGTTCACGTTGTTCACCCCGTTGACGACGTTGCTGCCAAGATCGACGCGAGCATTGGTGAGTTTATTGACCGCCACCGTCACGTCTCCAGCGGCCTCCGTCCCCACGGCGGTGCAGGCGGTGAGAGGGCAGTTGACCGTACTGCCGTGCACGGTCAGCCCCATGGAAACGCTCGGGTCTGCGGAGACGTTCTTTACCGCGATCGCCGTAGCCCCATTGTCCAGCGTGTACGTCTCTCCGGAGATGGTGATGTTGTTAGAAAACCCGAAGACGCTGGCGCAGGCGTGCAGACCTGCTCCGCTGTTTACCGTTGCATCGTTATAACAAGTGTTTGCCTCGATGACTGAGTCGATGGCACCTTCCAGGTCGTAGCACTGGTCATGACAGTTGCGGCCGTGGTTGTCAGCCATCTTGATGTCGTAACCTGGACCGGTCCAGGTACAGGAAAATACCTCAAAACAGTTGTTTCCGATAAAGGTCCACCCACCGCCCACGGCGTGTGCGATTGCCCGGCTGCTGCTAGCGCCGTCGTACAGGTTAATAACGCCGCAATAGGTAATGCCAGAGCAGGAATTGCCGGAGAACAGCACGTCTGTGACCGCGAGCGCGTTTGGCTGTGCACCGATGGTCATGCCGACAGCACCCGCGCCGCTGCCCGTGTTAGTGATCGTATTGCCGGTTACGCGGATGTGGCTGACGGAACCGTTCGGTGTCGCTGTGCCAAGGAATGCCCCGATGTTGTTCAGGGCCGGGTTGTCATGCACAAAGTGGTTGCCTGTGCCGGTCGCGGCCAGCAGAAACGAAGCGCCGCCGCCTGTTGCGTACACGGTGCAGTGGTCGATCTCGGCACCGTTGCCGGCCGCGATCATCAGGATGGCATTGGCTTGCGCAGTGTTAAGCGTTCCACTGCCCACGCAGGACACGCGATTGGTGCCGCTGAGGGTCAGCTGCGCGCCCGTCGCAAAGGTCAGCGGTGCGTGCGCCTCGATGTTGCGATTGGTTGCGAGGGTGACGGGCGCGGCCAGCGTGGCGGGCGTATCCACGGCAAACACAACCGGCGTCGTCGTTCCCGCCCATGCGTTCTGCGCGGCATTGAGCTGCTGGTCAAAACTGCTGCCCGGGTAGCTCTGCGCATGGACCAGGAAGGCGTTCAACGAACGCGGCGCGAGGTCCGTGGTGCAATTCGTGCCAGACGTTACATTGCAGCCGGTGTCCCCTTTTGGCCCAGGCGGGCCGGCCTGGACCAGCGCCATGGGAGCGGTGCTCACGGTGTACTTGCCATAGTCGCAGTACATGACGCCGCCCAGCAGCGAGCAGAAGCCGCTGGCGAGCGCGGCGGGCGTGCCCGTCTGCACGCATTTGTCGCGGCGAACCTCCTGCCCGCCAGCCAGTTCTTCCGTGATGCGCAGGCACGCGTTGCCGCTGGCGGCGGAATTGATGGCAGTGAACCCTTGCACGCTGCCGCCGGTGACAGGGTGGCACTCCCGCTGCCCCACGCTTGCGCTTGTCTGGCCTCCACCGCCGATGGAGTACCCGGCGGCGCGGTCGTTGGCATCCGTGGTCATCACGCACAGTTGTGAACCATCTGGCAGGTTCGCTCCGCCGCCGCCCATGGTCAGGTGCGTGGCGGTCAGCGTGACGGTGGCGGGCGTCTGCGCCACCATGAAATTGAATCCGGAAGCGAAAAGCAGCGCGAACAAGACACGACGCATCATGCATGCATTCTGCCGTTTATGAGCGGAACCGCGCAAAGCGTGCACGAAATATCCGGCTTTTACTTCGCCAGGGTGACGTACGGGGCGGCATGCCAGACCGTGCCCGTGTCGAAGCCGGTGGCGGCGGTGATGGCCCCGCCGGTGCCCAGCGCCAGCGAGAGCGTCTGGTCCGGGTCAGTCTGGTAGCTGCCCGCGCCCACGCCGTTGAAGTGGATGTTGTCGTAATCGCTGCCCAGGACCGCCTTCGACGTGGCGGTGTAGCCCGCGCCGGGGTTCTGGATCAGGATGCCGGTGACGCTGTACTGCTCGTTCCCGTTGGAGTCGAAGCTCGTGGTGTAGACCGCGCTGAGGATGGCCTGCGCGGTGTTGCCGGTACCGGTGCTGCCCGCGGTGAGGGCGGGCGCGGTGTAGCTCATGCCAGGGGACGGCGCGGGCAGGGTGTACGTGCCATCGCTGTAATCGACGGCGGTGATCTCATAGCGCTGGTCGCCGATGGTTTTCTTGATGGACCGGATGCGGACGTTGATTGCCTCGCGCAGCGTGCTCTGGTAGATGAACCCGGCAAAGTCCTCGGGCACGGTGGAGAGCGGTTCCGCCAGGGTGACGGTGGCGACGTCCTCCGCGATGGACACGGCGGTGACGGTGCGGGTCTCGCGAAAGTCGAGATCCCAGAGCTGCGCCGCGCCAGGCACGATGCCGGCCGCGTCCCTCACGGTGATCTGGTTGCCGATAGCGGTGTCGATAGCGGTGTCGATCGCGCCCTGCTGGAGCCGCAACACCTCCGATCCATCGTAGCCGGAGACGGTGAGGACGTTGCCGCTGATGCCGAGGATCGCGACGGGCGCGCGCTGAAAGGCTGGGTGCTGGATCAGAACGGTGTAGATGCTCCCAGTGTCGAAGGGCAGCGGCTCCGTGATCTGGAGGCGCAAGACGCTCGCGGTCGATCCGGGGAGGACGAGGCCGCCCCATCCCGCGACCGGCCGGTCATGCTGCAGCAGGACGGCATTGCCCACGCGGCAGCGGATGGCCTGCGCGTTGGAGCGCCAGACGTGCGTGCGGAGAATGTCTTCGTTCTCATGGAGCATGAGCAGGCAGCGGTAGTAGGCCTGCACGCGGTCCGTGCAGCCGAGGAGGTCGAGCGTGTCTTTCTTCAGCTCGACGCCGCTGGCCTGGTTGGCGGCGGTGACCAGGCGGAGCGGGTTGCGTGTCTTGTAGTTGTCCGCGGCGTCGGCAAAGGTGGCCTCGATCTCCTGGGTGCGGCTGGGAAGGTCGAGGAAGGTGCATTTGTAGCTGTCGCGCAGGATGTTCCCCATATGAAACATCTGCACGGGAATATCCGGCGCATCGAGGTAGCCGGTGACCGTCGTGCCGATGCGCTGCATGTTGGCGTAGCTCATGGCGGCCACGGTCTGCAGCGCCCGCCAGATGGAGAGCTTGTCCTCCTGAAAGACACCGTTAAAGACAGCCCGGCGCTGGGTGCCACCGTCGCCGTTGTCCACGAGGGTCTGCGTGTGCGCTCCCCACGCCGCGAAGAAGTTGAGGTCGATGCGGGTGGGGTCCATGTCCGCGCCGATCACGTCGTCGGCCAGGATGTCATAGGCGACGGCGGCGGGTGCGTCTTCCGGGAGGTTGGCCAGCGCGGCGGGCAGCGTCTGGCGCAGGCCGTAGGTGATGTCCGCCGTCAGGTTCACATCCGACCCGGCGAGCTGGTCCGTCGCCATGAAGCGAAGGCAGATCTGGATGAAGTTGGGATAGCTGAGCGTGGTGTAGCTGGTCTCCTGGACGGATTCCAGCCACAGCTCGTCGCCAAACTTGTTCGACTCATGCTCGAAGTTGTCGAGCGGATTGTTGACCGCGCCCGATCCGTTCTTCACGACCTTGACGTCATAGCAGCCGGGGGTGAGGCTGTCGATGATGGTGGCCTGGCGCAGGATCGTCTGCCGGATGTTGTAGTAGTAGTGGTGCTGCGCGTGGATCCAGCCCGCGTCGCCGGTGCCGGTGGGCCGGTAATAGACGTCATAATCGATGGCCAGCCGCTTGATGACCATGTTGTCGTCGTAGCGCCAGCAGCCCTGCGGCATGGAGACATAGACGGTCAGCTTTTGCGTGTCGGTGCGCTGGCCGGGGACGACGACGAAGTTGTGCTGGATGCCCGCGCGGATGCGCTGATTCTGCGCGTAGTTGTTGTTGACCGTGTCGAAGCCGGTGGTTGGGATGTTGTTCGTGGTGGTGCCGGTCCGGGTGCGATTCAGGACGATCCAGCGGGGATCGCTGCCGGTGACGGGCAGCTGGTCGTTCGTCCCCAGCAGGACCACGTAGGCGACGTCCGCGTACTCGGCAATATCCTTGCCGTTGAGCAGGATATTATTGACGGCGCGGGCGGGACCCCAGCCGAAATCCACGCGGCAGTTGACGTACTGGCGTCCAATGGTGTCCGCGCCATCGTCCACGTCATGGCCGTCGCCGTTGTCGCCCATGATGTCCACCCAGCTCTCGACGATGTTGCCGGCGGAGCGCATGGTGCCATAGCCCTTCGGGATGGGAATGCCGGAGCGGGCGGTGGTGCTGGGGCCAAGGACGCCGTAATTGCTGCCGCCGGGCGGCTTCTGGAAGAGCGCGGCAATGCCATTGACCAGGAGGCTGCCGCCAACGCTGATGAGCGCACCGGCAATGACGTTCTGCGCGACGGTGGAGAGCGATGTGAAGAGGACACCGCCGATGAAGTTGCCCAGGCCCGGTGCCAGAAAGGCTCCGCCAATCTGCACGCCGATGAGCGCAATGGTGCGGAGGGCGGAGTTGCGCAGGACCGGCACCAGGTGGATGTCGTCGCCGTCCTGGAGGACGAGGTCGATGGCACGCTCGGGCGGCAGCACCTCGCCATTGCAGACGGTGATGTATTGCTCCGGGTCCAGGTCCTCGCGGTCAAAGACTTCGACCAGCGTTCCGGCCGGTTCCAGCGGGGTGCGCTCCGTTGGACGGAACGGGTTCGCAAGGGAGACGCGCGGCTGGGAACCCTCCTGATGCGGCATGGAGGGTTCCAGCGGCGGTTGCTCTGGCGATTGTCCGCTGCCTCCTTTCTGTTGTGGGTTTGTCAAGTTCACGCGGGCACCCAGAAGGAGCGGCCGGCGCGCCACCAGCGGGGCGATCCCAGCGACTCGATCAGGACCGCGCCAAAGTCTTCCTCCGTGTGGATGAAGCGGGTGATATCGACCACGGTGCCAAGGTGCGATTGCGACTCGAAGAAGACAACGCATCCCGGCTCCGGGCCGTGGAGCCTGCGCCAGTCATGCGCGAGGATGCGCAGCATGGAGACGTGTTGCGCGGCCCGGCCCTCGGGCGTGTGCGGGATGGTGATGTCCCGTCCCAGGCGGTGCTGGATCTCGACCACAAGGCCCGCACAGTCGTAGGCCTCGGGGCCGCGCCCGCCTTCCTGGTAGGGCTTGCCGATGAGGTCCGCGATGCTGCGCGCGGGCACGGGATCGCCGGTGCGCAGGATCATTTGCTCACCACGCGGAGGCCGTTGGAGTCGATGCCGGGGAAGCCGCCGAAGCGGAGCTGGTTGGCGTGGGCGCGGCAGCCGTTCGCATCGCCCAGGCGGTAGGAGCAGGTGGGCAGCGGACCGGTGTAGCCGCACTGCGGCCCCTTGTACCGCCAGCAGCAGTTGTCGGCGGTGTAGTTGTGCCGGCCAAACTGGATGCGGAAGGGCGACTCCGCGCCCAGGGTGAAGGTGACCCACTTGCTATCGGCCTGGCAGCCGGTGATGTCGAAGCTCAGCTCGAGATCCGGCTCGCGCTTCAGGCGGGACGCCTGCACGACATACACCACGATATTGCCGCCCACGCCGCCGCCATAGATCTGCAGGAGCGACTCGATCACGCCGGAGACGTTGGAGACCTTCACGGCCCACGACGGGATGGAGCCGTCGGCAGTCTCGTTCAGTTCGGCAAAGTCCCAGGCAAAGGCGGTAAAGGTCTGCGGGCCGGAGCCATCGCCGGTATCAAAGACGACGTCATCCACGTTGCGCACCAGGCGCAAGAGGGAGCCGTCCGGCCAGGTGATCTTGACCAGCGCAAGCCACGCATCGCCGCCCGCCAGCTTCGACTTATCGAGCGCGGCGGCAACCGAGAGGCTGAGTGGCAGTGTGGGCACTTAGAGTTCCTTCAGCGTGAAGGTGGCGTTCTGGCGGAACTCCGCTTCGATGTTTCCGGCGTCCGTCAGATCCGGCAGCGCGGAGAAGCGGACGGTGAACGTCTGCACATTCGTGGGGTCGCGGTCATCGGTGAAGAGAAAGGGATTGCTGCCGTACCCGGCGATGTCCACCACGAAGCTGTCGAGCGCGGTCACGTCGGCGGGGGTCAGGGCATCGACCGTCAGGGTCCACTCGCGGCGGCCACGGGGAAAGCGCAGGCGCGACGCCTCGGCCCCAGACTCCATCGGATCGCGCATGGTGGGGTCATTGGTCTTGCGCTTGGTCTTGAGCGCGGGCTTGCGGCTGAGTTCGGGAAAGCGGGGCAGCGGGGCCATGGCACCGGGGTTATGCCATGCGCTTGGCAAACCGGGCAAACCGGGGCGATGATGAAGGGACATGGCAACTGTCTATGTGGTGGAAAGCAACGATGAGCACCATTACGTTCTACTCGTTGCCGTCTCTTTAGAGGCTGCGGTGAATGGACTGAAGGCGGGCTATGCCGCACCGTATCGCATGGCCTGGTCTGAAGTGACTGATAGCTCCTTTGAGAGCGAGGGGGAAATGCACAAAGAGTGGACTATTCGTGCATCGTTCGACGCGGTCAAGGGCTATTCAACCGAGCACGTCTCTCACTTCAGCATCACGCCGTACGATCTCTACGGCCCGGCATGATCACGCTGAAGGCGGACCTGGGCGATGTGCCGCAGGGCTTGCAGGACCTGATCGGCGACGATCTGCCGTTTACGATCGCGCGCTTCCTGACCATGGAGGCGCAGGACGCGCAGGCGGCGGCGATCGAGAAGGAAAAGGGCGTCTTCCATCTGCGCAATGACTGGACCACGCGCAACACCAAGATCACGCCCGCGAAGAAAACCAGCTTGTTCTCCGAGGTCTACACCGATACCGAGAACCGCAAGAGCGGCGCGCCGGACTACCTGCCACCGCAGGAGACGGGCGGCGAGAAGGTGCCAGTTGCGGGGCACAAGTTTCTGGCGATTCCCACGCGGTATCTTCGGCGGATCGCGACCGGCATCATTCCGGATGCGTTGCGGCCGCGCAACCTCCTGCCGCCGAACGTGAATGTGGGCGATTTCTACCAGGGCAGCTTTGCCACCAACACCGGCGGAGGCAAGCCGCGGCGGGCGCTGGGCCGCGACGCACGCAAGAAGCTGGGGAGCAACGATTACATCGCATTCATCCAGCACGCGAAGGATGGCACGCTATGCATCTTTGTGCGGCATGGCGGCATTGGGTATCACGAGGGCCGCGACGCCGAGCCGTTCTACACGCTGGTGCGCGAAGCCCACATCAAGGCACGCTTCCCCATGGGGGAGATTGTGCAGCAGGTGGTGGAGGCGAACGCGGAGAAGAACTTCGACCGCGCCGCCGCCGAGGTCTTGGTGAACCGCGCGCTGAAGAGCGGCCTGCGCGTCCAGTTCTAGCTATCCCTTCAGGACAAGTGAGCCGATGGCTTCGAAGATCAGTCGGCCGGTGAAGCGTTCTTCCCCGGCGTGGATCTGGAAGCGGGTATTGCCGTACGCGGCTTTGTTGCGGAGCAGGATGGCCGCGCCGGTGAAGGTGCATTCGGAGAGCCGCCACACCTTGGCGCGCATGTCTTCCACGCGGGCATCCGCCAGCTCGTAGCTCATGCCCAGGGCGTCGTCCGGATGCGCGGCAATCTCTTTCATCATCTCCGGAAAGTCGCGCGCATACAGGTAGCCGCTGACCAGAACGGCATCGTCTTCGATCTCCGCCCCGGTGATGACACCGCACTTCTGCTTGGCGTCATGGCCGTCCCATCCCGTCTTGAAGTCCACGCCCATGCCGATGAGCGAGTCGAGGCCAGCAATGGCGGCTTCCCGCGTCAGCACGACCCTGTGCCCCTGCGATCCGCTGGGAGCCTTGTCGCTGGGCACCTCCAGCCGGGTCATGATGCCCTCGAAATAGCGCTTGTTCGGGTGGGGCTTCGGCTTGGATTGGCTGCTCACCCTTCTGGTATGCCGCTCGAGGGCGGTTTCTGGCAAATCCGCTACAGCAGGTTATCGATGTGGGTGCGGCGCGGGTCGGCCAGGAAGGCGCGCAGCGCGGGTGTGAACTCCGGCGCGGGAGCGGGGAGGTGGTCCAGGATGGCCCGGCCCATGTGCTGGCAGGCAAAGCCCAGCTGGCCCGGCGTGTAGCCGTGGGCGGATCGGATGCGGCGCTCCGGACAGGTGCAGGTATAGCGGTTCAGGTCCACGGTCCAGGTGCGGTTCCCGGCGGTGATGGTGGGCACCTTGTAGACGGCATTCTCCAGCGGAAACGGCGGCAGCACCGTCGCGTAGGTGGGCGCGGCGGCGATGCTGGACGGGTGCCCTTCGCTGAGCTGCTCCACCGTGATGACGCGGTCGGCGCGGAGCGTCTTGAAGATGCCGAGGTGCATCACGCCGAGGTAGGTCAGGCCGTCATGCGTGCCGGTTTTCTTCAGGATGATCTCGCGGGTGGTGCGGTCACCGTCCTTGCCCTCGTAGACGATGCGGTAACGCTCGGGCGGATCGACCGCGCGGTTCCAGTCGACCAGGTCGTTCATGAGCGGCGGCGAGCCGGGCGCGGTGGTGCGCGGAGCGGGGCGTTTGTGCGCGAAAGCGGAACGGCGTTGCGGCATGGTACCAAAAGCTTCCCACGGGGCGCGGCAACCGGGCAAAACACCTTTTGTTTGTGCGGGTTCTATCCCATACTGGAGGTGCGATCATGTCCAACAGCCTCCTCACCGCGGCGCATGCCCCACGCACGAAGTATGATCTCCTGACGGAAACGCAGGCGGCGGCCGCGCCTGGGTACGAATACATCCGGGAGAAGCCGCTGCGGTTCTGGGATCGCCTGATCCAGACGGCGGTGGCGGATGCGAAGCGCACCTACGCGGGCATGCCCACGGACAATGCCATCCTGCAGCGCAACTGGATCGAGCGGCGCACGGCGGAGACGGACCGCACGGACTGGGAACGGTCGTTTGAGTGTGCCTGCCAATGGCTTGGCCTGGATCCGGAGACCGAGCGCAAGCGTCTGCTGACCGAGATCAATGACAGCCTGGTGCAGACGCTGGTGCTGCACGCGGGATCGGTGGTCTACCAGCGGAGCGCGGCGGTGCTGAGCTGCGCAACGGGTGTGCCGCGGCGCATTGGCAGGCAATTTGTGCTGGCGCTGGTGAGCGAGGCCGAGTATGAACTGATCGCGGGGATCAATCTCCCGGATCCACCACCGCGCCGCCGCAAACGCACCGCGCACCGGCTCGCGGTTTAGTCGGAACCCCACACCTGCGAGATGGGCCCGCCCTCGGATTTATCCGACAGGATGGTATGGACGATCATCTCCCGGAACTGGGAGTCCCAGCTGACCTGCGGCGCGCCGGAGGTAACCGGCTGTGAACTCTGGTTGATGATGTTGTGCGTCACCTTGGGCGCAAGGGCCGCGCCACCCGCCTTGGCCAGGCCAGTCGCGATGCCGCCGAAGACACTTCCGCCGCCGCCCTGCTTGGCTGGGGTGTAGAGGGATGGACCCGCCGTGGGCGCGGCCCCGCTGCCATGCCCAAAGAGCGATCCCAGAGAGAACCCGCCGCCGCTGGATGGGTCGGTGGGAACGCCAAAGGCCTGCTGAAAGAACGGCAGCACGAACTTCTGCTCCGCCATCTTGAGGGCAAGATTCTCCATGTCGTGCAGAATGCTTTGCGCCATCTGCGCGACGGACTCCTTGCCCTGCGCGGCTTTGTCCGCGATGGAGGTGACCACGCCGCCAAAGCTGTCAGCCAGCTTCTTGCCGAACTCGGTTTCGACGTGCCGGTCGGGATCGTTCAGCTTGTCAAGTTCCGCATGGAGTTCCGCCGCCTTCGTCTTGAAGGGTCCGCCGAGGGTCTGGGCCAGGGCGTCGTATTGCGCGACGAGTGACTGGAGATCGGCGGCTTCCTTGCCACGCAGCGCGTTCAGCTCATGCTCCGCCTCCAGCTTGGATTCGCGGCCCTTGCCCGCCCGGTCCTCCACCGCCTGCGCCTGCTGGCGGTAGCCCGCCTCGGTTTCGGCGATCTGCCGTTCCACGTCGGCGATGCGCAGCTTCTGGGCCAGCACGTCACCGGCCGCGCGAGCATCCGCCGCGCCCTGCGTGTCGCCGTTCAGGGTGAGCTTGTCGGCCTGCAACCCGTGTTCACGCTCGATCAGCGCCAGCTGGTGTTCGATGGAGACGCCGCGCTCCTTCTCCAACTCGGCGGCAATCTTCAGGGTGGCCAACTCCTGCTCGCGCTGGTTCAGGACGATTTCGGCGGTGTTCCCGCTGGTGACCTGGGCGCGGCGGGTGTCGAGCGCGTCCAGTTCTTCTCCGACGCGGAGGATTTCACGTTGCGTCTTCAGCTCCTCGGCGGAGCGACCCTGTTTGTCGCGCTTCAGCGTGCCGTCGCCATGCTGCTTGGCCGCGAGGGTCTGCAGTCCGGCGCGCTTGTCAGTGAGTGCCTTGCTTTCGGCATCCAGCGCGGCCAGCTCATGCTGCAGCTTTTCCACGAAGAACTGCTGATCGGAGACGAGCAGTTGCCGGTGCTGCGATTCCAGTTCCGCGATCTGGATCGCGTTCTGCGACTTCTGAAGATCGGCGGTGGCCTTCGCCTGCTCCGCGAGGAGCTGGGTGGTGGCCTCGGCGATGGCGTTGCCGGACTTGGCTGGTTTGCCGGTGGCGTCCGCGCCCTCAAAGCCCTTGCCGTGCGGACCGCCACTGTTCTTCTTTCCTTCACCGATGAGATCGCGGCCTGAGTCGTCGATAAGGCCGAGCAGGCCGGAGCGCCTGGACTTAGGGCCTAAATAGAACTCGCGACCGCCTTCAGAGAGTGCAGACGACGCTTCACTTATGCGTTGCCTGTGCCGGTCAAGAGCCTCTGCAATGGTCCGAGCCTGTGCGTCCAAGGCCTTCGACGCACCAGATGCTCCTTCGATGTTATTGCCCGTGACAAAATTGCCGAGCTTTATACCAAGGCTTGTTGCTTCCACCACCGCAATCGCCGAGACCCCAGCGATGTCTTCGATTGCAGACCCGATCTGGAGGAGTCCGCTGGCGATGAGTTCGGCGTTCGCTCCAATGAACTTCCCGAACGTAGTCCAGGCGTCCATGGTCTTCTCGCCACCCTGCATGGACCCTATAAGGTTTTCGAGCGCTGGCGTAAGCCCTTCCGTGAGCGCCAGCCCTGCACCGGTAAAGTGCTGCTTCAAGTCGTTCAGCTGCTGGTTGGCATGGGCCAGCGCATCAGCGGTTTCTCCCGTGAGAAGAACGCCAGCCGCCTCAGCCTTCTGCTTGAACAGATCCCAGTTCTCTGCAATCTCAAGCAGGACGGGGATCTGCGCCGCGCCCGCCTTGCCCAGCAGACCCATGGCCAGGCGGTTGCGTTCCAGCGGGTTCTCGGTGGCGGCAAGGGTTTGCAGGAACTTGTGAAAGGCGATCTCCGCGCCATCGGAGCGCTGTGTCAACTCCTTGGCGTTGAGGCCCAGCGACTTCATAAAGCCGGAAGCCTTGGCGTCGCCATCCGCCGCCTTTGCGATGGTGTTCTCGAACTTGGAGAGGCCAGAGACCAGGCCGTCGAAGTCGGAGCCGGTGACGCCCGCCGCGTAGTGCAGGACGGAGAGCGATTCCACCGCGAGGCCGGAACGCTTGCTGGCCTTTTCCAGTGCCTCGCCCAGCTCGAGAGAGCCGACGGTCAGTTCCTTGATGCCTTCGATGGCCTCGCGAATGCCGAGGTAGAGGCCCACCGTTTCAAGCGCGCCCTTGACCCGCTCGATGGCCTCGCTGGTTTCGCCGGACTCGTGGCGCACCTCGCGGAGGTGTTCTTCGACAAGCTGGAGCGCCTTGGCGGCAGAAGAACCGTCGCCCTCGATCTTGATGACGATGCCGCGGCCAGCAGCGTGGACTGACGCAAGGGTGCCGGGGTGGGTGCGGTGCTTCGTCACAGCGTTCGTCCTGCTTTCTTCAGTTGCCGTTCGATGGCGCGGAGGCGTTTTTCACCGGCGGCGAGGTCTTGCCGGGCGGCATCGTCTTCCGTGCCGAGAAGCTGCTGTGGCGTGACCGGTTTGCCGATCTGCGCGGAGAGCAGAAGCGCGACCCAACCGGCGTTCTCTTGCTGCCGCTCTTCCCGCGCGAGGAAGTGTCCCTGCCGGGCAAGGTTGAACTCCGCTACCGTTTGCGCCCAGAACCGCGCCGGACTTTGCCGGAGGACGGCGAAGGCGAAGCGTTGCGCGTCATCGAAGTCGAAACTGCTGTTGGCCCGGGTGTCACTGGCGCGGCCGCGACCGGGCTTGCCGTGGCCGCGTCCGCTTTTCCCGGGAGAGCCGGTGTCTTGAAGCAGTTGCTCAGCGCCACGATGACGGCGTTAAAGATGCGCTCGAAGCTGATGGGATTGATGAAGCTGGCAACGTCGTCCAGGGTGAGCGTGTCGCCCGCATCCTCCGCGTCGGCCTGCAGCCCGGCCCAGAGAAAGTATTGGAGCGCGGTGATGTCGGTCAGTTCGACCTCGTAGCCGGGCTTGCCGCCTTTGTGCGCGGGTTCGATGCGGCGGGAGGTGTACAGCACGGCAACGCTGGTGGTTTTGTACCGCCGGTAGATGCGCTCCGTGGCAAGCATGTCGAAGAAGACGATGCGCGGCCTGTCGAGGTCGATGGGGGTGCCGCCGCGGGCGATTCTGGTGAGGTCCATGCGCGGGTTCTACGCGGAAGAGGCGCAAGCGGTCAAAAACAGCACTGCCGCCCGGTTCAAAGGGGCGGCAGTGCGGTTCGCGGTGTTTCATGCGGGACTCCAAACCCCGTCGGCGGTTCTCCCGCCGCACCATGCCGCGAATCCTTTACCACTCAGCGCTTGGGAGCCTGCCGGTCTGGGCCAGGGGTGGGCCCGTTGTTCAGGATGACCATGGAGTCATCCACGATGCGGAGCCGCTGGGTGTCAAACCATTGGCCGTCGCGGAAGGCACCCTCGGACGTCACGGTGGGAGCGACCAGGCTTTGCGCACATCCGGAGATGTACTGGGCGCGGCCGGTCACGACACCCTCGAAACCGCTGATGGTGTCTTTGACCTTCGCCCCGAGCGGGATGACGTGCGGTGCGGTAAATGCTGGAATACCAGACATGAGATTGCCTTTCTTTACACCTGGGCGGACTGGCCGGTGACGGTGGCGGGGTTGGCGACGGGAGCGGTCTGTGCGAGGACAAGCAGCGGACCCGCGCCCTTGAGCGAGACGGCGGTGGCGCAGACCTTGCCCGCGCCAGAGCTGATCTTGATGCCATCGATGATGGCCGGACCCTGAAAGGCGACCCGGCCGGTGGCGACGGTGGGGAAGAAGTTCCACACATAGGTGGGCGAACCCTGGGTGGTGATGACGTTGAGTATCTGTGCCTGCTGCGATGGATCCGCGTCGATGAACATGTAGTTCGCCGTGGCGGTCCAGCTCTTGGTGCTGCCCAGCGACGACTCAAACTCGGCATCATCCGTGGTGGTGGCGTCGACCGTCTTGCGCTTCCAGTCAAGCGACCAGTCGAGCAGGCCGATCACCTGGACCTGTCCGGACTGGGTAACGACGGAGGTTTGCGCCAGATCGCCCAGGGGCTTCTGCGGCGTCAGTCCGGAGGCGTGGATGCCCCGGAGGTAACCGGAGCGCATGCCCCGGCGCACGGTCTCGTCCAGGCCATGCTCCGTGAGGGATTCCAGCACCTCGGCGGTTTCTTCGAAGTCGTATTCGACCACGCCGCCATGCGCCAGGACGTAGTCGAGCACATCGTCGTCGGTGGCTTCGCGCCATGCAAACGATCCCTGCGCCTCGGACGTCACGGCGGCGGCACACAGCGACAGGGTGGAGAGCTTGGCATCCGGTTCGTCCACCGGCGCGGCGTCGATGACCGTGTACGAGCGGTTTTCGGCGTCCTGCTGGTAGAGGGCGCGGAGAATCTGCTCCACGTTGCTGGACAAGAAGCCGTCGGGGGCTTCGATGGCGAGGGTGCGTTCCTGGATGGTGATCTTCATGGCGGTATGGCCTCTCAGTAGCCGGGCAGGCTGGGATCGGTGCGGGTCGTGGAGAACTCGGTTTCGTAGGTGACGACGAGTGCCATCAGTTGCAGCTCGCCTTGCTCCATCTCGCGTTTGCGGCCGCGCTCGATGACGCGCTTGGTCAGGGCGGCGAGGCCGGGATCGGTGGTGAGGGCGATGGTGCCGGTCACGTAGAGCGCGTCGGCAATCTTGTTGGCACCATCTACCGCCGCGACCAGGTAGCGGACGTTGAAGGTGAACTTGCGCTCCACGTCGGCGGTGGAGTATTCGGCCTCCTCGTCGCCGGGGAGAACGTTGATGGCGGGCAGCTCGTTGGTGCCAAAGGGGCTGAAGCGGCAGTTGAACGCGCGCGGTCCAAGCGCGGCCACGGCGGCATCAAGAATCTGGTCCTGAAGGCTCTGGGCGCTCACGCGGTCACCGCCATCACGATGAGGAATCCTGCAAAGAGCGAAGCTACACCAGACATGTCATGACCGTGGACTATGAGAAACACGCCGATGAACCCGAAGACCAGACCGGAGCAAAGATGTGCAATATGTCTCACAGCGTCACCGCGTACAGCTCGTAGACGAAGATGGCACCGTCTTCCTCCTGTTGGGGCGGGCTGACGGTGTAGGTGGCGGGGCCGGTGTCCGGGTCGTTGACGGTGACGGTGTCACCGCTTTGCGGCATGGGGTTGAAGGCATTGCGGGGGAGGCGAAGTTCGGGCGCGGCGTTTTCGATGCCGCCCACGCCGCTGTCCGCCAGGCGGAAGGCGACGGGGCGGTCAAAGAGACCTGCGGTGGGCGAACCGTCGTCCGCGTACGCCGACACGCCCGCGAAGCTGACGGGCACACCCATCGGCGGACGGCAGAAGGCGCGAAGATCGCGAAAGCCCATCATCGGCGGTTACTTCTTCGCAGCCTTCTGCGCGGCGGCGATCTCTTCCGGAGTCGCCTCCACCACCTGTCCGTTGGTGTGCATGCGTTTGAAGTCGGCCTCGGGCACCTCGACCAGGTCATGCGTCTTGACGGTTTCGCCACCAACGAGGAAGGGCCGGAGCGCCTTGGCCGTCTTGAGCTTGCCTGCGCTGTTGAAGTTGAGGACGCCGCCGGCCTGGACGGTTTCGAGTTTGTCGCCACCGAAGTCCGGGTCAGTCAACGGGTCGGCTCCGGCCTGGAGGTCGAAGGTGTCAGGCTGCGGGTAGCGGCCCTGAAAGCTGGCGGCAAGTGCGGCTGCGGTATGAAGCATGTGTGAGGCTCCTTCGGTGAGGTAGTGGTGCGCTAAAGACGGGAGCAGCGGCACTAAGAAACCGCTGCCCCCTTTCGTCATGTCTCGTTTACTGGGCCAGCACCCACATCCAGACAAAGGCCTCGATGTGGCGGAAGTTGATGTCGTAGTAGCCGTGTTCCCAGATCTTGTAGGTCGCGGAGGCCGCGCCGGTGATGTTATCCGCGATGATCTCGTTCAGATCCCAGTCGCCGATGAGCATTTGCGGCCAGATGCCCAGCACCAGCGCATGGAGGTTAGAGACGCCGTTGACCGTACCGTTCTTCGGCATCTGGTTGGAGAAGAAGCCGTCATAGCCGAGCGGACCTTCCTGCAGACCGTTCGCGCCGATCTTGCTGCTGGAGGGCATCAGCGGCGTGGCACCGTTGACGCCGGGGAAGGTCAGGATGGAGCGCATGGCGGCGCGTGCCTGCGGTGTGCCAGCCCAGCGAGGAATGCCCAGGGCACCGGCGTTGGCTCCCGCGATGA
Organism: Terriglobus sp.; assembly: GCA_965276945.1. Taxonomy (GTDB): domain Bacteria; phylum Acidobacteriota; class Terriglobia; order Terriglobales; family Acidobacteriaceae; genus Terriglobus. Next base: position 1,330,089 of record OZ255704.1, on the reverse strand, counting down.
CGGCTTCCGCGTCGTTTATGTCCACGTAGGTAGGCTGGGTCCCGCCCGCGCCGGCCGTCACCGCGCCGCTGCTGGCGCGGGTCGATCCGGTCAGGATGGTGGACAATCCGGTGTAGTTCTGCAGACCGAGCGGGATGTTGTTGGTGCCGGAGCCTGCGAGGGCGGCATAGTCCAGGCTGAGGCCCAGCACTTCGAAGCGATCTTCCGCCAGAAAGCTGTCGATCGCCAGGTTGGACAGCGCGAGGAAGTCGCGTGTGTAGGCGCTGCCCATGGTGAGCCGGTGCGGGTTCATGGTGAAGAAGTTCAGCCCAGGGTCGGACGAGGTCCCCGCGACGCCTTCCGCCAGCCACGAGCTGGCGGCGGCGGCGTTCTGCCGGGTGAACTGCGGCGTGCCGTGGAGGCCGGGCACCATGCGCGCACCCAGCTGCATGGTCATGGCCTGATTGCGCAGCATCTCGATGGGCGGCAGCTCAACCGTGGTGAAGTTGGTTGCGCCCGCAATGGTGCCGCTGCCGGACATGACCGTGCGCTGCTGCGATTCCATCTGCGCAAAGCGCGCGTTGGTGACGCCGGGCGTAAGAATGCCGTTGCCCAGACCGCTGATACCGCGCTCGGTGGCTGCCTTGCGGATGGAGTCGGAGACCTCCAGTGCCAGGCCCGCACCCTCATCCTTGAAGGTGTTGGCGCGAAACTGGTTGATGGCGGCGCGGGCGGCGCTGGCGCGCGAGTACTGCCGCTGTTCCTTGGTGCTCATGCCGCCGATGACTTCACCCGCGATGGTGGGCACGTTGCTGCTCTGCCCGGCGGCGATGACGCGCTCCGCCAGCGCATTGCTGGCAGCCTCGTAGGTCACGCCCGTGGCGATATCCCCACGCATCTGCTGCTCGGTGTAATTGGCGGGCTGAAAGGTGCGCAGGTTGGAAAGCGCCGTGACGCGGGCGCGCTCCTGGGCTGCGAGGTCCGGGCCTACAGTGGTCTCTTCCATGGTCTGGGTCCTTTGTGCTGGGGGTTGGGGTGTTGGTTCTGAACTTGTGGTGGGGAGGGAGCGCTCGTCCTCTTCGGGATCGTCGTCCTCGTCGTCTTCTTCGTCTTCGTCGTCGTCGTCAGCGGTGCGTTCTTCGTCGTCCTTCATGGAACGGAAGGAGCGAACCTTGACGGGGGCGTCATCCTTGGAGCGGCCCACGCCGACGGTGGGATCGGCGGGAATCGTGACCAGTGAACTTTCGAGGGGTTCCCAGTCGACAGCGGTGTAGGTGCGGAAGCCGTTCTTGTCCTCGACGATGTCCCACTCGTACACCATGTACTTCAGGGAGACATCCACCAGAATCTCTGCTTCTACATCTGCTTCCTTCTCGCGTGCGAGCGGCCCCGGTCCAAAGCGATTGACCAGACGTAGCGGATTTCCCAGCTCGTAGCTTTGCGAGCGGCCCAGGTGATCATCCTGGTTGTGGTTGTAGAGAAGCGCGATGCCTTTACTTAACCGCTGGGTACGGATGGCCCCCTTGGCATGGGAGAGGATTTCAACGCCAAAGTAGCGTTCGACCGGCTCCTCTGAGCTGATTGCCATGGTGACGGTGTGGGTATCCTTGTCATACCCAGCGATCTGCATCTTCCGGACAAGGCTGCCCAGCGCCTTCGGAATGCCGCGCTCGTCCAGGTTCTCCGCCTGGGAGGCGGTGAGCGTGTGGAGGATGCCGGAGTACTGCGTGCGGAGCGAAACCATGCAGCGGGGTTATCGCACAGGGTGCGCAAAGGCTGTCAAGTTGTGCGTGCTGGACGGCCTGGGCACCGCGCACCAATGGCCCGGCGGATCTTGTAGATGGCGTAGTCGGGGACGCCATGCTCCGCTGCAAGAGCGTGCGCTGGCCGGGGATCAGCGATGATGCTGGCCTGCAGTTCAAGTGACTCGAAGTCTTTCCGCCGGGACCAGGGAAAGCGCACCGGTGAGGCCTCCGGTGGTCCTTTGGGGTAACGCTTCCGCTCGACGCCCGCGCCATCCGGTTCATGCACGATCTGGTACACGCGCTGACGTGTGATCTGCCATTTACGAGCGACCTCTATGGCGGACATGGTGGCCCGGTCCGCGCGGATGGCCGCCTTCTCTTCGTGCGTCATGCAAGGGTTATCGCACGCGCGCCGCAAAAGCTGTCAAATCGCGCTGAGCCACGCGACGAGGATGTGGGTTTTGCCGAGCATCAGGGAGGCAATCCACTCGTGCCGTCCATCGTGGAGGATGAAGGTATCGCCGTCCCACGCGCCCACCGGGCAGGGAAACGGCTGGTGATGGCCAGCACGGAGCAGCTTCTGAAAGGCCCGGTCCACATCGCCCACGGCCATGCGTTCGCGGCAGGCCAGACGCACGCGAAAGACATCCACATACCCGGTCTGCACCACCTGTCCGGGTGGCACGTTGATGCAGCGGTCCGTCATGGTTTCTTGGCGGCGGGTTTGCTGTCCCCGCCCGCGGCTTCGGCGGCTTCGGTTTCGTCGCCGGCGGCAACGCCTTTGCCGCCCTGGTCGCCAGAGATGTCTGTGCCCATGACGAGCTTCTGCTCCGCGATGAACTTCTGCTCGGCCGCACGCTCGATCATGGTTTCCTCGAAGTCGAGGCCGAGGTTGGCGAGTTCGCGCGCATAGGTGGTGAGGCCGTTGCCCAGGTTCAGGATGGTGGCCTGTGCATCCTTCATGGGATCCACCCACGGCCAGCCGCGCGCGCGCCACGTCATCTGCTCCGCCATGTCCATGGAGAAGAACGGCGCAATGTCAGACAGGACGGTGAGCAGGGCCATGCGGAGCCACTTCTCGAAGACGGGCTGGAGAAAGCTCTCGATAAACCATTGCTGGAGGACGCGCCACGAATCGCGCTCGTCCAGGAGGCCCGCGCGGATGGAGGAGAAGTTGACACCCTCCAGATCGTTGGCCAGCGACGGGTAACTGGTGAGCAGGCCGGTGGCCACGCTGCGCAGCATGGTCTTCATGAAGTCTTTGTGATTGGCCGTGGGAAAGCGCGGATCAATCAAGGTGGCGTGCTTGCCTGCAGGCAGTTCCCATGCGTCACCCGTCTCGCCTCCAATGGGTGCTGAGTTATCAGGAAGCGGCGCGGGTGTTCCGGAAGCCGTGCCGGGCGGGTTGCCCTCGTCGCCGTCATCGTCCTGCGAGAAGTCGTAGCCCTCGGCAACGGCTGATTCAATGACGGCGATCTTGGCAGCCGAAAAGCGCGCGGCGACGATGACCGCTTCCTCGTAGCGGCCCTGCTGGTTCAGCGGCAGGATGGCGGCGGACATCCAGGTGTAGCCGCGGGTCTGGCCGGGGCGCTCCCAGATGGCGGTGTGGATAATGTGCTCGGCGGCAATGCGGGTGCGGGCGCGATCGTCGCGGCTGTAGACGATGTCGGCGGGGTGGCCGTTCCACAGATGGTAGGCCTGCGGGCGGCGGTACTGATCGACCTCCACGCCCATGCGGATCTCCGAGCCATTGTCGCCGGACATCATCAGGGTGTCGTCGAGCTGATCGTTGTCCAGCAGCTGCAGGGCGAGGCCGGTCGCGTTGAACTGCCGCCCATAGACATATTTGACCAGGCTTTCGCCCTCGATGGCGCAGGTCTGGATGGCGAGGCGCTGCACGCCGATAAAGGACATGCGTCCATCGGCGGTGGGGCGGCCATGGCGGCTCCACCGCTTCCACTCCTCCTCGATGCGCTTGTTGATGAGCGTGCTCTGCGCCGTGTCTTTGCCGTTGATGCCGCGCACCTTGGCCTGGAGCAGTATGCCGGCCGTGCCGATGATGTTCTGCGAGACCATGGCGGCAAACTTCTTGGCAAAGGGGTTGTTGAGGCGAAGATCGCGGGCACGGGCGCGCAGGCGGCGGTTGTCGCCGTAGAGGTCCTGGTCGGCGGAGGTAGAACGCGACAGGAAGTCCATGGTGAGCCGGTTGATCTTGGCTCCCTGAAAGCCGCCGGAGCCGCCAAAGCTGCTGGGGGCCATGCCGGGCACGCTGGCTGGCGAGAGCGTGCGTACGTTTTGTGTACGCTTCTGGACTTTCTGATAGCCGTCGAGCGGCTTGGCGTCGCGGAGGTCGAAGATGGGCATCAGTCGTCACCCCGGAAGAGATCGCGGTGACTGAGGTAGACGAGGGTGGCGATGACCACAACGCACGCGCCGCAGAAGGCCAGCAGCAAGAGGACCTGCGCGATCTGAGTCAGGAGATCGATGGCATGGTCCATTACCGGGGTCCCTCCCACTTGGAGAGCACCCAGAGCAGACCAGCGATGGTGAGCAGGATGCCGCACAGGAACCCTTGGAGGAACTGCATCAGCAGCCTCCAAAGACGATGGGGCAGGACTTGGGCTTCATGCGGCCGGCGCGGACGCGCTCGTTCAGGACGCGGCGCTCGAGTTGCGCTTCGAGGAGGGTGAGTTCGGCGACCGGGATCTTGGTGAGTTCGCGCGTGCCGATCTTGTACATGGCCACGTCGTCAAGCAGTTTGCCGAGCAGAAGCGCGCGGATCTGCGCGAGAAGGCGCTCGTTATACGTGGGGTTCGCCGTGGACATCGCCCCATGGGTATAGCCGACGGGGCGGGAGAGCGGTCAAATCAGAGCATCGCGGCGGTCAGGATGTGACTGGGGGTGAGGCCGGTCCACGCGCAGACGTTGCAGAGATAGGCTTCGGTGTCGTTTTCGATTGGCGGGGCAAAGCGGCTGACCACCTCCCGCAGCGTTGCGCCCAGATAGCCGAAGACCAGCGTGCCGTTGTGCAGCCGGGCGTTGACGGAGAGCAGTTCGCGGTAGGCGCGGAACCCGGCCTCGTCCGTGGGAAAGACGGCCATGCCGGTGCGGTCGTCACCGGTGTCGCCGTGGGTTGCGCCATGCTGGCGGGCAAAGCTGCCCCACCGGATGTCGCCGGGATTGTGATTGCGGGCGGAGCGGGAGCCTTCGGCGTAGAAGCCCTCTTGCCGGGCAAAGGCCTCGGCGAGGGTGCATGGTGTGGCGGGTGCGGACATGACACCGGAAGCGTGCGGCGGGGCGGCTGAGGCGGTCAAATCAGCGCAGATAGTCCCGCAGAAACGCCCTGACGGAGCGCCTTGGCGTTTCTGGCAGGATTACCTCGGCAGCGGCGTGAATCCAGGCAAATCCGGGCCGTTTTATGATTCTCTTCTTATTTTTCGCCTTTATTTGAGGCGTTGGGGAGGGGTTAACCCGCGGCGAGGGTGATGCCGGAGAGGACACCGCAGATGGCGATGCAGGCGGCGTTGCGGCGCGTTGCGCGAGACGCTGCTGTAGCACGCCCGTGGCGGTCAACCGTGCGATCCGCTGCTCCATCCGGCTGGCCAGCTCGGCCATGGGGGCACGGAGATATTCCTTCGCCGCGTGACTGTAAACGGCGCAATCCAGAGCTTCGTTGCGTTTTCGCTGTGCTTCCCATCGTGATTCCTCGCCTGACTTGGTGCGGTGCGTGACCAGTTTTTCGGCAGTGAGCTGTGCGAAATACTCCGCATCGCAACCCGCCTCCGGAGAGTCAGGAAAATGAATGTAGCCCGGACGGTCCTTGTCCGATATCTTCAGTCTTGCATAGATGATATCTTTCGCGGTCGAGGTGCCTACGGCGAAGAGCCATGTGCGGAACCGGCCCACACGGGAGCCGCGATTGACCAGCGGCGCGCCATGCTGGGAGCTGCCCTTGCAGGCGAAGACACGTTCGCGGACGCGGCGGCGGGTGTATTCGTAGACCGCCTGGGTGCGGTTGCCGTCGCCGGAATCGACAAAGGTGCAGGATGTGGGGATGGTGAGGCCGCTCTCGTGTTCGACCTCCCTGCGCCGCCACGCGTCGAAGTCGCGCCACACATCGGGGAGCGTGGGGTCGCCGTGGAAGACGCGATGCTCCAGGACGCCGGATTCCCGCACACCCCAGCCCCACCGCGTGGCTTCGACACGATCCTTCTGCACGTCCGCGCCGATCGTCGCCAGCAGGCACCACATGGGAGCCTCTGCCGGGTAAGGTTCGGCATGCTTGGCGACTTCCGAGAGTTCGATGCCCTCCGCTTCCTCGTCCCAGGGGAGGCCGAGCTTCGTGTTGACGAAGGCCTGCAGGCGCTCAGGCATACCCTCGCAGGCGAGGTATTCGTCGATCAGCTCCGGCCATGTGTAGCCGATGGTGCTGTAGAGCGCGGAGAGGTGGAAGCCCGCGGTGCGGCCGTCGCCGCCGCCAGGGTTGTGCGCGATCCACTTGCCCAGCCGCACCATGCGGTATTTATCGGAGTCGAGGATCTCGCAGCCATTGGCCTCGCAGACGTAGTAGCAGGCGCGGGTGTCCGGTTTGCCATCGATGGTCGGCCAGTGGAGATGCTCCCAGCGCAGGGTTTGCATGTGGCCGCACTGCGGGCATGGAACGTAATAATGCCGCTGATCGGAGGCTTCGAAGGCCTGGGTGATGAGGCACGTGCGGCGGAGGCGCGGGCTGGAGGCGTCGAAGTGCTTCCGGTTGCCTTTGAAGGTGGCCATGCGGGCGCGGGCGAGGGTGCGCGGGTTGCCCTCGCGGTTGAGCAGGCTGCCCATGGCTCCGGTTTCGTCGGTAATGAGGATGCGGATGGGCCGGGAGGCAAGCTGGGTGGGCGAGCTGGCCCATGCGCCGGTGAGCTGGCCGCCGGGAAAGCTCTTGCGCAGGGAATCGTTGCCGCCGCCCTTGGCACCGCGACCGGCGAAGAGCGGCGTCAGGGCAGTATTGTCGCGGATCATGGGATCGATGCGGTCGCGGAAGACGACTTTCGCGAGGTTCTCATCCGGCTCGACAAAGAGGATGGGCGCGGGGTCGTGGTGGACGTGGTACGCCATGAAGATCAGCTGAAGCGCTGTCTTGCCTACCTGCGAGGGGGCTTGCCAGACGACGGTTTCATATCGGCTGCCGGGTGAGAGGCAGTCCATGATCTCGCGCTGATATTCGGCGGTTGCGGTGGACCACTTGCCGGGGCGGGCGGAGCCTTCGGGCGAAAGCATGAAGTACTTGTCGGCCCATTCCGAGACGGAGAGCTTTTCCGGTGGCCGCATGATGGCGCAGGCGTCGAGCAGGACCTGGTCAAAGGCGCGGAGGCCTTCAGCGCTGGAGGGCAGCATGGCTCTCTTTCCACCAGGGTTGTCCGCGCAGCGTCTCCTCGAGCCATGCCGTGAAGATGGCGTCGGCTTCCTCGTCGGTGAACTCGCGATCGGCGGCGGCGGACATCTCCGCGATGGCTTCGCCAGACGGCTCGTCGGCGGGTACATCCACGATGGCGGCGGTGCTGGCCGTGCGGCAAAGGGCATCCATCTCGTCGCGGATGATGCGCTCGTGATTGGAGGCGTCGCGCTCGCCCTGAAGACGGCCGGCGAGCGACGGCGGCATGGAGAGCAGAAGCGCGCGCAGGTTGGCCATGAAGCGGTCGAGACGGACGCGGGCGTCGTGGATGGTGATGACCTCGCCGCGGAGCTTGGATAGGGCGAGCTGCTTCAGGTCAGCCTCGGCACGGGTCTTGCGGAGATTGGCGGCGCGGATGTCCTCCTTGCCGGAACCGGCGACTTCCATCTCCGCGTCGTCAGTTCCGTCATTTCCGCCACCAAGTTCCATCTCGGTGCGGTACGCGACGTACCACTCCAGCACCTCGCGCCAGACGAAGACGCGGCGGCGACCCTCACCCTGCGACGGTAACCCCTTTAGATTGAGGTAGTTATTGACCTGCCGCGCCGAGACGCCAAGCAGGACGGCTACTGTCTCTGCATCGATGGTGTCGAATTGCCCCGCCATAGTGCCTCTCGGAAGTCGGAAATGCCCTTTTTCGCTTTCAAATAGCCGCCAGATGGGGTGGCGCGTTACTCTCATCGCGTTCGAGCCGGGGAGGACCCGAGAGATTTATGACACATTAGGTTGATGTCGCGCGAATCGAGGCGTTTCCAAAGTCGTGCAAGCGGAGTATTACCTGTCATGGAGTGGTGGCATAGCTGGGGGCATTGGCTATGCGCATGTACAGATATGGCTTGCAAGGCAAAGGAAAAAGATGTGTGTATTCGGTGGCCTCACTGCCCACCAATTTCACACATCAAGTGATCGCATAACCCTGCCGTTATCATCCCGCAGCGAAGCGAAGGGATCTGCATTTCGCGCGCGTGACGAGATGCGTCTACCAGGCGATTTTGGCCGGGAAGAACTCCGCGAACAGGTCGTCGTAGTACGGCTTCAGTTCTTTCATGTCCGGCTTGGCGTGGCCTTTGCTGTAGAGATCGAACTTGTTGAACTCATTCACCCAGCGGAACATCTCCACGTCGTGATCCGTCATGAGATGGCGGTAGGCTCCGTGCTTATGCGCGGGGTAGAAGGAATGGTAGCGCAGCATGTAAAGCGCTTCTTCCGGCAGGTAGTTCTTCATGACCTCGTAGATATAGCCATCATGGCCGAAAGACATGTGCAACTTATCCAGGCCACAGTTCGGCTGGTAAATGCCGTACTTGGTGGAGTACACCGGATGATGCAGGTCAGGGTTCTTCGCGAAGTATTCCGGAAACACGATGTCTTTGGAATACGCGCAGCCGACTGGGAAGGTGTCGCCGACGACGCCCCATTGCGGTTCGCCCCACAGGCATAGCACTTTGCCGAGATCGTGAACGAAGCCCGTAAGGACGAACCAGCGTGGATGGCTTTCGGCGCGGATGGCCTCGGACGTCTGGATCAGATGTTCGATCTGGGTGAGGTCGGTGTCCGGGTCGCTGTCGTCCACCAGCGTATTCAGGAACTCGGCTGCTTCCCAAATGCTCTTTTCGCCTTTGTTCAGCGCGAAGTATTCCTTTTCCTTCGACATCACGTAGTCGAAGGTCTGGTTTTCGTGGTTTTGCTTGTAAAAATTGGCCACGCCGGGGTTGGCTTCCGCGTCATACTGGCGGAACTCTTCCTCGGACTTGCCTTCCTTGTAGCGGCCTTTGAGGAACTCGTCCCACTCTTCCATGTCCGCGCCGAGCGGTTGATCCAGAACCGGTGCCGTTGCCATGCTGCTCTCCCGGGCGCGGCGGTGCCGCGCGCTTACGTTAGCGCTAACGTTACACCGTGTCTAACGCGATTTGCAAGCTGAAAAAGGCTGGCTGCGCGGCGAAGGTGGGGCACCCGGATCAGGAGAGTTCGGTGGAGGCGCGGACGATGAGGGTGGGTTCGAGGCGAATGGTGTCGAGGGTCTGCGATGTGCCCGCGCCGAGTTGGAGGGCATACTCACCGGCGATGCGGCCTAAATCGGCTGTTCGCTGGTCGATGGAGGTCAGCGGAACTCGAAGGTGGGCAGCGTAGCGCAGATTGCCGCAGCCAAGGATCGCGACGTCATGCGGGACGCGGAGACCGGCACCGAGGACGGCTTCGATGGCTCCGATCGCGGTGGCGTCGTTATAGCAGAAAACGGCATCGGGGAAGTTCCGCAGAGCGAGGAGCTTGCGCATGGCGTCGAAGCCAACGGCTTCACCGCTTTCCTCCACACGGTCACTGTGGATGACAAGATTGCGGGTGAGGAGACGCCCGGCCTGTTGCAGTGCCATCCGGAGCCCAGCTTCGCGGTCGCGTGAGGTGCTGAGGTGGCGGGCACCGATGTGGGCGACACGTTTGCGGCCATGCCCCAGGAGGTGCTGGCCTGCGATTTCGCCGGTGCGTAGATCGTCCGTGCCGATGAGAGGTGCGCGGACGCGCTTCAGCAGACGGTCAATGAGGAGCAGAGGAGCGCTTAGCTCACGCAAGGCGGGGCTGGGAAGCGGTTCGGAGCGGCAGGAGGCGAGCAGGAGGACGTCGACACCGCGCTGCGACAGGGCGCGTATTTCCGCCTCTTCAATGGCCGGATCCTCCTCTGACGAAGCCATGAGGAGAGCGTACTCGCCGCCGCGCAGGGTGGCGGCCAGCGCCCGGGCGAACTCGGCGAAGAAGGGATGGGTGAGGTCCGGCACCACAAGCCCGACGGTGAAGGTTTTGCCGCTGGCGAGGCCGCGCGCCAGCATGTTTGGGCTGTAGTTCAGTTCCTTTACCCGGCGCTGCACGCGCTGCCGCGTCGCCTCGCTGATATCCGGCTTGCCGCGCAGCACCTTGGACACGGTCATCTGCGAGATACCAAGGTCCTCCGCGATATCCTTTAGCCGGGTTGCCATGCACTCATCCTCGCCCTTATCGTACAGAGCGTGGCGTACATCCGGCCTTATTACGTCGATGTTTACCACTACCTTCTTTTTTGGGATTTGCCCGATGCGTTTTTCTTTCGTACCAGGCATGGCTGCCGTGATGGCGTGCAGACTGCTGGCCCATGCTGACACGGTTACGGCGAACTACACCGCGAACGGCAGCGCTGTGTACCAAAACAGCAGTGCAATTAACTCATACGACGTAGTGTCGACTCCATTTGCACGATTCGACTCGTCTCAGGGAACGCTGAACAGCATCACGATCGACGTTTCCGGTACTGCAACCACCACGAACTTTGGCGCACTCACCTCAATCTCTCCGGCCAGTGATCCATCGCAGAGCTTCGCGGAGTTTTCCCCCTCGTTCGGTGTCGGCACGTTTTCGTTTTCCGGCGACTCGACAAACATCCCGTTGTACCTTAATGCAGCGGATTACGAGGGAACGGGAACGCAATCGCTGCAGTTGAATTTCGATCTTCCTATCGGCGGAACGCTGGTGACGACGAATACGTCTGGAACGGTGGTCTATGACTACACGCCGAATGCAGTGGCCGTCACTCCAGAGCCGTCCAGCTTGGCGCTGCTTGGGACTGGCCTGCTGGGCTTTGCGGGCATGGTACGCAGGCGGCTTGCGTGTGGTTGCCCGCAGCTGGCAAAGCAACGCTAGTGTAGAGTGAAATCCGCATGAAGCTTTGGCGAGCGATTGTGACGGATTCGCACTTCCTTATTCCCGCGGCGGTGCTGCTTGGCGGGATTGCGCTGCTGGTTGGGCTGCGTTGAGCGGGGTTGCGGAGACGCGGCAGGATGCGCTGCAAGCGGCGGGTTCGCTGCATGGGCTAGGCGTGGTGTGCGGGCTAACGGCGGGCGTGTGGCTGGGCGCGGCGGAGGCACCGACCAAGCTGGTCACCATTGGTTTGTCGCCCTATACGATCTCTCTGTGCATGGTGGCTGGTGTGTTTACGGCGCGATGGACATTTCCAACCCTGCTGAAGGGTACAAGCTATGTGGGCCGCGACCTATTGAAGCGGAAGCACCTGATTGTGTGGGCGCTGTTGGCCGGCGCGCTATGGGGCGTTGCCAATACGCTGACGGTGTTTGCCATCAAGGATGTCGGGCTTGCAATTGCGTTTCCACTGTGGAATGCGAACTCGCTCATTGGGCTGCTATGGGCACGGCTGCTGTTTGGCGAGCTGAAGGGAGCGAGCGCGGGGAGCATCACGCGTGTCCTGCTGGCTGCGCTGGTGATTGTGATTGCCGCAATTCTGCTGGGGTTCAGCAGTATGCATGGTGGTGTGACGGCAGGCAGCCACGCGGGGCAGGGGATTGCCGCGGCACTTGGCGCATGCGTCCTGTGGGGAACCATGTATGTGCCCTATCGCAAGGCTTATCTCAGCGGCATGAATCCGCTGTCGTTCGTGACGGCATTTACCGTGGGGGAACTGGGGACGGTGGGCCTGCTGGCCGTGACACTGGGAGGCGGGCCACACGCGATCGCGGGGGAGCTGCGGGCGGCGCAGCCGGTGCTGTTCTGGCTGTTTCTGGGCGGGTTTGTGTGGGTGGTGGGCGACCTGTTTCAGCAGTTCGCGGCGAAGTACCTGGGGATTGGGCGTGGAATTCCGCTCTCCAATACCAATCAGATCTGGGGTTTGGCGTGGGCGGCGCTGGTGTTTCATGAGCTCGCTGGAGCGGATCATGCGCATCTGGCGCTGGTCATCGCCGGATCGCTGGCGATGATTGCGGGCGCGGCGCTAATCAGTTCCACCGCCGCGAAGGGTCGCGAGCATCTTTCCCGCAACGCTGCGATGGAGCGCGAATGCACGCGGTATGGTCTGGACTATCGGGAGACGCTGCTCGCGATGAGCGGCGAGGAGTTCCAGCCGGGCGAGCGGCGCCGCTGGTGGGATTATGCGATCATGCTGGCAGCGACGGCTGTCTTCATTTGGCTGGGCTTGCACGCGCGCCGACCTGCGTTGCAGATGGACCTGCGCTGGGCCGGGGTGCTGGTGGTTGTTCTGTTGGCCAGCGTTGCATGGGGAGCGGAGCGGCTTTGGCGGAGAACCCGGTTTTCATAGGCGGCCGGGGAAGACACAAATCAGCGGGAGAGCATGAGTTCCTGATGTTACCCAAAGCAGATCTCAGAAGCTGAGAACGACGATGATGGAACCCAGACAGCCGGGCGGCACGAGTTCGTTACGCACGGCGGGAGGCGCGCTGCTTGGATGGTGGCGGGCAACCACGCTGGACGCGCTCGCCGTGGGTCTTATGTGGTGGGTTGGCTTGTACTTCATCCATGTGCCGTGGGCACCGCTGTGGGCGTTGGTGGGCGCGGTGTGCCAGTTTGTGCCGGGGATCGGGACGGCTGTCTCGGTTTGCGGACCTGCGATTGCCGCTTTCTTTGCCAGCGTGGATACGGGACTCGACAAGCTGTGGTGGACGCTGGGCCTGTACGCCCTGATCGCGATTGCCGATGGACTGGTGATTCAGCCGGTGCTGCTGAAGCGGCAGACGCTGGTGCCATGGTGGGCCGCACTGTTGGGGCCGATTGCCGGCGGCATACTTCTGCCACCCTGGGGTGCTCTGCTGGCACCGCCGTTGCTTGCGGTTGTCTTTGCGTTGCGGCGCAGACATACCGAGGCTTAAGCTCCCAGCCTGTACTTGGACTCGGCGATACGGAAGAGCGGACGCCAGACCAGCCGGTTGATGGTGACAACCATCAGCGCCATGACGATGGTGGCCATCAGGAGGACGGCGAACCGGCCCGCGTCGGTTGCAGCGCTGATCTGTTCGCCCAGGCCGAAGGTGGTGAGCGTGCGGTTGCGCAGGTGAAAGTATTCCGCGATGATACTGGCATTCCACGCTCCGCCGGATGCAGTGATGAGGCCGGTCAGCAGGAACGGGAAGATGCCGGGCAGGATGAGTGTGCGCCAGCGCTGTAGCGAACTGAAATGAAACAGGTTAGCTACTTCCTTCAGGTCGGTGGGAATGGCCATCGCACCCGCGACGACGTTGAAAAGGATATACCACTGTGTTCCAAGCAGCATGAGCAGGATTGCCGCCGTGCCCATGCCTGCGCCGCTCCCCAGCAGCAGAAGCAGCAGAACAGGGAAGAGCGCGGTGGCCGGAACGCTGGCCGCAATCTGCGCGAGCGGCTGCGCTACACGTGCCAGCCGGGGATGGAATCCGATGGCGACTCCGGCCGGCACGGTCCACAGCGTGGCGAGTACCAGGGAGACAACCACGCGCAGCAGCGTGGCACCCGCGCCTTCGAAAATGTTTCGAAGATCGGCTGGATGTAATGAACGGAGCAGATGGATTGCCTGCCAGGCAGCATAGGCCACGATGGCACCGGCTAACACATAGACCACGCCCCGCAGAAGGCTTGAGGGGGCTTTGCGCCGCGCCGCGTCATACTCGGGGTGAGTGGAGTGGTGCGTCGCCTCGCGCCGGTACAGCCGATCTACAAGCGGTGCAAAGGTGACGTGGCCGAAGCGCTGCAAGACGCTGGATTGCCGCAGCATGTGCAGCAGCGGAGAGCGTGCATGACGGGCACCTTCGACCTGCTCAAACTTGAAGCGGTCACTCCACGCGATGATGGGCCGCCACAGCAATTGGTCGGTGGCCACGATAATGAAGATCATGACGGCCAGGCCCCATAGGATCGCTTTGGTGTTCCCCGCGCTAGCGGCGGTTTGCAGGTAACTGCCGAGGCCTGGAAGGCGAAAGTCGTGCGTCCCCAGCACAAACATCTCGCAGGCCATCAGGAAGAACCAGCCCCCCGCGACCGAGACCATCGAATTCCAGATGAGGCCAATGGCAGCGTAGGGCAGTTCGAGTTGCAGCAACCGTTGCGCGCGGGAGAAGCCGTAAATGCTGCTGGCCTCCGTCAGTTCTCGGGGCAGACTTTTGAGCGATGAGTAAAACGAAAAGGCCATGTTCCAGACCTGGCCCGTGAAGATGAGGATGATGGCACCGAGTTCCAAACCAAGCTGGCGCGACGGGAAGAGCGCGACCATGGCCAGCATGACGCCCGGCAGAAAGCTGAGTACGGGAATGGATTGGAGGATGTCGAGCGCGGCGATCATCAGCGACTCAAGACGGCGGCTGTATGCCGCGAGATACCCATACCCGATGGCAAATACCAGGCTAAGCAGGTAGGCCAGCGCCATCCGCACGATGGAGTAGAGGGCGTACCGTGGCAAGGCGCGCGGTGAGAGGGAGAGTACGACGCTAGGCTGCGGCTGACCGAGCCACAAGCGCCCAATCTGCACCACACCATAGAACGCGGCCAGGCCGATGCATGCGACCACCAGATCCAGAAGGAAGGGCCACGATCGCCGGACTGCCTGGCTGCGTGCCAGGAGAGGAAACCGCTCCAACGTCTGCGGCAGGCCCGCTGGCGTCCGGGACTGGGTTGTGTGATCGGGTAGCAACTTCATGGCACGGGCTGCTGGGACCTGGTCCCACATTTCCGCAGGATGCAGCGCCCCGGTCGACGTGGAACGTGATGGATCATGCGGTGACTTCCAGCGGTTCGAGGTGCTGGGTTCGGGGCAGGATGAACCGCCTGCCGCCTGCGTCGTAGTCGAACAGTTCAGCGTAGCGGCCCCAGTTCACGGCTGTCTCCAATTGCCGCAAGGTCTCCTCCTCGCTGAACTGCTCGTCCAGCATGTCGTGGAAGAACTCCTCGGGGACGGTGCCGTCGCTTTTGGAGTCGAGCGCGCGTACGATCTGCCGCAATAGGAGGACGTTGTCGACGGCGGCCTCGCGAAAAATTTCCTTTTGCCGCAGGATCTCGGCATTGGCATATTCCGCGCCGACGGCGGTCAGCACGGCATCACCCTCGGTGACACGGAGAAATTTCAGCAGGGAGGCCGCATCGACGATGGGCAGAATATCGTCGATTTCGAAGGAAAGATCGTCTGCCAGGCGGTAGATGTCGGCCTTGCCGCCGTGGTCGATCATGAACTCCATCAGGCCCGCGATGCCTCCTGGCCGGGCATGCGGCAGCATTTGATAGCTCATCAGGCGCTGGTCGCGCACGCGCTTGCCATTCACGGTGCGGGGCAGTTCCGGCGGCTGCGCATCGGGCTGCGTCAGCACCTTATAGATGTAATCGACCAGCTGGGTAAAGGCGGCGGCCTTTCGGTCGCGCGGGTGGTGCAGGGCCACGTGGAAATCGGTGCGCACATGGCCCGGGTTCCGGCCAAGCACGATAATGCGGTCCGCCAGCAGAACAGCTTCCTCAATGTTGTGAGTTACAAGAAAGATGGCCTGGGTGGGCATGGTCTTCTTCTGCCATAGTTCCAGCAATTCGCTGCGGAGGTTCTCTGCTGTCAGCACGTCCAGCGCGGAGAACGGTTCGTCCATGAAGAGGACCTCCGGCTCGACCACGAGAGCGCGCGCGAAGCCGACGCGCTGGCGCATGCCTCCGGAAAGCTCTTTCGGATACGCCTGCTGAAAGCCGTCCAGGCCAACTGTATCCAACATCTTGAGGGCGCGTTTGCGGCGCTCCTGTCCCTCGATGCCGCGCGCTTGCAGCGGAGCCTCCACGTTCTCCAGAACGGTGAGCCACGGAAATAATGCGAAGCTCTGAAAGACGATGGAGACATTGATTTCAGCCTGGCCGATGGGTATCTCATGCCAGAACACCTGGCCGGCTGACGGCAGCGAGAGTCCGGTCAACATGCGGAGCAAGGTGGATTTACCGGAGCCGGATGGTCCGAGCAAGGCGACAATCTCGCCGGGAACAATGGCAAGGTCCGTGGGCGAGATTACCTGAATGCGGTTCTCGCTGGGCTGCGCGTAGTATTTCTCAACCCGCTCCGCGCGGATGATTGCCTGGACCATGCTCTTCACGTCAAGATTAAATTGATCCCGCGCGTCTATTTGAGCCAATCCGCCGGGGGATGAATGCAGCGTATCATCTTCGGTCTGCACACCCGTTTAGAGCCGTGTAAACTTGCACTTACACAATCGGCTGCTATAGAACTGAGACAGACATGACAACAACTTCCGCGAAACCCAGGGTCCTGGTTGCTGACGACGAACAGGTCATCGCAAATACACTTGCGATCATTTTGAACCAGGCTGGATTTGAAGCCAAGGCAGTGTACTCGGGCGAAAATGCCGTCGAAAGCCTTGATGACTTTCAGCCGAATATGTTGATCTCCGACGTGATCATGACGGGCATGACCGGTATTGAGGCCGCCATCAAGGTGCGCGCCAAACTGCCAGCATGCAAGATTTTGCTGTTTAGCGGACAGGCGGCAACAGCTGATTTGCTGGAGAAGGCACGCGCACAGGGCCACGAATTTGAGATTCTCGCCAAACCGGTCCATCCGACCGACCTGCTGTCCAAACTGCGCAGTTAGACAGCTATACGCTTAAGATCGTGGGCTTATTCATGTGCAATGTTGCCCCGCACAATCTCGCGCCGCTTGAGTTCGATCAGGTACTCATAGAAGCTCTGTAACGTTGAGTACGTCAGACCGGCTGAGCCATCCAGCACGGCACCACGCACGAACATCATGTAGCCCCATTTGATAACGGGCCGGAGCGGCAGGCGGAAAAACAATGCCTTCTGTGCAGCGCGCCGCGCCTGGCGGTCTTTTCCAAAGAGCGCTGTACGGAGCGAGGCGTTGGCAGTGGCCCGGCCAGCCGCAAGTAACTCGGCCTCCATGGTCGAGTACACGTTGTGCTTGCTCACCCAATGCGCGATTCCCTTGGAAAAAGGGTAGTGATTGAGAGCCGCATGCAGTTCCACGATGCGCCCGTCCGCTTCCAGCAGCTCGTTGATCTCCCGCACGTAGCGAGCGCGTCCGCGCCTGACCAGCCGGGTGTAGTAGGGCGTGATCTGCGCATGCTTCAGCCATGTGCCCCACAGGTAATCGTGGCGCCGCAAGCGGAAGGCGGCAACGTCCGGGGGTGCTGAGCTCACCGCTGCCTGCATCTCCGCGGCAAGGTCCGGCGATGGCCGTTCGTCGGCATCGAGGATCAGTATCCAGTCATGCAGGAACTGAGGCTGGGTCAGGGACGCATTCCGTTGCGCGGCGTAGTTGTCGAAGACACGCTCGTGCACCGTTGCTCCGAGATCGCGCGCGATGCCCTGCGTGCCATCCGTACTGAAGGAGTCGAAGACATGCACGTCATCAGAAAATGCCACACTGCGAATAGCACCAGCGATATCGGACGCTTCGTTCTTTGTAAGGATCAGGACGGAGATCATGGGAGCGTTTCCCCTTGTGTAACGGTCTTTGTCCGCTCCCTAACCGCAACTGCTGGATTGCCTGCATACACGGTCCATGGCTCCAACGACCGCGTTGCGACAGACGCCATGCCAAGCACCGCCCCCTCACCCACCTGCACGCCCGGTGCTACCGCGGCGCGCGCGCAAATCCACGCGTATGCACCGAAGCTCATGCTGTAAGCCAGCAGGGGAAAGGCGGTGCTGTTGTAGTCATGGGTCGCACCGCAAAGGTACGCTCCCTGCGACACGATGCAATGCGAGCCGAAGTGCATGGGTGCGGGATTGTAGATTTCTACACCGTTCGCCGCGGTTACCTGATCGGCGCAGTGAAGGTTCCATGGTGCCCATATCCGTGAACCGGGATAGAAGTGGCAGTTTGGCCCCATCGTCGCGCCGAAGCAACGCAGGAGAAAGCCGCGCCAGGCGTGCAGGGGAGCGGGTGACGTCCGGTATAGCAAGAGCCACACGAAGCTCCAGAGCAACCGCCTCAACCGGTTGCTCAATGTGAAGGCTGGGCGCAGGTAGGGGTCGGCGATGCCATCCGCCGCGATGCTCTCTGAGGCGTTGTAGTCCGGGAGCGGGGGCATCAGCGGCTGCCTTTCCGGTACTTGCCGCTGCGTGCTGCTTCTTCGAAGAGGCGGTTGATGGTCCTTACGGTTTCTCGCAAATCAAAGCGCTGCTGAAAACAGAGTGCGGCGGCGGACCCCATGCGCTCGCGTTCCAGATCGGGCGTCGCGATCCAGCGGCGCAGCAGGTTGCGGGTTCCGTCCAGCGTATCGGGTTCGATATAGGCGCAGCCCGCATCTCCAATGAGAGACGCGATATTGACCTGACCGGAAAGGAGTACGGGACGTCCACACGCAAGCGCCTCGGCAACGGCAATACCGAAGTTTTCCTGATGCGAGGGCAGAATGAACGCCTCAGAGGCAAGAAACGCGCCCCACTTCGCTGGTCCACGCAGGATGCCAGGCCAGTGGATGCGATCCCCAATTCCAGCCTCGACCGCCATCCTATGCAGTTTTTTGCCCCACTGGCCGGGGTCTGGGCCTGCCATGAGGAGGTGTAACTCCGGACTGGATGCCGCAACCTCACAGAATGCGCGGATGAGTAAGTCGCAGCCCTTCTTGGGGTGGATGCGCCCAAGAAAGATGATGAACCGCTTTTCCCGCAGGGCTGGCACGGCATCGTGGAAGGCACGCACGTTAACCTCTGGCGAGGTCGCGGGCAATTCGATGCCATAGGGCACAATCGCTGCCTTCCAGGAGGCGATGGCAAAGCTCTGCCGGGCAAGCACGTGCTCAGTTTCCGTAGTAAAAAGCACACGCCAGGCGCGGCGCAGCACCCAGAATTCAATTGGGTACCAGTACACGATCTTCTTGAGGTGTTTCAGGGGAAAGCGGCGCTTGAAATACGGGTCCAGCATGCCGTGTGCGAAGAGCATGTACGGGACACGGCGTCCTGCGGCCAGCATGGTCGCAAGGCCGCAGTACTGCCACATGCCGTTCAGCAGAAAACCGTCAAAGCGGTTGCGATTGGCTCGGAGCCAGGGCAGCAGATTTTTGCTGTAACCGTAGACGCTATGGATGGGGCCGACGGCGTGGACAGAAAACGGCAGATCGCGCAAGAAGGGCGCGCCGGGCGCGTCCAGTGTCACCACCTCACCCGTCCACTCGTTTGTTTGTGAGAGCAGCAGACGCACGCCCTCTGCGGGTCCACCGGCGGCTGGGTCAAGCGTGCTGATGATGTGGAGGATGTGCATCGCGCTCAGGCGTGGCCGGGAAGCGGCGCGTGCAGGTTCTTGCGGGTGACGTGGCGCAGAGCAGCGCGTAAACCTTCCACGTCTTCGGCATAACTCCAGCGCGCGAGGATATCGCGGCAGCGTGCGCCCATGGCTTGGGCGCGCCCCGGTTCCAGCGCGGACTGGAGCGCACGGCACAATGCGGAACGGTCTCCCACGGGGTACACAAAACCGTTCTCGCCCGATCGCACCAGGTCCACGGCACAGCCCACATCATCGGAGACGATCACCGGCAGACCGGCTGCCATGGCTTCGTTCGTGATCAGACCCCAGGCTTCGTGACGCGAGGGCAGCACGAAGACGGAACTCAGGTCGAAGATGCGGGGCAGCTCGCTCTGATTACGAAATCCCGCAAAGATGATGTCAGGGCACCCGCTCTCCCGCGCACGCTGTTCCAGGCTTTCGCGCATCTCGCCATCTCCCACGATTAAAAGATAGGGTGCCAGCGACGTCGTTCTCCGCAGTTGCAGGTAGGCCTGCAGGAGATCGTCGCAATGTTTGCGCTCCTGTAGCTTGGATGCGAAAAGGATGACAGGACGGGAAGCGTCGAGACAGAGTTCACCCTGGAGGGCCGCGCGTTGTGCTCTTGCATCTGTGGCTTTCCGGGCGAAAAACGCATTGTCGACGGCATAGGGCATAAGGAAGGCGGGAAACCGCTCACCCAGGTAGTGTGCCCAGTACTCCGCATTGCGCGTGCCTATGGGCAGCACAGCATCTACAAGATGGCTAAGCACACGGAAGAAACACTTCTTCGCGAGCAGCGTTGCGCCCGTCCGCGAGCGATCGTGCAGCCACGACTCCGCACGCAGAAGAACGGGTATTCCAAGCGCGTTTGCCGCCAGCATCGCGTGCAGAGCATTGATCGTGGAGTAGCCGTGCACCCACACCGCGTCGAATGGTTCGCCGTCCACGCCACGCCTGAAGTGCCGCAGAAAGCCATGCGCGATTGGCCGCGTGGGCGACGGTTCATGCGTGTCGCGAAAACGTGGCAGCACGACGGAACGATAGCCTTCCAGGAGAGGCACATCCCATTGCACGGCGACGCCGAAGCCTTTGTCCTGGTACCCGGCTACTGAAAAGTCCGAGCAGAAGAAGACAGTCAGGTCGATCTCGGGGTCGCGCGCGATGTGGCGCAGCAACGGTGCCTGATACTGAATGGGATGACTGACGACGTAGGCCAGCCGGATGATGGAACGCTTCTTTTCCTGCGAGGGTTCGGTCATGGCAATCCTCATGGCAGCGGCTAAGTCATCAGGTAAAAGGTCAAATGTTGTGCGACTGAAGGCCACTGGCGGAAGCAGCATGCAACCTAACGATTAATCAGGATGCTTGCAAGCGAGATCGCAGCAAAGGCAATCGTACTTGCACCGCCATTGCTCAGGGCTTTCTTGAGTGCGCTGGATGGGACGAGAATGATGTCGTCTGTTTGCAGCGGGATATCTTCGGCCTTGCCTTGCAACATCTTGCCCAGTTGAACGTTGATGACGGTGCGCTGCGTGCCGGTGGTACGCACCAATTTTGTATCGTCCAGCTTCGCGGCAAAGGTTGTGCCGCCCGCGGCCGTAACAGCCTGCACCAGGGTCGTGGGTATGGAGCCGTTCAGCGGATTGGCAACCGGCCTGTTGACGGCACCCACCACGTAGTAGAGACCGACTTCGCTGACGGTGATGGTGTCGCCAGCGAAGATGGGGATGTTGCCCGCGGCGCTGTGCGCGGGGTCGCTGCCGATGTCCACGACGATGGGTTGCGGGTTCCCGGGGCGTTCGATGGAAAGCACGGTGCTGGCTGTGGGCGGGATAGAGCCGGCTCGTGCCAAGACGTCATAGAGCCGTATCCTGCCAACGACCGGCACTGAACCGCGAACCGCGCCAATGACCGTGGCGTTATGGCCTGGTGCGTCTGTGACTTCCACCGAGACTTGTGCATTGTGAAAGGTCTGTTCCTGCTCGAAACGGGCAGCGATGGCTTCTTCCGCTTCTTTCAATGAGAGGTCCTGCACCTGGATGACGCCAGCGAGATTTAGCCGGACCGTGCCTTCGAGCGAGACGCGCTCCGTGTCAACATATTGCGGCGTCACCCCATAGACTGACACGCGCAGCAGATCACCTGGGATGAGCCGCATTTCACGGTCTGGCGGGTAAAGAATGGCCGGGTCGGTGGTGATTTTCTGCCGTACGTTCAGGCCGGGCGCGGAGCTTGGCGCAACGCCACTGAACTGCGCATAGGCGGTGCACATGCACAGTGCCAGAAGGACACACCCGATGAAACGAAACATGCGAGGTGTGCTCATTCTTTCTCCTCCAGGTCACGGCTGCGAGGCGGTGTGCCTGACCCGCTTTCCCACGATTCAGCGTCAATGTTGGAATAGCTATATCCGGAGTAGCCGTAGTAGCCGTAGTACTCGGGAGCCGTGATATCCACGGAATTCAGCACAACCCCGGTCAACGTCGCGCCGGACCGCATCAGCAGCTCGCGGGCGCGGCGGACTACATTCCGGCTGCTCTTGCCGTAGCGCACCACCAGCACCACGGCATCAGCATACCGCGCAAGAATAATGCCGTCGGTGACTGAGAGGATGGGCGGCGTGTCAATAACGACATGTGTATACCGCTCGGCGCACTGCCGCAACAACTCCTGCATTGCTTCGGAGGAAAGCATTTCCGTGGGAAACGGTGGTACGGGACCGCTACAGAGCACGTCTAGATTCGGTACTTCTGGTACGTTTCGCACCGCCTCCTCGAGGGTTGCACCACCTGACAGAACAGTGGAAAGGCCGATACGGCCGTTCATGCCGAAGCGATGGTGCACGTTTGGACGGCGAAGATCACCATCGATCAGCACAACGCGCGTCTCGCGCTGCGCCAGGATGACCGCGAGATTGGTGGAAACGGTCGTCTTGCCCTCGGTGGGGGTGGAACTCGTGATGACGATGATTTTCGGGGGACGTCCTGTGCGCGCGAGGAGCAGGGAAGTACGGAGCGAGCGAAATGCCTCGGAGAACTGCGATTTGGACGTAGCCAGCACGCCAAGATTGCTGCGCGCCACGCTTTGCGGACCACCACCCTCCGGTCCTGCACGGCGAACGCGGGGAATGACACTAAGCGAAGGAAGCTGCGTCACCTGCTCCAGTTCCGTGACGCTGCGGATACCGGTGTCCAAGCTTTCCAATGTGAAGGCAAGGATGAGACCGGCAATCAGGCCGAGCGCCAGGGTCTTCGCAAGAATACTGGCCCGCGATTGAGCGGTCATGGTCGCGGGCCGGTATGCCTGATCGACAACATCGATCTCGAGCGAGTCCAGGCCGGCCTGGACGCTGGCAGCGCGCAAGCGGGAGAGCAGGCTCTCATACAAAGTGCGATTGGCCTCGTAGTCGCGCTGCCGGAGCGTGTACTCGACCAGAGCGTCTCGCAAGCGGTAGGCGTCGTTCTTTTCTTCGTTCAGCGCGGCTCCGGTCTGGCGCTCGTTGGACTGAGCGGCCACCAGGGCCTGCTTTGCCTCGGTCAACAGACGCGTTTGCTCAGTTTGCAGCTCGCGTTCCGTTTCACGAAGATGTGCTTCAAGCGCCAGGATTTCAGGATTCCTAGGTCCCAGCGTGACGCTTTGCTGCGCTATGGCCGAGCGGTTTTGGGCGGCATCGTTGCGTAGCCGTGACAGCTCAGACGTACCGCCATTGACGTCCAGGTTGCTTTCCAGCAGGTTGGGATCGGAGCTGCTGAGGACGCGGTAGCGCGATTCCGCCAGGATGCGTTCCACCTTTGCTTTACCCGCGGCAGTCACCAGCGCGTCCACGGACGCCGCGCTTTCGGTGGTGGGCGGCTTGGCTGCATCGAAGCCGAACCCAAGCACGCCGAGCCGCTTTTGCAGATCGATCAGCTGCTCCTGTGATGATTCGACCTGCTGCTTGAGGTCGTCCAGCTGGCTGGAGAGCCACTGAGACACGCGCTGCGTCGACGCGAAACGCGACTCGTATGAACGCTGGATGTACGCATTGATGACGTGGTTGACGATATCCGCCGCAAGCTGGGCCTTTGCGGTGACGCAGGTGATCTTGATGATCTCTGTCCGTGGAACCAGCGTCACGGTCAGCGACTGAGTCAGCGCCGCCAGCACGGAATAGCGTACCGCCGGATCGTTCAGGTCGCGGTAATGTCCCGGAACCACAAATCCGGATCCCATGAAGTCCGCGTTGTTTGCAAGATTCATCTCCCGAGCCACGTTTAGGAGCAGGGAATCGCTGGTGATGATGAGGACTTCGGTTTCTAGGTGACTGTCCTGGCGTCCTGCAATCACCGCCCCCACGGAATATTCACTGGCGGTGCTGGAGTTGCGCACCTCAATCCGGCCTTGCGCGGTGTACAGAATGGGCTGCGTGGACGATTTATAGATGCCGTAGATCAGGCCAAATACGAGACACGCAATGACAACCCATTTACGTTTGCGCAGAACCGCCAGAGACTCCGTGAGCGTGGTATCGGTGGAGTTGGTGCCCTGCAGCGTGGACGTGGCCGCAATGTCCTGCGGCTGGGGCTGATTTGTCCCGGATGGCATCTCCTGTAAGTGTACCTGACACCCGTTTTAGTCTTGCGACACAGCCATCTATCACTGTTCCGAAATCAGGCACGCTTCACCAACCTTTCGCACAACTCTGTCGTCCAGAGGCGGAGTCAGTACGGTAGTCTGTCGTAATGAGCAAGAGTGTTGACATTGCGGTCGTGGGATCGGGCTACGTCGGCCTGGTCGCGGCGGTCTGCTTCGCCGAAATGGGCCATCAGGTGACATGCGTGGATAATGATCCGCGCAAGGTCTCCGCGTTGCAGGGCGGAGACTCACTAATTCATGAGGAGCATTTGCCGGAGCTCCTGCAACGCTACCGCAACACGCGCGTCCGGTTTACCACGGACCTGGGAACGGCGACCGCCAATGCGGCGGCGATTTTTATCGCCGTGGGCACACCGCAATCGGAGGCTGGTGACGCCGACCTGTCGTATGTGGAAGCGGTCGCTTGCGAAATTGCGCGCCACCTGGACAGCTACAAGGTGATCGTTGAGAAGAGTACTGTCCCGGTGTACACCAACGAATGGATTCGCCGCTCCATTGAGCGTAACGGTGTTGACCGGCGTATGTTCGATGTAGTCTCCAACCCGGAGTTTCTGCGGGAGGGTTCAGCAGTTTCAGACTTCCTGCACCCGGACCGCATCGTGGTGGGCGCGGATAGCGAGCGCGCGGCAGCCGTCCTCCAGGAGATTTACGCGCCCCTCACAACCGGTTCTTACTATGGGCAAGACAACATCATTCCGGGCCGCTTTCATAGCCAGGACCCACCGCCGTTCCTGCTGACTTCCACCAAGAGCGCAGAGATCATCAAGCATGCCTCGAATGCCTTTCTTGCGCTAAAGATCTCCTTCATCAATGCCGTGGCCAATCTGTGTGAGGCCACCGACGCCAATGTGCAGCAGGTCGCCAATGGCATGGGTCTGGACAGCCGCATCGGCCCACGTTTTCTCCGGCCCGGCATTGGGTACGGCGGCTCGTGCTTTCCAAAGGATGTCGCCGCGTTCCGTTCCGTCGCCGATCAGCTGGGCGTGGACTTCTCGCTGCTGAATGAGGTTGAAAAAATCAACATCAGTCAGAAAAAGCGCTTTCTTTCGAAGGTGCGCTCCGCATTGTGGACTTTGCGCGGCAAGCGGTTGGGTGTTCTTGGTCTCGCGTTCAAGGGCAACACGGATGACATTCGCGACAGCCCTGCCATCGAGATGGTGCGCATGTTGCTGGCGGAAGGCTGCTGCATCAAAGCATTCGACCCCGCGGCCATGGAGCGCAGCCGCGCGGTGTTGCCCGGCAGTGACCGGCTGAGCTACGTGGACTCAGCCTATGCGGCAGCCGAGGACTCTGACGCTCTGCTGATCCTGACGGACTGGCCCGAGTTTTCGAAGCTCGACCTGGAAAAGCTGCGCACCTCCTTGCGTTATCCCATACTTATCGATGGCCGCAACCTGTATGAGCCATCGGCGGTGGCGACGCACGGCTTGACGTACTACAGTGTTGGCAGGCCCGCGGCCCACCCCGTTCGCGAAGAAGTCACAACCCATGCCTGATCCTGTGCCATGACACAGAGACAGATCTAACATGCAGCCCTTCACTTTCTCCTGGAGTCGAAATACACCATGTCGCAATGGCAGCGCATACTTATCACAGGTGCCGCGGGTTTTCTCGGATCGCACCTCACGGACGCCTTGCTGGCGGAAGGCGCCGAGGTTGTCGGTGTCGATAACCTCTGCACCGGCTCCGTGGACAATCTCGAACATCTGAAGCACGAAGCGCGCTTCACCTTCGAGCAGGCGGACATTTGCAAACCTTTTGACTTTGGACCAATCGATTACGTCTTCAACTTTGCCTCGCCAGCGAGTCCCGTGGATTACATGAGGCTGGGGCCGGAGACGCTGCGCGTCGGATCCGATGGAACCGTGAATGCTCTGGAGGTGGCGCGCCGTTACGGCGCGGGCTTTCTGCATGCTTCCACCTCCGAGTGCTATGGCGACCCGGAGCAGCATCCGCAGACGGAAAGCTACTGGGGCAATGTGAATCCGGTCGGACCGCGTTCGGTGTATGACGAAGCCAAGCGCTTTTCCGAGGCTACCATCATGGCGTATCACCGCTACCATGGCGTACGGACGGGGATGGTTCGCATTTTCAATACCTATGGGCCGCGGCTACAGCCGAACGACGGCCGGGTGATCTCCAACCTGTTGATGCAGGCGCTTGCCGGTGAAGACCTCACCATCTACGGCGATGGCTTACAGACACGTTCCTTCTGCTATGTGTCAGATTTGATCCGGGGCATCGTGGCGCTTGCGCACTCAGGCGAGCCGCTGCCCACCAACATCGGCAACCCGGTCGAGTGGACGATATTGGATTGCGCGAAAGCCGTGCTAGAAGTCACGGGATCAAAGAGCCGCCTGGTCTACCGGGCCATGCCGCAAGACGACCCAAAGCAGCGCAAACCGGATATCACAAAAGCAGCGAGATTGCTTGGATGGGAGCCAAGGATTGCACTGCGTGAGGGGCTGGAACTCTCGCTGGAGTACTTCCGCACACGTGTGGAAGCGTTGCAGACGGCGCGCTAGAGTAAAGCGACGTCGATGAGTCCGTTCCTGCGGACGGCTACATCACGAGAGCGACGCGCTCAAGTTCCTGATGCATGCACTCCAGCGTGCAGTGCAGGGCATCCATTCGTGTGACGACTTTGCGCGCGCCATCGCTTGAGATGCCGTACCCGCGCGCGTTAAGAAAACTTGAGATCAGTTCCGCTGCCTGCCAATTGTCCAGACCTGACTGCAGCAACTCGCCACGCAGGTTTGCAACGTCTTCGGCGCTGAATTTTCCGTCGGCATGCATCACATCCATGGCGTTTCTCCACAGTACAAGTTGGAGATTAGACGTGACGCTTGCTGGAGGGTTGCTGACGGGTGCCGTATTACGCACAAATGCCGCGCCGTTTTAAGCCGTGATGCAGGAACCAGACCGGATTGTGTGTCACTGTATCCTGCAAATGTATGAGCGCACGCTTATTGAATGGAACAGCCATTGCCGCAGAGATCAAGTCTGAACTGAAGCATGAACTCCTCGAACTCAATCGCATCGGGGTCACTCCTGGACTCACGGTTATCCTGATCGGGGATGACCCTGCATCGTCGATTTATGTCCGCAACAAGGTCAGGACATGCGAGGAGCTTGGCATCCGCAGCACGCTGCTGCAGCCCAGCGAAGACATCTCGACGGAAGAGTTGCTCGCGACAATAGCCGAGCTTAACAGCCGGGATGATGTGGATGGCATTCTTATCCAGCTACCGCTTCCCAGTCAGATCGACACAGAGGTCGTGCTGGAATCCGTCTCTCCAGACAAGGATGTGGATGGATTTCACCCAGTCAACGTGGGACGTCTGCACATCGGGCAGGACTGCCTGGCACCCTGCACCCCGGCAGGCGTGATGGAGATACTTCGCCGTGCCGGTGTGCAGACGGATGGCGCGACAGCCGTTGTAGTGGGGCGCAGCAACATTGTAGGCAAACCTACCGCGTCCATGCTGCTAAACGCCGATGCCACCGTGACTACCTGCCACATCAAGACCGTCGATTTGGCCCGGTACACACGAGAGGCGGACATCCTGGTGGTGGCCGTTGGCAATCCCGGTTTTATCGGTGCGGAGATGGTGAAACCTGGTGCCGTGCTAATCGATGTCGGCATCAACCGGGTGACGGATGAGGCTCGCGTGCGGCAGATCTTTGGTGACGACCCCCTCCGCATGGAATCGTTCCAAAAGCGCGGATCGCTTGTAATGGGCGACATCTCTCCGGCTGCCAATGCCATTAGCAATGCGTACACCCCGGTTCCTGGCGGCGTTGGGGCGCTCACCATTGCCATGCTGATGCACAACACTGTCAAGGCCGCGAAGCTTCGGCGCGGTCTGCTGTAATCCATGCTGCGGGTCGGGCTTACGGGTGGCGTGGGGAGCGGCAAATCCGCGGTTGCAGCCATGCTCCGCGCTTGTGGCGCGCACGTTTCCTGCTCGGACGAGATTGGCCGTGCACTGATGCAGCCTGGCGAGGAGGTTTTCGCGCGCATCGTGCAGCACTTTGGCACGGGGGTGCTGACCTCTGAAGGCGAATTGGACAGGGCGATGCTGGCCCGGCTTGCGTTTGACGAGGGCCGGGCTGAGGAACTGAACGGGATCGTCCACCCGGCTGTCATCGCCGCGCAATCACGGTGGATGTCCGCAGTCGCCGAGGTGGACGTCGAAGCCGTAGCGGTCGTAGAGTCAGCGCTGATTTTCGAAACAAAGTGGAACGGGGACGGCAGCTCGATGCCGTGGCGCACGCGCTTTGACCGCATTGTCGCCGTCACCGCGCCTGTTGAAGTTCGACGCGCACGCTATGTGGAGCGATTGAGCGGGTCAATGGCAGAGGATGCCGCAGCGGGCGATTTCACACGCCGGTCCGCGGCGCAGTGGAACGACGCGCAGCGATCCGCGCTGGCAGACGTTGTCATCGCGAACGCCGGTACGCTCCAGGATCTCTGTTCCGCCGTGGAACGGCTCTATGCCGTACTCAGGCAGGAATCACTCGACCGCGCCGCCGAAGCCATATAGGATGTCGCAGCGTCTAATAATGCTGGCGCTGGCAGTACCGCCAGATCACAGGTTGCCCGGGGGCGCACGGCATGAAGTTCCGAAGAGTCGTATTGGTTCTGCTGCTGGTGAGTGGCTTCTACTATCTGTCGCAGCATCTTTGGACTGCCGGTTCAGTCGCCGGCCTGGTGCAGCGGTATGCGCCCGCCATGGCTTCGGGGGGCACGCCCGTGCGCACGGGTGGACCGCTTGGCACCTTTGATCTGAACGTCGCGAATGCGGAACCTGCCTTTGACGCGGAAGAGCAGAACAACATCGCTGTCTACAAGCGCGTCACGCCGAGCGTCGTGAACATCACCTCCACAACCGTCGCGTTCGATTTCTTTTATGGAGCCGTTCCTCAACAGGGACAAGGTTCGGGCTTCATCCTGGACAAGCAGGGTCATATTCTGACCAACAATCACGTGATCGGCGAGAATTACCAGCGCATCGAGGTGCAACTCTATGACAAGCACAAATACAAGGCACAGGTGGTCGGCGTGGATAAGCTGCATGACCTGGCCCTGCTGCAGATCACCGCGCCGAACCTGCAGCCGGTCGAACTTGCCGATTCACGCACGCTGATGGTAGGGCAGAAGGTGTTTGCCATTGGCAATCCGTTTGGACTTTCGGGCACCATGACGCGCGGCATCATCTCGGCCATTCGCAGCGTGCGTGGACCCAATGGCAACGCCATCGATAACGCGATCCAGACGGATGCGGCCATCAATCCCGGCAACAGCGGCGGTCCGCTGATGAACTCGCGCGGACAAGTGATCGGGATCAATACCATGATCGCGTCGAATAATGGAGCGGACCAGAGCGCGGGCATCGGCTTTGCCATTCCGATTACCACGGCGCGGGCGGTGCTGGACGACTTTTCGAAATATGGCCACGTGCGCCGCCCGACGCTGGCGATTCTGCCGCTGGAGGTTGGTCCCGGATTAGCAGGCCAGATCGGTTTACCCAGCGACTATGGCGTGCTGATTCAGCGGGTGCTGCCAGGCGGTGCCGCCGAACGCGCCGGACTGCATGGAGGAACGCAGCGCGCCACCATCGGCAACACGTCGGTCATGCTCGGCGGAGACTTCATCGTGGCGATTGATGGGCAGGAGATCACCAATGCACAAGACATCAGTGCCATTTTGAATTCGCACAAGACAGGGGACGTTGTTACCGTCACGGTTTTTCGCGGACGCCGCCGGTCGGATGTGCAAGTAACCCTGGGAGAAGCCATGACCGCTCAGCAAATCTAGCCTGGTCAAAGCGGGTACGTGTCTTGTCGTGAGACCTGATTAACTAGCGTGCCAGTTGGTCGCGCTACATACCGGCGGTCACGCACCTCATACCGGCCGCTCAGCACGCGCGCAATCGCCTGCGGGTATGCGCGATGTTCCTGCTGGAGAATGCGTGCGGACAGGCTTTCCTCCGTGTCATTCTCATGCACGCGTACCAGCCGTTGCAGGATGATGACCCCGCCGTCCACCGCCTCATCCACAAAGTGCACCGTACAGCCTGCCACCTTTGCGCCATAGTCCAACGCCTGCCGTTGCGCATGCAGGCCTGGAAACGCGGGCAGCAGCGACGGGTGGATATTCAGGATGCGATTGGGAAATGCCCGGATAAAGTCTGGCGTAAGCACACGCATGTAGCCTGCCAGGATGACGTAATCCACTGCATGATTGTGGAGCGCGGACAACATGCGTGCGTCATGTGCCTCGCGGGAAATACCTTTCGACACCTCAGCGACTGCCGTATATCCGCGCGCGCGTGCCACCTCCAGGCCTGGCGCACTGTCTACATTGGAAAGCACGACCACGATCTCGCAGCCGCGGAGCGTACCGGATCCAATGGCATCGTCGATGGCGATGAAGTTGGAGCCACGCCCGGAGAGCAGCACGCCCAGGCGATGCGGCGCACGCCTCATATGTACTGGACACGCCGCTCGCCGCGCACGATGCGTCCGATGACACAGTGGCGCTCGTTTGCGCGGTTCAGCACGGCCTTAGCCTTAGCAGCCATCTCTGCCGGCACGACTATGATCAGGCCGATACCCATGTTGAAGGTCCGCATCATCTCATCTTGTTCCACGGAGCCAAGCTCCTGTAGATGTTTGAAGAGTGGCGGCGGTTCCCAGGCGTCGAGTTGTACCTGTGCGCAGAGACCTTTTTGCAAGATACGCGGCAGATTCTCCGTGATGCCGCCACCCGTGATGTGCGCCATGCCGCTGACAACGCCCGCGTTACATAGCTTGCGGATGACTGGGAGATAGCTGCGGTGCTGCCTCATCAGCGCAGCACCAGTCTTGTCCTTCAACTCGTTGACGTACTGGTCCGGTCCATACCTGGCAACCTCAAACAACAGTTTGCGCGCGAGAGAATACCCGTTGGTATGCAGGCCATTGGATGGCAGGCCGAACAGCACATCGCCTGCCTGAATCTTCTCTCCCGTAATGATGGCGTCGCGGTTCACAACGCCGACGATGAAGCCGGCCAGGTCATACTCACCGTCGGCATAGAAGCCCGGCATCTGTGCAGTCTCGCCGCCGATCAGAGCGCATCCATTGCTCTTGCACGCTTCGGACAGGCCCTCGACGACCTTCTCCATCACGCTGCCTTCCAGCTTGCCCGTGGCGAGGTAGTCCAGGAAGAACAGTGGTGTCGCACCCTGCACGGCGATGTCGTTCACGCAGTGGTTCACAAGGTCGCAGCCCACGGTATGGTGGATGCCCAGTTCAAACGCGACTTTCAGCTTTGTGCCTACGCCATCGGCGGATGACACCAGCACCGGATCCGGATATTTCTGCAAATCCAGGCCGAAGAGACCGCCAAAGCCGCCGATTTCGCTCAACACGTTTTTGTTGAAGGTTTTGCGCGCAAGCATTTTGATACGTTGCTTGGTGCGGTCGCCCTCGGTGATATCAACGCCCGCGCTGGCATAGGTGGCGGGTTTGGTTGTTTGATTTGTAGGCACAGGTTCTGCAGCGCGGTCGTTCACGTCTGCTCCTTGAAGATGCAAATGGATCAGCGAGATTTGAGGATAGCAGGATGGCGTTACACAGCCGAAAATGACACGTGGTGCAAACCTATACTGACACTATGAGTCTTGTTTTAGACCGCTCGCGCAGCCTGCAACGTCGCGCTGAACAGTTGATTCCTGGCGGAGTTGACTCACCAGTGCGTGCCTTCCGCTCGGTTGGGGGCGATCCTCCCTTTGTCGAGCAGGCAGACGGTGCCTACCTCTACGATGCCGATGGCAACCGCTATATCGACTATTTCGGATCGTGGGGGCCAATGATTCTGGGCCATGCGGCTCCCGTGGTGGTGGCGGCGGTGCGCGAGGCAGCAGGGAGGAGCACCAGTTTTGGCGCGTCGACCGCTGCTGAAGCCGAACTCGCCTGGCTTATCCAGCGGGCCATGCCTTCCATGCAGAAGATGCGATTCGTCTCGTCCGGGACGGAAGCGGTGATGAGCGCGATCCGCGTGGCGCGTGCCTTCACCGGGCGCAAGCGCATTCTCAAGTTCGAAGGCTGCTATCACGGCCACTCGGATGCGCTGCTGGTGAAGGCGGGCAGTGGGGTGGCGACGCTCGGTATCCCGGGATCGGCGGGCATCCCGGAGGAGACGACGCAGTTCACGACAGCGATTCGCTACAACGACATCGCTGAAGTCGAGCAGGTCTTTGCGCGGCATCCTGGCGAGATCGCCTGCGTGATTCTGGAGCCGGTAGTGGGGAATGCGGGAACGATTGCCCCGCTGCCCGGGTATTTGGAGTCGCTGCGCGCGATCTGCACGCGTGAGGGCGCGCTGCTCATCTTCGATGAGGTGATGACCGGCTTCCGTGTGGCGCTGGGTGGCGCGCAGGCGCTGTATGGTGTGGCACCGGACATGACCACGCTGGGCAAGATTATCGGTGGCGGGCTGCCGGTGGGCGCGTTTGGTGGACGCACGGAGATCATGGACCTGTTGGCACCATTGGGACCTGTATACCAAGCGGGTACATTGAGCGGAAATCCGCTAGCCATGGCGGCGGGGATTGCGCAAGTCGCTACGTTGCTGCGCGAGGGTGATGCGTTCTATGCGGCGCTGGGTGAAACGACGCGGCGCATTGCGGAGGGCGTTGCGGAGGTGGCGCGGGAAGCAGGCATTGCCTTGTATACGGCGCGTGTGGGATCGATGTTTACCTGGTTCTTCCAGGACGGTCCGGTGCACAATTTTGAGGACGCCAGTAAGAGCGATACAGCGCTGTTCGGACGGTTTCACCGTGGCATGCTGGAGCGCGGCGTGTGGCTGCCACCATCGCAGTATGAAGCGGCGTTTGTGTCTTCGGTGCACGGCGAGGCGGAGGTGAAACACACGATCGAGGCGGCTTGCGACGTGTGCGCCATTACGTAGTTGCAGGGCGTGTCCTGAAGACATATGCTCAAGAAGAGTCAAACAATGACCAAGATCAAGGTGAGCGGCAAGGCGTCTCTCTACAGTGGGTCTCGGAGACATTTGGGATTCCAAGCGCGACCAAGCGCATATTCGAAGGACAGTAGACCTTGTAAAGGCGGGAAAGCCGAGCGCCGCTCTGATTGATTCAAGAGCTATCGGGGTGCGAGCCATGGCAAGAGTCCCGCGCGCCGTAGTTCTTCAAAAAAAAAGCTGCGTAGCACCTCTGTATTTATCAACCGCCCCTTTTGTGACAGCCACATGCGCCTTTTTATAGCGTATGTCGTTGGTGCGATGGCAGTCGGTATTACGCCGAGAGCAGCCATAGAGACTTACGATGCAAGGCACTCCGCCTGGAACGCATTCATGCCTTGATCGCGGAATGCACTGTTTCCTTTCACGACATCTCGTATGTAGAGCTTGATTCACCGGCTGCGTTGCCTCGCTTCAACATGCCTTTTGAGCTAGGTATGGCGGTTAACGAGAGCTTTCATACAAATCATGGCTACTACATAGCCGATAGCCGTCCCTATCAGGCATTGGCAACAACGAGTGACCTTAACGGCCGTGAGATTTTTTCACACAATGCAACGCCTGAAGATGTTCTGCGACTGATTGCCGCGAACGTTGAGAGTCGCTCCGGCCTTATGCCAGCGGAAGACATGCTGGATCTCTACAAACGCACAATCATCAGCTTGCTCGGTAAACGCAGGAACATCCATGCGCGTGAGGTCTTCACACCGCGAAGCTTTCACCTTCTGGTGGCTGCAGCAGGCGCAGCCATTTTGTAGTTGAAATAAAAGTAAAAGGCCGCGAACAATCGCGGCCTTTGTCCTTCAGATACAGCGGAGTGAGTTACGAATAGTTCTTGGCCGTTTCAAAGCGTTTGTTGACTTCTTCCCAGTTGACTGTGTTCCACCAGTTGGCGAGATACTCCGGGCGCTTGTTCTGGTACTTGAGATAGTAGGCGTGTTCCCAGACGTCGTTGCCCAGGATGGGGTAGCTCCCCTGCGAGATGGGATTGTCCTGGTTCGGCGTGGTCACAATGGCGAGTTTGCCGCCTTTGAAGATGAGCCATCCCCAGCCGCTGCCAAACTGCTTTGCGGTGGTCTCGTTGAATTGTTTCTTGAACGCCTCGAAGTCCCCAAAGTCGGCCTTGATCTGCTCGCCGATCGCACCCGCCGGCAAACCGCCACCGCCTGGTTTCATGATTTGCCAGAACATGGTGTGGTTGACGTCTCCGCCACCGTTGTTCCGCACCACAGTGCGCACATCTTCTGGCACGGCATCCAGGTTCTTGATGAGGTCCTCGGGCGTCTTCGCTCCCAGCTCGGTGTGCTTTTCCACCGCGCCGTTCAGGTTGGTCACGTAGGTGGCATGGTGCTTGTCATGATGCAGTTTCATTGTGGCTTCATCAATGTACGGTTCCAGCGCGTTGTACTCATATGGAAGGGGCGGAAGTTCAAAGGGCACGATTCGATCTCCTATGGGTTCTGTTCCCATCACTTCTGCGGGCACGCACAGCCGCGTACGCCAGTAACAAACCCTTGGATGCATGTGTTCCCATACCGGATGCGCCTCCGGTGGTGTCCGGGCAAAATCCACCGGTGCCGTGCACAGCCATGTATCGTACGTGTGATGGAGACACCCGGGATGGAGAGAGCATGAATGCGCTGACTGCCGCCTACCGTTGGCTGGATGACCAGGGGCCGGCCTTTGGCCCACCAGGCCTCGAACCGCGTTGGACGTCCAGCAAAAAGGATGCTGTGTGTACCGCCTATGCAGCCAGCAGCCTTATCTGGTTCACCGTTTCTCACGGAACGCTGAACGAAATCTACTATCCCACCATCGACCGTCCGCAGACGCGCGACATGGAGTTGATCTTCACCGATGGTGAAACCTTCGTTCATGAGGAAAAGCGCGATTTTGAATACGATTTCCACTACATTGACCCGGATGCGTTAGCGGTTCGCGTCTCCGCCTCTGCTCTGGGCGGGCGTTACAAGGTCACAAAAGAATTCCTCTGCGACCCGCACCATCCCGTGGTGCTGATGAACGTGAAGATTGAAGGGGAGGAGAGCCTGCTTTCTCGCCTGAAGTGCTACGCGCTGCTGGCACCGCACCTGAACGGCGGCGGAGCAGGTAACTCGGCACGATCCATCGATGTGGCTGGCCGCCGGTGCATTCTTGCCTGGAAAGACAATACATCGCTCGCACTGGGTGCGGATTGCGGTTTTACCCGGACTTCATGCGGATATGTGGGGTCATCGGATGGCTTCCAGGATCTGACCACTCACATGCGCATGACGTGGGAGTTCGGACAGGCGCTGGACGGCAATATCGCGGTCATGGGTGAAATCGATGTCGCACGTCATCGCGAGTTCACCATTGCGATCGCGCTTGGAGACGGCTATCACGCGGCGCTTTCCTGCATGATGCAGTCACTTTCCGTCCCGTACCCGCTACAGGTGAAGCGGTTTGTGGAACAGTGGCACCGGGCCGCCTCACCTGAGCGCCTTGCGGCAGCCTCGCACGACAGTGGCCGCCTCATGCGGATCAGTCACAATGTGATTCTGTCGCACGAAGATAAAACTTACTCCGGAGCCTTTATTGCCTCCGCATCCATTCCATGGGGCAACGCGAAGGGTGACGACGATCTGGGCGGCTACCACCTGGTCTGGACGCGCGACATGATCCAGTCCGCGACGGCGCTGCTGGCCTGCGGGCGCGTGGATACCGCACGCCGTGCGTTGGTGTACCTGGCATGCACGCAGCGGCCCGACGGCTCCTTTGCGCAGAATTTCTGGATCGATGGGACGCCATACTGGACTGGCATCCAGTTGGATGAGGTTGCCTTTCCCATCATGCTGGCGTGGCGGCTGTGGAAGCTGGACGGCCTCGGCAACTTCGACATCTTTCCGTTCGTTGAACATGCCGCGGCGTTTCTTGTGCGCA
Source organism: Terriglobus sp. (assembly GCA_965276945.1). Lineage (GTDB taxonomy): Bacteria > Acidobacteriota > Terriglobia > Terriglobales > Acidobacteriaceae > Terriglobus. The sequence goes on along the minus strand of OZ255704.1, from coordinate 1,294,330 downwards.
ACGCTCCTATCACGCAGCAGGAGCGGTGGGAGGAGGCGTCTGGCTACTCTCCCTCGACACTGGCCGCCGTCATCGCGGGCCTGCTGTGCGCGGCAGACATTGCGCGTGCCTACCGCTCGCCGGAACTGGGTGCGTTTCTTGAGAGCTATGCCGATTGGATCGAGGAGCACCTGGATGAGTGGACCACCACGAATGACGGTGTTCTGCTTCCGGAAGTCAAGCGGCATTACGTGCGAATTCAGCCACCCGCGCCTGGCGAATCGTTCTACAACCCGGCGTTCGGCGAAGGGCGTTACAACATAGCAAATCGTGCACCGGGTGAACGCTTCAACTTTGCCGCGAATGAGGTTGTGGACGGTGGCTTCCTGGAACTGGTGCGCTACGGCATCCGCCGTGCAGATGACCCGCTGATCGTCGATTCCCTCAAGGTGATCGACCACGTTCTGAAGATCGACACACCCTATGGTGCGTGCTGGAGGCGTTACAACCACGACGGATACGGCCAGCAGAAGGATGGGGAACCATTCATCCACTACGGCCAGGGCCGCGCCTGGCCTATCCTGACCGGTGAGCGGGCGCATTACGAAGTGGCCTCGGGTGGCGACTACGGCAAGCATGTCCGCGCAATCGAACGCTTTTCTTCCATTGGCGGCATGTTACCGGAGCAGGTCTGGGATTACGCCGACATGCCGGACAAGGGCCTTTATTTTGGCCAGTCCGCCGGTTCCGCGCAGCCGCTTGTCTGGGCGCACGCGGAGTACATCAAACTGCTGCGCTCCTGCGTGGACGGCAAGGTCTTCGACCGCATCCCCATCGTCGAGCAACGGTATGGTATTCCCCGGGAACAGCGAACGTTCCGCAGCGACGTGGAGTTCTTTCAGACCACCCGGCCACTGAAGGTATTGCCTGCGGGCAAGCGGCTACAGGTGCTGGACAAAGAACGTTTCCGGGTGATCTGGACCGCCGACAATTGGCAAACGACGCATCGTACGGAGTCAAGGTTGCTGGGTTATCCAGGGTTCGCGGCGGAGCTGCCGCTGCCGCCGGGGGCAACTGGAACACTCGAGCTGACGCTGTTCTGGACCGCCGAAAACCGCTGGCTGGGATACAACTTCCAGGTGCAACTCCTGAAGGCGTAACAATGGCGTCACCTCAGAAGTGCTATCGCCTTGTACACTGGCGAGACGCAACACCGTGACGGAAGTACGGTGTGGAACTTTGATGGATGTTGATGCGCTACGCATCTGCATGGAAACAAGCAACAGATTCAATACGCAGAGGAACGAATGAGCGATCTCGATAAGCTGTCCATTGACACACTCCGGCTGCTCGCAGTCGATGCAATTGAACGCGCCGCCAACGGCCATCCGGGCGCGCCCATGGCCCTTTCGCCGCTGGCCTACCTGCTGTTCACCAAGTACATGAAGCATGATCCCGTTGACTTCAAGTGGACCGACCGCGACCGCTTCGTGCTTTCCAACGGCCACGCGTCCATGCTGCAATACGGCGCGCTCTTCCTTTCTGGGTATGATCTGTCGCTGGATGACCTTAAGGCATTTCGTCAATGGCACTCCAGGGCACCTGGACACCCGGAATACGGCTTCACTCCCGGCGTCGAAGTCACCACCGGCCCGCTCGGCCAGGGCTTTGCCATGTCGGTCGGCCTTGCGATTGCGGAAAAGCACCTCGCCGCGGTCTTCAATCAGAAGGACATGGACATCGTTGACCACCACACGTATTGCATCGTGGGCGATGGTGACCTGATGGAAGGTATCTCGCATGAGGCCGCCTCGCTGGCCGGCACGCTCAAGCTGGGGAAACTGATTGTTTTCTACGATGACAACCTTATCTCGCTGGACGGCCCCACCGAACTCTCGTTCACTGAAAACGTGACGGAGCGATTCGAGGCTTACCACTGGCACGTGCAGTATGTGGATGACGGTGAGAGCCTGCCCAAGCTGGAGCAGGCCATCCGCATTGCGGAGGCGGAGACCGGCCGGCCATCGCTCATTCGGGTCCGTACCATCATCGGCTATGGTTCTCCAAAGGCGGGTACCAAGCACGTCCACGGCGAAGCGTTGGGCAAGGAAGCGACACGCAAGACGAAGGAGTTTTTCGGCTTTGATCCCGATAAGGACTTCGTCGTTCCGGACGAGGTACTGAAGAACTGGCGCACGGCGCAGACCCGTGGCGCGGAAGCCCACGCCAGATGGAACGAACTCTTTGACACGTACAAGCTGGCGCATCCTGAACTGGCCGCCGAGTTCGACCGCACTATCAAAGGCGATCTCAAGCCAGACTGGAACGCGGCCATCAAGCCGTTTCCTACGGACAAGCCCATCGCCACCCGCACCGCTGGCAACGTTGCCCTCGAGGCCATCGGCAAGGGAGTTCCGGAACTGATCGGCGGCGCGGCCGACCTTACCTCGTCCACGAAGACGATCTTTAAGGATTCAGCCAATTTTGCCGAGGATCCAAAGGGCAAGAACATCTTCTTCGGCGTTCGTGAGTTTGGCATGTGCGCCGCCGTTAACGGCATGGCCGCACACGGCGGCATCATCCCATTCGGCTCGACATTTTTTGTTTTCTCGGATTATGCCCGCAGCGCACTCCGCATGGCGGCGCTGATGAGTACCCACTCGCTGTTTATCTTCACGCACGATTCCATCGGTTTGGGTGCGGATGGCCCAACCCACCAGCCTATTGAGCACCTGATGTCGCTTCGCGCCATCCCGCAGCTTACGGATTTTCGCCCGGCGGATGCGAATGAAACGCTTGCATGCTGGCAGCTTGCTATTGAACGAAAGAACGCATCGTTCATGGCACTTTCCCGCCAGGATTTGCCGGTGATGGATCCGGCCAAGTACAACGTGCTGGAAGGCCCTCGCAAAGGCGCTTACGTTCTTGTGGAGCAGGAGAACCCGGGCGTCATCATTGTCGCAACCGGATCCGAGGTGCCGCTGGTGCTGAAGACGCTGCCTGAACTAGAGAAGGTTGGCATTAAGGCACGCGTCATTTCCATGCCTTCGTTTGCAATCTTCGAGGAGCAGGACGAAGAGTACAGGATGAGCATCTTTCCGCATGGCGTGCCGAAAGTTTCGGTGGAGGCGGGCGCGACCATGGGCTGGTGGAAGTATGTTGGCCGTGACGGCTCAACAGTCGGCATTGACCATTTTGGCGGATCAGCGCCTGGACCAGAAGTGCTCGCCCATTTCGGCTTTACCCCTGAACATATCGTAGAGGCGGTTCAGGCAGCCATCAGCAGGTAAGTGCCGGTGAAGACGGACCACCTGCCACATAGGCAAGTGGTTCTGAATACGCCCGCATCGACGCAGGAATGAAATCGCGAAAGGGAATAGTAATGGAACTTGGGATGATCGGGCTCGGCAAGATGGGCGGCAACATGGCGGAGCGTCTTCGCCTGGGTGGGCACAAAGTGGTGGGCTTCGATTTCAGCAAGGAAGCCACGGCAAAGCTCACATCACAAGGCTCCACGGGTGTCGACTCGCTTGAGGATCTGGTTAAGAACCTGCAGGCACCTCGCGCCATCTGGTTGATGGTGCCTGCCGGTGACCCGGTTGACGAGACTATCGCCAAGCTGAAGCCGCTGATGCAGAAGGGTGACATCTTCATCGATGGCGGAAACTCGAATTACAAGGATTCGATCCGCCGTCACGACGCGTTGAAAAAGGAAGGCTTTGAGTTCGTCGATGCTGGAACGAGTGGCGGTGTCTGGGGGCTGAAGGAGGGCTACAGCCTGATGGTCGGCGGCGATGAAGATGTTGTCGAGCACCTGCGGCCTATCTTTGAAACGCTTGCACCCGCAAAGGACAAGGGCTGGGGACGGACAGGGCCCAGCGGTGCCGGTCACTTCGTCAAGATGGTGCACAACGGAATCGAGTACGGCATGATGCAGGCCTATGCCGAGGGCTTCTCCATCATGAAGGCGAAGGAACCGCTTCAACTCGATCTGGCGCAAATTTCCGAGATCTGGCGCTATGGTTCTGTTGTACGCTCGTGGCTGCTGGACCTGACGGCGGAAGCGCTACAGCATAACCCGGAGATCACCGGCGTTGCTCCGTATGTGACCGACTCCGGCGAGGGCCGCTGGACTGTCTTCGAGGCCATCGATCTGAACATCTCGGCGCCGGTCATTACTGAGTCGCTGATCCGCCGCATTCGATCGCGTGAGGATAACAACATGACGGACCGCCTCCTGTCCGTCATGCGCAATGCGTTCGGCGGGCACACCATGAAGAAGGAATAGCGCAACCGTATCCTTACCGAGGCATCCAACGCTGTATCTATACGAACGAAGGGGAAAGTGCATGGCAGCTACCGGCGTGGATGTATCGCCTGAGCAGGTGGAGGCAAACAAGAGCAAGGAGAGGATACCTGACCCTTGTATTGTGGTGATCTTTGGTGCTTCGGGTGACCTGACGAAGCGCAAGCTGCTTCCCGCGCTCTACCATCTGGAGCAGGCCAGCCTCCTGCCTGAGAACTTTGCGGTGGTGGGCGTGGCACGGCGCGACCTCTCGAAGACATTTGCCGCGGATATGCGGGATGGCATCATCAAAGGGGGCGGGGTCGACGCGAACGAGGAAAAGCTCAGCAAGTTCATTGAGCGCATCGATTACTTCGCGACTGAGTTTGACAATGACGAAGGCTTCGAGAAGCTGAAGGCGCACCTGGCCGAGCTGGATACAAAGTTCGGCACGAAGGGTAACCGGCTCTTCTATCTCGCGGTTGCGCCGGAGTTTTTCGCGGACATCACGCAGCGTTTGGCCAAGCACGGCATGACGGGTGGCGAAGGGCAAGGCTGGGTGCGCATCATCATCGAGAAGCCGTTTGGCACCGATCTCGAGAGCGCTAAGAAACTGAACCAGGAGATCAACTCGGTTCTGCACGAAGATCAGATTTTCCGCATCGATCACTACCTTGGCAAAGAGACGGTACAGAATATTCTGGTCTTCCGTTTTGGCAACGGCATCTTCGAGCCGGTGTGGAATCGCAATTTCGTCGACAACGTGCAGATTACGGCGGCGGAGAGCATCGGCATCGAAGGCCGTGGCCCGTTCTATGAAGCCGCTGGAGCGCTGCGCGATGTGCTCCAGAATCACGTCATGGAAGTGCTCTCGTTTGTGGCTATGGAGCCGCCAGACAGCTTTGAGTCAGACGCGGTGCGGTTTGAAAAGCTGAAGGTCTGGAAAGCCATTGAGCCCATTCCCGTGGAGAATACCGCACGAGGCCAATACGGCCCAGGGACGGTGGACGGCCAGCAGGTCGCCGGATACCGGCAGGAAGAGCGCGTCAGCCCTGAGTCGCAAACTGAGACTTTGGCGGCGATGAAGCTCAGTATTGAAAATTGGCGCTGGGCTGGTGTGCCGTTCTATATCCGTGCGGCCAAACGGCTTGAAAAGCGTGTGACGGAGGTCGTCATCACCTTCCGTCAACCACCGCTGCACCTTTTTAAGAGCGCGGTCGGCCAGGATGGCGCTGAGCCGCTCCAGCCCAACGTTCTCACATTGCGCATCCAGCCGGATGACGGTATCTCTCTACAGTTCGGCGCAAAGATTCCTGGTCCGACCACGAATCTGGCACAGGTGCAGATGAATTTTTCCTACGCGGAGGCGTTTGGTAAATCGTCCGCCAACGGGTATGAGCGCCTGCTGCTGGACGCCATGCTGGGTGATGGCACACTCTTTGCTGAACGGCAGGGCGTGGAAGCCACGTGGGCACTGATGACGCCGATTCTGGAAGCCTGGAAAGAGCAGAAAAAGGACTTTCCAAACTATCCTGCCGGATCGTGGGGACCAGCGGAGGCAGACGATCTGCTCACCCGCGATGGCCGCGCCTGGCGCGTCTGAACCAGATCACACGCGAAGAGCGCCGGTAAGAGATCGGCGCTCTCGCTTTTGCATACTGACATGCAGACTTACGATGCCACGTGGCATCCATTGTTTTGAGGTGGAACCATGGCTCGCACCTGCATTGCCGATTACCAGGTCTATGACACGCCAGAACGCGTTGCGCAAGCGGCCGCGGAACTCTTCGCGAAAGTCGCCACGGATGCAGCTGAGACGCGCGGTGTAGCCAGGATTGCGATCTCTGGCGGAAGCACGCCGAAAAAGATGTTCGCCCTGCTTGCCGGTAAGCCATTTTCGTCGGAAATTCCGTGGCAAAAGCTTGAACTGTATTGGGTGGATGAACGCTGCGTCGGTCCAGACGATGCCGAGTCGAACTACCGGATGACACGCGAGCAGTTGCTTAGCAAGGTGCCACTCCCAGCGGACAAAATCTTTCGCATGGCGGGCGAGCTTGATCCGGAGGAGGCAGCCTCCAAGTACGAAGCCACCTTGCGCAACAGCTTTAGGCTGGAAGGCGCGCAGGCTCCTGCGTTCGACGTCATCCTGCTCGGCATGGGTGACGATGGGCACACTGCTTCGCTGTTCCCACACACGCCGGCCATTCACGAGATGGCCCGCTTGGTAACCGCCAACCATGTGGAGGCTAAGGATACCTGGCGTATCACGCTGACCTGGCCCGTTATCAATCATGGACGTATGGTCTGTTTTCTGATCGAAGGCTCTGCGAAGGCGGATCGTCTGCACGAGGTACTGCTGGGTGAGTACGACCCGGAGACGTTGCCATCGCAACTCATACGCCCGGATAGCGGCACGGTCTACCTGCTGCTGGACGCGGAAGCGGCACGCCGCCTGCCAAAGGTGGGGATGCAGGGCGACGCTGAAACCGGCACGCTGGAGCTAACGCAATGATTCTTGCAGGGGACGTAGGCGGCACCAAAGTCGATCTGGCGCTCTACAACTTTGAAGATGGCAAGCTGCAGGTGGTCAGGCAGCACAAGTATCCCGCGTCGGATTACCCCACCCTGCAGGATGTCGTGATCGCCTTTCTGAACACGGGGGATGTGGGCGAAAAAGTAGAACACGACGTTGTAGCGGCCTGCTTCGGTTGCCCTGGTCCAGTGAAGGACGGCCACCTGAAGTTGACCAACCTACCATGGGAACTGGACGCTCGTGACCTCTCCAAAATCCTCGATATCGAACACATATTCCTCATCAACGACCTTGAGGCAAATGGATATGGCGTAGCCGAGCTTGGTCCAGAGCAGATCTTCGAACTGGAACCAGGCGACAAATCCGCAGTGGGGCATCGCGCTCTTATCTCGGCCGGAACTGGCCTTGGTGAAGCTCTGCTTATATGGAACAGCACGGCACGCCGTCATACACCGTTACCCAGCGAGGGTGGACACGTGGATTGGGCACCCCGCACGCCACTCGAAATTGAAATGCTGGAATGGTTGATGAAGAAGCTGAATGGCCGCGTTTCCACCGAGCGTGTCGTTAGCGGCATTGGCTTAAAGAATATCTACGAATTCCTCCGTGATGGCAAAAAGATGGACGAGCCCTCCTGGCTGCGTGAGCGCATGGAGACGGAAGATCCCAACTACGTTATCGGCACCACGGGAGAGGACGGGGCGAGCGAACTGACGGCGAAGACGCTGGAACTCTTTAGCGCCTCCTACGGTGCGGAATGCGGCAATATGGGCTTGAAGCTGCTCGCGTCCGGAGGCGTTTACGTGGGCGGTGGGATCGCGCCAAAAATTCTGAAAACGTTGCAGAACGGCACCTTTCGCCAGGCGTTTCTGGACAAAGGTCGGCTTTCTCCTTTGCTGCACACCATTCCGGTGCGTGTCATTCTGGAAGAGAAGTGCGCTCTGTATGGCGCGGCGGCCTATGCCGAAGCACGCGCGGCGGAGATTTCCGGTCATAGCGAACGCGCAGCCTCGCAACCGTAGCAGATACCGTCTTCCTCGAAGATAGATATCTATCAGAGATTACCCACGGCCCGCCCCCATCAACCATTGCGAGAGCATGTGAGCGACCGTAAGCGCACCGCCTACACTCAGCCGCAGGTGTCTAATGTCTCCTTCATCGTGCAGTAAGCCCCACGACTTAGAGACACGGAAGGTTAACGTCTTATGCAGACAGGAATACACGGACGACTTCTTGGGCGAACCGCACAATACTTCGTAAGCTGGGTTATGGTGGGAGTTCTCGCAAGTGCTCCAATCAAGGGATATTCTCAGCAACCGGTTCAGGCACCACTCATCAATGTGACGCATCTCTCACCCACCCTTTACTTTCCTTCGGCTACAGAAGAATTGGCGAGCCGGAACGAGCTCCATGCCCGTGTCGCTTTCCATCTGAAACAACTCGCTGCATCCTCGGCGGCTTCGCTGGGCGAAGATCTCGATATGGCCGAGCAAACGATCATCGCCTTACAGCGGCATTGGGCCTTTCTTCGTGTGCAGAGTTTGGAGGACACGGAAAATCAGGGTGCGAAGGCAGCGAGAATAGCCGTTAGCACCGACATCAATGTCCTGGATGCCGCGATGAGAAGCCGCCTGCGGCACGTGCCTCCCGACCAGATTGCACGGCTTGGGCGCTTCAGCTATCTGGCGAAACTCGCGCAACAGGATGCAGCGCATGACTTCTCTCTGGATGCGCAGCGCTATCGAGGTGCGGTTACAGCTCCTTTTGAGGGAAGCATAGCGGACGCTTACGACCGGCTGATCAACACCGTAGGCGGCAACAAAGGGATTGCATCCACTGATCTAGCCACACGCCGCGCATCCATTGCCTCGCGAAATGAAGCATACGAGCAGATCGCTCCCGTTACGGCAAATCTGTTGGCTAACTTGATTGAGATCGAGAACAGAGACGCCGCTGCACAAGGCTATGCGAATGCCGCCGACCGCAAGTACAGCTCGCTCGGGCTGAGCACAACGCTTATTGACCAGACGCTCTCGGAGGTTCAGGCCGAAGCTCCGGTCTACCGGCGCTATGAGCAGGTTCTCGCGGAACATGCTGCCCGGAAACTTGGCGTCCCTTCGATTCTTTCAGCCGAGCAGGATTTTGCGTATGCGCCATCGCCGCAGATCTCCTTGAACGAGGGACGGCAACTCATCCTGGAATCTTTTCAGCCTCTTGGACAGGATTACATCCGGCGTTTCGGGGACTTACTCGACCCTGCGAATGGCCGGCTTGACCTTACCGGTGGAAGCCATCGCGCTCATACAGGCACATCCATCAGCGTTTACGATGCTCCGGTGGCGTTCTATTTCGACGGTTACGATGGATCCTTGAAAAGCGTCAGCACCATCGCCCACGAGGGCGGACATGCCATTCATCGGGAACTGATGAACGCAAGCGGCATACCTGTATATGAACGAACCGGTGCTCACTACCTCTTTGAAGGCTATGCCATTTTCAACGAACTGCTTCTCTTGGATCATGCCACCCAGGTGGCAAAAACTCCTGTCGAGCGCGAGTACGCCTTGGAACGGCTGTTAAGGAAGCTGTCCGCCGAGCTTTTCATGTCAGCGGAGGAGACTGCCTTCGAGCGAAGTCTTTACACAGAAGCCAACGGACACCCACTGCTCGACAAAGCCAGCATCGACGCGATCTACCGCAAGTCCATCGCTCCGTATGAGTATTGGCCTATGAGCGATGTTGGGAACTCCCGCGAATGGATGCGCAAGTCGCTGCTGTTCGATGACCCGCTCTATCTGGTGAATTATCTGTACGCCGCCGTGGTCGCGGTCGCGCTCTATGATCGATCCCACACTGATCCCGGCTTCGCTGCCAACTATGAACGGTTGCTCCGCCGGGGTTTCGACGCACCCCCACAGACACTGCTTGCGTCTATGGGCATCCGGCTTGATGATCCTGCTTTGGTGAAAGCGGCGTCCAGACTCTTCCAAGCAAAGACCAAACAACTGGAGAGTCTTTATCAGGCAGAACCTGCGTTATCGAGGTGAACCGGCCTCATAAATTCGATGTACCGTCATAGCGACAAACTCGTCAGCCTCTAACGCGCTTAGCGTACATAGATTTGCGTTTCTTGTTGTATCCAAGAAGCCCTTGCCTGCTACCATAGTGCCGGTATCAGTGTTGCCTGTGCTCCATATGAAGATCATTATGCGAGCACAACGCGAACAGCCATACGAGGTTTAGAGCCCGAGCGACGCTAGTGCTTCACGCTCGCACAGACACTGCTTCCGGCACTCGCGATAGCGTAACACTCAAGCGTTCCGTATACGCGGCAGCAGGCAATCTGCAACAATGGCTCTCACGCTGCAGTGTACTGAATCCCGCTTGCAAGGATGCGCCAATGGACCAGCAGGGAAGTTACGACGGGTTTTCGCCAGGCGTGTATGGCACACCCGCACTGTACACGCCTCCTGTTCCGCACGCCGTGCCGCCTCCACCTGCTCTGCGGCCGCTTTCAACGGGAGAGGTGCTGGACCGCACCTTCATGCTGTACCGCAAGCGGTTCTGGCTATTCATCGCAATCGGCACACTGCCGGCCGCGGTGCTCACGCTTTCCGCGATTGTGCGAATGATCTACACGGCTGTAACGCACCACTCCACGACCGTCATGCCCGGCGCGGCTCCGAACGTACTGGCTGATGGCATGAGCAGCATGCTCATGCTACAGCTTTATCTGCTGCCAGTGACCATCATCTTTGTCCTTGCCTACGGCCTGTCGCACGCGGCGGTCGTGAATGCCGTTGGCTGCATCACTCAAGGGGTTGCAGTCAGCGCGCAATCAGCCTACCGCGCCGTCAGCCCGCACTGGCTGCGCTGGACCGGCATTGCACTGCGGCAGTTCTGGACCTTTGTCTGGCCTCTGCTGCCGGCTGTCTTGCTGCTCGGTATATCATTTGCCATCGCACGGGTACGTAACAACTCTGTTGCAGCCGGTCTGGTCTTGTTGTTCTTCGGCCTGCTCATGGTTGCCGGGTTCGTGCTGGGCTTCATCAACATACTGCGTGTCGCGCTGGCGGTTCCAGCAGGCGTACAGGAAAACCTCGGCGTGGGCGCGGCCATGCGCCGCTCCCGCGATCTGGTCGCTGGCCGTAAAGGCCGCATCTTTCTGGCTCTGATGCTGGTGTATGCGCTGCAAATGGTTGCGGGTGGTATTCAGGTGCCACTGGTTCTACTTGCCGCGACGACTCGTGGTGGCCAGCAGATTGCGCTACAGGTTGTTGAACTTGCCGTTCAATTCATCACGACGGCGTTGGTCAGTCCCATTGCATCCATCGCGCTCTGCCTCTTCTACATCGACGAGCGCGTGCGCCGGGAAGGGTATGACATTGAACTGCTGATGCGTCGCAGCTTTGCTGGATCTATCAACATGCAGGCGGATAATAAGGACCTGTACACTTCACCAGCGAGTCCACCCGCGTGAGTCTGCGCCTTTGGTTTCGAAACCTGATCGTACTCGCAGCGCTGCTACATCTGAGCACCTGCGGCGTCGTGGCGCAGGCGCCGCAACCCATTGTGCCGCACGCGGGCCTGCCAGGCGTGCGTACCGTTAGCCGCGCCGACTATCGCGATCACCTGCAAGCGTTGCGAACGCTCGTTGCTGCGTGCCAGCACAGCGATGCGGCATGTGATCCGAAGCAAGTAGGCGACTTTGACGACCTGATACATTCCGGCTCGGGTCCGGATGTCATCGAGCGGTACGGGTGGCTGCGCGACCTGCTGGAAGACCGCAACGATCCAGGCCACAAGCGCCGGACGGAACTGCTGCCCCACGCGGCGCAGCGGCTTGCGGAACAGACCGCAGAGGCCAGCACGGCTCCTTCAAACTCGACCCTGACGCAGGCGCAAACGTCGGCACGTTCCGCCGTTCTGGCGCGTAAGGAGTTCCGCACGGCCGAGGCTTACTCCTGGAGTGATCGGTTATTCGCCTGGTTTTCGGAGGTGATAAACCGTCTGTTTGGAGGAGTTTCGTCACTAGGCCGTATGGCTCCGTGGATTGGCACGGCAATCGAATGGGGGACGCTGCTGGTTGCCGTATCATTGTTTTTCCTGTGGGTCTACCGCGCGCTCGATCGCCAGCGCGTTGCCATTGGGCATCTTGGCGGAGATGTTGCACAGGCACAACAGCGTGCCGAGTCACGCGCCTGGGCAGAACAGGCTCGCTCTCACGCGGAACGCGGAGACTGGCGAGACGCTGTGCACGCCCTGTACTGGGCGTCAATCGTGCTGCTGGAAGACCGCCGGACGCTGCGCCGCAGCAGCACGCGCACACCGCGTGAGGCATTGCGCATGATCGACCCTGCCTCACACCTGCGTGAACCGCTACAGACACAGACCGGCGAGTTCGAACGCATTTGGTACGGCCTGCGCCCCGCCCGGGCAGGCGACTACCAAAACGCGTTACAGCATTACCAGGCTTTGCAGGCAGGCAAGCAGGCGACGGTGGAACACCCGTGAGCGCACCGAATATTGATCGCCGCATCGTGCTGTGGCTCGGCGCCGGTGTACTTCTGATGATCGTGCTCACCTCGATCTTCGCGCCCGCGACACGCAACGATGATCCAACGCCCAGCAGCTACAATACCGGCACGCATGGGGCAAAGGCTGCATACCTCCTGCTGGGCGCATTGGGCTACACGGTTGAACGGACAGACACGGCAGCGGCAACCGCGCTGGACAGCGCCGACGCTCCGCATACCACCTACATCCTTGCTGGACCGCATGCACCGATTGAGGATGCGCAGCAAGTGGAGTATGGCGCGGTGAAACGGTTTCTCGAGCGCGGTGGACGGGTTCTGTCCACGGGGTTCCGTGGAGCGTATTTCCTGCCAGGTGGCCGCACGGGCGAACCGACCCAATTTGTTAACGGCTTGTGCAACACTGCCGCGGAAGGTTTCAGCATCTATGCCAATGCCGGTCCGGTGGCTCTATACGATCAGTCGCCATGGAACGCGGCCGAACCGCTGGTTCGCGTCGACCAGCGTTGCGGCAACGACGCCGTCGTGGTCCATCGTCCCTATCCAAACGGTGGTGCGTTTATCTGGTGGAGTTCGGCCGAACCGCTGACAAACCGGGGTATTGCGCAGGACAGCAGTTTGCGTCTTCTGCTGGCGTCCGTGGGGCCGGCTGTTGGCCCAGATGCCCGGCACATACTCTTTGACGAGTTCTACCATGGCGTGCAGGGCACCCCTTCGGACTACCTGCATGGACTTCCGCTTCGCTCGCTCGCGATCCAGGCTTCCCTGATTTTTCTTTTGCTGGTTTTCAGCTTTACCCGCCGCAACGGACCCGTGCTGGAGCCGGTTGTGGTTCCACGTACCTCACCGATTGAGTTTGCCAGCAACATGGGCGCGCTGTACCAATGTGCGGGTGCCACGCAGGCCGCCACTGAAGCCGCTCGCCGGCGTTTGCTGCATTTCCTGGGCAAGACTTGCGGTATCTCCGCCGACGTTCTGCGTGGTTCGGCCGCGGGAATTGCCGCGGCCGTGCATAGTCGTTTCGGGATCGATACGCAGACACTTGAAACCGTCCTGGACCGTGCGGAACAGGCCCGCTATGAGAAGCTGCGCCCACGCGAGGCGCTGTCTCTGATCCGCTCAATCGACCGTGAGATGAAGCAGCTGAAAGCTTTTACCGATCCTGAAAACAAAGAAAAACTCACCTTGGAGACAACCACGTGACACAGGAAACAGGTGCCTCGCTCGAACTCTTTCGCAGCGGCCGCGCGGAACTGGGGCGGGTACTCGCCGGGCAGGATCAACTGATCGAGCAGGCACTGCTCACGTTGTTGTGCGGCGGCCACGCTCTCATCGAAGGCGTTCCCGGCGTCGCAAAAACACTTGCGGTTAAAACGCTTGCGCGCTTTCTCGCGCTCGACTACCGCCGAGTGCAGGGAACCCCTGACACCATGCCTGCGGACATCCTCGGTACGAACGTCTTCTCGCCTAAGACTGGCGATTTCAGCCTTCATCGCGGTCCTGTCTTTACGCAATTTCTGTTGGCGGACGAGATCAACCGCATGCCGCCGCGCACTCAGGCCGCGCTGCTGGAAAGCATGGAGGAGCGCCAGGTCACGCTGGACGGCGAAACCTACCCGCTGGACCGCTACTTCACAACCTTTGCCACGCAAAACCCACTTGAGTTCGAAGGCACGTACCCTCTCCCGGAGGCCCAGCTGGACCGCTTTCTCCTCAAGATTCGCGTTGGCTATCCCGCTGCGGCGGATGAGCGGACCATCTTAGAACGGCACCACGCACTCCTCACCGGCTACCGGCTTGAGGATGTTCCCATTGCACCCATCGTGCCCGGCCTGCTTGAAAACGCACGGCGGGAAGTTCGCGCGGTGCAGGTGGAACCGGCGCTCTTCGAGTATCTGCTTGCTATCGTTCGCCGCACCCGGGAGTGGCCGGCACTCTCGCTGGGCGCATCACCGCGTGCCAGCACTAGCCTGCTGCTTGTCGCAAAAGGCTATGCCGCACGCGATGGCAGGGGATTTCTGCTGCCCGACGATGTTAAAGCCGCGGCGATTCCCACGCTGCGACATCGCCTCATCCTGAAACCAGAAGCAGAACTCGAAGGCTTCGACAACGACCGTGTCATTGCGGACATTCTGGCCGCCACGCCGCTGCCGAAGTAGCCGTCGATGCAGACCCTCATACCAGAACCGGTCACGTCACGGGCGCACCCGAAAGGAAAGCGCCTTGGACGCGCTCTCGGCTTTGGACTTACCGTGCGCACATTGCTGCTGCTTGCCGCGTGCACGCTCCTTAGCATTCCGGCATTCCTGCACAGCCGGACGCCGTGGCTCATGTTCGCGGCGGATGCGCTGCTCCTGCTGGCCGCGCTTGCCGATGCTGTGACCTTGCCGGCTCCGGAGCGGTTTACCCTCACGCGCCGCTTCGTGCACGCACCAGAACTCGGCATCCCGGTCGATGTCGAACTGTCTGCGACCTGCGACGCGGCGGGCGTCTACTGGCTCCGGCTTACGGACGATCTGCATGCCACCCTACAGGCGCTCGCCATGCCCATGACCCTCGTCTGCTATCCCAACGACACGGTCTGTGGGAGCTACCAAGCCATTCCATCGCGGCGCGGTGATCTCCCACTCGGACAGCTCTACCTTCGTTACCGCAGCGTCCTCAGATTGGCAGAGCGTTGGGCCGTCGCAGATCTCAGGCAAACTATCCGCGTCTACGCCGCCGGCGAACAAGCCAGCGACTCTTCGTCCCTCTACCTCCTGCGCGCGCGGCAGATCGAACTTGAAAAGCGCCGCCTGCGGCAGATCGGCCTTGGACGCGAATTCGAAACCATGCGCGACTACCAACCGGGCGACGAGATACGCAACATCTCCTGGACGGCCACCGCGCGTCACAACCGCCTGATCACTCAGCAATTCACGACGGAGCGCTCGCAGCAGGTGTGGATCGTTCTGGATGCGGGCCGTTTATCCCGCACGGCGTTCACCCTGAAGACCGCCGAAGCACCGGAAAGCCAACGGGAACGGATGCCGCAGGTTCGCGAAGCAAACCTGGGTGGAGTTGCGGCGCGCTCCCCTGGAAGCGCACCAACGTTGCTTTCAGAGCCTCAAGCGCACGATGACAACCACGTTTCAGTCCGGCTCGTTACGCAACTCGATCAAGCGGCATCCGCCGCAGGCCTGCTGGCGCGCGTCATCACACAGTCCGGTGACCGCTGCGCTCTACTGACCTATGGCCGCCGTATCCAGCAGCAACTGCTGCCCGGCACCGGCGCGCTGCATCTTCGCCGCCTCATCGACGCGCTTTCACAGGTCCGCTCCGAGTCCGCCGAGGCCGACCACCTGCTCGCCTCCACGCGCCTGCGGCAACTACAGCGCCGCAGGGGCCTGGTGCTCTGGATCACAGAGATGACGGAAAGCGCAGGCCGCCCTGAGATCGTCGCCGCCGTAACCGACCTGGTGCGACGGCATCTCGTTGTACTTGTTTTGCTGCAGCATCCTGAGCTGGAGCAACTGGCCACCGCTGCTCCCGCCAACGCACGGGGCATGTTTGCCGCTGCCGCCGCGCAGGAGATGCTGGAGCGCCGCCGTCTCACCCTCTCGCAACTCCGCGCACACGGCGTGCTCATCGTCGAAACCACCGCAAACGCCGTCGCCGCTGACACAATCTCCAAGTACCTTGAAGTCAAAGCAGGCGGCAAGCTGTAGGATTAAACGCCTTTATGACAATCGGAGATGGACCAAGTCTATGTTCGATAACTGCATGGGGCTGAAGCTCAACAGTCGAGCCAAGTGGGCACTTATCCGGAACGCTTTTAGTAGGCAAGCGAAGGCCGTTAATTAAGCCTCCGCAGCCTCGCGTAGCAATAGCTCGCTCATGACAATCTTCCAGAACTTATTTTGCCTGCTCTAGCTCCGCAATAACTGCTGCGACCTTATCGAGTATCTGGTTCCAAACCTCTAGTTGACCGCTGTCTTTGGCGCTTTCCATCGTTTCATTACCAATGAAGGTGAGTTTCGTCTGGCCATTGCCAAAATCCTCAAAAAGAATCACATCGTGCACATCGTCCAGGGCCTCATGTTCGATTCCATAGTGCGCGGGCTCAACCTTGTTTCCCTCCGGGTCGGAAAAGTACATGGAGGACACGATCTTCTCGTGCAGGACAATTTCGTGGTATTCACCGCTATTCCAGAACTCCTGCCCATCCGGCGCTCTCATGCAGCAGAGAAACTTCCCACCCACGCGAAAATCGATCTTGCAAACAGGCGCGGTAAAACCCTTCGGTCCCCACCACTGCATTACGTATTTCGGGTCTGTCCACGCCTTCCAAACCAGTTCGCGTGGAGCATCAAAAACTCTTGTAACAACCATCCGCTCTGTCTCGCTACCCGTGTTGTTTGTCATCTCTGACCTCCGCTTCTTTCATTTGCTTTACCACCACATCCAGCTTGTCGAAACTCTCTTCCCAGAAGCGGCGATAGTTAATGGCCCAGTCGCTGACTGTCTTTATCGCCTCTGGCCTAAGCGTGCACACACTTTCTCGTCCACGCTTCGTCTTGATCACAATCCGCGCCCGCACCAGGGTTGCAATATGTTTTGAAATCATCTGCTGCGAGAGCGCAAACGGCTCCGTCAATCCACGCACAGAGGCAGGCCCATGGGACAGTCGTTCGATCATTGCCCGCCGGGTTGGATCAGACAAAGCCGCGAATGTTGTACCTAATCGATCCACAACCGTATAGTAGTAGATTGATGGTGGATGTCAACATGTATTTCGCAATTATTTTCTGAATGTTGAGCTTTAGATGTCATGCAAACTGAATAATGCCGCGAGTCTCGCGGCGTTATGGCACTGGCACCCAGGAGAGTGGGAGAATGCGGATTGCCTCAGGAACTAGTTGTCGATGCATCGCCGGCCTGCTGAGTAAGTGATCTAGACGGCGATGACGAAGGTGTCTTCAGTCCGGGTGACGCGGTTGTAGAGGGTGTCGCGCTCGACTGGTTCACGGCCTGCTTCGCGGATCAGGCGTTCGAGCTCGGTGCGGCGCATGCCTTGCGGCGTGGTCGCACCCGCCTCGTGATAGATTTTTTCTTCGACGACGGTGCCGTCGATGTCGTCTGCACCAAAGCGCAATGAGATTTGGGCCATCTTCGGTGTCACCATCTGCCAGTAGCTCTTGATATGCGCAAAGTTATCCAGCATCAAGCGGCCGACCGCGATCTGCCGCATATCGTCAAAGCCGGTTGTGCGTGGCAGATGCCCAAGCACTGTGTTCTCCGGGTGGAACGCCAGAGGGATGAAGGTCTGGAAGCCACCGGTGCGGTCCTGCACCGCGCGCAGCTTCAGCATGTGATCCACGCGATCTTCCTCATTCTCGATGTGGCCGTACAGCATGGTTGCATTGGAGCGCAGACCGGCGTTATGGACCATTTCGGCTGTTTCCAGCCACTCGCTGCCGTCGATCTTGTGGTCGCAGATAATGTGCCGCACGCGATCCGCGAAGATTTCCGCGCCGCCACCAGGGCAGGAGTCTACACCCGCAGCCTTCATCTGTTGCAACGCATCCGGTATCGAAAGCTTTGCGCGCTTTGCGAGAAAGGCGACTTCGACCATGGTGAACGCCTTGATATGCACCTTGGGAAAGCGTTCTTTCAGCCCAGCGACCAAGTCGAGAAAATATTCGAACGGCAGATCGGGATGCAGCCCACCGACGATATGGAATTCGGTGACTGCTTCGGAGTAGCCTTGGCCAGCGGAGGTCCATGCCTCTTCCAGTGCCATGGTGTAGGTCCCGGTGTCGCCTTTCTTCTTGCCAAAGGCACAAAGCCTGCAACTGGCGACACATACGTTCGTGGGGTTGATGTGGCGGTTGACGTTGAAGAAGGTTAGATTGCCGTGCAGCCGCTCGCGCACAAGATTGGCCAGCCAGCCAACGGCCAGAATGTCTGCGGAACGGTAAAGTACGATCCCGTCGTCAGCGGACATTCGTTCACTAGCCAGCACCTTGGCAGCCACCGGCCAGAGGGCAGCATCATCGGTCTGGAATTCGTGGCGTGGGCGGCCTGTAGGGGACTCAGAGATCATGTCATTACTTTAGACGCGAACGCGCCGCTCAACGCTCCCGATTGAGCGAGGAAGCATTGTCACGGCGCGATGGAAGAGAAGGTTTAGCTGCCGCTGCGTGGAAGTTGCGCCGAATCCACCATGCGTGGTTGCAGTACAACTCCGTCAAATGGCGTGATGCCTACCAGATGGTCTCCTACCGGTCGTACTTCGGAGAGCACCCAGCCTGTATCGCGATACGACACTTTCATGTCCGGCGTGTGCACTGTGAAAACAATCGTGCTTTGGTTGCCGGTGACCAGCACCTGATCTCCGCTCGCGTCAAAATAAATTCCCGTTGTTCCAGGCACGAAAAGGTTCTGCACTGTCTTCCAGGCAGCACCGTCATTGTCGGAGTACCACACACCTTCGGTTCCGCCCACCCAAAGCCGGCCGCCATTGTCGATAGCCACGGCCGCGATCCGCGCAAGCTCCGGAGGTGCGGAAATTGTTTTGAAGTTCACGCCCTTATCCACCGAAAGCGCCAGTGTATGCAGGTCTCCCGCGATCACACGCATGCCACGCGCGCTGACCACACGCCAGGGCATGCCGTTCGCGCTGCGAATGTGGCTCCACGTCTTACCGTTATCCATGGAACTGACAAGACCTTCTTCGGTACCGGCAAATACGGTGCTGTCGTTTGCCGCCAGCGAGAAGACGCCCGTGGACGATTCCTCACCAGGAATGTCGCGGACGGGAGCGGTTGTCACGGATGGGGAACGCTTGGCACCGGCGCGGACCGGCTGCTCCGACGAGGCGTTTGCCGAGGTCCGTCCCTTTGCGACAGGATTGCTGCTGGCGCGTGCGCGCGCAGTCTGCTGGCGAGTGCGCTGAACCGGCGGTTTTGGTGTTTCCGCTTCATCTGGAGCCAGGGCAAGTGTAAGCCCGGAGCTCTTCCAGGTGTCGCCGTCCAAACGGAACATGCCGTGGCGCGTGCCCGCCAGCAACGTGCCATCAGGCGCTTGAGTCATGGAAAAGATGTCCGCACCCTTTAGACCCTGCGCGTGCTGTGTCCACGTCAGGCCGCCATCCGTGCTGCTGAAGGCACCACCCGCCGTCTTGTCGTTGATCACACCGACATAAATCTTTGTCGGGTCGGAGCGGTCCTGCGTGACCGCGGAAATCTGCCGGGTTGAAAAACCCTTGTTCGAGGGAGTAAACGTGATGCCTCCATCGTTGGACAACAGCACACCCGTGCGATCCGTCGCGAGCAGCACCCGCTTATCGTTTTCCGCGTCAATGTTCACGTCGTTGATGATCCAGCCCGGATCGCCATTCCGCGCGAACGTATGGCCGCTGTCGGACGTGCGCCATAAGCCTTCCGTCGTTCCCGCGAAGACTGTTCCCGTCTGCCTGGGATCTTCCATCAGCACGCGCGTGCGCCGGGCCGTTGAAGGAATACCCGCGACCTTCGTGAACTTCACGCCCTGGTCTGTGCTCCGGTAAATCCCGGAACACGCGGACAGGTAGATGTTCTTCTCGTTGGAAGGATCGACGATGATCGAGAACACGTCGGAATCATCAATGATGCCTTCCTTCATGTTCGACCAGTTGGCTCCTCCATCCGTCGTCTTCCAGGGCAGGTGCCACGTTCCCGCATAAATGATGTTGGGGTTCTTCGGATCAATCGCAATGGATTCGATCTCATGCAATTCATGGCTGCCCTGCGGTGTGATCAGCGTCCATGTAGCACCGCTGTCCGTGCTGCGATACACGCCATCTAAGGCACCAAGAATGAGCGTCTTCGGATCGGAGGGTGCCTCGGTAAGCGCCCGGATGGAATGGCCCTTCATCTGTTCGTTGGCTGTCCACGTCTTGCCGCCATCGTTGCTGACGTACAACCCGCCATCCACACGGTCCAGAACCCATCCGCCTACCAGCACATGCAGAGGATTTGCAGCATCCACGACGATGTTATCGAGCACCAGGTCGTCGCGTTTACCTACACGTGCCAACCTCGTCCAGCTTTGGCCACCGTCGTGGCTGTCATAGATGGTGCCGCTGACTGTGCCAAGGTATACGTGGGCATGGTCTTTCGGGTCGGACGCGAAGGACCGCGCATCGCCACCATCCGGACCGTACGGCAGCCAGCGTGTTTGAGCAATCGAGGGGTGGGCAAAAGCTAGAAGGGGCAGAGACAAGAACAAAGTACGAAAAGACTTCATGGGATCCTTGATGACGCAATCCCATTGTAAAATCTCTTTGCTTCAGCAACGTGGCTGGAATCCGGGCAGGTACGTCTTTTTTCGTCCCTGCGGGAAAATCTAGAGTTCTAGCGCCGAGTTCTCGATGGCACGGCGCACGTTGCCGTCGGATTTTTGCAAGCGGCGAACCGCCTCCATCTTGTCCACATTCGCCTTCAACATGACGACGGCAATTGGAATGGACTTTCCGGCGGACTTGATGGTACGGATTGCCTGATCGCGATCGACGCCAGTGACCCGCTGCAGCACATTGATGCCGCGCTCCACGAGCTTCTCGTTCTTCATGTGCACGTTCACCATCAGGTTGTCGTACACATATCCCAGGCGCGTCATGGCACCTGTTGTGATCATGTTGGTAATCATCTTTTGGGCGGAAGACGCCTTGAGCCGGGTTGATCCGCTGATAACCTCCGGTCCAACCTCCGCCACGATGCAGATCTCTGCCGCATCGGCAAGCCTGGTGTCACGGTTGCATGTGATAGCTGCCGTCTGCGCTCCACGGAGTTTGGCATACTCAACCGCGCCCACTACATACGGCGTTCGGCCTGACGCTGAGATGCCGATCACGATGTCTTTACGGGTTGGACGCCGCTTCGCAATATCGCGCTGGCCCACCTCCGGCGAGTCTTCGTTGACGTCCGCCGCCGATGCCAGCGCCTTCGGTCCGCCGCACATGATGTATTGCACCTGCGCGGGCTGCGTGGAGAACGTCGCGGGGCACTCCGCCGAGTCCAGGGCCGCGATCCGGCCAGATGATCCCGCGCCGACATAGATCAGCCGGCCACCATCCCGGAGACAGCGTGCCACAACGTCAATGGTCTGCGCGATCTCAGGCAGAGCTTTCCTTACCGCGGACGCCACCTTCGTGTCCTCGGCATTGATGATGCGTGCGATTTCAAGCGAAGACTTGGTGTCGAAGCCTTCGGAGGCCTCATTCGGCCGCTCTGTGGCCAAAGAGCGGATGCTCTGCGTCTGACGCGGAGCTGGATGTTCTATCTGTTCTTCCATCAATGCTGGCATGGATCTTTGCCCCTCGCCACCTGTTATTTTAGTACACGGGCACGGGATGCGGCTATTACTCGCCGGGTTACCTGCTGCGAATCAGGACATGGATGGGCCGCTCGCACATTCCCGGAGGGCCTTGTACCCTGTCCGGTGCCTCCTTCGTCTACTACATGAGTCTTACTGCCTTGGTAAGGGAGACGTAAACGATGCTCTATCGAACGGACATACCTTTGACCGGCAAATCGGCCTCCCTCGCGTGGTTGCGCGACGTGCTGGCCTCCATTGCCGTTTCGGTGTTCATCATTCTTTTTCTCTATCAACCCGTGCGCGTTGAAGGCACCAGCATGGTTCCCATGCTGCAGGATCAGGACCGGCTCTTCATCAACAAGCTGGTATACCGGGTCGGAGACGTGCGCCACAACGATGTTGTCGTCTTCCACTACCCGCGTGATCCCGCCAAGAGCTACATCAAGCGAATCATCGCTCTGCCTGGAGACCGCCTCAGGATCGATCACGGCCAGGTCTACGTCAATGGCGCTCGTCTGAACGAGCCATATGTCCCGGCCCGCTACACCGACGAGCGCTCCCAACCGGAGATGACCATTCCACCGGACGAATACTTCGTCATGGGGGACCACCGCTCCATCTCCAGCGACAGCCGTGACTTCGGTCCGGTGGAACGCAATCTCATCTACGGCAAAGCCAGCTTCGTGTACTGGCCGTTTGACCAGGCTGGCGTCGTTCACTGAATGAATCGGTGTGAATCACGGCAGATGCGCTCAGATATTCACAGCTACGGCGCAGCATTTTGGGGTCACACTGCGTATAGGCTCAGCGCCCTCTGGAGAACATTGTGAAAGTTACTGCCGCCAAGACCTTGCTGTTCACCATCGCCCTCGCCATTGCCGGTATTGCCGTTGCGGCACCCACCGCCAGCGCCGACCGTCATCATCGCCACTATCGTCATCACCGTTATCACCGTAATGGCCGCTAACTGATTTCACAATGTAAGAGGCCGCGCCAGCGCGACCTCTTCTGTTTGTCTCAGTGGGCACCTCAAGAGTAATTTATTGCGTTAAGGTGGATCGAACTCCGCGATTTAGCGATCTGCTGTGGGACGCGTTCCAAGTAGACAGTGTTCCAGAGGGTAATGGCAGTCAAAACCAGTTGAGCCCGCTTGCGTGGGGCCGTTGATTTTCAAAGATCGATCACGGATTCGCCGAGACGATTGAAGAACACGCAGAAATCGCGGGCCCGGTTTGCAATAGCAAGATCCACTCTTTAGCGTGCGATTCCTAGATTGCTACGTGAGACCATGTACATCTCATTTCACAGTCGAATGGAGGTCGCGCGAAAATGAAGATCCTACTAAAGAGGGCTTATGAAGAGCCTGATAGCTCGGATGGCTTTCGTGTCCTGGTTGACCGTCTGTGGCCGCGCGGCAAAAAGAAAGCTGACCTGCGTTTGGACGCATGGGCGAAGGATATCTCGCCGAGCACAGAGCTGAGGAAGTGGTTCGATCACGACCCGAAGCATTGGCTCGAATTCTGCAAACGCTACAAGGCTGAATTGGCGGCTCCAGAGATGAAGGATTCAATCGTTCAGATAGTTCGCGCGGCTCAGAATTACACCGCGATAACACTGATCTTTGGAGCAAAGGATACGGTACACAATGAAGCGGTTGTGCTTCAACCTATTTTTAAAAGGGTAGCGGCAAAGGCTGGGAAAGCGTAGTTTTGCCAAGGGAGACTTGTAAATGCCGATTCCTGGTTCAAACGATGACGGCACGATGATTGCCGATCTTGCGTACTTCGACCTGCTGGGCGAGATAGTGGAGTCCGAACAACAGAAGCCCTGGGCCTCGGGTATCTATGCCAGAACGCTTTATAAAAAACAGGACTTTAGGGTTGTTCTGATCTCCATGGAAGCTGCTGCCCAGATGAAGGAACATCACGTCGATGGCACAAGCTCCGTGCAAGTGCTGAAGGGCCATATCCACTACAGTACACAAGGGCAGGTCTACGAGCTGCATATCGGAAATCTTTTGACCCTCGGCGCTTCGATCAAGCATGAGGTTGAAGCAATCGAAGAATCGGAATTCCTCCTGACCATTTCGTGGCCCGGAAATCGCGAGTTGCTCGCCATGCCGCATCGAGGCTACGGCACCTAATTTTACGGCAGGAGCCGACCTATGATCTCGTTCGATGCAGCACACGCCGCCATACATTATCCGCCAGACCGCAGGTTTCGCATCTGGGTGCGGCCCTCGTTCCTGATCGCAGCAGCCGTGCTGGTCCTGCTGCCAGTGCTGGCAGCCTGGGTCGAGTTCCTTCACGCCGGTCTGCCTTACATACCACCCGTCCCGCAGGTCTACCCTAACAACTTCGCCGGTCCACACGGCTTTCCACTATGGGTCCGATACTGTCACTTCTTCAACTTCGTCTTCGTGACGATGCTGATCCGCAGCGGGCTGTCGATTTTGGTCGATCACCCTCGCCTATACTTCAACTCCGACTGCACCCCGAATAGTGAATGGATTCGTCTGACGCCGATCCGCGTGCCCACGGATAGGATCTGGACCGCAAAGGACGACGCTCGCTTCATTTCACCGGTTGTGGCTACGCCGGGTTACCGGCACACGGTTGGCATCGCCCGTTCCTGGCATTTCCTCAATGTGTACGGGTTCGTTCTCACGGGCATCCTGTTCATAATCATGCTCTTCGACACGGAGCAGTGGCGTCGACTCGTTCCGCAATCGACCCTTGTGCTGCTGCAAGCCTGGAACACCTGGGTGCATTACGCTACCTTCCATCTGCCACCCGAATTTAATGGGTTCTACGGCTACAACGCCCTACAGGAGATCGCTTATTTTGCGGTTGTTTTTGTCTTTGGGCCCTTGGCGATCCTGACCGGCATCGCGATGTCGCCGGCGGTAGTGAACCACTTTCCCCGTTACGCAAAGCTCTTTGGTGGCCGACAGTCGGCCCGCTCCATTCACTTCCTCACCATGCTGGGCTTCTTCAGCTTCATCGTAGTACATGTGGCTCTGGTGGTGATGACGGGCTTGATTCGCAACATGAACCACATCGTGATGGGGACGGATGATCCTCACAATCGCCTCGGGATGATTCTGGGCTTCGTCGGTATCGGTGTGGTTCTCCTTACGTGGATTGGAGCTCATTACATCTCCTGGCTCTGGCCGCGCGTCCTGCAGCATGTTCAGAAGTTCATTACCTATCCGCTATCGCTGATGACGCTGAATCGGCTTATTCCGAGTCAGCACTATACGGAAAAGGACATCTCTCCACGATTCTGGCCAAATGGCAAGATGCCAGACCGTGAGGACTGGAAGCAGCTGGCTAAGGGAGGATTTCAGGAGTTCAGGCTGAAGGTTGGTGGCTTAGTCGACAATCCGGTTGAGCTATCGCTTGTGGATATCGAGAAGCTGGGTATCACCGAGAACATCACCATGCACCACTGCATTCAGGGCTGGACGGGAATAGCGAAGTGGGGTGGTCTTCCGATGAAGACCCTCGTAGAACTGGTTCGGCCTAAACCCAACGCCAAAGTCGTCGCGTTCTTCTCGTTCGGCGATTCGCTTTATGGGGGCGGTTACTACGACACGCAAAGCCTGGAAAACGTACTTCAAGCGGAGTGCCTACTCGCTTCGGAGATGAATGGAAAGCCCCTTACAGAGGTATACGGAGCCCCGCTTCGCCTGCGAGTTGAAAATCAGCTTGGATACAAGATGGTGAAGTGGATTGAGCGCATCGAGTTTATCGAATCGGAAAAGACCATTGGGCTCGGTGAGGGCGGAAAGAACGAGGATGACGAATACTTCGATCTCCTCCCGAACATTTAATGACTTCCGAAAAGTATCTCGGAAGCGAATGGCACACCGATTTTGCGCACGTCGGTGTACTCCTCACCCATCTGCGGATGGCATGGCTGCTGAAGCACCTTCCGTCCCGCCTGGTCTGGGCCGTCTATGTCGGCATCAACCGGCTTCGTCACCATTGGGCTGCTTGCCTTGCTTGCCCTCGTTACAGGTAGCCCGTTTGTCTTTCCTTCGCTCGGTCCAACCGCATATTTGTTCTTCTTCTCGCCTTTGGCAGAGGCTTCAAGTCCTCGGAACACCATCTTCGGCCATGCCATCGGGTTGATTTGCGGCTACGCTGCCTTCGCAACGACGTCGAGGTTTGGACTACCTTTCGCCATGCATGGCAGTGTTCATGGTCCAAGAGTTCTAGCCGCTGCTTTCTCACTTGCAGCAACGGGAACACTGATGGTGTTGTTCAGGGTTAGCCATCCTCCAGCAGGAGCGACCACGCTCATCGTGGCCCTCGGCATCATCTCCCAGCCAAAAGAACTCGTCGTGGTTGAGGTCGCTGTCATCTTGCTGACGTCGCAGTCCTTCGTGATCAATCGGATTGCGGGGATTCCTTATCCTCTATGGATTGCGGCACCACCTGCTAAATAAATCACAAACCTTTTCGAAGCACCAGCACCTCTCAATGCGGACTTTTGATGATCGCCGCGAACGATTCCGGTCTCAAACTCGCCCCCCCAACCAGCAAGCCGTCGATGTCGGTCTCGGCCATCAGCGCAACACAGTTGTCCGGTGATACGGATCCGCCATACAAAATCCGGATTGCATCCGCGGCCTCGTTCCCAAACAACGTGCGCAGTTCGTTGCGGATGATTCGGTGCGCCTCATTGGCGACCTCAGGCGTCGCGGTCGATCCGGTCCCCACCGCCCACACCGGCTCATACGCGATCACCAGCGTCCCTGTCGCGCTTGGCGGCATGTTGGATAGGGCCGCACCCATCTGCGCCAGCAGTGTGTCCTTTGTGTAACCATCCTGCCGGTCGGCCGCCATCTCCCCCAGACAGAGCACCGGCACCAGACCGTTCGCAACCGCTGCTTTCAGCTTCAGGTTGACCTGTTCGTAGGTTTCGTTGGCATACAGCCGCCGCTCGGAGTGCCCAAGGAGCACGTGCGTCGTTCCAATGCTCGTCAGCATGGTCGGCGACGTCTGCCCTGTGTAGGGCCCCTCATTGCGCCAGTGCATCGTCTGCGCGCCAGCCCGCACGTTGGTTCCACGCACCCGGTCAATCACGGTGGACAGGGAAGTCGCCGTTGGAAACAGGATAATGTCGTCCTGCTCACGCCCTTCCACCATCGGCAGAAAAGAATCAAGGAACGCCAGCGAGTCCTTGGGATTCTTGTACATCTTCCAATTACCAGCGATGATCGTTTTCCGCATCGTCCCTCGTTCTCCTAAGCAGCGCCATGTCCTAACAGCGGGAGTCCCACCTTCACAGAACCACGATGAACCGCTGTCACGATCAAACCATGAAGCGGACCCCTACACTTCGATGCCTGGATGTGAGAAAGACATCTCATCCCTGCGATAACGCGGCAACGCCCGGCAACATCTTTCCCTCCAGAAATTCCAGCGATGCCCCGCCGCCCGTCGAGATGTGTGTGATGCGGTCCGTCACCCCGGCCATATGCGCCGCGGACACGGAATCCCCGCCACCTACAATGCTCGTCGCATCCACGTTGTCCGCCACGGCATGTGCCACAGCCATCGTACCCTTCGCAAATGCCGGCATTTCGAAGACACCCATCGGCCCGTTCCACACGATCGTTCGCGCATCCTTGATCTCGTTCACGAACAGTGCAATCGACTTAGGGCCAATATCCAGCGCCATCAGATCAGCAGGAAAGTCGCCAGTGCCATCAAAGGTCGAAGTCGCCGCGTCCGCCGCAAAGCGATCGGCCAGCAGGTGATCAACCGGCAGCAGGAATCGCACGCCCTTCTCCTCAGCCTTCTTCAGCGCCGCCGCCGCGACACCCATCTTGTCCGTCTCCAGCAGGCTCTTGCCCGTCTTCTGCCCTTTTGCATTCAGAAAGGTATACGCCATGCCGCCGCCCACGATGATTGCATCCACCTTGTTCAGCAGGTGGTCGATGACCTCGATTTTATCGCTCACCTTCGCGCCACCAATGATTGCCACAAAGGGTTTGTCTGGCGACTCCAACGCCCTGCCGAGATAGTTCAGTTCCTTCTCCATCAGCAGGCCGGCCGCGCTCTCGCCCACAAACTTCGTGATGCCCTCGGTCGAAGCATGTGCCCGGTGCGCCGCCCCAAATGCATCGTTGACATAGACGTCCGCCAGGCGCGCAAGCTGCTCCGCAAACTTTGGATCGTTCGCCTCTTCTTCCTTGTGGAAGCGAAGATTCTCCAGGAGCAGCGCCTGCCCATTCTCCAGCTTACTCACCATCTCCCTGGCGATCTCTCCCACGCATTCCGGCGAAAACCCGACATTGCGGGATGCACCCAGGTCGGCGTCGATCAGCATGCGCAGCCGGTCCACCACGGGACGAAGGCTCATGGTCTCCACGCGCTCACCCTTGGGGCGCCCTAGGTGCGCCGCAAGTATGACCTTGGCCTTCGCCCGCAAGGCATACTCGATGGTCGGCAGCGTCTCGCGAATCCGCGTATCGTCCAGTATCTCGCCGCCGTCTTTTGAGAGCGGAACGTTAAAATCAACGCGGATGAGTACCCGCTTGCCATGCAACTCCAGATCACGAATCGAACGTGTCGCCATGAGGAAATGATAGTCGCTGCGTAGTCCCTTCCACGTATAGGATCGTTCTACAGCCCCTTACGCGCCCTGAACTCGCGGACCACATCCGCCGGGTCGCGATGCTCGCCCTCGACAGCATGGTTCATCGCCTGCATTTCCGCCTCGCTGATTCGCCCGGAGAGACGGTTGAGCGCTGCCTGCATTCCCGGATGCTGCCGCAAGGCATCCTCCCGCACCAGCGGGACTGCCTGATACGGCGGAAAGTAGTGGCGGTCGTCCGCCAGCACACGCAAGTTCAGCCCTGTAATCGCTCCGTCAGTCGAGTTCCCAGAGACGATATCCACCTGCCGGTTGGCTAATGCCCGGTAGAGCAGGCCCAGGTCCATCACCCGCGGCTCTCCGGCGAAGTGGATGCCATATGCAGCGTCCATCCCATGCAGTCCATCGGGCCGCTCCTCAAACTCGTAGCCCACGCCCAAGCGCATCTTGGGAGCAGCAGCCTCCAGATCGCTCAACGTGCCGAGATGCAACCGTTCCGCATCCGGCGCGCGCACCACCATGGCGAACGTATTCTCAAACCCAAGCGAAGGCTGCACCGCTACGCCATACTTCTCCGCGTAGATTCGCTTCACTGTCGCGAAGACCCGGTCCGCATCATGATCCAGCGGCTGTTTCAAAATCGAGGTCAACGCCGTCCCCGTGTACTCCACATACGTGTCAATGCGCCCGGAGACCAGCGCCTGGTGTGCGATATAGCTTCCAGCCAGATAGAAGCGCCGGTCCACCTTCTCCCCAGCGGCCTCGATCTCCTGCGCAAGCAACTCACCCAGGATCACCTGCTCGGTAAAATTCTTCGCTCCAATGACGATCCTGGATCCACGCGGCGGATCACACGCGGTCAGGCAAAACGAAAACATCGAGACGAGAACAAAAAAAAGCAGGAGCCTGACATCTCGCTTCCGGGATGTGGGCTTCCGAAGCCTCAACTATCTCTCCGGATAGCGAGCCGCCGCTCCAGCAGGCCAAGCAGCGCGTCCGCCCCCAGTGCCAGCAGCGCAGCCGGGATCGCGCCAGCCAGCACAAACCAGTTGTCCACGGACGCGACACCACGGAAGATGAACTCGCCGAGACCACCAGCTCCAATCGCCGCCGCAATCGTTGCAACACCGACACACGTCACCGTTGCTGTGCGGAGACCCGCCAGCAGAACGCTCGCCGCGAGTGGAATCTCTACCTTCATTAGTTTTTGCATCCTGTTCATTCCCAATGCGTTGCTAACATCGATCAGCGCCGGGTCAATGCCTCGTATGCCCGTGTACGTGTTGCGAAGAATGGGCAGAAGGGCGTACCCGGTAAGCGCCAGGATGGCTAACCGTGACGCCCGGTCGCCCAGCCATGGCACCGGCAGCAGCAGACCAAACAACGCCAAACTCGGCACTGTCTGCACGATGTTTGCGAAACCGATCACGGGCCGTGCCCACCGCTCATGCCGCGTCAGCCATATGCCAGCCGGTATCGCAATCGCCGTTGCAAACAGCAGGGCAGAGCCGGTCAGCCAGAGATGCTCCAGCGTGAGCCGCAGCAGTTCGTACCCATGCTGGCGCAGAAAGCCGATCATCCCGCAGCCTCAAACCGCTGCACCGCGCGCACATACTCCCGCACGCCTGCGATCTCTGACGCCATGACCTCATGCGACGGCAAGTCAGCCTGCACGCGGCCGCCGTCGATAAAGACCACGCGATGCGCCAGAAAGATCGCCTCCTGCAAATCATGCGTGACGATGATGGCTGTCTTGCCAAGGCGTGCCAGCAGATCGCGCAGCATGGTCTGCATCTCCGCGCGTGTCAGCGGGTCAAGCGCGCCAAAAGGTTCATCCAGCAGCAGAATCGAAGGATCGTTGGCTAAGGCACGGGCCACACCCGCACGTTGCCGCTGCCCACCCGAAAGTTGCCACGGCATCCGCGCAGCAAACTCCCCTGGCTCAAGCCCTGCCATGCGCAGCAACTCTGCCGCCCTAAGTTTGCGCTCGGAGATGGGTCTGCCCGCAAGTTCCAGCGGCATGGCCACGTTCCGCTCGATGTTCATGTGCGGGTACAGCCCGGTCTCCTGGATGACGTAGCCGATGCCGCGCCGCAGATGCAACAGATCCGCACGCGCCACGTCCGTCCCATGCACCAGGACCGAACCGCCCGTCGGCAACACCAGCCCATTCACCGTTCGCAGCAGCGTGGTCTTGCCTGAGCCCGAGCGCCCCAGCAGCGCCGTCGTCGTGCCGGCGGCAAGCAACAGGCTGACCCCATCCAGGATGCGCTTTGAACGAACAGCGTCCTCACGAACCGCGTAGGTGGTGACGTCACGAAATTCAACCGCGACGTCACCGGTGCCCATTTAACGCACGGACGTTTCGCCCGACTCAAGCACCTGAAGACGGCCACTCGGTTCGTCTGCGCCGTGCGGGAACGGAGACTCACTGCCAGCCACCGGAGCGTTGCCGTTAGCAGCAGCAGCATCTCGCATTTGGTCATCCAGCACGCCGGACGGTTCGTCCAGGTCGGCGGGAACCGGCGCATTAAATGCCTCTGCCGTAGGTTCAGCCCCGGCGGGAGTGTTGCCCGGTTGGCCCTTTACGCGTACCACGGTAATCTTGCTGAAGCCTTCGCGAAACGATGGCGGACGCAGGCGCTCGGCCATCTTCTGCATCAAGTCATCCGCGACGCGGCGTTCGCGCTTGCTGTTGCGCTCCATGCACACGGCCAGCGGTACGTCAAAATACACTGCCTGTGCCTCGTAGCCAAAGCTTTTTGCCATCTTGATCCACTGCCGCCGCTCGTGCGCTGAAAGATTTGTCGCATCCACGTAGTTCCACGGCATTTTTGCGATCAGACGCGCGCGCAGAAGAGACCGCAGCGTAGAGAACACCAGGCCGCTGTAGCGTTGATCCGTGATGTCGTCGAAGAGGATGGTTCGAAGCATGTCACTGCTGAGGGGTGTCACGCCGCGACGCTTGAACCACGTAGTCTTGCCACTGCCGGGCAGGCCGATGGCCAGCACCACATAGCCGCGTGGTGTTGATTTTTCTCCCGCCGGAAGTGCCAAAGGCTCTGACGGAGGCAAACCGAGTGACTCGGGCTGTGTTTCGAGTTCGATTCTGCCGGGCGCGTCGTTCTCCGCGAATGCCTCGTCACCGCTCGCGGATTCTGTCGCCGCCTGTAGCTCCATGGCAGCGTCGGACGGCTGGTCCGGTCTGCGGGTATGTGCATCCTGGTAGGTGGGTTGTAGTGCCGCGGGCTGGTCTTGTGGAATCTCCTGCCCAATCTTGCCGGTAGCCTCACTGTTGTTCGGGCCACGCTTGCCGCGTCGTCTCATCTTGTTGCGCATCCAGTCGCGCATGATTCGGTTTGTACCATAGCGCGGCGCTGACCGCAAAGCTGTCACGGCTGCAAAGGTGGTTCTTCTCACCGATTTCTCTGAGCCGTTACACTAAGACGGACGCTTCAAAACCCCTCCGAGAGGCAGAAAACAGCATGGCAGTGAAGGTAGGCATCAACGGATTTGGCCGTATCGGCCGCAACGTCTTCCGCACCGCGCTCGGCAACCCCGAGATCGAATTTGTTGCCGTCAACGATCTCACCAGTCCCGCGACGCTGGCCCACCTGCTCAAGTACGACTCCATCCTGGGCAACCTGCAGGATCACGAGATCGAGGCCGGCGAAGACTTCATCTCCGTCGATGGCAAGAAGATCAAGGTGTTTGCGGAGCGCGATCCCGCCAAGCTGCCCTGGGCCGAAACCGGCGCAGAGGTCGTTGTCGAGTCCACCGGCCACTTTACCGATGCCACCAAGGCAAAGGCGCACCTGGGTGAAACCGTGAAGAAGGTCATCATCTCCGCCCCGGCTACGAACGAGGACATCACCATCGTGCTGGGCGTCAACAGCGACAAGTATGACGCGGCACGGCACAACGTCATCTCCAACGCCAGCTGCACCACGAACTGCCTGGCGCCCGTCGTCAAGGTGCTGCACGACACCTTCGGAATAACCAGCGGCATCATGACCACGATCCACAGCTACACCAACGACCAGGTGATCCTCGACTTCCCGCACAAGGATCTCCGCCGTGCCCGCGCCGCCGCCATCAACATGATCCCGTCCACCACCGGCGCGGCGAAGGCGCTGAAGCTGGTCATCCCCGAGATGGCCGGCAAGCTGGACGGCTTCGCCATCCGCGTTCCCACACCGAATGTCTCTGTCGTCGATCTCACCTTCAACACGGAAAAGCCGATCTCCGTGGCCAGCATCAACGAAGCCATGAAGACGGCCAGCGAAGGCCCGCTTAAGGGCATCCTCGGCTACACGGACAAGGAACTTGTCTCCAGCGACTTCAAGGGCGACAGCCGCTCCTCCATCTTCGACTCCGCTCTGACCAAGGTCGTTGGCGACAAGACCGGCAAGGTGATCTCCTGGTATGACAATGAATGGGGCTACAGCTGCCGCGTACGCGATTTAATTCTGTTCCTGGTCGAAAAGGGCTTGTAGGTGTCTGCACGAGCAAAACATTAGGATGCAACGTTGCTGAAGCTTCTGTGTTTCCGCTCACTCCATGCGGTTCCCGTTGTTAACTTTGAGTAACGCAAAGAATCGTATTTCACATGTATAAAGAGGTCTAGCTTCTTGGCATCGTGTGAAGAAGCATGATGTGTTTGCTCGGACGGAGAGTGACAATGAACAATGCGACTTTTAATCTTCTAGGCGCAAGGGACTTTTTTCGGGAGTATCCAGTCGTGTACGTTGGTGGAGCGAGTGGTGTGACGTGGAAACCGTCTGCCGTTACCGCTGTCTCAGCAGGAGCAGGCGATCTGCAGATCGTCTCTTCGGGCACACGCATAAGCTATTGCGCGTTCAGCCAATTTACGGACCCCATGAACACTGGTGGTGTTACCACCGCTACCAACAAGGAGCAGACACGAATCGATGTCTTCGCTGCTGATCCGGGTGGCGGCATCCCTCTTTTCTACCTTCCATATGCGCTGAATCATAACCGGCGTATGACATTGACAGACAAACAGCACATTGGAGGCGTGAGCTTATTTCTTACAGATCTGGTAGACGGCTGTTCTCTGTATGTTGAGGGCTCGCCGGATAAACCATCGGTGTACCACATCAACGCGAACCGAGAGAAACCAAACGGGATGGCGGATCTCAGCCAAACCATGTCAACGCGCAACAGATTGAAATCGTGGAAGCATAAGTGGGCGCACATGGACCAGCGCTTTCACGTTGAAGGAGCAGACGTTTCTTCTATTGCGGGGAAGATAGCGAAACCTACCCGTCCGGCTGCCGCGCCATTGCCGAACCTGCAGCCCCCGTCAAAGGTAGAAAGTCGCGACTATATGTTGATCACCAAAAATCAAGATGAGGCTTTTGCGGGCATGCTGGGACAGATGCAAGTAACGACACGTTGTCCCTCGGTACTCAATGGTCAGTCAGTTGATTCGTTGGAGATAGCGCATAGCCAGGGGACTGTCTTTGGCGTTGCGACAGGAGGCATGTGGAAGTTTTATGTGCAAAAGCGTGTGCTGGCACTTTTCTTTCACCACAACCTGGTCCCAATTGCAAACCAGTCTCTCAGCCAAAGGGCAAAGGGAATTTTTGGGCCGCAGCCTTATACAAAAATGATATTAGGCTCGGAATGGATCATTCGTACGGTGGATCAGTTCTGGCCGACGGTGAAAACTGGAAGACTGGTTCCGTAACCAACGGACAGATGAGTTCCAGCGATGGTTTCACGACTTCAACTTAATAGAAGTACAGAGGCACACCATGCACGCAACTGGCACCTTTGAAGTCAAGATCACGCCTGCCGACGTGACCGAGCCCGGCAAGGCAGGCGGCGTGGGCCGCATGAGCATCGACAAGGTCTGGTCTGGCGGCATCGAGGGCACCAGCAAGGGCGAGATGCTAACCGGCATCACACCGGAGACTGGGTCGATGGCCTATGTTGCTATCGAGCGGGTCACTGCCACGATTGGCAGCAAATCCGGCACATTCTTCTTCACGCACAAAGCGACGATGATGAAAGGCGACGCTGCGAGTGGTGCCATGGATGTGCTCGTCGTCCCGAACTCCGGCACTGGCGGCCTGACCGGGCTGACCGGCTCGCTAAAGATCGACATTACCGGCAATGTGCACCACTACGACCTCACCTACGAACTGCCCTGAACCTTGTGTACCGGATGATTCAGCGCGGCGCAGCAATCGCGCAGGGCGGTTAAGATATCGCGCATCATGGCGATATCCACAAGCGTGCCCGGATGTAACGCGGCCAGGTGTTGATTGATCTTCCTGATGTTCTCTTCCATGGCATGTGTCTCCGCTGATTGCACCAGCCTACGCCAGTATGCGAGCCTTTCGCCCAGCCACCGGAGCCGCAACCTGCATCCAACGCGCTGAGGACGAAACACACACCATGTCAGAGAAGAACGTAGCGGGCGCGGAAGGCATCGCCAAGATTAAGGAACTCACCGGGGACATTCACATCGCCATGCTGACCACCGTCGCGGACGATGGCTCGCTGCACGCCCGCCCCATGGCTACCGGGCAGGTTGAGTTCGACGGCACACTCTGGTTCATTACTCGCATTGAGTCGGGCATGGTCGAGGAGATTCGCGAGGACAGCCACGTCCTCGTCAGCTATGAGCAGCCGAAGGACGGCATGTATCTTTCGTTGCAGGGCCGCGCTGGCATTGTGCGCGACCGGGCTACCATCAAGCTGCATTGGTACAAGGGCGCGGACGGCTGGTTCAAGGACGGTAGTGACGATCCCGCAGCCGTGCTGATCAAGGTGCAGGTCACGGGCGGCGAGTACTGGCAACAGAACTCCAGCGGCATCGTCCGGCTGGGTAAGCTCGCGCTCGGCTCGGTCATCGGCGCGGACAAGGTCGACATCGGCGATTCCGGCAAGATCACGCTGTAGAGGGATTCTAAGTTTCTAGGCTTCTAGGTTTCTCGGTGTTGGCGCCGATCTTAAGGGCGCAATCCGATCCGCAAGAAACAAGAAACATAGAAACGGGAAGACATCCACCGAATAGTAAGCAGGCTATTACCGCTGCCCTGAACACATTTGCTACAGTTCTTGTTGTCGATCCGTTCGCGCTCTTCGTCCAACATCGAGAGCCGCGAACGGCGCAACGAGGACACATGACCGGAAACACCCAAGGCGAGCAGCACCGCATTCACGAACAAGGCTTCACCCTGATTGAGCTGCTGATCGTGATGTCGATCATCATCATCATCGCCACCTTCGCGATTCCAAATATCACGCGCATCAAGCGGCAGGGCAATGAGACCTCCGCCATCCAATCCATCCGCGCCATTGTAGCCGCGCAATTGCAATATCAGCAGACCTATCCTGCCAATGGGTATGCATGCGCGCTGTCCGCGCTTGGCGGCGAGAAGTCCGCCGCACCCTCACCGGCTGCCGCAGGGCTGCTTGCCCCTGATCTAGCAGGTGGACAGAAGGCCGGGTACACGTTCGCTCTGGTCAACTGCAACAAGGTGACGATTAACAATCAAGACCAGTACACCAGCTACGAGATCACAGCTGTGCCGCAAAAGGTTGGCAACACGGGTGATCGCGGCTTCTGCTCCGACGATTCGCAGCAGGTTAAGTACGACCCCAAGGGCGGCACCGCCTGCACCCAGCCCATCCAGTAGCCGCGGCATGACACGACCAGTTCTGCTTGCTTGCGCGCTCGTAGTCTGCTCAGCTCACGCGCAAACTAATGTGCACACTCTGGCCGCAAGGGTGGACGCGCATTACAACCATTTGACCAGCCTCCGTGCCGCCTTCACAGAAAGCTACAGCGGCATGGGCCAGCAACGCACCGGAAGCGGCACGCTGCTGCTGCGCAAGCCGGGCCAGATGCGCTGGACCTACGCGGACGGCAAACTCTTCCTACTGGACGGCAAATACGCCATCTCCTACACGCCGGGTGACCCGCAGGCGCAGCGTATCCCGGCCAAGCAACTGGACGACATGCGCTCACCGCTGCGCTTTCTGCTTGGCCATACCCGGCTGGAAAAGGAACTGGATCACCTCCAGGCCTCCTCAGCGCCGAACGGCGGCGTGGTTCTCTCCGGCACACCGCATTACGAACTCAACCCCGGTGATCAGCGTGTGCAGCGCATCGCGGTCACGGTGGTCCCTTCCACCGGCATCATCACCGGCCTAAGCCTTCAGGAGATTGACGGCACTACGACAGACTTCACCTTCTCAGACCAGCACGAGAATCTGCCGTCGAAGGACGCAGACTTTCGCTTCACTCCGCCGGCGGGTGTCGTCATCACCGGCGGCCTGCCACCCGTCTAAGCGTTCAGCGCGGAACGAAGCTCCATCGGCGCAATTCTCTCCGGCAATACCGTAAGCAGGTCCTGAAGATGATCAAAAACCGCACGAGTTACGTCCTCGCCGCAGTCCCAAGCGCCCTGGTATTGCTTCCCATCTTCGCCGCAACTGCCGCTGCAGAGACACCTGCCGTGGTCGTTGTTTCTGAGCAGGGCACCTGGAACACTCGCCGCGAGAACGTGCTGGGCACGTCGCTTGACATGACGATACGTGCGCCGTCACGCGCCGCCGCCCGTAGAGCGGAGCAAACCGCGCTGGCCGAGTTCTCTCACCAAGGCAGCATCCTAAGCGCTTGGAACCCGCACAGCGAGTTCTCCCGCTGGCAGCGCACGCGCAACCAGGCGGTCCACGTCTCACCGGAACTGATGGACGTACTCGCGCAGTTCGACGCGTGGCATGGCAAAACCGGCGGGATTCTAAACGCCTCCAGCGAAACCGCTGCACACCTGTGGCGTTCGGCTGCCAGCCAGGGCAGCGTTCCATCGCAAGGGGAGCTCAACAATGCGGTTCGCGTCATGCAACAGCCGCACTGGTTGCTGGATCGTGAAAAGGAAACCGCGACCCGGCTCTCCAGTGCGCCACTCGTGCTCGCCAGCTTCACCAAGAGCCTCATCACCAGCCAAGCTGCGGATGCAGCGCTTGCGGCTGGTGCAACTGGAATCATGCTGAACGTGGGCGGCGACATCGTGGCACGTGGCTCGCTGACGCAGCGCGTCGACATCGCCAACCCAGACACCGGGGCAGAGAACGGCGCACCCATCGACACCGTCGTCCTCCAGGATCGAGCCATTGCCACCAGCGGCAGCTATCGCCGGGGCTTCGACATCGCTGGAACGCATCACTCGCACCTGATCGATCCCCGCACCGCACGTCCCGCAAGCGGCATTCTCTCTTCCAGCGTCATCGCGCACGAGGCCGCAACGGCAGGCGCGCTTGCCACGGCGCTTGCCATCCTCACGCCCCGCGAGTCCGCCGCCCTGATGGAGCGCCACCCTGAGGCGCAGTACCTTCTGATCACGCGCGGTGGAGAACGCGTCGCGAGCGCAGGCTGGTCCGCCTATCAGGAGCCGCGTCTCCAACCCGCCGCCTACCGTGTCCACGCGGGCGCTGGCGTTCCAGCTCCTGTCAATGCTACATGGAATCCGGCGATGGAACTGATGATTAAATTCGACCTGCCACGCATCGAGGATCCGCGCTACCGCCGCCCCTATGTCGCCGTGTGGATCGAGGACGCTGACAAATACCCCGTCCGCACGGTCGCCCTCTGGTTCCAGAAGCCGCGCTACCTCCACGACATGACAGCGTGGTATCGCGACGACCAGGTGCGCAATCTCAGCGAGGGCACCGACATTTCCGCCACCGTTTCCTCCGCCACGCGCTCGCCGGGCAGCTACACGCTGCGCTGGGACGGCAAGGATAACGCGGGCAAGCTGGTGAAGGCTGGCAAGTACACCGTCATCGTCGAGGCTGCGCGCGAGCACGGCGGCCACTCCGTCGAGCGTCAGGAGATCGACTTCAACGGCAAGGCGGCACAGTTCACCCTGCCCGCCAGCGACGAACTGGGAGCCGTGCAGCTTGACTACCGCAAGCACTGAGCGCGAGCGCATTACGGAGGGACAGCGCGCGGCACAGCCCGGCACTGTTCGCCTGCGCCGCCGAACCGCCATCATCACGCGCTGGCTGCATATCTATCTCTCCATGATTTCGTTTGCGGTGGTGCTGTTCTTTGCCGTCACCGGCGTTACGCTGAACCACGCGGACGCACTTTCGCACGGCGACAAGGTAACGGAGCTGCACGGCACGCTCACGCCTCAGGAACTCGGCTCTGCCAGCAACCCTGACAAACTTGCCATCGTGGAGCACATCCGCAACGCGCATGGCATCCACGGTGCCGTCTCTGATATGCGCGTCGAAGACGAGGAGATCACCTTCTCATTTCGCGGCCCCGGTTACAGCGCGGATGCCACCGTGCAGCGTCCCGGCACCTACACGGTCGTGGAGACCCGCAGCGGCTTCATCGCCGTCCTCAACGATCTGCACAAAGGCCGCGACACCGGCAAGGTCTGGTCCGCCTTCATTGACGTCTCCGGTGTTCTGCTCACGCTCGTCTCGCTAACCGGCCTCGTCCTAGTTTTCTTCGTCTACAAACGCCGCCTCAGCGGGCTCATCCTCGCCGCCGCCGCCGCGCTCGTGTGCATTCTGCTCTATCGCATCTACGTACCTTAGCAGGCGAGATCGTCGCGCGTAATCGTCAACTCACCAAGGTTGCCCAGCAGGGTCAAGGAGATCAGCTCGGGCCGCAGCAACTCTTGCGCCAGCCGCTGCACATCGGCGGCTGTCACGCGGTCCACATCGGCGACAATTTCGTCCACTGTCGTAAAGCGGCCGTAGTACATCTGCTGCCGCGCGAGATTGCTCATGCGCGCGGACGAGCTCTCCAGACCCAGCACGATATTGCCCTTCGACTGATTCTTGGCGCGCTCCAGTTCGTCTTCACCCACAGGCTCGTGCTTCAGGTGCTGGAGCTCCCGCATGATGAGCCGGATCATCTCGCGCGTCTTCTCGACGGAGGTTCCCGCGTACACGGAAAGCGCTCCCGTATCGCGATACGGTGACAGTTCGGAGTAGATGGAATACGCCAGCCCGGCATCCTCGCGCACCGACTGGAAGAGCCGCGAACTCATGCCGCCGCCCAGGATCGAGTTCAGCAGATACAGCGCGTAGCGGTCTGGGGAATCCACCGAAGGGGCTGGCACTCCAAGGCAGAGCTGCACCTGTTCCAGAGACTTTTTCTTGCGCAAGGTAATGTGCGGCGTCGCAGCCGGAGCAGGGAAGCGTGTCAAGCGGTCGCCCACAGCCGCAAGCTCGCCGAAGTGCCGGGTTACAAGCGCGATCATCTCGTCGTGTTCGAGATTTCCGGCGGCGGATAGGATCATGTTCTCCGGCACGAAGCGTGCTGCGTGGAAACGGTGCACCGCGCCTTCGTCAAAGCTGGAAACGGTCTTCGCGGTACCTAGAATTGAACGTGCCAGCGGATCGTTCTTCCAGAAATTAGCCGTATGTATTTCGTGTACCAGGAAGTCCGGATTGTCCTCGTCCATTTTGATTTCTTCCAACACCACGGACTGCTCACGCGCCACATCGTCCGGCGCAAAGGTGGGGTGCAGCACCAGGTCGGCAAGGATTTCCATCGCGGCAGGTACGTTCTCATCCAGCACCTTGATGTTGAAGCAGATCGTTTCCTTGCCGGTGAACGCGTCCAGGTTGCCGCCAATCGCGTCGGTCTCGCGCGCGATCTGCTTAGCACTGCGTGAGGCGGTGCCTTTGAAGACCATGTGTTCCACAAAGTGCGAAAGCCCGTTTTCCTTGGCCTGTTCGTCGCGCGACCCTGTGCCGATCCAGACGCCCACGCTCACCGACCGCATATGCGGCATGCTCTCGGTGAGCAGAAGCAGGCCATTGTGCAATGTGGTCTTGCGGATGCTGCGGGCGGATGAGGCGGCGGTGGCAATCGTTGCGTTCTCCGCAAGAGGAAGGGTTTCAACCATGCTTCCATTCTACGGTCACGCAGTTGGTCGCAGCGGCTCGGCCGCGACGCGTTCCAGCAGCCGAGCTTTTACCCAGGGCCACTCATCCGCAACGATGCTGTACCACATGGTGTGGCGCGTTGAGCCATCCGGCATCACCATGTGATTGCGAAACGTTCCCTCGAACTTCGCGCCCAGCTTCAGGATGCCGCGCTGCGATTGCACGTTTTCGTGATGCGTCTTGAGCGCGGCACGCTTCAAACCCAGCGTCTCGAACGCGTGCGTCAGTTGAAGCAGCTTCACACGCGGATTCACACCACCGCCACGGTACGGTGCCGCCAGCCAGCTGAATCCAATCTCGCCCGTGCGATGCTTCCAGTTCAGCTCAAACAGCCGTGTCGATCCAACCACTTCGCCCGAGGCAAGCCGCGTGATCCATATCTGACAGGCATCACCGGCATCCTGCCGCGTGGCCTCCATGACCCAGGCACGCACATCGTCCGCCGTGCGAAGCTGCAATGGCATGTACTGCCAGATGCTTGGATCGGTGGCGATGGCTTGCAGCGCGGCAAGATGCTGCTCCACAACGGGCTCAAGCCGTACGCCAAGGCCTTCCAGAACCGGCGTCGCCGTCATGCCGCGCTCGCAAGGTCCAGCAAAACCTCTGCCACATGGTCATAATCATGCCGCAGCACATCGCCCTCGTTCACAAAACTACCCGTGACAGGCTGCACACCCAAACCACGGATGCTCTCGAGGTCCGGTTCAATCGGCTGCTGACCTTCACTGGCATACTTCGCCAGCAGCGCTTGTGAGATGGGCGCGGTATTCACGAGGGCATAATCAAAGAGCCGCTGTCCGCCGCAGTGCGCCTGAATGCGCTCCAGATGTTGCGAAGCTGTTAAGCCCAGAGACTCGTTCGCCTGCGTCATCAGATTGCAGATGTAGACCCGCGTGGCGCGGGACGCGGCAATGGCCTGCGGAATGCCATCGACAAGCAGGTTCGTAATCAGAGACGTATAGAGTGACCCAGGTCCAAGCGTGATCAGATCTGCCTCGGCAATCGCATCCAGAGTCTCGGGCAATGGCTTTACGTCCGCCGGATTCAAGGACAGCTCCACAATGCTGCGCTGCGATGCCGTGATGTTGGTCTCCCCATGCACCACGGAGCCATCATCCATGCTGGCCGAGAGCGTCACGTTCGAATTTGTCGCGGGATAGATGTGCCCACGCGCCGCCAGAATCTGCGATGACATTTGCACGGCATGAGCGAAGTCGCCATCATGAATCGCGGTGAGAGCGGCCAGGAAAAGATTTCCAAACGAATGCCCTCCCAAACCGCCGTTTTCCTGTCCTGGGAAGCGGTATTGGAAGAGCCGCGTCAGTAGCTGCTCATCTTCACTCAGCGCGGCAAGGCAGTTGCGCACGTCGCCTGGCGGCAGCATGTTCAGGTCCTCGCGCAGCCGCCCGGAAGAACCGCCGTCATCTGTTACCGTCACCAGCGCGGACAGGTGTGCAATGCGGCATGGTGAGCCACCACACGCTGTTGCCTGGGGCGATCCAACTGGCGGTTGTACGTATCGCTTCAGCCCACGCAGCAACGTAGACAGGCCTGTTCCGCCGCCCATCGCGACCACTCGAAGCTGCTGTTGTGACGGGGGAATCACCTCAGTAAACGGCAGAACTCACCTTCTCAAGCTTCTGGATACAGCAATTCCGTGAAGCGCGGATCATCCGCCATGTCCTGAAAGTCAGAATCTGAGCGCGCCTGGATACGGTTTTTCGCGTTCAGCCGAATGGCGTTCGTCAGCTTCTCCAGACAAGACTGCGTGTCCCCCGTAATGGATGCCAACACCGCCAGACCGTAGAAGCCGTAATCCGCATTGCTATCACCCTGGATAATCTCGTCCAGGTGTTCGCGTGCCTCCTCATACTGCCCATCGTTCAGCAGCGAAACGGCGTAGTCGTACTTCTCCTCGGGAGACGAAAACTCCGCCGCACC
This sequence comes from Terriglobus sp., assembly GCA_965276945.1. Classification (GTDB taxonomy): domain Bacteria; phylum Acidobacteriota; class Terriglobia; order Terriglobales; family Acidobacteriaceae; genus Terriglobus. Next base: position 1,252,158 of record OZ255704.1, on the reverse strand, counting down.
TTTTTTGGCCTGCGCGATACATGCGGCTAAGTACATGCGGATGCGATCCGTAAACTCAGGCGGTGAATTTTTCAGAAGCGCTTCCAAAGCCGGATGCGCCGCGGTGTAGTTGCCCGCCTGCATGTAGGTCACTGCCGTTTCATACTGCTTCAGCAGATCCGCGCGCGCCTTGTCGTGTGGCACCACCGTGCCGGCGAGCGTGGGAGGAAATTGCTTCATGTTGGATTTGCCGTTCTTGCTGGCGTTCTTCACGGGTGACATGTCAATCCTGAGGTGTGGCGTTTGCACATGATACAGTTGCGAAGCCATGGGGACACCAGACTATTAGATAAGCGTTATACGGGAGCCATGCGGCGCGGTCAAGCACCACAGGTGCCGCGCGGGGTTATGCCATGTAAAGTACTGGGTTCATTTCGGGATCGTTGTACATCTTCATCTGCCGGTAGAGCCTGAACTGGCGATCACCTTTGCATACCTGCCGCCATAACAGGTCAAGACAATTGGTCAGGTCATAGCTCTGTCTCCGAAGAATTGCTAACCGCTCGCGATTACGCTCCACGTGCGGTACAGACACATGGCGGCGGTGAATCTCTTCCTCCGTGTGGAAAATTTTCAAGGAAAGAATCGAGAGCCGGTCCAGGATGAGGCCCGGTGTTTCCGAATGCAGGGGGGCCGACGCGTTCGGCAGACCGTATGCTGCGAGCTCCGCCAAAAGCTCCATATCGGTTTGCTCCACCAGATCGTTTCGGCGCTGGTTCGTGCGATCGATGCTGCGCTTCACCTCTGCAATCACCGTGTCCGTCACGTGCGGGTCACGGGCGCTGTCCTCAAGGTGCCACAAATCAAAGTTCGCGCGATGCAGCTTCTCCAACGGAGCATCGGAAACGGGCAGCATGTCATCTGCGTGCCACGCCTGACACCACAGGGCAAAGTTGCTGACAGCCTGCTGCGCGTCCAGCAGATTCGCAGGCGCTTCACCATTCGTTACCGTGGGGTTGTGTAGCATCAATCAGAATGAGTGTACCGGCAACGCAGGGCGAGGGTGTGCGTCAGCCGGATGTGCGCCGCGTGCTCGTGTACCGCCTCGGCAGTCTGGGCGACATGCTCGTGGCGATGCCGTGCTTCCATTTGATTGAACGCGCTTTTCCTAACGCGGAGCGCAGGCTGCTGACCAACTCACCGGTCTCCACCAAGGCACCCGCCGCGGCAGCAGTGCTGGACGGCTCCGGCCTCATCGGCAGCTATGAGCGCTATACCATCGGGATGCGTAATCCGCTGGATCTGCTCGCGCTGGCATGGCGTATCCGGCGCTTCCGTCCGGATGCCCTGATATATCTTGCCGCATCCCGCGGAGTCTCCGTTGCGCGCCGTGATGCGAACTTCTTTCGATGGATGTGCGGCATTCGCACATCGATCGGTGTGCCATTGACCGAGGACATGCAGCAGCCACGCGAGGACGCGTCCGGCGCGTCTGAACCCGAGGCATCCCGCCTTGCACGCAACCTGAGCACGCTGGGAGATGCGGCGCTGGAGGACCCCGGCAGCTGGAGCCTACGGCTGACATCCAGCGAGCAGGCCAGGGCTGACGGCGAACTCCTTCCATTAGCCGGGAAGCAGTTTATCGCCGTAAGTGTCGGGACAAAGGTGCAGGCGAAGGATTGGGGACCGCCAAACTGGCGCGCCTTGCTGGAGCGGCTCACCCAGATCTATCCAGGCATGGGTCTGGTTCTGGCCGGTGCGCCTGAAGAATCGGCGGCGAGTGAGTTTGCGGCAGCAGCCTGGACCGCCGGTCCCGTCATCAATCTGTGCGGTAAGCTCACACCGCGCGAAAGTGCTGCCGCATTCTCCCGTGCCGCACTGTTTATCGGGCACGACAGCGGCCCCATGCACCTGGCTGCCTCTGTGCAGACGCCGTGTGTCGCCATCTTCGCGGCACGCAACAAGCCGCGCGTCTGGTTTCCCTTCGGAGGCCAGCACCGAATCCTCTACCACCGCGTGGACTGCTGGGGCTGCGGGCTGGAAACATGCCTGGAACAACGCAGGAAATGCTTGCTCTCCATCACGGTGGATGAGGTCGTGAACGCGGTGCGGGAAGCGCTGCCCGTTACCATGGAACGCAAGGAGATACCGTAATGCTGCCGGAGCTTCACAAGGTGCTTGAACTGCTGGAGGCCGGGTTCCAACACCTGCGAGTGCTTGTCGTCGGCGATGTCATGATCGACCGCTACATCGTGGGAGATGTGGAACGCATTTCGCCCGAAGCACCGGTGCCGGTGCTGCGGCAAGCGCGATCCTACGCACGGCCCGGTGGCGCAGCCAACGTCGCCATGAACCTCGCAGGTCTGGGCCTGCAAACCACGCTGGCCGGTTTTGTTGGCGATGATGCGTCCGCAACCGAGCTTCGCACGTTGATGCAGACCTCTGGCGTGGACACCTCATATCTCGTGACCGCGTCGTTGCCCACCATCGCCAAGACGCGTGTCGTCAGCCGTACGCAGCAGCTGATGCGCATCGACGTGGAGAGCCGCGAGCTGCCGTCCACGGAAGACAGGGCAGCGTTGCAGGCGCAGGCCGTTGCTGCCATCTCAAACGCACATGCCGTCATACTCTCTGACTACGCAAAAGGCGCGCTCAGTGCCGCGCTCTGCCAGGCCGTCATCGAAGCGGCATGCGCAAAAGGCGTCCCTGTGCTTGCCGATCCCAAGACCCGCGATTTACGGAAGTACGCCGGGTCGACCACCATCTGCCCCAATCTCCACGAACTCAGCACGGCCACGGGCATTGAGAGTCACGCGACGGAGGCGCTGTTGCAGGCCGGCCGGTCCCTGCTTGCCGATCTCGATATCGACTTCCTTACCGTGACGATGAGCGAGAAAGGCATACACATTCTTCGCGGTGACGGCATGGACGAGTACCGTTCACCGGCCCGCGCGCGTGAAGTCTTCGACGTGTCCGGCGCGGGCGACACCGTCATCGCAACGCTCGCGGCTAGTCTCGCCGGCGGTCTGCGCATTGAGTCGGCAGTCGAACTTGCCAACGTCGCCGCCGGGATCGTCGTCGGCAAGCTGGGTACCGTACCCATCGCGGTCCACGAGATCATCGCCGAGCTGACCGTCTCAACCGGCGTCGCCTCTGCGGAAAAAGTGCTGGATCACGATCGCGCCGTCTCGCGCGTGGAAGAATGGCGTGCCTCAGGCGAGACCATCGTCTTCACCAACGGCTGCTTCGATCTTCTGCACATCGGCCACATCACGTTGCTTGAGGACTGCCGCCGCTTTGGCTCCAAACTCGTCGTCGGCATGAACACAGACCGCTCGGTCAGCGATCTGAAAGGCCCCACCCGGCCCATCGTCGGAGAGAATGAACGCACCCGCGTCATGGCCGCACTCGCCGCCGTCGATCTTGTCGTACTCTTCGACACCCAAACCCCTCTGGAACTCATCCGGGCGATGAAGCCAAACGTGCTGGTGAAGGGCGGCGACTACACGGTCGAGACCGTCGTGGGTCATGAAGATGTGATCGCGTACGGTGGCCGGGTTGAGATCGTGCCTACGGTGGAAGGCTTCTCCACTTCCAACATCGTCAAGAAGATGACCACAGGTGCGAGTCGATGAGCGCAGACAAGCCCAACGTCATCTGCTTGGCAAGCTATGAAAAGGGCCACGCCTTCATTGAGGAGATGTCCGCGCAGGGCTGCAATGTCGTCCTGCTGACCGCGTGGAAGCTGCGCGACGCACCCTGGCCATGGCCGTCCATCCTCGAGACGCACACCTTCGCCGATCTTCCTACGCCGAGCGAGGTGCTGAAGCTGGTGCAACGCTTGGCGCGCCACCTGCGAGTGGATCGTGTTGTCGCTCTAGACGAGTTCGACCTTGAAGCGGCGGCGCTGATCCGCGAAGAGCTGCGCCTGCCCGGCATGGGGCAGAGCACCACACGTCACTTCCGCGACAAGCTGGCCATGCGGGTGCGGGCCCGTCAGGCCGATATCGACGTGCCAGAGTTCATCGGCATCGCCAACTACGATGACCTGCGCGGATTTCTCGCGAACACGAAGGGCCCATGGCTGCTCAAGCCGCGCACCAGCGCTTCAGCCATCGGGATCCGCAGCATCCAGCATGCCAGCGATCTATGGCGCGCGCTGGACGAACTCGGCGAAGAGCAGTCGAGCTTCCTGCTGGAGCGCTACATTCCAGGCGAGGTCTTTCATGTCGATTCCGTCTCCTGGAACCGTGAGGTGCTGCTACAGGCCGTGCATGTGTATGGCGCATCGCCAATGTCGCTGATGCACTCGGGTGGCGTCTTCACCACGCGCACCATGCCGTCTAACAGCCCGGTCACCCATGCGTTGCGTCAGATGGATGCGGAGGTGCTCGCCGCCCTCGGCATGGTCAGTGGCGTCACGCACTCGGAGTACATTCGCGCGGAGGATGGCACGCTCTATTTCCTTGAGGCAGCCGCGCGGGTTGGTGGCGCATATATTGCGGAGTTGCTTGAATTCTCTACTGGCATCAATCCGTGGCGGGAGTGGGCACGCATTGAGGCCGCGATGGCGCTGCGCCGCGACTACCATCTCTCGCCCACCTTCCAGGCATACGGCGGATCGGTTATCTGCCTGGCCAGGCAGGAAGACCCAGACCTCTCCGCCTACAACGACCCGGAAATCGTCTACCGCATTCACAAGCGCCACCACGCAGGCCTGATCGTCCGTTCAACCACGCCGGAGCGCGTGGAGGATCTGACGAGCAGCTACTGCGAGCGCTTCAGCGGCGACTTCTGCACCAGCATGCCGCCGCCGGACCGGCCTACCTCATGATGTTGTCAAGGGGAATGGTGAGAGCGCTGGGGCTCGAACCCAGGACCAACGCCTTAAAAGGGCGATGCTCTACCAACTGAGCTACGCTCTCAATCCTCTCTAAGCATACCTGACTCCAGGCGTAGATCGACCATCGCCGCAGACTCTGCCGTATGGCCAATGCGTGCCGCTCGTCTTAAGTTGAGACGGTTTCAGCAGAGTCACTCAGCATGGTTCGTATAATCGGGAAGATGAGCGCCCATACCCAATGCCTGCGACCTTGCGCGTGTAGCGGGAGGAAATCTTCTTGAGCCAGGCAGCCCCGCGCGCTTCCAACCGTTTGAAGGAATCCTGGAAGCTGATTCCAGGTCTCGCCATCTCCGCTTTCTTCTTGTGGCGCACGCTGCGCAGCATCCGCGTGGATGACTTGCGCAGCATGCAGTTAAAGCATCCTGCATGGCTGCTGGGACTGCTGGGGTTCTTCATACTCGATTACGTGCTGCGGAGCTACCGCTGGTGGTACATGCTGCGCAGCTTTCACGCGCGGTATCTGTCGTGCGCGCGGGTGCTGCTCACCAGCCTGGCCGCAAACAATATCCTGCCCTTCCGTATCGGTGACTTCATGCGCATCTTTGCCTATGCGCCGGACGTGAACACGCCATCGTCCGCAGTGCTGAGTACCGTCCTCCTGGAGCGGCTGCTTGATACCGTGATGCTGTTTGCGTTTCTCGTCATTGGGCTGATCGGGGCCGACTCAAATTTTCCGCCCATCGCGGTCAAGGGACACAGCTTCGGTGTTCTGCGCGCGGCCTTCTTCATCCTTATCCTGGCTGGCTTTGGTTTAGCGTTACTGCTCTTCGGCACCCGGCTGTTGCATCGCCTGACGCAGAAGCTGGTGGCGCGCTACGGCCAGCATCCCCGGACGAAGAAGCTGGGCGAATGGGCCGTGCTGCTCTTTGAGGCGGTATTGCACCTTAGCTTCGTTGGCCGGCTTTGGCTGGTCGTCCTCACGGCTGGCGTCTGGGCGTGCGAGAGCATGGTCTTCGTCTCCTGCGCCAAAATGATCGGCGTGATCAGCGGACCGCGCGGACCGTGGCTCGCCGCGTCCCTCAGTAATCTGTCATTCCTGATACCCAGCGCGCCAGGTGGTATCGGACCCTTCGAGGCTTCGGCAAAGGTGGCCATGCAGTCGCAGGGCGCAAACGCGTCAGATGCCGCGCTCTACGCTCTGCTGGTGCATCTACTCATCTTCTTCGCGATCATCGCCGCAGGTGGTGCTGGCATGATCATCCACCGTGTCCGTCGCAGCGGTGTCGCCAACCTGATCGATGAAGCAGCCGATACCGGCCCGCTGAACATGGCCGGAACGCTGGCCGAGGCGCAGGACTAACGCCATGTATCGCACGATGAAGCAGGCCCTGCTCGGGCGCATCGAGCACGTGCTCAAAACCGAGTACGGCATCACGGGTGCCACTATCGCAACCGAGCAACCGCCCAACCTGGCGCTCGGTGAACTCGCTACACCGGTTGCCTTCGATCTGGCAAAGCGCCTGCGCAAGGCACCGCGCATGATCGCAGCCGATCTGGCCGGGAAGGTGACCGGCATGGATGGCGTTGCCGCCATCGAAGTCGCCGGCGCGGGTTACTTAAACATCAAGCTGGACCGTGCCGCCGCCGTCCAGCGCATCGCAGCGGGTGAGCACTCAGACATTGGCGGCCAGGGATTGCGACTGGTGGAACACACCAGCATCAATCCCAACAAAGCCGCGCACGTGGGCCACCTGCGCAACGCCATCCTGGGTGATACCTTTGCTCGCCTGCTGCGACCGGATGAGTACAAGACGGGCTATCCAACCGTGGTCCAGAACTATATCGACAACACCGGTGTCCAAGTGGCGGATGTTGTTGTTGCCCTGATGCACCTCGAGGGTCTTACGCCGGAACAGGTACCTGCGTTGCTAGAACATCTGAGCGCGCGTGGCGAGCGTGTGGATTATTACATGTGGGACCTCTATGCCCGCGTCTCGCAGTGGTATGAGGCCGATCCGGCGGAAAAGGAACAGCGCCGCTCCTTGCGACTCGGCACCCTGCACCAGCTGGAAGCCGGTAATAACGAAGTCTCGCAGGTCGCCGACCTTGTCGCGACGGCCGTGCTCGAACGTCATCTCGACACGATGGAACGGCTCGGCATCGAGTACGACTTCCTGCCGCGCGAGAGCGAAATCCTGCATGGCAACTTTTGGGACGCCGCACGCACGCTCATGATTGATCGCGGCGTGCTGTATCAGGAAACCGAGGGCAAGAACAAGGGCTGCTGGGTGATGCGCAGACCCGGTGCCGCAGCCACTGATGGCCCCGACGAAGATGCAAAAGTGATCGTCCGCTCCAACGGCACCGTCACGTACGTCGGCAAAGACATCGCCTACCACCTGTGGAAGTTCGGCCTCTTGCCGGGCCGCGACTTCGGCTACAGAGTGTTTCGGGAATACGCCAGCCATCCCTGCTGGATTTCAACCATGCAGGGCGAAGCCGAACACCCGCACTTCGGCCAGGCCGCGGCCATCGACAACGTCATCGACTCACGCCAGAACGACCCGCAGGCCAACGTGGTCGAGTCGCTCCGCGCCATGGGCTACAGCGAAGCCGCAGACAGGTACACGCACATCAACTACGCCATGGTGGCGCTGACGCCGCGTTGCGCGGAAGACCTGGGCTACGCGCTGAGCGACGAAGACCGGCAGCGGCCATACCTCGAAGTCAGTGGCCGAAAAGGCTTCGGCGTCAAGGCCGACGATCTGCTGGACCGCCTCATTGCCGCCGCGAAGGCGGAGGTGGACGCGCGCCACCCCGAAGATCCTGAAGTCCAACGCCAGACCTCAGCCGAGCAGATTGCCATTGGCGCGCTCCGCTATTTCATGCTGAAGGTCACGCGCAACACCGTGATCGCGTTCGACTTCCGCGACGCGCTCTCGTTCGAGGGTGAAACTGGACCCTACGTCCAGTACTCCGCCGTGCGCGCGGCCAACATACTCCGCAAGGCAAACATCAGCAGCGAAAACGCTCTCGAGGCCATACGGACGCTCGACATCGCACCGTACCTGAACGGCGAAGCGGGCGACAGTATCTGGAGCATGTGGCTCGCCGCCTCACGCGTCACCACCGTGCTGGAGCAGGCCATTGCCGCCGCCGAACCGGCGCTCCTCGCCCGCTACGCCTTCCAGCTCGCGCAGGAGTTCAGCAACTTCTACCATCGCAACCACGTCCTCAACGAACCGGACGAAACCCGCCGCACGCTTCTGCTGGCCACCGCCGCCGTCACCCACCGCGAACTGGAACGCGTTCTGGGCTGGCTCGGCATCGCCATCCCCGCGTCGATGTAGCCGGTTAAGAAGGTATTTCGTTTGGCTTGGGCAATTCTTCCAGAACGCGCCTGAGTATCGCAATCAGACGCTCGGGATGCAGCGGTTTTGTCACGGTTTCCACCACGTGCCAACGCCGCAGGTCCGCAGCCTTCTCTGGCTCTACCCCATTGACGAACAGGATGGCAGGCAATGTCCTGCCACGCGCTTCGATCGTGTTCAGCAGGGTGGGGCCATCCATCACCGGCATCTGCTTGTCGGTCAAAATTAAATCGACATGCTCGCGGTCCACTAGGTCCAACGCCTCCGCCCCATGCGCCGCGACATGCACAGTCGCCCCAAGCTGCCGCAGAACGATGGCGAAGGTCATCCGCAACACCGGCTCGTCATCCACAATCAAGATCGATGCTTCGCCCAGGGTCATGCAGACAGTGCTCGCACCCACTCCACAATGGACCGGACCGCAACACCCGATGGGCCTTTCGCGATATAGCTTCGCGCGTCATCAATCCAGGCTTGCCCGGCGATGTCGAGGTGAATCCACGGCGTATCCTCCGCAAACTCTTTCAGGAACATCGCCGCCGTAATCGCTCCGCCGTAGCGGTCGACGCCGGTGTTCTGGATGTCCGCGATGCTGCTCTTGATCAGTTCGCGGTACTCCTCGGTGCAGGGGAGCCGCCAGAACGACTCACCCGCCTCCCGCGAAGCCTTCAGGAAAGTGTCGAACGTATCCTCGTCATTGGCAAAGACACCGGCATTCAATTTACCTAGCGCCACCACGCACGCGCCCGTCAGCGTCGCGGCATCAATCAGGTGCGTCGCGCCCAGGGTCTTTGCGTAATGCAGGCCGTCGGCCAGCACCAGGCGCCCCTCTGCATCGGTGTTCATCACTTCGATCGTCTTGCCGGACATCGCCGTCAATACGTCGCCCGGCTTGTAGGCGGTGCTGCTCGGCATGTTTTCGGCGGAGCAGATAATGCTGATCACGCGTACCTTCGGCTTCAAGGCTGCGATTGCCTGCATCGCGCCAATCATCGCGGCCGCGCCGGCCATGTCGTACTTCATTTTGTCCATGCCATCGGCGGGCTTGATCGAAATGCCTCCTGTATCGAAGGTGATGCCCTTACCCACCAGTGCGATCACAGGCGCGTCCGCGGCCGGTGCGTTCTCCGGCTCATACCGCATCACCACCAGCGCGGGTGGCTCCGCCGATCCCTGTGCCACGGCCAGGAACGCACCCATGCCAAATTCCTTTAGTTTTTCCGTGCTGTGCACCTCACACTGCAGCCCAGACCGCTCACACATCGCAGCCGTTCGCCGCCCAAGCTCCGCCGGCGTCAGGATGTTCCCCGGCTCGTTCACCAGGGATCGCGTAAAGTTCTGCGCTGTACCCACGATTTCGCCTACCGCATAGCCGTCGCGAATCTCATCCTGCGTCGTTTTCTCCTGCGACGGTGCCAGAATGATGACGGACTCCATGCCGCGATCCTTGCGATCTGTGCGGTAGGTATCCGGGTCGTAGTCGGCCAGCAGCGCGCCTTCCACCAGCGCGCGAGCCGCTGGCGAGCAGTCAAAAGTCTCCAGGTGCTCGTCCGACAGGGCACGATCCTCGGGGAAGTGGATCGCTGCTGACCGGATCGCACGTGCCTTCGCAAAGCGCACCGCCGTTCCGGCACCCCGGCGCAACTCCCCGGACGACAACTTGCTTACCTTGCCCAGGCCGACGATCAGCAACCGTTCTGCCTTCAACCCCGCGGGCCGGTGCAGCAGCAGCGTCTCGCCCGAGGTGCCCTTGAACTCACCAGATGTAAGGAAATCCCCGGCAGCATCGCTCAAGGCGTCCGACGTGGTCAACAGCGTCGGCAGCGCCGTCCCATCCGGCCCCGTGGCAATATCGACGGCAAAGACGGCAAGCAGGGGAGTGATAAAGGCCGACGCATCTTCAAACAGCAATTGTGTGTTCATCCGACTTCAAGTGTAAGTGCTACCGCCGCTGTCCGCGCGCGATAGCCGCCCGTGCCTCACGGTCCGCTTCCCGCTTCCGTTCTGTTTCGCGCTTATCCCAGTCCTGCTTGCCTTTGGCGACCGCCAGTTCGCATTTGACACGGCCGTGCTTGAAATACAAACGGGTCGGGATGAGCGTAAACCCTTTTTCGTTCGTCTTTATGGCAAGCTTTCGTAGTTCATCTTTATGCAGAAGCAGCTTGCGGGTCCGCGTCTCCTCATGGTTCATGGTGTTGCCATGCGAGAACGTGCCGATGTGCGCGTTCAGCAGAAATGCCTCGCCGTCCTTCAGCAGGCCGTACGCGTCCTTCAGGTTTGCCTTTCCCTCACGAATGCTCTTGACTTCGGTGCCGCGCAACGCCACACCCGCCTCATACCGGTCTGTCAGGAAGTAATTGTGGGAAGCGGAGCGGTTCACCGCGGCATCGCGGCTGCCCATCGCCACGGGATCGCGGTCCACGGGCTTGCGTGGAGCGTTCTGCTGTATCTGTGTGGTCGCATGCGCCATGAAGTTTCTGATGCTAGCACGCCGGCCCCGGACACGCGCCGCACGATGGTACACTCACCACGTACAAACAGGCTGCAATGGCCTGCCCGCCCCGGCGTTTTGTGTGAGCATTCTCCCATCACGCCCGTCCAACGGAGGGCGAATGTTTCCTGAGAGGCGGACTTCGAAGTTGACGCATACGCAGTGGACGCACGCACTGGCCCACGGAAGAGTCTCCGCTGTCCGGTATGGAGGATATGCAGCACTTCTGACTGCGGCATTCATGCTCCTTCCGCAGGGCGCGCACGGGCAATCCGCCGCCACCTGGAGCAAGCGCGGTGCCGACGCCGAAGTCCGCGAGGACTACGATGCGGCATTTGAAGCATACCGCCAGGCCCACCTGCTCAAACCCAGCGATCTTCGCTACAAAACGCATTTCGAGCGCGCGCGTTTTTCCGCCGCTGCGACGCATGTGGATCGTGGCCGCGTTCTGCGCCAGAGCGGCGACTTCAACGGCGCGCTCACGGAATTCCAGCGTGCCCTTGCCATTGACGGCGGCAACCAGGCCGCGCAGCAGGAAATCACCGTCACCGAGCGCGTCATGGCCGCCTCGCCATCCAGCCAGCTGGACCTGCCCGCCTCCATTGGCCCCTTGCCAGACCTCGGCTCCGTCTCTGAACCGCTACGCCTCAAGCCCGTCTCGAACAACCCGATCACGCTTCACATGGTGGAAGACACCAAGGTAATCTACCAGGCCATTTGCAAGGCAGCCGGCCTGAACGTCATCTTCGATCCGGATTACACCTCACGCCGCATTCAATTTGATGTGACCAATGTTGGACTTGACGATGCCCTGCGCATCCTGGGCGCGCAAGCCGGTACCTTCTACAAGCCCGTTACTGCCAACACCATCTTTGTCGCGCAAAACCTGCCCAATAAGCACCAGACTGTCGATACGCTCGCCGTACAGACCTTTTATCTATCAAATGCCGCCACGCAGGCCGACCAGAACGAGTTGCTGACCGCTCTGCGCAACGTCATGGACCAAAGCACCAAAATGTTCCTCGTGCCTAGCCAGAACGCGCTGGTCATGCGTGCCACGCCCGATCAGCTGCTGCTGACACAGGAACTGCTCAACAACCTTGACCGCCCGCACAGCGAAGTCGTCGTCGATGTCGCCGTGCTGGAGGTCAACCGCGACCACTCCCGCAATCTCGGCATCACGCTGCCGCAACAGTTCAGCATCACGCCGCAGATTGCCAACGGCACAACGACCACAACCACCGGCACGACTGGCACCACAACCACCGGCACCGGCACCAGCACTGCCAGCACGAACACACCCCTTACACTCAATTCACTGCGCAATCTCACCGGTGCTAATTTTGCCGTGTCGCTCGGCACCGCAACCGTAAACGCCCTGCTCAGCGACAGCGACACCCGCATCCTCCAAAATCCGCGCATCCGCGCCACCGACGGCCAGCGCGCACAGCTTAAAATCGGTCAGCGCATTCCCGTGGCCACCGGCTCGTTCTCCTCTGGAGCATCGACCGCCATCGTTAGTTCGCTGGTCAATACGCAGTTCACCTATCTCGACGTTGGCGTCACCATCGACATCACGCCCACCGTGCACCAGGACCGCGAGATCACGCTGAAGATGATCATCGAGGTCTCCAACCAGGCCAACACCGTCACCATCTCCGGCGTCAACGAACCCGTCATCGGTCAGCGCCGCGTGGAGCAGGTCATCCAGCTGAAAGAAGGCGAGCCAAGCATCCTTGCGGGCATACTTACCCGCAATGAGAGCGATGCCATCTCCGGCACCCCCGGTCTGGCCAACATCCCCATCATCAAGCGCTTCTTCAGCTCCAATAACCGTGACCGCTCCCAGGATGAAGTTGTCTTCCTCTTGATTCCGCACATTGTGCGCGAGCCGCTCATCACGCGCCTGAACACCCGCGCCATCGATACCGGCACCGGGCAGGGCATCGAGCTTCGCCGCGAACCCGTGCCTGATACACCGCCGGCCGGTGACACCTCCGCGAGCTTGACCACGGGCGCATTTCAGCAACAGCACGCCACGCAAACTGGCCCAGCGGCTCAGCCCATCACAGCGGCACAGGCCGCATCCGCCATGATCGGTCAGATCGGCAGCGAGGGATCGCCCGCCGCACGCAGCGCGCAGCAGGCACTGAGCGCCCAATCCAACCCGGCTGGCCCATCCATGCCCATCCCCGCGCAGGCCGTACCCGCGGCAGGTGGCACTGTGAGCTTCACCGTGACGCCACCCGCGGCGACACAGGCCGTTGGCAGCACCTTCCAGATGGCCGTGGTCGCTTCCGGCGCGAAGGACCTCTACTCCGTGCCGTTACAGGTGCAGTTCAACCCGGCGCTACTCTCACTTGTCAACGTCGATTCTGGAGAGTTCCTGGGCCGTGACGGCCAGTCTGTCGCCGTCGTCCACCGCGATGAGGGCAATGGCACCGTCACCATCTCCGTATCGAGGCCACCTGCCGTGCGCGGTGTCGATGGCCAGGGTTCCGTCTGCATCCTCACCTTCCGCGCCAACGGCCCCGGTGACGCCCGCGTCGCCTTGACCAGGGTCGGCGCAAAAGATAGTGCCCAAACCAGCCTGCCCGCGGTTGGCGGTCAAGCAACGGTCCACATCCAGTAGAAATGATCCAGGCCGGTCCAAAGCGGATACACAAGAGGGTGCCCCACCTTCGCGAAGCTAAGGTGGGTTTCTGTTCCCGCACAGCAAGGCGGGTGCCCCGTTCATACGCACAGCAGATGAGAGCCCACGGCTTCACCTCTGAATCCGGCGTCACCCTCGTTGAACTCATCGTCGTCATCAGCATCATCGCCATCCTCGCCAGCGCCGCCGTCCCCGTCACCCGCTGGCAGATCAAGCGCACCAAGGAGCATGAACTTCGCGCTGCCCTCTGGGAGATGCGCGGTGCCATCGACAAATACAAGGACGCAGCCGACCGCGGTGCCTTTCAGACAAAGGTAGACAGTTTCAACTACCCACCCGACCTTGACACCCTGGTGAACGGCGTCGATGTGCAAACCAAGAAAGTAAAGTTTTTGCGCCGCATTCCCAAGGACCCCATGACCAACGACACCGATTGGCTGCTCCGTTCCATGCAGGACGAACCGGACGCGCAGGGCTGGGGCGGGCAGAACGTCTTTGACGTGCACAGCAAGAGCCAGGGCACGGCGCTGGACGGCACCAAATATTCCGAATGGTAACCATGGAAAAGCCGCACACATCCCGCCAGGCAGGTTTCACGCTGCTGGAGTTGATCGTCGTCATGATCATCATCGGCGTGCTTGCGGCCATCGCAGTCCCAGCCTTCGCGCGCCACATGAAATCTGCCCGCGAAGCCGTCCTCAAGGAAGACCTGCAAACCATGCGTGGTGCCATCGACTCCTACACGGTGGACAAGCAGAAGGCCCCGCAAACCCTCGATGACCTCGTTACCTCCGGCTACATGAAAAAAATGCCTATTGATCCCATGACTCACCGCGCGGACACCTGGGTTGGAGGGCGTTCCGATGCCTATGTAAACGTGGACGAAACGGAGACCGGCCTCAACGACGTGCACAGCGGATCGCAGGATCTCTCCACCGAAGGCACCATCTACTCCACCTGGTAGCCTGCATGAGCAGTCAGCAACGCCGCACGCTGGAACTCTTCACCGCGCTGCGTCTGCTGCAACCCTCGTGGGCCGGCACGCTCCTGCTCGGAATCGGCTTGAATGAAGCAGGACGCGCCCTCGCGCTGGCATCGCTTGCCGCCGGTGCCGCCGCTCTCTTCCTGGAGGCCGATGCAGCCAACCTTCGAACCGCCGCCCGTGAAGGCTGCACCACCTTCACGGTCAACACACTCGACGAAGCTCTGCGGGCCCTGAAAAACGAAATCCGCCAGGGCCGCGCCATCACGGTCGCCCTTAGCGGCGACCCCACCGCTGCTCTCCGCGAAATCGTCGAACGCGGCGTTCAACCGGGGTACCTCGCACCCTGTTACCCATTGGTCCAGAACAGCATCGGCATACTGGAGGCCTGCGGCACGCGCATCCTCTCCGGCTTTGGCCTGCAAGGCTCACCACAAGCGATTGCTCTTGACGAACGCGTCACGGACGCATCCGCCGGCTGGCAGATTGCTGAAGACGATGCAGAGTCCTTAATGCAACGCCGCGCTCAGGACGCATCCATGATCGAGGCCACAACCGGCGACGTGACCATCGCGATCATCACCCGCCAATGGCTGCGAATGGTCCCTACGCTCTTTCCCCGTGCCTTGGATCGCGCGCTATGGACCACAGCTAGCCTGATCTAACCATCCTGCGTAGCCGCCTTCTCGGAGAACAAGCTCAGATCTGGCTTTTAGCGATACGATCCAGGGCACAGCTAAGATTTAACGACAGCATCCGCACCGCGCACCGCATGCAGCCGCGCCCACAATTCCTTCATGCCGCGTCCGCTTCTGCCTTCATTGGCCGCGCACGGAATGATCTCGTCGACGCCAAGCTCTTGCTTCAACGCGGTAAGCGATTTGCCCAACGCATTGTTCGACAGCCGGTCGCTCTTTGTTCCAATCACGACAAACTCTCGACCAGCTTCTTTGAGCAATGCAATTAGTTGATGATCGCTGGCCTGCGGGGGAATATTCGTATCCACCAGGCAGCAGCACAGCTTCAACTGCTCGCGCTCCAGCAGGTATGGATCGATGAAGCCGGACCACTCCGCCGAAATGGACTTGGAGATCTTCGCGTACCCGTAGCCCGGCAGATCGGCGAAGACGAGTGCAGGCAGTGGGCGCGTCTGCCCTGAACCCAGCACCTCATACAGACCGAAGAAGTTAATCGACCGTGTCCGCCCCGGCGTGGACGACACCCGCGCCTGTCCTTCACCGAGCAACGCATTGATCAGGCTTGATTTGCCAACATTGGATCGCCCAAGAAATGCAATCTCGGGCGCGCCACCCGTGCGGGCAGAGGAAGGGAACTGGCCGGGCGCAAAGGCCGACAGCAAAAACTCAGCACGAAGCCGCATCCCTTCAGTGTAGCGACTTCGCGCGGTACACTGCCGAGCATGGTCCCATCGCTTCGCCAGGACTTCAACCGCCGCTTCACTGAAGAGAAGTACGCGGCACTGCGCCGCAACCTGAACGCCCGAACCCGGTGCACCATCGATCTGCGCGTCGCGGAGACGCCGGTCTTTCTGCCAGCGAACATGGTCCGCGAGATGGCGGATGCGGGCGCATCCATGACGCACCAGCTTGTCGATGACACCGCATATCTGCGCATGGCAGAGGAGACGATCCCGTCTGCCTTCCGCGTTGCAGCAGATGACGGCCATCCAAACTTTATGACCGCCGACTTCGCGCTCGTCCGGGAAGAGGACGGCACGCTCACTCCGCGCCTCGTGGAATTGCAGGCGTTCCCGTCCGTCTACGGTTATCAAACCGTGCTGAATGATGAGTACATGCGCTGCTTCGACCTGGACCCCGCGTTGCAGCCGTTCATCGGCATCGACGAGGCCGGCTACTGGGGACTGCTCCGCCGTGTCATTGTCGGCAATCACGCGCCGGAAAACGTGATCCTGCTGGAGGTCACGCCGGAGCAGCAAAAGACACTGCCTGATTTTCACGTCCATGAGGACCGGCTCGGTATCCTCGCCGTGGACATCAGCGCCGTCCGTCAGGAAGGCCGCCGCCTCCTCTACCAGCGCGACGGCACCTGGACGCCTATCGAGCGCATCTATAACCGCGCCATCGCGGACGAAATGCTTCGTAAGCGGATCAAGCCCGGCTTCGACCTGACCGCCGATCTCGATGTCGAATGGGCTGGGCACCCCAACTGGTACTTCAAGATCAGCAAGTTCTCTGTCCCATTCCTGCGCCATCCCTGCGTTCCGCCCTCCGTCTTCCTAGACGCGTGGATGCACGGAGAAGCACGGCACAAACTCCCGGAAAATCGCGACGACTGGATACTGAAACCGTTGTTTTCCTTTGCGGGTAAGGGGATTGAGTTTGCTCCCAGCGATGACCTGCTGCTTTCAATTCCGGCGGATCAGCGCGGGCAGTATCTCCTGCAACAGCGCATGGACTTCGCGCCCACGGTTGAAACGCCCTTCGGCCTGACACAGGCGGAAATCCGCATCCTTTATCTGTGGCCGGACGGCGGAGACCTACAGGCGGTTAACACGCTGGTTCGGCTGGGACGCGGCAAAATGATGGGCGTCGATCACAATCGCGACCAGCTTTGGGTGGGCGGTTCCGCCGGTTTCATCGTATGACCCATTTCAGAACAGGCCAGTCAACCGTTGGTCCGGTATTCTGACATCGTTGATCTATTCATGATAGAAGTGACGAGAGTAACCCGGAGCTAAGTATTACCTGATGCTGCATTCTTCATTAGCCGTTACACCAATGATGCCAACCGACCACCCCATGCGGACGGCTGTGCGCTTCCCCTTGCACCTGTCCGCACGCGTTGTGACTGAAAGCGGACCAGTGGACGCGATGACGGAAGACATTTCCGCCACGGGCGTGTTGTTCACCATGCAGGTGGCACCAAGAATCAACACCCGCATGACCTGGACGATGCTCTTGCCGTGTACCGTGATGGGCGGCAAGGATGACCTTACCGTAAGCTGCGTTGGCCGGGTGATCTGGCACCGCCGCGTCGAGAACGGAAGGCATGTGGGTGTTGTCATTGATGGCTATCGCATCGAGGAGAGTTTCCATGTCTGATACCGCTCTGCAGGATGGTGTTGCGGAGGAGTTGGCAGAGGAGAGCATACGCGTCATCCTTGCCGACTCACAAGCCATCTACCGCGTCGGAATTCGAAAGGTCTTTGCGCTGGAAGACGATATCCGCGTTGTGGCGCAGGCCGAAACGCTGCAAAACCTTCATGCCGCATTGCAGCGCTTTCCCGCGGATGTTGTTCTGCTGGAAGGGCAGCTCATCACCGGCATTGTGGATGCTGTTCCAGAGTTGGTCCGTCACGCTCCACAAGCCAAAATCATCGTGCAGGTCGTTGAGGCGGATGAGGTCAACACGGTTGAGCTTTACCGCCGCGGCGTGCGTGGTGTTGTTCCTCGCTCCATCTCGCCCGACCTCCTGGTAAAATGCGTGCGCAAGATCGCCGCTGGCGAGACCTGGATTGACAATCAGTCCGTCAGTTGGGTGATTGACGCTTATCGCGCCCAGGCTACGGCACTGGTCAATCCCAAAAACCGGCCGCACCTCACCAATAAGGAAGTCGCGATCATCACCTGCATTACGCGAGGCATGCGGAACAAGGAAATTGCCTACCAGATCGGCACGACGGAGCAGGTGATCAAGAATTACCTCCGCAAAATCTACGATAAGCTGGGTGTGTCCGACCGGCTCGAGCTCGCGCTCTACTGTCTGCATCATCAGTTGCTGAAGGACTACCCGCAGGAAGTTGCAGGTTCGGTAGCGAACCTGCTACAAACCGCACAATCCGTGGGACCAAGGTGAAGCAGGCGGTGTAGCATCAGCTACACACATGTCTGTTTCCATCACTCAGCACTGGCGTGCGCTCACGTCCAAACAGCGCAACGCCTTCGTCGCCTGCTTTCTTGGCTGGTCGCTGGATGCCTTCGACTTCTTCATTCTGACCTACTGCATCAGCGCCATCGCGAAAGATTTCCACACGGGTGTCGAAGAGGTTACGGAAGCCCTCTTCTGGACGCTCGTTATGCGTCCCCTTGGCGCTCTGCTCTTCGGCGCGCTGGCTGAGAAGATTGGCCGGCGTCCCACGCTGATGCTCAACATCGCGTGCTTCTGCGTCTTCGAACTCGCCTCCGGCTTCGCCCCCACGCTGGGCTGGCTGCTCGTCTTCCGCGCTCTCTTCGGCATCGCCATGGGAGGCGAGTGGGGCGTCGGAGCCGCGCTCGCCTTTGAGACTCTTCCGAAGGAGGGCCGTGGCTTTTTTTCAGGCCTCTTGCAGGAGGGTTACGTCGTCGGCAACCTGCTTGCCGCCCTGGTCTACGGGACCATCTTTCCGCACCTGCACGGCAGCGGCATGTTGACTAACTGGCGCGTGCTGTTCTTTATCGGCGCTCTGCCCGCCTTGCTCGTCTTCTTCATCAGCCGCAACGTCGAAGAATCACCCGTCTGGAAGAGCGGTCAGGCCCAGGCGGTCAAGCCCGCCCTCCGCGCCGGCGACTTCAAGAAATACATTGGCACTTTCGCTTTCATTGCCGTGCTCATGTTCGCCTTTACTTCATTCAGCCACGGCACGCAGGATCTCTATCCCACCTTTCTGCAAAAAGGCAAACACTTCGACCCGCAGCGCGTCGGTCTCATCTCCATCATTGCCAACATTGGAGCGCTGCTCGGGGGCATCACCTTTGGCACGCTTTCGGAGCGCCTGGGCCGGCGCCGTGCCATCATCATCGCCGCTCTACTCTCGTTGCCCATGATCCCGCTGTGGGCCTTTACACACGCTCTTCCGGTCGTCGCCCTCGGTGGATTCCTGATGCAGTTTATGGTGCAGGGAGCGTGGGGAGTGATCCCCGCGCATCTGAACGAACTTTCTCCGGCAGCCGTCCGCGCCACCTTTCCTGGCCTTGCCTACCAGATGGGCAACCTGCTCTCCTCGCGCAATGCGAAATTCCAGGCCACCGTTGCCCGCCGCTACTTTGGAGGAGCACTCCAGATGGTACTCGCTGGAACGGTCATCATCGTTGCGCTGCTCGTCGTGGTTCTCACGGCTCTCGGTCATGAAGCCAAGGGTCAGGAGATGCTCGCCGAATAACGAAGCAAGTGGACATTCGATGAAATAGAGCGATTCGTAGCTAACGGTTCACGCCGCGACCGCTTCCAATGGATAGCACATCTCTCCGAAGAAGGGTCAACCGAGGCGAGCGCGCCGCGTCCAGACAGACGACGCTGTGGTGTTCCAAACGATCTGTCACAAGGAAGGCAATCCCTATATGTATCATCACGTAAAAAAGCTCATGTTCGACGTCAATGTCGGCACACCGGACGTCCGCTTCGGTAACATGCTCCTGGAGCAATTCGGCGGGGCCAATGGCGAGCTCGCGGCAGCCATGCAGTACACGGTGCAGGGCTGGAGTTGTGACGATCCAGAACGCAAGGATCTGCTGATGGATATCGGTACAGAGGAAATCAGTCACCTTGAAGTTGTGGGTGCCCTTATCCGCATGCACCTTAAACCGCAGAAAAAGACACTTGACGATGCCGAGATGGATCCGCTACTTGCGGTAACCGGCGGTGGCGGTCTGAATCTGGTGAACTCCCAAGGAAATGCCTGGACTGCCAATTACCTGAAGATTTCTGGCGAACTGGACGTTGACCTTCGTAACAACATCGCGGCGGAGGCTCGTGCAAAGATCACCTACGAGCGGCTGATGCACCTGACGGACGACCGTGGGACGAAGGAAGCGCTACAGTTCCTGATGACGCGCGAGATCACCCACTTAAAAGCCTTCTCCGCGGCTCTGGACAGCCTCGGCCAGGATCGCTTTACCATTGGCATGCTGCCACCCACGCCTGGCGTAGTCGATGAGTACTACAACGATTCCACGGGAAGCGGCGCTCTCGGCACAGACGGCGTCGGCGATTGGATCCATCTGTATGGATTGCATGTGGCCGACACTCCAACCTATCTGAAGTCGATTTCAGACACGATCTCAGAAAACACCACCCTTGCGGTCAAGTCCGGGAACGTTCCTTTGCAAGCTCAAATCCCAGCAAAAGATACTCCTTCCGCAGTCAAGAACGGTGCACCCAGCAAGACAGTCCTCGTAAGTAAATAAGAGCATCCCGTACACCCGAGGGAAGAGGCGTAACCTCTTCCCTCTTAATTCCCAGTCACTCAGAACGCGATGAGTTTTACTATCGGTCGAAAGATGCTTCCGCTCACGGTTTAGTCTTAGCACGCCTCAGCCTTCCGCTCCGCTGCTTCAGCGGAGCGCTCAGAAATGCCCTCGCCGCAACTTATCGTCCCTAGCCACTTCGTCGTCCTGCTCATCACCTAGCCGCGAAGCAAGAGGCTAGCACAATGTGCGCCGAATGAGAGAACCTGCCGAACACGATTTGCATAACTTCAAAATGCTTGCTTCACTTTTAGTGGAGGGCCTGACATCTGATGAGCCGCTGTTATTTCTACCGGTCGGGATACAGCCCTTGAAACGTTCGGTAGTTTGCGTCCGTGTCTATCCAGTACAAGCAGCGGCGATCTCTGGTCAGGTAAAATAGCACGTATGCCCGTTAGGCTGAGGAATTCAAGCAGAGACTGACGGCGATGGTGCAGACCCACTATGCCAACCATCGCACCCCATTGCTCTTGGCGCATGTAGGAACGGAACTTGAGAAAGCAAGTGCGTGGCCTTCAGATCGTGGACAACGCAGCCTTAAGCAGTTGATAAGCGATTACGCTTCCCCTGATGTTGATTTTGTCTCTGACAAACGGTCGCCCTCTTATATCGCTGTTGTAACGCCAGACGTCCGCGATGCTATTGTGGCCCAGATCGAGGCGAAACTGGGCGCTAAATCGGTAACAGTTCGTTTAGAGGAAATTGCTTGGCCGGTGCTGTTAGCGTTTTGTATAGACGCACATACTCAGCCGGTGTACGTCCGCCGATCTCGGCCTTTTCGGTATGAGATAGGAAACGTTTCAGCAGATCAAATTTCCGATTTCATACATGTAGAACCTGAATACAGACGCCCGGGACTCCGGGTTGATCGACTGCAATCGCTGTCTCCTAATGACAAGCTTGATCTTGTAAACAGGATTAGAAATGGGCGCTTGTGCATGACCTATCAGTTGAACAGTTCTACAAGCCCGATCAGGATTCTAAGTAGATCTCTGACCTAGGTGCGACTGCGCTTGATCGGTTGCTGAGTGCGACTTTGTGAAGAGCGGTCACTAGGAGGCTTTACGAATAAATGCCGCAGGCTACTTATGTAGGCCTGCGGCGGATAGTGCGAACAACTGCGGCTACACTAACTTACGTCCCAGCCGGTCGATCTGTCATCTGACAAAGCCTGACGATCACAACGATTCCAGCTTTCACCGCAATCGAAGGACCCCAATTGGGTCGTCGGGTCTCAGAGCCGAAGCTCTGGCGCTCTGGCGCTTTT
Source organism: Terriglobus sp. (assembly GCA_965276945.1). GTDB lineage: Bacteria > Acidobacteriota > Terriglobia > Terriglobales > Acidobacteriaceae > Terriglobus. Next base: position 1,230,369 of record OZ255704.1, on the reverse strand, counting down.
CCGCTTTCTTCAAGTCGGTCCGCGCGGATGCCATTACGCAACCTCAGTAGCGTTCATACACATGATCTCACATCAAGCAATTAGTCGTGACAACAAGCGGCCGACTGATGGCTTTGAAGGAAAGATTGCCAAGCAGCATTCCCGTGCATCTGGGATTTTTGAGAGAATAGGTGTGTGCCCCGCATCCAGTTTCACCAGCAACTCGCCGCGTTGAAGGACAAGCTGCTTGCGATGGCGGCGCTTTCGCAGCAGGCCCTTGAGCTTTCGGTCGAAGCCTACCTCCAGCGTGATGCGGGCCTCTGTCATCACGTGCACGACATTGAAGCTGCCATCAACGCGGCAGAGCGTGCCGTGGATGAGATGGCGTACGAACTCCTCGCCAAGCAGCAGCCCATGGCGGTGGATCTGCGCTTTCTGCTCGCCGTGATTAAGATCAACGGCGACCTGGAGCGCGTCGGCGACCAGGCCGTCGCCATCGTGAAACGCTGCGGCGAACTGATGCGCGATGGCGCGGAGACTGCTCCGGAAAGCCTGCCGGGCGACATCGCCGGCATGGGCGAGATCGCCGTCAAGATGATTCAGTTGGCCATTCGTTCGCTGCTCGACGGCGACGCCGAACTGGCGGAACACGTCCTCGAAATGGATGACGAGATCGACCGCCTGAACCACGAAACGCAAGCCGCCCTGCGCGACGAGATGATGAGCCGGCCAGAGATCACGGAGAACGCGCTCAACTCCATTGTGGTGGCACGCAATCTGGAACGCAGCGCCGACCACGCGACCAACATCGCGGAAGACGTCATCTTCTGGGTGCGAGGCGCGGATGTCCGCCACACGATCCAAACACTCTCATCAGAACGGTTGACTCAGCCGCCTGCGGCTGCGGAGTAGACAGCGTAATGTCAGACGAACAGAGCACAGAGATAGCGGCGATAGCCGTTGCAACACCTGCCAGGAAAGAAACGAAGGCGCAGAAGGTCGAGCGCCTCAAGCTTGAAAAGAATCCCTGGGCCGCGTGGGAAGAGGTTCGGCAGTTCGCTCGCGAAGGCCGTGAAGCTGTCCTGCCAGACTGGGCTGGCGTCTACTTCAAGTGGTGGGGTATCTATACGCAGGGCGACGGCCTCGGCGCGGTTGGGGGCGTGGGTGGCGAAGGCAAGGCGACCGAGTACTTCATGATGCGTGTCGGCATTCCCAACGGCGTTCTGACCAGTCAGCAGGCCCGCGTGATCGCGGACATTGCGCGCGACCACGGCCAGGACCTCGCAGATATCACCACGCGCCAGAATATTCAGTTCCACTGGCTAACCATCCAGTCCCTGCCGCTTGTCGTCGAAGCTCTAGAGCAGGTAGGCCTGTCGCCGAAGGGTGCCTGCGGCGACGTCGTCCGCAACGTCACCGGATGTCCGCTTGCAGGCGTGCACCGGCACGAACTCATCGATGCCGCACCGCTGGCGCAACGTGTGGCCGAACACCTCACCGCAAATCCTGAGTTCTTCAATCTTCCACGCAAATTCAAAATCAGCATCACCGGATGCCCAGAGTGGTGTTCCTATCCAGAGATTGACGACATCGGCCTTACCGGCGTGGAGCGTACCGTCAACGGCGTGCGCGAAGTGGGCTACTGCCTGCGCGTTGGCGGCGGCCTTTCAAAGGATCCGCACCTCGCCATCCGTCTCAATGCCTTCGTCAAGCCAGAGCAGGCGGAGGAAGTCTGCTACAAGATCACTGAGATCTTTCGCGACCAGCAGGGCAGCCTGCGCGAGAGCCGCACCCATGCCCGCATGAAGTTCATGTTCATTCGTGATGGCTGGACCGCTGAAACCTTCCTCACGGAACTCGAACGCAAGCTCGGCTACAACCTCGATCCCGCGCCCGAGGAGATCGTTCCGGACGACCTCTTCCGTGACCACACTGGCGTTCTGCCGCAACAGCAGGACGGCCTCTCGTCGGTTGGCATTTCCGTCCTGCGCGGCCGCCTGAACGCATCGCAACTCCACACCTTAGCGGACCTTGCCGACGAGTTCGGCACAGGCGACCTCCGCTGCACCGTCCAGCAGAATATTCTTCTCGTGAACGTTAAAAACGAGAGCGTACCTGCGCTTATCCAGCGTATAAACGCTCTCAATCTGCACGTTGAAGCGACGAATTTCTGGCGCGGAACCGTCGCTTGTACCGGAACCGAGTTCTGCAAGCTCGCCATCACTGAGACCAAAGGCTTCGCGCGCTGGCTGGTCGATGAGATGCAGGAGCGCGTCCCGAACTTTGACCAGCAGCTTCGCATCAACGTTACCGGCTGTCCGAATAACTGCGGGCAGGCATGGATCGCGGACATTGGCCTGGAAGGCAAGAAGATCAAGCAGGATGGCAAGATGGTGGATGCTTATTACTTCTGCCTGGGCGGCTCGTTGGGAAAACACGCGGGGTTCGCGCGCGCCGTCGGCTATCGTGTTCCAGCGACTGAGGTTCCGGTCGCCATGGAGCGTCTGCTGGAAACCTATCTCCAGCAACGCGCGGCTGAGGAGAATCTGCGGCAGTATTTCGCCAGGCACTCCGACGAGGAACTGCGGAGCCAGCTCGCGGGTTCCGTCGTTACCGCTGTGGAACGCGACAAACCTTCAGGACGTCCACCCGCCGACATGTAACCGAAAACTGCAAGCAAGGCGAGAATTGTTTCACGTGAAACAATTTGGAAAGACGACACGTGTTCCGATATCCGCTTTCGCAGCATCAACATTTACTAAGCATGAAGAAGTACTGAAAGCCGTGAGTGTTCCCTTCGCAGCCAAAGTGGATCGCGCGACACTCGAACTGGCTGTTCATAAGGCGTAGGCATGTCTCTGTTTCCGATCTACCTTAAACTTGCAGGGCGGCGCTGCCTGGTTGTCGGCGCGGGGAGCATCGCCGAGTCGAAAATAGAGAGCCTGCTGAGCGCTGAAGCGGACGTGACTGTCGTCGCCACCCGCGTCTCACGCGCTGTGCAACAGCACGCCGCCAACGGCAATCTCACGCTGCACCTTCGCAAGTTTACCGACACTGACCTTGATGGCAGCTTCCTTGCGGTGGCCGGAACCGACGTGCCCGAAGTAAACCGGGCAGTCTTCGCCGGTGCCGAGCGGCGCGGCATCCTGGTCAACGCAGTCGATGATCCGCCTTTCTGCGACTTCTACTTTCCTTCCATCGTGAAGCGTGGCGACCTGCAAATCGCTATCTCTACCGCTGGTGAAAGTCCTGCGTTGGCGCAACAACTGCGCAAGGAACTGAACGAGCAACTCCCGCTGGACTTGGGCCCTTGGTTGACAGAACTTGGCCGTTTGCGCCGCGAGGTATTGCAGATGGAGCCGCTCGGCGAACCGCGCAAACTCCTGTTGCACCAACTCGTTCAGCGCGAGGTCTGCGGTGCTGAGGAGTGCCCCTCCCGCACGATGGCCCGTGCGCATGCACGCGCGTACTACCCGGAGCGGAATCCGCAACTGCACGTGACCAGGGAACCCGGCGATCCTGTAGCCGCAGCTACTGAGGAAACTGGCTGATATGAGCAGAACGGCAGAAAAGGGAACTGTCTACCTCGTTGGCGCGGGGCCGGGTGATCCTGACCTGCTCACCATCCGTGCGGCGCAACTGCTCGCAACCGCGGACGTTGTCTTGCACGACGACCTGGTGCCCTCTGCGATCCTCATGTTATGCAGCCAACACGCGCGGGTCATCAGCGTGGGAAAGCGCTGCGGGAGTCCGCGCATTACGCAGGCTGGTATACACGATCTGATGATTGGCTCCGCTCGTGGCAACCTTAGTGTCGTGCGGCTGAAATCTGGCGACCCGCTGGTCTTTGGGAGAGCGGCAGAAGAATTGAGCGCGCTCCAGAACGCTGGCATACCGGCTGAAGTTGTTCCAGGCGTTTCCGCTGTGTTTGCCGCTGGTGCGGCACTTCAATTGCCGCTTACGGATCGTAGCGCGGCATCGAAGCTGATCCTTGTCACGGGCCACCACGCGGCTGAGAAGGGCGGGGAGACCGTGCCCATCTGGCTGGGCACGCTGCCAGGTGATGCAACGCTGGCGATCTACATGCCGGGGCGCGACTTCCGGGCGCTGGTACATGATCTACGCAGCGCCGGCGTCCCAGAGGACATGCCCTGCGTTGCCGTCTCGTGCGCGGCGACCCCGCGCCAGCAGGCGATAGCTGCAACCCTGGCGCACTTTCACGAACTCACACCGGGAGCGGCACCGCTGCTTGTACTCGTGGGACGAGCGATGCAATCCGTCCTCCACGGCAGAGACGTCAGGAGGCAAGCCGCACCATGATGCAAGCGAGCGCGGAACTCGATCTTTTTATCAGCACGCCGTTGTGATCGAAACTTCCCGATCAGCTTGTATGAAGTATGTTGCATAGCCTTTCTCGACAAGGAACTCTTCAGGGACGAGTTGTTTCCCGCCTGGCTGGAATCACCATGTCCGGCGACTCGGTGGAAGGCAGATATCCATACAGCAAATACTTTTCGCGGCGCGCGCGGAAGCCAGCCAACCCGGCTTCCCACATGGCGGCGATCTCGTGTGGGTCTTTCATACCAACTAATGCCTGCATGGTTGCCGCATTCAGGATGAGCTTCGTGGCGCGATCAAACTGAAACTGTTGCGGGTATTGAGCGTGCACCGCAGCCAGTAACTCAGCACCCATAGCCGGCGCATCCAGGCGTTCGCGGTCGGTTACCGTCATGCGGACGCCATGGATTGTCTGCCCTGCGTATGGGTAGGGCTTAGCTGGCGTGAAGCTCGCCGGAGCATACGCGACGCCGACGAGCTTGCGCGCACTCAAGGTATCCGCCAGCATCTGAGCTTCGGCATCACTGGTAATCCAGGCCGCTCCAATCTGCTCCAGGGGAGCATCTGTTCCGCGCCCGATTGACAGGTTTGTGTACTCTGCAAACGCGATGCCAGGGTAAAGCGCGCCCGCGTTCACGTTGCGCAGGTTTGGCGACGGATTTACCCACGGCACACCTGTCTGGTCGAACCACAGGCCGCGCTGCCAGTTGCGCATGGGAACCACGGTCAGCCGCGCACCCAGATGGCGCTCGCCGTTGAAGAATCCGGCAAGCTCGCCAAGCGTCAACCCGAGCGTCATTGGCTCCTGCATAAAGTCGATGTAGCTTTCCGTGCCAGGATCGCTGACGGGACCGGCGACCTGGACGCCACTGGTCAGCGCAGGCCGATCCAGAATGATGACCGGCGTTCCCGTCTTTGCCGCCGCTTCAAGAAAATAGCCAACCACGGTTTCATACGTGTAGAAGCGTGCGCCGGCGTCCTGTAGATCAATCAGCACGGCGTCGAGCTTCTGCAAATCCTCGAGTTTTGGGCGGCGGTCTTCCGGCTTGCTGCCGTACAGCGAAATCACGGGCAGCTTGGTTGCGGCGTCTATGGTGTTTCCGATTCCGGTCTTATCCTCAACACCCAAAATGCCGTGCTCCGGCGAGAAGAGCGTCGCCAGATCGATGGACGGGGAACCTTTGCCGTGACGTTCCGCGAGCACGTCAATGGTGCGGCGTCCCTTGCTGTCAAGGCCTGTCTGATTGGTTAAGAGACCTAACCTGATATGCGACGCATCTTTCGCGGGCAGCGCCAGCAATGCACGGAAGTTTGTTTCTTCCAACACATCGATACCAGTAACCGTTGTCATGCCCACCGGTGGTTTCGTTAAGCCCAGGGCGCGTGCCGCCGCCGTCGCCACCTTGCCACGGAGCGTCGTGATGGGAGGTCTGCCGCGCGGATGCACCGCATTTGCCAGAAGGATGACGTAGCTGTCACTGCGTGGATCCATCCAAAGGGATGTACCGGTAAAGCCGGTATGGCCGAAGCTGCCGACGGGATAAACTTCGCCGCGTGGCCGCGAGTAGGGCGAGTCGATGTCCCACCCGAATCCACGCAGCGCCTTGGCTTGCACCGGCTGCTCTGGCCGGCACATCAACTCCAGCGTGGTCTGTTTCAGTGGAAAGACACTTGGTCTACCGGCGAGCTTGTCCAGCAAAGCCTGAGCAAAGATGGAGACGTCCTGCGCGTCCGAGAAGACGCCCGCGTGACCCGCGACACCGCCCATGCGGCGCGTGGTGGGATCGTGCACCTCGCCCCGCAACATGCGGTCATCCGCCATCGGCTTGTCGTCGTTGTGGGCGGTGGGAGCGATCATCGCCTTCCATGCGACGGGAGGCAAATAGCGGGTGTGTGCCATGCCAAGCGGGGCGAAGATGTTCTTTTCCGCATAGACGTTCAGCGGCTCGCTCGAGAGCTTCTCTACGATGGCTCCAAGCGTGATGAAGTTGATGTCCGAGTAGACAAACTTCACGCCCGGTGGACCTGCGGGCACCGACTCCATCGCGCGTCTGATGCCTTCGGCTTTCCCGCTCCACGCATCGGCCAGCGACACGTCTGGTGCCAAGCCCGAGTAGTGCGTCAGCAACTGCCGCACCGTGATGTTGCTCTTGCCCGCTGCCGCGAACTCCGGCAGATAGTTCACCACGGGATCATCGAAGTGCAACTTGCCCTGCTCGTACAGTTGCATGATGGCAACCGAGGTGGACATGCACTTCGATAGAGACGCCATATCGAAGACGGTGTCCTGCGTCATTGGCTCGATAGCAGGATCTTCGGCGCGGTTGCCATAGGCCTTGCGATACACAGGATGACCGCCACTGCCGATGACCAGGACTGCGCCAGGCATCAGCTTGTCGGCCAGGCCTTGCTGGATGACGGTGTCCACTTCGCTGAAGTTGTAGGTTTGGGCGCTCGCTCCGGCGGCATACACCATGCACACAGCAAGCAGTGCAACGGCGCGGGTGCGAAGCGGCTTTCTGCTGAAGACGCTAGCCAGCAAGCCCACGGCAAACGTCACCACCGACCCGATGAGCACGTACCACGTGTACGCGATTTTGGGCACGGTTACGCCAGCGATGTGTACGGCTCCTGGCTGCAGCCACATCGCCAGATTCAGCGCGAAGCCTGTCACCATGCCAACAATCGCACCGTTCTGCGTGGCGTATCTGGTTAACGTACCTAACAGGAACACCCCCAGCAACGACCCATAGGCAACGGACGCGATGGACAATCCCGTTTCCACCACGTGTCCCTTGCCGCCATGGGTCACGGCATAAATCGCGATCCCGACCAGCACCACGGCCCAGAAAACGGTTGCTACCCGGGACAGCAGGTTTCTCCGCCTGTCTGTGGCGTGGGGCCGCATCCGCAAATAAAAATCTACGATGGTGGTGGACGAAAGCGAGTTCAGCGCGGCGGAGAGGTTGGACATGGCTGCGGCCAGAATAGCCGCGATTAGCAGTCCCGCGATACCCACAGGCATTTGCTGCACGATAAATGCGGGAAAGAGCCGGTCCGATCCCCGAACCGTCAGCGCTTCGGGATGCTGTCCGTAAAACACAAAGAGCCCAGCCCCGATCGCCAGAAAGAGCGTGAACTGCAGCAGCACGACGCCGCCGCTGGCCAGCAGCGCCACCCGTGCGTCGCGCAGATTACGCGCCGCCAACAGCCGCTGCACCATCAACTGATCCGTTCCATGCGACGCCATCGTCAGAAACGCACCGCCGATCAGGCCCGCCCAGAACGTGTATGTGGTGGTGAGGTTCAGCGCGAAGCTGAACATCCGCAGCTTGCCTGCCGCAGCCGTTACCGTGTGCACCGTACCCCATCCGCCATGGATGCGTGTTCCCAGCGTGAACAAAGCCACGATCGTCCCGGCGACGTACAGCCCCATCTGCACCACGTCGGTCCAGATGACTGCCGCCATGCCACCCTCAAAGGTATAGACAAGTGTCAGAAGGGAGATGATGACGATGCTGAGGATGTCGTCCGTTCCGATGGCAATGCCTACCACGATGGACACTGCGTAGACCCGCACACCCTCGGCTGCCGCGCGTGTCAGAAGGAACAGTCCAGCCGTGACTTTATGCAGCGTGTGCCCGAAACGGCGGTCGATCAACTGATATGCGGTAAATAACTCACCCTCAAAGTAGCGGGGCAGAAACAGCACGCAGATCAGCAGGCGCCCCACCATGTAGCCGAAGACCAGCTGGAGAAAGGTGAAGTCGCCGCCAAAGGCGATGCCGGGCACGCTGATGATCGTGAGCGTGCTTGTCTCTGCCGAGACGATGGAGAGCGCAATGGCCCACCATGGCACGCTGCGGGCTGCCAGAAAATACGAGGATAGGGACGGATCGCTTTTGCGAAAGCGCAAACCGAAGAGCGTTATACCAATCAAGTAGACGGCAATGAGGACGAGATCGAAGGCATGAAGCCGAACCGGCATAGGCAGAGTGTATGCGAAGAGACCGCTGCGTTGGACTTAACCCCACCTTAGCTTCGCGAAGGTGGGGCAACCAGGTGAGCGCGTTGTGTCTATGAGAGCAAGTGCCCTCGCAGGATCGTTCCGGTCAAGAGTCCTGCGTTATCGAAGATGTTGAAATCTGCTAACCCACCGGTGTCCAGGCCAAGCATGCGCGCTGGATTGCGCGATCCGAGCCGCACCGCGCCCGGAAGATCAATGCCTGTAAACGCCTGCACATTGGCTACAGCACGATCCATCGTCAGCACCGAGCCTGCAAGCACACCGCTGCTGCGGCAGACGCCGTTTACCACATCCACCTGCATCTCGCCCAGGGTATAGCTGCCATCCGGCATGCCCATGGCGGCGAGGCCATCGGTGACCAGGATGGCGCGTTCCGCGCCTTTCATGCGCAGCCAGAGCCGCACCGCCTCTGGCGTGGTGTGTACGCCATCGCAGATCAGTTCGGCATACAGCGTGTCGGAATCCAGCACCACGCCGAGCATTCCCGGTTCCCGCTGTGTGAAGAGGCGCATGGCGTTGAAGGTGTGCGTCGCGGAGGTGGCTCCGGCGGCGATACCGGCCCATGCCTCCACAGCCAGAGCGTCGGAGTGGCCAAGGCTCACGCGCACGCCCCGGCTAACCGCATGCGCAATCAGGTTCAATGCGCCCGGAACTTCAGGCGCAATGGTGATCAAACGAACATGTCCGCGCGCGGCCTCGTACAGACGGTCAAAGAGCGGGATTGAAGGTGGCTGTAGATCCGCGGCGGGATGCACACCTCGCTTGCTGTGCGAAAGAAACGGGCCTTCCAGATGAATGCCCACAGGCACAGCACAGCCGTCCTTGGACGGCCCGTCGATCACATCCGCAATCACGTCCAGTGCTGCCAGGGTGCGGTCGACTGATGCCGTGACGGTTGTCGCCAGGAAGCGCGTGGTCCCGTGCCGGGCCAGTACGCGGGCCACGGCACCGACGCTTTCAGACGTGCCCTCCATGACATCGCGGCCACCCGCGCCATGCACATGAACGTCCACGAATCCGGCGGCCAATGTGCTGTCCAGCAACTGTAGCGTGCCTGCTGGCGCATTCTCCGCATTCTGGGTAGTGACTCGCGCGATGCGCTCACCTTCCAGCAGAATCAGCGGCTGCTGGATGATGGCGTCATCGGTGATGAGCGCCCTGGCCGCAATTGCCTTGACGGCGCCGGTCATTGTGAACCGCCTGTTCCAGCAGGAGCAGGTGGAATCCCCACCTCCGCCGCACTCGGGATGGACTGTGCACGGTCCCACTGTCGCTGCGCCGACCTCACCTTATCGATCCTCCCCAGCCACATCTGAATCGTCAGATCATAGCGCTGCAGGTTGTTCTGGAGCCAGTATGGCCGGTAACTCTTCAGCCATGCCTGTTCGTATAAATCGCGCAGCAGAGAATAGCTATTCCGTAAGTCCTGCAGCTTGCCATTGACCGCGTTGATGTCGATCAGATCGCGCGAAACTTCCGCCCGGCTTTCCTTGTCTTTTTTACCTTGCAGCGCAAACGCGTTGGCATAGGTCCCCGCAATCTCATCTGTCAGTTGAAACTTCAACCCGATCAGGTCCATGCGGCGCGCGCCCAGTTCCATGGCGTCCAGCGCATCCTGCTCGCGGAGAGTGCCTTGCGCACGTGCCTCTTCAATCAGCACGATTGCGCGTTCCGCATGCAGCCGCAACTCTCGGGTGTATGGCCGGATGCGACCGGCGGAAATCTGGCCGTCGGCGCTCCACGGGTCGACCCAGAAGAGCAGGTCCGACGCATCGGAGGCCTTGAAGTTGTTCTTCAGCATGGCCTGTGCTGCCATCAGCTCCTGTTCGGCCTGGCTGATCTTGCCTGTTGCGTCGCCGTGGAAGAGCGCGCCATATTCACTTTGGAAGTGAGGAATTGAGCTTTCGCCTTTGTGCCAGGCGGCCTCAGCGCCAAACAGTACCGCGTACCAATTGTTGTTGAACAGTGCCTCACCGTCGTCGTCCCACACGGTGTTCAACTGACCGGTGCATCCGCTGGCCTGTCCCTGTGCGGTGAACTGCTGGATGTTGGGCAACGCATAGTTGAAGTTGGGAAAGACGCGGCTCCAGTTGTTCACGCCGGGTGCCACCCAGCACTCCATGCCGGCATCGGTGTACGGCTTGATCCAGGGCGCGAAGCCGCGCGGCTGCGGGTTGTACTCCCAGCCGACGGCGATGGTCTGCTGCTTGAAGCTCTGCGGGAGAGCCTTGAGCAGCGCTGGCTCCTTCATGGCGATGTCACCCCAGAACAGAAACCTGCGATGCAATGGCTGAAGTTGCGTGACCACCTTTTGCAGATAGTCCAGGTACACCACCCCGAGACCGCGCGCATCGACGCTGGCTCTTGTCTGTCCCTTACCAAGTTCCACCGTCTCATCCGCGCCCAAATGCAGCAGTGGGCCAGGATAATCGGATGCGAGCTCGCGAAAGATACGGTCGATCAGCGCAAAGGATTCAGCCTGCCCGGGTGCCAGCACATGACCATGGGGTGTCTCCGCCAGCTGCGAATACATGTCGTAGTTCAGCATGTAGTGAAGATGGCCAAAGGCCTCCTGCTCCGGGATGATGGTGACGTGGTAGTTTGCCGCATATGCAGTCAACTCGAGCGCTTCGTCCGGTGTGATGGAACCGCCTGGCGGCGATGCCAGCGGGTCCGACCGGTACTGCATCGTGTGCTCAAAATATGGCGAGTAGACGTTCATCTTGTACGCCGCGAAGGTGCGAATCTGTTTCTTCTGGAAGTCCAGCGTCGGCACTGGACCGCGTGACAGATCGTCGTGCAACCCACGATATTTCATGGCGGGCCAATCGCGGATGGTTGCGGTTTGCAGATACGCAGTGCCTGTTCCGGCGCTGACCAGTTGCCTGGCAGTCTGCGCACCGTAGAAGACGCCCGCTCCTGTAGCCCCAATGACGCTGATACCAGTCGCATCCGGCACAATCGCGTAACCCTCGGCCTGCATCTCCGGCGTCCATTGCAGGTGCGCCGCCGTGAGTGCCGTTTGCGCTGCTGGGCTGTTCTCCCGGAGCAGCGTTATATGCACCGGACCACCTGCGGCTGTGGGCACGCCCATTGCAGTCAACTGATGGGTTAATTCACTGGCGGCAAAGCTATCCTCGGCACCGCACCCGGCGCAGACCACACTCAGGCCACCGTTTACAGGCAGTACCCTGCTGGCGGCTGCCTCCCGTGGTACCGGTAACAGGACCAACTGCGCCCCAGCGCCGGTACTGCAAATCAGCCACAGTGAGACTGCGCGGCACAGCCGCTTCCACCCGAAGAACATCATGCTTCCAAGCTAAACGATGCTTACCGGGTCTGAGCTAAACCGCTCTGAAATCAGGAATGCTGATTGGTTCCAGGCGTGGTATTGGTGCTAGGACTTGTGTTGGTGGCGGCATGGCTCGTTTTGCCGCCATAACGTAAGGTCAGACCCTCAGGTGAAGTCGAGACTCCGGTGATATGGCCGCGCAAATGTGCTACCTGCTCCGGTGAAAAGGAGAGGGAATCCTCCTGCACGGAGATGCCCTTCGCATTTTTCAGCTGCAGGACCGCATTCAGATGTTCGCCGACCATGGCCAGCAGTCCTTTTACAGGGATACCTTCCGCCTTAATCGATTTCGCATCCAGCCTGATCTCCGACCCGTTTGTGCTGACTGGTCCCGAAATCGAAAAGAACACTGGAACTAGCTTTTTTAGTTTGCCGGAGATGATGACGCCATCGGCACTGTTTGCGATCTTCAGGTCCGTAATTTTACTGTCTGTCTTTGCCAGCTTCTCGCTGAACAGGCTAGTGAGGCTTTCATTGGTAACGAATATCTCGGCATGCGAAACATCGGTATATCTTTCAAAGCACTCAGGGGAGGTCTTGCCGATGGGCGTCAAGACTGCCTTGAAATGCTTTAACTGGAATGTGACTCCAGGACGGGTGCTGAAGGACCCACTCGCCATGGCAATGTGTGACGGTCCTGAACAGACCGGCGCTTCAGTATGCGTGGCAGCCGCACACGTCATGCCGCAAACGGCGACTATGCAGACGCACCAGATGAAATGGCGAAACGTAGAAGCCACAGTAAACACTCCACACCGCAGCTTGCACGGATTTTCGTAGTCTCACTACGATACACCGCGCGATAGAAAACTTTCTGACCCTTGTTATGCCAGCATGATCTTGTCGAGCGTGATGGGGAAGTCGCGGACACGTTTGCCGGTTGCATTGTAGATAGCGTTGGCGATGGCACCTGCAATACCCGTGATACCAATTTCGCCGATGCCGCGGCCTCCCTGCGGGTTGAATTTGGTATCGGGCTTGTCAACCACGGAGACTTCGATGACCTGGGTGTCCGCGTTCACCGGAACGTGGTACTCGGCCAGATTGTTATTCACGATACGGCCGTTGATGTGGTCCAGTTCGCTCGCCTCAGTCAGCGCGGTGCCGATGCCCCAGACAATTCCGCCTTCGAGCTGTGAAATGCCGGTCTTTTTGTTGAGCAATAGCCCAATATCGTAGGTTGCGACGACGCGCCGTACCTCGACCATGTGGGTGGAATCATCCACCGCGACCTCGGCAAATACAGCACCCCAGGAGTGCGTGGAAAGCGACTTGACTGCCTCCTCGTTCGGCTCGGCGGAGCCAGATTCTTCCACGGGCATACCCTTGTTACGTCCGATGGAGACGGAAAGGGACTCGGCGTGTGCAGGATTGGACTTGCTTTGCAACATGCCGCCTTTGACGACGATGTCCTCAGCCTTGGCGTTATAGAGCTGTGACGAGGGATCGCCGATCGCCATGTTGGCCAGCTTCAATCGCAGCTGGGTGCAAGCGTCCTTTACGGCCGGACCGACCGATGCGGTAGATTGCGATCCGCCGGAGACGGGTGCCTTGGGCAGGGTGGAGTCGCCAAGTTTGGCGTCCACCATCTCCCACGGCACGTCCAGTTCCTGCATGACGGTTTGTGCCATTATGGTGTACATCCCGGTGCCCAGATCCTGGGTGCCGCTGCCGATGAAGATGCGCCCGCCTGGCAGCAGGCGAATGGTGGCCTGTGCGGCTGAGCGATTGGCAGGGTAGGTTGCGGTCGCCATGCCATGGCCGATGCGTTTGTTGCCTTCGCGCAGCTGCCCGGGTGTGGGATTGCGCTTGCTCCAACCAAAGCGTTGGGCGGCATCGGTGTACGCTTGGCGCAGATTCTTGGAACTCCAGTCGCGCTGCATGCCGGGATCTTTTTCGGCGTAATTCACGAGGCGCAGTTGGAGCGGGTCCATCTTTAGCTTCTCCGCGAGCTCATCCATGGCGGATTCCAACGCCGTGGTACCAACAGATTCGCCGGGCGCGCGCTGGAATGTTTGCACGCCGATGTTGACGTCCACCATCTTCTGCGAGGTTTCGATGCTGTCGCACTGGTAGAGCATGGAAGTTTGTTGCGCGGCCGCTTCCATGAACTCTTCCATGAAGGATGCGGGCATGAACACGTCATGACTGATCGCGACGAGTTTTCCGCTGCTGTCCGTTCCCAGCTTGATCTTCTGCACAGTCGCTGGCCGACCGCCGACCGGGCCGAACATCTGGGGACGATCCAGGGCGAGACGCACCGGCGCGTCCACCACCTTGGCCGCCATGGCGCAGAGCACCACGTGCGACCAGGTGGAACCCTTGGATCCGAAACCGCCGCCGACGTAGGGATCGATCACATGGACGTTGTCGAGGGGAAGGGCGAAGTGCTTGGCGAGTGTCAGGCGATCGCCGGAGATGTACTGCGTTGCATCGTAGACGGTCAATTTTTCACCATCCCAGGCGGCGATGGTGGCGTGCGGCTCCATGGGGTTGTGCGTCTGCAACGGTGTGGTGTAGGTCTGTTCCAGAATGGTGGTCGCCTTGGCCCAGGACGCCTCGGCTTCGCCGGGTTTGCGTTCCTTGGGAGCATTGGCATGCTTCGGCAGGCGTGCGTCGCCCAAATGGTGATCAAAGTCGAGCTTGGCCGGCGTCTTGTTGTAGCGCACCTTTACCAGGGATGCCGCATGAGCGGCTTCCACCTGCGATTTGGCGATGACAACCCCGATTGGCTCGGCGTTGTAGTAGACCTTGCGGTCCTGCAGTAAAGAAAGTGTGCGGACAGCCGGGGGCTGTGGCTGAACCATTGGCAGCTTGGGAGCGTTGAAGGGCGTGAGGATTTTAACAACGCCTGAGGCACGATCCGCTGCCGTGGTGTCCATCGCAATAATTTCACCCGACGGGATGCTGGATTGAATGAGGTATGCGTAGAGCATTTTCTTGCCATGCGCACTTGATTCAATTTCCTTTTCGAACTCAGCGGCATACTTCGCCTTACCTGTAACCTTCAACTTGCCGTCGTAGCGGAATGGCATTTCCTTGCCGTTGCCGACAGGCTTCGAATCTTCCTGCATGTCCAATATCTCGTGGGGGGAGTTCATCAGGCAGCCGTTCCTTCCGCGCCGCGGTGCGTACCCTGCGCGGCCAGGGTAAACGCACGCACAATGCACTGCTTCGCGAGTTCGATCTTGAAAGTGTTGTCCGAGTAGCCCTTGGCACCCTGCATGGCAGCACTTGCCGCAGCCTTAAAGGTATCCGCAGTGGCTGGTTTGCCAATGAGGGCTTGCTCCGCAGCTTTACTGGTCCAGGGCTTGTGCGCCACGCCGCCCAACGCAAAGGCGGCTGACTTGATGGTGTTGCCATCAAGCTCAAGCCCGGCGGCGACCGAGACGAGAGCGAAGGCGTAGCTCTGGCGGTCACGCGCTTTGAGGTAGTAGCTATGATTGGCGAACTTCGTAGCGGATGCGGGCAGCAGGACGCCGGTAATCAGCTCATCGGGCTGCAGGTTGGTGTCAAGCTGCGGTGTTTTGCCAACCAGACGGTGGAAGTCGCGGACCGGCATGACGTGGTGACCTTTGGGTCCGCTGATCTCGACCTGCGCATTCAGCGCCGCCAACGCCACATTCATGTCGGACGGGTTTGTGGCAATGCAAGTGTGAGCGCTGGCCGGACCTTCGTCCGTCTGCCCCAGGACGGCGTGAATGCGGTTGAACCCTTCAATGGCACCGCAGCCAGAGCCAGGCGCGCGCTTGTTACAGGCGGGAAGCGCCGGATCATAGAAGTAGTAGCAGCGGGTGCGCTGCATCAGGTTGCCGCCAGTCGTCGCCAGGTTGCGCAGTTGCGGCGAGGCACCGGACAGCAATGCCTGGGAGAGCAGTGGATAGGTTTTGCGGATATCGGGGGTGTTGGCCAGATCGCTGTTGCGGACCAGCGCGCCGACACGATGCCCGCCTTCTGCCGGCGTGATGGTGGCCAACGTCTGAACACGGGTGATGTCGATGAGCGAGGTGGGTTGCTCGACATTCTGTTTCATAAGGTCGATAAGATTGGTACCACCACCTAGGAGCTTTGCGTTTTTATTTGCGGCAAGGATATGGATGGCGGCTTCGGGAGCGGTGGCGCGCTCATACGTAAACGGATTCACAGATTCACCTGTCCAGCGACGGCGCGGACCGCCTGCACAATGTTGGGGTAAGCGCCGCAGCGGCAGATGTTGCCGCTCATGCGCTCGCGAATTTCATGGTCGGTGAGCTTTGGAGCGTCCTGCGTGCAATCTTCAAAAGACACCATGGATGCCTGCCCCTGCTTCATCTCGTAAAGCAAAGCGGTGGCCGAGCAGATCTGGCCGGGCGTGCAGTAGCCGCACTGGAATGCGTCGTACTCCAGGAAAGCAGCCTGCATGGGCGAGAGCTCATCGCCATGTCCAAGGCCTTCGATGGTGGTAATCGGATCGCCTTCGGCGGAGGCGGCAAGCAGAAGACAGCTGTTTACGCGGCGTCCATTCACCAGCACCGTGCACGCTCCGCACTGGCCGTGGTCGCAGCCCTTCTTGGAGCCAGTCAGGTCCAGGTGGTCTCGCAATGTGTCCAGAAGGCTGGTACGCGTATCAATCTGGAGGGTATGGTCCTGCCCATTGATGTTCAACGTGATGGACCGGGTTACGGCGATGCCAGGCTGGGCCTGTGCGCCGCTCTCCGCCGGTGAGACATGCGCGGCCAAGCCTGCTCCGAGCGCTGTGGCCGATTGCAAAAAGGTACGGCGGCTGACTTCCCACTGCTGCTTCGCGGTGGGTCCGACCGGCTCAGGAGGCGCTGCTTCTTCCTGACACTTGGGGATGCTCATAGGACTGCCTCTGCTGACTATTCACTCGTGATGGCCGTGGGAATTGAGACGTAGGAACCAACACGAATGGATGCTCACCGGACATGGTACACAATAGCCGTGGGAATGATTCTGCGTTCCGCTTTGATCCTATGTCAAAACGCGGTAAACTAAGATGTTTGCTGCTTTACGCTGCCTTCCTATCCCGGGGAGGCCGCGCCGTTGCATACAGATCATGCAGGAGAAAACATGGCGAAGCGTCGTGGAAATCCGAACTGGGGCAAGCCGGAGCCGATTGGCCCGGTGGTACCGACCATCACCTCATTCGAGCAGGTCGTAAAAGAGTACAAGCTGACACCAGACCAGTACGTCCGCTCGACACGGCTGCGTGAGTGGGCGCGCCGCAACAAGAACTCGAAATACATTCCTGAGGCGCTGCTGGAGGCCTGGGGTTTCGAGATCGAGTCGACATTGTAAGCAGCAGGTAAAAACATCAGCGAGTCCAGCAGAGGTGCTGCGTACCGCTGACACTCTCGTTTGCGATCACGTTGTACATAAGTCTGGAAAGCGGTCAATCCCACATCTTAAGAGCGAGATGTGTGATTTACCGCTTTCTAGGAGTGAGGCGTAGACATGGCTGAGAGTCCTTTTGTGGATGTTCCCGAGGCCCTGCGGCAGTTTGCCGCCGGGCGCATGCTGATAGTGGTTGACGATGAGGACCGCGAGAACGAAGGCGACCTGACCCTTGCCGCTGAGCATGTTACGCCAGAAGCTATCAACTTTATGGCGAAGTTTGGCCGTGGCTTGATTTGCCTGACCTTGACAGAGGAACGTGCGGACTACCTGCGCCTGCCGCCCATGTCAGCGGAGAATACTTCGCGCTTTGGCACGGCGTTTACGGAAACTATCGAAGCGCGGGAAGGCGTGACCACTGGCATTTCTGCCGCAGACCGGGCACATACCATTTTGACGGCTGTCAGCCCCGGAACCTCTGCCGCGGATCTGGCCAGACCGGGGCACGTCTTTCCCCTGCGTGCTCGAAAAGGTGGCGTCCTGGTACGGGCAGGGCAGACCGAGGCTTCGGTCGACCTGGCCCGGATGAGCGGTCTGATTCCGGCGGGCGTGATCTGCGAGATCATGAACGACGACGGCACCATGGCTCGCGTGCCTGACCTGGTCATGTTTTGCAAGGAGCATGGGCTGAGTATGCTCACGGTCGCGGAGCTGATCCGGTACCGGCTGCAACACGAGCGGTACATTCACCGTGCAGCGGAGACGATGCTGCGAACACCCTGGGGAGAGTTCCGCACCATCGCCTATGAGAGTGATGTTGAAGCTGGTGAAAGCCATCTTGCGCTGGTGATGGGTGACGTCAGCGAGGTGGGCGGAGCGGAGCCCGTCCTGGTCCGTGTGCAGACACATTCGCTTGCGGGAGGTATCTTTTCGCATGAAGGCGGCGAATCGCGGCAGAGCGTCGAGAATACGTTGCGCACCATCGCCGAGCGGGGGCGTGGAGCGTTGATTTACCTGCACAATGGCAGCCGCGGATTCGGTATCGACCATACGGTGACACCACCGCGCATGGTTCTGCAACGCGCCGCTGCCCCCGATCAGCAGCAGGTGCTGCGGCAAACGGGGATTGGTGGGCAGATTTTGTCGGACCTGGGCATTCGCCGCATCTGCCTGCTCGTTTCGCGCCCCACGCATGTTCCAGCGCTGCAGGGCTTCGGGATCGAGATTGTCGAACAGGTGCCGATGGGTGTTTCCAACCGTGTGAACTCGAGGGTTTGACAGTTGCCGGGAAACCAGTGTGGAGCGGCTGATCTGCGCTTTGCCGGTGTAGCGACCGCGACTACGGCTTCGGCGTAACTACCAGCGTCAACGTGACGGTTTGGGAAGCGGGCGTGCTGTTGGTGGATGTCGCCGTGACGTGGAAGGTGTATGTTCTTGGCGTCACGTACCGGATGCGGGGATCACCACCGCCACCACATCCGGTCATTGTCAGGGCCACGCCGCACAGCATGAGGAGAAGCGCAGCCGGACGGCGCCGTCGCAGTAATAGCACCAGCAAGGCTGGGCTGAGGCACCACAGGGGCGTTCGGCGGAGACGCACCGAAGCGGCAGGCAGCGTGTCACTGGCGGATACCGTGCTGATGGTTGCGATGGATGCCTGGGGCGTGCTGTTGCTTAGCGTGACCGTTGGCGGCACCAACGAGCAAGCAGCGTATTGCACCGGTGTATCCGCCACACAAGTAAGGGCCACCACGCCGGTGTAGCCGCCGTTCGGCGTGATCAGCAGGGAATAACTTGCTGGGAGGCCAGACTGGACGGTGACCGAGGATGCGCTTCCGCCGTCCACCGAGAGTGTGAAGCTGCCGCTCTGAATGGCATTACCGCTGAGCGCGGCTGTGATCGGTGACGCGGCATCGGTGCTGGCGACAGTCAATGTGCCTGTGATCGCCCCCGTGCTGGTGGGAGTGAAGGTGATGAGGATGGGGCATGACGAGTTGGGATTCAGTGTCGTGCTGCATCCCCCGCCGATCGTGAAGCCGGAGCTTGCCGTGATGGCGACGTTGTTGACAGGGGTGGAACTGGTATTGGAAAGCGTAAGCGACATGGTGCTGCTGCTGCCGATGGGCACGGTGCCAAAGTTTACGGACGCCGGGGTCAGCCTTAATTGCGGCTGCAGGGCGGTGCCGGTCCCGGTGAGAGCGACCGTTACCGGTGAGGTGGACGCGGAATTCTGAACCGTCAATGTGCCGGCATCCAATCCGGCGGTGGAAGGTGCAAACGACACGACCACCGGGCAGGTGGAGTAGGCGTTCAACGCCGTTCCGCACCCGCTGCTAACCGCATACCCGGGCGGGACGGTAAACAGCAGGCCGTTGGCGGGGACTGCCGTTGGATTGGACAGTATCAGCGCCAGCGTGCCGCTGCTACCCACTGCCACATTTCCAAAGTTGAGGGTGGCTGGGGTTGCGGTCAACTGTGATTGCGTGGCCGCTCCCGCTACCACGCCCGCTCCGCTCAGAGTCAGGGTAATAGGGGACGCTGGATCGGCGCTGCCGAGGGTGAGCGTGCCAGTCGTGACGCCTGCAGCCCTGGGTGCGAACGTCACGCTGACCGCGCAGGAGGAGTTCGCATTCAGCGTGGTGATGCCGCAGGTGCTGCTGACGCTGAAGCCGCTGGTGGTCGTGAACGCCAGGCTGTCGACCGGGCTGCTGCTCGAGTTAATGAGCGTCAACGACAAGGTACTGGTGCTGCCGACGGCAACGGTGCCGAAGTTGAGCGAAGTGGGCGAGACGGACAGTTGCGGCTGCGTGCCAACTCCAGAGAGCGCTACAGTCAACGGCTGCGATGTTGCCGAGGAGGCAACAGATAACGTGCCGCGCAGGGTGCCGGTACTTGCGGGTGTGAAGAGGACATTGATTGTGCAGCTCGCTCCGGGAGCAATGACCGTGCCGGATGCAGGGCACGGATTCGGGTCCGTAGTGGAGGTTGCAAGCGCAAAACTGCTGTCCCCGGTTACAGTGTCGTTGCCTATGGTGACCGCGACCTGGCCGGTGTTGGTGAATGTGGCAAGTTGCGAGACGACACGGCCCACCAACACCCGCCCGAAGTCGAGTGATTGTGGCATGAGCGACACTGAAGTGACGGGGAGCGGCGTTGCCGGTGGCACAACCGTTCCCAGCAGCGTGATGAACTCAAGTGCTTGACTTGCGTCGGTCTGGATTTCGATTGAGCCGAGGGTGGTTCCGATTGTTTGTGGAACGAAGCTGACAGAGAGCGTGCACGTTGCGCCAGTCACCAGGGTTGCGCAGTTGCCGGCGGATGCCATGAAGCCAGAAGACGAGGTCAATGGGCCGATGTGGACCGTCGCCGTTCCGGTGTTCGTCAGTGTCACGGCCTGGGCAGGGCTGGCGCTTCCGACGGCGGTGCTGGTGAAGGTGAGTGATCCCGCCGAGGTGCTGAAGGCCGCTATGGGAGCGCTGTTGTTCGGTGCCGTAACGAACGCAGGGGTCGCCGTTCCGGTGAGGTCGATGAACTGTGGTGCGTTGAATCCGTCGCTCTCGATGGTGAGCGTGCCGTCATTGGTCTGGGCAGAGGTCTGACCACCGCCTGTTTGGGCCTGATACAGCGGCGTATAGGCGACGGTTACAGTGCAGCTTTGGCCGGGTGCCAGCGGAGATCCACAGGTGGTAGCCGCCGCATAGGGGAAGTCCGTTGCGATGCGTCGAACAGTGATGCTGGTTCCCACCGGAGAACTAACGGGGTTGGTTAAGGTCAGGGTTTGCGACGAGTTGCCACCAGAAGGCACTTGCCCGAAGCTGACAACGCCCGCAGGTGAGATGTTCCCGCTGATCGCAAGCGATGTGGTGCCGCTGCCGCCACCCACGCCGTAGCCCTCCATGTAGGCGAGGCCGCTCTGCACTGGAGAGCCGTCACTTGAATTACCTTGGACAAAGATCGTACCCGTAACATCACCACCGCTTTGAGGTGTGTACTGGACGGTCAAGTCGCAGCTGCCGTTCGCCGCAAGAGTTGTGCAATTAGAACCGGTGACGACGAACTGACGTGGTGCGCCGACGGTGATCGCAAGTGACTTCGCCGTGAGATTGTTGACGTGCAGCACACGGCTCAGTGCTGGGGTACCGGTGAGCGAGGCTCCGAAGTTCACCGCTGTATGCTCGCCAGGTAAGATCTGCAGACCTGCCGACTCAGTCGTATACAGACCGGTTAGGGCAATCGCATATTGCACGGTGCTGGGTGCGCCGGCTGGTGCGGTGGTTACGGGGACCGTGAGCGTTCCACCTGCCAGCGCGTTGGTTGCCGTGTAGGACACGGTAATGGTGCAATTCGTTCCGGGAGCTAGCGTGGTGCAGGCGCTGTTTACGGCGAAGTGGGTGTCGCTGCTGCCCGCTGTTCCTATGGTTGCTGCCGAGCTGCTGGTGTTGGTCACGGTAATACTTTGCTGCTGCGATGGAGTGCCCGGGACGTTATCGAAGCGGAGCTCGCCTGGTGAAAACGAGACACCAGGATCGTCTGAGCCAGTGCCCGCCAGCGATGAGGTGACCTGCCCTGCCGATGTCGATACCGTCAGCGAACCAGTGCGTGTTCCGGTGACGGATGGAAGAAACTGAACCGGCACAAAGCAACTGGCTCCCGGTGCGACCGCGCCAGATGTGCAATCCGCTCCGCCTGTGCTTTGTGTGGCAATGCTGAAGTCGCCCGTAGCTGCGGCGCTGGTGGCGGTGATAACGGCCGAGGTGCCATTCGTGAGCTGAAAGATGGTGGCGGCACTGCTGCTGTGCACCGGGACGGGACCGAAATCCTGGCTTACCGGTGTCAGCACAAGTCCCGTCAGGGTGATGCTGTTGCCCGTGACGTCCAGCGCCTCTGGCTTGCCTCCGCCGGGGGATGTCAGCGAGATCACGGCGGAGTGGGTGCCGGTGGATGTTGAAAGAAACTGCACGCCAAGGTAGCAGTTCAGGCACGATCCAGAGGTGGTCGTTGCGAACGCGCTCGCGGCTGGCTCGCCATGGCCGTACCCCGTGTCCTCGGCAAGGATAGCGCCGAAATTTGGATCGCTGGATGCCACGCGCAAGGTTGAGAGGATTGCGAAACTTTCAGCCACCGCACGGAAGGGGTGTTGAGCGGAACGTCACCAAATGCCAGACTGCCGTTTGTTTGCGGCAGAATCGCCGTTCCTGTCCCGCTCAGCCTCACGTACGCCGGCCCGGAGGAACCCGCGCTGACACTCAGCAAACCTTCACGTTGACCGGCATCACCTGGCGTGAAGGTGATGACCACGGTGCAACTGGCACCTCCATTCAACGTCGCCGGACAGCCTGTCTGGTAGGTGAAATCGCCGGTAATGCTGAGGTCCAGCGCAAAGGGAGCAACGCCTGTGTTGCTGACCGTCACGACGTGCGACTCGCTGGAGGATACTGTTACGGCTACCGGTGTGCTGAAGGTCACGGAGGCTGGCGTGACACTCAGATTGGGATTGACGGACGCGGCATTGATGGACGGCTGTGGGAGCGTCTCGCCCAGAACGGCAGCAGTCATGCCGTCGATGTTCAGTGTCATTGCGTCGCTGGAGGGAGCGCTTGTGGCCTGGTACGCGAGGTTAATCCGGCACACGGAACGTGACTCCAGAGTTCCGGGGCACTCGTCCGTCAGCGTGAACGCGGGGTTGGAACTGGCTACCGCGGCGTGCGTTTGCGGCGTGTCACCGCCATTGGAGAGATACAGATACCGAGCGGCGCGCAGACCGCCGGCAAACTGCCGGCCGAAGTCTACCGTTGTTGCGGAGAGGGATTCCGCCGCGGCCTGGCCATAGCCGGTGAGCAGGATGTCGCTCCCGCCAACCTGCCAATGCGCGTTGATGCCACCATCGTTTGCCGCCGATGCATTTGCTGTTAGGCCGAGTGTGATGGTGCAGGTGCCGCCCGGGCCCAGAACCTTTGAGACGCCGTCCGGCGCGGGCGTGCATGTTGTCGCGGTCTCCGCGATTGTGTAGGCCGTCTTGACCGTGCTGCTGTTTTGCGACGCAACGGTCTGAGTCGTTCCGCTCAGATTTGCGACTGTAAGCGTGCGCGTGGCGGCGGCGGAAGCGGCCGTTACGATACCGAAATCGAGCTCATGCGGCAGCACAGAGACTGCATTTGCCGTGCGCGTGGTGGCTGGCAGAGACGTTGTAAATGCCGTTCCATTCGCGGCCTGAACCGTGACTGAACCCGGCCCGGCGCCGCTCAGGGCAATGCTGCATTCTCCTGCGGCGGGTAAGGATGTGCCACAACCGGTGATCACGGTATAGCCCGTGGCCGTCACCTGGACGTTGTTTGCAGTCGAGGTTCCAAGGTTGCGCAGTGTCAGATTCGGTAGGTTGTCGATGGACAGCGCCAGTGACGCTCCGCTGCCATTGGGATCGAGCTTGGCCAACAGGCCTGCACCGCCGCTGCATGCGCTGCCGCTGCATGCAGCCGGTGGTAGAGCATCGCGAATGGTCGAGGGTAGCGCCGGGTTTGGAGCTAACGTGAGCGGCAGGTCGAAGGTTTCTGCCGGAAGCAGATCACTGCTCAGGGTTGGGCTCACGCCGCCGGTGAGCACCGCCGTGCCATCTGACTCGGCAAGGACGCCACCTTCGATAGCGGGCAGGCTGGCGAAGCCGCTGTTTGCCGTGGGCAGCCCACCGAAGCGCGCGGCCCTGTCCACGCGTCCATTCGCTGCGACACGGAAGGCGAACGCGTTTCCTAGTGACTCCACCGGCAGAACTGGCAGCAGAGGAACGAGCGGCGAACTCTGATTTGAGGAGAAGACCCATGCCGTCCCATTTGCACCGGGCCCGATGACCGATTCCGTTCCGGGAGCCAGCAGCGTCGATGACAGCACCGAAGACCCATCGGTTGCAAGGCGGATCGAACTCTGGTAACGCAGCAGCGGGGCGAGGGGTGCCTGGACCTTCGTGACAGGAAACAGACCGGGCGCGACATCCCCAGCTAGCAGCAGACCTCCTGAACTGCTGGTGTCCAGCGCAGCAGCGCTTATTCCATTGCCTGGCACAAACGTTGAGAACAGGAAGCCATCGCCTGCCGGGGTCAATTTCGTCACAAAGCCCGAGACGTTGCTCCCGTTGACTGATCGAAAGACCGGGATAAGGGCGGCGGTGGTCGGGTAGCCGGTAGCCGAAGTCGTCCCTGCGACGTATGCATTGCCGCTGGCATCAGCGACGATGGCTGAAGGGTTCGTGTCGCCGTTCGCGCCCGTCAGATAGGTTGCGTAGATCAGCGAGCCGCTGCCGGTGGAAAAGCTCTCGACGAAGCCGTTCCCGGTGCTGTTGGGCGCGGGACTCTGCTGAATGCCGTTTGGCGTGACCGGCAGGGCGTTGGCAGGATCGCCCACACTGAAGATGGAGCCGGTCACAAGAACGGCATTGGCGGTCGCGGTCACACCGGAGACGGCCATTGGCTCCGCGCCGCAGAAGGTCAGCCACTGCTTTGTCAGGTCCGGCGCAAACTTCGCGATAAATGAATTGGTTCGCGTACCGGAACGGTTGGGGAACGCAGTTCCGGAGGTGCCAGTCAGCGAACCGCGCGAGTCAGAGGTGCCAGCGACGTAGATATTGCCAGCAGGGTCAAGGTCGAGCGCGATGCCGCTGTCGCCCAGTTGGCCGATCTGCGTTTCTCCGAGCAGCTGGGTGCCCGCGCTGTTGAACTTCAGCAGGCGGACTCCATCGCGCGCCTCCAGCAGCATGTACAGGTTTCCAGTCGCATCCTGCCGCAAGCCGTGAAATGCTCCAAGGCCACCCACCGAACGCAGACCGGAGAGCGTCACCTGTTGCGCAGGGAGGCGCAATGCCGCCAGAACGGCAAACAGCACGGCACATCGGCGAAGCAGGCAGAGCATACGCAGGCATTCCGGCCCATGAAGGGCTGGTTTTATTAACCCACGGAGAAGAGAGTGAACGGGTGTCCTGTTCTACGACAGGTGAATGCTTGGGACAGACCTTGCGCCCGTTAGGGAACGAGGCGGGGATGTCTCTCTTTTGCGTAACTATACGGTAGTGGCGGCGACTTGTGCAGGCTGAAGCAGCGCGCCGTACCCACGGCTATTCATCTCCCGCACAAAGCTGTCATGGCCGTCGTAGAGGATCGCCTGCATTCCGGCGGTTTCCGCTGCCCTGGTGTTTTCAACCTTGTCATCGATGAAGAGGATGCTGTTCGCTGGCACTCCAAGCCCTTCGATCGTCGCGGCGTAGATTTCCGGCTGTGGCTTGCGGAGCTTCAACGCATAAGACCAGATGGTGTGGTGGAAGCGGCTGATCCACTCGAAGCGGGCGCAGATGCCCTCGGCCATGGCGTCCGGCATGTTGGACAGGATGCCTGTTCGAATGCCTGCATGATGGAGCGCATCCACCCACCGCAGCATGGGTACGTTCATGTCGGTCCATAGCGCTACGTCAGAATCCTTCAATGCGCGAAGCGTGTCGATGGAGACGGAACGGCCCGCGATGCGCCGCCAGTACTCATCCCCGGTGAGCGCGCCGGCGTCGTAGTCATCACGCAGTGCCCAGTAGCGCTCTTGGAGTTCATCGTTTGAGAGGCCGGACAAATGTTGCAGTTGAACCCAGGCCTGAGGATTTGGCGGCAGGCTCAGCACCTTACCGAAGTCGAATACGACCGCTTGAATGCCAGGCATTCCGCGATTGTATTCGCAAAAGGCGCACGCCGGGCCAACCCGCTCGAAGCGAGTGCGGATGGAATCAAAGTAGAAACGCCGGGGTTTGCTCCGGTTAGCATGGCCTGATGAGGTTCTCCGCGCGTTCAGACTTCGCCATGGACAACTCCAACTACGGTGAAGCGCTTGGTGAGGCACGCGGCCGCGAAGACTTCATCGACCTGACCATTTCAAATCCTACCCGGTGCGGTTTTATCTATCCGGAAGATGCAGTGCTGGCAGCTTTCAACAATCCGGCGGTGCTGCAGTACGATCCTGATCCGCTGGGCATGCGCAGCGCACGAGAGGCTGTCTCGCGGCTGTACCGCGACGCCTACCAAGCGGACGTTCCGCCGGAGCATCTGCTGCTGACGGCAAGTACAAGCGATGCTTACGGCTACCTGCTACGGCTGCTTTGTGATCCCGATGATGCCATCTTGGTGCCATCGCCCAGTTACCCGCTCTTTGATTTGCTGGCACGATTGCATGATGTGGAGGTCACCACGTACCCACTTGTGTACCACGATGGCTGGCAGATCGATCCTCGATCACTCGCCGCAGCCATGACGCCACGCACTCGCGCGATTGTTGCCATACATCCCAACAACCCCACAGGGCACTACTGTAGTCCGGCAGACCGTGCAGCTCTTTCTGCGTTGGCGGCAACGCATGGATTGCCGCTTATCGTGGACGAGGTTTTTCTGGAGTATGCGATCGAAGGAGACGGCTTCTCCAGCTTTGCTCAAACGCAAGTACGCGGAGGACAGGCGGAGGACGCCGTATCCGCTAGCCTTACATTTGTGCTGGGTGGATTGAGCAAGTTGCTGGCGCTGCCGCAGATGAAGTTGGCCTGGACGGCGGTGTGCGGGCCTAAAGAGCAGGTGAATGCTGCAATGGAGCGGCTGGAGGTCATTGCGGACACGTTCTTGTCTGTTGCGACTCCGCCGCAGGTGGCTTTACCTGCATGGTTGAGCGTGCGGAAGGCAATGCACGCACAGATTGTTGAGCGAATCCGCGAAAATCTGCGTGTGCTGGACAGCATGGTGAAGGGAACGGCGATCAGCCGGCTGAAGGTGGAAGGGGGCTGGTCCGCAGTGCTGCGCGTTCCAGCAAGCGAGAGCGATACGGACATTGCACTGCACCTGCTAGGGCAGCACCGTGTCGCTGTGCATCCAGGGTCGCTCTATGGTTTTCCAGAGCGCGGCTGGCTGGTTGTGTCGCTCTTGCCCCAGAGAAGGTTATTTGAGGAAGGTATCAGACGGCTTGCCCAAATAGAATTTGGTACGCCTTTTCCTCACGCGGGCACCGCGCTCTAGCACAGGCGTCGCGGCCTAGAATCGAGTCATGGCTGCTGAGTTTACCCATCTTCATCTCCACACTGATTACAGCCTGCTGGACGGTGCCTGCGACGTGGACAAGCTGGCGGCGCATGTCAGCAAGCTGGGGCAGCGGGCCGCCGCAATGACCGACCACGGCAATATCTACGGCGCTGTGCACTTTGCCGATGCGATGCAGAAGAAGGGCATCAAGCCGATCATTGGGTGCGAACTTTACCTTTCAGAGACTGACGATCACCGGCAGATGAGCGGTGGCTATAACCATTTTCTGGTGCTTGCGGAAAATGACGAGGGCTACCGGAATTTGGTGCGGCTAACCAGTGAAGCAGCGGTTCATGGTTTCTACCGTAAGCCAAGGGTAAGTAAAGAGTTCCTGGCCAAGCACACGGCGGGCCTGATTGGATTTTCAGGATGTCTGGCAGGGGAGTTGAATCAGCACCTGATCAAGGGAAAGTACGACGAAGCGAAGAATCTGGCCGGGTACTTCCGCGAGATTTTCGGCAAGGACAATTTCTTCCTGGAGATACAGGATCACGGCCTGGAGCCGGACCGTGGTGTCTGCGACGCGCTTTTCAAAATTGAACGTGAGCTTGATATTCCGCTGATCGCAACGAATGATGCGCACTATGTCGCGGGGGATGACAGCCGTGCGCATGAGATTTTGCTGTGCGTGCAGACCGCGGCGTCCATCAACGATCCAAACCGCTTCAAATTCGATACAAACGAGTTCTACATCAAGTCGGCGGAGGAGATGCATCGCACGTTTGCGGGATATGAGGAGGTGTGCACGCGGACGATGCAGTTTATCGACCGCTGCAACGTTGAATTGAAGAAGGTGAAGGACCCGTTCCCGGCGTTTCCGGTTCCCACGGGCATGTCGCTGGATGACTACTTTGAGCGCGTTTGCCGGGAAGGTTTGCGCAAGCGGCTGGACACGGCGGTCTCACACCTGCGCTCGCGCGGCAATCTGCGGTACGAGGTTGCTGATTATGAAGCACGCCTGAACCGTGAGATCGAGTGCATCAAGGCCATGAAGTTCCCCGGGTACTTCATGATCGTGTGGGACTTCATCCGCTACGCCCGTGAGCAGAGTATTCCGGTCGGTCCGGGCCGTGGCTCGGCTGCCGGTTCGCTGGTGGCGTATGTGATGGAGATCACAGACATCGACCCCCTGCAAAATGAGTTGCTCTTCGAGCGTTTTTTGAATCCCGAGCGCGTGTCCATGCCGGATATCGATATTGACTTTTGCATGAACCGGCGTGGTGAGGTGATCGAGTACGTTAAGCAGAAGTATGGCGCGGACCAGGTGGCGCAGATCATCACCTTCAACACCATGGCGGCGAAAGCAGCGATCAAGGATGTTGGCCGCTCGCTCGACATGCCCTATGGCGAAGTGGATCGCATCGCGAAGATGATTCCGGGCACCATCGGTATCACCATTGAGCAGGCGCTGAAGGATTCCCCACCGTTATTGCAGGCGTACGAATCGAGCCCGCAGATTCGCGAGGTGATCGATGCCGCGATGAAGCTGGAAGGATTGGTACGCGGAGCTGGCGTGCACGCAGCTGGCGTTGTGATTGCACCGCAGCCCTTGACCGAGCTGCTTCCAGTAACGCTGACCAAGACGGACGATCTGGTCACCGCGTACGACATGAAGGCGGTCGAAAAGATGGGTCTGCTCAAGATGGACTTCCTTGGGCTTACCACTCTGACCGTGATCGACGACTGCCTGAAGCTGATTAAGTCGAATCAGGGCATCGATGTGCACATGGCTACCGTGCCCCTGGATGACCAGATCACCTATGAGAAGGTGTTCCACCGCGCGCTGACCTCGGGAGTGTTTCAATTTGAATCGGGCGGGATGCGGGACGTGCTGCGGCGTTACAAGCCGACCACCGTTGAAGACCTGACGGCGCTGAACGCTCTGTACCGCCCAGGACCTATTCAGGGCGGCATGATCGACGACTTTATCGAGCGCAAGTGGGGTCGGCGGCCCGTCGAGTACTTGCTGCCTGAACTCGAAGACCTGCTGAAGGAAACGCTGGGCGTGATCGTCTACCAGGAGCAGGTAATGCAGATTTCCTCGGTGATCGCAGGCTACTCTCTGGGTGGCGCCGACCTGCTGCGGCGTGCGATGGGCAAGAAAGATATGGAGGAGATGGCCAAGCAGCGCGACCTGTTCATGGCGGGCGCTGCCGGGCGCAAGCATCCGAAGGAAAAGGCGGGTCAGCTGTTCGATTTGATCCTGCAATTCGCAGGATACGGGTTCAACAAGTCGCATTCCTCCGCATATGCGCTGCTGGCGTATCACACGGCGTGGCTGAAGACGCACTACCCGGTTGAATTTATGGCCGCGCTGCTAACAAGCGAAACCTCCAAGCCGGAGAACGTGGTCAAGTACATTGGCGAATGCCGCGAGATGGGTATCACGGTTCTTCCGCCGGATGTGCAGGTCTCCGATGCCAACTTCACACCGGGCGGGGACGCGATCCGTTTTGGGCTGGCTGCCATCAAGAATGTGGGCGGTAACGCCATTGAGACGATTACCGCGTCACGCCAACAACTTCAGGCGGACGGCAAACCTGGGTTTGCCTCGCTTTGGGAGTTCTGCGAAACGGTTGAACTCAAGCTGCTGAATAAGCGGGTGCTGGAGTCCCTGATCAAAGCCGGTGCCATGGACAGCTTTGGGTCGCGTGCGCGTGTGTTTGCGGCGGTTGACGGGGCGATGGAGCGTGCGCAGAAGTCGCAACGCGACCTGCTAAGCGGGCAGAGCGGCTTGTTCGGGCTGTTCGATGCTGGGCCGGTGGGCATTGTGGCCGCGCCGGTCGACGAGTTGCCGCGCGCGCCAGAGTGGGATGAGCATACCCGTTTGCAGAACGAAAAAGAGGTTCTCGGCTTCTTCGTCTCCGGGCACCCGATGGACAAGTACCGCGAGAAGCTGCGCAATTTGAAGGTCGTGGACACGGCGACGGCCTGCGAGATGAAACCGGAGGCGGTCAGCTTTACGCGGGGACAGCGTGAGCAGGGCAGCGAAATCCAGATTGCGGGCGTTCTCACGGGGCTCAAGGTGGCGAAATCCAAGCGAAGCGGCGAGATGTACGCCTCCGCCTGCCTGGAGGATACGGTCGGCAAGATCGACCTGATTGCTTTTCCGAAGGACTACGAAAAGCTGGTCGAATGCCTCAAAATCGACGTTCCGGTGCTTGTGCGGGGATCGCTGCGAGGCGAAGAGGATGCCGCACCGAAGCTGTCAGTGACCGCGATTACGGCGCTTGAGGATGTCAAGATCAAGCTGCCTGAAGCTCTACGCATCAAGGTGCCGTTGCACAATCCCGACGCGGCTCTGCTTGACAAGCTGCTGACGCTGTTCACGGAACGTCCCGGTCCTGGCAAGCTGTTGCTCGATCTGGAGGAGCCGGGTGAGTTCTGCGCCGTGCTGGAGCCGCATGGATTCGCTGTGTGCGCGGATCGCCTGTTTATCGATCGCGTTGAAGACCTGGTTGGCGCGGGTGGCGTCAAAGTCATCAACTAAGATGATGTCATGCTCAGGAACCACAAGGCCATTGCGTATCTTTTGATGCGGCTTTCGCTTGGGATCAATATCTTCGGTCACGGCTTCTTCCGGATGCTCAGTGGGGTAAGCGCCTTTGCGAACGGTGCCGCCAAGGGCATGGACAAGGGGCCTTTGCCGCATCCGGTATCGTTGGCGTTTCTGTACGCGACGCCGGCCATTGAACTGGCGTTGGGATTGCTGCTCATCCTTGGCCTTTTCACACGCTTTGCCTTAATCGCCGGTTTGCTGATGATGATCGCGCTCACAGTGGGCGTCACTTCCGTGCAGAACTGGCCCACGGCTGGCACACAGTTGGAGTACAGTGCAGTCTTCTTTTTCATGCTGTGGCTGATCGAGGCGAACGCCGTTTCGCTGGACACCTTGATTACACGCCGAAACGTATAATTCACCTCAGGTTCACATGGCAGAGATCGACGCAAAGCCCGCCGCCGCTCCCGTTCCGGAGGCGTGGCGCAAGACGGAAGTAGCACGCGATCCGCTGCGCCTGCATCCGATCGACGTCATCGAAGGCATCTTCACCGATCCAAGCGAGCTGCACGGGGATCGCGGCTTTGGCGATGACCGCGCAATGTATGCGGCCATGGCTCGTTTCGATGGCGATGCGGTTCTGGTCCTCTGCAATCGCAAGGGCCGCACGACAAAGGACCGCATGCATTTCCGTTTTGGCTCGCCAGAGCCGGAGGGTTATCGCAAGTCCTTGCGTGCCATGAAGCTGGCGGAAAAGTTTGGCAAGCCGGTCTTCAGCTTTCTCGATCTTGCTGGCGCGTATCCCGGATTGGGTGCGGAGGAGCGCGGCCAGGGCGAAGCCATAGCGCGCAACCTATTTGAAATGGCGAGACTGCGGGTGCCGACGATCACCGTCATCACTGGTGAGGGAGGGTCGGGTGGCGCACTTGCGCTTGCGGTCGCGGACCGTGTTCTGATGTTGGAAAATGCGATCTATTCGGTGATTTCACCGGAGGGATGCGCTTCCATCATGTGGAAAGACGCAGCGAAGCGCCAAAAAGCCGCGGAAGCTTTGAAGTACACCGCACCGGATGTTCTGCGTCTGGGCTGCGTGGATGATGTGATTGCCGAGCCGCCGGGCGGAGCCCAGGCCGATCCCGAGGGAGCCATCACGCTCGTCCGTGGCTGCCTACAGCACTACTATGCTGAACTGAAGAGTCAAACTACGGATGCACTGCTTGAAAGCCGCTATCGCAAATTTCGTAACATTGCGCAGTTCTACTCTGCCGCATAGGCACCGGCCACGGACCGGGGCTGACCGATGAACTCCGCGATACGCGCAACTGGCACGCGGCGGAATCACGCGGCGCTGCTCTTTATCCTGGCATGTGTCTGGATTGCAGCGGCTGTAACGGCCGGGCGCCTGGCCTCCACAGTGGCTCCAGCTGCCTGGAGAGACGTGGCGCGGCAGTGCGCGACGGCAGCGCTGCTGGCTGCGGGACTGTACACGATCTCTCGCTCGTACATCGATGATCTACGTCCATTGAGCAGTATTGGATT
Source organism: Terriglobus sp. (assembly GCA_965276945.1). Lineage (GTDB taxonomy): Bacteria > Acidobacteriota > Terriglobia > Terriglobales > Acidobacteriaceae > Terriglobus. The sequence goes on along the minus strand of OZ255704.1, from coordinate 1,198,216 downwards.
TGTGCGGCGGCCCAGTGCCGGGCGGGAGTTCGCGCTGGGGCTTGCGCTGGGATGGAGCATCGCGCTTGCCCTTATCCTGCCTGCGGTGTTCACTGGCAACTTCAGCCTGAATGTGTTTTTCGACGCACCCCATCTCTTCAGCTTTTTTTTGGCGGTGCTGACGTTGATCGCGTTCGCATGTTGCGTGCAGCTGATCATGGCCGGTTTACCCGCGCAACTTCTGCTCCGGACGATTGGGCCCACGTGGACGGTGGTGGCGGTGCTGCTGCTTGCGTTTTGCCTCATCCTAAGCGGCAGGGTGGGCAATGATGGGGGCATTGTTTTCGGTCTGCTCTCCGCCGCTCTATTTTCTTTCGCATATCTGCGAACGCGTGCCATATGGCTGCCACTTGGACTTCAACTCGGCTGGATGTTGATTTTGCAACTTCTGTTTGGTGTATCCATGTCGTACACTCCGGCCGGGCAAGGCCTCCTTGGAGCGTATGTTGGCGGTGCGAAGTGGCTTACCGGGGGCTTCGATGGGCCGGAGGCATCCGTCTTCGCGCCTCTCGTGGTCGTAGCCGCGCTTCTTATCCTCTTCCGGATTACCCATGACTATGCCTGGCACTACACCTACCAGCCGTTTGAAGGCGCAGGCCGTCCGGTCGAAGTGCAACCACCGGCTGCACATGTTCGCGAAGAGGCCCGTGCAGCAGAACCATTAGTGCAGATCGGCGGCATCGCTCCGGTCCCATCGGGGAGCAAAACTGAGCCATTTCAGTAGGATTCGTTAGCGGCATGCAAAACGGCGGAGCAGGGGACTTGCATTTCGCCGTCCTTTCGTTCTACAGTGCCTGCACGTAGAGATTGGAAGGGACGACCCCACCCATGAAGATCACGCGCCTGACCGCCGCATTGGTGCTCGCGACAGCCTGCCTGTCCGCGTATTCGCAAAAGCAACCTGCTGGGCCTGTGCCGCAGCGCGATGTGTTTGTTGTAGGTGCCGATACAGCCTTTGGCGATCCGCTTCTTGGCTTCAGGCCCACACGCGTGGAGTACACCAACACTCCCATGGACCTGAGCGGGCGGCGCGAATTGGTTCGCATGTTGCTGATGGAGCAAGGGTTTGCGCATCAAGCCCTGCCGCTTGGCGCGCCTGGGCTGGCCATGCACGCAAACGGCCGCTTGACGGTTGATGGCCAGACGTTGAAGAAGCGCCTTTATAAGGACGGTTCCTGTGCAGGCGCGGGCGACCGCATCATGGTGACGGACATTGCCGTACTTACTGACCGCATTAACATCGACGTCAACGGCGGACCCTACTTGCCGCACCGTTTTCTCCGTCACATTGAAGTGAACGGGATGCCGCTGGCGGGTGATGGCCAGGTAGGCGAACGACCGACGGGCACCCGCATTACGTTGCTCTTTGAAGGGCCGACGCCACGGCTTACCGCGGCAGAATTAAAGGCTCTGCTGGAGCCGCTACTCGATTTTGGCCTGAAGAGTTCCGAGCAGGCCTATGCCGACACGTTGCCTGAACCGATCAAGAAGGCTGTCGAAGAACACGAGATTCTTGTTGGAATGAATCGCCGGATGGTGCTTGCTTCACTTGGACAACCAGAGAGCAAGCTGCGTGAGCGCGCGACGGATGGTACAAGCGGTGAGGTTTTCGAAGAATGGATCTACGGAAAGACGCCCCAGACGATCCGCTTCGTACGGTTTCGCGGTGACCGCGTGATCCTTACAAAAATGGCTGCGCTTGGCAAGCCGATGGAGGTTCGCGACCGTGACGAGCTGGCCAGCTACCGCGATCCAACTACGATTCACGAAATCGCTTTGGGCGATGCGAGAAGCTCGACTAAAGATCCAGACGGCACACAGGGTAAAGCGCCCAGCCTCCACGCGCCGGGAGAAAAGCTTGTGGATGACACGACTTCTACCAGGCATCCCGCGAATCACCCCGGGTAAGAGATCGCAGAGTAGGCGAACGTTGTACACTAAGAGGGTTGCGCGAGAGGTGCATGCAGCCTTATTGCCTAAACCAACGGTGTGGCGAAGGCACCTGGGCTACTCGCGAATCATGATTTCATAGGCGCTTGGAAGACGCCGCAGAGAGGAACACCCCATGGCGAAGATTGCCAAGACCGGTGATCGCAAGAAAGCGATGGACACCACGAAGAGTACCGACTGCCCGAAGTGCAGCAAAGCGACGCGTGTGGTAAAGCGCGTGAAGGACCGCGAACGCGGAACGCCCGGTGGGATGTATATATCCTGCTCGGCCTGCGATTTCTTCGAACGGCTTTAAACTCACAGAAAAGATGCCCGGTAAAGCGCCGGGCATTCTTGCGTTCAGGTGGTTTGCGCGGCAGTCATTTCGCCGATGATGGCTCGCGCCGCTGCGGCAGAATCAGATGCACGCGTGATTGGTCGCCCGACGACAAGCATGTCCGCGCCTAGACGGATGGCTTCTCCTGCGGTCGCGGTACGCCGCTGGTCGTCATTCTCACTGTAGCCCGTGGGACGGACGCCCGGTACTACAAGCAGCCTTTCCAGAGCGGCACTGGAACGCAGGGCTGTAATCTCATGCGGTGAGCAGACAAGGCCATGGACACCGGCCGCTGCCGCCATTTCACCTAGACGCACGGCCTGCTGCTCTGGGCTGTTCCGCACCCCGATGGCATGGAGTTCACTGCCATCCATACTGGTAAGGACGGTCACGGCGAGCAATCGCAGGGTGGAGGGAGTTGCATTTACGGCAGCAGCCATCATGGCTGGGCCCCCAGAAGCGTGTACCGTCAGCAGGCTTGCTCCCGTTTCACCGGCAATGTGCACAGCGCTGGCCACTGTGTTGGGAATGTCGTGCAGCTTCAAGTCGAGGAAGACACGCAGGCCACGCCCGCTCAGTTCTTCTACTATCGTGCGCCCTTCCGCAAGGTAGAGTTCAAGCCCCACTTTGACCCATCGCACGGAGCCGTCCAGACGGTCCACCATTGTGAAGGCCTGTGCGCGAGATGGGAAGTCAAGCGCAACAATCAACTGGTCGAGAGCATTCATGATCCTTCGTAGTGTAAGCCGCGTTCACTTCTGCTACCTGCGTGGTCCAGCTATGCTTACGCCATGGAAGGTAACACCACAGGACAAGCGGCGACCGCGCTCACCATCGCGGGGTTTGACCCCTCGTCAGGCGCGGGCATCACGGCGGACCTGTCGGTCTTTGCCGCGCACAAAATATTTGGTACATCCGCTATCACAGCACTTACAGTGCAATCGACACGTGGCGTCCGGCGTACCCAGTTGATGCACCCTGTGCTGTTGGCGGAGACGCTTGTGTGTCTAGACGCAGACCTGCCGCCCGCTGCCGTAAAAGTCGGCATGCTGGGTGGAACGGGGCAAGCACGAGCGGTTGCCGAATACCTGCGCATGTTGCGGCATCGCACGCCACGAGCCTATGTCGTGCTGGACCCGGTACTCCGCTCAAGTTCAGGCGCGGAACTGCTGAGCCGCGACGGTTTGCAGGTGTTGCTAAAGGATCTGTTGCCATTGGTTGACGTCGTCACACCCAATACAGAAGAGCTAACTGTGCTGACCGGCATGGAGAGCACGACGGATGCGGAGATACAGGCCGCCATGCGTCATCTCGCAAAGCAATATACGCGGCTTTCTGTGTTAGCGACCGGAGGTCACCGGATTACTCCAGATGACGTGCTGCTGCATGAAAACAGGATCACGGTTCTGCCAGGGCAACGCATCATGACGCGAGCTACGCACGGTACAGGATGCGCACTCTCCAGCGCCTTGCTTTGCGGACTTGTCCATAATTTCACCGTGCTGGCTGCCGCGACGGCAGCGAAGGCCTATGTCGCGGAAGCGATGCGCTCCGCCGTGCCACGGGGCGCAGGGAACAGCCCGTTGAATCTGCTTTGGCCCATCCTCGGACAGCGGCCAGCCTAAGCACATTCTAAGGAGAGGCCGATGTATGGTCCATGTCCACTGCAAGCGTTCTCCCTCTCACCATGAACCCTCTTCCCCCGTTTGAACATCAGTTCGCCCGGCGCCGTGATCCTGTTCGGCGCCGTACCAATCCACAGCAGGGCCGCGCATTGGAAGTGCTTGGTCATGCGATCGAATACCTGGTTGACTCGCGTCTGTTCGAGACCTGGGAATCAGCTGCCGATGCACAGGCAGTGCAGATGCTCATGAGCTGCTCCCGCGAGGTATTCGCGGATTGCGAGGATGTCAGCCCTTGGCACCAACGTGTGCAGCGTGCGCTGATCAGGAAATTGAATCTTCCGCTATCACCGGTTCGGCACGGATGACAGGGAGCCGCTGGTAAGCTTCAGGTATGGCGGCAAGCATCACCCTTACGCTGAACGGAAGTCAGCGCACCTTCCACGATCTTGGTGACGAACCGACAGTTGCCAAATTAGTCACCTCGCTTGGCTTCCGTGCCGACCGCGTGGCGCTGGAGCGTAACGGTGAGATCGTTCCGCGATCTGACTGGGCAAGTACCCAGCTGACCACCGGCGAACGAATCGAGCTGGTGCACTTCGTTGGTGGCGGCTAGGAGACACCGGAAGCGTGCAACAGCGCGTGCCAGCGGTCGCCGTAGGTATCCCAGCCGCCAAGGCTGCTGACACGTGCCAGGGCCGCGGAACGCATCCGCTCCCACAGTCCTGGCTCATCAATTAGCCGCTGCATGCGGTCGCATATCGTATCTGGGTCGCGAATGGGAACGATGAAGCCTTCCACTTCGTTTGTGAAGAGGTCTTCCGCGCCTGTGTTTGTTGTTGCAAGCACGGGGCAGCCGCACGCAAGCGCCTGGCCCTGCACCAGCGCGAGACCTTCCTCAATGCTTGGCAATACCAGCAGGTGACTCTCTCCCATTAGCTCGATCAGACGATCCTGAGGCTGGGGGCCGAGGAACTCGACGTTGTCTTGGGGCAAGCGCGCCAGTACCGGAGCGATTTCGCGTGACAGCGTACCTGCGATGCGCAGCCGCTTGTTGGGGTGCCGCACCCGAGCGAAGGCATCCAGGAGGTAGGGAATACCCTTGCGCAAGCTGACCGATCCAGCGAACAAAGCCTCAAAGCGTTGCTTCGGTTCCCCAGGAGAAATGGACGGCGGATGAAAGCGGTCGAGGCGAACACCATATGGGATGGTGTGCACCTTTCCGGCGGGGATACCCATGGCAACAAAGGAGCGCGCGGCAAAACTGGATGGAACGGTGATGCCATCGGCCAGCGCGTACATTTCTTCTTCGCGCCTGGTGTCCCGCAGGTCACTTACCGCCGCCTTTACCCCCCAGCGGCCGTACTCTTCCGACACAATCTGCTCCTGAAACCGCTGGTGCGAGGAGCCACGGTCGCAGAAGAAGCGGCCACCACGCCGCTGAACCATAGATCCGGTCTTAAGCGAGGATCCAGAAAGCGCGATCAACGCGTCGCATTCCGGAACTCTGCGAACGGTGTACTCATCGAATGCGAGCGCATTGGCATAGCCGGTCCAATCCTCCACGAAAGCGGGCAGCACACCCGCGCGGCGTGCCACGTATTCCGCCGTGTGTATCCACGGAAAGGTATGCACCTTTGCTTTTGGTATGCCCTCACGTTGCAGCCGCTTCCATGGCCAGGTTGAGAAGATGGCGGTGAGTTCGGCGCGCCGCTCCAACTCTCGCGCCAGGTCGAAATGATGAAAGACGCCAAAGACCGTTTGTACGACGCGCATCGTTAGCGAGAGTAGCAGACCGGTGGCTCCGGCGCGTCAGACCTCTGGGCCGCAGTGGATTTTTTCGGCCAGGGTCAGGCTGTCGGCGGACAGCGCATCCAGCAGAAAATTGCCGCGCTGCCTGAGGTGAGGGAACAGAGTACAGAGTCTTCGTCCCATTGCAATCAGCGCGGAGTTCGCCCAGCCGGATCGCCTGCCGAGAAGATCGATCACATCATCTTTGACAAAACTATGCGCCATGGAATGCGATGTTCCACCGTGAAAGCTGACCTGGCGCATCCCAATACTTATTTCATGCTCCAGCACGTAGGAACGCATCACCGATCCCAAGGACAGCTTCTCGTATCCGGCGGCATTCATCTGCCATTCCACCCAGGTGGTGTCGCCCTGCCGCCATCCCGCCACGAGTGCAAGCCACCGCTCACCCTGTTGCAACCCGAGGACAAAGCTGTCTTGTTCACCAGAAACGGAGCGCACCTGATGATCGAAGTCGCGTTGATCGATTGGGTCCAGCGATGTCCTGTTCAAACGGCAAAACTGATCTGGGTCCGAGGCCAACGCCGCTGAGGCATCCGTCAGTGCCGCAAGCGGAAGCATCCTGTCAAAGCGCCTTCGCGCGGCTCGCATGTGAACGCGGGTGCGCTTTCCGAGCGTCGCCAATGTTTCTTCCAGTGAACCACGAAGCAGCAGAGTGTCCTGAACGCCACGGCGTTGCATTGCGAAGCGATGGCGGCCAGACGGCCGTCCAAGACTGCTGTCCGTGCATTGGAAAGGTGATGCGACAGATTCCTTGAACGAAACAAGCACCATTCGGGCACCGCGCTCCAGCATGGCCTCGATTGCGGTCAAAGCCATGCCAGGGCGCAGGTGAGCCGGTGCGACTACTGTTCGGACGCCAAAGGAATCCGCGGTTGCAAACATGCCGGTGCCGATGCCCGCAACGCAATATTCCAGGAGGACAACCGCGCCTTCCAATGGCGATTTCTCGCCACCGGCCATGCTCGTTACTCCGGCAATGCAGATCAGGTACGGGCGCTTGCGAATGGCATATCGTGAGCCGAGCAATAATCGCAAGCCATGCATTGCGCCGGGCTGCCCACACCGCATGGCAAGTTCTTCGAGTTGTCCGGAGCGAACGAGTATCGCTTCACGTCCGGTGACCACGACAACTTCCACATCCTTTAGACTGGCATGGTGCCACCGGAATGGCTAGCGGCGATGATCAAATTTATGTAACCTGGGCCTCCTGCCTTGAGGTGACAATGTCAACAACGAGCAGTCTGGCGAGGTAAGTCATGTGGAATCGTCGCAACATCCTCATCCACTCTGCACAACTGGCCGCGTACATGGCTGTAGGGCCGGTTACAAAAGCACTTGCTCAGGCAAGCGATACTCGCGTCCATTTAACGCTTGCGGAAGATGCTGCTACTTCGTTGCCAGCGGACTTTATGGGTCTGGGCTACGAAATGTCATCGGTTGCGCCACTGGGCTTGCTGAGCGCGGAGAACAGCCGGTACGTGCGGTTGGCTCAACAGCTTGGGCCTCGTGGCGTGATCCGGGTTGGCGGCATTGTCGCGGATTACACCAGCTATGACGCGGACGGCACAATTGCCGCGGAACCGAAGCATACTGTCATTACGCGTGCCAGTCTTGAGCAATTTGCAGGCTTTCTCCGGAAGACCGGCTGGACTGCCATCTGGAGCGTGAACTTCGCGCAGGGGACTGTAGAACAGGCTACCGTGGTGGCACAAGCAGTCGCTAGCACGCTCGGAGACCGGCTTCAGGCATTTGAGATTGGCAACGAGGTGGATAACTACGGGCATGGCGGACACGCGTTTCGTACGCCACCTTACACCTACGAGACATACCGCGCTGAGTACGAGCAGTGGCGCGCGGCCATTCTGCGGGTGGTGCCAACCGCGCGCTTTGCCGCACCCGATACAGCGTCCTCCATCGAGTGGGTCGAGCGGATGGCGGCAGATGCGCGTGGCAGCGTTCAACTGCTGACCACACATTATTACCGCAACGGCCAGCAGCAGGGAACGGCAGAACAGCTGGCGCGCCCGGATGATGCGCTGCGGGCGAATCTGATTCGCCTGCGCGCAGCTGCTCAATCCAGCGGCATTCCGTGGCGCATGTGTGAGACGAATTCATTCTCTGGTGGAGGCAGGCCGGGTGTCAGCGATACCTTCCTGGGCGCTCTCTGGACACTTGATTTCATGCTGCTGCTGGCACGGTATGGATGTTCTGGCGTGAACATGGAAACCGGCGTCAATCAACTCGGCTTCATCAGCTCATATTCTCCCATCCAGGATAACGGCAAAGGGACGCAGAGCGCTGGCGTGCCGTACTACGGCATGCTTGCCTTTGCGGAAGCGGCGCGCGGCTGCTCGCAGGTTCGTGCCGTAGTTGTACCCGAAACTGCCTCCGGCCTGACGGCCTATGCGCTGGGTGATCAGGGGATCATTCATTCGGTGGTTCTGGTGAATCGCGGAACCGCAGCTTTGGATGTCTCAATGGCTAGGCTAGGACTTACGAAGCCACGCATCCTGCGGCTTACCGCGCCTGCGATGGACAGCAAGACGGACGTGACATTGGCAGGCTCAGCCGTGGACGACGAGGGGCGCTGGCAGCCGGCGAACCACGAGGTACACAGTGGCAGAGAGGTTACTGTTGCCGCTGGCAGCGCGATGGTTCTGCGTTCGAACTCCCGTCAGTAAGCGGGAGACAGATGTGATGAACCCGCTATACAGAATATGTGTTATCAGACGTAGCGCCGCTATTAACTTTGAGTTGATATGGGTTATTGGACCGTAACGGAGAGCGTAAGCGTGTTCCCGCTGCCGGTGGCTGGGGTTACGATGACTGGAATTTGGTAGCTGCCTACGGGAGTGTCGTGCGCCAATGGATCACCGCCGCAACCGCTGAGGCTGGCAATGGCGCTAAGTGTCACAAAGAACAGTATGGAGCGCAGCAAGCTGGGGATCCTGCCGTGTGAGCGCCGGCGGAGTGGCAGGCACACGATGGCAGGAAAAAGCAGCACAGCGAGCGCTGTCTCTGAACCTACGGCACCGAAACTTGCAGGCCGGTGATTTGCGGAGACGACGTTGTTTGTGTTGATGGTGATGACGCTGGTAGCAGGATTGGCGTTTGTCGTAGCCGGTGTGACGGTAACGCTGCTTGTACCAACACTACAGGCAATGTTCGCCGGCACCGTGCCACATGCAATGGTGAACGTGCCGGAGTAGCCACCGAGGGATGAAAGCATGATTGTGGAGGTGCCGGTACTGCCACGGGCGATCGTAAAGCTCATGGGTGTCGCGCCTGTAACGTACGCCGGAAATGCGACCGTGACGGTAGCAGTCCCGGAGGTGGAACTTACGTAGCCGTTCACTCCAGCAAAGACTGCGTGGATCGTATGGGTACCAGATGCCAGTGCCGACGTACTGTAGGTTGCGGTTCCTGTCGCTGTCGAGCCGGTTACAAGCGCGGTTCCAAGGACTGTGGATCCGTCAAGAAAAGAGACAGTGCCGCTTGGGATGCCACTGGTGGCAGCAACAGACGCCGTGAATTGTACGGTGGTGTTCGGGTTAATGCTGTTTGCCGATGCAGTAAGCGATACCGTCGTTTGTACCGGGGGCCCGAGCAGCGTCAGAGCTGCCGCCGCGATCTGGTTATGGCCGAACGTGGTCGGGTGCAGGTCGTCCCAAAATAGGTATGTGTCAGGATTCACTGATGCGTTGCTTGCACCAAAGAACGCGGACGAGGACGCTGTGACGTTGCTGAAGCCGGGAGCAGGTGGTGGCCCCACGACAGTGTTGAACAACGTATAAATATCGAGCGGAAACAAGTGCAACGTCTTACCTGAGTTCGCCATGGCGAGCTGGGCCAGACCCGTGGAGAGCGCCTGATTGAACACCTGTGCTGCTGCCGTCGCTGCAGCCGATTGGGCTGGAATCTGGTTCAGCCGCGGAATTAAACCGAGCGGTGGTAGGTTTGGAATCAGAAAATCCGTTGCTCCGGCGTTGATCAGTTGCTGCACAAGCGCGACTTCCCGCCCGGCGGAGTTCGCGATGTCCGTCGCACTGGTGAGATTCAACAGATCGTTGGCACCGCCCCAAACCACGTACAGGGTGCTGCTGTTGATCGTGGGGCCGGAGGCCAGATAATCCGACACCTGCTGTCCCATGTTGTTGACCGTGATCGACAATGCATTGGATGGACCGTATGTGAGCTGACTGGTACCAGTGTTAGTCGTGGCGAATCCGTATGCATAGTCCGTGCCACCGCTTAGTGAATTACGGATAGCCGGATGCGCGGCAAGTTTTGTGGCAAGCTGCTCGATCCAGACGCCGGTGTAATTGCGCGCTGGCGGCGTGGTGTCCAGACCATCCGTGAAGCGCCCGTTTGTGTAACCGGTGGCGGGTCCCGGTACTTGAGCGACAACACCGTACTTGGCGTAGCTAACGGATGCGTCGTTGCCAACGTCCGATAACGAATCTCCAAATACGACGACCGAGGTGTAGGACTGCGCCTCCGCCGCTCCCAGCAGACCAGCACAGAGTAGCAGTGTGTAGACGAGAAACCGAACTGCGTTGCGTGTGCGGGACGCCACTGAACCGTAATCTCCGCACATCTCCGCATGCTGCGTTTTGCATTGGCCGCTCGCCATGAAGGTCTCCATGAATGCTGTTACACCATCTCCAGATTCCCCGCTCACTTCGACAATGGCCTTCGAGCACGGCTCTGCTGCTGCAATGGTGTGAACGCAAGTTTGCACGTTTCACTGCCGTTCGTCAATCACCCATGCAGTGCGCGTCGATATTATTGCGTGTGCCTTGCATATAGAACAATGTGTTCTTCTCGCTGCCCGCGGAAGCTGCGCTGAACGAGGCCGCGCCTGCTATCATCGGAAGCGCGGGAGAGATGGCCGAGTGGCTTAAGGCGCACGCTTGGAAAGCGTGTATACCGCAAGGTATCCAGGGTTCGAATCCCTGTCTCTCCGCCATCACCTGTCCTACCAACGCCTTGACAGCACCCTGCAAGACGACGAAGAGGTGACGATCAGCGTCTTCGAACACAAGGTAGAACTCTGAATGCCCCATCCCACAACGAAGCGAGACTAAAAGCCTGGTGCGACTCGACGGACGCCAGCTACCGGGCCGATCCTCAGCCATGCACCGGCATGACACCACCATCATGAACACCGTGAGCGAATTACAACACCTGGCTGCGGGGCAAGGTGGGGTTCAGTGGCCTCGACTGGATGATGATAAAGGCGCAAGCGTGGGTCGAAACCGGGCCAGCAAGCCCGTACTGAAGGGACAATGTTCTCCAGATCGGCGTGAACGACGATCCTGGCCTCCACGATCTCCTGTTCAAGCCCAATGCGCAACTCATCATTCCACCGCAGTACAGGCCCTTCCTGAACTTCGCGGTCGTGGGCGTTGATCCTCTACAGAATATCCGCGCGGGCGTGGGATACCTCCTGTACCGCATGGCACACTTCAACCTGGTGGACGTTCCCGCGCCGGAGTGGGACCCCATGCCAGGATCGAGACATCCCGAGAAGCCGTCAAATGCCTATGCTCCGCTCCCCGTGCTGCCAAGGACACGGAAGGCTCTCGGCATCATTGGCTGGTGGCCTTTCTCTCTCAAGACCATCGCTCTGCGTTACAACGGCGGCGGCGATGGCAACTACTACGGAAATTGGTCCACGCATACAATATCATCGTGAGCGGCGTGCCTAAGGGAGTTGTGAAATGAAAGCTGCATCGATCCTAGTCTGCTTGGCTCTACTTACGTTACAGTCTGCTGCACAGGATGCAGTCACCTTCCCCAAGATCCTTGAAGGTGGTGGACACACCTGCTACGGCCACCTGTGGCGCACGGACAAGACACTCTACTGGAAGGCAGTCTTCACGTCCTGCCGTTCGCCTTACACCGTCGTCTCGCAGGAGGGGAGCACTGGCTCCTCAAGGTTGAGAAGAGCAAGACGTGCCCCTTTGAGCTGATTGAAGTGGAGATCCAGCCCAACAATCCAAATCACTACTTCTGGAACGTCACTGCCTACCTTCAGGCTTCTGACATCCATAAGAATGGTGCAGATGCCCTCGACTGCGGCATGTATCCTGTCACGGCTGCGAACGTTGAAGAGGACCGGAAGTGAGTCCCAGACAATTAACCAATATTTAGGCTTCCGAAGGAGCAATCGATAGCCTTCCTGATGCATTTCAGGATTGGTGAACGCTGGGCCTGAGCACGCGTGCCAGATATGATCGCCGATTAGAAAGAGGCGATCGCATGATCGCCTCTTTCTGAGATACAAGTTACAGGTGTGCCGGTTTACTGTTCGTATGGGATGCTGGAGCCCCAGAGCGCGGTGGACCCGGTGGACGTATTGGATCCCCATAATGCGGTCGCAGGATCGAGAGAGTTGGAACCCCAGAGCGCGGTCGCGGCCTGTGTGGAACCCGAACCCCACAGAGCCGTGGAACCCCAGAGCGCTGTGGAACCCCACAGAGCCGTGAAGGCCGCTGGATCGTTGGAACCCCAGAGGGCGGTGGAACCCCACAGAGCCGTTGTACCCGCGGGATTCGTGAACGCGCTTGCGCCGTACACCTGGGAAGAACCCCAGAGCGCAGTGGAACCCCAGAGCGCTGTCTGGTCAGTCACCAGCGTAACGCTTCCGGTATTTGCGTTGAACGAAGCCAACGGAGACTTCGCTGTGCCGGTTGGCGGCATGAAGATAATAGCTTTCACGGCAGAGACGGCGGCGTTGATGTCCAGGTAACCAGCGCCGACGGTAAAGACGTCGTTGTGTGCTGTGTAGACCATGCCTGAAGAGGAATCGGTTACCGTGCTGGTTTGTGGCAGCGTGGAATGGTTCGCGGTCTTCATCAGGTAGGCTTTTGCCTGGTCAGGTGTCAGGGTTGGCTTAGCCTGCAGCAGCAGAGCGACCGCACCACTGGTAACGCCGGTTGCCATGCTGGTGCCGCTCAGCGGCATGTAGTCGGTGGAAGCTGTGGTGTCTTTGCCCTTGATGTAGAAATTGTTAGGCGTGTAGAACTCGGGGTTCGCAGTCTGCAGATTTGAACTGCCGGCGAGCACGCTGGTGACGAGATTACCGGGCGCGACGAGGTCGGGCTTTGACACCTGGTCTATGAAGGACGGTCCCTTGGAACTGTAGCTGGCCATCGCGTCATCGGAAATGGCAGGAGTCCCTACCGTGCGCACCGCGCCCACCGTAAGGACGAATGGATCATTGCCGGGAGCTTCGACAGTGCCGTAGCCTTCTGTGTTCAATGCGAGATTGCGACCGTTGTTGCCGGCTGCCACGACCACGGTGATACCAGCGGCCCAGGCCTTTTCGACTTCCTGGCAAAGCGGGTCAAGCGTGTAGCTTTCGTAAATGGGACGGCCGATCGAGAGATTGATTACGCGGATGTTGTACGTTGACTTGAGCGCGATTGCCTGCTCGATGGCTGCGATCACGGTTGAGTCGCTTCCCTGCCCGTTTTCATCCAGCACGCGTAGATTGATCAGATTGGCGCTGGGCGCGATACCGGTGAAGGTGCGCGTGTATTTGTTACCGGTGGAACTCTGCCCAGCACCGGCGATCAGGCCTGCGACGTGCGTGCCATGACCGAACGCATCGCTGGTGGTTGTTTCGTTAGGCACAAAGTTCTGGCTATAGATGATCCGTGACGGCCCCTTGCCCAGTGGGTTGAAGTCGTTATCCGGGTTGATTCCGCTATCAATGACCGCAACACCGATGCCCGTGCCGTCGTAGCCTTTTGCCCAGACCTGTGGCGCGTTGATTGGTTCGAACGTGTATTCAGCGCTTGTGCCGATGGGGGTCACGGAACTGCCAGAAGGACCTGCGGGACCGCCAGCAGGGCCACGGGCGCCGATGGGATGGTCGAGCGAGATGTGCATGACGTTGGGATCTTTTTCAAGAGCCGCGAGGTGATCGGACGTGACCACAGCGGCGAGTCCATGTACATGCTTCATCGTGCGGTTAACCGTTGCGCCCATGTGGGTGAGCCTGGAGGTTGTGATGTCATCGGGTTCTTGGTTGTACTGCACAATGACGTGGAGCTGAGCCGACCGGGACCTCGCGTCTTCAAGATCCTTCGCGAACTTGGGGTGCACTCCGGCGGAGCTGACGGCAGACAGGGAGAGTGTGCCCGTGACGAGAAGGGCGGCTCTCAGAAAAGTAGAACGGGATAACATGTGGGCCTCGCGTGAGTTCGTGAAAGTGGAGGTGAATGCACCGGAACGCCAAACCCGCTGGGAGTGGTGCCTGCATCTGTAAGCATGGTGCGTTAAGCCGGAAGATCACAGGCCATGTGCTGTGTGGCAAAGCGCCGTCCAGACACGTCCGTAGCGGGCGAACCGGAGGGAGCGATGGTCTGCTGTGTGGCGGAAGTCCTCGTCTCCGGGTCAGCGAGGTGCTGCCGCAACACGTCCGGTGGCACGGGCAGCGTTTCCAGCAAGGCACGCGTTACGGCGTGTGTTTGTGAAAACGTACAAGTGCTGAGGACTATATCGTCCACGAGCTGTCCTTTGTTGATGACCAACATTCGGTCACACAGGCGGAACACTGAAACAAGGTCATGCGACACATAGAGCAGGGCTGCTTCCTTATCAGAGGTCACATCATGAAACAGCCCTAAGATTTCGTCCTGTGTGCAGACGTCGAGAGCGCTTGTCGGCTCATCCGCAATCAGCAGCGCCGGGCGGTGTAACAACGCAAGCGCAATCAGAACGCGTTGTGCCTGCCCTATGCTTATCCCCATCGGCTTGCGCTGGAGGAACTCGCGGGTGGAGGGTAGCTGTACCTTCTCCATTAGTTCCAAAATGCGTACACGCATCTGCTCGGGCGCGGACGGCCTGTGAGCGCGCCAGCTTTCCTGAAAATGCTGCTGCAAGGTGAGCGCGGGGTTCAACGATGTGAGCGGACTCTGCGGCACCAGGGCGATCTGCCGCCCACGTATCTGACGCATCTGCCATTCCGGTGCTGTCAGTAGATTTGTGTTCTCAAATAGGACCTCACCGCGCGCCCAGCCGTTACACCAGGGCAACAAGCCGAGCAGCGCCTGCACGAGCGTGCTCTTCCCTGCTCCGCTGGTCCCTACAACGCCGGCCCGCTCTCCCCGGCGTACAACAAAGCGGACATCTGTAAGCGTCTGAGCCGTGCCGTATCCCGCATCCACGTGGACGCGGAGCATCGGAGCATCTGCCCGTACAGAGTTCATCGCGCACCTGCCTTCCGCCGCATGGTATCGATGGAGGCAACAGCACCGGGTTGCAGCAGTGACACTTGCGCGCCTTCGACGGATGTTGCCACGGCGTGGAGCAGGTCTGGGTGGACCAGATAAATAAATGGCTGCTGATCCGCGACGATCTGCTGCACGCGATCGAGACTACGTTTGCGTTCCTGCGCATTGGGTGCCGCCGCTTGGGCCAGCATGAGCTTGTCGATCTCCGCCTCCCACTCTGTCGCGGGTGTCTTTTCCGATGGGTTCCATTGGTGATTGGGCGACGAACTCAGCCAGACGTTCATCATCGCGTTCGGATCGGGATCGACGTTGGTCAATCCCAACAATGCTGCCTCGTAGGACTGCGTATGCATCAGGCGGTCAATCAGCGCGGGAAAGTCGAGCTTGACGACATTGACCTGCATGCCGAGTTTGGCCAAATCCTGTGATATCAACTCCGCCATGCGCTCACGCGCGACATTGCCGGCATTGGTCAGAATGGAGAAGCGTACCGGGTTGCCTGCGCTGTCCAGCAACTTGCCTGCAACCAGGCGAAAGCCTGACTGTTGCAGCAGCGTAAGAGCTGCATGGCTATCCTGCCCGGCCGTGTGCAGATTTGTGTTGTACCAGGTGTAATTGGCTGGCGAGATGAAGCTGTATGCGGGTACCGCATGGCCTTTGTACGCGATGCGCGCAAGGTCGGCACGCTGAATGGCCATCGACACCGCTTGCCGAAAGCTCCGGTTTGTAAACCAGGCTTTCTCGAACGCGGGTAGCGGCGCGGATGGTGCCTGGTTGAACCACATCTGTTCCGTGTTGAGTGAGGGGCCGTAATCGCGCGCGCTGCCAGGCTGTTTGGCATACCCGTCGAAGTCCTCGGGAGCGATGCCGTTGACCAGCTGGTACTGGCCGCTTAGAAAACGTATGCGTTCAATCTCACGGTTGCTGACGAAGTCGATGCGGACTGCGTTGAGATACGGCAGTGCCTGTCCGGCGGCATCCTTCTTCCAATAAAAAGGATTGCGGCGCAGCAGCACAGATTGGCCACGCTTTACCTCGGCAACAAAGAATGGGCCAGAGGTTACGGTGCTGTCGCCGAAGTGCCCCGCAGGTTCTATTGCGATTTCATCGAAGATCTTTTCTACTCCGATGATGCGCTTGGGAAGGCGGATACGAACCGTGAGCGGGCCTGTCGAGTCGATTGTGACGGCTTGCGGCTGCAGAAACTCTTCGCTTGCCGGAGATGCTGTCGCGGGATCAAGCACACGCTTTAAGCTGGCAACAATATCAGCCGGGGCAAGCGGTGATCCGTCGGAAAAACGAAGGCCTTTGCGCATCTGTACCGTGATCAGCCTGCCATCGGGCGAGATGTCGAACCGTTCGGCAAGCGCCGGCTCCGGTTGCAGCGTCTGCCGGTTGATCCGTACCAGAACTCCGGCGGAAAGAAACCGGATCGTTTCGGAGGACTGGTCATCGACCTTTGCCGGATCATAGGTTTTCGGTTCGGAGTGGAGAGCCCACGCAAGATCGGGTACAGGCTGTGTCTGTGCCCCGCCGGTCATTGCTGCGAGACCGATGCATAGTACGTAAATGCGACGCATCACGTTAGTCCTCCGGGATCATGAGTTCGAGGGAAAAGAGCACGGCAACAAGCAGCGCAAGAGGGAGATACACCCAGCGGGTTGCCGCAAGCTGCGCGGAACTTGCGAGTTCCTGCAGAAGACTGCCCCACGACACGAGTGGCGCGCTGACTCCCATGCCGAGTGCGCCCAGATTCGCTTCCGCGACGATGAAGGCTGGGATGCACAGCAGGAACTGTGTCAGGTAGAGTGGGCGCAGATGGGGCAGCAAGTGCATGCGGGCGATACGCAATGCACCCTGACCGCTAGCCCGCGCCTGCAGCAACCAGCCTTCGCCCCGCAGAGAGACTGCCCGTTGATACAGGCTGCGGACATAGACCGGCCAGCCAAGTAACGCGAGTAATCCGAAGATCACGGTGGCCGAAGCATACGCGGGAAGGTTGAGTGGCAACGCGGAACGCAGCAGCATCAAGAGGTAGAGCCACGGCAGCATCAGGCAGAGATCCCCCGCGTAAAGGAGCATGCTCCGGATCACTGGTGGAGCGAATGCCGCGCCCATGCTGATTGCAAGTGCAATGCTTGTTGAAACGGCAGCGGCCAGCACCGCGCTCAACAGCCCAAAGATGATCGCGGCGGCGAGACGGGTCGCGCGATCCCTGCCCAGTTCGTCGGTTCCTGCCAGATGCGCGCGCGATGCAGCCGCTCCAACGGCGTCGCGATCCTGCTCGGAACTGTTGCCACGGAGACAAAGCCAACCTGCCGCTAACACGATGACGAGGAGAACGAGGCATGAGACGCGCTTCATTGTGATTCCTGCGGCAGACGTTCATCCTGTGTGGCAAAGGTGGATACAGCGATGCAAGCGGCGAGCAATACGGTGATCGCAAACAGAACGGGCATGTCGCGATTCATCGCGGCGTTCCACGCGAGCTGACCGGTTCCGGGCACGTCGAAGATCACCTCTACGGGGATCACGGCACTAAGGGCGATGACGCAGGACATGGCGAACAGAGCGGCAAGCTCCCGGCGCATAGGCAGCAGAAGGTGCTGCAGCACCAGCCGCGCGGGGCGAATGCCGCAGGCGCGCGCGAAGGCGAGATGCGGAGCGGTCCGTGCGCGGCGAAGCAGGCGCGAGAAGAAGCGGAAGTCCCGCGCGGCGATGATCGCGCTTAACACGATAGCTGGTCCGCCCCGGCCATTCAGCAGACAGAAGGTGGCCAGTGCGCTGACTGGAACGCAGATCAGAAATGCTGTCAGCATAGCGATCCCGCGTTGCGCACCGGCGGAACGCAGCCCTGAGCACCACAGAGCACCGGCAAAGGCGCTGAGCGACCCTGCACAGACCGCGATGGCGATCAGTTTGCCGGTGAGCCGCAGGCGTGGCAGCAGGAGGTCTGCCACGGGAACCTGATATTGCCTTGAGATCCCAAGATCGCCATGCAGCATCCCGTCCAGCAGGCCTGCCCACACGTGCAACAGGCTGGCCTTATGCTGTTCCGCTGTTGCAATCTTCATCTCTGCAACTGCACCGAAACGCGCGTCCATCTCACGTTCTTCCGCAAAATAGCCGGGGGCAACGCGCATCAGGACGACGGTGCCCAACGTTGCACACAGCAGGAGCGATAGAATTCGGACCGTACGCAACGTGAACGTCTGAAGGTGCACACCCGTCATCAGGCAACCAGTACCGGTTTCAGAAAGGCGGAGGGGGTTGCCGTTCTATGTTGCTGCTCATTCTGGCGATACATTTGCCGGTTTGCAGCGGCCAGCAACTCCTCCGGAGCCTCACCGTCTAGGGGGTAGAACGAGACACCATAGCGTACCGTCACTTGCATCGACAGACCGGCCTGTTTGCTTGCGGCGGCAATCGCCTCCGGTATCCAGTGCAGGCGTTCTGGCGAAAACATATCCTGTATGTCCGGCATCACGATTGCAAATGCATCAGCTCCGATGCAGGCCACGGTGTCCTGGTGGCGGCAACGTTCCTCGATCTGCAGCGCAACGCATCGTAGAAGAGATCCCCGCGCCGATTCGGAATACCGCGCATGAACAGCCGCAAGTGAGTCCAAATCACATACCACGACGGCACACTGTCCCTGGACTCGCTCGCACCGGCTGACCTCGTCCGCAAGCTTTTGCAGCAGAACACGGCTGCCAGCAGGATGTGTAAGGCAATCGACTTTATGGTCCACCCCAGCTCCCCCGTGACGAAGCGCATTTGCGAGCACGTGTGAAAACTTCGCTTCAATCGAACGGAAAATGCGCAAGTGCATTTTGTTGAACCGGTCACTCTCCCGCGAATACAGCGTGAACACACCAAAGGTGTTCCCCTGCAGGTCAAGCAAGGGAATCGCCAACGCGGAAGCAAGCTCGAGGCGTCCCTCGCCAGGTTGCGCCCGGATGTATGTCGGTTCCACGTGAGCATTACCATTCAGGATGGGCAGGCCGCTTTGCGCTACCCAGCCAGAAAGACCTTCACCGAGCGGGATAGGCGTGTCCGTGAAGAACTGCAGGAACATGGGGTCGATGTACCGCGCACTCACGGCCTCATTTTCTTTCAGGAATAGCGCGCAGCAGTCAAATGGCAGAATCGCATGAAGGCGCGAGGACATCAGAGCGACCGCGTCTTCCACGCTGAGCGACGATCCTGCTTCCTTGCTCAGATCAAACAACATCTGGGCCGCTTCGGAGGCCTTCGTAATTTCTTCGAGATGTAGCATTTGCGGACCCTTCCCGGCATTGGAAGTCTCCTCTCGTGCATGGCTCTGTTCAAAGCCCGCGCCCGGCGCGATACCGCGCTGGACATCCATGTCCAGGTTCAATGCCTGAAAGGTTCCCGGCTCCTGGTAGGTCTTTTCGAATTCGGCGTAACACTGTTCAAGAATGGCGACGATCTGCGGGTCGAACTGCGAACCCGCCATGCTCTTGACCACGTCCATTGCTTTTGGAAGGGGCATTGCCCGGCGGTATGGCCTGTCGGAGGCGAGCGCGTCGAAGCAGTCCACCACGCTCAGGATGCGGGCACCGATAGGGATGTTTTCACCGGCCAGACCATCCGGATACCCCTGCCCGTCCCAGCGTTCGTGATGTGAACGGACGATGGGCACGACCGGGTATGGGAAGCGCACGCGCTCCAGAATGTCGGCCCCGACGACCGGATGAATCTTCATCTTTTCGAATTCGTCGGAGGTGAGTTTGCCCGGCTTGTTGATGATGTGTTCCGGAACGGCCAGTTTGCCGATATCGTGCAGGAATGCGGCTGTTTGCAGTGCCTTCTTCTGCATGTCGTTCAAGTCCATCAGCGTGGCGACCTTTGCCACGTAGTCGCGAACGCGGAAGAGATGGTCATGCGTGTTCTGGTCCTTGGCTTCAACGGCCATGGCCAGACCTTCGATGGTCCGAAGATGCAGCGCTTCTGTCTCCTCCATGTGCTTGCGGCGTTCTTCCAGCCTGTTGACCTGTCCCACATACGACCGGTACACGGTGTAGACAACGGGGACCAGCAGCGCGGCGGTTCCCCATCCAAACCGGACCAGAGCCAAATCAGCAATCGCCGCCAGCGCCGCGCCCACTAGGTAAAACGGCAAGAACCACGTGAACTCCGCGCGCCAGATCTTGACCGGATCTTCCTGCGACGACCACCCAATGGCAAATGCTACCGGCAGCGTATTGCACAGGAAGTACGCCGAAGCGGCCAGCGTGAGCGATGGTGCAAGTGCCATGCCGTGCGTCATCAGCACGTGGTAGCAGCCGTATGCTGCCGCCGTGGAACATACGCTGTTTGAAATATTGAACAGGATCTGGACAACAGCGATAAACGTCCGCTTGTGCAGCCTGCACTGCAACGCCGTGGAGAGAGCCGCTATCAGGAATGCCTGCATCGGCGACAATTGCACAATGGACAGGAACACGAAGGTGTAGTTCAGCGACATGGAGCCACTGCCGCTGAGGCGAGGCACCTTAAGTCCGGAAGTGAGCAGCGCGGCGGCGAGGCATACGCCAAAGGTCCACCACGAGCGCTCGGTCGAGTGCGCAGCGGCAGCAAACGCAGCGGCAGCTCCGCACAACACCGCTGTTATTAGAAGTTTTGCGCGCAGAGGCATTCGCTTCCGGTCACCTGCTCCACCAGCCTATCGGCAAGATGCAGGGGTGACGTTAGCGTTGCTGCTCAGGAAAATCTCAACCTGCCGCATATGGTACTTGGCCACGCAGCCGCGTAAGGGTACTGGCCTGTTCAACGGCGCTCTAGGAGCAGCGGAACGCCTCGTTTTGGGCGCAGATTCACCGACACTGTCACTGGCAACGCCTCAGGTGCGTTCTCTGGCAAACGTATGCGCCAGTCACGCAGGATGGCAGCCAGCGACAGAACACCCTCCATCCAGGCGAGACCTTCACCGATACACTGCCGTGAGCCGCCGCCAAATGGAAAGTACGCAAACTTGGGACGGCCCGCACTTTCACCCTCGGCGAAGCGCTCCGGACGAAAGCGTTCTGGCTCAGTCCAGAAGCGTGGGTCGCGATGCACCACTGCCTGCGGCGCAAGCAGCGTTGCGCCCGGCGGGATGCGAAACCCATGAAAGTCATACGGGTCCGGGCCGCAGCTTCGGCCCAGCACCCATACGGTCGGCATCAGCCGCATGGCTTCCGCGAAAATGTGGTGGATGTATTGCAGGCTTGAGTAGTCGGGCGCAGCTGGCTGGCGGCTCGCCAGTATCTGCACGGCCTCACGATGGCCGGCTTCCTGCGCGTCAGGGTGTTTGGCCAGCAGCCACAGCGTGAAGCTGAGGACATTCGCCGTCGTCTCATGCCCCGCAAGCAGGACCGTTAGGCACTCATCGCGCACCTGCTTGTCGCTCATGCGTTGGTCGCTGCCTGTTTCTGCTTCGGTCTCGGTAGCACTCATCAACATCGAGAGCAGATCACCACGATCACCGGGTGAACGCCGCCGTTCCGCAATCATGCCATACAGGATTCCGTCCAGAGCATCGATTCCCTGCTGGATCCTCTTCGCCGGTCCGAATGGCATCGTGCGCAGAGCTTCAAGCACCTGCGCAGGCACCCAGGTTGGCGGTGGCTGCACCATGAATGCATTCACGGCGGCGGCGATTCTTCTGGCATCTGTTTCTTCGTCGATGTTCAGCAGGCACTTGCCGACGATGCGCAGCGCCAGCAAGAGCATTTGCGGGTGAACATCCATCGCACCCGGCTGCCACTGACCGGTGACTTCCATCGCATATTGTCCAATCACGTCACCATACGCGTTGATGCGCTCACGGTGAAACGCGGGTGCGGCCAGCCGCCGCTGCCGCATGTGCAGGGGTTCCTCGCTGGTCAGCAAGCCTTCGCCCAGCAACGCGCGGGCACGCTGCATGGTCAATACACGGCGGTTCTGCCGCTCGTGCTCGATGAAGATTTCCTGAATCAGTGATGGGTGATTGAACTGGAAGATGTGTCCGTCCAGCGTATGCAGGTGAACCAGATCACCATACCGCCTCTGGTTCTCGATGAGGAGATCGATCGGGCTTTGCCGTAGGAACCTGCCACTCAGCACGCGTAGCGTGTTGCTGGGTCCCGCAGGGTACGGCCCCTTTCGGGAGGGTCGAATGTCTGGAGGCGGCACAGGCATATTCGTATGCTATGCGCAGCCAGTGAGCGGAAGACGTTGCCGGCGAGTGTACACGGGCGATTTGTGTTTGCTATTACCTGCTCATTGCTCCCGCAGTATGCGAGTGGCTAGAATTGCGCGGAGATCAACAACGCTCCTGAAGGACAACATCATGCGTGCCTGGCTCCTTTCCGCGGTTTCCGTCTTCCTGCTCGGTGTGCCAAGCAGGCCCGCCGATATCCCCTTCCGTATCACGATGATCGATCCAGGCTATGGTGAAACCGTTACGGTGGCGGACATCAACCGGGACGGCAGGCTGGACATCGTCGCTGGTGAAGCGTGGTACGAAGCGCCGGACTGGAAGAAGCATCCATTGCGGCAGATCGACTACACCAATGGATACATCGATAATTTCAGCGATCTCCCACTGGACGTGGACGGCGATGGGTGGACAGACATCCTGCAGTTCAGCTATTTCTCGCACAATATTGTCTGGCTCAGAAATCCCGGCAACGCGGGCGGAGAGTGGAAGGTTACAGAGGTCGATAACAGTGGGCCGACGGAATTCGCGTTCCTGGTCGATCTGGATAATGACGGCAAGGCCGTGGAGGTACTGCCGGAGTTTGATCGCACCTCTGTTCCCCTGGCATGGTTTGAGGTCAATCATGGCAAGTGGGTTAAGCATATTGTTGCTCCCCAGAGCTATGGTCATGGGATCGGCGTTGGGGATGTGAACGGGGATGGGCGTAACGACATCCTGACGCCGAAGGGCTGGCTTGAAGCGCCACCGGATGTTCGTGTGCCTGGCTACTGGGTCTTTCATCCGACGGATTGGGGCTGGAAGCACATTCCACCGGCAGGTCCTCAGCAGCTTGGCACGCAGGAAGCTGAGAGCGCCAGGCCAGCGCAGTTTGGCTATATGTACCTGCTGGACATCAATGGTGACGGACGCAAGGACATGCTGACCACCATGGCACACGATTACGGCCTGGCATGGTACGAGCAGACGGCAGATGGCAAGTGGGTGCAGCATGTGATTGATAATTCGTGGTCGCAGGCACATGCGTCGCAGTTGATCGACATGAACGGCGACGGGCAGCCTGACCTGGTTACAGGCAAGCGGTACTTCGCACATAACGGTGCCGATCCCGGCGAGCGCGAGCCGCTGGGCCTGTATTGGTATGAGTGGCGAAGGGTGCCCGCCACTTCCTCAACAGCACACGGTTCCGGCAATGGTGGCGTGGAGTGGATTCGGCATCTCGTCGATTACGGCGGTCGCATGGGAGGTGGCGTGCAGACCGTCGCCGCTGACATGGACGGAGATGGCGACATCGACCTGGTGAGCGCGAACAAGTCGGGACTATTTCTTGCCGAGAACCTCACACGATTGCCGAAGAAAGCGCACTGAGTATGCGATGGTTATGCTGAATCGATGAGTCACGTTGCAGAAAAAGCAGGCGGCTTGCCTGTCCGGCCGCGTATGACGGCGCGTCAGGTTTTAATGATCGACGCGGATGACACGCTTTGGGAAAACAACATCTACTTCGAGCGCGCCATCGCCCGCTTTGTTGAGGTTGTTGCGCATCCCGAGCTTTCGCCACAGGAGGTTCGCGCTGCATTCGATACGCTGGAAGCCGCCAGAGTAAAAGTTCACGGGTACGGAACGGATGCGTTCCACCATTCCCTGTTGGCTGGCTTTCAGCATTTGAGAGGCAGCGTTTGCAATCAGGAGCAGGCGCTGCACATCGCCCATTGTGCAGGAAGCGTGCGCAACGCCGCGTTGCAGTTGCTGGACGGAGTTGCCGACGTGCTGCCGGAACTTGCGGCAAGGCACACGCTGATCCTGGTGACTAAAGGCTGTCAGGCGGAGCAAATGGCGAAGCTGGAGCGCTCCGGGCTTGCACAATATTTCCAACATGTGGAGGTCTTACGCGAGAAGCACACTTGCGCATATCTCGACCTGCTATCGCGTTACACCTGCGACCGGGCGCATACCTGGATGATCGGGAACAGTCCCCGCAGCGATGTGAATCCGGCGTTGCAGGCCGGCATGCACGCGGTTCACGTGCCGCACCCAAGCACGTGGGTGCTGGAGCAAGAAGATCTGCTGATACCTGACTCACATCAGGCCCTGCTTCGGCTGACGAGTTTTCGTGAGCTGCTACACCACTTCGTCTGACGAAGACAGCGGAGCATTTTGCTATACTCGGTTTGGCATGAACGTGCCCGCCAACCGTAAGCGCGGTCTGTGCGGAGGTGGCGAAATTGGCAGACGCACTAGCTTGAGGTGCTAGCGCCGCAAGGCATACGGGTTCAAGTCCCGTCCTCCGCACCACACGCTCTACAGCTTAAAGCCAGTCGCGGAGTGCTTTAGTTCCCGATCCGGTGCGGTTGCGTACGGTGCAATCAAGCATTCCTTAAACGGTTCTCGTAATCTTCCGACAATCCGTTCTAACTGGATCAGGGTGCGTTACCCAGATCGGGAGAGCGGGAATGAAGTCTGCACCAGAGACCTGGGCTCCACATTGCTGCTATCAGCACGGAATCATTCTTCTTTTTGCCGGTTCACTTCTGCTTGGCTGCGGTGATGGCATCCACACGGCGGCAACAGGCACGAACGCTTTACCATCAAGCACGAGTTCTCCGGCAACAAGTGCTCCCTCCGCGCCTTACCCGCTAGTGATTACACACGGAGGTACCTACACGGGTAGCTGGCGCAGTGACGATCCGAACGTTCCAGCGGTCAGCGTAGTGACAGACGAACCTGTCGTGATTCAGCGTGCACACATTACCAGCCGTGGCGATCTCATCCGAGTCACAGGCGATGCCGGTGCCAACGTCGTTATACAGTATGTGACCGGAACCGGTCTCGATCCCAACGTTGCAGGCTCTCAACGCGGTTCCTTTGTCCATGCCTCTGCTGTTTCCGCTTTGACGGTCAAACATTGCACGATAACTGGAACGCGTCATGGCGTATCTGTTGATCGGTCTTCACCAAAGATTTTAGTTATTCGAAACAATACCGCTTTCGATCTTGAGGACCGGGCCACAGACGGTGCGGGCGGCTTTCAAACCGCGCGCCCTGACCTGGGGCATTTCGTTGTTTTGCACGCTGTAGCCGCTGTAAATGGCGCGGATATTAGCTGGAATCAAGTGCTGCAAACCATGGGCCGAAGCTCAACGGAAGACGGAATCAATATCTACAAAAGTCAAGGCTCCGTTACGAATCCAATCGCCGTGCACGATAACTACTTCGAGGGTGCCTCCTCGCCTGCAACGGACGCTTATAGCGGGAACGGTGTGATTACAGATGGTGACGGTTCGCTGCCGGTGACCTCGTTTGTGGTGTTCGAGGCAAACCAGATTGTCCACACAGCCGGTGGAGGTGTAATGATTGCGGATGGTCATGATGTTTCCGCGCGCAATAACCGTGTTGTGTCCTGCGGAAAGAACGCCGATGGCAGTTGGTACGCTCGCAAGCAGGTAACCGCAGTGAGTGTATGGAACTTTTACGGCGCACCAGCATTCACAAATAATGTAATTACGAGCACCACTGGCGGGATTGTTGTTCCGGACAGCAACGGAAATGCCGTGGTGAGTGACTCCTACATTAACCCAGACGACGCGTCACATAGTAACAGTGTCAGTGGCAACCTGTTTACCAACCCATGTCTGATGGGAGGTACGATCAATTTGGCTGCTGAAGTGGGCGAGCGCGGTCTCTGGTCTGCAAAACTGAACGAGACCGGCAACAAACCGGGCAACGCAGATCAGTAAACCAACTGCAAGCGCACCAGCAACAGCGTTGGTGTGTTTCTTTGACTCATATCACTACACGGAATACATCGCAAATGGTCCTGCAAGCAACCGACAGAATTCGGCAGTTGCCGATGATCTTTCTTGATGAGAGTTTCCGGTACACGCACAAACGCACATCCCTGCACCGTTTACAGCCGAGGCATATCTGAAGTCCGCAAGAAGATTTGCCGCAGTGCCGCGCGGGTACGCAGAACCTCGATTCTGTCGCGCATTCGCTGTTTTAGCATCTTCATAACACTCATTTTTTCGGCTCACGTTAGCCAGGCCGCAGTACGTGTGACGTTACAGTCCCAACCCGATATTGCGTCCCTACCCTCTAATGCTTCGCTTATCGCGAACACAATCAACATTACTAAAGGTGGCACATACTCTGGGGATTGGGTTAGTACCGACCCTGCCATTCCCGCCGTCACTGTCCTGACCGACGAACCCGTCATTCTCGAGAACTCGACCGTGATGGGACGCGGCAACCTGATTGTTGCAACAGGTACGACCGGCGCCAATTTGACTGTGCGTAATGTTACCGGGCGCGGTCTGGATCCGCTGGTTCCGGGTAAGCAACGAGGTTCCTTCGTTGTGGCATACATCATGAACTCGCTCATGGTGCAGAACTGTACCATGACGGGAACTAGCTTCGGTGTGAAAGCGGGCTTTTCGAACGCGTCCAGCCTGAGCATTCTCAACAATCTTGCGACCGATCTGGAAGACCGCGCAAGCGATGGCAACGGGAGCTTTTTGACTGTTCGTCCGCAGCTTGGACATTTTGCGTTGCTATACCAAGTTTCGGCACAGAATGGTGCCGAGATTGGCTGGAACCAGATCATGCAGACGATGGGTCAAAGCT
This sequence comes from Terriglobus sp., assembly GCA_965276945.1. Classification (GTDB taxonomy): domain Bacteria; phylum Acidobacteriota; class Terriglobia; order Terriglobales; family Acidobacteriaceae; genus Terriglobus. The sequence goes on along the minus strand of OZ255704.1, from coordinate 1,171,402 downwards.
CAATTGATGACGTGATCACCATGTACAAGAGCCAGGGGTCGGCAAACCGCCCCATCAACGTGCACGATAACTACATGGAAGGATACTCATCACCGGCGGCAGCCTTCTATGGCGCAAGTGGCTTCAGCACCACGGGAGACAGCACTTCGCTAGTAAGCGCATACATCCTTTTACATGCAAATCAAATAGTACACACACCAGGCAATGGACTTTCAATCCTGAACGGGCATGACATCCTCGCGGATGGCAACCGCGTTGTCTCCTGCGGCCAGAACAACGATGGAACATGGTTCTCACGCGCGGGTGTCGCGGCAATTACGCTATGGGACCGGTCGGGTGCACCGAGCTTTTACGACAATGCCGTCACAAATACCGGTGGTGGACTTGTTATTCCAAATACTGCTAGCAGGCCAGTAGCCAGTAATACCGTCGCTAATCCGTCAAACCTGCTGACACCAACAAACAGCGTAAGCGGCAACAGCTTTACTGACCCATGTCTTGTGAATGGCACGATTAGTCTCGCAGCTGAAGACGCCGAACGAACGGCATGGTCCACCAAGCTAATCGCTAATGCGCAAATGATTGGTGATCAGCACAGCCCCGTGCAGATTACCGTGAATCCCGCGAACGCTTCCCTCGTGCCGTCGCAAAGTCAGCAGTTCAATGCGAATATTATGTGGGCGAATGATACTGCCGCTACGTGGGCGATGTCGCCTGCGGTTGGCACGATCTCATCCAGCGGTCTCTACACCGCTCCTTCCAGCATTGTAACGCCGCAGACTGTCACAATTATCGCCAGCAGTGTAGCCGATCCATCTAAAACAGCCAGTGCTGTTGTACAGTTAATCGCTCCGGTTACTGTTAGCGTAAATCCTGGGGTTAGTACAATCACTTCAGCACAGACGCAACTCTTTACCGCTAATGTGAGCAATACCAGCAACGTCAACGTGGCATGGTCTATTAGTCCTGCAATTGGCAGTATCTCCGCTTATGGAGTCTACTCACCACCGCCGTCGCTCATCAATCAGCAAGCGATTACCATCACTGCCACCAGTCTGGCAGACAATACGAAGTATGCCAGCACTACTCTGACAGTGACTCCTGCATTAATCACTATGGCACCGTCCGCCGTCTCTCTTGCAGCTTCGCAGACCCAACAGTTTAATGCCGTAGTACAGAATGCAGCCTCTAACGGAGTTCTTTGGTCCATCAGCCCGGCCGTGGGATCCATGAACTCATCGGGCCTATACACTGCTCCAAGTTCAATTAGTAGCGTTCTAACAGTCACGGTTACCGCTGCGAATGCGGCAAACACAATGCAATGGGTGACCGCCACCATTACGCTTCTGCCGCCCGTGAAGGTCAATCTCCTGTCAAATTATGCGGCGCTCACTGTGACACAGACGGCACAGTTCACCGCATTTGTACAGAACTCCGGTAATTCTGCAGTTACATGGTCGATAAGCCGGGCTGTGGGCAGCATCTCCGCAGCAGGTGTGTATACCGCCCCCGCAACAATTGCTGCACAGCAAACACTCACGTTCACTGCGACCAGCGTTGCCGATCCAACGAAAAGCGTGAGCGGCTGTATCCTGCTGACTCCTCCGGTTTCCATAGCGGTGCTTCCGGCAACGGCCATACTTTCACCGTCAGGAACGCAAACGTTCGCCGGCAATGTAGCATGGGCAAAAAATACAAATGTGTCGTGGTCAGTGAGTCCGGCCCTAGGCACCATCTCGTCTTCCGGGTTGTATACCGCGCCATCGGATACGGCATCACCTCGGCAGGTGAGCATAACAGCAACCAGTGCCGCAGATCCGTCACAATCATCAAGCGCTATAGTTACCCTGAATCCTCCAGTTGCGGTAACTGTCACCCCAGCTACCGCGACAGTTACCGTTGGGCAGACACAGCTGTTTACCGCAGCAACCCTTTACAGCACAAATGGTGCCGTTACATGGACAGTATCTCCAGCAATCGGCAGCATCTCTGCGTCTGGCCGGTATACACCGCCTGCAACGGCGTTAACGGCTTCGCAGAACGTTATGATCTTGGCGACCAGCGTGGCAGATCCGACAAAATCAGCTGCCGTGATTATGACGATCAACCCTCCGGCTTCTGTAACTGTGTCTCCGGCGAACGTTGCCCTTGTATCATCGCAAACACAACAGTTCAACGCGTTATTGCAATATAGCGGGACCGGTAACACTGTTACATGGTCAGTCAGTCCCGCCACTGGCTCGATTACGATAAGTGGTCTGTATACGGCACCGGCGTCCATCACCAGCGTTCAGACCCTCACTGTAACGGCCACGCTCGCAGGTAATCTTTCTAAGTCTGCGAGCATGTTAGTAACTCTGCTTCCTCCGGTAAAGGTGAATCTAACCTCCTCATATGCCACCGTGACCCCGTCGCAAACTACGCAATTTACGGCACGGGTTCAAAACACATCAAACATTGCTGTCGAGTGGACCATTGCTCCAGCATTCGGCAGCATCTCGACAGATGGCATCTACACAGCTCCGTCTGCCGCCACATTGCAACGGACCGTAACGGTCACCGCAACCAGTGTTGCCGACCCCACCAAGTCAGCCAGTGGCGTCGTCGTCGTGAATCCTCCCGTGTCGGTCGCCGTGAGCCCACAGGCAGCCGCGCTTTCCCCGTCAGCCTCACAGCAGTTCACCGGAAACGTTGCATGGAGCAGCAACACCGCCGTCACGTGGACAATGAGTCCAGCGATCGGGACCCTCTCATCAACCGGCCTGTACACCGCTCCTGCCAACACCATTACGGTACAAACTGTAACCATTACGGGAACCAGCAACTCGGATCTTACGAAATCATCAAGCGCATTAGTCGTATTAAACCCGCCACCTTCTGTAGCCGTGAACCCTGTAAGTGCTACCGTTACACTTGGTCAAACGCAGTTGTTTACTGCGGATCTGGCTTATACCAAGAACACAGCTGTGACTTGGTCCATCAGCCCTGCAATTGGCACGATTTCCGCATCTGGCAGGTATACGCCATCGTCTACAGCGGTTCTGGTACCGCAGACAATCACGGTCACGGCGACCAGTGTCGCAGATCCAACCTGCTCATCCAGCGCGATGTTGACGGTGAACCCGCCGGTAGCACTCACCGTCACGCCTGATGCTGTGTACCTTGCTGCGTCGCAAGCACAGCAGTTCAATGCGACCGTTCAATGGACAGCGAACAATGCGGTTTCGTGGTCGATCAGCCCAGCCACTGGTACAGTCTCCCAGACTGGCCTTTATACCGCACCAACAGTTATTAGTTCTGTCCAACGAGTTACACTAACAGCCATAAGTCTGGCCGATACTTCTAAATACGTCACGTCAATCATCACACTGCTTCCTCCGGTGAAGGTAAACCTTGTTTCAAGTTATATAGCAATTAGCGCATCACAGAGTACCTCCATAACCGCGTTAGTACAGAATGCCTCAGATACACGCGTAACTTGGACCATCAATCCGGCGTTTGGAACCATTTCTCCGTTTGGAGTGTACACGGCTCCTGCTACGGTGCCTGTGCAGCAAGCAGTAACCGTCACAGCAGCCAGCATTGCCGACCCAACCAAAACGGCATCCGGAACCGTGATGGTCAACCCGGCCATCACCATTGCAGTCGTTCCTGGTACTGTCACATTAACTTCATCGCACATTCAACAGTTCAGTGCGAACGTGGCATGGAGTCAAAATACGATGGTCACATGGTCACTTAGTCCTATGATCGGCACGCTTTCCAACTCCGGGCTGTACACTGCGCCGGACACGATTACCACAAACCAGACCGTCTTCATTAAAGCAACCAGCACCGCAGACCCATCAAAGACCGCTGCGGTCCCACTCACATTAATGAGCATGATGGGTCCGGCACCGATAACAATTACGGAAGGTGGCACCTACTCCGGTAATTGGATTAGCTCCGACCCCAACATACCCGCCGTAAGTGTCACAACAGACGCAGCTGTAGTTATTCAGAATTCAACCGTTCAGGGCAGCGGAAATCTTATACAGATTACCGGCATCACAGGCGCGAATGTAACGGTTCAAAACGTGACCGGAGCCGGTATTGATTCGCACATTATCGGCCGCGTTAGAGGTGCCTTCGTCCGTGCAGCCCTTGTCAACTCACTTATAGTTGAGAACTGCACAATGACTGGAACGGCCTTCGGAATTCAAGTTTCCTCGTCAGTGGCTTCCACTCTGCGCATCGTCAGAAACAAGGGTGTGAATCTGGAAGACCGTGCAAGTGCTGGGATTGCAGGCCTACAAGCAACGCGTCCACAACTCGGACACTTTGTCGTTCTACATAACATGATCACACCAAATGGTGCTGAGATTGCCTGGAATCAGCTTCAACAGACAATCGGTCAGTCATCGACAGAAGATGCGATCAACATTTATGACAGTCAGGGGACAAGTACAAATCCCATAATTGTACACGACAATTATATGGAAGGGTATTCCTCCAGCACCACACCCACCTACACTGGGAATGGTCTAATTTCTGATGGTGACAGTACAAATATGTCGGCCTACATCCTATTCCAGGCCAATCAGATGGTGCACATGGCGGGCGGAGGAGTAGCCATCGCAAACGGACACGATGTGACAGCTGTCGGCAATCGGGTTGTATCCTGCGGCATTGATCGTGCCGGCCAATGGTATTCCCGGACCGGAACTGTGGCCATTGCACTTTGGAACTTCTATGGTGCACCCAAATTCTACAACAACATCATCTCGCAGACCACAGGCGGACTTGTCTCACCGGATTCCAACGGAAGGCCCATCAAAAGCGATTTCTTTGTAAACTCGGCAGACGCCATCGAAAGCAGCAACTCCATAGCTGGGAACCTCTTTGATGATCCATGTATCGTGCATGGCGCAATAGATTCTTCAGCAGAGGATCGCGAACGCGTGTTCTGGGCAAACAAGCTCACGGCAAGCAGCATTTTGATAGGCGACCAACATTAGTCTGCTGACACAAGCATTACGGAAACGGAACGAATCACCTAAACTAAACACTTACAGCACACTTAAGGAGCGCTTCTGTTCGTACAATCGAACCGGATGAGTTCACGTGGACAGTAAGCATTCTGGCGTTGCAGCCGCAGCTGTTAAAGGGATACGTTGGAACTATCTCGGTAACCTTTTCTCAATTATTTGCTCCCTAACGGTCACATCGGTGCTCGCGCGCATCTTGGGTCCGGGACCTTTTGGGGAAGCTCTGATTGCATCCACCATTTATGGCTTTGTAAACCTGTTTGTAAACGGTGGCTTGAGCCAAGCACTTATCCAACAGGAGCACTCGGATCCCTTACAGGTGCGTCGTGTATTTACAACGCAGATTGTCCTAAGTATAACCCTCACTCTAATGATCGTGCTGCTAGCCCCAACAATCGCCAGGCTGTTCCACTCAGACTCAGCGACGTCGGTTATTCGTGTAATGGCGCTTATCATTACTATTCAGGCATTCGGCTTGGTTCCAGCGGCCTTGTTAAGACGCGAAATGCGGTTCAACGTTATACAACACGCAAATATTTCGGCCTACGTTGTCGGCTATATTTTTGTTGGCCTTCCACTTGCATTCCATGGTGCGGGCGTATGGAGCCTTGCGGCAGCATACATGTCGCAGGCGCTTATTACATCATCGTACCTCTATGCGTCTGTCCGCCACCCTGTAGTCCCGTCTTTCCAGTTACCCGATCAGCGTAGTCTGATGTTCGGAAGTGCTGTAGTTGGTAGCAATGTCGTTAACTGGGGACATTCCAACCTAGATAACCTTGCCTCCAGCTGCTTGGGTCCCGCGTCTCTTGGTTTATATGGGCGCACCTGCAACCTCGCGTACCAACCAGTCACCGCAGTAGTAACAATACTGCAACCGGTGCTCTTCTCCGCCGCTGCGAAGGTCCGGTCAAAGCCAGAAGTTCTTAGGCGTGCTTTGCTTTCGATAATTGCCCTCACGTCTGGTGTCGTTCTTCCCGCGTATATTGCGCTTGCATTCGTTCCCTATACAGTAATCATAGGACTGTATGGATACAAGTGGATGCCAGCAGTCCCCCTTATGGTGCCGATGGCATTAGCGATGCCGATGTGGGGGGTGATGGCGCTTTGCGGCCCGGTACTTGCAGGCATAGGTAAGCCACAGAAGGAGTTCTGGGCCCAAGGCTTAACATGCGCGGCAGCTGGTGTCGCGTTTTACGCTGCTTCCAGGTTCTCTTTACTTGCAATCGCATGGGTACTCCTCGGCGTCACAGCAGCGCGCCTAATCGCGATCCTTGCAGTCACATTTCATGCCTTAGACATCGCAGTTACCGATGCTACCGAGATAGTTGCAGGCCGACTGCTTGTAGCTGTTCCTTTTGGATTAGTCATGTTTACAAGCGATCGCCTAATGCGGTCATCAGGCGTTGGCATCAGCATGTGTCTTATGCTATTGGCTACAGAGGCTTTTCTACTTTTAGGAGTAGTCATTTGGATGTTCCCCCGGATAGCGTTTGGTAATTACGCAATCCAGTTTCTACACGACAACAGATTATACCTACCTTCGTTATACCGTTCGCGAATACTTCCACAACGTACCGCACAGAAATGCTCGAGGCAACAGATCTCGTAATTTGTGTTTACACACACAAGGCGTTTGAGTCAGCCTGATCTGACAGGCTGTTGACCCTTCCACTTCTGCCAAAAGAGATCAATGTTCATTTCGTGTATTCCCCGCTCCTCTAGCCCAATGCGAGTGCCGATAGCCTTTGCTGGGTTTCCCGCAGCGATCGTGTACGCTGCAACGTCTCTGGTTACGATGGCCCCAGCCGCAATAACAGCACCTCGTCCGACTGAAACACCAGACAGAATTACAGCGCCATACCCGATCCATACGTCCTCACCTATTTCTACAACATCTTTGCCTCGAGCGTCACCGTTTCGTGCGCCAATCCATGGAGCGTAGCCAATAGGAACTCCTATTGCGTGCATGTCGTGATCATTTCTTCCGATAATTCCTACCCGGTTTGCTATAAGTGTACCCCGTCCGATGTGGCCATCAACTTGGATCGTGCATCCTTTACCGATATACACACCATCGCCGACGATGAGGCCCGAGAACGATGACAGGATGGTACCAAGCCCAATGTGAACTCCACGACCAACGCTAACACCTTTTCTGACGGTGTAAATACGAGCAATTCTAAATCCAACGTCGCGAGTGATGGTTCTAAGAAGTGATATCATCGGCCAAGGCCTCAGAAATACCTGTCGCGAACCGTTTAACCATCTTTTCCATACTATACATCTGAGCAGCGCTCCTGCAACCATTTCGTAAGTGAGCCAGCATCTCTTTGTCTTGTAGCAACCAAACGACGTAATCTGCATATGTGACGACACTATCCGCAGGGCTGACAATCATACCATTGACGCCAGAGTGAAGATACTCGATTTCGGGACTATGAAAAGTAACATCCGTAGTCACAATGGGGACCTCTGCTACAAACGAATCGATGACTGCCAAGCCGACGAGCCCTGGCATAAGCATCAGATGTGCAAGCTTGAGATAGAGCGCTTTCTCGCGGCTAAATTGAGCACCTAGATAGAGGACCCAATCACGCGATTCCGCGAATGCTGCAACCTTGTGGCTGTCTTCTCCGGACCCAATAAACAGCATCCGAAACGTTGGCAATCGCTCATGAATCACTTCGCTTGCATGCATTAAAAACTCTAACCTTTTTAGGTCGTACATTCCGCCAACATACAGGCATACGTGCGAATCTTCCAAGCCTAGATCATGACGAATCTCATCCATTTCGACCGCTGAGACACTCGCTAAATACTCCGTAAGTGTGACATTATCAATAGTGTTCATAACTCGAGTTATCCGATGTGCTGGAAAACCTAGTGACTTCACAACCATTGCGCTGCTATCATTGTACGCAAACCACCACCTAACATACTTAGCAAGAATTCGCTTTACTGTAGATGCGACACGGCCTTCGGTTCGTTGAAAATTAAGCCCATGGCCCCAATACGCAAGCTGGCAATATCCAAGTCTGTGTGAGATTATTAAGAACAGGTTAATCAAAAGCCGATTTGCTTGTTCTACTATCACCAAATCACAATCTTGAGACATGCGAAAGAATGGCTGATAGATCAGGTTCAACCGTGTACCTAACGAAACGACTCTGCTCTGTAGATACTTGCCCCAAGCAGGATAGACGGCGTCTTTCTTAAAGGCTTCAATGGGTGTGGGATCGCCATATACGAGAGTCAACATGATATTAGCTTCTGCCAGCTTGTCCCTTAGCTGCGTAAAAAAAATTAGCCTGTATTGAGGGATGTACTTGTATGCTATTAAAACACGCTTCATTCCATTCCGCTCACTTCCACCTTCAATAAGACACGAGCAACCAAGAACATTGCCGTCTAGCCTACTTTTGAGATCGCGTTGCTTCTTTTTGTAGTGCTAAACCTTTGAGTGCCTTTAAAACCCTTGCAGAGACCACTTCAGGGCTGATAGCAGCGGCTGAGGTCTTGCACACGTCGGACATCTTCTGGAGATCAACTGGCTTCAAACAAAACGTACGTGATAGGGCTTTGTAGAGCGATCCCTGCTCCTCAGGATCCCAGGTCCAGCCGTTCTCACCCTCTCTTATTAGTTCCGATACTGCCTGACTGTGAACACTGCCTAGCACTGGCCTTCCTGCAACCAAGGCTTCGTTAATTACGACTCCCCATTCATCCCCCAATGTAGGAAGTACAGCAATATCTGCACAATCATAGAACTGTGAAAGCTCTCGTTGTGAAGCGCGTGGATGGATGAATATAGAAAAGTTCAGAGCGGGTACAAGCGTCGCCAGCCTGCTCGCTTCAACGCCCTCGCCAACTAACGTAAGCGTTACAGAGATGTTACGGTGACTCCTGCACCACTCATCCAGTGTTTTACAAAAGCCATAAACACCTTTACGTTGTATTAGCTGCCCCGTATACAAGAGCCGAAATATTCCTGGTTGTGGATTGAGAGACTTTGTACGGAATAAAGTCGCATCGATTGCATAAGGTATAATATGTAAGGCTCCCACATATCCAAGAGAGCGGATGTAACGGCTACCTCCGACCCCATTTACGAACACCACGTCAGCGCTGTGCAGTAACCAGCGTCTCACAAACTTTCTAATCAAACCTCGTGTTGCTTCGGTCCTCTCTGATAAAGTTGCCCATATGATTAGGCTAATCCCAGGACAACATATCTTGTAGACAGCTGCAAGTAGACTGCGAGCTCCAAGTTCAGTACTAATTACGACACTTGGCCTAAACGTTAACAGTTGTGTGACAGTGTCATAAGGCACGTTAATATGACTTACATCAGCGTACCCATGGACATTCTCAAAGTAGTGACGCCAGTTCATCGATCGCTGCACAGTTACGTCTAGACTGCCCCGTTCCAACGGAAAGCTGTGAAGCTTGTCTTCCGCCTGCGATAGAAATACATGAAATATTGACACTTCATCCGCAACCATTTCCATAAGTGCAAGTCTGTGGGGTGAGAGTGCATGCGTTAGAAATGCAACCTTCTCGTTTAGCGTCCGAGGTTCTTTGACGACTAGGCTTTCAGCCTTATTCGTCCCATCCTCTATTCGTTGAGTCATCTCAGGGTACAGACCACGTTCTGTGTAGCTGGATGTTTTTGATGCCTAGTGAACATGTGGCCCTTCTCGGTGGTTCTACACATACTTAAATTAGCATCAAGATGGACAGCGCCCATTCAGAGTAATTCCTATCAGAATGTTGCGACACCGTGAAGTTACATCATCGTGAGAGCTATGCGTCAACGTAAAGACAGTCTCGTTAGCATGGTGTCTCATGGTGTGTTGTTGGCAACGCGCCGTATTCTATGAGATTCGTTCTGCTGTCAATACATCGCAGCCGTTCCTTGAGACAATGTTCCAAATCCAAAGGCAAAGGATCACCAATGGCCATAGCAGTGCCAAGATGCACGGGTGTGTGGCTGTCTCTGGCGTAGTCTCCAAGACTTTTAACAAACCGATGACTTTGATTCGATAAGGATTCTTCCTGTTGCTGAGCTTTTTCATGAGACCATAGCGAATATACTTGATCTCGTTTGTCCAACTGTGGCTCATACCATACGTATGGGCCACCTGATAGGAAACACGCAGCTAGACTGTACGAAGAGACGGAACATACACGCAGGTCAGCCTGCGACATGAGGAGCAAGTCACTGCACTCCGTCAAGCCTGAACAGCATGGCTGGCCTGGGTTGAACCGGAGGACCGCTGCCTGATACGACGTACTTTCATGGTCTGTAAAAAACAGAAATTGAACGTTGTTTTTGAATGTAGCTTCAAGTCTTGAACAGACCCAAATGTACCAATCACCAGGCACTCGAACGTTGAATTGTCCTCGTATGACTGAGGACACATGTGGCTCAGTAAAGTCTGGCCCAGATCTCATGTGAACCGCAACGAATAGTTTATTTCTGCTTAATCGTGACTTCATACAAATCATGTTGTGCAACGCATTTCGGCTACGAAGCAGCTCTGACATAAGAAAATCGCGCGCAGAAGCAATAGCAGGATAGCCGCCATACATGCCGTCAACAGTGACGATACATAGACTCTGCATCAGAATGCCTTTCCTTTCTGCCCATACTGATATTGCCTTTCCGAAGTCTGTGTGTCCACACTGCCGGTAATCGTCTTCGGTAAAGCTGTGATGTGGAAGATGGCTACCGAGTTCTTCCCAAAGCACGTCCCAACGCGACGTCTGAAAATTGCGGTGATACGCGCGCGAGTTTATGCCCCATGAAGGCCCGACAAGCTTGGCATTGAGCACTTCGCTCGCAATCCAGCCCTTTGCCCATGCGAAAAGTTCGTTGCCAAGACCTTCTCCACGGACTCCACGGCGCTTTGCGATTACGAAGCGCATGTTGAAAAGTCTTCCGTTAAGTTTGTAGCGCTCGTTTGACGCAAGCTACTGAGAGTGGCAGTTCCGTGACAGAATACCTCCCGCCATGTCTGATAGATTGTGTCGTGAAAGAGGAAGTAATACACGACACCTGATGTAAGCGCAGCACATAGTGCAAGGCAACAAGCTCTAGCGATCGCTTGGCCTATTGTTCCTGCCGAGAGTAAGTGCTGCACGGTAAACAGAACTGTTGCGGTTGCTGCCGAACAAATAATTCCCGGATACCAGCTACCGAGTAAGAGGCTTGGTCGTACACCAAGAGAATGAGCGGATATGCAATGGAAGCAGTAAGACCGAGCTGCTTGTGCTACTGCGAATACGAGGGCGACTCCCAAAAGGCCTTTTGCAGGCGCAACCAGTAATGTAGCGATCAGCAGGAGTGCAAAAAATGAGGTCTGCAATACCAGTTTCGATCTGAACCGATTAGCTATTTCTAGATACAATGCAGGAATATCGAACGAAGAGTCAAACGCTGCTACGATACATAGCGCACGATAGATGGGTATGGCTGAACGCCATTGCGCGCCGAAGATCAAAGGCACGAGAGTTGGAGCGCAAACTGCCGCAGATACACACAAAGGAATAATTACTGACATAAGTTGCTGTTCGGCATGCAATACCGCTCCAACAGCGTTCGCCCGGTCGGAGGTGTGCATCGTTTTGGCCAGACTTGGAGCAAACACCCGCGTCAGTCCCATTGAAAACTGGAAACATGGTTGCGTGCTTAAGGTAAGGCTTCGGCCATACAAGCCAACGGAAGCTGCGCCCAACAGTCTCCCAATCACCGCCACATCGAGTGAACAGCCGGATGCTTCGATCGCAGTTGTGACAAAGGTCTTACCACTGAACGCGGCAACGCCCCGGTATGCAGATCGAGAGAACATTGGCGATAGTGGGTGGGGTCGGGCAATGAAATAGAAGATGCCTTGAAATAATGACTGAGATACGGTGCTTGCAACGAGCGCCCACACGCCAAATTTCGTAATCGCTAGCGGCAGACCGACACAGAACGTCGACAGTGCATAAGCACTCGCGTCACAGACTGCGAGCGTACGCATACGAAGTGTGCGCCGGAGCAGGCCGCCAGTCACAAGTGCAGCAGATTGAAACAGAAGATTGAAGGCCAGTATCTTGATGACAGGGGTTAGACGTAGATCGTGCAGGACTTCACCAATAAGCGGGGCCATAACAAAAAGCAGTATTGTTCCTGCAAAGCCCGTAGCCAATGCCAGTGTGTATGCAGCTTGGATATTAGCGTGTGTCACTGACGCTTTCTGCACCAGTGCACGTCCAACGCCAAGTTGCGTGAAGTATGCTGCCAGGTTTGTACAGAGAAGCGCGAGCGCTGCCAGACCGTAATCTCTTGGTTGCAGGAAACGAGTGATCGTTGTCGCAGCCAAAAGCTGAAGTGCAACGGTCATAATTGTAGAGAGATAACTCCATCGAAGATGTTGTCCTTGCATAATAATTAATACTCTTGCTGAAGTAGCCGGCCATAAAGACATTGGATCGAGGTTGTCATCATGCGTCTGAAGACAACTCGAGCATCAAGGTTTTCCATCGCCCATGTGCGCGCCGCCTCGCCTAGTTCCGCTACTCTTTCCAGTGTGAGGCTTCGTAGGTAAACCGCAATATCAAGCGCGTCTTCGACTGTTGCAGCATGAAAAAGTCCGGGCACGTTTGAGAACAGGATGTCATGTCCGGGACGTGCAGACGTTACAAAAGGAACACCAGCAGCCAGTGCAATCGGCAAACGATCGGAGTAGTAGAAGCTATATCGAGGAAAATGCTCCCACATGAGAGACATTCTTGAGGTCTGAATAACTTCGCGTTGAGCTACATGCGCGATTGATCCGGCAGCGTTCGTACCCTTTGGCCAACCGGTGCCGTAACAGGCAAAGCGCGCACCGAACAGCTTTCGCAGCCCTCGTGCAAGCCGGATACGCTCAGGTGAGCCTGGATGGCGAATCAGGCCCAGGCGTCTGGGAATATTACCAATCATTACAGCGTCAAGGCGTGAGCCGAGCTGACCTGTCACTGAGCGGATGCCGAAGCGCTCGAACTCAGTGTATGATGATGTGTAATAAAAGTTCTTGTGCAGGCATATGTTCTGAAAAAGGCGTCGCGCGCCTCCCAGACCTACAGTAAAGAACACATCTGACTCTGAATAGAGAGTTCGTTGCGACCTGCCCAGTCGCTTACACCATTTATCAAAGGGATCGCCCTCGTGATATACGAGCAACGGATTTCCTCCGACCCGCCGCATGGCTGCTATGACATCGCATGTAATCGGATAGTTGTCGGGATGGGACCAGAAGACGATATCTGGTTTGAATCGAGCGACTTCGTCTAGTAACTTCTTGTGCGACACAGTCGGGTTCTTTCTACACTCATAATAAGACGCGAGAAAACTATATGTCGACAATTCGCCAATAGTTCCGTCCATTAGCATGTCCAGAAATGCTGCCCGCCCACCCACCTGTATGTTCTCGCCGTCGTGACTGCTCTCGTTCGGAAGGTACAGAACGCGAGGTGCTCGAGAGATGTCGTGTTTTGCGGTAAACATAGTTGGAACAGAAAACATGATTCATGTACGTTATTGCTTGCGGGCAAGCGGCATGCTTGTGAGTAAAGTCTTAACGTACGGTGAGACCGCATATAATGGCCACCGCAATCCATAATGTCTTCTTATAAATAGCAGCCATTCGCGTGGTGGTGATCCCTTTGGAGAAATCAGATTCCTCCAACGTTCCCGGAATGGTATATATCTATCCCGCCATGTTCCTGCGATGGAATTTGGCTGGCATGTGCCAAGGTAATCTGGCGCGACAATTACGTCAAATCCGGACTTGCGCGCCCGCAATCCGTAATCGATATCACCAAGCTGATGAGTGAATGTCTCTTCCAGATTCCCGAGAGCCGCTGATATGAATTTGGGAATATATACGAAGTTTCCATTCATGGAATCACACCGCGTGGCGACAAGTGGATCAGGTGTGACTGGTATCAACGTCACGCGTGCACGGCGTTTAAGCAGCATGAACCCACCATACGCATGTTCATGAGTAGTTGGGTCCATAACACTTCCGGCAACAATAGCATGCCCGTGTTTCCGTTCCCAGGCGTCTGCGCAGTCCAGTAAACGTTGACATGCATCACCATGTAACATGGTGTCGTCATTAAGCCAGAAGTGTCCATCAAAATATTTTGTGGATGCTGCGGCAAATGCCCTCCGCATGCCTCCATTCCAGAACAGTGATGCGCTTTCCACGATAATCTGCACTTCTGGAAATTCTTTCTGAACTGCCGACGATGTGCCGTCACAACTTCCAGCGTCAACGAGGTAAATCGTTAGCCTATGACTATCCAATAACGTTTGCTTGGATACTCTGCGAAGCGCTTCAAGGGTTTTCTCGCGACGGTTATGAACAGTCATTAAAACTGCATAGTGCAGGTGCTTGGCATGCGCCTGGTCAGGTTGTGCGCTTGTTAGACCTCTATCGGAGCCGGCGTGTACGGGCTTCATTGCAGTCACCATGACAGCAGCTCCGTTGTAGTCTGTACGTCAACTTTTCCTGAGTTTTGGAACGTTACTTGTTTTAGGCGATGTCCTGCAAGCTTTGTATGGATGTCATTGATAGCCGCCGCAATGACAGCATTCTTGGATGGATTCCAGCAGTACTCATCATCATGCGCGTAGAAGCACACCCATCGAACGCCCAAGGCTGCCTGCACCGCTGCGATCCGGCGCAATAGCGTTGCTTTCATATCCAGAGACTCATTCGTAAATAATGCGTCCTTGAGGTAGCCGCACTCTGTTGTGTAAACCGGAAGGGACACACCAGCTAGCTCCAACGTCTTTTCCACTTTCGACAGGATACCCTCAATGCCCACGTTGGGCCCTTTTAAATACGAGTTATATAAATGTATGGCGATTCCATCCAGTAAATATCCTGAGCTACGACCAGTACTGTCGCGTGCTTGGAGGAACTGCCACAAGCTCGAGGAAAACCGATCCACGTTGTTCGTTAGAGTTCCTGCCTTGAGGCCATCAAAGCCAGGTGAAAGAATTCGGACGCCACGGTCTGTGGCCTTGGCTGCAACGGCAACAACCCTACAGACTTCCACAAGTTCTTCTGTAGAACCCCACCAAAAACCATTATCGTTCTGTAGGAAGTGAGGCTCGTTCCAGACTTCCATGTACTGAATTGCACGGTGCGACCGTGTGTTGTAGCGTCCGACGAGGGCCGTGATGAATTCCCTAAGCGCCTCTAGGCTCTTGGGTGGAGCACCTGCACCATTGTTGCCATAAGCATCCTTTACAGCAGGTTTGCTGGAAGCCCACGTTGGTGTTCCATACAACGTGTAAATAAGAGTTTTATGGTTTCCTGAGTGCGTACGCACCCACGAATCCATCTTGTTCCATAAGTACCGCCCAGGTGCCATGTGTATGTTGTTCCATGCAATGCCATAGTCATGTGAACGGACGGTGCCGTAGCCGTAAGCGGGTGCCGGCGAAACCGGATCACCCTGCGGCCATCTGTGAAAATGCATGCCAACAAAGTCAGCCGGTACATTCAGTGGTGCGGTCATAATTGTCCGGCCTGTTACAGGTGGTGCGGCACTGAGCATGGCGTGCAGAACTGACAAGCTTGGCAAGCCCAGAGTACACGCGTGAAGCAATCTGCGGCGAGAGATGTTCCTGCCTGAACTTTGCATACCGTTTGCATTCATAACGTAACCACCTCATGCACGGCATGGAGAAGCCAGGTTGGATACGGTGCCTGCCGTTTTGCATAAAACGTGTTGCGCAGCTCTGCCTGCGACGCCGCCACGTATGCAATAAGGTAAACCACCCAAGCCGGGCGCTGATAGAAGTCTGCTTCTGAAATGTTATGAACCATTAGGTAGCATAACAATACGATCAGCCAACGCCCTGTTCCTTCCATATCTCCTCTCTGAATCTGCCGAATACTCCTTCTCATTCCAAACAACAAAGTGGCAAGCAGAAGAGCGACTCCAAGCACGCCTTCATCTAATGCCAAGTTGATGAATCCGTTGTGTGCCTGCCCTGGATTCCACCCGAGGTACTGTAAGGCTGAACTCTCCTCTGAGATCCAAAATGCATAGTATCCGTAGCCTAACAACGGGTGAATTGCGATATGCTTGAATGCGAATGCCCAGATCACATCTCGACCAGTTAACGTTGTGTCCTTACCTGACATCCCAAGCACCGCACCGAGAAAGTTCGGCATGAGAAGCGTGCCTAATAGAAGGAAGGCACTGCCACTCACAAGTAGCAGCACGCGGGCAGAACGCCGGAGTGTTAGATACAGAATGACGAGGGATGCCGCCAATACACAAAGAATGGATGTGAAGGATTGTGAAAGAAGGAGCAGCACACAACACAGAACGCACTGCGCGTACCTTGTTAGGCTCCAGTTCCCTCTCTTTAATAACAATGCAACAAGGCCGATCGCCATCACATTACCAAGATAGTTCTTTGACGGGAAGATGCCGGTCCATCCCGGCGCGAGATCTTGCACCGGCGCAAGAAGAGACTGTCCAAGGATGCTTAGTACTGCAAAAGCGGTTACAGCCTGACCGACAAGGGAGATCTGCTGGTCCGCGTCAAAGTACAGCCCGATGTATACGAACTGGAGCAGGCTGGCGATAAGGTAAACAGAAGTACGAAAACTATTCCCAGGATTTGCCGACCAGAGGATAGAAAGAACTGAATAGCCATAGATCATGGCCAGAGCCCGTTCGTGCAGAAGAACGGATAGGATGACACGGAGCTTTGGCAGGCATAACATTGCCGTGGCACACATAACAACGGCATTAAGTGCGAACAACACTGGGTCGCCGTTGCCGCTGGAGAACGCCGACGCCTGTGTGCCTGCCTTTAACCCGCTGTTTCCGCCGGCGGTACGCACCCAGGCGTTTGCCTCGGATGCAAACACTAAAAAGAAAAACGCTTGGTTAACGTGATGTTGCAGAGATGTCTTAGTCAACATGTGAGCCTTGGACATCCCGTGCGGTTAACCTCTTGTCGGCTGTAGAGTAGCTCGATGATGGATTATGACCTTCTTTCTGCACTTGCCTGTATAACTCTTCGTACATACTGACGACAGCTTCTAAGCGGTACACCCGATAAGCCCGTTCGAACCCGGCGTTAGTCATATGGGTACGTTCGGCCTGATCGGTAGCCAAGCGCAGCATGGTGTTCGCTAGTAGATCCATACACGACACATCTACTAGGGCGCCAGCGGACCCATACCCAAGTACCTCGCGAACCCCTGGCGTTTGGGATCCTGCAATCACCGGTTTCCGCAATGCCATCGCCTCAAGCGAGGCCATTGAAAACGATTCGTCTAGGGACGGATGTACCAGGACATCGACGTGCGTGGACATACGTCTTAGCAGATCCGCGTATCCGAGTTGTCCAATGAACGTCACATCAGCCGTCAGTTGGCGCTGAGCAGCCCATTGCTCCGCCATACCACCCGGTTGGTAATCCTTGCCAAACATCAGCAGCTTAGATTGAGGCAGTTGCATGCGAACTGCCGCGAACGCCTGTAGAGCAACCGAAGCATTCTTTCGCGCAGACCAGCCCTGTAGATTGGTTGCGAAGGTAAATCCTTCTCCAAGTACACGCGGTGCGGCATCCGTCATCTGGAATACCGTGTCTGGTAAACCATTCGGAATCACATCGACGCGTGCCCATGGTGCAAAGTAATGGCGAAAATGCCGCGCAGCATCGTGGGAAACCGCAGTAAAACGTCGCCCTTGCAACGCGGTGCGATATGCCAACAGGACTTTCGCCAGCCGGTGTCCATCACGAAAATAGCGCAACACGTTCCATGGAAGGTCATGCACTGTGACGAGCGTTGGCCTTCCAGAATGGAGAGCAGCCAATGCAAATTCATAGGTCCAATGCGCATGGATCACATCACATTGATCCGCAATCATCATGCGGGACAGCACGGCACGCTCTTCCCTGAAGAGGTCCCGTCCACATCCTGAGGCCCGCGATTTAGCAATGCGCAGCGTGAGTCCTGGGCCGGTAAAGGCCGTACTTTCAGCTATATCTTTCGCCGTCGTATACACCGTCACGCTGTGACCGTTACGCAGTAGATGCTTTACCCAGTCCACGGCAGGAGCAAATTCATAGCCGGCAGGCAGTTGATCTCCCTGTTCCACAAGGTCCTGCATTAGGCGCAGCGAGATTGGTGCCGCAAAGCCAATCCTCATGCCTGTACCGCTTCCCATTCGGCTTCAGGCGCGATGCCTAATTCGCCAGGTGTGAGCAGACGCAAGACGCGGCACGGATTACCTGCCGCTATAGAGTCTGCCGGTATGTCACGCGTAACCACGCTGCCCGCGCCAATGACCGCATTGTCCCCAATCGATACGCCCTTCAGGATGATGCTGTTGGTGCCAATCAACACACGGTTTCCGATGTGCACTTCCGAAACACTAACGCTGGGGTGGCTATGCCCGCTGCGGTGCGCAGGATGCAGGGAGTGGAAATCAGTATCGGAGATCGTAACGTTCGCTCCAATGCGTGTCTCACGGCCAATTGTTACCCTTTTGGCAGCGCAGATTGTTCCACCCGAAATACCCGTTCCATCCCCAATATCTATGCTAGCCTCTGAGGCAAGTGTCCGTAACACCACGGGATGATGAACTCCCAGGGCGGTCGCGAAGCTCATTGAAATTAACGTGACTTGATCACCCAGACGGATGCCGCTCCCCGGAAACAGCGTGACGATCGGAGCGCCAATAGCCTTTAGACTCCGTCCGGCAGTTACACCAGAGACACGCATGCGAAAGCCACCCCATGCCTCCACTACGCGGAAGCGTGCTGCGCGAATTACTCTGCTGAAGGTTATGCTCTGCATGTGTTCCTGTCACGTGGGCCTAGTGAATGGCATAGATGGAAGCATTCGCGGCCGCACCCAGAAGCGCACTTCCGTCCAGGAAAACAGACTTTGCAGCACTTACGGGCACATACACAATGTCGTTGGCCAGCAATTGTGGCGGAGCCACCTGGCCTTGCTGAACTTTCTTGAGTGGCACGGATATTCGGGCATACGACTCGCCGTTATACCGCAGCACCTCAATGGCTAAAGTGGAAGCGCGAAGAATGGTGCCCTGCGCGAGGGCAATTGCTTCCAGAACATTCAGGCTGCCCTCATGCACCATGAGGTACGCGCCGGGCCGGGTCACACCACCCAACACGTAGACGGTCCCGGCTCGATGCACCGTCACGGTGTCGCCTGGAAAAACAATGGTTTGCAAGGCCTGCGACGCACGTTCTGGCATGTAGCGAACATGTGTCTCGCGGACGGCTCCACTTAGTTCCGTATGCAGCACATCAACATCCGGACCGGCCGAAAAGGTCACACCCCCGGCTGCGGCAAGTACATCTCCTAATTGCCTCGGAGTTAGTAATTGAACACGTCCGGGCGATTGCACCTCACCCAGCACCGTCGCGCTCTCGGAAGCATACTGCAGCAGGTTCAACGTGACTTGTGGGTTCTTCAGAATCTGTCGATTGACGAATTCTCTTTCAATGGTGGCCTGAGCTTCCTGTAAGGTCTGACCGGCTACCACGATAGCACCGGCCAGCGGTACACGGATTGTGCCAGCCTGGTCCACGCGCAGCTCAATGTTCATCTCCGGCGTGTCGTACACGTCCATTTGCAGCAGATAGCCTGGAGCAATGCGGGCCTTTATGATGTCTTCAGGGGCTGCCATGACATTGGCTGCGGCAGTTGCCGTGCGGTGCTTAAGGGAACTTGCCTGGATTCCACCGTCGAGCTGAGGCAGCTGCTCTTGTTGCCCCATGGCTGCCGGCGAGAAAAAGCCCAGCGTTGAAACAGCAATGAATGCGACCGTGCGCCGAAGCCGTCTTTGTGTTGAGAAGGTTGCGCCGTCCATAGGTAACTCACTAAACTTCCGCGGCATTGAGGCACACCCCGATCGGCAATGAACCGTTTTGCAACCAGTCTGTCATCTGGCGCAAGTTACGCGATGTGGTCTGGCACGCACGGACAACGAGCACTGCGCCTTCGACCGCACGGGCGATCACGCGCGCGTCTGTCACAGACAACGCCGGCGGACTGTCCACAAAAACATAGTCAAACTCGAACGTCAGCTGTTCCAAAGATTGCGCGAAGCGGTCCATTCCGAGCAACTCCGCTGGATTCTCGATTCGAGGCCCAGCAGGAAGCAACGAAAGATTTGGCACATCTGGACATTGCAGGATGGCACCAGCGAATGGTAAACCGGACTGCAAACAGGAACTCAGCCCAGTGTCTGTCACGTCTCCAAACCAGGGTTGCTGGGAACACCTGAGGTCGGCATCAATGACAAGTACGCGGTGCCCCTGCGCGGCAAATGCAGCTGCCGTATTCAGGCATGTTGTGGAACGGCCTTCACCCGGGGAGGCGCTGAGAAATAGAAGAGATCGGGGGGGCAACCCGTCCCGGCTCTGTAGCAAAGCTGTGCGTAGCGACCGGTATGCTTCAGCCGCAGGGGACTGCGGAGATCGCAGTACAAGGAGCTTTGCATCCGGTGCGGCAGGTAATCCAGGCGCTCGCTTCCGGCTGAGCCATGCCGTCCCTGTCCGGTCAGGCGATTCGAATTTTGGTATGACACCGAGTATGCGGCACGAAATCGCCGCAGTGACATCCTCCGGTTCGTACAGCAGATCACCCATGTACGAGCGGATGAAAGCAAGCACAACTCCCAGCACCAGACCGCAGATGCATCCAAGCTCAACCATACGCAGGCGCTGCGGCGCGACTGGATTGGTATTCACCCGCGCTACATCCACCACGCTGATGTTTGCGCCGCGGATGCCGGAAACCGCATTGGCTTCCTCCAGCTTGGTGTGCAGGTCCTGATATAGATTGCGGTCCGCTTGTGCCTGCTCCTGCAATAAAATTAACCTGTTCGCCACAGTGCCGGTCTTCGCTACCTGATCCTGTTGCGCGGCCACTTGCCGCCGCAAACCGTCCTCTGTTCGCTGGGCAAGTTGCAGATCATCCAGGCTGCGTGCCTGAATGCGTTGCAGCTCCCGCTGTACCTGTTCTTTTATGGAGACAAGCTCTGCGTCTAACTCGATAACCGCAGGATTTTTTGCACCGTATTTACTGGAAGCAGTCGCCAGGCGAACTTCCGCCAACGCCTGCTTGCCCCGTAGATCCTGTAGCAGTTGGAGGCCGACGCTGCCCGGACCAACGGCCGTCCCTTCGGAGAGACGCGTGCCGCCTAGCCCTAGCACGACGGCTGGATCCTGTGTCTGCGCCATGTGATAGATTGCGTCCTTTTCCGTACGCAGCACTTCGGCATTTGTCAGATCACGATTTAATTCAAGCAGACGTTCCAGTGGGAGATTGCTGAAGACCACGCTCGCGGATCCGTCCGCTGTTCTTCCCGGTGTGCTCATGGACAAACCAGCCAACCCGCTCTCCTGCTGATATGCGTCCACCTCGCGCTGACTTTCATCCAGGCTGCGCTTAAGACGGTTCAACTGGTCCGTCAGCCACGTGGAGGCGCGCGCGGATGCCTGAAATCGTGTGTCCGTGTAGGCGTCAATGGATGCATTTACCACGGCATTCGCAATATCAGCAGCCTGAAATGGATTCCGGTCGCGATACGTAACAGAGATCAGCCGTGTTCCCTTCACCACCTCAACCTTCAGGTGGTCATGAAAGGTGCGTAACGCCATCTCGCGGTGCAGGGGTGCGTTCTCCAGGGGTATGCCGCGTTCTCTGCCCAAAATGCTGTCCGGCTTTGCGGTTGCCGGAATGTCGTATGGCTTTGTATTTTGCAGGTGAAGCCGGTTCAGTACTGTAAGCGCTGTCGTGTCACTGGTAATAACCGTCAATTCAGTTAATAGATCGGAGTTCATCTGCTCGCCGCCGGTCAGCTCCGCGCCGATACCGGATAGGTCCTGCAGGCCAAGCGGATCGCTGCCGCTGCTTTTGGTGAGCTCGATGAGTGATGTTCCAGCAAACTGCGCGTGTGGAAGCACCGCAAGCACGGCCCCAATGCAAAGACCCAGAACGGCGCACAGCAGAATGGCGAACCGCTGCCGGCGAAACACGGCCACCAGATGCCGGATCTGAATGTCGCCATCTGGCACGACAACATGTGGACTGCTGCTACGTGCCGACTCATACGCGGAGTAGCTCAGCGGCCGTATTGGGGATAACGCCATCGCGATCGGTCCTTACGGACGCAACATCGAGACTTGAAGAAGAATAGTGCAGTAATGCAGATCAAACGTTCTGTGGTGCAAGCAGCGTGCCGTCCACGTTTCGAAAGAGAGTATCCTTCACGCTTCTCCAGGTCTTCTCAATACCTTCTTCCAGGTTGGTCGCATGGTGCCATCCCAACTGGTGCAACCGGCTGACATCCATCAGCTTGCGTGGAGTTCCGTCAGGTCTAGAACTATCAAATGTCAGCCCTCCCCTGTAACCCAGTACGCGAAAAACAGTATCCGCCAATTCCCGAATTGTGACATCCTCGCCCGTTCCGATGTTGATCAGCGGCGGTTCGTCCTCCTTCAGCAGCGTGCCGTAGAGATCGTCGTCCATATTCAGCAGCGACACACACGCGCCCGCCAGATCATCTGAGTAAAGCAATTCGCGGCGTGGCGTGCCCGTTCCCCAAACCACTACCTCGCTGGCACCCGTCTGCATCGCCTCCGCAGTCTTGCGAATCAGCGCGGGCAGCACATGGGAGTTGTCCGCGTCGAAGTTATCACCAGGACCGTACAGGTTTGTCGGCATTGCGGCCAGGAAGCGCGTGCCGTATTGCCGGTTGTAGCTCCAGCACATCTCGATACCCGCGATTTTGGCCAGGGCATACGGCCGGTTCGTCGGCTCCAGCGGACCAGTCAACAAACACGACTCCGGCATGGGTTGGGGCGCGAGCCTCGGATAAATACAGGAAGATCCCAGGAACAGCAGCCGAGAGACTCCATTGCGGTATGCCGCATCGATGACGTTGTTCTGGATGAGGAGGTTGTCACGGATAAAGTCGGCTGGATAGGTATTATTGGCCAGGATGCCACCTACCCTTGCCGCCGCCAGAACAACGAAGCGAGGCTTGGTCCCTGCAAAAAACTGTGCAACAGCGTGCGCATCCCGCAAATCGAGTTCGGCGCTCCCGCGCGTCACGAGGCTGCTGTAGCCAAGCCGCCGCAGCTCACGATCGATCGCGGATCCCACCAGACCACGGTGTCCAGCGATATAGATTGGATCGTCTAGTTTCATGTACGGCACGGAAGAAATCACCTCAGGTCTCCCGGACGTTATAGGCGGCAAATCCATGCTTGCGGACCAGAGCGTCACGTTGAGCGCTGCTCAAATCAGCATCGATCATCTCCGACACAAGCTGTTCGAACGTTGTCGAAGGTGTCCATCCAAGCTCGGTCCTGGCCTTTGTTGGATCACCTAGCAGTGTCTCCACTTCAGTGGGCCGGAAGTAGCGCGGATCAATGGCAATCACTACGTTTCCGTTCTCATC
The DNA here is from genome assembly GCA_965276945.1 of Terriglobus sp. Taxonomy (GTDB): domain Bacteria; phylum Acidobacteriota; class Terriglobia; order Terriglobales; family Acidobacteriaceae; genus Terriglobus. Next base: position 1,147,859 of record OZ255704.1, on the reverse strand, counting down.
CAATGCCTTCTCGTCCACACCGCTGCCCTGCCATGTCAGCTTCAGATCGAGCTTTTCCGCGCAGCGCTGAATAAATTGGCGCACGCTGTACTGCTGTCCCGTGGCAATCACGAAATCCTGAGGCTTGTCGCACTGCAACATGCGCCACTGCATCTCCACGTAGTCGCGGGCATGGCCCCAGTCGCGTTTGGCATCAATGTTGCCCATGTACAAACGGTCCTGTAAACCCACCTTAATCCGCGCCAGACCGCGTGTGATCTTGCGCGTTACAAAGGTTTCTCCGCGTAACGGACTTTCATGATTGAACAAAATGCCGTTGCACGCGAACATTCCATAGGCCTCACGATAATTCACCACGATCCAGAAGCCGTATATCTTAGCCACCGCGTACGGAGATCGTGGGTAGAACGGAGTCGTCTCTCGCTGCGGAGTTTCCTGCACGAGACCGTACAGCTCGGATGTGGAGGCCTGATAAAACCGCGTCTTCTTAGAAAGTCCTAAGATGCGAATCGCTTCCAGCAGTCGCAGCACCCCGATAGCGTCCGAGTTGGCTGTGTACTCCGGCTCCTCAAACGACACCTGCACATGGCTCTGCGCCGCCAGGTTGTAGACCTCGTCCGGCTGCACCTTTTGCATGATGTGCATCAACGATGAGGAGTCCGTCATGTCGCCATAGTGCAGAAAGAACTTCGGGTCGGGCTTATGGGGATCTTCGTAGATGTGATCGATTCTGCCCGTATTAAACAGCGAGGAGCGGCGCTTGACACCATGCACCTCGTACCCTTTATCGAGCAGCAGTTGTGCCAGGTATGCCCCGTCCTGGCCTGTGACTCCGGTGATCAGCGCCTTCTTCAACGACCATTCCTCCGCGAGGATGTGTTCATCTCGCTGTCTCTAGATTCGCACACACCCGCAGAACCGAACCTCACACGTGCCACAAACACCGGCTCGATACCCGGCGAGTGTCACCCGCGAACAGCCGGGCTGAACGAAAGGACATGCGCGCTCACCATCACCTTAGCACCGTCCCGGCGAAGGGCCGCCGCGCCGCCGTTGGAAGATGATGGCTTCCTAATCCACGAAGTCCCGAATCGGCACACGACGTGCTGTTCCATGTCAATACATGGCTTCAAGTGCAACGACGAAGGTTTGCGCCTGATAGTAAGTTCGTTGCGTATCACTGCGTGTCTGCTGTCCTTATCTCCCTTAGAAGTGCTCTTTGCAAGTCTTTGCACGCCCTCATGGCACCATGGACCGCAAAGCGCACCGTCACCGTTGCCAGTTGGCTTTCGATGGATACATCTCCCGTTCTTGGCCTGCCCGTGGGCATTGCCACCATGCACCAAGTGATCCGCACGGTGAATCACTGGCTCTCTCATCCCACGCGTTCGCGGCTGGTCACGTTTACTAACGTCCACATGACCGTGGAGGCGAATCGCAATCCAGCGTTTGGCGGCATTCTGGAGCAGATGGACCTGAACTGTCCTGACGGATTTCCTGTCTACTGGCTCCTTCGTCAGAAGCACGGCGAACGTGTCGAGAAAGTCTCGGGACCGGACTTTATGCAGTCATTCTGTGAGCAGTCGGCCTCGTTGAACCACCGGCACTACTTTTATGGCGGAGCTCCCGGTATCGCGCAACTCACAGCAGAAACATTAGCGGCCCGCTACCCGGGTCTACAGGCTACAGGATATTACTGCCCACCCTTCCGCCCGTTGAGCGCCGGGGAAACGGAGGACGTAGCGCGCCAGATTGAGAACAGTGGAGCGAACATCGTCTGGGTCTGTCTTGGTTGCCCCAAGCAGGAACAGTGGATCAGTGACATGCGCGACCGCCTGCCAGGCAAGGTCTTTCTCGCAGTGGGGCAGGCATTTGACGTAGTGGCAGGCCGCACGCAGCGCGCACCGGAGTTCCTGTCCAGACACGGCGGCGAGTGGATGTACCGGCTGGTGCAAGAGCCAAGGCGACTATGGAAGCGTTACCTGGTCACAAATTCTCTATTTGTTGCGCTCCTGGCGAAAGAGCAACTCAGCCAACGTTTTACGCACATTACACCAAAACTGGCGAACAAGAAGTAACTGCGCAGCCGCCCACGCACCCCGTGAATGATAAACTAACCAGTGCTTGTGGAGTTATGCGCGTAACCGCTGCGGCTCGGAAGCACTGAGGCTTACATCACGTCATGACTGCTGTTCTTATACTGTTGGTGATCGTTCACATCATCATCTGTTTCTTCCTCATCGGCGTCGTTCTGCTTCAGCAAGGTAAGAGCGCTGACCTGGCCGGTGCCTTTGGTGGGCAAGGTTCACAGACGGCATTTGGTCCACGCGGAGCGGCCAACCTGCTCACCCGGCTCACTACCTGGTCTGCGGTGCTGTTCATGATCACATCCATCAGCCTGACCATCATGATGTCGCGAACCGCCGACCGCTCTGTTCTGTCCGGCATCAAGACACAGCAGACAGCGCCAAAGAAGTAGCGCAAACCCAAGTTCATGGAGCGCGAAACCTTTCCCGTCGGACCGCTCGGTTGCAACTGCTCCATTCTGTACGACGCAACAACACATGACGCGACCGTGGTCGATCCAGGTGGCGACCTGCTCACGATCACTGCGTTCCTTTCAGAGCACTCCTTGGTATTGCGTCAGATCGTAGTGACGCACGCACACCTTGATCACATCGCAGGTGCGGTTCTCCTCTCGGAACAGATGGGAGCGCCCATTCTCTATCATCAGGCAGATATCTTCCAGCTCAGTTGGATGGAACAGCAGGCCGCGTGGATGGGCGTGGCGACCCCCCGCGTTGCTCCACCGGACGTAAGCGCCGAAGAAGGCACAAAGATCCTGGTTGGTAACGAGGCGGGTATTGTCTTGCACACCCCCGGTCACACAGAGGGCAGCATCTCGTTGCACTTCCCGCTGAGCAATTTTCTGCTGGCCGGTGACACGCTGTTTCGGGGTGGCGTTGGCCGGACAGACTTGCCGGGCGGTGATGGCGTCGCCCTTCTGCGGTCAATCCGTGCGAAGCTGTTACCGTTGCCAGAGGAAACGGTCGTCATCCCGGGCCACGGGCCATTGACGACGCTGGCACATGAACGCGATTTAAATTCGTTCCTCACCTGAAGTCCAGGGCAGATGCCGCTCAGCTCACGATTTCTCCGCGCTGTAGCTGGTCAATAGCGGTCTCTGCGCGCACCCTAAGTTCTTCCCGTTCCTTCGCAGACTTCTTCCGCAGCGTGAGATACGGCATCCTCAACCGTTGATTGCTGCTCAGAAGCTCGGTGTGCCGCTCAAGAAACGTCCAATAGAGCGCCGTAAACGGGCAAGAACCCGGCCCGGTTGCCTTTTTGGGATCTAGCGCACAGTGACCGCAATAGTTGCTCATGCGATTGATATACGCCGCGCCGGAGACATAGGGCTTGGTCGCCGTCAGACCGCCATCGCCATAGGTCGCCATCCCAAGCACATTCGGCTCTACCACCCAGTCATACGCATCGATGTACGCAACCCAGAACCAATCCGTGAGTTCACGTGGCGAGAACCCGCACAGCACTGCGAGATTCGAAAGGACCATCAGACGTGTGATGTGGTGCGACCAGCCCTGCCGCAGCACCTGTGCAATCACAGTATCCATGCAGAACATGCCAGACTGCTGACCCCAGTAGACCGGCGGCAGCGGCAGATGCGCGTTCAGTGCCGATGGTGTCCCCGGTTTGTCCTGAGCCGCTGGGTTGATCTCCTTGACAAGCCTTGCGCTGTACGGGTTTGCGGTGCGATTCGCTGGAGGGTCTGGCCGTTGCGGCAACGTTCGAAATCCATCGGTTACGTCGTGAATATGCCGCATATACTCGCGCCATCCCAGTATCTGCCGGATGAAACCCTCGGCACTTGCCAGTGGGACCGCGCCAGCGCGATACGCCTCCTCCACATCACCAACAACCTGCCGTGGGAGCAAACGGCTCAGGTTCAGCAGCGCCGAAATTGCAGAGTGGAACATCATTGGCTCATCCGCGCTCATGGCATCTTCGTACGGACCGAAGAAAGGCAAAAGCCGCTTCAACGCGAACTGCCATAGACGCTGCACGTCGCAGGCAGTCACCGGCAAGTCGAATTCGTCGATGGTGCCGATTGTGTCCGGATTGACACGGCAGATCATCTCGTACAGATCGAGCGTTATCTGGTCTGGCTGGAACCTGGGCCGTTCTGGAACTGGAATCTGTCCGCGATAACACTCGCGATTCTGCTCGTCATAGGAGAGTTTTCCACCTGAAAATTGGCCATCATCCATCAGGATGCCCGTGCTCTGCCGCATGTGCCGGTAGAAGCGCTCCATCAGAAACTGCCGGCCACGGCTCCGGTTACCAAATACGTTTACAAAATCACCTGTGGTCGAAAGCCAAGCGGTATCAGGCCGGAACTCCAGGTGCAAGCCGTTCGATTGCCCGTGTTCCAGGTCTTTGCGCAATTCGCGCTCTGCGGGACGCGCCGTTAGCAGCGTGCCCAATTCGAACCGCTGCTGAGCGCTCAGTAACTGCTCCCCGTAGGTTTCGGGTGCGTTCAGGAACAGCACCTGACGCCCACACTCCAGTTGCTCAAGCGCGAAATGCCGCTGGTTTGAGAGCAGCAGGACCACTTTCTTCCTGTGGTATGGGCGCGCTCGTCCCTTCGCATGGGATTCGATGAGGACAATTCCCGCATCAGGCTCAGACGCAAGCGGCCCAATCCCGTCGTTCAGGCGGTCATACGCAACATAGATCCAACGGCGGGATTGGGCCTCCAACGCCGAAGGGTAGCGCTCCCGCATGTTCCGAAGATAGGTGTCCATCGGTACATCTGACGTGGAATACGCTTCCTCGTGAGGAAACGATTATTGCTTTTTGGCTGCGGCTTTCTTCACCACGGATTTTGAGGCATGTTTCTTTGTTCCCGTGGATGTCGCTGGTGGAGTAGCCAGTTTCTTTGCTGGAGCAGACTTTTTGGCACCACTCGTAGCCTTTGTTGCCGGTACACTCTTCTTTCCCGGCCCTGCGGTGTTTTCCGCGGCACTGTTCTTGGCCGGAATCTTGTTCTTTGCCGGAGCCACCTTTTTCGCAGCCTGGATTGACTTGGTGGCAGCAGGCTTCCTGGCTGTCGCACTTGCTGGCGTTGCGATTACCTTCACCGGCGCTTTTTCAGGTGCCTTGGATTCTGCTTTCTTAGCCGCTCGCTGATCTGGTTTGACAGGAGCCGCAACTGGCGGGACGGGTGAAGACTTCTTCCCGCTTGTTGAACTCTTCGTAGGCTTCGGCACCTCCAGAACAGTCTTGACAGGTGCGGCATGCTCCGTTACCGCTGGCGCCATAGAAGCAATTTCCTGGTCAGGAACAGCATCCTTCTTTGGCGGTCTTGGAGACTTTCTGGAAGGCTTCTTGACCGCCGGTTCGCTCTCGTTCAGCGGTGCGGAGGACGCAATCGCCGTTATTACATCCGATAACACATTCTCCAATTCTATTTCCGCAATCAACTCCACACCGGAAACTTCGGGTTCCGGCGCAACCTTGCCCACCATGGGAACCTCTGGAGTTGGCTCCGGGCCGCGATCTGGTCCAGTGAGATCGCCCACCTTCATCAGTCCCGTGGCAAGTCCTGCATCTTCTTCTTCTTCGGCAACCGTCATGGGCGTAGGATCCGGCTCGGCTACCTTCTTTGCCTTGGCACGGCTGGGACGTGCCTCCTTCTTTGCACGCGCACGGCGCAAGTTCACTGGCGGCGGAGGTGCGGGCGGCGAATACGGCTCCAGAAAAGCCTTCATCTCCTCCGTTGTGGACAGTTTGCCGTCCATGAGTTCAAAAAACAGCCTGTCTAATAAATCCTGGTAACCGGGAAGATCTGGCGTGATGCGCATCTCCTGTAGCAAGGCATACGGAATGCGCTGGCGTGCGGCCGGCGACTCGCCCAGAAAAGTCTTGAGACGCGCTTGGACGTTCGCCGTCTTGCTGTTGACATATAGCGCGAGTACCAGATTTGGATCGGCTTCATGGAGTATCTTCCAGGCGGCGGAAGGCGAGGCCGCTTCCTTGCTGCCTACGCGTGCCGCAAACTCACGTACCTGACCGTCGAGCGACTCGATCTCACGCACGGTACCCGGACGTACGAACATGCTCTTCAGGTTTGCAACATCGTTGGCCGCCAGCTTACCTGTAATCAACGGAAATGCCAGGGCCGCGGACTGCGCCAGGATGCCCTGTACCTGCAACTGGCCTTGCCGGTCGGCTAACTCCGTGAGAGCTGCCGCGTTCGCCTTGGAGGACTGCAACGCCGGAAACAGGTGCCCGGACCAACCATCCACCTCCAGGGCACGCAGAATACGCAACGGATCCTCTTCGTGGAAGATCTCCTCCGTCTCGTAACCCCGGTTCCACTCATTCAGGGCTGAGATATAGTTCTCATCCTTTGCGGTATCGAAATGCTGCCTGGTGCGCTCCTCCAATGGCCAACCCAGGCGCGACATCAATCGCGCGGCACGGATCAGGCGGGATGGTTCCTCAATGAATCCATAGTTGGATACCAGCCGCAATTCACGATTCTCAATGTCTGCCACGCCATTTAAAGGGTCGGTCAACAGACCGAAGGAGCCTTCGTTCAGCGAAATCGCCATGGCATTGGCAGTAAAGTCCCGGCTGCGCAGGTCATCGCTGATGTTGCTTGGCTCATAAAGCGGCTTACCTGGAACCGGGTACGTCACCCGCATGGCTGAAGCGATTTCAACGCGAACACTGCCGGGAAACGCCATGAAAATTCGCTGCGCCGGGGTGTTCTCCCCAAGTACCGTGGCTCCAGCTTGCTCTAGCGGCTGCTTGAGCCGGAGCGCGTTTCCCTGGATTGTGAGGTCAAGATCGCGAATGGACCCGCCACCCGTCAAGTCACGCACTGCCCCGCCAGTCAGGAAAACCGTCATGTCGTTCTCACGGGCTGCGGTGCGAACAGTGCCAATCGCTCTCTGCTGGGCAGGTGAGAGACGGGTTTCAAGCAGATAGATATAATCAGCCATGTACCGTTTAAGTCTCCGTTGCGTGTCCGATATGCGCTCACACTAGCCGCTAAGGCCAAATGATTGAACAGCTTAGGTGCGGTTCATGACCACGGCACAAAATGTGAGTTTACCATGTTGCTCACTCCACTGCTAGTCTTTTCCTGATTGGCGTGCGACATTTGCGCACGGCATAGCGTTGCTTATGTACGGAGCGTACGAAAACAGGAGTGGCTCGTGGCGTCCAGCCGTAAGAAAGTAATCGTGCGCCGGTTCTCCACAGGGCTGCTCTGGGGCTATCTGCCCGGCAGTACTATCGTGCAGACGGACCCCCCGCACGCGCTCGACTTGCTTGATCTTGGAGGGCGGGTAACGCCCGTGCCCCTAAGTGAGGTCAAGTACGTCAGCTACGTGCGGGATTTCAACACCGCCGACCTGCAAAATCCTGAGCGCCTCCTGCGGAAATCTTTCCTTGCCCGTCCCCGCGGCGAAGGTCTATGGGTCAGGCTTAGCCTTCGAGATGGCGATAGGATCGAAGGTTTGGCTTCCCTGGACCTTTCCTTTGCGGATGACTGGATGGCAGACGCGGGAATCTATCTGATTCCGCCGGATATCCGTGGCAACACACAACGCCTTTTTATTCCACGATCAGCCATCGAGAGGTTTGAAGCGCTGGCCGTTGTGACCAGCCCGTCACGTAAACAATCGGTCGTGACCACTGCGCGCGAATTGCAGCCTGACCTCTTTACGGTTCCGATTCCCCCAGGCACACGCACTCAATGAGCGGTAAATCGATGCTGCCGCACTGTTAGGCCTGCCACCCGGTCTGATCGAACCGCGAAACCTCGTCCCGGCGCGGTGGGTACTGCAATCTCTCCGGCACTGCTCACCGTAACCTCCGGCTCGATAATGTCTTCTGTCCAATAGCGTCTGGAAGCCGACACATCACCGGGTAACGTGAAGTTCGGCAAGCTCGAGAGCGCAATGTTATGCGCCCGTCCAACGCCGCTCTCCAACATTCCACCGCACCACACCGGTACGCCATACCGCTGCGCAATGTCATGAATCGCGATCGCCTCCGTAAAGCCGCCGACCCGTCCCACTTTGATGTTGATGATTTTTGCCGCCCCAAGCTCCAGTGCCGCTTGCGCATCGCGCCGGTTGCGTATGCATTCGTCCAGGCAAATCGCCGTGCTGATGCGGCGCTGCAACTGCGCATGAAAGTAGAAATCATCGGACCAGAGCGGCTGCTCGATCATCAGCAGCTTGAATTTATCCCAAGTGGCAATATGGTCCGCATCGGCCAGCGTGTAGGCTGAGTTCGCGTCACAGCTCAACAGAATGTCAGGCCAGCGCTCCCGTACCGCGGCGAACATGACGGCATCGTACCCAGGCTGGCACTTCAGCTTGATGCGCTGGTATCCGGCATTCACCTCATGTTCAACCTTCTCCAATTGCTGTGCCAGCGTTGGCTGCATTCCGATGGACACGCCACAGGCGATCCGCTCTCGCGTGCCGCCGAGTAACTTAGCCAACGGCACCTTTTTTATCTGCGCCTCCAGGTCCCATACCGCGTTTTCAAGCGCCGCCTTTGCCATGCGGTGGCCACGAACCTGCTGCAGCAACTCCGGCACAAGAGTGCCGCTCTCGATGTCCTGTCCGACCACGCGCGTAATTAGTTCCTGCTGCATCACAAGCCAAGCGGTGTCAATCATCTCATCCGAAAAGTACGGGTGTTCGCCGGCAACGCATTCGCCCCACGCGGTCATTCCCTCCGCTTGCAACTCGATAAGCAATATCCGGCGGTCTGTCGTTTTCCCAAAGCTGGTGACAAAGGGATGCACCAGCGGCATCCTGATCTCGCGCATCACGATCGCGTCAATCTTCATGCGTTCTCCTGCCAAGGGTTTCTTAAAACTCCGTGGGAACATTCCCGATCAGGAACGTGCCTGCGCCGTCTGCCTCGCGCCGGTAGTCGATTACTGCCCTGCCCTCAGCAAAATGCTCCATCAGAGCGTCACGAATCCTTTGTTGCGCTTCCTGTGCGCGAATATCACCCGCAACCTTCCACCTGTAAATATCTCCGGGCACGTTCAATTCCATTACGTCAGGCCGGGAGATTGGCTCACCTTGCAACGTGCGCACAACGCGCTCCGAGCCGATCCACCACTCAGCTACCAGCCGATCCGTTGGTAGTCCAGCTTGCAGGGCAGAAGACGAAGCTCCATAGAAATTGGGATGATAGCGTCTGCTGATGGCACCCAGCCGGTGAAGATTAAAGAAGCTGTTCTTTATCTCCAGGGGATCATACGTCCACTCAATGCAGCGGATATTCTGCGCAAGCGCAATCGTCCGCTGTGCAAGTTTCATCTGACGCCCAACGCCGCTGTTCCGGTACTCCGGCAGTACCGCGAGCATCTGCGAATGGATGTACGCAACACCGTTCCGCTGTGCTGGAAGCCCCAGATTGAAGCCAGCCAGCTGCTCGCCATCATATGCGCCCAGCACATGGCCCCCGAGCTTGTCCGCCAGGAAGAACACCCGCCACGGGAGCAACTCTCCCGCTCTGTATTGCCACGTCTGCTGCTGCAGGTCCACGCAGGCTTCGTACTCTGTGCGACGGGTAAGCCGCCGGATATCGAGATCGCTCACGCGAGCTTCTCCTGCTGTTTCGCCAGGTTCCAGAGCGCGTCCATTTCTGCCAGCGGCATGCCCTCAAGCGACCTGCCAAATGCGACCTCCATGGATCGGAAACGACGGCGAAATTTAGCGTTGGCCTTACGCAGCGCCTGCTCCGGATCAACCTTGAGATGCCGCGAAAGGTTGGCCACGATAAATAGCAGGTCTCCAACCTCTTCTTCCATCCGCGACGCATCTCGCGCGACGGTCAGCTCGGCCCGGACCTCCGCGATCTCCTCCTCAACTTTATCGAGCAATGAGTTTACGTCCTGCCAATCGAATCCTACTTTAGCCGCCTTGGACCCAAGTTTGCATGCCTCCGTAAACGCCGGGACAAAGCGAGGCACATTGCCCAGCAGCCCTTCTTGCTGCTTCTCTTCGCTGGCGCGCTCCCGCTGCTTCACGCTTTCCCAGGTGCGATTCACATCTGCCGCAGTTTCTGCGACAACGTCCGCGTAGATGTGTGGGTGCCGCCGCACCAGCTTCGCGCTCAGGCCCTGCACAACGTCCGTGATGCCGAATTGTTGTTCGTCCGCAGTGATCTGCGCGTAGAAAATCACCTGTAGCAGCAAGTCACCTAACTCATCGCGCAGATCCGGCCACGCGCGCCGGTCGATCGCGTCGAAGACCTCATAGACCTCTTCGAGGGTGTGTGGCTTGATTGAGTCAAGGGTCTGCTCACGATCCCACGGGCAGCCACCCGGCCCGCGCAGCCGCTGCATGATCTGGACCGCCTCGGAGAACGCCTCACCCGCCTGCTGCTCCTGAGACTTGGTGTTGCTACTCATGTGACCTCCATCCTACAAGGGCTTCGTCTGCGGTATGCTTCACGCATGGCAGAACAAGACGACAGAGACGAGCGTGGCCGCAGGAAGTTCAGACCTTCCCTGCTTCTACTCTTTATCCCGGTTCTTGCACTGATCTTTCCTGGCCTGTACAACCGTGAAGCACCGGTGCTCTTCGGCTTTCCTTTCTTCTACTGGTACCAGCTTGTCTGGGTATTTCTAGCCACCGGCGTGCTCGTTCTCGTCTATAAGCTGCACAAGGCTGACGACTAGCTCGTCTCCGCCTCATGCAGTGCATGCACCACCTTCACCGTTGTAATTGCCTGTCCCACGTGCCGCTGCGTGTGCTCCGCGATATGGATGAGCAGGCCTGCAACCGTCGCCGGTAACATGGCGCGGCCAACACCGCGTGACTTTGCAAAATCATCAGGGGTGAGTCGCAGCAACCGTTCGTGAGCAAGCGCCAACGCCGCCCGGAACTCCTGCATGGCATCGCCAGCGCCATCCATCTCCTGACGCAGTGCGGCCAACTGTTCCGGGGAGAGCGCCTCGCCCTCGGCATACGTCAACAGCCGGTCCACGCTGCGCGCAATATGCCGTACTTGGAATCCCACGGACGGCAAACCAAACGGCCTCGCCTCCAGCAACTCCGTCGCAAGCGGCCCACACCATCGCTCGATGTCCTCACCGGCCAACTCCAATGCGTGCAACACAGCACGCAGCACTGGCTCCGCATCGGCATGGGTCCCTCGCAACCAGGGTTCCACTTCATTCGCCATGGAGTCGCTCCTGGCCCACACTGATAAACTTAATCGCAATCACCATGTTTGAAAATCTCCAGGAAAAACTTCAGCGCACCTTCAAGAACCTTCGCGGCCAGGGCACCATCACGGACGAGAACATCTCAGAGGCGCTCCGCGAGATTCGCCTGGCACTGCTCGAATCCGACGTGAACCTGAACGTCGTGAAGGCGACAATCGATCACATCCGCGAAAAGGCGGTCGGCACGCAGGTGGCCACGGCCCTCTCCCCCACGGAGCAGATCGTCAAAATCGTGCATGACGAACTCGTCGAAATCCTGGGCAAAGACACGGCACGCTTCAAGTTCGCATCGCAGCCGCCCTCGGTCATTCTCATGGCGGGGTTGCAAGGTTCTGGTAAGACCACGACCGCTGGGAAGCTGGCCGCGTGGCTGAAAAAAGGTGGCCATCGCCCCCTGCTGGTCTCTGTCGATGTCTACCGGCCCGCCGCGCGTGAGCAGCTCGCAATCGTCGCCAAATCGGTTGGTGCCCAACTGTATGCGGGCAAAGTCAGCGAAGAGGAAGCGGGTACGCCGCTTGTCGAGCGCCTGGCGAAGGAAGCGCTGCGCGAAGCACGCAATTTCGGCAACGATGTTCTGATCGTCGACACCGCAGGCCGGCTCGGCATTGACACCGCGCTGATGGAGGAGATGAGCAAGCTCAAAGCTCTGCTCAATCCTAGCGAAATCCTCTTCGTTGCCGACGCTATGACCGGCCAGGACGCGGTCAACTCGGCCGATGCATTTCACAAGCAGCTCGGCATCACCGGCGTCGTCCTCACTAAGATGGATGGGGACGCACGTGGCGGCGCGGCGCTCTCCATCCGCAACGTCACCGGCGCACCGATCAAGTTTCTGGGCACAGGCGAAAAGCCCGATGCGTTTGAGCCATTCCACCCGGACCGCATCGTCTCCCGCATCATGGGCATGGGAGACATCGCCACGCTGCTGGAACGCGCGGAAGAGAAGCTCGACCGCGGCAAGGCCGAAGATTTCGCCAAAAAGGCGCTCAGCGGCGACGGCTTTTCACTCGACGACTTCCGCGATCAACTGCGCCAGATTAAGAAGCTCGGCTCCATGCAGTCGATCCTGAAAATGCTGCCAAGCGTTGGCCCCTTCCAAGGCATTCAGCAGGCTGCGGAGCACGTGGACGAGGGCCAACTCACGCGCGTGGAAGCCATCATCAACTCCATGACGGCAAAGGAGCGCGCCAACCACGAAATCATTAGCGGTTCACGCCGCCGACGCATCGCCATGGGCAGCGGCACCTCCGTGCAGGACGTCAACCAGTTGCTGAAGCAGTACGCCCAAATGCGCAAAATGTTCAAGGGACTAGGCAGCGGCGGAGGCAAAATGCAACGCCGCCTCATGAGCCAGATGGGTAGCATGGGCCGCGGCGGGTTTGGGCGGTAGTAAGTCACTTCGTGCCACAGGGCTTTTTAGGCGAGTTCACAGACTCAACTTCTCCTATAGCTGTAGACGTGGAAGTCTCTCTGAGTACAGGAGCTTAACCTTCATCCTGTTCTTCGCGATCTTGCTGATGAAGAACCTAGGCATCTACACCGCAGCCGTTCGCTTGGATGCGGTTCGTGGCTTGACTAAGCCGATGTGGTGCAGGCCGTAACCGAGCAGCGATCTACCAGAGCGAGCATTCTCTCGGATCAGTGCTAAGCCGCGGTGAAGCCAGCAGGGGGCGGACAGACTGATCTCCATGAGACGGTCACGTTGACCAAACGTCTGGCACCACCACGTGTACAGCGTATTGGCGTGTTGTCGGTCGCCAACCCCAAGAAGTCGTCTGATGGCCTTGAGCTCTCTTGCGGCCAAATAACGACGCGCACTGGCAACAATCTGCCCGTCTGTAGTGTGCGCTGTGATGAAATCCAAGCTCGGTACTAGTCCGCCTGGTATGTACTTCGCCCTTCTTCCAGCATTTTGGATTTTGTGGGTGCGTCTGTTACCAGCATCCAGATGCCAAACAGCTGTTGCCTTTCGTGAGTAAGCCATCTGATACAGAGACCCTACCCGGAACCACAGATCAACATCTTCTCCAAAAATCTCCCTGTACCCGCCGACCATCTCAAGCGCGGCCTTCGTCATAGCAGTGCAGGACGGAACCAAGAGGCCGTCTTCGATGTTTAAAAAACTATCCGGCACCGCCACAAACAGAGAAACGGCGACACGCCTAAGCGCTTTGTTGCCCTTGTCCGCCCAATAGCCCGAAGCCAAGAACTGCGCCGTAGGGTTGCTGCTCCTGAGTTCGTTCAGATTCTCAAGGTGATCAGAAAGCCAGGTGTCGTCTGCATCGAGAAATGCGATCCATTCACTTTCTGCTTCGGCGATCCCGCAGTTGCGGGCAGTCGCAACACCTGCATTCTCTTGCTTTATGAGTTTGACGCGAGGGTCGATGAACTCGCGGACTACTTCCGCACCATTATCGGTCGAGCCATCGTCAATGACGATGAGTTCAAGATCTCTAAACGTCTGTCCAAGCACGGATGACACACAACGTCCGATTTCATCCCCTTTGTTGTAAAGAGGAACAACTACTGTGAAAGTTGAACTCATGGGATAAATCATGCCTTGCTACCACGAGCGTAGTTCAAAGTAGCGCGTGAACATTCTTCTCTTAGGGACCAAATCGGTATTTGTGTTGTAGTTGGCGGTTGGCTCACTTCGATTTCTTCTCACGATGATGACGCAATGAGTGGCCCCACATCTCGCAGAGGTGTGGATTGTCCAATCACGTGTGCTTACATCTCCGAATCAATCTTGCAGAACATTCAACCGCCTGAGACGATGGTCGTGTGAAACAGGCCTTGCTCATCATCCGGTTACCCATTGAGACAGCGTTCGGCCTGCTCTACATGACCTGACTCTTTCTGCTGCCCAGCGTCTTCAGCGGAATGTTTCCTAGCGGCTACCTTGGCATGCCGCGCCGTTCTGAAGGGCAACCGCTCCGTCCGGCTGACTTGCAGCATTTGAAATACGAATCAATGCTCGCCGGTTTGCTCCTTGTGATGTTTTTGTTCCTGAATGGACTTCTTTGGTTCAAAGATGTCTTCAACATCATCCGGAAACTCAGGTTAAACAACAAGAAATCCTAGACAGACACGCTAGGGAATGCCTAGATATGCTTTACTTTCGATAGAATGTAAAGAAGAAGGCAGACTATGGAAGCAACACTCAGCAGCAAGGGTCAAGCCACCATCCCGAAGGCGGTTCGGGAGTTCCTGCACCTTAAGCCAGGGGACCGTTTTAAGTTTTTCCTCCAGCCTGATGGAACGGTCGCTCTTCTGCCCATCATCCCTATGGCGAAGCTCAAAGGCAGTCTTGCCAGGCGCAAACGTCCCACCTCCGTTGAGGAGATGAACGCGGGGATCGAGGCTGGAGCGACGAGGCGCTATCGCTGATGGTCGGTCTCGACACCAATATCGTCCTGCGCTACCTGCTACAGGACGACCCAGAGCAAACTGCGCAAGTCAACCACATTATCGATGACGAATTGAGTCTGAAGAATCCCGGCTTTCTCAGCCTGCCAACAGTACTTGAACTTGTGTGGGTGCTGCGCAGCGTTTTCAAGCAGAATCCTAACCAGATAACGACTCACCTCGAACACCTTCTCGGAGCAGAATCGTTCGTGATCCAAAACGAGCAGGAGGTTTTCGAAGCCATGTACGCGCTCAAACGTGGACTCGGAGAGTTTGAGGATGCCCTTATTGGTGCTGTCAACCGCTGGGCAGGCTGCTCCCACACCTATACCTTCGATAGACGAGCATCTCGGCTCCCGCAGTTTCGCGTCGTCGCCTGACCCGGGCTCCCGCTATACATCTCCGCACGAATTGCTGCCACGCCAGGCATTTGCGCCGCACGTTACTGAACAACGGACAAGAGTAGTCGTACTTTTCTTGGGACAGCATCCGCATCCATTCAAGACATGGGTGCTGGAAACACGGGAATCATGGAGATCGTTCGCGACGAGCAGCAATTTCTGCTGCGCATTGTGCAGCCTGGCCTTGTCGGCCTGATGGATGGCTCTGTCTCGACTCTTGCGCCGATCTTTGCAACGGCATTCGCCACAAAGAACTCGCATACCGTCTTCCTCATCGGAGCAGCCTCCGCCGTTGGCGCTGGCATCTCCATGGCCTTTTCTGAAGGTCTGTCTGACGATGGCGAGTTGACGGGCCGTGGAAAGCCGCTGGTCCGTGGCCTGGTCACCGGCGTGATGACCTTCATCGGCGGGTTTCTGCATACATTACCCTTTCTCATTGCAAATGTGCACGTCGCGCTGATGTGGGCCTATCTGGTGGTTGGCGTGGAATTGCTGGCGATCTCCTGGATTCGCTACCGCTACATGAAAACCAGCTTCGCGCTCTCCTGCCTGCAGGTCATCGTCGGCGGTGGACTTGTGTTTGCGGCGGGCATTCTGATCGGCGAATCCTGAGGCGCTGGCCGTATACTCCTTCGCATGAGAACTCTTTGTCTCCGCTTAGCCTCTGCGCTTTTTCTGTTTGCCGCCGTCCTCACCATGCACGCGCAGGACTGGGCCATGCAGCGGCTGGACGCATCGCCACGCCACCATGAGTACGTCACACTCCAAGCTAACGGCAAGCCCTTGCAGGCCTTTGTGGTCTACCCGGAAGTCAAAAACAAGGCCACGGCCGTCGTTCTCATCCACGAGATATTCGGTCTCAGCGCCTGGGCCAAGTCCATGGCGGACGATCTCGCGGCGGCCGGGTACATCGTGATCGCGCCCGACCTGCTCACGGGCATGGGGCCAAACGGCGGCAACACCGACTCCTTTTCATCGCAGGATGCGGTGACGAAGGCGGTCAGCAGTCTAGATCCTGCCGCGGTTCTCGCCGGCCTTGACGCTGCCGCGGACTACATCAAGGCTGTTCCAGCCAGCAACGGCACGTTCGCATCGGCGGGATTCTGCTGGGGCGGCGGCAAATCGTTCGCGTTCGCCACCCATCGCAAGGATCTGAGCGCCGCCTTTGTCTTCTACGGACCACCGCCGCCGACTGCTGACATGGCCAACATCACAGCACCTGTCTACGGCTTCTACGCTGGCAACGACGCCCGTATCGACGCGACCCTCCCCGCTACGATCGACGCAATGAAAGCCGCAGGCAAGACCTTCGTGCCGGTGACCTACGAGGGTGCAGGCCACGGATTCATGCGCGCCGGTGTCGATCCAAACAATTCAGTCGAAGGGAACAAGAAGGCTCGCGAAGAAGGCTTTACCCGGTTGACTTCGGAACTGGCGAAACTCCATGCGGCTCCCGTAAAGAAAACGCGCGCGGCAGTTACCTCACCGGTATCGCACCAGCAAGCAGTTGCCCGGCATGCCACTGCTCAATGCCACGATCCGGCCATGGCTGGCATGTAGCAGCTTCATCGTTTTGCAAAGGATGATTTCCCGTTGGCAGAACCTCAAACGATCACACCCTTTCTCTGGTTCAATGGCAATGCTGAAGAGGCGGTCGACTTCTACGTCTCTGTCTTTCCGAGTGCAAGCAAGACTGGTGTTTCCGGTCCGGAAGGCAAGCCGGTCACGATCAGTTTCCAGCTTGAAGGTCTTGCCTTCACCGCCCTCAATGGCGGCCCACAGTTTACGTTCAGCGAGTCCATCTCTTTCGTCGTCCGCTGCAAGGATCAAGCAGAGATTGACCGCTATTGGACCATGCTTACGGCAAATGGAGGATGTACGTCCGCGTGTGGCTGGCTAAAAGACAAGTTCGGCCTCTCGTGGCAGATTGTGCCTGAGAACATTGCCGAACTCCTTCGCCATCCAGACGCCAGGAAAGCCATGATGAGCATGACGAAGTTGGTCATAGCCGGTCTCGAAGCAGCTGCCCGCGAACCCTTGACAAGTCCAAGTGCGAAAATGAAGCATGGTCGCGTTGCAGGCAAGACTTGACGAAATCACCCAGAATACGCGCCAGCTTGTGCAGCCGGAGCGTCTCGCCATCAGCGAACAAGCGATAGCGGAGCTTTTCGCAAGCGGCATCGAACAGAACACACTTAGTGTTGGAACAAAAGCGCCGGAGTTCGAATTGCAGGATGCCATCTCGGGCAGACTCATTCGGTCCTCTGACCTGCTCGCCGTCGGCTCTCTGATCATCAGTTTTTTTCGTGGCCGATGGGACCCTTACTGCGTTACGGAACTGGAAGCCTGGCGCGATCTGTACCCGCGCATACGCGCTCGTGGCGCGCTTCTGGTAGCCATCGCACCACAAACTGTCCGGCAAAACGACTTCATGGTGCAGCAGTACAATCTGCCGTATCCACTGTTGCGCGATCAGGACTGCGCGCTCGCCGAACAATTCGGCGTCGCCTATCCGCTCTCCCAGGACATGCAACGCTACTATCGCTCCATCCTTGTAAACATCCCCTTTATTAACAGCGGGAGCAATATCATGGCACCGGAAGATGGCAAGGCCTGTAAGTTGCCACTACCCGCAACCTTCGTCGTGAATCAGGAAGGTCTGGTCACATACGCCGAGGCGCACGCTGACTTTCGCGTGCGCCCTGAACCTGAAGACGTGCTCGCGGCGATTTAGCCCAGCGCCGTGGCAATTGCGATGCCCAGCTTGTTCAGGCCGCTCACCACATCTGCGGTCACATGCACTCGCAGCGCACGCCGGCCGCGCTGCTGTAGCACGGCCAAGTCCCCTGCTGCCTGAGCATCAATCACCACGCCGAAGGTGTACCTTGCATTCGGAATTTGCACATCCACCGCATGATCGGCCGTAATCTGCAGGAATACCCCTGTATTCGGTCCACCCTTATAGTCCTGTCCGGTTGAATGCAGAAAACGTGGCCCAAATCCAACACAAGTCGCCACCTTTTCACGATCCCGCACCAACATGCGGAAGCGCTGAATCAGTGCCTCATGCTCTTCCGTCATCTGAATGTAGGCCAGCGTCGCGAAGTAATCATGAGGTCTAATCTGCGCAAGATGTGCCTTTAGGTAGTCCGCCAACGTCTGGCCACTTGCCGTGGTCTTCAGAGTCAACGCGTAACTCTCATCAGCGTAGAGTTTGACGCCATCCACATCGAGTATGGGTTCATGCTCGGCTAACTTGCCGGTCCTGGAGTATTCATCCGTCAGCTTGCGGGTTTCGATCTTCGCGGCTTCCACATCGGGCTGATTGAAGGTGTTAATCCCCATGATGGAACCAGCTACCGCAACAGCGATCTCCCACAAGTACATAATGCCGGGCAATTCATACACATCATCAATGTTGAAGCGGACAACCGGATGACCCGCCGCCGCCAAGACGTCCACGGCACGGTCCTGGGAGGTGTTGTCTACAGTGGTCAAGCGTATGTAAGCGAAGATACGGTCTGTACCGTAGACGCTGGGTGGGCCAACCGGTTCGCGGTCCACGGGTGTAATTCCTTTGCCCGTCTTGCCGGTCGATTCAGCAATCAACTGCTCCAGCCACGCCCCCAGATCGTAAATCGTGGGGGACGTGAAGAAGGTCAGCTTGTCCATGCCCGCGTTGTGCGCCTCTCCCAGCACAATGCCCAGCAGCACTCCAGGGTTGCTGGCAATGTCCGTCCGGTGTGCCGCGTCCACCCCGCGTTTTGCCTCAGCCAGAAAGCGGGGTACATCCAACCCGGCAATCGTAGCGGGAATGACGCCAAAGTTCGACAGCGCGGAGAACCGGCCACCAATTGTCTTATCCCCATAGAAAATATGCCGGAAGCCATCCGCCTTCGCCACTTCCTCCATCTTCGATCCTGGATCGGTGATCGCGATAAAGTGTTTGCCTGCTTCACCCGCGCCCACCTCCTTCTTCATTTCGCTGAAGAAGTAATCCTTGAGAATATTTGGTTCCAGTGTTGAACCGGACTTGGACGATACGATACAAATGGTTGTCTTCAGGTCTACCGCCGCGCGCGCTGCGGCTACCTGCGCTGGGTCGGTCGAATCCACAATATGCAGCTTCGGGAAGCCTGCCTGCTGTCCGTAGGTTATTGCCAGCACCTCAGGGCAAAGGGACGATCCACCCATGCCAAGTAACAGGGCATGCTTGAACCCGGCTGCATGGATCTCCTCGCGTAACGCGGCAAAGGTTGCAAGATCAGCCTGTTCACGCTGGACAATATCCAGCCAGCCCAGCCACTTCGATTCATCGTCGCTACCCTGTCCAGAGGTCCAAAGGGATGCATCTTTGTTCCAAAGCTGATGCAGCTTGCCATTGGACTGCCATGTGGCAACAGCAGCCGCCACAGTGTCTTCCAGGGCGGAAGGAAGTGAAACCGTTAGGTCAAGTGAACTCATCGTGATCTCCGTTCATTGTGTCAGATGCAAACCGGAGCATACGGTTGACGATGTCCTCGCAAACAAGCGCGCGCTACCCATTGCACAGCAACATGGCAAGGCTTACACTTAAGTGCGGTAATCGTAATTTTGCGCGATGTTCGCACAACTTGCTGAGGTTCTCCATGCTGGATGCTCTTACCTCCCCCGTAACTGTCCCTGAGAAGCTGCCGCCCGCCAAAGCTCTTGAAGTGTACACAGGTGACGCCAACTTTATGAGTTCCCTCGCCCGTGGGCTGGCGGTCCTTGAAACCTTTACCCAGCACACGCCGCAGATGACCATCTCTCAACTGAGCGGTAAAACTGGCCTCAGCCGCGCCGCAGTCCGCCGCTGTCTGTACACGCTGTCCAAGCTGGGCTACGTCGGTGCTGAGGACGGTCAGCGCTACTCGCTCCGGCCTAAAATGTTGTCGTTAAGCCACGCGTACACCGTCAGCAACACGCTTTCCAGCGCAGCGCAGCCGATCCTGGAGCGCCTAAGCCAGAAGCTGAGTGAGAGCTTTTCCGTCGCCACCCTGGACGGCGACGAGATTGTGTACATCGCACGTACCCAGGTACATCGCTTGATGAGCGTGGACCTGCACATTGGTAGCCGTTTGCCTGCCTATTGCACCAGCATGGGCCGGGTTCTCATCGCCTCACAGCCGCCGGACGAAGTGGAACGGTACCTGGCACGCGTGGATCTGAAATCCTATACGCCGCGCACGGTCAACACCGTGGAAAAACTGCGCATGCTGCTGCGCAATGTGCGCCGTAACGGCTACGCAGTCTGCGATCAGGAATACGAGATCGGCCTCCGCTCCATGGCCGTGCCGGTCTATGCGCCTAGCGGAAAGGTGATCGCCACCGTCAACCTCAGCGGCCATGCTCCAAGGATGCCCATGATGGAGATGCAGGAAAAATTCCTGCCCTACCTTCGCGCTGCCGCAAATGAGTTGGGCGTTTTTCTTCGATAGTTGTACAACCGGTCAACATTCATCCCGTCTCAGTGGATAACAATAGATACGCACACTTATTTCCAAGCTGTTCGATGCTTTAAGTGGATAATACGCGAGCGTCGTCTTTGCGAACGTTCTTACCGGAGAGTTTCCCTGGCCACGATCCCGCTTGTTGGTGTCGAGCAGAAAACCAACCGTCTCAAGTTTGCAGGGTTAATGCTATCGAAGCCCGTTCACACCGTGCTTCCGATTGCCGGTGCAGCCTTTCTTTTGCGACTTCTTTTTGTACTCCTGAATTTCCATTCGTTAGCTTCTTCAGATCATTTTGAGCGCTTCGGAGCGGAGATGGGCTGGACTGCACGCTCGCTCGCATTACATCAAGGCTTCTCATCCCCATACTTTCCTCAGACTGGACCAACGGCATTAGTTCCGCCGCTTTATCCCTGGCTGCTCTCTGTTTTTTTTCGTGTATTCGGCATCTACACAAACACGTCGGCCTTCATTGCGCTTGCGGTCAATTCCCTCTTTTCATCGCTCACTGCTGCGGTCATCTTCTTCGGCGTACGCGGCCGTTTAGGCGACAACACCGCAGCGGGCTGCGCTTGGTTGTGGGCGCTCTATCCGTATAGCATCTACTATTCCGCTGTTTACCTGTGGGACTTCGCGTTGACAACCTTGCTTTTCGCATTGTGCTTCTTCCTGGCCAGCACGCGTCTGGCACACATGGGGCGCATAGGCTGGGGGAGCTTCGGTGGGTTAGCGGGCCTTGCGGGCCTTTCGAACCCATCGGTGCTTCCGCTGATTCTTCTACTTATTCTTTACGGCAGTTGGCAACGCTGGTGCCATCGCGGCAAAGCAGCGCAGCACCTCCTTTTGGCCTCGGTCAGCATGGTTGCCGTTCTTTCGCCTTGGGTCATTCGAAATCAGGAGGTCTTCCACCAACACCCGATCCTCCGTGATGGCTTCTGGGGCGAATTTTACGCTGGCAACAACGGAGATAGCAGTCACAGCAATCCTGAATGGGTGCATCCAGCTAGCAGCCCGCGCGAGATGCTCCGGTATCAGGAGCTTGGTGAAACACGCTACATGGCGGAAAAGAAGCGGCTTTCAGTCCAGCACGTCCGTACCCATCCTGCGCAGTTTGTGGTGCTCAGTATGCGACGGCTTGTACGCTTCTGGACTGGCTATTGGAGCTTCTCCCGCAGCTATCTTTCCGACCAAGAATTAGACATTCCCAACGTTCCTTTCTGCACGATATTAACGCTGCTGATGCTCTTAGGTCTGCATACGGCATGGCGTAGATCACCCATGGAGACCCTTCCATATGTTGCTGCCTTTGTGCTTTTTCCGCTGCCTTACTACGTTACTCACGCCTCGGTCGATTACCGTCAGCCAATCGAACCACTTGTGGTCGTGATGGTCGCATGCACTGCCAAGTGTTTGTGGAAGCGCAGTGCAATTACTTCAAGCAGACCTGTCGCTTGTCTGGGCGAACTCCGTTCAACGTTACGGACGCGAGACACCTTCAAGGGGTGAGCTTGCAGAAGCGTAGAGGCGCTTCGGCATTCTTCCGGCAAGGTACGCCTGCCGTCCAGCAAGCACGGCGTTGCCCATCGCCTCTGCCATCAGGACCGGCTCGCGCGCCTTGGCAATTGCCGTGTTCATCAGCACGGCATCAAATCCCATCTCCATGGAGATCGCCGCATCGCTAGCCGTACCCACACCCGCGTCCACAATCAGCGGAACCTCTGTAATCATCTCGCGCAAAATGCGCAGGTTCGCCGTGTTCTGCAGGCCGAGCCCTGATCCGATGGGTGCGCCCAAAGGCATCACCGCCGCTGCTCCCGCATCGATGAGTCGTCGGGCAAATACAATGTCGTCAGACGTATACGGCAGAACCGTAAAGCCTTCCTTCACCAGAACCTGTGTTGCTAACAGCGTACCTGCTACATCTGGGTAAAGCGTTTGCTTGTCGCCGATCACTTCAATCTTTACCCAATCCGAAAGTCCAACCTCGCGCGCCAGCCGGGCCGCGCGGATTGCCTCCTCGCCCGTATAGCAGCCTGCGGTATTAGGAAGCAAGAAATAGCGCTGAGGGTCAAGAAAGTCCAGCAGCGATTCCTTGGAGCGGTCGAGATTGACGCGCCGGACCGCGACAGTCACGACCTCCGCGCCAGAGGCCTCGATTGCGTCGCGCGTCTCCGCGCCATCCTTGTATTTACCAGTGCCAACGATGAGGCGGGACTGGAAGGCCTTGCCTGCGATAACGAGCGGTTCCATGAGTTCATTTTAATGCGTGTTGGGATTAAATTCCGCTGTGTAAGAAAGCAGAACGCGAAGGTCGCAAAGTTGAAACGCGAAGGTCGCGAACAAAGGCGCGGCAATGCTGTAAGAACACCAAGGGAACGCAATATCAGCAGCAGGATAGAGGTTTGTGCCGCAAGGCACGGCTGACGCAAGAAACTGCGCACGTTGCGTTTACCTTCGCGTCCTTTGCGTTCAGCTTTAGATTTGTGTCGTTAGAGTCGGCCTGAAAAGCAACGGCCCGAGCCGGTGAAGGCGTCGGGCCGTAAGCTTTCGGTGAGCTGTTGAGATTGACCTGAGGCGTCCACTCGTTGGAGGGCCTCGGCGGAGAGCCGATGATCGTGCTTTCGGCGAAATGCCAGGTCTAGAGCGGACGCTCTAAGCCTCAGTCACCTCACGTACTGTTGAACCACATAAATAACTGTCTGACTTCATAGGCTGGATCATCCTCCTTTCCCGTGTAGAGACACAATAACGCAAACGGCTGGGTGATTTCAAGAGACCCAGGCCGTGCCGGAATACGCCATGGTTCCCACTTCTGAACAGCAGACATGCAGCCGACCCCAATCAGGTATTTGGGCGGATATGGCAGCGAGTGGGTTGTAACCGGTGCTTGCCGGTCCACGGTAACCGGCGGCTTGCATCCTATACTGCGGCTGTGGCTACGATCACCAGCATCGTCGGTGCGGCATGGCTGCTGGGATTGCTGGCAGGCAGCTTTTTGAATGTGTGCATCGCGCGTCTGCCACGCGGTGAGTCAGTGGTCTCACCGCGTTCCCGGTGCCTGCATTGCGGAGCAGCGATCGATTGGTACGACAATGTACCGGTCCTCAGCTATGTCCTGCTGCGTGGGAAGTGCCGCGCCTGTGGCGAGCCCATCGGGTGGCACTACCCGGCCGTGGAACTGTTGACGGCTTTGTGGTTTGCGGTCAGCTTCGTTCCCGTGGCCCATCTGCTCGCCGCGCACTCACCTGGTGATCTCCTCCTGAGCGAGTCCATCGACAGCGCGGCGCTTGCCGTGTTTGGCGCATTGCTGCTTGCCCTGCTGGTGATCGATTGGAAGCATCAGCTGCTGCCGGACGCACTGACGATAACAGGCACGGTGCTTGGTTTTCTCTTTATTGGGACGGAGGCGATTCTGCTACAGGATGGCGCGTACGACCTGGTTCTGAAGCGACGGGTCAACATCAACTCCGCGAACGCTGGGCGCAGCACCGGGAATGTGTTTCTGACGGGGCCGGAACACCTCGTCTTTGGCCGATTGCTGGCCGTGGTCTCATCATTCCTACTGCTCTACCTGATTGGCAAGACATATAAGGCGATCCGCAAGCGGGACGGCATGGGTTTGGGAGACGCGAAGCTGCTGGCGATGATCACCAGCTTTTTAGGTTTCGCGCCGGCTCTCCTCGCGCTGTTTCTTGGAACCATGTTTGCTACGGTGTATGCCGTGTGGCTTCTGGCGCGAGGCAAGGCGGGTGCGGCGACACGGCTGCCCTTTGGCAGCTTTCTTGCACTTGGCGGGTTTGTTGCCGCGCTGGCGGGAACGCGTATGGTGGAGGCGTACCTGGCGCTTTTTCGATAAGGCGCACACGCACGAGAGATGCCCTGCCGTTTCCGTTGTCTTCCGCACGCGCTTAGAATCGAATGGTAAAGGACCACGATGAATCCGAGTCACCCTTACATCTGGAACTATATCCCGCTCGCGCTGCAGCTGCTAGTCGCCATGGGACTCGCCTTCGGCATGGTGGCGGGATCCTACTTCATCGGCAAAAAGCGCCAGAGCAAGGTAAAGGCGGGCGCGTACGAGTGCGGCATGGAGCCAGTCGGCGATGCGCGCGGACGCTTTTCGGTGCGCTTCTACATGGTGGCGATGTTGTTCATTCTGTTCGATGTTGAGGCAGTCTTCATGCTGCCTTGGGCGGTCATCTTCCGGCAGCTGCCAGCCATCACAGGCCAACGCTTCTTCGGTTTTTGGGAGATGGTTGTTTATCTCGCATTCGTTGCCGTTGGATTGTTTTACGCCTGGAAGAAGGGCGTTCTCGACTGGGCAAACGACAAGGCGGACCTGTAATGGCTGACGCTCTCCTTACGCTCGAAGCTGTTCGGGAAGCCATGCCGGAGAACGCGGCAGTTCTAGCGCTTCGTGAGCTTGCCACCAAAGCCAAGTTTGACCGCAACGAACTCACGCTGACTGTTGCACCGCAGAACATTGTCGCAGCGATGCGCGCCATCCAGGCAGCGGGGTACAACTTCTTCGAAGACTGCACCGCCGTGGACTGGTATCCCAGTGAGCCACGCTTTCAGGTGACGTATCACATCGTGTCGATGACGCTGAAACAGCGAGTGCGGTTGGTCGTCCTCCTAAATGGTGACGATCCGGCGGTAGACTCCATCACGTCCGTCTGGCTGTCGGCAAACTTCTATGAACGCGAAGTCTTCGATCTCTTCGGTATCCGCTTCACCGGCCACCCGAACTTGACGCGTATCATGATGCCCACCGACTGGAAGGGACATCCACTGCGCAAGGACTACCCGGTCGAAGGCTACCGATAACTCCGCGTCCTTCGCGAAAACCTTAGCGTACGTTGCGTTCGCTCTTAGAAAACAGGATCAAGCATATGAGTCCAGCTGCTGCCCCCGATATTCTGATTCCCGGCGTTGAAGACGTCGTCGCCGATGCCGCGCGTCACTCGAAAGATCCTTCCAAAGACCAGACGATGGTCCTCAACATGGGTCCGCAGCACCCTTCAACGCACGGCGTGCTCCGCCTGGTGCTGGAGATCGACGGCGAAACAGTCGTCTCGTTGGCCCCGGACATCGGCTACCTGCACACCGGCATCGAGAAGACCTGCGAGGCCAAGTTTTACCAGCAGGTCGTTCCGCTTACCGACCGCATCGACTATCTCTCGCCGATGACTAACAATCTTTGTTATTGCCTGGCGGTTGAGAAGCTGCTGGGGCTGGAGATCCCGGAGCGCGCGCAAACCATCCGGGTTCTGCTCAACGAGCTGACGCGTATCCAGTCTCACCTGGTGTGGCTGGGCACGCACGCCATGGACATCGGCGCGCTAACCGTCTTTCTCTACTGCTTCCGCGAACGCGAAGAAATTCTTCGCCTGTATGAGGCCGTGGCCGGGCAGCGGATGATGACCAGCTACTTCCGCATCGGCGGACTGAGCATGGAGCCGCCACTCGATTGGTTCGCCCGTGTGCAGAACTTTCTAAAGATCATGCCATCAAAGATCGCGGAATACGAGGGCCTGCTCTCCGGCAATCCTATCTGGTACTCCCGCCTGAAGGGTGTTGGCTACCTTTCGCCGGATGACGCGGTCCGTCTCGGCGTGACAGGACCGCCCTTGCGTGCGTCGGGCGTGGATTGGGACCTGCGCCGTGACATGCCTTATACAGGCTATGAGAAATACAAATTCAAGGTGCCCATCTCGCAGGATGGCGATGTGTGGGCGCGTTACACCATTCGCCTGGAAGAGATGTACGAATCGGTCAAGATTTGCCAACAGGCGCTCGACCGCATGCCTGAAGGACGTATTGTGGCCAACGCGCCCAAGATCATCCTGCCTGACCGTGAGCAGATGAAGACGCAGATGGAGTCGCTGATCCACCATTTCAAGATCGTCACCGAAGGCTTTGGCGTTCCGGCAGGCGAGGTCTTCCAGACAGTGGAGTCGCCGCGCGGCGTCATGGGCTACTACGTCGTCAGTGACGGCACGGCAAAGCCGCTACGCGTCCACATGCGCAATCCCAGCTACGCCACCCTGCAATCGCTTGAAACCATGTGCAAGGGCAAGCTGCTGGGAGATGTGGTCGCAGTAATCGGCTCCATTGATATTGTGCTGGGAGAGATCGACCGGTAACGGGTGCCCATTTCGCGAAGCTAAGGTGGAAGAGTTCGGCGCTGACAACAGGAGCATACATGGCAACTGCGATTTACATTCCCCTCAGCGAGTACCTGCAGACCGTCTATCGCCCTGACTGCGACTACGTTGATGGCGAGGTGCTGGAGAGAAACCTTGGCGAACAGTTTCATGCGGCAATACAAAAAGTTATAGCTGCAATCTTTTTCATAAATCGTTCCACTTGGCACTTGCGTTCTCTAACAGAGCAGCGCGTTCAAGTGTCTTCCACACGCTACCGTGTCCCAGATATTTGCGCAGTACCATCGAATGAACTTTTTGTTCCAATACTCTTTACTCCCCCTGTCCTTTGTGTTGAAGTGCTTTCCCCAGAGGATCGCTTCCAGCGAGTTGTAACTCGTGTCCAGGATTACCGCACCATGGGCGTGCAACACATATGGATCATCGATCCGGAATCACGAGAGTGCTGGACGATTGATTCCGACGGTGGTGCCCTTCCCATGCTGGACGATGCATTTACGATTTCAGGTACGCCAGTGCGAGTGGCAGTATCGGACATCTTCGAAGAAATCGACGCTGCTCCCAAGGCTTAGCTGTGGCCGACCAGTTACAGCGCGAACTTTGGACCTCCTGGGCTTCCCTTCTGCGCTCGTATGCCGCTGTGCACTCACTTGGGCGCGACCAGCACGCCGTTGTGGAAGTCTCCGGGACGGAAATCCTTGTCCGCTTCGGCACCCGCTGGATGCGGTTCACCCCATCCACATACACAACCAGCAATGGCCAGCAACAGGCATTTGCCCTGACGGTAAACGGACGTGCGCGTGTGGGTGACGACGAAGATGAAATGGACCTGTGCGCGGAGCGGCTCGCATCAGCGATAATTGGCTTGTGAGCACTGTTACCAACAGCATCTTCACGCCAGAGACTGCCGCACGGTTTGACAAACTCGTCACACTGTATCCTGTCCGGCGGTCGGCGCTTGTTCCCATGCTGCTGTACGCACAGGATGAAGTTGGCTACGTCTCGGACGCGGTTGTCGCAGAGATCGCGCAGCGGCTCGATTTGCTGGAACTGGACGTACGCGGCGTGCTCTCGTACTACTCCATGCTGCGCACGCAACCCGCGGGCAAATACAACGTGCAGGTCTGCACCAACATCTCCTGCATGATCGTGGGTGGCTACGAGATCCTGGATCACTGCAAGGCGCGGTTGGGCATCGGCCATAAGGAAGTCACCAAAGACGGCCTGTTTTCGCTGGAAGAGGTCGAGTGTATCGGTGCCTGCTGCTGGGCACCCGCCATCCAGGTCAACTACGATCTCCACGACAATCTGACGCCCGCCAAGGTCGATGCAATTCTCGACGACTATGCCGCGGGTCGCGGAGAGGATGTGCAGTAATGCCAGCTCTCGTCTCACATCCCGATGAAGTGCGCGTTCTCTCCCGCCGTTTCGGCCAGGGAGCAGCAAACATTGACAAGTACATGGAACTGGACGGGTACAAGGCCGTAGAGAAAGCCATCGAGAGCGGCCCGGAGTGGGTCATCAACGAGATGAAGGCCAGCGGCCTGCGCGGGCGCGGCGGGGCCGGGTTCCCGACAGGCTTGAAATGGTCCTTTGTTCCCAAGCAGAGCGAGAAGCCGAAATACGTCCTGGTAAACGGGGACGAATCCGAGCCGGGCACCTGCAAAGACCACGTCATCTTCCTTCATGACCCGCACGCCATCATCGAGGGCACCATGATTGCCGGCCTGGCGATTGGCGCGAAGATGGGCTTCATCTATCTGCGCGGCGAGTATCGCTACCTGCTCAAGATCATGGAGAAGGCCGTCGCCGATGCCTACGCGAAGGGCATCCTGGGCAAGAACATCTTTGGCAAGGACGGCATCGACTTTGATATCGTGACCCAGACCGGCGCGGGTGCCTACGAAGTCGGCGAAGAGTCCGCGCTGATGGAATCGCTGGAAGGCAAGCGTGGCATCCCGCGCATCAAGCCGCCCTTCCCTGCTGTTGTGGGCTTATATGGTGGACCGACGGTCATCAACAACGCGGAAACCATCGCCGCTGCGCCGCACATTCTGCTGATGGGCGGCGACGCATATGCGAAGCTGGGCAGCGAACGAAACGGGGGCACGCGCTTATTTGGCATCAGCGGCCACGTGGAGCGCCCCGGCGTCTATGAACTGCCCATGGGCTACAACCTGAAGAAAGCGATCTACGACGTTGCAGGCGGGATCAAGAACGGTAAGAAGCTGAAGGCTGTGGTCCCAGGCGGTTCGTCCTGTCCGGTGCTCACATCTGACGAAATTGATGTAGGCCTCGACTTCGACCAGATGGCGAAGGCAGGAACGATGCTTGGCTCTGGCGGCATCGTCGTTCTCGATGAAACCGTTTCAATTGTTGAGTTTGCGCTGCGAACCATCAAGTTCTACCAACATGAATCCTGCGGCTGGTGCATTCCCTGCCGCGAGGGCACGGACTGGCTGAAGAAGACGCTGACCCGCTTCTACAACGGCGGCGGCAACGCCAAAGACATCAACAACATTCAGTACCTTGCCGAGAACATGATGGGCCGCACCTTCTGTCCGCTCGGTGATGCCGCAGCCATGCCCACCATCGCCTTCGTGAAGAAGTTCCGCCACGAGTTCGAGGAGTACCTAGCCGGTCATCGCACTGAGAAGAACTTCATCACAACGGATGAGTTGGTCGGCGCTGCACACTAACGGTGAAGTATCGTGAATTAAGGAAGTTAATCGAGCAAGATGGTTGGCGCTTCAACAGCCAGAGCGGGAGTCACGCTCATTTCGAGCATCCTGCGAAGCGGGGCAAAGTTACCATCGCGGGCCACCCGAATGATGACGTTCCTCCCGGCATCCTGAAAGCCGTACAAAAGCAAGCGGGGTTGAAATGACGGAAAGGTATTTGGTGGTGTTTGAGCAGGGACCAAGCAGCTTCGGTGCGATGTCACCCGAACTGCCCGGCTGTTTTGCAGTGGGGACATCGTTGGAAGAGGTGCGCACTCGTTTCATCGAAGCCGCCCAGGCTCATTTGCGGTGGCTGGCCACTTCCGGGGACACAATACCTCTTCCTGGCCTGACGACAATCGAGGTCCCCACTGACGAACCGGATGACTCATCCGTGTACCTGCTCGAACGCGTCGCATTAACGCTTCCCACCTTTGACCACGCCTCAGCAGCATAAGGACCTCATGCCAGACGTAACCTTTACCGTTGACGGCCAGCAGATTACCGTTCCTGCGGGCACGCTGTTGATTGATGCATGCAAGGCTGCGGGCCTGCAGATTCCATCGTTCTGCTATTACCCTGGCCTGTCGCTACAGGCAGCTTGCCGCATGTGCGTCGTCCGCGTTGAAAAGATGCCCAAGCTACAGACAGCCTGCACCACACCCGTCGCGGAAGGCATGGTGGTGCAGACCGAGACGCCGGAGATTGCGCAGGCCCGCAAAGCCACGCTACAGCTGCTCCTGGGCAACCATCCCCTTGACTGCCCCGTGTGCGACGCGGGCGGCCAGTGCGAGTTGCAGGACATGACCTTCAAGTACGGCGCGGCGGACAGCTTTTACCAGGAGCCGAAAAACCACCGCGAAGAGCAGCAGTGGTCCCCCGTTGTCTACTTTGACCGTCCGCGCTGCATCCTCTGCTATCGCTGCGTGCGGATGTGCGGTGAGGGCATGGACGTCTTCGCGCTCGGCATCCAGAATCGCGGCTCGTCAGCGGTTATCGCGCCAAACATTCCTGCATCGCAGAGCGAGGATGGACTACAGCACCTGGATTGCGAAGAGTGCGGCATGTGCATCGATGTCTGCCCGGTCGGCGCGCTGACCAGCGACTCCTACCGCTACAAAACGCGCCCGTGGGAGATGAATCACGTCGCCACGATCTGCACGCATTGCGGGGACGGCTGCAAGACGACGCTTGGAGTGCGGGCCACGGCCGAAGGTTCCGAGATTGTTCGCGCTGACAATCGCGACCGAAGCGGTATTAACGGAGATTTTCTTTGCAACAAGGGTCGCTACGGTTTCGATTTCGCCAACGCGCCCGAGCGCATCACGAAGCCGATGGTGAAGCAGGCAAACGGCAGCTTTAAAGCTGTCTCATGGGAAGAGGCGCTGACCTTAGCCGGGAACAAGTTGCGCGAGATCCGCGACAGCAAGGGCGGCACCAGCATCGGCGTGGTCGGTGGCAATCGCCTGACGAACGAAGAAGCGTACCTGATGCAGAAGTTTGCGCGCTCCGTGCTGGGCACCAACAATATCGACCACCATCGCACCGCCGACTACGTTACGTTTGCCGCAGCTCTCAGCGGGCATCGTGACCGCTTCGCGTCCCAGCGTGACAACGAGAGGGCACCGGCAATCTTGCTGATCGGCGGCGACCCGACCAACGAAGCTCCGCTTA
Organism: Terriglobus sp.; assembly: GCA_965276945.1. Classification (GTDB taxonomy): domain Bacteria; phylum Acidobacteriota; class Terriglobia; order Terriglobales; family Acidobacteriaceae; genus Terriglobus. The sequence goes on along the minus strand of OZ255704.1, from coordinate 1,116,725 downwards.
CGGCTTGGAATCTTCGCACCAACGTTCGCCTCAATCGCGCCAAGCTCTTCGTTGCCAACCACCGGCCGATCAAGTTGCGGCGCCAAGCCAAGTCCTACCTGGAGATCGCTCCATACGGCTACGCTGCCATGGCAGCTTATCTTGCCGGTGACGAGGCAGCCGCGAACGCAGCCGCGCATGACGGGGACGGACTCACGAAATTCCGCGACGCGCTCAAGGCGGAGCAGTCGCTGCTCATACTTATCGGTTCTGAACTTCGCGGCGCTGACCTTCGTAAGCTGATCGAATTCGGCCTCACCCTACCCACCGCGAAGTTCGCCCTGCAGAGCGACTACGTCAACGCCCACGGAGCCGCGGACATGGGCCTGCTGCCAGATATGCTGCCCGGCTACGTGCCACTGCAAGGTTCGCACGACTTTGCAACCGAATACGGCGACCGCTTCTCCGCTACGCCTGGCCTCGACATGCTGGGTATCTTCGATGCGGCGCAGGCAGGTAATCTAAACGCGCTCTACGTTGTAAACGCCAACCCTGTCGCGCGTTATTCCGTGGACCCCGCTGCACTGGCTAACACCTTTGTCGTCGTACACGATATGTTCATGACGGAAACGGCGCAGCTAGCGGATGTAATCTTTCCCTCGGCCAATCTCTATGAGAAAACAGGCTCCGTCACCAACAGCTACGGTGACCTGCAACTGGTTAAGAAGGCTTCAGACCGGCCTGGCGTTCGCTCGGACCTTGAGCTGATCGTCCGTGTGGCGGACAAAATAGGCACCGACATACGCAAGCTCGTTCCATTTGGCAAGCAGACGCAGGCCAACGGCATCCGCGCCGACCTCGGCCAGACGCGCGGCGCACAGACCGGCGAAGCGGATCGCCACGCCATCTGGCTGACCGCGCAGAATCTCGAGATCAAGCTCTCGCCGTTTGATCCCTTCGCGGTACTCGATGAAATTCAGCGTCTTGTGCCCGGCTATGACCTGCTGCGCCTTCAACTGCTTAGCGGCAATGACCAGCACCTGGCCCCCGCCGCGCCCGCAGGCCTGATCCAGATCGAAGCGGGTCGCCATGACCTGGTGCTGCCAGCCGATGACACGCTCTTCACCTCCGGCACCCTGGGCCGCTACTCGCCGAAGATGGTGGAACTCGCCGACAAGTACAGCCACGAACCCGCCGGCATTCCGGCCGACTAGATCTGACAGCACGACAGGATGAATGCCGCAATGCACCTAACCAATTTCCAAATCTTTCTGCTGCTTTCCGTCATTAAGATCGCGGTTGTACTCGTGATCACATTGACAGCGGTGGCATATACCGTGCTGGTAGAACGCAAGGTTATTGGCTTGATTCAGAACCGTTGGGGACCTAGCCGTACCGGCCCATTTGGCCTGCTACAGCCGCTGGCGGATGGTGCAAAGCTCTTCCTTAAAGAAGATCTCATGCCGCTCGCCGTGGAGCGCCCGCTTTTTGTCATCGCGCCAATGATCGCTTTGTCGTGCGCGCTGGTCTCCATCGCCGTGGTGCCTTTCGGTGGCCTGTTTACCTATCGCGGCGTCAGCCTCTTTGAGATTTCCGATATCAACATCGGCCTGCTCGTGATCCTGGGCATCACGTCCATTGGCGTCTACGGCATTGCACTTTCCGGCTGGTCATCCAACAATAAGTATTCCCTGCTGGGATCGCTGCGTGCCTCCGCACAGGTCATCAGCTACGAGCTTGCTCTCGGACTCTCGCTGGTCGGCGTTGTTCTGCGGGCGGGCTCGCTGCGGCTGCGCGACATTGTCGGCTCACAGGCGCACCACGGCATCTTCACGTGGAACATCTGGCCTCAGTTCCTCGGCTTCTTTATCTATCTCATGGCCGCCTACGCCGAGACCAACCGCACTCCCTTCGATCTTCCTGAAGCGGAGTCAGAACTCGTCGCCGGGTACCATACCGAATACTCATCCATGAAATTCGCCATGTTCTTCATGGCGGAGTACGCCAACATGATTACGGTCTCGTGTGTGGCAACGCTGCTCTTCTTCGGTGGCGCAACCTCGCCGCTTGGTCATCTGCTGCCGGCAGATTTCGGTGGTCACATTCTTTCCGCGATCTTTCCTGTCCTCTGGTTCATCGTGAAGGTTTTCGCGTTTATCTTTCTCTACATCTGGGTACGCTCCACACTGCCACGCTTCCGCTACGACCAGCTCATGAGCTTCGGCTGGAAGTGGCTCCTGCCACTGGCGATGGTCAACATACTCATCACCAGCCTTGTGTTGGCGTTTCATGGCTAAACGTTCTGGGTCGCTGCGAAGGATACCGCCTCGGTTACAATCAGCAGGTAAACTCACAACCCTTTGATGTCACGTGTTCTGCCCCTGTAAGGATTTGCCGGACCGATGCAACTAGCGCTCTTCATCATCTTCGCGTTTATCTGCGTGGCGGGCGCGCTCAATCTGCTGCTGCAGCGGCATCCCATCAACTCTGCGCTGTCCCTGGTGGTGGTCATGTTGTCGCTCGCCGTCATCTACTGGACGCTGGGAGCGGAGTTCCTCGCGGCAGCGCAGGTCATCGTCTACTCCGGCGCAATCATGGTGCTGTTTACCTTCGTCATCATGCTGCTGAACGCGGGTGAAGAGGTGCGCACACGGGGTTCTAAGGCAGCCTACTTTGCTGGTATTCCTGGTGTCCTCGGGATCATTGCGCTGCTCTCATACACCTTTCTGCACGAGCGAAGGGTTCTGGGCTACGCAAACCTCGGTGGTCGACTTAACAATGGCGTTTCCAACATGACCGAGATCAGCAGGGTTCTCTTCACCGATCTGCTGCTGCCATTCGAGGTCACGTCCATCCTGATACTCGTGGCCATCCTCGGCGCGGTAGTGCTCGCGCGGAAGGAGCACTGATGCATCTCCTGTTCTGGCTTTTCATTGCAATTGCCGGAGTCAGCGCGCTTGTAGCGGCATTAGCCACCAGGCGAAGGCGGAGAAAATAGATGGTGCCTATCGCCTACTACCTCGTGCTGGCAGCCGTGCTCTTCTCCATCGGCATCGGTGCCTTCCTCATCAAGCGCAACATCATCACGGTCTTCATGTCGATTGAACTGATGCTGAACGCGGTCAACCTCACCTTTGTCGCGTTCTCGCATGTACATCGCGCAATCAATGGGCAGATCTTTGTGTTCTTCGTGATGGTGGTCGCCGCAGCCGAAGCAGCGGTAGGCCTCGCCATTATCATCGCTATCTTTCGCACCCGACAGACGCTGGACGTGGACAGCATCAACCTGATGAAGAATTAGGAAGCAGGATCGACTGATGCCGACACACCTCCTCTGGTATATCCCGCTGCTTCCTTTTGTTGGATTTCTGCTGAACGGCACCATCGGCCGCCGCCTGCCGCGCACCGGCGTTGCCGCGATTGCACTTCTGTTCACCGCGCTGCCCGCACTGATTTTCGGTTATCTCTGGATCTTCATGCATTCGCATGATGTGCTGCAGATCACCGCGGCATCACGCCCGTGGATTCAAACAGGCACCTTCAACGTCCGCTTCACATTGATGGCAGACCACCTCACGCTCGTCATGCTGGGCATCGTCACCTGCGTCGGCTTCTTGATCCATGTCTACTCAGTTGGCTACATGGCGCATGAGGAAGGCTACTGGCGCTTCTTCGCCTACCTGAACCTCTTCATGTTTTTCATGCTGGTTTTGGTGCTGGCGGAAAGCTTTCTGCTGCTCTTCGTCGGCTGGGAGGGTGTCGGCCTGGCCTCATATCTGCTGATCGGCTTTTACTGGAAGAAGCCATCCGCCAACAACGCCGGACGCAAGGCATTCGTCGTCAACCGCATCGGCGACTTCGGCTTCCTGCTTGCAATGTTTCTGCTGATCAACCACTTCGGCACGCTCAGCTTTACGCAGGTTTTTGGTGCCATCAGCCTGCATCCGGAACTGCATGGCGGCTTTCTAACCACGATCGCTCTGCTGCTGATCGTGGGAGCGGCGGGCAAATCCGCGCAGATCCCGCTTTACGTCTGGCTGCCGGACGCGATGGAAGGCCCGACGCCGGTGTCTGCGCTGATCCACGCCGCAACCATGGTGACGGCGGGCGTCTACCTGGTCTGCCGCTCGCATGTGCTGTTTGACCGTTCGCCATTCGCCCTCGGCGTAGTGGCCATTATAGGTGCCCTGACCGCCATTTTCGCCGCCAGCATCGGCATGGTGCAGCACGACATCAAGCGTGTGCTTGCGTACTCCACCATCTCGCAGCTGGGCTACATGTTCCTCGGCTGCGGTGTGGCGGCGTACTCCGCAGCCATCTTTCACCTCATGACCCACGCCTTCTTTAAGGCCCTGCTGTTTCTAGCAGCCGGTTCAGTCATCCACGCACTAAGTGGCGAACAGGACATGCGCATGATGGGTGGCATGCGCAAGCGCACACCTGTCACCTTTTGGACCATGAGCGCGGGCGTTCTCGCCATCTCGGGTATTCCACCGTTCGCTGGCTTCTTTTCCAAGGACGAGATACTGTACCGCACTTACATTTCGCCCAACCCGCTGCACATCGTGCTCTGGGCAGTCGGCGTTCTTACCGCTGGCATGACGTCGTTCTACATGTTCCGCCTCTGGTACAAGACCTTCTTCGGTGCTGAGCGCTTTGACGAACATGCGCTAGCCACCGGACATGGCGATCCGCACGATCCACTTGCACAGCAAGGCGCGTCGGTTCACTCCCGAAGCGACTCCAAGCTGACCAGGGTGGATGAGCATGACGAAGGCCAGGCTGCACACCCGCATGGCGTACATGAGTCGCCGTGGATCATGCTCGCTCCACTGGTGATTCTGGCCATCCTGTCGGTCACAGGTGGATGGGTCCGCATACCCGCTGCCCTTGGTGGCCACAACGCCTTCGAGCACTTCCTCGACCCCGTCTTCGCCCTCACCACGGAGCCTCAGAACGCCGCTAATGCCGATCAGGTCTCGCACGGCCTTGAACTCGCCCTGGCAGCCATCTCTGTTGCCGTCGCGCTCATTGGCTGGTTCTTCGCCTATCTGTTCTACCTGAAGAGGCCCGGCACGCTGGGCGCTCGCGCTGCGGCAAACCCGCTCTACCGGCTGGTTGCAGGCAAGTACTACATTGATCAGCTTTATCACATCATCTTCGTCACGCCGCTGATGGTCATCTCACGCCTGCTCTTGGGCGGCCTGGTCGATACGGGACTCGTCAGCGGGTCAGGAGCTTTCGCAGCTTTCCTGATACGCCAGGCAGGCGAGGGCACACGGCGGATGCAGTCCGGCAACATCCGTTCCTACGCTGGATGGTTGGCCGCAGGTGCAGCCTGTGTCATTCTGCTGATGACGTACACCGCACTCGCCCGGCACTCAACCCTTGCGGCACACCTGCCCTTCAACATCTTCGGAAACCAATAGGGCCATGAACCTGAACGGCATCATTCTTTCGCTGATAGTCTTTACGCCACTCGCCGGAGCGGTGGTGCTGGCCCTGCTGCCAGATCGCGGCCGCATCCAGCAATGGGGCGCGCTGAGCATTACGCTGCTCACCTTCCTGCTGACACTGCACCTCCCCGCGCATTTCAGTACGCTCCACAGTATTGGACAGCAGTTCGCGTTTGTGCAGGACACCTCTTGGATTCCGGCACCCGCAATCCGCTACCACCTTGGTGTGGATGGCCTTTCCATGTGGCTTCTGGTGCTTTCTGGCTTGCTGGCACCACTCGGTGTTCTCGCTTCGTGGAATGCAATCAGGGAACGCAAAAAGCTCTTTTACACGCTCTTTCTACTACAGCAGGTCGCCATGCTGGGCGTCTTTGCCTCGCTCGACCTGTTCCTGTACTACGCATTCTGGGAGCTGGCGCTGGTGCCGATGACCATTCTCATCGCCACCTTCGGCCGCACGGAAAACCGCCGCCGCGCCGCCCTCAAGTACTTCATCTACGCCTTCATCCCTTCAGCGTTGCTGCTGGTAGGCATCATCTGGATCTACGCAAAAACGGCCACCTTCCAGCTGCCGGAGATTGCCGCTATGGCCGCCGCGCACGGCATACAAGCCACTTCGGCAGGCATGTGGCTTGCGTCCCTGGCGTTCCTTTTTGCCTTCGCTGTCAAGGTCCCTGTCTTCCCACTGCACGGCTGGCTCGCCGACGCCATCAGCGAAGCGCCGACCGCTGCCGTCATGGTGCTGGCCGGCAAACTTGGCCTCTACTCCATCCTGCGCTTCTCCTTCGGCATCTTTCCGGAGCAGTCGCACCGCATCGCTCCCCTGCTCATCGCGCTTGGAGCCATTGGCATCGTCTACGGCGCCTGCATTGCCCTCGTCCAGAACGATCTCAAGCGCCTGGCCGCATACTCCACCCTTGGCCACCTCTCCTTCTGCACGCTCGGCATCTTTACCTTTACCGTCAACGGCCTCGACGGCGGCATGTACCAGATTCTCAACCACGGCATCTCCGGTGGTGCGCTCTTCATGCTCATGGGCTTCCTGTATGAGCGCTACGGCACATACGACATGCGGGAACTTGGCGGCACCGCAGGCAAGCTGCCCTGGATGGTCACGCTCTTCGTCATCACTGCCCTGTCCAATGTCGGCCTGCCCATGCTGAACAGCTTTGTCGGCGAATTTCTCATCCTCTCCGGCTCTGCTCAGACGCTTCTTACAGGGCACGCCATGCTGTGGACCGTCATCGGCACCTCCGGCGTGATCTTCTCCGCCGCCTACCTGCTCACCATGATTCAGCGGGTCTTCTATGCCGATCTTGGCTCCACCACGGCTGAGCGCCCCACGTGGGACATAACCGCCCGTGAACACCTCGCCCTCTGGCCGCTGGTCATCCTCTTCCTCGTCATGGGCGTAGCGTCGCCCCTGTTTACACGCGCACTTGATCCGCTTGGGCAGGCATACGCCCGCGTATCAGATGCCACTCCTTACGGCGAATACCGGAAGCTCGAAGCAACCAGCTACATGCTACGCGGCAATACCGTAGTCCGATTGACACCCGCAGCTCAGATCAAAGGAGCAGCACGCAGATGACGCAAGCCGTCTCCAATAACGTCCTCGCGCTTCTGCCGGAGTACTTGCTCACCGTCGTCGGCGTCATCATCATGATGCTCGAACCGGTGCTGCCACACGGACGTTCGCGCAAGCCGCTTGGGTGGTTCGCTATCGCAGGCACGGTCGCGGCAACCGCCATCAGCTTTTGGCAACTGCATCTCGGCGCAGTCAATGCCTTCAGTAACTCAGTGAGGGTGGACAGTTTCTCCATTTTCTTCCAGGTGCTGATCGGCCTCATCGTAATCGCCACGCTGCTCTCCTCGCTGGACTACTTCGACACCCCAGGCGGCAATGCAGGTGAATACTTTGCTCTGATTTGCTTTGGCACCGTCGGCATGATGTTGATGGCGTGTTCCACGGAACTGCTGATGGTCTTCATCGGCCTAGAAATCTCATCCATCTCCACCTACATCATGGCGGGATTCCGCAAAAATCAGGCCACGGCAACCGAAAGCTCTCTCAAGTACTTCCTGCTCGGCTCCTTCGCGACCGCATTCTTCCTCTACGGTATCGCGCTCACCTTTGGCGCAACCGGTTCGACCAATCTGAACGTAGTAGCCGTCTCGCTTGCAACCACCAGGACGCCGGTACTCGCCGTGCTCGCCATCGCCATGATCATCATTGGCATCGGCTTCAAAGTCTCCGCCGCGCCCTTCCACGTGTGGACGCCAGACGTCTACCAGGGCGCTCCACCACCCGTCGTGGGCCTCATGTCCACCGCACCCAAGGCCGCTGCATTCGCCGTTCTCTTGCGCATCCTCTTCTCCGGCTACGCCATTTTCGAGCCACGCTGGCAGATCCTGATGGCCGTCATCTCTGTGCTCTCCATGTGCATCGGTAACCTCGCCGCGCTGGTTCAGCGAGACGTAAAGCGCATGCTGGCCTACTCGTCCATCGCGCACGCAGGATATCTTATTGCCGCCTTCACCGCTCTGCCCGCCGACGGCATCGCTGCCGCAGCCTTTTACTCCGCAACCTACGCGGCGATGAATGTCGGCGCGTTCATCGTCATCACCCTGGTCAGCGGACGCGACGAGCGCCTCCGCTCCGGCGAGGATTACACCGGTCTCGCTCTACGCCATCCGGTGCTTGGCGCCGCGCTCAGCTTCTTCCTGCTTTCCATGATTGGCATTCCCTTTACCGGCGGCTTCTTCGGCAAGTTCTACGTCTTCACCGCCGTGATCCACGCCGGACACATCAAGCTCGCCATCATCGGGCTGCTCAACTCCGGTGTCGCCTGCTACTACTACCTGCGGCTGATCGTTCGCATCTACTCGCAGCCCGGACATGTCACAGCAAGGATCCAGCCCACTGTAGTTGACGCCTACGGCACCACCGTTGTACGAGACATCCCGGCAGCGATCGCACTCGCAGCAGCGTTGCTCGCCACCATCGCGCTCGGCATCGCTCCAGGCAGGGTCCTCGGTCTCGCGCAGACTGGAGCGATTGCCACCGAACCTTCCGCCAGGACAAATCTTGACACAACGTACCAGCCTACCACTCCGCATTAAATCGCCACCAGACGCGGAAAGGCCCTCGCCGCAGCGAGGGCCTTTCCGTTTGCAGAGCAAAGAACGTTACCGGCTCACCTTAATAAAGATGATCACGAAGGTAAACAGCGCCAGCGACTCGATAAATGCCAGACCGAGAATCAGGAAGGTAAAGATCGCGGGACGTGCGCCAGGATTGCGCGCCACGGCCTCAGCTGCGGAGGCCGTAGCCTTACCCTGACCCAGGCCGCAAAGGCCTGACGCAATCGCCATGCCGATGCCCGCTGCAATCGAAACCAAACCAGCCGAGGAAGCGTCGCCGCCGCCCTGCGCAAACACCGGGGTTGCAATCAGCAACACGGCCAGTGTCATAAAGAGATACTTGAGAGTCTGCATGTGTCTTGCTCCTGCTCCTTCAGAGATGCCGCGCCAGTGGGTGGTTGAGGTTCACCGTGCTGACCCCCTCACGCTTACGCGGATAGTACCCATGCGCGGCGAAGGCAGGTCGCGCACGTCAAACTTGGAATGCGGTGCCCCGTACATCGATCCTGATGTGTGGGATCAAACTCTAATGCTCGTGCGCAACCGCCAGGCTCAGATAGATGGCCGCGAGGAGCATGAACACATACGTCTGGACCACGGCGACACCGAGGTGCAGACCCATGAAGATTAGCGGAATGCCGATGGGAACCAGCGAAAAGAATGCCAGGGTGACAAGGTCGCCCGCGAACAGGTTGGCATACAAACGTACGGTAAGTGACAGCACACGCGTAAGGTGAGAAACGATCTCAATGGGAAACAGTAGCGGTGCAAGCCACCAAACCGGTCCCAGAAATTGTTTGATGTACGCTCCGCCATTCTCCCGGATACCGTGGTAGTGGTAGTAGAAAAACGTAACCAGCGCAATCCCGAGCGGCACCACCACATTCGCGGTCGGCGACTCCAGCCCCGGCACCAGGCCCAACAAATTCATCACTAGAATAAACAGGGCCAGCACCGTCAGGTAATTCACATATCGCTCGTAGCCGTTTGCGATGACGCTCTCAGCTTGCCCCGAGACGAACTCGTGAACCATTTCCGCCGAGTGCTGCACAGCGCCCGGCTTTTCCACGCTCAGGCTGACACGCACCGCAACGAAGTACAGCAGCAGCAATACAACCACCAGCAACTCCATCGCGAACGCATTGGAGATGGGAGCCTGCGGGTAGGTCACATGCACATGCAACGCACGCAAGAAGGCGTCCGCCGGACCGGCGAAATATGTATTGAGCAATCGAGTAAGAGCTAGCTGTTCCGGCATGGTCCGTTCGTACAATTCATAAAACTTTGCGGCACTTACATCGTGCCATTCCGCAGCAGCCGGAGACCCTCGATGGAGAGCGCGGCCACACCCATGGCGATGCCCGCGACTAACGCAATCGGGGAGCCATGAAGATATTTAAGGCTAACATACAGAACGACCAGCACTGCGAACAGACGGAGAAAGAATCCGGTCAAGGCGAAGCCGATGTTCGGTCGTTTCGCGCCTGCCAGCTGCTCGCCCGGCGCGGGTTCCATGCGGATCATCAACGCCGCCATCAGCCGCCGCCACTCCCACAATCCACTCGCTGAAATTGCCGCGCCGATCAGCAACAGCACCGCTGATTGCCAGCCCGCCTTACAGCCTGCAACCACCGCTCCAACTATCGCCAGCACTGCCACGATTCGTACCGATCGAACGATGACCGCAGCCGCGTCGGCGTCGCTGAAGTTGCCCAGAACCGCGTCTTCCGCAGCCACTTAGTTTAAGTCCTTCATGTACTTCCTTGCGGTCGTGATGAGCTGTATAAACCCGCCAGCCGCCCCGATCAGGATGCCGATCAGCGCCCATGCATGCGTGTGGAAATGCTTGTCCGCCAGGCTGCCCAGAAACCATCCCACAAGGCAGCCAATCGGCAGCGCAATCGCCAGCTGCAGCATGGACTCCGCCTTCACCAAGTCACCCAATGCGCCCTTCGGCTTACCGGGCGTGCGTTCGTTATCGCTCATCGGCAACCATTACACCACACGGGGTGAAGAAGGTGTCACCTGTAGACATGTGTGCCCCACCTTCGTCGCATCGCGGCTAAGGTGGGTTCAGGTTGTCGCGCTGCATAACGCTCAGGTGGGTTCCTTCTGCCCACACGGCAGCAAACCCACCTTAGCTTCGCGAAGTTGGGGCCACCGCCTTGCCTTCTATACTTGGCCTAGAGAAACGAGGGCACGCAGTTGTTCGGATCCGACTTTGAAGAGCGCCTGTACGAAGAGCGCAAAGAGAAGCTGAAGAAGATTGAAGCGCTCGGCGTCGAGACCGGCCTGAAGCCGCTGGAAGCCACCTATCCCAACAGCTTCCGCACCACCCACGAAATCGCCGCGATTCAGTCCGAGTACAACAACACCGACGCACCCATCAGCACGGAGGCGCTGGAAGCAGACCGCGTGCAGGTGGCCGTCGCGGGACGCGTGATGGCGCATCGCCGCCAGGGCAAAGCAGGCTTCGCCGTCCTGCAAGGCAGCGGCAGCCGCTTGCAGATTTACGTGCGCAAGGACGACGTCGGCGAGCGCGCCTTCGAACTCTATAAGCTGCTCGACCTCGGCGACCACATTGGCGTTACCGGCTATCTCTTCCGCACCCGCACCGGCGAACTCACCGTCCACGTCCAGACGTTGACCTTCCTCGCCAAAGCCATGCTGGCGCTCCCCGACAAGTTCCACGGCCTCACCGACATCGAACTTCGCTACCGCCAGCGCTACCTCGACCTCTTCATGGACAACGGCGAAGACGCCGAGCAGCTTGGCGAGCAGACGGAACCGGGTGCCCCACCTTCGCCGCAGGCTAAGGTGGGTTCAAGCGCTGAAAGCGCTCCTGACAACCCGGAACCCCTCGCTGCCGCCACGGCAGGCCTCAAGCGCCTCCCAGCCCGCGATGTCTTCGTTAAACGTGCCCAAATCCTGAAAGCGCTCCGCAAGTTCTTCGACGCGCGCGGCTACATCGAAGTCGAAACCCCCATGATGCAGCCGGTCGCGGGTGGAGCGGCGGCGCGGCCCTTCGTCACGCACCACAACACCATGGACATGGACCTCTACCTGCGCATCGCGCCAGAACTCTACCTCAAGCGCCTGGTCGTCGGCGGCATGGACCGCGTCTACGAGATCAACCGCAACTTCCGCAACGAGGGCATCAGCACCCAGCACAACCCCGAGTTCACCATGCTGGAGTTCTACCAGGCTTACAGCAACTACCACCATCTGATGGACCTAACCGAGGAAATCATTACCTTCGTTGCCAACGAAGTGAACGGCACGACAGTCATCAACTTTCCTCTGCCAAAAGGCCCACGCGCAGGCGAGATGGTGCAGATTGATCTTGGTAAGTGGCAACGGCTTTCGATGAAGGAAGCCATCATCAAGTTCTGGCCTAAGGAGTCTTGTGACCAACCTAATTTACGAGACCTCCTTAGTTCTTGGAACTTCTTGCAATTCTTGATTAAAGCTAACAACCAAGTTATACATACAAGGCTAGACTTCGATGGAAGTCGCGTTCAACGATTCGACATCCTAACAAACAATCCCGGACTTGGAACTGCTTTGCAACTGTTGTTGAGCTTTCACGTGAAGAATCTAATGGACGTTTGCGGAGATGATCGAACGGAAAGCTCCGAAGAGAACGACTCTTTGAGGACATCAGTGATGGGTAGAGCCATCACTCACATATTCGAGTTCTGTGCAGAACAACACCTCATCCAGCCCACAATCATCTACGACTTCCCTCTCGCAGTTAGTCCACTAAGCAAAGTGAAGCCGGACGAACCCGACTGGGTAGAGCGGTTCGAGTTCTACATTGGCGGCTTCGAAGTCGGTAACGCCTTCAGCGAGCTGAACGACCCCGAGGACCAGCGCCACCGCTTTGAAGCCCAGCTGGGCGAGCGCGAGCGCGGCGACGACGAAGCTCACCAGATGGATGACGACTACGTCCGCGCCCTGGCCTACGGCCTGCCGCCCACCGCGGGCGAAGGCATCGGCATCGACCGCCTCACCATGCTGCTCACCGGCTCCCGCTCCATCCGCGACGTCATCCTCTTCCCCCTCCTCCGCCCCGCAAAGCAACTCGGGCAGGAGAGTGGCACGCCAGACTCAGTGCATCGTTCCTAGAGAGGATGCGACGCCCATCTTGCGTGCAGCTTCGTGCAAGCGCCTGTCAAAGCTCCAGAGCCTGCAATCCGTGGTGATGAGGGCGGAGGTTAGCAGGTGGGCGTCGATGTAACTCAGGCCCTTTGAGTACAAACTGTGACTCTCTACCAGTTGCATAACTTCTTCATCACGAGCGGCCAACGCTGACGGCAGGAGTTGAAGCGCTTGCAGTGTGAGTGAGCGATGCCGCAGACTGCCCATGGCGATCTCGCCGACAACGACCGGATGACACAGCAGCAAATCCTCACGTAAAAGGGTACGAAGCGCATCGTTTCCCACCCGATAATGCTCTACCCAAACAGACGTATCAGCTAAGGTCAAAACTTAGGCCGCCGCCGGGGGGGCACCTTGATATCCGGATCGCTGCCACCTAACGCGGCCAGGCGTCGCCCCGCTTCACGTGCAATCAAGGACTTCAATCCTTCACGCACAAGCGTTGCCTTCTCCGTGATACCGGTGTACTCGCTGGCTGTCTTAATCAATTCGTCATCGAGAACGAGTGTTGTTCGCATGGCCTCTCCTGCATACAAACTATCACCAACTGGTGCCCTATATGAGCACGTAGCATTTTAGCGGCTTGTCCTGGGCCTCCTTCCCTGTAACACTCTGAGACGTGAATATTCTCTTCGTCGGCGACGTCTTCGGTTCCGCTGGCCGCCGCATCGTCGCCGAACATATCGGGCACGTCCTTGAGTCCAATCGCATCGATCTCTGCGTGATGAACGGCGAAAACGCCGCAGGCGGCTTCGGCATCACGCCCGCCATCGCCGAGGACCTCTTCGACCTCGGCGCGGACGTCATCACCACCGGCAATCATTTCTGGGACAAGAAGGAACTGCTCGACTACATCAAGGTTCCCGCAGACTCACACGATCGCCCACGCCGTATCCTGCGCCCCGCCAACTTCGCACCCAAAACACCCGGCTTCGGCATGTACCAGGGCACGCTTCCCACTGGCCAGACCTACGCGGTAGCGAACCTGCAGGGTCGCGTTTTCATGCAACAGAATGATGACCCCTTCCGCAAGGCCGACGAACTCCTCGCCACCATCACAAGCAAGGTCATCCTCGTCGATTTTCACGCGGAAGCTTCCAGCGAAAAAGCCGCTCTCGGCTGGTATCTGGACGGTCGCGTCACGGCCGTCCTGGGCACACACACGCACGTGCCCACGGCAGACGAGCGCATCCTGCTGCAAGGCACCGCGTACCAGACCGATGTTGGCATGAGCGGTCCCTTTGACTCCGTCATCGGTGTCGAGCGCGAGGCTGTCATCGAGAAATTCCTCACAGGCCGTCCCGCAAAGTTTGAAGCCGCCAAGGGTAATCCCAGGATGTGTGCCTCGGTGATCGAATGCGATGGCGCAACCGGTCGCGCCTACCGCATCCGTCGCATCATGTTGGGCGAGTGATAACGATGCCTCAAAGAAGAAAGGCGGCCCGAAGGCCGCCTTAACGAACACATACAGCGAACTAGCGACGCCGTGCGGGTGCCTTGTGGGCGGGTGCGGCGGCCTTTGGCGGAGTCTTAGCCTCAATTTCAGCGCCGGTCATCGTCATCATCAGTGGCTTCTGCGTGTACGACGCAATCATTCCAACCACTGCGACTTCCGCCCCGACCGTAGGTGTAGTTTTCGGCGCTTCCTTCAACGTCACCGTAAAGTCGGCAGTAGGAGGATTGGCCTGCTTCGCATCATCCGACACAGCCAACGTCAGCGCAGTATCCGAAATGCTGACCACCTTACCGGAGACTTTAACTTCCTTGTCTTTGATCGGTGTGAACTCAGCTTCAGCCTGATCCGCCGTGCCGTACGCGATGACAAACTCACGATCGGCAAGCGCCGACTTTGTCAGGCCAGGATCATCCTTCTTATCGGCTTCCAGAACGGCGGTTGCCTGGTCCGCCATGGTTGGAGCAGGCTTTACGCTGGTCGCAAAATCCGCGGGTGGAAACAGGTTCGCTTGCGCCACAGTCTTGACTGCGTCATAGCCGTCGTCGCCACCGTGGTACTTCTTGTAGCAATACGTGGCCAGCGGCTGAAACTGTGACTTGAACTGATCTGGTGCCAGCAGCGCAACGCGCGTCGCGTAGAAGGTGCAGTTTAGGTAATCCGGCGGCGTGGCGATGTAGTACGCCTGACCCAGGAAGTACGTGTCCTGGAGGAAGGGGCCCGGCTGGGCCGTTTGTGCCGGATCAACCGCCTTCAGTTCTGCCGTATATGCCGTGATCGCACCGGCGCTGTCCTTCTTTGTCAACGCGTCAATACCTTCCGCGCTGTAGAAGTAGGGCGTCACTTGCTTCTGTATCGCTACCCAATCCGTGTCGCTCACCGCCGCAGGCTTGGTTGCCTTCAGGCCGCGCGCCGCGGAATCCGCTGCTTTATCATATGCGGCCTGCTGCGCTGCCGGATCCTTCGCCGCATCACCTTGCGATTTCAACAAACTCGTCTGTAGTGCCAAAGCGCGGATGTTATTCGGGTCCACCCGTAGAAGACGGTCCGCCGCGTCCAGCGCCTTCGGAGCATTGTTCGCTTGCGCATATGCCGCCAGCAACTGCTCCAGAACCGTGTTTTTCACACTTGACTGTGGGTACTTCGTCAGAAACGCCTCTGCCGCCGCCGCCTTCGCGTTAGGATCAGTCGCGGTAATGACGGCGTTGTACGCCGTGTACTCATCCTGCGAAAGCTGCGGTCCAGCCTGCGCTCCGGCCGCAGCTGCTTGTGCGAACGCGTGTGAAGCCGAAACACACGCCACTGCCAACACTGAGGCAAGTATTGCCTTCTTCATCAGAAACTCTCCCTGTTCTTCGGTCTCTTTCGCTTCCCGTAAGACGCACCGCACACGGAAAACGGTACACAGACTTCAGTAGATGCTTGCACTCTAACAGGTGTCGCTTTCAACCCAAAACCAACGCCCTCCAAGCACAGTTGAAAGAACAAAAATAGTCGCAGTTATTTCTCACCAGCATCATTCTGATTGACGTCCGGAACCCGGAGCTTCCTTTTGCACTGTCCATTCGCACTTACCCGCCAGGAACTCAGCCCCGCAGTGTCCAACTGCAGCACGGTTCTACTAATTGCGCTCTGACCAGCTTATCCACAATACATGCGGTTGCAATGCTTGATTCCTCTGCACATGTGGCGATAGCCTGATCCTGGAGAGAGTGCGCATTCGGCAGTTGCCAAGGCGCTGAGGATCCATGCACCATGCTCAAGCTCAAGCGCGTCCAGATTCTCGGCTTCAAATCTTTTTGTGACCGCACAGACGTGCAGCTCTCCGGCAGCGGCATCGCAGCCATCGTCGGCCCAAATGGCTGCGGCAAATCCAACATCTCTGACGCCATTACCTGGGTACTCGGTGAGCAGAGCGCGAAAAGTTTGCGCGGCACCAAGATGGAGGACGTCATCTTTGCCGGAACGCGCGACCGCAAGCCCACCGGCATGGCCGAGGTCTCGCTCACCCTGGTTGATCCCGATGTTTACGACGCGCATGACACAGGTGAGGCCGTCAGCATCGCCTCGGCTAGCAGTAAGCCCGCTGAACCGCACGACTGGGACGAAGCTGCCGAGCGCAATATGAGCGCTGAAGCCACCGCCACATCCATTGCCGAGGCACAGCCCGGACCGATCCCCGCCGGTGAAGAGGCGGACGAAATTGAAGTGGAGGCACGGAGCCAGGATGAGACAGAGAACGCCAACCCCGTCGTCCTCAAAATTCGCCGCCGCAAGTTCAATCGCGCACCAGTACGTGCAGGCGAGATCACAGTTACGCGCCGCCTCTTCCGCTCAGGCGAGTCCGAGTACCTGCTGAATGGCAAGATCTGCCGTTTGCGGGACATTCAAGACATCTTCTTCGGCACAGGTCTGTCCGGCGAGAACTACGCGATCATCGGGCAGGAACGTATCGGTCAACTGCTCTCGTCCAAGCCGCTCGACCGCCGCGCCATCATCGAGGAGGCTGCCGGGATCACCCGATTCAAAACCAAGAAGCGTCTTGCCGAACTTCGGCTGGAGGCCAGCAAGCAGAATCTCGCCCGCATTGACGACATCTTCGATGAAGTCACGCGTCAGATGGCCACGCTGAAGCGGCAAGCCGCTAAGGCTGAGCGCTACGGCCAAATGCGCGACGAGCTGCGCGGCAAGCTCCGGATAGTTCTTCGAAGCCGGCTGACCCAGCATGACACGGACCTGGCCAAAGCCGAAGGTGCGGTCAGTGAACGTACCAGCCGCATCGACATGCAAGCCACCGCTCTGGAAGTGTTGGATGCGGAACATGCCGCGGCCGTCCAGCACGGCTACCAACTGGATGAAGACCTGCGCGGAACTCAGGCCCGTACCAATGAAACACGCATCGAACTCGAACGTGCCACTGCCCGCATTGCTGGGAATACTGACCGCGTCAGCGATCTCGCGGCCCGCATCAGCACCGGCACCGATGAACTCACACAACTGAGCCTGCAAATTGAATCGCTCACCGCAGACCACAACGGTCTGCGTCTCTTTTTAAATACCGCCACCGCCGATACCGAGCAGGCACGCCAGACCGCCGGGGCGAAACAGCGCGAATCCAGTGACGCGCAGGCCCACCTCAACAACGCTGACCGCGAGGTCTCGCAGGGCCGCAATCAATCCATGCAGCTGATGCATCGCATCTCGCAAGTGCATCGCGAAGAAGCACAGGCTGTAGAGTCGCTTGCCGGACTCGACCGAGAAGCACAGCGGCTTCTTACCGAAAGCGAGCAGGCCCGTCGCGAACTCGAAGCACTCGGGCACCAGCGCGGCCAGGTTTCTCTCAGCTTTGAATCCGTCACCGACCGCCTTAAGCGCCTCGAAACGGAGATCGCACAGCTACGCTTCGACCTCGATACCAAACGCCGTGAAGAGATGGAGACGCGCCGCCGTGGGGATCACCTCCGTGCTGAAGCAGCCACGCTCACGGGTCGCCGCAACTCGCTGGAATCACTCATCCGCGACCACAGCTATTCCAGCGAAACCGTGCGCAAACTCTTCAAAGCCAACGGCGTGGGTGCAAGCGTGGCTCCCCTCGGCACACTGGCCGATTTCCTTGAAGTCGAAGACGAGTACGGTCCTGTTGTGGACGAGTTCCTCAAGGAAGAACTGAACTACATTGTCGTCAAAGACTGGGGGAGCGCCGAGGCCGGCATCGGTCTTCTGAAAGGCACCGTTGACGGTCGCGCCACGTTCCTCGTACACGCCGGCTCAGAAACTCAACCCGGCTTCACGGAAGGCGTGGAGAGCCGTACCGAAGGCGATCTTCGCGGTGCGCAACCACTCAAGAACTGCATCCGCGTGCTCAACGGATTCGGACGTTCGCTTGAGGCCATCCTGCCTAAATTGCGCGAAGGCTTCATTGCCCCTGACGCGGACACCGCACGCACCCTCGCCCTGCTGCATCCCCAGGCATTCTTTCTTTCTCCCACTGGTGAAACCTTCCACAACGTGACCGTTACTGGCGGCAAGGCTCGCAGCGAAGGCCCACTCGCCCTCAAGCGCGAACTCCGCGACACCCAGGCCAAGCTGGAAGCCACTGGAAACAATCTTTCTGAGACCGAACTCTCCGTTGCCGCACTTACGAAGCAGATCGCAGAAGCTCAACACACCGTGGAACTGAAAAGCACCGAGCGCCGTGAGGCCGAACGGGAGGTCGCAAACAACGGTGCCGCCCTGCGCCAGATGGACTCTGAAGCCGCACGCATAGAAAAGCGTTTAGCTGACTGGTCTCTGCACAGTGAGCGCAACCGCGACGCTCGGGCTCAGAAGCAGGACCAGATCGAACGCAAGCAGGCGGAAGCCGCGCAGCTGACAGCAGAGCGCGACGCGGTTGACGTCCGGGTCAACACCGCAATCCTTCGCATTGAAGATCTCCGCCGTCAGCGTGAAGAGGTGCAGATCGTAGCCGCAGCCGCCTCTGCTGCACTCGCCGGTCTGGAAGAGCGGCTGCGTAACGCCTCCGCAAACTTCGAGCAGAACGAGCGCATGCGCAATTCCACGCAACAGCGCATTCACCACCTCGAAAGTCAGCTAGCCGGTGGCGCCGCCGAGCGCACCCGCCGGGAAGAAGAAAACGTACACCTAACCGCGCAGCAGGCTGAACTCACCGCCGCGCGCGATCAGTTCACCGTGGATGCGGCAAGACTTTCAGAAGCAGCAACCGTTCTTCGCGCGCGCATTACAGAGAAGAATACGCAGCTACGTACTCTACGCTCTGAACTCGACGCTATGCGCGAACACAGAGGCACGCTGCACGCAACCATTGCCCGCCTCACCTCTGAGATCGAGCATCTGGAAACGCAATCCTTGCAGGACCTCAACCTGCCGGCAGCCGATCTACGCGCCGACGAATCGATCCAGCCACTCGGCCCCGATACGCTCAACGCCGCGGAAGAAGAAACGCGCACCCTCAAGGCCAAGCTTGATACCATGGGTCCGGTCAACATGATGGCCTTGGAAGAATTCGAAGAAGCATCGCAGCGTCACCTCTTCCTCGAAACGCAACGCAAGGACCTGCTCGACTCCATCGCTAATACACAGAACGCCATCAGGGAAATCGACGAGATCAGCCGGACCAAGTTCGACGAGGCCTTCGGTGTCATTAACAAGCATTTCTCAGACACCTTCGCGAAGCTCTTCGGTGGCGGTCAAGCCTTTATGAAGCTGACGGACGAGACCAACTCCGCTGAAAGCGGTATCGATCTGGTCGCATCACCACCCGGTAAAAAGCTGCAAAACGTGCTCCTGCTCTCGGGCGGCGAAAAGGCGCTCACCGCGCTCTCGCTCCTGGTCGGCATCTTCGAGTTTCAGCCTAGTCCCTTCTGCGTCCTGGACGAAGTCGACGCGCCGCTGGATGAAACCAACGTGGGCCGCTTCGCCCGCCTTATCCACGAGATGAGCCGTGACACCCAATTTGTCATCATCACTCACCACAAACGCACCATGAGCGAAGCCGACATTATCTACGGCGTCACCATGCAGGAACCCGGCGTCAGCAAGATCGTCAGCGTCAACATGAAGAAGGCCGAAGTCAGGCGGGCCGTGGCGTAAGCACCTCTGCGTCATAGAGCGGAGGTCCGTCGCATAGTCAGTTCTGCCCAACTGATAGGTGCTCCTGGAGCCGTTCCTGCTGCTTCAACACGCCTGCGCCATCAAATCGCAGAACGATCACCCAGTCATACACGTCATCGGGCCACTTGCCTCCTGGCAGCAGCGCCTGCGCATCGGCACCAAAGGCCTGCAGCAACGCCGGGATCTGACCGTGACGCCATGCGATCAGCGGGTGTGAGCCATGCGGCTCCGTTCGTAATTCTGTCACCAGTTTGCCCGGCTCTTTCGTTCCAACGTTAACATGCAGAGGCATACCCTTCGCTTGACTTAGCGGCACCAGCGTCCGCCGCGGGCGGCTGCTATTCTCCGAGTCAGATCCCGCATACAACGCATCCACATTGAACTGTAGATCGCCTTCGGCAAACGGCTCGAAGTAAGAAACATACATCCCGGCGCGCCGTTCGCCCTGTAGGCTCAAGCCCTGTCCCTCCACCGGTTTCTCCGCGTGACGGATAATCAGCACCGTGTTCCCAGCAAGCTGATCATGGCCCTGTTGACACGGCAGCGGAAGTACAAACGGCAGACAATAAATCGCAACGAAACACTGTATCCTCATGCACTTCAGTGAAGCATACGGAAGTACCAGGCATTGCAGATTGAACCCCGATGTCACGGTGCTTTCATCGAGTCTTCACATACGCGTCACACTGCGGCACTAGCCTGAGAAAGCTCACCATAATCCAACTTCCTTGGAGCCGCTCATGCGCTGCCGTCCTGCCCTTGTTCCTGCCTTTATGCTGTTCGCAGCACCCCTGCTCTCGCAGACCGCAACGACCCTGACCGGCACCGTCACGGACCCGCGCGGTGGTGCGCTGCCCAACGCCTCCATTGTGATTCACAACGCAGACAACACTGTTTCCCGCAAAACGACATCGGATGCCAGCGGTCATTACTCCATCACCGGCATCGTGCCTGGCACGTACGAAGTGGATTCTGCAGCGCCCGGCTTCTCGGTAAACAAGCTCCTTGGCGTGGTACTGTCGCAGAACCAGACTCTTGATCTGCCGGTGACGCTCTCCCTGAGCGATCTCAACCAGCAGGTCACTGTGGAAGCAGATGCGTCTGACTCCATCGCAGCGCAATTGGCACCGCTGGATGCCCGCCTTGACGCACGCTCCGCGCGCACGGAAATCAACAGCTATTACATAGAAAACTTCACCTCTCCCGTGGCCGATTACAGCGAAGTCATTGCGCTTTCGCCAGGCACCTTCAGCGTCAACCCCAACGGTGTTGGCCTTGGCGACAGCAAGAACTACTTCCGGGGCTTTGCCGACGGCCAGTACGACATCACCTTTGACGGTATTCCATTTGAAGATACAAATTCGCCCACGCACCACTCCTGGGCCTTCTTTCCGTCGCAATTTATCGGCGGCGTCGACTTCGACCGCTCGCCCGGCAGCGCCTCCACCATTGGACCCACGCCCTTCGGCGGCTCGATCAACCTACTCTCAGAGCCCACCCGTTCACGTCAGGATGTTCGCTTCGGCATCTCGTACGGCTCATTCAACACCATTCTCTACGACGGCAATTACACCACCGGAGACTTCGGTCCGAGCCGCAAGATGAACCTGTGGGCTGACGTGCATCACCTTTCATCCGACGGCTTTCAGACGTATAACCACCAAAGGCGTGATGCTGGCGCGCTGAAGTATCAGTACAAAATCTCCGACAGCACCACGCTGACCGGCTTCAGCAGCGTTCTACGGCTCAGCACCAATACCCCGAACTTCAACGGTCCTCTTCGAAGTGAGTTCCTGGCAAACGGCTATAACTATCTGCTGAATAACGATCCCACCCAGGCCGAGTATTATCGCTATAACTTCTACCATGTGCCCACGGATTTTGAGTACGTCGGCCTAAAAAAGGATCTGCGCCATGGCTGGTATCTCGACACGAAGCCATACACCTATAGCTATAACAATCACCAGAACTACGCCAATACCCAGGGCGGCGCCATTACTGCCGCATGCGACACGGAAGTCGCCGTCAAGGCTGGCACGGCGAACACCGCTACCACCCAGTTCGCCTGCGGAACGGACAAGCTAAACAGCTACCGTAAGTATGGTGAAGTAACATCCATCAGCCAGGTTTCTAAAATTGGTATCTTCCGCACCGGCCTGTGGTATGAGTGGGCCGCAACGAATCGCTTCCAGATTCCGCAAAATCCCCGTAACCTTGCTGATTCTGTACTGCCAAACTTTCATGAACAATTCTGGACCAATAGCTATCAGCCGTTCGCGGAGTATGAGCTGCATCCTACGCAGAAGTTAACCATCGTCGGCGGCTTCAAGTACGCTCGGTACACCCAGGATCTGAAGCAATATGCCGATAACGGCAAGACCATCGGCAACATCGACCCGGTCACCAAGGCAACGTTCGCCTTTCGCCGCAGTTACGGGGCCTACAACTCGTACCTTCCTTCAGGGGATGCAAACTACCGCATCCGTCAAAACTGGTCCGTTTACGGCCAAATCGCAACCGGCAGCATCATCCCGCCCAGCAACGTCTTCGACCAGACAGGCACCGTCTCCGTGCTGCCCAAGCCGAGCAGCGCGTTGACCTATCAAACCGGTACGGTGCTCAAGCTGAAGCGTATTTCCCTCACCGGCGACTACTATCACATTCACTTTGGCAACAGCTACACCGCCATTGCCGACCCGAATATCCAGTCCGGCACACAGTTCTTCTCCAGCGGTGATACCGTAACGCAGGGCTTTGAGGGTGAAACGAACATAGCCTTCACAAACCATCTCAGCCTCTATCTCAATGGCACGGCTGGCACGGCAAAATTCGTCTCGCAGACCATCAGCAAGCCATCCGGCACAGCTGGCCAGCCTGCCGTGGATACGCCGAATGCCGCGTATAACCGTTGGGTCGCAAACGCACCAGCAAATACGGAAGGATACGGGCTTTCATATCAAAGCAGCACCTTCGACGCGGGGATCTTTAACAAGCGCATTGGACCCTACTGGAATGCGCAGAGCACGTTTCAGCAGGTCACGCCCATCGATCCGTTCCAGGTCACGAATCTCTTCTTCAACTACTCGGTACGCCGTGGTCACCTGCTTGACGGCAGCAAGCTGCGCCTCAGCTTCAACAACCTCTTCGACACACGTTCTATCACCAGCGTATCGGCCTTCAATAAGACTGCCGTGTTCACGCCCGCTCCAGGAGACGCCCTCGGCCTGCTTCCTGGCCGAAGCGTGACTGCCTCATTCATCATTGGCTTTGCGTCCCGTCGGTGATCGAAGAGAAGATCTATCCGTTTCCGCCCTGCCCTTGTGCATGCCCGGTTTCCCCTCCCAATCCAGGTGGGTCCGCGTGGCATGCATCTGTGCCTTAATGACCAGCTCCGCCGCCAGGAGGCATTGCTCCTGATCCTGCGCGGTGTGCGTCCGGTTCACTACATCTGAAATGAATTGTCGGCCAAACGGCAGCGTCATGTTGTTGCAATCGATTGACCGCGCCTGCTTGCTGTCGACGAGAAACAGGTGATTGCCCTGCTTGGACACGGCTACGTCCGTGTACTTACGCACCTCAATGTACCCATCGGTCCCCAGGATGAACAGCCGGCCGTCACCCCACGTTCCCAAGCCATTCGGCGTAAACCAGTCCAGCCGCACATAGCCGAAACCGTTGTTGCCACGCAGCATCATGTCGCCAAAGTCCTGGAAGGACGGATGGCTGGCATGTCGCACATTCGCGATCTGCGCTCCGACCACCTCCGCCTTGCGCGATCCCGTATAGAACAGAAACTGATCCACCTGGTGTGATCCGATATCGACGAGAATGCCGCCATACTCGACCTCGTTCCAGAACCAGTCCGGCCGCCCTTCATTGCCGCCGCTGCTACCCGCATCACCGCCGGGCCTCTGACTGATCTGGTGCGGCGCAATGTTGATCGTCTGGATCACGTTGCCGATTGCACCCTGCCGCACCAACTCGCCCGCATACACGGCCGCCTTCACCTCCAGCCGCTCGGAGTACATGATCCCGTAGATCCGTCCGGTCTCGGCAATGGTCTTGCGAATCAGCGCCAGATCCTCCAAAGTGGTCGCGCCCGGCTTGTCTGAGAGGAAGTCCTTACCGGCCTTCATGGTCCGCACGCCAAGTCCCGCCCGCTGATTCGCCTTTTCTGACGACAGCACCAGCTTGATCTGCGGATCATGCAAAATCTCGTCCTGTGAGGCAGCAACTGGTACGTTTGGAAAACGCTTCTTTGCCGCAGCCAGCGTGTCGGGCTCGTCGGCCCATAACTTCACCAGCTTGCCGCCGCCCTCCTGCATCGCGGAGATCATGCCATAGATGTGCCCATGGCTCATGCCGCACACAGCAAACGGCACCGAATCCTTCGGCTGTCCTTCCACCTGGGGCTGCTGTGGCAGCACCTCATGTGTTGCCTGCGTCAGCGCGGCGGCGTCTGAAAGATGCGGCAGACCACCCATCAAGCCTGCGGCACCAACGGTACGAACAAAGGAACGGCGATCAAACGAGTTCATGCGTCATGACATCCTGGTGGGATTGGCCGCCGTGGTGACAATCTGACGGATTACCCAGCAGGCCATCCCGAACTGTAAGCCTGACAGTGGAGCATTGGCAACTACCCGATCTGCGGTAGTCGACGGCTTCATTGATTTGTGTCACATACAGCAGACACCGTCCAGACAAAGTTGTAATGTGCCTTCATGGATTCCGGCATGATCAAGATCGTCAGCTGCGATGTGTTGCAGCACCACAATGTGATGATTGTCCTTTCTGACGGCCGTGTCCTGGTCCTCACCTTGGATCAACTCCTCAGTCTGAAGCCGGAGCCGATGCCCTTCCAGGATGAACCTGAGGCAAGCGAACCCCCTATGCGGAGCGGCTCCTAAGCGCACGTACTCGCGGTCTGTTAGTTCCACGCCTTCAGGATCGTAAAACCCGGTAATAGGCGTTACTGCGGCGATGCGCCAAAGCAGAAGAACCTAGTCGAAACCGCTCAAAGATGATGAACTGTTTGGAATGAGCGAACGGCGACTCGGCGGACGTAAACCCATCCTAAGCGGAAAGGTCCGCGATCTATACGAGGTCGCACCGGACAAACTGCTGTTCGTCGCCAGCGATCGCATCTCTGCCTTCGACCACGTGCTTGGCAGCACCATTCCAGATAAGGGAAAGGTGCTTACCCAGCTTTCACTCTTCTGGTTTGACTACCTCAAGAACACCGTCCCCAACCATCTCGTCACTGCGGACATGCGCGACTTTCCCGCCAGCCTGCAGCCCTTCGCCGACCAACTCCACGGCCGCAGCATGATCGTTCAGCGCGCCCGCATGTTGCCGGTAGAGTGTGTCGCGCGTGGCTACATCTCCGGCTCCGGCTGGAAGGATTACCAGCAAACCGGCACGCTCTGCGGTATCGCATTGCCAACCGGCTTGCGGGAGAGCGACCGCCTGCCGCAGACGCTTTTTACACCCGCCGCCAAGAACCATACCGGCCATGACCAAAACATCACCTTCGATCAGGTGATCGATCTCGTCGGTGGCAGCCTGGCGCTGCGGCTTCGCAACCTCACCATCGGCCTCTATGACATCGCAGCCGCGTACGCGGCAACGAAGGGTCTGATCCTCGCCGATACCAAGTTCGAATTCGGCTTCATCCCCGTGGGCGATGATGACGAACTGCTTGTGCTTGCCGACGAAGTGCTGACGCCGGATTCCTCGCGGTATTGGCTGGCCAGCGGCTACACTCCAGGCGGCGCGCAGCCTTCCTTTGATAAGCAGTTCGTCCGTGATTACCTCGAACGCATTCAGTGGAATAAGCAGGCACCCGCGCCGTCCTTGCCAGAGGACGTCATTACGGAAACACGTGCGAAATACCTGCAAGCGTATACGCTGCTCACAGGTAATTCGTCGCTCGCGGAGTAAGGCAATGCAAAGCCTGTTGCATGCAGCGGAGAGCGCCTTCAGCGGCATGAACCTGCTGGACTGGATCATCGCGGTTACGCTTTCCATCTCGACCGTCACGGCGTTCCTGCGCGGCTTCATCCGCTCTCTCTTTGCACTTGCGGGCATGGTCGCGGGCATCCTGCTCGCCACCCTGTACGCCTATCAACTCGGGCAGTACCTCATGCGCTGGATCTCACCGCTTGCGCTCGCGAAGCTTTGCGCGTTCATCCTGATCCTCGCCGCTGTGTACGTATGCGCGGTGCTGCTGGGCCGGCTGCTGCGCGGTGCCTGCTCGGCGATAGGCCTGGGCTTCTTTGACCGGCTTGCCGGCGCAGCCTTCGGTTTCGTGCGTGGCGCGCTGTTTCTCGCGGCCATGCTCCTTCCACTTGCGCCGTATCTCCCACAATTTAAAGTCACTCGGTCTTCGGTACTTCTGCCCTATTTGCTTCCAGCCGCGCATGGGATATCCTTCGTCTTGCCGCGAGACGTAGGAGATCGCACCCCGGCGAGCCACTGGCGTACACGCGCCGGACAGCTTGCAGGCCGTGCTCTACTTCATACACCTCCGCAGACAGCGACAGAGTTGAGGTAAAACACGAGTGAGACGCGAACTTGACCTTCTGGTCTCCCAGATGCACGCGGATGGCATTTCCTACGACGAAGCCGTTCGCGAGTTCAAGCGGCGCTATCTCATGCAAGTCCTCCTCAAGCACCGCGGCAATCAGTGCAAGAGTGCCGAGGAACTCGGCATGCACCGCAACACGCTCAGCCGCACATTGGCGGAGCTGGAGATGAGTACCGCGCAGATTCGCAACGGCCTTAAACGCCCAGTTCGGAGCGACCGGATGGCAGAGGCGCAGCGGTTGCAACCCTTTGCGCGCACGCGATAACAGCCGTGCACCGTCTAACGTCGCAGGCATGACCGCAATCCTCAACCGGCACGTACGCATCGGCACAGCGGTCACGCTGCTTTCCATCTGCACCGCAGCCTGCGCACAGGATCTGGCTCCTGCGCCACAGGTCACACAAGATGTAGCGGTAAGCACCACCAGACCGCGGCTACCTCCTGTAAGCGGAAAACATCAGCGCGAGGCAGAAGCTGCCTTCCTCCACGGAGCCAGGCAGTTGGAGCAAAGCCGCTTTCCAGAAGCGGAAGGGGACTTCACGCGAGCCGTCGCGCTCGACCCCGCAAGGCGGGAATACCTCGCCGCTTTGGCCATTGCGCGAGAACACCGCGTTACGGCCTTGCTGCAACAGGCCGCAACACAACGCGCCGTAAACCCCGCATCCGCGGACAAACTCATCGAACAGGCACGCACCCTTGACAGCACCAATCCCCGCGTTCTGCAACACACGCCGGACGATTCTGGGACGTTATCTGCATCCCTGCACAACACCCGGACCGCAGGGACGATCGCTCTGGACCCAAACAACAGCAAGCACAGCTATCACGAACGCGCCGACCTGCGTTCTCTTGTCGCCCGGATCGCTGCCGACTACGGCCTTTCAGCCGCGTTCGATCCAGATTTCCGATCGACAACCGTGCGTATCGACCTGGACGGTGCAACTTATCCTGAAGCCATGCGCATCCTCGCGCTCCTCGGCAACATCATGGCGGTACCGCTTGACCAGCATACTGTTCTACTCGCCACTAACTCGCCAGAGAACCGGCAGCGCTATGAACGCCTCGTAGAGGAGAGTTTCGCCTTTTCCGGAGTTTCGGCCAACGATCTAAAGGATTTCGTCAGCATTGCCCAGAATGTTCTGGACATCCGCCAGGTCAGTGTGCAGCCGCAGAATGGCAACATTGTGCTGCGCGGACCCGCCGACCGCGTTGAGGCCGTCGAGAAAATCTTCGACGACCTCCAGAAGGGCACCAGCGACGTTGTCCTGGACATCAAGCTCTACTCCATTGACAAGCAGCGCACACAGAATATGGGCGTGGTTCTGCCCACGTCACTCAGCGCGTTCAGTCTCGCCTCCCAGGCGCAGAGCATCGTCTCCCAAAACAGTGCGCTGATCACGCAGTTGATTGCCAGCGGCGTTCTTCCATCCACCGCCAGCACCGTCGAGATTGCCGCGTACCTCGTCTTCGCTGCTGGCATCGGTGGCAGCAGTTCCCTTCTAAGCAACAGCTTCGCTCTCTTTGGCGGTGGTCTTACCACGGGCGTCCTTTCGGCGGGCTCCATCCCAACCATCAATTTGGCGCTGAACCAGAGCGAGGCACGTTCGCTCGACGACCTGCAACTGCGCGTCGGAGACCGTCTTCCCGCCACGTTTAAGAGCGGCACGCGCTACCCCATCCAAACGTCGCTCTACACGGATATTGCCAGTCAGGCCGGCAGTGCGCTTGGGGCAACCACCGTCAACGGCGTCAGCCTTTCCAGCCTGCTGGCTTCTTATCTGGGAACAAACACGGCAGGTCGCGGCGCGGTTATTCCGCAGATTCAGTACGAGGATCTCGGCTTTACGCTTACCGCCACGCCCCGTATCCTTCGCACCGCGGATGTTGGCATGAAGCTGGAAATTAAGGTAGCGTCACTCGCCGGCCCCGCCCTCAACGGCATTCCCATCCTGAATAGCCGCCAGTTCTCATCGGACCTCACCGTGCACGACGGCGAGACCGTCATGATGATCAGCAATACGACACAAAGTGAGACGGCTGCGGTCAGCGGTCTTCCTGGACTCAGCGAATTGCCCGGTTTCCAGAGCACCACGAATCGCAACAGCACAAAGATCACCGGCGACCTGGTACTTCTGATTACGCCGCACATCGTGCGGCGTGCCCACCTCGCCGCAACCGGCCCATACATTCCGCTCACATCCCGGCCCGGTGACGAGTAATTCCGCGTTGACCCACGGCGCTAGCGCCGCTATACTCAGACCTGTCGAGCGGGAGTAGCTCAGTGGTAGAGTGCTTCCTTGCCAAGGAAGATGTCGCGGGTTCAAATCCCGTCTCCCGCTCCAACAACCTGTGCGCCGGCACAGGGACAACCACATTCCCATCCTCTGAATGTGTAGTGGCGCGGTACCCAAGTGGTAAGGGAGAGGTCTGCAAAACCTTTATGCGTCGGTTCGATCCCGACCCGCGCCTCCATCCCATCCAGCACCAGATCAGAGATGTGTCCTTTAATTGTATAAACCTTCACATAGCTCATGAAGAACGCTGCGAGAATTGTTCTTACCTACGCGCCGTGAACGTGCATAGTTTGAGACCCGTATCGATTCCACTTGACAACTCAGGTTGGCGGTAACTAAAAACAACACGCATATAAAACCACGCCGCAGTTCGCCGCACGTTCTGCGTCAACCGTTCCACCACTTTTTGGAGAGCCCATGCGCAACAATCGCATCATCCTGACCTCGCTGTTAGCGTCGTCATTAGCCATACCATTCAGCCGAAGCGTTCTTGCACAATCCGATAGTTCCTCTCTCTCCGGCGGGGTAACAGACGCCTCCGGTGCCTTCCTGCCGAACGCTAAGGTCACCGTCCGCAGCAACGCCACCGGGCAAGAGTCAAACGTAACCACCAACGAAAGCGGCAACTTCACCGTGCCCAACGTCCGCCCCGGTGACTACCAAGTCCGCGTCGAATCCACGGGATTTCAAACCGTTACGCTGAACGACGTGCACGTCGACCCCAGCATCGGACGCCACGTGGACATCCGCTTGAAGGTTGGCTCCTCCGACACGTCAGTCACCGTCGAGGCCGCTGCAAACACCGTGCAGACCGAAAGCGCCGTGGTCGGTCAACTCGTTACGCAGGAGCAGGTCAGAAGCATTCAGCTTAACGGACGCAACCCTCTCTACCTGGCGCAACTGGAGCCGGGTGTCGTACGCAACGCGCCAATGGCGAACTTCAACTTCGGTCTGGACAATGGTCTCAACATCGGCGGTGCGCGCTCACAGGAGAGCCTCATTACACTGGACGGTGCCCCTGCGGTCCGTACCCGTTCCAACGGCACCAGCGTGGGCGTGGCCGATGTTGACAGCACTGCCCAGGTGCAAATTTTGACCAACAGCTACCCGGCAGAGTACGGCCGTACCGATGGCGGACAGGTCCGCATCGTTCCCAAAAGCGGCACCAGCGTACTCCACGGTTCCGCGTACGAGTACATCCGCAATACCATCTTCAACGCCAACACATGGCAGCGGAAATTACCTTCGGCGCCCGCAAGTCAGCGTGCAAAACCACCAGGGTTCCGCTTTAACCAGTTTGGCTACAACTTCAATGGGCCAGTTACCTTTCCGGGCTTCAACAAGAGCAGGAGTCACTTGTTTTTTCTCTTCGGACAGGAGTACGTCCGATACAACAACGATGACACCGTTAACCGCAAGGTTCCAACGACCCTTATGCGGCAGGGTAATTTCAGTGAATTGCTGAGCCCAAACATCTTCTACAACGGCACTAACCAGATCTACAATCCGAACACAGGCGTACCCTACGCGAACAACATCATTCCCGCTAGTGACTTGAGTGCAAATGGCATTGGATTACTTAATGCATTTCCTACACCCAATGCGAGCGGTTCCAACTACAACTGGACGGACGCAGCCACAGAAAAGCAGACTCAGCGCAAAGACACGTACGTTGTGGACTGGATTCCTGCCGATGCGCACCGTATTCGCTTTACTGTCCTGAACTACGCCTACACAGACTACTCACCGCACTATGGCAACTTCAACCTGATTCCGCGTATCTTCACGCGCCCAAATCAAATTGGCGTGATCCACTACACGTGGAATGCGACCCCCACGTTTGTCAATGAAGTGATTGTGTCAGGCGCAACAGATCACGTGACGATTGGGATCGATCTGTCCAGCGGTAGGTACAACCGTACAAACTACGGCATTAATTACCCGTATCTCTATTCGGCATCGACAAAAACAATTCCCAACAAGTTCCCCACGGTCAGCCTGCCCAACTTCGATCTTTTGGATGGCGGTCCATACCCGTCACGCTCCGGTGGTATTGTTTACAACGGTGCCGATAACATTACCAAGGTTCTTGGCAATCACACAATAAAAGCTGGCTTTAACTTTGAGTATTCGGGCGAGAATAATTTCGATCAGATCACTGTGTCGAATACGCCAGGGTCGACAAATAACCAGAATGGACGCTTCAACTTCACGGATTCAAGAACACTTTCACCTGGATCACTCGGTACTACAAGGGTAGGCGTAGCCAATGCTGCGGAAGGCCTCTTCGACACCTATGGAGAGATCGGTCAGCGATCCTATACCTTGTACCGGAGCACGATGTACGAAGGATTCATTCAGGATCAATGGCGCGCCTCACAACACTTGGTGATCGAGGCCGGAGCCCGGTACAGCTGGTACAATCCCTACTATGCAAAATGGGGTAACCAGTCGGTGTTCAGTCCGAGCAACTACAATCCAGCGATTGCGGTCACGGTGGACCCTGTCACGGATGTTGTCACCGGTCCTGACCAGAGCCGATATAACGGTGTTGTAATTCCGGGCAGCGGATTTCCCTCAAGCGCGAATGGTCACGTCAGCGCGGACATCCTCAGCAACGGTTACGCATATCTCTTTCGGGGGTATGGCAATGCATACTCGCCAACAGTCAAGAGCGACATTCAGCCCCGTTTCGGCATTACCTACGAGGCTAAACCTGGCACCGTAATACGTGCGGGTGGCGGTCGGTATGTTCAGCGCCTAGGCATTACCGATAACGTTTTCACGGGCGGCAACGCTCCGTTTCAGCCATCCTCTACGGTCAGCCTGGGAAACGTGGACCGGCCTGGCGGCATAGGCTCTAACAATTTTCCCTTCAACTATTCCTCGCAGGCGTTCAACTATCCCAGCCCAGAGGCTTACAACTGGAACGGTACCGTTGAGCAGGACATCCCAGCATTGGGCGTTCTTACCGTGGCATATGCTGGCCGCCGGGGAATTCACCTTGAGGAATTGCTGAACGTCAACCAACTGCAACCCGGAACGACCTTCCTGCCCGCAAACCAACTACCAAATGGGAAGAACGTCACTGCGGATTCAATACGGCCATACAAAGGATTTTCCAACATCAATCAAGCTACAAACGGAGGAGCGTCGTTCTATAACTCGCTTCAGGTGAACTTGCGCCGTCGCCTTAGCCGTGGGCTTCTGTTTGGCGTTGCATACACCTGGTCAAAGAGCACGGATTTTGGCTCCAGTAACGGCACGATCCTTCCCAACACCTTCAACAAGAATATCTATTACGGTCCCAGCGACTATGATCGCCGCCATGTCTTTGTCTCCAATTTCGTTTACAACATCGAGCAATTCACCCATGCCAACAACTTCGCAAGCCGTGCTGTTCTAGGTCGCTGGCAAGTTTCCGGAACGCTGCAGGCGCAGACCGGTGGCCCACTCAACGTTTCAACAGGCACCGATTTTGCGGGTGTCGGACCAGGTTCCGGCAGTCAGTTGATTCCAACACTCAGGTCGCCGCAAACATATAAATCGTTTGCAGGACAGACCGGAACCAATCCCTGGTTTGATGTCTCGGCATATCCAGGTGTCACGACCAAACAGAACAACAATACCAACTATCTTGCCACGACCTATGCGGGACAATTTGCGCCTCGCGGAACTCGTAACCAACTCTGGGGGCCCGGCTTCCAGAGCTACAGCGCAGCATTGAACAAGACCTTCCAGATCATCCCTGGACACGAGAACCAGACATTAGTCTTTCGTGCAGAGGCGTTCAATCTGGCCAATCATCCAACAGCCGACAATCCGGATACGGGCTACACCTCGGGCACCTTCGGTCAAAGCAAGACAAAGGGTGGAACCTATAGCGCGGACCGGCAATTCCAGTTCAGCCTGCGGTACGCGTTCTAACCTCCACTATCCGTCATTGCAATATCCATCCCTTGGGTTCCGCGCATTTTGGCGGAACCCAAACTTTTCAGGACCGCTTCCCTCATGGAGATCACCGTTATGCCGAAACAGCACTCCCGCCGCGCAGTCCCGCGCGGCACGGTCCGCAGCCAAGTCCGCAAAGCTGCTCTTACATTGGCTGCTCTTGCAGTCGCATCACCTGCGGCTATCAAAGCACAGACCATGCAGGCACCGGACATCACCAAGGTACCAACGCTCTATGTCGTCCCGTACGCCCATCTGGACACACAGTGGCGGTGGGAGTTCCCGCAGGTGATCAGCGAGTATCTCCTCAAGACCATGCGCGTGAACTTCGATTACATCGATAAGTACCCGCACTACGTCTTCAACTGGACCGGATCCAATCGCTACCGCCTGATGAAGGAGTACTTCCCGGACGACTACGCGCGCATGAAGGGCTACATCGCTCAGGGCCGCTGGTTCCCCGCCGGTTCATCGGTTGAAGAAGGCGATGTCAACCTGCCCAGCGCCGAAGGCATCTTCCGCCAGGTACTCTACGGCAATACCTATTTCCGCCACGAATTTGGCAAGGCCAGCAACGAATATATGTTGCCGGACTGTTTCGGCTTCCCCGCGTCGCTCCCCGCCATCCTGCACCACTCAGGCGTGAAGGGCTTCTCCACCCAGAAACTTGATTCAGGCTGGCAACCCGCGCCCATCGTTGGCGGACCCAACAGCCCTGAAAAGACGCCTGAAGGCATCCCCTTCAACGTGGGAGTCTGGAAAGGTCCAGACGGAAGCCAGATCGTTGCCGCGCTAAACCCCGGCGTCTATGGCGGCAACGTCTACACAGATATCAGCCGCTCCGACAACGGTGCTGACAAGCCCAAACTGACCGACGCGCAAATTGCGGCACTCGACCCCCAACAGCAACGTTTCCTGCGCCGCTACATGAACCAGCGTGAGCAGGACTGGGTCAGGCGCATCGACCTGGACGGCCAGGTCACGGGCGTCTACGCGGACTACCATTATGTCGGAACCGGCGATATCGGCGGAGCCACTCAGGAAAGCACGGCAAAACTGCTGGAAGCCATCATCACAAAAACCACCACGACATTGCCGCAGCCCGCATTTCTTGAGTCGTTGGCACCCGGCAAAACGGTACAAGTGGGTGAGGGTCCAGTTCACGTGATGGAAACGGCGGCGGATCAGATGTTCAACGACATCAAGCCGGAGATGACCACGCGCATGCCCAGCTACCAGGGGGATCTCGAGCTCATCAATCACTCGGCCGGTTCCCTCACCTCGCAGACGTATCACAAGTTCTGGGTCACCAAGAATGAAGCATTGGCCGACGCTGCCGAGAAAGCCTCACTGACTGCGGCATGGATGGGTGGTCCGGCATACCCTCAACAGCGGCTGAATGATGCATGGACGCTGGCGCTTGGCGGACATTTCCACGACACCGCAGCCGGCACCGCAACCCCGCGCGCTTATGAATATGCCTGGAATGACGACATCCTGACTGGCAATTACTTCAGCGGTGTCTTTGCCTCGGCCACAGAATCCATTGCGTCCGCCCTGGATACCAGTGGCCCGGGTACACCAATGGTGCTCTTCAATGCACTGAATATTCCGCGCGAAGATCTCGTCGCGGCCAACTATCCGAACGCCGGAAAGGCCGTGCACGTGGTCTCTTCCACGGGTGAGGAGTTGCCCGCTCAGGTCTCGGATGGCGAAGTTTTCTTCTCCGCAAAGGTCCCCTCGGTCGGATACGCTGTCTACCATGTCGTCCCGGGTGCCGGCAATGCACCTAAGAACTCTGCCCTGAAGGTTACGGATAACTCCCTGGAGAATGCCCGTTACCGCGTTCAGGTCAACACTGACGGCGATGTTTCCAGCGTCTTCGATAAGACTCTGAACAAGGAACTGCTCTCCGCGCCCATACGTCTCACGCTAAACACTGACACACCCAAACAGTGGCCTGCGTGGAACATGGACTTCGACCAGGAACAGGCAGCGCCGCGCGCATATGTCAGCGGCCCGGCGAAGATCCGCATCAAGGAGAACGGCCCAGTCCGTGTCGCGTTGGAGATTACGCGCTCCGGCGAAGGTTCCACCTACGTACAAACCGTCAGTCTCGCGGCAGGTGACGCCGGAAATCGAGTGGAATTTGCTAACAGCATCGACTGGCGTGGCAAAGCGGAGAACCTCAAAGTGGCATTCCCGCTGTCGGCCGTCAACCCAAACGCAACGTACAACGAGGATGTGGGCACCATTGAGCGGCCTAACGCCTTCGACCGGCAGTTCGAGGTGATGTCGCACCGGTGGATCGATCTCACGGATAAGAGCGGCAGCTTCGGTGTTACCCTTCTCACCGACGCAAAGAACGGTTCTGACAAGCGATCTGACAATACCATTCGCGTCACGTTGATCCGTACACCCGGCATCGCGCCGCGCGTCGGCTACTCCGATCAGGCCAATCAGGACTGGGGACACCACGAGTTCACCTTTGGCCTGATCGGGCACGCTGGGGACTGGCGTCAGGCGCAGACGGACTGGCAGGGCCAACGCCTGAACAATCCACTTTACGCCTTCACCACAGCCGCGCATCCCGGCGCGTTGGGCAAGCAGTTCTCCTTGCTCAGGGTTGACAACCCACGCGTGCGCGTCTTTGCGTTGAAGAAAGCTGAAGATAGTGACGAAACCGTCGTACGCCTGGTTGAACTCGATGGTAAACCGGTAAGTGATGTTCATGTCACGTTCGCGGGACAAGTTACGGCGGCACGCGAAATCAACGCACAGGAGCAGCCAATCGGTTCCGCAACCGTAACCGGAGGCGCGCTTGTCACTTCTCTGAAAGGGTACGAGCCGAAAACCTTCGCTCTCAAGCTTGGCACCCCCCCAGCAACGGTTGCGGCGATTTCCTCACAACCAGTGCCGCTCGCCTACGATCTCGCCGTCGCAACCACCAACGGCAGCAATACGCCGTCGGGTGGATTCGACGGCAAAGGCAACGCGTATCCGGCGGAGATGATGCCCACCAGTCTGATCTACGACGGTGTCAATTTCACTCTAGCCAAGCCCACAACCGGAACACCGGATGCTGTCGCCGCCAAAGGTCAAAGCATTGCGTTACCCGGTGGCAACTTCAACCGTGTTTACATTCTCGCGGCCAGCACGGACGGAGACCAGGCAGCGGAGTTCCGCGTGGGCAAGACCGCGACCCAACTCACCGTGGAAGACTGGGGCGGCTTCATCGGCCAGTGGGACACGCGCATCTGGAAGATCACGCAGCCACCGCGCGATTGGGCCATCTCCGCGACCCCCGGACCGTGGCCGCCTGCGGACATGCGCGAGCGTGAGGCCGCGCCACCGTCGCCCCGGTACCCGGAAGATTACATCGGCTTGCGCGCGGGCTATATCAAGCCGGCTTCGGTCGTGTGGCATACCTCACACCAGCACACGGCAACCGGCCTGAACCAACCCTATGCCTACAGCTACATCTTCGCTTATGCCATCGATATGCCAGCTGGTACCAAGGAGATCAAGCTGCCCAACAATGAAAAGGTACGCATTCTGGCCATGTCCGTGGCGCACGCCCATCCAGACACCATGCCTGCCGACCCACTCTTTGACACGCTCAAGCGGACGGAACCACCCACATCCATCGGTCAATAACGCGCTGGCATCACATTGACGTTGATTATCGCGCTCCAATAGTTGCCGGGTTAGGAACCTCCGCTTGTTGCGGCACAATCGGCAAATCGATAGAACTGCCGCTGTAGATACGCTGTATCGCCTTGGTGTAATCCCCCGCCTTCGCGTCGAAGATATTCGGCACAAACGTCTGCGGATTTCGGTCGTACAGCGGAAACCATGTGCTCTGCACCTGCACCATAATGCGATGGCCCGGCTGGAAGACGTGGTTCACATTCGGCAAGTCCCAGGTAAACGTCTGTGGTTCGTTCGGCTTCAGTGCTTTAGGATGTTCAAAACTGGAGCGGTAGCGTCCGCGAAAGATATCCATGGAGATCGACAGCTCGTATCCGTTCATCGGCTCCACATGCGCCGTGCCGTCCGGGAAGACGTCGATCAGCTTGATCACCCAGTCACTGTCTGTGCCGCTGGTGGAGGCCGTCAGGTGTACCTGCGGGACGCCGCTCACGCGCAACGGTGTCTTCAGTGGTTCCGTCGTATAGGTCAGCACGTCTGGCCGGCCATCCACAAACCGCTGATCCTGCACCAGCCACGTCACCCATCCCTGGCCGTCGTCGGTAGCAACAGGGCGTGGACGGTACGGCACTGGCTTCGCCGGATCGGATACATACTCGTCGAAGCGACCGGCACCCGTTGGCTTGTCGAACGACAGCTTCCCATTTGCTTCCAGGTACATCGGCTTGCTCTTTTGCGCGCAGTTCGTCTCGCAAGCCAGCGGCCATTTTTCGAAGCGGTCCCAATGATCCTCGCCCGTGTTGTAGATGTACACCGGCGGCGTATGCGCGTCCGGCGCGCCCTCGCGCAGATACTGGTTGAAAAATGGCAGCTGCACATCCTGCCGGAAGTCCGCTGTCGTGTCGCCATCCCAGATCAGCGGTCCCAGGGACCTTCCCTCGCGGTTCACCTGGCTGTGCGCCCACGGCCCCATCACCAGGAAGTTCATGTTGTTGTGGGTGTCCTTCGCCTCCCATGCGGCGTAGCTGTGGTTCGCGCCCCACATGTCTTCCTGATCCCACAGTCCTTGCAGCCACATCGTCGGCACGGTCAGCGGCGTCTGCGCAAGCAGGTGATCCAACGCCTGCGCCTGCCAGAAGCTGTCGTATGCCGGATGCGCCTCTACCATCCGCCAAAACGGCAGTTGCTCCTGCCCCTGCGCGCGGGCAAAGTCACCCGCCGAGCCTTTGGTCAGGAAGTTCGCATAATCATCGCGCCCCTCATGCTGCACGCGTACACCCGCTCCACGCGCGGAGGTCTGCGCAATAAAGTAATCCAGCATCCGTTGCCGGAAGGCACCATAGTGGAACCAGTCATCGCCCATCCAGCCATCCACCATGGGGCTCTCCGCTACTGCGGCCTTCAGTGCTGGGTGAGGATGCAGCAGCGCCATCACCACCGTGAAGCCTTCATACGAAGAGCCGATCATGCCCACGCGGCCATTGCTTTCGCGCACGTTCTTCACCAGCCAATCGATGGTGTCGTACGCATCCGTTGTGTCATCCGCACCCGTCTTGTTCCATGGGCCAACCGGCGGCGGAGTCATCAGGTACGGACCTTCTGAACCATACTTGCCGCGCACATCCTGGTAAATACGGATGTAGCCGTCGCGCACATACACTTCGTCGCTCAGCGGCAACTCATCCACCATGTGCGGCGAGTCCGGCTTGACGGTGTCACGCCCGGCCGGAACACCGGCAACAGCGGGCGCGGCAGCACTCAGATTCGCCGTTGGCGTACGCGCCGCATGGGCACGCGCGGCAGCGTTGTAGCAGGTGCGCGTCAGCAGCATCGGCGCATTCTTCGCGCCTTTCGGAATGGCAATCACGGTATACAGCTTCACGCCGTCACGCATGGGGATCATCACCACGCGCTTCTCATAGTCGAAGCTCACCTTAGGAGCCTCAAACGGCGTCTGCTTCGGCGCGTTGAAGACATCGGGGATCTGGCTGTTCTCGACAGGATGGTTCGGGTTCTTACCCTTCTCCTGTGCAAACATCGTGGACGAAACGGCGAGAATCGCCAGCCCCAACACTGCTTTCCGTTGCATACTCATGATTCTGCCCTGCCGTGGATTGAATAGGCTCACTATAGCAGCGGCACAAGAGGCCTTACCTGGGCCAGCACAAATCAAGCAGGCTTTCAAACTAAAATCAAGAAGTGCGAATTCCGATCATTGCTGCAAACATCCTCTTGTTGCCCCTGTGCGTGGCCCTCACCGGCTGCGGCAAACCTTCTCTTGACGTGCCCGCGTCCGTGACCACCATTGGGCAGGCAACACCCATCGCCGTTCACATCCGCGACGCCCACGGCATCAGCAAGCTCACCGCCACCGTGGTGCAGAACGGCGCGCGCTATCTGGCGTGGCAGAGTTCCTCTCCCTCGAAAGACACTGACACCACCGTGAACTTGGAGGTAGGCGCAAAGACCACGCCACAGTTGCACGATGGCCCTGCCCACCTCATCCTCGAAGCAACCTCCGGTGGACTGTTCCACGGCACCACTCGCTGGGAGCGTGACGTCAACATCGCCACGCAACCACCGCTCGTCAGCGCGGACTCCGACCAGCACTACCTGTACCTCGGCATGGCAGACCTGGCCACCATGAACGTCACCGGTGCCTATACGTCCGCCGGCGTTCGTGTTGGGAACCAGACCTTCCGAGCGTGGCCAATGCCCGGAGGCAAGCCCGGCCTCTTTTCTCTGTTCGCCTTCGCCTGGAACATGCCTCCCAACACGGTGCCGCTGGTCTACGCTTCAAACGGAGGAGGCAACGACGTAACAACGCCGCTCACCGTTGTCTTCCCCAAAAAGGAACAGCCTGTCTACACACAGCACGAGATACAAGTCTCAGACCAGTTCATGCAGAAGGTGCTGGGCGAGCTTGACCCGAACGGCACCGGCGATCCCGTTGCGCGTTTCGTCAAAATCAACACCGAGATGCGCCAGGCGAACAACAAAACACTGTCGGACCTGCGCTTCAAGACTGCCGGCAGCTTTCTCTGGTCACAGCCCTTCACACGCCAGCCGCACTCGCAGGCTGAAGCCACCTTCGCCGACGTTCGCAGCTATATGTACCACGGCAAGAAGATCGACCAGCAGGTGCACCTCGGCTACGATCTTGCGGTGACGCAACACGTTGGCGTCGGGGCGTCCAACGATGGGCGTGTTATCTGGGCCGCTCCTCTCGGCATCTATGGCAACTGCATCGTGGTCGATCACGGCTACGGTCTGCAGACCATCTACGGTCACCTGAGCCGGATCGATGTGCACGTCGGCGACACGGTCAAGCGCTCACAGGTCATGGGCCTCAGCGGGATGACTGGCATGGCTGGTGGCGATCACGTCCACTTCGCCATGCAGCTGGATGGAGTGCAGATCGACCCCAAGGAATGGTGGGACGCCCACTGGATTAAGGACCACGTCCTGCGCAAAGTCGACATGTCTGGTTCCGGCAAATGACTGCGGCCTTGCCTGTTTACTCCGGCAGTACCAACTCATCCATCGCCATGAAGTCCCTCACGACTTCATCGTCACTCTTGTCCAGCTCGTCCAGCGTACCGAAGAAGCGGGCTTTACCCTCATGCAGAAACAGCACGCGATCCGCCAGTTTGCGTGCTAGGCGCATGTCATGCGTCACCACGATGCTGGTCAGGTGCAGCTGCCGCTTCAGCCGCTCAATCAGGTCGCCCAGCAGATGTCCCATCAACGGATCCACCATCGTCGTCGGCTCATCGTAGAGCACAGCCTCAGGCTGTGCGGCCAACGCGCGCGCAATCGCCACAGATCGCTTCATGCCTGTCGAAAGATCGGAAGGCAGCAGGTCATCCATCCCGGCGACGCCCACCATTTCCAGCAATCCCTTCACGATCTGGCGAATCTGCTCGTCGTCCAGTTCGCCTTTTTCCCGCAGCGGAAACGCCACATTCTCTCCCACCGTCACCGAGTCAAACAGCGCGCCGTTCTGGAACACCATCGTCACCTTGCGGCGTATGGGCTGCATCTCCTTTTCAGTGAAGCCGCAGATATCCTCGTTGGCGACGCACACCGATCCCTTGTCTGGCTTTAGAAAGCCCATCAGGATCTGAAGCGAAACCGACTTTCCCACACCAGAACGCCCCAGGATACACAGCGTTTCGCCCGGCATGACGAAAAAATTAACGTCCTCCAGCACTTTAAAATCGCCAAAAGCCTTGTAGACGTGCTGAAAGGCAATGAAGGGCTGCTTAACGTCTTCAACTACCTGCTCGTTCTGCTCAGCCGACTGCTCAAAAAACTCGCTCACCTCGCCAGCGACGTCTTCAGACACCTCATCCACCAGCGGCTTGTTGAACATCTCCTCCGTGCCGGTCTGTGGCTGCGCTGTTTGGTCAGAGGTCACCGCCGCCGCTTGCTGAGACTCACCGCCGCGCTCGGCTGCGGAGCGGCCATCCGTTACCCGTTCCGCGGCACTGCCTTCGCTTCCGGTCGCGTTCTCCTCGCTTCCGGTCGCGTCATGTGCGGCTTCGGTCGTTGCGTTCACGGATTCGGTGTCCGTCTCCATCGCATTCTGTTCTGCCATGGCTAATCAGATGCGCGCGGCAGCAAACCGTTCTGAGCAGCCAACAGCTCACCGGCAGCCCGAAAGTCATCCGGCGTATTCACGTTGGTAAACCAGATAGAAGCATCCAACTCCGGCGCAAACGCCTCCGCCGGAACCACGCACAATCCCATCGAAGACATCTCCTGCGCGGCACGCTGTAGAACGCTCAACAGCTTCTGTTCGCGCCTGGCCAGCGATGCCGCTACGGAGGAGTATGCGGCACGATGCAGCAACACAGGCAGCGGCTGCAAGCGATACGCAGCCTCGAAGCATGCCACGCCAGGACCTATCTCCGTGCCTTCCTCAATGAGGCATGCCAGCGCCGCGGATGGCAACAGCGGCAGATCGACGGGCAGAAG
This sequence comes from Terriglobus sp., assembly GCA_965276945.1. Classification (GTDB taxonomy): domain Bacteria; phylum Acidobacteriota; class Terriglobia; order Terriglobales; family Acidobacteriaceae; genus Terriglobus. Next base: position 1,075,436 of record OZ255704.1, on the reverse strand, counting down.
CAGCACCCACTCTGACGTTGCGTCGCGCAGCGCTGCCTCCAAGCCGCCCAGCGGCCCACGCCCGGGCGAGCCATCCTCGATCGTTCGGCCAAAATCGCGAAAGTCAGATCTGCGCTCCGGCGGACCGCACAGGATGGAAGCATCCACGCACACGGAGCGAAGGGTGCGCAGCGCTCGCTCAAGAAGCGTCTCACCGTCAAGCACGAGCAGTGCCTTGTGCCGTGGCAAACCTGTGCCCTGCATGCGCGAACTCTCGCCGCCCGCAAGCACATACCCACTGACCTCTGTCATGCGCCCGCAAGCGTCAGAAAACGAATGATGGACTCAGTCCCGCGATGGAAGTTGGCAATGCAGAACTTCTCGTTCGGCGCATGGAGGTTGTCGTCCGGCAGACCAAATCCCATCAGCACCGTGGGCACATGCAAGTGCCGCGCGAAATCACCAACCACGGGAATCGATCCGCCACCACGGACGAACACCGTCTCGCGGTCAAACACGGCACGCATTGCCTCCGTCGCCGCATGAACAAATGCATTGTCCGTCCCCACCACGATCGGCTCACCGGAGTGAATCAGCCGTACCTCCAGCGCAATTCCCTTCGGCACAATGCTTAGGACATAATCGCGCATCTGTTCAAACGTCTTCCGCGGCTCCATCCCGGGCACAAGCCGTAGCGATACCTTGGCAACCGCCTTCGCTGGAATTACGGTCTTCGCACCCGCTCCGGTAAACCCGCCAGGCATCCCATGGACATCCAGCGTGGGTCTCGCCCATGTACGCTCCAGCACCGAGTAGCCCGGCTCGCCCGTCAGCACGCTGCTGCCCACCTCGGTCTCGCGATAGTGTTCCTCATCAAAGGGCAGCGCACGCCACGCGCCAAGCTCGGCTTCTGATGGCTGCTGGATGGTGTCGTACAGCCCAGGGATCAGGATGCGCCCATCCTCATCCTTCAGCTTCGCGATCACCTGCGCCAACGCGATGAACGGGTTCGGAGCCGCGCCACCATACATACCGCTGTGCAGGTCCGTGCGCGCGCCACGTGCCTCGATCTCCGTGTAGATCATGCCGCGAAGACCAACGCACAGCGTCGGCAGATCGGGCGCAAACATCTCCGTGTCGCACACCAGAGCCGCATCGCACGTCAGGTCGTCGTGACGATCGCGCAGGTAAGCCGCAATCGCTTCGCCGCCAACCTCCTCTTCACCCTCAGCCAGCACGCGCACATTCACCGGCAGCGGACCGGACTGCAGCAGCGCCTCCAGCGCCTTCACCTGCATCCAGAGCTGGCCCTTATCGTCCACCGCGCCGCGCGCGTACAGGTTGCCATTGCGCTCTTCCGGCTCAAATGGCGGCGAAAGCCACTCGTCCAGCGGATCGGGAGGCTGCACGTCATAGTGCCCATAACACAGCACCGTCGGCTTGCCAGCCGCATGCAGATGATCCGCGTACACCAGCGGATGTCCCGTTGCCTCGATCAGCCGCACGTTTTCCATGCCCATCCGGCGCAACTCCGAAGCCAAAAACTCAGCGGCGCGCCGCACATCTCCGGCATGCTCCGGCAGCGTCGAAATCGATGGAATCCGCAGAAACGCCTTCAACTCGTTAAGCGATTTCGCCTGGTTGTTCTGCGCGAACGCGAGTGCCTCATTCAACATGCTTCTGATCCTTTGCAAAGTTCTTATACGTCTTGCCGGAAAGTCTGGGAAGGCGAAGAATTGCTACATGAGCAGCACATCACAGACAGGCACACCAGCGCAAACGTGGGACGCTGCGTCCTACGCTGCACACGGCCGCTTCGTCGCGGATCTCGCCACGGAAGTGCTTGCCATGCTTGCCGCGAAAACAGGTGAACGCATTCTTGACCTTGGGTGTGGCGATGGCGCGTTGACAGACCGGATTGCCGCAACCGGAGCAGATGTGATCGCCTGTGACAGCGACGATTCCATGCTGGCCGCCGCGTCTGCTCGAGGTCTGCACACGATACACGCCGACATGCGCGCCCTGCCCTTCACAAACGAGTTCGATGCCGTCTTCTCCAACGCAGCGCTTCATTGGGTCACGGACCAGGATGCCGTGCTCCAGGGTGTGCATGCGGCACTGCGTCCTGGAGGTCGGTTTGTGGCAGAGATGGGAGGCCGCGGCAACATTGCATCAATTCGCGTTGCTCTTTCTGCCGTGCTTCAGCGCTACAACATGGACGCGGAGAGGACAGCGGCGTCCTTTTACCCGTCCGCAGAGACGTATCGCAGACTGTTGCAGGCAAACGGTTTCACCGTACAAGCGCTCGGGATCGTGCCGCGGCCTACGTTCATTGCATCCGGCATGGAAGCGTGGCTCCGCACATTCCGCAGTGGCGTCCTGGCAGAATTAGCGGAACGTGACCGCGATCAAGCACTTGTTAAGATTGTCGATCTGCTGACACCTGTGCTCCGCGACAGTAATGGCGCATGGTGGGCGGATTACGTTCGCCTGCGTTTCACCGCAACGAAGTCAACGTCCTAGTACAGTGGCACCTGCGGATCGATCTCGCGCGACCACTGGTCGATGCCGCCTGCCATCGATTGCGCCGCGTCAAAGCCTTCGCGCCGCAGCCATGCCGTAACTGACAACGATCGCGCGCCATGGTGGCACATCACCACGATGTGCGTATCAGGATCGAGCTCGGTGTTGGCACGGGCGGGCAGCTCGCCCATCGGGATATTGACGCTGCCGTTGACCGCTGCCGTCGTAATCTCCCACGGCTCACGCACGTCAAGCAGCGTAAACGTTTTGCCGCCGGAACGCAGACCGGCAACACCGGCAACGGAAATCTCGTACGGCAGTTCATTGGAAGGCACATCTCCAGCATACGCAAACTTCTGTCTGGCAGCGGCATCCGAAAAGAGCGACACTAACAACAGGAGAAATCGTGCCCCAGACCAAAGTACTGGTCGTTGAAGATGAACCGAACGCGCGCGCCGGGTTGGCGGAGCTCATCGCCTCTTGGGGCTACAGGACCGAAACGGCGGCGGACGGTGCGGCTGGCCTCGACGCCGTTGTGCGTTGGGCACCCGATGTCGTTGTAACCGACATGATGATGCCACGCATGGACGGCCTCCAGCTTCTGGATCGTATCAGCGAGATCTCTCAACCGGTTGCCGTCGTCGTGCTTACCGCTCAGGGATCAATTGAAAGCGCGGTCACCGCGATGCGCATGGGTGCCTTCGACTACCTACAGAAACCGGTCGACTCCAAGCGCCTCAAGACCATCCTACAGAATGTGCAGCAGAGCGCGGCCGTACAGGGCGAGATCGCTCGCGTAGAGATCGACCCTGAACACACAGGCAAACTCGGCCATCTGGTCGGCAGTTCGCCTCAGATGCGCGCAATCTTCTCCGTGATCGAGCGCATCGCGCATAACAATGTATCCGTCCTCATCACAGGCGAAAGCGGCACTGGCAAAGAGCTGGCGGCACGAGCGCTGCATAGCTTGAGTGGCCGGCGGAACAAGCCGTTTGTCGCCGTCAACTGCGCGGCAATTCCGGAAACCCTCATTGAAAGCGAGATCTTCGGCCACGAGCGGGGTGCCTTTACCGGAGCACAGGAGCGCCGCGCCGGGTGTTTCGAGCTGGCCGAAGAAGGAACTCTGCTTCTGGACGAAATCGGCGAGATGCCCGCACCCACGCAAAGCAAGCTGCTGCGTGTGCTGGAGGACCGCAGGCTGCGGCGGCTGGGTGCCCGCGATGAATTGCCGGTAAACGTGCGCGTCATCGCCGCCACCAACAAGGATCCACAGCGAGCCGTCGCATCCGGTGAGCTACGCGGCGATCTTTTTTATCGCCTCAATGTCTTCAACATTCACATGCCCCCGCTGCGTGAGCACCGGGAGGACATTCCAGCTATGACCGACGGCATGATTGAAGAAATGAACGCCCGCCATGGCACTGCTGTCCCTGGTATCGCGCGCGGCGTCATGGCTCGTTTCATGGACTACACCTGGCCAGGCAACGCACGCGAGCTGCGTAACACCATCGAACGCGCGGTCATCATGGCGCGTGATCGCACATTGGACGCATCGCATCTGCCACCCGGTTTCGGCGAAGAGCCTCTGTTCCACTCATACGCTGCTCCACAACTGACTCCAGCCGTGCCCACATATCCGTCTGTTCCCGCCGGCGATGACATGGTTCACCTTAGTGTCGGCACTACCGTAGACGAAGCGGAGAAGCAGCTCATCTTTAAAACTCTGTTTTCCACCCGCAACAACAAGACGCGTGCCGCCGAAATACTCGGCATCAGCTCAAAGACGCTACAGAACAAGCTCAAGGAATATGCGCTGGAAGAGCAAGCTCACGCTTCCTAACCATGCGTCTGCGTACTCAGTTCGTCACCGCAACGCTGCTCTTCACAGTCGTCCTCACGGTTACGCTTTCACTCGTCTTTCTTTCGGAAGTGCTTCGCGGACGCATCGCGCAGACAGAGGCAAGCAACAACGTGCTGCTACACCAAATCGTCGCGGCAACCAGTACGTCTCTGCAGAACGCCTTTCGGGAGAACCCGCCCACCGAACCCGGCGAAGCAGCGTTTCAAGCAGCGGTGTCCAGCGCGCTCCAGAATGACACAAGACTCAGCGAAATCCTGAATGAGATGGTCCGCTACTCGCCCGATATGCAGGATGCGTTTGTGAGTGATGCAAATGGACGCGTGCTGGTCAGTTCAAGCCCGCTCCTGGCAGGTTCCGTGGCTCCGCGCCGCCGTCTCTTCATCGCATCTGCTGACGAGTCGCTCCGGAACAAACGAACCCTGCTGTTTGGCGCGCCGGAAGTGCTCGACATCAATCTGCCACTCCAGCGTAATGGCGAAACATTCCTGACGGCGCACATCGGCATTCGTTCCACCTTTCTGCGAAATGCCTACGCACCATGGCTAAAGGATGCGGCGCTTGTCTGTCTCTTCGCGCTCGCGGGAGCCACGCTGCTTGCCCTGGCGATCTCCGCGGTCGCCGCCCGGCCCATCGAGCAGATCGGCCGTTCCCTGGAGATGATCTCGCCGCACTCCCACAGCGTCAGTCCGCCAACCCGGTCCAACGGCAAAGACGCGCTCACCAGGGTGTCATCCACGATCAGCCGCCTTGGTGAAGAAATCCGCACATCGGAGCAGACACGTTCGGAGTTAAGCACCGACCTGAACAGCATGCTGCAAACCTTGAAGGATGGCGTCCTGCTGTTTACCGCGGATCTGCACCTCGCCGTCGCAAGCGATTCTGCCGCTAACTTTCTGCCGCGTGGAACGCCTCTCTCACGCGGAACATCCCTGGCCGAAGCCTTCCCCCCCGGCACTGAATTGGGCGCCGCACTGAACGCTCTCCTGGCCAAACGCCAGAGCGTACATGGCCAGCCCGTCGCACTGGAAGATGGCCGCGTGATCGAGTTCTCCCTCGACAACCTGCCCAGCAGCAGCGGCATGGGCGCGCTCCTCACACTACGTGACCTGACCGCGCAAGCAGAGCTAGAGCGCGACATCGAAGTCTCGCGCCGTCTGGCAAGCATTGGCCGCCTCACCGCCGGAGTCGGGCACGAGGTCAAGAATCCTATCAACGCCATGGTGGTGCACCTGGAACTCCTGCGCGACAAGCTTGCCGCAATCCCGGGTGCAAACGGCGCGCAGCGTCATGTAGAGGTGCTCACCAGCGAAATGAGCCGCCTGGACCGCGTAGTTCAGACGCTCGCCGACTTCTCACGTCCGCTGGAACCGGTGCTGCATGAGCAAGACCTGATGCCCATCGCGCAAGCTGTGGTCCACCTCATCTCTGACGATGCCGCCAGCAATAACGTGGTCATAACCCTCGCCGAGACCACCGGCGGCAACCCGGTCTGCGTGCTCTGCGATGCGGAACTCATGCGTCAGGCCCTGCTTAACATCGCCCTGAACGCCATGCAGGCCATGCCGGGCGGTGGCACGCTTCACCTGCACATCACCCGCGACCGCACGGGCGCACTCATCTCTCTGCGCGACACCGGCACGGGCATCCCACAGGAGACCCTCGACCGCATCTTCGATCTCTATTTCACCACCAAGCCGACCGGCAGCGGCATCGGCCTCGCAATGACATACCGCATCGTACAACTGCACGGCGGGCTGATCGACGTCCACTCCGAAACCAATCCAGACAACCCGGAGCATGGCACCACCTTCACGCTCCGGCTGCCAATCGCTGTCCGCAACGGGTCCCGCGTAGAGGTAGCAGCATGAGCAGGGTACGTCCATACACGTTGTTACTCGCTGTAGCCTGCCTTTCGGGCTGTCACAAGCACGTCAAAATTGCCGCGCTGCCACCACCGCCCGCGCCACCGGAGATGATAAGCGTGCCGCCGCCCACGCACCGCAGCGACCCAACACCATCTGTTCCGCTCGCCAAAGTCGAACCAATCACACCACGGCTGCCCCGGCGCTCCCGTCCGAAATACAAGCCCGCGCCCGCGCCCCCGCCGCCCACGGTAGCCATGGCTCAGCCAGAACCCATCGCCCTCGGCCAACTAACCACTGGCGGTGAAACAGACAACGGCACGCTCCGGCAGCAAACCGAGGACCTCCTCCGCGCACAACAGAAGCGGCTCAACGCAATCCCCGCCGCAGTCGTCGCCCTGCACACCCAGCAGATCGAGCAGGCACGCGTCTTCCTCCGCGAAGCCGACGAGGCCTGGAAGAAGCTCGACATCGAAGGCACCCACACCCTCGCCACCAAAGCCAAAGTCCTCCTAGACGAATTCCTCAGCTGAGACCGCTCGTAACGGTGCTTGTCCCTTGTACGTTGCGTGTCAGCGGCAAAAACCGGGTGGCCCCTATCTCACTTTTCCTCTTCTTCGGAAGCGGGTGCCCCACATCTCACAGAGATGTGGGATCAAAGGCGTCCGGTCTCGGGCCGATCCATGTGGGCAGAGCGCCGCGCCGCCGCTCCAGAACCTTTTCACGAAACCACCGAAGTGCATGCGCCTTGTGCCGGTCCTCTCACTTTCCCGCACCCGCTGCATACCGGTACAGTGTCTGGCGGCTGATGCGGAGTTCTCCCGCCAGCAACGTTTTCGATTCGCCGGCCAGCACGCGGCGGCGCAGATCGTAGGCCTGCGCAGCCGTCAGCGCATGTTTCCGGCCCGTGTACTTCCCTTCCTTCAACTTCGCCAAAGCAATGCCCTCGCGCTGACGCTCACGGATCAGGTCGCGCTCGAACTGAGCAAACGCTTCCATCACACTCAGCAGCAGATGCGCCATCAAAGAGTGCTCTCCGGTAAAGGTCAGGTTCTCTTTCTCGAACCGGACATGGACGCCGCGCTCCGTGAACCCGAGGACAACCTTACGCAGATCGTCCAGGTTCCGGGCCAGCCGGTCCATGGAATGGCAGACGACCGTGTCCCCTTCCCGAACGTAGCTTGTGAGCTGTTCGAGCTGCGGCCGGTGAAGATCCTTGCCCGAGGCTTTGTCCACGAAGCGTTTGTCGAGCGCGATGCCTTCCAATTGCCGCAGCTCTTTCTGATCGAGAGAGCTGACCCGCAGACCGGCACGGCGCTTCCCTTTTGTCACACTGGGCTCTATGGCTTTCGGCATCCCGTGTCACAATAGGGCGGGTGGCCCACATCTCACTTCTCCTCTTCTTCGGAAGTGGGTGCCCCACATCTCGTAGAGATGTGGGATTGAAGGCGTCCGGTCCCGGGGTCAATACGCGTGGGCAGACCGCCGCGCCGCCGCACCGTCCAGGGCGACTCGGTTTCGACGCTGCCTGTCTCCCCGCCCCACCAGTGACGAAAGCTCGACCAGGCCCATTCATCTGGCCGCTGCACCAATCCGCGTTTCACCGGGTTGCGGTGAATGTATTGGCGCTTCTCGATGATCTTTTTCTCCGTGAACACGTTGAAGTCATGATAGCGCCGCTGCCAAAAGGGTCTCTGCTGCGACTGCACGGCTACGGACAATTTGAGTGCCTGTATGGCTTTGAACAGAATGCAACGGCGTGGCTCACTCAGGAGCAGGTGTACATGCTCGGGCATCACGACATATGCTACGACGAGAAAATCATACCGGCAGCGCATCACTTCCAGGGAACGCTCGAACAAGTCTCTCGCATCAGCGGGACCGAGATACGGCAGCCGCCGGTGGCACGAGAACGTCACCAAATGCAGATGACCGGATTCCTGATAGCGCACAAGCCCCGCAGCCATGAACCACATCCTAAACCCACATCTCGCAGAGATGTGGGGCACCCCCGGCTGCCTGCTACCGCTTATCCTTGGATTCATGATTGAAACGCTGGCTGTTTCCGGGTACCGCTCGCTTCGAAATCTGGTGCTTCCTCTTGCTCAGCTCACTCTGGTCACAGGGGCGAACGGTAGTGGGAAGTCTAGCCTCTATCGATCACTGCGCTTGCTCGCCGACGCCGCGTCGAACTCCGTCGTCTCCTCATTGGCTCGCGAAGGAGGGCTACCATCTACCCTCTGGGCTGGCCCAGACACGATTGCACGAGCTGTCCGTCAAGGCGACTACCGGATTGAACCAACGGCCCCCCGCAAGTCTGTAAGCCTGAAGCTCGGCTTTTCCGGAGACCCCTACGGGTATGCTATTGATTTAGGATACCCACCGCCACCGCCGCCTGAAACCGCCTTCGATCTCGACCCCTGCATCAAGCGAGAGTGTATCTGGCATGGCGGCGTCTACCGCCGAGCATCGGTTCTTGTTGATCGCCATAATGGCGTCGTCTGCCTTTCGGCTGAGCGCAACAAAGAACCGATCATTCTGACGAAAGATCTCAGTCCAGGAGATGGCATGTTAGCTAGCATTGCAGACCCCCAGCGTGCACCGGAGACTCTTCTGCTCAGGGAGTCGATCCGGGCCTGGAGATTCTACGACGGCTTCCGAACGGACTTCGCATCTCCAGTACGCATTCCCCAGATCGGTACGTTCACGCCGGTGCTAAACAACGACGGCACAGACCTGCCAGCAGCCTTACAAACGATCTTGGAGATCGGGGACAGCGAGGCACTTGAACGAACCATTGACGATGCTTTCCCCGGCAGTCGAATTGCCATAAAAGTGGAGGCTGGGCGATTCGAGGTCTGTTTACAGCAGCACGGCTTATTGCGCCCTCTTTCAGCGGCTGAGCTATCGGATGGCACCTTGCGTTTTCTGCTGTGGACGGCAGCTCTGTTGACTCCTCGGCCACCCGAACTGATGGTTCTAAACGAACCCGAAACCAGCCTCCACCCCGATCTTCTTCCCGCCTTGGCAAGGTTGATCGCCGCAAGTTCAGAGAGGAGTCAAATTCTGGTCGTCTCACACTCCCAGCCTCTAATTGAAGCTCTCCAACCGCTTCAAAATTGCAGACTGTTGCACTTGGAAAAATCCTTTGGTGAAACCCTGCTCACCGGAACAACACTCTTTAACGTGCCCCGGTGGGAATGGCCCACGCGCTAGTTCATGTATTCATACTCCAGAGAGCAGGCGCGATGTCTGGATGATCGCAGTAGATCGGGTCGAGTATATGAGAATAGATGCACATGAAAACGGTCCCCACAGCGGTCGCATATGCGTCCGCCTCCGCTTCGGATCGTTCTCTGACAAGGGCCGCCGATTGATCCAGGGCGAGGAAAACCCCCTGAAGAACAGAGTCCAGCTCTTTTGCGAGTTTTTTATTTGCGATCATCAGTAGTTGAAGCACCCCTGGGCTGTCATCTGTATTCGTACGCAAGCTCTGGTCAGAACGGGTGATTCACTAAGGCCACGTCCTACAAACTGAGCACTACATGAAGCGATAGCCGCCTGCTTCACGACTGCGCATCGATTATTGTTCTCGTTTTGAAGATTGTTGTAGTTTTTGAGGAAGCTGTCGGCTAAAGCGGTCCAAGACCCCTTCATCGCCTCCTTGTTTTCGTAAGCGGCGATACCTCCAACCACCGCAACCGTTGCTCCAACTGCGATGGCTCCGCAAGGTTCTGCTACGGCGCAAACGGCAGCGGGTATAGGTGCGGCTGCGGCTGCGGATTGGAAGCTCGTTGGTCCTGCTCCTCATCATAGCCAAACGCCGATCCACTGTTCAGATACGTATTCGGGCGCTCAGCCAAACACGTGCGAAAAGCGCGTTTAACCCCGCGTTTTAAGCACTTACGTTACCGCTAACGCAACTCGGGTATGTTCATCACATCAAAACGATCCGCAAACTGCGTGTCGTGTTTACTGAAATGTTTCACGTGAAACATTTTCGCCGCCCGTCCACACAAACGAACGAAGCGAAGCCTCCCGCCATCTTACCGCCGGCGCTTCGGCTTCTGCCCTGAACTCGCTTTCACTGGCGCATACTGCTGGCGTTGCGGGCCCTTCGGTGTGGTGACCGGCTCCTCGATCACTTTTGGAGCCTGCGCGGTTTCGCGCTGCGTGCCGCCACCGCTCATGTGCATGGCCGGAGGCGCACTTGGCAACTGTGGCGGAGGCGGAGCCACCGGCAGCGCTGCCACCGCCTGCAGCGTGGCAAGCTGCTCCATCGACTCAATCGGCGTTCCGTCCGGCGACAGAATCTGCATGCGGAAGAGATTGCGCAGCGTATCCTCTTGAAAACGCTGCATCATCGCCTCGAACATGTCGAACGATTCCTTCTTGTACGCCACCAGCGGATCCTGCTGCGCATATCCGCGCAGGCCAATGCCCTCCTTAAGGTGGTCCATCGCCAACAGGTGGTCCTTCCACAGACCGTCGAGCACGCTCAGCATCACCACACGCTCGTGGTAGCGCAGCGTATCCGGCCCCAGTATCTGCTCCTTCACCTCAAAGCGAGACTTCAGCCGCTCAAACAGCGTCTCGCCCAGCTCATGCCGGTTCAGAGCGGAGAAATCCACATCCCCGAACTCTGTCCCAAACAGATCGCGGAGTTTCCCCTTCATCTCGTCAACCTTCCACTGGTCGGCATGGACGTTCGCAGGCGCTGTCTCATCCAGGATGTTGGAGAGTGCCGTTGCGGTGTAGTTCTCCAGGATCAGGTCTTTCTGGTCTATCCCTTCAAGCAGGTTGTGACGCAGGCCATATACTGCCTCACGCTGCTTGTTCATCACGTCGTCGTATTCCAGAACGTGTTTGCGGCTTTCAAAGTTCTGCGTTTCGACGGCTTTTTGCGCTGCGGCAATGCGGTTGGTAATCATGCCGCTTTCGATTGGCACGCCTTCTTCCATGCCCAGCCGCTGGAGCAATGTGCTGACCCACTCCCGCGCAAAGATGCGCATCAGGTCGTCTTCCAGCGACAGGTAAAACCGCGCCGCGCCTGGATCGCCCTGACGACCGGCACGACCGCGCAGCTGGTTATCCACGCGGCGGCTCTCATGCCGTTCCGTGCCCAGGATAAACAGCCCGCCTGCCGCGATTACCTCATCATGTTCGCGCTGCGCACCTTCTGAGAAGCGCGTGAAGCTCGCGTCCCACTGTGCCTGCGTGCACTCGAACTCCTGATTCTGGTAGTAGAAACGGTACATGCCCGGACCTGCAACCGGGGCAATCTCGCCTTCAACGGTGCTTAGGGAACGTGCCGTGCCGCTCTTCGCCAGCTCCTGCCGTGCCACGAAGTCAGCATTGCCGCCCAACAGGATATCCGTGCCGCGGCCCGCCATGTTGGTGGCGATGGTCACCATCCCAAGCCGGCCTGCCTGCGCCACGATCTCGGCCTCGCGCTCATGGAACTTTGCGTTCAGCACCACGTGCCGCACGCCTTTGCGCTTCAGCATATCGCTTAGCAGTTCGCTCTTCTCAATCGAAGTTGTGCCCACCAGCACCGGCTGCTTCGCCTCGTGTAGCCGTTCAATCTCGTCCGCCACGGCAAAGTACTTCTCCTTCGCCGTGCGATAGACAACATCGGGGTACTCCGCGCGCTGCATGGTGCGGTTGGTCGGGATTACCACAATCTCCAGCTTGTAGATCTTGTCGAACTCGGCGGCTTCCGTCTCGGCCGTGCCAGTCATGCCGGCCAGCTTCTTGTACATGCGGAAGTAGTTTTGGAACGTAATCGTCGCCAACGTCTGGTCTTCCTTGCGGATGTTGACGCCTTCCTTCGCTTCCACGGCCTGGTGCAGACCATCGGACCATCGCCGTCCCGGCATCAGGCGCCCCGTGAATTCATCCACGATGATGATTTCGCCGTCCTTCACCACGTACTCCACGTCGCGCTTGTACAGCGAGTGCGCCTTAATCGCGACTTCTACGTGGTGCTTCAGGTCCCAATTCTCCGGCTCCGCGATGTTGCCGATACCCAGCAGCTTCTCGATCTTCTCCCAACCTTCATCGGTCACGGTAATGGAGCGGGTCTTCTCATCCACAACGTAGTCGCCAGTGTAGGTCTTGGTTTCGATGGTCTCCGTGAACTCACCCAGTTCCAGCTGCGGAATAATCTGGTTCACCCGCTCGTACTTGTCCGTGGTCTGATCGGTTGGACCGCTGATGATCAGCGGCGTCCGGGCTTCGTCGATCAAGATCGAGTCCACCTCGTCCACGATGGCCATGTAATGACCGCGCTGCACCAGATCGGTCAGTTCGAACTTCATGTTGTCGCGCAGGTAATCGAAGCCGAACTCGTTGTTCGTGCCATAGGTGATATCCGCGGCATAGGCTGCGCGGCGCTCGCGGTCGTCCAGATCATGCACAATTACGCCGACAGACAGGCCCAGGAAGCCGTAAATCTTGCCCATCCACTCGGCGTCGCGCTTTGCCAGGTAATCGTTTACCGTGATGACGTGCACGCCGCGCCCGGCCAGCGCGTTCAGGTAGCACGGCAGCGTGGCCACCAGCGTCTTGCCTTCGCCGGTGCGCATCTCGCTGATCTTGCCTTGGTGCAGCACGACGCCGCCGATCATCTGCACGTCGAAGTGCCGCATGCCCACGGCGCGCTTGCCCGCCTCGCGCACCACGGCAAAGGCCTCTGGCAAAATCTCGCCCAGCATGGCCTTCTCCGCCGCGATCCGCTCGTTGCGATCCGTGATGTCCGCCGTCCGCGTGGCAATCCGCTCCCGGAACTCCGCCGTCTTGGCGCGCAACTGCTCGTCGGTCAGCGCCTCTGTTGCAGGCTCCAACGCATTGATCTGGTCGAGCACCGGTTGCATCCGCTTGATCACGCGGTCGTTGCTGGTGCCAAACACCTTCGTAAACACTTTGTTAATCAAAACTGTCGTCCTTTGCGCGCCTTCGACCGCCGCTCCCTCACGGAGCGCCTTGGCGCAGGCCTTCCGGCCACCATCTACCATTATCGGGGAAAGCACCCGGTTGCGCCAAACCGCTAAACAGGATTAGAACCATCAGTCAGCGTACTTAGGGAAGACCTGCTTCAAACGCTCAACAGTCGTGCGCCACTTCGGAGTAGTTGGTTTGCAAATCGTGTTCTGGTTACCGAAGAAGCCCAGTTCCGATACCGCCTGCATTGCAGATACAGTCTCCATCCAACGAACCGGCACTAGATATTCGGACATGTCCGGGTCGTCTTTGTAATCGGCCATGTGCTCCGCATGAGTAGCCACTTCCAGGATCGGCTTCCGACCATCGGGCGTATTCACCAGGAAGTCCTTCGCTATGGTCACACGGCCAGTTACGACTCCCACACCCACAAAGCCCCGTTTGGGTATGTTCACCCAGACGCGATCACCAGAATTTAGCTGTCCGAGCGTACGGCTATACCACCGGCCGCCACCGCCAGAAATGAAGCCAAACTTTACGGCATCCTCCCACGAGCGGCCCGGTCCCTCTCCAAACGAGCAGTAAAACTCGCCGTTCCATGGCTCACTCAAACTGCTCTTGTCTGTAATCGGGGCAATCTGGGTCTCAGTTGGGTCTACCAACCAAGTGCGGCTCAATACCCGTTCGTCACCGAAGGCGAACACTTGAAAGGTAAGCACGTTAATCGAGATATACCGGCTGCTGAGATACTTGACGATCCGTTCCGTGCTGTCGTCCAAGACAGACGCTACCACGATGATCTGATGCGTTTGATTTAACTGCTCAGGATCGATAGCGGTTCCGAACCGCCGTTGGAAATCCTGGTTAAGGTCCGCCCCACAGGAAAATCTCTTATACATGGCATTGATCTCGTCAGCGCCAAGGTTCTCAAGCCACCCAGCATAGTCCAGCGCCTGAGCCACAACTTCCCGGGGCGTTCTGTCTCGCTTCAACTCAATCAGTACAAGAGAAAAATCAGGAGCGATCGCCACCAAATCAACGCGTCCACCAAGGCCGGTGTTCTCCTGTCTGCCAATCAGCATCCACGCATCAGAGAGTATTTGAGGAGCAGTGACAATCATCTCCTCCAGCAGATTCTCAGTAGCCAGGCTCGAAGTTACTAAGCGAGCTGGCTGCGCACCTACTTTCCAAAGTGCTGTCTGGATTGGCAAACTTTCTCCTGAACACACAAATGCCCCAGGGTTGGCCTCCACTGGATTAGGTGTGGATAGCGTACTACCGGGGCATGGTGCTGCGATTATAGCAATACTAACGTCAGACTCTCGAGTTAATAGCGCGCGGGTGTGTCTTGTCATAGACCTGCTGCACCTGCCCGACGCTGAGTTGCGTGTAGCGCTGCGTCGTTGAGAGCCGCTCGTGTCCCAGCAGCTCCTGAATCGCGCGAAGATCCGCACCATCCTCCAGCATGTGCGTCCCAAACGCGTGGCGCAATGTGTGCGGATGCACATCGGCTGGCAACCCGCGCGCAATGGCAATGGCCTTCACGATGCGGCCAACCGACCGTGTGGTCAGCCGCGCCGCACCCCGTGCTGTGCCGTTAATCAGCACTGGTCCTGCCCCAGCCAGCCCCGCTTTCTCCGCTGCCCGCAAGCGCGCTTCACGCTCCGGCAGGTACGCTCGAAGCGCATCGGCAGCGGCATCGCCCAACGGAACGTACCGCTCCTTGCGGCCCTTCCCACGCACCAGGATCAGGTGGTTTGCCCACTGCACGTCCCGAAGGTCGATCCCGACCAACTCCGAGTTCCGGATGCCACAGCCATACAGCAACTCCCAAATCACGCGGTCGCGCTCCGGCCAGCCTGTGTACACCTCTGTCCTAAGTCGCTTGGACTTCGCCTGTGGATTTGCTGGGACGGCAGAGCCGTCCTGACGTTCCATGGCGTCCAACACACGATTCACCTCTTCCGCGGAGGGCACCCGCGGCAAATGCCTCGGCAGCTTCGGCGTGGAAACCAGCGCAGCCGGGTTCTGGTCCACATAACCCTCCTTAGCCAGCCAACGAAACCAGGAACGGACTGCGGCTAGCGCACGCGCGGCGGACGCCCGGGTCAATCCTCGGTCATACAACACAGCCATGTACGCACGAATGTGCAAATGCTCGACCTGGCGGGCGTCCTCCAGCTTGACCGTCTCCCGCAGATACGTTGCAACGGCGTGCACTTCGCGCACGTATGCTCGCAGCGTATGCTCGGACGCTCCACGCTCATTGCCCAGCACCGCGAGAAACAGCTCCTCCAGATCAGCTAGCGGTGCCGTCATGCCGCGGAACTCACTGCGGAGCGCAGGCGGCCACGCGGATGGTGCAGGCGATGCACTTCCTTCAACCGATTGAGCGCAACATGGGTATAAATCTGCGTGGTCGCGATGTCGGCGTGACCCAGGATCGTTTGCACGCTGCGGAGGTCCGCGCCATGCTCCACCATATGCGTGGCGCAACTATGCCGCAGCATATGGGGACTCGCGTCAGCGTTCGCCGCCTTCACAATCGACCAGACCACCTGCGTTGTGAGAGGCCGTCCCCGCACGGAAAGAAACACGGCACGCTGCAATCCCCGGCGCACCAGCGACGGCCTGCCCCGCTGGAGATACGTCTCCAATGCCGCGCACGCCGCATCCCCCAGCGGCACCACGCGTTCCTTGTCACCCTTGCCGCGCACCTGCGCGCGCTGCTGATCCAGATGTAGGTCTTCCACGCGCAACGCAACGATTTCTCCCGCGCGGAGGCCGCCTGCGTACAACAGCTCCATCAACGCATGATCCCGCAGAGCCAGCCCGTCCGCCTCTGGATGCCGCGCCTCTGCGGCACTGCGCTCCAGCATGCCGCTCACTTCGGTCTCTGCCAGCGACTTCGGCAACACCTTCCACGTCGAAGGCGACCCAATGTTCATCGTGGGGTCATGCGCGATGCGCTTGTCGATCAACATCCACTTGTACACTCCACGCAGACAGCTCAGCTTGCGCGCAATCGAGCGGCCCGTCCGGTCATGCTGGCGCAAATGCTCCATCCATCGGCTGACATCGGCCTGCACTGCGGTAAGAAGCAGACCGTTCGTTCCGTCCAAATGCTCGCAGAATTGCAGCAGATCGCGCTCGTACGCCTCGCACGTCAGCGGTCGTAACCCGCGCTCCACCCGCAGGCAGTTCAGGTACTCCGTTACCAGTTCCGCATTGGACGCAAGCGTACCTGGACGTAATTGCGATTCCGGCATCGCTTTTCATTATGTTGCCGCTGACAGGGATCGCGACCCGGCGGAACCCAGGTAGTCACGCTTCGTCACAGGCCGTATTCCGGCATCACACTCGCGAGCGATGGCTGCTGACGGACCGACATTCAAGATCGCCGTGCTTTCCGACACGCACGGCCTGCTGCGGCCAGAGGTCATCAGTGCCTGCAAAGGTGTTCACCACATTCTGCACGCGGGCGATGTTGGCGATCCAGCCATTCTCGACATCTTGAGCGGCATCGCGCCAGTTACCGCAATCCGGGGCAACATCGACACACACGGACCCTGCACAGCCCTGCCCGCGACCGAAATGGTCGAGCTTGCCGGCGTAAGCATCTATCTGGTTCATTCATTGTCAGATCTCGATATCGACCCGCGCGCGGCTGGCGTGCGTGTCGTCATCAGCGGACACTCGCACAAACCGTCTGAGGAGTGGCGCGACGGCGTGCTGTACCTCAATCCAGGCAGCGCCGGTCCACGCCGCTTCCGCCTGCCCGTAGCGATGTCATTTCTGCTCTTACGGGAGCAGACAATCACTGTCGAAAAGGTACAGTTCAGCGTTTAGTTCACCAGGAGCAACTAGCGCACAACCCGAATAGGTCCAGCTTCCAGACCACGAGCACGTCTCCTTTACGGAGATGGTCGAGCAGTCGCTGGAGCTCGGGGCGGTTCCAACGGCCCCCGGTAGCCTTATCACTGCAATACCTTTTTGCAACTCGAATTGCTCGAGTTTGGATCTGTACGTAGATCGTTGCGCAACCTTCGTTTGCGCAATGTAGCTGATTGCGAAGCAATCTCTATTGCTCTGCGGCCGCTTTCAAGTAGTTCAGCCAGCGTTGATCACTTTCTTTCAGTTTTGAGGACGAGTAAAACATGGTGAGCAAGAAGCCTTCCATCGACTCGTTGGTCTTCACAAGCGTCCGGTCACCAGGTAGTCTTCGCAGTTTCCAAACGTGAATAGCTTTCGCTTTGTATGCTGTCCCTGTCCAAGCGAACTGCTCCAAGGGCTCCACGAGGGCTATTCGGGATCGTATATCGGTGCCCGCGTTCCACGAGAAGGCGGTTCCGCTTTGAAGAGGACCGGAGATCTCGGCCTTGCTAATGTCCCGCTGCCATCTTGGCCAGTTCTTCACGTCGGTCAGCAGCCCCCAAACTCTTTCAGGCGACGCGTTGACGGTGATCTCTAACGAGGCTTTAACGGGAGCGTTCTCTTGGATGCTGCCATTGCGCGCCAACTGGTCGAGGTGGTTGTCTGAAGGGGCTATGACGAGGATCAGAAGTGCTGCGATTACCAATCGGTACATCCACCTACCCCCTTCTTGCTCATTTCGATGTTTTAGTACGCTTTCGACTTCTCCTAGGTTCCCACGCGGCTCGCTCCAAGGTCGAGGGAGCGCTAAACGTACTATTTCTGACGTTTGGTGTAGAGCCCCCGAATAGAACCCAGAATAGTTGCCAGCCGCGCGTTTACATCGTCCATCTGCTTGGGTGTCAGTTCCATCGCGCCGCTAGTCTGTGAACAGAAGGTGTTCACCACCAGATCAAACCGAAGGCAACTTGTTCCGCGCATCGTCGTGAAGACGTCATCCCGCGCTTCGGTGCAGATCGTGCCATGCTGATCCCGGCCATGCTTGAAAGGAGCCTGCGCGATTGTGAGATCGGGTTGCGGCTGCACATGCCCGGTGCTGACCTGCGCGGCGCATGCTCCGGCCGTTGAGCGCGGCATGACTGAGTAATAGAAGGTCTCGCCTGCAAACGTTGAGTACGGATAGGGATTGTAGTTTAGTGACGCCACTCCCCGGACATGTAACTGCCGATGCGTGCTGCGCACATCCGCGCCAAAATTAGAGAGCACGCCATCCTTATGCTCCACGTTCCAGCCTGCAGGCACG
This sequence comes from Terriglobus sp., assembly GCA_965276945.1. Lineage (GTDB taxonomy): Bacteria > Acidobacteriota > Terriglobia > Terriglobales > Acidobacteriaceae > Terriglobus. The sequence goes on along the minus strand of OZ255704.1, from coordinate 1,057,093 downwards.
TGCAGCGTGACTCCGTACTTGCGATCGTAAAAGTCCGTGGCTCCGGGTACTAGATGCTCCGGCTCATCCGGGTCCATGGGATTTTTTACACTCGGCTTTGGCAGACCTTGCCCGGGAGCAGCTACGCCACTTACCAGCAGCGCGCAGCAGACCACAAAGCCAAATTTAGCCAGCTTGTGATGGGGTCTCACGACATTAGTCTAGCGCTCGGCGAAGTGTTACGAGCGGCGTAGACGCGGATTTGCGACCGTGTACGCCAGATCGGTTAGCAGGTTCGCCGCAAGATACGTCAGCCCGATAGTCAGAGTGCACCCCTGCACCAGCGCATAATCGCGGTTGGAGATGGCTGACAGCGTCAGACGTCCCACACCGGGCCACGAGAAGATCGTTTCCGTTACGATGGCACCTGCCAGCAACGAGCCAAATTGCAATCCCACCACGGTCAGCACAGGCACCAGCGCGTTCCGCAATGCGTGTCGATACACAACTGCAATCTCTGTCACGCCCTTTGCACGGGCCGTGCGAATGTACTCCTGCGACAACTCCTCCAGCATGGCGCTGCGTACCATGCGCGTAAGAATCGCCGCCAGCGAAAGCCCCAGCGTCACGGCAGGCAGCAGCAGGTGCCGCAAGGCGCTCCCGCTCAGCAGGCCGCCATTCCCCGCGCCTGATACCGGTAACCATCCCAGGCTGATCGAGAAGATCAGAATCAGTATCGGCCCGAGCGCGAAATTCGGCAGCGACAACCCCGCAAGCGACAGCACGCCAAGTACACGGTCCACCCATCGCCCTCGATGCAGCGCCGAGGTAAGCCCCGCGGGTACCGCCAGAGCAACTGCCAATACAAGAGCCGCCAAAGATAACAGCAGCGTGTAGGGATACCGCTGCGCAATCAGGTGCAGCACCGAATCGCGCAGCCGCAGCGACCTGCCAAGATCACCATGCAGCAGACCCCGCCAGTACCGCGCGTACTGCGTGGACAACGGCGCATCCAGGCCATAGCTGTGGCGCAGGGCAGAAAGATCGGTCGCACTCGCGCCTTCGCCCATCATCTGCGCTACAGGATCGCCGGGCACCAGGTGAATCAAAAGGAAAACGACAGATACCACGATCCATAATACCGGCAACATCAGCAGCAGACGCCGTCCCACAGCCAGCAGGGCCCTCACGCCGCAACCTGAGTATTCTTGGCGTCTCTGCCATGCGTCTCTTCAGCAAGGCTGCGCACACGAACCCGGCTGATGCGCCTTCCCGCGAGTTCCAGCACGGTGAAGCTACGTCCCCCATGCCGTACCTCTTCACCCGGCACGGGCAGGTGGCCAAGCTGTGTCAGCAGAAACCCCGCCAGTGTCTCCACGCCTGGCTCACGTGGAAACTGCCACTGCATCTGTGTAGTCAAATCCCGCAACGTCACCGTCCCATCCAGTTCCAATGATTCCCTGCTCCGGTACGCGGATAGGGAGCGCGCGGACACGTCGAACTCGTCTTCCATTTCACCCACCAGCTGCTCCAGCGCGTCCTCCGCCGTTACCATGCCAACTGTCGAGCCAAACTCATCCACCACGATAGCAATCTGCCGCCGGCGCTCCTGAAACTCTTGCAGAACCTCAATGGCAAGCTTGGTCTCCGGCACAACCAACACATCGCGGGCAATGTTGCGCAACGACACACTGGGTTCGCGTAGCGCGGCGGGTAGCCGCTCATCGCGGCGGAAGTGCATCAGGCGCGACACATCTTTCGAATACACCATGCCGATAATGTCTTCCGTGCCCAGGGCAGGATCGTAGACCGGTACGCGCGAGTGCTGTTCCTCAATAATGCGTGCCGAGGCCAGCTCTACCGGCATGTCAGCCGGCAGCGCGAAGATGCGGCCACGCGGCGTCATGATCTCGCGGACTGTGACGTAATTCATGTCGATGGCGTGGTGGATGATGCGTTCCTGAAAGGCTGGCAACAGGCCGTTACGCCGCGTTGCCGACGCGATCAACTTCAACTCTTCGGGAGAGTGTGCCTCCGCTTCCCCACTGTGCGGCGGCAATCGAAACGCCCGCAGCACAATGCCAGAAGACCTTCTCAGGAGCCGTACGGCAGGCCGCGTGATGCGGATAAACACATCAATGGGGCCGGCAACCGCCAGCGCAATCCGTTCGCTGCGCTGTAGGGCCAGGGACTTCGGCACCTGCTCACCCAGCAACACCTCAAAATATGTGATCAGGAGAAATGCAAGGACGATGGCACTGCCATGCGCAACAAGTGCAGCGTGGGCTGGAAGAAACGGCAGCCTCGAAGCGACCTGTGCTTTTGCAATCAGTTGCAGCAGCACCTGCGCCACCGCCCCTTCGCCTAGCCATCCCAGCGCCATGGAACATAGCGTGACGCCTAATTGAACGGCGGCCAGGAAGTCGCCAATGTTGCGCTTTAACTGTAATGCGGTTTCCGCGCCAGAACGGCTCTGCTTGAGTAAATGTTCAAGCCGTGTCTCCCGCACCGAGACGATCGAAAACTCTGCGGCAACAAAGAATGCAGTGGCCAGTATCAGCACGGCCACGGTCATCAACCGAAAGAAGGCCGACTCAACCATGCCTTGATCTTAGGCCAGAAAAAAGGCGGCTGGAAGATGCCAGGCCGCCTCGATTCTTACGCAGTTTGCTGCTAAACTGCCAGCACTTTTGCCACGGTCTTATCGATCGTGTCCTTTGGAACATACCCAACGATTGTATCCGCTACCTTGCCGTCCTTAAAGAGCAGCAGCGCTGGGATACCGCGGATGCCATACCGTCCGGGCGTGGCGTTGTTGCGGTCAACATCCATCTTCATGACCTTAAGCTGGCCGTTGTACTGGCTGGCCACCTGGTCCACCACGGGCGCAAGCGCACGGCAAGGGCCGCACCAGGCTGCCCAGAAATCCACCAGAACGGGCTGGTCGCTCTTCAGCACCTGCTGCTCAAAATCCGCATCGTTCACTTCGCTGACAAACTGTCCTGCCATGGTTTCCTTCCCTCTAATCCCATTCCGCCTGAACTGGAACGCTGTATGGATAGATGCAGGGATGCCTAAAGAGTTTCACAGCCATCCGATCAGTACGGCCCACCCGCGCACTTCTGAACTGAGATGATGAAGTCTATGACGGACACCTCCGCTACAGCCCTAACTCTCTCAACGGAACAGTTCCTCCAGGCCATCCGTGACCTGCGGCCCGCAACGGCTGTCTTCGATTTCGACGGCACCCTCTGGCCTGGCGATGCAGGTTCCGGCTTTATGCAGTGGAGCATCGAAACGGGTCTGTTGAGAGACACTGCCGCAACTCACATCCTGCAACGCCATGCCAGCTACCATCGCGGCGAAGTCGATGAGATCACCATCTGCGGCGAGATGGTGCAGATCTACCGCGGCCTCACTGAAGCCGCATTACGCAAAAGCGCTCAACATTATTTCCAAGAGCACGTGCAACCGCGGTTCTTTCCAGAGATGGTCTCCCTTGTACATGATCTGCAAGCCGCTGGAACAGAAATCTGGGCTGTCTCCTCCACGACAAACTGGGTCATTGAAGAGGGCGTGCGCCAGATGGGCATCCCGCCCGGGTGCGTGCTTGCAGCCTGCGTCTCGATTGTGGAAGGCACGGCCACAGACACCCTGATCGACGTACCCAGCGACGAAGGCAAAGCCGCGGCACTGCGCCGTGTGGGACTCACCCGTCCGGACGCGGTGTTCGGCAACAGCGTCCACGACCTGGCCATGCTGGAAATGGCCAGGACACCCTTTCCTGTAAATCCCACGCCCGCTCTGGCGGACGTCTGCCGCCGCCGTGGATGGGCTATGTACTACCCCGAAGCGCGTTGATTCGCCACACTCGTTTCGCGTGGAACAGACTCAGCGTCTAAACTGCTGTGATAATGACCCGGCACGGTATTCGAAAGCTGGACGGCAACGGCAGGAAGTCCGTAGGCACGCGTCCGCGAATGCTGCGGATGGTCGTCGCCGCGCTCATCCTCCGCACCGTGCCTTCCGGCGAGGAAGAAGTCCTCATCTGCCAACGGAAGCCCGACCAACCCATGGCACTCAAATGGGAGTTCCCTGGCGGCAAGATCGAGGAAGGCGAGGAGCCGGACGAGGCTCTCCGGCGCGAACTGAACGAGGAACTTGGCATTCATGCGGAGATCGGTTCCGCCGTCGCGCGCATTCGTCATAATTATCGCAACGGCGGCGCGGTGGACCTGCAATTCTTTACCGTGCGCCACTTTTCGGGCGATCTAGACAATCGCATCTTCAAGCAAATGCTCTGGTCCAGCTTTGCTGAACTGCCGCACTATGACTTCCTCTCCGCCGATCTCGGCCTTATACGAGATCTCGCGGATGGCACTCTCGCAATTCCCAGACCCACTTAACCGTGCGTTCTGCTATAACCTCCGCATGCGCCGGTTGCTTTCCTTTCTGCTCCTCATTGTTTTCGCCACAGCGCCTCTCCACGCTGCAACCACCCCAGCGGAAGCCTCCGCAAACGCTGCCGCCCAGCACGAACTCGATACTTCGCCACGGAACGGCAACATACCGGACTACACCCTGAAGCCTGCTGATCTTGCCAAGGCGCAGCACTTGCAGACGGTGGGCAATGTCATCCACTTTGGCGGCCTGCTTTGGGGTCTGATCCTGCTGATTCTCCTACTCGCCCTCGGTGTCATCCGCCGCTTTCAGGATGGGGTGGTCCAGCGCTTTCGCAATCGCTGGCTGCAGGGTTTCAGCTTTGTGTTTCTGTTCTTTCTCGCGACAACAATCCTCTCGTTACCGGTAGACATCTACGGCCAATCGCTTCGCCGGCACTACGGTCTGTCCGTGCAAAGCTGGCTGGGCTGGCTCGGCGACCAGGGCAAAAGCTTCCTGCTTTCCTGGATCATCGGCGGACTCATCGTCATGCTGCTGTTCGCCGTTATACGACGATTCCCGCAGCGTTGGTGGCTTATTTTCTGGGTCGCCATGATCCCCATCACCATCGCGGGTCTCTTCATCGAGCCATATGTGATCGAGCCACTCTTCAACAAATTTGAGCCGTTGGCGCAATCACATCCCGAACTCGTACGCCGCCTGGAGGAGGTCGCGGCCTGCGGTCACATGAACATCCCGCCGGAACGCATGTTCCTCATGAAGGCCTCGGAAAAAGTGACAACCCTCAACGCCTACGTGAGTGGCTTCGGTGCTTCCAAGCGCGTGGTAGTTTGGGACACCTCCATCGCGAAAGGAACCCCCGACGAGATACTGTTCATCTTCGGCCATGAATCGGGCCACTACGTTCTCGGTCACATCGTAAAAGGCACCGTCATCTCGCTGGCCGTCCTGCTGGTCATGCTGTATCTGGGCTATCTGTTCGTGCGCTGGTGCCTGCGCCGCTATGGCAATGCATGGGGCATTCACTCCCAGAACGAATGGGGCGCATTAGCGGTCCTGTTCCTTGCGTTTTCGCTGTTTTCTATCGTGCTTGAGCCGATCACCTCGACGCTCACACGCCTACAGGAGCACGCCGCAGATGTCTACGGGCAGGAAGCAATCCACGGCATCGTTGCCAACCCGCAAGGCGCCGCACATGGTGCCTTTCAGGTCCTGGGTGAAACCAGCTACGACGATCCAAATCCATCGCAATTTATCGAGTTCTGGACCTACTCGCACCCCTCCATTGGCCGCCGCGCAGCCTTCGCCGCGCACTACGATCCATGGGCACCCGGAGAGCAACCGAAATACTTCAAACCCTAGAAATTACTTGTCCTAGCTCCGCATTGATTGCCATACAAGCACCAGCGACAACCCCGTCACGATGATCCCCGTCGCCCAGGCGATCACGTTGAACCACTGCCGGTTCACATGTTCACCCATCAGTTCCTTGTTATTGACCAGGCGCAGCATGTAATACATCACTACCGGCAGCAGCAGCCCATTCAAGACCTGCGACAGAATCGCCATCTTGATCAGCGGAAAATTCGGCATCATCACCACTGCCGCGCCAGACGCAATCAGGACCGTATACAGCCAATAAAAGACCGGTGCCTGCTTCCACGTGCGATCCAGTCCGCTCTCAAACCCCAATCCCTCGCATACTGTATACGCAGTCGACAGCGGAAGAATCGATGCTGCAAACAGCGACGCGTTGAACAGGCCGGCCGCGAACAGAATAAAGGCATAGTCGCCTGCCACGGGCCGCATCGCCTCCGCGGCGTCGGACGGCATGGTGATGGGACCTGCACCGTGTGCCCATAGCGTCGCCGCGCACACCACCACGATGAACCAGGCCACAACATCCGTAAAGATCGAACCGATAATGACGTCGAACCGCGTCGCCTTGTACTGCCGCATGGTGACGCCCTTCTCCACCACGGACGATTGCAGATAGAACTGCATCCACGGCGTGATCGTCGTTCCAATCACGCCCACCGTCATGTACACATAATTTCTGTCATGCCAGGCTGAGCGGCGCGGCAGCTTCACCGTTTCAATGAGCGCCAGATGCCAGTCCGGCCGTCCCAAAACACCCGCCACAATATACGATAGGTAAATCACCGACGCGAAGAGAAAGATCTTCTCCACGCTCTTGTAATCGCCCTTCACGACCATCGCCCAGACCAGCGCCGCGCATACCGGAACCGAAATGTACTTACTCACGTGAAATAGCTGCATGGAACCGGCAATCCCAGTAAATTCTGCGATCACATTGCCAAAGTTCACCACAATCAGCAGCAACATGACGATGAACGTCAGGCGCAGCCCGAACTCCTCACGAATTAAGTCACTCAATCCTTTGCCGGTCACCGCGCCCATCCGCGCGCACATCTCCTGGACCACCACCAGCGCCAGGGTGATGGGAATCATCGTCCACAGCAGCGAATAGCCGTATTGCGCGCCCGCCTGCGAATACGTCAGGATGCCGCCCGCGTCGTTATCAACATTCGCGGTGATAAATCCAGGTCCAAGCGCAGCCAGGAAGAACATCAGCCGCACTCGCCAGCGCTTCCACTGGGTCATGCGTCGTCACCCAACGCAGTAATCCTGCTCAGGTCACGCTGCACAAGCCGGTACAAGGTTTCTGCTTGCGTGTCGTTCGAGCCACTCGAAGCAAGCGCGGCATTTGCGCGAATATGCTCCTCGCTTTTCGACGAAAACAAGACAATCCCACGCGGATTCGCCCAGAGCGCCACCCGCATCATCAGTGCACTGAGTGCACCTGGGGTACGCAGATCAGCGCCGACTGCCGTTGACCACCCGGCGGCGACTGCAGGCGAGGCATCCAGATACATCTGAAGCCGCAACCTGTTCGACGACAACGCCCGGTGCGAAATGTGAAAAGCACTGTCAGTGTTCAGAGGATTAAACACCGACCACTCACGCTGCACCACCGGCGCAAAGGCAGGCGCATCCCGCAGAATGATCTCCGCATCCCCACCGTCTGTTCCCACGCCAAACGCTCCGATCTTGCCGTCGGCCTTGCCGCGTTCCAATACCTCCAGCAGGCCGTCATTCCCGCGCACCTCATCCGGTGTTGCGTCGTGCAGCAGAAACACATCAATCCGTTCCACGCGCATCTTCCGCAGGCTCTCCTCCAGCGAATGCCTTGCCGCGGCTCCATTAAGATCACGTGTCTGCGGTTCCGTGGCCATAGCACTCGCCGCCCGCTGCGCCCGCGCCTTCAAGGCTGGAAGGGTCTTCAGCAAGGGTCGCGCCACACTGCGCGCCAACTGCTTCCACCCACTCCGTTGCTCCGGTGGAATGCCGAATTTCGTTGTCACCGTCATCGCGCCCGGGTGCCGCTGGAGAAACTCTCCCAGGCACGACTCCGCTTCGCCATACCCGTACATCGGTGCCACATCAAAGTGCCGGATGCCTGCCTCAAACGCCCACTCCAGCGTCCGCAGGGAGTCCCTCCGGTTTAACGCGCCCATCACGCTGGAGCAGCCAAACCCTAACCGGCTTGTCGTGCGCCCGGTGTCTGCAAGCTCAATCATCTGCATGTAACGTTCTCCCGGGCACCCGCCCTACTTAAACGCTCCGCCAGACGAACCGCCAGTGCAAGCACCGTATGCGTCGGGTTCGAGTAGCCGCCCGTGGGAAATACCGACGCGCTACAAATCGACAGGTTCCCCATCCCGTGTAGCCGTAGATCCGGATCGACCACCCCATCAGCGGAATCGCTCGACATCACCGTTCCGCCAATGTGGTGCAATCCGTCGTCACAGCGCTCCCGAAGCGCCGCATCATCGTCCAGGTCAAACGTCTGGCTCACCTCACCATAGCCTTGCTCGCGGAATGTCTGCCGGACGGTCTCGTACATGCCGCGAATCGTCTTCAGTTCCAGTGGCGAGATCGTCCAATCGAGTCGCGCACGCAACAGACCCAAGGCATCGCGCTCCTCCGCCAGCGTCACCCGGCTCCGCGTGTCCGGCTGCTGCTCGCAATGCACACGCAATGACAGTCTGGCAGCCGGGCTGTTATACACGCGGTGCCTCACCGCATAGGACCACACCTGTCGCAGCAACAGCGGCAGATGCGTCACGAGGTGAACCACCTGCTTACCGTCCACTTCGCCCCACGCGCGTCGCAACAGCTTGCGCCCGGTCGCCTTCACCGCTCCCGCAATCTCTTCCGAATCATCTTGAAACGTCACGGTAGCCGCTACATTCAGCACGCGCAACCTGCGCTGTTCATCCTCGCTGAGGCGGAATTTCGGATGGTATTTGTACCCACGCAGCAGCACATTCGTGAATGCCTGTTTGAAACGCGCCCTGTCCAGTGGCGTGATCCGGGCAACCTCGCAATCCACGTGATCCTGAAATCCGCAGCCTGCCAATCCATTCGGATTCCACATCGCACCATGCTGCCGCTCCATGTTCAGCAGTAAACGCGAGGTCTCGATCGCGCCAATCGCCAGCACAAACTCATTGGCATGAACCGTCGCCTCATGCCCATTCAAGCTACGGCAGACCACGGATCGGACCCGGCTCCCATCCAATTTGAAATCAACAACATTCGCGTGGAGCAGCACCGTCAACTTCGCGCTTGCCACCAGTTCAGGCCCATGTAGCTTTCCGAAGTCCGGCTGCGGACACCATCGGGTGAAATACGGCTTCAAACCGGTTCCAAGATCAGGCGCAGCCTCACCCACCGCGCCCCACACCGCGTCATCGTTCAACAACGCGCCCGTCAGACCCTCTACTTCAAGCGCCATCTGGTACGCACTCTCTAACTCATGCTTCCCAATCGGCCATCCACTTCGCGCAACCCACTCTCTGCGTTCGAAGTCGATGTCCTCCAACTCGAGAATCTGGCCGCCCCACCGCGTCGTGGTCCCGCCCCACGTGCGAAATCGCCCTTCGTGAATGCCCGTATGCCGTTGCCCGGCCACCATACTGCGGTACAGATCCTGCGTGTCCTCCTCAAAGCCGCGCCCACCGCTCTCCAACAGCAGCACCGTACGACCGGCACGCAAGAGCAGCAGCGCGAGCGTAATGCCAGCGGCACCCGCGCCTGCCACGCAGACGTCATACTGCTGCTCTAGCGGCACCGCGCTACCGGCTAGATCAAACGTCACGTGTGCACCGCCACTCCTCTGCCGTGCTGTATGGCCGCAAGCCGATCCACAATCAGCCTTACCTGCGTGTCATTGTCATAGCCAGACATCAGCGCGCGCCGCAATCCCGCATGTGCAATGCGCTCGCGAGCCGCGGCATCCGGCAGATAGCGCCGAATCTTCGCAGCACATTCCTCAAAGCCAGAGAAGAAGACTGCCTCCTCGTCCTCACGAAAGCGCTCCAGGTGCCCCTGCGACCGCTCCGCCAGCAGAAATCCGCCACACGCCGCAATCTCGAAGCTCTTATGCACGAACTCATCCTGATTGGAATGCGTCAGGAACGCCAGGTTGATCCGTGACCTCCAGATTGCCTCGCGATAGTCGTTATTGCGCAACTCGCCATTCCCCTGATACATGCCAACCGTTGCCTCCAGCCCCAGAGCGCGTTTCCAAACGATACCGCCATTCACCCGCACCGCAAACCCGCTTTCCTTCCACAGCCGCGTCAAAAACGCGGCGCGCTGGTCATACGGCGTTCCCACAAATGACACATCACGGTCTCGATTCGACTCGCCCCATCCCACAGGAGGAGGAAAGTGAACCGTGGGCTCATACGCGGTCTGAATCTTGATCACGTCCCGCGCTCCCGCACGCATGTAATCGCGCACATTGGCATCGCGCTGCGTGCAATGCAGGTCGTAATACGGAATCGTCTTCGCGTACAAACGCCATCCCGGATCACGCCGTGGGCCGAAGAAGTTATCGATCATGTACGAAACGGTCGTGGTGCCCCTGGCGCGCAGTGCATCCAGCGTCCGCGGTTGCATCGCCAGCACCTTGTCCGCCCACATGACATCCGGCCGCATCCGCTCTGCCGCAGCCAGCACGTCGCGGTTCAACCGTATCACCCCAGAACCCGCCACCATGCGAAACTCCAGCTTGCGCAACAGTGGATTGGCCTGAACATAGTCAAGCGTGTTGATCGTCTCCACCTCATGCCCTTCACGGCGCAAGGCAAGCACCCGGTAATATGCCGAATCGAAGTCGGCCAGCTGCGAGACGTAAAGAATCCTCATGGCTCTAATGCTCCGCCCGCAGCAGCGCAATCACGTGCTCGGCATACACCACGCCAGCCAGCACACCGTCATGGTCCAGCACCGCCAGCGAGCGCAGATTGTACTTGTCAAACATCTCCGCGACGGACTTGCTGCTGGCATCCACCGTGCAGCAATGCACACGAGCTTCCTTGACTGAAGCCAGCGGCGTCGTCCCACGTGCCAGCGTGATTCTTGCGAGACTAACGATACCCGTCAGGTGCTGCTCCCGATTAAGCAGGAATATCTCGCTGATTGTTTCCAGATCACCCTCGAAGCTTCGCAGGGCCTCAATCGCATCCGCCACCGTGCCGCTCTCCGCCACCGCCACGTAGTCCGTGGTCATGCTGCCCGCGGCCCAGTCCTCCGGAAACTCCAGCAGATCTTCGACTTCTTTGCGCTCCTCGGGCTCCATTTCATGCAGAATGGCTTCGGAACGGTCATCCGGCAGCTCCGCCAGCAGGTCCGCCGCGGCGCCTGGGTCCATCTCTTCCACAATGTCTGCCGCGCGGCTTGACTCCATGTGCTCCAGTAAGGAACGCTGCAGCTTCGGATCGACCTCTTCCAGCGCCTCGGCGGCAATCTCCTCATTCAACGACGTAAATACCGCATCCCGCTCCGCCGGAGCCAGATCCTCCAGAATGTCCGCGATGTCCGAAGGATGCATATGCGAAAGCCGGTTCTGCTCCACCTTCAGCCGAACCCTTCGCGCTGGATCGCGGTCGATCAGATCCACAAACTCCCAAGGGATCACACGCGCTTGAAACCTATGCGCAACAGCCTCCACCAGCGAGCGCGGCAGCCCTTTTAGCAATCGCCGCACCGCGCCACGCATGCCTACTTCCACTTCCGCGATGCGCAGCTTGCAAACGGAATCGTTCTCCACCTCCCACACCAGGTCCACATCGTTGACGCGCACCACCTTGCGGCCATGCACGTCAATAATCTGCTGGTCGAGCAAGTCGCGCTCCAACAGCACGGATGAATCGGAGATGCACGCAGGCTCCCAGGCATCGCCATCGCGCAGTTGCATCGAGCCGTTGGCATGGAACAAGAAATCCTGAAGCGGCACGCAGTGAACTTCCCCGCCGCGTATCTTGCCCGACGCAGACAGGACAAGGCTGCTGACATGCGTTCCCGCATCCTCAGCCACCAGCACGAACTCTGCAATACGACCCGCCACAGCCCCGGCCTGATCCACCACCAGCTGTCCCATCATTGAGGAGAGTGACGTTCTGCGAATCGTCTGGCCTGACATGATCTCCTCCTCTGGTCTACCCGCAGTCTATCCAAGCACGGCACGAAGGCGCTAACGCACAAGTCGGCCGGAGCGGCTCCTTGACATTCCCGCACGCGAGAAGCACACTGCGATGGAGACAGAGCCACCGTGCCACGTGGGAGACCCGTTGCCTGATTCCTCTTTAACCCGGACCAGCCTCACCCTTGCCTCCACTCTGGAAAGCGTGGACAGACTTGAGCACGAGGCAGAATCCTTTGCCAAACGTCTTGGCTTTGGAGAGGACGAGGTTGCAAATGTAGCCATGGCCATCCGCGAAGCAGCTGTCAACGCCGTCGTGCACGGCAACGCCTACGACACGGTCAAGCAGGTGCATGCATCGTTCGAAGCAACCGGCACCGACATGATCTTCCGCGTGCGCGATGAAGGAAACGGCTTCGACTCGGATAACATCCCTGACCCGCTCTCGCCGGAAAACATTCTGCGTGGTTCTGGAAGAGGCGTCTTTCTGATGCGCGCCTTCATGGATGAAGTACACTTTCGACACTTATCACCAGGAACGGAACTGACACTCATCAAGCACTGTATCCTTGGCGACACCGCAACTTAACTTTACCCAGGGCCGACTTTTCGGCAGGAGAACACAATGAGCATTAAGGTAAGCACCCGCCAGATTGATGGCGTTACCATCCTCGATCTGAGCGGACGTATCACTCTCGGCGAAGGCAGCGTGGTTTTGCGCGATGCCGTTCGCGATCTGCTGGCCAAAGGCGACAAAAACATCCTTCTGAACCTCGGTGATGTTAGTTACATCGACAGCTCCGGCATCGGCGAACTGGTGAGTGCCTTTACCAGCGTGAAGAATGCTGGCGGCGAACTGAAGCTGCTCAACCTCACCAAGAAGGTGCACGATTTATTGCAGATCACCAAGCTGTACACCGTCTTCGATGTCAAGGATGACGAGACCAGCGCTGTGGGCGCCTTCACCCGCTAGGTAGAGTACACCTGAAAATTGCTTTTAGACGGTTCTATGTCGCAATAGAAATGCCTGCGCGGTTGCGCAGGCATTTCTACAGAGGTCAGAAGTCCATGCTTAATCGAAGCTGACCTTCGGCGCGGTCTGTGATCCCGGATCAGCGCGGTAGTACGTGTTGCGCGGCTTGTATCCGGCCATGCTCGCCCACATGCTATTTGGGAACACTGCAATCGTGTTGTTGTAATCCAGAATGGCGTCGTTGTATCGCTTTCGGGTGACTGCAATGCGATTCTCCGTCCCGGAAAGCTCATCTTCCAATCGCACGAACTGCTGGTTGCTCTTCAGATCAGGATAGGCTTCCTGCATCCGTGTCAGTGGAAGCAGTGCCACGGAGAGCCGGTCATTCGCGGCCAATTTCTCATCCGGCGTGCGCGCCTGCAACAATCCGCTGCGAGCATTTGCGATGTTTGTCAGAACCGTCGTTTCAACCTTCGCATAACCCTTCACGCTAGCAACCAGATTCGGAATCAGGTCGGCCCGCCTCTGCAAATCCACATCGATTTGCGAGAATGCCGCATCAATGCCGTTCGACTTGACCGCGATCGTATTGCGCGCGGAGATGAAGCTGCCGCCGATCAACAGCAGCAGCACTACCAGAACCACCACTCCGATGAAACCCTTTTTCATAGATCCTCGACTTCCATTTCCTTCCAATAACTGTGCCATGGCACCTCGCTCCTAAATTTACCAACCACCACCCGCTCCACCGCCGCCGGAGCTTCCGCCCTCACCACCGCCGAAGCCGCCGCCACCATCTCCACCACCGCCGCCCCATCCGCCACCGCCACCATCTCCGCCTCCGCGGAACCGGCTGCCACCCAGCATGTTGCCCAACAGCATCCCAGTCAGAAAGCCGCCAGGCCCACCCCGTCCCCCGCCACGCAACATCATGAAGAGAATGAACGCAAACACCAGCAGACCGATGATCCCGCTGCCACCGCCAGAGCGCTGCCGCGAAGCTCGCCGGGAGGGCTGCGGAGCAGCCGTTAGTGTCACCCCAGCATCTTGCGCTACAACGTTGCTCACATCCGTTACCGCCGTGCGAACAGCGCCATCGTAGTTGCCAGCGCGCAGATCGGGAACCATCTCACGGCCAATATCACCAGTCTTAGCATCGGGCAGGATGCCTTCGAGACCGTATCCAATCTCGAACTGGTACTTATGTTCATCGGTCGCTATCACCAGCAGAGCGCCGCGGTCCTGGCCCTTTGGTCCCGGCTTCCACTTGGCAAACAACTCATTGGCAAATTCCGCCGGGCTGCTTGCGCCGTCCATCTTGTGAATAATCGCAACAAGCATCTGGGCATGCGCCTGCGTGTCTAGTTGACGCAGCAGACCGTTCAGATCAGATTTTGTGGAATCGTTGAGAACGCCCGCGTAGTCGTTCACGTACGCCGTGGGCATCGGTACGGACTGAACGGTTTCCGCGTATACGGAAACCGGTCGCCCCAGAAACATAGCCGCAACGACGGCAATCGTGAGGACCCAAGCGTTATGAAACCGTCTTGTCATCACACTCGATGATACGCGGCATTTACTTATGAAGTTCCATCTCTCGGGCCGTCACACAGCATCTGTCCCATTCAGACAAACGGAGCGGGAAACCCCGCTCCTTCATCCATTCCAACATGCGGCGTTAACTCACGCCCATCTTCGCCGCAAGAGCATCGATCATCTGAGTATGCTTGGCGATGACGTTCTCCGCATGAGCGGACAGCTTCTTCATCTCAGGATTCGATGTAGACGCATTCTCCGCCTTCATCTTGTCCAGATCCTCATGGTGATCCTCCACCATGGCCTTTACATAGCTTTTGTCATAGGTCTCGCCAGTCAGCACCTTTAGCTTCAGGTAGATGGCATCCTCCTTCGCGCTGGGGCTGGTCGGCGGCGTGATGCCAGCCTTCGCCGCCACCGGCTTTGCACCTGCAATCAACGCCTTGTGGTCAGTAATCATTCGCTGTGCAAAGGCTCTCACGTCCGCGTTCTTTGACGTCCTCAACGTCATTTCCGCCATCTTGATCTCCGCCAGGTTGCCTTCCGTGGAGTCTTTCAGGAAATCCTTGTCCTTGTCAGAAAATCCCTGGGCAAACGCCATTGGTGCGCTGCCACAGGCCAACAGGGTCGCCGTCAGTACGATATGTGTAATCTTCATGTCCTAACCCTCAGTGAAAGTACGCCGCCGGTCGCGGCGTGACACATCATTAGGGTCTGATTCCAAAACATACGTTGCTTTCTCCCGCCATATCCACTGCTCTCTGCCTCAGCCAACCCGCACCCGGCCAACGCGTATCCTGTTCGGATGAGCTTGTTTGCCTCCCTGTCTTCCCCTGTACAGCCACCCACCGCAAACAGACAGCCTCACCCAACACACATCCACAATCAAACGCTTGAGGACGATTACTTCTGGCTGCGCGAAAAAGACTCCCCTGAGGTACGCAACTACCTCGAAGCCGAGAACGCCTACACGGTGTCCATCATGGAACCCACGGCAGACCTGCAGGAAACGCTCTACCGTGAGATGCTCTCGCATATCAAGGAAACGGACACCTCCGTACCCTTCCCGGATAACGGCTTCTACTACTTCACCCATACGGTTGAAGGTTCGCAGTACGCCATCCATTGCCGCCGTCGCGCTGCACCCGACGGCAAAGATGACTCGGAAGCGACGGAAGAGATATTGCTGAACGTGAACGATCTTGCCGAGGGGCAGCCGTTCATGTCTCTGGGCGCATTTTCTATCAGCCCGGACAATAACCTGCTCGCCTATTCCACGGACAACACCGGCTTTCGCCAATACACGATGCACGTCAAGGACCTGCGCACCGGCGCGCTGCTGCCCGACACCGCGGAGAGGACTGGCTCCATTACATGGGCCGCCGATTCTTCCACGCTCTTTTACACCGTGGAGGACGAGCAGACCAAACGCCACGACCACCTGCTACGCCACGCGCTCGGCACGCCAGCGTCCGAAGACGTTTTGGTCTATCGAGAACCGGATGAACGCTTCAACCTGGGCACGGGCCGCACGCGTGACCGCAAGTACATCCTGCTCGAAATTGCCAGTCACACCACAACCGAATACCGCTTCCTCGAAGCCGCCACGCCCGCAGCTGAGTTCAATATCCTCGCTCCCCGCATACCAGACCAGGAGTACTCAGTCGATCACCGCGATGGCCTCTTCTACATCCGCGTGAACGACACGGGCAAAAACTTTCGCGTCGTAACAGCCTCAGTCGATACACCGGGCCGGGACCACTGGTCGGAACTTGTCCCTGAAGACAAAGCGATCCCTCTCGAAGACTTCGCCGTCTTCCAGCACTTCGCCATCGCATCGGAGATCGTCGAAGGTCTCGACCGGATGCGCGTCTTCCGCTTCGAAGGCCAGCAGATGACGCCTGATCCCGTGACCGTTGCCTTCCCTGAACCAACCTACACCGCCGGCCTGCACGTTAACCGCGTCTTCAACGCAACCAGCTTCCGCTACAGCTATCAGTCGCTCGTCACACCCGCCTCAGTCTACGAGTACGACCTGGCAACCAACACCTCCACGCTCCTGAAACAGCAGGAGGTTCCAGGCGGCTTTGATCGTGAGCGCTACGCCTCCGAGCGCGTCTGGGCTACGGCAAGCGACGGCGTGCGTGTACCCGTTTCCATCGTCTATCGCCGCGACACTTTTACGCAGAACGGCAGCACTCCGCTCTACATCTACGGCTACGGCTCCTATGGCTATCCTTTGCCAGTCACTTTCGGCACCAGCCGCCTGTCACTGCTGGACCACGGCATCGTCATGGCCTACGCGCACATTCGCGGCGGCGGCGACTTGGGCGACGCATGGCACGACGCCGGCAAGATGATGGTGAAGCGGAATACTTTCACCGATTTCATCGCCGTCACCGAACATCTGCTTGCGGAAGGCTACGGCGCGCCCGGAAAGGTCATTATCGAAGGTGGCAGCGCGGGTGGCCTGCTGATGGGTGCGGCAGTCAACCTGCGACCGGACCTCTTTCGCATCGTTCTCTCGCACGTGCCTTTCGTTGATGTGATGAACACCATGCTGGACGCATCCCTCCCCCTGACCGTCGCCGAGTACGAAGAATGGGGTAATCCCAATGAACCGGACGCTTTTAACTACATGCTGTCCTACTCACCCTACGAAAACCTCAAGCCCGGCACTTTCCCTGCAACGCTGGTCAAAACCAGCCTGAACGACTCGCAGGTGATGTATTGGGAACCAGCGAAATTCGTCGCGAAACTGCGCACCCTCAAGACGAACGCTGATCGCCCTTTGTTACTCCACGTAAACATGGACGCCGGCCACGGCGGTGCATCCGGCCGTTACGACCACCTGCGCGAAACCGCCATGGACTACGCCTTCATCCTTCGCGAACTCGGGATCGCGTAACGCTGGGCAATCAGCAAGTCGGTCCGGATAATCCTCACCCTTGAACAGCAGCGGCTCCCCACGTTGCTTCGCCAGCGCATAGCTGAAGCAGTCACCAAAATTTAGCCCCGCCGGATGCCGCCCCTTTGCCAAAGTGCGCATATGCTTCAATGGCAAGCGTGGTCTGCACAGCATCGGCTGCGATAAGCTCCACACAGAATCATTCAGTACTCTGCGTTTCTGCTCCTGTACGTCGATAAGAACGACTGTTCCGGAGTCCCGAAGGAGTCGTACCCCAAAGATCTCGTCCTCGGTCAGATCGTTGACCGGCGTCAGCTTATGTGTCTCAAACAACGCAAGAAGCTCTTCCTTCGTTGGGACACCTGTGCTGATGACTATGCAGTTCTTTTCCGCAACGCGCTCGCCACAGCTTCGGTCGGGGTTACACCATTCCGCTCCGCTAATAGCCGCGGGTCTTGCTCGATTTCCGGCGAAATCATCCGCCCTGTCATGCACCCGAGTGTACACTGGCGCGGCTAGACCGCCACAGCCTCCGGCATTGCGTCGCCCTCGCCCGGTGCCAGAAACATATTCTGCTCCAAACCGTGCTGCCGGTCATAGAGTTCGCGATACCGTGCACGCAGAGCGTACAACTCCGCATGCGTCCCGCGCTCCACTATATTCCCGCCCTCAATCACCAGGATTTGGTCCGCGTGCCGAATTGTACTCAGCCGGTGGGCGATCACAAATGTCGTCCGGCCACGCATCAGGTAATTGAGCCCTTGCTGAATCATCGCTTCACTCTCGGAGTCCAGCGAACTCGTCGCCTCGTCCAGAATCAGAATGCGCGGGTCCGCCAGAATCGCGCGCGCAATCGACAGCCGTTGCCGTTGGCCACCAGAGAGTTTCACTCCCCGCTCACCCACCACCGTCGCGTACCCGTCCGCGAAGCGTTCCGCAAACTCATCCACCCGCGCGATGCGGCACGCATTAAGAAACTCCTGCTCAGTCGATTCCGGACGCGAAAACAACACATTCTCACGTATTGTCCCGTCGAATAGAAATGTTTCCTGCAACACCACACCCAGCTGCGATCGATAGCTCGATAGCAGCACCTCCGCCAGATCAAAGCCATCCACCAGCACACGGCCCGTGGTCGCCGCGTGAAAGGCACAAATCAGCGAGATCATGGTTGACTTGCCAGAACCAGACGAACCAACCAGGGCTGTCACGGTATCCGGCTTCGCGTCAAAGTTGATGCCGTGCAGCACCGGCTTGCCTGGATCGTACTCAAACGTGACATCCTCGAAGACGACATTGCCCTGTATGGGGGGCATCACCAGCGTTCGGCGCGGATCCGCATCCTCTTCCTGCACGCCCAGAATCTCAGACGTACGGTCCAGCCCTGCGAGTGCCTCCGTGATCTGCGTGCCGATGTTCACCAGCGATGTAATCGGCACGATCATGAATGCCAGAAACATGGTGTATGTGACATACCCGCCAACCGTCAGGTGTCCCAGCACCACCTGACGCGCACCCAGATACATCACCAGCGACCCAACAACACCAAGCACCGTCGTTGACGACAGCGACATAATCGACGTCGCTGTCAACGAACTGATCACATTTTCCAGCAGCCGTTGCGCACCTTCTGCAAACACCCGCGACTCACTTGCCTCCGCGTGGTACCCCTTGATCACGCGCACGCCGCCCAGCGACTCCGTTAAACGCCCGGTCACCTCCGCGTTCAGCACAGCGCGTTTGCGAAAGATCGGGCGGATGGTGCTGAATGCCTTCCGCATCACCATTGCAAACAGAAACAGGATCGCAAAGGTCAACAGCGTCATGCGCGTGGAAAGCCTCAGGAGATATACAAAGGCAAGTCCGGCAGTCAACAACCCACCGATAAAGTCGACCAGACCGGTCCCGATCAGGTTGCGCACACCTTCCACGTCTGTCATAATGCGCGCCACCAGCGTGCCCGAGCGGTTCGCGTCATAATATGCGACCGACAAACGGCCAACGTGCTCCTGCACTTTCACACGCAGCTCCGTGATCAGCCGCTGCCCTGCCTTCGACAGAATCTGCGTAAGCGTATACGATGTCAGACCCTGTAGAACCGTGGCCACCAGCACCGCAGCAACGATCTTCGGCAGCAGACTCACTTGATGCTGCCGCATCACATTATCGATTAAGTAACGGGTGGAAGCCGGTAACACCAGACCGCACGCACGGTTTATCAGCATCACGCAGAAGCTGCCAAGCAACATCGCTCTGCGGGGCCGGACCAGCTTCATCACTTCTGGCCATACTTTTGAGAGCTTGGGCTTCGGCTTCTTCGTGGTCATCTCCGCGGAGATGGCGCGAGACGCGTTCCTGGAACCGCGCTCCGCTTGGCGCGCTGCATGGCCACCGCCCATTGACGATCCAAATGACCCCATCCGCCGCGAGCCTCCGTGTACTAGATGCGCGAGCGGCGCGCTTCGATGAACGATCGTACGCACAGCCCGGTAAAGATCAGGCACACCAGTGCCATCAACATCTGCTCTTCCACCGCCAACGCGTGCGCCACTGCAACCCCGCGCATCATGTTCACCGCACCTCGAAATGCACGGATAAACGGAAACAGAAAGCCAAGCAGACCCAACACCACGGCAATGTGCATGAAAAACGCCCGCCGCTTCGCGTCGTTGGTCCGGGCCAGGCTCCCCAGAACGGCGAGTGCTACCCCAAAGTAGACCGGGATCAGCGCCGTCCGTGCATGTGGCAGCGTTGCAATGTAGAAACCCGCACCGATAAAGATCAGCAGCACGCCAAATGTAATTGTCACCCTAGCCATCAACCGTCATCCTCACTGGCGTGCCAAAGGCGCGCCCGCCTGCATCGCTACTGTTTTAATATGCGGTGCGCCGGTCTGTACCATCGACCGGATCTTCGCAACCACCTCAGCCGGTTGCCACTCGTTACCCGGGTACCACGCTGCGATCTTCCCCGCGGGATCGACCAGCACGGTTGAAAGAGAATGCGTCAAGGTCTCATTCTGCCCCGTCACGCCCACATTGAAATAATGCTCCAGCGCTTGCAACGTCTCCGTCACGGGTACCGCAAATTGCCAATGCTTAAAGCTGTTTCCTTCCGTGTATGCAGCGCCATACGCACGCATTACGGCAGGTGTGTCAAACGCCGGATCAAACGAAATGGATAATAATTGAGTTTTGTCCAGAACATCCGCGTCACTGTTAAGTGCTCCCTCAATCGCGGCGAAGTTCCGGCTCATCCTCGGGCAAAAATCACCGAGTGGACACCGTGTATAGATAAATGTGATCAGCAGAGCCTTTCCGCGAAATTCGTTTATCTGGATCAGCTTGCCATCCTGATTAACGAGCTTGAAATCTGGCACGGCATCTCCCGGCGAAGGCACGTGGTATGACGATGCCGGCTTGAAGTTCGGCTTGCTCTGCGCCAACACCGCGATTTCATCCAGACGCGCGTTCCGATACTCTCCGTCTGCCGTCTTCTGCACCAGCAGCCGCGCACGGATTACATCCCCTTCGTGCAGCTCCGATAACTCTTCTCCAAACATGAGTCTGTATGGCATGGTCATTGCGCCCATGAAGCCGGGAATGGCGTCATGCTTTAGCGTCAACTCACCCTGCGCGGGATCCATCGCAACCACAACCCCCTTCACCTCGAAGGACTTTGTGTTCGCGCTCAGCTTTTCCGTTGAATGCTTGCACCCGGTCAGCAACGCCGCACACAGCAGCAACGCCTGGCACCACGCATGGAATGATCTGCCCATGCCTCCATGATACGTTGCAAACAGAACGGCAGCCGAGTGCGACCCGCGCAACGGCCAGCCACGGAGTTCGCATGAGCCTCACCACTCTCCGGCGCGACCACGTGCAAGGGTCCGGCGCGCACGGCACCTCCATCCCCCAACCCCACCTTGCACTTCTGCACGGCAGCATGTTGCTCTCCGGCTTTGGCACCGTCTTCCTCGGTCCGGTGTTGCCCGCGCTTGCCGCTAACGCCCACGCCACGGACAGCGGAGCCGGCTTTTTTTTCACCGCGCAATTCGTCGGAGCCTTCTTCGGCGGCGTCACCACTTCGAGCCGTCTCTGGCTCTCGCTCATCCGGGGAGCGTCGGGAGCCACTCTCGGCTTCTTCTTCTTAGGCCTCGCACAACACCATGCCTCCCTGCTCTGGGACGCGATCGCCCTCATGGTGCTTGGCTTCGGTGTCGGCCAGATACTCACATCCACAAACCTTCTAGCCTCCCGCCGATTTGCCACAAATCGCGGCGCGGCACTCGCAAAAGTGAACTTCACATGGAGCCTCGGCGCGCTCCTTGGACCGTTCCTGCTTGGAAACCTCCTGTCCTTCGCGGCGCTCGGCACCGTTTTCTGGGGAGTGTCTATCCTTTTCGCCTTGGCATGTGCCGCAGCCGTTTGCAACAGCATCCGAACGCCCCACCCAGACATCAGCCTCAGCGCAGCGACCCGATCGCAAGGCCTTCCAGCCACAGCCTTCGCCTACTTTGCTGGTCTCCTCCTGCTCTATGGTGGCGTCGAAACCGCCCTGAGCGGCTGGATCACCACCTTCGGCACGCGCTATGGCATCGGCAACCTGCGTACCAGTTCTTTCACCGTCACGGCACTATGGGCCGGTATCACCGCCGGCCGTGCGCTGACGCCTGCTCTCTTGAAGAAACTGGGAGAGCGCGGCTTACTCATTACTGCCCTTGCCGCCGCCGCCACCCTCGTTGCCATCGTTAGCATGGCTCGTGGAGAGGCCGCCATCATCACGCTTGCGGCACTGCTCGGTTTGGCACTAGCGCCCTGGTTCCCACTTGTACTCGCCGCCATGCTCGGTGAGAACGCTACCGCAACGCAAACAGGCACAGTCATCGCTGTTTCCGGCATTGGAGCCGCGCTGCTGCCGCTCCTTGTGGGGGAAGTCTCCCGTGCGGCAAACTCCCTCCGCGTCGCTCTCCTCGTGCCGTTCTGCGGGCTGATGATACTTCTGGCATTGAGCCTTCGGCGTGGACGCAATCTCCACAGCAGCTAGCCACAGCCCCGGGTTTCCAACGCCTCGAAAGCGTATAAAAAGGAGAATGCTTCCCCCTCTTCAGGAAGTCTTCCCGCGAGCAGAAGCCAGGGGCCTTCCAGAACTCGACGCCGCCCTCCTCAGGGGAGCGGTGGTGCTTACCCCAACCCTGCGTGCCACGCGCCACTGTCTTCAGCGGTACGACGCGGGACGGCAACTGGAACGCGCATCCGCGTGGCAAGCACCGGTCGTCCTCGCGTGGAGCGCATGGATCAGTTCACTCTGGCGCGACGCGGTGGTCTGCGGCATCGAATCACGAGTCCTGCTCAACAGCCTTCAAGAGCGTGCGCTCTGGAAGCGAGTCATCGCAGAACAAATGCAATCCGGCAGTCTGCCGTCCTCGGCGCAGCTACGTCTCTGTGCCTCCGCCGTACGCCTGATCGGCGCGTATGACGTTTATGGCCGCTTCACGCAGGACCCTGCCACCGGTGCAAACGCGCTTACGTTCGCGAAGTGGTACAGCCGCTTCGAAGAACTCTGCACTGTAAACAGTTACCTGCCGGCCGCCTTCGCTGAGATCGAACTTGCCCGTCATCTCCTCCAGGGAAGCCTCCCCCCTGCAACCGAGTACATCCTCTACGGCTTCGGCACCCTGACACCCGCCCAGGAGCATGTCCTGTCAGCCCTGCGCGAGACAAGCGCTCATGTTCAACCAATCGATCCGCATATGCCGCAACGGAACCCACCCCGCATCGTGCGCTGCAACGGCATCCGCGATGAAGCCAGTGCTTGCGCGGCCTGGGCCAGAGAAACACTCCTCTCCCGTCCATCGGCAACCCTTGCCATCGTCGTCCCGCATCTTGACGCGGAACAGGCTGAACTCGAACGCGAACTCCGCAACACCATTGCGCCGGAAACGTCTGGCGTGACCCAGGGTGAACATCTGCCCCGTTATGAGTTCTCCAGCGGACGCCCTCTCAACCGCTTGCCCATGATCGCCGATGCGCTTCGCCTGCTGCGCTGGTGCAGCGGCGATCTGCCCATCCAGGAGATTGGTGCCCTCCTCCGCAGCCCACGCCTTACACTGGCCCCAACCCCGGAGCGCGGTGCCGAACTCGATGCCTTTGTGCTTCCAAAAACCAAAGCCCTGCGCGCGGAACTCTCCATGCATTCCATCGCCCGCGCACTTTACGCCTACGATCAGCCAACGGCCAATACCCTTAGCCGCTTAGCTGCCGCGGCTCCGCTTCGCCAGAAAAAGGCAACGTACGCCGAGCACGCCAGCAGCGCACGCGACCTGCTGCGTACCGCCGGTTGGCTGGGCCGTGATCTGAACAGCGTTGAATACCAGGCAGCCGACCGCTGGAACGACGCCCTGGACCGGCTCGCAACACTCGATCTGCTTGGATGGAAGCCAACCTTTGCCGAAGCACTCGCGGACTTGGACTTCCTGGCTGGCGAAATGCTTTTTGCACCTGAAAATACGGACGCGCCGGTGCAGATTATCTCCCTCAGCGAAGCCGCCGGAATCACCGCCGATGCTCTCTGGTTTCTTCACGCGGACGAGAACTCGTTGACCACACGCCGGTCTTTGCATCCTCTGTTGCCCGCCGGTCTGCAACGCCACCTCTGCATGCCCTGCACAAATTCTTCGGACGAAGAGAAGGCACTCACCGTTACCTTGCAGCACCTCACCGCAAGCACCCGTCAGGCAATCTTCAGCTACGCGTCCATCGCTGGGGAAAGCCAACAGCGGCTCGCTCCTTTGCTCGAGCGTTTAGCTGAAACCTGGTGCGCTCTGTACGTCAACAACGAACCCGTGCACAAACTCGCCTCTGCATCACCCATGCTCGAAACCGTCGAAGATAGCGCACCGCTTCCCGCGCTGCCCCCCGGCACGGTACATGGTGGCGTCAGCGTCATCACCACACAGGCCCAGTGCGCCTTCCGTGCCTTTGCTGAACATCGCCTCTCCGCGTCTGCTCCCCAACAACTTGAAGCAGGCTATACCTATGCAGATCGCGGCGATCACATTCACAAGGTTCTGAGCGCCTTCTGGAACGATGTAGGAACCCAGGCCAGACTGATTCAGATCACGAACACTCCCCATCCGGGTGGCGGCTCCCACCGTGACGCACTTCTTCGCGATCTCATCGGCAACATCTACAAGGCCGCAGATCACGCCTGGGATGCGGCGTACCTCGAAGTGCAGCGCCAGCGTCTGTTTACATTGCTTTCCGCGTGGCTCGAGTACGAAGCGAAAACACGCCAGCCTTTCACAGTTCTCGCAACCGAAAAAGAAGTGGAATCGGCAACGCTCGGTCCTTTGCAATTGAACATGCGCATTGACCGCATCGACACTGTAGAAACAGACGGCATCACTGCAAAGCTCTTGATTGACTACAAAGCGGGACGCGCGGAGCCGCGGGAATGGTTTGACGAACGTCCGGACGCGCCACAACTGCCTATCTATGCTATCGCCGCCGGTCTCGAGGATGTCAAGGCAATCGCATTCGGCAAGGTCACGGCGCGTGACAAGGACCGTTGCCTCAGCGGTCGTGGAGCTTCGCCTAACCCTTTTGGATTGAAGCCACCAGACCAGAACTTTGATGTGGCGCTTTCACAGTGGCGGGACAATCTCGAACAACTTGCATCCGCATTCGCGGAGGGTGACACACGTGTTGACCCAAAGCAGTATCCGCAAACCTGCGAATTCTGCCAGCAGCGTATGTTGTGCCGCGTGGAGGCAAGCAAGCCGGTCGAAGTCGATGACCCGCCGGACGAAGAAGCTGAGATTCCAGAATGGCAGTGATCCCCTTTTCAGCATCAGGCGTTCTCGCTCCGGAACCGTCCGGCAGCACATTGGCTGACGCGAGTGAACGTGCCAGCGCACTAGACATTTCAGCGTCCTGGATCGTTGAAGCACCAGCCGGTTCCGGCAAGACAGGCCTGCTCATCCAACGCTTTCTTAAGCTGTTGGCCAGGGTTTCCGATCCGGTTGCGGTCCTGGCGCTTACCTTCACGGAAAAAGCCACCGCTGAGATGCGGGATCGCATCGTGGCGGCGCTACGCACGGTGCGGGACCGCTCCTACACGATCGAAAACGACTTCGACCGCCTCACATACCATCTCGCAGAGGCCGCGCTCCAGCAGGATACAAACGAAGGCTGGCAGTTGCTGGAACATCCCTACCGGCTAAATATCCGCACCATCGACTCGTTCTGCAACGAGATCGCGCGCGCGCTGCCGCTGCTGAGCGATGGCGTGGGCCACGCGCGCCCCCTGCGCGACGCCAACCCACTCTACCGTCGCGCCGCCCATGCCGTCATGATGCGCTTCGGTGATGACGACACAGCCCTGAACGAGGACATCCGCACCGTTCTGTTGCACCGTGACGGCAATCTGATGTACTGCGAAGGCGTACTCGCCGCCATGCTGGGTACACGCGAGCAGTGGAACCAGCTCATTCCGCTTGAAGGCGACGCACTGACAGATGAAGCGCTGGACCGCGCCGTGCTGCCACGTCTAAACGGTGCCCTGGAACGAACTCTTTGCGCCGCACTGACACAGCTTCACGCGTGCTTTCCGGAACATCTTCTCCAACGGATTGCGGGGGTCGCCAGGCAACTCGCGTCCGCCGATGGGTACAACGATGATCCCAACCCATTTGTTCCGTGCGCCTCCTTCACCGGTACTCTAGGAAGGGAAGCACAGCACCTCGATCACTGGTTGATGGTTGCCAGGCTGATGCTCACGAAAGAGGGCAAGTGGCGCTCCAGCTTATCCAGTAAGTATCTTAAGGCAGCACTCAGCAAGGAACTTAGATCTGGTTTTAGACAACTTCTTCGAGATCTACGTGAAGATGCGGGTCTTGCAGAACTGCTTCACGCGGTGAACGATCTGCCACCAGCGGTCTACCCGGCGGCACAATGGGCCGTCGCGAAAGCCCTGTTCCGCCTCCTGCGATATACGCTGGAAGAGCTGCATCTCCTCTTCGTCCGCGAAGACGTCTGCGACTTCACCGCGATCGCGCTTGCAGCCCGTTCCGCGCTGAAAGACCATGTCTCAAGTCCATCCAGTCTCGATCTGCGAGTGGACCACATCCTTGTGGACGAAATGCAGGACACCTCGTCCGTTCAGTATGAATTGCTGGAAGACCTCACCGCCGGTTGGGATGGCCGTTCGCGAACCGTCTTCCTTGTCGGTGATCCCAAACAATCCATCTACCTTTTCCGTCAGGCGCGTGTCGAACGCTTTCAGAAAGCCATGAAGCAGGGCGAGTTCGCCGCCATTCCACTCGGCACGTTGCGGCTCTGCACCAACTTCCGCTCTGGCCGACGGCTCGTGCAGGCGTTCAACGAGACGTTCAGCCAGGTCTTTTCCAGGGAGGCCGCTGAGGTCGGCGATGTCACCTACACTCCGGCGACCGCTGTTCGCCCTGCCCAGCCGGACGAAGAATTGAACTGGATGGTGAACCTGCTGCCCTTTACGGCCGGCGATACAGAAGCTAGCCGGGGTCAACGCATCCTCGCCCTCAAAAACGAAGCCGCATCCATTACGGATCGAATACAAACGTGGCGCGCGCGCCACGGCACCGCCAGCAAGATCGCCATCCTCACCCGTTCGCGCACCCACGTCACCGAAATCACAAAAGACTTAGCCAAGGCGCGGATTCCATTCCGTGCCGTGGAGATGGAAGCGCTGGGCGAACGTCAGGAAGTCCTTGACATCCTTGCCATTACGCGCGCTCTGCTGCACCCGGCGGACCGGACAGCGTGGCTCGCCGTCCTCCGGGCACCGTGGTGCGGCGCGGCCCTGGCCCACCTTCACATCCTTGCTTCCGGCGACGGGAGCAAGCAGCGCCAGCAAGCGCTCCGTCCGCACCTGCCTGAACGTACCTGTCTGCTTCCAGAACCGGCTCGCGCGCGCCTCTTCCGCACTCTCGATGTGATGGACGCTGCCCTAAGCCATACCGGTACAGAGCCGCTTGCCCGCCGGGTGGAGCGCACATGGCGCTCGCTGGGGGGTGACGCCTGTATTGATGACACAGGCCGCGAAAACGTGCGCCTCTTCCTACGCGTGCTGGACACCATGGAGGCGGAAGGTGAATCAGTCACCGCGCATACTCTCGCCGCGCGCCTGGACCGTCTGTACGCTGACCCAAGCCACGCTCCGGACGCCATCGATGTAATGACCATCCATAAAGCGAAGGGCCTGGAGTGGGATCTTGTTATCATTCCGGGTACCCACAGGCCTCCCGCAAGAGACGCATGGCCGCTGCTCAATTGGCTCGAACTGCCCACCACCGCGCCTGATGGCACCCGCGACGTCCTCTTCGCTCCGTTGCCATCTTCGACGGGCGACGCGGGTCTTCTCAACACGTACATCAAGAAGATTCGCAACGGACGCAGCAGTGCCGAGGTCAAGCGCCTTCTTTATGTCGCGGCAACCCGCGCCCGAACGTCGCTTCAACTCGTTGCCTGGCCTGAGGAGAAGAAAGACGGTGGGGCTTCCCGTGTGAAGGACACACTCTTCGGGGTTGCACAACATACGATACCCGAACAGGCATGGGCAGAGCAGGACTCGGCGAACGCTTACTCGAACGGCATCTCCGAGCCGCTCGCCCTGGCAGCAGCGGCTGACCAATCCGGAACTCCGCCACCGCGTCGACTCGCGACCATCCAGCGCCTCACCGGCGGCTACGACCCGCTCGAGCAGTTGCGCCGCGCTGCCCTTCCACCGATGCGACACGCCGCAATGCCGCCGCGCTTTCCGCGTCCCGAGGGATCCTTCGGCGCGCGTGCGGTTGGCAGTGTCATTCATGCCTTTATCGAACGTCTCATTCACGAGTGCGCCGCATTCCCTGACAGCAGTGACACCGATACACTCACGCGGCATCTACTCAGCGGTCTTGATACCTGGCGCTCTGCAATCCGGACGGCACTGGCCTCTGGCGGACTGCCTCCGGGTGAAGTCGAACGCGCCAGCCAAACCGTCCACCGTGCTCTCCGTACCCTCCTCGAAAGTCCTGACGGCCGCTGGCTCTTGCGTCCGCACCGGCAAGCGGCAACCGAGTCCTCATGGCGTTCCGCATATGCCGGCGAGACGCGTCAGGTGCGCCTCGATCGCAGCTTCTTCGCCGGTCCGCAACCGCACGCGCCAGGCGAGGACACACTCTGGATCGTGGACTTCAAAACCGGCGACCACGATCTTGACCGCGACGCCTTCCTGCAAGAGGAGCGCCTGCGCTACGAGCCACAACTGCGCACCTACGCTGACGTGATGCTGCGCTCGTACCCCGCTGCAACGCCCGTGATGCTGGCCCTCTTCTACCCGCTGATGGGACGGCTGGTGTATTGGCCGTATACCGAGGAAGTCATGCCCCGTGCGGACGTGCCGCCAATCTCCCACCCTTCCGCGGCCAGCAACGGCAAGGTGCAACTGACGCTTTTCAGCTAAAAACTGAACGCCCTTCGCACACAGGTGCGGCGATACTCTACGCCGCGTTCATCGTGTGCCGGATATCGCGCCCGTGAACCCAAAAAATCACGTCCTCCGCGATGTTGGTTGCATGGTCACCGACCCGCTCCAGGTTGCGCGCAATCAGCATCGCATTCAGCGCCTGCGTTGTGATCATGGATTGCTCGCGAATGACTCCAGAAAGTGCGCGGAACGCGGCAGTATTCAGGCGATCCACCTCGTCATCCATGGTCAGGACGCTCTCGGCCAGGATCGCATCGCCATCGATGAATGCCTCCAGCGCCTTGCGAATCATCGCCGCCGCCAATGTTCCAAGACGCGGAATATCCACGGGGAGGTCCACTGGCTGCAGAGCATTCATCTCACCCGCGCGAATTGCGATATTCACCGCAAGATCACCCACGCGCTCCAGGTCGGCATTGATGCGGATCACCGAAAGTATAAATCGCAGATCGACCGCCATTGGCTGTTCCATGGCCAGCAGGTCCAGCGCCGTGCCATCGATTTCGCGCTCCAGCCGGTTGATGGCGGGCTCGGACCGCCGTACCAAATCCACCAGATCAGGATCACGCATGCGATACGCCTCAATCGCGCGCTGAGTCGCCTGCTCGGCGAGACCCGCCATCACCAGCAGCTTCTCTTTCAGCTCGTCCAGCGACTGATGGAACCGTGTTCGCATCCGCGCAACACCTCACGCCTGTATGACGTTCCTTCAACGCTAATGGACGTGCGTGAACATAGCATCAATCCGCAAGTGGCAGGGTAAACAGAAAGGTACTCCCTTCGCCCAAAACGCTCTCCACCCAGATACGCCCACCGTGCTGTTCAATCAGGTGCCGTGCGATGGATAGACCCAGGCCGGTGCCTCCGGTTGCGCGTGAACGAGCCTTGTCCACCCGGTAAAAGCGCTCGAAAATACGCGGAAGATGATCCGATGCAATCCCTGGCCCGAAGTCACGCACGCTAAACTCCACAAAGCCACTCTGCTTCGGACTCTCGGTAGCCGAGACGATCACCCCCGTTTGCGCGCCACTATATTTCACCGCATTCTCTAACAGGTTGCCCAACACCTGCAAAATTGCATTCTCATCCGCCAGCACCGTTCGCTCGATCACTGTTCCAAGCTCGATGTGCGCATCTTCGGCATACGACGCACCCGAAACTGTACGAAGCGCATCCTGCAGCAGCACCGCCGTGCTCACCGGCTGCCTGTCCAGTGCGCTCTCCATCTGCTCAAAGCGTGTCAGCACCAGGAGGTCTTCCGTCAGCCGGTGCATGCGTGATGCGTTCTTCAGCACGGTTGCCAGGAACTCCTGCCCATCATCGGACAGCGCCTCATACTCCATCACGGTCTCCACGTATCCCACGATGGACGTGAGCGGCGTTCGCAGCTCGTGCGAGACATTCGCGACGAAGTCCCTCTGCGTCCGAGCCATCTGCTCGGCCTCCGTACGATCATGCAGAACCAGCACTGCGCCTCCACCCGGCAGCGGCGACGCGTTGGCATGAAAGATGCGCCCTGGCACCAGAGTTTCGCTGCGGCATTCCGAGGAAACATGCCCGTCCAGCGTCCGTTGCATTGCTGCCAGCAGAGCCGGATCCCGGAAGGTATGCACCAACGCTCGGCCATGCCGGACACTGGCACCCCCGGCCTCGCGATGCATCAACTGCTGCATGTGACCGTTGCTCCACTGCACGCGTCCGGCGTGATCCACCCCAAGCACCGCGTCACCCATGCCCTCCAGCAACACTTCCAGCTGATGCCGGCTCTCCTGAAGCGCGTTCAGTTGGAGCAATGTGGACGCAGCAGCTTCTTCCGCCGCATGAATAGCAGGGCGAAGTGCATGTCCCGTCTCAGGGGCGTGCGCATCCAGGCGCGGCGCACGCGCCAGGTACTTCGCAAGTGCCTCCGCTTCCTCCCGCCTCGCACGGCGTTGCCACCCAAACGCTAGCAGGGAGAGCAGCACAAACGCGCACGCGGCGGCATAGCGGGAGCCGGGACGGAGCGAGACCAGCACAATCGCGGCAATGCCCGCGGCAAGCACGGCGATCATGGTGGCGTTCGGACTGGAACGATTTTGCAAGGCTCAACAGCTTAGAGGCTGCACTGGGACATTCAGGATACGTTGTCCGCCGCAACAGCCGCCGCAATCCGGTCAGGCCGCTCAAAACGGTAACCCGCCCCTCGCATCGTCTTCAGCAAGCGTGGATCCTCGGCGTCGTCCTCGATCTTTTCGCGGATACGCCGCACGTACACATCGACTGAACGCGGCGTGACAAACCGCGCATCACCCCACACCGCATCCAGCAACTGATCACGGCTGAAAACGCGGCCAGGGTGCCGTGCCAGATAATCGAGAAGGCGGAATTCCGTCGCGGTCGTCGTTACCAACTGCCCCCGAACGCGTAACTGCATGGCCTCACCGTCGATCTCGATATCACCCAGCCGGAGCGTCTCGCTTGGCTCCTGCCGTTCAAACCGGCGCAAAACTGCCTTGACCCGGGCCAACAGTTCGCGGGTCCCAAACGGCTTCGTGATGTAGTCATCGGCACCCATCTCCAGCCCATGTACGCGATCGCTCTCCGTCGCCAGCGCTGTCAGGAAAATTACCGGAACGCTGCTCAACTTGGGATCCAGCCTCAGTCGGCGGCACAGGTCCAGGCCATCGCCGCCCGGGACCATGATGTCCAGCAGAAACAGCGACGGCACCTTCCGTTCAGCACCCGGCAGCACCTCTGCCGCATTGGCAAATAGCTGCACCGTATACCCGGCGTTTTCAAGCTGATATCGAACAAGCTTTGCGATATCCGTGTCGTCTTCAAGAACGATGATGTGCTGACTCACGTGCGGCTGTGACCTCCACCATGCACCCGCCTCATGGCGGATACACCGCTTCAGCGTAGCGCAGTTACGCTCCAGGTTTGTGAAAGGACGACGAAGACTTCAGTGTTGCCTTGCAATATGGTGTAATCACCGCAGGGGTTCCAAGCTGCCATGCCACAGAACAGGAACGGTCAGATTAAAGCAGGGAGCGAGGAACCACTGAGTGCGGCGGGGCTTCTGCTCAGAGGTCTGGGCCTGATCGTGCTTGGGTTGGGGCTTGGATATTGGTACCTGATTCGTCCGGTGCACCAGGCCCAGCTGACGGGGTCTGCGGAATACCCCAGGTCCGCGCTGATCGGAGTCCCCTGTTTGATTTACGCCGGGGTCGCCCTGATCGGCGTAATGTTCTTCGGCGATCATTCGACCCGCAGGGTGGACGCGAATGGACGATCCCGGATGAACGCGATAGGAGCCATTTTCCTTCTCAGTGTGCCCTGCTCGATGGTGGCCATGATCGCTTGGTGGATTCATTTCATCCATACCGCCGGGGTGGTGAATGCGCACTGAAAAGCTCACCTGCTTACTCCCTTCCTGACGAACTACAGCCGGGAGGGTCGATGCAAAGCAGTTAGCTAGATCCTCTGCACAGGGTAGCCTACGACAACATCGTCTCTTCTGACGGACGCATCCGCACCATGCGCTCCACCGCATACGGCGCGCGGTGCTGTGGTGAGTGATAGTGCCGCACCTGCAACTCCCCCAGCAGACCGATGCCAATCAACTGCACGCCCGCAACGATCAGAACACTGGCCATGATGAACCATGGCCCATGCTCCCGCAATACATGGCTGTGGGTAAACAGCTTCGTCAACAGCAGCCACACAGACATTCCCATGCCCGCAAGAACACTGAGCGCGCCAACACTTCCAAAAAAGTGTAGCGGCCGCATCATGTATTGCAAAAGGAACCGGATCGTCAGCAGATCGAAGAAGACACGAAACGTGCGCGAAATGCCATAGTGACTCTGTCCGTACTGCCGCGCTGGATTGGAGATGGGAACCTCGCAGATACTTGCTCCGTACCAAGACGCTAGCGCCGGAATAAAGCGGTGCATCTGACCATACAGCGGAATGTTCTGGATGACCTCGCGGCGGTACGCCTTGAACGTGGTTCCGAAATCGTGAATGTCCACGCCGCTTAGCTTGGCCATCAGCCAGTTTGCCGCCCGCGATGGAATGCGGCGCATCACAAAGTTGTCCGCGCGCTGCGCCCGCCATCCACTGACCACGTCGTAGCCCTCTTCCAGCTTCGCCAGAAACTCAGGAATTTCGCGGGGGTCGTGCTGCAGGTCGCCATCCATCGCCAGGATGTAATCACCCTGGGCATGGTCGAAACCCGCAGCCAGAGCACTCGTCTGCCCAAAGTTGCGGCGCAGCTTGATGACCAGGACGCGGCTGTCTACCGCGGCAATCTCCTCCAGGAGACGGTACGTGCGGTCGCGCGAACCGTCATCCACCAGGATCAGTTCAAAGCTGTCACCCACCTGCTCCATGACCTCCTTCAGGCGGTCATACAGGGCGGTGACGTTCTCTTCCTCGTTATGAAACGGCACAACAACGGAGTACTTCGGCACATCTGCGATTTTACTCCGCGGAGGCGCGTCAAATTAGCGCACCCCAAAGAAGTTCGTATACAGAAACTGCCCCCCAATGATCAGCAACCAGACCCAAAGCGCAAACCGCAGCGGCTGCTTGGGAACGTACTTCGCTGAGACTGTACCCAGAATCACACCACCCACCCCGCCAATTACAAGCTCCTTCAACAGCACCGGATCATTCGCATGTTGAAAGAGGTGCGCCCCGCTGCCTACTAATGAGAGTAAAAATCCAAACAGAATATCCGTTCCCACCACCCGCGCCGGAGCGAGCGGCGTTAGCGAAAGCAGCGCCGCCGTCCCCAGCGCACCTGCACCGGCGGACGAGAAGCCAACCTCCGCGCCCACGGGGAACATCAGCAGCGGCATCCACCGGCTGCGGTCTTTTTGTAACCGCTGCACAATCGGCCGGAACGAGTAGAAAATTTGGTAGACCGCCGTTAGCACCAGCACCGCCCCCAGCAGGCCATTCATCACGTGCTGCGATCCCTTACTGACCAGGTGCGCCAGCAGCAGCGACCCCAGCAGAACCCCTGGCAAACCGCCCAGCAGCATCCATCCCAGCACGCGCCAGTCCACCTGCTCGCGCGCGATCTGCGTTGGAACCAGCAGCAGTTTTACCGCCGTGGAGAAGACCAGCCCCGTCGTTACTGCAACGTTCGTCGGCACATGCAGGAACAGAATCAGCAGGGGCGTCGTGATGGTGCCCGCGCCCACCCCAGTAAGCGCGATAAACGTCGCGATAACAAATCCAATCAGATAATGCATTCGTCGGCTTTCGGAAGAGTTGGCTGCTGTTGCGTTCCGTATGGCAGCCGCGTTCTTCTCAGCGGCTACGTGCTGTGCGCCGCTCCATCCGAAGCCCCATTGGTCGCTTGGATATGGATGCCGCACTCCACCTTCTTGCCTGCCCACCGTCCCGACCGTGGATCGTTCGGGTCCGTGGGCAGCGTGGTACATGGTGCGCAGCCGATGCTGGTGTAGCCAGCGTCATACAGCGGCAACAGCGGAATGCTAAAGTGAGCCGCCAGCTGCCACACATCACGCGTCGTCCAGTCCGCGAACGGACTCAGCTTGCGCACGACCACGCCACTTGGCAAGGCAAAGTCGTCGATCTCCTTCAGCGCCGTCCGGCTCCGCGCCTGCTCCCTCCGCAGTCCCGTCAGCCACACCTTGTACTTCGCGACAGCCTCGAAGAGCGGCTCTACTTTGCGCAGACCGCAGCAGCGGTTTGGGTCCGTCTGGTACAGCAGCCCGAACGCGGACTCCTGCTCCGCAACTGTTTGCTTCGGCAAGAGGTCTGTCAGGTTCAGTCCCCACTTCGCCGCCATCCGGTTGCGATATTCATATGTCTCGCGAAAGTGATAGCCCGTGTCGAGAAAGAGCACGGGGATACGTGGCCTCAATTCCATCGCAAGATACAGCAGCAGGACATCTTCCGCCTGGAAGCTGCACGTCAGGCAAGCTTCATCCTCACCAATCCGTGCAAACTCGTCGCGAAGCATCGTGCGTACATGCTCAAGCTGCCCATGCAGTTCCTTTCGCAGCGGAGCTGTGACACTCACGAATGGGTTAGGTGATGGCGCACCGCCCGCCTTTTCCGTTTCACGCTCACTAAATAGCAGCACTGCCTCGTCCCGCGTATCGGACACGGAAGTGCTCGAAGTTTCAGTGGCGGTCAGCAGACCCGCAGGCGGAAGAGTTGGAACAAGCTCGCCCATTATTGTTCCTCCACTAACATCTTCGCGCTGCGGAATGCCGTGATGGCGGCGGCAATCGCCTCATCTGTTCCTTGGAGGCGAAGTCTATGCGCGGGTCTCAATAAAACGTCTCGAACAATCTGCTCAATTATTTCAGGCACCGCATCGGCGGCCTGCCGGATCATCCCAGCCGCCACTGTCGCGTTCGTTTGCAGATCGATCAGCACAAAGCTGCCTGTAAGACGGTTCTGGGCATAGCTGTCAAACGCAAGTGGCTTCAGCGTCTCCATCGTTACAACCGCGATGCCATTCATTGCCAGCACGTCCGGCGCAGCGGGACCGCTGATCTGCCCAGCGACATGTTGAAGATCTATCATCCGCTCGATGTCACGCACCTCGGCGTGCACGCCGCGGCTGCCGCTCTTCAAAAGATATCTTCGCGAAAGCTCCAGCGGCACCTCACTCATCCACACCAGCGACGCGGTAAAGCTCGTTGCCACGGTGGGCGGCTGCGCGACAGCAGCCAAGACATCGCCCCGGCTGATGTCGATCTCGTCGTCCAGTGTCACCGTGACCGACAGCGGCGCGAACGCCTCCTGCAAGTCGCCATCGAAGGTGACAATCCGCTGCACGCGGCTTTGCCTGCCGGATGGCAGCGCCGTAACGGCATCTCCCACGCGCACCATGCCGGATGCGATCTGTCCCGCGAACCCACGAAAATCCAGGTGAGGCCGCACAACGCGCTGCACTGCCATGCGGAACGGCGCGTCCAAATTCACTTGCGAAGAAGGAATGCTCTCGAGCAGCTGCAACAGAGTGGGTCTGTCATACCATCGCATCGCTGTACTCGCGTGCACCACGTTATCGCCTTCCAGCGCGCTGACCGGTACAAAGTGCAAGACAATCTGCGCGCGCGCGTCGACGTCCAACTCGCTGAAGAACCGCGTGAACTCCGCCTCTATTGTGCTAAACACCTCCGCCGAGTAGCCCACAAGATCCATCTTGTTCACAGCCACGATCACATGCCGCACACCCAGCAGGGCCGTGATGTATGCATGACGCCGCGACTGCACCAGCACGCCTTTGCGTGCATCCACCAGCACGATGGCAACATCAGCCGTGCTGGCACCAGTGGCCATGTTGCGCGTGTACTGCTCATGCCCCGGCGTATCCGCAATGATGAACTTCCGCTTTGCTGTCGAGAAGTAACGGTACGCTACATCAATCGTGATGCCCTGCTCACGCTCAGCCCGCAACCCGTCGGTCAGCAGCGCCAGGTCCAGCACACCCGGCGCGGTCGTACCCTTGCCTTCAATCGAGCGAATCTGGTCATCGTACACGCTTTGCGTGTCGTAGAGCAGCCGCCCGATCAACGTGGACTTGCCATCATCCACTGATCCCGCCGTTGAAAAGCGCAGCAGGTCCTTGCCGCGCTCCTCGCTCAGGTACTGCTCAATGTTGAAGTCATCCGCGAACTCCGGCGAGACCGCAACTGGCGGCGGCTCCGGCGTGTGCTCGCGCAGCGGCGTATAGACCTCGACATTCGCATTCCACGCTTCGGGCTCGCCGATGGGCGCGCCATTCGCGGCCTGCTCATTTTTTCGCAACGGCGCAACCAGCTTCAGTTCGACGAGATCATCTGTCTGAGAGGGCATCAAAAATAGCCCTCACGCTTCTTCAACTCCATGGAACCTTCCTGGTCGTGATCGATGGCGCGGTTCGCGCGTTCTGACGAGCGGAAGCCAAGTATCTCCTCAATGATCTTCGGGATCGTGTCTGCGTCGCTGCGAATCGCACCCGTGCATGGGCTGCATCCCAGCGAGCGCAGCCGTGACCGCACCATCACCGGCTGCTCATCCCGGCGGCGCACAAACTCCTGCTCGATGGGCAACAGAGCGTCGCCGCGCAAGTACATGGGCCGCTCCTTCGCAAAGTAGAGATCGACCACGGGAATCTGCTCTTCGTGGATGTACTGCCACACATCCATCTCCGTCCAGTTGCTCAATGGGAACACGCGAATGCTCTCACCCGGATGGATGCGTGCGTTGTAAATGTTCCACAACTCGGGCCGCTGATTCTTCGGGTCCCACTGCCCGGCACGGTCGCGAAACGAGTAGATGCGTTCCTTCGCGCGCGACTTCTCTTCGTCGCGCCGCGCTCCACCAAACGCTGCCGTAAATCCGTAATGCGACAAACCATCCAGCAGCGCCTGCGTCTTGAGCAGACCGCAACAGCGCTTCGTGTCCAGCGCAATGGGATTGGTGCCCGCCGCTAACGCCGCCTCGTTACGCCACACCAGCAGCTCCGCTCCAATGGACTGCGCCATCCAGTCGCGAAACTCCAGCATCTCGCGAAATTTATAGCCCGTATCGATGTGCAGCAGCGGAAACGGGATCGGGCCAGGAAAGAATGCTTTCTGTGCCAGCCGCAGCATTACCGACGAGTCCTTGCCGATGGAATACAGCATCACCGGCCGCTCAAACTCCGCGGCAACCTCGCGCAGGATGTGAAGGCTCTCGGCCTCCAACAAGCGCAAATGGCTCAACCGCTGGCCCGTGCGGGAAGGTGTTACTGCTTCAGAGTAAAGAGGGAGAACGTCTGTCATGTGCATCCGGATATGACTCAAACCAAGTTGTCAGGGAGAGAAAAACAACTACGCGCGGCAAGAACACGCGTGACAACAGAGCGCCTGACAGGTGTCCGGACAACATTCCTGCAATAGGGGTAAGCAGCGCATGTTCTGTGAGAGTAGCAAAGGCGGCACTTGGATTCAACAAATCGGACAGGAAAACGACGGACCTACGGGTTACACATCCAAGAGGAGGCTTACCCCAGCGCTTGCACCGCCTGCGTCCGGTTCTTGTACCACTCAAGAATCAGCTTTCTCGACGGACGCTCCACCGATAGATAGAGCAAGACGCAGAACGCTGCAATCAAGGCGAGCCTCCACACCGCATTCCAGATGCTCATCGCCAGGTTGAAATGCTGCGACATGCCTTCCAATATCTGCATGTGGATCAGATAGAACGAGTAACTCGCCTCACCCAACAGCATCAGCCATGGACGCGACAGCACCCGTGCAAGCCAATGCCGGCCCGTAAGCCCCAGAATCAACGCACACTGTAGCGGGATCAGCAAACCATTGTGCAGCATGACGTAGGGCAGGTGCTGCGAGAAGCCCAGCACTATGACAAGCAGCCCGATCCCCGCCGCAGTCAGCAAACCTGTAGCACGTCGCGATACACCATACCGCAGGTAGTACCAACCCAACGCAATCCCTGCGAGGAACTCCGGCAACATCAATATTGGCAATCTGCGAATACGCAGTATCTGCACCGCTC
The DNA here is from genome assembly GCA_965276945.1 of Terriglobus sp. GTDB lineage: Bacteria > Acidobacteriota > Terriglobia > Terriglobales > Acidobacteriaceae > Terriglobus. Next base: position 1,018,756 of record OZ255704.1, on the reverse strand, counting down.
CCCAATTGTTAGCCGTAAACTCATGCATGCCCGCGCCGGGGTAGAGCGCTAGCCCGAGCAACGGAACGATCATCGCCACTGCGGTCCACCCTGCGATAGCCCACAATGAGCGCATACGTCCGGACGGCCGCAGCTTTAGGAAGATGTAAGGAAATACCAGATAGAAGAATGCCTCGCACGACAAACTCCACGAGGGTACGTTGAAGAATCCGACCAAACGTACCGACCAAGACTGCACCATGAAAAAATCCAGCAGGTAAACCACTAGGTGCAGCATGTTGTGCTGCGTGTTGTGCAACAGATGCTTCTGCACAACGCCCGCCAACAGCATGCTCAGGAAATATACCGGATAAATACGGGCAAACCGTGCCATCCAAAAGCGCGCCCTGTCCCCTTTGCCGGATTCATATTCGTGGGCGTGCGTGTATGTCAGGATGAACCCGGACAGCAGAAAGAAAAAACTTACCCCGGTATATCCAGATGAGAAAAAGCCTGCCAGATGTCCCCATCGCGCGAATGGCCGCACAAAGTGGTACAGCGCCACATGTAATGCGACAAAAAAACGCAGGGACGTCAGCGCAGGCAAGAGAGGAGGACGCGCGACCCCCTTCGGCTTCATGGGATCGCGTGGGTCGGATAGCGGCAGATCGCTCAATCCGGCCACGCCAGTCATGCCGTTCCTCTCGCGGAAGGCGCGCGCATCAACCGCGTGAATTCGCGGCGAATCTTGATCAGATCGGTAAATGAACGCAGGAAGTCAGACGAGCGCAACTTGGACCCGGCAACATCGATCCACGTCTGCAACGGCAGCTCGTAAATCTTCCGTTCAGGATGCGCGCCACTCCTGTTCCAGGCCGCCAGAAATCGAGCGATAATCTCCACATCGAAGATCCATCGCGATTCAAACGGCTCAGATAAAACGCGTTGCAACAGAGGGGTTGCGCGAAAAACCTTTGCGCCACACTGCGTGTCGTAGATCGGTAAACCCAGCGAAAGGGATACAGTCGTCGCGAAGACACGACCAGCGTAATGCCGCATTGGATTGCGGCTGACATAACGTCCCAGCAACCGGATGCGCGACCCAAACACCATGTCGATCTCCGGGTTACGCTGTAGGACGTCCACGAACTCCGGCAGGGCACTTAGCGGCGTCGCCAGGTCTGCGTCCCAGAAGCCAATGTAAGCGTCATTGCCCTGTCCAAGTGCGTGCAACATGCCACGGCGCACTGCTTCGCCTTTGCCGCCGTTTGGCTGAACATCCAAGACGGCAGCACGTCCGGGGAACTCCGTGCAAAAGGCCTGCAAACAGGCAAGTGTCGCGTCTGTACTGCCGTCGTTGACAAACAGAAATGAGGTACTCGCCTGTTCTTGGAGGAAACGCGCAAACTGCTCATTTTGAAAGCGTGTGGCCTCGTTATAGCAAGGAACGACAAGCAGGGAGGGAGGTGCCGTCATGTCACAGTTTGCCTGAGACGCCTGGACCGTTCTCGGCGGTCTGGTCTCCCTTTCGCAGCTTCAAGCATCGATTCTCATCCTATCTGCTTCACTTGCAAAATAAATCGCGCCAGGTGCGCTTTCTTTGTCATGTTTTCTAAAATGTTTCACGTGAAACATTCCTGACCTCATCTGTTAGTGGAGCTGCCGTGCTTACATGCGTGTTTCCGCCAACAGGATGTGATCGGCGGACATCCCGGCGATCGGCATTTCCATTGTGATTCGCGTTCCGCGTCCCGGCCTGCTTTCCATCGTCATCGCGGCATCCGTTCCATATAGAACCTCCATGCGCTCCCGCACGTTGCGCATACCAATGCCAGTATCCGGGCGCGTCAGGCCACTTGCCCTGCACGCAATATCCCGCTCCGGTGCAATCCCAACGCCGTCGTCTTCTACCTCCAGAAGCAGGCGTTCATTGCGGATGCGGCTGCGCAGCGTGACCGTCCCGCCGCTGATGCGCGGCTCCAGACCGTGCTTGATGCTGTTCTCAATCAGCGGCTGCAGCAACATGCTGGGCACCACCAAATCCAGCGTTTCCGGCGCAATCTCCTTCACCACCCGCAGCTTTTCGCCGAAGCGCACGACCTCGATCGCCAGATAGTCGTCGGTAAACGCAAGCTCGTCCCGAAACGGAACGAACGCTTCACGCTTTTTCAACAGAATACGGAGAATGTTGGCCAGCCGAACCACCATCTCCCGCGCCAGCTCCGGTTCCAGCCGGATGAGCGACCCAATCGAGTTCAGCGTATTGAACAGGAAGTGCGGGTTGATCTGCCGCTGCAAGGCATCCAGCCGCGCCTCCAGCAGCAGCCTTGCCTGCTGTTCCAGCTTGTCTTCAATGCGAATCGCATTCCATATCTTCAGGGGAATGCCCACCAACACTGGAGCGGCCGCGCAGATCGCAAGCTGCAGCAACCATGCCGGCGAGTGGAGGGAGAAATACCGTCTCGGTTTGTAGGCGCTGACCTCGCTGGCGCCAAGTTGAATCAGCGCCACCCCCGCCAGCAGTAGCACCTGCCGGTCAAGGTGTGGGCGCCGTAGATTGCGGCGCAGCCATTGGTACAGACTGAGATCGATCATGGGCGAAAAGGACCAGACCGCTTCCACATCCACAAAGCGCTGAAATATACCAGACACCGTCGCCACGATCAGGTTCACAGGCAATGAAAGGTATTCCCGGTGCAACACCGCCGGAAACGATAACGCGACCGCACCCACGCACGCTGGAAACGGGCCAAGGATCAAGCCAAGCAGAACCAATGTCGCCAGTGAAATATCGGCTGCCAGGAAGTTCGGCACCACAGTACGAATCCAAACACCCAGAACCAGCGGCGCGCAGATGATGCCAACCATCTTCAAGCGATCGCGCCGCGAGCGCTCATGCAGCAACAGCAGCCTGCGAAACACCGACGAGCGCGCCAAGGAGCTGGACACCGCAGCAGCCACACCCAGCTGGACCAGCAGTGAGATGAGGACCAGCTTGGGATCAGGTGGGTGCACAGCACTACTGTACTTCCTGCCAGGAACCTGGCCCGGCCGCCCTTGCATCCACCCGCATCAAAAGGCATCTATAAGGAAACATGCGGTATACCCGGGTCGAACAGATTGCCGAAGCCAAGCTCCCCACACGCTGGGGAGAATTCCGCATTCTGGGTTTTGAGGGGCACCTCGCGCCTGGCGCAACGCCAGGTCCGCAGGGCAAGATGGTGGACGAGGCCGTTGCGTTGCTCCATGGCGATGTGCATCATGCACCTCCCATCGTGCGTGTGCACTCGCAGTGCCTTACGGGGGACGTCTTTCACTCCCTGCGCTGCGATTGCCGCCAGCAATTGGAACTGGCGCTGGACACGATCGCGGCGCATGGTGCCGGGATCGTCATTTATGAAGCACAGGAGGGCCGCGGCATCGGCCTGATGGCAAAGCTCCGCGCCTACGAACTACAGGATCAGGGTCTTGATACCGTGGAAGCGAACGAACAGCTAGGCTATCTGCCAGACCACCGTGACTTTTCGCTTCCGGCGGAGATTCTGAAGCAGCTCGGCATCGATTCCGTCCGGCTGATCACAAATAACCCAGAAAAGGTTCTCGCCATGGAGAACACGGGTATCCGCGTAATGGAACGCATCAGCGCGGAAGTGGCAACGGAACTCACGGCGCAACGCTATCTGGAAGTGAAGCGCGAGAAGATGGGGCACCTCATCGGTGCCAGATCATGATTCGTACAATCAGCTAGGAGATCCGGACTGAGGAACGGACGCCGTTGTCTCCTCTTGTAGGTTTGACAGCACACGCACCTCAACCCGGCGGTTCTGTTTGCGCCCATTTGCAGTACGGTTGGAGGCTACTTCCTTGTCCTTGCCAATGCCCACTAGATAAAACTTATGCGGCGCAATGTTGTATTTTGTTTGCAGATATTGCGCGACGGCATCCGCTCGACGTTGGCTCAGCCCGTAGTTATACTGCGCATCACCAACGGAATCGGTCCCGCCGGTCAGTTCCAGAATGTAATGCTTAGTCGTGTTCAGGCTGGATGCGACCTGGTCCAGTTCCTTTTTATCGGTCGGCGTCAATGTGGCCTTGTCGAACGCAAACGTGACACTCACGTCCGAAAGCGGTTTGTACGTGTCCAGCCCAGCGATCGTGCCCGCAAGCGAATCGACGCGGTTGTATGCAACCTGCGCTGAACCAGATGCCTTGTCCGCGGCCTGACCCGCCGCCATGGCGTGCTGATCGGCGGCATTGGCCGCGTTCTGTGCATTGGCAATGCCCTGTTGCGCGCGGGTATCTGTATCGGTGATGTCGCGGTGATCCTGTCGCGTGCGCGCATCCAGCTCGTTCGTATTTTGAATGATCGGCGCGGCCTGCGAACGTACATACCGCTTTGTGCTGCAACCAGTACTCAACAGCACGATCAGTGCCGCCGTGCTTGCGCATGACATCGCACGCGCGGTCTTTGCCGCTTGAAAAAACATGTGCAACCCTCCAGATGCCGGGGAGAAATCGTGCATCTGGGCAATGTTGTAGCACGCTGCATTCCAAACTGTTATGCCGTCATAAACCCTCGGTACATAAGTGGTTAGCAGGTATTCTCCCGGAGATCTTGACTTCCGCGATGCAACAGCATTTTCCAGCCGCATGGCAGAATCTTCCCGGGCCGCAGCTCAATCTAAAATGGAGAAGAGCAGGTGAACACGCCCCTCCCTCTGCGCCGTGGACCTCGAACAGAAAATCCGGACACTGCCTCAGCAGCCTGGCGTCTACCTCTACAAAAACGCCGAGGGTACGGTGATCTACGTCGGCAAGGCGAAGAACCTGCGCAGCCGCGTTCGTTCATACCTGCTGGCAGCGTCTCAGAGCAACGCTAAAACCGGCTCCCTGATGCGCGAAGCCGTGGATGTGGACTACATCCAGGTGGCCAACGAGCATGAGGCGCTGGCGCTGGAAAACAACCTGATCAAACAGCGCAAACCGCGTTTCAACATTCTGCTGCGTGACGATAAAACATACCCCTACGTCAAGCTCACGGCGGGCGAGCGGCACCCCAAGGTCTTTGTCACGCGCAAGCTGAAGAAGGATGGCAGTCAGTACTTCGGTCCATACTTTCCTGGAAATTTGGCGTACCGCATCGTCGAGCTGATCCACCGCTCGTTCCTGATTCCCAGCTGCAAAGTCGATCTGAACCGCTACCATCCACGGCCCTGCCTGGAGTTCTACATCAAGCGCTGTCTTGCTCCATGTGTCGAGAACCAGGTCACGCCCGAGGCATACCGCGAGGCAATCCGCGATGTCGAACTGTTTCTGAATGGACGCGAGAGTGAACTGGAAGACCGGTTGAAGCAGCGCATGGCAGACGCCGCGCTCAACGAGCAGTACGAACTAGCGGCGAAATTCCGCGACCAATTGGTTACGGTACACCAGTTACAGGAGAAGCAGCGCATTGCCTCTGCGGACGACGAGGATGCCGATGTCTTCGGCTTTCATTTCGACAAGGAGATGCTCGCCGTCGGGCAATTCCACATGCGGCAAGGCAAGATCGTCGACAAACGCGACTTCTTCTGGGAGGATCTGCCGGAGCTGATCTTCGAGGCTGGCGCGGACGGCGAGAAAACTACGCAGGTGGACGCAAGTTGCTGCACGCCCGACACCGCGCAACCTTTCTCACCGGCGGTTTTCTTCTCCGCCTTTCTGAAGCAGCTCTACCTCGACCAGCCCTACGTGCCGCGCACCATCCTGGTGCCCCTGGAGTTCCCAGACCGCGCAGCGCTGAGTTCCTTGCTCTCCGAGCAGAGTGGCCATAAGGTCGAAATCCTGGCACCGCAACGCGGAGACAAGCGCTCGCTCGTCGATCTCGTCTGTCAGAACGCGAAGCAAAGTTATGATCAGCGCTTTCGCACTCTGCAGCCCTCCAAGAATGCCATCGTCAACGCATTGCAGGATGCGCTTGGACTGGCGGAGACACCTACGCGGATTGAGTGCTTCGACATTTCGCATATTGCCGGTGCGGAGACCGTCGCCAGCATGGTGGTGTGGGAACACGGCGAGATGAAGAAGAGCGATTACCGCAAGTTCAAGATCAAGACCGTCGCGGGCGTGGATGACTTCGCCAGCATGCATGAAATTCTTGTCCGCCGCTATAGCAAGCTGCAGGCCGAAGGCAAGCCTTTTCCTTCGCTCATCCTGATCGATGGCGGCTTGGGACAACTGCACGCCGCCTACGCCGCGCTTGAAAGCATTGGCATTACGCTGCAACCACTTGCCTCCATTGCCAAGCGCGAAGAGGTGATCTACGTCTACGGGCAGGAGGATGACCCTGTTGTGCTGGACCGCCGCAGCCCGGTGCTGCACCTGGTGCAGCGCATCCGCGACGAGTCGCACCGGTTTGCCATCAGCTATCACCGCAAGCGCCGCGAAATGCGGGACCGCGACAGTGAACTGCTCGAAATTCCGGGCGTCGGCCCCACCACGCGCAAACGGCTTATCGAACACTTCGGCAGCCTGCGGGGCATCAAGGCCGCTGGGCCTGACGCGCTTACCGCCGTCGTCAACGCCGCGACTGCCACAAAAATCCGCGCCTATTTCGCAGGCGAACGCGAGGCCGCCATCGACGGCACCGGCATTCCAGCACAAACCGGAGCCGCGCCGGAACTCCGCATCCTTCAGTGAAGGATTGACGTATCGAAGTCAGCAATCAAGCGAATACCGGGTACATGTAGCTTGTGTAGCTGCTTGTCTCCCGTCAAAAACAAATCGACTCCAGCCGCGCCCGCCGATGCGAGATGAATTGCATCCGCGACTTTGATTTTCTTTTTTGCGTAAACTCGCGAAGATCTCGACAGAATTCAGTTGGAATGTGAGGTATTCAAATCCGATATCGTCCAGATTGGCTTTCAGCACAGCTGATTGTGCAGACGTTCTTAAAGAACTCCCAACTAATAGTTCGCCAACTGCAAGACAGCTGGTTACAAGCTTGTATTTACGATCAAACGACAACTCCAAAAGGCGCATGACGCGTTTGCTGTATGTTGGGTGATCCTCTAACAAATAAACAAGCAGCATGGCATCCCATAAGATGCGTCTCACTCTTCATCTTCGCCACGCACCCATCGGATGTAACCTTCTGCACCACCGAATGCCGCAATTTCTTCCTTAAGAAGGCCGCGTAGCTTTTCCGTAACACGAGAAGCCCGCTCTGCAGGCGTTTCCTCATCTGACTGTGATTTATCTTCACGTATCGGCAAGCTTTTGAACCTGCAATGCAGAACAACAGTCGTGCTCTTACCGGAGGGCGGACCTTCGACGCGTTCTACTTCGAAGCCCTGCTCCACTCTGAACTGCTCTTTCTGAACTGCCGCGCAAAACTGGGCTGGCCTGTTCTTCGGAAATCCCTCGGCCTCCAACTCACGCATCAACGGTTTGATAGGTAAAGAGAAAGGAAACCCTTTTAACCTTGCGGGTTCGATGAAGCGATTGACGGCGCGGTCACGTATTTGCTGGCTGGCGCTTCCATGTGCCATGTAAGAACTCCTCACCCTTGAAGATGGCATGCGAGCAAGTTAAGTCAAATTAGCTTAACTTACCCGCCATACCCATCCGCGCCAGCCTGGAACGTATTGCAGGCGCTGACCTGGCCGGTGTTCAGGCCACGTTTGAACCAGCCCTGACGCTCGGCGCTGGTGCCGTGGGTGAAGCTCTCAGGACTGACCGTTCCGCGCTGCATCTTCTGGATGTGGTCATCGCCCACTGCGGCAGCGGCCTTCAGGGCTTCGTCAACATCCTGTTCGTGGATGATGTTGCGCTGTTGCGTCGAATGCGCCCAAATACCGGCGTAGCAATCGGCCTGTAGTTCAAGGTCGACCGACGCGGCTGAGCGTTTGGATGGGTCGCGCATGGCGGACTGCACCTGCCGCTCCGTGCCGAGGATGTTCTGCACGTGATGTCCGAGTTCATGCGCGACGACATAGGCTTGCGCAAAATCGGCGTTGTCACCGCCCAGTTTCTTCAGTTCGTCCCAGAAGCCCAGGTCGATGTACACGCGCTCGTCTTCCGGGCAGTAGAACGGCCCGGTGGACGCCTGCGCATCGCCGCAGCCGGACTGCGTTTCTCCGCGAAACAGCACCAACTTGGCATGGCGGTAGTTGTGGCCGGTCTGCTCCGGCAGGATGGAGGTCCACGTCTTCTGCACATCGTCCAGCACAAACGAGACCAGTTGCACATCACGCTGCTCGCCCGCGCTCTGCTGCACAGGGCCGCTGGACTGTTGCTGCTGCAGGCCCTGTCCGCCGCTGCCACCGTTGCCGCCAGAGAAGAGCGATCCCAGAAAATTGTGCCCAGTCACGAGGCTCAGCACAACGACGATGACGAGTCCGCCGATACCCAATCCGCCGCCGCCGAGGTTGAAACCGCCTCCCCCGCCGGAGTCACCCCGCCGGTCTTCGATATCACTGCTGACCCCACCTGGCGTCCAATCCATTGCACACTCCCCTGTTCCGCTCGTTGGATGCACTCACCGTTCATGCCAGGTCCTTATGAGAAAGCAAGAACCATTCGTCATGGGATTGCGTATGCTCTCCGCATGACGCGCACGACGGTCGTCCACCCTACTGATCCTACGTTGCCCATGGCACTTCGGCTTGCCATGACCTTCGCTGCCATCAAGCTACTCTTCCACATTGGCAGCGCGCTTTGGCAAACGCACATTGGTTACGGCTACTTTCGTGACGAGTTTTACTACATCATGTGCGGCCGCAGGCTGGCCTGGGGTTATGTCGACCATGGCCCGCTGGTCGCCGTCCAGGCACGTCTTGCCGAGACAATCTTTGGCCACTCGCTTGCGGGCCTGCGTGTGCCTCCAGCGCTGGGTGGAGCGCTGCGCGTCTTCCTTACCGGCATCCTTTGCTGGTCGCTGGGAGGCCGCCGCTCCGGGCAGGCGCTGGCGATGCTCATGGTGCTGACCGCGCCCATGTACCTGGGCGGCGACAGCTATCTTTCCATGAACAGCTGGGAGTCGGCGTTCTGGATGCCCTGCCTACTGGCTCTCATACTGCTTTTGCGCGAGGAGGCACGTGGCATCGGGAGGCCCGGCCTGTGGTGGACGGTGTTCGGCATCAGCGCGGGCCTGGGTCTATTAAACAAGCCTTCGATGGGCGTCTTTCTCATGGCGCTTGGCATTGGACTTCTTCTCACACCGCAACGCCGCCTGTTGTTCACGCGCCATGCTGGCTGGGGCATCGCGCTGATGCTGATCATCGTGGCACCCTACATCCTGTGGCAGATACACAACCATTGGCCCACGCTGGAGTTCCTGCACAACGGCCGCGTCGAGGGCAAGAATCTGCGCCTGAACCCGCTTGCTTTCATAGCCAACCAAATCTTCGTACTCGGCCCATGGACGGCGTTCGTATGGTTGCCCGGACTGGTGCGTCTGCTGCGGCGCTCCGGTGAACGTTGGCTTGGGTACACGTACCTCATCTTCCTGATCTCCATGATCGCGCTGGGCGCCAAGGACTACTACGTCGCACCCGTCTATCCGCTCCTCTTCGCGGCCGGCGGAGTGGCGTGGCAGGAGCGTTTCGCGCAGCGTGCGCGGGTACAGGCTGATCGTGCCATCGCGTTCCCGCTGGCATTCGCAACAGCGTTGCTCCTGACGATTGCCTTACTACCGCTCAGTAATCCTGTGCTGCGGCCTGCGGCCTTCCAGCGATACCGGTCTGCGCTGCACCTGCCCAGCACGGAGACGGAGACGGAACGCGTCGCACCGCCGCTGCCACAGTTCTATGCTGACCGCTTCGGCTGGCAAGAAGAGGTAGACACGGTGACTCGCATCGTCCAGCAACTGCCGCCCGAGGACCGCGCGGAGGCTGCCATTCTCTGCTCCAACTACGGTGAAGCGGGCGCACTGGAGTTTCTGGGGCACGGCTTGCCACCTGTGCTGAGCGGACACAATACCTATTGGATGTGGGGACCTCATGGCGCTTCCGGACGGGTGCTGATTGCCATCTCTGGAGAATCAGCAGACCACCTGCGGCACTACTACCGTGAGGTCTCAGTCGTGGGCCGCATGGGAACAACATGGTCCATGCCATATGAGCACCGCAACATCTACTTGCTGCGCGGACCGCTGTACGGCGACATGGACCATCTTTGGCCAAAGGAAAAGGACTACATCTAAGGTAGCCCCAAGTGGTACGCTCCAACTCACCGCATGAGTACACCGCAAGCCACAGAGCACGATCTGCCGCGCGTTCTTGGCGCTTGGCACGCCACTGCGATTGTCGTCGGCATCATCATAGGGTCTGGCATCTTCCTGGTGCCGCGCGAGATGATGGCCGCCACCGGCAGTTCACGGACTGTCTACCTGGTCTGGATCGCAGGCGGTCTTCTGTCGCTGTTCGGTGCTCTGTCTTACGCGGAGATCGCGTCCGCGCGGCCCTACTACGGCGGTGAATATGCCTTTCTACGCGAGGCCTACGGCGATCTCGTTGGGTTTCTGCACATGTGGACGTGGTGGACCATCGCCAAGCCTGCGTCCATCGCATCCGTCGTCACTGGGCTGGTGCGCACGCTGACAACGTTCACGGTCTTTGCTTTCTTCGATCACCCCGCGTTTCTGCACATGCGGTGGGGCCAAGTCGTGGCGTTGATCGCGCTTTGGCTTGTGACAGGCCTCGACATCGTGGGGACACGCAAAGCCGCCGATGTGCAGCTTGCGCTGACGTTACTGAAGGTGGGCCTGATCGGTGTGATTGCGATCAGTTGTTTCGTCTTTGCAGGACCGCTCGGCAGCGCGGCGCACTTCAGCAGTACCTTCTCGGGCGCACGCGGCGGGATGGGCGGCTTCATGGTCGCTCTGATTGCCGCATTATGGGCGTACGATGGCTGGTCCGATGTGGCAGCCGTCGCGGGCGAGGTCCAGCGTCCGCAGCGCGACCTGCCCATCGCGCTGGTGGGCGGCGTTCTGGTGGTTGGCGGCTTGTACATGTTGACCAATGCCGCGATTCAGTATGTACTGCCTGCGACGGCGCTAGCAGCATCGGAGAGGCCTGCGGCAGATGCATTGCGCGTGGTCATGGGATCGCACGGCATCGTTTGGGGAGCAGCGCTGGTTTCCATCGGCATGGCGGTTAGCATCTCCGCCACACTGGTCGGGACCACCTTATCTGGAGCACGCATCAGCTTTGCGGCGGCACGTGACCGGCTCTTCTTCCAGAGCATTGCGCGTGTCAGCCCACGTTTCCAAACGCCTGCTGTCGCACTGGCCGTGCAGTCCGGCCTGGCTTCCCTGCTGATCTTCGCCACGGGCAAATTTCAGGTGCTGTTCTCACTCGCTATCTTTGCGGAGTGGCTGACCTATGGTCTTGCGGTCAGCACGGTCTTCGTCTTTCGCCGCCGCGATGCCGCCAGCGGAAGGCCGCGCGCCTTTTCCACACCGGGATATCCCTTCGTTCCGGCGATCTTCATCGCCGCTGCGCTTGGCCTGACGGTCTTTGAGTTTGCGGATCAGCCTTTGCACTCGGCACTTGGGACGCTGGTTATACTCTGCGGCATTCCGGTCTTTCTGCACTTCAACCGCCAGCGGCAGCGCATGATCCGGCGTGGCGAGTTGCTGCCGGAGCCGAACATGCAGGCTAACTCCTAACTAGCTCCACGCGCGGCGTTCGGTGACGCGCTTGTACACCGCGATATATTCCCTGGCGGGTTCTGTCCAGGAGAAGTCCTGGGCCATGCCGCGCTTCATCATGGCTTCCCACGCCGGCTTATCTTGAAATGCCGTAACGGCCTGGCGGATCGCGTCGAGAAAGTCCCATCGGTCATAGCCGTTGAACTTGAAACCATTTCGTTCGATCTCCGGCGTCTCCTGGATGATGTCCTCCAGGCCACCGGTGGCGCGGCCGACGGGGACGGTGCCATAGCGGAGGCTATACATCTGGTTCAGGCCGCATGGCTCGTAGTGTGATGGCATCAGTGAGATATCACTGCCTGCCTCAATCTTGTGCGCCACCGTAGGATCATAGCGAATCTGCACGCGCACCTTGTCTGGGTAACGGGTGGCGAGTTCACTGAAGAGGCGTTCGTAGTACTCCTCGCCGGTGCCGTAGGCGATCAGGACGACATCATCGTTTACTAACTCCGGAAGGATACCGGCCAGCAGGTCAAAGCCCTTCTGCGTGGCGAAGCGGGACACAATGCTCAGCACCGCGGTGCTGTCGCTCACGTTGTCCAGACCAAAGGCGTGCAGCAGATCCCGGCGGCATTCCTGCTTGCCCTTCAGGTTCTCCGCCGTGTAGTGCGCCGCGATGTGCGTGTCGCTCGACGGGTCCCACTCACCGTAATCGATGCCGTTCAGAATACCGAAAAGATCGTCGCGCCGGCGCTGGAAGGTGGTTTCCAGCCCATCACCGAACTCGGCGGTTTGGATCTCCATCGCATACTGTTTGCTCACGGTTGTAAGGGCATCCGCGTACACGGCACCGGCCTTTAGAAAATTTACCTGGCCGTGCGCCTCCAGCTTGTCCCGTGTGAACATATCCCACGGCAGCAGCAGACGCGGCATGATGCTGGCGGGAAACCAGCCCTGGTAGCCCGCGTTGTGAATTGTAAACACGCAGGGCACCTTACGCAGCACAGGATCGAAGTAGTAGAGCGAGCGGAGATACACCGGTATCAGGCCTGTCTGCCAGTCATGCGCGTGAAAGACGTCTGGCACGCCAAGGATTTTGCATGCTTCAATCACCGCGCGGCTGAACAGCGCAAAGCGCTCCCAGTTATCTGGATAGTCGCCGCCCGGCGTGGCGTAGAAGCTTTCGCGGTCAAACATCTCCACGCAATCCAGAAAATAGATCTGCACACCGTCGTGGATACCGCCGTCCAAAACGCGCACAAAGCGCTGGTAATCGGAGAACGGAATCGTGATGCTGGGCAGGACCACGGGCAAATTCGGCAGAGAGCGCGCAACGGAGCGGAAGTACGGCACAAACGTTGTCACCCGGTGCCCCATGCGAACCAGCACAGGCGGCAACGCTCCCACCACGTCTGCCAGGCCACCGGTTTTGGCCCAGGGCGCGCACTCCGATGCTGCAATGACAATGTGCATCTCGACTCCTGTTTTCCACGCTACGATACACCCGTCCCAGAGAGCGGCGGCAGAGGCCATCGCTCCCGGACGCGATACCCTTAAAGGCGCGCACACGGTATCGGATGCACGCTCGCAAGCCAAAGCTCGGACAAAACTTTCTGGTGGACGATGCGGCGATGCGCCGCATCGCTGACGCCCTGGGCGATGTATCGAACCGGACGGTCATCGAGATCGGCCCAGGTCATGGTGCCATTACCAGTATTCTGGCTGGCCGTGCGCGGCGGCTGATATGCGTTGAGCTGGACCGGGCGCTGGCGGCGGAGCTGCGCTTCCGCTTTCGCAACGACCCGCATGTGGAGATCGTGGAAGCGGATGTGCTGGAGACGGATCTCTCCGCGTTGGTGGCCGCCGGTGAGCAGGCGCTGGTTGTTGGCAATCTGCCGTACTACATTACCAGCGGTATCTTGCTGCACCTGTTCCGGTACAGCAGCGTTCTGGAGCTTGCGGCTGTGATGATGCAGCGCGAGGTCGCGGACCGTGTGGCTGCACTGCCAGGCACGCGCGAGTTTGGCCTGCTCTCGGCGACCACACAAATGCATGCAGAGGTCAATGCTCTGTTCACGCTGCCGCCCGAGTCGTTCCAGCCGCCGCCAGAGGTGTACTCGACGGTAGTCAGGATGCGATTCGCGCCGCGCTTTACGGAGTTGGGCATCGATGAGCCGGGGAGTTTCGATGCCTTTCTACGGCAATGCTTTCAGCAAAAGCGCAAGACGCTGGCAAATAATCTAAGGGCTGCGGGATACCGGCACATTGCCGAGGCGATGCAAGCCACACACATCCAGCCTTCCGCCCGTGCAGAGGAGTTACCGCTGGAGAAGCTCGCCGGACTCTTCCACTCGGTCTCAGGTTAAGAGAACACGTCATGGCTTCAGCGGCTTACGAGCAACCGTGCAACCCTGTCGCGGCCTTATACCAGCGGAACGATCTTCGCAACGATCGCTAATAACGTGGTTACAGCGGAAATCACGTCGGCTGCCTTGTTCAGGTGTTCCAAGGCCTCTTGCAGCGCCGCAATGCTGTCTTTTAGAGCGGCATCGTTGTCGCACATCTCTTTGGCGATGTTCGACAGGACTGCGTTGGAAAGCGAAGAGATTGCCGCCTGCACGTGCATCAACTGCTTGCTGGCATCGATGCGTTCCTGCTTGCTGCCATCATCGAGTACCGCTTGCCATTGCGGCGAGAGCAGCTTGTTACGGGTTTCGTTGAGTGATGCGAGAGTTTCGGAATACAGTTCGGTTGCGGTCATCTGCCGTCTCCAGTTACTTCGTGCTTTGCGCGGCAGAGGCGTATCCAGCCATCTGCCCGATGGACTCAATCAACTTCTTGAAATCAACATTCGCATTCTTGCTGCTGATGAGGGCGCGGTAAGCCTCATGCAGTTCCCTGCTGGCCTTTTCCGCTGCCTCGGCGCTGTCCAGTTCAGACGTGCGGCGGAGGTATGCCGCGCGATCGTCAGACCACCGGCGCGGCAAAGCGCCGGGCGCGATGTACGGCATCACCACACGCGCTTGCTCCTCTTCCAGCAACGCCGACTGCACGTTGCCCCGCATCTGCTGCGCGATGGCTCTTACTGCCAATTCCTGCAACGATAACGCTTCGTCGATGGCCGGGCCATGGCGCTTCAGTTCATCATTCAACGCCTTGAGTTCAAAATGTGCCATGGCGAGGTTAGTGGCGGGTGTCAGGCCAGATTTCAACTCAGTAGGACCGATCTTGATCGACCCAACCTGAGGATTGAAATTGCCGATAGCATCCCCCAGGCCGCTGACCTGTCCGGCGGCGGCTTGGGAAGCCTTTCCGCTGGTTATGTTCGTGATGGCTAAGAAATACTGTCCCAGTAAGGACGCGTGCAGATCGATTTGCCGCAGGTTAGCGAGATACGTTCTGGCTTCCTCATCTTGCCGCAGCAGATTGGACCGGTACTCCGCATCGTTCGCCTGAGCGCCGCCCGCGTTGGATCGCTCGCTGACCAGCGACGCCGAAGTGGCAGCGATATACGCGGATCCCGCATCCTGAAAGAAGGTGTGAGCGGCCGTGACATATGCCGTTCCCGCAGCCGCGAAAGCGCCAAACTGCGCGAGGTTGCGAACATCACAGCCTGCCAGCACGATAGACACGATACCTATGAACACTAAAAACGCTTTGCGCTTCATGCGGGCAAACCTTTGGCACGGGCTGATGCAAGTGCAGCGCCAATTCTGCCACAGCACACACAGCTTGCATAGACATTTTCAGAGGCGATTATTTCTTAGACACCTGAGTCTCCTGCAGCTTGGCCAGCGCGAGCAATTGTTGTGCCCGCGTTCTCACCCGCTCCAATAGCGCATCGTCTGTGAGCAGGCTCTCCAACGTTGGACGGATGGCTCCAATCTCCGTGGCGCGGCCCTCCTTCACGTCCTCACTCAGACGGATGATGACGGGATCAAGGCCAAGCCGGTCATAACGGTGCAACCTGTCCAGTTCCAGCCCAGCCTGCAGCGTGTTGACCATGCCAAGCATGTAGTCCAGGGCTTCGCCCAGCGGCTTATTATCGGTGTAGTTAAACGTGCAGTGCGCCTCGGGTCCGTCCACGGGTGCGTAGACCACCGACTTGGCACCCATATTGGCTAGACCTTTGGATTTAGTCTCGCAGGGCTGCATACCTTTGCTGCGGTTCAGCAACATGCCGAGTTTGACACGGCCCGCCTCTGATATTTGGAACGCGACAGCTCCGGGATCGTTACCCTTTTCGGGCTTGCCGCTGTACTCTGCGAGGCCGCGGGGAGGTATTGTGATGCGCCAGTGCGGGACGACAAGGCCAACCCGGTCGTACTCCACAGTCAGGCGGTAGGGTTCAACGCCCGGTTGAGCGCACCCCCTGCCGCATAGGGTCAGCGCACAGAGAAGCGCTCCTGCAGTGTGCAACAACTTCATCGGACTCCCATGGCGGCGTGGCTCTGCGCCGTATGTACATGGCAGATCGCAATGGCCAGTGCATCGGCGGCATCCGCCGGCTCAGGCGCGGATTCGAGATCGAGTAACCGCGCCACCATGAACTGCACCTGTTCCTTTGCAGCCAGACCATAGCCGACGACAGCACTCTTGATGGAAAGCGGCGCGTATTCCGCCACCGGCAGATTACAGGTGGCCGCAGCCAGCATGGCGACGCCACGCACATGGCCCAGCTTCAGCGCGCTCTTTGCGTTCGCGGCAAAGAAAACGTCCTCTATGGCAACGGCGTCCGGGGCATACATTTCCAATAACGCAATTAGCTCCGTGTAGACCTGTTGCAGCCGTTGGGGTGTGTGCTGCTTCTTGTTCAAACGGATCGCACCGGCGGCAATCGGGACCAGGCGGCGTTCACGCGGCGTCTCCGCCACTTCCAGCACACCCCAGCCGGTCAACTCCGTGCCGCAATCGATGCCAAAGACGCGCATGGAGCAAGTGTACCGGCTCGTACCATTCCACGTTGAACGCTCGGCCTCAGAAGTGAGTCAGCCCAGAACCAGCTCCCGCCCTTTGGCCCATCGCGAGCTTGTCTCTCGCTTCCTGACGGGAACGCGAGTTGTCGTTCCCACAGCATGCTGCGCTAATGGTTATTCAGGGCGTACCCGTTCTACAGGAACGCCTTTTTTCCAAACCATGACGATGTTCTCTGTTGCTCCAATGTCCTTAGTAGGATTGCCTTCGACGAGTACCAAATCTGCTCTCAACCCAGACGCAATCCTTCCCCGATCTTCGAGGTGAAAGGTTCTTGCGGGAGCCTCTGTAGCCGAAGTTAAAGCCTGGACCGGCGTGAGCCCTGCGCCAACAAGCAGCCTCAGCTCCTCATGCAAGCTCGCTCCGTACGTGGTGCCTTGCACGGGAGCGTCTGTGCCGGCCAGTATAGGGACCATTGCGGCCACCAACTGTTTCATTCCTTTGCGAGTGGAATCGCAAACACTATTCAATTTCGGGTTGGGAGCCACATTGAGCCCTGGCATCCACTTCTGGCGAATGTAAGCGGAGAGTTTGGTGTCCTGAGCGGTAGCAGGTCCGGGTGATTCACCACAATCTAAGTAGATGACCGATAGAGTCGGAATGACGAACACGTGATGCTTTGCGGCGAACGCGCCAAAATCACCCTCAAACTCCGCTCCTTCGTACATGTGCGCGAGGCCGTCGACTCCATCTTCGATAGCCTCTCTCGCGTACTTCGCTGTTAGAACGTGGGCAACAACCAATTTTCCTCGCTGGTGGGCTGCCACCACAATCGCGCGCAGGGTTTGATCATCGAGCGTGGGTATCTGGCGGTGAAATTCCGAGAAGTCATCCAGAATGACCTTGATGTAATCCGCTCCCTCGGCGATACGTGCATCTACAAAGGCTTGCGCTTCGTCAGGCCGTGTCAGCGTGGGAAGACCTCCGCCCCCAGGAGGAGTAGGGTGACCACCGGGAACCGTTGCACCCATACCTGCGGTCCGCACGTCTGAGAGGTTAAGGCCATCGGTCTTTTCAAGAGACTTGATCGTTGGCAGCTTGTCAGGGCTGGAATACATATCGAGTTGGGTGGTGACACCTAGATCTATACCCTGCTGAAGCGCGGCTGCGGCGTCCTTCGGTATGTGGACATGAGCGTCGATCAACCCAGGCAAGAGCGTTCGACCGGAACCAGCGATCACTGTCGCTCCTGATGGAGTCGTTATACGCCTGCCAACAGCGGATATGTGACCGTTCTGAATCAGAACGTCTTGATGCTCATGAACGGTCTCACCATCGAACACCCGCACGTCACGAATGATCTGAGAGCTTGCAGCTTGTGCTAGACACGAACATGGCACTGCGAAAGCAAGGGTAGCCACAACATTGAGGAGCTTCATCGAGCCTCGCTTGCTGAAGATAAAACTTAGGAGTACAGACGCACTAACGCTCTGATAGTTGTTTGCGAATGTAGATTTGCGTCGATCAGGGTTAATTCAGAGAGATTACGCCTTGCGGGTCTCATAAACGCCCTTGGCCACCAGTTCAAGCGAAGAAAGCACCCTCAAGCGCGGAAACCTGTTCGCCGTATCGATAATGGAACATCCTGTTTTACTCCTCGGCAGCCTTACAGAACTGTTACACACGGACGGACTGCGTACACGGTAGCGTTATGTATGAGGCGTGCCGGACCCGCCCGGAAAGCAGAACTGAATGTCTCCTGTTCTTGAAGATCGCACCACCGTTGCACCGGTCAACACCGTACCGACTCGCATTGTGCCTGCCGCCATTGCAGAGCGCGAGAAAGTCAAGCAGGACCTCCGCTTGGGCCGCGAGCATCAGCAGGGCCGCATCAACTGGATTACCTCCATTTTTATGGGCCTGTTCCATGTGGGTGCCATCGCTGCACTCTTCTTCTGGTCATGGCGCAACGTCGCGGCGTTCGGCATCATGTATTTCCTGGCGATCAATGTCGGCATCGGCATGACGTATCACCGCCTGCTGACCCATCGCGGGTACCGCGTGCCGCGCTGGCTGGAGATTGCCTTGTCCGCCTGCGGCACCCTGGCGCTTGAGGGCGGGCCCATTTTCTGGGTTGCCACGCACCGTGTTCATCATCAGCACAGCGACCAGGACGGAGATCCGCACACGCCCAACGAGGGTGCCTGGTGGGCACACGCAGGCTGGATTCTCTCTGGCCGTGCGCTGCACTCTGAAACCGCTCTGCTGGGCCGCTACGCCCCTGACCTGACGCGCGATCCCGCGCAGCGCTGGCTGAGCAAATATCACTGGGTGCCGCTCACGGTCTCTGGCCTTCTACAGATGGGTATCGGCTACGCATGTGCGGGCGTCAAGGGCGCGCTGGGTATGGTGCTTTGGGGAACGTTCCTTCGCGTCGTCGTGGGCCTCCATGCGACGTGGCTGGTCAACTCTGCCACACACCTCTTCGGCAGCCGCCGCTTCGACACAAAGGATGACTCCCGCAACAGCTGGTGGGTCGCGTTGCTGACCGGCGGTGAGGGCTGGCATAACAACCATCATGCGCATCCCGTCAGCGTTCGCCATGGTCTGACGTGGTATGAGTTCGACATGAACTACTACGGCATCTGGGTTATGCAGAAGCTTGGTCTTGCAAAGAAGGTGCAGATCGCCAAGTGGGATCCCGCAAACCCCAGGCCTGCCGGCGCTTAAGAACACACATATACAAAATCACAAGCCCATCTTGCCGTTCGGCGGCCAAGATGGGTTTTGTCTTAAGTGCATCATTGAGCACAGGCGCGTTGATCTATAAACGTTATTATCCTAAGCCTGGACCGGTCTAACTGTAGAAGATATGGAAATCGCACAGGCAAAGAGAGATGTTCGCGAGACCTTTCTTGGAGGATTTGCCGGTCAGTTTGTCTCGGCTGTCTTATGGTGCGCATCGGCAGCAGCGTGCACATGGCATTCTCTTCATTTGGGTGAAGTGGTCCTTGTGTTCGGAGGATTCTTAATCTTTCCATTGACTCAGCTGATGTTGCGTAGCATGGGGCATACCTATGCGCTTCCGAAGGGGCATCCGATGAACTCCCTAGGTATCCAAGTGGCCTTCACTTTACCGCTCACGCTGCCTTTGGTGATCGGTATTGCGGCACTTCGACCTGCATGGTTTTACCCAGCTTTCATGATTGCTTTGGGAGCTCATTATCTGCCGTTCGTATTCATGTACGGTATGTGGCAGTTTGCTGGCCTGTGCGCAACCCTCGTCGGTAGTGGCATCGCGATTGCCATGTACCTGCCAAAACCGATCAGCCTGAGCGCTTGGCTGACAGCAGCGGTCCTGTTTATCTTCGCCTTTATTGGCCGCCAGGTTGCACGGCGCGATAGCACTCTGCGTGCGTGAGAAACGAGAACCGTCCGCTTACATTGTCTCCACTGTAAGCGCTACATCTTAGACTGTATGTCGCGTTTAGTTTCCTCGCCCTACAATAAGCAGCGATGAACATCACGCGCAGACGCGGTGCCGTTGCCTTTTTTATCACACTGGGTATCTGCCTGGTGGGGCTTGCTGTCGCGTTGAATGTGGGATGGATCATTCTCAACGTGCACCAGCGCCGGATTGCGTTCCTTGTGCTCGGCATCATCCTCTTCGGTATCCTCATTGCCGGGATGATCCTGAACACCACCTTCCTGGTCCGCGAAATCCGCCGCAACGAGCGGCAGGACAGCTTTCTGAATGCCGTCACGCACGAGTTGAAGACACCCGTCGCGTCCATCCGCCTTTACCTTGACACCCTTCAGCGCAGGCCCCTGGACGAAGTGCAGCGGCAGGAGTTCTACAGCCGCATGCGGGAAGACAACGACCGCCTGCTGTCGACAGTGGAGCAGATTCTGCGGGCAGGTGAGGCCGGTGCCAAGGGCGTGCAGCGTAATCTGAAGGCGCGCATGCCGGTCGATCTGCGCGCGCTGACAACAGCCTGCCTTGACGAAACTGTGCGGCGGCATCATCTTTTTCCTGACGCGGTGCGCCTGGACGATCAGACCCATGGCGCGGAGGTGATGGTGCGCGGTGACGCGGACGGCCTCCGCTCCGCCGTATTGAACGTGCTGGATAATGCGGTGAAATATTCCCCGGCGGGTGTGCACGTAACGGCGGAGTTGACGGCAGTGCGGGGGGGCGAGATCCTCCTGCGCATCACAGACACCGGTGTCGGCATACCGCCCGCGCAATTACGCCGCGTCTTTCACCGTTTTTACCGGGTGGGGAGCCATGCCGTGGCGAAGGTCAAGGGAACTGGCCTGGGCCTGTTCATCGTGCGCGCCATCGCCCGGCAACATGGAGGCGACGCCACCGCGCAGAGCCATGGCGAGGGTCGCGGAACCACGATCACGCTGCAACTTCCAGCCATGACACCAGGCTCTGCGGGACGTGAGCGGGACACCGCATGACGGACGCCGAGGCACCCCTCATCGTGCTGGTTGAAGATGAGGAGCACCTCGCCGATGCGCTCGTCTTCAACCTGCGGGCGGAAGGCTATCGGGTGCATCACGAGGCGGATGGTGACACCGCTCTAGACTGGCTGCTGCACGCCACGGAACGTCCGGCGGCAGTGTTGCTGGACGTGATGCTGCCAGGCACGGACGGCTTCGCCATCGCAAAAGCGCTGCGCGCCGCGAACAACTACGTTCCCATCTTGATGCTGACAGCGCGTGACCGCCCGGAGGATGTGCTCGAGGGGTTTGAGTCCGGCGCTGATGACTATCTGAACAAGCCGTTCGATCTCTCGATTCTGCTCGCTCGCCTTCACAGTCTGCTGCGCCGAATGCAATGGCAGCAGGCTGCCGTCCCAACCGAACCCGATCCCGTACCCGAAATCTACGAGTTCAGCGGCAAGATCATCCGGTTCGATACGCTGGAGATTCACGCAAACGCGGCAATCACGCGCTTAACCCTGATGGAGGCTGATTTGCTCCGCTACCTTCTGCAGCGTGAGGGCCGGGTCGTCTCCCGCAAGGAGATTCTCGAAGAAGTGTGGCGGGTCCGCGAGGATACCGATACGCGCGCCATCGATAACTTCGTGGTCCGGCTGCGCCGGTATCTTGAAGACGACCCCGTGAAGCCGAAACACCTCCTAACGGTACGGGGTATCGGTTACCGCTTCATCACGAACGCACCGTAGCGTGGGTGCCGCGCGTCCAATGGCTACACAGATGACGAGAACAGTACGGCAACGATGCGGATTCTAACGCGGTACATTCTGCGCGAGGTGTTGTCGCACGCTCTGCTGGGCGGTGTTCTGTTCACGTTTGTGCTGTTCATGCGCGACCTGGGCCGCATTCTAGAGCTGCTGGTGCGCGGGTCCGCCACGTTGCAGGAGGTCTCGCTTGTCTTCTTGTACACGCTTCCCAGCACCCTGATTCTGACCATTCCCATGACCGTGCTGGTCGGCATCCTGCTGGGCCTCAGCCGTCTTTCGGCTGATAGCGAAGTCACAGCCATGCGCGCCGCGGGCATGGGCGTGATGGAGTTTGTTCGCATCGTTTCCTTCGCGGCGGTAGCAGCGCTTGCTGTAGGTCTGTTCAATTCTTTGTATATCGCGCCACACGCATCCGCGGCGCTGCTGCGCCTTGAGTCATCGATGAAGACACAGCAGGCCAGCTTTGAAGTGCAGCCACGCGTCTTTTATGAAGACTTCAAGGATTATGTGCTCTACATCCAGGACTCAGCGCCCGTGCACGGCGCAACCCTGTGGAGGCATGTCTTCCTGGCTGACCTGACGGCACCCGCAACGCCGCGGATCACCACCGCGGAACAGGCGCTGGTTCTGCCCGCGCCACAATCCTCGCTGCGGCTGCACTTTCGCGATGGTGCTAAACATGAGATTTCACCCCGTGATCCAAACCAGTACGATATTTCCACCTTCTCTGAAACGGACACGCCCATCCAGACAGGTGCGCAAGAGGAGTTAAAGATCGGTCACGCCGATACGCCTTTGGTCGCAATGTCCGCGCACGAGCTATGGCGTCAACGCTTTACCGCGCAAGGCCGCACGTACCGTATCGAACTGAACAAGCGCTTCTCGTACCCGGTCGCGTGCATCGTGCTGATGCTGATTGGCGTGCCGCTGGGCCTGATGTCGCGGCGCGGCGGAAAGAGCACCGGCTTTGTGCTCACGGTCGCACTGGTATTTGTGTATTACTTTGTGTCGTCGGTTGGGATTGCCATGGCGAAGCAGGGCAAAGTCTCTGCCGGTATCGGGGTCTGGGCAGCCAATGTGATCTTTGCCGTGACGGGCGTCCTCCTTCTGCGTCAGATGTCGACAGGTGATATTGCCCCGCGCGGCACAGCGATCATCCATGCCATTGGCACGCTTGGCGCGGCTTTGGAGCAGTGGCTCCCCGCGCGTTTTCGCGGCAGTTCCGCAAACTCACTGAATAGTGTTCGCCCAGTCCCGGCCGCTCCCACGCGGAAGGCGCGTAATAGCCGCTTCCCGCTCATCTTTGACGACTACGTGATGCGCGAGTTCCTCACCAATTTCGGCCTAATGTTAGTGTCGTTCCTGGCCTTGTCACTCATCTTTAGTTTTTTTGAGCTGATTGGCGACATCATTCGCAATCGCACGCCGCTCATCACGGTGGGCGACTACCTGTTGAACCTGATCCCGTTTATGCTGTACAACCTCACACCGCTCTGCGCTCTGTTGGCTGTGCTGGTCACGCTGGGATCGTTGAATCGCTCAAACGAACTCACCGCCATGAAAGCCAGTGGCGTCAGCCTGTACCGGCTGATCGCACCCGTCGTTGCACTTGCTGGCGTGCTGGCTGTTGGCCTCTTTGCCTTTGATGAGTTTTATCTGCCCACTGCAAATCGCCAGCAGGAGGCGCTTCGCTCGGTCATCAAGGGCAAACCCGCACAAACATTTCTGCGCCCGGATCGCAAATGGATCAGTGGTCAGCAGGATTCGGCAGGCGAACCCGCACGCATCTTCTATTACCAGTTCTTCGATCCGGATAAGGACGTATTTGCGAATCTGACGGTCTTTGAGTTTCAGCCGGGCAGCTTTCATCTCAGCCGCCGTATCTTCGCCAGTTCCGCGCGATGGGACCCAACGGTGCAACGCTGGATCTTTGAAAATGGCTGGGAACGGACCTTCCATGGCGAGTCGGTCTCCAGCTTTGAACCGTTCACGCTCAATACTTTTCCTGAGATTCGCGAGCAGCCGGGCTACTTCAAGAAAGAAAGCCGCCAGTCCCAGGAGATGAGCTTCAGCGAGTTACGGGAATACATTCGCGATCTGCAGCAGAGCGGTTTCGACACCATGCGGCTTCGCGTACAACTTAATCGTAAACTTGCCTACCCATTCATTACGCTGGTGATGGCAGTTGCGGCGGTTCCTTTTGCACTGAGCATGGGGAAACGTGGATCGCTGGCCGGTATTGCCACTGCCATTGGCATGGCGGTTGCGTACACGGTCATCGCCAGCATCTTTGAATCCATGGGCAACGTAAACGTGCTGCCGCCGATGCTTGCCGCGTGGTCTCCGGACCTCCTGTTCGGCATGGCGGGGACCTACCTGTTACTCCGGTCGCAAACGTAGGCGAGTGCCCCAGATTCAGGAAATACGAGGCTAGCCCTTGACGGTCGCCATCTCACTACTGCGAACTGTGCGGTCGCGCCCTGCGTGTTTGGCCGCATACATTGCCTCGTCCGCGGCTTGCAGCAACTCCGCTGGCGTGGCGGAAGGCATCAGTTCGGCTATGCCTGCGCTCAGCGTCACGGGTGCGTTCTCCCAGGGAAATGCGTGTATCGCGCGGAGGATGCGCAGCGCCAGGCGTTCCCCAGCCGCTTCATCGCTATTCGGCAGCATCACGGCAAATTCTTCACCACCCAGCCGTCCGATAACATCCTCCCGCCGCGACACGGTCCTGAGAACGTGTGCAACGTGCCTGAGCACTGCGTCTCCCGCGGCATGCCCGAACAAATCGTTATGCCGCTTGAAGTGATCGACATCCACCAGCAGCATGGAGAGCGGTCTGTTGTGGCGCCGGGCCATTGCAGTCTCCTCTTCCAATCTCAGATCGAACGCACGGCGATTGTGCAGACCCGTCAATGGATCGGTCATGGCCAGCTTTCGCAGCAACTCATTGGCTAACTGTAGCTCCTCCTGCATGCGTTGAAACTCTTCTTCGCGCAGCCGGTCCTTCGTGGTGTCGATCGCCAGTCCGCCCAGGTACATATTTCCCGCGCTGTCGGAGATGGGAAACTTGTAAAAGCGCCAGTACGTGCGCGTGCCATCCGGCGCAACACCTTCTTCGTCACCGATCTGCGCCTGGCCTGAAGCAAGCACCTCCATGTCCACCTTACGAAACCGGGCCGCGACTTCGGGTTCCCAAAGCTCGGCATCTGTCTTGCCCAGCACGTCCGGGACCCGGGCCTGAATCGCGTGCTTGAACGTTTTGTTGAAGTACAGCATGCGTCCATCCCGGTCTTTCATGAACGCAATGAACGGGCCGCCATTGATAAACGCGTTGAAGCGTTGTTGGCTCGCCTCCATCTCGCGGCGTGCCGATTCAGTTGCCTGAATGGCCAGTTCAAGTTGATAGCATTGCCCGGCCTCGCGAAACCGTGCGGTGATCTGCCGCGCCAGCACAATCAAGGTCTTGCGCTGGACCTCCGTTAAGGTACGCGGCTTCTGGTCGAACACGCAGAGCGCACCAATACGGCTGCCGTCCGCCTGGCAGAATGGGACGCCTGCATAGAAGCGGATACCGCCTTCCGTATCCACCATCATCAGTTTGGCGAAGCGTGCGTCTTCGCGTGCATCCATTACCTCCAGCAATCCATCGTGCTGGACGGTGTGGCTACAGAAACTCTCTCGGGCAGGCAAATCGACTTTGATGTCAGGGACAGAGTTGAGCGTGGAAACACGAGTACCCTGAACCATTGTGATCGCGCAACCTGCAGTTCCGCAGATCGCAGCGGCGATGGCGACGACATCGTCCAGCTCCGGTAAGTTCTCTTTCACAGCGGAGCAGGCGGGAACGTTCTCACTGATCAGCATGTGTTTATCTTCGACGCTGGACGTAGTCACTTCCGTCTTCATCGGACGGGACTACGCGTTCGATAGTTCCGTTTCAGCACTGGTGGTCCAGGCGGAAATGTGCGTGGTTCCATCCCAGCACGATTCCGCACCGTACACCTGGCTCGTAGAATCTAACCAGGAGACCGCATGCGCCTTCTTGCAACCGCACTCATTGTCATGATCCCTTCGCTCTTTGCGCAGACCGGCAAAGCTCCGTCCAAGACTCATCATCCTCCAGTGCACGTCTCGAGGCCTACCATGCCAAGCGATCCGAAAGCCTCCGAGGGTCTCGCTGCCGTTGGCACGATGCCCGCGGCGACAGGCACCTCCACACCGCTGTATACCTTGCGCTATGTCGATCTGAAGCTCGGCACCGGTGAACTGGCGCGCGCCTCTGGCCCTGGTGCTGTGGTGTTCTATACGGTTCACTACACGGGATGGCTGACGAACGGCACCAAATTCGACTCCTCCGTCGACCGCAACCAGCCCTTCGTCTTCCCCGTGGGCGCACGGCGCGTCATCACGGCGTGGGATACGGGATTTGAAGGAATGCGGGTCGGCGGCAAGCGCCGGCTGATCGTTCCGTATCAACTTGGGTACGGTGCGGCGGGACATCCACCGGATATCCCCGAAAAGTCCGATCTAATCTTTGATGTCGAGTTGCTGGGGCAAGGCGACACGCCACAGCCGGTCACGGGAGCATCACCTGCGGAGGCCGGCAACGGCACACCCGCAACTCAACCCGCGCAGCGGCGGGAAGAACACCAGGAGTAGTTCTCATGTTGGAGAAGCTGAAACCGCTCGTTCCGTACCTGAAGCGCTATCGCGGCCAGCTGGCGCAGGGCGGAGTCGCGGTTCTGCTCTACAACAGCTCAAAGGTGGCGGTACCGCTTTTGATCGGGCGCGCTGTCGATGACGTGTCTCATCACGGCACCGAACACATCGTTCTGCGCAATGCACTCCTGCTGCTGCTCGTCGCGGTGGTATCCGCCGTCTGCCTGTATGCCACCCGTTGGATTATCATCGGTGCCTCGCGTGAGATTGAATTCGATCTCCGCAATGACCTCTTCCGCAACCTGGAGCGGCAGTCCATTTCGTTCTTCCACGAGCATCGCACCGGCGACATCATGGCCCGTGCCACCAACGACCTGAACGCCGTTCGACAGCTGCTGGGCCCGGCCATCATGTACTCGGCAAATACCATCGTCTTCACGGCGGCGGCAATCCCATTCATGCTCCGCATCTCGCCACGGCTGACGCTGTTTGCCTTTTTGCCGCTGCCCATTGCATCTGTCGTTGTGCAGCTGATGGGGCGCAGAATTCACACGCGCTTCGAGCGCATCCAGGCCATGTTCTCAGAGATTTCCGCCATGGCGCAGGAGAACTTCTCGGGTGCGCGTCTGATCCGCGCCTTTTCGCAGGAAGACGCGGAGATCCGCTCCTTTGAACAAGCCAATCAGGAGTACATTCGCCGCTCGCTCTTCCTCGTCCGCATCATGGCCATGCTGTGGCCAACACTGGAGTTTGTGCTGGGAGCGGCACTCGTGCTCACACTGTTCTTCGGTGGCCACGAAGTTGCGTCAGGCCGCATCACCGCCGGCCAGTTCACGTCCTACATGGTCTTTATGACGCAGCTCACCTGGCCCATGCTTGCCCTCGGCTACGTCATTAACCTCATCCAGCGCGGCACCGCATCCGTCGTCCGCATTGACGAATTGCTCCAGTGGGTACCCTCCATTCAGGACGAGGCTGGCCAGCGCATCGCCATCGACGCCATGCCGCGTGGAGACGTCGAGTTCCGCAACCTGACCTTCGCCTACGGCAACGGCCCGGAGATCCTCCGCGACATTTCGCTCAGCATTCCAGCCTGCTCCAGCCTGGCCATCGTCGGCCCCACCGGAGCGGGTAAATCGACCCTGGTCAACCTGATACCCCGCCTGCTCGACGCCGCCCCCGGCCAGGTGCTCATCGACGGTATTCCTATCCGCGAGTGGCCGCTTGCTTCTCTGCGCCGTTCCATCGGTTTTGTGCCGCAGGAGACGTTCCTCTTCTCCAGCAGCATCCGCGATAACATTGCCTTTGGCGTTGACTCCGCCACCGGCGAGCAGATCGAACGCGCCGCCACGCTTGCCCACATCGCCAACGAGATCCTTGAGTTTCCCCAGGGCTTCGACACGCTGGTAGGCGAGCGCGGCATTACCCTCTCCGGAGGACAGAAGCAACGCACCAGCATCGCTCGCGCCCTCCTGCGGGATCCACGCATCCTCATCCTGGATGACGCCCTGGCCAGCGTGGATACCTACACAGAAGAGCAGATTCTACGCGGTCTCCGTGAACTGATGCAGGAACGCACCACGATCCTAATCGCCCACCGCGTCTCCACCGCCCGCAGCGCCGATCGCATCGCCGTCCTTGTAAACGGCAGCATCCAGGAACTGGGCACCCATGATGAACTGCTCTCGCTTGGTGGCTACTACGCAGACCTCGTTGAGAAGCAGCAGCTCGAAGAAGAAATCGTAGCGGTATAGGCCTCCATTCCGTCCGAAGCGCCACCGAAAGCAATCTCTAGCTCTGTCTTCACGTAATCCAGGACCTCTGGCCAGTCGCCCGTTGATGTCTGACGAATCAGACGCATGCTTGGGTACCATGGAGAATCCGCCCGGCCGCGCAGCCAGCGCCAGTCCGCCTCTTTCTTAAGCAGCACCCAGACCGGCTTCCCCATCGCTCCGGCAATGTGAGCGGCAAGCGTATCCACAGTGATCAGCAGGTCAAGATTCTGGATGGCCGCCGCAAACTCCAGAAGACCGCCCGTCGTTACTTGACGGAGATGCGCTGAGGGTAAACCGCAACTCTCCGGTCCTTGCATGCTCCACCATTCGCAGCAGTCGAGTTCCAGCAGCTGTTTCAGTTGGTCTTCCGGTATCCAGCGCTCTGGATCCCACGTACTTCCGCTCCAGACAATGCCTACTTTCGGAAGTCTGGAAGCGGGGTTCATTTGCGTGCCAGCGTACGCTGCGAGCGCAGGCGTGACCTTGAGATAACACGCCGTCGGCAGATCAGAAGTCCTCACACGCAGGGCGTACAGAAGCTCCATGATCTCCATGGACAGGCACCGGTGGTCCGGAGCCACTGCTTCGGATACCTGGAAGTCACCCACGAAGCAGGGTAGAAGAGATCGCAACTCGGGCCGTATGTTGAATGAAACAGTGCAGCCCAACTGATTCAAGTCCGGAACAAAGCGCATCATTTGAACGAAATCACCAAAGCCATGCAACGCCTGTAATTCGATAGAACGGCCTGCCACTGACTCTCCGTTCCATAATTGATGCGCTGAAGGCCAATGCTGTGCATTTTCATCATTGATCTTCCAGGCTTCAGAAAATCTTCCCGCAACCATTGCGCTATGCCATTGCTCAAAATTCCTGCGATCGATTGCGGCATTCCATTTCCGGCTGGGTCGTCTTGTACTCCGTCTCTGCCAAAGGTGTGAATTACTTCCTTTGGAAATGGACACTATCGGTCCAGAAGTGAACATCTGATACATGTGTAACTCCATAGGCGGCAGGCGCTCTGATGTGGTGCTATGGCGTGCAAGTGTGTAGAGATCCCGATGTAAGTCTCTAGTAATGATCGGTGTTATCTTCTTTCAGAGCTTTATTCAGGACCCGTCAAGGGCTTTTTACTTCCATCATTTGAGTTTGGCGAATAAAACATAAAAAAGGCATAAGATGGCGTCTTTATTGCACATCTCTCAATTGCAGACTAGGCGATTGAAGTGTGCACCCGGCTTTCGGAGAGATCAAGCTCCTTCTGCAACGTTCGGAGAACCTCGTCGTCAATGCGTGCTTCATTGCGCAGGCGAAGCAGCGTCTCACGTTCTATAGCGATCACGTCCAGAAGTGCCTGCCGCCTGAGCTCTTTATCCTGAGTCTGTCTGTAAGGAACGTGGCGCCTTGAAATAATTGAGTCCAGGCGCTTTTGATAGGTCAACATCAAATCTTCTAGAATCGCGTTATCGTACCGTTCCCTCGAACGGCGGCGGCCCAGGTAAGTCACCGCTTCTTCCAGCATGATCCGGCGGGCTTCCTGCGCCTCAAAAATCAATCCTGCGTGACCGGCTAGACCAAGCTTTCGAATCAGCAGCGGCAAACTCAACCCTTGCAGAACGAGAGTCGAAAAAATAAGACAGAACGCCAGATAAATAATCATGCTGCGCTGCCGAAAAGGTCCCGCGGATGTGGAGATAGGAAGCGAAACTGCCGCCGCGAGCGAGAGCACACCTCGCATGCCACCCCACCCAACCACCAATAGTTGTTTTTTGTCTCGAATTGCGGCTCCTTCTGAATGAAAGAGCCAGGTGCCAATTGCATGAGAGACAAAAGGTTCACAAAAAACCCACAGTACCCGGATTGCGATCATAGCCGCGCTGAATCCGGCACCGTACACAATCAGACGGTGCAAGGGGATGCCGTGAATCTCACTAAGCACAAATGGGAGTTGCAGACCCAGCAGCAGGAATACAACGCCATTAAGAGCAAAGGTCAGCGCATCCCAAAACGCAGTGGATTGCAGCCGCACTTCAGCCGACATGAACGAGACACTCTGCCGGCTCATGTACATTCCGCACGAAATAACAGCCATGACACCTGAAACGTGTGCGTTCTGCGCAAGAATGTACGCGCCATAAGGCATCAGCAGGCTAAGCACAATTTCTATCGGACCGTCGTCAATGAACTTCTCAAGATGCGCGACCAGGAAACCAACGACCAGGCCAACAAACACCCCACCCGCGGTAAGAAAGACCAGTTGGCCGGCGCCTTCAATAAATGAGGGACTTGTTCCTGTAACAAGAACCGTTAAGCCGAACTGCAGCGCAAGCAGCCCAGTTCCATCGTTGACCAGACTTTCCGCCTCCAGCAATGCAACGATTGAGTGCGGAAGGCCGACGCGCCGGGCGATTGCCGTTGCGGCGATTGCGTCCGTGGCGGCTACAACCGCGCCCAGCAGCAGCCCCGACTTCCAGTCGAAGCCCGGCAGAAAGGTGCTGGCACACCAACTGAGCGCAAGGATTGTGGCAAGCACAAGCCCAAGCGCGAGCATGGCGATCTTTGCGAAATTGCGCTGAAACTCCCGCCACGAAAGCGTCCAAGCAGCTGAGTAGAGTAACGGAGGAAGCAACACAAGGAAGACTATGTCCGGGGGCAACGCGAAGCGTGGCATGTGCGGAATCATGCTGAGCGCGATCCCAGAGATAACCAGCAGAATTGGATATGGAACCTTTAGAACTCTGGCCAAGCCGGCAAAGACTATTACAAGCAGCAGCAGGAGCAGAAACAGTCCACCAGTAGCACCTGCGCTCGCTGCATCCATCGCTCCTCCTCCCACATGCGTTCGATCGTCTCTTTACTGTCTCATTGGAACTCACACTGGACATGGAAGATCGCATCATCGCCCTGAGCGCCGCTCCCTTCACGAAGATGAGCAATCAATGCAAGCCGAAGCTGTACACGCCACAGAGCAGTGCCGGCGCAACGATTGCAACGGACGCGTGAATGCCGCATCATATGCCCGGAGGATTACACAGCATGTTCCTGATTACGGGCATCACGGGCAATGTGGGCGGCGCGGCGGCACGTCACCTTTTGACGGCAGGTAAGCAGCTGCGGGCCTTGGTGCGCGACGAGACGAAGGCATCCACATGGGCCGGGCAAGGCGTGGAACTGATCAAGGGCGAGTGGCAGGATGCCGGTGCATTGGCAAAGGCGCTTGAGGGTGTCGAAGGCGCGTACCTGATGATGCCTCCTACCCAGACACCTTCGCGCGACTTTCGCGAGGCCAAGGCCGTGATCTCGAGCTATCAGGAGGCGCTCGGCAAATCCGCTCCTCCCAAACTTGTGGCGCTCTCCTCCATGGGTTCGGAAAAGACCAGCGGCCTGGGGCTGATTACCTCTACCCATCTTCTGGAAGAGGGTTTGGGTGATCTGCCTTTCCCTATCGCCTTCATTAGGGCCGGTTCATTCTATGAGAACTATCTCTTCGGCCTGCAAGCAGGGCAGGGCGGCACGCTGCCGGTCTTTTACGCGCCCACGGACCGCAAACTTCCCATGATTGCCACCGGGGACATCGGGGCCGAGGTCGCAAAGCTGCTCACTACAGAGTGGACCGGCAAGCGCATGATTGAACTTGGCTCGATGGTCAGTTCGGACGAGCTGGCGTCTGAACTCGGTCAGGTTCTCGGCCACGACGTCAAGGCGGATGCGATTCCACGCGAAGCCTGGTCCGGCACGCTGCAACATATGGGCCTGCCCGCCGAACATACCTGGGCATACGAGGAAATGATCGAGGGCGTGAACTCAGGTTGGATTAACTTCGGCGTTGCGAATACAGAGCGCGTCGAGGGCACAACCAAGCCAAGGGACGTCTTCACAGCAGCAAAGAAGGCGAACTAGACTGGATCGCCGATCCGTCACATTGTACTTTGCAGGCCACCTTGTACTTTAGCTCCCTGAACACAAGGCGTATTTTGATCTGAGTTACTTGCATAGAATTCCCGTAATTGCCTCAGCTTAGCGAGAGTCCACCATCCACCGCGAGTACTTGCCCCGTCACAAACGCAGGCGCATTCGCGAAGTACAGCATTGCACTCACAACATCCGCTGGTGAACCGTCGCGCTGCATGGGCGTCTTATCTGCCATGCGCGGTGCGTCGCCCGGAAAGACGACCATGCCAGGCGCAATGCAGTTGACGCTGACCTCGGGTGCCCAAGCCTTGGCCATGATCTGTGTCAGCATGTGGAGCGCGGCCTTGCTGGAGCAGTAATGCCCATGCGTGGTCCACGGGCGCATGCCACCCAGCGAGCCGATGTTGATGATCCTTCCCTGCCCCGAGTCGCGCAAGGCAGGCAGCGCCGCCTGCGCCACCAAGAACGGACCGCGCGTGTTGGTCTGGTACATGGCGTCCCACTGCCCGGGCAAGAGGTCTTCCAGCGGCACGGATTCAAAAATGCCCGCGTTGTTCACCAGGCAGTCGAGGCCGCCCAGAAAACCGATCGCTTCCTTCACCGCGGACGTGACCTGCTCCGGCACCGTGACATCGCACACCACGGCTTCAGCGCGAACGCCACGCTCGAAAAGCTCCTCAACGATTGTTGCCGAAGTGTCCTTCATCGAGCGGGTCGTGACGACGACATCAGCACCGGCATCAGCCAGCGCCAGCGCAAAGGCACGTCCCAGACGCCGCACGCCGCCCGTGACCAGCGCTCGCCTGCCGCGAAGCCACGGCCCGCTTACGGGTTCGATGGTGACGAACCCGCTGTGCCGTCCACCGTGGAGCCTGTGGGCGCGCTGCTTTCGTTCGGCTGCTTCGCGGGTTTGCTGGGAGGCGGCGGGACAGTGTGATCGACCGGGACGGTTGCATCACCTTTTGCGGCAGTATTCCTTGGCAGGGACGGCAGCTGCAGCACGGGCGCGCTGGCCGGCAGCGGCAGCGGCGTGGCTGGCGTAAGCGTGCGATGTGTCGATTCCTGCACGCCGGTGACACGCGTCGAGGACTTGCCGGAGTTGTCCTCATACGATGAAATCTGCGCCTGGGGACGCTTCATCCGGGCTGTTACAGAGCGCGACGCTTCGGTCAGCTTGATGGTCTCCGCATAAGTGGAAAAACCGTTGGAAATCACCTGAATGGCAACGTCCGACCCAGTAGGGATGAGATCGATGAAGGCCTTACCGTCTGTCCCGGACTTCACCTCGAGGTTTCCCTCATCAATACCGTCTTTGCTGGGATGGAAGATGACGGCGGCATTCTCGATGATTTTGCCGTTGGCGTCCTTGATCACCAATACTTCTAAATGACTCGTCTCCGGCGGTGCCTTGTACTTGCGGCCGTGGCGACTGTCCTGCGCTGGCGTGCAAGGGATGGCAACACTGAGCAACGCGGAAACGGCGAGAAGGCGGCGCAACATCATTTAGACATTTTACCGGGTGCAGGGCAGCCTGTCGCTAAAGAGCAAGAACATTCAATGTGGCCCTAGGTTTTGGCCTGGGCTCCCGCACTCCTGTCGGGAGCACTTGGCGCAAGGGACCTGAGCCCAATTCACTCATGTTTCATCGAAATCCGCTTGACACGCGTTAGCAGTCTTTGTATCTTAGCGCTTGGAGGGTGCGACTGCTAAACCCGGCGCGCCAAACCAATACCCAAGGAGAACGAACAACCCATGGCATCGACATTTACACCGCTGCATGACCGCATTCTGGTCCGTCGTCTGGAAGAAGGCGAAACGCTTCGTGGCGGCATCATCATCCCCGATTCCGCAAAAGAAAAGCCGCAGCAAGGCACCGTCATCAGTGTCGGCAAAGGCAAGAGCAATGACGAAGGCAAGGTTTTCCCGCTCGATGTCAAGGCAGGCGACACTGTTCTCTTCGGCAAGTACTCCGGCACGGAGATCAAGCTGGACGGCGAAGATCTGCTCATCATGCGCGAAGAAGAAGTCCTCGGCATCCTGAAGGCGTAACGGCGCGGGTGCCCCACCTTCGTGAACTAAGGTGGGTTTGCTACACAAGAAGTCAACCGCAGCTCGCATTGAGCGCGAAGAAGAAAGAGACACACAATGGCAAAGGTAATTCTGCACGGTGAAGATTCCCGTCAGGCGATTCTGCGGGGCGTTAACGTCCTCGCCGACGCCGTGAAAGTAACGCTTGGCCCCAAAGGCCGCAACGTGGTCATCGAAAAGAAGTTTGGCTCCCCCACCATCACCAAGGACGGCGTTACCGTCGCCAAGGAGATCGAGCTGAAGGATCCGCTGGAGAACATGGGCGCGCAGATGGTGCGTGAAGTTGCCAGCAAGACCAGCGACGTCGCCGGCGACGGTACCACCACCGCCACCGTTCTGGCGCAGGCCATCTTCCGCGAGGGCGTCAAGACTGTTGCCGCCGGTGCCAACCCCATGGCCCTGAAGCGCGGCATCGACAAGGCCGTCACCGCCATCATCGGCACCCGCGACAACGACGGAAACGTCCAGGGCGGCGCCCTCTCCAGGCTCTCCAAGCCCGTCTCCGGTGATATGATTGCGCAGGTCGGCACCATCTCTGCCAACTCTGACTCGCAGATTGGCACCATCATTGCCGAGGCCATGAAGCAGGTTGGCAAGGACGGCGTCATCACCGTCGAAGAGGCGAAGAGCATGGAGACCCAGCTCGACGTCGTCGAGGGTATGCAGTTCGACCGCGGCTATCTCTCGCCCTACTTCGTCACCGACCCCGAGCGCATGGAAGCCGCCTTTGAGGATCCGTACATCCTCATCTACGAGAAGAAGATCAGCGCCATGAAGGACATGCTGCCCCTCCTGGAGCAGATTGCCCGCACCGGCAAGGCACTCGTTATCATCGCGGAAGATGTCGATGGTGAAGCGCTCGCCACTCTCGTCGTCAACAAGCTGCGTGGCACGCTGAACGTGGCCGCCGTCAAGGCACCGGGCTTCGGCGACCGCCGCAAGGCCATGCTGGGCGACATTGCCATCCTGACCGGCGGCAAGGCCATCACGGAAGACCTCGGCATCAAGCTTGAGTCCGTCAAGATTGAGGACCTGGGCACAGCCAAGCGCGTCACCATCGACAAGGACAACACCACCATCGTTGACGGCGCGGGCAAAGACAGCGAGATCGACGGCCGCGTGCGTGAAATCCGCTCACAGGTGGAGAAGACCTCATCCGACTACGACCGCGAGAAGTTGCAGGAGCGCCTGGCCAAGCTGGTCGGCGGCGTCGCCGTCATCAAGGTCGGTGCAGCCACCGAAACCGAGATGAAGGAAAAGAAGGCACGCGTCGAGGATGCCATGCACGCAACCCGCGCGGCAGTAGAGGAAGGCATCGTCCCCGGCGGCGGTGTGGCGCTCATCCGCTGCATCCAGGACGTGGACGCGCTGGTCAAGACGCTTGAAGGTGACGAGAAGATCGGCGCCAACATCATCCGCCGCGCCATCGAGGAGCCGCTCCGCATGATCGCCTTCAACGCCGGCGAAGAGGGTGCCGTAGTCATCGGTAAGATCACCGATAACTCTGACATGAGCTTCGGCTACAACGCCGGCTCCGACAAGTACGAAGACCTGGTTGCGGCCGGTGTCATCGATCCGACCAAGGTGACGCGCACTGCCCTGCAGAACGCGGCCTCCATCGCCGGCCTGATGCTCACCACCGAAGCCATGATCTCCGAAATCCCAGAGAAGGCACCAGCAGGTGGCGGCGGTCACAGCCACGGCGGCGGCGGCATGGACGGCATGTACTAGTCCTTAGCGGATAGCGACATGCGGCTCACGCCGCGCAAGCAACCGGGTGCCCCACTTTCGCGAAGCTAAGGTGAGTTCCCAACCAACCACACGAGCCCCGGAGCAATCCGGGGCTCGTGTGGTTCAATCGAGCGAACTCTTGCGATTTGCCAGTTGCTTCAGTCGCTCTTCGTACGATTTTCTAGTCTCGACGACGAGTCCAATCGGCAAACGCTTGGCAGGATTTCTATCCTCATAAAGGTGAATGTGAATATCCGCAGTTAGCCAATCCTGTGAAGCGTTGTTCCAAGTCGCGCCGTAAACGTTATGCATTGGCGTAAGCGTCTCATGACCCGCCGCTCCAACCCTCTGGAGGAGGTCAAAAGCTAAGACTTCGTATGAGACATCGTACATATCGTAAAAAAACCAAACTAGTTGCCCTGCTGAGAATCGATACTCACGGCGAGGAATCTTAGACCCTCTCCATTGGTCACGTGCGGATTCCGCACGGATCGCCAAGTTTCTGTCATGATCCGAATCGCCTATCATCATCGCAGTGATTGCGGCTTCATGGGGGTTTCCTTCGGAGTAACCAGTGCCATCTATGCTTCCGTTGCCGTCACGAAGAGTTAAGATCAGCGCTTCGCAGCGGTCTCTGTAAAACTCAGGATTCGTGGCGTAGATGCTGACATGGGAGCCAGCCGGAGCAGATGCCATCTTTTGCTCGTACTCCTTGGCGCCCTTTTTTCCGAATTGCTGTCTTATCTCCTCAGGATTTAGCTCCTTCGGGGTGTCATTTACACAGCCCTCTAGCTTTGCCTTTAGTTCTGGTTCAGCGACGAGAAACTCTGAAACACTTTCCCCTATATGGTGCCCTTTGAAGGTCTGAGCGCCACAGGAGGCAGCAAGCAAAATAAGGACGGAAGCGGTCCGCATGCAAACGACGTTATCATGCAACTCTGCTTTTGGCTCGGTACGCCGTGTCAGCCTACCGCAGGTGCCCCACATCCTGAAAGGATGTGGGTTCCACTGGAACGCCTTCTAAACCTCCGCCCAGCAACAAACCAACCAGCCTCGCCACTACACCACGTCCCAAAGCGGCTTCAGCCGACGAGATAGACCCGCAAACCAAACAAACGTGGCTTTAGCCAACGGGATAGCCCGCAAACCAAACAAAACGTGGCTTTAGCACTGAGATTAGAACGCCAGACAGCCCAGAGGGGCGGCTTTAGCCGCTGAGATGAACCCTCATCCCGGAGGGCTAAAGCCTCCATGCTTCCCGTGTGTTCGCGTACCCACGTCCTCAACGCATGAGCGCCCACGACGTCTATCCCGGAGGCTAAAGCCTCTTATCCCCTCCAACAATCTTGTGCTATCCCGGCGGCTAAAGCCGCTACTGACGAACACGCCTTCTGCGCCTTGCGGCTGACGAATTGGCAACAACGTTTTCTTCAACCAACGAGATGCGAAGGCATCGGTATGGGAAGGCATCGGTATGGGACCTCTAAGCGGAGCGCTATCCGGTGCGCTACGCTGATTTGAGCCGCTTACGCATCGCACCGGCTAACAGGCCTGTGCCGAGCAGAACGATGCTGGATGGCTCAGGCGTCACTGCGATTGCTGGAGTAAACTCAAAATTTGCTCCAAAGTACCCAACATCTAGGCCAGCCTGAGTGCCCGTCGGATCGGAGAAGACGCCGGCGGTATTGTTCGTGGCGTTCTGGATGAACGTGATACCCGGAGCGAACGTCACCGACGAGGCGCTCAGCGCACGTATGTTTGGATCGCTCAGATCAGAGAGTCCACCCACGATATAAGTTCCCGGCGCCAACAGGGTTGTACCAGTGAGTGAGGTAACAAAGCGGAAACCATTCAGCAATGGATCGGCTGTTCCAGCTAAAACATCGCCTGACACAAGTTGCAGGCCTGTCGAATCCCAGATAGCGACCTGATGCGAGGCATTCAGACCATCAGAGCCCGCGTCGTAATAGCCAAGACCAGTGACGGCGATCGGTATCGATGTTGAGAACTCAAATCCTCGGGTTCCGAGGAAGATCCAGTCGGTGTGGTTGCACTGAAAGTCGCTGCGACAGTATCTCCGTAGGCGGCTCTGGCGAAAAGACCAGCAGACAAAAACGCAACGAAGACAAGGGATTTCAAACTCATAGAATTTCTCCTTTGTGAGGTGCTGCAATCTACTACATACAACCTTGCCAGACTTCGTGAATCTTTGGTAACTGATGAGCGGGACTATCCACATGCTTGCGTTCTGCGACTACCGGGTGCCAGATAGCGCGCAGAAGACAAAGCGGGCTGTAGGCACGCGCCACTGCCCCGACCCGCAAAAATTTCACGTGCGACACGCGTTGAGCGCAGGACCTACAGCCCGCAAATCCATACCATCCTTATACCTAGAGCTTCGCCGTAGGCTAAGGTAACGCGTGCTACAGTCCGCAGGTAAGTCAACAAAATCTCTGGGCCGGGCAGATGCTGGTCTATACATGCTGGACGCCTGGGCGATGTCACACCCACCCCTGTCCCGAGCGTGGCAACTCTAGCGCGGGTCTGCACGCGTCAGCGCAGCAGACCGGCCGGCGGCGCGTGGCCGGTGTGGGCCCAGTTGACGAGTTCGTCAAAGGCGCGGCCTACCTCGTCAGGCGTGAAGGTGCAGTGGCCGTCGCGGTGCACGTACTGTTGCACCAGGTTGTCGGCAAAGCCCGCGTGCGCCACTTCGCTAGCGTAGAGCGACAGCGTGGTAGCGGGAATCAGTGGATCGTAGAGCGTGTGCAGCGCCAGCATGGGACGCGTGAGACGGCCGTTCGGCCAGTAGTGCGCCATTAGGTAGTCGCGCGCCTTCGGGTCGGGAGCGTAGCGATGCACGCCATCGTTCAGGGCGTAGTCCGTGGGGGTGTTCACACTGGTGCCGGTGTAGAGATAGTTGCGATTATCAAAGGGATTACCTCCCGCCTTACGCTGCAGGTCGCCGATCACATAGGTGAAGTAGCCGATGGCACGGGCAACTTCGACATCGGAGTGCAGGGTCATGAGCTCACGCATCGCAAGCGCGGCATCGGGTTTGGCCTTCAGCGCCGCTAACACGCGCTGGCGTAGTGGCTCGCTCTCCTCAAAGTTGGCGGGAACCGGGTCAAGCGGACCCATGAAGCCGGGAAAGTAGTAGTCGAAGGCGGCGCGAATGGCGAAGCGGCGGTCCAGATGGACGTAGCTGGG
This sequence comes from Terriglobus sp., assembly GCA_965276945.1. Taxonomy (GTDB): domain Bacteria; phylum Acidobacteriota; class Terriglobia; order Terriglobales; family Acidobacteriaceae; genus Terriglobus. The sequence goes on along the minus strand of OZ255704.1, from coordinate 979,643 downwards.
ACCGACCGCGCCGCACAGGTCCAGACCAGCGGTATAGATTTTGTTGGTGTTAAGTTCCATGGTAATCATGGTGAGCGCACCGCCCATGGAGCCACCGGCGGCGTAGGTTTCACGCGGGTTGCCGTACTTCCTTACGAAATACCTGCGCAGCGCTTCGCTATCGGTGTAGCCGGCCTGCAGCGCCCATCCGGTCTCGGAAAATCCGCTCTGGATAACGGCGTAGCCGCGACGGAACATGGGATCGATCTGTGCGCCGATGCTGCCATCCAGGCGAAACCGGAAGGGCGTCTGCGAGTAGCCATGATAGAAGACCACCAGGTCGTGATTCCAGGTACTGGGCACATCGATGCGGTATTCCGCATGGCCCAGGACACCGACCTCCGTGGTGCCTGTGGCCGTCTGTAGAACCTCCGGCTCACCAGTAGGGGTGGGCGAAGCCTGTCCAGCGGCGCTAAGGATCGTGGTGGTGCCAAGCATCACGATCATGGCGCAGCGCACGAGCGTTCGCCTGCTGAAAAGAGACATCATGGGTGTGACAAAAGCATAGCAGCGTACATGCCGTCCGGGCCGGGTTTGCATATTTCCCTGCACGGAGCTTGAGGAGCATGCATCCGTGCAAGGAAATACGCAACCGAACAAGATCGACGTCGGCCTTGTTTATACATCTTTCTCGGTGACGGCTTTGTCTGGCTTCTGCGGGTACGGGCGCCCTGCATCCAGAGTCTTCTCCAGATCGGCGTCGTAGCCGTACATATCCTTGAAGAAATGCATCTCGCCATTTTCAGACCATGCCGTGCCGTAAAAAATGACAACCGGAATGGGATGTGTCAGCGACACGGACTTATTATCCTCACCGTTCGCCATGGCATCGGCGATGGCCTGCTCATTCCACTTGGGGTTGTCGCGCAACACCCAGTCCGCCAGCTTTGGCGGGTCCTGCACGCGCACGCAGCCGTGTGAGTAATCGCGGCGCGTACGGGCGAAGAGTGCCTTTTCGTTGGTGTCGTGCAGGTACACGTTGAACGGGTTCGGGAACATGAACTTCACCAGACCCAGCGAGTTTGATGTGCCGGACTTCTGGCGTACCATTACCGTTCCCTTTTCGATACGGGCGATGTCAGCCGCGACGGGATGACCTTGCAGATCGACGGTCTCGTAGTTCTTCGCGGAAAGGTAGCCGGCGTTCTTCTCGATATGCGGAACGATTTCCTTTTTAGCAATGGAGGGCGGAACGTTCCAGAAAGGCCTGAAGACGAGATACTTCATCTGGTCGGCGATAAAGGGTGTGTGGTGGGTTTCGTCGTCGGACTTACCGTCCACAACCTCCATGCGAAAGACCTCGTGATGATCGCTGCCGTCGCCTTCATAGGCGCGCAGCATAAACTCTGGCAAGTTCACCAGGATGGCAGCGTTCAGGTACTCATCGCTCAGCCAGCGCCAGTGCTCCATCGTGTCTTCGATCTGCGTTACACGGGCGGAACTCGGCACATTCAAAGCTTCAACCGTGTCGGAGGAAAGCTTGCCGGTTTCGTTCAGGCCATGGCGGTGCTGAAATTTCTTCAATGCCTCACTGAGCTCTCCTACATTCGGCGCGGCGTTCGCATCCGGCGCGGCGGAAAGGTCACCCACCAGGGCAAGCCGCTGCTGCAATGCATGCAATCCGGGGTAGCCGGACGTGAGTGCCACGGGCTTGCTGCTGTTTGCCATCTCGGGAAGGGGTTCGACATGGTCCTGTGAGGCAAGATCGATGTAATGCGCGAGAGCTTCCTTAAGCGACTTATACTCAGGCGTTTGAGGCTCTAATGCGTCGAGTGCAGCGGGCATGTCGCTGGCGTTCACCAGCTTGTCGCCCAACGTCGTGTCGAGGTCTAGTTTCTTGGAATCGTATCCTTTGACGCCATAGCCAAAGTACGCGGGATTGACACGTCCACTATGAAGATCGTTGGCAAAGCGCATCGTTGTGATGGTGAGAGCCGTATCGAAGAGCGCCGCACCTTCAGCGGAAGAGAGATTGCTCACACGGGCGGCCCAACGATCCGCGTCGTAATCCGCGGGGCGCAGGCCGCGCTTTGCGGCATTGGAGAACTGCTCCATGAGCGCGGTCGCCTGCTTGGTCGGCTTGCCATTCTTCACCCACGCCAGATCAAAGTCGCGCGTATCGTAAAAGTTCGCGACCTGCGGCTGAATCTCCGTGAAATCAGGGTATTTAAGCGCATCCATGTGGCCAGAGGTAATGTCGGCCTGGATCTGCGAGGTGTAATCGGGCTCGCTGCTGGCAACATGATGCACCATTTGGTGCGCGCGCTTGCAACCGCCAAGGAGAGAGCTTCCGGAGAGTGCAGCAAAGAGTAAAAGTCGCGAAATCGTCGGCATGTGTATAGGCTAAGATGCGCCATGGGCACCAAGCGGCTGCTACGTGGCTCTTCCGAAACGGGCCAACGTTCCAGAAAGGGATGTCTTACGCCTGCGAATGTCCACGTTTACTGCATTTTTACTTTCCCGTTCCGGAAAGATAGGTGGCACAGAGTACTGCCTGGGCTAGCAGCATGGTGATAATCACCGCAAGGAATAGCTTGCGGTAGCGCGTCTCTGCGGCGTCCGCAAAGATGCCAGCGATAAACGTCAGCAGGAAAGGATAGGCCCACAACGCTGGCGCGCTGCGCACCTGCGTGGCTTCCATGGGCAGCAGTGCCAGCGTCACCAGCAGTGGCGCCGTATTCCCGAAATAGCGCGAACGCCTGACAGCGACATACAGCAGAACAGCAATCGCCGCCGCAGCACTCACCGCTAGCTGTAACGGGTTCCGAAAGAGGTCAAACGCTGGAATCTGGGACAGCGTAAACCGTCCCGCGCCGGCAGTAAACACATAGAGAAAAATGCCGATCCGGAACGTATACGTGGCAAAGACGATGAGGAGCGCACCAAACGATGAGATCAGCAGAATGGGCAGAACCGCCGTGCGCCGCCGCTCCGCCACATACATCAGAAACAGTGCCGACGCAACCAGTCCGAACACTGCTGCCAGGACATGCGCGCATGCTGTTAGCCCAAGCGCAAGCGTGAACAGCAGGATACGTGGCCGCCACCTTCGCACGGGTCCGTACATGGCGTGGGCCACGCCGATAGCTGTGTAGATCACCGCATACAGCCCCAGAGCAGCGAGTATCTCGTTATTTGGCGTCGTGGCCGTGCGCAGTATGGCAGGCGACACGCAGTACAGGCCAAGCGCCAGAACTCCGCCGGTATTCCCAAACAGCCTCCGCGTGACCCACCACAGGCCAGCGCCCAGCAGCGCCGCGGCTACCGCAAATGGAACGCGCAAGAGGTAGCGTGTGCCGCTGATCTGGTGACGCAGATCGTACACCGAACCGCCAACCGGATTCGCAACGTACGCCGCACGCTCGCGACGGGCTTGCGCCCACTCGCCTGCTCGCAGCCCGGCGACATACACGCTGAGCGGAAATCCCGCGGCGCGATACGCCAGTGAACCATCGCCCTGCATGTTGCCGCAGGTGGTGAAGTAGCCATAGGCAGGCGCGGGCTTCTCCCACATTTCGCGGCCGCACAGGGCATAGCGGTAGTCGCTCTCGCTCAATGGTGCACGTCCAATGACAAACAGCACCTCCACAAGAAAGAACAGCAGAAACAGCGCCGCAATCCCTTGTGGACGGCCGAAGTGGAAGCGATGACTCATCACGCGTGCAGGTTTGAGTGTACCGTCCCCTCGCGGTCTGCTGAGAAGGCAAAACCGGGCGATCCATCTTGCAAGCGGCTATGCTTACAGGATGGATTCGCTGAAATTCAATGTGGGCGCGGCTCGGCTGGTTAGCTACTCCCCCGTGCGTGGTCAGCCTTGGCGAGTGGTGTTTGAGGATGAGGGCTCAGCCGGCTATTGCTATGCCTGTGACGGACGCCGTGCCACCGTGGACGACGACTTCGACGTGACCGTGATGGATGCCATGCTGGTCTACAACGTGGATGCCATGCAGCGCGAGACTGAGGGACATCGCGAGCGCCTGCTGACCGTCGAATGGTCGGCTGACGGCCAACAGGCAGCCTTGCGCATCGATGGCGTGCCGCAGGTGCTGATCGACTTTGAGCAGCGTGAAAGCCGCTGCCGCAGCAACTTCCCAAACTTTATGGACGATGGCCGCAACGGGTGGCGCAGCGCGGACCATTCCTGGGATGAGGATGCCATGCGGCGTTTCGAGGCTGAGGCGTTTACGTGAATTTCGGTCTCATCTGGCCCATCCTCCGCGCTGATGCAATCTCAGAAGTTCAGAAAGACCGGATTGCCGAGAATCAGCAGCCGTCCATTCATTGATCTCACATTGACACGGAACCAATGACGCTTGCCGTCGCTGCGATAGTCAAAGCCAGTCATCTGCTCGCCAAAGTGGCGCATATCGGCTTCATCGTGGACGATCTCAGGGTAGGCACCCTGCAGGTTCAGCATGCGGAGGGTGAAGTGCACAGTTTCCCCAGCATCAACATGCAGCGTGTCGCCCATTGCAACCTCACGACTGCCCACCTTCGCAGTGAACTCGATCACTCGGTCCGTCGTCCCCTCCAGATCGATAAAGACATGGCCGGCGCGAAGGCCGTCAAGGATTGCACGCTCCGACAGGTTCTCCGCGTAAACAACCGTGGTGGGGTGGCCAATGGCCGAGCGTATCGTCGCCGGATAGTCCGCCTCATGATTGTCGCTGCCGCCGATGGCGATGACGCGAAAGCCGCGATTCAGCTTGTCTTGCCAGAACGGAATGCCGCTGCCCTTCCCGTCCATGGACCCGCCATTGATCGCATCAATCGCTGTCACCAGGCTGTAGTCGGTGTCCGGTGCCGTCCATCCGCAGCCCATGCACGCGGCACCTGACGGCGAACCGGGGTGGTTGATGGAGAACATCCCATGCAGCGCAGCCGTCTGCTTCAGCACGGTGTTGACGTCCGGCACCGCCTTGCTGCCCACGCGAAAGTCGATAAAGTCCGTGGTGCCGAAGACGTTCGCGTGGCCGTAGAAGGTAGTGATCTCACGCGCGGGCAAAAGTAAGAGGTGGTCGTAATACGGCTGCAGTTCACGGATCGCATCGTAATGCGAAACCGTGTTGTGGTCGCTGATGGCGATAAAGTCCAGTTTGCGCGCGGCCGCGATCTCCACTGTCTTATAGAGAGGGCAAGGCACGTTAACACCGGCCTGGCTCAGGCATGAGCCGTCGCTATGCGCGTCATGCATGTGAAAGTCGCCGCGATACCACGCCGCTCCCGTCCGTAGCGGCACGCTGCTGAAGGTGGAGACCGCAGGTACATCTCCCGCATATGTGTAGTAGATCCTGCCCTCGTACGTCGCCTGGGTGCCTGCTTCGATATTCGGCACACCCAGCAGCAGCCGCCATGTTCCAGCCCGGACCGGCCCGGGCAGATACGACGGTGTAGCATCGGTCTCTGAGATGGTGAACCCGCTCTTATTGCCGCCGCTCCAGCCGCGAAACCGTTCGCCGTCCAGCACCCCAAGATCCACGCTGGTGTGCTTCTCACGCCCGGTGTAAGAAAACTCCACGGTCAGGCGCGTGACGCCGCCCGGAACGGTAAATGGCACCTCGACATAGGTCTGCGCGTCGCGACCGGTGATGGTGCCGTGCAGCGTGATGTCAGGGGAACGCACTATCGGCGTCTGGCCAAAAAGCGGCAACAGGCACATGACTAGCACCAGCAAAGCCGAACATGCACGCGACAATACCGGTATACGTTTCAGAAACATGGGATGCACCGCTCGTTTTGCTGACCGTGTAGGGACAGATGAAGATTTGGCTCCATACCGCAACACGGCTAGACCCTACCGGTTTTTAATCTTCCCTTCGGACATAGTAGTAGAGGTTGGTTACGTCAGGTTCACAAGATCGACCGCTGTGTATCAGCTACCTGGGCCTGCTTCATAAACCCCACCCTTAAAACGTTGACTGTGCCAAGAATTCCCGGTATTCTTAGCAGGTTTGGCGATTCTGTCGTGACCCGTGTGTTTCCGGTCCGCCGTTCAGCAAAGCGCTGCTGCTCCGCCTTTCATATCAAGTTTCGCAGGTTGATGCGCTGGACTTTATGTCCACGCGTTGGAGGTCAAGAATGTACGCAGTGATTCGCACCGGTGGCAAGCAGTACCGTGTCACCCCAGGTGACACCCTGAAGATTGAAACGACAGCGCATGAGAATGGTGCGATTGAATTCTCTGAAGTTTTGGCCGTGAGCGGTGAAGAAGGTCAGTTTGAACACGAACTGGGTGGCGCAAAGGTGCTGGCCGAAGTTGTCGCTGAGGGTCGCGGCGAAAAGATCCTGGTCTTCCACTTCAAGCGAAAGAAGCAGTACAAGAAGATGCAGGGCCATCGCCAGAATTTTGTTCAGGTCAAAATCAAGGAAATTCAGGTGAACGGCAAAAGCTTTAAAGCGGATGCCAAGTAGCGCTGGTACGCACCGACGATGACAAACCAAGCGAGCTGCGCCTAATGGCGAGCCGCCTAAACGTTCCGGCCCCGCCGGACGCAATGAGGTAAGGCAATGGCACATAAAAAAGGCGGCGGTTCTTCTACCAATGGACGCGACTCCAATGCACAGCGGCTTGGCGTTAAGGCATTCGCCGGGGAGCTAGTAACTGGCGGGTCGATCATTGTACGGCAGCGTGGCACTCCACTGAAGGCTGGCCTGAATGTCGGTCGCGGCAAGGACGACACCCTCTTCGCCAAGGTTGGCGGACGTGTGCAGTTTCTTGATCGTGGCAATCACGGCCGGTTCGTAGCGATCGAGCCTGCGGTTTAGTTCACAACGCTGCCGTCCCGTAATGCTGTCAAGAAAGCAAAGGATATGTTTTCCATCCAAGCGCTGACAGCTACAAGAGATACAGTTTATTTGCAAGAGACCGCCACTGGCACACTAAAGTCAGTGCCATCCTGAGTTCAAGCCACCTTACTCAGACATCTTTAAGGCGATATCGACGATTTTCTTCGTGTCGAATGAACTGATCGTCTTGGTCGGCGTCTTGCTTCCATTCAGCTCCGCCCACACATCGTAGTCGGTGGTGGTTGAAAGCTGCGCAAAGCGGAAGACGCCATCATCGGCAGTGATATACGTACGCTGTGCCAGCGAACGCGTATCTTTCAGGTGCACAACAGCTCCCTTAAGCTTCGCGCCACTCTTGTCCACAACGGTTCCCGTCACGCTGCGAAAGCTGGGTGCTTGGGCGCGGAGTGGCTGCACCGGCAGAATGATGGCGGCTGGCCCGCAGAGCAGGGTTGCCATCAATATAGCCCTGCATGTACATCCAAAGTGTCTCATTGTTCCGCCTCCATGGCAGGTCCTGTCCGTATCAACCTAGTGTAGTTAAACCCGCCCTCACGGTGTAAGTCGCTGCGCTACTCGTCCTCGTCCTCTGAGTCCCGGTGTGCAGTTGTGTAGCTGTCTTCCTCGTCGTCGTAACCCTCCGCGTCCACTGGTGCAATCTGTAGCGGCTCAGTGGAAACAATCTCCAGTTCCGTGCCGCATTCGTCGCAGGTCACGGTTTCTCCTTCCTCCACATCGTCAACGTCGATGTCGAGCAAGTTGTCGCATTCGGGGCAAGTGGTCGCCATTTGTTCCTTTCTCTATCTTGTCAGGTGTTGTGGGTTGGGGTTGGTTCGCGAAAGGCGCTGTGTATTCGTTGTGAAGACGCACATGTATGGCTCACAGGTTGTTTGAGTTAGCGCTATCGTAGTGTTAATCCATGCCAAGGAAGAGCCGTGACGCGATCCGCACGCTCTTGCTACGCAACTGTGTTGAAATGGTGATGATGCCCGGACGCGGTCCAGTCACGCTTTCTCTACCTGCTTTTCGCGGGGCCGTTCGGCAGTTGGTCCTGGTGCTGGTGGGGCTGTTCTTCGCGCTGGCGCTGGTGGACTATGTCTCACAGCCAGCCGGGCTGTTTGTGCGGTCGGTTCTGTTGCTGGAACCCGCGCGGGTGATTGGCCACGGCTTCATCTGGCAACTTCTGAGTTACGCATTCCTCAATTTCGGCATCCTGAATACCGCGTTCGCGCTGCTGACGCTGTGGTTTACAGGTGCCATGCTGGAGGAGGCGCGCGGCTCCCGCTGGTTCATTGAGCTGTTTTATCTGTCCGCTACCGGGGGAGCGTTGCTGGCTACGCTGCTGGCATCCCTTCCGCTGCTGACGGGCGGGCGCGTCAGCTTCCTGGGTGTGAGTCCAATCTCAGCTGCCGCCGGGGTGGCACCGCCCTTGTTTGGCGTTCTGGTTGCGTTTGCCCTGCTCTTTGGCGACGTGGAGTTTCTGCTTTTTTTTCTTCTTCGGATTAAGGCCAAGTACATGGTCATCCTGGGCGCGCTACTCTACCTGGCGACCCTGCTGCGTGAGCGCGACAGCTTCTCTGCCCTGTTAACACTCTGCTGCGGGCTGATGGGGTTCGTTTACGCGCGGGTCGCACGCCGAAGCGGTTTGGCTGCGGTCGCTAGTGAGCGCTACTTCGCCACGCGCAACAACTACTACCGTTGGAAACGCCGCCGCGCCGCACGCAAATTTGAGGTCTACATGCGCAAGCAGGATCGCGTGGTGAAGTTCGACAAGGACGGCCGCTACATCGCTCCCGATGACGAGCGCCGCGACCCAAAAGACCGCAAATGGATGAATTAGCAACACGAGTGCCGACGTTCCCATAGCCTGCCCTGAGTAGACCGGAGGGCGAAGCTAAGACAAAGGTCCCCACGTGGGTGGAACCACAAAAGCGCTCCTCGCTGCATCTCACCACCCGAGGAGAAATGAATGGCAGACCTGGCAACATTGCAGCAGAAGTACGAACCCGTCCTGAAGGCGATCGACCGCTTTACCCCGGAGGGCGCTGTTCTGCAAAACGTCGCGATGGATGGCGACAAGCTCTACATCAAGGCGACGCTACCCTCGCAAGTGACGCTTAACTTTGTATGGGACCAGATCAAGAAGGTGGACCCTACCTACGCCGACCTGCACCATGAGCTGATCAACACCGGCGGCGAAGCGCAGGAGTATACGGTCAAGAGCGGCGACATGCTCAGCAAGATTGCCCAGCACTTCTATGGCGACGGCAATGAGTACGAGATCATCGCGCAAGCGAACAACCTCAGCAACCCAAACGCATTAAAAGCGGGCGAGAAGTTGACTATTCCGGTCAAGAATTAGACGAGGTTATTTCCAGATCGCAGGACCAAGCGAAGCAAGGGCGATTCTACGCGCAATGTCCGAACCGTTTGGAGATGCGCCTGCCCTAGTACTGTACGTCGGGAGCAGGCGTGTCTCCAGCGTAGTAGTTCCGCCGGGCGCGGATTTCGGCTTCACGGAACTCGGGCACGGTAACGCGGAGTTCGTGCAGGCCGGGTTCCGCATTGCGCGGCACGGGGAAGCTGAGCAGGTAATAGTTATGCACTCGATTGGTCAGCTTTAGCAAGCCTGTGTCGAAGCCGGCGCGATTGCTGAAGCTGAAGTAGTCGCCGCCCGATAGCTCCGCGATGGCTTTGGCCGTGTTCCTGCGCATGCCCTGCACCGCCATGATGAGCGTTCCCGTCGGACCGCGTCCGCCTGAAAAGTGCTTCAGGTCGCTCACTGCCTCGTTCTCGCCAGGAAAGTAAGCTACGGTGTCGACCACCGTATTGGACCTGCCAAGCTGCGCGATCAAATCCTTCTCCTTCACGGAGGAGCCATGGTCATGCGCCTCGCCAATCAGCAGCACGGCATGCCGGTTGTGGCTATCGCGATTCTCCAGGATCGAGCTGGCGTAGCTGACGGCGTCCCGCGCGGCGGCGCTGTCGTCATCGCATGGGCCCATGTGTCCCATTGCGGCAGCCACCTTGTCCAGCGAGCGCGTAAACGGCTGCACCAGCTCTGGATGCGCACCATAGCGGATAAGCGCAATTTCATGCGGCGTGCCGCCCACCAGCGATTGGATTAAATCCGGTAACCCCTGTAGCTTTTCGTACTCCATCACCGCCATGCGCGAGCATTGCACGGCAACGACCAGCGACAAACCCAGGCTGTCCGCGTTTTCATCCAGAGTCACCGGCTGCGGCACGCCGTTGTCGGTGATCTGGAACTGGTTCGCCTTCAGCCCGTACAGGATCTGCCCCTTGACGCTGACCGTGGCGGGAACCAGCACGATCTTTGCTCCAGCTTGCAACGTATACGGCTGCTGACCCGCGTCCGCGCCGGGCACCTGCGCGACGATACGCACGCAACATGCCACTAACGCAACAAACAGCAACTTCCGGAAAGACATGTGAGACATAGCCATAGTGTGACCCGTCGTACACTCAGATGGCGAGCAAGCCTGCATGAGGTCTTTCGTGAATCGAGCCGTGAGTGCCACGCTTCTCTCCCTGATGACGATCATGACCGCCGCAGCGCAAGCCACAAGGAGCACCGCGATTCCGTCCTATCCCAAGCCGCATACCGTCTCTCAAACCGACATCTACTTCGACACCGCTGTTGCCGATCCGTACCGGTGGATGGAAGACCTCGACGCGCCGGAGACGAAGGCGTGGATAGAGGCAGAGAATGCCATCACCGCCAACTACTTCAAACCCCTGACCTACCGCGCCGCTCTGCATGACCGGCTGGTGAAGCTGGCCGACTACGAGCGCTACAGCGCACCGGAGCAGCATGGTGGACGCTACTTCTACACGCGCAACAGCGGCTTGCAGAATCAGGCGGTCCTGTACTGGACCGAAGGTCTGCATGGGGAGCCGCACGTGCTGCTTGATCCGAACACCTATGCCAGCGACGGCACCGTGGCGCTGAACTCAGTCTCCGTCACGCAGGACGGCAAGCGGGCCGCACTGGCGCTGGCCGAGGCAGGCAGCGACTGGCAAAAAATCATCGTCCGTGACGTGAGCAGCGGCAAGGACCTGCCCGATGTGATCCAGTGGACCAAGTTCGGCGGTGCATCCTGGCTGCATGATGGCAGCGGCTTCTACTACAGCGGCTACGACGCGCCACCCGACGGCAACGCGCTGAAAGCCGCCAACCTCGGTATGAAAATCTTCTTTCACAAGCTGGGCACCGTTCAGAAGGATGACCCCGTCGTTTTTGCGCGCCCAGACAACAAGGAGTTGTTCCTCTTTGGCGCCGTGACGGACGATGGCCACTACCTGCTGATCACGCAGGCACAGGGTACAAGCCCAAACAACGAACTCTCAGTGCTGAACTTGACACAGCCCGGCGCAACGGTTCAGCCCGTCATCACCGGTGCGGACGCTAGCTACTCGCCCATCGGCAACGATGGCTCCCGCTTTTGGGTGTACACCACACTGAATGCAAGCAGCGGCAAGGTCATTGCAATGGACCTGCAGCCCGGACGCGAGCACTGGAAGACGGTCATCCCGGAGCGCAAGAGCAAGCTCGACAATGTGTCGCTGGTGCATCGCACGCTGATCGCGCAATACCTGACAGACGCGCACACGGATGTGGAACTGTTTACCGAGGATGGCAAGCCGCTGCGAAGCCTCGCGTTGCCAGCCATCGGCACTGCCGCAGGGTTCAACGGGAGGCGCGACGAATCTGAGACCTTCTACACCTTCACCAACTTCACCACGCCTGGCGTGATCTACCGGTTGGATATGAAGACGCTGCGCTCGGAGGTCTACCGCGAACCCAAGACACCGTTCGACCGCGAGGCATACGAGACGAAGGAAGTCTTCGTCCAATCAAAGGACGGCACAAAGGTCCCGCTGTTTCTGACGTACAAAAAAGGGCTGCGGCTCGATGGACAGAATCTCACACTACTGTATGCGTACGGCGGCTTCGATATCTCGTTGACCCCAGCGTTCTCAGCCACACGCATCGCGTGGCTTGAGCGTGGCGGCATCTATGCGCAGGCCAGTCTGCGTGGTGGTGGCGAGTATGGAGAGGCCTGGCACGAAGCTGGCATGAAGCTGCACAAGCAGAACGTCTTTGACGATTTCATTGCCTGCGCGGACTGGCTGATCGCGAACAAGTACACGTCCACGCCCAAGCTGGCAATTCGCGGCGAGTCGAACGGTGGCCTGCTGATGGGTGCCATGATCACGCAGCGGCCCGATCTTTTCGGAGCGGTTGCCGCAGGCGTAGGCGTCATGGATATGCTGCGCTTTGATAAGTTCACCGTTGGCTGGGGATGGAAGGCGGACTACGGATCGCCCTCAGAGAACGAAGCGGAGTTCCATGCCATCTACAAATACTCGCCGCTGCACAACCTGAAGCCCGGAACAAAGTACCCGCCCACTTTGATCTTCACCGCGGACCATGATGACCGCGTCTTTCCGGCGCACTCCTTCAAATTCGCGGCGGCCATGCAGCAGGATCAGGCGGGGTCCGCGCCGGTGCTCATCCGCATCGAGACGCGCGCGGGTCACGGCGGTGGAATGCCGCTCTCCAAACGTCTGGATGTGGAAGCTGACATCTACACGTTTTTCCTGCACGAACTCGGTGTTGAACCCAAGCCGTAGTGTTAGGCTCGTGCGATGATCGCCATCAGCGGTTCGGCGGCAAGGATGTCTCCATTTAGTGCTGGATCCCGCAAACTCCTCCGATAGAACCAGGCCCCCGCGACGGTGAAGGGCAGCATCGCCGCCGGTGCCAGCGCGGGGTGCTTCAGCCAGAGCGCGGCGCTTACGATGATCAAGCCCAGGAAGCCCACGCCGAACATCATGAGAAGCATCATCCAACCACCGCCTCTGCGGGCGCGGGAGTTGGTTCGAAAGGTAACCCGTTCCGCCGCGAGTGGCGTGTAGACTGGCGCGCGCAATGACCGCTGGTGACCGAGGCCGAAGCAAACAGCGCAATAGCACCCTGCCCACAGCACGGTGAACAGCACCGCCGCAGGCTCTAACCGGTGCGCCACAAGCAAAATCAGCAGCGCGACGGACGCAATCTGCACCGCATAAGTCAGGGCGGCGTACAGATTCTTGCCCATCAGAATCGAACGCAGCGGCACCGGCATCAGCAGAAAACATTGCACACCTTTTTCGTCCCCGCCAAAGGCATTCATGCTCTGCAATTGCAAGCCCATGTATGCCGCGGCCGCGGGCAACATCCACGCCCCATGCGAGCGCGAGACCATCCGCGCACCAAAGATGACTACAAACAGCAATGGGGAGAAGACCTGGTAAAGAGCGGTTCCGCTATGGCGCAAGCGGGTCCACTCCATGCGCGCCACAATCAGCGCCGGGTGGCTTGTCCCGGACGTTCGTCGCGCTGCTTTGATCTCGGGACGTAGCCGCGCCGGTACGCTGGCTGCTGCGGATTCCTGCAACAACTCTCCGCGAAACGCACGCCGCAAACCGTAGCCGAGATCGGCGATCAGCACTGCGTTCCACAGCACCAGCCCCGCCAGCGCCAGCCACGGCGTGCCGCCATCAAGCGTATGCAAGGCAAGATAGGGCGGCATGACTTGCGGAACGATATGCAATGCGTGCGGCAGGTGAAAGCGCATGAGCGGATCGATCGCATGCCGGTTCGTCTGCAGCACCCGTGGAAACAGACCCAGCATCGACGTCAGGATTAATACCAGTTCACGCGTACGCCGTTTTGCCAGCAGGCGATTAAGCCGCAAATACATCGCACGTGACAGCACAAAGTTGCAGAGCAGGAACAGCAGCGGCGCGCACACTGCTGGTACGAATGCGGCACCAGCCAGCAACAATCCGGCCAGAACGCCCAGGCAGGCGAACGTACCAAGAATCGTGCCGCCCTCAAACAGGCCGGACGAAAGCCACAGCAATGCGTACGTGCGAAAGCGGAATGGAAAGCGCAGCAACTCGGTTTCGACACCGCGCGGCGTGGTACCGCGCAGCAGGCTGAGAGACTGCCAAGCGATAAAGATCGCCGTCAATGCGGTCAGCAACGCACTGGTGTGCTGCCGGTAACCGAAGTACGCGGCAAATCCACTGCCTGCGCCAGCCGCAGCCGCAAAGCCGAAGACCAGGATGCGCCCCGCGAGAAAGAACACGAACGCGACTGTGCTATCCGTATTGCGCATGGAGTGCGTGAAGAGCCTCCATCGCAGTTCGAACAATGTGCGCAGCTGGTCGCGCTCACTCGGCAAGGGCAGGCTGGACGTGTCTACCGCAACCATGCCAACTCCTCGCCCGTGGACCGGTTGCCCCCAACGATCCGGAAGAATATCTGCTCCAGGGTAAGCCGGTCGCCACTGAAGCGATCGTCATCATGACCTACGCCTGCGCGCAATTCGTCAAGCGAACCCTGCGCCACGAGCGCACCCTTGTCGATGATGGCCACATGCGAGCAGAGCGACTCCACAATCTCCAGCACATGGGTCGTCAGGAAGATGGTGACACCACCCTCCGTCATGCGCTGCAGCATGGCTTTCAGCGTGCCGGCGGCAATGGCATCGACGCCTTCGAACGGCTCATCCAAAAACAGGATGCGTGGCGTATGAATGACAGCGGCGGCCAGCGCCAGCTTGCGCTGCATGCCATGGGAATAGTCTGTGACCAGCTTCTTCGGCTCGCTCCCCAGTTGCATGAACGTCAGCAGTTCATCCGCGCGTTCCTCCGCCACCGCTGCGTTCAATCCATACATACGGCCCACAAAGCGCAAATACTCAAAGCCGGTCAGCCGGCCCAGCAGTGCCATGCCCTCCGGCACGACGCCGATTATCCGCTTGGCTTCCAGCGAGTGCGTCGCCATGTCAAGACCGGCGATCTCCACCGTTCCAGACGTAGGTGCCAGCAACCCCGTCAGCATCTTGATGGTCGTCGATTTGCCAGCGCCGTTTGGTCCAAGAAAGCCGAAGAAACGCCCCGGCTCGACGACGAGATTCACATCGCGCACAGCCTCCACGCTTCCAAAGCGGCGCGTCAAGCCGCGAGTCAGCACTGCGGGTGTTGCCATTGGGCGATCATATCGAACCGCACGGGCGGCCTTCGTCATCTATCTACAATCGCTCTACCAGTCACACGACTCGCTTCCAAGTTTGAGCCACTCGCTTACGCTTTTGTGACCGGAGGGAACGCTCACGCCACTTCCGCGCTGGCTGAAAGTCTTGTTTTGGCATCCGGCGCGGAGACCACGCCAGTTGCTCCGGCTGCATCCGACGCAACATCCGGTCAGAACATCGGCAGGCGAGGACAGCATGACCGAAACAGTAACTCAAACCGGCCCGGTAACGTTTCCGCGCCATGGCAACGATTATGTGCCCTTGCCGCGCGGCAAGGAAAACGGACGCGTGCAGGCACATGCGGTACAAACCATCGCCGCCAGTCCGGAACAGGTGTATCACGTATACAGCCGCGCGGAACTACTGCCTGCGTGGCAAGAGGGCGTCGTTTCCGTTACTCCTACTGGCGCGAACCAGCTTCATTGGGTCATGCAGGATCCTGCCAGTGGCAAGCAGATCGAGTTCAATGCCGAGGTGTTGGAAGCCGTTCCTGGAGTGCGGCATGTGTCGCGCATACTGGACGGCCCATTTGAGAGTACGACCGACACTGTGACGTTTGAACAGGCACCCGCCAGTCGCGGAACGCAGGTGACCTGGGTTGCCGACTACATGGTGCCTGGCGGAGTGGTCGCAAACGCAATTGCCGCCGTCGCATCGCGCAGCCCTGAGCAGATGACTATCGAGAATCTCCGCCATCTGAAGCAGCTGATTGAAAGCAAGGAAATTCCCAGCGTTGAGGGCCAGTCGGCCGGTCCGCGCGGTGTCATCGGCACGTGGAAGCGCTTCCTGATGGGAGAAAACATGCCTCCACCTCCAGGCTCAAGCGAGCGCGCACGGCCCAGCGACATGCCGGACGAGCAATCGAATGTTCTAAATGGGGCCGTTCTTGGCGGTTTAGCGCTCGTGCTTGGCCTCGCAACCTGGTACGGTCTCAGAAAAGCTCGCTAAGTCAGACCAAATTCGAACGATGAACGCGCGTGATGCGCAATGGAGTACCGCATGAAGGCAGTCTGTTGGATGGGAACGGGCAAGGTAGAAGTCCAAACCGTCGAGGATCCGAAAATCATCAACCCAGGTGACGCCATCCTGCGCGTGACGCGAACCGCGATCTGCGGCAGCGACCTGCATCTCTACGACGGATACATTCCGACAATGGAGTCTGGCGACATCCTGGGTCATGAATTCATGGGTGTCGTGGAGGAAGTTGGCAGCGAAGTGAAGAACCTGAAGGTGGGTGATCGCGTCGTCGTCCCCTTCACCATCGCTTGTGGCAACTGCTTCTTCTGCAAGAAAGACCTGTGGTCCCTGTGCGACAACAGCAACCCTAACGCGCATGTCTGTGAGGCCTTCTATGGCTATAGCGGATCGGCGCTCTTTGGCTATTCGCATATATACGGCGGCTACGCGGGTGGCCAGGCGCAGTACGTCCGCGTGCCTTTTGCCGACATTGGACCGATCAAAATCGAAAGCGGCATCGCGGACGAGAAGGTGCTCTTCCTGTCAGACATTTACCCTACCGGCTATCAAGGCGCGGAGAACGCGAACATACAACCTGGTGATAACGTGGCCGTCTGGGGCGCGGGTCCGGTTGGCCTGTTTGCCGCCGCTAGCGCATACATGATGGGTGCCGGTAAGGTCTTCGTCATTGATCGCTTCCCGGAGCGGTTGGCCCTGGCGCGCGACTACTGCGGCGCGACAGTAATCGATTACTCGGATGGCAAAAGCATTGTGGAAGCGTTGCGCGACCTGACTGGTGGTATCGGCCCGGATAGCTGCATCGACTCCGTTGGGATGGAAGCACATGGCACCGATGTCGCGGCAGTGTACGACAAGGTGGAGCAGGGTCTCATGCTGGAAACTGATAGGCCAACGGCTCTGCGGCAGATATTGCAATCCGTGCGCAAGGGCGGCACAGTCAGCATTCCTGGCGTGTACGGCGGCGTGCTGAACAAACTCAATTTCGGCGCGGCCTTTGGTAAGGGCATCACCATGAAAATGGGCCAGACCAATATGATGAAATATCTCCGTCCGCTGCTGGATAGCATTGAGCAGGGCAAGATCGACCCGAGTTTCCTCATATCGCATCGCATCGGCATTCAGGACGTCCCGGACATGTACAAGATCTGGCGCGATAAGAAAGATCATGTGACCAAGATCGTCATCGATCCATTCCGCGAGACCGGTATCGACCGGCTGCACGCGGCATAACAGTATGGTACAAAGGCCCGGTTACCTCTCGGGCCTTTGTCATTACGCTACCAATCGCCAGACACTACAGTCTTCGTATCCCGTCGTAACGTAAAGCCCTTGCGCATCATGCGAGATGATGGCCTTATCGGCTGTCCGGTCTTCATGTGACAAATGGATGCGTCCTCGCCAAAGCTCTCGAAATTTCCCTTGTTCTTCCTGCATTAGGCTGCGCTGTTCATCATTCACATACAGCAAGTCAAGTTCGCCCGGTCGCTCCCGGAACTGATGTGTAAGCCGCGTCAGAAAGCGGTCAAGCAACACAATATCAAAAGGATTGAACAAGAAGAGGACGCAAGGGCCAGCAGGCATGCGGAGCTGCATTGCATCACCCTCCTCTACACGGATTCGCGTCCGTGAGTAGTTGGCCGTGCATAACTCGATGTTAGAGCGGGCGGCAGCAGCCAGCGCTGGGTGCAGTTCCACACCCACGATGCGGCGAAACGGGTACTCTGTGGCCAACAGCATCGCACGCCCCTTCCCTGCACCGACATCGACAAATGCTGTCCGCTCCAGTGGATGTTGCGCGGCCACCTGCCAATGCACCATCAGCTTGCGAAAGAGTGACGGTGCCACCCCGTGATACGCAGTAATGTGCCGGTCATGCCGGTGCCCGGTTGCCAATTCGTCGCCAGGAATCAACGACCCCGTATCGGTTCCGTGCAGCTTATCAAAAGGGTGTTCTGGCGAGTGACCACGCCGAAGGTGCCGTGTTGGGGAGATCATCGATGTGAGTGTAACCGGCTTCGCCAAGCACGTATGTGGCCCGCATAGGTACTCGCGAGCGGCGCTTAAATTTTTAAATACGAGTCTAGAGACTATTAAAAACCGTGGGCATACAGCGGCCACCGCTATTGACTCGAATGTAATCTGTTATCCCGGGATCACGATCTCTGAAAAATCCGCGATCTTGCTGAAGTCGTTCAGCACGCCTAGCAGAAGTCCCAACCGCGCCTGGCGCAGCGCCGTGTCCGGCACCATGACCATCACCTTGTCAAAGAAGGCGTCAATGTAGGGACGCAACTCCGCAATGGCCGCAAGAGCGGCTGGGTAGTCACCTTTCGAGCGCAGGCTTTCGACTAGAACGGTTCTGCGGGCGCTCTCCTGGGCAAGCGTGCGCTCGGCGGGATCTATCAAAACCTCTTGATACGTGTCGCCGGTAAAAATCTCGCCTTTGGCGCGGGCCTGTTCCACCAGATTTTTCATGCGTTTGAATGAGGCTGCAATCGCCGCGAAGTCTGCTCCGCCACGCGCCGCTGCAACGGCATCCACACGCGCCATCGCGTCACGCACATCCTCTGGGTCCGTGGCCATCACGGCCTTCACCGCGTCGTAGGCACCACCCCGCACATCGCGCAGATACCATTCCAACCGCTCGGCGAGAAAGGCACGAACGTTGCGAAAGAGCGCTTCATCGCTGCCCGTCGCAGCCGTTGCAATCTCGCCCATTGCGAGCGGTAACGTGCTCTCCGCCAGAATTTTCACAATACCATTTGCCGCACGGCGTAGAGCGAATGGATCCTTCGATCCCGTTGGCTGTAGATGGAGGCCGAACATCCCGCCAATCGTGTCGATCTTATCGGCAATGGCCAGCAGCAGACCCTCGGCGGTCGACGGAATCTTGTCGTCCATTCCCACTGGCTGATAATGCGCGTAGATGGCCAGCGCGACTCTTTCGCCCTGGCACTGCGCGCGCGCGTACAGCCCACCGACAATGCCCTGCAGTTCGGTGAATTCCTTCACCAGCTCCGTTGTCAGATCGGTCTTACAAAGCTGTGCCGCTGTATCCAGCGCTCCTAGATCGACACCACTGTTAGGATCCAGGCGTTCTCGCAGCAACGCTGCAAGCGTGGCGGCAACGGCACGCACCCGATCCGTTTTGGCGGCATAGCTGCCCAGATCCTTCTGGAACGTCACTTTCTCCAGCAACGCAACGCGTTCTGTCAACGGCACCCGCTGGTCGAAGTCGTAAAAGAAGCGCGCGTCGTTGAAGCGCGCGCGCAGCACCCGCTCATTGCCATGGCGAATGAGGCTTTCCGCCGCAGCGTCGGGCTCCGTATTCAGTACGGCAAGAAAGTGCGGAGCCAGGGTGTGGGACGTATCCTCGATCGCAAAGTAATTCTGATGATCGCGCATGACCGTCACCAGGACTTCTTCAGGCAACGCAAGAAACTCCGGCTCAAAGCTGCCGGCAATGACGGCCGGCCACTCCGTCATGTGCGTCACCTTGTCGATCAGAGGATGATCCTCACGCCAGCGCACGTCCGGCACGGTACGAGTCACCGCATCCAGCGCTTTGCGAATTTTATGCCGTCGATCTTCAACCTTGGCGATCACCTTTGCGTCAAGCAGCTGCTGCGCATACTTGCTTGCATGCACAATCTGGACCGGGGCATTACCGTGCAGCACGCGATGCCCATACGTCACCCGGCCAGCCGCGTGCCCCGCCCACGCCAGCGGCACAATCTCGTCATCCAGCAGCGCGAGCAGCCACTGCACCGGACGCACAAAACGCTCCGGCTTGCCTGCACGCCAGTACATGTTCTTGGCCCAGTAGATGGCGGCAATTTCTTTCGGCAGTTCCGCCGCGATCACCTCAGCAAAACTACGGCCTTCGCGCTTCGCTGTAGCTGCCAGGTACTCGCCTTTCGCGTTGGCGATGGTGCGCAGCGCATCCACGGTGACACCCGCTTTCTTCGCGAACGCCTCCGCGGCCGCTGTTGGCTTGCCGTCCCTGTACGCAGCTTTTACCGGCGGCCCAAGCAGCTCGTCTTCCGTGTCAGTCTGCTGTTTTTGCACGCCATGCACCAGCACGGCAAGGCGGCGTGGTGTGGAGAAGCTCTCCATGCAGTGGCCGTCTCCGAGCAGGTGTTCGCGCTGCAGCAGGTCAATCGTGCGGCGCGACAATTCCGCCTCTGCACCGGCCAGCATCCGTGCCGGAACTTCTTCCAGGCCAATCTCACACAGAAAAGATGCCATTATGCAGATGCCTTACTGGTCATGCTTGCAACACGATCACCCTGCTCGGCATAGGCCTTTGCCACACCGACGATCAGCGTACGGATACGCGCCATGACGCCAACACGCTCGGTGACGGAGATGGCACCACGCGCGTCCAGCAGGTTGAACAGGTGCGAGCATTTCAGCGCCAGCTCATACGCGCCGAGGACTGGGAAACGCTGGACCGTGGTTGCATCCGCACTCTCCGGCAACGTCTTCGACGCCTGTAACAACGCCAGGCATTCCGCCTCGTACGCGTTCAGGTGCTCCCATAACCGCGACACATCGGCGTAATCGAAGCTGTAGGCGGAAAACTGCTGCTCTTCCAGCAATCGGATGTCGCCGTAGGTCGTAACTCGCCCGGTGTCCGGCTCGCGTGCCCACACAATGTCGTAGATCGAATCGGCATCTTGCAGAAACTGGGTCAGCCGCTCCAATCCATACGTGATCTCGCCAGAGATGAGGTCCAGGTCAAGCCCGCCGCACTGCTGAAAGTAGGTGAACTGCGTAATCTCCTGGCCATCCATCATCACCTGCCAGCCCACGCCCCACGCCCCACCCACCGGCCACTCCCAGTTATCTTCCTCAAACTTGATATCGTGCTCGGCCAGCGTGATGCCGATTGCCTCAAGGCTTTGCAGGTAGAGGTCCTGGATGTTTGCCGGTGGCGGCTTCAGGATCACCTGAAACTGCGTGTGTTTGTAGAGCCGGTTGGGGTTCTCGCCATAGCGGCCATCCGCCGGACGGCGCGAGGGCTGCGCATACGCGATACGCACCGGCTTGGGTCCAAGCACGCGCAGGAAGGTGTCGGGGGACATGGTACCGGCACCCACTTCGATGTCATAGGGCTGTTGCAGAACGCATCCCCGCCCCGCCCAAAAGCGTTGCAGGGCAAAGAGCGTATCCTGAAAGGTCATCGCGGCAGAGGCTCTGGACGTTGCAGGTCGGTATGGCTCAGCAGCTTCTGCAACGGCAGACATGGATGGTCACGTACTCCTTCGCGGTGTCGCCAGTTTACAGGAGGACGCGGTGGTCCAAGCGTTCAGATGTGAACAGTCCAGCCCAGCTGCGAAAGCTGCTCTTCAATTTCCAGCAGTGCGGCTTCCAGGGCCGAGCGCCGGTGTGGGCTGGAGGTCCGCTCGGACAGGATGCGCTCCCGCTGCATCTGCAATCCCTGCAGCTTGCGCTGCCGGTCCCGTTCCGTCAATCGCCGTTCTTCGGATGTAGCAGGCCGGTCAACGGATACTGCTTCCGGAACATCGATGTCGTTCTTCTCCAAGCCAGTCGCCATATACGTCATTCTACGCTTGATGGTGCCCCTATTCGCTCACGTAGAATCTACAGACATGGTCCGGTCCTTTTGGGACAGCACCGTAAACTCTGTTCAGACCGCGAATCGTTGGCAACCATACAGATCATGCGACATCGTGAGACCTTCCAACGTCCATCACAGTATCGCCCAACGGAGATGAGCCGCCATGTGGATCGTTCGCCTCGCACTTCGACGCCCGTACACCTTTGTCGTCATGGCGGTGCTGATTCTGGTGCTTGGCATTGTTTCGATCGAAACGATGTCGACCGACATTTTCCCGACCATTGACATCCCCGTCGTCTCGGTGGTGTGGAGCTACAACGGAACCAGCCCGGATGAGATGGAGAAGCGCTTCACCACCATCAGTGAACGCGCCATGACCACCGCCGTCAACGACATCGAACACATCGAGTCGCAGTCGGTCAACGGCGTTTCCGTAATCAAGATCTTCTTCCAGCCTGGCGTAAAGGTGGAAGCCGCAGTCGCGCAGATTACGGCCGTGAATCAAACCATCCTGCGCATTCTGCCGCCTGGCAGCACGCCGCCCTTCATCCTACAGTTTTCCGCCTCCAACGTGCCGATTCTGCAGGCATCCATGTCGTCGAACAAACTCACAGAGGCCGACCTGTATGACCTTGGCCTACAGTTTGTACGCACACAGCTGGCCACGGTGCAGGGCGCGCAGGTGCCTTCACCGTACGGCGGCACGGCACGGCAAATTTCCGTGGACATCGATCCCATGGCGCTGTATGCAAAGGGGCTGTCACCGACCGATGTGGTGAACGCGCTGTCGGCTCAGAACCTGATCGTCCCGGCAGGCGATGCCAGAATTGCGGACCGTGACTACATCGTGCGTACCAACGCCTCACCACAACTTCTGACCGCGTTGAACGACATCCCGATTAAACAGGTGAATGGAGCCACCATTTACATGCGGGACGTGGCACAGGTGCACTCGGGTTTCGCGCCGCAGCAATCCGTGGTACGGGTGAACGGACAACGCGCCGTTCTGCTGACGATCCTGAAGGCATCCTCCGCATCCACGCTGGATATTGTGAAGCGGGTCAAGGCGGTGCTGCCCCGCATCATCGCCAATCTACCGCCTCCAGTGCCAACCTTCACGATCCTGCTGGACCAATCGATCTTCGTCAAGGCAGCGCTGCAAGGCGTGGTAAAGGAAGCGGCAATCGCCGCCGGATTGACGGCGATCATGATCCTGCTGTTCCTGGGGTCATGGCGTTCCACGGTCATCATCGCTGTATCCATTCCATTGTCGATCCTGGTCTCCATCATTGTCCTGAAAGCGCTGGGGCAGACACTGAACACGATGACACTGGGCGGACTTGGGCTGGCAGTCGGCATTCTGGTGGACGATGCTACGGTTGAAATCGAAAACATTCACCGGAACCTGGGCCTTGGCAAGGAGATTGAACCGGCCATCCTGGATGGCGCGGCACAGATCGCGGTTCCGGCCTTTGTCTCCACGCTGGCAATCTGCATTGTCTTTGTACCCGTCGTC
Source organism: Terriglobus sp. (assembly GCA_965276945.1). Taxonomy (GTDB): domain Bacteria; phylum Acidobacteriota; class Terriglobia; order Terriglobales; family Acidobacteriaceae; genus Terriglobus. Next base: position 956,629 of record OZ255704.1, on the reverse strand, counting down.
TTCCTTTCTGGCGCGGCCAAGAGCTTATTTACGCCGCTAGGCATGGCTGTCGTTTTCGCCATGATGGCGTCGTATTTCCTCTCGCGCACGCTGGTCCCCACCATGGTGAAGTTTCTGCTGGCGCGCGAGGTGGATGTGTACGCGCTGGCTGAGGCGGAGCATGGCGATCACGTGCTCTCCCCCGCCGAACGGGCGGAGATCGAACGGAAGCGCCGCGGCCTGGGTGCCATCTGGCGGACCCACTTCGCGTTTAACCGTGTGTTTGAACGGTTGCGCGCCCGGTATCAACAGCTGCTGGATTGGGTGCTGTCGCACGCCGCGTTCACGCTCTCATGCTTCGGTGTCTTTATCCTGATTTCGTTCTGCACGATGCCTTTCATCGGGCGCGACTTCTTCCCCGACGTAGATGCCGGCAACTTCCGCCTCCATGTGCGCACGCCGCCAGGGACGCGGCTGGAATCCACCGAGGCCATCTTTACGCAGGTGGAAGACACCATCCGGCAGGTCATCCCAAAAGATGAAGTCGCAAACATTCTGGACAACATGGGCGTCCCGAATGGCTCATTCAATCTCGCCTTCGGCGATGGCTCGCTGACGGACGTGCAGGACGGCGAAATCATCGTCTCGCTCACGGAAAAACACCACCCCACCGCTGAATACCGTGCCAGGCTGCGCGAAGTGTTGCGGCAGAAATTTCCGGAAGACACGTTCTACTTCCAGGCGTCGGACATCGTTAACCAGATCCTGAACTTCGGCTTGCCCGCACCGATCGACATCCAGATCAGCGGACGCCTCGCCGCGCAGAATTATGCGACGGCTGAGCAGATTCGCGCGGCGGTGGCCAAAGTGCCTGGAGCCGTGGACGTGCATGTACACCAGGTGCTGTATGCGCCGGAACTCCGCGTGAATGTGGACCGGACGCGCGCGCAGCAGGTCAACCTCACGGAATCGAGCGTGGCCAACAGCATGTTGTTTGCCCTGTCAGGGTCCGGAACCGCAACACCGAACTACTGGCTGAATCCGCAGAATGGCGTCAACTACTCCGTTGTCGTGATGGTGCCGCCCTTCCGTATGGACTCCATTGCCGCACTCAACAGGCTGCCGATCAACAACGGCAACACGGGCGTCTCAACCAACAATGGCCCGGGCATGAATAACGGTACTGGGGGCACGCCGGCCGCGCCTGGCGCGCAACTGCTCTCCAACGTGGCGCAAATTCAACATACGTCCAGCCCCGGCATCACCAACCACTACAACGTGCAGCCGGTATACGACGTGTTTGTCAACGTGCAGGGACGCGACCTTGGCGGTGTCTACAGCGACATTGAAAAGATTTTGAAGGGCTTTGACAGCAAGCTGTCCAAGGGGGCCACGCTTACCGTACGCGGTCAGGTCAAGAGCATGCAGGACAGTTTCACGGGGCTGGGACTCGGCATGATCTTTGCGGTCCTGCTTGTCTATTTATTAATGGTGGTCAACTTCCAAAGCTGGCTTGACCCGTTCATCATCCTCATGGCGCTGCCCGGAGCCGCCTGCGGGATCCTCTGGATTCTGTTCCTGACTGGCACCACCTTCTCCGTACCGTCACTGATGGGTGCCATCATGACGGTTGGCGTCGCGACGGCAAATTCCATCCTGATGGTTACCTTCGCGAACGATCAGCGCTCGCTTGGTCTGAACAGTATTCAGGCTGCGGCAGCAGCGGGGTTCACGCGTTTGCGGCCTGTGCTGATGACGGCATTGGCCATGATCCTGGGCATGTTGCCCATGTCGCTCGGGCTGGGCGAAGGTGGCGAGCAGAACGCTCCTCTTGGGCGCGCCGTTATTGGCGGCCTCCTCATAGCCACCGCAACCACGCTGTTGATCGTGCCACTCTTCTACTCGCTCCTGCGTAAGACACCGCCTTCGGCGATGCAGGCCGAAGCAGTCGAAGAACAGGAGGAGTTCTTTGAACACGCTTAAGTTGCCGGTCTGTACCGCACCTACAAACAGCAAACGATCTCCCCTGGAGGAGTCAGGAGCATATGACACAGAACTTCTCTGATCCACCGGTGCTGGCCGGGGAACACGACACCCGCGCCACATCCGGCACGCAGCGCGCCACCGGACGCGGAGCCTACATCGGTGCAGGCGCGGGCTTCCTTCTGCTTGTTGTGCTGGGCATCGCCTTTCTGATTCCTAAGCTGCACCACAAGGAGTCACTGAGCGACCAAACCCGGATGGATGCTGGACCTCCACCTGTCGTGGTCACGCAGGTGAAGCTTGGGAGCGCATCCTCCCGGTTGGAACTGCCTGGCACAGTTCAGGCTTTTCAGCAGACACCCATCTACGCGCGCACCTCGGGGTACGTCTCACGCCGTTATGTGGACATTGGTGACCACGTCCGTGCGGGCCAGGTACTGGCGACCATTGAAGATCCGCAGACACAGCAGTCCTTGCGCCAGGCACAGGCAACGCTGCTGCAACTGAAGGCGCAACTGGTGCAGACGCAGGCGAATGCGCACCTTTCCACCCTCAACAACACACGGAATCAGCAGCTGCAACAGGAAGGGGTCATCTCTCAGGCCGCGGCCGATCAATTTACCGCACAGGCCGGCGTGAATGATGCCACGGTCAATGCGGCTCAGGCCAACATCGCCGCCGGTCAGGCAAACGTACGCTCGTTGCAGGAGCAGGCCAGCTTTTCCCGCGTCACCGCCCCGTTTGCGGGCGTCATCCTGTCGCGCAGCATTGATACGGGATCCTTGATCTCCGCCGGGTCGCAGAACTCGGTCACGCAGCTCTTCACCATCGGCCAGGCAGATACCGTGCGTGTCTTTACCAATGTGCCGCAAGCAAATGCGCCGGACGTGATTGGTGCCAGTACCGCTCAGGTGGTCTTTCGCGAACTTCCAGGACAAACGTTCACCGGCAAGGTGACGCGCACCGCGCAATCGATCGATCCGGCTTCACGTACCCTTCTCGCCGAAGTCGATCTGCCAAACGCGAACGGAAAGATTCTGCCGGGCATGTTTGCGACCGTGACCTTCGCGACTCACACAGCCATTCCGCCGGTGCTTATTCCCGCCAATGCACTCTTCGTGCGCGCTGCCGGGCCGCAGACGTTTGTCATGGACCCGAATCATGTGGTCCACCTTCGAAATCTGACACTGGGACGCGATTATGGCGCGAACACGGAGGTTCTTACCGGCCTGAAGGCGGGCGACGAAGTTGTACTCTCTCCATCTGACGCCATCACCGATGGTACAAAAGTGGATCCCGAGTAGCAGTGATTACATTACATGCTGGTGGGCCATGCGCGTAGGTAAAGGCATGCGCACCGGTCCACGCGGCACGCCATCGCACGGAAAAAACAGGGAGAACACCGTTCCGGAAAGATCGCCGCGGTGCTTTGGCGTGCGACTGCGTACCTGAACGCTGGCTTGGTGTTTAGTAAGTATTTCAGCGCTTACCCAAAGTCCAAGTCCTGTGCCCGTGACTTCCTTCGTGGTGAAAAACGGTTCGAATATCCGTCGGCGCACAGCGTCGAGCATGCCGGTTCCGGCGTCAGCCACGGTCACTTTGACGCCCCGCTTGCCATGCCTCCGCGCCGCACACGCACGCAGCCACAAACGGCCTCCAGCAGGCATTGCATCGATTGCGTTGCCGATCAGATTGGCAAACACCTGACGCAACTCCCCCGCATACCCAAACAAAATCGCATCGTCACTTAGCCGAAGCTGGACATCGATCCGGGGCGATTGCAGGCGGCCGTTATGGAGCACCAGCACGGAACGCAGCACGTCCGGCACATGAACATCCCGCGGAAGCGTGGGTTGCCGGTGAAACCTCAGGGTCTCCTGCGTAATTTCAGCGACACGCGCCAGTTCCTGCTGCGCCAGCGTGGCATAGTCGCGGGCAGTGTGGTCCAGGGATGGGTGATGGCGCAAGAGGTACAGCAGATTGGTGACGCTTTCCAGCGGATTATTGATCTCGTGGGCGATGGAGGCGGCAAGACGTCCGGCGGTGGCCAGTTTCTCGGTGCGGCGCATGGCTTCCTCCGCGCGCTTGCGTTCCGTGATTTCGGCTGCAATCACTCCCACCCAGCGGACCTCATCGCCGGAGACCGAGACCGGGAAATAGCTGGTCTGCCATGTACGCGGACTGGTATCGCCGGGCAACGTCCCGGTCATCTCATGATCCGAGATGGGCCGGGCTGTTTCAAATGTCTGCAACAGCAGGCTCTCAGAGGCGTCGGCCAGTGCCGTGGAGGCGCTCTTCGGCAATAGGTCGCGGTAACGCTTGCCTATGTGTTTATCCGCCGGTACATCGTGCATGCGCGCCATGTGCTCGTTCAGCCGCACGTATCGAAGATCGCGGTCATAGAATGCAAATCCGATGGGGGCGCTGCTGAGCATCGCGTCCAGCAGGCTTAAGGTGTCCTGGGTGCCTTGCCGCTGCAATCCAATTTCGCTCACCATCGCATTGAAGCTCGCCGTCAGTTCTCCTGCTTCGTTCATCGCGGCAATGGGTAAAGGAAACGCGGAAAGATCATTGGGATCGTGTTGTACCTGGTTTGTCGCGCGCCGCAGCTGGCGCAGAGGACGTACCAAGGTAGCGGACAACGCCCACACTGTAAGTAAATTGCCAATAAGGGCAAGAGCACCGTAGACCAGCACGTTTCTCAGAGCCGTGACCAAGTAGCGGTGCGTCACGCCTGTATCCGGTACAACCCAGACAATTCCTTTCACTACGCCGTTCGCCACAATGGGAAGCACGCCTTCCGCACCGTCTCCGCCGATTTCTCCGCGATATCCCGGGGCGGCAAGCACGCCTGGCAGGAGCGCCCGTTCACGCGCGTTCAGAGCTGGAGAGATTCTGCCATTGCTGACGTGCAGCGGCTCCCCCGCAGCATTTGTAATGCGTACGCCCCGGATCGTGGTGCTGACGGGGAGCACGCGCAGGATCTCATCGAGAGTCTTGCGATCTCCCGCCGCAAGCGGCTCTTCCAGCACGCGCGCGAGTGTTTCCGTCTGATTCGCCAGCCGCTGACGATCACGTCGCTGCGTCTGCTTCAACTCGCGCCGGATGCTGAAGCTAAGAAACATGCCGAAGACCAGCACCTGCACGATCAAGGAACCGGCAATCAGTTGACCGAGGATGGTTCGTGGAGCATACCGCATCGTGTTGCCTCAGTGCACCAACGCAGGAACCATCTCGTTCAGTTGCGACGGCTCCGGATCGTGGCTGAGCTTGGACGCCAAATCCCGTGCGATCAGCGCTCCGTGGAAGCGTCCGTTTTCGATAAAGATCTCATTCGTGCGTTCGCCGGCAACGATCACCCCGGCCAGATAGATGCCTTTGATGTTGGACTCAAGAGTGTCTACGTTCACGACGGGGCAACGGTCGTTCTCTGGATTGAGCGCGATACCCAATTTCTCCAGGAACTCGAAGTCCGGGTGATAGCCGGTGAGCGCGAAGACAAAGTCATTCGGCAGCTTCTTTTCACCTTCGGGAGTCGCCAGCGTCACAGTATCTTCCGTGATCTGTAGAACGGTGGAGTTAAAGTAGGCCGTGACTTCGCCGTTCTTTACGCGGTTATTGATATCCGGCAGAATCCAGTACTTCACATGGCGGTGCATTTCCGCTCCACGGTGCACCAGGGTGACCTTTGCGCCGTGCCGCCAAAGATCCAGCGCGGCGATGGCAGCGGAGTTCTTACCGCCAATGACCAGCACCTCCATCCCGGAGAAGGGGTGTGGCTCGTTGTAGTAGTGGTGAACCTTGCTGAGATCCTCTCCAGGAATGCCAAGATAATTTGGCAGATCGTAATATCCGGTACTGACGATCAACTTGCGCGCATGAAACTCCCGCACACGTCCAAAGCGATCCGTCGTGTGCACGGTGAAGTTGCCGTCAGAGCCGCTGACACGGTGAACGGTATGGTACTGCCGCACATCCAGCTTGTAATGATCGGCTACCTTGCGGTAGTACTCCAGGGCTTCGCCACGGGTGGGCTTCTGGTTTGGGCTGCTGAACGGCATGTTGCCAATCTCCAGCAGTTCAGGCGTGGTAAAGAACGTCATGTGTGCCGGGTAATGGAAGAGCGAATTGCACAAGCAACCTTTGTCCACCAGCACAACGCGCAATCCCTCGTTCTGCGCGTCGATGGCGCACGCCAGCCCGGTGGGTCCCGCGCCGATCACCAGCACATCAAATACGATCTCCTGCATTTACTTATTGAATCACGGTACATAGCATAGCTGCCGCGCGCTTTTACATCCTCTTACGCCACATTAGGACCCATTCAGATGTGCGACACGAATATGGCACTGCATCGGTTGCCGTGACAGAAACATCTGACCAATAGAGGAAAATGATCATGACCGAAAGCTCAACCTTGGAACACGTCAAGCACGCAGTCGCTGATGCGCCCGTTGAAGACCTAATCCTGAGCCGGTGGAGTCCCCGCTCGTTCTCTGACCAGCCTGTATCTGACGCCGATCTGAAGTCGATCTTTACCGCCGCGTCGTGGGCAGCCTCCAGCTATAACGAGCAGCCGTGGCGGTTTATCGTTGGACGCAAAGGCGATGCGACCTACACGAAGCTGTTCGATTCCCTGCTACCCATGAATCAGGCCTGGGCAAAATCCGCTCCTGTGCTGTATGCGAGTTTTGGCAAGAAGGCCTTTACCAACGGCGGCCAACCGAACGCATATGCGCTGCATGACACAGGTGCCGCGTCAGCCACGGCCTCGCTGGAGGCACAGGCGCTGGGCCTGCATACCCATGGCATGGGCGGCTTCGACAAAGAGGCGTTGCGCGCAGCGTTCGGCGTGCCAGATGAGTTTGAAGTGGGCGCGATGTGGGCGCTAGGCTACCTGGGAAATCCGGAGAACGTTCCAGATAGCTTCAAGCTGGCCGAGACGACGCCTCGTGATCGTAAGCCTCTCGGCGAGATCGTCTTTAAGGGTTGGTACGAGCCGTTTCGGCTCTGACTCGCTATACTCGCAGCGGATGGCAGATTCCCTTTCAGCCGCGGCGCACGTGGAGAATGTTTCCAAGATTTACGGCAGCTTCGCCGCTCTGAAGCGGGTGACGTGTGCGTTTTCGCGCGGCGGCTTCCACGTGTTGCTTGGTCCCAATGGCGCTGGCAAATCGACCCTGCTTCGCATCCTGGCGGGTCTTGTCACGCCAACCGGTGGCAGCGTAACGGTGCTGGGTGATGCACCACAAGTCACCCGGTCCCGCATGGCGTACATGAGCCACGCGCCCATGCTGTACGAGGAACTCTCCGCTATGGAGAACCTGCGCTACTTCTCCCGGCTGCAGCATCCTGGTGCAACGTGCGATTGCAATGGATCGCCGGAGATGGCGCTGCGTGCGGTTGGCATTGATCCGGCGCTGACGCGTCCTGTCTCGCAGTTCTCGCAGGGCATGCGGCAGCGCGTGTCCATGGCGCGCGCTCTGGCCGGTGATCCGGAACTGCTGCTGCTGGACGAGCCGTTCAGCAACATGGATGCGGGTGGCGCGCGCGAACTGGTGGATCTGCTGCTGGACTATCGCACCTGGCCAGTGGCTGGATCACCGGAGAAACGTACCGTGATCGTAACGACACACCAGTTTGAGCTTGTTCAGGGTGTCGCGGACACCGTCATCCACATGCGTGGCGGTGCGCTGGTCTCAACTGCAACCGAGGCAAACGCCGCGTGAAGACCAACGCGGCCCGGCTGCTGGACCGTCTGGGTATTTCCTATGAAACGCGCGAGTACGTGGTCGATCCAGAGGACCTGACAGCGGCTAACGTCGCACGCAAGATCGGCATACCCGCCAGCCAGGTCTTTAAGACTCTGCTCTGCCGCCTGAACGACGGCGAGTACGTCTTCGCCGTCATCCCGGGCGATTCCGAACTTGATTTGAAAAAGCTCGCGGCTGTGGCGGGATCGAAGAAGGCGGAGCTTGCCGCGCTGAAGGATGTGGAGCCACTTACCGGGTACATTCGCGGCGGCGTCACGGTAATGGGTGCCAGGAAAGCGTACCGCGCGTTTGTTGATGAGGCGATCGAACTCTTCCTCTCGATCAGCGTTTCAGCCGGGATGCGCGGCCTGCAATTGGTGCTGGCACCCGCGGACTACCTCCGCGTGTCGGAAGCGGTAGTCGCTGATCTTACCAGGGCGTCGGCAGGTGCGGCATGATCTATCTGCGCACCGTTTGGCTGCATCTGCAAAAAGATCTTCGCCTGGAATGGCGCAGCCGGGATGCCATTGCCGGAATGCTCTTCTTTACGCTGCTGATCGCCGTTGTCTTCGCGATGGCGTTCGATCCGACGGGCTTTCCAGCCTTGGCGCGGCAGATGAGTGGCGGCCTGCTTTGGGTGGGCCTCCTGTTCGCCGCGACCACCGCGCTCAACATCAGCTGGGAACGCGAACGGCGCAACCAGGTGCTGGATGCGCATCGCATGTCCGCCAGTGCGCCAAGCGCGCTCTTCCTTGGTAAGGCTCTAGCAAACCTCATCTTCGTCGGCGTTGTCGAGGCGGTACTCGCGCCGGTCTTTATCGTCTTCTACAACCTGCATCCGCTGGGCGAGACGCGATGGCTGCTGCTGGTAATGCCGCTAGGCACGTGGGCCATCGTGGTGAACGGCACCTTCTTCGCCGCGCTTGGCCTGCGCAGCCGGAATCGCGGACTGATGCTTCCCGCCATCCTGTTTCCCATCTCCATCCCCGCGCTGCTGGGCGTTGTGCAGGCTACCACGGGCATTATCACCGGCGATTTCGAGCCGCAACTGTGGATTCGCATGTTGTTCGGCTTCGACGTGATCTTCACCACGGTCTGTCTGCTGCTCTTTGGCACGGTGCTGAATGCGGAGTAAGGAATGTTTCACGTGAAACATTCTCAGGCGCACAAGAAACACGACAGGCTAAATGGACGGATTTTCGCAGGGTAAACCTTTAGGCTTCAATCTCGCGACGCGGTGAAGACAAAGATCGTAGCGGTGTTCCGGCCGACGAACGATAGACTGGTAGAGAGATGAAGCGACTGTTCTGGATCTTATGTGGCTTCAGCGTGGCCCTGCTGCTGATTGGCTTCTACGAGGCGGTGTTCGTCGCGCCTACAGAAGCGACCATGGGCCAGGTGCAGCGCATTTTCTACTGGCACGTACCAATCAACATCTCCGCAGAAATTTTTCCGTACGCGAATATGATCGCGTCCATCGCCTTTCTCTATTACCGCCGAACGAAGCCGGAACTCGCGTCGAAGCTGGATGCGCTCGCCGTATCGACGGCGGAAGTGACGGTGCTCTATGTCGGCCTGGGGCTGGCGACGGGCATGTTGTGGGGACGGCCAGTGTGGGGCATCTGGTGGGCTTGGGATGCGCGGCTGACGAGCTTCTTGATGCTGTTTCTGCTGTATGTGAGCTATCTGCTGGTGCGGCGCTTCTCGGCTGGAAGCCAGAGCGCGGTCGTCGCGGCTGTTCTGAGCGTCTTTGCCGGCATTGATGTGCCCATTGTCTTCATGTCGATTCGCTGGTGGCGAACGCAGCACCCCGCGCCGGTGCTGACCGGCGAAGGTTCGCTGGACCCTGCGATGTGGCCCGCGTTCCTGTGGAACATGGTGGCCTGGTTCTTCTGGGGCGCGACGCTAATCTGGGCGCGCTACGCACTGGTTCGGCGCGAACAGGTTGCCGCCGAGCAGATGGCATTGCAGGCGCTGGAGGTCTAATGCAGCCGACGTTGAACAGTATCCCCTTTCTTTACGCCGCGTACATTCTGGTCTTTGTGGTCCAGGTTGGCTATGCCGCATGGGTGGGCGTGCGCTGGTCGCGGACAAAGCGGTAAGCTCGTGTTTGTGCGATTTGGTTACATCACCTGTCTGTTGCCGCTGCTGCTTATAAGCGGATGCAGGCGGATGCGCTTTCCCCAGCTGGCGGAAAATTACCGCGAGTACGCGTATGTGACAAATGGCGCTGCCGGAACCGTGAGTGTTTTGGATCTGGTGAACTTTCGTCCGGATCGCACGCTGCGCGTTGGCGACAATCCGTCTGGTGCCACGGTAAATCCGGTGCGCAACGAGGTGTACATCGTAAACACCGCGAGCGGTACGGTAAGCGTCATCGACGCCAGCAGAAATGCCGTTATCGCGACCATTCCGGTCCACAAGGCACCGTACAGCATCAGCGTGGACGCGAAGGGCGAGCGCGGGTACGTCGCCAACTCGGGATCAAACACGGTGAGCGTGCTAGACCTGGTTAAGCATCGCGAACTCGCCACAGCCGGCACGGGTGAGCAGCCTGGTCTGGCGCGGATTTCGCCCGACGGGCGGTCGCTGATCGTGTCGAATCGCGGATCGGGCAGCGTCTCGCTGTATGACATTACGCAATCCCCGGCACCGCGCCTCCGCGCCAGCTTTAGCGGTTGCCAGGGAGCGACGGATATCGCTGTGATAAACGATTCGTCAAAGGCCTTCGTGGCCTGCTCCGGCGGTGACAGCGTGCTGTCGATTGGTCTGGCCAGCGCGCCGGGTTCATGGCCGGCGAAACAGGATGCAGCGACGATGAAGGATCGCGTGCTGGCGCGGCTGCGCGTCGGAAAACAACCTGTTCATCTCTCCTTGAAGCCCGACGGGGGCGAGCTCTTCGTCAGCAACTTCGGATCCGCCAGCATCAGTGAAATCTCGACATCCACGGATGAGGTCGGCGGGACGTACATGATCGGAACACAACCGTCGCAAGGCATTGTGAGCCCCGATAACAGCACGTTGTTTATCTCAGACTTCGGCTCCGATGCGGTGAGCCTCTACTCCATTGACGAAGGCCGCATGACCAGCAGTGTGCACACCGGACCGCAGCCGGATGCGATGGCGCTTTCGCCGGTGCAGCCTGTGCTGCTGGTGGCGGACGCGAAGAGCGGTGACGTGGCCGTGATCCGAACGCGCGATAACAACGGCCCGGAGTTGTTCACGATGCTGCCCGCCGGAGCGCATCCGAACGCGATTGCGATCAAGTCGTTCCGGGCAAAATAGCTAGATTGAACCGGTGGGGTGCAGTGCGGCAATCAAGCTGTGCGCATCTGTGACGGGCGGCTGACAGGTCATGCCGCTGCAGACCAGGGCGAAGGCACCTTGGGTATCCGGCACGTGCGGCAGCGTTTCCCTCAGCGCAGGTGGCAACGTGGCAAGCTGGTCATGGCGGAAGCGGATGACGGTTTTATTCACCGCATACTGTGTGAGCGCGAGTATTTCAAGCTGTTCCGCGGTGCCGCCTTCGCCGACGATGACAACCTGAGTTGCGGGCCGACCCAGCCGCCCCAACGCGAGCGCGTATGTTGCCGCATAGAGACCCAGGTGTTCCGCGATCCCGGCGAAGCACTCCAGCGTCTCCTGCGCGTTGTCGCGGTACGCAGAGTTGCCGTTCAGCGCGTGCAGCCGCAGCAGCAGAGCCGCTCCAGCGGGATTGCCAGCGGGCGTGGGCGCATCCTGCAGGGGCTTGCGGCGGGTACGGAGGGCTCCAAGGCGATCCGGCGCATCGATGGGCATGTCGAAGAAGCCGCCGCCCACGCCATCGTAGAAGCGCGACAGCAACGTCCGGGCGATCTCTTCCGCAGCCTCGTAATAGCGCATGGCACCAGTTGCTTCCCACATGTCGAGACATGCGTGGCCGAGGAACACATAGTCGTCCAACACGCCCGCGACTGACGCGTGGGGCGCATCGGTATCGCTGTATGCGACCACGTGCGCGACGGAGCCATCGCGCAGGGCTGCGGCAAGTACGCGGTCCAGCGATTTTCCGGCAAACGCCAATGCGGCGGGCTGTTGCAGCACCCGTCCTGCAAGGACATATGCCGAAATGCACATGGCGTTCCAGCCGGTATAGATCGTTTTATCGATGAACGGCGCGGGTCGCTGCAGGCGCGCTGCGTAGAGTTTCGCTTTGACCGATGCTAAGAGTGCGGGGGCATCATCTTTCGCGACTTGCGCCTGCCGCTCTGCTGCTTCCAGTGGCATCGGACGGAACAGGATGTTGCGCGCGGGATCGTGGTGTATGTCACCGACGGGGCCGATGTCATAGAAGACTTCAGCAAGTTTTAGCTCTTCTGGCGTAAGAACGGCGGCGGCTTCAGCGCGAGTCCATGTGAAGTAATCGCCGTCGTCGTCCAGCGACAGATCGGCGTCCTGCGAAGCGTAAAAGCCGCCGCGCTCGCGGTCGCTGAGAACTTCGTCCATCCAGCGCATCATGGCAAGCGCGGTCTCCGCACACTCCGGATCGGCAAAGGTCTGGAAGGCGTGCACGTAGCTCCGAAGCAGTTCGGAGTTGTCGTAGGCCATTTTTTCAAAGTGCGGCACAACCCAGCGCTCGTCCACGGAGTAGCGGTGAAATCCGCCGGCAAGCTGGTCGAAGATGCCGCCGCGAGCCATCTTGTGCAGCGTGGTGAGCGCGGCGGCCTCTGCCTGCGTGGCGTTCGGACCGGGGCGCGATGCAGCGTCAAGCAGCATGTCGATTGCGGCAGGATGGGGGAACTTTGGTTGCGCTCCGAAGCCGCCATGCGTGGGATCGAATTGTGCCAACGCCGACGCGATCAGCTTTTCCAGCAAGGCAAGGCTTGCGTGCGGGTGTTCGAGATCACCCAGTTCGCCGGTGAAGGTTTCGTTGTATTCGACCGCTTGCATCACGCTGCCCGCGGACTCCTCCACCTCATCGCGCTGGTTGTGAAATGAGCCGGCCATGGTCATCAGCACGCGGCGAAAACTGGGGCATCCGTAACGCTCGTCCGGCGGGAAATAGGTGCCACCAAAGTATGGCCGGCCGTCAGGTGTGAGAAATGCCGTCAGCGGCCATCCGCTCTGCCCACTGATGGCGGAGACGGCTGCCTGGTAGCGCGTATCGACATCTGGCCGCTCGTCGCGATCCACCTTTACCGCGACGAAGTACTCGTTGATGAGCGCGGCGGTCTCGGGGTCTTCATAGCTCTCGCGATCCATGACATGGCACCAATGGCACCAGACGGCCCCGATGTCCAGGAGGACCGGCTTGTCTTCGGCCACGGCCCGTGCAAACGCCGCCTCGCCCCACTGCTGCCACTGCACGGGCTGGTGCATGGCGGAGCGGAGATAGGCTGACTGGGCATTTGCAAGTGCGTTGCGAGCGGTATCCGGCATCACTCCAGTGTAGAAGCACACGCAAGGGCCGGAAGCCGGCCCTTGCTTTTACCGTGCCGGAGAATTCGCCGGGGATGCTGTGGACGGTTGCGTCGGGGTGTTGCCGCCCGCAGGACGCGTTGTGTCCGGCGGCAGCGGTGGAGGCGTGTTGGTCAGCGGCCTGGGCGGTGCTGGTGGCTGAGGCGCGGTGAGGCCAGGAATGGTGGGCTTGGTAGTGATCTGGCCCGCGGCAGCCTGCTCCAGCACGATGCCGTAGCGGTTCAGCGTGCTGGCCAGAATCTGTAGCAGCGCGGCACGGTCGCGCGCATACGCCGCCGTGGCCGAAATGAGATTGTTGTCGGCGGTCGCAAGATTGCGCTCCTGCTGAAGGACATTCGCGGTGGTGGACGCACCCAGCCGAAAACGCTTCTGCTCAGCGTCAAGTGCCTGCGCCTGGTAGTCGCGCGAGTTCTGCGCGGCAACGACCGAGGCGCGGTCGTTGGTCAACGCGAATTGACCATTGATGACCTGGATGCGTACCTGGGTGTACAGCTGCTGTAGCCGCATCCCAGCCTGGCGGTATTCCATTTGAGAGCGAGCCTGGTCAGCCTGGGCAGGGCGGTTACGAATGGGGATTTGCAGGGTTGCGCCGAAGCCGTAGTCGGGTGCGCTGTTATTGAAGCCATTGGAGAAGGCCGTGCCATAGCCACCGACATTGGTGAGACCGCAATTCGCTACGCCGGGGTTCGACGTACAGATGGTGGAGGTGGGGTTCACCGTGCCGGCGATGCCAGTGCCTCCGTAGAAGCCATAGGCATTCAGGATGGGCAGAAGACCGTTCTTTTCGCCACGAATGGTGATCTCATTGTTCTTCATGTTGATGACGGCCTGTTCAATCGAGGGATTGTTGATATAGGCCTCTTTGACAAGATCCTCGACCGGCGTGTCTTCCTCAGAAAGCCGCTCGAGGCTGACACGTTCCGTGGGGATAACCGGGGCGGTGGCAAGCTGCGGGTCGCTCAGGTTGCGCACGATGGCCTGCTTCATCAGCAGTTGCTGGTACTCGAGATTGGACTGCGAGGTGGTGAGCGATTGGCGGTCGGTGGTTACGGCCTGGTCGGAGTTGACGATGTCCAGCGGCGCGAGAGTGCCAATCTCAAGCTGTCGGCGGTTGTCGGAGGCAAGCTGCGTGGATTGCTCCAGGGCGCGCGTCTTGGCCTGCACGTCTTCGTAGGCGCTGACCAGCGCCCAGTAGATGCTCTCGACCTGGGTTACGGTGTAGATCAACTGTTGGCGAAAGGCTGAATCGGCAATACGGCGGTCGTTCTTTGCCTGCACGACGAAACGGTTCTGAATGCGTGGACCGAAGCCCTGTAGAAGCTGCTGGGTGGCGGTGACCCGAAAAGCAGAATTAAAGTTGGGCCGGTAACTGGTCAGCGTCGAGGAAGAGGACACACGCGAGTTGCTAAAGGAAACGTTGAGCTGAGTACCGGTGGAGAAACCCTGAAAATACTGAAAATTGTACGTTCCTGTGTTGGTCTGGGTGGGATTTGGACTGAACAGGTTTGTGGTACCGCCCGTGCCTGTACCTGTGCCTGTTCCCGTGCCGGTTGAACCAGTACCAGTGCTTGTGCCCGATCCCGTACCGGTGGTCGTTCCTGTGCCGGTTCCTGTTGTGGTGCCGGTACCCGTAGTCGTTGTGGTGGAACTGCTGCCGCCGCCGATACTGGAGCCGCCGGGGGTAGTGGAGTCCTCGTACTGAAGCGTGCCGGTCAGCAGACCGTCGCGGTTGAGCGGCAACGGACCACCGCCGTTGGTGCTGAGAACCAGGCCAGATGCGCCCGTGCTGGTCCCGCCGGAGCCGGTGGAGGTGCCGCCCGGGCCACCGCCGCCGGTGATGGTGGAGGAGGTGCCACCGAGAGTGTTGGTGATGAGACCGGTGGAAACGCCACGCAGGGTGCTGCCGGCCTTTGCGCGCAGGATGTCCGTATCCGCAATGTCCAGGTTTACGCGGGCGATTTCAATGTCGTAGTTGTTTTCCAGCGCTAGCAAAACGGCGTCGGAGAGGCTGAGATAGATACGGCCATCACGCAGCAGGTCGCTAAGGCGCGGTGTGTTGGTCAGGCGTGGCGCGTTGTAATCCGTGGGGGTGTAGGGCGCAATGGGATTCTTCCAGTGGCTCTTCAAATTGCTGTAGTCCTTCAGGCCTTCGCGCAGGTACAGCGGACCGGGGTGCGCCGGTTCCGGAGCTTGCGGGACGCCGGGCGCGCCGGTGGTGTCCAATTGCGTCGGCTGCGGCACGGCGGGTGCCGTTGGATTCGTCTGGGTTGTGCCTGGCGTTGCGGTTGTTGGAGCTGCCTGTTGCGCCCATGCCGTATCAGGTGCAACGGTCCCCATCAGCAGCAGGGCGATACCCGCTGCTCCTTGCAAATTGCCTGCTCTCACGCCACTTCTCCAGCTACTCAATCGGTGTCCCTTACAAGACGTATTCCCGCCCCGCGCGGACGCACTTTATTCCGGCTCATCACACTTGGAGGGCAGACCGGTTCCTCTTTTAACGAGGTGTGATGTCAACCGCACACGTTTGCCATCAGAACGCCACTCTGCTATTTCCCCGGATGACAAAGTATAACAATCGAGGCGGATTGGCTTCCTGGCAAGGCATGATACGGTGCAAACAGCCGCGATGTTCCCCACCACGAGCGATTCCTTATCCACGGCGCACACCCGGAACTTCCGGCTCACGGTCGCCTATGACGGAACGGATTACTTTGGCTGGCAGATCCAACCGGGGCTGCCGACTGTACAGGGCATTCTGGCAGAGGCAGTGCGGAAGATTACGGGTGAAGCGACTTTGCCGCAGGGCTCTGGCCGCACGGACACCGGTGTGCATGCGGAAGGTCAGGTTGTGTCCCTGGGTCTGCAAGCCGCGATACCGGCGGAACGACTGCACCGCGCGCTTAACCGGCGGCTGCCTCCGGATATCCGCGTGCTTTCGGTCCAGGCGGCATCCGCGGACTTCCATGCCCGTGCCGGGGTGCTGCATAAAACGTACGAGTACCGCATCTTCGAGCGCCGCCGCCACGGTGTTGCAGGAGAACGCATCTGCCATCCGCGAGAGGCACGGTTTGTCTGGGATTGCCGCTGGCCGCTGGATCCCGAACGGATGCAGCGTGCCTCGGCGGCACTTGTGGGAACGCACGACTTTACCTCCTTTGCCGCGCGTGATCCAGAGCGAACGAAACGTCTCGCGGGTGACGATGGACTTACCAGCAATGTGCGCACCATCTTTGCCTCGCAATGGGAACGGAGCGGCGATCTGCTGATCTTCCGCGTAACCGGTGATGGATTCCTGCACCACATGGTGCGCAACATTGTTGGTACCTGTGTGGACGCCGGTGCGGGCCGGGCGGAACCGGAGAGCCTGCCGCGCATCCTGGCGGCTCGGAGCCGGAGCGAAGCAGGGCCTACCGCGCCTCCACAGGGACTGCATCTCCTGAATGTGACGTATGCGGCTGATACAGGCGATGCGATTTGCCTTCAGGATCACGAGATGGCGAGCGCATGAATTTCGATCAACAAGCGGGCAATGGCAAACGGTTGCGGCCTCTTGCGCGCATTGCACAGTTGGCCGCGGATACGGCTGTACATCGTGCGTTCGGATGGCTTCACCTGCAGGAACCGCGCATCGTGACCTGGCAGCGCGACGTTGTTTCCATTCCTGCTCCGCCGTTTGGGGAGGGCACGCGGGCGGCATGGTTCGTGGAGCGCATGCACGAGCTTGGTTTGGCCAACGCGCACCTGGATGAAGAGGGCAATGCACTTGCGCTGCTGCGGGAAGATGACGGCGTTTCACCTTTGGTGTTGCTTTCTGCGCACCTGGACACTGTGTTTCCGGCGGGTACGGACGTTTCCGTCCACGAAGGGGCTACCCTGCTGCATGGACCAGGGATCGCGGACAATGGCGCGGGAGTGGCGGGATTGCTTGCCATCGCGGCAGCGTTACGCAACGCCGAATTGCATCCCTGGATGAACATTCTGTTCGCGGCGAACGTGGGTGAGGAAGCAGAGGGCGATCTTCGTGGGATGCGTCATCTCTTTGGCGCGTCAGATTTCGCGCATCGCATTTCTGGGAGCATTGCCCTGGAAGGCGCGGGTACTGAGACTGTCGTCACGCGTGCGCTGGGCAGCCGCCGTTTCCGCGTGGAAATCAGCGGTCCCGGTGGACATGCCTGGACCGATGGCGGCACGGCGAATCCCGTTGTTGCACTCTCCTCGGCCATTACAACGTTGACCGCTCACCCGTTGCCAACCATACCGCGCACCACCCTGAACGTGGGCGTATTGCGCGGCGGAACATCCGTCACGGCCGTGCCTCAGTCAGCGGAGGCGCTGGTGGACATCCGCTCCACGGACGCGGAGCAAATTCTGTCGCTGGAAGTGAGGCTATACCGTGCCGTGGAAGATGCCGTTCTGGCGGCAAATGCACGTGCGTCTGGCGGATTACGATCACGGATTACATGCATTGGGGACCGTCCCGCCGCCACGCTGGAGGCTGGCTCAAGGCTGCTGGAGACGGTGCGGACCGTGGACCGGCATTTACGGTTGCGCACTGAGGAGCGGCTGGGATCGACGGACGCCAATGTTCCCCTGGCGCTTGGGCGGGAGGCAATTGCGCTTGGTGCCGGTGGTTCCGCCGGTGGCATCCATACCACCAATGAATGGTACGACGCACGTGGGCGTGAACTTGCCTTGCGGCGCATCCTGCTGATTTTGCTGGACCTGTGCGGTGGCACGGCAGCCACGACCGCAGCATGAGTGGCTGACCGCCAAGGCGGGATGCGACACGTTGCCGTTGCCGCGGAACGAAATGTTCGATGAACGGCAGGTTCGCCGTCCCCAGCAAGAATGCGTCGCACACAAATGCGCTAACCTGGCGTCTAATTGTCTGGACGGCCCGCGAGGGTCTCATGCCTTACTGAACGAGGACACCACCACACATGGAACAGAAGAAGTCCTTTCCCGAACAGATCCGCACGCACCGGCTTGCCACCAGTTTTGTGTTGCTTGGAACACTTTCAACCGGCGTAATCGCAGGGTCGCTGCTGACCGGCACCGTGCATGGCGCAGGCCAGCAGAAGGTCGACACCTCCGACGCGACGCCGCTGCGCGTGCCGCCGGTCGTGTCTGAGGCGAATCAGTTCACCAAGATCGCGAAGGAAGTTGGACCGGCGGTGGTGAACATCAATACCGAGTCGCTGCCGAAGCAGAGTACAACGCCGCGCACCCGCCGGAACGGCCGCAGCGGCGGAGGCAGTGGTGGCGATCAGGGAGATATGCAGGATTTCTTCAATCGCTTCTTTGGTGGCCAGGGCGGTCAGGGCGGCGGAGATGACGAGGACGGTGAGGGTGGCTTTGGAGGCGGTGAGCGGCGCGCGCTTGGGTCCGGCTTTATCGTCGATCCACGTGGATACATCGTCACCAACAACCACGTGGTAGACAAGGCCGATAAGATTTACGTGAAGTTGTCGACGGATCCCGAGAACGATCCCGGCCGCCCGGCACACGTGATTGGCACGGATAAGGACACGGATCTAGCGGTGATCAAGATCGACGCATCGTCGCCCCTGCCAACGGTGAAGCTGGGGAATTCCGACGGTGCGCAGGTGGGTGACTGGGTGCTCGCCATTGGCAGCCCGTTCAGCCTTTCACAGACGGTGACAGCAGGTATTGTTTCCGCCAAGAATCGCTCAGTCAACGACGGCCCGAGCGGCGGCAGCCAATTTCAGAAGTTCATCCAAACCGATGCGGCGATCAACCCGGGCAACTCCGGTGGACCGCTGCTGGACATGGCGGGCCAGGTGATCGGCGTGAATACGGCCATCTTCACGCAAAGTGCCGGGTCGGTTGGCGTCGGCTTTGCGATGCCCTCCAACACCGTGATCAGTGTGTACAACATGCTGATCTCACCGGAGCACAAAGTCGTGCGCGGATCGATTGGTATCTCCTTCCAGCCGGGCATCTCTTCCGCCGTGGGCCGCGTATACGGCTTTGCCAACGGTGGCGTGCTGGTGTCGCAGGTGACGGACGGATTCCCCGCGCAAAAGGCTGGCCTGAAGAAAGGTGATGTCATCACAGCAATCGACGGCACCCCGGTGAAGGACGGAGACGAACTGGTCGCCAACATCTCGCCGAGGCGTCCGGGATCGACCGTTCGGCTTACCTATCTACGAAACGGTCAGCAGAACAATGCCACGGTGACGATCGCGGATCGTGCGGAACTGGTGGCTAAGAACGATGGTGCGGGAGATGACGAGAATCCCGGCTCCGGCAACACGCCTGACGTAGCGCAGAACAAGCTGGGCATATCTGTCAGCGCCGTTCCCAATGAACTCGCCAGCCGGTTGAAGCTGAATGGCGGCGTGCTGGTAGGAGCAGTAAAGCCAGGGTCGTTTGCGGATGATCTGCCACTTTCAAAGGGTGACATCATTACAGAGGTGAACAGAAAGCCGGTGACCGACATGGAGTCGTTCCGTGCCGCAATCAATCCGCTGAAATCCGGTGACGATGTAGTGTTTGTTGTTCGACCGGCGCAATCACGCGGCAACTCAAGCTTCATTGGCGGGCGTCTGCCGTAGAGTAGCCAGCATAATGCGGAGAGCCGGCGGTCCATCGCCGGTTTCTCCCGTTAGGTGCCTGGCGACCCGGTTTGCATATTCCCATGACGCACGTGTACTACTGGTAACCGGCAGACTCACGCGTGCCAGACTTTGGACTTCTGAGGTATTCCATGCGACCCTTCCGTTTTCTTCTTGTAGCGAATCTGCTGGTGTTCAGCATGATTTCGACGCAGGCCTCTCGCGTGCGCCGTGGACCGACTTCGGCGAAGCACAAGTCAAGCAAGTTGAGTACGTCCCCGAAGCCTCGCGCAATAGGCGACGAACGTGCGACGCAGATTCAGAATGCGTTGGTGAAGGCTGGGTATTTACAGGAAGCTTCAGGTCATTGGGACTCAGCCAGTGAAGCCGCAATGCAGAAATTGCAAGCCGATAACGGCTGGCAAACCAAGCTGATTCCTGACTCACGCGCCTTGATTAAACTTGGCCTGGGGCCGAATACGCAGACCTCATCCGTATCGGGTGCCAGCTACCTGTCGGTCGATGGCGGCGGGAAGTAGCGCTAACGCTTCCCTGCTTCTGGAAGCGTGTAAATAACCTCGCCGGGACGGGCGTAGTGGAGCGCTTCCCGAGCCTCATGTTCAATGGCGTTCGGATCGCTGCTTAGACGGTCCACATGGCTGCGCAGAACCT
Source organism: Terriglobus sp. (assembly GCA_965276945.1). Lineage (GTDB taxonomy): Bacteria > Acidobacteriota > Terriglobia > Terriglobales > Acidobacteriaceae > Terriglobus. Next base: position 936,207 of record OZ255704.1, on the reverse strand, counting down.
GGTTTTTGATTTGCAAATCGCGCATTTCGATATTCATGTCGCGGATGGTCTGCCGCTTGTTGCGATATGCTGTCAGACCGTTCTGCCCTAACACTACGTGAAACCCCACGACACCTGCCAAGACGATTGCTCCGCAGGTGGCAATTTTACGGCGCGCACTGTATACGCCGTGCACGACCGCGCGCATGCGACTGTGCTTTTCGCCCTGGAGTGCCTGAGACATCGTCTTAGTAGAACGCAAAGAACACAGGGCAAACAAGCGCGGGGTATCTTTGCAGGTACTGGTCAGTAAGCGGGCAAACCCCTGGCTTCCTGCGCATAGACCGAGTGGCAAGCTGGCTGGAACAGTACAATAGACCAAAAGGTGTATTCCAAGGCAATGATCTCGTCTTCCAGACTAGCTCCGCGCGCGCCTCTTCCGGCCATGGCTGATCGCAGATGGCTGCATGGCTTTCCGGTCCGCTGTGGTCTTGCGCTTGCGGGCAGCGCGTTGATTGGGCTATGTGCTCACATCGCCGTGGTGCTGCCGTTCACGCCGGTGCCGTTTACCTTTCAGCCCTTTGCGGTGCTGCTGGTAGGGATGCTGCTGGGGCCGGCCGCAGGTTTCGGTGCGTTAGTTGTGTATTTGTGCGAGGGGGTGGTTGGGTTGCCCGTGTTCACGCCCATGGGAGCGCCAGGTGCCGCGCGCCTGCTGGGACCTACCGGAGGGTATCTTCTTGCCTACCCGTTTGCAGCGGCGGCGGCGGGCTGGGTGCCGCGCGTTCTTGTTCGTTGGAACCGGTTTGCAGCGTATGGCTTCGGTGGCGCGCTTGCCATGCTGCTTGTGTACGCCTCTGGCGCGGCTTGGTTCAGTCACCTGCTGCACTTGCACTTCCGCACCACGCTCGCCGGTGCCATTCTGCCGTTCGCCGCGCCTGATGCAATTAAGGTATGCGCGGCGGCGGCAATGGCTGCCGCGGTCCACAAGCACTTACGCAGGAATTAACGTTTGGTGCTGAGTTCGTTCCATCCACTCCATTTGTATACGTAGATAAAGGTCATCACTTCATGAATTCACTTACTGACGTCCAGGAAATCAAGATTGCGCACAGTCCTGATTCCGACGACGCCTTCATGTTTTACGGCCTGGCGACAAACAAGATTCGCGTCCCCGGCTATAAATTCACGCATGTACTCACGGACATTGAAACGCTAAATCAGAGGGCGATTCATGACCCGTACTACGATGTCACGGCAATTTCGTTCCATGCCTATCCGTACCTGCAGGATAACTACGCGTTGATGGCGTGTGGAGGGTCCGTGGGCGAAGGATACGGGCCGATGATCGTCTCACCGCGCAAGTACACGCTGGACGAGGTAAAAAAGCTGCGCATTGCGGTGCCGGGTACGCTGACCACCGCGTATCTAACGCTGAAGCTCTTCGCGCCGGAAATTGAGACCGTCACGGTGCCTTTCGACCAGATCATTCCGAAGATTGTTGCCGGGGAATTTGACGCGGGCCTTATCATTCATGAAGGCCAGCTCACGTATGGTGACAGCGGGCTTTATAAGCTGCTTGACATGGGCCAATGGTGGCGCGAGGAGACAGGCGGTTTGCCGCTGCCCTTGGGTGGAAATGCCATTAAGCGGTCTCTCGGAAATGAAGCCATGCGCGTCAGTACGCAAGCGCTTCGCGACTCAATCCAACATGCCCTGGACAACCGGCCCGCAGCGCTGGATTACGCCATGCAGTTTGCCCGGGACCTGGATACCTCACTGGCAAATAAATTTGTTGGCATGTATGTCAACGAGCGCACATTAAACTACGGCGAGGATGGACGCGAGGCCATTCGCAAGCTGCTGGAAATGGGATTCGAACGCGGTGTGATCCCGCGTCGTGCACAACTCGACTTTGTTGAATAGCAAGCGGCTGACGCGATCCAAGCGGTTGAGCTGAAGCTAGGCGCGACTAGACGATTCAGAATTCTTTTCCGCTGGGAAGCTGGCTACGCGCGTCTATACATGTGCTGCGTGCAGCTGCTCTGCGACAAACGCACCGGCTGGCGCGGGAACGCCGTGCGCCGGAAAGAATACGCGAAAGATGGTTTTTCCTGCTATTCCCGGGCCAGCGAGCCGGCTGCGTACGCGAATGGTGCCATGGTGCCGGTCCACGATCTCCTTTGAAACCCACAAGCCTAACCCGGTTCCGGTAATACCTTTTGTGGAGTAGAACGGTTCAAAGAGACGGGCAACAGTTTCTCCACCCATGCCGCTACCATGATCACAGACCGTCAGGGCCAACCCTGTTTCACCGGACTTCCAGTTACACGTGGCGGCAGTTCGCACCTGGATGCAGCCGCCAAATGGCATGGCATCGATCGCGTTACTGAGCAGGTTTACAATCACCTGCCGAACTTCGCCCTCGAAGGCAATGATGGGCAACGTCTCTCGAAACCGTCGTTCAACCCTGATGTTCTGCCTGTGAATGCGGGACTCAAAGAGAGCTAATACCGTTTCCGCTAACTCACTGGGTCTGGTCGCCATGGGCCTGCTTGACTGACGATGAAACCGGAGAGTCTGAACAGTGATCTGGGCGACCCGGTCAAGTTCTTTCTGCGCGATCTCAAGATAGGAGCGGCCTTGCTCCTCCAACTGTGTCTGCTGAACGAGGTACAGACAATTGGTAATCGCCGCCAGAGGGTTGTTGATTTCATGCGCAATGGATGCGGCAAGCCGTCCGGCAACGGCTAGTTTTTCCGTGCGGCGGAGAACTTCTTCACTGCGTTTCTGATGCCGGAGGTCCGCGATGAAGACGGCGAGTTCCCTGTCGCCATGCGCTTGTGCGCCGTCAAGGAAGGTGATGCCAACGAGGACATCCAGTCTGTCGCCGTTCGCGGTGTTGCATACCGCCTCAAATGGCTCATCCCTGACGCGCAGCTCCAGATTATCGTGAGAAACATTCAGTGCGGCACAGATAAATCCCAGCGTCACGTCTCCGCTCAGCATATGCTCCGCGCTGAAGCCCAGCAGACGCTCGGCGGTGGCGTTTGCGTACGCGATGCGGCCGGAGTTCTGGCTGATGAGGAGGCCCATGGGCATGGCGTCGACCAGCATGTGAAAGCGCGACTCGCTGACCGCCAGGGCTCGCTCCGCGGCGACACGGGAGCGGCGTGCCGCTGCTTCGCGCAGTTCGCGTTCAACCACCGGAATAAGGCGTGCGAGATTCTGTTTGGTAACGTAGTCCTGCGCGCCGGCCCGCATGCTCTCCACCGCCGTCTCCTCAGAGATGGCACCGGACATCATGATGAACGGCAGGTCGTAGCCGCTGGCGCGCGCCAGCTGCAACGCTTCCGGCCCGCTGAACGTTGGGAGGTTGTAATCCGCGATGATGATGTCTGGCCGCTGGATGTCGAGAGAAGCCATCATTTCAGCAGCAGTTTCAACACGGGTAGTGTCTGGCGCAAAGCCGTTCCTGCGCAGATGCCGCTCCAGCAGAGCCGCATCGTCCTGGTTATCTTCAACCAGCAGAACGGCGATACGCCGCTGCTCTAGTTGGCTGGGGGACATTCGTTCAACACCAGCCAGTACATGCCAAGCTGCCGTGTTGCCTCAGCAAAATCAGTGAAGTTGACTGGTTTACGGATGTAACTGTTTACGCCTAGTTTGTAGCTGCGGACGACATCGCGTTCCTCGTCAGATGAGGTCAGCACCACAACGGGCAGCATGCGCGTACTCTCATGCTCGCGGATGCGCCGAAGGACTTCGAGGCCCTCGACCTTTGGCAGTTTCAAATCAAGCAGAATCAACTGGGGACGAGCCGGGGCGCTGCCGAACAGGGCCGTAAGCGCCTCTTCTCCGTCGCGAGCGACACGCACTTCGTTGGCGATGTTGCTCTTTTTCAACGCACGAATGGTCAGCATTTCGTGATCGGGGTCGTCTTCCACCAAGAGAATCAAACGTGTTGCCTCAGCCATGCGGTCATCCTAGCGTAAACCAGAACGTCGCGCCATGATCGACGATACTATCTGCCCATATGCGGCCGCCATGCCGCCGAACAACACGCGCCACGGTCGCAAGCCCAATCCCGGAACCCTTAAAATCCTTGTCCCCATGCAACCGGTTGAAGGCGTTAAACAGCTTGCTGGCGTAGTACATGTCGAAGCCAGCGCCATTGTCGCTCACCCGCCATGCCGATTGCGCGGCGTCCCAGCCAAAGCTGACCTCTGCGATAGGTTGACGTGCCGTAAACTTGACGGCGTTTCCCAACAAGTTTTCCAGCGCAACCTGAACCAGCTTGGGATCGGCGTTGGCGTCCGGCCCCGGCGTGATGTTGAAACGAATATCACGATCGACGTTCTGCTCACGCAATGCCTGGGCTACGCTTTCTGCCAGCCTTGCCATATCGAGCGGTTCACGTGTGACATCCGAACGGGTTATCCGCGAGAGTTGCAGGAGCGCATCGATCAACTGGCCCATGCGTTGCACACCGGCACGTACACGGCTGATGTAATCGCGCCCTGCGGCATCGACCGCGTCTGTGTAGTCCTCCTGAAGCGCGAGGCTAAAGCCGTCAATGGTTCGCAGCGGTGCCCGCAAGTCGTGTGACACCGAGTAACTGAAGGCCTCAAGCTCTCGATTGGTGGCCTCCAGTTCGGCGGTGCGCTCACGGACGCGGTTTTCCAGGTCCGCATTCAACAGGCGAACTTCCTCTGAACGCCGTTCAGCCAGCGCGTTAGCGATCTCCAGCCGCTCGGCGTTCACCTCTGACGCGATGCGTTGGCGACGTTCCTCGACGAAGTAATAGGCGAGGAACCCAGTCATCATCAGGTCTAAAACGCAGGCAAGACCAATGGCGAAGAGCGCGCGTGAACCGTTGTGCCGGGTTTCGTCCGCGCGGTTCAGGAGCAAGCGGTGCTCTTCCGCATTGATGCGGCTGATGGCGAAGCGCACGTTGTTCATTTCAATGTTGCCGAGTCCTGATGCCGCAACCAGCTGTGCTGCTTCGGCGCCCTGATTGCGGCGCACGTCCACAATCTGCCGGAGCATCGTCATGCGGTGGTCAATCACAGCGCGCGCCTGGCTGATATTTCCCTGCTGCACTGGGTTGTCGGCCGTAAGATCGTTCAGGCGCTGTATGTCCGGAGGTAACGACTTGGTGACGTCCTGAAACATCTCGAGTGATGCGTCCCGCCCCGTGATAACGAAACCCCTGGCAGAGGATTCCGCGTTGGTCAGGGACACCAACACATGCTCGTTTTGTCCGATGACCTCCCACGTATGCGCCAGCCAGGCTTCGCTGTCCAAGAGGGATTGAACAGCCGCGACCGCAAACCACGTGTTCAGACCGATGACGAATATGGCGACGAGCAAAGCCAGCACGACATCAGAGCGAGAAGAACGGGCAGGCATATCCACAGTATTGCAGGTGAGTGGCCAGGAGCCGCTGCTTTCAATGTGTGAAGTTAAGGGATGAACTCCCCGGAGGGCCGCTTTACGATGCGTTGGTGGACGCGGTAGGAATCGAACCTACAACCTGTCGATTAAGAGTCGAATGCTCTGCCAGTTGAGCTACGCGTCCAGGAAGCTGATGTCTAGCAAAGAGCAGGGCGCTCCCAAACCAGCTTGCGGTATTGAATGACTATAGCACAGCGACGGTTGCTAAAAAGAGAAGGAGATACCGGCCTGAACGCTGCGCGGCGTTTGCGCCAGATAGAGCGTTTGCCCATCATTGGACACAAACGGCTGATAGCCCTGCGCTAACAGGTTCTGCAGATCGATGACGGCTTCCAACCCTTGCGGCAGGAAATGTGCCTTACCGAGCGATTGCCGCATGGAGCAGGAGAGGTATGCTCCATCGTCTCCGATATGGAAGGCATCCACGGCCGTGAGTGTGCGTTCAGGCTGCCAGCGAAAGGAGGCGCGCAGCGTTGTACCGGTGCGGAGAATTTTTCCGTCTGCAAATGCAGTGGCAGCATAGACGCGGGCTGGAGCCAGACGGTTGAGCACATCGGCGAGAGTTGCATCATGCAGACGCCCCGTGCGGAGAGCTTCACCGACGGTGATCTCAGCGCCGGCCTGGAGTGATTTGGTGAGTGGCTGGCGCACGGTCAGACGTGCGCCAGCGCTGCTGTAGTCATGCGCGGCAACCCGGTAGGAATGGGTTGTGGGGTCAGCGACAGCAGCATTCGCCTGCATGTCGGATGCCGTCAGCGTTCCGGTTCCAGCGATAAAAGGATTGCGCATCTGATCGCGATACAGGACGGCTTCCAGCGATCCTCCGCCGTGCAGTTTGCCCAGCATTGAGATCGCGTGGTGACTGCCGTTTTCAAGCTGTAGATGCCCGTTCCGGAGAATAGCGACGGGGGTGGCCGCCTGAACGCGATCCAAATCGTCCAGACTTTCCGTGCCACGCGAACGCGTCATGCTGTAGGCAAGTACGACGCCATCACCGGCATGTGCTGCGACCCGAAGAAAGGGTTCGACGATGAGAGCGTTGCCACCGAGATTGCTATCGCGCATGACGCTGCCCGCATCGATACGGAGCAGGTCCCCCACATCGATCCGCTGCGCGGAGCGTAACGTGGCACCCTGCATTCCGGTGACGCCTCGCCCAGCAGTTAGCTCCGGATGGCTGCTATACGTCAGCACGGCGCGTGAGAATCCGTTGAGCGGTGTACGGCGTTGCAGGCCAACGCTGATCTCAGCAGAGGGTGCGACAGGATAGGGTGAGCGGGTTCCGGAAAGATCGCTTCGAAGCACCGCGCCTCTGCCGTTCTCATCCACACGGGTCAGGACGATGATGTTATGGCTGCCGCCGCGAGCGAACGCGCCATCGCTATCCTTCAGGGTCACGCGGCCACTGGATATACCGTGGCGTGCCTCCTGACTGCTGGAGGAGACTACCAGCGGACCGCTCCCTGCTTCATTGGAATTAGATTCAGAGGAATCTGCCAGGCGAAGAATAGACCGGCTGCTGGCGGAACGCAACGTCCATGTCCAGTCGTCGCTTGGCTCGTTGACGGTGCGGCGCGAAACCGGCAACCAGCCGTCCGGTGCGAGCAGGGTCGTCAGCGTGAGATCAACAACCGCGCGACTGCCATGACTTACCAGCAGGTGCTCACGGACCGCAGGCAGAAGGAGCGCCGCAGTGGCTCGGATACGGTAGCTGCCAGGCTGAATGTAGAAATGGTATTGGCCGCGCGAATCTGTAATGGCCGAACCGCCGAGCGTGGCATCCGGCAAGAGCGCTTGCACGAGCGCACCCATTTGCGGGACGCCATTCGCATCGCGGACGATGCCGGTGATCATGCTGGCGGCAAGCAGACCATCGGAGCGATGCGCCATCTGCGCCTGGATGCATGACGCAGGCACCAGCGCTGCCACCACCAGAGTGAGTCCGTGTTGCAGAAACGATTGCTTCACCGCGCCGATTACACCCTCTTCGCGTTCGGGCCTCATCTCAAACCGCCTGCGTGATATGGGTTTTCGATCTACCCAAGCCGGCGTGAGAACAAGATGGTTCGAAGGAGGAGACGGGCTGTCGTGTCCTGCGCCGCCGCTCTCCGATTGGTTCCTTAAAAATTCTACTCCACTGTAAACGGAGCGGCTTGCGAAATTTGCTGCTTGGAGATGCCATCGTTCACTTTAATGTTCAACTGGTACTTCCCTGGTTGCAGACTTGCCAGGGGCAGACTCTTCTCCAGCGTTACCTGATCGGCGTTGGGATTAAGCTTTACCGTGGATTCCCTGGCGTCCAAAATCTGCTTGTTGGTAGCAAGGTCCGTGACAACGTATTGGATCTCAGCATTATTCTGTTTGCTTTTGTCATCGATGCCAAGGTTGTAGATCTGCATCCAGAAATTCAAGGTAGCATCTTTCGCGCTCTTTTTAAAGGTCACCGGGACTTGCGGTCCGGTGGAAACACTCGGCACCACCTTGGTGTTGCCGATGACAAATGCACCCGCGCCAATCTCCTTTGACGGCACACGCGACATGCTGGAAGCAAGAATCAGAGAGGAGGCCGAGAGCCGGTCATCGTCGTACTTGGGCACGTTGACTGAACGCCGCCATGTGCCGATGTGTTCGGGGTTATTCACGTCCTTGATGACGATGTCGACCTTGTACAAGCCGGGCCGCAACGGTAAAGCCTTCCAATAGAGGTTGCGTTGCGCCTGCGTCTTGGCAAGGAACTCCGCAGGCACCTGAACGTTCACAGTATCTTCAAAGGTCTGCACGATACGGTGATTGATATTCGAGACCTGCCCGAGAATGTTGACGGTTCCAGTCGAAACGCCATCCTTCGTGTTGAAGGTCACATCCTGGTTACGGATTTGCAGCGTGACCGGCACCAATACTGTGTCGTTCGTCACTTTGACGTAGTCCGTGCGTACATCGAAGAGGAACGGCGGTCCCTTCAGGATTTGCGAACTGGTGATGTATTGCTCCATATCCTTAAACTTGATAGGTGGAGCCGCAAGGATCTTTGCAAAGAGCGCGATGCGATCGAATTGCTTGCTTTGTTGCGAACTGGACATGGGCCCGGAGCCGAGCTGCTCCATGCCGTTCGTCATACGATCCTGACGCTTCGCCATGCCCATCTGCTCATACATGGTCTGGCCCGCGCCTGCCACGTACTTCAGCGCATCCTTTTCGGAACGGTCGATGGTGAGGTGATAATCGCTGCATTGGCAGGAGTCGACAAACTCCAGGTCGATATTGTCGCCAATCCCTTCGAGATACCGGTAGTGCCAGACTTCGAAGGGAAACGTCGAGGTGGAGCCGCCGCCCTCTTCCATTGGCCTGTCGTAGGTCCCGCCGCTCGGATGCGAGTCAATGGAGTCAGGCTTGCCGTAGGCGATATAAATGTGGCCCCGGTCTGTCTTCCAGCCGGGCTTGCCCGCGGCATAGTGTTCGTTGGCGTACGCGATGCGCGCATAGTGCTGCTCGCGGAACTCATTTTCAGGGGAATCCGGGTTGGGATTGCGGCGGAGCCAGAAGTTTTCGATAAATGCTTCCCGCTCTTCATCGTTCTTCAGCGATTTGAACGCCTGCGTCTCCTGATCGCTGATGATCCAGACGACATCCTGCTCAAGCCATTTCTTGAACGTGCCGTCCGGCTTCAATTCCTGCTTGAGATACTTATTCTGTTGCAGCTTTTCGCGATCCGAGAGGCGGCGCTTTAACGGGTCCGGCTTTTCTTCCGCTGGTTCTGTTTTATTCACGGTGGGCGGCGTTTGCTGCTGCGTGGGTGCTGAACCAGTCTGCGTTTGTGCGTGACTCCTGCTTACCATTGCGGGAAGCAATACCAGTATGGCGGTGCATACTGCCCCCTGCACTACGGCTGACCTGCGCCAAGCGGACCTTTTCATTGCCCTGCCAACTCCCACCAGACACGTCCGGTTAACACTATTGTAAACGCGCGGTTCGTCTTTGGAGCCGTCACGGTGATGCTTCTGAAACAAACCTGCGTTGCGCTAACGGCATGCCATTGTGCGCTGCTATGATTTTGGACGGAACAAGGCAGGAATTGTGTTGACCTGAGAACGCAATTCGCAGGTGCCAAGAGCTAAACGGGAACTTCCGGCGTCTTCTATCCGTAGGATATAGGTAGACCTATCCGGCAGAACCTGCACCGGACCAAGAAGGGCTGCATGAAAAAGATACTGCTTATTGTCGTTGGCGTGCTTCTGCTGGCGGCAGTGATTGGCGGAACGGTGTACCACAGCCGGGCGAATGTTACGGAAGTGACGACGGCACGGATCACGCGCGAGGACCTGACCTCCGTTGTGACCGGAACGGGCCAGATCAAGCCAAAGACCTACGTCAACATCGGCGCAACTGCGTTTGGCCGCATTACGCACCTGTATGTCAAGGAAGGCGATCACGTCAACGCCGGGCAGACGCTTGCAACGATCGAGAGCGTACAGCCAGCTTCGACCGTTGCCGCGCAGGCCGCGACCATTTCGTCGAACAAGACGGATGTGAACTCGTTTGTGGCAGCGGAAAAGACAGCTGAAGCCAACCTGGCCCAATCGAAGGCTGACCTGCAACAGAAGCGATTCGATATTGAACGGTATCAGCAGCTTTACGATCAAAAGCTGGTTTCAAAGCAAGACTACGATTCGAAGAAGGCCGCCTTCGACGTAAGCGCGGCAACGGTGCAGCAGCGTGAGGCCTCGCTGGCGCAATCGAAGGCGCAGACCGCGTCCGCCCAGGGCCACGTGCAGCAGGCAGTTGCATCCCAGCGCGCGAACTACGATTCGCTGGATAAGACCATCTCGCGTGCCCCGTTCGATGGCCTGGTCACGAACGTTCCCGTCCGTGAAGGCGAGACCATGGTGACGGGCATTCAAAACGCCCAGGGATCGACACTGATGACGGTAGCGGATATGTCCGTCATTACCGCGGAAGTCAAGATCGACGAGACGGACGTGGTCAACGTGAAGCTGAATCAACAGGCGGACATTGTGGTGGATGCCCTGCCTGGCAAGGTGTTTAAGGGCCATGTCACTGAAGTTGGCGATCAGGCGCTGTTGCGCACCACGGGTATTGCCACGTCGCAGTCCACAACCGGTACTGAAGAGGCGAAGGACTTCAAAGTCGTCGTAACCCTGGACAATGTGCCCGGTCAGAATAACGATGTGTTGCGCCCTGGTCTTTCCGCTACGGCCAAGATCAAGACGGCTCAGGTTAACAGCGCGGTCGTGCTGCCGCTGGCGGCGCTGGTCAGCCGCGATCCTGCCGCCGAAGCGGTGCTTGCAAAGAACCATGGCAAGCAGCCGGAGAACGCCGGTCCGGTGTCACCTGTAAAGGATTCGCAGAAGACCCAAGGCGTGTATGTGGTGCGCACCGAGGACGGCAAGATGCGGGCATTTTTCAGGCCGGTACAGACGGGGATAACCGGATCGACGGAAATTCAGGTGACAAGCGGTTTGCAACCAGGAGATGAGGTTGTTACCGGCAAATATAAGACCCTGCGAACGTTAGCCAGTGGCACCGGAGTAAAACGTGACACCACTCCCGATGGTGCCACGCAGGAAAATGCATAGCGTAGCACCCGTACATTTGCAGGAGGATGATGGCAACCGCAACGGCACCACATGACATTGGCGTTCATTGCCAACCGGGCGAGGTCATTGCAACGGACAATCTGTGGAAGACCTATGTGATGGGCGAGCAGGAGGTGCACGCCCTGCGCGGCGTCAATCTGCGCATCCGCCGCAATGAGTATGTCGCCATCATGGGTCCTTCGGGTTCCGGCAAGAGCACGCTGATGAACCTGATTGGGTGCCTCGACTCGCCATCGCAGGGCAGTTACTGCTTGAACGGGCATGATGTGTCCCGGCTCAGCGATGATGAACTGGCGCGCATCCGTAATAAGGAGATTGGGTTTGTCTTCCAGACATTCAACCTGTTGGCCCGTGCCAGCGCGCTGCATAACGTCGAACTGCCGCTGATCTACAACGGAACGCCTTCCGGCGCACGTATTGCGCGCGCCACGTCCGTGCTGGAATCCGTCGGCCTAGGCACGCGCATGCATCACAGGCCAAACGAGTTGTCCGGTGGCCAGCGCCAACGCGTGGCCATTGCGCGGGCTCTCGTCAACTCGCCGTCCATCATTCTGGCGGACGAGCCTACAGGCAATCTTGATTCGAAGACTGGCGTTGAGATCATGGCGTTGTTTGAGGACTTGCACCGGCAAGGCAACACCATCGTCCTGGTGACGCATGAGCCGGATATTGCGGAGCATGCGCATCGTGTCGTCACGATCCGCGATGGTGTGATCGCCAGCGATCATGCATCGCCGCGTATGCTTGCGCAGGCTTGAACAGGAACATTCCGGGTTGTTGAAGGTGCCTTTGTGCGACGCGCTGTCATGCGGAGCCGTCTAACAGGGCAGGATGTCTGATCGTTCAACACACCTCCACAGGCAAGCTCTTGTAAAGCTGCTCATGTTTGCCCTGCTCTTCTGCATGGCTTCCGCTGCGAATGCGCAGGGGGGTGGCCGTTTTGATCTGACAGGTCCGCGCATCGACGTGCATGTGCAGCGCGGTGACAAGTCGCTGCCCATCGCTCTGGTGCCGAATCTGCTGAGTGGGGACCGGCTCACGATTCGCGCAGACCTGCCAGCCACACAATCGGTGAAGCTGATCCTGGTGGTGGCGTTTCTGCGTGGCAGCACCAATCCACCGTCTGACAAATGGTTTACCAAGATCAACACCTGGGACAAGAAGATCCACGGTGAGGGTGTGACGATCGTTGTTCCTGAGGAGGCGCAGCAGGCACTGATTTTTGTCGCGCCTGAGACTGGTGGCGATTATGCGACGCTGAAGTCCGCCGTAATGGGCCGTCCTGGTGTCTTTGTGCGCGCGGCGCAGGACCTGAACGAGGCATCGTTCGAGCAGGCGCGGATCGAGCGCTACCTCCAAGCGATCCGCCGCGTACCCGCAGGCTCACCGGCAGAGCTGCTGGACCACTCGCGTAAGCTGGCGGCCACGCTGAATCTGAAGCCAAATGATGACTGCTTCAAGCGTCCCGCAGACCAGCAGTTGACCTGTCTGCGCCAAACGGGCACGCAGGTTCTGCTGGACGATGGGCATGGGCAGACACTTGCGTCAATGATCAGCAGTGGTGACACAGCCAACTTGATCGGCGCTGTTGCGGGTACGCCGGTGGCGAACGCAGGGGGTGCGGGCAGTTACTCGGCCTATGTGGGCACGATCATTGATGTGGTTCGGCTGATGAGCGGTCTGCATACCGCGCATTTCCAGTACATTCCGGCCATTGCGTTTCCGGATGGTGAAACGCTGAATCTGCGCCTGAATACGCCACCATCGTTTCACAATCCGAAGTCCGTCATTGTGGTCGCTCTGCCCGCGATTCAGGCTTCGGTTGCGCCGCCGCTGCGGCTGCGTGATCCCGGCCATGTCTCGTGCCTGTTGCAGCCGGAGATGGTGCTGCCGTTGGAAGGTGCGCCGCTGGTGTTTGCCACGGGGTTTGCGCATGATCTCCTCCTGCATCTGAACGGCGGCACGATAGGTGGTAAGACGGACTTGCCGGTGGTACCCGATGCGTATGATGGCGGCCTGGTGCTGGCGAACAAGGCGGATCGCAAGGTGTTGCCTGTGGCTGCCCCACAAGTGCAAATGGAAGTGGCGACAGTGGGGATACCCTTGAAACCGCTGGAGAGCGATGCCGGTGGTGTATCGATTTCGGGAACTCTGCGGGGGCAGTGGGGCTTCGACAGCTTTGAAGGCATCACCGTTCCGTTGCAACGAAAGGCTGGTACCGGCTGGACGGCGGCGCAGCACGCTGAACTGTTTGCGGGGCGGGCCAACGAGTTGACCCTGCGCGCGGACGGAACAGCATGCGCTTCGACGGTGACGCTGAACGCAGAGGGTTCACACAATGTGGCGCTGTCGTGGACACAGGTCCCCAACAAGTCCGCGGACGCTCCCCGCGTGCTGCATGTCCAGTTGCCGCTGGAAAAGGCGGTGCCCGGGCGGATCAGCCTGGAAGTCCGGCAGTATGGGACGCCTGAAGTGGCGAACGTGGAGGTTCAGGCATACTCCGACAGGCCCCGGCCTCAAGCGTTGCATATTCATGCGGGCGACGCCTTCGCAACGTTGACAGGCAGCGGCCTAGAGGCGGTGCGCAGCGTGAAACTTGCAGGCATGGAGTATAAGCCGGCGCCCACGCAGTCTCCAGGGGCGCAGGAGTTGCGATTGGCAACAGAGTCTCCAGCCGTTAAGCAAGGTGATTCGCCGCTGATGTCAGCGGGAGCTACGGGGTCGGCCGGCGTGGTGTTGCAGGATGGGCGAACGCTGCCCGTCACGTACGTGGTGGACCGTCCACGGCCATCGCTCGATCTTCTGAAGACATCGGTCCAGATGGACACCCAAGGCGGCTTGCCGCTGGTGCTGAGCGGAAAGGATGATCTGCCCCTGAATGCGCGCATCACCATTGCTTTGCGAGCGGTCTCACCCGCGCGGTTTCCGCGTTCGCAGAAGGTGGAGATCGCACTTTCAGATGGATCGCTGCACACGACGCTTTCCACGGGAGACGGGTCGCTTGTGTTGCAGGATACCCAGACCGCGATGGCATTCCTCTCGCCGGTAAAAGCCTTTGGTGTATCCGCTTTTGGGCCGCTACAATTACGGGCGGTTGCGGAGAATGGCATCACCGGGGATTGGATTCCGCTGGGCACACTGGTACGTTTGCCCGTCATCACAGGTCTGGGCTGTAGCAAGCCAGCGCTTCATACGCAGACCACACCCATCGCGGCCGGCGGCGTTGCAGGAACTGATTCCGGATGCACCCTGACGGGCAGCAATCTTTTTCTCGTGGATGCAATCGCTTCGGATGCCACGTTCAGTACCGCGCAGACCGTACCGCTTGGGTTCGCGGCAGACACCATGAGTGTCCCCCGGCCCGTTGACGGTCATACGCTGTTTCTAAAACTGCGGGACGACCCTTCGTCCGCGGTGACGATCACCGTACCGGGACAGCAATCAAGCAATCTGCATCACGCTGGGGCACCCTCCATCCCTGGCGGAGCGTAGTTCCGCTTCACCTATAGAGGTTTGACCGCGAGCTCCTGTGCGACCAGGTTGCGCTGGACGCGGCTGTGATGGCGGCTGTAGGTGAAATAAACCACCAGCCCGATGAGGAGCCAGACAATGAGGCGGATCCAGTTTGCCGGGCCGAGTTTCACCATCATGTAGCCGTTGAAGAGGACGCCCAGCACCGGCACTACGGGAACCGGCCAGACCAGGGGCGCGCGGAAGGGACGCGGACGGTCAGGGTCACTGCGGCGCAGCATCACCACCGCGATGCACACGATGACAAACGCCAGCAGCGTGCCGATGTTGACCATCTTGCCGATGTCGTCGATGGGTGTGACGGAACCAACGATCGCGGCCAGGACGCCGGCCAGGATTGTTGCTTTCCACGGTGTACGGAAACGTGGGTGAATATCGCCAAAGAATTTTCTTGGTAGCAGGCCGTCCTTCGCCATGGCATACAACACACGCGACTGGCCCAGCAGCATGACGAGCATGACCGATGTAAGACCGGCAATGGAGCCGATGGTGACGACATCCGCCGCCCAACCGACCTTATATTCGAGAAAGGCGCGGACGAGGGGCGCTTCAACGTTGATGGATGGCCATGGCACCATGCCCGTAAGAACCGCCGCGACGGCGATGTACAGAACCGTGCAGATCGAGAGCGACAGGATGATGCCGATGGGCATGTCGCGCTGGGGATTGATGGCTTCCTGGGCGGTGGTGGAAACGGCGTCAAACCCGATGTAGGAAAAGAAGACCAGACCGGCCGCGAGTCCTATGCCACCCATGCCGAAGGGTGCAAAGGTGTGCCAGTCCGTGCCCCAATTGGCGCGGTGGACGTAGTGCGATCCCAGGCCGATGACGAACAAAACCACGGTAAGCTTCAGGATGACGATGCCTGCATTGAACTTGGCGGACTCCTGGATGCCGATGACCAGGATGGCCGTGATTAACAAGGCGATGATAAAGGCTGGCAGGTTGAAGCCAATTTCCGTGCCGAAGATCGTCGGCGCGTGCAGCAAGGCATGCGCCTGAGCTGAAAGCGCGGCAGACGGGTGCGCCATCATCCCGGCGAGTGTCTCGCTGAAAGGCAGGGTACCGGGCTGCAAGTCAGGATGCGTGGCCGCAAGCGATGCGCGCGAAACCGTCTCCAATGCCCTGCGAAGGCCGGTCCAGTGATCGTAGGCAAGCCACAGTGGAAAGCGCAAGTGGAAGATTTCAAGAAATTCCACGAAGTTGTTGGACCAGCCGGAGGAAACGGTGCTGGCACCCATGGCATATTCCAGCGTGAGGTCCCAGCCGATGATCCAGGCTAACAACTCGCCCAGCGTGGCATAGGCATAGGTGTACGCCGATCCGGCGAGTGGGATCATGGCGGCGAACTCCGCATAGCAGAGGCCTGCAAACGCGCATCCAAGGCCTGAGAGCACGAATGCCAGCATGAGCGCCGGTCCAGCAGAGTGTGCAGCCAGGCCGGAGAGTACGAAGATGCCAGCACCGATGACGGCACCGATGCCCAGCATCGTCAGGGAGACCGGGCCAAGCGTGCGCGCCAACGAGTGTGAACCATGCTCGTGTGCCTCAGCCATCAGAGAGTTCATGCTTTTTTTGGCGAATAGATCAGCCATGCGTGTACGTCACTCCTTACCTCAAAGCTGTTGGCGTGCAACCGCGTCCAATGAGCCGTTCTCGCGCTTCCAAAGAAAGTAAACAGGAAGGCCCAAAAGCACGATCAGCAGTCCCGGCCAGGTATATTGCGGTTTGTAGCGTAAGAGTACAACACAGATGAACGTTGCCATCACGATATACAGCGCGGGCAGCACGGGATAGCCGAATGCGCGGTAGGGGCGGTCGGCATCTGGACGGGTGCGGCGCAGAACAAACAGGCCCGCGATCGTAAGGATGTAGAAGAGCAGGACCGCGAAGATCACGTAATCCAGCAGCTGGCCGTAGCTACCGGAGAGGCACAAGAGGCAGGTCCAGGCCCACTGCACCCACAGGCTGACTACCGGCGTGTGCGTCTTGCGAGAGAGACGCCCGGCTGCGCGGAAGAACAGGCCATCCCGGCTCATGGCGTAGTAGACACGCGCACCGGCCAGCAGCATGCCATTGGCGCAACCAAAGGTAGATACCAGGATGGCCAATGCCATGATTTTCGCGCCGTACCCCGCGAATGCCTGCTCCATCACGGCGGTTGCGACGCGGTCTTCGCTGGCAAACTGGATGCCGCGCGCCGCGATGCTTGTGCCGTCCGGCGAGCCGTGCAGCGGCAGGACGGCGAGATAGATGAAGTTGCATGCGATGTATAGAAGCAGGACGACGCCTGTGCCGAGAGCGAGCGATAACGGCAGGTTGCGGCGCGGATTGCGGATTTCGCCCGCGGTGAAGGTCACGTTGTTCCAGGCGTCACTGGAGAAGAGCGAGCCGACCTGAACGACGGCGATGATCGTAAGGAAGCTGACCATTGCCGTTGGTCCGCCGACACCGACGGTGACCGGGTGCAGCGTGTGCAGGCCCGCTCCGCGCCAGAAGTTACCACTGCTGAAGTTTGCCGCGATGGCGGAGGCGTTCTTCGCGGCGAGACCGAGTACCACGACCATGAGCAGTGCCAGCACCTTGGCGGAGGTGAAGATGTTCTGTATGAGCGCGCCCAGGCGCACGCCGAGCGAGTTAAGCGCGGTGAGCAGGGTGAGGATGACGATGGCTGAGAGATTGGCCGTGTTCAGGCCGACATCCATATTGCCCAGAACCATGGGGCCAACGGCAACGGGCGGCACATGCGCGATGTGCCAGATCCAATGGCTGGCCGAGACCGCGGGAACGAAGACTCCGAGGAACTTTCCAAAGGCGACACCCACGGCAGCGATGGTGCCGGATTGTATGACGAGGAAGAGCGTCCATCCGTAGAGGAATCCCCACATGGGCCCGAGCGCCTCGCGCAGGTAAATGTACTGGCCACCGGCACGCGGCATCATGGCGGCGAGTTCTCCATAGGAGAGCGCTCCAATGAGCGTCATCACGGCAGTGACGAGCCACGCGCCGATCAGGAGCGCGGGAGAGCCCACGCCACGCGACATCTCCGCCGAAACGATGAAGATGCCCGAGCCGATCATGGAACCCATGACAATGGCGGTCGCGGAGAAGAGGCCGAGACCCTGTACGAACTCCGGCTGACCGCCCTGTGCGTTGTGATCTTCTGTTAACACGTGTGATAACGGTTTTACTTGAATGCGCGCAGAAAGTCTCGCGCGGTGTCCGCCACGTCGAAAAGCGATGTACCCGCCGGTAGCAGCAGACCGCTGATGACGGCGACAGAATCCGCTCCCGCAGCGAGCACCTCCCGTGCGTTCTCGCGGGTGATGCCGCCAATGGCAACCAGTGGCTTCTCTGTGAGTGCACGCGCTGCGCGCACACCCTCAAGGCCTACCACCGGGTCCGCATCCAACTTGGTTCCGGTCCTGTAGACGGGACCAACGGCGGCGTAGCTGATGGCCTTCCCTTCTGCACCGCGCAGTTGCTCTGGGTTATGCGTCGAAATACCCACAATAGCTTGTGGGCCTACCATGCGTCGCACGTCATGGATGTTCGTGTCCGTCTGGCCAACGTGCACGCCGTGAAAGGCTGTCTGGGAGAAAAGGTGCACGCGGTCGTTCAGGATCAAGATAGCATTGCTGTCCGCGAATACCTTACTGAGTGCCGTGGCATTTCGCAGCACTTCGGCGTCACTGCCCTGCTTATCGCGGTATTGCAGAAGCCGTATGCCTGCATCGCGCCAGGCTTGGGCGGTTGCCAGCAGGTTGACGCCGCGCCGGGTGCAGCTGGCCGCGTCGAGAATGGCGTAGAGGCGTGTTTCAGGCAGCTTCATATAAGCAGAACGCGAAGGGCGCTAAGGACGTGCACGCGAAGGGTGCGATGCAAAGTCTTTGCAGCGATGAATCGTTGGGACTACAGGCCGCTGGTAAATGCCGACACCGATAGTTGCCACTAAGCCGTTCACCCGGCGATAGATGCCGTCTTTAAGGTGGGCCGTGTGGAAGTTTAGTAAGAGTCCCAATCGCTTGCCCGAAAGCTTGAGATAGGAGACCAACTGCGCGTGGTGTACGGGTGCGATCGCCTCCTGTGCCTTGACTTCCACGACGAGTTCGCTTTCGATGAGCAGATCCATCCGAAATCCGATGTTTGCCAGCTTCTCGCCTCGATAGACCAGGGGCACCGCGACTTCTGTTGCAACGTGAAGCCCTCGGCGTTTCAACTCGGCTGCAAGGCAAGCTGTATAGGCCGACTCAAGCAACCCCGGCCCAAGCTCGGTATGCACTGCGAAGGCCGCATCCAGAACGCGCCGTGACAACACTTCAAGCTGCTCACGTGTGATCACACCTTCATCATCGCGCCCTTCGCGTGCACGTCCTTCGTGCCCTTCGCGTTCTGCTCTTAACACGGTCAGGCACCAACCGACTCATCGGGTGCTTGGAGGCGTTTGCGCTCGGCCTCGCGCTCGAGGAAGCGCTCCATGAACTTGGTATCGAAGTCGCCGCGCTTGAAATCCGGATCGGCGAAAATCTTCTGCTGCAACGGGATTGTAGTGTGAATGCCTTCGACCACGAATTGGCTCAGTGCACGCTCCATCTTGCGTATTGCCTCGGTCCGGTCCTTGCCATGGCAGATCACCTTCGCGATCATGGAATCGTAGTACGGCGGCACGACACCTTCCTGGTATTGCGCCGTATCCACGCGGACACCGTTGCCGCCAGGGAGGTTGAAGGCTGTGATCTTGCCCGCCGAGGGCGTGAACTTCTCCGGGTGTTCGGCGTTAATGCGGCACTCGATCGCGTGGCCACGAATCACGGGGCGCTCCGGCACGATGTCCTCCAGGCGCTCACCGGCAGCGATGCGCAGCTGCGCCTTCACCAGGTCAATGCCTGTGACAGCTTCCGTGACGGGGTGCTCGACCTGGATGCGGGTGTTCATCTCGATGAAGTAGATTTCGCCATCCTCGTCCATCAGGAACTCGATCGTGCCAGCGTTCCAGTAGCCGATCTCACGCAACGAGCGCTCGATGACACCGCCAAGGCGCATGCGCAGTTCGGGCGTGACCTGGAGGGAGGGTGCTTCTTCGATCAGCTTTTGGTGACGGCGCTGGATGGAGCATTCGCGTTCGCCCAGGCTCATTACGTTGCCGTGTTCGTCGGCGAGCACCTGAAACTCAATGTGGCGGGGGCGCTCGATGAACTTCTCCATGTAGAGATCGCCGTTGCCGAAGGCGTTGAGCGCCTCGGTGGATGCCTGGTTGTAGAAGCTGGGAAGCTCTTCAGCGTTGCGGCAGATGCGCATGCCACGTCCACCTCCGCCCGCGACGGCCTTTAGAATGACCGGGTAACCGACGGACGTTGCCCAGGTCAGCGCATCGTCGACGCTGCCGATGATGCCGTCAGAGCCCGGCAGAATGGGAACGTTGGCGGCTTTCATGGTTTGACGCGCGGTGGATTTTTCACCCATCATGCGGGTGACTTCAGGGCGCGGTCCGATGAACTTAATGTTGGAGGCGCGGCAGACTTCGGCGAAGTTGGCGTTTTCGCTAAGCAAGCCATAGCCGGGGTGGATGGCGTCGACATCCGCAATCTCCGCGGCAGAGATGACCGCCGGGACATTCAGGTAGCTGTCGGCGGAGCGCGGCGGACCGATGCAGATGGCCTCGTCGGCGAAGCGCACATGCAGGCTGTTGCGGTCTGCTTCAGAGTAGACGGCAACGGTGCGAATGCCAAGCTCGTGACATGCGGAGATGACGCGCAGGGCAATTTCGCCGCGATTTGCAATGAGGACCTTCTTGAACATCACTTAACGGGGCCTCACGGCAAAGAGCGGTTGCCCGTACTCTACAGGCTGTCCGTTCTTCGCGATGACGCGAACAACCTCACCCGCCACGTCGCTTTCAATTTCGTTCATCAGCTTCATCGCTTCCACAATGCAGAGCGTCTGTCCGATTTCCACGATGTCGCCAACCTTTGTAAACGGTGCGCTGCTGGGTGACGAACTCTCGTAAAACGAGCCTACGATGGGTGACTTGACCACGTGCAGCGTTTCCTCTTCGACGGCCGGTTCGATGGCGGCAACATGCGTTTGGAATGGTGCCGGGGCAATCTGGGGCGCAATGTGTGCGGCAGCTACGTGGTGCAGGTGCAGTGGTTCGGGTGACGCGGCGAGAGGCGTGGGCTGCGCGAATTTGATGCGAACGTGCTGCTCACCCCGGTGCAGGTCAAATTCGGCGATGCCGTTCTCCCGCAGAAACCCCACCAGTTCGCGAAGTTCCTGCAAATCTTTCTGTTCCATCATCGTTCCACGATCCCCAGTACTAGAGTTCTGTCCAACCTTTGTGAACGGGCGTCAAAACCTCCGCGCCTGTTTCTGTGACGAGCACGGTATCTTCGATGCGCACGCCGAACCGGCCGGGCAGATACACCCCGGGTTCGATTGTAATAGTCATGCCGGATTCGAGGGGCTGCGTCTGCCCTTTGGCAACCCGCGGAGCCTCATGGATCTCCAGGCCCACGCCGTGGCCGGTGGAGTGGGTGAAGTACTTGCCCCAGCCGCCGCCTTTCAGCGTGGAGCGCGCCGCGTGGTCGACTTCCCCGCAGGTTGCGCCTGCTCGGACCACTGCGATGGCAGCTTGTTGCGCGGTTAGGACAGCCTCAAAGACGTCACGCTGCTCCGCCCAGCGTTGCCGCATGGATCGCGGAACGGAGCCACCTCCGAAGCCGAAGGCGACCGTGCGGGTCATGTCGGAGCAGTAGCCATCGAGAACGATGCCAAAATCAAGCGTCAGCAGGTCGCCGGACTGGAGACGCGCACCTGTTGCGCGGGCGTGTGGCAGACTGCCGCGATCGCCTGCCGCAATGATGGTTTCAAAGCTCATGCGCTCGGCTCCAGCGAGGCGTGCGCGGTGTTCCAGTTCTGCCGCAACGTCGCGCTCGCGCATGCCAACTTCAATCCATGGCAGCATGCCTTCGTACAGTTGGCATGTCAATGCGGCGGCACCGCGCATCCGTTCGATTTCGGCGGTGTCCTTCAGCATGCGGAGCTTTGTGACCGCGCCATCGGCCGGCTTGAAGAAACTTCCCGCGGCGTGTTTCTCGCGGGCTGTCTTGCGCATGGTTGTCAGCGCTGAAACGGTGGTATGGGCGGGATCGAAGCTGCACTGGGCCGCGCCGCTGGCTACGGCGTAAGCACAAGCCTCTGCCAGTGCGGATTTGGGTGCGACACGAACGGTCGCGCCTTGCACCTGCTGCCGCGCCTGCGCCGTGTAGCGGCCATCCGTAAAGAGGCGGGCGGTGACACGTGGCGCGGCAAGCACGATCAGCGCAGCGTTCGATCCTGTGAAGCCGGTCAGGTACTGCACATCGGGCAGGTGCGTGACCAGTAGCGCGGGCATGGACTTCTCCCGCATCACCGTTGCCAAGGCGTTGATCCGTGACCGTGGAGCCATCAACCAAGAATATCGTGGGATCAGGTCACTGGTTAGCGGTGTGCCGTCACGCAAGAAGACGTAAAGACAATCGTTTGTCAACGAATAATGGTCGGATTGTTGATGCGGACCCGAATGCGCCTCCTGTTGACCGGAAATAACTGATGCCCGCGATTTAGCAGCCGATAGGGCCAGCGATGTCAGAATTATTTAGTCTGTGTACTCGCCAGGTGAAGCGGACACGCCGCCACTCGACTCACCGTGTCATCATCGCCTTGGCACTGGGCATCACCGTATGCGGGTTGCACGCATTCGCTGAAGAGCCTGCGCCACGAGTTTTGACGACGGCAAAGCAAGTGCACGATCTGGCTGCGGCCCAGGCGGCCAAGCAGCTGCCGGTACACCTGGTTGCGACGGTAACCCGCTATAACGCCTCAACCCACTTCTTATTTGTTCAAGACGTGAGCGGTGCCGTGTTCGTTTACACCTCCAAGCAATATCCCATTACCGACGGCGATCTGGTTGAGATCACCGGTGTGACGGACAGCAGTTTCCGCACGGTGGTGAAGACCGATCCGCAGATTCGCATACTCGGGCATGGAAGCCTGCCAAAACCTGTTCAGCTTGGCACCACGAGCTATCCCGGACTGATGAGCGGCAAGTGGGACTGCCTAAGAGTAACGATGCCGGGCAGAGTGCGCTCCGCGTTGATTAATCCAAAGGAGCTTGGCCGGTTGGAAATGGAGATTCTGACCTCTGGTGGCGTGGTGAACGCCTACATCGACCATCCAGAGGGTCTTGCCGCCGCTTCTTTGATTGATTCGGACGTGCTCATGACCGGCGAGACAGGCGCAACCTTCAATTCGAAGTGGCAGGCGATGGGTCCGATTCTGTTTGGAGCGAATGCCGCGGATATGAAGGTACTCCGGGCACCGGGGAAGGCCGTTGCCGATCTTCCGCTGACCCGTATCGATAACATCATGCAGGCAGAATCCGTTGTGGACGTGTCCCAGCGCGTCAAGGTTCGAGGTGTTGTGACGGCATACCACCCGGGGACATCGGTTGTGATCCGCCAGGACGAGCGCAGCCTAACCGCGTCCACGCGCCAACGGATGGAGCTCCCGCTCGGCTCTATTGTGGATTTAAGCGGATTTGCAATGGAGGGCGAATATGGCCCTGCAATGAAGCAGGTCACGATCCTGCCAACAGGTAACACGAACGATGTGAAGCCTTACCGCGCCAACTACGCGAAGGCGATCAGCGGCGTCTACAATGACGAACTCGTCTCTATCCAGGGGAAAGTCCTCTCCCAAACACGCACGGACTCATTGGACCAGGTGACCCTTTTGATGGATCACCATGCCGTGACGATGAATCTTGAACATCTTGGCAATGCCAAGCGGTTGCCGGAAATTCCAATCGGAACCGACATTCAGGTAGTGGGTATCTGCCATGTCACGCTGACGGAAGGGTGGGGAAATGTCGGCAGCACTCCAATGTTCTTCAGCGTGGATATGCGGTCCGCCAGCGATGTAATCATCGTGCGCGCCGCTCCCTGGTGGACGATCGATCATCTTCTTGAGCTGCTGGCAGCTGTGTGTTTGATCTTCTTGGTCATTTGCTTATGGGCGCTCATGCTGCGGCGGCGCGTTACACAGCAGACCACCGAAATTGAGCGAAGCATGTGGCTGGAACGCGAGCGCGGACGTCTCCTGGAAGCCATAAGTTCCGCTACACCCTTGCCGGAGTTGATTGCCGATCTTTGCCGTACATGTGAGGCGATCCTTCCAGGAGTGCGTAGCGTCTGTAGCGTGCAAGGAGACGTGGAGATTGGCACGGACGCACGTTCAGACGACCAGATCTCCCCGGCGTCGCACTTTGCACAAGACTTGCACGACAGCAGTGGAAGCGTGCTCGGACAATTCCAGGCATTCCGGGAGGAGGGTCATGCCTTCTCACGTCAAGAGGTTGACGTGTTGGAGGTCTTCGCGGGACTTGCCGCACTCGCCATCAATCAACGCCATATGTACCAGGAGTTGAATTACACCTCGACGCATGACCAGCTGACCGCGCTGCCAAACCGGCGCATGGCGGATGCGTGCCTGGAGCGTGCGCTGGCGCAAGGCGAACCTGGTGAGGTTATCGTCGCGGTTGCGTACATCGATGTGAATGACTTCAAGCAGGTGAACGATCAACATGGGCACAAGACCGGCGACCTGTATCTGCAGCACATCGCTGCGCGGCTGAAGAAAGCGGTGAGGAATACGGACGTGCTGGCACGCATCGGTGGCGATGAGTTCCTTCTGGTTGCCGTGGGTCTGAATACCGTTGCGCAAGCCGAGATCTGCCGCGATCGCCTGAATGCCTGCTTCGATGAACCGTTTACCCTGGACGGCCACGTCGTGAACGGCTCGGCGAGCGTTGGCCTGGCAGTTTCACCCGGTCACGGTACACAGGCGGAAGACCTAAAACGCCAGGCGGACCTGGACATGTACACGGTGAAGTACAAGCGACGCGCACCTGTCCGGACCACGGCACCATCACTGTACACCGCAGCCGATCTTGAGGCGGCGCTAGCGAAGAATCAATTCGTCCTCTACTATCAGCCTCTGTTCTGTCCAAATGGGAGGCTCTGCGGATTGGAAGCCTTGCTTCGCCTCAACGACCCTGTTCTTGGCATCGTTGGCCCAGATGCATTCATCGATGTGGCGGAAGAGAACAACGTGATTGTGCCGCTGGGCGCATGGGTTCTACGGCAGGCGGTTTCGGCCGCGGTGCAGTGGAACTTGCAAGCTGCCGGCGCGCGCATCATGGTGAACGTTTCCATGCGACAGGTGGAGCACCCGGGCTTTGCGTTGGAGGTTCTTCAGATTTTGCGGTCCGCGGGGCTGCCCGCGCACTGTCTTGAACTGGAGATTACAGAACGCCTGCTGATGCAAAATCCGCCCCAAGTCATGCGGCAACTTAACCTGTTGCGCGACAATGGCGTGCAGGTTGCCATTGACGACTTTGGCGTGCAGAACTCCTCGCTCAGCGCGCTGCGCAGCCTGCCGTTCGACACGCTGAAGCTGGATCGCACCTTTATCAACGCCCTTGATGAAGATGACCGGGCGCTGCACATTGTGGGAGCAATCGTCTCGCTTGCACAAACATTAGGGAAACGGATTGTTGCCGAAGGTGTGGAGACGGAGCAACAGATCGGTGCGCTCTCTGTCTTTGAGGATGTCGACCTACAGGGCTACTATTTCAGCCGTCCACGTCCTACCCATGAAATTACAGCATCACTCGAAACATGGATTGCTGGACGCAAACTGCCGAAGAAGATGGTATCCGCCCCAATGCTTCCGCAGATGGCGTTTAGTTCATGAGGTTGGCGAAGGATGATGCTCAGGTGGAGTAGTCCGCATTGATATGGACATACTCCACCGTTAAGTCACAGGTGAGGAAGCGGCAACGGCCTGAACCCGCCCCAAGCTCGACGGCGATGGCGTATTCGCGGTTCTCCATGCGCGCATGTACGGTGGCTTCATCGTAGGTGGTGGCACGAATGCCGCCATGAAACACGACGATTCCCCCAATGGCGATGGTTACCTGTGCCGGATCGAATGGAACCCCTGCATATCCGGCGGCGGCAAGAATGCGTCCCCAGTTCGGGTCGGCGCTGGACCATGCCGTCTTGCACAGGGGTGAATGCGCGATAGCCTTGGCTACCTGCCTTGCCGCGGCATCGTCCCGCGCACCCGTGATTTCCAGCGTCACAACGTGCGTGACACCCTCGCCGTCGTCAATGATGGCGTGCGCGAGTTCGTTGCAGACGCGTTGCAGCTCCGACGCGAACTCGTCCTGCACGCTGCGCGGAATAGCGTCCCAGCGGACTCCGCTAGCGCCGCTGGCCAGCAGCAGCACCGTGTCATTGGTGGAGGTGTCTCCATCGACGGAGATGTTGTTGAAGCTGCGCTCCACGGCTGGTTGTAATATGCCGCGGAGCGCCTCGGGATCGATCTGGAGATCGGTGAACAGGTACACCAGCATGGTGGCGTGAGGCGGCCCGAGCTGTGGCCCAATCATGCCCGCGCCCTTGCAGCAGCCGAAGATGCGGATAGCGCTTTCCGCATCGTCGATAGCGGCCTGCGCAGTTTTCATGCGGGTGTCCGTGGTCAGGATCGCAGTCGCGAACGCTTCCGCCGCGCCGAGCGAGTTTCCGAGCCGCTGGCCCGCGTGGGGCAGCGCGGTAATCAGCTTCTCGACTGGAAGCGGCACGCCGATGATGCCGGTCGAAGAGGGGAACACTTCCTCTTCCCTGCACCCGAACAATGCGGCGGCAGCGCGGCATGTCTCTTGGGCGGCCTCAATGCCAGATGGACCGGTGGCGCAGTTCGCGTTGCCGGCATTCACTACCACGGCCTGCACTCGACCGGCACTGGAAACCATGTTGCGGCGCGCGACCGTCACTGGTGCCGCGACCACCTGGTTCTGTGTGAACATCACCGCAGCCGATGCGGGCCGGTCCGCCACCGCAACCGCGAGATCGCTTCGACCGCTTGCCTTGATGCCTGCCTTTACCGCGGCCCAGCGAAAGCCGCGCGGCAACTCCTTACGTATGGATGGCAAGTGCTGATCCTCTTCTTGACTGCTCGCGCGTTTACCAGGTCGACGCGTCAATCGGCACAGTCACGCCAGTGTCGCTGCTTTTCTGGACCATCTCAATGATGCGGGCGACGTGGACGGCAGCGCGTGGTGTGATTGCGGGTTCCGCTTCACCCAGAATGGCAGCCGCTACATTGTTGTAGTACCCGCGGTAATCGCCACGTTCGGATTTTACCCGTGAACGCACGACCTCAGCAGGTTTCATGGGGTCAGCGACGACGCTGAGCGTGCCCCACATCGGCTCCTGCTCCTCCAGCCAGACTGCCGGGCTGTCCAGGGGAGGAACAGTTCCACCAGCGACGAGCGCCGGCTCTTGCGGGTCCAGACCGTATTTCACAAAGCTGCCGATGGTGCCATTCAATCTGTAGCGCGGCGCGGGATCCACAGCCAGTACCGTCGTGCCCAGACGCACAAGGATGTCGCGGCCATCCGCTCCGGCGAAGAACAGGCTGATGTCGAAGGCATCCGGTACGTTGCCGCCGGAGTCGCGGTCACGCCTGACATTTGCTTGCAGGCGCTCTGGGCGGCCAAAGAGAACCAATGCCTGATCGATCAAGTGCGGTCCGATGTCGTAGAGCAGGCCGCCAGCTTCCTCTTCTTCGCGCCACGCGCCGGTCTTTGGGATGGGCCGATACCGGTCAAATCGCGAATCCAGCGTCACGGGGCGCCCAACCGCTCCCTCTGCGAGGAGCCGTTGCAATGTCAGGAAGTCACCATCCCAGCGGCGATTATGGAAGGGAAAGAACAGCAGTCCCTTTTCTTTTGCTAGAGCTTCGAGTTCTTCGGCCTGTGCCGAGGACGTGGTTACGGGCTTGTCGCAGACCACGTGCTTGCCTGCCAGCAATGCCTGTTTGGAGAGGTTGAAGTGGGTTGGCGAAGGCGTGCCGATGACAACCAGTTCCACATCACTCGCGAGCAGATCATCAAGCGAACGCATCTGCGCGGCACCGGGGTAGGCCTGCTTGGCGGTGTCGCCTGTACGCTGCACAATGGCCGTCAATTCAAGCGACGGGACGGCATGGACAAAGGGCGCATGAAAGACACGGCCTGCAAGGCCATAGCCTACGACTCCGGTACGTATGCGGCGCACGGTGATCTCCTGCCGAACGCATCCGTTGCGTGTGGCACATCCAGCATAAACGGAGCGTGCAGGAAGCCTGTGGACACATGTGCCCACAGGCGTTCGACCGGCATGACCGGTCTGCGAGCCGGGAAATTTCTGCATCGGAAGCCGAGGTCCCGCGCATCTGATAAGCCGACGCTGAGATTGCTGCATTGCCGCGAGCCGGGTGTGTGGCTCCAGCTCAGTACCGTGGAGTGTATGACGCCGAACGATCAAGCAGATGGCTGTAGAGTGCGCGCCGTATGGAGCAAAAGATCATGGACGGCCACGGCTGCTCTTCTGATGCTGTGCGCGCATGCGCAGGCGCAGACAACCTCTGGAAACAGCAGCAACGGGCAAAGTCAGGGTTCGTCCAGCGGCAGCACGGCGAGCGGTCCCGCAACGGTGCAGGCGGCACAGCAGGCGCTACAGACAGTGTCAACCCCGGGCCAGACGGGTGGCGGAACTGCTGCCACTTCCAACGATTACAAAGGCTCCATGGTGTCCGGGACCGCCACTGCTGGCGTGCTCGATCTGACATTGGACGACGCAATTCAGCGTGGCTTGCGAACCAATCTGGGTTTGATCCTGGAGAACAATCAGGTGCGGACAGCGTCCGGCACACGGCTACAGCAGCTTCAAGCCCTGCTGCCCACGGTGACCGGTTCTGCTACCTACACCGTAGAGCAGGTGAATCTGGCGGCCTATGGCCTCAGCTTTCCTGGAATTAAAAAAATTGTTGGCCCCTTCCAGGTCTTTGATTTCCGGGCATATCTATCGCAGTCACTGTTGAATGTGCAATCGCTCCAGAGCTATCTCGCCTCGAAACATAATTTTCAAGCCGCAAAGCTGACAGCGGAAGATGCCCGCAACATGGTCGTATTGACGGTAGGGAATGCTTACCTGCTCTGCATCGCGGATGCGTCTCGCATTGATGCGGCAGAGGCGGAGAAGGCCAATGCGAAGGTCTCGCTGGATCAGG
This sequence comes from Terriglobus sp., assembly GCA_965276945.1. GTDB lineage: Bacteria > Acidobacteriota > Terriglobia > Terriglobales > Acidobacteriaceae > Terriglobus. Next base: position 907,471 of record OZ255704.1, on the reverse strand, counting down.
CGGTCGCAAACCATGACGCAGGCGTCAGTCCGCGGCTGGATGTCTTGCGCGCCCAGGTGGATTACCAGAACACCGATCAGCAGTTGATCCAGGCACGCAATACCCTGGAGAAGGATAAGCTGGCGTTGGCGCGTGCCATCGGTCTGCCGCTGGAGCAGAAATTTCGCGTCGCTGACGCGGCACCGTATACGCCAGCCGCACCCATCACACCGGAGCAGGCCTTCAATGAGGCTCTGAAAGACCGCCAGGATCTGGCTGGTGCCGCCGAGCGTGTCAAAGGCGCGGAGTCACAGAAGAAGGCAGCGAACGCGGAACAATATCCAACCGCTAAAGTCAGCGGCGACTTTGGCGACCTTGGCACGACCATCGGTCATTCTCATGGTACGTACACCGCAACCGGCGAGATCTCCGCGCCCATTTTACAGATCGCAAAGACGCGCGGTGACAAGGAAGTGGCGGACGCAAGCCTACAGCAACAACGCGCCCGCTACAGCGATCAGGTCCAGCAGGTGAACGCGGACGTGCGCGATGCGTTGCTCGACATCGAGGCTGCCGCGAAACTGGTGGAAGCGGCGCGCAGCAATGTCGATCTTGCAAATGAGGCGTTGAGCGAAGCGCAGCTGCGTTTCCGCACCGGTGTCGCAGACAATCTCGCCGTGTCGCAGGCGCAGTCGCAAAGCGAGCAGGCGAACAATCAGTACATCAGCGCGCTGTACCAGCACAACGTGGCGAAGCTTTCGCTGGCGCGCGCGATTGGCTACGCCGGAACCAATTACAAACAGGCTCTTCAACTGGGAGGAAAGTGATCGTGCCAGATTCCGATCAGCAAAACGCCGGGACGGCGAAGCAAGATGGGGACAACAGCCAGCAGGCCGGCAATCCTCAACAGGACAATAACCAGGCGGCACCGCCGAAGAACGAGGACAAGGCTGCAAAGCCGCCACAGTCTCCCACTTCGAAGGCTCGCCGTAACTTCATCATCGCGACTGTGGTGATTCTGCTTCTGCTGGTGGCAGGCTTCTTCTACTGGCGTTCCACCTTCACGGAGGACACGGATGACGCGCAGGTGAACGGCGATCTGTATCAGGTGTCCGCGCGTGTTTCAGGCCAGATACTGAACGTCAACATCACGGACACTCAGAAGGTCAACCAGGGTGATCCTATCGCGGAGATCGATCCACGCGATTACCAGGTAGCGCTGGAACAGGCCGAGGCGCAGTTGGCGAATAGCAAAGCTTCCTTTGTGCAGGCCAACGCCAACGTACCCATCACAAGCGTGCAGACGCGCACCACGGAACAGACCTCTGGCATTGATGTCAACACGGCGCGGTTCAGTGTTGCCCAGGCTCAAAAAGAAGTGGCAGCGGCACAGGCGCGTGTAGACCAGGCAAGGGCGAATGCTCTGAAAGCCCAGCTGGATGTGGATCGCTACACACCGCTGGTGGCGAAAGATGTGATCAGCAAGCAGCAATTCGATCAGGCAGTAGCAACAGCCGCGGCAACCAATGCCCAATTGCTGGAAGCGCAGCAGGATGTGATTGCACAACAGGCGGGTGTGGCGCAGGCGCAGTCGCGCTTTGTTTCAGCCCAAAGGAACGCGGAGCAGGCGCGGCAGAACGGTCCCAAGCAGATTGCCGTACAACAATCGCGCGTGCAGGGGGCGAATGCCGATATCGAGCAGCAACAGGCAAAGGTGGACCAGGCGCGGCTGAACCTAAGCTACTGCCACGTCATCGCGCCGGTGAGCGGCATCATCGATCACAAAAGCGTGTCCGTTGGACAGAACATTTCTATCGGTCAGAACATGCTGACCATCGTTCCGCTGGACAACCTATGGATCACGGCTAACTTCAAGGAAACCCAACTTGAGAAGATGAAGGTGGGTCAGGCAGTCACCATCTCGGTGGATGCGCTTGGCGGCAAGAAGTTCCGTGGCCATGTTACGCAGGTGGGTGGCGCGACCGGATCACGGCTTTCATTATTCCCGCCGGAGAACGCTACCGGTAACTACGTGAAAGTGGTGCAGCGCATTCCGGTTCGCATCGATCTCGATCAAGGCGAGAACAAGGATCACCTGTTGCGTATCGGTTTCTCTGTTACTCCGAAGGTTGCGGTCAAGTAGCAGCTCAAGACGTAAAGTAGCCCGCGCCGTACATGGCGCGGGCTTTCTTTGCAATGCGATGTCCCCGCTTTTGAAAGAAAACGAAACGCCGCGAGCAGCAGTCACATCTACACAGGTGAGCTTCCCTTCCCATGCCAATCGCCCTTGAGTTTTTCGTGCATTACGCCTACGGCATCCTGTTTCTCTGGGTGCTGGTGGAGCAACTCGGCGTGCCTGTGCCCTCCGTGCCGCTGCTGATCACGGCAGGGACGCTGACGGCGACGCATCGACTGCACACAATTCCGGTGATGCTTTCGATCCTCCTGGCATGTGCCGTTGCCGACTCCATGTGGTATTTCGCGGGCGTGCGCTACGGCGGGCGTGTTGTGCGTCTGGTGTGCCGGCTGTCACTGGAAGCATCTACCTGCGTTCGCAAGACGGAGAGCTATTTCGGCAAGCATGGCGCTACGACGTTACTGTTTGCCAAGTTTGTCCCTGGCCTGTCCGCGGTGGCACCGCCCATCGCCGGACAGACTGGGATGAGTTACACACGCTTCCTCGCCTATGATGTTGCCGGATCGCTGATCTGGTCCTCGGCATATGTCTTTGGTGGCCGTTTCTTCGGCGACCTGGCAAAGCGCTCCGCTCCCTTTTTCCACTTCCTGGGGCGATTTGGTGTGGTTCTATTTGCGGCTGCGCTGATTGCGTTTTTCGTGCGCCGCATCTGGCGGCAACGTGCCTTTATCAAAAATCTGCGCGACGCTGGCGTGACCGCCACGGAGTTGCAGTCGATGTTCCGCATGGCGGAAAGCAGCAGCGGCAAGCCGCCATTTATCGTGGACCTGCGGCATCCGCTGGACTACCTGCCCGACCCGCGCGTTCTGCCCGGAGCCGTGCGCATCAGTCCCACGGAACTGGAAAAGCATTGCGATCTGCTGCCGCGCGATACCGATGTGATCCTGTACTGCACGTGCCCAAACGATGAGACCAGCGCGCACCTTGCAAAGCGCCTGCAGAAGCTGGGCGTGCATCGCGTGCGGCCCTTGCGGGGTGGCTTTGAGGGCTGGCGCGATGCCGGTCTGCCGCTGCTTGCATACGACGCGACGGTCTCTCGCGCGGTGGCACCGGCACTGGTCCAGGCCGCCGCAGTATAAGCGGCCTTAGTCCGCCCATCCGTTTTCGTGCAGCCAGTGATAGAGCACATCCGGCCAGCCGCTCAGTTCCGGGTTCGCCTGTGCCAGACCCGCGCCGTGTGCTCCGTGCCGGTAGATGTGCATCTCGACCGGAACTTTGTTCTTCACCAACGCCTGGTAGAACACGATGGAATTCGCGACAGGCACGACTGCGTCATCGCTTGTGCTGAAGAGGAACGTGGGCGGGGTCTGCGCGTCCACCTGGGTTTCGTCCGAGAGATTCTGTATCAGCGCGGGATCGGGCGAGTCGCCGAGCAGGTACTTGCGTGAACCAGCATGCATGATCGCCGGATCGAACGAGATGACAGGATAGGCCAGTACCAGAAAGTCTGGCTTTGAGGATGGCCGGTCAAGCGGATCGCTGGTCGACGGATTGCCGCTGTCGTAGTGTGTTCCCGCCGTGGCTGCAAGGTGTCCACCCGCGGAGAAGCCCCACATGCCGACATGATCCGCCTGCACGCCCCACTGCGCCGCATGTGCGCGGGCGTAGCGGATCGCGCGCTGCGCGTCATGCAATTCGACAGGATGATGATAGGTGGGTCCGAGCCGGTAGCGAAGGACCACAGCGGCGATCCCGTGCGCGTTGAGCCATTGCGCGACTTGTACTCCTTCATGGTCCAGCGCCAGATGCTGATAGCCACCGCCCGGGGCGACCACGACGACGGTGTGCGTTGGATTTGCCGGAGGCAGATATACGCTGACGGCCGGAACATCGGCCTCTGCCGTACCCATCGCGCCGGGAGCGCCATGCGGCCATAGTGGGATCCACTCATGCAGGTCCTGGCTGCTATCCATGGCAGGGCGTTGGGCTGACGGCATTGGCATTCCCGTGGCGGCGGCCGGAGCAGGCACTGCCGTCTGCGCAAAGAGAGTACAGCCAATGAAGAATGCAGCTGCGGCAACGTATCGAATCACAAAGTGTCTCCGCATAGCAGCCTACACGTGGCGAAGAACGGAAGGAAACGGTCTGCGCTCTGCTACCTGTCATACTTGTCTGGATTCGGAATCCTTGGTGAGTTGAGGAGCAGCGGTGAAGGCAGTCATTCTGGCGGGTGGACTGGGTACGCGCCTCAGCGAAGAGACCGTGCTGCGGCCCAAGCCGATGGTAGAGATCGGCGGGCGTCCGATGCTGTGGCACATCATGAAGATCTACTCGCACTACGGTGTCAATGAGTTCATCATCTGCTGTGGCTACAAGGGTTACATCATCAAGGAGTACTTCGCGAACTATTTTCTGCATATGTCCGATGTGACATTTGACTTGCAGAGAAATACGATGTCCGTCCATGGGTCAGTGGCGGAGCCATGGAAGGTAACGCTGGTGGACACTGGCGAAGGCACCGGGACCGGCGGACGCCTGAAACGAGTGGCGGGGTATCTGCAGGACGAGGATGCCTTCTGCATGACCTACGGCGATGGCGTTGCAGATGTAGACATCGCCGCGCTGATCGCCTTTCATAAGGCCGCAGGCAAGCAAGTGACGTTGACTGCCGTGCAGCCGCCGTCTCGCTTTGGCGCGCTTGGCTTGCGTGGCGACGCGGTGACGGCGTTTCAGGAGAAGCCAGAGGGCGAAGGTGGATGGATCAACGGCGGCTTCTTTGTCTTGTCGCCGAAGGTACTCGAAGCCGTGAGCGGCGACGATGACATGTTCGAACGTGAGGTGATGGATACGCTGGTCGTACAGGGGCAGGTGGAAGCATTCCAGCATCGCGGCTTCTGGCACGCCATGGATACGCTGCGTGACAAGAATCAGCTGGAAGATCTGTGGGCAAAAGACGCGGCACCGTGGAAGGTGTGGTGAGCGGGCCGGACCGTTTGGTTTGGCAGGGACGCCGCGTGTTCCTGACTGGGCACACAGGGTTTAAGGGCGGCTGGGTTTCGCTTTGGCTCTCCACGCTTGGTGCGCGTGTGCGCGGGTTTGCTCTGGACCCATACACCGGTCCGAATCTGTTTTGCGTCTCCCGTGTGGCGGATTGGGTTGAGGATGTTCGGGGCGACGTCAACGATCTCCAGGCTCTGACGCGTTCGCTCCAGGAGTTTCATCCAGAGATCGTGATTCACATGGCCGCGCAGCCGCTAGTGCGTGCGTCGTATGCGGACCCTCTTGGAACCTACCGCACGAACGTGATGGGAACCGCGAACCTGTTGGAAATCGCGCGGCAAACGCCCTCCGTGCGCGCTGTGGTGTGCATTACGTCGGACAAGTGCTATGAGAACCGCGAGTGGGATCATGCCTATCGCGAGACCGATCCGATGGGTGGCTTTGATCCGTATTCGTCGTCAAAGGCGTGCGCGGAGATCGTGGCCGCAGCGTACCGGCAGTCGTACTTCAGGCAGGCGGAACGCGTGTGCGGGGTTGCGACGGCACGTGCCGGAAACGTGATTGGCGGTGGAGACTGGTCGGAGGACCGTCTGCTGCCCGACCTTATTCGCGGTTTCAAGGCAGGAGAGACGGTGCGTATCCGCATGCCGGACAGCGTCCGCCCGTGGCAGCATGTGCTGGAGCCGCTGTGGGGCTACATCCGGCTGGCGGAAGAGCTTTACCGGGGAAACACCGCTTGTGCCACCGCCTACAACTTTGGCCCGGACGCGGAGGACGCGTGGCCGGTGCGGCGCGTGGCAACACGCATGGCGGAGATGTGGGGTGACGGAGCGCGTTGGGCCGCTGATTCGCCGCCCCGGGTGCATGAGGCTGCACTGTTGCGGCTGGATACGCGCAAGGCGGCCGATGAATTGGGATGGCATCCTCTGCTGGGCTTAGACACCGCGCTGCAATGGGCAGTGTGGTGGTACCGTGCCCATGCCGCCGGTGAGGACATGCACGCCTTTACGCTGGCGCAGATCGCGGCGTATGAGGATCTGCTGCACGCGGCGCGGTAACTGATATCCTCCTGCTGTGACCACTGTTGACGTAACGTACCACTTTGCAGCCCCCGTGCGGGAGCGCTCCGCCCTAGCGCTGGCCAACATCCGCGAGGTGTACGGCATTGGCCGCGTTGCCCTGGATGAGCGGGCCGGGACTATTCAGATTGAGTACGATGCGACACGCCTGTCAGAGCCGGTGGTGCGGCAGTTCCTGCGGCGCGCTGGCCTGATGCTGGTGGATGCTCCCGCAGCGCCATCGTCGGTGGTGGACGAGGCCGCGCAGAAGGCGACCGCGTAAGCAAGTTGCGCTGCATGGCGTCGCTTGGTAGTCTTACTTCAGTCTGATTCGCACAGCGAATCGCTTGGCGTGCACCCGTAGCTCAGCTGGATAGAGCAATTGGCTACGAACCAATAGGCCGGAGGTTCGAATCCTTCCGGGTGCACCACTTCCCCCTCACGCGTCAGCGTTCGCCCCATTTGAGTTTGGAGCGGAGAACTTTGAAAAGGCCGTGTTCGACGAGGCGAACCAGGCGGACGCGGTACTGGGAGCGGTGGCAGCGGAGTTGGTCGTTGAGCTGGAGTTCCACCGCTTCCTGGCCGTCGACGGTGAGGTAGGTCTGGTCGGCAATGCCGGCAACGCGGACGCGAATCTCGGTTTCGCCGGGTGTGACGATGGGCCGGATGGTGAGCAGATGCGGACAGATGGGCGTCAGAATCATCGCGTTGACACTGCCCATCACGATCGGACCGTTGGCCGCGAGGTTGTAGGCGGTCGATCCCGTCGGTGTGGAGACGATGATGCCGTCGGCCCTGAACCGCGCGACGAACTGATCATCCAGGTCGATGACGTAGTCGCCCATGCGGGCAATGGCACCCTTCGAGATCACAACATCGTTCAGCGCGTCCCATTCCTTGAAGATCTCCCCGTCGCGCAGCAGTTGCGCATGCATCATGCGACGCTCATCCACGCTGCAGGAACCTTCGCGCCACGCCTCCAGCGTCTGGTACAGCTCTGATAGAGGCACTTCGGTGAGGAAGCCGAGTGAACCCAGATTGACGCTCAGAATCGGCGTGTCGGTTTTGGAAAAGGAACGGGCCGCGGAAAGCAAGGTTCCATCTCCACCAAGGACGATCACCAGCTCCGGGCAGCAACGCTCTGGCATCAGCTCACGGGAGACGCCCAGCCCGCCAGTATATGCGGCACTGGTTTCGTCCAGCACGGGCGTGTATCCGTGCTGCTCAAGCCAGCCGGTCAGCTCCGGGAGTAACGTCGCGAGCTCCGGCTTCTGCGGCTTGGAGATGATGGCAATGTGAGGCATGTGTCCAGTGTACCTAGCTGCACCGCGGTTTGATGCGCGTCTAAAAGACGGCATGCAGCAGGAATTCGCGGTTGCCCTCCGCGCCGGTGATGGGCGAATCGATGACTCCCGCGGTTTCTCCATGCGCGGCTGCAATGGCGGCGCGCACGCGGTCCACGGCGACCGTGTACGCAGCCGGGTCGCGCACGATGCCGCCTTTGCCTACCCATTCACGGCCAGCTTCAAACTGCGGCTTGACGAGGATGACGGCATCTCCATCCCACCGCGTGCCTGGTTGCGCCAGTGATTGCAGTACCGCCGGAAGCACCAATGTGGCCGAGATGAACGACACGTCCATGGAGATGAAATCCGGTTTCCTGTAAGTTACGAGTTTGGCGGCCTCTCCGAGCAGGGTGCCCGGAGCAAGCAGGCGCGCATTGGTGCGCTCCAGCAGGCGCACACGCGGGTCGGTCCGCAGAGACATGGCGAGTTGACCATACCCGGTATCGACCGCAAGGACAGCCACGGCACCAGCCTGCAACATGCAGTCGGTAAAGCCACCGGTTGAGGCTCCGATATCCACGCACATGCGGCCGGCGAGGTCGATGTGCCAGTAGTCCAGCGCACCGCGCAGTTTCAGGCCACCACGGCTGACATACGGCATCTCTCCACCCAGGATGCGAATCTCACATCCGTCCTCCACGGCTGCGCCAGCCTTGGCCAGCTTCTGGTTGTCAACCAGGACGCGGCCAGCGAGGATCAGTGAGGCAGCGCGCTCGCGCGACGGGACGAGACCGCGCTCCACCAGCAATTTGTCCAGGCGCAGCTTTCCCATGACACTTTCCCAATTCGGTGGTCCTCACCATAACATCACAGGCACGTCGGTCTCGCCATGTGATGTCCCCTTGCTAGCATGTGCAAACTGAGTACGAGCGCCACGCTGAACGTGACCTATGCCATTTGCCACAGCCAGATCAAAAGAGAACCCGCTGCGGATCAGTCCACGTGAAACATTCTCGGAATCGTTTGCAAAGGTAAACACGGTAAGGGCGCGTACAGACCGTTCAGACGAAGAGTTGCTGCGCGGCATGGCCCGCCGGGATGAGAAGGCACTTGCTGAACTGTTTGACCGGTTCGCGGACATCACGTGCGGCATCGCATACCGCATCCTGCGGGATCAGGACACAAGCGAGGACGTAGTACAAGCAGCCTTTCTGAAAGTCTGGCGTGATGCAGACGCACTCGTCCGCGCGAAGACTTCGATCGCTGGGTGGCTCGCGCTCAACACACGTGAGCTTGCAATCGGTGCACTGCATGGGCGGAGCGGCACGCCGCCTCCCTTTTACCGTATGGCGTACAGTACGGATGCCGAGCCGGAGATGCTCAGCACAACGAAACACCTGCAACAGGTTATGTCTGATCTGCCTTCCCGATTGCGATCCGCGGTCGAGATGGCTTTTTTCGACGGCCTCCATCCCGACGAAATCGGAGCGGTTACAGACACATCCGCCTGCGACGTGGCGGCAGGTCTCCGATCGTCACTGTTACGGCTGCGGAGGGACGTTAAGGCGTGACGGCCGAGCAGGTTTCCGCTGAAGAGCTTTGCCTCTACGCCATGCATCTGCTGGACTCCTCAGAGACGGCCACGCTGGATGAGTTTCTGCGTCAGTCGACAGAAGCCCGGTCTGAACTGGAACGGATCCGGGGCGATCTGGCATTGCTGGCGTTCACCGTCCAACCAAGGGTGGTATCACCCGCGTTACGTCAGCGTGTGTTGCGAGAGGTGGCGCAAGAAGCGAAGAGTACTCCAGCCGCAGCGCTAAAAGGTGACACTCACATCATGGATCCACATCTGCTTCGGGCTGAAGTTGCAGATGAGTTACTGGCGCAGGACAGCTACACGCCTTCAACACTGGAGAGTTCGGTTTCACCGGACATTCCCCTTGATGTAGCTTCCCCGCGTGGTACTTTTTTGCCCGTGTGGATGTGGGCAGGTTGGGCACTCGCTGTCACCGGGGCCGTCAGCGGCGGCCTGCTGCATGCACGTGCACACAGCCTGCAGGTTCGTTTAGCGGGATCTGAAGCAAAGGCGGCGCATGCAGCGGAAGATCAACGGCAGACTGCCTTCAAAGCAGACAGCGCTGCCGCCATTCTGGACGCACTACGCTCAGGAGCGTCACAGCACTTCGTGCTAAGGCCGCCGGATGCGATCTCGACCATGGTTGCTCACGTGGTGTACTCGCCGGAACGTGGAGCGCTGATTGTTCAGGCATCGAACCTCCAGCCGCTTGCCACTGGCAGGACATACGCAGTCTGGCTCTATTCAGCGCAGGCGGACAGCAAACCTGTGATGCTGGGAACCTTTCTGCCCGATCCGCTTGGCTTTGCCACGCTTGCGGTGAGTTCCCTGCCGCCAGGCGTACTTGCGTCCGGCGTTGGAATCGCCGTCGAGGACAAAGGCATCCTGCCAGAGGTGCCGTCCACGATGGTCATGACGGTACCGCGCTAGCCCTTGCACAGGACGCTGGGTGCGGGTTTACTGGCCGGCCTGCTCGATGCGTACCGCAATGGCCTTACCCTGTAGCGGCAGGGTCGTGGACACCGTGTCGTTATCGGTGCGGATGATGGTCAATGTCTGGGTGTCGGATGCGGTAACCAGTACTTTGCCGGTAGGCGAGCCACCCACGGCAGTGATCCAGTTGAGGTGTCCGCCGACCTTGATCGTCGTTGTTGCCACCATCGTGTTCATGTCGACAACGGTCACGGTGCCATCGTTGGTGTTGGCCACGTAGGCCTTGCTCAGGTCGCTGGTCACGGCTACCTGCACGGGACCGACGCCTACGGGCACCGTTGCCAGCACCTTGCCGAAATTCACAGAATCCGTCGGATTGTTTGGGTCGCATGCTGTGTTGCCAGGCAGTGCGATCTGCGAACAAAGCGCGATGTTGATGATGCTGAGCGAACCCGCGCCTGTTCCATCCCCCGCGTTCAGGACAGCAAGCTCGTTTACCGCGGGAGCGATGGCCGCCCACACGGGATTCGGGCCGACATTCACGGTGGTGTCCAGCTTATTGCCCTGCACGTCAAGAACGCTTACGGTACCGTTCGTCCCGCCGGTGCCCTTGCTGTTCACGACGAAAGCGCGGCGGGTATCCGGGGTCATAACGCCGTACACGGGGCTGATGCCTACTGGGATAGTGGCGGAGATGACATTATTCGCGCCGTTTTCAATCGCCGTTGCTGTTCCGGCCGACGTACCCGGAGTGGCTCCCTGGCTGAGGGTAAACACACGTGGCGCGGCGGAGATGCCGACGGTGTACACAGGATTTGGCGGAACAGGTAAATCCTGTCGGGCCGTTGGAGGCGCACCGCCTGAAAGCACCGATACGGTGTTTACGCCAGGACGGGTGATGTAGATGGGGCCGCTCCCAGACCCGGGCTCGATGGAGCAGGTGGGACCGGTGGAGAGCGCGGGATCAGTGGAGAGCGCGGGACAATTCCCCGCTCCCAGCGACGATTGCCTGACCGTTGTCGTCATAAGACCCGGAGATGCGTTGAAGGAATCCAGAAGCACGCTGTTGCTGTGCAGAACGTACGCCGTGCCCGTGAGATCGACCGCAAGATAAGACGGCGCGGGAGCCACTAAGGCATTTGCGACGACCGTGTCGCCAAAGACATCCACGATGGTCACCAGGCCATTGCGACCAGGGCCCGGGTCGGAGACGGCTACCGCGTACACCGTAGGCTGTGTCGCGGGTCCCACGGGGTTAATCGCGCTGACGACTGGCCGGTAGTTGTTGCCGCATCCGGCGCTGAAGAACACCGCGAACGAAGCTGTGACACATACAAACGCTCGGATTGCCTGCTGTGGGACCAAAGACAAATGTTGCTCCTGCATTGCGGAGCGCTGCGGCCCCACCATGCATGATTGTAACGGAACGGGCGTACCCAACCGGGGAATGTATTCACGACGGCTACAGGTCTTCCCGGCCTTCCATCCACTGCTTCGCCCAGACCGCGTCGATGTGCAGCGTCAGAATGGTGTAGCTCAGCATCTCATGCGCGACACGGGTGACGTGTCCCCACGAGGAGAGCGTGCCGAATGATGCGCGTGGCGATGTCAGCACGCTTAGACCTTCGCGTTCGCACAGCGCCCGGATGCGGAAGAGATGGGTTCCATCGCTGACGACGATCACGCGTTTAAAATTGCGTTCCCGCGCCATATCAGCCAACGCCTGCACCTGTTCTTCGGTATCGGTAGATTCAGTCTCGGCAAGAATTGCATCGTTGGGAATGCCTTGCGCGAGCAGGTAATCCCGGCCAACCTCCCCTTCGCTTTGGCCGGTGCGCGTATCCGAGGCACCACCCAGCGTGATCACCAGCGGGGCCATGCGGCGGCGGTACAGCGATACGACCTTGTCGAGACGAGCATGGAAGACAGGCGAAGGATGTCCAACGTACTGCGCGGCACCGAAGACGGCAATGGCGTCACTGGGAGCTGCCTGATCCTCGCGCGCGACGCGGTCGATGCGAACATAGACGCTGACAAACCAGACGGCCGCGCTCAAAACGAGCGCAATCAGAAGCACGCGAAGCGGATAGCCTCGCGTGCTGCGCCTGCGCCGGTTGCGAGCCCTTGCCGTCATCTCACACGATCAGGATTGCAGAGCCAGAGCGATTTCGTGCGTCGCAATCGCCCCCTCACGCACGATCATCCAGGAACTGCCGCCACCGCTCAAATCCACGATGGTTGTGGGCATGGATCGCGCTGTGGGTCCGCCATCGACGATGAGCGGGAGTTCGTCGCCCAGCTGCTCCAGAACACAGCGCGCATGGGTGCACTCTGGACGTCCGGCACGGTTGGCGGAGGTGGCTGTAATCGGCAAGCCCAACTGCTCAATCACAGCACGCGCAATCGGCGCATCCGGCACCCGCAACGCGACGTTTCCTGTGTGGGCGGTTACGCGCAAGGGCAGGCGAGAACCTGCTTTGACGATGATGGTCAACGGTCCCGGCCAGAACTTCTCCGCAAGCCGGTCGAACGCCGAATCAACGTCACGCGCCAGCTCGTATCCCTGCGCCTGGCTGGCGATTAACAGTGACAACGGCTTGTACTTCGCCCGTGTCTTCAAGTCGTAAATGTGTTCCACCGCACGGAGATTGACCGGATCGACGGCAAGCCCGTAAAACGTGTCGGTAGGCAATGCGATGACCATGCCACTATCGAGACAGCGTGCCACGTGCCGCACCAGGTCCGGTTCCGGTTCATCCGGATTGATTCGTAACAACTCCGCCGTCATGTACTCTCCGCTAGGGACGCTAAAACAGCACGGTAGCACATCCGGCCATGTCCGCCATGGTGGTGTCGTGCATGGCCGCGTGAGAACGGAAGTACAATTCGCCTTGTGCCTGAGCGAATCACCAGCAGGGCCAATCCGAAGGTACGTGCGCTGCGGGCCGCGTTGCAACGCCGGTCAACCGGCTACATCGGTGTTGAAGGATTCCACCTGGTCCGCGAAGCCATCGCAAGCGGCCTCGTTCCGACGACTCTCTTTGTCCGTGAAGACCGGCAGCGGATGCTTGAGGATGTTCCCGTGAGCGCGGCAGAGGAGGTTGTGGTGCTCTCGGCTGAAGCGTTCGACAGCGCGGCTGGAACCGAACACGCGCAAGGTGTGGCCGCGCTGCTGCGGCAGCCGGCGGCATCGTACACACCACACACGGGTGATTTGCTGATGATGGCGGATGGATTGCAAGACCCCGGCAATCTTGGCACGCTGATCCGTTCCGCCGAAGCATTTGGCGCGGCAGCGGTAGTCCTGGGCGAGAATACCGTGGACCCTTGGAATGGCAAATGTCTCCGTGCGGCAGCCGGAGCAGCCTTTCGTCTCCCGCTGCCGCGCTGGGATGGCGGCCTGCAAGATGCGCTGCGCGGGTTGCGGGCACGTATCGTCGCAGCTGTTGCGCATGGTGGAACCGCCGCTCATGTAAGTGATCTGCGCGGCACCTGCGTGCTGGTCATCGGCAATGAGGGGGCAGGCGTGTCCGCGAACCTGCTGAGCATCGCGGATGCGCGCGTCACGGTTGCGACGACCGGCCCCACAGAGAGCCTGAACGCGGCGGTCGCGGGTTCCCTGCTGCTGTACGAGGCTGCCCGGCAGCGCTTCACGGAGCTGGGATGAGCCTCTTTGATGAACTCGAACCACGCCCACAGGGGCAAGGTTCGCGTGATGCTCCACTGCCCGAGCGGATGCGGCCGCGCTCCCTGGAAGAATTCGCCGGACAGCAGCACCTGACCGGGCCGGGCAAGCCGCTGCGTGTTGCCATCGAAAGTGGCGAGTCCGGGTCCATGATCTTCTGGGGTCCACCTGGTACGGGCAAGACGACGCTGGCAAAGCTGATCGCAAAGAAGACCAGCGCCACCTTTATTGAGTTTTCCGCCGTAACCAGCGGGATCAAGGAAATCAAGCAGGTGATGACCGATGCGGAACGCGGAGCGGCGCGTGGCATGCGAACCATTCTTTTCATCGACGAGATTCATCGCTTCAACAAGGCACAGCAGGATGCTTTTCTTCCCTACGTGGAACGCGGCGCTCTTCGTTTGATTGGCGCGACCACCGAGAACCCGTCGTTTGAGGTGAATGCCGCACTGCTTTCACGATGCCGCGTATACGTCTTGCAATCGCTCACCGAAGAAGAGATAGCAGCATTGCTACAACGAGCCTTGACCGACGGCGAGCGTGGGCTTGGTGGGCTGCATCTTTCGGCGGAGGAGGATGCGCTTGCCACCATTGCCAGCTTCAGCAACGGCGATGCGCGCTATGCCCTGAATGCGCTTGAGACCACGGCACATCTGCTGCGTGGCAGCGGAGACGCAACGATCACCAGGAAAGCCGTCATAACCGCGCTACAGCAGCGCACATTGTTGTATGACAAGGCGGGCGAGCAGCATTATGACTTGATTTCGGCGTTGCATAAGAGTGTGCGCAACTCGGATGCGGATGCCGCGATTTATTGGCTGCGGCGGATGCTTGCTGCCGGTGAAGATCCCATGTACATTGCGCGACGGGTCGTGCGCATGGCGGTGGAGGACATCGGCCTGGCCGCGCCGGAGGCGTTGAACCTGACGCTCTCAGCCCAGCAGGCCATGCACCTGCTGGGATCTCCAGAAGGCGAACTCGCGCTGGCGCAGGCAGTGGTGTATTTGGCGCTCGCTCCTAAGTCGAATGCCGTGTACGCCGCCTTTAATGGCGCGATGGCGGATGTAAACGCAACCGGGGCGCAACCGGTCCCGCTGCACCTGCGCAACGCACCCACGCGGCTGATGAAAGAGCTTGGGTACGCCAAGGACTACCAGTATGCACATGACCTGCCCGGAAAGGTGGCGGATATGGAATGCATGCCTCCAGGACTTGAGGGCCACCGCTATTACAAACCAACCGATCAGGGACGCGAACGGCAACTGGCCCAGCGCATGGAAGAGATTGCACGGGCGCGGGATGCCGCACGCAAGCTGAATGGGTAGACCGCGCGCGTTAGTTGAATTGCTTCGGCTCCGCCAGATCCCCACACGGTGGTGCCTCATGATACCGGCTAGTAGATGTTGCGGCCGGTCCCTGATCTAGAGACAGTTTCCTTGCCAGGGCTTCTTCCACGTCCACTTCGGTGTGGCGCACGCTGTCCTTGCCCACCCGCGCCTCTTGCCCCGCCTGGATCTCAAGATTGGAACGAGCCTCATCCACGAGTGAGCGGTAATCCGGCATGAAAGGTTCCACCAGAACATTTTCCAGTGCGCCTTGCAGCCTTACTAAAGCAATCTTTTCTGCTGTTGTGCGTGCCTCAAGGCAGGGTTGACTTTCGTAGTCGGCAAGTAACGCAAAGAGAACGAGGGCTTCAGACTTCTGGAGCGTCAAGATCGTGGTGCTGTCAGCGATGCTCATCAGTTGAGTCTCCCTGTTCGACTCATATAGCCAGCTTGCCCATTGGCGCCCCGCACTCACTTATCTGGTGCGCTTAGTTCTGCGCGTTTCTTCAATCAGCCGACATCAGTTTGAGCGTACACGGGCTTGTTAGACGATTTGTTACCGCTTCAAGTCACGCTGCATGGCGTCCAGCACGACACTCTTGCTTAGAACTTCCGGCAACACATCCGGCGGGGCCGAGGGGTTTGCGGGATAGATGATGTAGGTTGGGACGCCGCTGCGGCCAGCGGCCTGAAGCGCAGCGGTAATCTTTTCGTCGTACTGCGTCCAGTCGGCGCGCATGGGAACGACGTTGGCGGCGTGTAACTGCTTCTGCACATCGGCCGAGTTCAGCACCACACGCTCATTCACCTGGCAGCTAAGGCACCATGCCGCGGTGAAGTCCACAAAGACGGCCTTGCCTTGCGCTCGTGCCTGCTTTACCGCTTCGGCGGAGAACGGCTGCCACACCGTGGCGGCGGCCACCTCGCGCGGACGAGAAATCAAGACAACGGCTCCCAGTGTAATCAAGGCCGCAATAGTACTTATACCCTTGCGCCCAGGCCAGCGGCCTAGCACCCACGCAGCAATGGCAATCAGCATGAGGCAGCTAAGCAGTAACGCGATCCGCTGAATGCCTTCAGAAGGATCGTTGCCGCCGCTAAAGAGCCGGCCGTAGATGTAGACCAGCCAGATCACCGTGGCGAACAGCGGCAAGGCCGTGATCTGTTTCAGCAATTCCATCCATGCGCCAGGCTTGGGCAGAAAGCGTATCCACGCGGGTTGCAGGCTCAATGCGAGATATGGCGCGGCCAATCCCAACGCCAAGGAGGTGAAGACCAGCAGCGTGACAAATGAAGGCTGCGCCAGCGCGAAGCCAATCGCGGCACCCATGAACGGCCCAACGCATGGCGTTGCGACGACCGTCGCCAGCACACCCGTGAAGAAGCTGCCGGAGTAGCCGCCCTTCTGTGCCAGTGAGCCGCCCGCGCTTGTGAGTGAAAGGCCGAAATCGAACATCCCGGCAAGTGAAAGCGCAAAAAAGAACAAAAACGCCGCCAGCACCGCGACAAAGCTAGGCGACTGCAATTGGAATCCCCAACCTAGCTGCTTGCCTCCTGCGCGCAGCGCCAACAAAACGGCGACCACCAGCCAGAATGATGCAACAATGCCGAGGGTGTACGCGACTCCGTGCGAGCGCAGCCGGTGCCGCTCTTCCGAGGAGGATTGCAGCAGCGATAGCGCCTTCAGAAAGAGCACCGGAAAAACGCACGGCATCAGGTTCAGCAGCATGCCGCCAACGAATGCCAGCCCGATAGCGCCGATCGCGGTAACGCCGGTAGCCGATGCACCCCGTTGCGCAACCGGGGGTACCCCTTGCACCACCGGCACCGTGATGTCATAGCTTTCATTATCTGAGAGCTTGAAGAGACCATGCAGCGTCTTCGGCGCGGTCTTCGTGTTGGGCGAACGCTCCATTTCAATGCGCACGCCATCCGGTTGCAGTATTTCGTTCTGGTCGCCGTCCTTAATCGTGTCGGGATCAAAAGGATAGAACTCCGCGTCCTCTGGCTCCATGCCGAGGTTCGCGATGAGTGTGATGGTTTTGCCACTGCTGTTTGCCGTGAAGCTATAGTTCGGCTTAAGCGGTTTCGGCATGGATTGAAGCGCCGAGCCCAGAGCCCCCACCTGTTCGCCTTCGTGGCTTACCGGTGAACCGGCGGCGACCAGCTTCAGGTCCAGCCCGAGATCGGCCTTCCCAGGGATGCAAACTTCCTTGCAGACCAGCCAATCCAGTTTCGCGGCAAGATGGACATTGCCCGTCTTGTCGGCCTTTGCTCTGGCAGCTGCTTCAATGCTGACCGGGTATGCTATCGAATCTGCATATCCGTAATCGACTGTGTCGTTTAGTGGAAGGCGCTCTGGGGTGGGAAACTGTAGCGGTCCCGCCGTAACGCCAGATGGCAGCGTCCAGTTCACACGCGGTGGATACCCCGCATAGCCGGCGTTGCGCCAGTACACGTGCCAGCCCTGCTCCATGGAGAAGACGAAGCCGACGGTCTGCTTGCCGCCCTTCGCGATCGCTGGTCCAGCGCTTACCATCTCCAGGGTCAGGTGCTGCGCCTTCACGGGGCCAGGTCCGCCGTTGCCGACTGCCGTGCCGATCTGCGCATCCGCAGTCACCGGCAGCAGCGAGAAGATCGCAATCAGAAGGCCGAAAAATGTGGAGAAAGTCATCGTCTGCATTGTAGGCTGCGCACGGTACAAGAGGCTCTACCCGCATAGTGGAGTCAGCGGTTTGCCATGCGATGCTCCACCATGATGCAGCGGTCCATCACCACACGGATGCCGTTCGCTTCCGCATGCGCTGCGGCTTCGGCGTTCCGGATGCCAGATTGAACCCACAGCGCGGCATACCCAAGCTCGATCATCTCGTCCACAACCGAAGGGATCGCGCGCGGCAGGCGAAACACGTTCACCACATCCGGCTTTTCCGGCAAGTCACGCAACGAGGCATACGCTCGTTCTTCAAGCACCCACTCGACCGATGGGTTGACCGGCAGGATGCCTTTGCCAGCCGCCTGCATGTATGCGGAGACGTAGTGGCTCGGCTTACCCGGATCATCGGAAAGGCCAACGACCGCGATGGTCCTGGCCGCCAGCATGTGCGCAATGACGTCCGGCTCATTCATGCGTGGCCCGGCTTGGGTTTCCACGCGCCCAGCAGGCGGCGCAGCATGACGATCTCCCCGGTGTGGTACGCCTCATGATCGGCAATGAGCAGCGCCTCACGCAGCAGGTTCTGGCCTTCACCCCACGGGAAGGCCTCCACCAGGTCGCGCGTTTGCAGCAGGTTCTCAAATGCGGCGCGGTCTGCCTGAAGAGCCGCAACGCTTTTCCCCCACGCGCTTTCGTCTGGAGGCGCAGCCCGCTTCGGCCAGTAGTTGTCTGGCCACTTCATTGGTTTATACGTGTCGCTGTCGTTGCCGCTGAAGTCGAGAATGTCACGCTGCGCGATGCGGATGTGCTCCAGCAACTGCCACGCGGAGTACGGCAAACCATCTGGCACGCGCCCCTGCAACGCAAACGGCATGTCTGCAATCGCTTCGTCCAGTTTGGCGTGCGCCTGTCCACCATCTAACAGCGCCTTCAGTTGTTTCTTCAGTTCTGTTTCGAGTTCCGCCTTCGGCATACCAACTTAGATTCAGAACTGCCGAGAGAGGTCCATGGCGCCATGCAGGAGACGTATGATCTGGAGCGGCGATGTGGCTGAGTCAACACAACGATGTAATTCTTGAAGCGAGGCACGTCCCAGAAGCGTACAGGTCGAGGCGTCAGGTCAGAACGCAAACGTCCTGCGTGGGGTTGTTCCGCAAGCCACACGAAGACACGATAGAACTCTTCCTCAACATGGTCAGCAGCAGCTACGTCATCCTGAGCGATGTAGGACCATATCTCCAGCAGGTCAGCCTCTGCGTCAGGCGTAAGACGGTACATTATCTTATGAATTAGCCTGGTTTGCCCAAGCTTCTTTGTGCTGCTGCATACGCGCACGCACTTCAGCTTCGGTTCTTAAATCGCCTTTCCGTGCTGAGGCCCAGCCTTGTTCAATTTGACTACTCACCACACCACGATTTGCTGAGAGCCACGATACCCGATCATGCAAAAGACGGACTGCGTCGTCGACAAACGCATGCACACTTGGGTAACTGCCATCCTGCAGGCTGTTGCGTATCAAGGTTTCCAGTTCGGGCTGTAGCTCGATTGTCATGCGAACAGTGTAGTACCCTTCATTACTCGAGATCATCCACCAAAGGTGCCGGTTGAGCGCCCTCGCGCCGCAGCTTGAGGTACCCGCGAATAAACGGCTGCAGATTGCCATCCAGCACGCCATCCACATCGCCCACCTCAACGCGCGTACGCAGGTCTTTTGCAATGCGGTACGGCTGCAGCACATAGGAGCGAATCTGCGACCCGAAGTTAATGTCGAGCTTCGAATCTTCGAGCTTCTTGCTGGCCGCCTTCTTCTTATCCAGTTCATGCTCGTACAGGCGAGAGCGCAGCATCTTCATCGCTCGTTCTTTGTTCTTGTGCTGGGAACGCTCATTTTGGCAGCCCGCGACAATACCCGTGGGAAGATGCGTGATGCGGACGGCGGAATCGGTCGTATTGACATGCTGTCCGCCCTTGCCGCCGGACCGGTAGGTGTCAATGCGAAGTTCATCCGGCTTGATGTCGATCACGATCGAATCGTCGATCTCTGGCGAGACGAAGACAGACGAGAACGAGGTATGACGGCGCTTGGCCGAATCAAATGGCGAGATGCGCACCAGACGGTGTACGCCCGTTTCGCCGCTCAACAGGCCGAAGGCAAACTCACCCGCGATGGTAAAGGTGACCGACTTGATGCCCGCTTCGTCGCCATCCTGAATTTCATTGATCTCCGTTTTGTAGCCTTCGCGCTCCGCCCAGCGGAGATACATGCGCATCAACATCTCGGCCCAATCCTGACTCTCCGTGCCCCCCGCGCCAGGATGCACGGTCACAATGGCGTTCAGCGGATCGCTCTCCTGCGAAAGCATCGTCTTTGAATCAAGCTGCTCGACAAATTTGTCCACACTGTTAATTGCCACCGAAAGATCGGCTTCGACGTCTTCGCCTTCACGCGCAAGCTCGAAGTAGGCTTCGGCATCATCGGTACGGCGGGCGAGTTCAGCGTCGTCAGACAGCAGGGTTTCCAATCGCTTACGCTCGCGCATCAGCGGCTGCGAGCGTGCCGCGTCGGCCCAGACCGCCGGGTCAGAAATCTCCTGCTCCACAGCGGCAAGTTGTTGTTTTAGTTTGGGCGAGTCAAAGATACTCCCGCAGATCGCGCACACGGTCGCGAACCGGGGAGTAGGCGTATTCCAGGTCGGTCAACATACACTCAGTGTACTTCGCGGTGCTTCGGCACGAATACTCCACACGTCAAGAACGCCAGGCCAGCAAAAGCACAGACATAGGCGAACAGATCGCCATGCCGCGTGTAAAACGTGGTTCCCTGCAGATAGTCGAAGTGAACCACCACCGCGCCTCGCTTGTGCCGGGGCATGGTTTCCAACACGCGGCCATTCGGGTCAACTGAAGCTGTGATCCCGTTATTTGTGTCACGTAACAACCAGCGGCGGTTCTCGATGGCGCGCATCCGGGCCATATTCAGGTGCTGGAACGGCGCGCTGCTGTCGCCGTACCAGCCATCATCGGAGAGGTTGACCAGAACCTCCGCACCACCCTGGACGAACTGCCGCACTTCGTCACCAAAGATCGATTCGTAACAGAGAAAGACTCCATAACGATGGCCATCGGCCGCAACGGCAGAGCGGCTGCTGCCGCGGTTGAAGAGGCCGACAGCCTGCGTCAGACCGCTGGCGAACCGGAAAAGGTCAGCATAGGGAACAAATTCGCCGAATGGAACAAGGTGGATCTTGTCATACCGGCTGACATAGCCCTTCTCTGGTGTAAACAAGACAGCAGAGTTGTAGATGCTGTATCCGCGCTGCTGGGCTGGGTCTGGATCTAACCCTACGGCACCCACGATCAGAGGGCTATCCAGGGTACGCGCAAGTCCGCTGGCCGCGGACATAAACTCCGGCCTGTCTGTCTGAAAAGGTGATGGGGATTCTGGCCATAAGGCGATGTCCGTGGGGCTGTTATCCATCTGCGATGCCTCAATCGTCAGTCCAGCGGATGACACCGCAAGTGCAGCGGCCTGCATCAATTCACCCGCGCCGACTGCCAGATTCGGCTGCAGCAACACCGCTTTTTGCTTACCAGGACGCACCGCTGGCTTTATCCAGGTTCCGTAATTCTGCAATGCCGTGGCGAGTACGGCGGCGGCCAGCGCTGTCGTTGCTGTTATGCGGCGTCTCGGCAGGACAAAGGCACCCGCGATGCATGCATTTACGGCGAATACGACAAAGCTCAGCCCGTACACACCCGTGTACGGCGCAAGCAGCGTGAGAACTGAGTTATCGACCTGCGCATAGCCCAGCAGGTTCCAGGGAAAGCTGGTAATCCGGGCGCGCGCAAGTTCCACCGCAACCCAAAGGAATGGCGCGGATGCGAGTGCCGCGGCGGTACTCCATCGATGGACCATCGCAAGCAATGCCGCAAACAGCGCATGATAAAGCGCCAGATACATGCACATCAGCACAAGGGCGCTTACGGACATGGCAACCGACAGACCACCGTATACGTGCATGGTGGCGTACACCCAATAGCAGGTGCCGAGATAGAACAGCACACCGCTGCCGTATCCAATGGCCGCGGCGTGCCAGACTTTCCATGGGCGTCCATACGGCAACAGCGCCCACAGCAGTGGCACCAGTGCAAACCACGCCAGGGCTGCCCGCCATGCTGGCAACATGCCCGCAAGCGGAAAGATCACGATCTGAAGCAGACTCGAGCAGACAACAAGGATGAAAATGCGTAAGTTGGCGTGGCGCATCGGTGTGGGTGGAGTCTAGCACCTGTTCCCGCCAAGCTCTAGGCGTACCATACATGTATGGGTCATGCGGTCGTGCGGTTAATCGATGTCATTATTCGAGGATTATCCTACGTGCTGGTTCCCATGTTCATGATAGGAATGTGCGGATCCGCGATTGTCGTCATGATCACGGTGGTGCATGATCTGAATGATTTTTTCTCGGATTCCGGGGATGAAACAGCGTCGCACGACGGTCTTAGCTAGCAGGATTTGACTAGCTTACGACAGAACAGTAGACTCACCGCTGGGCGTCCTGTTTGAGCAGCGCAAATTAAGTCCGCACACAGGTAACCTACACAAGAATGGCGTCAAAGCGCATACCCCCCCCACTTAAGTCCAGCCGCGTTCGCCTGGTAGTCGCATCGTCCGTGATGCTGACTTTTATCTCTTTCTGGCGAGCGGCGGCAATTGTTCTTAACGACCTGGGATCCTCCGCGTTTTATGCGGGCGGCATTGCCGAGGAGGCAGTGGGCAAGGCAGCCCCGTGGCTTGTGCTGGGGGTGATGCTGTTTTCGTACGCGGTGCGCGCCGTATACGTGGAGAGCTGCTCCATGTACACACGGGGTGGTGTCTACCGCATCGTCAAAGAGGCGCTGGGCGGTACCTTTGCCAAGCTGAGTGTCTCCGCGCTCATGTTCGACTATGTCCTCACTGGACCTATATCCGGTGTCTCCGCCGGGCAATATATAGCGGGTCTGCTGAACGGGTTGCTGACACAAGCAGCAACCATGCCGAAGCTTCACGGCCTGGCACTGAACACTGCTGGCCAGGTGTTGCAGCTGAACGTGAACTACACCGCAGCGTTCATTGCCGTACTGATCACCCTGTATTTCTGGTGGCAGAACATCAAGGGCATTGAGGAATCCAGCGACAAGGCACTGACCATTATGAAGATCACCACGATCATGGTGGTGATTCTGATTGGCTGGGGTCTGTTCAGCGTGGGGCATGTTGGAGCGCATCTGCCACCGCTGCCAACCCCTGGAAATCTCAAGTTTTCGAATAATGCACTTGGGTTCTTGCGCGGCACGCATTTTGCCCGGAACCTTGGCCTCTTTGGTATCTTGATGGCTTTTGGCCACTCCGTGCTCGCGATGAGTGGCGAGGAATCCCTGGCGCAGGTGAACCGGGAAATTGAACATCCCAAGCTTAAGAACCTCAAACGCGCGGCCCTGATCATCGCCATCTACAGCACCATCTTCACGGGGCTTGGTTCGCTCCTTGCCGTTATGCTGATTCCCGATAGCGTGCGTATCAGCGTTTACCGCGACAACCTGATTGCCGGCATGGCGATGTACATGGTGGGTCCGTTGGCCATGCGCGTGGCGTTCCGCGTCTTTGTGGTGATTGTTGGCTTTCTGATTTTGGGTGGGGCGGTAAATACCGCCATCGTCGGCTCCACGGGCGTGCTGATGCGGGTTGCGGAAGACGGCGTTTTAGCCGACTGGTTTCGCAAGCCGCAGAAACGCTTCGGAACGAGTTACCGGATTATCAACCTGGTCGCGCTGATTCAGCTGTTAGTCATTCTGGTCACGCATGGTGATGTCATCATGATCGGCGAGGCCTATGCCTTCGGCGTGATCTGGAGCTTTACCTTCAACGCGCTTGCGATGCTGGTGCTGCGCTGGAAATATAAGGGTGAGCGTGGCGCAAAGGTTCCGCTGAACCTACGCATCGGAAAGACTGAGTACCCGATCGGCTTGTTCTGCGTGTTTCTGGTCCTGCTGACCACGGCCATCGTCAATCTGTTCACTAAGTCCGTGGCAACCGTCAGCGGGATTGTCTTTGCGA
The DNA here is from genome assembly GCA_965276945.1 of Terriglobus sp. Taxonomy (GTDB): domain Bacteria; phylum Acidobacteriota; class Terriglobia; order Terriglobales; family Acidobacteriaceae; genus Terriglobus. The sequence goes on along the minus strand of OZ255704.1, from coordinate 883,739 downwards.
TCGCGTTTTTTATCATCTTCACCCTGTCGGAGCGGGATAACAAACGCCGCCACAAAGCCACGGAACGCCAGATGAAGGAACACTTTCAACTGCAACATTCTGAAGAGGTCGGCCGTGATGATCTGGCAATCCGGACTGGCGGCGTACTGGTTACCATGCGCGACGCAAATACACCGCACGCTCTGAAATGGGCGCTGGCCCGGATCGATACAGAAGATCAGGATTTAGTCGTGCTGGCGGCCCGCATGATGGGCGCGGGAGGCCCGGAGTACGTGGATGCATCCGAGCAGCTCTTCAGCGAACATGAGCAGATGCTCTTTACAAAGGCTGTGTCTGTCGCGGAAAGCTTCGGCAAGCACATTGGGCTGGTGGTTGTACCAGCAGGCGATATCTTTGCCGCCATCGTGCGAACGGCTAACTCGCTTGACGTCGCTGCCGTGGTTGCGGGGTTGTCGACCAAACTCACCGCCCCGGAGCAGGCCTATCACGTGGGTCAGGCGTGGGAAGCATTGCCCGAACCAAAGCGCCAGTTCACGTTCTATGTCGTACCGCCCACCGGCGAGGCGGAGAGCTTCCATATCGGCCCGCATGCACCGACGATTCCCGCCACGGATGTGCAGCTGGTGCATCGTTTATGGCTGAACCTGCGGCGCAATCCGGACATGGGAGACCTGCATCACTCGGATATTGTGACCTATGCGCTCACGCGTCTGGCAGACCAGTACGCGACAGACCGGAATTCCACCGTGCAGGAGTTGCATACCAGCATGGCGGAGCGAACACTACGTGTGGGACTTGGATCGGTATCGCGCTTCGACGACACCGATCAGGACGGGCCAGGTTATTCCCTTAAGAAGGCCGATGTTACTGAAGACGCAACATTGACGCGCTGACTTCCCGTACATCGATGCGCCTGAAGCATACGTTTATGCGCCTGAAGCGAAATAGTTAATATTTACGAATTGTCTATGTGGACTTTTGCTCTACACTGTGCATGAGAGTTATCTCTCAGGAGGCTTTACCTTGGAAGTAACTCGCATTTTGGAAGAAATCGATGCGCAAATTTCGAAGTTGCAGCAGGCACGTGAACTCCTCGCCGGTTCAGAGCCGCGGTCCGCAGCCCCAGCAAAGAAGTCTGTTGGACGCCCCCGCAAGGACACAGCGCAGGCTTCAGCACCAGCGAAACAGCCCGCCACGGGGGGCAAACGGCGCAATCTCAGCCCTGAAGCTCGCAAGAGAATTGCTGACGCGCAGAAGCGCCGCTGGGCCGAGCGCAAAAAGCAAGGTTAAGCGCACTTCAAGAGACATCCGGGAAACGTCGTGATCCTGACTCAGCGGGTCACGACGACCTCGCGCAGGTTATCCTTCGCGAGAAAGAATCGGTAGCCACTGTAGGCTGCGAATAGCTTCTCGATCTGGCGGTTATTCAACACCGCTTCGGTGTCTTGATCGCTGACGTACTGCACATCCACCTGGCCGTCATCTCGCAGGTGATAGCGTTGCAATCCCGCCTCAGGCTTCACATGGAAGAACGCTAGAAGCTCCCCCTTTGGAAGAATAGAGTCATGAAGGCGTGCGACGACGGCCTCGCGAAGCACGGGCGGAAGGTAGTCTCCCGCATCCCAGAACAGCACGGTATCGAAGCGCCGGGTTCCGAAATTCAGGTTTTCCGCCAGAAATTCGTCCACGGGAAAGGGTGCATCGGGATCCGTCCTTCTCCATTTCGGACTAACCGCCTCGCTTGCTAGGTCCGCCATATAGATGCTGTGGCCTAGTCCAGTAAGGAAATTGATGTTGCTGGACGAAGTGGGACCAATATCGAGGATTCGTTGCCCTTCACTGTCTTTCAGCGACTTCAGCAGGGCCGACCAACCGCTTGATACACGGGCCACGCGCGCGCTGGACTTAGCGGCAGCATTGCGGGATTCGCTTCCACCAAACAGACGCACAGGCTCTCCGGATACGTCGCAACCGTTATGCGGCGGGTTATTCCTTGCCGCCGGTGAGCGATACTTTACCGCGAATGGTGGACATATCTTCGATGGATAGCCGTGCCGCGGTTAAATCTCCCAGCAGAGTGCCGCCTTTGCGTAGTTCCACACGCCCCGTCGCGGTTGTATTCCCCTCGCAGCGGCCCAGGATGATCACGTCATGGACCTTCAGATCCCCTTTGACGTCCGCGTTAGCACCAACGGTAAGCCGGCTCTCGGTCAGCGTGATGGTGCCATTGACCACGCCATCGATGGTTAAATCCTCGGAGCCTGTGATCTCGCCACGTATGGTGATTGACTTGCCCAGAACGGTGGAACCCTCTGCTGCCATCCGCATGCTCCTCTTCTACCCTGGGGTGAGTCTACTCAACACCGGTGCGGTAGAGCAATGCGCAGACGGGTACCTGTCCCACAGCATGCACTCTCTCACGAATCTCTGAAGGGCTTTAAATTCGTCACGTGTTCAAGCAACGTATATTTTTTGCTCGTGTTTTAGCGGCATTACCGTTATTGGGTGGAACGTTATGCGCCCAACAAGCGTCCGCACAGGCCGACATAGCATCGTGGGTGCAGCAAGCTGTGTCGTACCAGATCGACGAGTTGCACCATGCTTCCTGGGCACTGCGCTACCGTGTCCATCGGGTGGACACTAAGGAGAACACGACGCGCGATCTGATTGAGAGTGCCGATGGCAATGTCGCGCGGACGATTGCGCGCAATGACCGTCCATTAACACCGGAGGAAAATGCCGCCGAGCAGGAGCGTCTGCGTTCCTTGTCTCCCGGTGAGTTGAAGCGGCACACGCACTCCGACACATCTGATAAATACGCGACAGAGTTGATTCGCGCGATGCCGTCCGCCATGATCTACACGCTAGCCCCCGAGCAGGTGCAACTGCCCCAGTTTCCCATGCGGCAGGTGCTGCTAGAGTACAAGCCAAATCCACTGTTTCATCCGGCGAGCACGGCCGAGTCGCTGCTGGCGGGGCTTGCGGGACGCATCTGGCTGGATGCGGAAACGCACCACGTGTTGCGCGCCGAGATCAATATCACGCAGAACCTGAACCTGGCGCTCGGCCTGCTGGCGCGCATTTACCAGGGCGGTACCGTGACCTATGAGCAGCGTCCGGTTAGCGGAGGTCATTCAATCTACAGCCACATCGAAATCAATGTAACCATGCGCGAACTGATGGTAAAAACCATGCCGTACCATTCAAGGCTGGACACATCGGATGTTACCGTTCTAGCGTCCAAGCCATCGCTACAGGAGGCCGTGACCATGCTCCTGAATGGTCAGCAGGCTGGCAGCCATCACGAGTAGGATGGCCGCATGAAGCTTTCAGAAATCGCCGGGCTGCTGGGCGCGGAGTTGCACGGCAACGGTGATATTGAGATTACCGGTGTCGCCGGCATCGAACAGGCGCGGCCTGACCAACTCACCTTTCTGTCAAATCCCAAATATGCCACCCTTGCACGCACGACGCGCGCGGGTGCAATCCTGCTGGAGCCGAACGGCCCTGCTCTGGAGCACACAGCAATACTCCGCATACAAAATTGCTATCGCGCATTCGCGGAAGTCATCCAGCTCTTCCACGGGGAGCCGCGGTACGTCCCCGGCACACATCCCACGGCGGTGATCGACCCGAGCGCGCGCATCGGTGAAAACGCGCATATCGCTGCCTATGTTGTGATCGGAGCGGACGTCACCATCGGCCAGGATGCCGTGCTGCTGCCACACACAGTGATCTATCAACGGGCAAAGATTGGTGACCGTTTCCTGGCACACGCACATGCGGTAGTACGCGAGTCTTGCAGGTTGGGTAACGATGTTGTCCTGCAAAATGGCGCTGTAATCGGTGGCGACGGCTTCGGATTTGTGCACGAGTCTGATGGACGTTGGACAAAGATCACCCAATCCGGTGTTACCGTGCTTGGCAACAGCGTCGAGGTGCAGGCAAACGCGTGTGTGGACCGCGCCAGCATTGGCGAGACACGCGTGGGCAACGGCAGCAAGGTGGATAACCTGGTGCAGATCGGTCACGGCTCGACCGTGGGCGAGAACTCGCTGCTGTGTGCGCAGGTGGGGCTGGCCGGTTCGACACAGGTTGGCAACGGGGTAATTCTGGCTGGACAGGTGGGTGTCGCCGGGCATTGTAAGGTGGGCGATGGCGCCGTAGCCACGGCGCAAAGCGGCATTCCAAACGATGTTCCCGCTGGCGCGACGGTCTCCGGATATCCCGCCATGGACAACCGGCACTGGCTGCGTGCGGTGGCTGCGTTTACACGGTTGCCGGAGATGGTGCGTGAACTGCGCGCTCTACGCAAAGCTGGGCTGCCTGAATAGGTGCTCCAAAACAATGGCAAGAACGCTGTGTGCGCAAAGGTTCGCGGAGTACGCGGCGAGCCGCTTTTTACGTTCTGCTACTACTGCGGATACCCGGTTTGGCGCTGCGTACCTGATACGCTTCAGGTATGCGCCGTACTAGATGGATCGCAGTCTCGGCGGCGTCGTTACTGCTCACCGGCTGCCACTCGCACTACATTCAGGCGACGATCACCAACGGAGGCCGATCCCCGGTGAACGTGGTGCAGGTGGAGTATCCGCACGCCAGCTTCGGAACGCAACAGCTTGCACCAGGAGCGTCCTTTCACTACCGGTTCAAACTGCTGGGCAGCGGCCCCATCAAGATCAGTTACATCGATGCGCACAATGGCGAACATGCGCAGACTGGACCATCACTGAATGAGGGTCAGGAAGGTCAGCTTGAGATTGTGCTGACCGCGCACGACCACGCTGACTTCCACACGAGCCTGAAGCCGTGAGCGTATCCAATGCTCCAGGTTTGTTCATCACCTTTGAGGGGCCTGACGGATCCGGCAAGACAACACAGATTCGCCTGCTGGAGGCGTGGCTCCGAGACGGTGGCAACACCCCCGTGTTGCTGCGCCAGCCTGGCGGAACGGCACTTGGAGAACGCATCCGGTCCATTCTGCTGGATTCTCGAAGTGAAGCTGGCGTGGGTCCGATCGCGCCGCTGACGGAACTCGCGTTGATGTTCGCGGACCGCGCGCAATCCATTTACGAGATCGTTCGCCCTGCGATGTCCGCTGGCAAGATCGTGCTGTGTGATCGCTACACGGACTCCAGCGAGGCGTACCAGGGAGCGGGGCGCGGGCTCGGCTCCCAGCGGGTGCTGGCTCTGCACCGTGCGTTGTGTGACGACCTGCAACCTGACCTGACCATCCTTCTGCTGCCGGATCTCGACGCTGCGCTCCAGCGGGCACGGCAGCGCAATCAGGCTGGCGAGGCACACGGCGGAGCGGACGAAAACCGCTTCGAGACAGAGGGCGAGGAGTTCTACCGGCGCGTGCACGCCGCCTACGAAGCCATCGCCTCCCGCGATCCGCAACGCGTGGTTTGCATCCGCGGTGATGACAGCATCGAAGCCGTTGCGCAACGTGTTCGCGCCATCATCGCGGAGCAGCTTGCGAGGCTGCAAGTCAGGTAAGTGAACGCGTCTAACGCAGCGATGGCAGAACTCGACCTTGATGCCGCGTACACCTTCCGGCCCGCATACACGATCAAAACGAAAGCGGGCGAGTGGCGCATTCCGCCGGGCCTGAAGAAGGCGCTGCCCTTCTACCTGCACAAGCCCTGGGCGCGCATCGGCAAGCCAATCCGGCTGTTTGAGTACATGGCCCGCAACTGCGGCCCTATTGCGCACTACAAGCTCTTCAACATTGATGTGGTCTTCCTGAACGATCCGGAGTACATCCGCGAGGTGCTGATCAATCAGGCGGCCAGTTTTGTGCGGGAGCGGACGATTCGGCGCCTTAAAATCTTGCTGGGTGAAGGCCTGCTGACCAGCGACGATCCGACACATAAACGCTCGCGCCGCATTGCCGCGCCTGCCTTTCACAAAGCCCGCATTAACGCGTACGCGGATGACATGGTGCGCATCACCGCGCATACCGTTGGACAGTGGCGCGACGGCAGCATCGTGGATATGAATGCCGCGATGATGAGCCTGTCGCTCGAGATAGTCGCCAGCACGTTGTTTGCGACCGATGTGGATGACGACATCCGCGAGATCAACAAGCAAACCAACGACATCATGGGGATCTATAACTTCCTGATCGCCTTTCCGAACGCTGAGTTCTTTCTGGACTGGCCCATTCCCGGGCTGACGCGCTTCCGCCGTGCGCGAGGCAAACTGGATCGCGTCGTAAACCGCATCATTGCAGAGCGAAAGGCAGCAGGTGACGACCGCCGCGACCTGTTGAGCATGCTGCTGCTTGCACGTGACGAGGATGGTTCCGCGCTAAGCGATGAGCAACTTCGTGACGAGGTGCTGACCATCTTCCTGGCAGGCTATGAGACCACGGCAAACGCGCTCTCGTGGAGTTGGTATTTGCTGGCGACCAACCCTGAGATTCAAGAACGCATGTACGGGGAGATCGCGGATGTTTTACAAGGTCGCGCGGCAACACTCGAAGAGTATGGACACCTAAAATACACGCAGATGGTCTTTGCCGAGGCCATGCGGCTGTACCCGCCAGCGTGGGCCATGGGCCGCATGTCGACCGAGCCGGTGGAGATCGGCCCATACCGCCTGCCGCCGGGAACGCACTGGTTCTTTTCGCAGTACATCCTTCACCGTGATCCCCGTTTCTTTCCCGATCCGCTGCGCTTCGATCCGTTACGCCACACGGAAGAGGAGAAGGCAAAGCGAGACAAGTTCGTCTACTTCCCGTTTGGCGGCGGACAGCGGCAGTGCATTGGCGAGGGGTTTGCATGGCTTGAAGGCGTGATGCTGCTCGCCACCATTGCGCAGCGCTGGCGCTTCGAGTGGATTCCCGGTCAGCCCGTTGACGTGGAAGAGAAAATCACGCTTCGGCCGAAGTTCCCGCTGCGCATGACGCTGCACGCGCGGTAAGTCGCCGCACGGCTATGCTGAAGGAATGAGCGTTTCGTTCGGCTTCGAGCAGTTCGTGGGCAATGCCGCGACCGTGATGCATCTGCGGCGCGCGATTGCTGCGGGGCGATTGCCGCACTCCATCCTGATGAGCGGTCCGGCTGGCGCGGGCAAGTACACGCTTTCACTCCTGCTGACCATGGCGCTGCTGTGTGAACGGCAACCGCGCGAACAGCACGTTGGTGGCGATCTGGCCAGCTTTTGCGGAGAGTGCCGCAACTGCACGCGCATTGCCGAGGCGATGAACCTCCCCGCTCTGGTGGAACAGGCTGTCGCAACGCGTGAGGAGATGCGCGACGCCGACAAGAAGGACACGCGCATCCTCATCCAGACGCATCCGGATGTGCTGATTCTGCCGCCCGATCCACCGCAGTTGCTGGTCAAGCTAGGGCAGGTACGGACCCTGATTTCCGGTATCTATTCCCTTCCCGGAGAGGCGAAGCGCCGGGTTTACCTCTTTCCCACAGCCGCCTTCATGAAGGAAGCAGCCAACAGCCTGCTGAAGGTATTGGAAGAGCCGCCAGAGTACGCCCACATCATCCTGATGGCGGAGCATCCGGGCGAGCTGCTGTCTACGATCCGCTCGCGCTGCGCCGCGGTACGGCTGGGTGCGCTAAGCGCGGCGGAGTTGGAAGCACTGTTGGCGGAACGCAAGCCGGAGTGGAAGCCTGCGCAACGTGTCCTGGTGGCCCGGCTGGCACAGGGTGCGGCAGGCCGAGCGCTTGGCTTCGACCTGGAGGCGTACCTTGCGGCGCGCGCGGATGCCATGGTGCTGCTGCGTTCCGCCATTACGGATAGCGAGCACAGCGACCTGTTCCGCATGACGGAGACGTACCGCGCGGGCGCTGAAGGCCAACAAAAGACGCAGGCAATGCTGTCCGCGCTGGCCGCGTTGCTGGAAGACATTCTCCTGCTGCGGTCCGGCGCGGCCGAGCGGCTGCGCAACATCGACCTCACGCGTGACCTGGAGACCCTGGCGGACTCCGTCACCTTTGCGTGGCTGGAGAACGCCGTCCACGGGCTGGACGCGGTACACAGCGGCATGCGGCGCAATCTGCTGCGTTCGCTTTCGCTGGATGCCTTCGCGGAAAGCATGGCAAGTGCCAAGTGACACTTCAAAAGCAGCGCAAAACAACAGGGACCGAGCTATGATGTAGTGGTATGGACCGGAAATCGATTTTTATCGAGAGCTTCTTCGATGGCTTTGGCCCCATGGGGCTTTTCACGCGATTAAGTCGTCCCGGTGCGCCAACCGAAGTTTTTGCCCCAGAAGTCCTCCGCCATACTTACCTTAAATCGGAAAGAACAGTACTGGTTGTAACTGCGATGGAAGGAGCCGAAGATCTGGTGCGCGAGATATCTCGTGAAGCGGGCGCGGTAGTAGAACTTGCGCGAAACGGCGAAGAAGCCAAGAATCGGTTGCGGCATCACCCTGTAACCGTGCTCTTATTGGATTCATCGCTTCCGGAAGCCGAATTAACTTCCGCTGAAACGGTATGGCAGAACGCAACAGGCGCGATTCCCTTGGAACTTAACTTGACGAGCCTCGGAACCCGTGGTGTTGTGCGGCTAGTTAGTAGCCTTCTTCGCAGCCTTGAGCAGGCTGAACCACAAGAACGTCGTGAGGCGGCGATCGCCACTGCACAGGATCTCCAATCGACCATCACCAATCTGCTGCTACAGAGCGAGATGCTGCTGCCTGAAGGCAAAGTGTTAGAAACGACTCCACCGTACGTCACGTACACAAACAGTCCGTCCTCGGAGTACCGGCCTCGTAGATTCTTCCGAATGCTTCATCAAAGTATCGACTGGATTGAGTCGCTCACCAGACCCGCACAAACGCAGAAGAGATGAAGCGCAAGAGTACTCTGCTACCTCCTACCTCGCAAATTGCGAAACTCACAGAGGCACAAACCACAGTTGTGATCAATGCGCTGGACAAAGTCAACGCTCGTGATCATAGTTACGCTGTCGCGGGACTGATCTGCGGCACAGTCAGCTTCATGGCTGCTCTTAATATTTTTGCCTATCTAATCGTGAGAGGTCACGCGACTGCGGCGAGCAGTGTTCTTGGCACCAGTGTTCTGGCGATCATCGGGTACATGATTCGCGCTCGGCTGCGCTGGTGAGCATAAGGTGTTTACGACTGAACGTTAGGAAACATCGCTTCTAAATCGGGGTTAAAGGAGCCGAAGGCTGAAGGGCTGGTAAGGCATGATGTCGATTCGAATGTCGCTGAACTCAGTCAGTCTAATTGCCACTTGTGCTCTGCTGCTGATGGTGCAAATTCGCGGGCAGCAGCCTACCGTCGCCGAACAATACTTGTTTGCATCCATCAATGGCGAACGCGCAGCCGCCGGGCTTCCGCCGCTTGCGTGGAACGGAGTGCTGACAACCGCCGCGCATCAGCACGCGCTCCGCATGGGTGCCAGCGGTATGCTCGCTCACCAACTGAGCGGCGAATCAGATTTGATGCAACGTGCCTCCGCGACCGGCGCGTTCTTTCCTCTGGTCACAGAAAACATCGGTGAGGGACCATCTTCGATCGACATGCATCACGATCTCATGCAGTCTCGGCATCATCGGGAGAACATCCTTGATCCCGAGGTTAATGTCATCGGAATTGCCGCGGTTCCCTATCGCGGCGAGTTGTGGGTGGTGGAAGATTTTGGCCGGGAGATCGTTCTCGTTGCGTACGCCGAGCAGGAGCGGCAAGTAGGTGGTCTCTTGCAAAATCTTGGGCTGCGGAACGTGCAATCGACTGCGCGGGCCCGGACCATTTGCCAGATGCAGACAGGCTTCACTGGTCCCCGGCCAGCTTTCGTCATGCGGTACATCGCCAGCGGCCTGACCCGGCTACCCGCCGAGGTAAACAGCCGCATTATGCAAGGCGGCGTGTCACAGGCCGAGGTAGGTGCCTGCGCGCCAGACCACACCACTGACTTTAGCATCTACAACATCGCCATCGTCCTCTACCGCTGATCGTGGGCCAGAGGTCATTTCGGGGTCAGTTGAAGGTGAAAAATGCTGGCATAATCAGTCACTCACCACAAACGCATTTGTGAGGACCAATCCCGCCCTCGATCAAACATTGGGCTGTAGGACGAGTGAATGAACGATTCCTCGGGCGCGCAGTAAACCGTGCGCACAGCAAGCCCAGAGCAGAACTCCTGTCCCGATGTTGCTCCACGCCACGAGCATATTGGAATGAAACGAAAATGCACAGAAAGTGCACCAGAGCGTGATGGCAATTCCCCAAAAGTAATAACGGGCCTGATGAAAGATTCTGCCGAGGGGCAGAAAATGAAGCCCGACCACAATAGCGGCCAACACAGGAGCCAGATCCGGACGGTGCATGATGTGAGCGACCATACTGAGAATCACGATTGCCGTGACTTCCAAAAGAACTATGCCAAGAAACTGCTTTCTCATCCTTTGTGCTCGCGGGTCGGATGACGCGGGATAGTTCCTTCACAGATCTCTGCCCTTGCGGATGAAGTAAATGGAAGATCCAAGTATAAGGATTCCAACGACATCGAAAACAGTGATGACAATGGGCGTGAATGCATGGGCTATCCCTAGACCCAGCCAAGCCAACCCATGCCAAACATTCCTGGTATGAGCGCTGCTAAACCGAAACGGAGAACCAGTTGCGCTTGAAAGGAGGAGTTTACGCTCATACCGAGGATGTTATCTGAGCAACGATCTCTGACCTTGGTTTGTAGCCGACTTGAAGGGCGTGACGGGGCTCAGCGAAGAATGACTAGCGAAAGTCCCCAATACGGCGTTGTCGGCAAGCTCGAATAGGCGCGACCACTCTATTCCGGTCCATCGCGGTTAGTAGCCAATGCACTGACTAAGGTGATCAGTAACGAGGAGTCGCATTGTCACAAATAATCTGAATCGAACGTTGCGTCTGCTACTGAACGGCAGTCGGTCCAGATTCAGTTTTCTTCCGCTCGCACGGGAAATCGGCTATCATAAGATGTTCGCCCGGCCTGCGGTATCGCGAGCCTGGGGCCTGACACAGGGGCGTAAGCTCAACGGTTAAACTGTCGGTCTCCAAAACCGAACTTCTCGGTTCGAATCCGAGCGCCCCTGCCAAGTCCAGTTGTTTAAAATTGACGGCGCGTCGCGGCGTGCCCTGATGTACAGAAGAGAGTTGAGGCAAGCATGGCCAAGGCAATCACGGTAGCGGCACACGAAACCGGCGTCGAGCGTGCCAAGGGGCAGGTCGAACGGCTGACCACATTCCTGGGTGATGTACGCAACGAAATGCGCAAAGTCTCCACGCCGAGCCGGATGGAAACGCGCACCACGACCGCAGTCGTTATCGTCACGGTTTTCGCCTTTGCCGCATACTTCTGGGCCGTGGACTACGGCATCAATCACACGCTGAACGCATTGATCACACGATTGACGCACCGGTAGGCGCAACCCGACAGCACGCACCAGATACAAGATCGGACAAGAAGGAAACAATGGCAGAAGAAGTGATGCTTCCCGCAGGCGAAAAGGCGTTAGAAGAAGAGGCCATTGCCTCCGCGCATGGCGAGACAGCCGCGTCTGCGGAGCAGGCCCCTGAGAACAACCTAAAGTGGTACATCATCCACGCCTACTCCGGCTTCGAGCGCAAGGTGAAGGAGTCGCTGGAGAGCCGCATACGCGCCTTCGGCCTGGAGCACAAGATTGGCCGTATCGAGATTCCGGTGGAACCCGTCACCGAGCTGCGCAACGGAAAGAAATATACAGTGGACCGCGTCTTTCTGCCGGGCTATGTCTTTGTCGAGATGGACCTCGATAACGACCTGTGGCACTTGGTGAAGAACACGCCGCGCGTTACTGGGTTTCTGCAAACGGGCGACACACCCAATGCGCTGAGCGAGGCTGAGGTCAACAGCATGTTGAACCGTGCCGATATCCAGAAGGACAAACCCAAGCTCAAAGTGAAGTTTGAAAAGGGCGAGCAGGTCCGCATTACAGAGGGACCGTTCGCAAACTTCAACGGCGCGGTGGACGACGTCAACGAGGACAAGCAGACCCTCAAGGTCATGGTCAGCATCTTCGGTCGCCCGACGCCCACCGAGGTAGAGTTTTCACATGTGGAGAAGCACGCCGAGTAGCGGAAACTACTTGCAGCGCTTCAACAAATCAGTATCCGTCGTGAAAAGGTGAGCTTCTACCCTGCTCGCGACTAACCCGGGAGGAAGAGCTAAATGGCACCGAAGAAGATTAATGGTTACGTGAAACTGCAGGTGATGGCCGGCAAGGCAACACCAGCTCCCCCCATCGGCCCCGCGCTAGGCCAGGCGCAGGTCAACATCATGGAGTTCTGCAAGCAGTTCAACGAACGCACCAAGGATCCGGGAATGGTCGGTCTGACGATCCCTGTCGTCATCACCGTCTTTGCGGACCGTACCTTCACCTTTGTCACCAAGACGCCGCCGGCACCGGTGCTGCTGAAGAAAGCCGCGAAGATCGATAAGGGTTCCGGCACGCCGAACAAAACCAAGGTTGGCTCGGTGACAGAAGCGCAAATCCGTGAGATCGCCACGCAGAAGATGCCTGACCTGAACGCCACCACTGTCGAAGCCGCCATCAAGAGCATCAAGGGCACGGCGCGTTCCATGGGCCTAAGCGTGGTCGCGTAACGGATTTACAAGCAGACGCATATGAGGAGGACGTATGGAGTGGTCATTGACGGGTTTGCCGTTGCCGCTCATCCTGCGTCCTCCTTCGCCGTTCACGGACGACGAACTGCTCTTGTTCTCCTCTCACAACCGCACTCTGCGCATCGAAAAGACCGCAAACGGAGAGTTGGTCATCATGACACCTGTGGGAGGTGAGGGCAGCCGTTTAGAAGCACGCATCATTCGCGCGCTCGACGCCTGGACGGAAGCGGATGGGCATGGCGTCGTATTCTCCTCGCACGGTGGATTCAATCTCCCGGACGGCTCCACGCTGAGTCCGGATGTATCATGGGTGTCCAATGCACGCTGGAAGGCGCTCACGCCTGAGCAGCGCCGTAAATACCCTCCACTTTGTCCTGACTTCGTCGTGGAAATCCTCTCAGAGTCAGATCGTGCGGCAACACTGCAAGAAAAAATGAAGTGCTGGATCAATAATGGTGCGCAACTCGCCTGGATGATCGATCCATATGCTGCCACTCTCACCATCTATCGCCCAAACCGAGAACCGGAAATTCTTCATCGCCCCGATTCTGTTGAAGCTGGGACACCTGTCGCAGGCTTCCGGCTATCACTTCTTACGTTTTGGGCTGAGGAGTAACCCATGGCACACGCTCAGGAGCAGACGTTCGAGTGGTCGCTAACAGGTTTGCCGTTGCCGCTCATCCTGCGCCCACCTTCGCCCATGTCGGACGACGAACTCATCGCGTTCTCGCGCAGGAACAAGCCGTACCGCATCGAGAAGAACGCACAAGGAGAGCTTCTGATCATGACGCCAGTTGGAAACGATGGTGGTGTACGCGAAGTAGATGTAGTCGCTCAGCTTTTTTTCTGGGCAAAGAATGACAAGTCAGGCCAGGCAAACGGGCCAAATGCAGGGTGGAATCTGCCTGATGGGTCCACGTTAAGCCCGGACGCAAGTTGGATTGCATACTCCCGGCTTGAGAAGTTCACTGACGAAGAGAAGGAACGTTATCTTCCACTCTGCCCCGACTTCATTGTCGAGGTCCGCTCCCGCAACGACAGCAAGCGCGTGTTGCGGGCGAAGATGGAAACCTGGGTCTCAAACGGTGCTCAACTCGCGTGGATGATCGATCCGTACGATGCCACGATCACCATCCATCGCCCGAATTGCGAACCCGAAGTGCTTAACCGTCCCGACTTCGTCGAAGGTGAAGAGCCGGTGGCCGGCTTTCGCCTGACCACCTCTGCGCTTTGGGCTAAGGCCCAGATTTAACGTGTGACTTAAGCCGTTAACGCCTTTGTTTTGTCGGCAAACGCGTTCTGCACTTCGCTTTGCAACGCTCCAAAAGGGTTGCGCAACGTCTTCATAGCCACTTCCGTGAGTGGCGCGCCGCGTTTCAACATCAGGTACGCCGCTACCGCTCCCGCCGCCAGTGTTGTCCAGAAAATTGCCCGTTTCATGTATCCCCCCAAGTGCCCGTTCTAATGGTAGTCTCCACGTTAGGATGCGTCTCAGCGCCAGATAGCAGACGAGTAGTTCACCTCCTGCGGGATGAATGCATTGACAAAGGGCGCTGATGTCAGAATGATGGCAGCACTTACCACTGCCTTCTGAGGACATGCCGTGAGCGAAGCCATTGTGATTGCCCCTGCCGTTCCCGTCCCGGAACCGCTGCTGGCGAATGCTGCTGCTCCACCGGCACGCACGCATTGGAGCTCCCTGACGCGCGTGGGATTTCGTATTGCGTTCATCTACTTCATATTGTTCCTGTTCTGCGACGGCAACGGCAGCCTCTTTGAACAGTTTCCCGTTGTCGGTGGCTGGATTGACGGCAAGCTGACGTGGCCGCTCTTCCGCGTGGCCGAGTTCGTTTCGCTGCACCTCTTCCACTTCACCGGTGTTGGCGCAACGTTTCATCCGACCGGCTCCGGCGACACACAGGTCCAATGGGTACTGCAACTTCTGTTTCTTGTCCTCGCACTGAGCGGTGGCCTTCTATGGACCGCGATCGCAGCACTCCGTGGCAACCGGCGAACCGAGTACCAGACCCTCTACGCCACGCTGCGCTTTCTGCTGCGCCTGACCTGCGGCATGTTTATGCTCGGTTACGGCCTGGCCAAGGTCTTTCCGCTGCAGATGATCCCGGTCTCGATCGCCGTCCTGAACGAACCGGTCGGAAACATGTCGCCCATGACGTTTCTTTGGTCGTTGATCGGCATGAATCCCGCGTACGAAATAGTCTGCGGCGCGGCGGAGGTCACCGGCGGCATCCTGATTCTGTTTCGGCGCACGGCACTTGCCGGCGCGCTTGTCTCCGTGTTCGTGATGACGAATGTGCTTCTTTTTAATATGTTTTTCGATGTCCCGGTGAAGCTGTTTGCCGCAAACCTGCTGCTTGCGCTGTTGTTCATTACATTGCCCGATATTCCTGCGCTGTTCCGCTTCTTCTGGCTGCACCAGCCCGCGGCACCCGTGGGTGTATGGGTTCCGCCGACGTCGCGACGTGCCTTCCGCATCACAACGCGAACGGTCGAACTCGTCTTCACGCTGACCTTCCTGATCTGGATGCCCATCCAGATGGGCATGGGATGGCATGGCAGCCGTAAGGCCCTTCGCACGCCGAATCCTCTGCTTGGTGCATGGCACATCGATGTCCAGCAACCTGCATCGGCCCTGGAAAGCCCGGAGCAACAGCCCATCACCGCGATCTATGTCGATGCGCCTGATCGCGCGTTCTCCCGCAGTTCCGGTGGAGAGCTCTGGCGAACACGGCTTGAGCCGGACCCGGCGGCGCACACAGTGGGCGTCGGCGTCTACATCAATGAGCCAATTACCTTCGCGGTACAGACTCCGGATGCTGATCACGCCGTGCTGACTGCGGTTCCACCAAAGGCGAATGGCAAAAATGCGGAAGCCATCATGAAGTTCAAGCCGGCAACGCTATCACTCACGCGCATCCCCGTGCCGAGCCACTATCCGCTGCTGGATCGTGGCTTCCATTGGGTTAACGAATGGGGGCTGGAGCGGTAAGTTCCGTCTGGGTTAACGGCCGCGAAGGCGATCTATATCGCGGCGGTCCCGCTTCGTAGGCCTGGCCACTCGGTCCAGTTCGAACCAGGGAGTACTCTTCCGTTGCTCGTCTTCCTGCTTGCGTGCGGCAATGCTTGCCTGTGTCTCGCGGTAGAGGGTCTGGGCCACGGCAGCGGGACCCCGTACGTCACTCAACGCCAGCACATCCACGGTAAAGGTGCCACGTTCGGTCGTAACGGTAAGCGAATCGGCCACGCGGACTTCACGGGCTGGCTTCGCAGGCTCCCCGCGCAGCTTCACCCGGCCCAGGTCGCACGCCTTCACCGCCAGTGCGCGCGTCTTAAAAAAGCGCGCGGCCCACAGCCATTTGTCCAGCCGAACCGATTCCATAGGCATCAACAGACTACCGCCGGAATGCAGCGATCAGCCACAACACCAGCGTCAGCAGCACACTCAACAAGATCGATGTGCCAATTGGTGCAAATACTGAGAAGCTTCTGCCGCGATAGGCAAAGTCGCCCGGCAAACGCCCCAGCGGCAAACCAAGCCGCCCCAGCGCCATCACAAGAAGCCCCGCCACGATCAGAACAAATCCAACGCCCACCAACATCCGGCCCATGCAGCATTCGATGCGCCTGCTACCATCCTCTGTATTCCACATGAAGATCCATCCGGTTGCGTTAACGGTTTTCTGTGCCTTTTTCCTCCTGGTCACGGTCGCGGGCTTCCTCGCCGCGCGATGGCGCCGGCCTTGTGGTGGCATGGATTCCCTTGAAGAGTGGGGGCTTGCAGGCCGGTCCTTTGGCACCTTTATTACCTGGTTCCTGCTGGGTGGTGATATGTACACGGCCTATACCGTGATTGCCGTACCTGCGGCGGTCTACGGTGTTGGCGCCATGGGCTTCTTCGCCATCCCGTATACCGTTCTGATTTACCCCTACATGATGGCCACGCTGCCACGGCTATGGACTATCTGCCACCGCAACGGCTACGTCACCTTCGCCGATCTTGTCCGGGGACGCTTCCACTTCCGGCCGCTCACCGTCGCGGTCGCGCTTACCGGCATTCTCGCTCTGATGCCGTACATTGCACTGCAACTTGTGGGCATGAAAGTGGCGCTCGCCGCCATGGGCCTGGGTGGCGAGTGGCCGCTGATTGCGGCGTTTGTCATCCTGGCGGTCTATACCTACTCGGCCGGCCTGCGCGCGCCCGCCATCATCGCCGTCATCAAGGACATCATGCTCTTCATCATGGTGTTCGCGGCGATACTCATTCTGCCCGCGAAGGCCGGTGGATTTGCACATGTCTTTGCGGTCGCCAGGGCCGCGCTGCCCGCGCATACGCCTCCCGGATCGCTGCTGCTCAAGCCCGGGCAGCTGCTGCCCTATGCCTCGCTCGCCATCGGATCGACGTTGGCGCTGATCCTCTATCCGCACACCGCAACTGGTGTCTTGTCGGCGTCTGGACCGCGAACGCTCCGGCGCAACGCTGCCCTGCTGCCCGCCTATTCGCTGCTCCTCGGTATGCTCGCGCTGCTTGGATACGTCGCGCTCAGCATCGGCATCACGTCGCCAGATCGCTCCGCGATCATTCCGCTGCTCTTCATGCGCATGTTCCCAGAGTGGTTCGCTGGCTTCTGCCTGGCTGCCGTTGCCGTTGGGGCGCTGGTGCCCGCCGCCATCATGTCCATCGCCGCAGCAAACCTGTTCACGCGGAATCTCTGGGGCGAATTCGTGCACACGCCCATGACCGGACCCAAAGAAGCTGCCCAAGCAAAAATCGTGTCCCTGCTGGTGAAGGTGGGCGCGCTCGCCTTCGTGCTGGAAACACCCGGCTCTTACGCGATTGAAATGCAGCTGCTTGGCGGCATTTGGATCGCGCAACTCTTCCCAGCCGTGATCTGCGGCGCGTTTCTAAAGCGGACGCTTCATCCCTGGGCCGTCTTCGCGGGATGGTTTGCGGGTATGACGTGCGGCACGGCGATGGCCATCGCACTTGATTTCAAAGGAAGTGGAGTTTACCCTCTGCACGTCTTCGGGCAGACCTGGGCCATGTATGCTGCCCTTCCCGCGCTCGCCTTGAATCTGCTGTTAAGCTTCGGACTCTCACCGCTGCTCAACAACACTGCCAATCGTTTGGAAACAGTTTAGAAGGCTTTGGAAGGGCACAGCTTCAGCTGTGCCATCACCTGCCTTAGAAGATTTTGAAGTGAATCGTCAGATACTTTTTCGGATCGCTGCGGATGGTATTCACCAGGCTCTGCGAATCGACCGCCAGCTTGTCAAGGTTGTGATACAGGGCAGGATCCTTCACCAGCAACCCAGCCGTGCCTTCCCCCTTGTCGATGCCGGTCATCACGTTGTCCAGCCGCGACACCGCGTCGTTCAGTTTGTTTGCGAAAGCCTGATCTTTCGTTAAGAGACCTAGTCCGCCCTTGCCCGCATCCGCATCGGCCATGATGCTGTTGGCGTGCTTCAGCGTGGCATTCAGGTTGTTATAGAGCGTGTCGTCCTTCAGCAGCTTGCCAGCACTGCCCTTGCCCGCATCCAGATCGTCCGCAATGTGCTGCAGCCGTGCCGTGGTTGCGTTCAGGTGGTTGTACATGCTGTCGTCGTGCAGCAGCTTGCCGAGTGACCCTTCACCGTTGTTGAGATTTTCCTCCAGCCTGTGTAGTTCATCCACCGTCGCATTGGCGCGCCGCAGCAGCGTATCGTCATAAATCATGCCGCCAATCGATCCCTTGCCGGACGCGATCGTGTCTACAATCCTGTCCATCTTTGCCAGAATCACGTTGAGGCTTTCAATCGTTCCCTGGCCTGCCTTCACCACATCCTGTAGATTCGGCGTGTCGAGCGTCTTTAGCACATCGCCATTCTGCAAAAGCGGTCCCGTGGCCGTCTGACTATTCAGGTCCACCACTGTGTCACCGAGCACGCCCACCGTCGACAGAGCTGCTTTCGTGTCCTTGTGGAGCGCGGGACCGTACTTGCCGTCCAGCTTCATCACGACCTTGATAGGCGTCAGCTTGTGCTCAGCGTCTGCAACCACGGTCACCTTTTCCACCGTGCCAATGGTGACGCCTTCGAGATTGACCGCAGCCCCGTCTTTAATACCGCCAGCATTGTCGAAGTACGTCACGGCGGTCAACTTCCGTGAGAAGACGCCAAGGCCGGACGCGCTTGTCATCAGGAACAAGAGAGTCACCAGCAACACGGCGGCGACCAGCACAACGATGCCCACCTTCAGTTGCGACCACTTTACTTCACTTTGGCTGGGCATTCGTTCTCTTCAGCTCCGGCGGCCAGGCTCTCGCACCCCTGGTCCGCAATTCTCAAGTCTCACGCAGGTCTTATTCAATGGATGCACCTTACCGCATGCACGTTTCAACTGAGTACCGCGACGGCGCTCCTGTCAGTTCAGAAAAAGATACTGTCGGGGCCCCGCCATCCTTTACAGTAGAGAGACGCAGCACCAGCGCACTTCTCTCACCAGGAATCATTCCATGGCATCATTGCTCCATGTCACGGCTGGCTTGGTTGCCAGTCTCGCACTAGCCGCCAACGCACAGCAGATCACGTTGGCTTTCGATGGTCAGCAGGCACCCATCTCCGTGCCGAAGGCCGGCGTCTCCATGGACTTATCCGCCATTGACAAGACGGTGAATCCCTGTACCGATTTCTACGCGTATGCCTGCGGCAACTGGCGCAAAAACAATCCCATCCCGGCCGACAAGACGCGCTGGGGCCGTTTTGATGAGCTTGGCGAGCACAATCTGTACACCGTCTACGCTCTGCTGCAGCAGGCGGCAGACAAGCCCGCCACGCCGCTGCAAGCAAAATACGGCAACTATTTCGCCGCCTGCATGAACGACGGCCTTGCCGACCAGTTGGGTGCGAAGCCAATCCAGCCAGTTCTGGATAAGATTGCCAGCTGGAATAACAAGGCGCAGCTCGCCAAGCTGGTGGGCACGCTTGAGGATCAATACGGAACAACCCTCTTTTTCGGCTTCGGATCGCAGCAGGACCAGAAAGACAGCACCAAGCAGATTCCGGATATCACCCAGGGTGGCTTTTCCCTGCCAGACCGCGACTACTATCTGCAAGACGACGACCGCATGTCCAAGATACGCGAGCAGTACGCGGCACATGTGACGAGGATGTTCGTCCTGCTGGGTGATACGCCAGAGCGCGCCGCTGCTGAGTCACAGGCTGTTCTGCGTATTGAAACCGCGCTCGCCAAGGGTGCCACGCCGCGCGTCGAACTGCGCGATCCAGCCAAGCGCTACCACATTCAAACGCTCGCGGAGCTACAGCAGACCACGCCGGACTACCAGTGGAGCGACTACTTCGGCACCCTGCGCGTCCCCATCTCGTCCCTGAACAACACCACACCCGGCTTCTTCAAGGCCATGGACGCCGAGATCCAGAATGCCTCGGTCGACGACCTGAAGAGCTACATGCGCTGGCATGAGGTGCACAGCGAGGCCGGCAATCTCTCCAAGCCATTCGACGAGGAGAACTTCAACTTCTTCGCCAAAACGCTGGCGGGGCAAAAGGAACAGGCACCGCGCTGGAAGCGTTGCACTCAATCCACCGACCGCGCCCTGGGCGAGGCCGTGGGACAGGACTGGGTCGCCAAGAACTTTACCCCTGCGGCCAAGGCCAACATGGAAGAACTCGTTCATCAACTCGAAGCCGCGCTGGGTGAGGACATCCAGAGCCTGGAGTGGATGAGTCCCGCCACCAAGGTTGAAGCGCAAAAGAAGCTGGCAGCCTTTCGCGACAAGATCGGATATCCCGAAATCTGGCGCGATTACAGCTCGGTGTCTGTCAAGCGCGACGACCGTGTCGGCAACTCTGAGCGCGTCTCCATCTTTGACGATCGCCGCGATCTGGCAAAGATCGGCAAACCCGTCAACGAAAAAGAGTGGGGCATGACGCCACCCACGGTGAACGCCTACTATAGCCCGTCGAACAATGACATCAACTTTCCCGCCGGCATCCTACAGCCACCGTTCTACGATTTCAAAGTCGATCCGGCGGTAAACTTCGGAGCTATTGGCGTCGTCATCGGTCACGAGATGACGCACGGCTTTGACGATCAGGGCAGCAAGTATGATCCACAGGGCAATGTCCGCTCCTGGTGGACCGCCGCCGACAAGGCCGAGTTCGACAAGCGCACCGATTGCGAGGTAAACGAGTACGGCAAGTTCGAAGTCGCGCCCGGTCAGACTCTGAACGGCAAGCTCACCCTCGGCGAAAATACCGCGGATAATGGCGGCCTACAGGTCAGCTACATGGCTCTTCACAAGGAACTAGCCAAACTGGGCGGAGACGCCGCAACCAGAAACATTGACGGCTACACTCCCGACCAGCGCTACTTCCTCGGGTACGCTCAGGTGTGGTGCGAGAACACACGCGAGGAGACCGCGCGCATTCGCACCAAGACTGACCCGCACTCCGCCGGCATGTACCGCGTGGACGGAGCCGTCCAGAACTCGTCCAGGTTCGCGGAAGCGTTTTCCTGTAAACAGGGCGAACCCATGGCACCGGCAAACGCGTGCCGCGTATGGTAACCATCAAGCGAGACCTACCTTCGCCGCGCGCGAGGGTGGGTCTTGTCTCAAACTTAATGCTGGGAAAGCCGGACCGCCGCTCCCGTTTATTTCGCTGAAACGTCTACCCGGCATCGCACGAACCACGTTGCCGGTAGCGCAATCGCGCCATGGCGCATACAATCTGTAGAGCATTTCACTTCCCGGGAATGGCACGGACACGTGCGGCCTTTTGAGTCGCAGCTGATTGGGAATCGAAGGAATTACATGAAGTTGAGCGGAAGCGGCCGGTTTGGTCTGGCCTGTGTGGTATCAGGGGCACTTCTCCTGGGTATGACCTCATGCGGCGGCGGCACCATCGGGTATCTCTGGGTGATGGAAGGCAAAGCGGCAAGCAATGGCGCGGGAAACACCATCACTGGTTACAAGATTGACAACAACTCCGGCAACTTGACTGAGATTGTGCACTCGCCCTTTACCTCGGGCGGTGTGAATCCCACCATGGCCGTGGTCAAACCCGGTGGCCGCTACGTCTACGTCCTGAACCAGGGTGACGGCACCAACTCCATCGCGGAGTTCAGCGTCGGTGGTGACGGCGTCCTCACTCTCCAGCAGGCCTTCGCCACCCAAGGTGGCACGCCGCAGTGGATGGACATCAGCATAGGTGGGGACTATCTGTACGTTCTGGATCAGGTCTCGCCAAACACAACCACAGTTTGCCCATCCGCGACCGGGCTTCTTAAAGCTCCGTGCGGCTCTGTGACGGTCTTCGCCATCAACAGTGACACGGGACGGCTCACGCTGGTGCAGAACCAGTCCGTCAAGGTGAACGGCACCTATCTGACCTACACCTCCACAGGCCCCGCCCCTACCCGTATCAAGACCACCAGTAGCGGTGCCCTCATCGTCGTTAATGGTGACCAGACCGTCACCTCCCTGCAGGTCAGCGGTGGCCAGCTCACGGTCAACGCCAACTCCACGCAGATCATCGACGCCCCGCCCGCGATGGATAACATCACCTCCATCACCACGGGTGGCCCTTACCTCTACCTGACGGACGGTGCTAACAACCGCATCCTGCAGTACACCGTCAGCGGCACGGGCGTGCTACAGCCAGTCACCGGTTCGCCGTACGCCAACGTCGTCACTGGTGCCACACCGGTGTGGACGTACACTGATTCCTCGAGTAAGTTCCTGTACGTTTTAAACCAGAACAACACGTCCACCACCACGGCGAAAAGCACTATCAGCGCCTTTACCATTCAGTCCACCGGACAACTCACGCCGCAGCCCAGCACGCTGAATCCATATGCGGTTGGCTCTGGCCCGGTCTGCATGATCGAGGACCCCTCACGCCAGTGGGTCTACACCTCCAACCAGGATGGGACTGTCACCGGCTATCACATTGATCACGCACAAGGCGTGCTTGCCGCGCTGCAGCATGGCTCTACCTTTCAGGCGCAGGGACGTCCGGCTTGCTTGGTCGTCAGCGGCATTACCAGCTAAACACGTATCGCGCGGCTGACTGGTCCGCCAGCAGCCGCGATCTGTACCAGGGTTAAGGAACGCATCGCATGAAGTGGAACCAGATCTGCCGGACGGCCGCAGCCTCCGCGCTCTCACTCGCAGCCTGCCTGTGGCTAACGGCCTGTAGCCGCGATTACACCGTCGGCTTTCTTTATGTCACTGAATCGCGTGGCATAGCGGGAAGTCCTAACGGAACCATCGCCGAGTTCGGCATCGACTACCAGACCGGTGGCCTGCTCCGGCTGGCCAGTTCCGGGCAGGACAGTGGTGGCCGTAACCCCTCCGGTCTACTCATCACGCCCAATCAGAAGACCGTCTTTGTCATCAATCACGACGACAGCAATATCGTGAACTTTGCGATCGGCACGGACGGCAAACTCTACGCGCAGAAAACCGTGACCATCGCCGGCAGCTTCCCCACCGCCTTGTCCATCTCCGGCGATAGCAAATTTCTCTATGTCACATTTGCGTACCAGCCCGGCTATACCAACGCTAGCCCTGGCCCCGGCGGCATCGAAATCTTTCCCCTCACCACAGACAGCAACGGCCTGGTCTCGCTCGGCACACCCGTTCCCAACGGTTCGCTGAACTACTTTCCGGTTGGCTATACACCCGTCGGTATCGTGGTAACGGCAAACGTCTCCAACACCAACGTGACCGCTACCAACGGCAGTTCCTGTTCCAACAGCACCTGTTCCAGCTACGTCTACGCAATCGACCAGGACACCAACACCACCAACAACCTGCTTGCCTTCCGGCGTGATCTCGGCAGTGGTGCCATTTCCGCCATCGGCAACACCAGCATCGCCACTGGCACCGGCACTTCCACCGGCTATCCATCCGGCATCCAGGCCAGCGCCATCGCAATCGCTCCGTTGGGCAACTTCCTCTACGTCACAGACCGCTCTGGGAACCAGATCATCGCCTATGGCATCGTCTCCGGTGGCACGCCGAATGCCATCACGACCGGACCATTCGCCACGCAATCGCAGCCGCAGAGCATCACCATTGATCCACGTGGCAAGTTCCTCTATGTAGCCAACTACAACGCCAGCACCGTCTCGTCCTTTGCCATCGCGCAAAACACAGGTGCACTCTCCGCCACCAGCTCTGGATCGACCCAGACCGGCACCGGACCAACCTGCGTCACCATCGAGAACGCGCTCGGCATTTACCTCTACACCTCCAACTTCCTGGACAACACGGTTACCGGCCTGCAGTTGAACTCTGCAACCGGTGCGCTCGTAAATATCCGCAACACTCCGTTTCCAGCTGCCGGCGCGCCCTCCTGCGCAGCCGCCGTCGCCAACGGAACGCACTCCTCGCAGATCATCCAATAAATCACGCAAACAGCAAGAGCCTCGCTTCTGCGGGGCTCTTGCTGTTGAGGCCTTCGCCGACGGGTTCCCCACCATCGCGAAGCTTAGGCATGTCCGTTGCGCGGCTACTAAGAAGCGGTACGACGGAGTCCAAACGCCTATCATGACCTCATGCACCGCATCGTGCTCTTGACCACCGGCGGCACCATCGAAAAGCGCTATGTCGAGCAGGCCGGCTCCATGGAAAACACTGAGCCGCAGATTCGCCGCTGCCTCGCTCTGTTGCGTCTGCCGGACACGGACGTGCACGTGGAAGAGCTGATGAATAAGGATTCACTCGTGATGACGGAGGACGACCGCGCGCTCATCGCGCAACACGTGCTGCGCCACACCGCGGACGGCGCGCCCGTCCTGGTGACACATGGCACCGATACCCTGGTGGAAACAGGAAAGACCGTGGAAGCCGCACTCACACGGTGTCATCCACGGAACCGCGTGCCCGTTGTCTTTACCGGAGCGATGACGCCCTTCGGCATCGAAGGCTCAGACGCATTACAGAATCTCACGGAAGCGTTGCTTGCCACGCGCCTGCTCCCGCCCGGCGTCTACCTGGCCTTCCACGGCCAAATCTTCCCGATTGCACACGTCCAAAAGGACAGGGGACAAAGCCGATTCGTGGGCATCTGAAGCATGCCATGCGCGTCAACCTGAGGTTCGCAACCGAAACGCGGTAGACTAGGTATTGCGTGCGGAAGTGGCGAAATTGGCAGACGCACTAGACTTAGGATCTAGCGGAGCGATCCGTAGGGGTTCAAGTCCCCTCTTCCGCACCACGACTTCCGCACCAGCAGAGAGAGCATGAGCGACAACACACAAATCGAACCCACCCTTCGCGTTACCCAATCCGAGGACTACAACGACGTGTACGCCAACAGCGTACAGATCCGCATGAGCGTGTGGGACTTCCAACTGGTCTTCGGCACCATGCAGAGCAACTCGCCCGATGAGGTCACCTTCCTCACCAAGCAAGGCATCTTCCTCAGCCCGCAGCAGGCAAAGGCGCTGTTCAACATCCTTGGCCAGAATCTTGCCCAGTACGAGGGCACCTTTGGTGAACTCCGGCTGGAGCCGCAGCATTATCAGCAGGGCGGCGGTCCCGTCCCCGTCAACTAAGCAGCACGGCAACCACCGGGAGCGAAGACACGTGTCAGCAGCCTCGCCGCGCAGGCCGCTTTCTGTCCCGCTGCTCTTCGCTCCGGTCTTTGTTGCCGTCTATCTGCTGCATCTCACCTTGCTGCGCCTGCCCTACTTCTGGGACGAGGCTGGCTACTACATCCCCGCTGCCTGGGACTTCTACCGGCTCGGTACACTGATCCCTGAATCCACGCTTCGCAACGCGCACCCGCCGTTGCCCTCGATCCTGCTGGCGGCGTGGTGGAAGCTGATGGGCTTTCACGTCCTCAGCACACGCATCCTGATGTGCCTGGTGACAACGGTGGCGCTGCTAGCGGTGTTCCGCATTGCGCGTACGTTCTTAGGTGATGCCGCGGGTCTCACCGTCATGCTGCTGACCGCGATCTATCCGGTCTGGTTTGCGCAGAGCACGCTGGCACATGCCGACATGTTCGCGGCTGCGTTCTCATTGTGGGCCATTGCCTTCTACATCAGCGCGCAACGTTGGGACACACCTCCGGCAACGGCAACACCCCAACCATTTCCGGTGCCAGAGGCAATCAGCGCCTCCCTTCTCTTCGCTCTCGCGGCACTGGCAAAAGAGACCGCCATCATTCTTCCCACAGCGCTCTTCCTGCTGGAGGCGTGGCTGCTTCTCTCTGGCGTACGATCCCGTAACTCGCGGAATCTGTCCCGTAGCGAAGCGAAGGGATCCGCATTGCAACTTCGTGGCTCGCATTCTGCCCAACATGTGCCGTGGCTCGCTGCTTTCGCCTTTCCTGCGCTGCCGCTCGCAGGCTGGTATCTGTACCATCGAGCCAAAACCGGCTTTATGTTCGGGAACCCGGAATTTCTGCAATATAACGCCACCTCCAACCTTTCGCCACCCCGCATCGCACTGTCGCTATGGCACCGGATGATCCACCTCACCGTCCACATGAACCTGTACCTGCCGGTGTTCGTTGCGTGTGCCATCCTTCTGCTGCCCACCCGCGGTAGCAGGCCCTTCCTGCCACGCGAAGCCGTCCGTATGTTCCTGGTCCTCATCACCGCGCAGTGGCTCGCCTTTTCCATCCTTGGAGGCGCGCTGCTCACCCGCTACCTGCTGCCCGCGTACCCGCTTGTCCTGTTGCTCTGCGTCGCCGCTTGGAAGAGCCGCACGCAATGGTGGCCCGCGATTGCCACGCTCTCCCTGGCCGCGTTCGCCATTGGCTGCGAAGTCGCGCCGCCATATCCCTTCGCACCCGAGGACAACCTCTCTTACCGGGACATGATTGCCGTCCACCAGGACGCCATTCGCGAACTGCGGCATCGCTATCCCGGATCGACTGTACTCACGGCATGGCCCGTCTCGGCAGACCTGCAGCTCCCTGAACTCGGCTACACGCACACACCGATGCGTACGTTTCGAATCGACAACTTCTCCGCCGGTGAGATCGCCCTGGCCGCGGCCAACGCCGGTGCGTATGACACGGCACTCGTCTTTTCCACCAAGTATGACCCTCCACGTAACGGCCTGAGCTTGCCGCGCAGCCGGGGCAACGATCAGCGGTTCTACGGCTATCATCGTGACTTGCTGCCAGATGAGATCGCCCGCGCTCTCGGTGGCAACGTTGTCTGGCAAGAGGAGCGGAAAGGCACCTGGGCTGCCGTGCTGTATTTTCCTCGCGGCTATGGCGTCCGGCCTACCATGCCGCCCCCTGCACGCGGCTCCGGAACACCGGGCAAACTATAATCACACCGATGTGCATCCTTCGCCCTGCCCGCGCCGCTCTGCTGATCCTGCTCGCGGCCCTGGTCTCGTTTACTGCCGGTGCACAGACCGGGCAAATGGGTGGACGCGTCGTTCTGGTACTGCCCTTCGGCAACCGCTCCGGGCAACCCACGTTGGATTGGATCGGCGAGTCATTCGCGAATACGTTCAATCAGCGCCTGCGTTCTGCCGGCTTTCTTACCATCTCGCGGGACGACCGTGTCTACGCGCTCGACCACCTCGGCCTGCCCGAGGGCTTCCGTCCCACGCGAGCCACCACCATCCGTATCGCCCAGACCCTGGATGCACAATACGTCTTGGTAGGACATTATGACGTAAAGGACAGCAACGTCGTCGCGCAGGCGCAGGTGCTGGACATCAACCGCCTTACGCTTTCAAAGCCGCTGGAGCAAAGCGCCGCACTCCAGCAGTTGCTGGACGTGGAGAACAATCTCGCCTGGCTTTGTGTCCGGCAGATGGACCCGAAATTTGCGGTTTCACAGGCGAGTTTCCAGGCCGCGTCAGCCGGCCTCAAACTTGAAGCGTATGAAAGCTATATACGCGGCATCACCGCGACAACGGATGACGAGCGCCTGAAACGTCTGAAAACCGCCGTGAACCTGGCACCAGCTGACGCCGCTGCCCTGCTGGCGTTAGGCAAGGATGAATATACGGACGGCGACTACGGCAGTGCCGCCGCTGTTCTGGAAAAGGTTCCGGGAAACGATCCGCTTGCGCTTGAAGCAAACTTTTACCGCGGTCTGGCACGCTTCAACAGTGCGCATTACGCGGATGCGGAGGGTGCCTTTGCATTGGTCAGCACAAAGCTGCCATTGCCCGAGGTGATCAACAACCAGGGCGTTGCCATGGCACGTCAGCGTAAGGATGCTCTGCCGCTCCTGCAGCGCGCCTCCTCCGCCGACCCGCAGGATGCCGACTACCACTTCAACGTCGCGGTCGCCATGCATCGCCGGGGTGACAACGTGCATGCGAAGTCTGAGATCGACCAGGCCGTGAAGCTACGGCCGGCCGACGGCGAGGCCAGAACCTTGCAGGCGGTCATCGCGGGAACCCAGGCTGCTCCACCCGGCTTTGACCCACAGGAGCGCATCCGCCGCACTTACTCAGAGGCTGCGTTCCGGCAGGCGGCTTTCCAGTTGGACCAGATGCGCGCATCGCGCATCGCTTCGCTCCCACCGGACAAGCAGGCTGACGAGTACGCGCAGGCTGGACAAGACTACCTCACAGGAGGTCTGGTGTTGGAAGCTGAGCGTGAGTTCCAGGCCGCCATCGCCGCCGACCCGAGGTCAGCCGCTGCCCATCTCGGCATGGCCCAGGTTCGCGAACGCTCCGGCAACACAGACGAAGCACGCAAGGAAGTTGAGCTAAGTCTACAAACGAAGCAGACCGCGCCGGCTTACCTGACGCTTGCCCGGCTCGATCTTGCCAGTAACAACAACGCCGCCGCCGGTATGGATGTCCGCAACGCGCTGCGTGTTGAGCCGCAAAATCCAGCGGCTCTCAGCATGAAATCACTCCTCGCCAGCCGGGGCATCTCACTACCCTGATGCCGGACGCATGCTCCTTATTCAGGCGCCGCACCCGCCTGCCGTGGCTCGCCGGCCTGCTTTGCTGCATAGCGCAGCTTCAGGCGCAGGCTCCCCGCGTTCTCCAGATTGGAGTGCACGGCACCCTGCAAGGTGAGAGTGCAAGCATTTTTCAGCGCGAAATGAACCGCGCGAACCAAGAGCACTTCGATGCCGTCCTGGTAAACCTGAGCACGCCGGGAGGCATGCCGGACGCTGCGGATGCCATGGTAGCCGCCATCCGGAACTCACGTGTTCCAGTCATCGTTTGGGCCGGCTTGCCTCAAACCCGCGTTGCCGGAGTGGGCCTGCGTCTCCTTGCAGAAGCCGATGTCGCTCTGCTCAACCATGAGACCTTCCTTAGCCCGCTATGGGCGCAGCGTCCTCACGGACTTACGGCGGCCGCACGCGCCAGCGGCAGCCAACGTCTGCTCGCGGCCTTGAATGCCGCTGCCGTAAGCCGCGGGCGAAATCCCGCGGCGAACACCGATCTCGCCACCGGTACACATTGGCTCAGCGCGGGGGAAGCTCTACGCCTGAATTTCGTTGATGGAATCGCTGACAAATCCCCGGACGCGCTTCGGCTGGCAAGTGGCCGCACCATCCCGCGCCTCGGCCACGCCTTGCAGCTTAACGGCGCGCGTCTGGACATCGCTACGATCAAGCCGCAGGAAAAGCTCCTGCTCACGCTGATGGATCCCGACTTGTCCATTCTGCTGCTGACTCTGGGTCTGCTGCTGATTTACCTGGAGATCAATACGCCCGGAACCGTTGTTCCCGGTGCTGCCGGCGTCCTGCTGGTTCTGCTTGCAGCCTACGCGCTGCTGATGCTGCCTCTCAGCGCGTCTGGCATTCTGCTGTGCATGGTGGCCGCCTTGCTGCTCCTGTTGGAAGCAGGGTTTCACACGCGTGGCGCGCTTGCGGTCGCCGGTATCCTTTCGCTCATCGCCGGTCTAGGAACACTGGTGCAAGGTCCGCTCCCTCAGCTTCAGGTGAGCTGGCGCACTGCCATTGGCGCTGGCATTGGATTCGGCGGCGTGACGGCGGCACTTATCGTTCTCGGTATCGAGGCACGCCGCGCCAAGACGAAAACCGGTGCTGAAGCCATGCTCGGCTGGCTGGCTGTTGCGCACACCGCGCTCGCTCCGGAAGGACAGATTCTTGTGCGCGGCGAACTATGGCGCGCACGCCTCACCAGCCACGACTCCTACGTTCCCGCCGGTGAACGTGTCAAGGTGCTTCGCGCTGACGGTATGACTCTGGAGGTTACCGCGGTTCCGGTTGCAGCAACAGCATAAACAGAATCGAGTCCAGTACACTGGATGCTGGCCGGTGCAACGTCCCGGCGCGAGGTTTTGTCGGCTTCATGCAAATGCGCTTAGCTCTTCTTCCACTCCTTGCAGCAGTTCTTCATCCCATGATGCAGGCTCAGGACACACCGCCAGCCGTGACACGCGCCAGCCGCATTCTCAGCCACTTCGATCTCGGCGTCGCGGGCACTGCGTTCTTTACAAAAAACGTGACCGGCACCGTGAATCAGAGCGCGTTGGGAGCACCTTACACGTTTACGCAAAGTGCCAGCACCGCTGCCGGTGTATTGGTTACCCTCCGCGGCCAGAAGTCCGCCTACAAAGGTCTGGAGTTCAACTACAGCTACGGACGCACCACTGAAAGCTATACCTGTCAATCGGACGCGCAGCATTGCAACCAGAGCACCACCACGGGTGCCTACGTCGGCCCCTTCCAGACCCAGGCCACCGCGAACGAGTACACCATTGGCTACCTGGTGCGTCCTGAGCGCAGGGTATTCGGCTTCCAGCCCTACATCAGCGCCGGCGCTGGCACCATGGAATTCAAACCCACCAAGAACGGCGGCCAGGGTCTGCAAACCCAAGCGCGCGCGGCGTACTACTACAGCGTTGGGGGCGAGAGCTACCTCATGGGTGACACGCTTGGGCTGCGCGTCGGTCTCCGGCAGCTATTTTTTAAGGCACCCGATTTCGGGCAGAACTATTTGACCATTCTGAAGGGTACATTCCAGGTGGAGCCGCAGGCCGGGATCTACCTGCACTTTTAGGCGATGCCAAGGAGGCTTCCTCATGAGCCCGCTCTTTGAAGATTCTGGGAACGATCCGGCGCTGTCCTCACGCCGCGCCACGGCAGACGCTGCCAATAGCCGCCGGTCGTCCGAGATTGACGACGCGCGGGAACCCGAACGCGAAGTCACCCTCAATACCGGTATCGTCCTGGCACTGTTCTTCGCTCTTGCTCTGCTTTGTGCCGTTTTTTTCGGCTTTGGCTACTCGATGGGGCGGAAGTCCGTACCTCCTCCTGTTATGGCGGAAGCCGATCCTACAGCGCAGAACGACACAGAAAACACTACCTCCAAGCCCTCCCCTGCATCCTCCGCCAGCCCGGCCGTTCCGGGATACATGGGACCCACGGCGGCTACAGACGCGAAACCTGCGGTGACACCGCGAACAACGGCGACCGTCGAACCCGCAATATCCGAGCCTGCGGCACCGCATCCCAGGGCTGTTGACGAGACCACGCCAGCAACACAGACACCCGCGCCTGTCGTTCGCGTCGCGCCCGTATCAGCGTCTGCGTCGGGCACGTCCACAGCAGCAGGCGCGTCCGCACCCATTTACGTTCAGGTTGCCGCCGTTAGCCATCAGGAGGACGCCGATGTCCTCCTTGGAGCGTTGCGCCGTCGCGGCTACACCGTTCTGACGCGGTCAGACCCAAACGATCGCCTCACCCACGTCCAACTCGGCCCCTTTACCAATCGCAAGGACGCCGATACCATGCGCCAACGCCTCGCGGGAGACGGCTACAACGCCATCCTGAAATAACGAAAGTGAGAAGACGAAGACGAGCGAGTGAACCGTCCAGGTGCCTTTTGCCCCAAGTTCGCGAAGCTAACCTTGATTATCCACACCGACCGGGCGCATTGTCTCGGGCAAAGCCGCGATCATCCGTTCCCGAACGGCAGCCATCAGTTCCGCGCGTGTCCGAAACGCAGCGGAATCAACCGGCTCCAATATCTGCACATGCGCAACACCCGGAAAGACGCGCGCGCTGCCTTTGCGCATCATCCTTTCCGTCCCGCTCAACACCACCGGCACGATGGGAGCCCCTGTCGAATGCGCCAGATGAAACGGTCCCGCCTTAAACGGCTGCAACGTTCCAGTCGCTGACCGGGTTCCCTCCGCGAAAATCAGCATCGATAAACCACTCTGAATCACAGAAGCAGCCGTGCGAGCCGAGCGCACTGCTGCCACGCGCCCGCCGTCGCGTTCCACAGGCACAAAGCGTGCAATACGCATCGCCCGGCTCAGCAGGGGAATCTTCATCAGCTCCGCCTTCAGCATAATGCTGGGAGTTCCTGGCAAAAACGGCACCAGCACCGGCGGATCAAGATTCGACAGGTGGTTCGCGATGTACACACATGCGCGGTCGGTGGGAATATGCTCCAGTCCGCTCCCCTCCACCTTGATACCCGCCGCTCGCAAACCCGCTTTGGCGATCCACTGTCCAGCGCGGTACATGCGGCCACTGTTTCCAGTTAGCAGCGTCCACGGAATCAGCACAAGCGCGGCCGGTGCGCCAAGCAATGTAAACACCGCAAACATCTTGAGGCTTGCCCACATCAGCGCGCGTGCTCCACACGAGCGGCTTGCAAAGCGCGCGGCAGCTTACTGTAAATGTCACCGAATCCGCCGTTCGAGAGGATCGCAACCACATCCCCGCTACGCAGCATTGGCACCATGGCGGCAGCGATTGCATCCGCATCAGGCAGCAACCGGGCGGGAACACCTCTGTTCCGCAAGTGTGCGTTGACCTGATGCGGATCAAGGCGTTCGGCCTGCGGTATAGTTGCGCTTTGATAGACCTCGGCCAGCACCACCTCATCCGCGATGGACAGGCTTTCGACCAGCTCTCGCTCAAAGACGTTGCGCCTCAAGGTATTTGAACGTGGCTCCAGAATCGCAATCAAACGTCTGCCAGGGTACGATCCACGCAGCGCGCGCAGCGTCTCGCGAATCGCCGTGGGGTGATGCGCGAAGTCGTCGATAATCGTGATCCCATCGACCTCTGCCCGCACTTCCAGCCGCCGTTTCACGCTGCGAAATGTTCGCAGAGCCTCTGCAATCGACGCCGCCTCAATCCCCTGCCCGGCAGCCATTGCCGCGGCAGCCGTCGCATTCAGCGCATTGTGCTCGCCTGCCATCGGTAGTTGAAGATCGACGAAGGGTTCCCCGTTCCGGAGCAGCGTCCATCGCGACACCGCGCCTGCTTGAAAGCCGGCGATCCTCCAGAACGAATCTGCGGCAAATCCGTACCGCTCCACTGGGCAGAACGCACGCGTGACGCACTCGCTTACGTTGTCGCTGCCGTCATACGCTACCAGCCGTCCACGCCGGGGAATCAGGTTCACCAGCCGCTTAAACGCTGTCTTTACCGCAGACAGATCAGCGTAGATATCCGCATGATCAAACTCCACGCTAGTCAGGATCGCGGCATCCGGAAAGTAGTGCAGAAACTTGGGTCCCTTGTCGAAGAACGCGGTGTCGTACTCATCACCTTCCAGCAGAAACGGCCGCGTCTCACGCACGGCAAAGCTGGTCCCAAAGTTCTCCGCGATACCGCCAATCAGGAACGACGGCGCAAACTCCGGCCGCGTGCGCGATGCCACTTCATAGATCCACGCCAGCATGCTTGTCGTTGTCGTCTTGCCATGGGTTCCGGCTACCACGAGCGGCTCGCGGCCGCGCAGAAACTCATCGTGGATGAGCGCAGCCATACTGGTAAACGGCACCCGCTGGTCCAGCACTGCTTCCAACTCCGGATTGCCGCGCGAGATCGCATTGCCCACCACCACCAGATCTGGCGCGGGGTGGAGATGCCGTTCGTCATACGGCTGCATTGGCTCGATGCCCATCGCACGCAACTGATCACTCATCGGCGGATATGCCGCTGTGTCCGACCCGGTGATGTGATGTCCCAGAGTTTGCAACATGCCGGCCAACGACGCCATCGCCGTGCCGCAGATCCCAATCAGGTGAATGTGTTTCCGTGCTGTTGCGACCCCATCCATTGCGTTCTACTCTACCGGCTCAACGCTTACGAGACCGCTGGTTCAAGAAAGGAAAGAGAAGCCCGCGAGGTACACTCCAGCCGCGCCCGCACGCCCAGCGGCAGCGTTACATTCGGCGCGTTCACGTGACCGGATTGCAGTCCGATCGCAACCGGTCCGTCGAAGTCACGCAAGCGGTGCAGCAGTGCCTGCTCAATCAACTCCATCTCAGCCGCATCCCCCGCGCACTGCGCCATATCGCCGAACACAATCCCGCGCACACGCTCCAGCAGACCCGCGTACCGCAGATGCAGCATCATGCGGTCCCACTGGTACGGCTTCGTGCCGACCTCTTCCACAAACAAGATGACATGTTCATCCGGTACCCGCATCGCGTACGGCGTACCCAGCGACTCCACTAGCAGCGACAGGCACCCGCCGAACAACCTGCCCTCGACAGCCTCACCGGCCCGCAGCACGCGCATGCCCTCGCGCTCCCCAACGCTCCATGGTTCCGTACTCTCCAGCGCGCACCGCCACGAGCGCATGTCTACACCACTCTCCAGCCCACCGTCCCGGGCGAAGTCCGGCGACAGCATCGGCGCATAAAACGTATGCAAGCCGCACTCCTGCGCAAACCAAAGGTGCAGCGGGGTCGGATCGCTGAAACCCAGAAACGGCTTCGGATTCGCCCGGATCAAGTCTGCGTCCAGCAGCGGCAGCAGCTCCGCGGTACCCCAGCCGCCCCGCGTACACAACACCGCGTCGATGCTTAGATCCGCAAACGCCGCATGAAGGTCCGCAGCACGTGCCGCCGCGTCACCCGCATAGTAAAGCGGCCCGCTCGCCAGCGCGGAGGGCATCAGCACCGGCTGGTAGCCCAGCAGCCGCAGGCGTTCCATGCCGAGCCGGACCAGCGGCTTCTTCGGCGTGCTCGCAGGCGAGACAATGGCAATGCGCGCCCCAGGCCGCAGCCGCTTTGGCTTAATCACGCCAGCCCCTGCAGGCTTACCTCGCCCACACACACAATTTCCGCAGGCCCCGTTAGCAGCATCTCTCCACCCTCCGGCCAGCTCACCTGCTGCGCTCCTCCTATCGAACGCGCCGTCAACGCCCGCTCGCATCCACGCAGTTGGATTGCAGCCGCCGACGAGGCACACGTCCCCGTTCCCGAAGAAGCAGTCGGCCCAACGCCGCGCTCATAAATCCGGAAGGCAATCTCATGCGGCGCAAGCACGCGCACAAATTCCACATTGGTTCCATGCGGAAAGCCAGGATGGGTGCAAATGCGCGCACCGAGATCTTCCCATGCAAGCCCGTGCGCCCGAAACGCTTCATCATCCGTAAAGATCACAATGTGAGGATTACCAACATCTACCACTGTGCCAAGAACCGCCCCCACGCCGTCCACCTGCACGGTTTGCTCCTGCACACGCGGCATCCCCATTGATGTTTCAATCCGGAAGCGCTCGTCATCGCACTTCATGACGCGGCACGCACGCGGACCGCCGTGCGTTTGCAGCACGGCATCGCGCAGACCTTCGCTGTACGCCAGCCACGCCGCTACACACCGTGTGCCGTTGCCCGATAGTTCAGCTTCTGAACCATTCGCGTTGAACAGCCGTAACGCCATCGTTCCGTCATCTCGCCGGTCCAGGAACTCGATCCCATCCGCACCCACGCTCGTGGTGCGCGCACACAGCAGCCGCGCCATCTCCGCATGTCGTCCCTGCGCCAGCGCCTCATCCACAATCAGGAAGTCGTTGCCGCAGGCATGCGCCTTTACAAACGGAATCACCGAGCGTCCCCCGCGAGCATTTCGCTGCTGTACAGCGTGGCGCATGGCTGCCCCGTATGGCACATCACCTCAATCTCCTTCAGCCCTTCAGGATGCGCCGCCACCGCCTTCGACACCGGATCACCCGCCAGCGCGACCACCAGGCTCGCGTACTTCGCCGGCTCCAGACTCGCGCGGTCAAAGCTCTGCGAATCCATCGGGCTGATCAGCGTCTTCAGCGGCAACCCCGCATCCTGAATGGCACCGATGTGGTCCGCCGTGTCGAACATGATCGTTCCGCCACCATACAGCCGCAGGATCTCCTTAGACAGCGCCATCTCGAACGGAATGCGCGTGCGCGCGTTGACCACGCCCTCCTCATAAACCAGCGGCGGCGCGCTCAGCCACTTTGGCACGCGCGGATCCCCGGTGATCTCGTTCGCGCCCAGCATCCGGTTCAACAACACGCCAAATGTCCCCATCATTGCAAACACATTCAACAGGATGCACACCAGTACAACAAAGAAGAACGCATCCGCTCGCTTCGCGCTCTTCACCCGCAGCCATCGCTCTACTGCCGCCAGCGCGACTGCTGTCCCGATGCCAAGCGCAGGCAACAGCTCCATCCCGTAGCGCGCGTTGTAATACGCCCCCGGATACATCTGCGGCACAAAGATGGGCACATGCCCCCATGCCACCGAATACACATAAAACGGCAGCGGCAGCCACAGCAGCAGCGCAATCCGCGACAGCTTGCCCTTCACCTGAAGCCACGCCCCGACCAGTGCCGCGCCCATCACGCCAAAGCCAAGGTCATACGCCGCCGCATCCACCTGCGCGGCCCGCGTGACGTACAGCAACGCCCATCCCGGATCATGCATGCCGCGCCGGAGTTTCGCTCCCAACGGTGTCGTCTTACGCTCAATCGCCGCAGCCGAGTACGGTCCACGCAGGAAGTCCAGCCAGTCGCCCTCGTACTTCGCGTTGTACGCAAACCACAGCAGCGGCCCCGCCACGGTCAGCACCGTCATGGTGATAAACGCTATCTTTGTCTCCTGCTTAGTCTTTGAATCGGAGCGCCACCACGCAACCGCCAACACCAGCCAGATCACCGCGCCGATCACCCAACCGTCGTACCGCGTAAACACCATCGCGGTGGTCAACAGACCGCTTACGATCATCCGTGTGCTGGCCGTCGCGCGCTTGCCCGCATCCAGCGCCTCCACGGCCTCATACGCCACCACGGTAGCCCACAGCAGCAGCGCTAAAAACAACGGCTCCGTCATCGCCGTTGTGGACAAGTACAGCAGGTTCGGATTCAATGCAAAGAAGGCCGTCGCGGCAAACGCCCATGGAGCCGAAACCAGCTTGCGCGACAGCGCATAACAGCCTGTTACGCCGCACACGTACGCCGCCAGTGACGGCCACGCTCCCGCCAACCCGTTCTGCCACCAGTCCATCCGCTGGGCAAATGGCATCATCAGCAGGTGCGGCAGCGGCAGCCACACGCCACCCAGCTGCGCCAACCCCGGATACCGCGCGTCCAGGATGCGCCGCGCAATGCCCAGGTGCGCCACCGCATCGCCATACAGCAACAGCCAACCGCGCGAGGCACACACGGCCAGCGCAAGAAATCCGAGGATCATCGCTGCCAGTGCGATGGGACGAAGCTCTGCACGCGTGGCCGGATAGACGCCGTTCAGGTCGCGCGGCTCAGCTACCACCGGACGGCGCACCACCGTGCGCGGCGAGCGCAGCGGCTGACCGGGATTGAGCTTACGCGGCATTGAGGTCCAGGTGCGAAATTTCGCGGAACATCTGAAAGCGCGCGTCAATCTCCTCGCGCGTCGTCTCCTGCAACCGCTCCGTACCGAAGCGCTCCACGGCGAACGATCCCATCACGCCGCCGTAAAACAGTGCTGTGCGGAAGACCTTCGGCGTCAGCTCCGGCTGCGACGCGATATAGCCATAAAATCCTCCAGCGAAGGAGTCACCCGCACCGGTCGGATCGACCACCTGCTCAATCGGCAACGCAGGCGCTCGAAACGGCGTTGCGCTGGAGATGCCTGGGAAGGAGCGCTCGCTGAAGAACGCAGTCGCGCCAAACTCTCCATGCTTGATCACCAACGAACGCGGCCCCATGGCCATCACCTTCTTTGCCGCCGTGACCAGGTTGTGCTCACCACTAAGGAGCCGCGCCTCACCATCATTGATGATCAGGATGTCCTCCTCGCGCAGTACCTTCTCCAGATTGGCGCGATGATCGTTGATCCAGTAATTCATCGTATCGCCCGCAACCATCCTCACGCCCGGCATCTGCTGGCGCACCCGCAACTGCAACGCCGGATCGATGTTCGCGAGAAACAGATACTCGGAGTCCTTGTAACTCTCCGGTATCTTCGGATCAAAGCTGCCAAAGACATTCAGGTCCGTGCCCAGCGTCTTCGCCTCACTCATCGCACCCTCATAACTCCCGGTCCAATGAAACGAGAGACCGTCGGCGTGTTCAATGCCAGACGTGTCGATGCCTTTCCCCTTCATCACAGCTTCGTGCTCGGCAGTGAAGTCATTTCCAACCACACCCACGACACGCACGTCGATAAAGAAGCTTGCTGCTAGAGAAAAATGCGTCGCTGCACCACCAAGTACCTTCTCGCGATGACCCGAAGGTGTAGTTAAAGTATCGAATGCAACAGAACCAACAACAAGAATGGACAAGAAGACCCTCAATATTCAGTTCCGATTGAACGCCAGCCGAAAACCTTTGTAGATTGCGAAAATCAGATACAAGGTGAAGAGCAACACTAAAGAATTAACGACGAACTCTATAATCAACAGCAAGATTCCACTTGCTGTACGAGACATTCCGACCAAAAGTGAGCTGTCAATAGCAATCCCAAAAGCAAGTGCTAAGCCCGGGAAGATTACAGGAATGATTAAACGCCTCAGCCAAACGTAAATACCCGGATTTGGCAGAAGGGACAGCAGCGTTAGGCATAACTCAAAGCAGAGTACGAACAGTACAATCCGCTTATGACTTAGTGCAGGCAAGATCAACCTAAGCCTCGTACTTATCTAGGAAGATGGCCAGCTTCTCACGTGTCTCGGCTGGAATGATTTTTCTATCAGTCATGATTGCAAACTGCAACGCTTTCGCAACAGGAGTTCCGCTGTTGTCCTTTGGCAAAGCCTTCACAGTGCCGCGTAACACCTCCTGCGCATTAGCGGTATTCTCATGGATGACCTTGATGACCTGCTCCACAGTCACGTCGTCGTGCCCTTCGTACCAGCAGTCGTAGTCGGTGACCATGGCCAGCGTGGCATAGCTGATCTCCGCCTCCCGCGCCAGCTTGGCTTCCTGCAGGTTGGTCATGCCGATCACGTCCGCGCCCCAGCTGCGGTACAGGTTCGACTCCGCGCGGGTGGAGAACTGAGGACCCTCCATGCAGACATACGTGCCGCCCAGCTTGCCAACGACACTAGCATCCTTGCAGCCCTGCTCAAACGCCTTCGCCGCCACCGCGCACACCGGATCGCCAAACGCCACATGCGCCACAATGCCATCACCAAAGAACGTCGCGGTGCGCGCGAAGGTGCGGTCGATGAACTGGTCAGGGATGACGAAGTCGGTCGGCTTATGCTCCGCCTTCAGCGATCCCACGGCAGAGATGGACAAGATAAAGCTGACACCCAGCTTCTTCATGGCATAGATGTTGGCGCGAAAGTTCAGTTCGCTGGGCAGGATACGGTGCCCGCGCCCATGCCGCGCCAGAAACGCCACCTTGCGGCCCTCCAGCGTACCCAGCACAATGCTCTCGGAAGGATCGCCAAACGGCGTCTCGACCTTGATTTCGCTGGTGTCTGTCAGCCCCGGCATGGTGTACAGCCCGCTGCCGC
The DNA here is from genome assembly GCA_965276945.1 of Terriglobus sp. Taxonomy (GTDB): domain Bacteria; phylum Acidobacteriota; class Terriglobia; order Terriglobales; family Acidobacteriaceae; genus Terriglobus. The sequence goes on along the minus strand of OZ255704.1, from coordinate 844,425 downwards.
CAATAATCCCAATCTCTGCCTGCGCCAAACCTGTCTCCCTCAACCGCACAACAACCAACGCTGAGTATACCGGCGCTTACCGCAGAAGATGTGCTCCATACACAATCGCCGCACGAGGCATGCCGATGCCCGGCAACATTCGCGACAACCCCAGCGCCAACTCCTTCGCCGGATGCGTGACACGTGCGGTCATCAGTGGCCCATGCCCCTGCGCATCGCGGAACATCGTCTCCAATTGCTTCGCGGTCGCGCGGTCATAGCCCTCGGAGACAAAGACACCGTTACCTTCTAACGAGATCCATACATCACCCTCCCCTGTCGTAAAGAGCTGATGATCGTCATCGCCATTCTGTAGATTAACCCGCTTCAAAGTGTCGTACTTCCGCGCCAGTTGCCCCGCATACACCTTCAAGAAGCTACGTGCGGAATCACGATTCTTCCACTGCGAGTAGTACAGAATGCCAATCGATCCCGGCAGCGACTTCTGCGCGGGAGTGGACGCACGGCGCTGCGCCGCGTAGTAAATACCGCCATCCCACGCCACGGACAGCGGTCCCGCCATGGCCTGCCCGCCAAACAGCTCGGTCAGAATGCGCACATCCAGTTCGCCCATCACGCCCACGTCATACGGCTCCCAATCCTTGTCCAGCAGCGCATGGATGTCCGGCATGGTCAGCACCGGCACGGGCCGGCGAGCAATGTAGTCCTCCGGGTGCATCACCTCATGCGAGGAGGTCGGCGGCCGGTCCAGCGCGCCAGCAAAGGCCACATCCACACCGCCCTGCATCAGTAATGCCTGCTCAAAGCCCAATCCCGCACTGTAGGGAAACAGCAGCGACTCCTGCAGCAACAGCGGCGCGCGCGCCAGCACCGGCGATCCGGTCGTGTCCGTGGACATGCTGCGGACGCGATCGCCAAGCTCGGGTGCCGAGGCCAGCGTCTTTCCGCTATCCTTCAACTCGTAATCCACAAAGGCCACCATCGCCTGGCCTTCGGTCACAGCCTCGCGCGCGGTCGATGCTTCATCCAGCGAGATATGCCGGTTGTCGTCCGCGACGTTCTTGCTGATGTTCTCCGGCTCGGGATTGCCCCACTTCTCCAGGTGCACATGGTCGTCCTGCACGGCGTGGGTCAGCTCATGCGCCAGCACGGGGCGCTGCTCGTCCGGCGCAACCCAGTCCATCAGGTTCACGGTGCGCGTCTTGGGCTCGTAGTATGCCGCAACCTGCTCGGTCAAAAGGTTCAGCAGAAAGGGCTGCAACTGAAAATCGCGGTCCAGCAGCCCAAACTTCTTCAGCACCAGTTCCGACCGCTCCAGCCGCTTGGTGCCCTCGTCGTCGCTCATCTTATTTGCAAGTTCGCGCTTTACCTCGTCACGCGTCAGCAGCTTTCGCTTGACTGCGTGCGTCGACGGCAGGTGCGTATCTTTGCTCACGAAGCCGAGAATCTCGTCCACCGACCGGAACAGCGCCGTCGCCTGATCCTTCGTCATATGCGTGTCGGCGTTCGGCGACGCCATGGGCTTGCTCTGCGTTGCCGCTGCGGGTGGCGGGTTCACCGGAGCAGACGGCGGTGGCGCAACAGCTTGAGCGCTCAAAGAAAGCGTCAGAAAAAACAGACTGGCAGAAAGCGTCGAGGGAAGACGAAAGGAAGGCATCAGGCGGTTAAGACTCCAGAGTGTGAGACGCACGGCATGTGAGGATTTGCGGTTGCGGAACCTATAATCAGTCTACGGGCCAGGATTTGCGCATTTCTCACCTGACCGCAAGGCTCACGATTTGACCAGTCCAGCCATCCAGGAGACCACCGGGACCCAGTTTGCCGCGTTACGCCACGCCGTCGGCCTGCTGCCGCTGGCTACGGAGGCGGGCGAGAGCGGCTGGATCGCTGTTACGGGTGGCGACCGCGTCCGCTGGCTCAATGGCATGGTCACCAACTCCGTCCAGGCACTCACGCCGGGCGACGGTGCCTACAGCTTCCTGCTGAACGCGCAAGGGCGCATCCAGGGCGATTGCACTATCTGGGCCGAGCCGGACCGCCTCCTGCTGCAAACTTCCGCCGCGCAGATCGAGCCATTGCTCGCGCTGCTGGATCGCTTCATCATCATGGATGACGTGGAACTTTCGGACGAAAGCGAGCGCTGGCACGGCTTGCTGGTGGCTGGACCGCTGGCAGCGGAGAAGCTCACGCATGTTGGCGTCCCGGCGCGACCGTCAAAGCTGCTGAAAAAGATGTCTGCAGCATACGGGAACACAGAGTTGAGCTTCATCACGGCGTACAGTCCGGTGGTGCCGCGTCTTGAAATCTGGTCACGCGACCCGGCGACCCTCGACACAGTGCGCGCCGCGCTCGTCGAAGACGGCGTGGCAACCTGCACTCCGGACGATCTGGAGTTGCTGCGCATCGCGGAGGGCACACCCCGCTACGGCACGGACATCCGTAACCGCGACCTGCCGCAGGAGACGGCCCAAACGCGCGCTTTGCACTTCAACAAAGGCTGCTACCTGGGCCAGGAGATCGTCGAGCGCATCCGCTCACATGGTAACGTTCACCGCACCTTTTCGCAGTTCATTCTGCACGGTGACGCACCCGCACCCGGTACGCCGCTTCAAGCAGACGGCAAGCCCCTGGGCGAACTGACCAGCATCGCCTCGCAGGCACTCGACGGCCAACAGCTGGCTCTCGGCTTCGTTCGCCGTGAAGCCCTCGAACGCGGTCTGCCTTTGAACTATCCCGGCGGCTACGCCGAACCGCTCACCACGGCAGCCGCATCCTAATCGCTGACACTTCGCAACACGAGAGAATACATGGCCGACCAAGATAAGCCCTTCGTCATCAACGACCGCCGTAAATTTCGCATGGATGGTGAACTGCGGGATACACCGCCTGAAACCCCCGCTTCTGCGACCGATGCTGCGACCAGCGGTCCCGTCGCGATGCCAACCCCCGCAAAGCAGGACGCGCCTGCCAGTGGTCCCATACCCGTTGCGAGCACGCACACAAACAGCGCGCACCTGGTGACACCCGTTCCAGAACCCGCTGATGAAGGGGTGGAACTAGCCCCCGATCCGCAGGACGAAGGGGATGCGCCGAACCTGCCGCCACCTCCGACACCGGAGGAGATCGAGCAGGTTCGCGCTGCCTACGAGGCAACAGCGGAGCGGCTGGACACCATGATGCGCTCACAGAATCTTGGTGGCGAGTACTTGCCGCCCATGGACTTCAACCGCCTGGTGCAATCCATCTACATGTCCGCCATGATTCAGCTAGGCGCAGGCACGCAGCAGGGGCAGCAGGCACGCGTTGATATTATTGGTGCAAAACAAAGCATCGACATGCTCTCCGTCATCTCGGAAAAATCCAGCGGCAATCTTTCCGGCGAAGAAACTACGCTGCTGGAGTCCGCACTCTTCGAACTCCGCATGGGGTTCCTGGAGATCACACAATTACTGGCGCGCCAGGCAGCCGCCAAGCAGACGGCCCCACCCGCCGGTCCTACCGGAGGCGGTAAGTTCGGCTCAAATCCCACAGGCAGCTTTACCGGTGCCGGTCCACGGATTGTCCGCTAGCCCGTCAGCACAGCCGCAAGCGGCAACCCAGATGCCGGCAGACCTGCTCTTTCTTGGCACGGGCACCTCCATGGGTGTGCCGACGCTTGGTTGCACCTGTGCTGTCTGCCACTCCACAAACCCGCGAAATAACCGGATGCGCTCCTCCGTTGCCATCCGTTATGGCGGCAAGCTCGTCCTGATCGACACCGGTCAGGACTTCCGCACACAGGCGCTGCGGTTCAGTATTGACCGCATCGACACGGTGCTTTACACCCACGGCCACGCCGATCACGTGCTTGGCTTCGACGATCTGAGACCACTCACCTTTGGCTGGCCGGGCGACCTGCCTCTCTACGCCGATGATGCAACGGCCACCATCATCGAGCGCGTCTTCGATTACACCTTCACCAAGAAGGATCGCTATCCCACTAGCGCGCGGGTCGATCTGCGACGGCTGAGCACGGAACCCGGCACGTCCCTTTCGCTCTTCGGAGCCTGCTTTGAGCGAGTTCCTGTCATCCACGGCCGGCACACCATCGGCGGCTATCGCTTCGGCAACGCTGCCTATCTCACCGATATGAGCGGCATCCCCGAGGCAAGTTTCGACCGTCTGCACGGTCTGGACATTGTTGTGCTGGATGCGCTGCGCCACGAACCTCACCCGAGCCACTCGCATTTGAACAATTCCATCGCCCTGGCCCAGCGCATCGGTGCCAAGCGCACCTACTTCACCCATATTTCGCATGAGTTAGACCACGAGACCACGGAAGAGAGCCTGCCGGAAGGCATCCACATGGCCTACGACGGCTTGCGGCTCGACTTCGACATTGCGCCGCCACCGGATGCGCGCTGCGGAGAAGACACGTGATCGTCTTCCGCAGCCTCGCTGAAGTACCAGCAGACTTCGGTCCCAGCATCGTCACCATCGGCAACTTCGATGGCGTGCACCGCGGACACCAGAGCGTCATTCGTGAAGTCGTCACACGCGCCCGTGAACGCAACGCGCGCGCCGTCCTGGTCACTCTCGATCCCCACCCTACAGCCGTGCTTCGGCCAGACAAGGCACCTCGCCTGATCACGCCGTTGGCCCAGAAGCTCGAATTGCTGCAGCACACTGAGCTGGATGCCGTTCTGCTGCTGCCCTTCACGCTGGAGTTCTCCCGCACTTCACCGTCAGCCTTCTGCGGAGCGGTGCTGCGCGACACCCTGCACGCGCTCGAGGTGCATGAGGGTGAAGACTTCCGCTTCGGCTACGGTGCGGCAGCGGATATGCGCAGTCTGGCGTCGCTAGGTGCGGAGTGCGGCTTCTCAACCCGCGTCTTCTCGCCCTTCCGCGTGGGGCGCGAGACGGTTTCCTCCAGCCGTATCCGCACGCTTATCGCGGAGGGCAACGTCAGCGCCGCGCGCCGCCTGCTTGGCCGTCCGTTCGCCATCGACAGCACACCCGCACGCGGGCGCGGCTACGGCACGCAATATGCCGTTCCCACGATCAACCTGGCACCGTATAACGGCCTGCTGCCTGCGAATAGCGTCTACGTCACAGACCTCCGAATCGGCGATGGCGCATCAGCAGAAACCTTCGAAGGCGTCACCAATATCGGCAACCGTCCCACCTTCGGCGCGGACTCCTTTGCCGTCGAAACCTATCTCCTGCGCTTCCATCCCATCCCGCTTGATGAGACCACACCCTTGCGCCTCACCTTCCTCAAGCGCCTTCGCGAAGAGCGCAAGTGGCCCTCCCCCGAAGCCCTGAAGCAGCAAATCGGCATCGACGTAGCCCGCGCGGAGCGCTGGTTCCACCTCCGCCAAACCGTACCGAAGCCGGGTGCCCCACCTTCGCGAAGCTAAGGTGGGTTTGAATGCTGCTCTGAGGCACAAGTTGGTGCCAGTGATCTGGTTCTCGATCAACAAACGAACCGCTCTTGGGAGAACTTGCTAAGTCTGCGTTGCTCACCACAATGGCATTTAAAGTGGCTTATGATTCGACCGTATCGCTCTATCGAAGTGTGCTCTTGCTTCCTTAATCTCAGGCCAGTTGCCGCCAATCCCCTGCACCAGGTGTTCCATTTGTTTCAGTAAACTAAGACTCAAAGTTGTGAGTTCGTACTCCACTCTCGGCGGAATCTCCGGGAAGCTCTCACGTTTCAGAAAGCCGTCCCGCTCCAGGTTACGAAGCGTGGTCGTGAGCATCCGCTGAGAGATCCTATCGATCAGCCGCTGAAGCTCTGAGAGCCGGGCGCGGTGGCGTGGTGTTCGCGCAAGCATGACCACCAGGATGCTCCACTTATCTCCCACTCTCGTCAGGAACTCCCGGGCAGCCTTCGCGTGCTCTCCTTGCACATCAGCGCCACTGGTTAAAAGAAGATCCGTTTTCTAAGCTTTCTTCATGGTTCCCTCCACGTTCGTTAGTGAGTTTAAAGTGCCGTCTTCACAGAAAGACTGCACTCATTCAGTATGTAGGTATCGGAACGTAACTATGGAGAGAAAGTATTGGCTGTTAAATCAAGGCAAATTTCCTACTGGGGCATAACGCTGCTCATCCTGTTCCACGGCCGGTCCGGGTATACCGGAGTTCTTCTCGCATGGGCCAGCGGCTACGGTGCAAAGCTTGCATAAGCTCGGCTACCCGTTGTACCTCATGAGGATCACCAGCTTGGCGAAGATCATGGGCGCAATCACGCTGCTGCTAAACCGCCCCTTGCGCCTTGTGGAATGGGCCTATGCAGGATTCACCTTTCTTTTCATGGGAGCGACAGCTTCACATCTGCTGGCCGGGGATGCGACACACGCTCCAATTCCATTTACTTTTCTGTTACTGCTCATGGCGTCATACGCTCTTCCACTCTCAGGTCCGGAAGTCTCTCGAGTAGTAGCCCAAGTCCGCTCCAATAGAACAAAGACCATGTCTCCCCTCTTCTGCGGCATGGAGGGCAGCCCGGCAAGACGTCAGATACCGCTATAATGCAACGAATTCCAAGGAGTGCAATGCAAATCGCAACTAAGCGAGTCTTGGCGATGGTTCTCGTATGCTCTTGGTGGCAACCTGGATTGAATGCTCAGCAGAGCGAATTGCAATCTGACCGTGCGCACCGCGACTTCGCTATTCCCTGGCCCGCCGCTTACGACCCCTCTGTAGCCCCTGTCTTCAGCCACAACGAAGTGTTGATCCATACTGGTTGCCACCGTGCCTTCGCCCGTCTCGCCGATGCGGTCGACTGGCCAAACTGGCTTGTTCTGGTCAAAGACGTAACTAATGAAACGCCCGGCAACATCGGTCAGGGCGCGCTCTACCGTCTCAAGATCTTCAACAGCCCGATACAGTCCCGCATCGTCGACTTTGTAGCGGATGAGCGCGTCAGCTGGATTCCTTTCGGCGCTGATGAGACTGAGAGTCGCCATGGGCATTACCATGCCTGGCACTTCGTCCCAAGGGCCGCAAATTGCCTGGTCATCACCGAAGAAACAGGTATCGGTCCCGGTGACATTAAGGATCCGGCCAGTGGAAGCCACTTAATGCACAAAGCTCATGAACTGTGGCTTAATAGCCTGAAGTACGCCAGCGAACCGTAATCACGTAGGGCCGCTGCATAGGTTCGTTCCAAAAGTGACAGTGGTGCCTTGAAGTCGCATATCGGAAGTTATCTGAATAAAATACCTGCCACGAACGGTTACGAAAACGCATCATTGACCAGTTTGACTACAAACTGACTCACTACCCTGGTTCATGCGCTTATCCCACCCTAGCCGCTTTGCGGCGAAGGTGGGGCACCCTGATTTACCGGGCTGGTGCTGTCGATGGAGCGGTTCTGGCAGCGGGTACAGCGTCTCGCGTAGGTCCTGTGTATGGGCGGTAAGGCCCGACGGGCGAGTTCACGAAGCCTCTCGGAGCAGGAGGCACTGGAACCGGTACTGCCGCGCGCGGCGTCACCGTGCCAGCAGGCGCGTCGTCTGGCATAGCTTGGCTATCGGGTGCCACTGTGGGCGGCGTCACGGCAGGTGCGGCTTTCCCCGCAGGCGCATTCTCGTCATCCGGGTCATCGTCGCTTTCCGCAGACTTCTTCGCAGGGGCCGGTCCGTTATCGACGTTCACGTCGAAGGTTTTCTTCGGTGCGTTATCGCGCGGGAAGCTTTCGACCGGCGTGCGCGCGATGGCTACCTTCATGAAGTCGATCCACATCGGCAGCGCTGCCTTCGCGCCGGTCTCCTTGTCGCCCAGTGACTTGCGGTCGTCAAAGCCGATCCACGTGCCGCAGGTAACAGATGGCGAGAATCCAATGAACCATGCATCCGTGTAGCTGTTGGTCGTGCCGGTCTTGCCGCCCAGCGGATGCTTCAGCACCGCTCCGGCCTGTGCCGCCGTACCAAACTGTGTCACGGCCTCCATAAACTTCATCATGGTTCGCGCAGTGTCCACCTCAAGCACCTGCTTCACCTGCGGAGACACCTGTTTCAGCGGCAGACCATCGGCCTGCACCACGCGGCGAATCACGTGCGGCTTGATCAGGATGCCGTCATTCGGAAACACGGAGTACGCACCCACTTGCTCCTGCAGGCTAATGCCCGCAGACCCAATCGCTACCGGCAGAAACGCGGGGATGTTGGATGTGACGCCGAACCGGTGCGCGACCTCGATCACCTTGCGAATGCCGACCTGGTTCGCCAGCTTCAGCGCTGGGATGTTGCGTGACTCAGCAAAGGCATTCAGCAGCGTCATCGTACCGCGATAGTTCGCCTCGTAATTGTGCGGCGTGTACGGGCCATTCGGCGTGTAGAAGCTGGTAGGGCCATCCACAATCGTGTCGCTTGGCTTGGAGTGCAGCTGCTCCACAGCCGCCGTGTAGACATACGGCTTAAAAGACGATCCTACCTGGCGCTCGGCCTGCGTGGCGCGATTGAACTGCGACAGGTCATAATCCCGGCCGCCCACCATCGCCAGCACCTCACCATTGGAGTTATCCACCGCCATCATGGACGCCTGCACGCCGCTGTCCTGCTGCAACGAGGCATGCATCGTCGCACTTCCCGCCGCGGCGTCTTCGATCCGCACATACACGATGTCACCGGGGGTCAGCAGGTTTGCGCCAGAGTAAATTTGCGTCCACGCCCAATCGCCCGGCCTCAGTTCCGCGTAACGACGCCCGATGCGCACGATCACGCGCTGCGCCTTCGCCTCGATCACCAGTGCATGGAGGTACGCGCCGGTCTGAATGGCGTCATTCCAGTCTGGATGCTTGTACGTCTCCAGATCGGCACCGCTCGCTGCGACGTTGGTCAGCTTGCCTTTCCATCCATGCCTGCGCTCATACGCCGCAACACCGTCCAGCAGCGCCTTGTTCGCGGCCAACTGGAGGTCAAGGTCCATGGTGGTGAAGATTTTTAGCCCCGCGCCATGCACCGCATCCGCGCCGTACTCCTGCTCCAACTGGCGGCGCACCTCTTCCACAAAGTAGGGAGCGACGGTATTCGGCGTCTGCTCGATCTTCAGGACCAGCGGAGCTTGTTTAGCCTCCTCATACTGCGAGCGCGTAATCATACCGTCGCCCAGCATTTCGCTTAGCACCAGGTTGCGCCGCTTCAATGCGCGGTCGGGGTGCCGGATGGGCGAGTACGATGTGGGCCCCTTCGGCAGCGCTGCCAGCAATGCCGCCTCAGGCAACGTCAGCTCATGCGCGTGTTTCGAAAAGTAGAACTCGGACCCGGCCTCGAACCCATAGACGCCGCTGCCCAGGTAGATCTGATTGGCATACAACGTGAAGATCTGTTTCTTCGTGAAATGGCGCTCAATCTGTATAGACAGAAGTATTTCCTGTAATTTGCGCCCAATCGTCTGATCGGCGGACAAAAAAAGATTGCGCGCCAGTTGCATGGTCAGCGTGGATGCACCCTGCCGCTTACCCTTCGACCGCAAATCGACATAGGCCGCGCCCGCCACGCGGAACGGGTTCACACCCGCGTTCTTCTCAAAGCTCTTGTCTTCAATGGACAGGATGGCATCGTGCAGAACGCGCGGAAACTCCTCATACGGCACAACGACACGGCGTTCAAGCGCAAATGAGCCGAATGGCTTGCCATGCACATCCAGCAGCTCAGTCTTGGTGGACGGCCGGTAATGCTCCAGCTCTTCCATCTGGGGCATGTCGGCGGTGTTGACCAGCGTCAACCCAAATAGGCATCCGAAGATGGCGGACGCACCCAGCAGCAGGTAGAACATGGTTTGCCGCGCCTTCGCTCGCGTGGCAAACCGCCGGGACCACCACCAGCGTGCACTCGATGTGCGTCTGGAGAGCGCGGTTCGTGGGACACGTTCCGTCGCCGTTTCTTCGTCGTGCGTGAACAAGCTCGGCACTGCACTTTTAACGGTAGCACGGCGGCTTGTGCGATGGTCAGGGTAAACCTTCGCCAAGCTACTGCGTGGCTAGTGGACTAAGCCGCTTTTGCCTTTAGCAGGTCCAGCGCCTTGTTCAATTGCTCGTCCAGCTTTGCGCCTGACTTGGAGGCAGGCACGACCGGCTTCGACGAGTTTACTGTCGCACTGCTGTTGGCCGTGCTGTCGCCATCCTCGTCCTCATTGTCGTCTCCTGCGGCAATCTCCTGCGAGGAAGCCACGGCCACTGGCGGCGTCAAGCCCTCATCCTGGAACTTCTTGCCATTGGGTGTTTCGAACTTCGCCACGGAGAGCACCAGGGCCGCACCGTCCGGCAACTCAAACGTGCGCTGCTCCGAACCAGCACCGAATGTCTTTTCGCCGACAAGTTCGCTGCGCTTGGAATCGAGCAGAGCGCCCGCAACCAGTTCCGCCGGTCCCGCCGTGCCGTGGTTGACCAGCGTAACCATGGGTCCCGTTGTATCGATGGACTTGCCAGGATCAGCGGTAAAGGTTTCTTTCGCGACCTTCTGGCCTTCCAGCATGGCCAGGGTGCCGCTCTTGATGAAGAAATTCGCCATGCGCAGCGCATCGGCATTGTCACCGGCGCTCACGTCGCGCAGGTCCAGCAAAATCTTCTTCGTGTTTGTCCGGCCCATGCTCTTCAGCTTTGCTTCCACCTGCTGCACATGATCGTGATCCAGAATGCCGGGCTTGAGATAGAGGATGCTAGCACCCTCGTAGAAGACTTCCCCCGTTGGCGGCACAGCCACGTCAGCGCGGGTTAGCTGCACCTTGTCGGGAACCGGATGCCGCGGGCGGATGATCGTCATAGACACCTGTGAACCTGGCTGCCCCTGCAACATCAGTCTGGCTGTCTCCAACGACATTTCGTTCGTCTTGCGGTCGCCAATCTGCTCGATGACATCGCCGTCCGTCAGGTTTGCCTTGTCCGCCGGGCTACCCGGTACCACTGAAACGACAGTCGCGTAACCCTGGTAGTTGTAGCGTTTCGCCACGTTGATACCCACCTGCGCGCGGCCAGCGGTATGTGACTTGTATTGCTTGTACTCTTCGGGCGTCAAATAGCTCGACTGCGAATCAAGCGATTCCAGCAAGCCGCGAAGTGACGCATCTGTGACCTTCGCCATGTTCGGGTCCACGACGTAATCGCCCTGGATATGCCGCAGAACTTCGCTATACACCTGCATCTGCCGGTAGGCGCCATCCTGCGGTTGGCTGGCCGCGCGCACGCGTTGCAGATTGGCTCCCAGAAATGTGGTGAGCAGCAAAACAGCGGATACGGCAAGCACGGAAAGCTTCAACGACTTAGGCATCGGCAAAATCCTCGGAGGCGATGGTCGAGCAACAGCAAAATGCGTCTACGAATTAGACGTATACCCGGTTCCGATAGCATACGCCACCTGCCATATGTCCTCCGAAGCGAAGTTTGTCATCCCGCAGCAAAATTTGAGTGATCTGCTTTTTAGCTATTCAAGCAAAAAACATGACAGACTCTGAACGGTGAGACCTAATTGGTGGCGGTGAGTGGGATCGAACCACTGACCTACGGGTTATGAGTCCGTCGCTCTAACCATCTGAGCTACACCGCCTGGCGTTCCGTTCTCAGCAGCGTGACCGCCGCACATGGCAGCCGTGAGCCGCGGGAACGCGCTCACTGTATTTTACTGGAAGTTGGCCCGCATCGAAAGCGCGCCGGGACGCACGCATGGACAAAACCCGTATTCTCGGCGTTATCCCAGCCCGCCTGGCGTCCTCCCGGCTGCCGCGCAAGGTGCTGCGGCCGTTGCTGGGCCGCCCCATGCTGCAATGGGTGGTGGAAGCCGCGCTCCGCTGTCCGCAGCTGGATGGGGTCGTCGTCGCAACGGATTCCGGCGAAGTGGCCGATTTCTGCTATGCCAACGGGTGGCCGTTTGCCCTGACCAATCCCACCCTGCCCAGTGGCACCGACCGGATGCGAGCGGTTGCGCTCCATCGTCCGGCAGACATCTACGTCAACATCCAGGGTGATGAGCCATTGCTCGAACCCGCGCACATCGAAGCCCTGCTCCGCCCATTTACGCGCGGCGAACACGTGGAGGTGACCACGGTGAAGACGCCGTGCTCGCCGGAAGACGTGAGCAATCCAAATGCCGTGAAAGTCGTTACCGCGATCGACGGGCGTGCCCTGTATTTCTCACGCGCAGCCATCCCCTACGACCGCGACGGCACGGGCACGGCAGCGTACTGGAAGCATCTTGGCCTGTACGCGTACCGGCGTACTGCCCTGTTCCGCTTCGGCTTGCTCAGACAGAGCCCACTGGAGAGCACCGAAAGCCTGGAGCAATTACGATTGCTGGAAAACGGTTTCACGCTCTATGTGGAGCCGGTCGATTTCGATACGGTCGGCGTGGATGTTGAAGCGGATATCCCCCGCGTCGAAGCTCTGCTCCGTCAACGCCACGGGATTGTGTAGCCAGAAGGACGGGAGCCCGGCTTTCGTTAAGCGAAGGTGGTTCTACTGCTCCGGTTACGGCAACGGTGGGAAGCTGAGATCCAATGCACCATGCGACAGGACTGCACGTACCCCGTCGAGCGAAGGCGTGATCCAGGTAGCTTGCCGCAGCTTTTCCGCAGGCGTCGAACTCAAGACCGCGAGCACCCGGCAACCGGCCGCGATCCCCGCAGCCACACCGGAAGGAGCATCCTCCACCACGATGCAATCCGCAGGCGCGAAGCCCAGCATCTCCGCACCGTGGCGATATGGCTCAGGATCGGGTTTGCCACGCGCTACGTCTTCAGCGCTGACCAGATTTCCGGGCTCTGGCAGCCCGGCCGCGCGCAGACGTCCCTGCAGCAGACGGCGCGTACAACTGGTCACAATGCACCAACGTTCAGGCGGCAGGCTGTTCAGCAGGTCGCGCACGCCGGGCAACACGGTGAGGTCATCCACATCGTCCAGTTCAAGATTCTCGATCACACTCAGCGCCTCGACCTGATCGACATCGGGTCGCAGCTGTGCAATGGTGTCGCTTGCCCGCACGCCGTGTGGGAACTGGAAGTTCTGCCAATCGGGTACCTCGTAGATCTGCGCCCAATGCTTCCAGCACCGCTCCGCGCTTCCAATGGAACTGAGCAGCACACCATCCATGTCGAACAGAATGGCCTGTGTGGTGGTGGTGACGCGCTGCATTGCGGGTGGTGCTTCAACAATAGCCATGGCTCCAGTGTACCGGCGGGTTTAAGCTCGAATGCCGATGAAGATCGTCGCTTGTTCACCTGCACCGTAGCGTTCGAAGTCGGTACGGTATGCACGCGGAATATCACTTGCCCACACCTGCCGCCATCCAGCAAGGATGCTCAGCGGTCTTTGACCGGAGGCGTCGAACGTCTTGTAGGTGCCTGCTTCGACGAAGCATTCGTCGAGACCGTCCGGCAGCGCGGCATCAAGCGCGATCTCCTCACCCAGCAGCAACGTATATGGGCCAGTGAAATCGCTTTCGTAGTCGAGGTACACGGCATACATGCCTTTGCCATTCACCCTGGACGCCACGCCCTCGCGAAAGAAGCGCTCCCATAGCACGCCAATGGACGCCGGTGCATCGTTGCTGCATCGTGCCGCGATGCCCGCGACGCGCTTCAACTCTACATGCTCCATCGTCAGCCTTCCAATACAAACGTCTCGGCTGCCTTCAGAATGCGCTGCACTGCCTCATGGGACGTGGATTCGCAGTAGACGCGCAGCAGCGGTTCCGTGCCCGAGGCGCGCAGCAGCAGCCATGTCTCCGCAGCGTTCTTCAGGCTGGCGGCTTCGGGGTTGCTGAGATAAAACTTGATGCCATCCATGTTCTCAGTCCGCAGCACCCGGTAACCGGCAATCTCATCCAAGCCGCTGCTGGCTCGCGTGATGGCCGACTGCTTGAGCCGGTCGTCGATGTGCATATCGATGCGGCCGTATTGGTGTTCGCCGAACTCCACCTGGAGCGATGCCACCAGTTCGGCCAGCGTCTGCTTCTCGTCCGCCATGACGTTGGCAATCAGGAGCGCGTTCAGGATGCCGTCACGCTCCGGCAGGTGGCGACTGATGCCCACGCCGCCAGACTCCTCACCGCCGATCAGGATGTCTTCCGTAAGCATCAGGTCGCAGACATATTTGAAGCCGATGCCGTGCTCGTACAGCTTGCGGCCATGCTTGGCGGCGATGCGGTCCAGCATCTTTGTCGTATTAAAGGCGCGCGTGACACCGCCGGGCCAGCCCTTGCGCTCCAGCAGCCAACGCAACAGTACCGTGTAGATTTTGTGCGCGTCAACGACATTGCCGAGGCCATCCACGGCACCGATGCGGTCCGCATCGCCATCCGTGATCAGCCCGGCATCGCAGTGCTCCGCGACGACACGCTGCTGTGCCGCGGAAATGTGCGGCAGGATCGGCTCCGGATTGATGCCCGGAAAAAGCGGATTATGCTCAGCCCGCATTTCCACGCACGGCACGCCTGCACGCTCAAAGATGCCGCGCAACACGCCTGCCCCGGCCCCGTACATGCTGTCGATGAGGAAGCGATAGCCCGATGCGGCGATCTTCGGCAGGTCAGCGAAGGCGGTGATCGCGGCAATGTACTCCGGCAGGAAATCCGTCTCTTCGATCTTGGCCGGCTTTGCGGCGACCGGCAGCGGCTGGCCCAAGTATGTCTCGATCTGCTTCATAATGCCGGGCGAGCCCGATCCGCCGTAGCTCGCCTTGTACTTCACACCATTCCACTGTGCGGGGTTGTGCGAACTTGTGATCATGACACCACCCGCCATGCCACGATGCCGCACGCCGTAGGATAGCGCTGGCGTGGGTGTCACGTCCTGGGCCAGCAGGACGGGAATTCCCGCACCCGCCAGCACCTCCGCCGCCAGCCGTGCAAATTGGGGAGAGCCGAAGCGTGTGTCATAGCCGATACAGACACCTCTTGACGCATCCTCATGCCGCAGCACGTACTGCGCAATCGCGCCTACGGCCACGCGCACGTTCTCATAGGTAAAGTCGTCAGCGATGATGCCGCGCCAGCCATCCGTTCCAAACTTCACGGTCTGTGGCGGCATGGCGGAGGGGGAAGAGGTCTGCTCGTTCATGCGGTCCCTCGCATTATCCCACCACCGTACAGGCTAACGTGCTGTCGACTGACACACGCGACGGTCGAAGTGTTCGCGGAAGAACCTGACGGTAGTGGGTCAAGTGATTACGCGGCTGTCCAGTGAATGAAACCAGGTTGCCCTGAATCGCACTGCAAATTGTTTCACGTGAAACAATTTATGTAACACGACAGGAAAGTTCGGATGAGTTGATTCTGTAAACATTTGCGCGCGTTCCGATAATCATATAAATCTCTTTTTGGGTTGTGACACCTGAACTATTGGTGGCTTGCCGCGATTCTTGTAACGCCTTCCCGCGAAGCATTGAATGTTCGTGGCTCCATGCATTCGCAGACGTCAGCGTTTTAGCCATACACTGAAGTCATGGGTTGGTTTGAGGTTCTTGCGCTGCTGAAACGCCTGGCACCCATGCTGAGCCGCATCGCGCCGATGCTGGAGGCGTTTATGGTTACGCGTGGCGGAACCCGCGCGGATACAGAGGCGCTGGACCGTCTGGCGAATGACATTAAGAGCGAGCTCGCAAGCGCCTCGCGAAGCTACAACGCGCTGACAGATCTGGTCTCAGGCCAGAGCACGCAGGTGGCGGCGCTCCGTGACGACCTTCGACACATCCGCGAGGCGGATGAGCGTGGCGCGTCGCGGCTGCTGGAAGTGGAGATGCAGGTTGCGGCGCTGGGCAAGTCTGTCCGGGAGACACGGAAACTTGTGATCGCGGTGCTGGTGGTGTGCCTGATTGTTCTGCTGGCGCTGCTGGTTTTGCTGTTCCATCGCTAATCGGGCGATCACAGAAATCTCTCCGGGGCCGCGCGTAGTCTAAGAGGCATGGGGATTTCGCGGCAACAGGCGCTGGATTGCTTCGCCTCCGACGATTTGATCGGCATCGGCATGGAGGCCGACGCGGTGCGGCGACGGCTGCATCCGGAGGGCGTGGTCAGCTACATCATTGACCGCAACATCAACTACACCAACTTCTGCACGGAATACTGCACTTTTTGCGCGTTTTACCGGCCGCTGAAGGGCAAAATGGCAAGCGAAGGCTACATCCTCGATTTCGAGACGATCTATGCCAAGATCGCCGAAACCGAAGAGATGGGCGGCACCGGCGTGCTGATGCAGGGCGGCATCCATCCAGACCTGAAGATTGAGTGGTTCGAATCGCTCTTTCGCGGCATCAAGGAGCGGTTCCCGAATATCTGGCTGCATTGCCTTTCAGCCAGCGAGATTCTTGCCATCGCCGAGTACAGTGAGCTGAGCCTGCGCGACACGATCATGCGGCTGCGCGATGCTGGCCTGCAATCGATTCCTGGCGGCGGTGCGGAGATTCTGGATGACGATGTGCGCAAGCGCATTGCGCGTCTGAAGTGCCGCACGCAGGATTGGGTGGACGTCCACCGCACGGCGCACGAACTGGGCATGCGGACCACCGCGACGATGATGTTTGGCGTCGGCGAGACGATGGAGCAGCGTGTGAACCACTTCGATGTGGTGCGTCAGTTGCAGGACGAGACCGGCGGATTTACCGCCTTTATCCCGTGGAGCTTTCAGCCCAACAACACGGCACTAGGCGGGCGCGGGTGGGACGAGGCGACTTCCGTGGAGTATCTGAAGACGCTCGCCATTGCGCGAATGTATCTGGATAACATTGAAAATGTGCAGAGCAGCTGGGTGACGCAGGGGCTGAAGGTGTTGCAGATGGGTCTGCGCTTCGGCGGGAATGATGTCGGCTCGGTGATGCTGGAGGAGAACGTCGTGAAGGCGGCGGGCACGGCGAACTGCACCACGGAAGAGGAGCTTCGCCGGATTATTCGCGATGCTGGGTTCAAACCGGCGCAGCGCGATACGCTGTACCGGACCATGTTTCTCAATTAATCGCTTTCAACGTCGACAGGCGTGCCCGTGTCGATGATCCCGCGATGTTCGTCGATTGCAGCTTGCAGGTCGGCCTCGAAGCGGAGCAGAACCTGGTCTTTGCCGAGAAAGCGGATCGCGTAGGCGCGGGCGGCCATGCCTAACTCTCGTCGTAGCGCGTAATTAGCCGCGAGGGCATGTGCGGCGTCTGTGAGTTGTGCCAGGTCTCCTGGCGAGACCACGATGCCACATGGCGGCGTTCCCATGGTGTCATCACCCCCGACGACAGAGGCGACCTGCGTGCCGCGTTCAGCGGTGGTCAGGACAGGACGTCCGCTGGCCAGCATGCCCGTCAGCTTCGACGGCATCACCAGGTCGGCGGCGTCGGCGCGCTGCGGCAGCAGGTGGATGTCTGCGGCGTTCAGGAGATCGTTCAGGCGCTCTGCGGGCTGAAGCGGCAACAGCATGACATTGGGCAGATTGCTCACTCCTCCTTCAAGCAGAGGCCTGTAGGTGCCATCGCCACAGAAGAGGAAATGGACGTGCCGCTCGGTTGCGAAGGCTTTGGCGAGCGGTGCCAGCACTTCCAGGCCTTGTTTGTTGCCCATGTTGCCGGAATAGAGAAAGATGACTTTGCCGATGAGGCCAAGTTCTTCACGAAAGCTGTTGGTGGACCCCCGTGGTGCGGGCTGTACCTGCTCGATATCGACCCAGTTGGGAAACAGGACGGCACGGCGCGGTGGCACGCCCTTGAGGAACGAGCGTTCCACCATGCGGATGGAGATGCTGGACACCCTGGAGAAGGCCGATGTGAACCCACGCTCCATGATTTGCGCAAACCAGTGGATGACGCCGCGCGCGGGCAGCAGGCCAAGCTCAAAGGCAGCATCAATCTCAAAATCCTGGATGTGCAGCCAGGAAGGCGCATTGGCCAGGGATGCCGTCGCCAGGGCGACCGGAGCACAGAAGAAGGCCGGTTCGACGGTCCACACGATGTCTGGTGAGTTGAACGCCTCACGCAGCATGGGAACCGTGCTGCTGAGGGCAAAAGAGAGCAGGTGGAGAATGCGGCGGAGACCGGTCGCCTTTTCCGGTACATAGAGCGGGCAGCGGAAGACCAGCGGCTCGCCCGCGGCGTGTTGCAAGGCGTCACCTTCGACGACGTACCCACGTCCTTTGTATTCGTCACTGACACGCCAGGCCGGGTAATACGGCGGTGCTGTCACCACGCGAACCTGGTGTCCACGCGCGGCGAGCCATGCGGCCATTTCGCCGGTGTACTTGCCGATGCCCGTCAACTCTGGCGAGTAGTTCAGACCGAGTATCAGGATGCGCAGGAGAACTCCAAAAGAATCAGATGAACCAACTCCATGATAGTGGCCCCACTTTCATACGTCTCGAATCAAGACGTGTGGCACCCTTTCCTAGTCACTCTACGATAGAAGGATGCGCTCTCCTATGGGCTGGGCAGCAGTTGCCCTGCTGACCGTGTTTACGCTGGCCGCGGTGCTTGCGCCGTGGCTGGCACCGTACGATCCTGCGGCGCTGCATCTTGAGCAGCGGCTGCTGCCGCCCGGGCATGGATTCCTGCTGGGCACCGATGAGTTGGGCCGGGACATTTTTTCCCGGATTCTGTATGGAGCACGGCTCTCGTTGCTGGTGGCCGTGACGGTAGTGGGATGCTCGCTGGTACTGGGTCTGGGCGTGGGTGCCGTGGCGGGCTACTACGGGGGGTGGCGTGATGCGCTGCTGAACGTGTATGTGATGAATGCGTTCATGGCGATGCCAGGCATCCTGCTGGCGATTGCGTTTGTGGCGTTTCTTGGACCAGGACTGCGCAATGTGATTCTGGCGCTGACCATTTCCGGCTGGGTCAGCTATGCGCGCCTGGTGCGGGCGCAGGTGATGGCAATACGCGAACGCGAGTTTGTGGAAGCGGCGCGCTCCCTGGGCGGGAGTGATCTGCGCATTGTGACGCGGCACATCCTGCCGAATATCGTGCAGCCGGTGATTGTGCAGGCGGCAATTGGCATGGCAGGTGCCGTGATGGCTGAGGCGACGCTGAGTTTTCTGGGCTTGGGAGTGCCACCACCGGCGGCGAGCTGGGGATCGATGCTGAATGATGGGCGGGCGCATCTTTTCGACGCGCCGCATACGGTGATTGCACCGGCGGCGGCGGTGATGCTGTGCGTTCTGGCGTTCTCGTTTCTGGGAGATGCGCTGCGGGATTGGGCTGACCCGAGACGATGAACGTTAGCGATAACGATGCCCCTAACGGTGGAACGCCCGGATCTCAGATAGAGATCAACGGGCGTTCGTAGAGCAACCCTCCCCCAGGGCTGTCCACGAAGAGAAAGGTAGCATTGCGCTTGCCGCACGTACACTGCTCTTGAGTAACAAAAAAGTAATCTCACTACTCAAACGTGGCACCTGTTCCGATTTGAGTGTGTAGAAGCTCGGCATGGATTGGTACGTCCGCCGCAAGGCGCTCGCGGACTGCATTGCCCGCCTGCTCTGCCGCGTGTTGATCCTGGAGGATCAACAGCACCGACGGCCCGGCACCGGACAGTGCAACACCGAGGATGCCATGCTGGCCTCCCAGCGGCAGCAGACGTTCCAGCAATGGACAGGCAGTGATGCGATATGGCTGGTGCATGCGATCTTCCATGGCGTGCGCCAGGAGTTCGCCGCGACCAAGCGCAAAGGCTGCGGTCAGCATGGCGGCGCCCTGCACGTTCGCGATGGCATCAGCCTTCGAGTAGCTCTCTGGCAGCAGAGCGCGCGCCTTCTTTGTAGAGAACGAACTGTCCGGCATAACCAGCAGCAGCGGCCAGTTCACGGGCGGTGTGATAGTGAGCGCGTCCACGGTGACCGGCGCACCAGCCTGCGTGTTGATCGAGGAGACCGTGAGGTTTCCCAGTACGCACGCCGCAACGTTGTCCGGATGGCCTTCGCGGAGAGAGGCTTCCGTAAGGATCTGTTGTGACGACCAGTGCAGGCCACCAAAATGGGAGGCAAGCGCGACGCCCGCAACCAGTGCGGCCGCGGATGATCCGCAGCCCATGCCAAGGGGAATTTCGTTGTGAAGGGCTAGGTGCAGCGGAACTGGATCGAGTCCCTGGCCTGCCAGAACGCTGCGGTATGTCTCCAGAACAAGGCTGTCCGCCACGTCACCGCATTGCCCCGCATTGCGTCCGCTTGCATCGATGGAGAAGGTGTCTGCCTCGCGCGCTTCGATGTGCAGGGCGAAGTCCATGGCGAGGGCAAGCGCATCGAAGCCGGGCCCCAGGTTCGCCGAGGTGGCAGGCAGGCGCAGACGAATTGGACAGGCCATGACTTAAGCGGTCACAGCCATCTCGGCTTCGAGAGCGCGGATGACGGTACTCTCGTCGGCTTCGAGCACAAGCGGCGGCTTGCGATACAAGGCAGCCTCTGGCAGGTCGCTGGCCAGCATGTCCTTGTGAAAGTCGATGGTGTACTCGGGGTCTTTCAGTGTGTGTCCGGTCAGGAGCAGGACAACGCGCTCTGTGGTTTGGACGCGGCCCTGTGCCATGAGCTTTCTCAGGCCCGCGAGTGTGACCGCGCTGGCGGGTTCGCAACCAATGCCCTCGGCACCGATCTGGGCCTTGGCCAGCGCGATCTCGGATTCGGTAACCTGCTCGCACCAGCCACCCGTCGCTTCGATGATGCGCGCGGCCTTGCGCCAGCTTGCGGGATTGCCGATGCGGATGGCCGTGGCGCGGGTGTCCGCGGTGACCGGGCGAAGCAGCTTCTCCTCATTGGTGAACCACTGGAAGAGCGGGTTTGCTCCTTGTGCCTGGATGACAGAGATTTTCGGGATGCGATCAATAAAGCCGAGATGCCGCAGTTCGCTGAATCCTTTACCCAGCGCCGAGCCGTTGGCCAGGTTGCCACCAGGCACGATGATGTGGTCGGGCACCTGCCAGTCCAGTTGCTCACAAATCTCGATGGCGGGAGTTTTCTGACCTTCGAGACGGTAGGGGTTCACGGAGTTGAGCAGGTAGATGGGATGGCGGCGAACCATTTCGCGCAGCATGGTGACGCAGCCGTCGAAGTCGGTCTTCAGCTGCACGGTCAGGGCACCGTAGTCCATGGATTGCGAGAGTTTGCCCCAGGCGATCTTGCCTTCGGGGATAAAGACGATGGCTCTCAGACCTGCACGGGCAGCATACGCGGCCATGGCGGCAGAGGTATTGCCGGTGCTGGCGCAGGCCACCCAGCCGTAGCCACGCTCGGCAGCGACGGAGAGGGCGGCGGTCATGCCGGTGTCCTTGAAGGAGCCGGTTGGATTCATACCCTGGTGCTTGGCTAGCAGGAAGTCGAGGCCGAGGAGGCGGGCGTTGCGCGGCAGATCGTAGAGCGGCGTATTGCCCTCGCGCAGGGTGATGGCGTGTTCGTCGTCCCGGAGTATGGGCAGCAGTTCCCGGTAGCGCCAGACGCCAGACTGGTCAATGGGGAGCGTGGAATCGCGCCGCTCTGCCCACAGGTGACGCAGCGCCTGTGCATTTGGGCTGGTAGTCAGGGCGTCTTTGGCGCGGGATTCGCTCCAGGGATACTCCACTTCGTAGAGTTCTCCCGTTGTGGGATCGCGGAAGTCGCTGCTGACCGCGTCCGGTGCTATCCGCTCTCCGCTGCCAACGCATCGAAGCTGATGTGAACGCAATGTCATGGATGTTTCAAGGGTATCGCAAGCGATGGAGCGGCGTGGTCACGGTGCTGCTCTTGATTGCGGGTTCGGTTCTGATTCCGGACGCTGGGGCAGAGCAGGAGCGCGTGGTGAACGTGGCGGCAGCGGCGGATATGGAGCCGGTGTTGCAGGTAGTCGGGCCCATTTTTGAGAGAAAGACCGGTCTCAAGCTGAAGGTCAGCTTCGGATCGTCGGCCGCGCTGGCGCAGCAGATGCGTAACGGATCGCCCGCAGACATCTTCCTGTCGGCGGACTTCTACTTTGCCGAGCAGGTTGTGGCCGACGATCTGACAGAGACGAAAACACCCACGCCGTATGCAAAGGGGCTGCTGGTGCTGTGGACGCGCAACGGTTCGCGGTTCAAGCCGTTAAGCATTGACGATCTTGGACGAAAGGATTTGAAGTCGGTGGCCATCGCCAACCCGGAGCGTGCACCGTATGGCCGGGCTGCGGTGGCGGCGCTGCAGAAGATGAACTTTTCGGCAAACGTGCAGCCGCACCTGGTGGAGGCGGAAAGCGTGGCGCAGGCGGCGCAGTTCGCCCTGAGCGGCAATGCGGAACTCGCGTTGATTTCGGAGACCATCGCAATGTCTCCACGGTTCAAGGCGGAAGGTAGCTTCGTCCTCTTTCCGCTGTCGCAATATCCCGAGATCCGGCAGTGCGCCGTGATCCTGAAGAACGGCAAAAATCACGAGGGCGCGCACCGCTTTCTTGATTTTTTATTGAGCGATGAGGTGCAGAGCAACCTGCCCAAGATGGGTTTGCAGCCCGCGCAATAGCTGGAGCAGTCGCGTACACTCAGGTGCGAACCACGCGCCTGGAGAGACATGGACGCCGAAGCCTTGCTGCTGACCTTGCGACTTGCCGCCGTGACGACGGCGATTCTGCTCATCGCGGGCGTGCCCCTTGCAGGCTGGATAGCGTTGGGCAAGACGCAGTGGCGCTATGCAGCCGAAGCACTTGTAGCGCTGCCGCTGGTGCTGCCGCCCACGGTTCTGGGATTTTATCTGCTGGTGGGGTTGGGGCCGCGCACGGCCTTTGGGCGCACGTTGACAGGCTTACTGGGACACACGCTGGCGTTCTCGTTTGGTGGGCTGGTGGTTGGATCGGTGATCTACAGTTTGCCGTTCACGGTGCAGCCGCTGGTTGCGGGATTGCGCGGCGTGGAACCGGGATACATGGCGGTGGCGGCCAGCCTGGGAGCGTCACCGCTGCGCCGCTTCTTGTCGGTTGCGCTCCCGCTGGCGAAAGGCTCGGTGCTGACAGCCGCTGTGTTGACCTTTACGCATACCGTCGGGGAGTTTGGCGTGGTGCTGATGCTGGGCGGCAGCATTCCGGGCCGCACCCGCACGTTGTCCATCGCGCTGTATGACCTGGTGGAGAATGGTGACTTCGACGCTGCAACTACGGTAGCGCTGTGGCTGCTGGCGGGTTCGGCGATGGCTCTGCTGCTGATCTACGTGCGACCCATGCTGGGGCGACCGAGACCCCTGCCTTCCGGTGCGGAGAACGCATGAGCGGAGTGACCGGCGAGTTGCCAGGAGAGCCGTTCCTCACGGCGTGTTTGCAAGGAATGGCGGGCACGCTGCAGGTGAATGCAGCGTTTGCTCTCCGTGCACGGTGGACTGTGCTGTTTGGACCGTCCGGTGCGGGTAAATCGACGCTGCTGCACGCGCTCTGCGGATTGACTCGGCTGCCCTCTCAGCAGGTCGTTTGCGATGGAATCGATCTCGCACGCACAGCGCCGCAGGCGAGACGCTTCGCGATGGTGACCCAGCGTCCGTCGCTGTTTCCGCACCTGTCTGCGAAGAGCAACGTGCTGTTCAGCCTCCATGCGCGGAACGATGTACCTCGTGGTGAACGCGATGGGGAGGCGAATCGTTTACTGCGGCTGTTTCATGCGGAGGCATTCGCGGCGAAGCATCCTATTTCACTTTCCGGGGGTGAGCAGCAACGTGTGGCGCTGGCGCGTGCGGTTGCGTCGCGGCCACGGCTGCTGCTGCTGGACGAAGCGCTGACCGGACTTGAACGCGGTCTTCGTGAGGAGATTATTGCGGAACTAAGGGCGTGGACGCGGAGCAGCGGCATGGCGGTCCTGTCCGTCACGCATGATGTGGTGGAGGCGATGGAGTGCGCGGACGATGTGCTGCGGATCGAGGACGGGAAGATCGTCCGGCAGGGTCCGCCGTCGAAGGTGCTCGCCGCGGAACGCGCGTTATTAGGGGCGCGGCTGCGCTAGCCGAGGCTGACCGGCTCCTGCTCAAGGGTGATGCCAAACCGCTGCTGCACAGTGTCAATGATGCGGTCGCGGAGAGTGACGATATCGGCACAGAGGGCGTCACCACGATTGATCATGGCAAGCGTGTGGCGGCTGGAGATGCCTGCCGCTCCCAATGCGTAGCCGCGGGTGAAGCCTGCGCGTTCCAGCAGCCATGCAGCGGGCAGCTTGATGCGGCTGTCACCTGCTGGCCAGTGGGGGATCTCGCCTGGCTGCATGCCGGTGCTCTCCGCCAGGTTTGGCAGCAGGCTGCTGGCCACGACCGGGTTGCGAAAGAAGGATCCGGCGGAACGGGTGTTTGGGTCGGCGGGGTCGATCACCATGCTCTTGCCTTGCCGGATCTCGCGGACTGCTGCGGCCGTCTCCGGAAGGCTTGGGAGCGTATTGGACGTAAAGCGTTTCCGCAGATCAGGGTAGGCTAGCTTCGGCATGCCGCCGGGCTGCAGGGCGAACTCCACGCGCGTAATGATGTAGCGGCCGCGCTCGGTCGTGTTGAGCAGGCTGGTGCGGTAGGCGAAGCCGCATTGCTCGTTCGCTAGCTGGACGAATGTAGACGCGTGTGTGTCAAAGCAGCGCACGGTCCGTATCGTCTCCGCGACATCTTGCCCGTAGGCACCCACGTTCTGCACTGGCGTGCCGCCGACAGTGCCGGGGATGCCAGCGAGACATTCCATCCCCGCGAGATTGTGGTCCACGGTGTACTGCACCAGGCCGTCCCAGCTTTCACCCGCGCCAACGGTCAGCAGCACGGTGTCTTCCACCCTGCGGGATTCAATCCCCTGCACCGCGATGTGCAGCACCAGACCATCAAAGCCCGCGTCGGAGACGAGCAGGTTGCTGCCGCCACCGAGCACAAAAATCCGCAAGGAGTGGCGTTGCGCAAACGCGACGGCTTCCTCAACGTCTTCCTCAAAAGCTGCCGTGGCGAACCAGCGTGCGGGACCGCCGATGCCGAAGGTGGTATACGGCGCAAGCGCAACATTCTGCTGAAACTTCACAGCTTGAACCCACAGCGGACCACCCACGGTGTGCGCGTAAGCGCCTTCCACCGATGATCTGGAACTTTAGCTATTGCCATGGATTCATAATCTTCAGGTCTAGCCCAGCAAAATCCTTCACGTTGCGCGTGACCAGCGTACAGCCATGCTCGGCAGCCGTTGCTGCCATGATCAGATCGGGCTGGGAGAATGTGCGTCCATTCTTACGTCCCTGTTCCACCATCACTCTCCATCTGAACATGATGTTTTCAGTTACTTCCAAAACGCGGCCCGCAAACATGGGTCGCACTTTGCCCGTTAACCAGCCGTCTAACTCAGCGCGGCGAGCATCGTCGTGAGCAGATTGGATACCGTATCGAAGTTCGGCCAGCACGACTGTGCTGAGATACATGTCTTCAAGACGGGAGGTGGATAGAAAGGTAAGGACCCGGTGACTTGGATTGGGACGCCGCAATTCTGAGATGAAATTGGTGTCCAGTAGCCAAGTGTTCATAAGGAGATGTCACGCACCGGCATGGGTGCGCAGGAAAACGCTATCTCGACATCCTCGGAATACGGCATCTGCTGCATGACTTCCAGAAGAGCCAGCCCGCTACGCTGTGTGCCCTCGTGGTGTACCTGAACAGGAGCAAGTGTGTGCATCAACAAATCTTCGACGCTCTCGTAGTGACCGCTGTCCATGCATTGCTGAATGATGGCTTCCAGGGCCGGTTGGCGTATTTCAATGTTCACCGCTGGCCTCCCTCGCGTCAACTCAAGTATAAAGCGGCTCGGCAGCGGGGATCGCCGCCGCGTTAGAATCGAAAGATGGCGGTACTGGCACAGGTGCACCGCCGGGAGGAAACATGTATCCAGAGATTATGGTGATTCCGATGCGCGAGGAGCTGACCCGCGCCGGCATCGAAGAGGCGCGTACCGGTGCAGAGGTCGATGCGGCCGTTGCACAGCCGGGCACCACGATGGTGGTGGTGAACTCCATCTGCGGATGCGCGGCGGGCAAGATGCGCCCCGGCGTCCGGATGGCCATGCAGCACACGCAAAAGCCGGATCATGCTGTTACCGTGTTTGCGGGCCAGGACCGTGAGGCGACGGAGAAAGCGCGTGGCTATTTTGGCGGACATCCGCCCACATCGCCCGCGATCGCGATCCTGCGCGACGGCCAGCTGGTGTACCTGATGCAGCGCTCGGCTATCGAATCCGCCAATGCCCCGGCGATTGCGCAGGAACTGGCACGCGCGTTTGATACCTACTGCGCAAAGGTCAACGCGTAGCGCTCTTCGAATTCGAACAGGCCTAACCGTGAGACGCGTAAAACACACAGGCTCAGCTTTGTTCCGTGGACGCCGATATGGTTTGTGTGAGCACGCAGACCGTAACGCCCGCGCCCACATTTGCCCCCGAACGCTCTGAACAGCGCGCGTGGCGGCTCGACTACGTTGTACGCGGCCACGTGCTTTCCGTGCTCCGCCGCTGCGACGGAAACAAGCTTCGGACGGCCGAAATCCTCGGGATCAGCCGTTCGACGCTCTACCGCATGCTGGATGCCTTCTCCGTGATGGCTCTCCCGTAGGCGCCCCCAGGAAAGTGCTCCGGAGCCGCGATACACTGCGGTTTCGGAGCTTTTTCCTTTATGCGCCTGTTTGCCTCTGCACTGCTTCCGTTTCTCGCTCTTTCCTCTGCTCACCCGGCGTACTCACAACCTCCTGCCGCGTCCTCACAAGCCAGCACAGCGGCCACGGTGGAGGAGCGTTCGCGTGCCTTGAATGCGCTCTTCAATGAATACTGGCAGTACACGCTGAAGGCCTCGCCAGAGGCCGCGACGATCTATGGTGATACCCGCTACAACGACATCTGGACTGATTACACCGCGTCCGCGTTTAACGCCAATCTCGCACGCGAGTCGGCCTTCATTGTGCGCGTGGGGGCTATCAGTACGGTTGGTCTGCCGGAGCAGCAGCGGCTTTCGGCGGAACTGTTGCTGCGGACGCTGGTCGACAATCAGGAGGCGGCGCGCTTCCGGGAATGGCAGATGCCGGTGAACCAGTTCAACGGTCCGCAGACCAGCATTCCGCAGACGATTGCCGCGATGCCGTTCACCTCCGTCAAGGACTACGATAACTACATCGCCCGCCTGAACAAGGTTCCGGCAGTCTTCGCGCAGGTGCAGGAGGCGATGAGCGCGGGCGTGCTCAGCAAACGCGTGGAGCCGCGCTTCATCATGGAGCAGGTACTCCAGCAAGTCACGGCTCTGGCCACCGCAACGCCGGAAGACAGCGCTTTCGCGGAGCCGCTGAAAAAGTGGCCCGCCAGCATTTCAGCAGCGGAGCAGAAGCGCATCCGCAAGGATGCCCTGGACGCGATCACGCTACAGGTACAGCCTGCGTACGACCGCTTCGGACGCTATCTCAAGGCGCAGTACATACCGGCAGCACGCAGCGAGGCCGGTATTTCGGCCATTCCTGACGGCGCGGCGTATTATGCGTTCCTGATTCGCAGGAACACGACGCTCAACCTGTCTGCCGATGAGATCCACGCGCTGGGTCTGGCGGAAGTAAAGCGCGATGAGGCCGAGATGCTGGCCATTGCGCGCGGAATGGGCTACAGCAACCTGAAACGCTTCAATGCCGCCATCAAAGCAAACCCCAAACTGCATCCGGCTTCGGCTGAGCAGCTGCTTGACGCGTACCGGAGACCGATTGCGCAGATGCAGCCGAAGCTGCCAGAGCTTTTTGGGAGACTGCCGAAGGCTCCGCTGCAAGTGCTGCCCGTGCCTGCCTATATGGCAGCGCAGCAGGCGCAGGCCTATTATCAACCGGGCACACCGGACGGCTCGCGGCCCGGACAAGTCTTCGTCAACACGTATCAGTTTGCGGGACGGGGTCTGGAGGGCGTGGAGGACATCGCCTATCACGAGGGCATCCCCGGACACCATCTGCAAATCTCGATTGCCCAGGAACTGACCGGATTGCCGGAATTCCGCAAGCAAGAAATGTACACGGCGTATACGGAAGGGTGGGGCTTGTACGCCGAACAGCTTGGCAAGGATGTTGGTTTCTTCGAGGACCCGTACAACAATTACGGCAGGCTGGAAGCCGACATGTGGCGCGCCATACGGCTGGTTGTGGATACCGGCGTTCACGCGAAAGGCTGGACCCGGCAGCAGATGGTGGACTTCTTCCACGAGCACTCCACGCTGGACGAGCAGAACATCCAGGCGGAGACGGACCGGTACATTGCATGGCCGGGGCAGGCGTTGGGGTACAAGGTGGGTCAGTTGAAGCTGCTGGAACTGCGGCAGCGGGCCAAGACGAAACTCGGCGCGAAGTTCGACATCAGGGCGTTCCATGACGAAGTGCTGGACAGCGGGGCGCTGCCTCTGGATGTGCTGGAACGCCGCGTGGACGCCTGGATCGCGGCGGGCGGACCGTCTTCGGGCTCTGGAAGCTAGCTGAGCGGCTTCGTATCTTCAACGCCGACACCGTGCTCGTACACGAGATTACCTCCGAGGTGCGCGGAAAGCGAGATCACGCCGATGCCCACGGCGGCTAGCCAGCGGCCAGTGGACCGGGCGCGTTCCTTGCGGCGCGCAATCAGCGAGGCGGCGAAGAGGGCGGTCCCAGCGATGTTGAGCAGAGCGTGCACCGATCCGATGCGGCGGGGTGCGCCTTCTGTATCGGCCCAGTCATTCATGCCAGTGATGGCGGCACCCACGGCGCTGACCAGACCGAGTGCAACTGCCGCGTCCGCGGCCTTGTTCAACTTCCGGTCCGCGCCCAACGCTGCTAGTCCATCGAAGACCACAGCCGCAGTCCACGAGCCGACCGGTACATCAGTCAAAACGGCATGAAGCGGCTCATGCAGCCAGTTGCCGTGCAAGGCTCTACGCACCGTTGGACCGGCGCTGCCGAGGCTATCAAATGCTTTGTGAATCGCATCCTGCACCGGCTGTTCCATCGGATCGAGCCAGTGCTGCTGTTCGGCGATGCGGGCGATTGGATCCTTGCTGACAGGGTGTGTGCTGCTGGTCTCGGGGCTCATGCTCTTGGGATGCAAGCCGCCCGGCCCACGCCGCCAGGAGTCAGATGGACGTGACGGCATGCGCGCTTCGCAGGCGATCTTCCAGGTGCCTTTCCAAAATGCTGATGGCGAATTTCCGCAACATCTGAACCGCTGCACGTGGCACCTCGCCGTCCAACAGCGCTGGCAGCGGTTGCCGGAAGATGCTGGATGCCACGGCTACAGCCTCTGCCGTGAGTGGAAGTGATCCGTTGGGCCGTTGCCGCGCGCTCATTACACCGTCACGCAGGGGGGAGTAGTAGATGGTCTCTCGGGTGAGAGGGGCGCCGCTGATGGCGCAGACACGCAGATCGGGCATCCAGCCAAGCAGGCGGATAATCCATAGCGCGAAGTAGGTCGAAGCGAGCGGGATACGGTCGCCGCGCAATCGCTCGACCACAGCAAGCGTCAGCCGAAAGATGTCGTCTTCCGGAGCACGGTCGGGCAGCGCGCCCTCCAATATCTCTGCAAGAAAGGCCAGTCCCGCTGCACGGTTGTAATCGACAGGGTCACGCAACGGGGACCAGAGGATCTCAAAGCGGTCCAGCCGAACCACATCTTGCTTGGGCCGCTCGGTCCATGCCGCGCGGACGTGCGTCATCGGCTGTAGAGCGCCGCCGAAGCGCTTCCGTGAACGCATGGCATGACGCGCCACGCCACGAACGACGCCGTGATCGCGCGTGAAGATGGCAACCATCAGGTCGGCTTCACCAAACGGCCACGTGCGGAGGACGATGGCTTCGGATTGGTGCGCGGCAGACACGCTTAGCCGACGTATATCACGCTCGACGCATACTGAGTGAGCGCTTTGTCTACCGTGGCAAATACTAAGTCTTCAACGAGAGCCTGCGCTACAAGAAGGCGGTCGAAAGGATCGCGGTGCAGTAATGGCAGGTGCGCGACTGCAATCGCGTGCGAACTCTGAATCGTAAGTTCCTCCAACCCTCCCGCGAGCAGGCCTTCACGCACCCGTGCTGGATCAGCATCGAAGCCCGGCTTGCGCAACCGCTGCTTGATCGCGACTTCCCAGATGCTGACGGCACTAAAGAGGTAGGTGTTCTGGAGATCGGCGAATAGATCGTTCGCGCGTCTGGAGAAAAGCTCGGGGGTATACGCGAGCCAGAGCAGGAGGTGCGTATCCAACAAGACTCTTATTCCGTTCCGTAGAACATCTCCTCGATATCCTTTTCAAAGGGCTTCTTGATGTCACGTTGCACCGTGCCCATTCCCTTGAGAAATCCAAAGCGAGGCAGCCGTGGCTTCGGTTTTCCCGGTTCCACCGGAACGATGCGTGCCACCGGCCGACCGGCCCGCGCAATCACTACGGACTCCCCTTTTTCTGCCCGCGCGACGAGTTTGGAAAAATGGGTCTTCGCCTCGTGCATGTTTACGCTTTCCAATGCGCTGCTCCCTAGTCCGCACGGTTAGTCTATCCCACCTGGGGCTAGACGCAGCAATGCGCAGCCAAGGCTGCGCATTGCTTTAATCCGGCGGAGTCTACCTCCCGAAGTGAGACGCATTCTTCTGTGAGTAGTCCACCCACTTATCGGGCAGATCATCGGCGGCGTAGATAGCAGAGACGGGGCAAACCGGCACACAGGCACCGCAGTCGATGCACTCCACCGGGTCAATGAATAATTGGTCCGCGCTGTCGTTGCCGTCCTCGCCCTTCTTGGGGTGGATGCAATCCACCGGGCAGGCATCGGCGCAGGCCGTGTCCTTGGTGCCGATGCAGGGTTCCGCAATGACGTATGCCATGTACTCTTCAGTTCCTTTCGAACACAAACTCTGTTGTGGCTGCGACTTCGATGATACCAGTTCTCAGCTTGCCACTCGCGGGGTCGGCACACGCCGAGTTCAGCCGTTGGTGGCTTCATCACGGCGCCGCTTGAACTCTTCCGGCGTGGGGATCGGCTGGAGATTGCGCCCCGCGAACATGTCCGCAAACACCTGACGCAGTTCACCACCAATCTTGCCGTTGGTTGCCAGAACCTCGCGCGAATCCAGACGGAACAGCGAGCCGTCGAATCGCGTGATCTCCCCGCCTGCTTCTTCGACCAGCAGCGCGCCAGCGGCGGTATCCCAGGGATTCAGCTTGAACTCCCAGAAGCCCTCCAGGCGGCCAGCGGCGGTGTAGGCCAGGTCGACAGCGGCAGCTCCCGCGCGCCGCAAGCCATGGGTGCGCAGCGTCAATTCGTGGTAGAAGTGCACGTTCGGGCTCTCATGCCGCTTGTGCGACGGAAAGCCGGTGGCGAGCAGCGACTCCTGCAGCAGTTTCGTCTTGGACGTAAAGATGCGGTGGCCGTTCAGCCAGGCACCCTGCCCGCGTTCGGCCATGAACAACTCATCGCGCATCGGTTCATAGATGACGCCTGCAACCATCGTGCCATCGGCATCGTCTGGCGTACCGGGCGGACGGTGCTCCAGCCCCAGCGAGACGCAGAAGTAGGGGAAGCCATGCGCGAAGTTGGTGGTGCCATCCAGCGGATCGACGTACCAGCGATACTCGGCACCAAGTTGCTGACGCGTGCCTTCTTCGCCAAAGATGCCGTGCTCCGGAAAAAATGTGCGCAGGCGCTCGCCGATCAGCTGCTCACTGGCGCGGTCTGCCTCGGTAACGATATCGACATCGCCCTTGAACTCCGCCGTAACGCCTTTCTCGTAGTAGCGGCGGAGCAGCGCGCCCGCCTCGCGCGCAACTTCAGCGACAGGGGTGGCAAACGGAAAACGGCTTGGATCGAAAACACTCATCCATTTAGAATACGACGTACACCCGCTATAGGTACTGCTAACGAGTGCAATGCGACCGATGACTTTCAATTACTTCGGGAGGCCGGTCCCGGTACATAAGTACCCTGCTTTTCTGAAGACCCCCGCTTATTTCGGACATCTAGGACGTGGCACTCCATGTCCAGTTTCGCAACTCCGGCGAATCGATCCCATTCGCATGGGCGTAATTTACGCACTCGATGATTTGGTCTTGAAGCCACTGCTTTGTATGCGCTGCCACAGCCTGTAACTTGGGTACACGATCAATCACGTCGATTGCTAGATTAAAGCGGTCGACCTGGTTCAGGATGGCCAACTCCATTGGAGTGTTTATATTTCCTTTCTCCTTGTATCCGCGCACATGGAAGTTGGCATGATTTTTACGGTTGTAGGTCAATTTGTGAATCAGTGCCGCATACGCATGGAAGTTAAAAATTACTGGCCTGTCTACCGTAAAAAGGCTGTCGAACTCCCTTTCGGATAACCCGTGCGGATGCTCGCGCTCCGGCATCAACCGGAAGAGGTCCACCACATTCACGAAGCGTATCTTCACCTCCGGGCAGCGCTCCCGCAGAATGGCCACCGCCGCCAGCGCCTCGGACGTCGGAATGTCTCCTGCACACGCCATCACCACATCCGGCTCTATGCCGCCGTCGTTGCTGGCAAAATCCCATATGCCAATACCCTTCGTACAATGATTGATCGCCTGGGGCATCGTTAGGTACTGTAGATGCTCTGCTTTGTCCGCGACGATCACATTAATGTAGTCCGTACTGCGCAAGCAGTGGTCGGTCACACTCAATAGACAATTCGCATCTGGCGGTAGATAGATCCTGGTCACCGCCGGGCTCTTGTTCGTCACGATGTCCAGAAAGCCAGGGTCCTGATGTGTGAAGCCATTGTGGTCCTGCCGCCAGACCAGCGATGTAATCAACAGGTTGATCGAAGAAACTGGCATTCGCCAGCGCAGTTCCAGCTTCGATTTCTCCAGCCACTTTGCATGTTGGTTAAACATGGAATCAATAATGTGGACGAATGCTTCGTAGGTCGAAAGGAACCCATGCCGTCCAGTCAGCACATACCCTTCGAACCAACCTTCCAATGTGTGCTCACTCAACATCTCCATGACACGTCCATCGGTCGAAAGGTCACCGCCATCCGCATCTTCTGGCAGGAAACTTGCCATCCATGCTTTGCCGTGACTTCCTTCGTAGATCGCCTGTAGCTTATTCGACGCAGTCTCATCCGGCCCGAAGACCCGGAAATTTGTCATATTCCTACGCATGACGTCACGCAAAAAGTGTGCCAGTGTCCCGGTCGACGACAGGAGGACGTTTCCCGGCTTGTCCACTGTTACCGCGTACGCCGCGAAGTCCGGCAGGTCGAGGGGTTTGCGCAATTTACCGCCGTTTGCGTGCGGATTTGCCGTGATGCGACGGTCACCCGCGGGTGCCATTTCCTTCAATTCTGCGAGTAATGCGCCGCCCTGGTCGAACAACTCCTCAGGCTTATAACTCCTTAGCCAATTTTCAACCTGCTTGAGATGCGCGGGGTTCGTTACAGGATCAAGAATCGGCATCTGGTGCGCACGCCATGAACCTTCCAGCTTGTGCCCATCGATTTCTTTCGGACACGTCCATCCCTTCGGCGTGCGCATGATAATCATCGGCCAGCGCGGCCGCTCGACCGTTGTTCCAGGGGCTGCACTCCGCGCCTTCTGCTGAATCGAGCGAATCTGCGTGATGCAATGCTCCATTACTGCCGCCATCATCGGGTGCATGATCGCGGGATCGTCACCTTCAACCACATACGGCTCCCAGCCATAGCCCCTGAACAAGCTTTCCAACTCTTCCGGTGAAATGCGCGCAAGGATCGCCGGGTTGGCGATCTTGTATCCGTTCAGGTGCAGGATGGGCAGCACGGCACCATCCCTCACCGGATTCAGAAACTTGTTGGAGTGCCACGAAGTGGCAAGTGGTCCCGTTTCAGCTTCACCGTCGCCTACCACAACCGTTGCGATCAGTTCTGGATTGTCGAACACGGCGCCGAATCCATGCGACAGGCTATAGCCCAACTCCCCGCCTTCATGGATCGACCCCGGCGTCTCCGGTGTGCAATGGCTTCCAATCCCGCCCGGAAACGAGAACTGCTTGAAGAACTTGCGCATTCCTTCCGCATTTTCGCTTTTGTCTGGATACACCTCGGAATAGACGCCCTCAAGGTAGCTGTTGGAAAGTGTTGCGGGCGCTCCGTGCCCAGGGCCAGAGATGTAGATGAGATTCAGGTCATACTTCTTGATAAGCCGGTTCAGATGCACCCACACAAAGGTTTGGCCAGGGTCCGATCCCCAATGTCCCAGCAAGCGGTTCTTGATGTGCCGCGCGGCCAGCGGCTCACGCAACAGCGGATTATCCAACAGGTAAAGCATGCCAACGCAAAGATAGTTGCACGCGCGCCAGTAAGCGTCCATTTTGCGTTGCTCATCAGCAGAAAGAACGTTGGTAGCATTAATCGATTCAGTGTTAATCATGAAACCTCGCCAAGCGGAAGATCCTCGTTAGGTTGTTGTTCTTATGCTTCCGCTTGCACCATGCGCCTGACATGCAGGGCTATGACGAGATCTTCCTGGGCGGGAGCGGCAAAGACCGACGTCTTCGAATCTGATGCGCTAATCCGGCGAACACCGTCCGCCTTGACTTCATTAAGTAGAGAATCGATCAGTGCCCCGGTTCCGTCCAAGACCTCCGCGCGGGTCGCGGAATCGTGCTCTCCAATTCCGCCGGTAAATACGAGCGTGTCAAGGCCGCCCATCAACCAGGCGAATCCACCAATTGCCTTGCGCACACCGCGGGTAAACACCTTCAGGGTCAGAACAGCCGCCGCCGACCCCTCAGCAGCCGCCTGACGAACGGCTTTCACATCGTTACGCAGGCCCGACAGTGCAACCATTCCCGCGCAATGGTTCAACATCGTCTCCACATCGTTCGTAGCGCCCTCACCTTTCTGCTGGCGCAGCAGATACAGCATCAATCCAGGATCTAAATCCCCGGGGCGTGTGCCCATCATCACGCCACCCGCAGGGGTCAGGCCCATGGTTGTATCCACCGATATACCATTCACCAGGGCCGTTACGCTGCAGCCGCTCCCCAGATGCGCAATCACCATGTGAGGCGGCAGCGTCTCGACTTTTTGCATCTGCCGCACAATCGACTCGCAGCTCAACCCATGAAATCCGTATCGCTTTACGCCTTGTTCGCGATACCGCTTTGGAATTGCGTATACGCTCGCCTCTTCCGGCATCGTCTGGTGAAATACTGTGTCGAAACATACAACGTGCGGCACATCCGGCAGCCTTCGCATCGTTTCGCGGATGATCTTCACGGCCTCAGGATCGTGCAACGGCGCAAAACTTGCGGCCGCCTCAAGTTTGCCAAGAACCTCGTTCGTGATGCGGACATGTTCATGAATCTCAGCGCCCGGATGTACCACGCGATATCCCACAGAATCAATTGTGCCCACGCCGGCATTGTTGACCGCATCCAGCACGATGCCGGTTGCCGCAGCCGACGCGACATTTACCTTCATGGGCACCGTTTCCGGCGGACGATTCCCTAGACCCACCGTAAGGGCGATGTCATCTGTTGTTAATCCACTCAACTCGCCGTCCAGTAGGAGACTTGGATCGCGGACTGCGTTCGTCGCCGCAAAGACCGAGAACTTGATCGAGGAGGATCCGCCATTGAGGACAAGGATGTTCAAGATTACCGCCTGCGCCAGCTTACTCCTACGAAATAACCCCACCAGGGCGTGATGTAGCGCTGAATGCGTTTTTCTAAGGATCGTCGCGAGTTCCTGATGGTTCACCAAAACACGCGGACAGAGCTGTTAGCAGATATGCTTACCGAGCGTCGGCGTAGTAGCCGGTGCGGGCGCGGAGCGAGAGCGCGGCGGACTTCGCGGGGTCTTTCAGCTGTACGTCGATGCGGCGGAAGCTGGTGTCCGCGCCACGCTTCGGGGCATAGTAGCCCAGCAGGTATTGCGTGCGGAGGTCGTCGGAAAGGTGCGCGAAGGCAGTCTTCAGGTCGTCGCGGTCGGTGACGTAGAAGTATTTGCCGCCGGTGTCTTCGGCCATTTGGATCAGCGCGTGTTCGCCGCCGGTGTTGCGGCCCGCATCGGCCATGATGGGCACGATGATGATGGGGTAGATGGCCGCGCCCGCGCGCTGCGCCTCGGCAATGGCTTTGGTGTAGCCGATCTCGCGCTTGGTGGTGTTGTCGCCACCATCTGAGACCAGCACCAGAATGCGGCGGCGCGTGGCGTCCGGCCTGGCCTCGGTCAGGCGCTGGCTGGCCACGTACACCGCGTCGTAGAGCGCGGTGTCATCGCCTTTTTGCAGCCGTTTGATGCCGTCGTCAATGCGGCGCGGGTCACTGGTATACGGCACCATCTCGCGCGACTCGTAGGAAAAGGCGATCAGGTCCATCTCGTCTTCCGGCCGGAGGATGTCCTCGGCAAAACGCTTGGCGGCATCGCGCTCCGTCTTGAACTGGCTGTAGACGGAGCCGGAGGTATCGACCGCCATGACGATGGAAAGCGGCGTGCTCGCTTCACGCTCAAAGATGGCGATCTTCTGTGCGCGGCCGTCCTCCAGTACCCGGAAGTCGTCCTGAGAGAGGCCAGAAACAGCGACTCCATGCGCGTCCGTGACGTTGACCGGAACGTTGACCAAGCGGGTGTCCACGCGGATGACGGGTGCGTTCTGGCTTTCCTGCGCTTTGCTTCGCCGGGACACGGGAGACAGCAGGGCAAGCATGATCAGAAAGCCACGCAGATGGGTGTTGTTCCACATTCTTCAACTACTTGGACTGAGACGCGGTTGTGGCGTAAGCGGCTACAGATTTTCACACACCCGTGAGATCATCCAGGGTTGAATTTGTACTCGAGGGAGACGAATTTGTGTTGAGGGCTTTTTTGACGCTCATTCCAGGCGGTGAGGATGTTCCTGACATTCTCATCAAGAGGCTGAGTCGTATCG
Organism: Terriglobus sp.; assembly: GCA_965276945.1. Taxonomy (GTDB): domain Bacteria; phylum Acidobacteriota; class Terriglobia; order Terriglobales; family Acidobacteriaceae; genus Terriglobus. The sequence continues at coordinate 807,679 of OZ255704.1, read as the reverse complement.
ACTTCGACATCGTAGTTGCAGAATGTGTGCGTCTTCAGATGGTAGACCGCCTCTCCTTTCCGACGATCTCCGCGCTTCTTTTCCCTGTCTTCTATCTCGGCGATGGGTGCGTGCACACCTACCCAGAACACATCAAAAGGGGCCAACAGCACCTTCAGATCGTCCGCCCAACCCTGCTCCTCGACAATATGCTCGACCAGCAAATCAATCCCCGCGCCTGCAAACGCTGGTATGGAACGATGAAAGCCAGCAAAGAAGGCTTGCCGCCAACGGTAAGGGATCTCCTTGTCAAGAGGACGAAAGCCTTCATCCGCCAGCTGGTCAGACGCGTAGTAGTGGAACTGAGGTTCAAGACTCAAGCGGAGTGCTTGAGCGAGTGTTGTTTTTCCAGCGCTTGATGTTCCGTTGAGCAGGATAATCCTGCCCTTGCGTTCAGCCATGCTAAGCCCCGCGGATGACGATCTAAATGTTATAAAGCCGGGAACGGTTCGCCGGGTGACCACACCGCGCCGTCGACGAAAACTTCTTTTTTCCAGATAGGCACCTGCTGCTTGAGCGTGTCGATGAGCCAGCGGCAGGCGTCGAAGGCCGCTCCACGGTGCGCGGAGGCGACGGCGATCAGGATGCTGGTCTCGCCAACCTCAAGCCGCCCAAGCCGGTGCACCATGGCGACATCGCGCACGCTAAAGCGTCTCATCGCTTCCTCCGCGAGAGCACGCATCTGCTCCAGCGCCATGGCCTCGTAGGCAGTGTAGTCGAGGTAAAGCGTCTCCCGGCCTTTGGTATTGTTACGCACGATGCCGTCAAATACCGTGACGGCACCGTCCTCGCCCTTCTTGATGCTGTCAGCGATGGCGTGCGCGTCAATGCGCTCCGTCACAAGTTCGATGCGCATACACCCCCGCTCACGGGTGGCAGAAGGGCGACTTCATCATCGTCGGCCAGGGTGGCCGTGGCAGCCGCGTACTGCCGGTTGACCGCAACTGCGACCACGCTCCATAGCTCGCCCAACTCCGGTGCGATGACACGGTAATACCTGAGCAGGTCACTTGCCGTCGCGCCGGGAAACTGTTGCAAGTGCTCCTCGTTTCCAAAGCGCTCACGCAGCACACCAAAGAACAGCACATGAAGCCGCATGGCTTCAGGATACCGTCTGGAGGTGTGGTGTTCACATATGAATCCTGCCTGATTGCCGTACCAGTTATTGTGGGAGTAAGCCCCAATACGCACAAGGTTTTCATCGCATGACAACCCCGCTTCCGTCTCGTGGGCATACGGCAGTACACTGGGTAGGTACCCACATTCAATATGCAGCCTCCCAGACGTACGTGCAGGTCTGCATATAACGGGTTTACGTGAGGCTTTCCGCATGATCTGGCGCTCATTACATTCCGCCGTTGCCCTGCTCGGCTGCATTGCCTCGTATTCGGCACACGCGCAGTTGCTCACCGGCTCCGTCAATGGGACGATTGTGTTTGGTGATACGGGCGCACCCGCGCAGGATGTCCTTGTAACCCTCCTGCCCAATTCGCCAGCACCAGCCGTTGATCCGTCCTCTGGGGAGTATGTCGTACGCGACGTCCCGCAGCGGGAGGACTATCACGCCCAGGCGGACGCATCTGGCCAGTTCACGATGACGGGTGTGCCAGCCGGTGAGTATACGGTGCTGACCTACGCACCGGGCTATCTCTCGCCAGAGTCAAGCAGCAGCGGTGCCGTGTTGGGTGGCGCGCCATTACCGCCGGGGGACAGCCACGAAGTGCACATCGAGGCCGGTACCGCCCAGGCCGTCAGCTTACGGTTGCAGCGTGGCGGCGCGGTTGAAGGCACGGTGCTGTTCAGCGACGGGCGCACGGCATATACCAGCGCATCAGCCGCAGGCGGAGTCGCGGTCAATGTGGAGCGCAGGCTATCCGATGGAACGCTGGTACGAACGGGTGGCGCGGCGCATACGGACGCCACTGGGCATTACCTCCTGGATGGGCTTGCACCGGGCGACTACGTGGTCTTTGCCGCCCGGCCAGCACCCATGGTGCAGACAAGCCATGGCTCGTTGGGCAGCAGTGGCGAGACCGTATTCGCACCCAGCACGGTACGTGGGAGTCAGGCACACGTGATCACAATCCAAGGGCCAGGCGTCGTGAGCGGCGTGAATATCATGCTGCCGGTGAGTGCCGTCCACACCGTCTCTGGCACGGTGGTGAGCAATGGCGCTCCAGTGGAGGGCTATGGTCTGGTGCGCCTCTATCCGACGGGCGAGCCCAATCTATCGCGAGCGACCCCTATCGGTGTTGGCGGGCAGTTCTCCTTTGCGGATGTGCCGGATGAGCAGTACACGCTGGTAACAGAGTTCAACCCGCAATCGGAGTTTATGGGTGTTTCAGATGACCTGCAAAGCATCCGGATGCGAATGCACGGGGCACCGTATACCACCATCACAGCGGACGTAAACGTCAGCGGGGCCGATACCACACAGGTGAAGCTGCAGGTCACTCCGCAGGCACAGTAAGTTCTGTTACTAAGGCAGCGGCTTTTTTGCCGGTGCCGTTTTTGCGCGTGGGGCGTCGCCCATTGCGCGATGGTATTGCTCCAGCAGCTTGTGACCCGTTTGTGCCAGCTTGTGTGCGGCAGCTTCATTCGCGGGCACCTTCTCGCCCCAGGCATGGGCGCTGAGTGCCAGGCGAGTGGGTTCGCCATGCTCATCCTTCATGGGACCGCGCGGATGCGTAAAGGTGCGCACCAGGAACGATCCTTTGCGCTTCATCTTTTCGGGCGTATCCGCCGGTCCGGTGACGCCGGGCTTCAGGTGCGATCCGTCGCGTTGCGCGAAGAACTCACGGCCTGCCTTGGTCAGGCCACCCTGCGGGTTGCGTCCCTCTTTCGGCATTGACTTTGGTGCGGATTTTCTTGCGGTAGCCTTCGTTGCAGACTTCCCCGTTGCAGATGATGCCATCGTGCTTTCTCCCGTTCTTTCACGTATGAGAAGCGGGAATGTGCGGCGGCGTTGATCGGAAGTATGGAGCGTTTGTCACCATGCAAAAGAAAAGGCGCGATCGTGTAAGGATCGCGCCTTTCAGTGGCAATGACCCAAGAGTTACGCAGCCTGTTGGATAAGTTCCTCGCGTACGGCTTCGTCCTGCGCAACCTGCCGCAGGGTATGCGGCAGGGCAACGGCGAGTACGTCTTCGATACGCGTCGCGTAGTGGATCGTGATGCCCTCGGTCTGATCGTCCGTGAGGTCTTCCTCCACGTTCGGTTTCACGTCGATCGGCAGGATGACATCACGGACGCCCGCACGCTTTGCGGCAAGGAACTTCTCCTTAATGCCGCCCACCGGCAGGACATTGCCGCTCAGGGTGATTTCACCCGTCATGGCCAGCAGCGGACGCACGGGACGATCGGTAAGCAGACTAACGATTGCTGATGCCATCGTTACCCCGGCACTGGGGCCGTCCTTCGGGATGGCACCGGCGGGAACGTGCAGGTGCAGGTCGATGTCCTTCAGCACATCTTCGTCCAGACCGAGTGATGAGGCGTTCGAACGCACCCAGGTCAACGCGGCCTGCATGCTCTCCTTCATCACGTCGCCGATCTGGCCGGTGATCTGGAAGTTGCCTTTGCCTTTCATCTTGTTTGCCTCGATAAAGAGGATGTCGCCGCCGACCGGCGTCCAGGCCAGACCAACCGCAACGCCGCTGCGTTTGGTGCGCTCCGCAATTTCAGTATCGACCCGCACCTTGTAACCGCCGAGGAACTGGTGAATGACCGCATCGGTTACAGTCAACGGCTCTTCTTTACCTTCAGCGATGCGTCGTGCCTGCTTCCGGCAGACGGTACCGATCAGTTGTTCCAGCTTGCGGACGCCGGCTTCGCGTGTGTAGTGCCGGGCAATGATGCCGAGCGACTCCTTGGGAAAGGTAATGCGCGGCTCGCCCGTTGGTTCCACGGGCTTGTTTGCCTCCGGGATCGAGCCTTCGACTACAGCAGGTTCGCTGCTTTGGCTCTCAGTCGCCGGCTGCGGGATGGCAACAGGTTCGATGCCGTTTTCTTTAATTTGCCGGGGAACAAGATACTTTTCGGCTATGTTGGTCTTCTCTTCTTCGGTGTAGCCGGTGAGTTCGATGATCTCCATGCGGTCCAGCAGGGGGGCGGGAATCGGATCGAGCTGGTTTGCCGTGCAGATGAACAGCACCTTCGACAGATCGAATGGCTGGTCGAGGTAATTGTCGCGGAAGGTGGCGTTCTGCGCCGGATCCAGCGTCTCCAACAGTGCGCTCGCCGGGTCACCGCGGAAGTCACGGCCCAGCTTATCGATCTCGTCCAGCATGAAGACGGGGTCGTTCGTCTCGACGCGTTTCAGGTTTTGCACGATCTGGCCTGGCATGGCACCGATGTAGGTCCGGCGGTGGCCGCGAATTTCTGCCTCGTCATGCATGCCACCCAGCGAGATGCGGGCGAACTTGCGGCCAAGCGCGCGCGCGATGCTCTTGCCAAGCGAAGTCTTGCCGACGCCAGGAGGTCCGACAAAGCATAGGATGGGTCCTTTCATATCCGGCTTCAAGCGGCGCACCGAGAGGTAGTCGAGAATGCGCTCCTTCACTTTCAGCAGACCGTAGTGATCCTCGTCGAGGCACTCCGCAGCTTTCTTGATGTCTACGTTGCCACCGGAGCTCTTGGACCACGGCAGGACGGCAAGCCACTCGATGTAGGTGCGCGCCATGCTGTAGTCGGGCTGCGCTGGGTTCATGCGCTGCAGGCGGCCAAGCTCTTTTAGGGCCTCTTTCTTGGTCTCCTCAGGCATGCCAGCGCCTTCGATCTTCTCGCGAAGCTCGGTGATCTGCTTGTTGGTGTCGTCTCCCTCGCCCAGCTCCTTGCTGATGGCCTTCATCTGCTCGCGGAGATAGTATTCGCGCTGGGATTGCTGCACGGCATCCTGCACCTCGCTTTGGATCTTGGAACGCAGTTGCTGGACTTCAATTTCCTTGACGAGGTGCTGGTGCAGCCGCTCCATGCGTGCGGCGACATCAGTCATCTCCAGCAGGTCCTGCTTGTCAGCCGTGGTCAGGAATGGCAGCGAGGATCCGATAAAATCCGCGAGTCTGCCAGGCTCCTCAATGTTGAGCGCGATGGTTTGCAGATCGTCGGAGAGGGTGGGGGAGGCAGTGACGATCTGCTGGAACTGCGAAACCACGTTACGTTGCAAGGCTTCGAGTTCAGGCGTTTTGCCCGGCTCCACATCCGCCAGCAGATCGTAATCGGCAGTCAAAAACGGCGTGCGCTGGTCGAAGTCGCCCAGACGGACCCGTTCTGTTCCCTCCGTGAAGACGAAGAGGGATTGATTAGGCATCTTGACTACTTTATGGATCGTAGCCAGGGTGCCGACACCGTGCAGTTCGCTGGCCTCAGGAGCATCCTGCCGCGCATCCCGCTGCGCGACGACGAGGATTGTTTTTTCTTCGCCAAGCGACTGGATCAGCTGAATGGAACTATCGCGTCCCACGGTGAGAGGCAAAACCGCATGTGGGAAGAGAACCGTGTCACGGACGGGAAGCACGGGCAGCGCACGGTGGCCACGCTTGCGGCTGGGATCGGAGGCGGTAGGCTGGATTACGCTGACGAAATCATTTGGCATAATGAGTGTCCTTCTATCAAGTCTTCACACATCTGATGCATCAGCATTCCTTGGCGATGCAGGACACACGTGGGCAGGTTAGGGCCGTACGGTGCAGATAATGGCCATCAATGGCGGGCCGGTATGCAAGATCGGCTACACAGCAGCATGTCAGAAGAATCCAGCTTCGTCCTGCTGATTCGTTGCAGCGGCATACCGTCCGAGTTCCGTAACGAAACTACAGACACTTCGCAGGCCATGCAGAGCGTTATCAGCACCTTCTTGTGTGAGGAATCGGAGATCGACGAAGAAGATATACTCCCATGGCTTGCCAGGCACTGGTCTGGATTCGATGCGGGTGAGATCGGCTCCCGCATCCGCCATCAATCCAAGCGCGGCATGGAGAGCACCCGGACGGTGCCGCAGACCAAAGACGACGCTCATTTTATTCAGGTTTGCGTTGGAGGGCCGGACTTGATGCGCGTTTTCTGGCCGTGTAAGCAGGAGGAAGCGCGTGAAGTTTTGCGGGTCATCCTCCAGATCGCGCGAAAGAATCTCGGCTCCATAAATCTCCGCGGCAAAGGGAGCGGCGATGGCGGCAGAAGTTGGGTCCTGGGCAAGCATGACGTGCTTCACCGCACCTGCCGTGTCATAAAACGGAGCCGCGCGCACATGGAGGCGGTTGCTGAAAAAACGGCGGCACTGGGAGAGTGCCACGGGATGTGAGAGTACCTGCCGAATCTGCTCCAGAGGAACGCCAGGAAGCGCGATCAGTGAATGCCGGATGCGCAGCGAAAGCTCCGCAACGATGGTGACGCCGTGTTGCAACAGGAGGTCTGAGTGATCGGCGACAGCACCATGCAGGCTGTTTTCAACGGGGAGAACAGCTGCATCTGCTTCGCGTGTGATTGCGAGCCGCTCAAAGACCTCGGCTGAAAGGGCGCATGGCACGATTTCCGCGGCGGCCAGCAGGTGCCTTGTTGCGAGATGACTGTTTGAGCCGAGTTCTCCCTGTATTGCGACCTTCACCTTGATGCTCCTGCTTGCCGCGTACCTTCTACCTCGCCCAATGTTTTGCTTGTGAAGTACAACCACATCAGTGTAGGGGGCAACTGATGTTGATGTGACTGGAAGGTCACAAAATTCAGCCAGGCGACTCGCCTGTGCATGTGGAGAACGTCGATGCTTTGGACGATTACTGTCATACTTCTTGTTCTGTGGCTCGTAGGTCTGGTGAGTGGATACACCATGGGCGGGTGGATCCATATTTTGATTGTGCTGGCCATTATTTCACTGATTTTCAACCTGATCAGCGGTCGCAGAACGCTTTAGACGGCAGACAGGCTATTCAGTTTCTTTCACTAAACTTGACAGATGTGCGCGAGTCGTAACGCGGGAGCAATCTATATGGATAAGGATCAGATCAAAGGCAAGTTGCAGAATGCGTTTGGCAAGACAGAGGAAGCGGTCGGCGAAGCAATAGGAAGCAAGAACCTCTCCAATGCAGGTGCTGAAGACCGCGTGAAAGGCGCGGCTACGGAGACCTGGGGCAGCACAAAAGAGACAGTACGCAACGTTGCCGGAACGGAACGCACGCAGACCGGATTGAACGATGATCACGCGACCACAGAAACTGACAGTGTGCGCGACCGTATTGCAACTGGCGCGGAACGTCTAAGGGATTCGGCTAATGCGCACTTGAACAATGTGAAAGATAACGAATAACTACGATATTCATGTTGCAGCACGACAGATTACACGGATGTTCGTTAATCGAAGGGCCCGCAAACGCGGGCCTTTGCATTGGTATCTATCGTGCCGCGATGTGGACGGAGGGCGTACGCAAAAGAACATCAGCCGCAATGGCACAAAAGAAAACGACTGAAATAATTCCATTCAGCGTAAAGAACGCGGCATCCATGCGGCTGAGATCATCCGGGCGCACAAGGCTGTGTTCATACAGCAGCAGCAGGCCTACAATGACTACACCGCCGATTGCCTCCGGCCCGAGATGAAACAGAACAATCAGCCAACAGAGCAGCATCAGCATACAGCCGTGCATAGCGCGTGCAAGCAGAAAGGCACCAGACAGTCCAAACGCCTGCGGCACACTGTTCAGCCCGTGTGCGCGGTCATGCTCAAAGTCCTGGCAGGCATAGAGCACGTCAAAGCCCGCGACCCACAACAACACGGCTGCCGTGAGGACGATGATGCGAGGATCAAGACTCCCGCGGACAGCAATCCATGCCGCGGAAGGTGCGATGCCCAAGGCTAGACCGAGCACAAGATGCGACCAGCGAGTCACGCGCTTCATATAGCTGTAGGCAAGTACAACCGCAATGGCTATGGGACTGAGTAGCAACGTGAGCCGATTGAGTTGCGCAGCGGATACGACGAAGATCGCAAGAAATAACACGGTGAACGCAGCGACGAAGCCCTTGGTCAGGAGACCCGCCGGAATTGCCCGCCTTGCGGTGCGAGGATTGAGGCGATCGATCTCTGCATCGACCAGCCTGTTAAAGCACATGGCTGCCGTGCGCAGTGAGACCATGCAGACGACGATATATAACAAGGTGTGCCAGCGCGGCCAGCCACCCGCTGCCAGAACGGCGCCAGTAAGCGCAAATGGGAGCGCAAAAATAGAGTGCTCCCACTTGATCATCTCAAGCGTAAGACGAAGGCTGCGCAGCGTACGCGAGAGAAGGATGCTCACATTTAGAGTGTAGCCGCGGCGCAGGAGCGGAGCTTACTTGCCTTCACCCCTGCTGTTTGCGACCTGTAGATCGTTCGTTACCTTGAAGGCTCCGGGAACGCTGTTGGCGCGAATGCCAGCAGTTTCCTTGTCTGCCAGGCGGTCAACAACGCCAGTAAGCGTGATATTTCCGTTCACAACGGTAATACGGATAGGTTTCGCCGGATCCATGGCATAGCGCTGTAGCGATGGAAACCCATAGATTGCGCGCGCCGCTTCGATGCGGATGCGGTCATCGTTCGGGGACAGAGGAGCGACCTCGATGTCATCGACGACATCTTTGACACCTGGATAGTGGGATACAAGCGAGACCGCGGAATCCTTGTCTGTCGGTCCATACGCTACGCCGCCCAGTGTCACAATACCGTTCTGCACGCCGATGGTGAAGCTGTTAAACGCGGTGGTGCCGTAGCCCACTCTATCGTATGTCAGCTTTTCAGCCAGTTTGTTCCGCAACTCGACATCGGAAATTTCGGAGTTGCCGCCTGATTGCACCCGAAGTTCGTTATCGACGGCCACGACACCATGCTTGTGGTGGATCCGGTGTTCGGCGTCCTCTTTGGTGGCGTAGAGGTCAACGGTGCCAGACAGAGTAACAATGCCATTTCTGACGGATGCGTGTACCTCGGAGAATTGTTTTTTATCCAGAGATTTCTGGACTTCGGCGAGTACCTGTGCATCGTTGCCTTTGTCCTGCGCGTAGCTAAGCGGGCCAACCGTGAGAACCGCCAAAGTGATAGACGCTGCTGCCAGTTTGAAACTTGCACGTACTTTCATCTCGTTCTCCTCCGGACCTCTACAGTCTCACTAAGCACTTAGATGGAAGAAACACGCGGAAGGTAGCAGATGTAAAGCTGTTTGCCGAAATTCATACCGGCAGGTGCGGCTGAGACGCTGCCTGTCTCAATACTCCGCGCAGGCCCAATCAGCGGTAGCGTTTGCGTATTTTGTACACGACGGAGAACACCCCGTTTTCATCACGCGTGGCTACGATCGACTTATTGTCACTGAGCTGATATTGCAATTGAATCAACTGCTGCGCGGATGAGTTTACGTTTGTCGCAAATGTAACGGTGATCTGCCGTGTCAGTTGCTGTTCGACGGTGATACGTGCCGAAGACGTTCCGAGTGCTCCGATAAAGGCTGGATCGATTTTGACCTTGCCGGTGCCGCCAAAAAGTTTGTTGACACGATTGGAGACCGTGGCGTTGAGCGCGCCGCTCAGCAGAGCTGTGGTTGCGGGATCCTGACCAGCCTGCTGAAGTTGTTCGCTGCTGATCTGAGCTTCCTCCTGGGTATGCCCTAACGCAAGCAGGTTGAAGATGTCGGATTGTGAGAGGGGCGGCTCCGAACGGTATGTCAGCTTGAAGTTCTTGGCAGTTCCGTGCACGCCGATGGTAACGTCATAATTTTCCACGCGAGCGGTCGCATCCAGGTCGATGATGGGATCGATTCGAATGGGGTTGTTGAAGTAGACCAGGCCACGCTGGAGTTGGTAACTGGTGCCGGCGAAGGTAGCTGACCCATCCGTTACCGTGACCCGGCCAAAGACCGAGGGGACCTCCAGGGTGCCGCGCGCGGTAAGGTCAACGGTCCCAGCGATATGGGCGTAGCTATTCTGGAAATCCAGCGCTGGCGAGGACTGCACACGCACGTTCAATGCGATTTTGTTAAGGAGAGAGTCAGGGGAAGGTGGCGCGGAGACATCACCAGCGCCACCCGTGATCGAGGCGAAATCGAAGCTCTCCGCCAGGCCGAACCGGGTAATAAGCACGTTTCCTGAGAGCGCCGCGCCCTCTCCCGATCCTTGTAGCCGGATCGTTGCGTTTGCAGTGGCCGAGACGCCGTAGTAACGGACGCGAACCGCGATTGCGGTTGCGGTCATATCGGCGAAGATGCCGTTTTGGTACTGGAGAAATCCGGTGAGCTTGATGCGGCCACCGCCAGATGTGGCAGTGATGTTGTCAACCTGCAGGCGATTCTCGGTGAAAGTCGCTGTTCCGGTGATGTTCGACAACCCATTCGGAATGTCGGCGTAGGCGAGATTCGTGTTGGAGAAGGTCACCTTGCCACCCAGGTTGGGCTTGCCGGTGGTACCGGTGGCCGCTACGTCGAAATCAATCTTGCCCGAGGACACAATCTCCGGATTGATACGGTGCGCGATGCCAACGTCGAGACTGCCGGTAGCTTTGGCATTGATACTGCCGCCCTGGGCGGGGAGCGGTTTGCCATCCGGCGAGAAGATCTGTGCCGACCCGGAGGCGCGAAGATTGGTGTCCGGGCCAGTAATGTGTAATTCGCTGAGCGTCAGGGTGCCTGTGCTCAGGGTGGCCCGCAGGGGTCCCGCAGAGGCGAAGGTCAGTCCCTGAGTGGTGACGCTGAAGGGATTGATCGTGACGGAGCCGGTCAACATCTGGGGCTTTTTGGCGGGACCGCTTACGTTGAGTTCACCGGCAGCAACGGAGGTGGCCTCCACGGTGGAGCCGATCAGCTTAAGCACTGGGGCAACATCAAGATTACTGAACGTAGCGTGCGCCTGCATCGGATAGTCGCCCGCGAGTTGCACCTGACCGGTGACGTCGAGCTTGGTGGAGAGCAGGTCGCTGTGCGCGGTCAGATGGACGATGTCGCGATCGCTGCTCACATCGGCATTCAGCCGGCCGAGCGGCTGCTTGTTGTAGGTGGCGTTGGCAAGCGCTAAGTGCGCCGTCAGACCAGGCTGTTCCACGGTACCGTTCGCGTCCGCACTGAAGGTAAGCAGGCCATCCACTGGTGTCCCAGCCTTCTTGACCGACTGTAGGTTTGAGAGCCGGATGTTATTTCCCTGCAGGTGCGCGTGGAGATGTTTGGAGGCAAGATTGTAGCCGCCGTTGCCATTCACCTCCACACCTTGCGCCTTCACGTCGAGCGTGTTCGCGGTGATCTCCTGGCCACGTACGGATACGCTTGCCGTGATGGCATCGAAGGGCTGGTCGTAGCCCACGCCGTTGCGCAGCGTCAGCGTGCCGTCGCCGCTCAGGTTGCCCAGCGTGCCTGCGGCGTTTGCATTGACATTGATGATGCCCGTCACAGGCAGTGCGCCCTGCCCCGCGATCTCGAGCACGTCATGGATCTGCGCGTCGGCCAACTGAACCTTGGCATTGACCTGCGCGTCGTTGTCGAATTCGTAGGAGACAACACGATGGCGTACGACGCGATGCGGCTTCACCGCGCCGGAGACGTTGAGGATTGCCGTTCCACGCCGAATCGTTGAACTGGAAACGGTTACAAAGCTGGGGGCATACTCGGCGTCGGCGGTGACGGAATCGATTGCGATATCACCGGCGCTGCCCGCGTGCACCTGGAGTGCGTTGGCCTGAAGGTGACCCTTGATATCCAGCCCAGCGAGAGGACCGGAGGCGGTGCCCTGAAAGTGTGCGTCGCCATGGAGAATGACAGGTAGCGCGGAACTTCCTTTTTTGCCGTTGCTGGAGTATCCAGCGGCGTTCAGGACGGAGTCAAATTCGCTTAAGTCACGGAAATCAGCCGTGAGGTTGAGGCGGGTGAGAGGGTCTCCGTTGTTCACGCCGAGCGTACCGGTTGCATGGACGGTGCTGGCTGGCGTGCGCGCGTCCACATCTTCAATCTGCACAGTCTGGTCGGAACCGCGATAGGTTGCCTTCACGACCCCGGACAAAGGTACGTCCTGCACAGCACCGCGACGCTTCACTCCCTGGGGTGCTAGTTTGAGATCGGCACGAGCGATCACTGAGCCTGGCAGGTCGTTCGCCGTACCGCCCCACTCCACGTGCAGCGGGCCATTCACTGCGGTATCGAAGCCGAGATCCTGATACTTCTTCGGTTCCGTAATCTCATTGATGGTTCGCAACGAGATATTCGTCAGCTTGACATCGACGTACGCGTGCGCTCGCTGGACCGGCTTTATGGCGGGCGATCCTGTTGCAGGCGGCTTGGCCTGAGCGATCTTTGCCGTTGCATTGGCGGTTTTCTGTCCGGCGGCGATGGTCGGCGACTTAGCCGGTGCGTCTGGCGGGATTTCTCCCAGCCAGTTGTTGACGCGCATGTCGCCGGAGATCGCGCCGCCCGCGGGCAGATTCAACGCAATGGCGTTGAAGAGGAGTTCCGTGGGTGTGACACGAACCGAGGCACCGCCGTTGACATCAGACACATTCACGTACTGGTCGCGATAGCCCACGCTGTGCAGTTTGGCATCGCCAGCCAGGAGGTAGCCCTTTTCGCAATCCGGACTTGGCGGCAACACTTTGGTGCTGGCGGGATTTTTGCCGGGATTGTGGCGCTGCCAGAAGTGCGGCTTCTTCTGCGCCTCCTGTGGTGTCACCGCGCAGGAATGGCCGGAGATGTCGAGATCGACAACACCGCCGGTAAGCCCCGGGAATCCGCTGAGAACCGAGATCTGCGGCACTTCGAGATTGCCTTTTACGGCCACATTCCAGACAGGATCATCGAAGTTCTCGATATGGGCGTTCGCGGCCAGATGCGACGACTTACCGGTATCGAAGTTGAGACTCTGCACGGCGATGAGCTTGCGGCCGATCTCGGCCTTGAGTTGCAGGCGAGACTGCGCCACGGGCATGGTTTGCATGCGGGTGCGGAGGTCACTTACACCCAGATCGATGCCGTAACGATCGAGTGACGGAAGGTAGCGAACGTTCACGCCAAGGTCGTTCGCGTTCAGATCGAACGGAATGGCCTTGTCATTCAGGAGCGCCATCCCATTCACGAGTTCCACTTTCGAAACCTGCAGGTCCAGCAGTGTATCCAGCACCGGCTCATTGCTGGTGTTCTTGGTCTTGGGAACAGGCTGATTGGTGGTGCCGTCTTTGTTGATGATGAGGTGTATCCCGGGCCTGTCCACATGCAGCAGCGCCAGGGTGATGTACTTCATTGCTCCGGTGGAGTTGGTGGCATGACTGAAAAGGCTTTTCAACGTGATGCGTACAAGAATGCGGTCTGCCGAGAGATAGGGTGCTTCACCCGGACCTTCCAGGCCGTGAATGACCAGGCCGTCGGCTTCCACGGAGAGATGCAGCAGGTTGAACTGCACGCGAGCAAGGTCGACCCTACCCCCGGTGGCATCCTGCAAGGTGTTGACTAGGGTACTGCGCACCCGGTTCTGGAAATCCTGCGTGGTGGAGTAGACACCCAGGCCGGCCACAACCACGATGAGCAGTAGCAGCAGTGAGCCAGCGAAATACGCGAGGATGCGCAGGCCGCGATGCCGCCTGGGAGCTGGTGGTGGAGTCTGCTGATCTTCCGGCTTGTCCGCGTCCAGCAGTGCCATCAGGGTGCCTCCTGGCCTTGCTGAAGCATGCGCACGCGGCCGGTATCGCGTAACGACTTAAGCCAGTCATCCAGCATGGCATTCACGCGCTGCTGTAGCAGCAGCTCCTGAATCCGGTCATGAACGGTGTCGAGGGGCGGAGGCGGTGCTTTTTGCTTCGCATACTCCGGCAGCATGGTGTTGGTGTAGAAGTCTTCGATCTCCTTATCAGAGATGCGGGTAGCGGAGCGGAAGCGCTGCTCAATGAAACGCAGTACCTCTGCGCGTTGACGCAGACGCTCGCGGAGTTCATCTTCAGTAAAGCCGTTCTTTGTCAGAAACGCCTTCCAGCCTGCGTCACTCGTACAGTTGGCCTGCGCGCACTCAGGGAGATCCTTGCGTAGATCGGCTTCTTCTTTATCCACTTGCGCATCCGTGACGGGTGGCTGCGGAAAGCTCGCCATCTGCTGCATGATGAGGGTGCGATTGATGACACGGGTCAGCGCCTGTTCCCGCAGTGACTTACCCGCTGTATCACCGTATGGGTACAGCGAAGTAAAGCGCTCTTCTTCCTCAATGTCGCTTTCAAGCACGAGATCGCCATTCACGGTTGCGACAATGCGGTCGACAACGTCGCCACGCTCAGCGGGCAGTTTGTTTGCATCCGCGCGAGTCTGTTGAGTTGCGGGAGGCTTGCTGTCCTGCCGCGGCATGGGCGTGGGTTGACCCTGCTGCGCCAGAACCGCACTGGCTGATGTGCATAACACCAGGCTAAGCAAGGTGCGTGCGAGTTGAGCGGTGCGTGTCATCAGAAGCTCTGCCCGATGGAAAAGAAGAATTGAAAATGGCTGGCCTGCTCCACATGGTGCGTGGGGACGACAGCGGTGTAATCGTCGATCACGGGGTAGACCGGCGGGTTCAGGTTGTAGCCGAGATCGAGCCGAATGGGGCCAACGGGCGTGCTGTAGCGTGCGCCAATGCCAATAGCGTGCGAAAAGTAGGCAAAATTGCACGTGCCGGCAGTGACAAATCCAGTGACCTGGCGGCACGTCTGCTCGTTGGGCTGATGAAAGCGTCCGAATGACGGAAAGACATCCCCGATGTGCAGGAACGCATTTCCCATGTCGTGGAAGAGTACAAACGACACACTGTCCCCCACAATGGGCAGCACCGGCGGAGGCAGACGCATTTCCAGCGTATTGATGAACACGGCCGTGCCGCCCACTGGAAACCCTGTCGTCAGGTCGCGTGGACCGGCGGCGTTGATGGCGAAGCCCCGATGCGATGTGGCGCCACCAGCGTAGAGCCGCTCCGGCAACGGCACCGGATCGCAGGATGCATTGGTCAGCAGCAGGACACCCTGGCAGCCGACAATGCCCGCGTTTGGATTCGTTCCCGTGGCGTTCTCCACACCAAAGCGGGTATTACGCGCAAACGTGTATTTTCGCCTCTTGCCCCAGGTGTAGTAGGTGGAAAAGGTGGTATCGATCCGATTGAAGTTGGTCTGCGAACCAAACACACCGTTCGACAGGAACTCCTGCACGGAAAGATACATGCCCGATTGAGCATTTAACGGAGACGGGTTCCGTGTGTCGTGATACCAGGAGAACCCGGGGCCGCCCACGCGGACAGGTTGCGACAACAGGGGAATCAGGTTGGCCGTGACCTGCAGGCTGTTCTTATCGACCTCAACGCGGCGGTAGGTGAAATCGTAGATGAAGGTATCGGCCTTTGGCACTTTCTGCGTCAGGCGGAAGAGACCTTGCAAGGTACTTGCCTTGAACGTCGAGATATTCTGGACGTTGCTGTACCCGCCACTAATCTGTGTGGTGAGATTCGGACGGCCTAAAAATTTCGGCGTGTTCAGGGTCGCGGTGCCAACCCGTTCCAGCAGTCCATAGGTGGCGTGCAGGGTCAAGGACTGGTCCGTTCCGAAAAGATTGATGCGGGTCGCGTCCACGGAAACACGGAAGGAAGCTCCTGCCGTACCCGAAGGTGAGCAGGTACTCCCGACGCCACCCAACGACTGCTGGGCGCGGCAATTCGCCTGCGGCGTGGAAAGCTGCGTTTCAAATCCGGCACCGTAGGTTACATCCCAGCGTCTGGACTCCGTTAACTGGATGAGCACATTCTTGCGGTCTGCCAGACCTTCAGGATTCTGCACGGCGACGTTGACTTCGCTGAAGATCGCGAGGTCATAGTAGCGGCGCTGCATCTCTACCAGCGCGGACTCGTCCAGTGGATCATGCGGCTTTAGCAGCAATTGTTCGTTCACAAGCTTCGGTCGCGTGTGACGCACGCCGGAGATAAGCACACGATTGACTTCGACCTGCTCGCCCTCAGTAATGAGGTAGGTCACGTCCGTGATCGATGGGTCAGACTTACGCACGGTCTGCTGTACCTCAACCTTTGCCTGGTCAAAGCCCTTGGAGAGATAGGAAGAGAGGATGTTATCGCGGTCATTCGTGACATTAACCAGTGCAAATGGCTGACCTGTCTCCGCGGTAATCAAACCTTCCAGGCCGGCCCGGCGCGCGGGGTTCTCGCCGGTGAGTCTTACGGTGCCAAACTTCTGCTGCGGACCTTCATCAATGGCGATGTTAACCGTGATCGTGCCCAGCTTTTTGTCCTGTGCCCCCTTCACGACAGATGTTGTGATCTTTACCTTGCTAAACCCGTTGGCGTGGTACAGCGAGGTGATGGAATCCACATCGTTCGACAGCAGCGCACGGGAGTAGCGTCCGTTCCGCACAAACGCATCGGACTTTACGACCTGCATACGTTCCTTGATGTTGTCGGTCTCGAAATACTTATTGCCCGTTACATCCACGGCAGCCACTTTGTACCGTTTGCCCTCGCGGGCGTTGAAGGTGACGGTTTCCGTCAGACTGCTGGGCGGCGGCAGGGGCGTGCCATCGGCGGCATAGGTTGGCGTATCCGGCACGCCGCTTACCGCCGGATCGACCTCCGCGTCGAAGTAGCCCTGGCGCTGTAGATATTCCTTGATGTTGTGCGCGCCCTCGTTCAGCAGATCGTTGTCTACCGCACTTTCTTCGTAGATGGGCAACAGTTTTTTCTGGCGTGCCTTTGAGACTTTTGCGCCAACGACGGAAACGTTGACAAGCGGTCCCTGATTGGCGAGGAAGCTGTAATCAAGTTCCTTTCGTGGTGCGTCATACTGGCTTTTTTCCAGCGCAATCGCCGCTTCCAGCCGATCCTTTTTCTGGTAATACCCGCGCAATTTGGTGAGCGCGTTGCCCGTCGTTTCGCGCGTGACCTTATGCTTGCTCTTAAAAAAATGCAACGTGCGCGTGACCGACTGCAGCTTGCCGCGTTTGCGGAACTCCTCGACGCTCATGCCTGGATCGCCAGAGAGGCTGACTGTCCCTACGGTCGCCTGCGGTCCCACGTAGATGGAATAGATGATATCGACCTGCTTACCGTCGGTCAGATGTTCCGTGGAAGGACGAATCATCGGATCGTAGTAGCCGTTTTGCGCCAACGCTTGCTTGACGCCCACCGCGCCTGCCTGTACCTGCGCATTGGTAAAAGGCGAGCCGGGCTGCAACTCCGTGGCAAATTCCAGCAAGGAGGTAAGCCGCTCCGTCGGAACCCCCTGAATGCGTACGCGACCGATAAAATATCGCGGGACTCCGTCGAAGACGAGAGTGACGCCGTTGCCTCCACGCACGCTGCGCACTTGAATGTCCCGGTAAAAGCCGGTCAGAAACAAGCGTCGCGTGGCAGCCCTGACCTTGTTCGGATCGAGGGTGTCGCCTGCATGGATACCGAGTTCGGAAAGCAACGGATCGCCTGGTTCGAACTCCACACCTTCAAAGCGAATACCGGTGATCTGGCTCCCTCGTAGGGCAAACAGACCCTGTGTTGCAGTGTTCGCCACGGCAGTGGCTTTGGCCGCCTGCTCTTGTTGGGGGTCCAGCGGAGGAACCGTATTAGGATCCCGTGCAGCCGCACCGGCTTGCTTTGATGGTTGCGGCAATGGTGTGGTGCCCTGCTGCACCTGTCCAGGGGTCGTTCCGCTGGGCGAACTGCTGGTATCCTGCGCGCACAGACGCATACCGGAACATAGCAGACCCGCCGTGCCGCATGCGGCCAGTACAGCGGCACGCCGCCTGAGCTTCGACTGAATTCCCGACATCATCAACTTCGTTGTCTCTTAGGACACCGAAACGCATCGGGAGCCGGGTGAGCGTAACGGCGCACGGGGAAATCGGTTCGCCTTCTACAATAAGTCATTCGTGGCGAAAATCGCTACCCTGCGAGCGCGTGTGGCGTGTTCGTATCAGTCGACACGTACCAGACTCGTACACTTCTGTTTAATGGACGACATCACAAGAGAAGAGTTACCGGCCTCATTGAGCCGGCCCATTGCAGAAGACACGGGTGGAGAGTGGGCCGACCGGTACTCACGGCAACGCCTGTTTCCTGGAATTGGCGCCGAAGGACAACGCAAACTGGCTGCGGCGAGTGTCACAATCGTCGGATGTGGCGCGACCGGCGCCGCATCTGCCTCGTTGCTGGCGCGCGCCGGTATAGGCCATCTGACAATCGTTGATCGCGACTTCGTCGAACCCTCGAATCTGCAACGGCAGATGCTCTTTACCGAGGAAGATGCCCGTGAGGCACTGCCGAAGGCAGACGCGGCACGGCGCAGGTTGGCGCAACTCAATGCAGAGGCCAGCGTTACGACGCATGTTGCGGACCTGGTTCCCGCAAACGCGCGGGAGTTGCTGCGGGGTGCCGATGTGATCCTGGACGGTACGGATAACTTTGAGACACGGTATCTGCTGAACGACGTTGCCGTGATGACCGGCACCCCTTGGATCTATGCGGCGGCCATCGGATCGTACGCGGCAACCATGAATATTCTCCCGCTCTCGAACGCCAGCCGGACGGCTTGCCTGGCCTGCCTCTTTCCCGAGACACCCGGCGGAACCGTGGAAACATGCGAGACGGCTGGCATCCTGAACACGGCGGTAAATGTCGCGGCCTCTCTACAGGTGACCGAGGCGCTGAAGCTGCTGACCGGGCAAATTTCCCTGATGCGGCGCACGCTGCTGTCCATGGATTTGTGGAGTGGTGAGCGGTCCGAAATCTCGGCGGGAACACCGCGCCCCGGCTGCACGGTATGCGGTAAGCGCGAATTCCAGCATCTCGCCGGTGAGGGACGGCCACACATGACGCTGTGCGGGCGAAACTCCGTGCAGATTCATGAGCGCAACAGACCGGTAGACTTTGCGGAACTCGCGAGTAAACTCCGCCCGCTGGGTGATGTTCGATGGAACAGCATGATGCTGCGTTTCCGTTACGAACGCTACACACTTTCGGTTTTTGCCGATGGGCGAACCGTCGTGCAGGGCACCAGCGAAGTTGCGCAGGCAAGAGCACTCCATGCCCGTTTTATCGGCGCTTAGCAATGCGGACCTTTGAAGCGGGTCGCTCTCACCTGCCGCTCGGTCGAAACATACAACCTGTATGCGGCGAATGGATTCACATGACTGGTGTGCATCATTGCGGAGGCGCATGTCTTGTATCCTGTAAATACAAGTCTGAGTTTCTAAGAAAGTAGGGGCTACATGAGGGCCTCATGCTCAGGCGAGTGGAAATTCAGGGCTACGGAATGACACAAACGAATTCGACACCGCCCGCCGGGCACTTTAAAAGAAATCCTCCCATTGCGGGCGAGGCAGATGCTCTGGAACGCGCCAAGAATGGCGACCCAGATGCGTTTTCCAAATTGTATGCGCTGCACAAGCGCCGGGTCTACACGCTGTGCCTCCGCATGCTGGGCAATGTCTCAGAGGCGGAGGACATGACGCAAGAAGCGTTCTTACACCTTTATCGCAAGTTAGGGTCGTTCCGGGGGGAGAGTGCCTTCTCGACGTGGCTTCACCGGCTTACGGTAAACCTGGTGCTCATGCATCTGCGCAAAAAAGGTTTGCAGCTGGTTTCTCTGGAGGAGACGATCAACCCCTCGGAAGAGGATGCTCCAAAGCGGGACTTCGGCTCCCGTGATCCGCGGCTTTCAGGTTCGGTCGATCGTGTCGCATTGGAACGCGCGGTATCAACGCTGCCACCGGGATACCGCTTGGTCTTTGTGCTACACGACGTCGAAGGCTATGAACATAACGAGATTGCGGGCATGCTGGAGTGCTCGACTGGCAACAGCAAGTCACAGCTGCACAAGGCACGATTGAAGTTGCGGGAGATTCTGCGCCAGAATGAGCAGGCTGCGGTTCTGTAGGAGAACTAAATGGCAGAGTACGAGAAGAGACGCTGGACTTGCGAGGAGTTCGAGAAGGCACTGCCCGATCTGTTTGAGAAGGCAGAGGGAGGAAAGCTCAGCGCTGATCCCCGGTTCGCGGATATTTTGCGCGATTGCCCACAGGCAGCGGAGCTGGTGCGCGATCTGGAGTACATCGGAGAGGTGGCACGGATGCTGCTGGAACCGGAGGGCGCAATACCGAGTTCGGATCTCTGGTCGAAGATCGAGCGGGGCCTCGGTCATGCCGCTCAAGAGCCGAATGATGGCACGCATCAATAGCTGAACGCCTAATGACGTTGATTTCTCTTGCCGAAGCTGATGGAAGATATTAGTCTCACTGTGACATGACGCGTTGCTTTCAGGCCGTGAGCTTTACCCGCCGCTACTGGTATCCAGTAGCGGCTCTTCCGGTTTCTGCATCGTGTATGTGCTCATCCTAGACAGCCGATAGTTGAAATCTCTGAGCCGCGATCCACATGGATCGCGGCTTTTAATTGTCACGCACGCTACACGCACGAGGCAGCATGAACATTCTGAGTGAACCAGCACCTCTCACTGGCAAAGACGCGGCATCATTCCTATCAGCAGACCGCATCGTTCTCACTGGATTTATGGGCGCGGGTAAGAGCACCGTGGGACGTCTGATCGCAACTGAACTCGGGTGGGAGTTCATCGATACGGATACAGAGATTGAGCGTCACCATGGAACCACGATCGCGGAGATGTTCCGGCATCAGGGTGAAGCGGTTTTCCGTCGCCGTGAGTCGTCCGCCATGGCGCACGCGCTAGGACGGTCCCATGCGGTAATCGCGCTGGGCGGTGGCGCACCGGAGTTCCTGACCAACCGCCTGCTCCTTGAGCAGACGCCCCGCTGTGCGATTATCTTTCTGGACGCTCCCTTCGATGTCTTGTTCGATCGCTGCGTATTGCAGGAGGGTACGGCGGTACGACCTGTGTTCCTGGACGCGCAAGCTGCCGCCGAACGTTACCAGATGAGGGTGCCGTTCTACAAACGCTGCGCACAGTTTCATCTGCATACTGCTGGACAGGTCCCGCGAGATACTGCAAAAGCGATTCTGCACCTTGTGAAAAGAAACGACAGCACGACCATAACAAAGTAACGCACGTGAGTTCCGCGTGCATCAGACCTGGCATATCCGGAGGTATCCCCTGTACACGAGTTCCCCTGTCGCTGAGTTCCCATCAAAGTCATACCGGAACACGCGAAAGCACATTGTCTTTACGGTTGCACTCCTGTGTCTGCTGGGCGTTGTCTGGGAGGTGCGGCACGTGCTTGGAATCATCTATCTTTCCGGGCTGTTCGCTGTAATTCTGAATCCGGTAGTTAATCGAATTGGCAAGCTCCGCATCCGTGGCAAACAACCCTCCAAGGTGATCTGTGTCGCCATTCTGATGGCGGGGCTACTGATCTTTTTCACCCTCTTTTTCTGGATCGGATTGCCGCCTGTACTTCGCGATTTTCGCAATTTTCTGGGTGATGTTCCAGGCCGTATCCCCACACTTGTGGCACGTCTCCAAAAGATTCCCATGGCGGACAAGATTGGCTTGGATGACCTGAATACACGTGTTGCCACCTATGTCGGCACGGTTGCGGCCTACCTCTTCAATTCCCTTCCCTCGTGGGCCGAACATCTGCTGGATATCCTGACGGCAGTGATCCTGACGGTATATTTCATTCTGGAAGGGCCGGAAGTTTACGAGTTTTTTCTCTCACTGGTGGTTCCACAATCGCGCAAGCGCCTGGCAGGCACTCTGCTGATTGCGGAGGAGCGCGTTTCACGTTGGCTAATTGGGCAGCTGGCATTGATGGCGTGCGTCGCGGTCTATAGCCTGGTGGTGTTCCGCATACTCAACGTCCGCTATTTTCTCCTGCTCGCGTTTCTTATGGGTCTGACTAACATCATTCCCATCGCCGGAAATCTGATTACGATTATGTTAGTCATTCTGATCGCGGCAGCTGATACCTGGACAAAGGCGGGGTTGGTCATTTTGGCTTATGCGCTTTATACACAGATTGAGAACGCCTTTTTAACGCCTCGCATTATGAAGTCCAGCGTGGATCTGATGGGCATTACTGTTCTGATTGCCTTGCTCTTTGGAACGGCCATCAGTGGTATCCCCGGAGCGCTGGTAGCGGTTCCAACGGCGGCAATCGTGGTTGTCTTTGCCGACGAGTACCTGGTGCAACACGACGATCCAAACCGGCAATCGTTGCTCGATTGATGGTGCCATGTGCAGGCCGTAATGTGTTCGGGCGGCCTGCGCTATCCTAAAGTGAGACGATGGTCATTGCCGAGCCCATTCCGGCCACACATGCTGCCCGCGGCACGGCCGTGCTGGCGGACTATGCCGAGATGTTTAAGCCGCGTGTGACGTTGATGGTGGTGATCACGGCGGCGGCGGGCTTTTACCTCGGTTCTGTGCGGTCCGGTATCAGCCCGCTGAATGTGCAGTGCGCTGAAACGGTGATCGGCATGGCTCTGGTAACTGCCGGAGCGAGTGCGCTAAACCAGGTACTGGAGCGCCGTACCGATGCGCTGATGCCACGCACTGCTCGCCGGCCAATGGCCGCGCGGCGCATGTCCTTCGTGCATGGATTGCTCCTGGGTTTATTGGCGGTCGCAGCCGGCTCTGCATTTCTTGCTGTAACAACGAACCCGATGACAGGGATGCTGACGCTGCTCACGGCCATTGGCTACGTTGCAATCTACACACCATTGAAGCGCATCAGCATGATCGCAACGTTTGTGGGAGCATTCCCTGGAGCATTGCCGCCATTGATTGGATGGACCGCCGCGAGAGGCACAATTGAATGGCCAGCCGTGGCGCTCTTCGCGATTCTGTTTGTATGGCAGTTTCCACACTTTGAGGCGATTGGATGGCTGTACCGCGACGATTACGCGCGGGCCGGCATCAAGGTCACTGCCGTCGCCAGCCCTGGGGGTCGCGCAACGGCGGCACAGGCGCTCTTCTATGCCGTGCTTATGGTGCCTGTGAGCCTTTGGCCAGCGTGGCTGGGGATGACCGGCAGGCCGTACGCTGTGATTGCGATTTTGCTAAGTACGGTGTACCTGCTGTACACGTTGCGGTTCACACGGATTACACGCGATCTGACGCCGGCTCACTCCCGCCGCATTGCACGTGACCTGTTGAAGTGCAGCGTCATCTATCTGCCGCTGCTGCTTGCTGCCATGATGCTGGATGCGCGGGGAAGAATTTACTTCTGATGACGACCACAGCACAACCGCAAATTCCTGCTCCAGAGCGCATCAGCACACCACCCTCTGTTATTGTGGCGATCCTCGCCGTATCCGCGCTGGCAAGTGGATTTTTGTTCTGGCTTGTGTACTATCATGCGCCAGTCGACGTGCGCCATACGCGTTTCTTGTTTCTACCAGGCCTGAATGCCTTGCTGAACGGTTGCGCGGCGATCGCGCTCTGCACTGGGTTCCATTACGTGCGCGCACGGCGTATCCGGCAGCATCGCGCGGCGATGTTTGCAGCGTTTATCTTCTCGTCTCTGTTCCTTGTCTCTTACATTACGAATCACGCGCTGCATGGCGAGTACCACCTACCCATTCCACACACGGGAGTTCTTTGGCACAGCTACCTGACCCTGCTGCTTTCTCATATTTTTCTGTCCGTGGTGGCGCTGCCCATGGTGCTGATCACATTCTTTTTGTCCTTGACACAGCGGTTTGAGCAGCATCGTGCTCTGGCTCGCTGGACCTTTCCCATCTGGCTGTATGTGTCCGTGACCGGTGTTCTGGTATTCCTGATGCAGTCCGCGATTCGCGGATGAGTACGGCATCGAGTCAGAGAAACGGCGCGATGCGACGGGACACGCGGGCGATCCTGCGCGTTGCGGGCAGCATCGAGAGTGTTGGTCTACTCTGTGCAGTTGCCGTGTGGGCAACGGGAGGCATGACCATACATGGACCCCATGGCAACCTGGGATGGCTTGGCCTCATCGTCGCACTCGGCTGCATTCCGACGGGAACCTTCTTCCTGTTGCTCGGTTTGGCGAAGTGGGTAGGCGATCGTGGAAGGACGGACTGACCATGCAGCGCGTGTATCTGGATGCGAATGCCACGACGCCTGTTCTGCCAGAGGTGGTGGATGCCATGCGTCCCTTCTGGCAGGAGCGGTTCGGCAACGCCTCCGCCGTGCATGGCTTTGGCCGCGTGGCGCGCGGTGCGGTAGAGGGCGCGCGTGAGCAGCTGGCGTCGCTGCTGAACGCCCTGCCACCTGAAATCGTATTCACCAGCGGCGGTACGGAAAGCGACAACCAGGCGCTCTTTGGCCTGTTACAGGCTGGCGATCACCTGATTGTCAGCGCCATTGAGCACGACGCCGTGCTGCATGCCGCTGATGCGCTGCGTGAGCGTGGCGTGGAGGTGACGCATGTACCGTGCGATCGAAGCGGGACCGTTCAGGCCGATACTGTTCGCAAGGCGCTAACCGCGCGCACGCGCCTGGTAAGCGTGATGCTGGCAAACAATGAGACGGGAGTGTTGCAGCCGGTGGCAGAGATCGCTGAAGCAGCACACCGCGCCGGAGCGTGGATGCACACCGATGCCGTTCAAGCATGTGGGAAGGTTGCAGTGAACGTACAGATGCTCGGATGCGATCTGCTCTCGATTTCCGCTCACAAAATGCATGGCCCGCAAGGTGTGGGAGCGCTTTGGGTCCGTAGCGGCGTGCCTCTGCGCTCGCTGTTGCATGGAGGCGGGCACGAACGCCGCCGTCGAGCCGGCACGGAGAACGTCCCCGGCATTGCCGGCCTGGGCAAAGCATCCACGATGGCAAAGGAATACCTGCTGGGGAGCGGACCGTCACATCTTAGGGCGCTCCGGGACCGGTTCGAAGCAATTCTGCTGAAGACCGTGCCGGATATCGCGATCAACGGCGGCCCTGCGGATCGTTTACCGAACACGGCAAACGTCCGCTTTCGGGGTGTGCAGGCCGAAGAGTTGGTCATGGCGCTGGATATGCAGGGAGTGGCCGCTAGCGGTGGCTCCGCTTGTCAGAGCGGCACTATTGAGCCATCGCACGTGCTCCGTGCCATGGGCCTGAGTGATGAAGAGACGCGCAACAGCGTGCGATTTTCGCTTTCGCGGCTCACGGTCGAAGACGATGTGGAGAGGGCCGCGGCTGTAGTGATTGCTGCCGTGACCCGGATGCGCTCTCTTCGGATGGCGTGACTCTGCGACAATAACTGCATGTCCGATATGCTCGAACATGAGGTTGCGACACGGGTTTCCCCAGACTCCGGCGGCATCATCGCGGTAGCGATGTCTGGGGGCGTGGACTCGTCCGTGGTGGCGGCGATGCTCGCGCGCGAAGGACATAGCGTTGTTGGGCTGACGCTGCAGCTGTGGGATCAGCGGCGTCTCGCCGGTCACGATGGAATTCCAGAGCAGGTGAAGGGGCGCTGCTGTTCGCTGGACGATGTGTACGACGCGCGTAGGGTGGCGGAGCAGGTCGGGATCCCCTACTACGTCGTAAATCAGCAGAGCCGGTTTGAGCGGGATGTAGTGCAGCCGTTCGTTCAGGAGTATCTTGCCGGGCGTACACCAGTCCCCTGCACCCTTTGCAACAACCATCTCAAGTTTGACGAATTGCTGCGAACCGCGCGTGGCATCGGTGCCGAGCGGGTGGCGACCGGCCACTATGCACGCGTCATGTTTGATGAAGAGCGTGGGCGTTGGCTGCTTTCACGCCCTTCCGACCGAGGCAAGGACCAGACATATTTTCTTTTCGGATTGACGCAGGAGCAGTTAAGCCGGACGCTCTTTCCGCTGGGCGAGATGCAGAAACCGGAGGTGCGCGCGCTGGCGGAACAGCACGATTTACGCGTGGCGCACAAGACGGACTCGCAGGAAATCTGTTTCATTCCCGGTGGCGACTACAAGGCTTTTCTCTCGGCATACCTGCAGGAGCAGGGGCGTTCCATGCCTGATACTTCCGGTGAATTGGTAACTGCAACGGGTGAACCCGCTGGAGCTCACGTAGGCATACACAGCTTTACGGTGGGTCAACGCAAAGGTGTACAGCAGCACCTGAACCGGCACAGCACAACCCCGTTCTACGTGCTCGGCATCGAACCGGCTACAAATCGCGTTATTGTGGGCGAAGAGTCAGAACTTATGACGCGTAGCGCTCGCGCTCGATATGTGAACTGGATCAGTATTGACACTCTACACGGCCCAATGCGGGTGCACGCAAAGATTCGTCACCGGCATGAGCCTGCGGCAGCAACACTCTCGCTTGCAGCCGATCATACTGTTGAAATTGCATTCGATGAACCGCAGCGTGCGATAACTCCTGGACAGGCTGCTGTTTTCTACGACCGCGACGTTGTTGTGGGAGGAGGCTGGCTGTTCTGACCAGCCTCACTGACCATTTGTCCGAACACGTGCAACTAAGCGTGGTAATCGTCTTCCAGGCCGGTGTAAACGCTGTCACCTTGAAACGCAACCGGTTTCGACGCTTTAGTCTTCGCACCAGGGATGAAGTGGTGAATCATGGATTCGATGCTGGCCTTTGCTCCATTTACCAACCCTGAGACCTGCCGAACGGGCGCAAGGATTGCATGGCTTACCTGCCCAGCGATTTCCCCGGTACGCGTCACAACAGAGGTCACCATGTCGTCGATGCGTTCACTCTGGTGCCTGGCTTTGTTCGTGGTGTCGGTGATGAGTGTATCGACCTCCGCAACCTTTGCGCGGTACACATCTGTTGTATCGGCGATGTTTGTGGTGATCCGTTTAATCTTCGGCTCGGAGTCGGCGACAACATTCCGGGCAACTTCCGCGATTTCCTGCCCCTTAGCGGTAATATCGCGGACGGATGCAAGGATCGGGTAGACCTTGCCTTTTGCTTCTTGCGTGACTTGAGCTAGCTGCTTGAACAGCTTTGCGGCTGCGAAAGCAAGTGCGCCCAGCGCAATTGCTTCGATAAGGACAGCAAAGGCAACAACTCCGGTATAGACGAGAAGATAAGTGGACTGATGTTCCGTCATTGCAATGAACCTTTCGTGCAAGGCTTAGAGACGCAGAAATCCGCGGCAGGCGCCGCGGATTCCCGCGCTGCGAAGTTGTTATTCTACGTCCCTCAGGACGTCTGATTCTGAGAATTTTCCTGGTATGCCTGTTTGCCTGCATCCACTGCACTAGCTACCTTATCCTGCTGCTGCTGGACAAAGTCCTTACCCTTGTCGACGTATTGGCTCCACTGCGTGCGGCCTTTGTCATAGAACTCGCGTCCCTTGTCGACGTAATCATTGAGCTGCTCTTTGCCCTGCCCAACATACTGATTTGCCTTTTCTTTTGCATCACGCGCCTGGGCGGCGAGATCATCGCGAGTTTCTTCACCACTCTTCGGCGCGTACAGAACACCTGCCAACGCTCCAATACCAAGTCCTGCTAAAAACCATCCCAGACTGCTTGAGCTACCGTTATCTGCCATGTCTTTCTCCTTGCATTGCGAACGTTACGCCGGACAGCGTCCATGGTGGATGTGAACGGTATCTGTCAAAGCGGAAAAGTCTTGCACACCTGCATGCAGAATGATGCGATACAGAACGGCGCGGTTGCCGACGTCGGACGGAAACACTCAATGCATCTTTGGGGCAAACAGCGTTAGCATGGAATACGTGAACGTAGACGATGTAACGAGGAGCTTCGGCGACCGCTGCAGGGAGAATATGAAAATACACCGAGCCTTTACGAGATTCAGCACTCTAGCGTCAGC
Source organism: Terriglobus sp. (assembly GCA_965276945.1). GTDB lineage: Bacteria > Acidobacteriota > Terriglobia > Terriglobales > Acidobacteriaceae > Terriglobus. The sequence continues at coordinate 779,973 of OZ255704.1, read as the reverse complement.
GGTTTTGCTGGTGTCATGCACTTCCGGTTGCAGGAGCAATATTACCTCGGTGGACGATCCCACGCTGACCGCGCAGGTTCAACAGCGAATTGCGTCTGAGGGTGGCTTGGCCAATGAACCGGTCCAGGTGATAGCTCAGGGCGGCACCGTTACGTTGACTGGCACGGTAAGCAACAATGCTGCCAGAAGCCTTGCCGCAAACGATGCCGCGGCAATCACCGGTGTGCGGAAGGTGATCAACAACATCACGGTGAACTCCGCGACTGGACCCGCGACAACCACCACCATTACGCCTCTGCAGCAGGTAGCACCCTTGCCTGCTCCCGTGCCCCGGGAACGTGTACGCACCGCAACCGCGCCCACGCAACGCATCGAGGCGTCTCCCGCACCCGCTCCTGTAACCAGAGCAACCGCTCCTCCTCCTCCTGCATACATACCTCCCGCGGCACCGCCTCCGCCTGTAGCACGCGTGATTACACTGCCCGCTGGAACAACGCTTCCAGTACGCGTGACGCAGACGCTGGATAGCGCCTCGGCTCAGCCTGGTGATCCGTTTTCCGGTGCGATTGCAACGGACATTGTGCAGGATGGCATGGTGCTGATTCCACGCGGCTCCACAGTGAACGGACGCGTGATAGAGGTACATGAAGCCGCGCACTTCAAGGGCGCGTCCCTGTTGACCATCGAACTGACAGGCGTAAATGCCCGGGGTGAACGTCTCTCCCTTTCGACTCAGCCCTATAGTGTGGAGGGCAAAGGCCGTGGCCAGAACACAGCTGTAAAAACTGGCGTAGGCGCAGCGGCCGGTGCGGTACTGGGCGGCATCTTCGGTGGTGGCAAGGGAGCGGCCATCGGCGCCGCAGCGGGTGGTGGAACAGGTGCTGGGATCAACGCTGTCACGCGCGGACAGCAGGTCCAAATCGCAAGTGAAAGCGTTGTGCGCTTTACCACGACCAACTCGCTCGCTGTACGGACTTCCACGAGGGCACGCGGTCAGAACGATGAACCTGCGCTGCAGAACCGCGACCAGTAGAACGTTCTGAGGGGAAAGCGGCGACCGTGGAGAGTATGCGATGCTCCAGGGATTCGCTATTGAACGGCAGTTCTGGCCCAGGCAGACGTTGCCACACCCATTGAAGCCGGGCTCCACTTGGGTAGATCGTAGACTTTACCTGTGTCCACGGTCATCACAGCACGGGCGAAGGTCTCATCTGCCCGTAAGCCTTCGCCTCTTGCACTCTGGCACTTGTTGAGCCTGGATGCGCCCACGGTTGCTGCGATATGGACACTGTTTTTTGCAAAGACATTTGGCGTACCGGTCGATGCTTCAGCATCGTTGGCGTTGGCGCTGGCTGTCTGGATGCTTTACGCGGCAGACCGCATCAACGATGCAGCCCATGGTGGCGATGAACTCAAAAAGCGCCATTATTTTCACCTTCGGCATCGGGACGCATTTTTTGCAGTTCTTGTTTGCGGCGTACCCGTGTTGAGCTTACTTACCATGCACCTTCCCCTTGGATTACGTACTGGTTGGTTGCTTTTGGTGGTCCCCTTACTGGTCTATGTCCTCACGGTGCATGTGTTCCATGTGCCGCGTGTGCCGAAGGAACCAATCGTTGGGCTGTTTTTTGGACTTGCCACAGCGATGCCCGTCCTGACGCACGGCAACGTAGCATGGAAGTCATTGTTGCCTTCCACATTGCTCTTCAGCGCAGTATGTTATTTGAATGGGATCGCGATCTCCCGCTGGGAACGCGCGCCACAGAACAGCACCGATGCGTTCACAGCGTTGCTTGGACGGCATCTGAACGCCGCGGCCGCAACGCTTGCGCTTGCAGGCAGTCTCCTGCTCTGGCAACGAGAAGGCAGAGCGATCGCCGTGGCTGCTCTCCTTGGCGTTGGCTTGCTTGTATTGCTGGATCAGGCACGCACCCGCCTGGACTGCGTGTTACTGCGTGCGCTTGCCGACGCGGCGCTATTGACGCCGCTTGCGGTATGGCCACTCCTCTGGATGTTCACAGTACGATGAAGAACGACTTTGACCGGCTTGCGAAGCCGTACCGCTGGATGGAATACATCACCTTCGGGCGAGTACTTGAGCGATGCAGGTTCATGCTCTTGCCGCAGGTAGCCACGGCAAAAAACGCCTTGCTGCTGGGTGATGGTGACGGACGCTTTGCTGCCCGCCTGCTTAAAGCCGCGCCGGATGCGCACCTGACCGCCGTGGATGCAAGCGAGGTCATGCTGCAAGCTGTCCAGAGGAGATGCCTCGACCCTGACCGGGTCAGCACCTACGATGTTGATCTTGCACGCGATTCGCTTGTCCCGCTCAGCGGTAAGCGCTTCGACCTTGTGGCGTCCCATTTTTTCATGGATTGCCTCAGTACAGCAGAATGTGAGGTATTGGTGCCACGGATCAGGGATCTTCTTGTGCCTGGTGCGCGCTGGATCAACTCCGAGTTTCAGATTCCGCGCGGTGCCGCCCGCGTGCCCGCGTTGATTGTGGTGCGACTTCTTTATGCGGCATTCGGAGTGCTCACGGGATTGCGTGTACGGCATCTCCCGGAATACGGACGCGTTCTGCAGGACAACGGCTTCATGTGTACAACGAGAATTCCGCTGCTTTGCGGTCTGCTGATTTCAGAGGAGTGGATGCTGCAAGGTGACGAAAGCGGCAGCGGCTTACAATAACCACAGTCGATGAACTTGTATTTGCTCAGACACGCTTCCGCGGGGACGCGGCGCAAGAACCCCTTGCTGGACCCGCGTCGGCCGTTGGATAAAGCAGGACGGCGCGATTGCCTGCTGCTGGGCAACACACTGACGTCCATGCGTGTGAGCTTCGACCTGATCGTATCGAGTCCGCTGAAGCGCAGCCTGCAAACGGCGTCGCTGGTTGGCACGGAGACCGGGTATGAGCAGAAGATACTGCTCTCAGACGCGCTGGCCCCGTCGGCGAACTTTGCACAGTTTGAGAAGTTACTGGTGGAGTGCTCTGGGCGCGAATCGTTGCTGGTGGTGGGTCACAGCCCTAACCTGGTGCAATTTCTTGGTATGTTGATGCAGCCTGCGCAATCGCTCCGTGCGAACCGGCCACCCGCGATGGTGCGGATGCGCAAGGGAGCCATTGCCAAGCTGAATCTGGAGCGGGGTGCGGCGACGCTGCAGTGGATGCTGGATCCACGCGTTGTGCGCACACTCTATGCCAGTTCCACTACCAGATCGCGCCGAAAGATTTCGCGAAAATAGCTTGCCTCCTTGTTGAGGGACCAGCGCTCCAGTTCCGCTCCTCCACGGCCGGCGTGCAGTTCCAGCAGAACGCGCTTGGGATAAATGCGCACGCTTACCTGGACGGGACTGGTCGCGCGATTTTGGTTCAACGCCACCGCTAGGCGCAGCAGCATGATTGCGCGAGTGACGTTTCCCTGCTCCTCCAGCGGGATGCTGCGGAAGGGACGCTCCATGGGATCGGGGCGGCTCTTGCCAAGGTAGCGTGCAATCGCGCTGACCACGGTTCGTTCGGATGGCGAGAAGCCAAAAATTTCAGAGTTTTCAATGATGTACTGCGTATGCCGGTGATGGCCCTGGTGATTCATAAACTTGCCGACATCGTTCATCATGGCTGCGGCGGCAAGCCATTCGCGATACTGCGCAGGCAAGGCGTGGACGCGTTCCAATGCATCGCACAGCTTCACCGCATCGGCGCGGATCGGCTCCACTCGCTTCAGGTCGATGGCGTAGCGCTTGCAAACGGCAAGTACACCGGCCCAGCGCTCCTCCTCGACGGCTTTGTGCACGGACGCGCGCTGGTCCTTATCCGAAAGCATTTGGGCAAGCATGCCGTCACGCAGGCCCAGTGGCGAGTAACGGAAGCCGCTCAGGCCCAGCCGCTCAAGTATCTCGGCGTAGACGAACGCGCCGCCGATGATGATCTCGCTGCGCTTCGGTCCGATACCTGGCACCAATGATCTTTCCGCATTCTTCATCTTGACCAGCTTTCGGGCGAGCGAGCGCACATCTGCTGTCTTTGCATCAAGCGGTTCCTGCGTTGTCGCTGCGATGGCGGACTTCTTGGCGGCTTTCTTGGCGGCTTTAGGCGGGGAGTTCAACTTCAGCACGCCAGGCTGGCTTGCCGTGGCAAGCGCGGCCGCGGCACCCGAGGTGGCAATGACCAGGGACACGTCTGGCTTGCCAAACTTGCGCTCCAGCTTATGCATTTCCCGGTTGATATACGTGTACATCTGCCGCAGTTCGTCTTCGGTGGGCGGATCACTGTGCAGGAACTCCTGCTGCAGGCGCACGGAGCCAAGCGGCAATGAGACCATCTCGAGAATGCGTCCTCCTTCAGAAAGCGAGACCTCGCATGATCCGCCGCCCAGATCGATCAGGACACAACGTTCGCGCGCACCTGGTTCATGCGTCACCACGCCTAGGTGGATCAGCCGCCCTTCCTCCAGGCCTGAGATCACTTCCACCGTCCAGCCGGTCGCTGATTTGACCCAGGCGATAAACGCATCGGCGTTGCGCGCATCGCGCATGGCGGATGTGGCAACCACGCGGACCACATCCACTACCTGAGCCTGAACTGCTTTTTGAAACCGCTTCAATGCGCGAATGGTGTTAGCCATTGCATCGGGCGATATCTCACCGGTTTGAAAGACGCTCTCGCCCAGGCGCACCACCTCGCGATCTTCGTGAAAGACCCTGGCTTCGTGTTGCTGGACGGACGCAATTGCCAGGCGGCAGGAATTGGAGCCGATATCGATAGCGGCAAAGGTGGGCATGGTGCTCCCCCTGAGAGGAAGTTGGAGTGGCTGACACTCTGCACTCTACACGAGGTGCTTGATGCAGAGCGCCGGGATGTGCCTTCGCCGGAACCTTCCGGGCGACCGTATCATCAAGAGAGCAGTTGCAAGAAAGCCGGAGACAGCAGAACAGCATGGCTGGAAAGAATGACCCTGTTCGCAACCCGGTGATTGTGCTCCTGCTGCTTTGGATCGTGGTTTACGCGGCCTCCCTCTTTTCGCCGCCGCTGCTGGACGACGCGGACGCCACACACGCGAACGCTGCCCGCAACATCCTTCTAACCCACGACTTTGTAACGCTGCATGTAAATGGCATTCGATACCTGGAAAAGGCTCCCTTGCCGTACTGGCTTACCGCAGCCAGCTTCCGCATCTTCGGCGTGAATACTTTTGCGGCGCACCTGCCACAGGCACTTGGCGTTCTCGCACTTGCGTTGCTGGCCTTCCATTGGGCACGCCGCGCATGGAACACGCGGGCGGCCTTTTATAGCGGCTTAGCTGTGCTTACGTCTGCTGGCGTGTTTCTGTTCACCCGTATCTTCATTCCAGAGGTTCTGCTGTCGCTCTTCCTTGCTGGCGCGCTTTTCTGCTTCCAACGTGCAGTCGCATCGCAGGGACGTTTTCGAATCATCTATGTGGCCTACGCTTTGCTTGCGTTGGCGGTGTTGACCAAGGGTCTTATCGCAATCGTGTTTTTCGTTGGAACAGCCTTTATTTACCTTTTGCTCACAGGGGAATGGCGGCGCTGGAGGGAGCTTCGCCTGCTGAGCGGAATGGCTCTGTTCCTGCTGATTGCGGCACCGTGGCATATCCTGGCCGACGTGCGAAACATCGGAGGGTATCAGGGGCATGGTTTCCTTTGGTTCTACTTTGTCAATGAACACTTCATGCGTTTCCTGGGCCGGCGCATCCCGCACGACTACAACAAACTGCCCGGCGCGCTCTTCTGGCCCTTGCATCTCGCATGGATTTTTCCCTGGAGCCTCTTCTTCCCCGCCGCAGCAGCTGTGGCATGGCGCAATCGATCAAGATTCCGCCACATACAAGGTGACGAGCAGGCGCGGACGGCTCTGCTGCTTACCATCTTCGCGTTACTGGTCCTGATCTTCTTTTCAATTTCGACCAATCAGGAGTACTACACCTTTCCGGCATACCTTCCAATCTGCGTCTTAACCGCAGCAGCGATCGCACACGCGCAACGGAGACCAGAACTGCGCATCTGGATCACCGGAGCGCATGCAGCGTTTACGGTGGCCGGGGTAGCCATAGCCATGCTGCTGTTTTCCGGGCTGTGGAGCTCGCGCGGCCTGCCGTACGCGCCAGACATTGGGGATCTCCTCGCACATCGAGGGGTGGGTGACTACACCCTTTCCATGTCTCACTTTTTCGATCTCACTGGACCATCGTTCGCAGCCTTGCGCTTTCCTGCGGCACTGGCGGCAGTTGCTTTCGCAGCCGGTCCAGCGGTTGCATGGATCCTGTGGCATCGGGGCAAGGAGCAGGCAAGCACAGTAGCGGTTGCGCTTACGTCCGCGGTGTTCCTGGTTGCGGCGCACGATGCGCTTACTCGGTTTGCACCCATGCTTTCATCAGCGGCTCTGGCGCACACGTTCAACGAAGACCTGCGCAACGGGCACATTGAGCACAATGCGCAGTTGATGCTTTATGGCGATCAGGCCTACGGCTCCTCAATACCCTTTTACACGGGCCAGATTGTGCCTCTGGTTGAGGGCCGCTCGACCTCGATGTGGTTTGGCTCAACGTTCCCGGATGCGCCGCGTATCTTCCTGAGCAATGCTGACCTGCTCGCGGGCTGGGGATCGGGACCACGCAAGGTCTTGTTTGTGCCGGAGGAGAAGCGTGCCGTCGTGGACGGCCTTTTAGGCAACCGCGAGGTCGTCATCGACCGGGTTTCCGGAAAAGTATTAATCACGGACCGGCCTTTGCTTCCATGAGGCGCAGGCGCTTGCAACTTCTACCGGTATTCCCGTAGAGATGATAAAGATGGTCTCTACCGCAGCAATCCCGGAGACAGCATCGCAGGCGAACGTGTCTTCGCGGCTCCGTGCGAAATCTGCTGGCATACTCGTGCTGCTGTGGTGCGTGTTGCACCTGGGATGCTTGTTCACGCCAGGCCTGCTGGACGATGTGGACTCCATCTACATCGAAGCGTCGCGCGAAATGCTACAGAGGCATGATTTCGTGACGCCCTACGTGGATGGGGTCCGGTTCTTCGACAAACCTCCGCTGATGTACTGGACGGCAGCAGCCGGCATGAAGGTTTTCGGTGAGTACGATTGGGCGGCGCGACTGCCCATGTCACTGATGGTGCTGGCGCTCTTCTTCGCCGTGTACGCGCTCGGAACCCGTCTCTTCGGAGAGCGTGGCGGCTTTTATGGCGCGCTTGCAATGGCAACCAGTCTTGGCCTATACCTCTTTACACGCTTCTATATTCCAGACATCATGAATGCCCTTTGGATGACACTTGGCATCCACCTGTTTCTGATGGCACTGGACAGGGTGCGTGAGGGCACATCCGCACGCTGGCCCGCGTGGGGCTTCGCCGCCGTCATGGCGTTGAACCTTCTCACCAAGGGGCTGATTGGCGTCGTCTTTCCGTTTGGATTCGTGCTTATGTACTGCATTTGTACGAGGCAGATGCACCGCCTGCCGCGCATGCATCTGGTCTCCAGCACGGCTGTTTTCGCGTGCATCGCCCTGCCTTGGCATGTGCTTGCCGCCTTGTGCAATCCGGCCATTTCCATGCCGGTGGGCGTTGGTTTGCCAGTGCGTGCAGGATGGTTCTGGTTCTACGCCGTGAACGAACACTTCATGCGTTTTCGGGGCTTGCGCATCCCGCATGATTACGGACAGGTGCCGGTGCCGCTCTTCTGGCTTATGTTCTTCCTGTGGCTTATGCCATGGGCAGCATTCCTGCCGGCAGCCCTAAGCCAGTACACGCGCGTGTGGCGCAACCCCGCCGCCGAGACTTCAGGCCGGAAACAGGCCGCGCTGACAGTGCTGCTTTGGAGCGGCATGGTGTTGGGCTTTTTCACACTTTCATCGCGGCAGGAATATTACTCGCTGCCTGCGCTGCCAGCATTAGCGTTGATGGCCGGTGGCGTCCTGGCCGGAGCCGAACACGGCGACCCGTACCTTCGCCGCGCCGTTGCACGGGCGGGCACGTGGTTCCTGATGCCGCTTGGCCTGCTGGTCGCAATCATGTGCGGAATTCTGGGCACCATCTCGCCTTCCGCTCCAGCGGGCGCCGATGTGTCACAGGTATTGACTAGCAATCCTGATCAGTACAACTTAGCGCTCGGTCATTTGCACGACCTGACCACGCGGGCCATGGGCTTCTTCCGTGCTCCACTGATCGGCATGGCCTTCAGCATGCTGGGGGTTGGGCCACTGGCATGGTGGCTGCGCAGGCGGCAAAGCGGCACCTACGTGCGCAATGAGCGTCTCGCCAATGCCGTGCTTGCAGTAAGTATGTGCGGCTTGCTGCTGTGCGTGCACTCCGGTTTAGCACGTTTTTATCCGATCATCGGGTCCAAGGGTCTGGCCACACAGCTGGCAGGCGTGGTGCAACCGCAGGATGCTGTGATGCTGGATGGCGAACTGACCAGCGGATCGACCCTGCTCTTCTACACACGTCACCCACTCGTTCTGGTGAATGGACGCGTCAACGGGCCATGGTACGGATCGTTCTGGAAGGACGCTCCAGATGTCTTCGTGGACGAAGCGGGTCTGCGCCATGCCTGGGCCAGTGCCCAACGGGTGTACCTGCTGACATACCAGAAGGCGCGTGCGGATGACCTGCGGCGTATCGGGCCAGTGCGCGTCTTTGCCACGTCTGGCGGCAAGATGATCCTGACGAATTACTAAGTAGTGCTAGCCGGTTCTCCGTGCAGTCTGCCGTCTGGCATGATGCGGAACCGTGTGCCGTGATACTGCGTGTCCGCTGGGAGATAACTACAGCACCAGACAAGGGAACCCAGCAGGTCGCGCAACGGGTAGACAAGTGTATAGAAAGCTTTACGATCCGATTCCAGCACATGCATCAGAACGCCAGCCTGAAGCATTCTGTTCAGCATGGCCACACCCAGCAACAGCCATGCCGCGCGCCACTGGCCCCATACTGCTTCTACCGTGAAACCAAGCAGGCCGAAGGGCATGGCAAACGTCAATCCCGTGCCCAAGTGACCCCACGGCCGCGAACGCCGCGTACTCTGCATCCATCGCAATTGATCGCGAAACGACCGCCTAAAGCCCTGATCTTCAACAATCAAGCGAATCACATGCGTGGAAATCTCCACTGTCTCGCCAGCCGCGCTCAGCCGGTTGCCCAGCATAAAATCTTCAGCCCAAAAGCTACCCAAGTCCTGGCAGCCACCCGCTCGCGCAAAGGCACTCTTCTCCAGCGCCATGGCGACACCAAGCGCGAAGTCTGTTCCGCTGAGCATGTCCGCCACCAGCACGCCCGATCCCATCTCCACGGTTTTACCGGCCGCGTCCAGGTGCGCGGAAAACCCGCCTCCCGGGTCCACATGTCCTGCATACATACACCAGACCAGCGATGCCGCTTGCTCACGGTCCGGCCTGAGTGGCTGCACCACGCGCGACAGAAAATCCCTGCGCACACGTGCATCCGCGTCTGTAGTCACCAGATGCGGATATGTTGCCGCTTCCGCCATGACGCTGAGCGAATACATCTTGGGATTAGGAAAGAGCGGCTCACCGCAGGCGATGAACCGTACCCGCTGTTCTGGGTAGCGAGACGCGACGTCACGTGCGATTCGGAGACCTTCGTCGATCTCGTGGCGAGCGCAGAAGAGCAGTTCATATGGGCTGGCATACTGCTGCCGGAAGTGACTTTCGATACTCTCGCGCAGCCCTAGTTGCGCTCCGTGGAGCGGTTTCAGCAGGCTGATACTTGGCGCAAACTGCCGCGGTTGTGATGCTTCATATCGTTTGCGGCGTGCAAACCGCGAGGCAGCAGCCACGGCCAGACCACAGAAAATCGCAGACGTGAAGGTGCCCGCATACGCCGTCCACCGTAGGACACGCACGGCAACATGGCATGTGCTGATGGCTTTGCTCAACGCTTCTTGATGGGCTTGCCGACCAGCACGGGAGACTTCCTGAGCGGCACTAAACCCGCCTGATCGCGTGGCATCTGCATATGGCTCAGCATCTCGTTGCGTACGTAGTTTACGAAGTTCTGCATATCTGCATTCATCTGCTCCATGCGCTCCCGCATCTGCAGGATGATGGCGATACCGGCGATATTCACGCCAAGATCGCGGGCAAGATTCAGAATGAACTCCAGCCGCTCCAGATCCTCGTCCGTGTAAAGGCGCGTGTTGCCCTCTGACCGCGATGGGCGCAGCAGTCCCTCACGCTCATACAGCCGCAGAGTTTGCGGATGAATCGCATACATCTCCGCCACAGAGGAGATCATGTAGGCACCCTTCGATCTTCGCTTCGTAGCCATTAGAGTTTCGTCTGACTCCATCTTAACGGCATTGGGCGGGAACGCGGGGTATGCGGAGCATTCCGACCATGCAGAACGTTCTACTTCCGAAAGTCGCCAGCAAAGCACCCCCTGACCTGACGTTCCGCGTCAGATAGAAGATGATCGGAACGGCTTTGAAGATGAGCGGCAATGCCGCTTGGTGGTACGCGAAGCGCAGGATGCGCTTGCACAGGGCTGAGAGCGGCATTGCGCTCGGCGTACTGGGTGCCGCCATTGCCGCGAACGAAGTGTACAAGCAGAAGCAACGCAAGACAGCCATGTGTGGAAAGGTTGTCGTCATCACGGGCGGCAGCCGCGGGCTTGGGCTTGAAATCGCGCGGCAGTTCGGGTTGGGCGGCGCTCATCTTGTCCTGGCAGCGCGCAAGGAAGAAGAACTGCGCAATGCGCTCGGCATCCTGCAAGGCGAGGGGGCCATCGCGAACGGCAGCGCCGCACATATTGTCGTAGCCGATATCAGCAAGCAGGAGGACTGCGACCGTCTCATTGCCAGCGCCACGGAGCGATACGGCCGGGTTGATGTGCTGGTGAACTGCGCTGGCATCATGCTGGTGGCACCGATGGAGGACCAGACCACCGAGGCCTTTCACGAGGCCATGAACATCAACTTCTTCGGCCAACTCTATACGATTCAGGCTGTGTTGCCGCAGATGCTGGCGCGCGGTTCGGGCAATATCGTCAACATTGCGTCCATTGGTGGAAAGATTCCGGTGCCACACATGCTGCCGTACGTCGCCAGCAAGTTTGCGCTGGCCGGCTTTAGCGAAGGTCTCCGAGCGGAAATGCGGCACAAAGGCATTCGTGTGACCACGGTCTGCCCTGGCCTGCTGCGCACAGGTTCCTTTGTGCAGGTGAAGTTCGCGGGCGATGTCGAGAAGGAATACCGTTGGTTCTCGTTCGGCTCAACGATGCCCGGCGTCACGGCGTCGGCACGCGGAGCTGCCCGCAAAATCTACAACGCGGCCGTCGCGGGAAAGGCGGAGATTACGATCACGCCGCAAGCGTGGCTTGGCGCACGCCTCTTCGGCATGGCTCCAAATCCATCGCAAGCCTTTGCTGCGTTGGCAAACCACCTGATCCTTCCCGCGTCCAACGGCAACAAGCAGATCATGGAAGGCGCGGAGTTGGAGCGAAAGCGGCACGGCCCGCTGAACCAGTGGAGTGAACACCTGCGCACTGAAAACAATCAGACCAGCAGCTGACCTACACCTTCGCGAACATCTCTTCGCGCGGATCCATGGGGTTCAGCTTCGCTAATTCGCGAAGAATCTCTTTCGAACGCTCGTCCTGAATCTTTGGCACCACGATCTGAATTTCCACGATCTGATCGCCACGTACAGCTTCTGCCGACGCGGACGCTACACCCTTGTCTCGCAGGCGCAACTTTTGGCCTGTCTGCGTGCCCGGTGGAATCTTTAGCTGCGCCCGTCCATCGATCGTCGGCACATCGATCTTGGTTCCCAACGCTGCCTCAAACGCCATCACCGGGACGGTGACGCGAATGTCGTCGCCAGAGCGCGTAAAAACCGGATGCGGTCCCGCTTTGATAATGAGGTACAGGTCTCCGGAAGGGCCACCCATACTTCCCGCATTGCCCTTGCCGGGGAGACGGATCCGCTGGCCGTCCCGCGTTCCAGCCTTAATGCGAAATTCCAGCGAATCCCGCTTGCTTACAGTGCCTTCACCGTGACACGTGGGGCATGGTTGCTGAACCTTGCCGGAACCGCCGCACAGCGGACATTGCACGTTGAATTTCATGCGGCCGTTCATCTGCGTGATCTGGCCGCTGCCGTTGCATTCTGGACAGGTCTGCGCGGGTCCAACTGTTCCCTGCCCTTTACAGGTGTTGCATTGCTCCTGGCGCGTGATCTCAATACGCGTGGTACCCCCACGAATCGCGGTCCAGAAGTCTACTTCTATCTGATATTCAAGGTCACTGCCCGGCTTTGGCCCCCGAGGCTGTTGCTGCTGGTTGCGGCCGCCAAACATGCCTCCAAAAATATCCTTAAAGGACGATCCGAAGCCGCCTGCCGCACCCTGTTGCGGCGCACCGCTGCCACCCGAGAAATCAAAGCCGCCGAAATCAAAGGGCACACCTTGCCCGGTTGGCGAACCGCCCGTATGCACATTGCTGCCATACCCGGCAGTGCTGCCGTATCCGCCACGCGCGGCTGCCTCAGCCTGCGCTGGGTCAATCGAATCCGAGTAGAAGCCCAACTGGTCATAGATCTTGCGCTTCTTCTCCTCCGACAAAACATCGTTGGCTTCGGAAATCTCCTTGAATTTTTCCTCGGACTTCTTGTCTCCGGGATTGACGTCGGGATGGTACTTGCGCGCGAGTTTGCGGAACGCCTTGCGTATTTCATCCGGCGTGGCGGTCTTTTTCACACCGAGCGCGCCGTAATAATCTTTTGCCTGAGTGGGTGCCATATCGTTTCGTTACAGATTAGATGATAATGGCCCGCTCAGGTTGCGGTACCCCATTTGTACGTTCACACGCGCGAACTAATCCCTTCTGACATACTCATCGAAATCCTGCACGGGCTTTTTGTATTGATAGTGGCTCCACAACTTCGCGAACTCCGAACTCTGCGAAAACCACCGGATCGCGTCGAAATGTGCTGTGTAGCTATCGCACAGGTGTCGTGCGTCACATCGCTCGACAAAGATGACGGATGGCTTGGTCCGGTTCAGGTCATCGGTTGTCTCCGTGCGTTGCAGTGCCGCGAGTTTGCCGACGCGCTCCGGGGACAACGCATGGAACGGCCTTCCCGCCGGGTGCACTGAAGTCTCGTTCTCACGGATTGCAGGCACCATCCAAAGGTGTGCAAAGCGGCTACCCCACACCAGTCCGTGTTCCAGCACGACAGGAAAGTGACTCATGCTTACCGTGAACGCATACACCGTCGTTCCAGGCGGGTACGCCGCCAGTTTAGACGTGATCGTGTTTTCGTCCGGCTTGGAATGCCGCTTCTTCGCGAACACAAACATAAACGCGAGCACTCCGCACAGCGCACCGGCCACCCATACCCGCTTTCCAGCAGGTTTCCACCGGAACGCACGGAACGCATCCAGCAGCAGCCAGACCACTGCGATCTGAAACAAGGCTATCGCAGGAAACGCTTGGTGATACCAGCCAGTGTGCTGCACAAAAAACGCCAGCGTGGCACCCGTGGCACTGGCTAACAATGCGCCACTCGCTTGAGGAAAGGCTAGCCTGCGGCGCAAGGCCCACCAGATCGCCGCGCCCACCAGAACGCTGACGGACCGGAGAACACCGGCATGCAATGCCATGGCAGCAAAGGTGTACTGCCCGAGTGCCCAATAAGTATTGCCCAACAACGGCACGATGACCGGAATGTACGTAGGCGTAAAAACCCGTACAGCGCAGACGTAAAGCAGCCCTGTCGAAGCAGCGGCCAGTAATTCCGGCGACCAAAGCCTCCGCAAACTACCTTTATAAACCGCCAGAAAAACTTCCAGGCAGGCAATCGTGAGTACGTGGTGCGGTTTGAAACAGATGCCCAGTCCCGCGGCGATGCCAAGTGCAATGCGCTCCGCCGTCGAGAGCTCCTTGATGACATCCGTCCCTGAAGCTAGCAAGTATGGCAGGAACAATACCAGTAACAGCTGCTCGCGTTGTCCGAACTCTGCCGGTTGTGTAATCAAGATCAGAAAAAACGTGAGTGCCCAAAGTAATTGCGTGGTGTAGACACCAAGCGTGTTTGGAACACGAGAGAGCCGCAGAATCCGTGCACCCCAAACAGCACTGCACGCCAGCATTGCGGATACGACGAAGCGTAACGCCATCACTGGCTCAACGTGCAATAAGCGGGCAAATGCCGCTGGAATCTCTGAGAACCAAACGATAAGCGGCGGATTCGTCTCAATGAGCCTAGGCCCATCCAGTTGTACGCCCGCCAGAACCTGCTGCGCCGCATACAAAAGGAACGCCTGGTCGCCTTCTACATGGCTCAGCAAGAACTCGTAGAGCAGATAAAAGACCGCGCTCGCTATCAACACTGCCTCGACAGAACTGAGCAGGCGGCGCACACTTCCATCAACAGCTTTCAAAGTGCTGGATGTCATAGGCAGGGGGGTACCTGCTATTCAGTATACAAGTAATCCGTCTTCAAGTTACTTGAGTCTCTTCTCCGCAAGCCGGCCCGCACGCAAACTGAGACCATGCTGGTATGCCGAGGCATTCTGCTCAGCATTTGTCCCCTGATCGTTGGGACACCAGTAGAGGGTGCGTCCGACCACGTCTTTCCGCAGAATAGTCTCGCCGCAAAGGAAGCATGGCTTTCCATGGCGCCGATAGACGTAGTGCTCCTCGCCGCGCGGCGCGGGTTCCTGTTTGCTGGGCCGGTGGGCGCGTTTCGTGCAAACGATGCGGCGGTCCACCATGCCTGCCTTCAGCAATGGGATGGCATCCTTCCAGATCGCCTTGAGCGTTTTTATATCCATTTCATCACCCTGTGTGAACGGGTTCACACGGTGGCGGAAAAGCAGCTCCGCGCGATAGATGTTGCCAATGCCGGACAGGATCGACTGATCCATCAGCAACTCAGCAATGCTTGTCTTCTTACTCAGGATCTTATCGAATGCACGCGTTGGATTGTCGTGATCCCCAGGCTCATGGGCCAGCGGATCGGGTCCTAGCCGGTCCAGCAGCGCCTGCCACTTGGCCGCGTCGTACACGCTGCAATCGGTGGGTCCGCGCAGTTCGCACCAGTCCACATCCTCCGGCGGAAACGGCTGCGTGCCGTCGTCCTTGGCGCAGGTCAGATTGTGTGGCTGACCCTTTTTCGAGCGTAGCGGTTTGCGGGAACCAGCACGCTGCAGCACAGCGCGGAGCGCACCCTTCGGCTCCGGCAAGGGGCCGCAACCTTCGGTAAAGTCTCCAAAGCGGCCCAGATGAATGTGCAGGTACAACTCGCCGTGAAACTCATAGCCCAGGTGCTTGCCCACGGCATGCACCTTCAGCAGCGTCTTACCATCCACCAGGTGGGCATCGCTGAAGCGATGATTCGGCCCCGGCAGTACATTCAGCCTGCGCCCGCCGAAGGCCGCGTTGTGCCGCTCCGCCCAGCGATGAACCTCATTGCCTTCAGGCATGCAGTTCGAACCTCCCGCTTAGTACAGATGCTGCGGAGTCGGTCGATGTGCGCCCGTTGTGGCAGCATTACAGCGTCTTATGTACATGTGCGAATACTTGCTTACTTCATGTTTGCCGTGATCGAAACCTCCCGGTGCGAAGTCACCGTGTGGGGTTCCGTGTTCACCTGAACAACAGCATCAAGGCTGTACTCCCCTGATTGATCCGGTGTGCGCAGCGAAGCTGCGGTGATACCAGAAATAGTTCCGCTTTTGCTTCGAAATGCCCTTACTCAGTCCGAGTTTGTCATAGTCAGAACGACTGTAGGTGCCTCGGCGCACCATGTTGCTGAGCAACTCGCGCGATTGAAACTGATCCACATCCTGAAACGCGGGGATCGCGGAGTGTGTTAGACCCGGAACCGGTGCCATGTGGGTGAAGCGGACTGGCACTCGATCGCCATCCACGCTGTCTTCCACTTGCCATTGGCCGTTCAGCGACAGCGTGTCACGCCGGGTCTGCGCTCCCAAGAACAAGCCGCACCACGCAACCGCACATGCAAGCACCTTCCAGCCACAACGCATCGCATTCTCCTGAGCAAAGGCAGAATGCCACTATGCATCAATGAATGTCCAGAGGCAGGCATCAGCTGCTCAGTACTTTAAGCAGCGCGAGAGCGAACTTCCCGACGCATCTGTTCGAGCGTGCCATGATAGATCGTGTTCAACTCGTAGGAAGTTTGCAGATTCGTCCAGAACTCAGGGCTCGTCTGAAAGTAAAGAGCAAGCCGATACGCCAGATCCGAAGATATCCCCCGTTGCTCCGACAAAATTTCGTTTAACTCAACGGACGATGTATGAAGCTGATCCGCAAACTCTTCTACCGTGAGAGACAACTCAGGTAAGTAATCTTCACGGAGGAGCTCACCAGGATGGATGGCCGGTGGCCTGCGGTTTGAATCATACCGTATGCTCATTACGCACCTTCAGTGGTAGTCAACAATCTGAACGGCATGCGCCTGTCCGTCGCGCCAGACAAAACAGATTCTATATTGCTGATTGATACGAATGCTATGCTGTTCTTAGCGGTCCCCGCGCAGTGACTCTTATCGGTTGCCGCCAACTTTGCCTAGATCGTTCAGGCTCTTTGCATTGCAAGCTCCTGTAGCCGCCGTAACGCAACACGGGCAAAAGCTGCATAGCGGCGGCTCGTGCCCGTAAAGTAGAACTCTTCATCTTCTTGGTTGCGAAAGGACGCAATCGCTCCTTCGGAGGCCACTGCTTAATTCCAGATGTGCTGGATGGGCATGGGCTCGATGCGCAGGATGGTGTCGGGACGGACGTTGTAGAGCTTGCGGGCGAAGTCGCGGGCCTGCTCTTCGTTCTCGAACATCGTCTTCTCGTGGAGTTTGCCCGCAATGTATTGTTCGCATTTCCAGATGACAGTATTCATGGCAGATCTCCTTTATGTTGCAATGTTGAGACAGAAAGGGCGCTCGATACGCGTGGCGACCTTCGAGCGCCTTTTTGCCTAAGTACCCTATCTAATTAGACACAACTCGTTACATTTCGATGCGGTGTAAACTCCCGTTCTGAGCAGCGGAAAGGAGTAAGTGGCGGTTTTCGATCCACTTACTCCAGCTCACTTACTTGTGGTCGACGTCCACGTACTCGGCGTCAATCACACCTTCATCCTGCTTCGGTGCCTCTGTGGTTCCGCCTGCAGCTGCCGCGCCGTCGGTCGGGGCAGAACCGGTCTTGTACATTGCCTCGGCCAGCTTGTGGCTTGCCTGGGTCAGGCGATCGTTGGCTGCCTTCAGCTCCGTCGCGCTCGGCGAGCCGGTCAGCGTGGTTTTCGCGTCGCTCAGGGCAGTTTCTACCTGCTGACGCTCATCCCCGCTGATCTTGTCACCGTTCTCGCGGAACATCTTCTCCACGTTGTAGACCATGCTGTCGAGCTGGTTCCGCGCTTCGATCTCCTCGCGCTTTTCCTTGTCCTCGCCCGCGTGGGCCTCTGCTTCCTTCGCCATGCGCTCGACCTCGTCCTTGCTCAGGCCCGAGCTGCTGGTGATGGTGATCTTCTGGTCCTTGCCCGTGGCATTGTCCTTCGCCGTCACGTTCAGGATGCCGTTCGCATCAATGTCGAACGTTACCTGAATCTGCGGCACGCCGCGCGGTGCGGGAGGAATGCCAGAGAGCTTGAACTTGCCAAGGGTACGGTTCTGCGTGGCCAGCGGGCGCTCGCCCTGCAGGACGTGTACTTCCACCTCGGTCTGCGAATCCGCAGCCGTCGAGAAGGTCTCGGTTTTCTTCGTCGGAATGGTGGTGTTGCGCGGGATCATTGGCGTCGCCACACTGCCCATCGTCTCGATGGCCAGGGTCAGCGGTGTCACGTCCAGCAGCAGCAGGTCTTTCACCTCGCCGCCCAGAACGCCACCCTGCACCGCCGCTCCGATGGCGACGACTTCGTCCGGGTTCACACCCTTGTGCGGCTCCTTGCCAAACAGATCCTTCACCAGGGTCTGAATCGCTGGCATCCGGGTCTGGCCGCCGACCAGCACCACCTCATCCACGTCTTTCGCCGTGATTCCGGCATCCGTCATCGCCTGCTTGCATGGTCCAACCGACTTCTGCAGCAAATCCGCAACCAGCGACTCAAATTTTGCGCGGGTCAGCTTCTCCACCAGGTGCTTCGGTCCGGTCGCGTCCGCCGTGATGAACGGCAGGTTGATCTCCGTCTCCATGGTTGTGGAGAGTTCGATCTTGGCGCGCTCGGCCGCATCCTTCAAGCGTTGCAGAGCCATTTCGTTGCCCTTGCCGCGCAGGTCCAGGCCTTCCTTTTTGCGGAACTCGTCAATCAGCCAATCCACCAGCCGCTGATCCAGGTTGTCGCCACCCAAGTGGGTATCGCCATTCGTCGCCTTTACCTCGATGACGCCTTCACCGACTTCGAGAACCGACACGTCAAACGTACCGCCGCCAAAGTCATAGACCACGATGGTCTCGTCCTTCTTCTTATCCAGGCCGTACGCCAACGCCGCCGCGGTCGGCTCGTTGACGATGCGCTTCACGTCCAGACCGGCAATCTTGCCCGCATCCTTGGTCGCCTGCCGCTGCGAATCGTTGAAGTACGCGGGAACCGTGATAACAGCCTCGGTCACGGACTGGCCCAGGTAGTCTTCTGCGGCCTTCTTCAGCTTCTGCAGGATCATGGCCGAAATCTCTGGCGCGGTGTACTCCTTGCCCTGCGCCATGATCACCACGTTATCGCCCTTCGGCACCACCTTGTACGGCACCATCTTCATCTCTTCATTCACTTCATTCGAGCGGCGGCCCATGAAGCGCTTGATGGAGTAAATGGTGTTTTCCGGGTTGGTAATGGCCTGGCGCTTGGCAACCTGTCCCACCAGCCGCTCACCGTTCTTCGTAAATGCCACAATAGATGGCGTAGTACGGCCACCCTCCTCGTTCGGGATTACCTTTGGTTCGCCACCTTCCATGACGGCGACGCAGCTGTTGGTGGTTCCCAGGTCGATTCCAATGATCTTGCCCATCTGTCTTGCTCCTAGGCGGCTGCTTGGAGCCGCGAAACTATGACGCGGAGTGCTCTAACCATACTTAGGATTGCATGTGAGTCACTTGCTGTCAATATATCTGATGCATTATGCATCGCAAGGATGCAGCCGCCTGTATAACATCATCATGCAAATAAAGAATACACGCCATGGCTGGGGATACCTCTACAGCATGGGTCTGGCACTATGTTTGGCGGCGCATGCGGCTCCTTGGACAGAGCGGTCCATGCGAGCAGTATCGTTTCTTACTCAAGCCGTTCCGGCAGCAACTGAGCAGGACGGCAGACCTGCGGTTGCATCCAGCAGCAGCGTGTGTGGCGCGGACGGCGAGAATACCGGTCCGTTCGACGACAGCGTGCCGGATCGTATTCCCGAACTGCGGGGCCGTGTCACGGATCTAACTGGACACCTTTCCGCGGATTGCGTGGCCAGCATCTCTGACGATATCCGCTCACTGGAAGACGAGAAGGGCGCTCAGGTCCGTGTGTTGCTGGTAGGCAGCACCGGAGATGAGTCGATCGAGGACTATGCTAACCGCGTCTTCCACGCCTGGAAGTTGGGACGCAAAGGTGTGGATGACGGCGTCCTGCTGGTGGCCGCGCTGCATGACCACCATGACCGGATCGAGGTCGGCTACGGTCTGGAAGGCAGGATCCCCGATGCCGTCGCCGGAGACATTCTGCGTAGCGATGTCCGGCCTCAATTTGCCGCCGGCAACTACGGTGCCGGTGTCAGCGCGGCAGTGGACGATCTGGCTCACCTGATTCGTGGCGAAGCTTTGCCTAAACCCTCGCCGAAAGGGAACTGGATGCGTTGGCAGCTCTTTGTAGCGGCGGTGCTGCTGGTCGGCGTTGCCGGTGCAGTGGCTATCCAGGCACAACTTAACTGGTATTGGCTTATGACGCTTCCGTTTCTTACGCTTGTCGCGGTTGATGCAGCGGGGCTGGTGGGGCATTGGCTGTCCGGTTGGACAGACATGCTTGGGGTTCTGCCGTTTGCTCTCGTAGCGTATTTCGCTGGCATGTTCTTTGCGTCTTACCCCAAGTCAGGGCTGCTTTGGCTTGGCTGTACCGCAGGAACATTCGTGGCAGCCGCCCTCGCAATTCATAAATTTGCGGAGGCGCCGCAAGCAGGACAAGCAACATTTTGGAATCTTGAGGCGGGCGGGGGCTCGCTGGTAATCGGTACCATCATCTTCATGATGGTTTCGCGTAATCCTCTGATTGGCCGGCACTTCTATTCTGGTGGCTCCCCCTCTGGCGGATCCTCGGGAACTGGTAGTGGGTCAAGCTCGAGCGGCTCGGATAGTTCTTCTGGCGGAGGAGGAGACAGTGGCGGCGGCGGTGCTTCAGATAGTTGGTGATTCTGATCTTGCGCCCAGTGCCCAGATCAATCAGAGTGGCTCTCTGCCTGTTCTGTTTACGGGATAGGGGCCAATGGTTCCCAAAATCTCGCCTTAAGAGGTGAGATCGATTGCTGCTCATCCAGATCAAGGCGATGGGCGGACTACGGAGCTGGCGCTTGCGGTCCTGCCGGTATAGACGTTCCGGTCGGCGTGGCTGATCCACTTCCCGCGTTGCCGCTGGATGCTCCTGATGCACCGGTGCTGCCGAAAGATGGTGTCGTGCCAAATCCGTTTGTACCTGGGGAGCCATTGGTTCCACCACTCTGGCTTAAGCCGAGGCCCGTACTGCCGTCCGCCGGTTTAAAGCCGCTGCCCAGTGAACCGCTGCCGGACGCTGCGGGTGAGCCGCCGAAGAGGCTGACTTTGGCTTTCAGCAATTCAACGCGCGGGTCATAGAGGAACTCCCATTGTTCGATGTTCTCCGAGCCGTTCCACTCCACCAAGCCGTGACCCTTGGCCTTGCTGGCCACTCCGACGATCGCGCCCTTGCTGCCCTGAAACGAGGTTGCATCCGCCCGTCCGGGCGTGCTGGAGCCAGTTCCTGTACCGCTGCCCGTACCGCCGGAGCCGGTCGGCACTGTCCCCCCGCTGCTACCAGCTGAAGCCATTCCACCAGCCGGCCCCGAACCAAAGGACGAACCAGAACCTGTTGAACCGAACGTAGAAGACGGCCCAAACGTTTGTGACCCACTTCCAAAACCGCCAGCCCCTCCCGACGAGCTGTTTCCAAGCGAAAGGCCCTGCGATGCTCCACCCGGGCTACCGGCCTGACCCGGAGAGCCACCGCTCAGCGGACCCGGAGAGCCACCGCTCAGCGGACCCGGAGAGCCACCGCTCAGCGGACCCGGCGTCCCACTCAGGTTCGACGCAGACCCGGCTGCCGAACCCAGGTTACCCGCCGCGATGCCTTGCAGTGGTTCGCCAAAGAACCCCTTAACCTCGGTCTTGGCTTCTCCCTGATGAATCAACCGGTACTCATCATGGGTGAGTGGATCCATGTATTTCTGCCTGAGATACTTCACATTTAAGGCGCTGCTGAAGCCTGAAGCGCTCGAACCAGTTAGTTGGTCCATGGACGTGGGATACCGGCCGTTCTTCCTGTAATACAGCTGAATAGCGCGAACGTACTCCTGCGCGCGATGCTCGGACTCGACTTCCCGCTCGCGCTCCAATTGCTTGGCTATGCGCGGTGCCGCCACCCCCAGAACGAGCAGCAGCAAAAAGCACACGACAACCAGCCCGACCAGGAAGTAGCCCTCCTCGCCGGCATGTGGCTCCGCTTTGCTGTGCGGGCGGATCATTGGATGCTCATGGGTAAGCGTTGCGTGTTGTTGCTGGTCAGATCGGTGACCTCCACGCTATTCAGACTGATGATGCCTACGCGATAGCGCCGGCTCACGATGTCTCCCGCCGATGCAATGAAAACGTCGTCGCCGTGTAGGAAAAATGCCTGCCGCTTGCCATCTGCCCGTGTCGCGGTACCGAAAAATCGCAAATCGATAGGCGGCGCGGGCGATGGCATGTTGCTGACAAAAGCGGGGGGAACGTACCGTGCCGGTGCGATGGGTTTCGGGATCCTGGTGGCCGCTGCCACCGTCGAAGCCATTCCGGGTGGCAGAAAGATATTACGGCCGCTTCCGGAGTACAGCAGCGATTCGGTCAACAGCATTCCTTCTGGATGCAAAGCCGGATCTAGACGCGATGGCGTAGCCCGTGGATTCGGTTTTGACACGGTGGCTGTTGTGTTGGCGACGGATGCCAGGGCTGCGGGTGGCGGAATGGCATCCGGACTGCCGGTCCCCACCAACGTATAAATCAGATAGCCAACGGCAAGCACACCGAACGATCCGGCAGCGATCAGCTTCTTGCGGTCTTCCACGCCGATCCTCATGGCTGCCCTCCGTTCCCCGCCTGTGCGGAGGCGGAAACCGCCATCGGCTCGCGAAGATAGGTGCCGAGACGCATCTGTACATTCACCAGCCCGTTCTGCGCACCGCTCAATGAGAGATTCTCGATCAGGAAGAACACATGGCTGCGTTCCAGACCGTTGATGAACTCGGCGAGCGCACGGTACTCACCCGAAACTGACGCATCGATCCGCAACTCCGTCACGCCATTCTCAGGAGCGGCCTGCACATACGAGGCGCGGCTCAGCCGGACTCCGGTGCGCTTCGCAATCGCGCCTAACTGGGCAGCTACATCGGAGTACGCGTACGGCAGCCGGTCACGGTAGAACTGAGCCGCTTCGGCATCAGAGGCGGAAAGCTTTGTGTCCACGCCACGGAGTGGCTTCGCCGCAAGTTCCGCTGCCGTCACACGTGTCTGCGCGGCAGCAATCGCGTCGTCGCCCCTCGATCCCGTGCTGCCGCTGACCGCAATCAGGCGATATCCAAAGTACACGCAGAGCAGAAGAAGAATAGCGGCGGCGGCAATGTGCAGAGTGAATGGCGACAATACTTCGCGCAGGTCACGCTTTCCACGATTGGGGGAAAAGCCTGGAACCGTGATCCCGGACGGCAATCTCATGGGCTAACCTTCCGCGTGGGTGAATATGCGGGATCAATCGCAGGGGCCGTATGGGGCGTCCTCTCCTCGCGAATACTCGGCTGCAACGGGTTGTATCCGGAGACGATCTCGAACTCGACACCAGAAATTGGCGGCAGACCGTTACGCCCAAGGCTTTCGCTCACCGGTTGCGGCAGGCCGTTCGCGCCCAGGGTTGGCCGCGCGACACGCTCCGCTGTCTGTTGTGCTTCCCCAGCCAGGCGTGGAGACAGGAAACGATGTGAGCTTTCCAGGTTACGCACCAGTTGCACGGTCCGGTCACGGTCACCAAGCACGCGCAGCCGGATCGTAACATCACCGGCTGGCGCAACGACCGGCTCAATGGAAGACACCTGCACACCCGTGGGCATCACGTCCTCCAGGTCCATCAGAACGGCGGTCCAGGAGAAGCTTTTGCGCGCAAACAGCGTGTTGAGAAACCGATTGCGGCTGAGAGTTGCCGCATTCACTGGCTGCCGGAGGCGGGCTTCATTGGCTGCACGCTCCCGCTGTAGAGTATCGGCCTGTGCGTTCAACGCGGCAAGCTCCTGCTGCTGCTGGCGCGCCCGTACTGTCATCGCGTGCAGCCACATACCCAGCGCCAAGGCCAGCACTGCCAGCGCGGCGATGCCGATGCGCAGGTGACGCAGCAGGCGATCCAGTTCAACATAGGGCCGGGTTGCGAGATTGATATGAATGCGCACGCTAGCTCTTCAATGCTCCCCGCAGACCTGCCAGCAGACCGAGCGATACCGGGGTTCCGGTTAGCATGTCTTCTGTCTGCACGACACTGCGCACGCGCAGACCGGAGTCCGCCAGCATGGCCTCCAACGCAGCGGGAGCCAGGGTCCCCGCGACAAGTACTTCACTTGGCGCAACAGCGAGGGAATCCTCGTAGTACGCTGCTGCCACCGAGATGGCTTGCAGCAGCTCCAGTTCGGCGCGTTCTCGAACTTCCGCATCGGTCAGGACACTGGCCTGCACCATCTCGGCAACAGCAACGTCACTATCCGCACCCGCCTCGGCGGCCATCGCCAGAGCCGCCGGTTCCATGGCGACGGCAGCCGCTGCTTCCGCCATGGGATCGGTGCGAAACTCCAACGTGCGGTGCAAAAGCAGCTCTCCCCGGCGAATGATCGTAGTCGTCGCCGCAAACTCACTGCCATTCACAAGCAGCGCCGCGGTCTGCGCCACATCATCAATCGCAGCCGCAACGGCCAGCGTGCTGGGCAGCACCGCGCCCGGCTCGAACCCGGCCTCTCGCACCACGGACTCATACTCCGCGAGCACTTCCAAAGGCATTGCAACCACCAGGACTTGCAGCAGGAGCGCATGTCGGCTCATTACCTGATAACTGATCCGCGCCTGATCTGGAGGAAACGGCAGCAACTTCGCGAGCCGGAACCGCAACACCGGCAGAACCTCGTCATTTCTCGACGGCAGTTCGTCAAAATCCAGCAGCAGCACCCGAACCGCACTGTCCGGGATGATCAGCGTCGCATCACGGCATTTGCCGAGTTGCACCTGCCCTAACGTTCGCTTCAGGGCAGCAATCACTGCGATGCGGTCGACGATGTTACCTGGCCGCAACGACGGCACCAGCGCACCGGGGGTAAGCGAGGTAGAACTGATCTGCGCCAGCAGACCTGCTGCGTCGTTCGCGCGCGCGGCATAGACGCCCTCCGGACGCACTTCCACGGCAATGCGCGGGCGCACCTGTACAACCGATTTGGGAAGAAGCGATGCCATCCAAGAGCTACTTCAGACTACATGCTTGAGACGGGCGCGTGCCCTCGCCGATAGCACCCGCAACCGGGAGAGATGGTCACATCGGGAACGCTACCGTGGTGGTGGAGCTGTCGATGGGGGCGTAGGCTTGCCGTCAATCGTGACCGGCTCCATGATTTCGATCCGCGTGCCATCCGGGTCAAAGAGGTTCGCCTGCCATTTGCGATTCTTACCCAGGTGGACGTCGATCACACGCCCATACAGCGCCATGCCAGGCGAATCCTTCAGTGATGCAACGGTCTCGTCCACGCTCGGCACCACCAGGCAGATATGGTGCCCGCCGCCGCGCTTATCCGGCGCGGGTGCCTCCTTGTACAACATGAACTCAACGTAATCATCGCTCTCCGGTGCCTTCAGATTGATCCACGACAACGTCTTGCCATCGGCACTCCCGCGCCACGTCTCTTTGAATCCAAGCACCTCGGTGTAGAAGCGGTACTCCGGATCGAGATCCGTCACGATCAGCCCGGCATGTGTCATGTGCGTGGAGACGCGGTGCGGCCCAAGATGTTGACCGAATTGACGCGCGGTCTGCCCCGTCGGCAGGTACTGCACGAATGAAATCGAATGTCCCGCCGGATCCGTCACCGCGAACGCGAGATTGCCGATGCGGTTCGGCTGCGGTTCCGCAGGTACAGCCACACCCTTCGCGGCCAGATACCGGCGCATCGCCTCGGCATCGTTCGTCTCGAACGACACGTTGCCCAGCCGGTCCGTTCCCGGCGTCTTCTCCGGTGTCAGTTCGACGTATTGATGATCGTTGATCTTGAAGAATGTGAAGGCCGTCGTGCCATCCGGGTTCTTCCAGTTCGAGACTTCGTCAAAGCCGAGAAACCCACTGTAGAACGCACGAGACTTCTCCAGATCATGCGACGCAAACGCAACATGCCCAATGCCGAGAATGCGCGGCCGTGGCGGCGTGTCCTGCGCAATCCCCTGCTGTAGAGCCAGTGCGCACACCAGCAACAGCAGAGTGATCCTGATCAAACGAGAGCGGTGCATGTCGCGTGAGCCTCCCCAGATCATAGGACAGCATAGAGCATTGATACCTGCTCCGCCCAGACTTGCTTCATGGGCGGAGAACAGCCAGCAACTCCCCCACCGGCAGGCGGCGTTGCTCGCCAGTCGTGAACGTCTTCAGAGTCACTTCTTCCTGCGCCACCTCATCCTCGCCAAGGATCGCGATGTGCCGCGCGATGCGGTCCGCCGTGTCGAAGCTCTTTTTCAGGCGGAAGCTGCCGTCACCGACTTCGACGCTTAGGCCATCGCCACGCAATGTGCGGGCGAGCGCGAGTGCCGCTGTATTCTGCGCCGGGCTCAGTGGTGCGATGTAGGCATCGATCTTCTCCAGTTCAGGTGCCTGACCAGAGGCAATCGCAGCCGATTCCGCGAGCGCCTGCAACGTCAGGATCAGCCGGTCCTCACCAATGGCGAAGCCGATGCCCGGAGCCTTCGGTCCGCCCAGCATTTCACTTAGTCCGTCGTAGCGGCCACCGCCCAGCAGCGCGTTCTGCGTGCCGAGGCCAAGGTCAACCGTGAATTCGAACGTTGTCCGTGTGTAGTAGTCCAGACCGCGCACCAGCCGTGGGTTCACCGTGTACGGCACCCCACACGCATCCAGCGCGGCCAGCACCTGCGCAAAGTGCTGCTTCGACGCATCATCAAGGTAGTCGGCAATTTTGGGCAGCGCGTTGATGATCTCCTGGTCCTGCTCGTCCTTGTTGTCGAGCACGCGCAGCGGGTTCGTCTCTGCGCGGCGCTGATTGTCGGGGCACATGCGGTCCTTCACCGGTGCCAGCGCCTCGCGCAGCGCGCTCACATAGCGTGGGCGGTCCGTGCTGCTGCCCACGGAGTTCAGCTGCAGCCGCCATCCCTTGTACTCGTTCGCGGCGGACGCGCGCGGGATGCCCAACTCATCCAGCAGCGTGGCCAGCATCTCCAGCACTTCGGCATCGCGCAACGGCGACTCGCTGCCGGAGGTCGGCGGCCCGATGACCTCTGCGCCAATCTGAGAAAACTGCCGGTAGCGCCCCTTCTGCGGCCGCTCCCGCCGGAACTGCGGACCGATGTAGTACAGCTTCTGCAACTGGCCCGTGTCGCCCAGCTTGTGCTCGATGTAGGCGCGAACCACGCCCGCCGTGTTCTCCGGTCGCAGCGTCAGGCTTTGCGCCTTCTCGCTGGCGGCGCGGGCGCGGTCCTCCCACGTGTACATCTCTTTGCTGACGATGTCGGTCTCCTCACCCACGCCGCGCGCAAACAACTCCGTCGCCTCAAGCACGGGCGTGCGAATCTCGCCAAAGTTGTAGCGCGCAAACACCTCACGCGCGGTGCGTTCCACTCGATTCCACAACGCCGTCTCCGGCGGCAGCAAGTCCCGCGTCCCGCGAATCGCCTTTACTATTTGAACCATCGCTTCAGTCTAGCGAAGACTTGCTCAGATAAGAGTGAGCTAGACCGCACGGCATCGTTCACCAGCAACAACGTCCGATATGCTTTCGGTATGAATCAAGTCAAACTTTGGCAGCTCGTCAAGAGTCAGAATGGCGTTCCAGTAGCGAAGGAAGTCACTTCTACGCCCCAGATGGAAGCAGAAAAGATGCTGGAAGATGTATTGGTAGCCTCTCCTGAGCTCCTCCTAGAAGAATTGCGTGTCATAGGCCGTCAATGCGAAACAGAAACTGGTCCCCTTGACATTCTGGGTCTTGACGAAGAAGGACGCCTCGTCGTTTTTGAACTGAAGAGAGGTACGCTGAGGCGTGAAGCAGTTGCACAAGCAGTTGACTATGCTTCATATCTCGGTGAGCTATCAGCTGAATCCTTAAGCAAGTTTATAGAAGACAACTGGCGCAATTTGGAGGGAAGTCAAATTGATGACTTTGCAGACTACTACTCGCAGAAGTTTCATCCAAAGCGGGTCGAGGACATCGGAATCCCGAAGATCATTCTTGTCGGCATCGGAGCTGACTCGGCAACAGTCAGAATGGTGAATTTTCTTATACAAGGTGGTCTTGACATCTCAATCTTAACTTTCCATGCTTTTGTGGAAGATGGAAAGACGTTCCTTGCCAAGCAGGTTGAGACACGGACGTTACCTGTCGATTCCGCTGTTAACAAGGCCACAAAGGCCAGTAACCAAGCTCTACTATTAACAACTCTTGACAAAATGGCTATCACATCGGAGTTTGAAACAGTAGCACGCAGCATAAGACAATCGCTTGGCCCGAATTGCTACCAGTGGCCTTCGGGGAAGGGTTATGCTTTCTCGAGAGTGGAAATTGACCTCGATGGCCAGAGGAAAAGACCTACAGTAATAACACTGTTGGTCGATCCCGCGCATCCGAAGCAATTCCAGATAAGTCTCCAGCCCAGGTTTGTTGAGCACGCCGGGATCCTTTTTGTGAAGAAGATCGCTGAATCAATGGGAAGTCTAGCTACACCAACACCTGCTGGGTACGTCTCTTTTTGGGTAAATGCTCAGCAACCGGATTTAGCTGACAAGTGCAAGCGCCTTACCCTCGCAATATCGTCGAAAGCTGCGGACGAGGTCCAGCTTTCCACTTAACAGATCAGCAGTTGCTCTAAGAATGTGAGGTCGGTAGCTATTCAGCCGCAGCAAGCTCTTCATCTTCCGACTCTACGATCTCGCCCGCATCCTCTACCGGCGCATCGACCTTGATGCCGTAGCGCGGTGCAAGCTCCGGAGCGTACCGCGCAATGTCGTTGCGCAGTCGCAATAGCGAGAGATCTTTCGCCTTGCTCTCCAGCATGATGTCTGTTTCGAGATGCTGAATCTGGCGCAGGAACGTCAGCGTCTCGAAGGGGTTGTTGTAGTCCGCGTGGCCGGTCCAGATGGGCGGCTGCAGAACCGTTTCGATCAGGCCGGTCTTCCGGTTCTTGCGCTTGATTTCGCGCATCTCCGTGCGGGCGCAGCTGAAATGCATCTTGGGCCGGACGCCCGCAGGCCACGTTTTCAGGAAGCGCTCCAGCGTCGGGATCAGCGGCAGGCCTTCCGGATTCATGCACCAGTGATGCTGATAATCCCACACACACTTGACGCCGGTGCGCTCGTGAATGGAGAGCACGTCCGCCGCCGAGAAGCGGATGTCATCGTTCTCCAGCACCAGCCGCCGCTGCACGCGCTCGCTCAGCCGTGACCACGTGCGCACCCAGGCATCGCAACCCGCCGCGCGGTCGCCGTACGACCCGCCCACATGGATGACCATGATCGCCTCGGGGCCAAGCTCCATGTAGTCCAGCATGGTGGCCTGCGACTCCAGGTCGGCGATGGACTTCTGCGTCAACGTCTCGTTGCCACTGTTGAGCACGATGTATTGCGACGGGTGAAAGCTGAGCCGCAGTCCCTGCGCCCGCGCCAGCTTGCCCACATGCTCCAGGTCCGCGCGGCTCTCCTCCACCATGGTGTGAAACTGCGGCATGTCCGGGTGCGTGTGGTAGGGCGCCAGGTCGCTGCTCATGCGGTACATGCGGATGTCGTGCTGGCGCAGGTACTCGAAAATCTCGCAGAGATAGCCCAACGAGACGCGCAGATGCGGATCACGCCGCCAGCCCCGCGTATCGTTGCTCTTCAGGTCTTGCCGCCCCATCACCTTTACGGGGAAGCCGAGCCGCATGGCTTCGGCGGGGAACGGCGGCATGGTCAGGCCATTCTCATCCGTCTCCGGCCACGCGCAGGAGGCCATCGGCATGGTCAACCGGCGCTCCTCGGCAGCGGCAGCCTCGGCCTTCAGCCGCTCGCGCGCAGCTTTGACGGCGGCACGCTTCTTCGCGGCCTTTTCCTTGACCTTGCGCTTGTTCTCGCGCTCCTGCTGCGCGGGCGTAAGCACTTCGGCATTCCTTGTTGCAGTCGATTTCTTTGGGGCCATCAGGTTTATGTGATGCGAGTACAGCCTGCGCAGTCTGGTTCCTGCTGTTTCTGGGCTAAGGAGATTCAGCTGCGCGCCGGCTGATCAAAGAACGTCTTCTTTTTCTTTAATGAAAACGCTTTACGCTTTCACAAAGTAAGCGTACGCTGAGGGCGTCGCCCGTTTGGTCGATTTCTCCTATCTAGCCCTGAGGTTCAGTATGCGCTTGGTCACTATGCTGTCCGCCATTGTCGTCGCTTCCGCGGCGTTCTCCCCCACTGCTCACGCTGATACGCTGCCCGTCGGCACGTACTATGTGTCGGGTCACACCGTCACAACCACCATCCATGCCAGTCCGGACCAGGGCACACTGACGGGAACGCTGAACTTTTCCACCAGTTCTGTCCTTACGTCTGCCAATCTCCTCTTTCAAGACACCACGGACGGACTCTCCTTTGCGTTTACTGTGCCAGGCCTCACGACCTACACACCTGGGGCGCACACTTTCAGCGCGACGATCTACAACGCCAGCAATCCATCTCTTGAATACTTCTTCAGCGTCGTTACAGGCACCGGCAACGGCGGGTACGCACTAAGCTGCGGCGTGGACTGCGACACCGATGCGCTGGTTCCAAATGCAAGCGGTATGCAATTGAGCGAGGAGATTCAGGGAACGATTTCGCCAGTACCTGAACCTTCGACATTTGCCCTGTTAGGCACGGGCCTCGCAGCCATTGCAGGTGCCGTTCGCAGGCGTGTTCGTTAATCATGGGCTGGCTTCATACAGGGTTCGCGGGGACTGTTGATGCAAACGGTCCCCGTGCTCTGTACCGCGCAGGAAACGGCCCTTTCTGCATACGATTTTGCTGCTCGCTGCTTCTGACACGTAGATTTAAAGTGAAATTCGCTTCAACCACGCAACGATATGCAGCTATACTCATCAGCATGCATAGGAGGCTGTTGCGAGTATCCCTTCTCAAGAGAAGAAGTTAGCGCCACCGCTGGCAGAAGTTCTCGCATGGCTTGACACAAACTGGCATTGCGCCGGTGCAGTCGCGGGCGTGTTCTACGTCCTCATGTTGCCGCTGCATGGCAGGTATAAGCCAGCGCTGCTGCTGCTCGTTTTACAACTGCCCTTCTACATCATTCATCAGCTTGAAGAGCACATCCAAGACCGCTTCCGCCTCGACATTAATCGAACAATCGGCGGCGGGGTGAATGTGCTATCGCATCGTGCAGTGACGGTCATCAACGTTCTCGGCGTGTGGGGTGTGGAATGGCTTGCGCTGTATCTGGCCGCGTTCGTCCACCCTGGATTCGCCATGCTGGCCTTCTTTCTCGCAATTGTGAACGGGATCACGCACACGGCAGCAGCAGTGGTGCAGCGCGCCTACAATCCGGGGTTGATTACAGCGCTATTGCTGCTGATTCCCGGAGGAATGGCAGGCATCTACTTCTTCACGCGAACCCAGCGGCTCTGGACATCTGCTGCCGTGGTGTCTTTGATCCTCATTGTGATCGAGCATGTGTGGATCGTGGCGTATGTCCTGCACAGAAAGCGCCGGTTGATGCTCGCCATGCATCTTGCATGAGAAAATGGGGACTGAATGATCTCTGTTTCCAATGTCACGATGCGGTACGGCTCGAAGATCCTCTTCGAGGACGTATCGACGCAGTTCATCGCGGGCCGCCGCTACGGCCTCACCGGGCCCAACGGTGCGGGCAAGTCCACCTTTATGAAAGTCCTCACCGGCGAGCTTGAGGCGCAGAAGGGCACGGTAGTGCGCCCGCGCAAGATCGGCGTGCTGCGCCAGGACCAGTACCAGTTTGACGCCTATCGCGTGATCGATACCGTGATTATGGGCAATGCCCCGCTGTGGGCGGCCCTGGAAGAACGCGAGGCGCTCTATAACAAGGCCGACCTGACCGACGACGATGGCATCCGCCTGGGCGAACTGGAAGGCGTCGTCGGCGACGAGAACGGGTACGAGGCGGAGAGCGATGCCGCCATCCTGCTGCAAGGCCTCGACATCCCCGACGAGGTGCACAACCGGACCATGGGCGAGATGCAGGGTGGCCAGAAGGTTCGCGTGCTGCTGGCGCAGGCGCTGTTCGGCAGTCCGGACGCGCTGCTGCTGGACGAGCCCACAAACTACCTTGACCTTGAATCCGTTCATTGGCTGCAGGATTTTCTGCTCAGCTATCGCGGCACGCTCATCACCATCTCGCATGACCGCCACTTTCTGAACGCGGTCTGCACCCACATTGCCGACATCGATTACCAGACGATCATCACCTACCCCGGCGGCTACGACGACATGGTGATGCAGAAGGTCAGCGTCCGCACGCGCATCGAGAGCCAGAACGAGGAGCGTTCCAAGAAGATCGAGCAGCTGAACGACTTCATCGCGCGCTTCAGCGCCGGCACGCGCTCCAGCCAGGTGAACAGCCGCAAGAAGGAAGTCGAGCGGCTGGCCACCACGGAGCTTGCCCGCTCCAACATCCAGCGCCCGTTCATCCGCTTTGACATGCTGCGCCCCAGCGGCAAGCACGTGCTGGAGGTCAACGCCGTCACCAAGACCTACGACACGCCCGCGCCGGATGGCTCGACCGGACCCGTCTTCAAGCCGTTCACGTCAGCCCTGATGCGGGGCGACAAGGTCATCCTGATGGGCCGCAACGGCACTGGCAAGACGACCATGCTCAAGTCTCTGCTCTCCGGCGTGCCGGACGTGCAGGACAACGACTTCGTCCGCACGCATGGCGACGTGAAATGGGGACACGAGGCGCAGATCGGCTACTTTGCGCAGGACCACACCGCAGCCATCGAGAAGGGAACCACCGTCGCCGAGTGGCTGCACAGCTACGACCCCAAGAAGTCGACGGAGGAGATTCGTGGCATCCTGGGCCAGATGCTCTTCCGTGGCGAAGAGGGCACCAAGAAGACCGAGGCACTCTCCGGTGGCGAGGCCGCGCGCCTGCTTTTCTGCAAGCTGATGCTGCAAAAGCCGAACATCCTCATCCTGGACGAGCCGACGAACCACCTCGACCTGGAAAGCATCAACGCGCTGAACCAGTCACTGCAGAAGTACGAGGGCACCGTCCTGCTCGTCACCCACGACCAGGACCTGATCGAGGAAGTCGGCACCCGCATCTGGCACTTCGAACACGGCACCGTCACCGACCACAAAGGGCCGTATGAGGAGTATCAGCAGCAGTTGGCAATGACCGCGAAGTGACTAAAAACAATCTACTTATTCTCTGACACAAGCTGGACATGTAGTAAATTCATTGATTCGTTCAGTGCCTCCGCTATGCCAATCAGGAATAACAGAGGGATGGGAGTGTCCTACGATCATGGATTTTGGAACCGGCCTGCGGAGAATGATTGTAAAATCTTTTTCTCTAACAGTCGTCAGCAGAAGTGCTTGCAACCTTACCCACTCACGCAAGAGCTCTTTTGCTAGATCCTCGCGTTGGTCGTCACGCAACCATCGTAAAGGAAGAGTGACATGAAAGATCGTTGGTATGCCTTGACTACGCAGTTGCTCGTAGTAGGACCCACCAAGAGTCGCGGCTTGCCATTCACTTCCTAATAGAAGGTAGTGACCTGCAGACCGTATCAAGTCTCGCTTATCCAAGACCAGAAACAGTTTACCTAAGTCGATATCTGTCTCGTGCTCTCCAGAATCGACTTCCGTGAGTATGCGTTTTCTTTCTGGGTCAGCGATGCGCAATGCAGCCATTGTCTTAACCAGTGACTCGCGTCGATCTATCACGTTGGCTGTTCGCAACCCGGACTTGTAGACAAGCGCGGGATTTAACGGACGGCACGCGTGATACACGAGCAGTCTCATGTGGCGAAGAGCATTCGTAAGAATTGACTGCACTTTCTCAAAGGAGGACATTTCTATGTCTAGGAATTTCAGCCATTCTAGATCGTCATTATAGAATTTCTGAAGATCTGTCCTTGATCGCCAACTCGCAATTGTTTTACCAGGAATTAATGGTTCCACCAACGACCTGATCGTCGCGTTCCAAGTAGAGAAATCAGTCCAATCAATTAGTGGCATTGTGCGCTCTTTGTTGTAATTCTGCTTGTCGGCGGCATGTTGTTATGGTTTCAGTGTGTTGGTTATCGTTCACCCGCCGCAGCCACCAGCACATCCAGCGCGGAGCTTTGCGAACCGGCATTGACCTCTGCCAGAGGTCCGGACCAGACCACGCCGAACTGATTGGCGTCCGTGCGATCGTTCTGCCAGATACTCTTTGCGTTTACCTGGAAGAACTCCCGGTAGCGCGGCTCCTGCACCTGCTCATTCAGCTTGCGCAGGTTACGCACAAAGATGCCCTTGAACTGGATGGCATCCTCTCCGCAACTGTTCGGCTCACAGGGGTCGTGCAGGACGCCGTTTTCATCCGTCAGATGTGCCAGCCCGGCATCGGCCAGCACGCGCGCCTCCGTCAGCAGACTGTCGTCGTGGGTCACGCGATACCACTCCGTCAGGCCGCCCAACACCACGCCCTGGTTATACGTCCACACGGTGCGGCCGTTGTTGCGGCAGGTGTTGTCTGTCTTGTCGATGATCAAGCCATCGTTCACCAGGTGGTCGCGGTTGATCATGCCCGTCCCCTGAAACCATTGCCACTCCTTCGTGGCCCAGTCCGCGGCTGCCTTGCGCTCCGCGTCCGTGCCCGCGCGCCGCGCCATGGACGCCGCCACGGAGAAGAACAGCTCATTCGCGATGGCGTTCTTGTAGTTGCGATCCTTACTCCACCAGATGCCGCCGCCGCACGTGTTGTCCCACGCGCCCGTCATGTCCTTAAAGATGGAACCGGCCATGGCCAGGTACTCCGGCTTGCCGGTCAGATCGTACGCATCCACCCACGCCAGCGCCCACCAGCCCTCGTCGTCGTAGTAGTTGTTCAGGAAGCCGGGAAAGCCGGTCATTTTGGCCAGCGGACCCGCCTGCTCGCTTTTGGGCACGGTCACCTGCGCATGCGTCAGCACGTTGGCCAGCACCGCCTCATTCGATCGGTTGTTGCCCGCGCGCATGGCGTCCACCAGCATGGTGACGGCATTCGCCGCATTCCACCATCCCGTGGTCTGGTACAGTCCCGTTTGCGGCACGTACCAGCCCTGCAACGCATCGATCCCCACCTGTAGCCGGTGGAGCGTCTCACGCCGCGATACCGGCGGGTTCCCCTGCTGTGCGTGGGCAGTCCAGCAAAGGTTGAGACCAATCAAAACGGAACAAAGCAAGCGAAGTGGCATAGCAACGTTGTACTAGAGCGCGGGCACGCGTGTCAGGCGCAGGTCCACTTCGCCGTATACTGACGTTAGGACACACAGACGCAATGCCAAAAATCGAACCGATGAAAGCCGAATCGAAGAACGTGCTGGGCCAGAAGCTACAGACCTGCGGCTGCGACCCCATGACCGGCTTCTACCGCGAAGGCTGCTGCGATACCGGCCCCGACGACCTCGGCGTGCATACCATTTGCTGCGTGGTCAGCGAGGAGTTCCTTGCCGTCTCCAAGCATCTGGGCAACGACCTGATCACGCCCATGCCGCAATACGGCTTTCCGGGGCTGAAGCCGGGCGATCGCTGGTGCGTGTGCGCGGCGCGCTGGCTACAGGTTTATCAGGCCGGAGCGGCATGTCCAGTGGTCCTGGAAGCCACGCATGAAAACACCTTGCGCATTGTTTCTTTCGACATGCTCCTGCAGCACGCCGTCATTCCCGACAAACTCCAGTAGCCGTTAGTTCGTCGCAGCAATGGCGGCTACAATCCGATCCATTGCCTTTTGGTCATCACTGGTGCGTGGCGTGTGCGCGTTCACCATCACGCTGAAGATCAAGGTTTCGCCACTGGCGCAATCAAGATAGCCGGAGAGCGCACGTGCTTCACTTAACGTGCCGGTCTTTGCAAACACGTGATCCTTCAATGGAGCGTTCGGAAAGCGCGCGCGCAACGATCCGTCTTCGCCGCCAACCGGCAACGAATCCTTCCACTTGGCTCCCCACGCCTGCCTGTTCGCGTAACTCAGCAACAGCGTAATCGCGCGCGGTGTTACCAGATCGTGTCCGGACAGGCCAGATCCGTCAAAGAAGATGAAGTCATCCGGGTCAACTTTGACCTCGCGCGTGAGCCATGTGCGCAGAACGCGCTCACCCTGCACGGTGGTTCCGGTCCCTGTGATAAACAAACCTAACTGTCTTAGCAAGAGTTCCGCATGTTGATTCTCGGAAGTTTTATTTGTTATTGCAATGTCCTCGCCAAGCGGCGGTCCGGTATGCTCTGCCAGCACACGACGGTCCCAACCTGGAGAGCAGTCAAAGCATGCACCCCAGCTTTTTCCGGCCACCCGCATCAGTAACGTTCGGGCTCCGGAGGGTTCCAGGTTTGGAAGAGGCTCCATGGAATGCCGCGTAAAAGCACTCTCGTAAAACGGCAAATGACGCGCGGTGGCTGCACCTGTCATAACGATGCCTCTGGCTTCGAGCGCAGCCTTCAGTGCGGTGGCTGCATACTCAGCCGGTTCGCCGATGCTCATGTCCTGCTTATACGGCGGCGCATCTAGCGCAAGCGTGCCGTACACATGGATGACACGCGAGCCGATGGTTCGCTGGATGTCCAGCGCTGACTCGCCGCCCTTCGCGACTGTCTTTGCCTGCATGTCAACGGTGTAGAACGGCAACTCGGGATCCACGCTGGCGGTGGGAGCGCTGCCCACAGCCGCTCCCGGCTTGATGAACAGAGCAAAGGCATTGTCCGCGATCATCAGTGCATTGATAGGTGCCCCGTAGTACCAGGGCGTATCGTCAATGGACCAATCCGCTGGATACGGATCGTTCGGCATCAGCGAATCGTCGCCCACAACGTTACCTTCGATACGCGTGATACCACTGGCCTTTACTTTGTCTGCAAGCTCGTTAACGTAACGCAGTTCGTCGCGATGAGGCGGTGCCGCGCCTGCGGGCACACGCACATACGGCACGGGCCGACCAGAGAAGTTGGCGTCACCCCAGCCGAGTAGCGTGAGATCACCGGTGAAGGTGCTTCCACTGTACTTTCCTTCGCCAATTACTTGCGTCTTCAGCCGCTCATCCATGGGCAGCAGTGCCATCGCCGCCGCCGTGGTGAACAGCTTTGCGTTGGACGCAGGCTGAAACAGCTGGCCATCGTTCATCGCAAACACCGGCGTGCCATCCAGCTTGGTCACGCTGACACCCCAATGCGCGCGGCTTACAGCCGGTTCACCCGTGATGCGCGCAACATGCTCGGCAAGCGGCAGTCCATCGTAGGTAGGCAGCGGCGCGGAGGCTGTTTGTGCAGCGGCACCCAACGCGATGTTCAACAGAAAAAGGTTGACCAGGAGGCGAAGCATTGCCGCGAGTGTAGCAGTGGACGGCTCTCAGCTGAAGACCAACTATCATCGCGGTGTGATAATTTTCAGCCGGCCCAAGTACACGTGGCAGCTTCGTACACGTCCGCTTCCGTTGGGCGAATGCACGCTGATCATGGGCATTGTGAACGTCACGCCCGATTCGTTCAGCGATGGCGGCCAACACCCGACCACGGAGCAGGCCGTTGCACACGCGCTCCGTTTGCTGGAGGACGGCGCGGACATTCTTGACATCGGCGGTGAATCGACCCGTCCAGGCGCTCCGGCACTGACCGGCGAAGCCATTTCGACGGACGAAGAACAACGGCGCGTGCTGCCAGTAATCGAAGGTGTCGTGCGTGTACGGCCTGATGCTTTGATCTCTGTTGATACGTATCGCGCCAGCACCGCACGGGCCGCCATCGCAGCAGGTGCGGAGATTGTGAACGACGTCAGTGGCGGCCTTTGGGACCCTGCCATGTTTGCCACCAGCGCGGAGTTGAACTGCGGAGTGATCGTGATGCACACACGCGGCCTGCCCTCCGAGTGGGAAAGCCAACCGCCGCTCGCGCGTGATGAAGTCGTTCCGGCTGTCCTTGCCAGCCTCCGCAAGCGCGTGCAAGCCGCATTGCAGGCGGGCGTGGAACGCACGCGCATCGCCGTGGATCCGGGCTTTGGATTTGGCAAACGCGGCGGGGAAAACTGGGCACTGCTCGCTGGCTTGCGGCAGCTTAAATCGCTCGGCTTACCGCTACTCACCGGGATCTCACGCAAGGGCTTTCTTGATGCGCGTTTGTGCAGAGTAGAAAACGAAGCCAAGGACCGCGACGATCTAACCCACATCGCGGATGCCATTGCAATCCTGGGCGGAACCCACATGATCCGCGTGCACGATGTACACGGGGCGGTCCGCGCAGCATTACTGACAGACGCGGTTCTAAACCTGGGTGCCCCACCTTCACCGTAGGTTACGGTGGGACGGAGCCGCACTGCATCTGAAGGATCAGTAGGAATTTCTACCTTAGCAGACGAAACCCACCTTAGCCTGCGGCGAAGGTGGGGCACCCGGCTTATCTGCTTTTACTTAGCCTGCGGTAGTATTCAGCCACGGAATCGTTGTAGCCGGCTGGAATCGCGTCCGGCTTTCCCGTTCGTGCGTCTGTCACGGCGGAGCGTTGCAGTTGCAGTTCCAGCCGGTCCACTGCGCGCAACACCTCGCTGTGCATCTGCTCCACGATTGCGGGGTTGCCAGGAAAACGGTTCGGATCCAGGCCTTGCATCTTCCTCGTTAAATCCGTCACTTCCTTGGCCGCCTGCGGATCGTCTTTCACCATGCCGCGCAAGGCCTGTAGTTCACGCATGCTTTGCTGGAAGGTGCGCTCCGTGTCTGCTGGATTGCCATCGGTGCCTTTTACGCCGTAGCGGCGACCGCCCTGCGCGTAAGTGTTGTTGCCGGTGTTGACGTTGCCCCACGCAGTGCCATCATTTCCACCGCCGCCCATCCGGCGCCCGATGTCGCCGCTGCGCACCGGACCGTCCGCGCCGCCACCTATGTCGTTGCCGCGTGTGAATCCGCCACCACGATTGCCCGCCTGCTGCGCGCCCTGTCCTTGCCCTTGTCCCGGCTGACCGCTTTGGCCCTGCTGACCACCCTGACCTTGTGATCCGCCTTGACCGGGCTGGCTTCCCTGTCCCTGCTGGCCGTTCCGGCTATTACGGGCAGACTGCTGGCTACCCTGACCGCCACGCTGATTGCCCTGGCCTTGCTGACCCGGCTGGCTGCCCTGTGCGTTGCCTCCGGCAACCGGCTGCTGACCATTACGATCTGCCTGGCCGGGCGCACGTCCGTTTCCAGCAGAAGCACGCATCGCCTCCAATTGGCTGCGCAGCCGCTCCACCTGGCCCAGCGCTGCCGTTTGCTGATCCTTGTCTGGGCCAATCGGGCGTCCACCTGGCGCGCCTCCCTTGCGCAACGTTCCTTCTGCCGCGCGCAGTTGCTGGCTCAATTTACTCAAACCGTCCGCAATGCCCTTCTCTGTCCCGTTGCTGTTCGGATTGATCCCACTGCGCAGCCAATCGGCCGTGCGCTGCACATGAGTATCCAGGTCGGATTGATCCATGTCTGTAAGCGAGTCGCGCAGCTTCTGCGAGGTTGCGGGCTGGCTGCCAGCCATCTGCCGGGCCGTCTCGCGCATGTCGCGTTGCAGTTTCGACAAGCTGTTCGAAAGCTCCTGGCGGTCAGCGGAGAGCTGGTTGCGCTCCTTCACCTTGGCCCGGTAGCTGTCCGGATCGAAGTTCTGATTGCGCGTCTGTTGCGTGTATTGGTCGATACGGCCAGCCTGCGCACGTTCCTCCTGCTGTAGGCGGTCCGCCTCATGCGACAGTGAGCCGAGCTTGTTGCCTGCCAACTCCTGTTGCGCACCACCCATCAGTCCCGTAGCTTCGCGGAGCCGCTCCGCCGCCTGTTTTTGAGCCTCCGTGCCATTGCCTTGCGAAGTACCACTGCGCTTCATCGCGTCTTCTGCCGCGCGCATCCGGCTCAGCGCCTGCTCAATGCGCTGGTCTGATTGAGACTGGCCAGACTGTCCAGCACGCCCATTCTGGCGAGACGACGCCTGCTGCGAGCCTCCCTGTCCTCCGCCGGACGAAGTCTGTGACCCGGATTGCCCAGATGAGGAACCGGGCTGCGACCCAGAGGACGATGCGTTCTGCTGCCCACGCTGACTGCCCGGCTGTCCTTGTTGTCCCTGTTGGCCGCTTTGGCCTTGTCGATCTTTCTTATCCTGAGCCAGTTGCTCCATCTGCCGTTGCAGCTGCTCGGCTTCACGGCGCAACATCTCCTGCTGCCAGCGCTCCTGGAAGGCCTGCTGCGGATTTTTCTGCTGATTGGCCAATTCTTCCTGCCGCTTGGCTAAAGCATCCAGCTTTGCCAGCGCGTCTTCCACTTCCTTCTCGTGCTGCTCCTGCGGTGACGCGGTCTTAGCCGTCTCGTACTGGTTCTTCTCTGTGTCCAACTCCAGATCAAAGAGGCTGGCCAGGTCGCGGCCCGTGCTGCCGCCGCCACCACCGCCCTGCTGTTGACCGAAGGCTACCTGAATCTGCCGGAATGTCGCTTCAGCACGCAGCAACGCTTGCAGGGCTTTCTGCTCGGAGACCAGCGCATCCTGCCACTTGGTTCCGCTCAGCTTTTCCGAGGCGGGCAGCATGTTCTTTGCCGCCTCCTTCATGTCCTTGTCGAACGCGGTGAACTCCTGATTCGCGCTCCCGATGTCGCGGCTGTTCATACGCGCGGAGAGCGCCATCACCTGATCGCGGAGCTTGGACTGCGCACCAGAGAGGAAGTCACCTTGTGTCTTGGCAGTCTTTTCCGTGGCTCCTTTGTTGTTGATCTCCTTCCACGTCTCGCCAATAAGTTCCTTCTCGCGCTTGGAGATTTCAGTTTGATTGCCCTGACCGCCGCCGCCGCCGCCGCCACCCTGCTGCGATTGCGAGAACTCGCGCTCAAACGGATCGGCCTGAATGAAGGTAATGTCCGTCTTCGCCTCGGCATGGCCGTCCTTTGCCGTAGCGTACAGGCTCACCAGATCGCCCGGCTGTAGCCTGAAATCCTCCAGCCGCAAGGTGTAGCTGCCGTTGGCGTCCTTCGCGCCGGGCTGCTTCAACAGGCTCACATCCTTGTCCGGTCCGCCGTTCACGGAGTAGTGCAGGTGCATGTCGCGCAGGCCGAATTGTGCGCCACCCTTCACGCCGACGGTGACCTCTTCAATGGGGCTGGCGCGGTAGTCGCGGCCGGGCTTCCCCAGCGCAATTTGCGGCGGCTCAGCCTTATCCGTCGCAATGAAGTAATCCTCAGACAGGCGCACCGGCTGCCCTGCGTCGGTGGCGGCCACGTGATAGGCACCGTCCTTGTTCATCGCAACTGTGCCGGTGTAGCGGTTGTTCTCGCCGCCGGTCAGGTGAACGGTCTGGCCATTATCAAGTGTTAGGTTGCCATTCTTTAGCGGGCGATCCATCTGAAACTCAAGCTCGGCCTGCGTCCCCTCGATGGCGCGCAGATCACCCGCATGATCCTCGCTGACCGTCTTCATGCCGGTCCACTTCGGGTAGTGGTACGTCACCTTGACGGATTTCACAAACGGCAGATCGACGACGCGCACCTTGTAATGGGGTGATGTCAGCGGTCCGGCAGTGACGTAGTACTCCACGTTCTCCGGCAAGCCGGTGAAGACAAAACTATAGCTGCTGCCGGTGCCCGCCTGCCGCTGCATGGCAACCGGCTCCCAACCACTGCTGCTGTTGAAATGCGCAAATACTTGCACCTTGTCAGGATGCAGATTCGTTACCTCTGCCGTGATGAGCTGATCGCTATTGCGGCGCACGGCCACGTCACCCGGAGCAACGGTCAGCGCATACAGCGGCTGAACGGTGTTCTTCTCGCCTGTCCACAGCAGCGACGCACCGTAACCCAGGTAACCCGGCGCGGCAAAAATCATCCACAGCAAAACGCCGAGAGATGCAAGTCCCACACCTCCCCATGCAGCAAGCAGCGGAGCGGGTGCAAGCGACGCTGCGGGCGCATCCGCCGCACGCGTGAGCGTGTCCGCGGCTAGCAGCTCCAGAAAGGGGTCGCGGCTTTGCTTGCGCTCATAAAAAGTGGTCAGGCGGTCTTCCAGCGCGGGATGCCGTGCCTCTGCCCGGCCGACGGCGCGCGCCGTTGTGAACCACAGGACCGGCAGGGTAAGGCCGAAGCAAAGCGCCGTCAGCAGCACAGCGATAAGGTAGGCGCGCGCCTGCATCATCGCGCCGTGCGGAAAGGCAAAATGGTTCAGCAACAAAACGGCTAGGGCTGTGTACACCAGCGCAGCGCCGAACAGGATGGCAAAGCCACGGATGGTTGCGCGCAACTGCAGCCGTTGCCGCAGGCGTGCAATGTAGGCATTCAGGTCGCGCTGTTTGCTCATGCGTCCTCCCGCTGCGTGCCCATGTAGCCGCTGGCAAAGGTCGTCTCCGCCAACGCAACCAGCAATGCAAGCAGCATAACGTACCACCACAGGCTTACGGGCCTGTACTGTGTGTCAAGTTGTGTCGTCTTCGAAGCAGCTGCCTCGTGCGCGGACATTTGCCCGTTGCCCCCGCTCCAAAGCTGCTGAATATCCACGGGCATCGGTTGCAGATCGCTTTCCAGCCGGTCCGGGTTAACGCCCAGCAGGCCGTCCTTGCCGTTGCCAAAGCGCACCTGGTAGAAACCCGCCCGGGTCAGCCGGAATGCCTGCGCTGTCCGCGCCTCCGTTAAAGAAAGCGGACGCTTGCCGTCAGGGTCCACGACCTCGACGTTTGCCGTTGCATTGCCCGCCGCACCGGCCGAGCGCAGCTGCACAAAGCTGTCCACCACGCGCGCTCCGCTCAGCCGCTCGGTCCCGGACAAGTACCGCGCCGTACGGTCCACAAATGCGACAAAAACCGGGTGCAACGGCAGATCGTTCGTCAGGTTGTCAAAGCCGGTGGTGAAGAGGAGAATGTGCCCTTCGCCCATGGCACGGTCCAGCAGCAGCGGCGTGCCGTCACTGAGCTGTGCGGCAACACGCGCTCCGGCCGGATCGACAACAGCCGCATACAGCACCTTCGCCCCGGCCCATCCACCGTTGTCCCGGCCCGGCTGCGCATCGGCCATCGCCGGATGGGTAAAGTCTACGGCACCCACCGCAATCGACCCCGCTCCGCCTCGCGCATAGTCATGCACATCCTTCACGTCAGCGCCCCATAGCGGGATGGCCGCGTGATGCCCGGCACCGGTGCCCAACGCAATCAGCACGCTGCCGCCCTTCGTGACGTAATCGCGGAGATTGCGCTCAAAAATCGGTGGCAGCGTGACCGCATCGGCCAGCACCACAAACGCAAAGCGCGCCGGGTCAAGATCGTTCGTCTGCCCAGATGTGACACTCTGTAGCGTAAGCGATGCCTGCGCCGCAGCGCCTAGCGCGGCGCCAAAGTAAAGCTCCGAGCGGGTATCGCCGTTCGCATGGATGAACAGCACGCGCTCCGGATCAGAGCGCCGCACCGCGAACAGGCTTGCATCATCCTGCGGAAATCCGTCCTGCGCGTCCACGCGAACCTCGCAGCGGTTGAACCCGTAGCCAATCTCCAGCGGTGAGAACTCCACCGTCGCGCGGCCACTCGCGGGAACGTCCACACGCTTCGTTGCAATCGCTCTCCCATTTACCAGGAGCGAGACACTCTTCGACGCCGCCGGCGTGTTCAGCCCTGCGACGACCGCGATCACGCGGGACCGTTTGGTGTCCTTGATGTCGGACAACTCCGCTGGAGCGTCGACGCTTGCC
This sequence comes from Terriglobus sp., assembly GCA_965276945.1. Lineage (GTDB taxonomy): Bacteria > Acidobacteriota > Terriglobia > Terriglobales > Acidobacteriaceae > Terriglobus. Next base: position 736,634 of record OZ255704.1, on the reverse strand, counting down.
ACCGTCCAGTTCGCTGGAGCTGTGCTGGTGTTGGCAACCGAGTGCAGGATCAGCCTTGTGTCCTGCGGCAACACCATGTCGGCAAAGTTCGCGGGCATGGCCGACCGCTGCATATCACTGAACAGGTGCAGGTCCGCAGGCTGATGCTGCTGCTCGCTGACGGTGCGGATGTCACGGCCAAGCTCGCCAAAGCTCGCGTGCCCATCACCTGGCTGAATACTTTCAAGCGCGTTGCGCAGCTGCGCTGGATCGCTGACCGGCTGCGTCAGCATCTGCACCTGCCCGCCCAGGGCGATGATCTGCGCCTTCTGTGACGCGGGCTTTGCCGCCAGCAGGTTCAGCGCTTCACGCTTAGCTTCGTCGAAGTGCGCATTGGCGCGCATGCTGAAGCTGTTGTCCAGCACAATCAGCAGCAGACGTCCATTCGGGCCGGTAGCAGGACGGCGAATAAACGGGTTCGCAAACGCCAGCACCACCAGCAGCAGCAGCGCAAACCGCAGCGCAAACAGCAAGAGGTACTTCAACCGGCGATGCTTGGTAGAGCTTTGCGTTCCACGCTCGAAGAACATCAGCGAGCCAACCGGGCGCGGCACAGTGATATGCCGCTTTAAGAGGTGCACAAATACGGGCACACCCAGCACGGCCAAGCCACCAAGGAACCATGGCGCTAGAAAGCCCATGCTGCGCCCGCCGGTTGGTTACTTAGGTTCATCAATTGCCCGCCTGCCGCAGCGTCAGATACTCGCGCAACGCATTGTCGAGCGGCTGATCCGTCTGGAGCAATTGATACTCCATGCCTGCTCCGCGCGCTTTTGATCGCAACGCCTCAATGTGCGCGTCGATCTTTTCGCGATAGGTCGTCTTTGCGTACTCCGGCACAACTTCAATGCGCCGCTCCGTCTCCAGATCCACCAGCACCGATGCGCTCTTCAGCACGGGCCGCAACTCCTGCGGGTCCAGGATGTGGAACAGTACCACCTCATTGCCGTGATAGCGCAGCGGCTCAATCGTACGAACCGCAACCTCCGGATCTTCGTAAAAATCCGAGATGACAATCGCAATGCCGCGCCGGTGCAGCAGTTCCTGAAAATACCGCAGCGGCTTGCCGAAATCGGTCCGCGCGCGTGGCTCCGCATTCTCCAGCCCAGCCAGAAGGCGCGCCATCTGTCCCTGCCGCGCGGAGGGCCGCACATACTCGCGCACCTCATCATCGAAGACGATCAGCCCCGCAGCATCGCGCTGATTCCGGATGGCAAGGTAGAACAGCGACGCCGCAATAAACCGAGCATAATCCATCTTCTTGGGACATGTGCCGCTGGTGTATTCCATGCTGTTGCTGGCATCCAGCAGAATGGTGAGCTGACTATTCGTCTCGCCGCGATACCGCTTCAGGTAGACGCGATCCGTGCGCCCATACAGACTCCAATCCACGTGCCGCAGATCATCGCCCGGCACATAGGCGCGGTATTCCGCGAACTCCTGGCTGAAGCCGAAGTCCGGCGAACGATGCAATCCCGCGACAAAGCCGTCCACCACCGTCTTCGCCAGCAGATCCAGCGAAGAGATGGTGCCAAGCACCGCGGGATCGAGGAAGCGTTGCATCTAGTTGCTGGGCCTCTGCACGTGCGCGATCAAACGGTTAAGGATGTTATCCGTATCGACCCGTTCCGACTCCGCGTGGAAGTTGAGGATGATGCGATGCCGCAGTACCGGCACAGCCACCGCGCAGATGTCTTCATACGCCACGTGATATCGCTTGCGGCTCAGCGCCCGCGCTTTCGCGGCCAGCACGATAAACTGCGCCGCTCGAATGCTGCCGCCGTAACTGACGTACTTCTTCACAAACTCTGGCGCGTTGTCGCTCTTATGCCGCGTGGCGCGCACCAGGTTGACGACATACTTCGCCAGCGACTCCGCAATCGGCACCTGCCGCACCAGATGCTGGAAATCCAGCAACTCGCCCGCATTTGTCACCGCCGTAATCTTCGGAACGCGTGTTGCCGTGGTCAGATCAACGACTTTGAGTTCGTCTTCAGGGCTCAAGTAATCCAGGATCGCATTGAACAGAAAGCGATCCAGCTGCGCTTCCGGGAGCGGGTACGTGCCTTCCAGTTCGATGGGGTTCTGCGTGGCCAGCACAAAAAATGGCGCGGGCAAACGGTAGATGTGGCCGCGCACCGTGCATGACCGCTCCTGCATCGCCTCCAGAAGCGCAGCCTGCGTCTTGGGCGGCGTGCGGTTGATCTCATCCGCCAGCACGATATTGCCAAAGATCGGACCCTGCACAAATGTCCATTTGCGATGACCGGTGGATGCGTCTTCCTCGATGATGTCGGTGCCCGTGATGTCCGAAGGCATTAGGTCTGGGGTGAACTGGATGCGGCGAAACTCAAGCCCCAGCGCCTCCGCCACTGTGCGCACCATCAGCGTCTTTGCCGTCCCGGGCATGCCCGTCAAGAGGCAGTGGCCACCGACGAACAAGGCAATCAGCACCTGGTCGATCACCTCGTCCTGCCCAACGATGACCTCGCGCACCTGCCGCACGATAGCGTCGCGCACGGCATGAAAGCGCTCGATGCGCCCCTGTAATTGTGCTGCCTCTGGCTCCAGACCGGTAAATGTTCCCATGCGTCTCGTCGTCCTCTCAGTCCTTTGCGGATCCTTGTTTCAGTTGCAGCAACATCTTCTGCGCGGGCCGGTAGCCGGGCGCAGCCTCCAGCGCCAGAAGCACGCTCTCTTCAGCCTTGTCGCGCTGCCCCGCGGCAAGATACGCCTGTGCCAGGTTGTACTCCGCGCCCGCTCTATCCAGCGGGTTTGAGGCGAGAACCGCATTAAACTCGCGGATGGCAGCGGGGTACTGTTGCTGTGCCAGCAGCAGATCACCGAGGTGCTGATGCAGATCGGCATCCTTCACCGGGTAGATGTACAGGATGCGCGTCAGCGTGGCAGCCGCTGCCGCCTTGTCGCCCGCGCTCTCTTCTAGCGCTGCCAGCCGCTTGAGCACGTCCGGCTGCGATCCGCCCGCGTGCTCATACTGCGCCAGCGCGGCCGCTTCCGCCTTGGCTTCACCCTTGCTTTTCTGCGCGTCTGCCAGCAGTTCATAGGCGTTCGCATCGCTCGCATACTCGGGATACATCGCAACCACCGCGGGTGCCTGCGCAATCACGATGTCGTACTGTTTTGCCTGTGAAGCAGCTACAAGCGCCTTCAGTTTGCCTCGCCACTCTTCGAAGTGAGCAGCCTCCGCACCATACTTTGCATTGATCCACGCAAGATACTGCGTATCGAACTGCTCGGGCGATACGCCAAGGGTCTGCTGCACCGCGTCCGGTGTGGACTTCTGCGCGGCATAGGCGTGCACCATGTCCAGCAGCTTGCCCTCGCCCCACTTCGCGCTGATAAAGTCGCAGATGCTGCCCGCCTGGAAGTACGAAACGATCACCTGCTGCGGATACTCCGGAAAGACAAATCCACGGTCCAGCTTCGTCACTGGCAGCAGCTTTTTATCGCGGATCGCAAGCAGAACATCCGGCGTTACCCGGTCTGCCCACTCGGGCGAGCGCTGCCCCTCTTCATGCACGGCCAGGCCTTCGGTAAACCACCGGGGCACGCGCTGATTGGTCGCCGTGATGATGTACACATGGCTCATCTCATGCCACAGCGTCGCGCCCCAGTTAAAGTCGCCTGGCTTGCGTCCGCTGGGGCTGTCCATCGCGACCACTTCGCCGAACGTAACGCCCAGCGCGCCCAGGCCAGGCATGCCCATGGTGCGTACCGCAAAGTCCTCGTGATTGGGGTAGACCTCCAATTGCACCGGGCCGGGCAGCGTCATGTTGTACTTCTTCGAATACGTCTCCTGAATGGTGTGCAGCTCTGCCTGCATGTACGGCAGTAATAGTTCGTTTTCTTTCTTATCCAGTTTCAGCACCGTCGTGCTTTCGCGCGTGGTGTCGAAGTTCTTGTAGCTGTCCAGCAGGCGCAGGCTGTTGACCGTGGCAGGATTGCGGTAGCCATTGTTGTACGCCAGCTCTAGTTCCTTCAGCGGCTCATCTTCCTTGCCCAATCGCATCAACTCAATCCCAAGCGCGGCGTGCGCGGACCATAGCCGTGGATCGGCCTCAATCGCCTTTCGGTCGTACACGGCGGCGTCGGTGTAGCGGTAATGCAGTTCCAGATGGTGCGCCACCTCAGCGTAACCCTCGCCATAGTGCGAATTGATCGCCGCGATCTTTGCGAACCACGCATCGGGCGAGCGGTCCGCGATCAACTTCAGCGCGGCATGGATGGCCATCGCATCCAGCGCATCACCTTCCAGCGCGATGGCTTTGTCCGCCTCCGTCGCGGCAAGCTCGCGGTTGTCATCTTCCAACGCAATCTTTGCCGCAAGTTCGTGCGCTGCGGCCAGCTTCGGGTCGAGCACCTCCGCCTTCGCCAGGTACTCGCTTGCCTTCCCGTTGTAGTCTTCAGCGGCAACCATGGCCAGGCCAAGATTAGCGGCGGCGCTGCCCGGATCGGCCGCTAGCGCCTCGCGGAACAGGTCCGCCGCCTCAGGGTTGTTGAAGCGCTCGTGCAGCAACATGCCGTAGCGCACCTTGTAAAACGCGGGGCTGCCGACGGACTGCGTGGCCGTGCGGAACTGCTCGTTCGCAGACGTCCAATCCTCCAACCCCCAGAAGCCTTCCGCCCGCGCATACGCATCGCTGCTTCGCGTGAGTTGCTCAAAGCATTGCACCGCCTGCGCGTCCTGCCCGTGCTTGCGCATCGTCCAGCAGGATGCAGGATCGGCGGCACGGCACAGCGGAGCCATCAGCAGCGCAAGGACGAACACAGCAGCAGAGCGGATCATTTGTCGAGTTCCTCCTGCACCTTCGCGAGATTAAGCAACGCGGCGCTTAGCTGTTTACGGTACTCGCCAGGCTCCATCGCGGCCTTGCCGTACTTCAAGGCGTCGATCTTCTGTTCTAGATCTTCCTTCTTGGCGAGCAGCGCCTGCTTTGCCGGATCATTCGCGGCCTTCTGCGCCGCGCCAAACCGCAGAATCGTAAAGCTGCTTAACAGTTGCCCCTGGCCGTTGCCAGCTTCGCGCACCGGCTCACCGTGGCCAGTGTCGTCAAAAACCGCGTGCTCCGTCGCCAGGCGCTTTTGTGAGTCATAGAAGGCAGCGGTTTTCTTTGCTGCATAGGTGTACGCTTCCATCGCGGAGAGCGACTCACTCTTATCCGTGTCTGCCGCCGGATCCTGCAACGCTTCCACCCAATAGCGCGCGAAGACCGTCGCGTTTTTCTCCGTGCCGGACTTCGTCGCCGTAATCACGGCGCGTCCGCTCCGCTCCAGTGCAGGCATCGCGCCGCCACTGGCGCTTGTCGTGTCTACAATAAGCTGACGCTTCGCCGGAATGCGATCGCACAGCCCGGCCAGGTCCGCGGCGGACAGGTCCGGGCCAGGCAGGTTGAACTTGTACTCCGCGCCGTCATAGCTGCCGTGGCCAATCAGGATCAGCACAAACTCATCGCTCGCCGTGGCTTGCTGTGCCACGGTTGCCAGGGTGCTGCGCAGCTGTGCCGCCGTTGCTTGTGGGCCGGTCAACGTGTACACGTGCGCTGTACTGCCGGTCGCCTTGAACACCTTGTCCAAGTCCCGCGCATTGGCCGTGAAGCGCTGCTCGTAGTCCGGTTCACCACCCAGGCCAGCTACCGTGACATAGAACGTCGCGGCATGCGCCTGTAGCGCAAGCGTAAATAACCCGAAAGAAAGAGCCAGCCTCAAACCACACCCCACTTCCGGCGCAAAAGCCATTCCGCAACCGGCAGAGCCAGCAGCAGCAGAAAGACGATGGGCATGTTCCACAGTTCCTTTGTGCCGCGCACGGAAATGCCAGCTTCCGAGTACGAGATATCACGCGGCAAATCCTTTAGATCGCTTGAGGCCCAGGCACGTCCGCCGGTATCCCTGGCCAGCTGCTCCAGCAGGTGCGGGTTCGCCTCCGTGTGAAAGTTTTCGGCAACGCCGTTCTCCCGCTGAAACGTCACCACATCCTCACCCAGCTTCTCGCTCTTCGCACCGGTCGAGTCAGCGGTAACTTCCGCCAGGTATGAGCCGGGCTGCTCCGCCGTGTAGTTCGCCTGGTACAGCCCTGGAGTGTCCTGCGACGGTGTCATGTCGAGTGTCACATTCGTGTTCGCTGGACCAAGGATATGGGCACTCACATGTGCATCGCGTGCTGGCTGAAACTGCTTGTCATGCACCATCGCGGTCAATTGCATGCGGCCCTGATCTGACAATGTCCGTGCGGAGGGCGATGCGCCGACCGCGCCCGGCGTATCGGCCACCAGCCATCGCAGCAGTTGCTGCCAGAACAGGTTATGCGAAGGATCACCCAGCGGCTCGCTCATCTGCCAGCGCCACGTGCCGCCGGTCGCCAAAATGGCCGTTCGCCCGTTGCCATACTTCTCCGTGATTAAAAGCGGCATCTTCTTGCGTCCGCCGTTCATTTCAGCCAGAACGGTTGCGCCGGGTTTGGGTGAACCGGGGTCCTCATAATCAGCCAGATAGGTGAGTTTACGCCAGCGCTCAGCATTTTTCTGCGGGTCTTCCAGCAGGCGCGTCACCGGCGAGTCAATGCCAGCCTCGGTCAGGCTGACCGTCGCCGGATTGCGATGAAAATTGCTGCGTCCACCCGGCAGAAAGGTCGGCAAGAGATCATTCAAGCTGGATGCACTCCATCCGCCATCGCTCAACGAAGCACGGCCGCCCAGAAACAGGATGCCGCCGCCACGCCGGTCCACATATTCCCGCAGCAACTCCTGCTGCAGCGGCGTGAAGTAGTCCGCATCCACCGAGCCGATGATGATGCCGTCGTAGCCGAACAGGTCTTCCGCGCGCACCGGAAATCCGTCAGCCAGTTCGTTCGGGCTGTTGATGCCCTGCCGGTAAATCTTGTTTTCGCTCGTGCGCAACATGGAGACGATCTGCACGCTGGGATCATCCTCCTCTGCGCGGCGCAGGAAGCGAAACTGCCACCGCGGCTCGCCCTCCACATACAGGATGCGGCGCTTTGCATCACTCACCAGAACGGGCCGGGTCAGGGCATTGTTCAGCAGGTTCTGTTCGCCCGGCAGCGGCTCCACGGCAAAGCGCAGCGTCTTCGCGCCAGCGGGACCGGCGGTGAAGAACAGCGGCTCCGTCTGAATCGCGCCGTTCGCGCCCAGCGTTACCTCGTGCGATGCGAGCAGCTTACTGTCATCGCGCACTGTCATGCTCGCTTTGCCGTTGGTATAGCCGTGCTGCATGAAGCTGACCGTCGCCGCAATGCGTGCATTTGCCACAACCGTTGGAGCAACGCTGACATCTTCCATCTCGATGTCGTGCGCCACATCCGCGGAACCGAAGGCCACGGTGTGCACTGGCAACCGGCGGTTGCGCAACGCCTGCATCGCTTCCAGCCCGATGGACGATCCGGCACCCACTCCTGCGGAGTTTTCGCTGCCATCAGTGAGCAGCACGACCGCGCCAACCGGCAGATCGCTTGTCTCGCTCGCCAGCCGCTGCAGGCCGTCGCCGATGTGCGTTGCGGCAGCATTAGGCGCGATGCCGTTCAGCGACTCGCGCTTGTTCAGCAGACCGTCAAGCGTGTACAGCCGTGTGCGGAACCGCTTGTTCAAGCCGTCCAGAACGCCGCCTTCGAGCGCAGCCAGCGCGCCTGTTTCGCGCGGTTTGCCACCGGCGTCGGGCGTCGCCATGCTCTTCGAATCGTCCACGACGACCGCGATGATGTTCTGCTGCGAACTCAATTCGGCCACCGACATGGCAGGTTGCCACAACAGAACCAATAGCATGGCGACCAGAGCGGACTGCACGCCCCATATCATCCAGGCACGCCGTGTGCTCAGCGCGGGCACCTCGCCACGCATAGCGGATGCGGCCTGCCGCAGGCGGTGCCGGATCAAAGCCGCCAGACCCGCGGCCGCAAGAACAGCCAGCATCGGCAGCAGCCACACGGGCCAGCTGCTCAGGAACACAAGGTGTCCCTTCGTAAATACCGGCAATGGATACTTGAAGAGCAGCGAAAACATGCCTGCGAAACTAGCCTTGTTGGTACGTCAGGTCGTGCCTGGTTATGCTTGCGCGCCGGTCTGGCGAGGCGCGATGGATGCCTCAGTGTGTCATGCCGTACAGGATGTAATCGAGGCCGACGCGAAATGCCATGGAGGCGAACGGCTCGGGGTAGTTCGGATCGTCGGCCCACTCCCACGCATCACCCAGGTGCATGTTGTGGCAGATGGCGACCATGATGCGCCCGTCAGAATCACGAATGGCGCGCCACTTTGGCGTATAGCCATCCTTCTCATACGTGCGATTGGTGCGGATGTAGTGTTCGCCGGGAATCTGCATCCGGCTGTCCACGTCGTACAGCGTGTGAAAGATTTCGTCGTCTCCGGACAGGTCTTCGATGGGCCTGTCCGGCAGCACCTGCCGCAGGCCGCTCATAAAGTTCTCCCAATCGTTCGTGCCGTGGAAGTCATCCACCATCAGAAAGCCGCCCTTCAGCAGGTACTCCCGCAGCCGCTTCGCCTCAACATCGGTAAAGCTCCACGTTTGCACCTGTACGGCGTAAATCCACGGATAGTTGAAGATTTCATCGGAGTCAAGCGTGACGACCTGCTCCGTGGGGCGGCCGTCGATACGCGTCAGCCGGTGCATGGCGATCAGAAACTGCCGGTCCGCCTTTGGGTAATCGCGCGACCACGAGCTGCGACCCCAGTACCCGCCGCCGTAGCCGCCATGGCTCTGCATAGTGGAGGTGTACGCCAGCCGCGACCAATAAAATTCAGACTTTACGTTGCTCGGGGAATCTTGGTTGCCGAAGCCGAAGTCCGCCACACGCTGAAAGGCACGCAAACCTAGGGCACAGCACAGACCCGTAGCCGCTGCCAACAGCGCAATGCGCGAGTGCTTCATCGGAGATCCTCCAGCGAAGGCGTGCGGTGAGACTATCAGAACTGGGGCGCAAGGACGAACGGGCTTCCGAAGCGTCCTACCGTATAGACGAAAGACTTGCCTGCTTGTTGCACAGGGTCACAGCGCATGTTGAACAGTGGCTTGTTTCAGCGCCTTACCGCATGAGACGATGCGCTCACTGGCATCCCGCAGGGCGAGCCACGACCGGGCGGGATGTTTTACCTAAACATCTCCTGTACGAGGAGACTGCTTGAATCGCCGCGATCTGCTGAAGCTCGGAACTCTCGGCGTGGTTGCGGCAACAGCATCGCGCGTTCCGTTGTTCGCGCAATACGCCATGCAGATGGGCGGCGTGGTGCCAGTGGCCGGTAAGGCCGATTTCGAACTGCGCATCGCGCCTGTGCAGGTGGAACTGGACCCCTCGCGCATCCTCTCGACTATCGGCTACAACGGCACCGCGCCCGGGCCGTTGCTGCGGATGAGGGCCGGCAAGCCGGTCACGGTAGACATAATCAATGAGACGGACACGCCGGAACTGGTGCACTGGCATGGCATGTTGATTCCGCCCGAGGTGGACGGCACCGAGGAGGAAGGCTCGCCGTACGTGCCGCCGCATGGGCGCTCCCGCATCACGCTCACGCCCGGACCGGCGGGCATCCGCTGGTACCACTCCCACGCCATGGCCATGGACGACCTGCACAAGGGCGCGTACAGCGGCCAGTTTGGCATGGTCTATGTCGAGGACGGCAACGACAAAGGCGCATACGATCAGGAACTTTTCTTGTCTTTGCGCGATTGGGAGCCGTTCTTCACCACGTCAATGGATGACGATGACGACGACACCCACGACGGCCCGCTGCTGGAAAAGCCGCCAGAGATGAGCAACGACCCCGACGGCCTCGAAGTCGGATCGATGACCTACTCCATCAACGACAAGGCCCTGGGCGCGGGCGAGCCCATTCGCGTGCGCGAAGGCCAGCGCATCCTCATCCACTTCTGCAATGCCAGCGCGATTGAGAACCGCCGCATCGCGCTCGCTGGACACAGCATGAAGGTGATCGCGATGGACGGCAATCCCGTCCCGAAGCCGCAGGCGCTGGACTCGATTTTTCTGGGCGCTGGCGAGCGCATCGACGTCCAAATCACCATGAACCGGCCCGGAGTCTGGATTCTCGGCTCAACGGAAAAAATGGTGCGCGAGGCCGGCCTGGGAGTCGTTGTGGAGTACGCCGGACAGCACAAAACGCCGCAGTGGATCGATCCCAAGAAAGCCGCATGGGATTACACGGTCTTTGGCAACGCAGCGCCGTCCGCACCAGCCCCGCCCCACATCATCGACATGAAATTCCAGAAGCTGCCGCGCGCGAAGGGCAAATTCAACATCTGGACGGTGAACGGCAAGCCCTACCCGCACGAGCAGGAGTTCGTCTTGCAGAAAGGCGAGCGCTACCGCCTGATCATGCGCAACGCATCGGACGACGCGCATCCCATGCACCTGCACCGCCATCTGTGGGAACTGGTCGAGATCAACGGCAAAAAGACCGGCGGCATCATGAAGGACACCGTCGTCGTCCCATACTACGGTCGCGCCGTGGTGGATTTCACCGCCGACCAGCCCGGCCTGGCGCTCTTCCACTGCCACATTCAGCAGCACATGGACTACGGCTTCAAGGCGTTATTTCGCTACGCTTGATTTACTGTTCGTTTGTCCTGAGATCAAGATGCTGACCCGGTATCAGAGGCTCGCTTCAAGAGATCGTCTTCGGCGTACAATCAGCCTGTCGAGTAGATCACCTACCGCCTCACTCTTTTGACGGAATGAAGATAGGTAAGTGCATCGTTGAATTTAGAACGTTTCGTTGCGAGTACGAACAGCAGAACACCAGCGGCAAGAACCAGGAGCACTTGACTATGACTAACCTGCAATTCATTGCTCTACTGAGTCCCGCCATTGGTTCGTTCGTGCTGGTGATCCTTGCGTGGCTGCACCAGAACCAGCGCATCAGCGATCTTCGAACAGACAGCAACCGGCATTATGACGAAGTACGAAGCGACACCAACCGCCAGTTCGATGAAATGCGACGGGATACAAATCGCCAGTTCGACCAGATGAATCAGAAACTCTCTACCTTGGCTGGCGACTACCGCACCTTTTACGGCATGGAGCAGAAGCTCGAAGGCCGTGTTGATGAGCTTTCGAAGCGGCAATAGCGGACTTCCCGCCACGATTCATCGTCCATTCACATCTAAATACGGATGGACGCACAGCAGGTGCAGCAAACCTTCACGAATCTGGAGCTTCTGGAACCCTTCAACAAGAACGGTATCCTGCAGGTGGTCATCGAGACGCCCAAGGGCAGCCGCAACAAGTACGCCTGGGATCATGAGCGGCGCTGTTTCGAGCTGAAGAAGGTCTTGCCTGCGGGCATGGTCTTCCCGTATGACTTCGGCTTTATCCCCAGCACCAAAGCCAGCGATGGCGATTCCCTGGATGTCTTGCTTTTGATGGATGAGCCAGCCTTTCCGGGCTGCGTTCTAAGTGCCCGGATTATCGGAGCCTTTGAGGGTGAAGACACCCTGGAGGATGGCAAAAAGCAGCGCAATGACCGGCTGCTAGGCGTTGCGGAGGCCAGCGACCTATTTGAGAACTTCCGGCATGTGGACGACCTGCCAAAGGACTTTCGCGACCACATGGGGCAGTTCTTCGAAAACTATCCGCGCGTTCTGAGCCACAAGGAATTCAAGCTGCTGCGCACCAGCGGCCCGGACGAAGCGATGAAACTGGTCGAGCAGGCCCGCCAAACAAACGCCTGATGAAACTTCGCCGCACGCCTAATCATCGTCGTCCTTGTGCGCATCCTTCGGATGCTTGATCATCGCCGGAACCGTGGCATTCGCACCCATGGCATCGCGCCATAAAATCACGTTCAGCTTGCGTGGATCGGCACGGTCCTCGTGCGTGAAGTCCATCTTTGCGGAAGCTTTCGCGCCGTACGCTTGCGGTGTGTTGGCCTGGTAGATCAGCCTGTTATCGCGGTTGCTGTAGTCGGCGGCATACGGAGGCTGTGATCCGTCGCCGCTGAAGAGTTGGATCAACGGCGCAAACGCATCATTATTGTTCATCGGCGGCAGGCCCAGCAGGTCTTCCATGGTGCGGATGACGCTAACGGTCGTGTAGAAGCTGCTATCGACAGTCGCGCTGGTACCGTGCGGCGAATACTTGCTGATCACCAGCGCCAGGCTGCGATGCGCATCCACGTGATCGGCACCATCCTGCGCGTCGTCTTCCAGAATGAAGATGGCGGTGTCGTTCCAGAAGTCGCTGTGTGAGATTGCCTCCGCAACGCGCCCGATCGCAAGGTCATTGTCAGCAATCGACGCGCGGGGAGTGGGCGAACCGGCGCGCGTTCCAGCGGTATGGTCGTTGCCCATGCGCAGCATCACGAACGAGGGCATGGTGTCGCTCCCCGCGGAGCGCTCGCGCTTCCACTGCTCCAATCGCGTCCTGAACTCCTCAAACCGCAGTTGGTCCGGAAATAGCAGATCGAAGTCCGGATAGTTCGGGTCGAAGTGGCCCTCCAGCTCCGGCTTGGTGGCTATGTTTTTTGAGATCAGTGGAATGTTCCAGGGGTACTCGCTCCTGCCGCCGCCGTACATTGCCGGGATGGCGTCGCCCTTGCGAATGCTGTTACGCGGGCACGTGCGCGATTCCGCCTCAGGCGTGCCCAGCAGCGGCGAGCGGTCCTTCGGCGCGGCGGGCTTGTCGCTGCAGAACTCCGTCGAGATGTATTCACCGAAGTGAATAAGCGACTTGCCATGCCGTGCGAGGTTCGTCCAGAGATACCCGCTGGCCGGTTCGTCCACATCGCTGATGCCCTCGGCCAACGGGTAGCCCCGCTCCACCAGGCCTTCAAAGTCGTAAACACGTTCCTTGCCACGATAGCTCTGCTGCCAGATTTTTTCGGTGTAATCGCTGGTGATACCGGCGGTGGACCACACATGACCGTTGCCGGAGACTTCACCCGAATCGTAGAAGTTATCCAGCACGCCAAACTGCAATGCCAGCTTGTGCTCGTTCGGCGTGATCGGCTTGCCGTACATGGTCAGCGACGGATCGCCGTTCCCCACACCAAGGTCACCCAATATCTGATCGTAGGTGCGGTTCTCCTTGATGATGTAGATCACGTGCTTGATGGGATTGCTGCCGCCCGCGTAGCGCAGGTGCTCCTGCGCGGCGTTCATCCGGTTGCTGGTCATCACAGCGGCGGAGAGTTCTGGTAGATTCTTTTCTGCCTCGGCAAGGTCCATCGAGGCGAGTGAGCCGTAGAGCAGCGTGGCAATGTACGCATGAGCGCGCGGGTGAAGGGTTTTTGCCAGGGCCGAGTCCCTGGGCGGTGCCTGCGGCATGGAGTTTGGTCCGGTTCCCTTTCCCTTTGCCGTTGCTACAAAGAGCTGCCCGCCTTGAGTAACCACCGCTGTGGGATACCACTCCGTTGGAATGTACCCGGCAGCTGGCGCTGGCTGTTTAAGGTCGAGCTTGTCGCCTGTGTGCAGCACCGCAACGTCATTCGAGCCGGAGTTGGCGGCGAGCAGCGTTCGCCCATCATCCGCCAGGGCCAGCGCGGACGGGATAGCACCGAAGAGTGTCTGGCCCGGGAGCCGCGTATCCCATGTGCCCGCCAGCTTCATCTTGCCGCCATGCAGGTCAACGGCGGCCACGGTATCGCGATTCGCAAGCGCGACATACAATCTGCTGTCATCCGCATTAAGCAGCAGGGCCGCCGGATGGGAGCTCGGCTCGATGGGCTTCGATGGCGGCAGCAAGGGCAGCGTCTGCACCACGCGCCCAGTCCGCAGGTCTAGCTCGGCGACGGCCGACCCATTCCACAGCGCCACATAGGCACGGCGACCATCGCGTGCTGCCGTGACAACGATCGGGTAGGCGCTGGGTACAGTCTTGCCCATGGACAGGTCGAACCGGCGCACGACCGCGCCAGTCCCCGTATCCATCAGCAGCACGTCGTCGGAGTAGATATCCGCGATCAGCAGCTGGTCCGGCGCACCCGCCTTGCCGGGCACCACTGCCAGACCCGTGGGTACAGGAACCGCCTGGCCCGCTGGCACTCCCTTGCCGATATCATTTTGGATCCGACCTCCGGCGAGATGTTGCAGGGGCACGTGCAAGAGCCGCTCCGGCGTGATTGCGCCGTTGCTGAAGCCGTAGACCGCAATGGCATTGCCGGTAGCGTTCGCTCCTTTGCCTACCGGGTCAGAAAGCGAGTCCAGACTGGCATACAGGTGCGTGCCGTCCCCGCTGAACTGGAGGCCGTTGTACAGCGTCTGCGGCATGTCGCGGACGGTGCGATGCTCCGCAAAGTCCCGCAGTTCGTGGCTGGCGGTGTCCAGCACGGCGATGGACTGCTGGTAGTCGGCTATTGCCGTCCCGTAGCCGGCATTCACCACGGCGATGTACCGTCCATCCGGAGACGTGGCCATGGCCATGGGCAGGCTGTTCAGCCGCTGCGGCGCGCCCGGCGCAGGCAGCAACAGTTGCTTGCTGGACGGCAGATTCAGCGTGCCGGTGGGAGCCTGTGCGGCGGCAAGAGCGGTGATAAGGAGTGCAGCAGGAAGAGCGAACCTTACGTGCATGCGTGCATCATACGTGGCGTTTGTGAACCTACGGTGTGCGCGCGGCCGATGGTTGACCGGCAAGCCAGTAGGGCTCGCCCGCCGGGATGAAATCGACCTTCATGCCCGGCAACACCGTCCGCAGCCAAACCGCGCAATATTCCATGCCCGGCTCTTCCGAGGTGTAATGACCCAGCAGGATCATGCCCTTGTGCCGTCCCTGCTCGGCGGCATCCCAGGCGTAGGAGATCGTCTCCCACTCCGGAATTTCGCCGCCCACCAGCACATCCACATCGTCGCGTTCCAGCGCCTGCACCTGCCGCGCTTCGCCCGGCGCGCCTGGCGCGTAGACAACCTTTGTCACGGGGAGATTCGGGTCGCCGATCACACGCACGATGCGATCACCCATGCTCGCTTTCAGATGCAAGGCCAAGGCACCCAGCGTAGTTGAAGGCACGGTGAAGAAGTACTGATTGTCCGCATGCTGGTACGCCTTCCATCCCGCTTTCTGGATCCAGCCCTCCGCGATGCCGTCCGGCTTGCGCTGATGCCAGCCGTCGTGCCAACGGAAAATGACCAGATGGTGCTCACGGATGTAGGCCAGCTTCTCCGCGTACACCGGGTCGTTGCGGAAGAGCGTGTCCGCATCCAGGTGGTTGTAAAAGGTCGGCTCGTGGGTGACGATCAGGTTGTCATGTGCCGCGACCGCCTTGCGCAGCACGTCCATCGTGGGCGAGATCGTTGTGGCGATCCCTGTCACCACCGTGTCTGGAGCGCCTGCCTTGATGGTGTCCACCGAAGTTGGCATCACCGTCACACCGGCGGCGGCACGCATCTTCGCGATCACCTGTTCTGCGGTGACCGGCTGTTGCGCCTGGGTTGTGACCGCAAGCGCAAACAGGCAAAGCAACATTCCACGTACGTTCCGGTGGTTCATGGCTCCACTGCAATCATAGACCTGTACCTGTGGACGTCAACACGTCCTTACAGGCGGAGAACACCATTTCGACGGTGATGCGTTCCATGCAGTCCGTGGGGTTGCCCTCGAAATCGAAGCCAAGATGAAGAAAGCCGCAGCCCTCGCCCGGTGCTTCCACACCGATGGCGCGCGGCGTGCCCGGCGCCGGTCCCCAGCGTCCG
Source organism: Terriglobus sp. (assembly GCA_965276945.1). Lineage (GTDB taxonomy): Bacteria > Acidobacteriota > Terriglobia > Terriglobales > Acidobacteriaceae > Terriglobus. The sequence continues at coordinate 720,908 of OZ255704.1, read as the reverse complement.
TTACCATTCGGACCGTTGATCGACACGGTTGGCGCGCCCGCGATGGCGGCCAGGTGCATCACGCCAGTGTTGACGCTGACGACAAGCGCGGCGCGCTGCATGAGAGCGGCCAGTTGCGTGAACGTGGCAAGGACGGGATGGGTCTGAAATCCCGCCTCGGCCATGCTGCGTATGAACGGCTCGGTTCGCGGCAGTTCAGCGAGCGTTCCAGTGATACCGAAGACGGCTCCCGGCAACAAGTGCCGCAGTTCTGCGGCGAGAGCAAGCCAGCGTTCCTCCGGCCACTCACGCAGCCACGCACGCGCTCCTGATGGCCAGAGATGAAACAGGATGACCGGATCGGCAAACGCATGTGGCCAAATAGCGTCGAGATCCTGCGCCGGCAACGGTGCAAGTGCCGGGATGTTGCCAGCAACAACACCGAACGCACGTGTGAGTGCCCGGAAATTGTCCACCTCGTGGAGGTCCCGGCGATGCTCCACCGTCACGTCATACCCGCGACTGCGGTACATCCCAGGCGTGTGAAAGCCAGCCGTAAACCGTGCGCCGGAGAACAAGGTCAAAAACGCGGTCAGTCGCTGCCAGGAGGAGTAATCAACGAAGAGGTCAAAGCGTTCCGCGCGAAGCAGCCTGAGCGAACGGTCCGGCCGGGTGAGATCGATCAGCAGCCGCCGGTCTGCGCCTGGGATCAATTCTGCGGCGGCCCGGTTGGGCGGCATGCAGCAATGAACGATTTCAGCACCTGGAAACCCCGCGCGGAGGTCCTGAAGGGCTGCTGAAAAGAGGAGCGTATCGCCCAGCGCGGGAGAGCAGAGAACGCCAATCTTCTGAGGAGTTTCACCTGAACGTGACCGGCGGCGATGCAACAGAGCCGCGGCATTGAGCGCCGGAATGCCTGCCCAGTAATCCAGCAGGCGGTTCTTCTTGCTTCCACGGCGCATATACAGATGGTAGCCGCAGGGAGCGATCAGCCGTTCAGTACGCCTCTTGGGAGTTGACGATCTTCGTGAAGGTGCGCAGGAGAATACGGAAATCGTTCAAGAGCGACCAGTTTTCAACATAACTGCGGTCAAGGGCGACACGCTCGTCATAGGTCAGAGTCGAGCGGCCAGAAGTCTGCCACAGGCCAGAGATCCCGGGTTTGACCGCGAGGTAATAGGTGAAATCCTCACCGTACTTCTCTGCTTCGGCAGCGACAATGGGACGCGGTCCAACCAGCGTCATGCGTCCGGTGAGTACGTTCCAGAGCTGTGGCAGTTCATCCAATGAAGAGCGGCGCAGAAACCGGCCAAGTGGCGTCACGCGTGGATCATTCCGCAGTTTATGCAGACTGTTCCACTCCGCGCGCTCCTCCGGGTGCATGGCTAAATGCTGCTCCAGAACCTCAGCGGAATTAACGCACATGGTACGAAATTTCCACATGGAAAAGAAGATGCCACTGCGACCGATGCGCCGGTGCGAAAAGAAAATCGGTCCCGGCGAACTAAGCATCACGCTCAGCGCCAGAAGCAGGCAAATGGGAACCGTGACGGGAGCAGACAGCAAAACAAAAAATACGTCGAAACAACGCTTCACGACCGCATATGAGAATAGCCTGGCAGGCGATTCAACCGTGCGGCGGCGTGATGCGGGCGGTGTAGCACTGTAATCATGCACGAAGTCCAGAACCGCGGGGATTCCACCAGAGGCTTGATCGTTAGACTGCATCCACTCCCTATGCGTGCCCAACCACAGCAGCGAGTTTGTGCGACTGGCCAAGTGCCTGTGCACCTTTTGTTTGCTCAGGACCAATGACCCGAGCGTGTCTACAGCGTTCCTTCAGAAGTCCGCGTGCCGCTTGACAACGTTTTATGACCGACGGAGTTACATCGCAAGATGCTTGCTCCCAAAAGACACGGCTATCGCTCACTTGTTGCGATAAGGTAATTCTCCACCGTAAACAATGTATTTGCTACATGATACGTCAGGAGTTCGGGGCACGCCGAGGTCTCAGTCATACCGAAAAGGAACAAATCTGGAATTCCAGCTGCATTCCCCGCGACAATGTCGGAGCACCGGTCACCCACCAGCACGGAACAGCCAAGATCGATACCGTGTTCCGCGGCGGCTCGAATCATCATTCCAGGCCCAGGTTTGCGGCAATTGCTGTCACGCTTGTAGCGACCGACACCGTGCACCGGATGGTACGGCGAAAAATACACCGCATCCAGGCGTGCGCCCTTCCGCAGAAGCTCTGATCGCATATGAGCCATTAGACAGTGGAAATCCTCTTCGGTGTACAGACCACGCGCGATCCCAGCTTGATTCGTAATGACACAGGTTACGAAGCTGAGGCGATTTGCCGCCTGGAGCAGAGGGACGATGCCGTCAATAAACCGGCAATCTTCCGGGCGATGCAGATACCCAACCTCCTCATTGATGACACCATCGCGGTCCAGAAACAATCCCCTGCGAAGCTGCGGGACACTGCTCATGCGGGTTGCGGCTCCAACATGAAAAGCGGTGAGGTTGACAGCGGCAAGCGTACCTCTGGCGGCGCCGGCGTTCCGGCCAAACGCTGCCGGAGCAGGTCCGTGACTGCACTGAAGACCATCTCCGGCGTAACCTGCGCCATGCACTGGTTGTCCTGGCAGTTCGCATACCCGGTACCGTCATAGCATGGCCGGCAGGCGAAGCCCTCGCCTCCCCACAGGCCAATCGTGCCGGGCCTGCGCGGTAGGCGTGCCCATGGGTCAACCGGGCCAAAAACGCCAACCAAAGCACATCGGGTAATTCCGGCGAGATGGAGCGGCCCACTGTCATGCGTGACAGCAACCTCGCTGCTATTCAATAGCGAGAGCAGTTCCGGCAGATCGAGGCGGTCAATACAGTCTGTACACGGCAATCCGGCAAAGGCTTCGCGCACCCACAGGTCGCCGGGACCACCGGTAAGAACCACCTCGTACTCCTCGCGGAGCAGGCGGCGCGCGAGTTCCACGTACAGCGGTACCGGCCAGCGACGGAGGTGGTCGTCACGAAGAAGATTTTTCGCGCCACCCGGAGCCAGCACGACACGTTTGCCGGAGGTAGGCTGAAGAGGCGATTGAGGGAGCCGTTCCGCAGGTACGGGAGCCATGCTTTGGGGTCTAGGGCCAGCGTCGGTCACGGAGCCGCTGGTTGCTGAAAGCAGAATACGCGCGAATTCGTCGGTGTGATGCCGGCCAGGATGGAGTCCGAGGGCGCGGTCGCCTGGCACAAGCCGTACGTGGCGACCCCCCCGCACAGGAAGCGAGAGCAGGCGGTAGCGGCGGTCGTAATACAGCGTGAAAACCAGGTCGTAATGGCTGGCCAGCTGCACCCAAACAGCACGCAGCGCGTGCATGCGCTCCGGCAACGTGCCTTGTATGATGGCACGCTCGTCCGCCGTGATCACGCGGCAGATTGAGTAGCATTGAAGTACCGACGCGGCGGCAGGATTGCATATCCAGTCGATCTCAAAGCCCTCGGCGTGCAAGGCATGCACCGCTGGAATCGCCATCACGACATCACCAATCGCGCCGAGCTTGACGATAAGGATACGCTTCATGCCTGGCTTGATTGTAGTGTGGCGTGCCGGTATTGGGAGCCTAATCCTGGTTTTTGGAAGAGCACGCGTATGACTAGTCGGTTGCCGCCAGTGTATGCAGAGCTTCGGTAACGGAGGTTCGCCAGTGTGGGAGGCGAATGCCAAAGGTGTCTGCCAGCTTGCCGCAGTGTAGGCGGGAATTGAGTGGCCGGACTGCGGGTGTGGGGTACTCCGAGGTGGGAACTGGAATGATCTCGGCTGGCTCGGCACCCCGGTACATGCGGAGGTACTCGCGAACGGCGATGGCTAATCCGGCCCAGGTAGTGTCGCCCCCTCCAGCGCAGTGATAGATTCCGGACCGGGTGGCTGGCTGCGCCCCAGCCTGTCCCTCGACTTCGCTGAAGCGTATCAGTGCCAGGATCGCGGCCGCCAGATCCGCAGCCGAGGTGGGGGCACCGTGCTGATCGGACACGACCCGCAGCGGCTCCGTGCGGGTGGAAAGCAAACGCCACATAGTCCGGACAAAGTTCTTGCCACTGCCTGAGTAGACCCATGAGGTCCGCAAAATCATGTACGGCAGCATGGCGCGCTCCGCCACCGCAAGGATGGCCTGCTCACCCTCCAGCTTCGACGCGCCGTAGACGCCTAGTGGACCAGTGGGGTCGGTCTCGACCCATGGCCGCGTTCCACCGCCGTTGAACACATAGTCAGTCGAAAGGTGAATCAAAGCGGCCCCACACGCGGCGGCCTCTTCCGCCAGCACGCCAGGGGCGATTGCATTGATGGCAAAGGCGGTCTCGCGATCGGTCTCCGCAGCGTCCACTGCCGTGTATGCGCCGCAGGAAATCACCCATCGCGGCCGAATTGCGCGTACATATGCGCGAATACTTGACGGTGTGCCGAGATCGAGCGCCGCACGGTTTGGTGCGGCAACCATAATTTCAGGCTCTTCCGTTAAAAAGAGACTCAGGAGAGCGGAGCCAACTTGCCCGGAGGCTCCCGTGATGAGGACCGGACCAGTCAGAGCGCTCATGTCGCGCTCCACATCACGGTGTCACGCACCAGCCAGCGAAGGTATTCGCCATAGGTGCTTTTGCCATAGCCTTTGGCCAGTTGTTCGAGTTGCTCAGCATCGATCCAGCCCAGGCGATAGGCGATCTCTTCCGGACAGGCGATCTTCAGGCCTTGCCTCTTCTCGATGGTATGAATGAAAAGAGAGGCCTCCAGCAGCGAATCATGCGTACCGGTATCCAGCCATGCGATGCCACGTCCCATCACCTCCACATGCAGGCGCCCCTGCTGAAGATACCAGCGGTTGACGTCCGTAATTTCAAGCTCGCCTCGCGGCGACGGCCGAATGCTCTCCGCGCAGGCGACCACGTCCGGACCGTAAAAGTAAATGCCGGTGACGGCATAGCGCGACCGGGGCTGGGCGGGCTTTTCTTCCAGCGAGATGGCGCGGCGTTCGCTATCGAACTCAACGACGCCATAGCGCTCTGGATCGGTAACGGCATACGCGAACACATGGCCCCCGCCATCCCTCCCCGTCCGCACGGCCGCGGCGCGCAGCGACTTGGCAAGTTCGTGACCATAGAAAATGTTGTCGCCCAGAACCAGACAGCAGCTATCGCCCGCAAGAAATTCACGGCCAATCAGAAACGCCTGCGCCAGGCCATCCGGTGACAGCTGGACAGCGTAGCTCAACTCGAGGCCCCATCGGGTGCCGTCACCCATCAGTTGCTCAAAGCGTGGCGTGTCCAATGGCGTGGAGATGATCAAAATCTCACGGATGCCTGCAAGCATCAGCGTGGAAAGCGGGTAATAGATCATCGGTTTGTCGTAAACGGGCAGTAGCTGCTTGCTGACAGCCTGCGTTACTGGATGGAGCCGCGTACCGGAGCCACCGGCCAGGATGATGCCCTTCATGCCGCAACGGCCTCTACCGCACCGGAGCGACCGCCGTAGTTGGTGCTGATCCAGTCCCGGTATGCACCGCTCGTCACACCGGCTACCCAGTCCTGGTTTGCCAGATACCACTCCACTGTGCGGCGAAGGCCGGTGGCGAAATCCTGCGCCGGAAACCATTGCAATTCACGCTGGATCTTTGCCGGATCGATGGCGTACCGGCGATCGTGCCCTGGCCGGTCCGTCACGTAGGTGATCTGTTCGGCATACGGCGTTGCAATCGGCTTGAGTTCGTCTAAAAGAGCGCAAATCATCTGCACGACATGAAGGTTTGTCTGCTGGTTGTTGCCACCGATGTTGTACGTCTCGCCCACGGTGCCGCGCTCCAGCACCGTTTCAATGGCGGAGCAATGATCCTCCACAAAGAGCCAGTCCCGCACCTGCTGGCCGTCGCCATATACGGGCAGCGGTTTACCCCCAAGTGCGTTGGCGATCACCAGCGGAATCAATTTTTCCGGAAATTGGTAGGGACCATAGTTGTTGGAGCAGTTCGTAATCAATGCAGGCAGGCCATAGGTATGGTGCCAGGCCCGCACAAGATGATCGCTTGCCGCCTTGCTGGCCGCGTACGGACTGTTCGGCGCGAACGGTGTGCTCTCGTGAAAAGCCGGGTGGCCCGGGCCGAGCGTGCCGTAGACCTCGTCGGTGGAAACGTGCAGGAAGCGAAACCGCTCGCGCTCACCGCCGGTCAACGAAGCATGGTACTCCCGGGAACACTCCAGCAGGCTGAATGTGCCCTCGATATTCGTCCTCAGAAACGCGCCCGGCCCCAGAATGGACCGGTCCACATGACTTTCCGCCGCGAAATGAACGATGGCACGCGGACGGTGCTTCACCAGCAGCGCCCGCATCAAATCCCGGTCCAGAATATCGCCATGCACGAAGACATGCCGGGGATCGTTGGCCAGCGGCGAGAGATTGTGGACATTGCCGGCGTATGTCAATGCATCCACCGTGACTACTTCCACCGCTGCCGATGCACCGGGCGTTCGCGAAAGCAGGTGCCGCAGAACAAAATTGGACCCGATAAAACCGGCACCGCCAGTGACGAGCAGCGGGGCACCTTCGCTTTCGTCTGTAACTCTCATCGAGGGCACTAGTCCTCCATATTTTAATAAGAAACGGGGTTACCGTTAAACTCTAAGTTTTGACGGCAGACTGGGCGGCCGTCTGAATTGAAGCACACTCCGGGCAGCCCGAAGATGAAGAGCATATACGTAAACCAGTAGAAAGCCATGACAGGAATGTAATTTAACGCACCATCGGATGTCGCCACAAGTGCATAAAGGAGCAGCCCCTTAAGCGCCGCGCGACGCACAGGATCCTGCAGTGCGGTACGATCAAGCATCAGAACCAACGCAGGTGACATTAATACTAAAGTGATTACAGGAAGCCCTATGTACCCATACAAGTTTATGGCGGAAAGATAAATTATTTCTGTAAAGAAGAATTCACTTGGAAATGTAGGAAACACAGGAGATGCACCAAGATTTACAAACTGAGCGGTCCTCCCTCCCAAGGTTGGATCGATTATGAACGAACCACCGTTACGTAGTCCGATGAACGTAGTAAGAGTATAAAGGACTGGAGCGAGAACAACAATCAGCCCAAAAACAGTTGCTAGTCTGCCTAGTTTCAATCGCGGAAAGCTTTTTCTCTGCTGCCAAAGTGACGCACCGAGCGATAGCATCTGGTCAAAGATTAGGCCAGCCCAGATGGTTCGGCTTAACGTCAGCAACAGTGCAAGACGCATAGTCCAACGCTTCCATCGCACAGGCGTGAACAGATCGAACTGCTTGAGCAAGATAAAAGTGGCCGCGCCATACAAATTACCGTTGTTATACGTCGAAATAAGTTTAAAGACGAATCCCCGCTGAATGTTTTTAGTAACACCGAAATCTCCTACGTCGTCCGCATTCACAGTGAGATACGGGATCTGGATCCAGAATCCAGTAACGGGGCGCCATATAAATAGGAAAACTCCAAAGATAGCTGCGGCAAGCATGCAATAGCAGACACACTGCATGAGCTTCCAACCATTAACAAGCTTCAACAATGGCGGAAAAAACCAAAGAAAGAGTATTGGAAAAAACAACAAACTCGTGCCAGTACTTATGAAGCCTCCTATGTTGGGAATTCCGTTTGCAATTGCTGAATACAACATGACAAATGCAAAGGGCACTAGGCATGCAAAAGCTGCTAGCTGACGCTTGTAATATTGAGCGTGCGTTGCGATCAGTCGATAGGGCATGAACACAATAAACGACACAAAGAGCAATAGATATCCCCACGTGACTGGGATACTGCTTATCCTTACGCCGCCCTTTGGGAAAAGAATAAGCATCACGCAAAGCACAAGTGATGCGCAGTTTGCAATCTTATGCGGCTTCACCATGAGTGTGTCAGGCTTTCCGGAGTCGCAGCTCTCGTCTGATCTCACGCAATTTGAGCGAAGACTCAGGATTGCTTATTAGGCGAGTGCGTACCTCGCCTAACACGGTGATTAGTATTCCAACAAAGAGTCCTGCGCTTGACGCGACTGCTACCAAGAGATACCTGTTTGGGAACGTTCTCGGTATAGGAGGTGCCGCTCTATCAACCACATGGACCCTTGGAATACCAAAGCTCTCTTGCAACCTAGCACGCTCATACTGTGTGGAAAGTGAGGCAAGTAGAGCTTGATGGTATGAGACGTCCCGCTCCAATCGTCCAATTTCCAAATTCTGTGAAGGCAAATCCTGGTCGTTCTTGTTGCTTATTCGTCCTTGAAAACCATTTATCTTGCTTTGGAGCTCAGTGATCTGAGCGTTGAGTCTTACCATTTCTGGATTGTCTGGCGTTGCCTGCTCCGAGATCGTAGCTTTCTGGATTTGAAGAGCAACCAACTGTGAGCGGAGATTAGATATTTGGCTGATCTGTAAGTTAGTTTGAGAAGTTGGCAGCAGCATTCCGGTAGACTGTTGATGCGTCTTAAGATCCGATTCCGATTTTTCAAGAGCAGCCCGCTCATCTACCATCTGCTGCTGATAGAACGCCCTGGTACGCGTCGCGGCGTCAAAATTCATGTGATCGCTCAAATCCTGTAAGGCATCCAAATAAGCGTTAGCGATCATCATCGCTCGTGCTGGAGATTGGTCTGTAATCTTTACACTGTAAACACCCTGTTCGGTGTGTGAAGCGATCGCTTCACCCTGTATGTGCTCTCGTAGCGCGAGTAAACGAGCATCGCCTGTCAACCTGGGACTGACTTCTTCGGCAAGATTCTCTTTGCTTACGTGATCAAGAACAAACTGAGTGATGGTCTTACTTTGTAGCAATGCGATCGTAGGGTCAGTCTGACGAAACAGAAAAATACCGGTACTGCTGGTTTCCTGATCGACAAGAAATGAGACAGTTGCGGTGTACTTGGGTTTTAACAGGAAAGAAAATAAAGCTGTGAGCAGCCCAAACAAGAGGATCAGGAAAACCGTAATGCGCCAGCGTCTCACTAAAATGAGAACCAATTCAAGCAGGTCAAACCCCTCTTCAGATCGAGGATCAGTACTTACAGGAGAGGAAGTAAAAGAATCCATAAGCTACCTCAGATACGCGAAAGTGTTGGGAGCAGCGTGGACTGGCTATCCTCGAAGGATTCGCCGTTGCGGATGCAACGTGAGGACGGCATCGCATTGACCACCTTCGAAACGTTAATCATACGGTTTCCTATACGAGCGGGTACGATATTGCGCTTAAGGAAGCTGAGGAACATTGCAATTTGCAGTGATGACAAGAAGACCTGGCGCCCGTTCTCGAAGAGGCACGATCACATGATGGCAGCAGAAACGATGCCTCCACCGCGAAAAACGGCTTGCGCGTAAGCGCATAGGCAAGGCTCAGCAGCGCGGCAAGCACCGTGCAAACGGCTATGAGCTTGCATTGCCTCAGAATGCGAATGAGGAACTGGAAACCATCGAAGCGAATTGGCGTCCAGTCCTCGTCCAGAGAGGCTGCGTGTATGTGCAGAACAGGTTCAGTCGTCATCGGAAAAGGGCAAACAAGGAGAGTGGTATGGCGAGCTGTCCAGCGGCGGCTGAGACAGCAATGAAATCGCGCAGGAAATTACCACGCGTTAGCTGTGGAGGAACGACCACGGTATCACCTGGCAGGCTGGGTGCCTTGACCACATCAGAATACTGCCGCGAAAGCACCGATCCGTCAGCGCGGATCACAAAGATGCGCTTCGGATCCGCGTCGCGCGACGGCCCACCCGCGGTTCTGATGTAATTACGCACCTGAAGGTGCGGCTCAAAGAGGAACGCAGACGCGTTGTAGACCTCACCCGCGACTGTAATGGTGGAAGGTTGCCGCGGGACGATAAAACGGTCCCCGTCCTCCAGCGAAATATCGGGCAGGCTGCCCACGCCGGTGGATGTAGGCAACAGCTTTAGCACAATGCGGCCAGTTGGTTGCGAATTGCGCAGGCGGGCCACTGCGGCGCGCGCGTTCTCTGCCGCGGCGTTGATGGTCGTGGTCACGTTGGTCGGATTCAGCGCTCCGGTGATATCACGGTTCACCTCCGAGGAGATCTGCGCATCCAGTGAGTCGGCATACTCACGCAGACGCTGCTGCTCGACGCGGCGAGTCGATTGCCGCGTAAATTCCGAGGCATACAGGTACGCTTCTGGTGTCAACCCACCCGCGCGCGTAATCAGCTGGCGAAGCGTTTCACCCGGCAGAACGCTGTACACGCCGGCCGAGGCAAACTCGCCTTCCAGTCTCACGAAGCGCGTCTGCTGCGATTGAGGCACGCGGATGTCGGCTTTCGAAAAGATAGTGACAACATCTCCGGGTTCCAGGAGAAGGTTCTGTGACGGGTCGGAGTGGTTCACGACCGCTGCCAGATTGAATGGGAGCAGCGTTGTGGAAAGTGTCACCGGATCAAGCCGCTCGATCACAGCATAGGCGAGATCGACGTCCGGAGCGCTCAGAACTACATCGTTCGCCGGATTGAATGTGCCGTTGCTCTGCGTCAGCGCGTCGCCTACCGTGGTTCCACCGCCATTGCTGTTCGCAATGTTTGTAGCCGTCGGGTTTGGCGTTTCCGTCGAGGTGTTTTGCGTTCCAGAAGAAGACGATGGTGCGCTCTGGCCACCGGACGCTCCCCCAGATGAGGTGGTTCCGGACGTGGGCGACGTGCTGACGGCAATGCGTCCCTGAGTGCCTTGCAGTGGTGTCTGATCGTGTGGCTGTGTGAGCTGATTCGGCGTCGTAAGGCCCAGCGTGTTACGGGAACGGTAGTAGTTGCGCGTAATCAGAGACTCGCGATCAGGAATCAGGTCGGACAGGCGCATACCCGCGTACCAGCCGTACCGTCCCGGATTGGCGACGTTGCCGCGCAGGGTGACTGCGTTGCGAAACGCATCGGAGATGGCATCTACGGTGATGATGTCTCCGCCCTTCACTGGGAGACCGCCGGACGTCTGCACACTTACGGTCTGGACGCCACGCACTGCTCCGGAGGCAACACTTTCCACGCGAATGCGGGCGGGATTGGCGGTCGAGGTGAGTCCATTGGCAAGCTGAAATACCTGATTAAGCGTCGTCTCGCCGCGCAGTTCATAAATCGCGGGATTGGTAACGGAACCGGCAACGGCGACCTGCGGACCGGCAGCCGGTACAAAAATTACATCGCCGGGCTGGAGCTTGACGTCCTTGCTCTTGTCTCCACGCAGCAGCAGGTCATACAGATCAACAACGGAGATGGTCTGACCAGCCCGTTGCAATTCAATGTGGCGGAGGCTACCCTGGGGAAGAACGCCGCCAGAGGCAAAGAGCGCGTTGACCAGCGTGGACAGCGAAGAGACCGTGTACGCTCCCGGCTGCCGGGCCTCACCAAGAATGTAGACTTGAATCGAGCGTAGCTGGCCGAGCGTGACGTTAAGCTCAAAATTGCGGTAAACACGTCCGATCTGCTGCCGCAGAAATGGCTGTAGCTGGTTGAAGCGCAGACCCGCAACCGTCAGTGTTCCAACATCCGGGATGGAGATGGTCCCGGCGCGATCGACCGTAAAAGTTCCCTGCTGGTTGAGCTGACCCGTCGCGGAGATGCGAATCTCATCTCCGGTTCCGATGATGTAATCCGGCGTGATTTGTGCATCCTCAACCGGTGCAAACGTGCTGGGTGGGTTGCGAAAGAGGTTCGCGCCAAAGATCGGCAGCGCCTGGCCAAGCGTCCGGTTGACCAGCGTCTGAAACTCGGTAGGCGTGTCCGGCGGCAGCGTCGTGCTTCCGCGAGAGGTTACGGAGTTGCTGTTGCCGCGGTTCTGCGAGCCTGCACCGGCACGGCTCCAGTCCGGCCCGGTATTCAGAGTGGACGGTGGCGTGGACGGGGCAGGCACCGTAATGATCTGCGGACTTTGCACCTGTGCCGGCGCAGCATTTGGATCGGGGGTGCCCTGCGCCCTCAGATTGCCAGATCCAAGACCGATGAGGAAAGCAGCGCACGCCAGCAAAAGACAGCCACGACTTGCGAGTGAACCGAACAGGCGCTTTAACCAGGAGTTGGGGAGAACAACGGATGTCACAAAGATCCTCAAAAAAACGCCGCACTCCAAAATCGGACGGCCAACAGGTATGTGAGAAGTGTAACGGATACGCCGCGATGGAGCAGCATGACAGGCATCTTCGCGATACGGAATGCTGTCCAAGTGCCAGATGAAGGCGGAGGTGAGCAGTGGGTGAAGGAAACAATCCCGAGGTGGCGGGCACGAAACCAGTTCCAAATACCAAGGCTGGGGTGGAACGCGGGGAGAAGGCGGAGCCCTCCGGATACAACGGCGGCAACCCAGCCACTGCCGGTCCGGGGTCGACAGCCGTCCGGTCGAGAACTCCCGAGAACAACGCCGGAACCCTCAATCCTTCGGCACCAGGAAACACGGGAACCACACCGGGATCGACGCCGGACGAGACCTAGAGACTTGGTGCGTGCTACCTCGCCATGCATGATCGCCAAAGAGAGCATGTCACTTCTAGCTAACCTGAAGTGCGCGTGTTCTACAGCTCTCCAAGTTGCTTAGGAATGATTCACTCCACGAGTTTTGGCTGTAGTTGAAAGCGTGTAGAAACTTAGGAGCGGTATACCGACTCTCAATCACGCAAACAGCCTTGTTATGCGCTGCCACCGGCAACACAGCCGTTCCCATACAATCTGCAAAGTGGGCCTATAGCTCAATTGGTTAGAGCAGCGGACTCATAATCCGTTGGTTCCAGGTTCAAGTCCTGGTGGGCCCACCACCGCACATCTCGCCCATGAAACGATTGCGCCGCCTCAGGCCAGGGTAAAGCACGCCCTCGGCTTAAGGTCAGCGATAACGGGCGAAGAACAGATTCGCCATGTAGATGACAAGCGCTCCAAGCACCACCGCTGGCAATAGGTACATGCGCGAAATCCTGCTTGGACGAAGCTGAGGCAAAAAGTCGTTCGTCGCCATGTGCAGGAAGAACCCAGCCGTCAACACCAGCAAGAAGACGGAGTTGAAAGCAGAAAAACTCCACCACAAGGTGATCAATACGCCCAGACATGGGGCAAGTGCATCCGCCGCCAAGAACAGATAGTCCAACGGTCTGGGGCGCTCACCGCCGGTGGTGAGAATCACCGTATTCATGCCATCCCCCAGGTCATGCGCGGCAATGCCAAACGCAACGGCGTATCCGGCCGCGTGCGAGACGGTATACGCGGCTCCAATGGCCAAACCATCCCTGAAGCTGTGAAAGATCAGCATGCCGGCCCCGGTACGCCCGATAACCCTCCGCTCCAAGCCATCGGTGTGCCAGCGCCGCGCAAGCTCATCAAGGCCGATTTCGAGAATGTAGAAGATGAGGTATGAAACCAGCATCATGCCCAGGATGGCCGGGACGGCCAACCCATTCTCCACACCAAGGGCGATAGCTTCTGGCAGCAGATCCAGAAATGCCGCACCCAGCAGCAAACCGGCTCCCAACGCAATCAGAACTGTAATGTACTGCCGGAACCGCACTGCGAGAAGTCCACCGAGAAGCGTGGAAGCCATCGGCAGGATGAACAGGAAAACGGGCACTCTTCGATAGTATTACGAATGCAATATCATCAACCTGGCGCAACCATTTGTAAATCGTGTGGCACGGCTGCAATCACTTGGTGCAGGTTGTATTTACCCCACAGCAGGACTGACGGGATCAAGATGTTCACTTGGAAGAAGAAGGCTGAAAACAGTCCCGCTTTTCTCCGTCCCCACTCTGGAGCGGACCTGTAAACAGCCGTGGTGTTTTAAGACAATTCCCATTGAGATCCAGAGTCCAAGCCCAGTGCCATTCAGTCCCTTGGTCGTAAAGAAGGCATCAAAGATACGGGCGGTAACGCCTGGTTCAATACCTTGCCCAGTGTCTGCAATGCTGATGCGAACACCTTGCTGGCCGGTCTTCCAGGAACGCGACCGTCTCGTTCGCACAAGCAGCCGGCCACCAAGCTTCATTGACTCGATCGCATTTGCGACGAGGTTGTTCAGCACTTGACGAATCTCGCCTTCGTAGCACCTGGCCAGGCCTGATGCGCGATGTTGAACCACTAAGTCGATGTTGGAGTTGAGCATCCGGCCAGCGTACAGCCCTAATGCAGGAGCCAGGAGTTCCTCTGCGGAGATAGCGGTCTGATTTGTCGACTGGCGGTGAAACCGGAGAGTGTGCGTCACAATTTGCGACACACGCGAGAGTTCCTGATCGGCGGTGTCGAGAAAGTCCCGCACCTCAGCGGACAAACCTCTGTCCTGGCGTGCCAGGTAGAGCAAGTTCGTGATCGCCTCAAGAGGGTTGTTGATCTCATGTGAGATCGAAGCGGCCAGCCTGCCAACCGCAGCTAGCTTTTCGCTCTGAATCAGGGCGAGTTCTGATCGCTTCTGCTGATCGATGTCGGAAAGAGCGACGATTCCACCCGTCACCTCGCCCAACTCGTTGAGAACAGGAGCAGCTGCCAGACTCACCCAGGCTCGCGTCCCATCGCCGCGCTCGTAGAGGTACTCCTCAGGGGGTAATGCCCGGCCACTTTTGAGGACCCGGCCCAGCGGAAACTCATTCCCAGCGACACGCCGTCCGTCTGCATGGTATGCCACCCACTGCCCGTGACTTTCGATGTCCGGGCTGGTGATGAGAGGATGACGCACAATCGATTCCAATCGCCGATTACCCCTGACGATCTCCCCTGAAGCCTTCGCGAACACCACACCGACAGGCAAGCTATCAAGCATGGCTTGCAACAGCTCGCGCTCATCCTTCAGCTCAGAGACAACGTTCCGGATCTCGTATTGCCGTGTCCTGGCGCGCAGGGCAGCCTGGACGCTGCTCACCAGTGTTGCCGTCCGGATAGGGCGTTCCAGAAGTACAGGGGAGCCGAGCGGCAGCCGGTCTGCTTGCAATGATGAAGCATTCAGCGCCTCCCGTCCGCTGGCCGTGAGGATCAGTATGGGAAGGTCGGACCAGGACGGCTGGTGATGTACGTAGCGGCTCAGTTCCTGGATCGCTGACGCGTTGAGCGCTTCTTCAGCGATCAACAACGGCCCTAACAGCGTATCCTTCCGCAGATTCGTAAGGAGGTCGTCGAGTGTACTGTTAATGGCAGCAACTCCGTGCTGCTGTAGCACGTTAACGATTAACTCCGAGTCGCGCCCAGTGGGCGCGATCACACGGACGCACAGACTCACGCTCAAGCCTCGTCCTTGTTGTGGGCCGGAGCGCCCATAATTTCCGGGACGCCGGTGAGAATGCCTCGCAAGTTCCTGAGGGGTTCTCCTACCGAAATGCCAGACTCATTCACCTTGAACTCGCGCAGGGTCCGTTCATGCTGTCCAACTCTCTGCTTCAACACCGAGATGACCTGCCGAATTTTGCCCTCTGCTTCGAAATACCGCAGGACAAGCACTGTGTCCGCAAGGTAGCTGACATCGATTTCGGCATGCGTACTGCCCACCAGACCGTGCTGGGTGAGGATCAGAAAGGTGACGACGCCTTTCTGATCTAGATATGCAATCAGCTCATGCAATTGAAGAATCAGATCCTTTTCGCCAGGCATGGCGTTCAGGAGGCCATTTAGGCTGTCGATAACAACCAGCTTGGTATTTTTCTCTTCGACGTCATTCCGTATCTGCCAGATAAATTCGCCCGGTGAAAGTTCCGCCGGATCGATCTGCGACATCGACAGCGTGCCCTTCTCCAACTCTGCCCGGACGTGGATTCCAAGGGCTTCTGCACGTTCGATTGCCGTCCGAAGCACTTCATCGAAGGAGTAGACGATAGCTCGCTCTCCGCGCTTTGCGGCAGCATACGCGTATTGAATGGCCGTGGTGGATTTTCCCGCACCGGTTGGACCGATAAGGAGGGTAGACGATCCCCGGCTGATCCCGCCGCCAAACATCGCGTCTAAGGCGTCGATGCCGCTTTTGACCCGCTCATCCTTGAACTTACCCTCATGTTCATTTGCAACGAGGCGAGGATAGATTCGCAGGCCTCCCGTCTCAATTGTGTAGTCGTGAAAACCTTCGCGGAATGAACTGCCACGCAGTTTCAGAATTTCCACCTGGCGCCGGTTCGCGCCGTATCTTCGCGGTACTTTGTCCAACCGGATGACCCCGTGGGCGATACTCTGAAGCTGCATGTCACTGCCTTCGCCGGACCGGTCGTCAAGCAGTAATACCGTCGTGTCACGTCCAGCGAAAAACTGCTTCAGGGCCAGCAGTTGCCGCCGGTAGCGCATGGTATCCGCAGCCAGAAGTCTGAGTTCGGAAAGTGAATCAATGACCAGGCGAGCCTGCTTGACGGTATCAATGAACTCCGTAAGCCTTTTGATGGTGCTGGCCAGTTCCACTTCGCTGGGATGGAAGACGGTGTACTGCTGCTCCGCGCTGAGGCTGGCCTCGTCAGGAACAAACTCGGCAATGGCTAGTTCATCGTTGCGCCATCCATGCGAACGGGCGGAGGCTTCCAGCTCTCGTTTCGATTCAGACAGCGTGATATACAGTGCTTTCTCACCGGCCAGGATCGCCGTGCGAATAAACTGCAAGGCAAGGGTCGTCTTCCCGGTGCCCGGTATACCCTCAAGCAGATACATCTGGCCAGATGGCAGACCACCGGACAGGATGTCATTCAATCCACTTACACCAGTGTCAATCCGGGCGGTCTCAACATTTTTTTTCATTTCTTTTAAAGGATATGCCGGTTTCAGGACCGGGCAACACTGGCGAGCCGTGCTTTGTGATGCGTCTAGACCCAAATTCGCTTTCCAATGGACCTTGTCCTGTTGCCTGATCGCGTTGTGCCTTTGCGAGCGCTCCCAATTTCCTGTACTTAAAGTTGGTGAGGAGAAGGGCTGTAAACGACGGCATCCGAAGCCTGTGCATCCAAGCAGGTTTGGGGCTAGCCTTTACTGGAAGGAGGACTTCCGTATGCAAGCTATCCAGAATCTTCTCCGGACTACCCTGGCAAAATCGCTTGACAGCCTTTCTCCCCTGGACCGTTTAGCGGCGGCGTGGCCCGTCGCCGCAGGCCACGCCATCTCTGAGCGCTCTATCGTTACTGGGTGGGAAAGTAGCACCGTGATTGTCACCGTCCCCGATGCTGCCTGGCAGCATCAGTTGCGCTCCTCCGCTCCGCAGTTGGAGGCGGAGCTCGCCCGCATCAGCCGCGTTCCGCTCACCGCTATACTCTTCCTGTCGCCCTTAGAAGTAGCGCGGCGCGAGAGCAATAGGCATACATGACACAAACTCCCACGGATCCGAATGAAGCACAAGCGGCAACACCGCATCTGGCCAGCGCAGCGGTCACGCTGGACGATGTCCGCCATGTCGCGGCACTGGCTCACCTGCAGCTCACCGCCGAAGAGGAACCGCGCATGCGGCGCGACCTGAACGCCATCCTGGAGCATATTGCCTCGCTGAGTGCCTTGGACACGACGGATGTGCCTCCCATGGCGCAGGTCAGTCAATTGCTCGCGGCCGAGGCCGCACCCGCGGGAGTGAGTCTGCGGCCCGACACGCCAAAGCCCTCCGTGGAACGCGCTGCCGTAATGGAGGAGGCACCCGAGACCGATGGCCGCTTCTTCAAGGTGCCAAAGGTGATTGAGCGTTGATGGCCAATCTCGACGGAATGAGAATAGGGCAAAGCAGCCGCCAGAATGTTTCACGTGAAACATTGGCCAAGCCAGGAAAAACACGACAGGTTTCTGAAGAAAATTGATGATGAACACGGACCTCCGTTCCATTTCGGGCATTCGCGCGGCGTTGCAAGCTGGCAGTACCACCGCGACGGCGCTCGCTGAAGCGCATTTCCAGCGCATCCGCATGCAGGACCAGATCGCGGGCGAGGAGATCAACAGCTTTCTCTCGCTCTCAGAAGAACGCGGTCTGGCGCAGGCCTCCGCCATTGATGAACTTGCCCGAAAAGGCGACCCGCTGCCGCCGCTTGCTGGCGTGCCGACTGGCGTTAAGGATGTCCTGGTGATGCGTGGCGCGCCAGCAACCGCAGGTTCCGCCATCCTGAAGGGCTACCATCCACCGTACGATGCCACTGCCGTCGTCCGGCTGGACGCCGCCGGTGCCGTGCTGCTGGGCAAGCTGAATTGCGACGAATTCGCGATGGGGTCCTCGAACGAGAACTCCGCCTATGGGCCGGTGCGCAACCCGCGCGCGCTGGACCGCGTGCCTGGTGGGTCTTCTGGCGGGTCTGCGGCCGCGGTTGCGGCAGGCTTTTGCGCCGCCTCTCTGGGCACGGACACTGGAGGTTCAATCCGCCAGCCGGCAGCCTTCTGCGGCGTCGTCGGCGTGCTGCCCACATACGGACGCATCTCGCGCTACGGCCTGATCGCCTTTGCCAGTTCCCTGGATCGCGTGGGACCCTTTACAAACACCGTGGAGGATGCAGCCACGTTGCTGGGCGTGCTTGCCGGGCAGGACAGCATGGACGCCACCTCGGCAGCGGTGCCGGTGGAAGACTACGTAGCGGCCTCAAGGCTGCCGGTGGAAGGCATGCGTATTGGACTTCCGAAGGAGTATTTCGCCGAAGGTCTCGATCCCGAAATCCGCGCTGCCGTCGAAAAGGTTGTCAGGAATCTCGAAGGGAAGGGCTGCACAGTGCACCACCTTAGCCTGCCGCATACCGAGTACGCGGTTCCCACCTACTACGTTCTGGCCACGGCGGAAGCGTCCAGCAATCTTTCCCGCTTTGACGGCGTGCGCTACGGCCACCGCACACCGAACCCGAAGAATCTTGCCGCGCTCTTCCGCGAGAGCCGCGAAGAAGGCTTTGGAGCCGAGGTGAAACGCCGCATCCTGCTGGGGACCTACTCTCTCAGCGCGGGCTACTATGACGCGTTCTATCGAAAGGCGCAGCAGGTGCGAACACTGATTGCCCGCGACTTCCTGGCCGCCTTCGCGCAGGTGGACGCCATCGTGACGCCCATGACTCCTACGCCTCCCTGGAAGCTGGGTGAAAAGGCAGACGATCCCATCAGCATGTATCTTGCGGATATCTACACGGTGGCGGCGTCACTGGCGGGTATCTGCGGTATCAGCGTGCCTGCTGGAGAGACTGCCGGTGGGTTGCCAATCGGCGTGCAGGTTCTGGCCGGGCATTTTCAGGAAGGCAACTTGATGCGTGTTGCTCGCGCAATCGAGTCGGCTCAGCAGCAGCTTTCTAAATCTGCGGCTGCTTAAACGCAACACTTTCGATATCCGCGGGTTATTCCTAGTGCACGTTGGGAGGGTACAACGATGAAGATCACACAGGTACTTTCGAAGTGGATGACGGGCGCGGCACTTGCGGGTGCGCTGCTCTTAGCCGCACCGCACAAGGCTGAAGCACAGCGCTTCGGCGTGGGCATCAGCATCGGCGGACCGGTGTACGGCGGTGGATACTATGGTCCGCGATACGTCCGGCCTTATCCGTACGCGTACGGGTATCCCTACTATGGTCCGGGCTATCCCGCCTTCTATGGGCGTCCGTACTACGATGGCTACTACCGTGGGGGATACTACGGCCGCGGCTACGCGGGTGGACCTCACGGCTTCGTGGGTCGCGGCGGATATCGCCGGTAAGCTACCCCAGAGCCAAGAGGGACGTTCAGGGCCGGTGCCATGCACCGGCCTTTGTCTTGCCATCAGTTATCGTCGTCACCGCCATCTCCATCCTCCACCAGCAGCGACGAGGTCCCGACAACATCGAAGACTCGCGGTTCGCTCCCGGCGGCCCGCACGGTCACACGCATGGGTTCACGCTGCCACACGGCGGGGGCGCACACGGGGCGAATTCGCTCCGGTTGGGGCCATGCTCCAATACCCTTTTGCAACGCCGGGCGCCGCGCGCCAATCTGCCATACTTCGGCAGTCAGCGCGCTTCCCTTCCCCGTGGAGTGGATGCCGCAATAGGCCGCATAATCGCGGTACCAGACCGCGTCACTGATGCTGCTGTCAAAATCGGGGAGATGCAGGGCGGCGACTCGGCCGGACACGCGATCCACCAGCAACCACGGCCCAGGTTGCCATACCCACCGGCCCGTCTTCTCGCCGGACAACGCATCGTTGATGTGCAGAACGCGCCGCGTTACAAAGCTGCGGTCCGTCACATCGTGCTGATCGCCCGTGGTCCACTCTTTCAATTTTTCATCGACGTACAGGCCGCGCACGCGTAATGTGCTGGCCTCGTCTTCCTTGGCCTCGCGTGCCACATCGGCGGCAACATACGGTACGCGCCGCACCGGCCCAAGCGTAACGGTGTGGACCTTCGGCGCGGCAAACGCAGCGGCAGAAAGCAAAAGGAGAACTGCAAGGCAGAACGCGCGGGGGAGACGCATACGCGGTGAGACTAACCCGTACGCCCCTGCAAACGCAACGTGCCGTTTACCGGGAGCGAAGATATCTTCGCGTATCGACCTCGATTCCGGCACACATGGAAGAGATTTCCGCTACTGGGCAGATTCTGAATGTGCCCGAGCAGGATAAGATGCTCGCAGGACATCTCTGCGCAATGGACAGGCAAGTTTTCAGTCTGACCCGCGCGGCGATTCCCAGCCGAAAGGACATTCAAGAAGCTCATGTGGAAACCCAACACTCCCGGCTCCGGTAACGCCACACCCTCCACTCCCGAACCAGTTCGCCCCGCCGTCCCAACCGCCGTCGGCACGCCAACGTATGAGCAGCCCAGCAGCCGCGCGGCCACGCCTCAGGCGGCAACCGCAACCGGCGAGCAGGCCACCATCGGCAAGAGCCTGATGATCAAGGGCGAAGTCACTGGCTCGGAATCTCTCTACATTGACGGCCGGATCGAAGGCACAATTACGCTGCCTGGCAATCGTGTCACCGTGGGTCGCAACGGCCAGGTAGCCGCCAATA
Organism: Terriglobus sp.; assembly: GCA_965276945.1. Taxonomy (GTDB): domain Bacteria; phylum Acidobacteriota; class Terriglobia; order Terriglobales; family Acidobacteriaceae; genus Terriglobus. The sequence continues at coordinate 700,013 of OZ255704.1, read as the reverse complement.
TCTCCGCGCGCGAGATTGTGGTGCTGGGCAAGGTGCGCGGTAACTGCATGGCCAGCGACCGGATCGATATACGCAGCGAAGGCTCACTGACCGGCGATGTGGTGGCTGCACGGATCTCCATTGAAGACGGCGCGTTCTTTAAGGGCGGTATCGACATTCGCAAGCCAGGCGATAGCAAAGGTGGCGTTCCCACCGAGCAGGCGCAATTGGTTGCTGTCGAATCAGCTTCGTAGAACGTTCCACTGGTCGAGCAGTGCCTCAGCGTTTGCTGGGGCATTTTGCTTTGTGCTGGACAGCGAACGAGTCTTGGATTCAATCAGGCGCGTATAACTCGATGAGGCTGATTTTGGCCCGGAGATGTACATGTATCGCCTGTATCTTTTTCTTCTCTCACTATGTGCGTGCGCGGCGGGTATGGCGCAGCAACCGCAAACTGCAACACAGAAGCCCTCTTCCCTGCTGCAGCCGGCCATCGACAGCGTGGCACGCGCGGGCAGCGCCGTTGACCTGAACCGGTGGAAGGGGTCGAATGCCATGCGTGAGGAAGTTGATGGCTATCTTGCGTCGATGCAGAAGGATATTGAGAACACGTTGCCGCCGTTGCTTGCGGCAGCCGATGCGGCACCGGACTCCGCATCGGCTTCATTGCCGGTGCTGCTGAATGTGGACGCGCTATACAGCGTGCTGTTGCGGGTGACGATGGTTGCGCACACGAGTGCGCCCCGCGATCAGAGCACCGCGCTGGATCAGTCGGCCACGCTGCTGGACAATGCGCGCCGCGACCTGGGGGATGCCTTGCTGGCGGCGGCGCGTACACAGGAGAGGCACACGGCTGCTCTACAGGCGCAGGTGCAGCAGCAGGCGGACGCGGCAGCCGCACAGCAGGCAGTACCAGCAGCAGGCTCGGCAAAAAAGACGAAGATCGGCAAAAGCCGGCCCTCACCTTCCAAAACGCAGTAACACCGGCGCATGGAGAGGGTAACTTTCTCCATGCGCCGATGGACTAACTACGGGTTGCTTGGTGTCTGTGGCGTACCTGCGGGGGGAACGAGCGGTGCCAGCAGGAAGTTGCGTCCGATCACCGTGCCGTTGCCCAGGACGCGGTTATAGCCGGACGGCGTGGTGGAATACAGGCCGTTGTAGCCAGGGGTTCCCTGGTGAAAGACATGGAGTGGGAAGCCGAAGTTTTGTGCGGCGGCGAGCGCATAGATGTAGTAGTTCTCGTTTCCCATGCGTGTTCCAAAGCGCTGCACATTCAGTGCGGTCAAACCGGCAAAGTCCGGTGCTGACGCGCTGGTGCCGATGACCCCGTACAGATGACCTCCGAAGTACTCCAGATCACCACTGTCATCCGGATTACAGTTTGCGGTACCTTGCGGACAACCACCCATGTGCAGCGACACATCCGGCACGGTACGGACACTGTTACTGCCGGTTTTGACAAGATATTGGTATAGCGGCTTTTGAAAAATGATGCTGTTCCCGCCTCCCGAACCCCAATAGGCACCGGTAGCCGCCGTTCCAAAGAAGATGTCCGACGTCAGTGGATCGGCATACGCCTCCTCGCTGATGTACGCAGAGTTGAGATTTCCGGCAGTGTAGGTCGTCTTCAGATTGGTGCCACCCACGCCAACGACATACGGGCTGGATGCTGGGAACGATACAGAAGGCTGGTACGTTCCGCATGGACCCGTCGTGACAAAGCAGGCGAACGGTGGTGCACTGAGCGCGCCTGAATCGCCGGACGCGGCAACAAATGTAATGCCCTGCGCCGTGCCCTGCGCCATTAGGTCGTTCTCCTGAAGCAACAAATACGTGAAGTCATCGCCGCCGTTGTAGTCAGGGGTATAGAAGACTTCGCCAAGTCCGAAGGACATGCTTACAACATCAGCCCGGTTGTCATCCACGATCTGTGCCAACCCAGCCATGATCGAGTCATCGCTGAGGTCTGGAATGTTGTACACGACGATGTTCGCGTTCGGAGCCATGCCTCCGCTCTGCTGCACATCCAGATTGGCTTCAAACGAGCCATCGCTGCTGGGATCGAACGGCGCTCCACCCTCGACCGTCACCTCTGAGATGTTCGGTACGGCCAATTTTTCGTGGCCAAAGTACTTTGTCATATCTGCAGGGTTGATGCTGCTGCTGATCAGAATGCCGATTGTGGTGCCTGTTCCGCTGTACGCCTGATACGCGGGCCAGCCATAGGCCTGCTTCAGGTCGTCAAACCAGTACGGCCCTTTAGTGGCGTATCGATTATCGGTGGATGCCAGATGGCTATCCGTCCGCATACGGACTTTGCCCGAAAGCCCCGTAATGATGGCACCAGCGTTGCTGATCGTTTGCGGTGCGACGACCGGAGTGGCGGCCACCACTTTCTGCCTGCCACTGGGAAAAACACCGGTGTGCAGCCGTGTGGTCAAGGCACGCTCGACATCGGCGGAAGTACCAGTTACATGGATATGCTGCGGAGAGACCTGCACTGCGGTCAGGTTGCTGGCTTGCATCTGCTGCGTGATGGAGTCGACGCTGCTCTGGGAGGCACCGAAGCGCGCATGGAACTGCGCTGGCGTGAGCCATTTGTGATACAGCGGCGACCGGTCATTGTGCAGATCGGAGAGCAGCTTTTCCAATTGATCTTTGTGTTGCACGGGGAGGTAAACGTCGAATCCGACCTGCTGCCCTGCGGCAACGCGAGCCTTCAGGACGGCCTGTTCGGCGGCAGATGCGTTCGTGGGTGCGTTCAAGGCGGCTGCTACCAAGGTGGCAGCAAGGGGAAGTGTCCTGCGAAACGTGCGCATGTGACCTCATAAAAAGTGGAACTGGAGTGGGGGTGCTGTAGGGAGGTTGTACTACCGGTACATGGCTTTCAGCAAGTGGCGCGTGTGTGAAAGTGCAAAATACGCCGGTCAGTTTGCGTCAGCGGCTCTCGTCAAAAAGCGTTGGGCGATCATACAGCCCTGCCCTGACCGGCACGGCCAGGCCGAAGTGCTCGTATGCACGGCGGGTTGCGACGCGGCCCCGGGGCGTACGATCCAGAAAACCGATCTGCATCAGGAACGGCTCGTAGACCTCTTCAAGCGCATCCTCTTCTTCGGCCAGGGCGGCGGCCAGCGTGTTCAGGCCGACGGGGCCGCCATCGTACTTGTCGATGATGGTGCGGAGGAGGCGGCGGTCGAGTTCGTCGAAGCCATGAGCATCCACCTCCAGCATCTGGAGCGCGGCGATGGCGGTGGCGCGATCGATGATGCCAGCCGCGCGTACCTGGGCGTAGTCGCGCACACGGCGCAGAAGGCGGTTGGCAATGCGTGGTGTTCCCCGCGAGCGCATGGCGATCTCGGCCGCGCCGTCTGCGTCGATGCTGACACCAATCACCTCGGCGGAGCGCTCCACGATGTAGCGAAGATCGTCATCGGTGTAGAACTCGAGCCGGAGGAGGATGCCGAAGCGCGACCGCAGCGGGGACGAGAGCAGGCCGGGTCGCGTGGTTGCAGCGACGAACGTGAACGGTCGAATTTCCATGACATGCGTGCGCGCCGCCGGTCCCTGGCCGATGATGATGTCGAGCTTGTAATCTTCCAGCGCGGTATAAAGCTTCTCTTCCAGCACCGGTTGCAAGCGGTGAATTTCATCGAGGAAGAGCACCTGCTTTTCGCGCAGATTCGTCAGGATGGCGGTTAGGTCGCCTTGGATTTGCAGAGCGGGGCCGCTGGTCTGCTGAAATCCGACGTCCAGTTCATTCGCGATGATAGTCGCCAGCGTCGTCTTACCCAGCCCGGGTGGACCGGAGAGCAGCACGTGATCGAGTGCCTCGCCGCGGCTCTTCGCGGCTTCAAGAGCGATGGCGAGTTGCTCCTTTGCCTTGGCCTGGCCGATGAACTCGCCGAGGCGGGTGGGCCGCAGCTTCAGTTCGAACGCGGCATCTTCGCCCGCGCTGCTGGCGCTGACCAGCCGCTCGGCATCGGCGCTCTTGGGCGTGCGGCTCAGGTCAAAGCGCTTCTTGTTCTGGAAATCCATCTCAGGCGATGGTACGGCGAAGGCACTTATCAGGCAACGGACGCTGCATCATGCCCAGTAGCTGCGGTCCAGGGTGCGGTACTGGATGGCTTCCGCAATGTGTTTGACGGCGATGTCTTGCGCGCCTTCCAGGTCCGCGATGGTGCGTGAGACTTTGAGGATGCGGTCGTGAGCGCGGGCGCTGAGCCCCTGCTGCTGCATGGCGCGCTCGAGAAGGCGCTCCGCGTCCGATGATAGTTCACAGAAGACGCGGATTTGCTGCGATGACATTTGCGCGTTCGCAAAGATGGGCTTCTGCTTGCGCGTGGTGGCGATTGCGTCGGCAGCCTGGCTGAAGCGAGCCTGCTGGCGCTCACGCGCGGCAAGCACACGGTCGCGGATGGATGCGGAACTCTCCCCTTCCGTTCCCTGCCGCAGTTCCTTGTACTGCACGGCTGGGACTTCGATGTGGATGTCGATGCGGTCGAGCAGCGGGCCACTGACTTTGCTGACGTAACGCTGGATCATCGGCGGCGTGCACATGCACTCGCGAGATTTGTCGTTGAAGTAACCGCAGGGGCACGGGTTCATGGCGGCCAGCAGCATAAAGCGCGCGGGAAAGCTGAGGGTCATCGACGCGCGGGAGATGGTCACGGTGCCATCCTCGAGCGGCTGGCGCAGCACCTCCAGGACGTTGCGCGGGAACTCCGGCAGTTCGTCGAGGAAGAGCAGACCGTTGTGCGCAAGGGAGACTTCGCCAGGACGCGGGATCATGCCGCCGCCAATCAGGCCGGCGTCGCTGATGGTGTGGTGTGGCGCACGGAAGGGCCGCTGCGCGACCAGGCCTTCGCTTGGGTCGAGCACGCCCGCGACGGAGTGGATCTTGGTCGTCTCCAGTGCCTCTTCGAAACGCAACGGTGACAGGATGGATGGCAACCGCTTGGCCAGCATGGTTTTGCCGCTGCCCGGCGGACCGATCATCAGGAGGTTGTGTCCGCCCGCGGCGGCAACCTCCATGGCGCGTTTGGCGGTGTGCTGGCCGCGCACGTCCTTGAAGTCATGCGGGAAGTGCTGGAGCTCGCTCAGCACTTCATCGGCGCGGACGCGGAGCGGCTGCACGTGTGATCCGTCGAAGGCAAAGGCGTTCAGAAGGTCGCGCACCTCTGCCAGGGTGTGCACGGGGTAGACGTCCACGCCGTCCACCACGGCGGCTTCGCGCGCGTTAGCCGCTGGCAAGACCACGTTGCGGATGCCCTTCTCACGCGCCATCACCGCCATGGGCAGAACGCCTGGGACGGCGCGCAGGGTGCCGTCCAGGCCGAGTTCGCCCACCAGGAGGAAGTTTGCCAACTCCTTCGTGTGCAGCGCACCGTACGCGCCAAGGATGCTGATGGCGATGGGCAGGTCGAAGCCGGAGCCTTCCTTCTTGAGGTCGGCAGGCGCGAGATTGATGACGATACGCGTCGGCGGCAAGTCGAAGCCGGAATTCTTGATGGCGGCTCGGACGCGGTCGCGGCTCTCGCGCACGGCGGCATCGGGCAGACCCACCGTGCTGAAGGTTGCATCCGTCGCGTTGGGAACGCCGGAGAAGTCGACTTCGACATCGATCAGGTGCGCATCAATTCCATAAACGGCAGCGCTTCGCGCTTTGAACAGCATCGGTTGGGGGACCTTTGTTGGAAGTCTACGCTGTATAAGAACGTATGTAGCGTATCGCACATGTTTCGCGCATATCGTAGGGTGTCTTGTGACCAGTCTGTTCGAACTTTTTAAGATCGGGATCGGCCCGTCCAGTTCGCATACTGTCGGGCCGATGCGCGCGGCGGGGGCCTTCGTGCTTGGCTTGCAGCGATCCTGCGTTCTGACGCGGGTGCATCGCGTGCAAATCGATCTCTACGGATCGCTTGCGCTGACCGGCATGGGCCATGGTACAGACGGAGCGGTGCTGGCTGGCTTGGCCGGTGAGGCACCCGACACTGTCTCTGAGGAGCGGTTCAGCGCAGTCGTCCGCACGGCGCGTGAGGGTGTGTTGCTGCTAGGCGGCTCTCACTCCATTCGCTTCCAAAGCGCCGGGGATCTGCTCTTTCACAAGAGCCAGATGTATCCCGATCCACACGTCGCAACACATCCGAATGGCTTACGCTTTACGGCGTTTGCACCGGATGGAAAGACCATCGCAGTCGAGACATTCTTTTCCATTGGCGGCGGGTTCATCGTCACGGCGGAGCACTTTGCGCCGGGAGGTCCGGCGCTGCCGAAGTCGCCTCGTTCTGTTCCCTACGCTTTTAGGAGTGCGAAGGATTTGCTGGCGATTGCGGATGAACGTGGTCTGACCATCGCGGATGTTGTGCTTGCGAATGATCTGGCGCTGATTGCTGATGATGCAATTCCACGACCGCCAGGCGCTCGCAGCGGTGGCGGTAGTGAAGACATCAAGCGCGGTGTGTTGGCGCTATGGACCGTGATGCGCGACTGCATGGAGCGCGGCATGGTGAAGGAAGGTATCCTGCCCGGTGGTCTGAACGTGCGGCGTCGCGCACCACGGCTGACGCAGCGTCTACGTGCGAGAGGATCAGGCGATCCGCTGGCACCGCTGGATTGGCTCACTGTTTTTGCGATTGCGGTGAATGAAGAGAATGCCGCGGGCGGACGCGTAGTGACTGCGCCGACAAACGGTGCAGCGGGTGTGATCCCCTCGGTGGCGCGGTACTATCGCGACCTGACACCGGATGCCGATGATGATGGCCTTATTCGCTTCTTTCTGACGGCTGCTGCCATTGGCATTTTGTACAAGGAGAATGCATCGATCTCCGGCGCGGAGGTTGGCTGCCAAGGTGAAGTGGGCGTGGCGTGCAGCATGGCCGCTGGGGGTCTGGTCGCAGCGCTGGGCGGTAGCAATGCTCAGGTGGAACACGCGGCTGAGATTGGCATGGAACATAATTTGGGCATGACGTGCGATCCCATCGGTGGTCTGGTGCAGATCCCATGCATCGAGCGCAACGCGATGGGAGCGGTGAAAGCGGTAAATGCCGCGCGCATGGCGATGAACGAACCCGACGCGCATAAGGTGTCGCTGGATCAGGTGATCCAAACGATGTATCAGACCGGACTTGATATGCAGTCGCGCTACAAGGAGACGTCGCTTGCGGGACTCGCATTGAACATCATTGAATGCTGAAGACGTGTGCAGATGATGTGTTCGCGCACATGCGCTCTCATGCAGTAAAAAGTTCATTGTTATGGACGCGATCTCCACACTTTTATCTTGACAGTGACATCGCACACTTCTATACATTCGGTAGCGCTGATGAAGCGTTGCAGTCCTGCTCAGGGAGAGTAGACGGCACAGACGCGAAGCGGTGGCAAAGGCCGCAACGCACATGGGGCAAGCAAATCACACGGGGAGCGCAGATGCGCTCCCCGTGTTGCGTGTGCAGCTGAAGCGCTCGATACACTTGATGCTGATGACACGCCGCCGGTGGATTGCCGATACATGGAACGCGGAACGCACAACGGCATCGCTCACCGGTGATCAAGCCGCGCATCTTGCGCGTGTGTTGCGCGCGCAGCCGGGTCAAATCTTCGACGTGGTGGCCGATGGATTTCTGCATCGCGCGGAGGTGCGGGCGGTACGCGATAATGAGGTCGTCTTCGCGCTGCACGAGGAGCACGAAGCGGAAGCCGCGCTGCCTGTGCGTTTGCTGCTTGCCGTGTTCAAGTTCGATCATTTGGAATGGGGCATCGAGAAGGCGACGGAGCTTGGCGCGGCACGCATCACGCCGGTGCTGGCGCGGCGCACGGAAAAGCATCTGGCACAGGCAGCGGCGAAGCGTGTGGAGCGCTGGCGGCGCATCGTGCTGGAGGCGTCGCAGCAGTCGCGGCGCAGCGATGTTCCTCCCGTGGACGAGCCTGCGGCTTTGAAGCAAGTGCTGGCTAGCGTGGAAGAACCTGTGCGGCTGTTGTTGGCGGAGACGGAAGAAGAAAACACTCTGCGTGCCGCGCTGGAAGTTGCGCCACACGATGCTTCCATTGCGCTTGCCATTGGGCCGGAAGGTGGATGGACGGCGGAGGAGATGCAGATGTTTCGCGAGCACGGATGGCAGCACGTCACGCTTGGGCCACGCATCCTGCGCGCGGAGACTGCGGCGATCGCGGCGTTGGCCGTGACCGCAGCATTGCGAGGTTAGTTGAACATCTCCTTCATGCGATCGACTAAGCCAGCCGCATGAGGCGTGTTTTCCGTCTTCATGGTGTCACCGAGTTGGCGCAGCAGATCGCGCTGCTGCTTGGTTAGCTTGCCGGGGGTTTGCACGCGCACTTCCACGATGAGGTCTCCCTTACCGTGGCTGTTCAGATGCGGCACGCCTTTGCCCTTCAGGCGGAAGGTTCTGCCAGACTGCGTGCCCTCGGGCACCTTCACGACGGCGAGGCCTTCGAGCGTTTCGATCTCAAGCTCGTCGCCGAGTGCTGCCTGCGGAAAAGATACCGGGACCGTGCAGTGCAGATCGTCGCCCTCGCGCTGGAAGAATTTGTGCGGCTTCACGCCAAGCACAACGTACAGATCACCAGAAGGGCCGCCCAGCTTGCCTGCTTCGCCTTCACCCTGGTAGCGGATGCGGGTGCCGTCCTCCACGCCGGCGGGAACCTTTACCTGCATGGTGTGTTCGCGCATGACGCGTGACTCGCCCCTGCAGGTGGGACATGGATCGGTGACGATGACGCCCGCTCCCTCGCACTTGGGACAGGTGCGCGCCATGGAAAAGAAGCCCTGCTGAAAACGCACCTGGCCTGCGCCACGGCACTGCGAACATGTTGCGGGCTGCTTGCCGTTGGCCGAACCGGTTCCGTTGCAGTCGGTGCAGGGTTCGGATCGCTTGATTTTAACTTCCTGCTCCTTGCCGAAAATCGCCTCTTCAAACTCCAGCGAGAGGTCGTAGCGGAGGTCGCGGCCACGCTGCGCACGAGACTGCTTGCGTCCACCGCCGCCCGTATTGAACATCTCGCCGAAGATGTCTCCAAAGATGTCACCCAGGTCTTGCGCGTCTCCGCCAAAGCCGCCAGGAAACCCACCGGAACCATTCATGCCAGCATGTCCGTAGCGGTCGTAGGCGGCGCGCTTCTGGGCGTCGCTCAGAACGCCGTAGGCCTCGGAGCACTCCTTGAATCTCTCCTCGGCAGATCTGTCGCCGGGGTTGCGGTCAGGGTGGTACTGCATGGCCAGCCTGCGGTACGCGGTTTTGATCTCCCCGTCCGACGCGGTCCTGGTGACCGACAATACCTCGTAGTAGTCAGCTTTCACTGTGGCTCCTGCCAACGCTCTTCTCCTTATTTGTTGCCGCGCGGGACGCGTTTACGCGTTATGTGTGGCGTGATTGCTGGCCACGCGCACCAATGCCGGGCGCAGGAGGCGCTCCTTGATGCGGTACCCGCGGCGAATCTCATCGACGACGGCACCGTCCGGGTGTTCGGTTGTTTCCACGGAACCAAGAGCCTCATGCAGCCGCGGATCGAACTGTATGCCAACGGTTTCCACCGTCGTCACACCCAGCGCGCGGACCGCCTCGTCCAATTGCTTCGCGATCAATTCGATGCCGGAGCGGAACTGCGCGGGCGATCCCTGCGACTTGAGAGCCAGTTGAAAGTTATCCAGAACAGTCAGGAAACTTTCAGCCGCGTTGCCCACGGCATAGTCGCGGAAGTCGGCGCGTTCCTTTGCCTCACGCTTACGCGCGTTGTCGAACTCTGCCTGCATGCGTGCCATGCGATCGATCAACTGATCGCGCTCGCGTTTGACCTGGTCATAGTCCGTGTGCGAAATGGTGCCGACGTTGGCGGTGCTTGCAGCCGGCACGGCTTCTTCACCCTGCACCGCGCCAATCACCTCCACGTCCGTTGCGGGGCTATCCATCATCTCTTCTGCTCCGTTCATACCCATCCACTTCCTGTATCGATCTGAAAACATCTGCCCCTCGCCATCCGCTGCTACCACCCGGCTACTGTGCGCCGGAGGCATTGGCGCTGTCACCCAACAAGAGGGTGAACATCTGAGCGGCGTATCCCACCGCGTTGATGGTGGTTTCGTAATTCATACGATGCGTGCCGATGACGCCCACCGTGCCGCGCTGCGCGCCATCCAGCAGCGCCGGTGCCGCGACCAGTACAAAGCCCTGCATCTCTGGCGCGCGCGCTTCCATATCGAAGACGACGCGAACGCTGGTCTCGTGAGCATCCACGTAGGCGGTCAGCAGTGTCACGAGCCGCTCTTTGGTCTCGAGCGCGACGAGCATCTCTCGCAAACGCGCCCGGTCTCCTTCACCGCCCAGTAGATTCGAGACGCCTTCCACGTAGACGGTTTGTTCAGTGGAACGGTCTTCCGGGACCGCACGGGACCAAAGGTCCTGAGCGGCGTGGAGCATCCGCTGGTACTCGCTGCGCTCGCGCTCCGCACGCCGTTCGATTTCGGCGCGCACATCTTCAACGCTCCACCCACGAAAGTTCTCGTTCAGGTAACGGGCCGCGCTCTCCAGTTCGTTTGAAGGGAGATCGCCATCGAGCAGAAGGACGCGATCACGCACCGCGCCGGAACGCGTGACCACCACGGCGAGTACTTTGCGCTGCGCCAGCCGCTGGAAGTGAACATGCTCCAACACGTCGCCCACTTGCACTGATGCAAGGGCTACACCAACGCCCCTGGACAGGGTGGCCAATACCTGTGACGTACGCTCAAAGAACGATTCTGCCCCGGCGACGCCCTGCAAGTGTGCGTCGATCTGCGTGCGGGAGTGCTGTGGCAGCAGACGTGGAGCAATCCGGTTGTCCCCGCGCATTTGCTCCACATGGAGACGGAATGCCCGTGCGGTGGGAATCCTGCCGGCGGAGGTATGCGGCTGCTCCAGCATGCCAGCGTCCGCCAGCTCCGCCATGGTGTTGCGCACGGTAGCCGAGCTTAGCCCGCTGATATTGGCGATGACCTGCGACGCGACCGGCTCACCGGTCTGGACGTAAAGGTCGATGGCGGCAGCAAGGATGGCGCGCTGCCGTGCGTGTAACTCCCAACCGGCTTCTCGGACTTCTGCCATGTTCTTTATTTTATCGCCTTCGACGAGAAAATGTGAGTGCCGCAGACGCAAGCCTGCGTAAAGATCTGTACCGTTTAGGTGATCTCGAAGACGCTGCCTTCCGCTTCCTGGGCATCCGCCGCCTCCTCAATGAGACTGCGGGCAATCGCGAAGTAGGGTGCGGCGCGAGGGTCGTCCTCGCCACCCAGCGCCACCGGCATGCCGCGATCTCCGCCCGCGCGGATCAGCGGGTCAAGATCCACGGAGCCGAGGAAAGGCAGATTGTATTGCCGTGCCGTGCTTGCAGTACCACCCGCGCCAAAGACATCAATGACTTCTCCGGTGGGCAGGCGCATCTGCGACATGTTCTCGACCAGGCCAAGCACGTCGACGTTCACCTGGTGAAACATTTCCAGAGCCTTACGCGCATCTTGCAGTGCTACGGCCGAACCCGTGCTGACAATCACAGCGCCGGTCAATGGAACGGTTTGCACCAGCGAGATGACTACGTCGCCAGTACCCGGCGGCAGATCGATGAGCAGGTGATCCAGTTCGCCCCACGCAACCTGTTGCAGAAACTGACGGATGATCTGGTGCAGCATGGGGCCGCGCATGACCATCGGCTTGTCGCCAGGCGAGATCAGGCCGACGGAGATGAATTTGACGCCAAAGCTCTCCAGCGGCTCCATGCGGCTGTCGGGCGTAACGGTCGGCTGGCGCGTGATGCCCATCATCATGGGAACGTTGGGGCCGTAGATGTCGGCGTCGATCAAGCCGACGCGATGGCCCATCTTCGCCAGCGCCACGGCCAGATTTACGCTCAGCGTGGTCTTTCCCACGCCGCCTTTGCCGCTGCCGACTGCGATCACGTTGGCGATACCAGGCAGCGGCTGTGGCCCTTGGTTCGTCTGCGGAGGATGTCCCATGCTTCCCATTGTGTCTTCTTTCTTGATGCTGCAACGTCTCTGCGGATGCGTCAGGTATGCCAATTGGCGGTGAGCGCCTTGCGCAGTTCGCGTTTGCGTGCGGTTTCGTCCGAGCGGCTGTCGCGGCGGCGCTGCGCATCCTCGTAGCGGCGTTTCTGGTGCTCGGTCTCGGGAACAACCGGCTCAACGGAAACGGGTGTTCCAGTCTGATCGACCGCGACATAGGTGACGTATGCGGTGGACACATGGCGGAGAGCGCGCGTCTTCGGGTCTTCCACCATGGCTTTCACGCCGACTTCCATGCTGCTTTTGAATGCGCGATTGACGCTGGCCTTCAGGATCAGCAGGTCACCGATATGCACGGGGGCGACGAAATCGAGATGATCCATGGATGCGGTCACGACCAATGTTGCGCGTGCGTGCCGGAAGGCCGCGACTGCGCCTACGAGGTCGATGAACTGCATCAGGCGGCCACCGAAGAGGTTTCCCAGCGAGTTGGAATCGCCGGGAAAGATCACCTCGCTGCGTTCCGCCTGTGATTCAAAGACTGTTCTGTAGCGCTCGTCCATGCCTCTTCTAGTGTAGTTGGACACGCTTGCGTGCGCGTACTCACGCGTGTCCAATGCTGATTGGAGAAACGATTATGGATAAGGTTACGATGCTTTCGGAGATACTAGCGCAGAATCCGGCGGACAGCTTTGCCCGGTACGGCCTGGCGATGGAACACCTGAGCCAGGGCAACACCGATGCGGCGCTGGCAGAGTTCGCCGCGACAACGGAACACAACCCTGACTACGTGCCCGGATACCAGATGAGTGGGCAGACGCTGGCAAAGCTCAATCGCACGGAAGAGGCGAAGACGCGGCTGCTGGCGGGACTTGACGCGGCACGCCGGACGAATAATCGTCATGCGGCTTCAGAAATGCAGGCTTTGCTTGACGATTTGGAAGCGAGCTACTGATAAGCGCTAACGTCTGGCCCGGCCAACCGTATACTTAATTAAATGGCAACTCTACAAACGCCCTCGTCGCACCTGCCGCACGCGCAGGTGTTTCCCAGGACACTTGGCGAACTGCGCGGGAGCGAGTGGACTGCCGAACGTGTCTCGCGCTCGGTGAAGGATGAGTTGCGCGAGAACCTGATTGCCAAGCTGCGCGCGAAAGAGTCGATCTTTCCCGGCATTGTCGGCTATGACGACACGGTTATTCCGCAGATTGTGAATGCGGTGCTGTCGCGACATAATTTCATCCTGCTGGGATTGCGCGGACAGGCGAAGAGCCGTATCCTGCGCGGCCTTACGACGCTGCTTGACCCGGCTGTGCCGTACGTCGCCGGGTCCGAGATTCACGACAACCCGTACAAGCCACTGTCGCAGTATGCCCGCGATCTGATCGCTGCAAAGGGCGAGGACACGCCGATTGCGTGGTTGACGCCGGACGAGCGCTACGTGGAAAAGCTGGCGACGCCGGATGTGACGGTGGCCGACCTGATCGGGGATATCGACCCGATTAAAGCGGCACGCAGCGGACAGCAGCTTTCGAGCGAACTGACCATGCACTATGGCCTGCTGCCTCGCGCGAATCGCGGCATATTTGCCGTGAACGAGATCCCTGACCTTGCCGGCAAGATTCAGGTGGCGCTGTTCAACATCATGCAGGAAGGCGATGTGCAGATTAAGGGCTATCCTGTGCGCCTCCAGCTGGATGTGGCGATCACCTTCTCCGCGAATCCCGAGGACTACACGGCACGCGGCAAAATCGTCACGCCGCTGAAAGACCGCATCGGCTCGGAGATTCGCACGCACTACCTGGATTCGCTGGAGCAGGCGATCTCCGTCACCGAGCAGGAGGCGTGGTCCACACGCAGCGCTCTGGATGTGCAGGTGCCGCGTTACATACGCGAGGTGGTAGAGCAGATTGCGTTTGCAGCGCGCGAGGACAAGCGGGTGGACAAGCGTAGCGGCGTGTCACAACGATTGCCCATCTCCACGATGGAGTTGGTCATTTCAAATGCGGAGCGGCGGGCACTGGCGCATGGCGAGACCACGGCGGTGCCACGCGTGGGCGACATCTACTCCTCCCTTCCGGGCATTACGGGCAAGATCGAGCTGGAATACGAGGGCGAGATGCGCGGCGCGGACACCATCGTCCGCGAGATCATCCGCACCGCCATTCAGCGCGTCTTCGACGGCTACTTCTCTGAGGTCAACACGCAGCAGATCGAGGAATGGTTCAACCTGGGTGGAACGGTACAACTCTCCGATACCGTGCCTGCCGAGCAGTCGCTTAAGGATCTGCAACAGATTCAGGGGCTGTTCGACAAGCTGAAGCCGCTTGGCCTGGAAAAACGCGCCGGTGCGGAAGCGCTTGTCTCTGCCGCAGAATTTCTGCTGGAAGGCATGACGGCGCACAAGCGCATCTCGCGCTCCGAAGAGCGCAGCTTCAGCGCGGCGGAACGGCAGAACCGCAAGGATCGCGCGCAGAACTTCGGCGAAGAGATCAAGCAGCGCGAACGCGAGAATCAGGACTGGCAGGGCCGCAACCGCAGTAAGCGCGGCTTTAATTAGGTAAGCACGTTAACCGATCAACTGCGTGCACGAGCCGAGCCACCGGCTTGCCGTCGCGCTGACTGGCTCCCCTTTATGAAGCGCACGCGTTATACGAAATACAACGGCGACCTGGCGAGCGAGATCGGGCTTGATGACCTGATGGAGGCGCTGGGCGACTTCATGCTCGATTCCGGCTTTCAGGACCCGTTCTCGCGCTTCCAGGAGCTGAATGGTGAGCACACACTGGACAACCTGCGCGAGGCGCTGAAGCAGGTGATGGAGTCTGGCGAGTTCCTGGATGACGAAATGCAGCAGCGCTACGAGGACATGAGTGATGAGCAGCGCGAGCAGATGCTCGACTCGCTGATGGAGCGCATGCAGCAGGGCGACTATATCCAGCCGCAGCAGGGCGGCGAGATTGCGGACATGCAGGGCAACACCGCGCCTGGTGAAATTGCGCAGCCCGCAGCGCCGCAGGGTCAGGCCCGCTTTCAGGTGACAGATAAGTCGATGGACTTTCTTAGCTACAAGTCGCTCCGTGATCTGCTGGGCGGCATGGGACGTTCGATAAGTGGGCGGCATGACACGAACTATGAGGCGAGCGGTATTGAGTCAAGCGGGTCCTCCAAGGCCTACGAGTTCGGCGATGTAATGAATCTGGACGTGAACGCGACGCTATCGAATGCCATGCAGCGCGAGGGCCTTACCCTGCCCTTGAACGTTGAGTACAACGACCTGGTGATCCACCAGTCGGAGTACCAATCGTCGTGTGCGACGGTGGTGATGCTGGACTGCTCGCACTCCATGATCCTGTATGGCGAGGACCGCTTCACGCCCGCGAAGCGTGTGGCAATGGCGCTGTCACATCTCATCCGCACGCAGTTTCCCGGTGATTCTCTGCACCTTGTGCTCTTTCACGATTCCGCGGAAGAGTTGCCCATTCAGCAGGTGGCGCGCGTGAAGGTGGGACCGTACTACACGAACACCCGCGAGGGTCTGCGCATGTCCCGCCGCATCCTGGCCCGGTCCAACAAGGACATGAAGCAGATCGTGATGATCACGGACGGCAAGCCCTCCGCGCTGACGCTGGAGGACGGCCGCATCTACCGCAATGCCTTTGGCCTGGACCCGATGGTGATCGCGGAGACGCTGGACGAGGTGAACCGCTGCAAGCGGTCCAATATCGTCATCAACACGTTTATGCTGGCGCAGGATTTTGCGCTGATGCAGTTTGTGCAACGCGTGAGTGCCATGTGCAAGGGCAAGGCATACTTCACCAGCCCGGACAAGCTGGGCAGCTACGTGCTGCAGGATTTCATGAACCGCCGTATGAAGACGATCCATTAAGCCGCTTCAGTTCGGGTAACTTACTGCCGGTGGGTGCGGGACCAGACCAGGTACATGCCCCAGGCAGCCAGGCTGCAGCTGTCCATCACGCGACCGTCGCGGATCATGGCTTCGAACTCTTCGACGCGGACGCGATGCACGGTCAAGCCTTCCTCTTCCGCTTCCAGGTCGGGTTGGCCTTGCGTCATGTCTTCGGCCAGCCAGACATGGTGCATCTGGCGCATGGCACCATACGCGATCCAGTTTTTGCCAATGAGGGTGAGCTTGCCGGCGGAGAGGCCGGTTTCTTCACGCAGTTCGCCGCGGGCAAGCGCCTCCTGATCGGGGTCGGCGATCTCCCAGCCGCCCTGCGGAAACTCATAGAAGCTGTCACCCACGGTGTAGCGGTACTGATGAACGAGCGTCACAAAGTCACCTGCGGGAGTGCGCTCCAGCGGAATGACAAGGCAGGCCGGATCCTTATCAAGGATGCCGTAGATGCCGCGCTCACCGCTGGCACGCTCGATGACATCCTCGCGGACGCGCGACCACTTGTTGCGGTAGACCTCGCGCGTGCTGATGGTCCGTATGGGGGCTTCCGCCATGAGTGGCACGTCGTTCATCTCCTGGGCAGGATACAGTGCCTTGCCCATAGTCACCGGGGCCAGACTGTTCCTAACGGTTGTTCCCATCAGGATAGCGGTAACGGTTGTAGCCGCGATGACATATCGAGCCGTGTGGCTAGTTCAATCCGACTGATTTGGGAGCGCTCCACGGGGGACTGCATGGCTCCGCCAACGATGATGAAGGGATGATCCATCCAGTGTTCATGCTTTCTCGTTAGGTTCCTTTGATGAGGGTTTGCATCAGGATGGCTCCGCTGAGCGACAGTAGCAACGCTATCGGCATGGCGATCGCGCCTATCTTCAAGAAGTCCCAGAAGCTCACATTCAGCTTTTCCTTGCGAAGCGCCAGCAGCCAAAGAATGGTGGCGAGCGATCCCGTGATGGAAAGATTCGGCCCGAGATCGACACCGATAAGCACAGCGTGAGTCATGAGACCGTGGATGTGAGCTGCTTGCAGCGTTCCACCAGCGATGAGGCCCAAAGGAAGGTTATTGACCAGGTTGTTGCCTACGGCGACCGCAAATCCGACGGCCAGGGCAGCCATGGCGGGAGCCAGCTTTTGTGCGGAGGCGAGCCATGATTGGGTAAGCCGCAATGCTCCAACGCTCTCCACGGCATCGACCATAATGAACAGGCCGGCCACCAGGACGAGCGTGCTCCAGCTGATGCCCTTGGCGAGTTTCAAGGGATTGCTTTTGCTTCTGATGGAGATGACCGCCGTGATGGCCAAGGCTGCCAGACAGGCTGGCAAGCCGAGATCTTTTTTGAGCGTGGACGCAGTCAGGAGTGTGATGACCATCAACACCAGGCCGCCGAGTACGAGCTTTCCCTCGCCTTTGAGCGGTTCAGCTTCGACCGTTTCTTCGATGCAGGCCTTCAAATCTTTGCGATAGATGAGCCTCATCACGATGTAGGTGGCGGCGATGGAAAGGATGGAAGGAACCGCGAAGGAAAGGAGCCACGGCCCGAGCGGCGGCATGGCACCGCCTTGGAAGACGACGAGATTCGCTGGGTTCGAGATGGGCAGGACGAAGGAAGCAGCGTTGGCAATGAGAGCACAGACAAACAAGTACGGCAGCGGTTCGACTTTCGCCTTGCGCACGGCAGACATGATGGCCGGCGTAAGGACGACCGCGGTTGCGTCGTTCGACATAAAGATCGTCACGAGCGTGCCAATGCCGTAGACGAGCGTAAACAGCCGCGCGCAGGAACCGTCCGATCCCTTGACCGCCGCGGAGGAAAGCCAATCGAATACACCATACTCGCGGGCCAGCTCCGACAAAAGCATCATGCCAATGAGGAAGAAGTAAACATCCGATCCCTTGCCGATTGCCTTGCCGGCGAGCCTGAGCGGCACGAGCCGGAGGCCGATCAGGAGCAACACACCGCTGCTGATCCAGTACACCTCCGCGATATTCCACGGCCGGATGAGCATGAGCAGAATGCTGATGCCGGCAACGCCTGGAAGCAGGATGTGAGCGATTGCGGGAGAGATCATCTAGTACTCTCCCATATTGCAAGAGTCCGGCGTGACGTAATAGACCTTGTACGAGACAGGAACCTCACAACGTACATCGTATTGGATACGAGTTGATTTGAAAGTGACTACGATAGACCTGTTGACGGGGGCCTCAATGACAGCTGACGCTGTAGCAGTCCGCTTCCGACATGCCGAAGAGCGTATGCAACTCGCCCTGGAAGCAGCGGACGTGGGCACATGGGAGCTGGAGTTGCCATCGAACGATATTCGATGGTGCGACCGGTGTAAGAGCATCTTTGGCTTGCCGCAAGATTCGGAGATCAAGTATGCAGATTTCCTGGGTTTGGTTCACCCCGAAGACCGTGATCGCGTGGACGCCGTCGTGCAAAGCGTGCTTGACCCATCCGGGAGCGGCACCTACGACATCGAGTACCGAATCGTGCAGCCGCCAGGCACGGTGCGGTCGGTGGCAGCAAAAGGCAAAGCTTTTTTCGAAGAGAATCAGGGCAGCAGAACGGCCTTCCGCTTTATGGGAACGCTGCTCGACAGGACCGAGCACAAACAGGTTCAAGAAGCTCTCATGCAATCGGAAAAGCTGGCGGTCACCGGAAGACTTGCGGCGTCCATCGCTCACGAGATCAGGAACCCATTGGAATCGATCTCCAACCTGCTCTATCTTCTTCGGGATGAACCCTCAACCGAGAGACGCGCAGAATACCTTTCGCTCGCGGATGCCGAACTTCATCGTGTTTCGGACATAGCCAACCATACCCTTCGCTTTTACCGCGATCCGGCGGGCATTGCGGAAGTGGACCTGAGCGAGATCGCTACTTCAACACTGGCGATGTTTCAAGGCCGCATTTTGTCACTCGGCGTTCGAGTCCAACGAAGGCTCCAGGAGGAATTGTGCGTGGAGAGCACGGCGGGAGAACTTCGGCAAGTGGTCGTGAACCTTGTCAGTAATGCCCTGGATGCGATGCCCTGCGGTGGCCGGCTGCTTGTGCGTGCGCGTTCCTTCGGCTTGGAGAAAGATGGACAGCGGAACGTGCGGCTTACGATTGCAGACACGGGCCACGGCATGAGCGCGGAGGTTCAGGAGCGCATGTTTCAGCCCTTTTACACCACAAAGGGTGAGGCCGGGAACGGCATTGGTTTATGGCTCAGCCTCGAGATTTTGAAGAAGCATCGAGCTCATCTGAGTGTAAGAAGCGCGCCTGCCCGCGGAACCGTGTTCGTAATTACCTTTCGAAGAAGGTAAGATTTCTTCCTTATGGACTGCCAGCCTTACGGGGTCAGTGCCAGGCGTGAGGGTGGTCACGATGGCATTGAGGAGCGCTTCCGCCCATATAAAGGCGATCAGAGGAGAAAGCTCAGAGCGCTTTAGGCTACTGCTGATATTTGAGTTATGTGATTGGTCGCGGGGGTAGGATTTAACCTACGGTTTTGGTTATGAGCGACCCCCGGAATGCGAATGTTGTTGACTTTACGGCTTGATCTTCATCGCTTCGCCCGTCCTTGCTTGCCCACTAGATCTTCGAACTCGCGGCGGCTCTTCTCGGCCTCACTGCTGCACACCAGTGCGCACAGTTTGAAAACCATGGGGTCACTGATGGCGTAGAAGACCGACGTTCCTTCCCGCCTCCGGCCAACCAAGCCGGCACCGGAAAGGATCTGCAGATGCTTGGATACATTGGGCTGGTTCCCGTCGAGCGCCGCCACGGGATCGCCAACTGATTTCTCGCCTGCCTCCAATTCCTGCACAATGCGCAGGCGGTACGGCTCTCCCAAGGTGCGAAACCGCCGCGTTACCACGTCGAGCATCTTGTCACCCATTACTTGAGTTGCCATGACTTTAATGTATCACTATGGAACCATACAATTATGCTGATTGCGAGGTACACATGCAAGCTCGCTTGATCGATGTACGGGAATACCCTGAGTTCACCGATGGGCATATTGAGGGTTCGGAACTCATTCCGCTCGGGACACTGGACAAGGCAAGCGACAGTAGTGGGTGCGGGCTTGGTCTACGCCGGGGTAAGCGATACCTGCATGATGGCCGCCGTACTTGGTCGCATGCCGTGGAACGATCCGGATCCGTCTCGCTGGCTGCTGCCTGGTGAAATGCCCGAAGTGCGGTGCCGGAGCGGGCGTCTGGTGTCTTGAAGTTGGAAAGACGCCAAACGGGAAGCGTCTGCCGCTGCACGATGAACTGTGGGAGGCTGGCTGGAAGTAGGGAAGCGTAGGGTGGCAGAAATTCCGCCATACCTATGGTCCTGGCTGGATAGCACCTCAGCGCCTATGGGTGTGCAGCAGAAACTCGGCACGCGCAGGCTTCAACCACGATGAACGTGTACGGAAGTGCCTTGATGACGGCCAAGCGGGAGGCCAACAGCAAGGTCGTGAAGATGGCACTGAGGAGCGCTTAGGCCCAAGCAAAAGACGCCAACCACACTCGACAATCCCATAGCGATTTTTGCGACCGCTGCTACATGGGGTTATCTGGGGTTGACGTTTTCGATAAGTGGTTGCGGGGGTAGGATTTGAACCTACGACCTTTGGGTTATGAGTGACCCTCGCATCACGTATGTTGTTGATTTCAAGGCACGAATGGCGACTCATCAGTACGGAAAAGTACGCATCGGACAGGTTATTGGGAGTCAGTCGGGAGCGCGTTTTCACCGTTGGGTTCTCTGCCAACAGCCGAATGTTGAGATCCGTTCTGGAGGTCGGGAACACGGCTGCGTGTCCCCAAGCTGACTACAAGGTTTGTCGGAAACCCATCCCTCCGCAGGAATAAGGGCGCACGCTATTCAAACATAGTGCCTTATGATTAAATAGTGGCGACCGCTATTCAACGATGCGCAAACCTGTCAACAGCGCAACCCGAAGCCGGTACGTGACTTCTACAGTCTCCGGCGAACGAGTTCGGGCATTTGTTCCAGCCCCACTGCCCCCCGAGGCGCAGACCCTCGAGCTCGCGTCTCTGCAGACCATCCTGGCCGAGGCAAATCAGGCTGTTGGACGGCTTGACGGTATGACTTCAGCCTTCCCCGACCTGAATCTGTTCCTGTACTCCTATGTCCGCAAGGAGGCGGTTCTGTCTTCTCAGATTGAGGGAACGCAGTCCTCTCTGTCCGACCTGCTGCTCTATGAGAGCGCGGAAGTACCGGGCGTTCCTCTCGACGACGTTCAAGAGGTCTCGAACTATGTCGCCGCGCTCAATCATGGACTAAAGCGGCTACGCGGAGGTTTTCCGCTCTCGCTACGTCTGATCCGCGAGATCCATGAGGTCCTGCTCTCAAAGGGGCGAGGGAGTCATACCCAGCCTGGTGAGTTCCGCAAAAGTCAGAATTGGATCGGCGGAACGCGCCCTGGAACCGCGGTGTACGTTCCGCCCCCACCGGAGTATGTATCCGACTGCCTCGCAGCCCTGGAGCTATTCCTCCACGACGACGACAAGTCCCTTCCGCTGCTCATTCGGGCCGGGCTTGTCCATGCTCAGTTCGAGACCATCCACCCGTTCCTGGATGGAAATGGCCGAGTAGGAAGACTGCTGATTACCTTCATGCTGACCGAGAAGCAGATGTTGCACGAGCCTGTCCTCTATCTCAGCCTGTTTTTCAAGAAGCATCGTCGTCTCTATTACGACCGCCTGAACGGAACTCGCGACGATGAGGGCTGGCAAGATTGGCTGGACTTCTTTCTGCAGGGCGTGCGAGATACGGCGAACCAAGCGGTCCAGACGGCCATTGAGATCGACAACCTATTCCGTACAGACAAGGAAAAGATCGGGCAGTTCGGACGGGGCGCTCCGTCAGCTCTCCTCATCTACCAACTTGCTCAAGCTAACCCGATCCTTTCGATCAAGCACGCGGCCGGTGAGACAAAGCTAAGCTTCCAAACGGCTTCCGCAGCGGTGGAGCGGCTGGCGGATGCAGGAATCCTGAAAGAATCCAGTGGCAGGCGTCGGGATCGCCTCTTTATCTATGCGAAGTATTTAGAGGTTCTCAATCGCGACCTCTGATACACCGCGAGGGGCTGATGTTCTTTGTGCCGCGCAAGCGTCGAGCACGCTCTCCCGGCCTTCCGATACAGAGTAGACCCACGTGTACCGGTTTGTGCGCCCTTATGCGGTTCTGCCTTATGCGGGGCAGGCATAAGAGCAAACGCCAAAGTTATTGGACGCGCCGTCTGGCAAGCCACTAAGGTCTGGCATATCGCGACTGAATTCACCGTCGCTTGAGGTGCTAAATGACCAGCAATTCGCCAGCCGTAAGTCGCCGAAACCGCCTCGCTAAGCGCAAGGCTTCAACCTTCTCAAGACAATCCTTCGCGCGTGTTCTGCGTGTGATGACGCCAACTCTCTTTGCGCTCGCATTCGCAGGCGTCGCTCATGCACAGGGCTCCATGGACTTCTCCGGGGCGACAACCCTCATGGGAACGTTCAAAACGTTCGCGATCTACGCGGGCGCAGTCATCTGCTTCGGCGGTTTGATCTTCGCCGGCATCCGCATGATGAGTGGACGCTTTCAGGATGCCATCCCGGGCCTGTTTGGAGCACTGTTTGGTGCAGGCGTTCTCGGTTGGGGCGCCGGATGGATTGGCTCCCTCACCGGACAGAACATGTAGGAGCCGACCATGCACATGACCAAGCGGGGAGAACCGTTACCGATCAACCAGGCATTGAACAGGCCGAGAGCCAAGCTTGGGCTAGACCTCTCGACTTGGATGGCCATCGTGTTCGTGACCGTAACGGTTTTCCTCGTCGGGTTCCGAATGCTGGCAATCCTGAGCTTTCCCATGATGGCGGGCGGCGCTTGGCTGATCGTCCGCAAACACCCAAAGATGTTCCAACTATGGGGCCTAAGCCTCAACCAGAAGTCCTACTATGACCCGCGCAAACACTGAACAGCTAAAACATACACCGTGGTTCGCAAAGGCCGGAGCGGCATGCAGCATCGTGCCAATTTCCCGCTTCATCGGACCGAACATCTTCGGTCTAAAGGGCGGCGGGTACGGCTGCCTGTTCTCCGTCGACGGGTTGGACGAAGAGGGCCTGACGGATATTGAACTTGATGCTCGGGTGCGCCAGGTTGAAGGCGCACTGCGCGGCCTTCCACCCGCATCATGTCTGTACCAGTACACCCGCGTGATGTCCGGCTATGACCTTCCCCGACAGAAGCAGTACGGAAGTGAAGTCACTGAGACATTCGCAAGCGACCGTCTCGCCCACCTGGACGAGACGGCGGCCTTCAGGCGCATTGACCTCCACTGGTGCCTGACTCTGGAACCGTCGCAAGCAAGGGCATTCGAGCGGAAGCCGAAGGATAACGCCGTCGATACGTCCCGGATGCTCGCAGACCTGGAGAAGACCGCGACCCTGCTCCAGGGTCATCTTGGGAGCTCCCTTGGATTGCGCCTGCTCGGGAAGGAGGAAGCTTTCCAGTTCTTCAGCTATCTGTTCAATCTTGAAGAGTGGGCGGGCATGGACCGGCTCCGCAGCGACTCTGGTGTCGATCGGCAGATCGTCAAGAGCCCTGTCGCTTGGCATAGCGATCACGTTCAAGTAGGTAAGCGCCGTATTCAGATGTTCTCGCTCCAGACCACGCCAGAGGCTTCCAGGCCCTGCCTGTTCTCCGGTCTGCTGACGCTCGACTGCAACAGCGTACTTTGCAGTTCCTGGCGCGTGAAATCAGCATCGGCAGCACGTAGCGAGATCGACGCTCAGGAGAAGTTCATTTCCTTCTTCAAGGTAGGCGTTCTCAATCGTGTAATGAGCGGCCGCGATACAGCCTCGCTGGACACAGGCGCCGGAGCGAAGGCCGCGAACAACAATGTTGATGATCTATGCGAGGTCATGCGATCTCTCGACAAGAAAGCGCAAGGCGAGTTCTCCCTTCGGTTGCTCCTTGCGGCAAACAGCGTGGAGCAGCTCCGCAGCGTAGCTCCGGGCGTTCATCGTGTCTTTGTGGATGCAAGAGCGCAAGTAATGGAAGAGACCCTTGGCAACCTGTCGGCGTTTTACGCGATGTTTCCAGGCAATCACAAGTTCAACGTCTTCCCGCTCTGGTTGGCCGAAGATCATCACGCTCGGCTCTCCTCGGTGTTCGCTCCGCACATCGGCCACCCAACTTCGGAGGACCTGGACTCCGAATACCTCAACATATTCGAGACTCGGACGCGGACACCCTTCTTCCAAGACGTTTACGTGGACGGCGTTCGGGTGATGCTTATCCTCGGTCCGACCGGCACCGGGAAATCCGTGCATGGGAACCAGATCATCGCTCTTGAGCAGAAGTATGGTGGTTTCACTTACATCTTCGACATCGGCGGGAGCTATGAAAGTGTCGTCGAGCTGTATGGAGGCAAGGTGGATCGGGTAGGGAAAGACGGCCCCCGCGTCAATCCCTTCGCCATGGAGCCGACCGAAAGCAATCTTAAGTTCCTGTATTCATTCGTGAAGCTCCTGCTTACAAATGGCGGCGCGGAGCTGGAGCCGGAAGACGACGATGTCATCTTCAAGGCCGTGCAGGATATGTACCTGCTCGACCAAGCGAATCGGCGTCTTTCCAACCTCTTCCTTCCGAAAAAGCTTGACCGCTACCTGTCGAAGTGGGTTGGCAAGGGCATCTACAACGCCGTCTTCGACAATGTCGAAGACAGCCTGTCGCTCTCACGCCTGCAATGCTTCGACTTCCAGGGAGTCAACAACGAGCAGTACGCCGACCTGATCGAGCCGCTGATGGTCTGGCTGCTAAGGCGAATCAACGATGTTCTCTACAACCCCACGAATCTTGGGGTTCCGAAGCACATCCTGATCGAAGAAATCTTCTCTTCGATGAAGAATAAGCAGTTGCTCGATGGTGCGCTCGCCTCCATCAAGACTGTCCGCAAGAATCTTGGCGGAGTGACCATGATCGGCCAGTCCGCCGACGATCTTGGAACGAACGCCGACAGCATCGTCAACTCTTGCACATCCTTTCTGTTCCTGAAGGATGCGACGTTCAACCGCAAACGATACGCCGAGCTTTTCAAGATGAACGACCAGCAGCTCGCTCTCTTCGAGAGCTTGCAGGATCGTGAAGGCCTCTACATGCGTCGTGACGGATTGACGAAGGTTGTCACATTGAACCTCGATAGCCGCAGCTATGCGACCTTTTCCACCAAGCCGAAGGACCGGGTACGCCGGGCGAAGCTAATCGATAAGTACGGACTCTCTGAAGGCATCACTCGCTTTGCCCAGGGCGAGACGGCGTAAACCAGCCACAACTTCGAAAGGACTCACCATGAAATGTTTGATTCTTCTCTCCGCCACTCTCGCACTTCCACTCGTAACCGCGTCCGCAGTTGCTGCTCCCGAACCGCATCGTCTTCTTCCGAACGCGCCGCGTTCCGTCACTGTATCCGGGGCCGCCACGCCGCCCGTGATCCGTGCGGGCCTGCTTCAATCAACCCTGATCCTCTTGCCGGCTGAGGAGAAGATCGCTACCGTCTTCGGCGGTGACACAGTGGATTGGGTGTTCGACGGCGGGCACGTGGCTAGCCGGTTCATCAGCGTCAAGCCGAAGCTGGCCAACGCCTCTACGGACATCCACATCGTCTCCGACCACGGAAACGAGTACACCCTCCAACTGCAGGAAGTATCGAGCGATCCCGACGCGCACTTCGATTCGAAGATCTTCATCGTGCCGGGAGATGAGGCGGCGAAGGATCGGCTCGCGGCACTACCTGTGTTCGTGCCAGCCGCCGAACTTGAAAAGGCTAAGCAGGAAACGGTCGCCGCAAAGGCAGCTCAGACCGCAGAGATGAAGGCACAAGAGATCAAAGCGGAGACATACCGCAGCCAGTATCCCAGCAGCCTTCACTTCGACTTCAGTTGGGACCAGAAGAAGGGGCGGCAGGTTGGGCTGCAGCAGATCTGGCGCGATGAAAAGTTCACATACTTGCGTGGGCAGTTTCAGGAAACGCCAGCTCTATACGAGTTGAAGGACGGCAAGGGTTCGCTCATCAACTTCGACTATAGCGCCGGGCTCTATACCGTTCCCAAGCAACTGGAAAACGGGTATCTCGCGATTGGCAAACAGAAGGTTGAGTTCCGCCGTGTAAGCGGAAAGGAGTAGTCATGCAGGAACCTATTCAGAACCTAACCGCTACCGTGCCGCCACAACCCGAAGCCCCCTCTCCCCTGAAGAAGAGCTTTCCCGTCGTCATCGCGTTGGTAGCTATCGTTGCCATGATCGGCATAGCAAACCTCTCGAGCCTGGTCACAAGCAGCAAGAAGAGTGCACCGGCGAGTGCGATGCCGATGCGCCCCTCATCTGCGAACCCCCAACAAGTAAACAGCTTTCAAAATCAACAGCAACTCCAGGCACGACGAGACGGCGAAGAACGGCAACATCAGCAAGAACTCGCCGCGTTGCAACAGCAGCTTCAAGCGGAGCAGGCCGTTCCGGGTCCCGAAGGACAGGGTGCGGCACCCATGACGGCTGCACAAAGAAACGCCATTTATGGCGACAGCCCGAATGCTCCTAAGCAGACATCAAATGTCTCTCAGGCGCAGGCCGAGGCGAAACAGAAAATTCTCATTCGGGAGAAGCAACATCAAGACGCGGTCAATAGCGACACCGTGGCCATTGACTTTGCGCACCCTTCCGGGGCAACCCCCGCTCCCAACTCAAGCGCGCCCGAGGCAGCTTCTGCGGTGCTTAGTGAACGCGAAGAGCTTCCAAGCCGAACAGCATCTGAGGTACGTGGAGCACCCTTTTCCGACAGAGAAGCGGCCCAGCCATCCCGTAAGAGCCAAGCGAGTGCTGAGCAGCCAGCTACTGCAGACAAGAATGACACCCTATCGAAGTACGACTTCGATACCTATCAAGGCCGCCTTTATCGCGTCTTTGAGGGCACCGTGTTGGAGGGAGTGGTGACAAACCACATTGACGGAGGATTGAGCGGCCCAATCCTCGTCATGCTGACCACCGACTACTACTCGCATGATCACCAGCAACTCTTGATGCCGCAGGGTACGCGGCTGATCGGATCGGTCCAAAGCGTCGGGAATGCTCAGCAAAGAAAGATGTTCGTCACGTTCCATCGTGCCGTTTGCCCCGATGGGTTTTCGCTCGACTTCGACAAGTACATCGGGCTTGATCCGCTAGGCACGACCGGGCTTGCAACAACGGTGGACCATGGCTACCTGCAGGCTTTTGCGGCTGCGGCTGCCGTGGGTGGCTTGGGTGGACTCGCCCAAATCGGCAACAACGGCAGCGTTCTCTCCCCATCGACCGGAATCCGGAACGGCATCTCCGAGCAATCAGCAACTGAGGGTGAGCAAATCCTGAATCACTTCTTGAATCGCCTGCCTGTCATCACGCTCAAGGAAGGTTCGCGCGCGCGAGTGTACATCGGGCGAGACATCCTGATCCCGTCCTACGCACAGCATCGCATCGATCCAACCCTTTGACTCACCTCAGGAGAACGTCATGACAAAGATGGATGCAGCCCGAAACAGGCGCGCTGCGAAGTATGGCTTGGCGAGTCTCACGCTCGCCTCCGCTATGACCTTTGCGGGATTCTACCGCGAACCGGGTCCATTTGTTCGCTGCGAGGAACTCGTGAAGGAGGTCGTGAACTTCCCAAGCAAACTCACGAGAAGCATCGAGAGTTTGCCGGAGCGTATGAACCCAACCTGGGCCGAGAACCATTATTAGCCCCGAACGCTGAGGAGGAATCATGAAACTGAACATCCAAAAGCACAAAAAGGTCCTGATCGTGACCGGCCTACTGCTGGTCACGGCAACCCCGAGCTTCGCGTTGTTCGGGATCGGAGACATCGTCTTCGACCCGACCAGCTATGCGAGCTTGGTGTCACAAGCATCCACCGCCCTAAGCCAGCTCCGCACCATAGAGAACAATGTCACGCACTTCTCATTCAAGCAGCAGTGGCAGACTACGCTCACCGCGCTGAAGAATGCGAACGTCAAGAATATGTTCGGCGAGACCAACGGAATGTCCACCGCGCTGAACAGCAACTCACCAACGGCGTCCACCACGGCATGGAACGCAGCGACTGTCTCGGTCAACGGCAACACAACTTCTTATCTTCAGGGGCAAACGCCAGGCAGCACGCAGATGTCGCAGCTCGCCATGATCGAGGCCTCCGACTCCATCTCACCCGACTGCTTGACCGCAGTGGGGCAGTATCACGCAGCCCGCACCGCGAGCGTGGCCGCTACCAGCAGCCTTTCCCAACAGCAGCTGGACGGCAGCTCTGCCACGAATAGCGAAGTGCAGCAACTGAACCTTCTGAACGCAGCTGCCTCTCAGCACATGGCCGAGATGCAGTTGCAGGGCACGTTGCAGACCTGCCTCGCGTCGCAGATGACCGTAGCGAACATGCAGCAGCGCAACGCAGCCGCTCAGGACCTGAACACGGCAGCGTTCGTCCAGCAGCAGCGATCGACAAACAACACGAATGCTGCCAACGAAAGCAACACTTGGCAGACCTACGTTCCATAGGAGAGCAGGATGCTGAGCGCGATCAACACAAAGATCCTTATCGCGATACTAGCGGCACTGACCGTGATCGGCGGTGCCGTGATGTACCAACGTGACCAGGCTGAGAAAGCGGCAAGAGCAGCAGCCAAAGCGGCCGCGATCTTGCAACAGCAAAAGAACGATGCCGACAAACAGAAGGCAGAAGACGAAGCGTTCCGCAAACAGGTCGAGACTGATCGGAAGCGTCACAACTCCGCCGCCGCCCACGAAAGCAAGACGTGGAAGACCTATCTCCCCTAAACGCAAGACGAACCCGCGAAGAGAGCAAAGCTATGGTTTCCGTCGCACTATTAGCGCAAGGCCTACCCAGCACGAGTTCTGGAGTCGACTGGCTCTATCAGTTCACAAACAATCTCACGAACCTGACGACGCAAAACGGCGGAGCGTTGACTCAGTTCGGGATGATCGAGCTGAGTTGTATAGCCCTTTTCACGCTTGTCAGCATGGTGGTGAACTGGAATACCTCCAGCATGACGTTTCGGTTGCACAATCACCAGGTTCGAGCCGGGGACCTAACCAAGTTTCTGCTTCAACTCATTATCTGTTGTCTGCTTGAGAATTACTGGGTCAATCCGTTTCCGGGCGCAAGCTTCGGCATCAATCACTTCTTTTCCTACATCGCTCAGGCGATGGTTGCAGCCTTCGATCAAAGTTCCCTCGACTCCTTGCTGCAACTACTGAAGACCGCCGGCGACAACACTCCGATGCCCGCTCTGACAGCGCCGGTCCAGATCCTTGCCTACATTCTTGTCCAACTCCTGCTCGGGCTCGCTTCCGCCATTCTGTTCGTAATCAACTGTAGCGCTTTCATCCTGTACGGTGTGACCGCCCTGTTCGGGCCCGTATTTATTCCCTTGCTGATGACAAAGACGTTCCGGGCCAAGTTCTTTCATTTCCTTGACGTGCTGATCAGTTTCGCCATGATTCGCGCTGTTGCCGCCGCTTTCATCTTCGTCTGGTCGGGCTTCATGAACGCCTTCATCCAGCAGACGTTCAATGGCAACTACTCGATGGACATGTGGGTCGCAAATCTGATTCCATGCCTTATGGTATTCGTCGCCTTTATCGTCAATATGCTCTTCATTCCGAGCATGACTCAGGCAATCTTTGGCGGGGCGGCGGGCCTGACTGCGGAAGCGGCAAAGACTGTCGGCGCCGCCGCCTCAGCATATGCGGCAGGAGGTTAGTTCATGTGGCAGTTTTTCGCATGGTTTCTTGTATTCCGTCGCCGTCGCTTTCCAAGAACGGCAAGGGTTGTGTTCTTGCTGTTCGCGATCGGGATTGTCCTTGCTGGTTTGATCTACACAGCCGTAGTCTTCAACGCTCTTCAGGAAAGGAATCGTGACCCTCATGTCCACACAAACCGCACCCATTGAGCACGCTCTTAGTGTCCACGAAGCACTTCTAACAGACGAGATAGGGAATGAGGTGTATGCCTCCCACTACTCTGAACGGAAGCTCAGTCGCTTCGTGATCGGAACGGAGTCTATCTTGCTCTTGGGGGCAATGGGCTTGATCTTCTCTCTTGCGCACCGTCCCATGGCAAATCGCTACATCCGAATAGACGAGATGGGCCGCGCTCAAGCCATAGCGTACACAGACCTCAACTACAGCCCTCGTGAGGGCGAAGTGCGGACTTACCTCACCGATTGGGCGAACTACCGATACACCATCAACCGGGAGACCATCGCGAAGAAGTACCCCTTGAACTACTACTTCCTCTCCCAGAACCTCGCGTCGCAATACATGGGCCAGGACAATCAGAACCACCTCATTTCACAGGTCGTCGGAGGCCAGGTGGAACAGAACGAGGTGGAGGTCAAGAATGTGACTATTACCTCGATGTCCGAGGAGACGGTCCAGAACGCAACCATTGCCCGCGGAACGGCGCTTGTCACCATAGACAAGCTCTATTCAGCTCGCAACTCGCATGAGCCCAGAACGGAACATTGGCTGCTGAGTGTCACCTATTATCTGAATCCTAAGCAGGTGAGCGATCAGGCCCGCGTATTCCCGCAATTCGAGACAATCAATCCGCTCGGGATGACGATCACAGAGTTCCACGAAAACCGGATGTCAGTCGACCCAATCGTCGTTGGTGGAGCGGGTACGGTCGCGGCTCCGATCAGTGCTGCCAGCAGGGGAGAAGCGCAATGAGCTATCACCTCATTCTGCCGTTCTTCCCGGAAGAACTGCGCGAGCTATTACTCGACCCGTCCATCTCGGATTTGATGATTAACGGTACAACCGGCGTGTATGCGGATCGGGCGGGGATAGTGCAGCACATTCCGCTGTCCCAGCCATATACGAACGAACGGCTGCAGGCAGCGATTGAGCGGGTTGCACGGATTCTTGGACAGGACCTCACGCATCAGAATCCAATCCTCAATACCCGCTTGCCGGACGGCTCCCGTGTCGCCGTTGTTGGAGCACCATCATCAATCAACGGTCCAACGCTCACAATTCGGAAGTTCAACCGCTGGTATACGTCTGACGAGCTGATCGAATCGGGGAGTATGCCAAGGGAAGTCCGAGACACGGTTGTCGAGCTTATCGGGATGAAGAAGAACGGCATCATCAGCGGCGGAACCGGCTCGGGCAAGACGACCCTTATGAAGGCATTCCTTGACCACATCCCAAAAACGGAGCGGCTGGTCATCATCGAGCAACCGGCGGAGCTGAAGGTCGCACACAAGAATGCCGTCCGCTGGGAGGCCGTAGAAGAAATACCTGGGCAGGTTGCCGTCACACCTAGCGAGCTTCTAGCCGCAGCTCTCCGCCACCGCCCGGACCGCATCATCATGGGCGAAATTCGCAATGAGTGCGGCTACGACTTGCTTCAGGCAATGAATACAGGGCACGGCGGAACGCTGTCTACGATCCACGCCAAATCAGCGTGGGACGCCCTCAACCGCCTCTCGAATCTTGCGCTAAGTGCGAGGCCCAATCTCAACCACGCCTTCATGCGGTCTGAGACGGCAGAAGCGATCGACTTCGTGCTCTATTGCGAGCGCGACCACAAAGGCCGGCGTCACGTGCGCGAGTTGATTACAGTCACCGGCTACAGCCATGCAGACCAGAGCTTCCAGACCGAGGAGGTCTACCGCGCCTCCGCAGCCTGACCGCCAGTCCAAACGCTAGAGAACCCAACCCGTATCCGAGGTCTTACCGATGCCCCCTCATGCTCCCATCCCGGCGGCAAAGCCCCACCTGTCTCTAAACGCCTTCAGCGAGCCGATGCTGAGCCGCGAAGAACGCGACGGCAGTGGCGAAAGGCCGTCCTTTCCAGGTGCTCTAGCCAGCAGGGTTCGCTGCGGTTTGGGCGAACTTCCGCAGCCGAGAAGCGAGAGCGTGACTTCGGTCCAGTGGGAGTCTGCCGTCTTGTATCCCGCCTTTTGCACGGTCACTGCTTCGGGGCCAAACCGGCGCCCAGCGGCACGGCGTCGTTCTGCTTTGGCTACGCCACCCTTTCAGGGTCTCGGTTCCTCCCAAAACAAGTTTGTAAACGCGCGGCAGATGCGCCGCACAAACTTCTTCCAGGCCCCGCCAAGAAAGCACTCCTTGGCACTTGGGAGCCGGGCCCGCTTCGCTTATTAGTGACCCGAGCAAGATCGGGAAATTCAACAAAACGGAGACACACCATGTACTCAAACAAAGTCACCCTCATTGGCTTCCTCGGCAACGACGCAGAAGTTCGCACCAACGACAACCGCAGCTTCACAACCCTGTCGCTGGCAACCAAGAGCTCCTACAAGAAGGACGGCCAGTACATCTCGCACACCGAATGGCACCGTTGCGTTGTCTTCAGCAAGCTCAGCGAGTTCGCCGGCACGTTGAAGAAGGGCGCTCATTTGCAAGTGGAAGGCGAGCTCCGCAGCCGGGAGTACGAGACCAAGAAGGTCGGCAAGAAGGCAGCCCAGAAGAAGACCATCTGGGAGATCCGGGTGAACTCGATTCTCAAGCTGGACCGGGCAGAGAAGGCCAGCGCGGAAGAGCAGGAGCTGGTAGACCAGACCCCGGAGGAAGCGGCCTCATAAGCCGCTTTCCTTCCATCAACTCGGGAGCCCGGTAGACGCCGGGCTTCCAAACTCTGTGAGACGCCCGCAATGAACACGCAAACCGCACAAGAATTCCTAACACGATGCTTCCAGCCAGGAGAGACGATTGCCGTTCTTCTGCGGAAGGAGAACCCGGCGTCTACAACTCAGCGCATCGTGCGTTTGGAGCAGGCTGTCGCGTTTCGCTATCTTGCTTGGCTGCGCTACGAGAATCACAACGGCGCGAACATCTATGTCGCTGCCAATCCGCTTCGCTGTGGTAGCCGAAAGAGAACGAAAGACTGTATTGCAGAAGTCCGCCATCTCTACATAGATATCGACGTAGATGGTGAGGAGCGAATTGCAGCTCTGCGAGCCTCCGATGCCGTGCCGGTTCCGAGCACGATCCTCTCGACTTCGCCCGGCAAGTACCAGGCTCTTTGGAGGGTCGAAGGTTTTGACTTCGATCAGCAGGAGAACACGCTGAAGATGCTGGTCATGGCCTTCGGCGGTGACTTGGCTTGCACCGACCGGAACCGCGTTCTTAGAGTGCCGGGATTTCTCAACTGCAAGTACGATCCCGCTCACCCGGTTTCAGTCGAATACCCCAGCGACTCCACTTACCGCTCCGGAGATTTCCGCTTGGTTAATGCGTTGCTGAATGCCGTGATGCCTCCTAGTGCTGCCGCACGACTTTCCCCAACCAGGAAGAACACCCATTCGGAGCAGGATTGGGCGTGGGCTGTCCAACAGCTTTCACTTGGCGCGGATGCCGCGGATCTCACGCTTGAGCTTGCTTCTCGTCGCTCGGATAAACCCAACCCCCTCTACTACGCCCAGCGGACCGTAGACATCGCTTCGGCCCGCCTCATGTTGCTCAATGGCGCGTCAATTGAGGAAGTAATCGCCATGCTGGAACACCGTCGTTCCGCGGATTTCCGAGCGGCCCTTTGCTCCTCCAGAGCGCAGGAGATTGTGACCACGGCGCAGCGAATGATTGGCCGTACAAAGTTTGCTTCATTTCACCGCTCAAAAGGAGAACCACCATGCCACTGCTTGAAGTCGTCCAAACCCGTCAGATCAGCGCATCCATTCGGCTCACTGACACAACCGCCGCCCAGGTAGATCAGTATGCCGCTTTCATCTCCGCTTGTGCTGACGATGTTGTCGAGCAAGCTCTCGCCTACGTCTTCAGCAAAGACCGCGACTTCCAGGACTTCCTCAAGACGCCGGAAGCCCGGAAGGTAGTTTCGACGTTGCGTATACGGAAGGTCCCGGTTGCCGAAGCATCCGAGCCGGTTGGTCGGAAGCCTCTTCCGGCGCCCACTGCCAGTCCCGTATTGCAGGCGAAAGGCGCATGATCCTCCATCTCATTCCGGGGCAAGGACCACTACGGTGCTGCGCACCGGAAGGATGTTGACACTTCACCCCTTTCAGGGTGGTGTGAAGTGCGATACCGGTTCCATTTGGAACCACTATAAGAACAAAGAACTTGAGGCTGCTTCGGTTCCATCTGGAACCCATTCGGGTTGCGAATGGAACCGGGCAGCAACGGGAGATTCCGATGAGTAAACCCGTCATTGTTTCTGAAAGATTGCAACAGCAGCGCGGGCGCGAAGCCCGCAGTGAAAGTCTTGCCACGCGCTTCACGCGGGCAGAGCAAACCGTGCTTCAGGGCGCGGCGGCGGCGGGTGGGAAAACATTGCGCGAGTGGTCGCGCGATGTACTTCTACGCGAAGCTCGGGCATCAAGCACAGACCCTCTCTTCACAGAAGTCGTTGCGCTTCGCATGATGCTCAACAACCTGCTTCGCCCTTTGAGCTGTGGCGAGACCATCACCGCGGACACCTTCAACGCCCACATGGCAGAGATCCGAACCACGAAGAAACAAGTGGCGAAAGACATCCTCCAGCAATACGCCGCGACCAGCGGAAAGGAGCAGTAACGATGGCAACACAATGGGGAAGAAAAGAGACGATCATTTGGCCACCACATGCGCCGATCTACACCTATATGGCCGTGGCATCGGCCCTGCTTTGCCTAAGCTTGTTTGGATTGCAGCAGCTACGCTCCCTGCCGACGTTGCAGCAATCCTACATGACGGAGTACCTCCGTTCAGGTGTCGGAGCCGGGTTCAAGCAGTCGGGTAAGTACGCTCTCATTTACGTCAGCGGTCCCAGGCAAATGCCACGCCTGGCATTGCCGTCAGACTTCGCTCCCGGCGAGATGACCCTGCCGGATGGCAGGGTCATCTCAGCGCAGTTCTCTGAAGTGGCGACAACCCAAGGCCTTACGGATTCCAGGCGCGGAAAGGAACAGACATATGTCGATGCTTCGCTCTCCCGTTGGTTTCGTGGAGCGATCTTCGAGGGGAAGAGCCTGGTCGAAACCTTCGAGCGGACGCTTCTTGAGGGTGGGTTTCTGTTGCTGCTGTTTCTTGGCTTTGCCGTGCGCGGGGACGTAGCCCGGTTCAAGCAACTCAAATACGGACGGCGGCTGCGTGGGCCGATCTTGGTTACGCCGGAGCAATTTAACAGGACCCTCAAAGGCGAGGGATTAGGCATCCAGACCGACTGCAGAGGAATGGTGCTGCGCTTGCCGCTCCGTTCGGAGGCCAAGCACATCCAGATCATGGGAGACACCGGCACCGGAAAGTCCACGCTGCTGATGCAGATACTTCAGCAGATTGAGCAACGCGGCGAGTCCGCCATCGTCTACGATCCAGCCGGGGAGTTCACCGAGCGGTTCTACAGCGAGCACCGCGGCGACTGGATTCTGAACCCCCTTGATGCTCGTTCACCCTACTGGACGCCAGCCAGCGAGCTACGCAATCCCGCAGAGGCCCGGACGATTGCGACTTCACTCTACCAACCGACGAACGACAAAAAAGGCGAGTTCTTCACCGAGACCCCGCAGAAGATTTTCGCGCATCTGCTGAAGTACCGTCCGTCCCCCCAGGAGCTTGTGGAGTGGATGTCGAACGAGGATGAGATTGACCGGCGCGTCGAGGGAACCGAGCTATCCCAGATGATTGCGAAAGGTGCCCAGCAGCAGCGCAGCGGCGTCCTTGGATCGCTCGGCTTGATCGCCGACAGCCTCCGTCTTCTACCCACGAAGGCCCAGGCGAAAGGCCGGGAGTGGAGTGCAAACGAATGGTCGAAGAAGAGGGAGGGATGGATCTTCCTTACCTCCACCGAGAACACCCAGGAGGCGCTCCGTCCCCTTCATTCGCTCTGGCTCGACTCGCTTGTGCTTCGTCTGCTCACGACGCCTCAACCCGGACAAAAGCGGGCATGGTTCGTGATCGACGAGCTGGCCAGCCTGCAACGTTTGCCGCAATTCCACACAGCATTGACCAAGGGGCGGAAGAGCAACAATCCGATCATCTTCGGCTACCAGGGCAAGGCCCAGCTTGAGGTGATCTATGGGCATTTGGCCGAGGTTATGTTGTCACAGCCCTCTACTAAGTTCATCCTGAAAACCGCTGAGCCGAAGGCAGCAAAATGGGCTTCGGAGCTTATCGGTGAGGTGGAAATCGAGCGCGTCCGCGAGACCGTCGCGGACGGCAAGCGCCAAGGCAAGAGCTTCATGATGGACCGGCAGATTGAGCCCCTAGTGATGGGCTCGGAGATCGAAGGTCTTGACGACCTGCATTCTTACGTCAAGCTCGGGAACTACGTCTCCCGCTTCGCGTTCCCGCCCATGGAGATGAAGAAAATTGCGGTGGGCATTGAACCACGCGTCGTGCCGGATTCTGACCTCTGGTTCGATCCCTTGCACCCGAAAAAGCCGAATGCGGGCGAAGCGGCACCCACGCCGCCATCGGGGAATGACGTGCAGGCGCTTGCGCTGGTCCCCAAGAAAATCCAACCCGACGCCACACCCGGAAGGGTAGCCACGATTGTTCCAGTCCCTTCTCTTGAAACTGAATCAGCCGGCCCGACGGACCATAGCCACCAGCTCTAAGGAGCAACGATGCTGACGATTTCCAAGGAGCCCCTCAGCTCCAGCCAAGCTCAGAGATATCACAAACTGGATTACACCTCGGAGAGCCAAAGCTACTACAAACAAGACGGTGCCGTGCAGGGCGAGTGGCAGGGGCAATTGGCTCAGAAGTACGGCCTCGCCGGGGTTGTCCGTGCTGAAGATTTCGCTCAGCTCGGGGAAGGCAGGCACCCGCAGACTGGGCAGGAGTTGGTGAGGCATCGCACCGCGCAGGAGTACACCGCTGCCGACGGAACAACCATAAAGTCTGTCGAGCATCGGGCTGGGTGGGACGCGACCTTCTCCGCCCCGAAGTCTGTCTCGCTGACCGCTCTGGTCGGCGGTGACCAACGGGTCAGGGACGCGCATCGCGCAGCCGTCACAACCGCGCTTTCTGAGTTGGAGCGTTACACGCAGGCCCGGATCGGCGGCAACAATCCAGCGGATACGACAGGCAAGTTCGTCGCGGCAAAGTTCGAGCACGACACGGCGCGCCCCGTGGACGGGTATGCCGCGCCGCAGCTCCACACCCATGCGGTCGTGTTTAATGTCACTGAGCGGGCCGATGGGACAAGTCGCGCTCTCCAGTCGAAGAGCTACTACGAGAGCCAGAGCTTCACCACGGCTGTTTACCAGGCCGAACTCACACTGCAACTCCGGAAACTCGGATATGAGATCGAGACAGGGAGGAGCGGCGCGCCGGAGATCAAGGGATACTCGCAGGAGTATCTTAATGCTTCGAGCTTGCGGTCGCAGCAGATCAAAGCGCACCTGGAAAAATCCGGGCATAGCGGCCCCGCCGCAGCGCAGATTGCGGCCCACGCGACCCGCGACAGCAAACAGGTCCTCACCCGCGACGAGGTGCTTGCCGCTCACAAGGAGGTGGCGGCGGAGTACGGAAATCAAGCCGACCGCGTGGTAGCGGAGGCCCGGGCCCGCGCACGACGGCAGGAGCAGCTCCCCGATGGGGCAGCAGCAGCAAGGCAGGCCGTGACCTACGCGCGGTCGAGCAACTACGAACGCGAGGCCGTGGTCGATGAGCGGGTGTTGATGCGCGATGCCCTGCGGCGAGGGATGGGAGAGGCGACCTACGGCCAGGTTCGGACAGAGTTTGAGGCGCGAACCGAACGAGGTGACTTCCGCCAGCTCACCGGTTCCAAACACGCGACTGGACGGAGCTTTACAACACCCGAGACCATTGCTCACGAACGCGCCAATGTCGCGCACGTGCTCCGAGGCTGCAACTCATTCGACCCGATCGCAAGCGAAGACAAGGCGCGGGAACAAGCAGCCAGCCGCCCACTTCTAAACGAAGCGCAGCGCAGCGTGATCCATGAGGTTCTGACCAGCCGGGACCGGGTACACGGTCTACAAGGACTCGCCGGAACCGGCAAAACGACTACACTGGAGGCCATCCGTGAGGGCGCGGAGAAGAACGGATATGCCGTCGAGGGATTCGCCCCTACCGCTCGCGCCGCTGGTCAGCTCCGGGACGCTGGAGTGAATGCGACGACGCTTCAGAGCTTCCTGGTACGCAGCAACCAGGGCCCGGCGGCGAGCGACCCTGCCAACCGGCATCTCTACCTCTTGGATGAGTCCAGCCTTGCCAGCACGCAACAGATGAAATCGTTTCTAGACAAGATCCAACCGCAGGACCGCGTACTCGTAATCGGCGACACGCGGCAACATCAGGGCGTCGAAGCCGGCAAGCCTTTTCAGCAGATGCAGGACGCTGGGATGCGAACGGCGCAACTAGACCGGATCATGCGCCAGAAAGACCCGGAGCTCCTAAAAGCAGTCCAGCATCTTGCTAATAACGAAGTGGCCGCAGGGATCAAACTGCTTGCCGACCAGAAGCGCGTGACGGAGATTCCAAACGCGCAGGAACGGATTGCCGCTATCGCAAAGAACTATGCGGCGAAGCCGGAAAACACCATCATCGTGTCCCCGGACAATCGCAGCCGCCAGCAGATCAATCAGGCGGTCCGCGTCGAGTTGCAGGCGCTGGGTGCGCTCAGTTCCGACAACCGAAAGTTCGAGACCCTAACGCATCGTTCGGACATGACCGGAGCCGACCGGACATGGGCGGTACGCTACCAGCCCGGCAACATCGTGCAATACACGACGGGCAGCAAAGAGCTTGGCATCGAGCGCGGCAGCTCCGCCACTGTGCTCTCTACCAACGCCCGCGAGAACACCGTCACGGTTCAGCGGGACGGCGGTCAGGCCGTGACCTATGACCCGACGCGGCTACGGGGCGTCAACGTCTACCAGGCGACAGAGCGCGACTTTGCCACAGGTGACAGGCTCCAGTTCACCGCGCCGGACAAGCAGCTCGGCATCGTCCGCCGCGACCTCGGCACCATCATCAAGCTCGACACAAACGAGATTACCGTCCGGCTGGATGGGAAGGAAGAGCGCACCGTCGCCTTCGATCCGCGTAAGCTCCAGACCTTCGATCATGGCTATGCCGTAACCTCCCATAGCGCCCAAGGGTTGACCGCTGGACGAATTATCGCCAACATCGACACCGAAGGGCCACGCGGACTCATCAACAGCCGTCTTGCCTACGTCGCCATCTCCCGAGCCTCAGAGGACGCGCGTATCTACACCAACGACGCGGCAAACCTTGGACCGAAGCTGGCCACCGAGCGCAACAAGACCTCCGCCGTGGAGTTCCGGCAGCCTGTCCAGGTAAAAGGCGTCACTGCGATCGAACCGCGGATCCACGAGTATGCCCATCCCGAGCACCGGCTTGCCGCCGTCGCCCAGGATTTCTCGGCAAGGCCGGATCGAACCGTGGCCATCGTCCCCGACCCGTCCGAACGTCGAGAGCTGACGCAACTCATCCGCTCCGACCTGCAAGCCCAGGGCAAGTTGTCCCACTCCCGCTCTATGCCAGTGCTGGTCGAGCAGTCAGTCCGCAATCCCAAGGTTGCGGCGAACTACAAAGCGGGCGATCAAATCCACTATCGAACCGGGAGCCCGGAGCTGTACGGCCTGCCAAACAATGGGAGCGTCATCGTCGTCTCCGTTGAGTCGAAGCGCAACCACCTCACCGTCCAGACCAGCTCCGGGGAGCGTGTATCGTACGATCCATCTAAACTCAGCATCCAGACCCTGCAAAGCAATGCCTATCGAGAAGAGACGCGTGAGCTTGCCGTGGGCGATCGTATCCAGTTTACCGCCAGCCACCGGGAGCAGCGCGTCCGTTCCGGGAACTTCGCCACGATTGAACGAATCGGCCACGACCACTCCATTGGCGCACGACTCGACAATGGAAAATCCATCGAGTTGACACCGGATCAGGCCAGACACATCGAGCACGGCTATGCTGTAGCGAATGGGCAGCGAGTCTCCGCAGATCGAATCCTCGTTGCCGGCGAAAGCGTTGATCCAAGGATGCTTGCCGGCATTTCGGCCTCAGCAAAAGACCTTGCCATCTACACGTCTAATGGTTCGAGCGTCCAAAAGCAGGCCAGCTCTGACACTAGGGAACTTTCTCGGAAGCAGTCACCGGCGGCACAGCAGCCAAACCAAGGTTATGGTCTTAGTTTGGGCCTCTAAGAAACAGCTTAGGCGAAAGCGAGCTCCTTATCCACCCACCTACGAGACTAATACTTCTAAGTTCGCTGAAATAATCCGTTGGGTTACGGCCGCCTCACAACTCCAGGTATGGCCAATCAATTCGTACGCTCTAGCTACGTCCCAAGGAGTCATACTGCGCCCTTCTGTTTGAGCGAAAGGGCCATCACTCTCCGTCAACACTCGCTCTCTCGGCATCAGTGCGAACAGACGCTTCCCATTCGCGGAGTCCAGCATGGTCGGTCCTACACTGAACCAGCATCCTAGATCGACGGCACGTTGCAAATCCTTCTCGCTTCCGGAAAACCAATGAAGAATGGGCTTTCCAGCTTGTGGATTGCATTCCAACAAATCGAGCACGGGTTTAGCTGCGCGTCGACTATGAATTGTCATCACACGACCTCCCGCAGAAGCACACGAGTTCAAGATGTGTTCGAAGACTGCAAGCTGTACAGCCCAGTTCCCCCGATGCTCGGGTGCTCCGTCAAGACCGATTTCGCCAACATACCTGGCCTTCGGCAAGAGCTGGTCGAAAAGCGTCAACTCATACTGCCGTTGAAACGCTAATTGTGGATGCAAACCTAGTGCGGTCCGAATGCGTGGAACGTCTTCTGCCAAGCGCGAAGTTTGCTGCCAAGCGGAGGGTGTGTTTGTGACTGAAAGCACGAACATTTGCCGGTTACAACATTCCTCAATCACCTCTGCAGGGTTTGGGTAGAGGTCGAGGTGTACGTGAAAATCGATCATTCAACTCCCAGATGAACCAAAAAGCTATTCAACTCGTCGAGACCGCGATCAGCCATCGCTCTTAGGCCATCTTTGTTCTGGATTTTTGACGATGCGATAGTTGCACCGAGCCATCTACCAATGCCCATGTCATCACGCATGGCTGCGGCTATCAGCACCGAACGAACATCGTCGAATCCGGCGTAATCTGAGTCGTCCGTAGCCAGGTTGTCAAAAACATAGGTTGTCTGATCCATCACGTTTGCACGGTGAAACGCGGCCCTTCTGACCAAGCATGGGACACACCGGCCACAGTGCGTATAGCCGAACTGCTTGAATCTTCCGCAACTCGTTGACTGAAAGGCCCGCTGTAAA
This sequence comes from Terriglobus sp., assembly GCA_965276945.1. Taxonomy (GTDB): domain Bacteria; phylum Acidobacteriota; class Terriglobia; order Terriglobales; family Acidobacteriaceae; genus Terriglobus. The sequence continues at coordinate 658,789 of OZ255704.1, read as the reverse complement.
AGAAGTGGTTGATCAGTGCAGCCGAGCATCATCTCGCCCTTTGTCATCAGCACATAGGGATTATGAATTGATACACGGATGCCGATTGCGTCTAGAATCTGCTGAAGGGTATTGAGGACGACAGGGTGTGTTGTCCGCGTGCTTAAGCTGCCTACTCGATTCTCAGTCAAGGGAGGATTTAGCGCTATGAATCCGTTTTCGCAAACGAACAATGGCACGGTTGCACCATCCCTGTATGACACTGTGCAAGTAGCGGCCAGTACCCCGTAGGCCAGAAACAGTATCGACCGGGAGCGTTGCGAGGCCGGTGACTCGGCATCAGGAACATAGATCGTATGGCTCAGTCGGAGATGGCGTAGTCCGCCCCCGATGATCGCAGCAAATTCACCCTGCTTCACCCCGTCTCCGCGCACATTTTGGCTTACCGCTAAGAGCTTCTTGCCTTGAGTGCTCAGATCAATGGCACCGATAAGGCTATCCAAGCCGCCCGATAGAAGAACGACCGACTCCTCGGTTGCATGGCTTACATCCCTGTGAGCGCGCGGTGCCGTTCCTCCCGGGAGAAAAGCAAGATCCCATCGGTCCGTCGTCAGATAGTGCAACAGTTTCCCCCAAAGGGCAGCAGTGCTTTGCCAACGCTCGAAGTCGGTCACTGTAACGGCGAGTGAATATTCACGAGTCCAGCCGTCACTACTTGCGTCTCTATGGGACGAGAGATCAGCGCTATGAACTCCAAGTGCGATCGAAAGTACGTCCCAGGCAAGCGGATCGGGCACAAACCGCTCCCGCCGCAAGTCTGTAGGAAAATTCTTTCCTGCCGAACCTCTTTCCGGGGAGTCCGAAGCTCCATAGAGAAGAACATCCAGTTCTCGTTCACCGGCAGATCCGAAATCGTACCCAGATGGACCACAAACAATGCGCATCATAGATAGCCCTCGAAGACCTGAATGGATTCAGTGAGGGCGGCGCGCACTATAGAGGCAACCCGACCTGCGCCAAGTCTTTGGTTCGCATCGCGTAAGCGTCGAAACGAACTTGAGACGGTCTCGCGGATGTAATCCCGGATCTCTTTCAAACGAGAAGCGCTAGCAAGCGCATTCGGTGCTTTCTGGATAATTGTTTTCCCAACATCGAGAGACAGTCGCCGATACACGTCATTCGAAACATATCTCTCCACTGCGACAACCTTCTGTTCCTCTGTGAGCTTTGCGAGATCAGCCTCCGGAAATTGAACTAATGTCTCAGCCAAGGCATCTTGGATCGCCGCACGACTAGATTCAGCATCCTGAGTGCCATCGACCGGACGCACTGCCTCTGTTACGGCATCCATCACATCCTGAGCTGAAAGGCCATCGCTCAGGTTGGCATCAGCAGTGACCGCCGGTACCACGCCGCCTGAAAGTGCAGCATAGAGATCATTGGCCGTTCTTGCGGTTCCAGAGAACCGGCGGACTGCAGACCCGCCACCCCCATAACCTTGTGAAAAATACTGCCCAACACCTCTTCTCATCGCTGACCGGTCACTCGAACGAGCAAATGAGGATAGATTTATGTTGGCTGAACGAAAGCGACCGACAGGCGCCGTGAGGATCGGCTGGACCGTCTCAGTCGGGGTGATTGGGATTGGATTGCCAGCAGCACCTACGAGGGGTTCATTCAAGCTTCCTGGCTCTGGTATTTCCGGCGTAGGAACGTCCGGCTCGGAAGGGGGATCGGGTACCCAAGGCGGAACCATCGGAACTCCGGAAGGAGATCCTTTACTTGACTGAGAAGTTCCCATTTCCACTCCTGAGCTTTATAGCGCTCTTGACGGGCTTGACGACAGTTGCATCGGTGGACCACTCCGAGAAAAGGGGTTGCGCCCATGCGCAGTCTGCGATTTTTGGAATGATACTGGCCCTGATTTGTGTCCCGGGCCGCTCCTTCAGAAACGCTGCAAGCCTCTCAGCCTGAGTGACATCAAGCCCCGCCAGTAGAATGCACGCCTCCAGAATAGGTGGAACTCCCCATTCCTCTTCTAACCGCGCTTTCGCCAGAATCTTGTCCATAAAGAGGGAGAGTTCGGCCGGCTCTAGCTGCTTTACCTGATCCTTTAGGCTGCTCGCGACGTCCGGGTGAGTAAGCAGAGCATTGAGCAAATCCAGGCTCGTTGAGGAGAGTTGGCCTTCGGATAAAACAAGCGGCGCGTATTCGCGGCTCACGTAAAGGACGCCCCGTAGATCATGGTCGGCCAGCGCTGGTTCGAGCTTCAACCATTCCGCCATGAATGCAGTATCCCAGGGGGGTAGAAACTCTACCTTACCTCCTGATCGGACCTCACCTTCCCATTTACGAATCACTTCAGGTCTCCCACCATCGCTCTGTGAAACGGAGCCAATCAACTGTTCGTATGCCTTGGCGCTTCCGCACCGCTCAAACAAGATCATCTTGGTCAAAACTGATTCATCCACGCCGACCCCTTGCGCTCTGGACAGCGACAGGCGAATAGCGATGGTATTGAGAAAGCGTTTGATAAGGCGCGGATTCCCAAGATTCCAGAAGCCTTTGTCATGATAGGTGCCAAGCGGTCGGCTGTGTCCAAGCGGCCAATCAGGGCGGTTGGCAGTGTTATTCCCAATCCCTTCACAAAGGCAAGATCCACCCGCAGTCCCTGCCATGAACGGCCCAGTTGAGCGCAAATGCCGCGCCTGAGTACCTCTTTGTCGCTACCGTCCAGAACGCTGTCCTCTATGAACAGGAGCATGAGATACGCACGCACCTCCTGCGTACCTAGCTGCGGCACTCGAATCGGCACTTGGATTAGTTTGTCGAAATAGTTGATAACCAAGGCATCCTCAACACCTTCGAAGTGCTTTCGAACGGCGTGCTTGATCATCGCTTCATCGGCCGCGATAACGAACGCTGTGTGAGGAAGAAACAACAGTAAGCGGATGGCTTCAAGAGTGGAAACTGCCGTCTCAGGCAGGCAGCGGTCAAGATCGTCAATGAGCACCACCAGGGTGACTTCCATCTCTCTCAAAACCTCTTCGAAGCTGTCTCGCAACGCCTGAATCTCCTTTGGCGGAGATTCTGTCTTACGCGGCCTCAGCAAAGGCTCCTTGCTCCCGATTTGATCACCTGCGGATGCTTTCTCACCTTGCTTCGTCGGAGCATGTTCGCTAGCCGCCTCGAGCACCTTAGACGCTGTAGTGAACAATGTTCCCGCCAGTGCGACGACGGGATGAAACGCCGCCAGCGCAGCCGCCCCGGTTGCAGCCATCTTGGAGAGACGCAAAATATTTACTCTCTCAACAAACTCCAACGCCTTCTGTGAACCCTTCTTCCGGCCCTCCGCCTCTTTCGCCAGAGTAGAGGCCACAATGTCGAGTAAGGCCGCACGAGCATCATCGTACCCCTGATAGAGCCAGGCATTAAAGTCAACGAATACGTAAGCGTTCCTGACATCGAGAACACCCTGCGGTGCGCTCGTTGTAACGGAGAGTTCATTTCGGATCAATCTGATCAACGAAGACTTGCCAACTCCCCAGGCGCCGGAAACACCAATTGATACTGGGTTGGGGTGTGCTTGCCGAATGACTTCCGCGACAGTCGCAGCGATGCCACCGAAATTAAGGAAATCTCGTTCTGTTTCATGGTCTGTCCACATAATGCAGGTACCGGCTCGGGAGATGGCTGCCAAGGAACCATGATAAACCAGCATCAACGGCAGACGCGCCCACGCCATACCGCCCAATTCGCTAGAACAGCAGCCGATTTAGTTCAATCGTTCATACGCGAAACGGCTTGTGAGTGACGTTTGGCATTCTCATCGAAAGCACACGCACCCTCATGAAAAGAGGGGTGTGCTGTTATCTAAAGGCGTCCTCGCGGGGCGCTTGGGCTTCGAAATCGGCTCACTTCCTGGTGGGTCGCTTAGGTCATTGGCTGAAATCATACGACCAGAACAGACCCTCTCAAGCAGTTCGGCTTGCAGCGGCTCCAGGGCGATCAGCAGACCGAGCACGTTGAGCACGTTCAGCAGTTCGGTTGTGTACTCCGGTAGCCAATGGTCCGGCTGAATGTCTCCGAGGGCGGACGGTTTGCGGCGGTCCCCGATGATGGGTCGCTCACGGTTCCGCTTGCGATAGCTGAACCACTGGGTAAGGACCTGTTTTCCCGATACCTCATACGCCCAAATTGCCGGCGTCACGTTGTCGATGAAGCCATGACCAACAAGCAGGCGACGCTTGCCCGCATCGTAGCCGAGGGTGTCCGGCATGTCCTCGGGGGCTTGAGAGATTGCGCCTGCCTTCGGTATCACGGGGCGTCGGTCCACCGGTAAGCGCGGCGGCTGGGCAGGCCGACCTTGCTCCGGGTCCACCATACGTTCGCCAAACGTGTGAAGCCAGATCACTGTGCGGCCAACATCGACCAATTGCTGAAATAGGAATGCATCTGACGTGAACGGAATCCGCAGACCAGGGGTGGATAGGTCTGGCTGGAAGCGGGTAGTATAAGTAGGATTTGCGGCCAGAGCCGCGACGTAGGAGAAGATGTCGTCTGGTGCAACGGGCTTTCCGTACGTGGTTGTCAGTTGGCTCAGTACGCTCGCTTTTACGTTCGACTCTAAGGATGCTGAATCGCCCCAAAGAGGAAAAACCCTGCCGCCAAACGAACCCTTGTAGTGATCAAGATCTGGCGTCAGGCCGGTGAACGTCAGGGCCGGTCCAGACGTGGGTATATGGGCGCAAAATGCTGTCATAAACAGAGGATTTGCTCTTGTGCTTTGCCAGAGCTTTGCGTTGGGCTGAGTAATAACACGGACATCCGGGATGATCCACTGACGATCAAATGAGCGGAACCCATAGCGCGATGGCGTGACACCTGGACCTTTCTCATCAGCGATCTTAGTAAGGTTCACGCTGTACCCTGGGATCGCCTCTCGCACCACCGATCCGATGTGGCGATCTGCTGGCAGGCCATCGCGCAGAGTGGGATGGAAGAGTTCTTCCTTCTGATCAGGAGCGGAGCCGACCAGCTGGTTCCATCGGCGTGAAAGAGAATCACTGTCCGGCGCAATAACCCAGGTCCGCTTTGTCTGGACACCTGACCCGTTATAGAGAAAAAGATCCTCCAGCTTTGGGAAGTCGCTCCATGCTCCTGTTGAAGCTGGCAGGAACGGGGCGCGAGCTTCTTCCGGACACGCGATCCAGGCCTTATCACCCAATCGAGCGGCTTTGAGCGCGACAAACTTTCCTTCGCGCTTGCCTTTGGGAAGTGCTCGAAAATGCACTGCTCCCAGAGCCGTCGTCTTCTTTCCAGACCTCGAAGCCATGACGATACAGACCGGCTGTTGAACACCTTGGAAGATGCGCGTGTTGACCTCCGGCTGGTGACCCTCTGGCGAGCAGTCGATCACCCAGATGTCATCGCACGTCTCACGCAGGTACGAACGCATCTGCTGAAAGCCGGGTCCGTTCAAGAATCCGGCAACCGTGATGAAGCAGACGATGCCTTCGTGTGGACCCGGCTTCTTCCCATCCCCGATGTCGAAGACCTTCCAGGTAGCCCAACGCCAGAAGTAGATGTAGAGATTTCGCAGATGCTTGCTATGTGCTCCCGCACCCCAAGCAGCCGGAGGCATCCACGCCTGAAGCGGCGCTGATACTTTCGAGTTTCTCGCTCCGCTCTCAACCCAGCTTCCTTTACCTTTAGCCTTCTCCTTGTACGGCGGATTGCCGATCACGACCGTAATGGTTTCATGACGCATGATCTTGTTGGCGTCTTTACGCTGGTTGGCGATCGGAGCCAGCATGGCAGGAATCCAACCTGAGTCCTCTTCGGGATCGCTCAAGGTATTGGTGACGTACATGCGCGGTGCTGTCTTTGGCATCGATCCAGTCAGTTCCACGACCTCAGCCAGAATGCGGAGTTGCGCCACTGCAAAGGGACCGAGTTGCATCTCGAATGCGATCAAACGGGTCAACGCTTCCTGAATCGCGGCAGCAACCGCGCCCTCTCCTTCATCCGCGCGCACCGTTTCGGCGATGCTGCGAAGAACGCCCAGAACAAACGTGCCGGTTCCCGTGGCAGGGTCAGCCAAAGTCACGGTAGAGGATGCTAGGCCCGCATGGAGACCGTATCGCGAAGACTTCAACGCCTCGTTCACCAAGCCAACCATTGCGCCGACTACCTCCGGCGGCGTGTAGTACGAGCCGGTCTGCTTCCGAAGATCGTTGTCGTAGACCTCAAGGAAGTCTTCGTAAAAATAGAGCCAGGCGTCGGGATTGCCCTTGCTTATCTTGCCCCAGTCAACCGCGTCAAGCACTCGGATGAGCGTTCCTAGAGCAGTTTTCAGGGTCTCCTGATTCGTTGCATTGTCCGTCAACAGCCGTAGCGCAGCGCCAATGAGAGAGCTCGTCTTTGCCAGATTGCTGGCTACCTTCTGGAGGCCCGTTGCGAGTTCAATCTTCTTGGCTCGCGCCATCAGCAGACCGAATGTGACGGCCTGCGCGTAGCCATCCGCGAAGCGGGCGTCAGTGGCTTCAGGAAAGAGAAGTTTACGCCAGTCCTCCGCGAGGCTCGTCAGGGCTTCACTCTTCAAGGCAAGTTGTTCTGTAACCTCGTCACGAAGCAGACGACAAAGACGCGCAGTTGTGTGGGCGAGCTCTTTCGCGCTACGCGGGGGCACCGGCTGCCAGCGGAGGAAGCCCTCAAAAAGCGCGGCGAAACCTGGAGGTGGCGACAGCTTCTTGCCAGCGCTTTCGACATCCCCTACAAGCGTTAGAATCGGACTCGCCAGCTCGCCGTTCTGCCACAGACTGAATGAGTTCCCATCTGTGTAGAGGAGGTTCGGCAAAGACCTAAGCCGCTCCCATTGGGCTTTATCATGAGGGTCCTTGAACTTACGAGGATCGGCACCTTTACCCGGTGCCTTCAGTTCAACGAAGCCGATCAGCGCATTGCGGACAGTGACAGCATAGTCGGGACGTGTTTTGAGGCTGGCAACGGAAGACTCGCCCACGGCTTCGACGGCATTTGTGAGGTTCGCAAGCATGGCCATGTTCTTGAGCAATGCCTCGAAGGGGGACCGGAGCTGATCTTCCGGCTGCCCTGAAGCTCCGACGTTCGCCAGCTTTCCCTTTGCCATCTCTCCGAAGAGCGATGTTGCTCCTTCCACCGTAAGACTCATTAGTCCCGCTCTCTTTCCTTTACTCAAGATCAAGCATTCTGACGACCCATTCTCGCTATGTCCGCTCTTCAAAGCGGAAGGCGACCGTCACCGGCAGCCGAGGCGGCGGTTCGCATCAGCTCCTTGCCATTATTTCGCACGTTGTTCACCTTTGGGTTCGCTTTGTACATCTCCATGGCTTCCGCATCGAAGGGCCGCAACAGGTCCAGAGGCAATCTCTCCGTCTCCCCTCTGTCCAGCCAGCGATCGTAGTCTGCTTCGTGGAGAGTAATCGGCATACGCGGGTGCAGCGAAGTTATGTGGAATTGCGAAGACGTCAAGCATTCGCGAAGAATTGTTGTTCTTGCCTGGCTGCAGCCAGGCAAGAAACAACACAGGAACTCCGGGCTGGCTGAATCCGAAGGGTAGGATTGCTACACCGTAGATCAACATCGTACGCTGGTGCGTCGGGCTGAGTGCGCCAACCTCCGCCAACGGCGTTTATGAAGACCGCCCCACACCTTCGCATTCGCGGTTACCTATCGAGGCTTGGTTAAGCTTCTCTGCTGCTGCGGCCGCCTGACGCGCGACCGAGCTGCAAGCGTGTGACCAACGCAAAGCCCTCAGCGATTGTTGTTGGCCTGAAAGATGCGGTCATAGTCATTGCTTGCGGCAAAGCAGAGTGTCTTTACTCGTTCCACGAGAATTTCTCCCCCCGTTGTGTCTGGCTTTTCAAAGAACTTCAGGACTTCGGCCACGTAGTCGGCCAGCGGCATCGCATGGGGATCAGTCGGCCCATGAGGTCCGGCCAGCGCGGTTTGCACATAGGGCGGAATCAGTTCGAGAACCTCCACGGACGTGTTTCTGAGTTGAAACCGTAGCGACTCAACCCAGGAATGGAGAAATGCCTTGGAAGCGGAATAGGTAGGGAACGGGGCGAAGGGAACAAACCCCAATCCAGAGCTTGTGGTGATGATCGTAGCGCTGGGCTGCTGCCTCAATAGTGGAAGCAGCGCCGCCGTCATTTGCAGCACGCCGACGATGTTGGTCATGATGATGGATCGCGATATTGCTATGTCAGTGTTGCCGGCAGCGAGGTCCTCCCGCCGCGAGATGCCCGCATTGTTGATCAGGACGTTGAGCTGCGGGAATCGCGCCCGGACGCGGCCAGCGAACGCCTCGATGGAACGGGCGTCTTCAACGTCAAGCGGCAGGCCGTGCATGCCGGGGTTGGCACCGATCATCTCGTCGATCACCTCCTGCCGACGACCGGCGATGATCACCTGATTACCGCGTGCGTGAAACGCCTCTGCAAGCGCGCGGCCGATACCGCTGGTGCCGCCGGTGATAAGGATGGTATTGCCGGAAAGGCGCATGGGATCTCCTATAGCCATTTGAAGATGTACGAGGGGCTAGCCAACATCCCTCCGTGGGATAGAAGCTGGCGTCAAAAGCTACCCGGGGCTTCTCACTCAGCCCAGAACAGCGGGTTTCAAGACTTCCTCGCACCACTGCCGGAAGCTGGTAGGTGTGGCGCCTTCGGGAGTACGCGGCTCCATGTTGTCCATGCCTTCGTTCTTAGCGACCATCATGGCCACCATGCCTTGAGCCATCGCCACGGACATGCCGAACCCGGTGAGCCGCGACTTGAAAGTGTCAAAGGGGATCTGCTGGTAGCGCACGGGCTTTGCCAAAACCTCGGACATGATCTGCGCCATGTCGTTGCAGGACAGGTCCTCGGGGCCCAAAACCGGCACGCTGGCCTGCCCCGTCCAGTAAGAGTCACGAAGCAGCCGGGCGGCAACGTTGGCTATGTCGCGCACCGCGCAGCTTGGGGCCTTGAGGTCGCCGGAGATTGGTGAAAAGAACATCCCCTGGCTCTTGATCGCCTGTACCTGGCGAAGAATGTTGTCCATAAAGGAAGGCATGGTCAATACCCTGCAGTTCACGCCCGTGCTCATGATGAGGTCATCCATAGCCAGAGAGGCGGAGACATACCCGCTGTCCTTAGGCCAACCGCGCCCCAAGGCGGAGATGATCACGACTCTTTTGACTCCTCGCTTACGGATCGCTTCACACGCCGGCCGCGAGAAATCGACGTAAGCCGCTTCCAGGCTGTCAGCTTTGGGGTCCGGCGGCACGAGCCAGAAGACCGAATCTGCTCCGTTAAATGCCCGGGTGACTACGTCGACGTCACCATGTGACCCTTGCACAACCTCGACATGCTCTCGGACCTGCGAAGGGAGGCGCGAGGGATCGCGGGCGATCACGCGAACGGCTTCTCCCGTATCGAGGAGATTTTCTACAACTGCCTGACCGATATTGCCTGTTGGTGTAGTGACGACAATCATGGCTGCCTCCATTGCCTTTACCTTCGTCTGTAGACTAACCCGTACCGTCTACTTAATGTAGACCGTACAGTACCAATTTTCAGTTGTCAAGGTACCAAAATCGGCGATAATGGAGCATGGGAAGACGAGGCGAAACGCTGCGCGAACACATTCTCTGGACCGCGAAGGACGTGTTCCTGGAAATGGGTTTCGAGCGCGCCTCGATGGATGTTGTCGCCAGCCGGGCAGAAACCTCAAAACGATCTTTGTACGCTTACTTCGAAAGTAAGGAAAAGCTGTTTCTTGCCGTCATTGCCCACGTCCGAGGCCTCTTCCTCAGCAGAGTAAAGATGCCCGAGAACTACTCACAGAGACCGGCCGATGCCCTCACCCTGTTTTGTGGCCGCTATCTTGAACTCCTGCTCTACCGATCGCAGATTCGGATGATACGCGTAAGTATGGCGGAGGCTGAACGTTTTCCCGAACAGGCGTCGGAATACTTCGACGTGCTGTTCACCCAGGTCCACGAGCGCCTAAGCTCTTATGTGAAAACAGCCTTCGGCTTATCAGCCCGGACCAGTGCGGAGGCGGCAAGCAAGCTGCTCGGCCAAGTGCTGTCTTCGCGTTTACCCCGGGCGCTCTTCGGCCTAGATGAACTGGCAGAAAGCTTCGACCCCGATGCTTTATCGCCGGAAGTCGACCTGAAGCCGATTCGCAAGGCCGTTGCGGACCTGATTGAGTCCTTGTCTTAAACTGATTACCGTTTTCCTTGCACTTTTTCTGCTCGGTCTCACGGCGTCGCTAGTCCGACCCTGTCTTAAGGGCGCCGGAGCAACCCCGAACCGTTGGTCGGTAGCGAGAAGTCGCATTGTGGGAAGCGAAACACGGCTTCTCGTGCGGAGGCCAACGCTTGGGGCGAATGTTCCGTTGGTCTGAACCTTTGGCGTGTTGCGGGCCAGAGCTGAACAGCGGCTGAAGTGTAGCCAGTTCAGCGGCTTGTATGACACGGGTGAAAGCCGTGGCCCCTTCGAAAACCTCTGCTGAAGTCGTCAGCCCGAACTTGGCAAGACCAGCGCTGGGCTTTCACCTAAAACGTCCGGACCTACGAAAGCTGATGCCCGCCAGTTCATCGCCAGCTTGACTAAAAACTATCATCAGTAGCGGCATTCACCGCTTCCGATGACGGCGTTTATCGTCATCTATCCTTGTTGCAGGCAGAATGGAGCGAGATTGCAAATCACGTCCCAAACAGGCATACAGAGGTTCATTATGAGCACTCGGGCAAGTCGTGCCTTGCTGTCCTTCGCAGCGGTGTTCATTTTGTTGATCTCCTTCGTGCGCACTGGCTACTGCGAAGACGCAGAAAGAAAGCGCAAGCTGGACGCGTTTATGCACGCACTGGGCGAAGGCGGGCAGTTCAGCGGCGCAGTGCTCGTCGCTGATACGAATGGAATCCTGTACGAATCTGCGTTTGGCTTTTCCGACCACCAGCGCGCTAAGCCCTTCAAGACAGAAACTCAGTCGTGCCTCGCCTCACTTTCCAAGCCTTTCACCGCGCTGCTTGTGATGATGCAGGTCCAGAACGGATCGATGGGTCTAGATGATCCGATTTCCAAGTACGTCACAGGTCTGCGTCCGCGACTGGGAGAAGTAACGATTCGTCAGCTTTTAACCCACACCTCTGGTTTGCCTGACTATGGCAACACGCCGGTCGATCATCCTGGCGCAACGACCGCTGAGGTGTTGCAGAGCTTGCGAAAGCTGGATCATCTGGAGTTCGCTCCAGGTGAACGCTACCAGTACAGCAACTCGGGATACGTTCTGCTTGGTGCGGCGGTGGAGAAGGTAGCAGGCGTGCCCTTCTCAGAACTTCTACAGACGCGCATCCTCGCGCCGGTCGGGATGAAGCGCACGTTTCTGCTCACTCACGAAGGGCAGAAGACCCTGGAGGCGGCGGTCGGCTATGACGACTTCGGGGACTTGGACGACTACGGCGGCTTTGTCACTGGAGATGGTGGCATGTACTCCACAGTGGAGGACCTGTACCGCTTCGACCGAGCGCTACGAGGTGATGCCCTTGTTTCGCAGGCTACATTGAACGAAATGCTGACCCCAGCAACAGTCCGAACGGGCACTACAAGCTACGGGTTGGGTTGGAATGTTGAGAACACAGCGCAAGGAGAGCGCGTGTGGCACACGGGAAGCACGGCAGGGTTTCGTGCGTACTTCGAACGATGGCCGGCCAAACAGCGTTTGATTGTCTTGCTGACGAACCAGGGCAACAGTAAGAGGGTCGAGATCAGTGCGGCTATCAACAATGTTCTGGACGGCAAGCCATTTGCCTACCCTAAACGATCAGGCGCTCGCGCTGGAGAAGGTGTACCGGACATCAGGGATTGACCGCACCCTGTCGGCGTACCGCTCGCTCAAGCAGGGCTCGTCCGAGGAATACGACTTCTCCGAAGCGGAGCTCAACACGCTTGGATATCAAATTTTCAATAGTGATCACAGCGCATCGAATGCGGCCAAGGTGTTCGCCTTGAACGCCAGCGAACATCCCTCCTCCTCAAACGCATTCGATAGCTTGGCTGAGGCAGAACAAGCGACCGGAGACTCCAAATCAGCCAAAGCCAACTATCAACGGGCCTTGGAGCTAGATCCCAGCAACGAACACGCAAGGACCGCGCTCACACAGATAAAGTGACGCCTCCGGGCGACTCTGCTGAAGATTGGGAACGACAAGTCGCATTCTCGGCACTTATCGTGGGAGACAAGCCCGAAGGCCCTCCGTCTCGGATTGCCCAGACAAACGTTTGTACAACGCGAGAGCAAAGGCTGGATTTTAGTGATTTGCGTTGCAAGAGCCTGTTGTGATCGCTCTGCCACTGGCAACAGGTTTAGGCAAAAGGCCGAAACGTACGGCTTCTGACGCAGCCGTACGTCTTTGAGCTTTCAAGCGGAAACCTGTTTGCCTTTGCGGGTCTCTGGGATCGCTACTGGCCCTGAAAGAGTGGCTTGGTCATCGCTGTCTTGCCTCGACCCAGTGGTATGCCACGGTCTCGCCCGACAAACTCACGCAGGCCTACGTCGACGCACGCTACTTCGAGCGCAACGCCGCGGCTTAGGAGGCTTTCCTTCTTTCGACCACTCATAGAATGCATTTGCCGGTATCAGACATCGTCTTTTCTTCACCGGTTCGCGCCATGTCGGAGTTTTCCGAATGGTTTCGGCTCTCGCGTTGATGGTGGGTAGCCCCTTGATTTCTTTCAGATCCTTCGTGAAGAACGGCACCAGCCCCCATCGAGCTAGCACCATCTCTCGTTCGCCTGTGTCTCTGCTCTGGCGGATGATGGGTTGATACGTCGTCGGTGCCCGTTGTAATCTGCGCCCGGCATCGGCAGTTCCGCAGGCTTCGACTCTGCGTGAAACCATTCTGCGATCTTCTGCTTGTCACTACGGCGAACATAGCGGCCACACACAAAGCGCCTCCAAACTTCCTCCGTAAATTTTAGTGCACCAGCCCTGAAGAGGGGGAAGTTTCCCCCTGCCTGCAGAGCGCGCCGGCAACGAACGCCGGCCCACTCTTCCGTCACCTCCTCTGCGGGGACACCCCGCAACGCCCCAAAAGCGATTTCTTCTGCGCGCCTGCGCGCTCCCGCAAGGTCACCAAACCTTCCTAAGGAGCTCCGCTCCTGGCGCGCGCAAGGGGCACCTTTATCTTCCGCGCTTCGCTTGTGCAGACCTTCGCTGCGCTCGCCCTCCGTTGCACTCCGGGAAAGGAATCCTCCCCTTGCACTTGCCACCCTCGCTGGCGTGGGCCAGGGCCAAGGCGTGTTTGTGAGCAAACACAGCACAGCCATTCAAAAACGGAGGAACCACCCCATGAGCAGCAACCAGTCCAGCATCGGCACCACGAACGAAACCAGCAGCATCGCCACCATGCCCGCAACCCCCAAGCCGCAGACCTCCCGCGAGGTCATCCAGGCCAACGTGCAACTTCTCATCGAGCAGTTGGAGGCAGGACACAGCGAAGGCCTTACCGCCTACCTCACCGCCATGGGCCGATTCCACAACTACAGCTTCGGAAACATTCTGGAGATCGCCAGGCAGAGGCCAGATGCAACCCGCGTTGCAGGGCTGTATGCGTGGAACCAGCTTGGCCGCAAGGTGAGGAAGGGACAGAAGGGCATCCGCATCCTCGCGCCGATGATCGGCACCCGCAGAAAGAAGGATACCGAAGCCGAGCGCAGCAAAGACCCGGCAGCCATCAACGCACCTGTCCTAGTAGGCTTTCGCGCGGTCTACGTGTTCGACGTGTCGCAGACCGAAGGCGCACAGCTTCCCGACCTGAAAGAGCGTGTGAAGGGTGAGGTTGGAGCCTACCGTGAGCGGCTTATCGACTTCACCATTGCCCAGGGCATCACGCTTGAGTTCAAGGAGAGCATTGCCCCGGCTTTGGGCATGAGCTACGGCGGCAAGATCGCCATCTTCCCCGGACAGGTACCAGCCGAGGAGTTCAGCACCCTAGTTCACGAACTCGCACACGAAAAGCTCCACAAGGCCGAGCGCAGAACGGCCACCACCAAGACCGTGAGGGAGACGGAAGCCGAGGCAATCGCCTTTGTTGTCTCTCAAACCATCGGCCTTGATGCCGGACGCGCATCAGCCGACTACATCCAGCTTTACCACGGCAATGCAGCACTTCTGGCGGAGAGCTTGGAAGTGATTCAGAAGACCTCAGCCGTGATTCTGTCGGCCATCGAGACCGAGCAGGTGGCAGAAGAGCAGACCGAAGCAGCACCCGCTACCGAAGAAACCGCCAACGCAGCACTCGCGGAGGTGGCGTAATGCAGACCATCCTCCAAATTATCAAGGCAGCGGGAGGCTGGTATCCCGGGCTCTCGCTCAAGATCGACAACGCCCCTTTCATGCCCCTTGTTATCGAGGGCATGGACGAATCCGGCCCCATGGGACTTCCCGCAATCTCTGTAGCGCACTACGGCGAACAGAACGGCGACCTCATGCGCGACCCCGAGATGTGTTTCGAGCTTGGCATCGGCGGAGGCCCACACCTGAACCCCTTCTATTGGCGCAACGACTACGCCGGAGTGGAGCAGTGGAGCCGGAACATCGTCGGCACCAACTACGTGCATCTTGTGCAACTTCACCAGGAGCACCAACGATTCGCCGAGTTGTGGGACAGGAACCTGCGTCAGCAGGGCTTCGCCGAAGCCTTCGAGCAACAGCGCAAGAACCCACGCCCTTAGCGTTTTCCGTTCCGTCGCGGAGCGGAAACCGATACAGGGCGAACGCTTCGCAAACCTCAACCCCAACCGCGCCCACAGGAGGGCAAGACCATGCAGAACAGCAGTGAATTCCAATACATCGCGATTGACACCATCCACGAATCGGCCACCAACCCCCGCCGCACCTTCGATGAATGCAAGCTGGGCGAATTGGCCGAGAGCATCCGCACCAACGGCCTCATCCAGCCCATCACCGTTCGCCCCAACTCGGAAGGCTTCGAGATCGTCGCAGGTGCAAGGCGTTTCCGCGCCGCGCAGCTTGCGGAGATGTTCAGCCTTCCGGCCCGTATTGTCACCATCAACGATGCCCAAGCGCTTGAGTGGCAGTTGGTCGAGAACTCTCAGCGGGTTGACGTTCACCCCTACGAGGAGGCTCAAGGCTTCCAAAGGCTGCTCGATATGCCCGGTTACGACGTTGCCGCGTTGGTCGAGAAGTCCGGCAAGAGCGCGGCGCACGTCTACGCGCGTCTGTCTCTCCTGCAGTTGATTCCAACAATCGCCGAGGCGTTCAGCAGGGAACTCATCACCGCATCCCATGCCAATCTCTTAGCCCGTCTGCCGCAAGACGCACAGGCGAACGCCTACGAGCAGTGCTGGCGCAAGGATTGGGCGGACAAGGAGCCGCACCTGCTCCCCGCAAAGCACCTGAGCGCATGGATACAGACGAACCTCTTTCTGTCCCTTGCCGATGCACCGTTCAGCAAGGAAGACAGCACCCTCAACCCACCCGCAGGATCTTGTGTCACCTGCCCACGCCGCAGCGGATTCAACACGACCCTGTTTGCCGACGTGCAGGGCGACCAGTGCCTTGACGCCCCTTGCTTTCATACGAAGGTCAACGCCCACATCGATCGCGAGATCGCAGCCGATCCCGAGCTTGTCCAGATCGAGAACGGCTATCGCAGCCCCAAGGAGAAGAGGCCCGGAGCCGTCCAACGAGGCCACTTCCGCGAGATCGATCACATCGACAACCCCGACGCCGAGCCGGTACCACCATGCGAAGCCGCCAAACCCGCCATCATCGTCTACGGCAAGCGCGTAGGCTCCACCCTCACCGTTTGCACGGACAACAACTGCGCTGTCCACGACCCCCGCGCAGCCGCACGGATGGCCCAACAGGAGCAGGAGAACCCTACCCCGGTCATGGCTCCCGCCGCCAAGGAGGAGACCCCCGAAGAAGCCGCACAGCGCGAAGCCGAATATGAGCAGCGCAGAAAGGAGCACCAGGCCGAAGAGGAGCGCCGAACCGAAGAACGCCGCCAGCAGTTCGAGCGCGAACAGCAGGAGCACGAAGCCGAGCAGGAACGCAGAGACCAGCTGCGCAAGCAGCGGGAAGTGACCTTCGAGCGCATCCTTGAGAACGCCCCGGAGACCTTTACCGCCGCACAACTCCGCGTTTTACTCCGTGCCATCGTCAACCTTGACCCCTATACCTTCGCCGACGATCTTGCCGAGGACATCGCCGCCGACAACGAGAACGAGCAGCGGAGTGCCGAAGAGATTCTGCTTTCCACCATCGACAACACCGCCGATGACAAGCTGACGCGCTTTGCGCTTCGCCTTGCCCTCTCCGGACACGTCGGCATCCCGCGCGAGAACGAATTCGACTTCCTCACCGAAGCCGAGGCCGTGTTCGCCCCGCCAAAGCCGAAGAAGAAGGCCACCAAAGCAAGGGAGGAGAAGCCCACGTTTGTCAAAGCCTTGGACAAGGCACCGACAAAGAGAACCAAAGCAGCCAAGAAGCAGGTCGCAGCCTAACTCGAATGGGGGCCATCCGGCCCCCATTCTCTTCCTGTTGGCTTTCGGAGGAGCCAGGTGCAGCCATGGATAAAACACAACAAGCTATCAGCAGAACTCTTGCCGCCATCGACGTACCGCTTTACGACATCGGTATCCTTAACGAGCGAGGCATGTACCCCCGCATGGAAGCCCTGACCGCAGCGCAGGTCCTACGCCGCGTCCCTTACCTCAAGTTCCGTAACGTGCAGGGCGCGCATGTTTTCTTTCGCCCCAGCGGAGAACATGGCTTCACCGTACTTGACGATCTCGCCCGCTCAAACCTCACCCGTCTTGTTGCAGGCGGCTTTGCCCCCTGTGCCGTCATAGAAACCAGCCCAAGCAACTTCCAGGCATGGCTCAAACATGCTCACATATTCCCCAAAGCTCTCAGCAGCTTCGCAGCTAGAACCCTCGCCGTTCGCTTCGGAGCGGACACCAGCGCGGCAGATTGGCGGAGGTTCGGACGGCTTCCCGGCCTAAGCAACTGCAAGCCTGTATATCGCGATGCCACAGGGCACTTTCCTTTGGTTCGTCTTACTGGCTCGACCGGCCACGTCTACACCCAAGCCGCGACCTTCGCGCTTGAGATTGCAGAACTCTATGAACAGCAGGAGCAGGAGCGCAGGAAACGCTTGAAGAGCTTTGAGCCGTCGCAGGTGAGCTACTGCGTCAGTCTCCAGCAATTTCGCAATGCGCCTAAATACGCCAACCGTCCCGCCGCGGCGGATATGGCCTTCGCCATAGCAGCCTTTGCCCACGGTTTGCCCGAACATCGAATCGCCAGCGCACTCGCCAGCGATTACCTATCCCGCGCCGCCAGCGAGACGAGGCGCAGCGCTTACATTCGCAGAACACTCGCCAAGGCGATCATCTGGGCCACTCGCTAAATGGCGCGGGAGAACCCTCTTCGGGTTCTCCCCATCCCTCTTCCCGCCTGATCTCGACACGCTACAGCCGAAGCGCGTGCTGTCGTTCTTCAACTCTGCGGCTCCATCTCAAGACGGTAGACAAACCTCAACTTGCCGGTCGCACGGTGCAAAATCGTGGGTCGTTCGCAATGGAGTTGCAGGCATGCAACACGGTTTTGCTGTGGAGAACCTTCCCGTGGGCCTTGCGATCTCCTACATTTCACTTACCTGACAGGAGGTGGCGATTCGATGCAAGCGAAGGCTCTCCATCCCAGGACGTCAAAGCGAGTTGCCGCCTTGGGAGTGGTGCTTGTATCGATCTTTGGAACTTGTTTAATTTCATCGGCACAGAACGGACGAAGTTCCGCAGGGTCTTCGCCAACACTCGAAGAAGGAAACGGAAGCCAGGTACCGGGGGGCTTCATGCCCAGATGGCGTCAAACTGCCCAAGACCATGGCGTTAGATTTGCTCTCCAAGACACGTATGACTTTCAGGGCAATCCAGCAGGCGGTCGCACGCAGATGGGTGCGGTCTTTGGGCGTACCAATGCGACGCTCACGTTGGACCTTTCCAGAATCGCCGGAGTACCCGGGGCCACGCTGTATGGCAGCGGACTGTTTCAGACCGGGTCTAACTTAGCGACGACCTACATCGGTGCCTGGGACCTCACCAGTTCGATTGCCGGCACGCACACGATCCGAGTCAATGAATATTACTGGCAGCAAACGCTGCTCCAAAAGAAGCTCACCATCCGTGGCGGTCAGATTGCAGCGGGAACCGAGTTCGGCAATCAGGCCATTGGCTTCGACGATCAGGGCAGCGCGTTCAAGACGTGGATCAACAATTCTCTTGCCAGCGGCCTGCCTACCGCGGTTGAGGCGTATCTAGCCGTACCGCCCGCAGGAAAGCCGGGACTTCTGTTTCTCACCAATCCCAACAAGCACATTTTCATCAAGGTAGGCGCCCTGAGTGGCAGTCACAACATGTTCAAAGGCGATGAGAACGGCACCCGTTTCGATCTCCGCAACGCGCCTCTCGCTGCATTCTCTCTTGGATGGAAGACCGATGATCCCCAAGTAGCGCATCCCGGTGTGTACAAAGCAGGTCTGATCCACAATTTTGGGCACTTCCAGCGGTATGGATCGCAGGCACTGACACATGGAAACGATGTAGCTTTCGCGAATGTGGGCTACGCACTTTGGAGAGAGCGCAATCCGGACGCCTCTTTCAGTCATCGAGGGATCGATGCAGAGCTAAGTCTCACGGCAGCGCCCAGAGTGCTGAACGAGAACGATTTCGAAACAGGAGACGGACTTCGCTTCGTTGGATTAGTTCCTCATCGGTCATCAGATATCGTCGGCATCGGGATCGTCTATGCACACTTCAGTCGAGATTGGAGCAACGATCTGCGGGTGCAGCATCTGCCGGGAAGGGCCTCGCAGACAAACCTTGAAGTCACTTACAAGTTCGTCTTTTCGCGATGGTTCAGTCTTTGGCCAGACTTTCAATATATCTGGAAGCCTAGTGGTGACCGCCGCCTTTCTGACGCGCCAGTCATCGGGCTGCGTGTGGTCTTTGACCATTGAACTGCGTCGCCCACCCTTCCAGGGCGGGTCATGTCACCTACACCGAAACAACAGTCAGGGAGGTTCCACCAAGATGAATTCGACAACTTCTATTCTTGCGCCGCCGTATCATGTGCAATCGACCGCGACCACACTGCGGTTGGGATTTCCGTACTTCGCGCATCACGATTCCATTACAGCGTTGTGGGAACAGAAATGGAGGAAGCCATGCGAACATGGCATCTATCCCTTTACAGACGGGAAAATAGAAGACTTTGAGCCGATCTTTACCGAGTTGGCCGAAACCTCAGGTGACAAGCCCGACATTCTTTATCGGCCCGATGACTACGCAAAGCCATTCTTGATCGTAGCCGAGAAACTTGTTGTTCTCGCCGACAAGGCTGAGGCAGATGGTGAGATCGATCAAGCGCGCGATCTGTACCTGCGAGCCGCAGCGGTCTACCGAATTGCCCGCTTCCCGATCAACCGCTCCCCCGTAACCCAGCGGGCATGGCAGATGGGCAAGTCAGCTTATGTCAAGGGTGCGCGCCATCTTGACCCGCCGATCCGCCCGGTCGATCTACCCTTCACCCACGCTGACGTGTCTGCCGGTGACAGCAACGCCGCGATCCAGGCGTTCTTGCGCATGCCGAAAGGGGAGCGGCCGAAAGAGGGCTGGCCGGTGTTGCTGTTCATCTGTGGCTTGGACGCGTACAGGACAGACAATACTTCGCGCACACAAATCCACGTAGAACGCGGTTTCGCTACGCTTCTCTTCGAGATCCCAGGGACCGGCGACTGTCCCGCGGCCCCCAACGACCCAGCATCTCCAGACCGCCTGATGAGCAGCGTGCTGGACTGGGTAGTCGCGAACAGCGTTGAATGCGGGTTCAACATCGGCAGAATCGTAGCGCGGGGAATCAGTACGGGCGGATACTACGCAATGCGTGTCGCTCACACGCACGCGGATCGACTCTTTGCGGTCGCCGCCCAGGGTGGGGGTTGTCATTACATGTTCGACGCCGAGTGGATCAACGCGCAAAACCAGATGGAGTATCCCTTCGCCTTGGCAGACGCGCTCGCCTATAAGTTCGGTTACCGTGATGCCGATCCCTTGAAGACCTACGCAGCTGAAGCCCGTAAGTTCAGTCTTCTGGAGAGCGGTGTACTGAATGTTGCGAGTTGCAAGCTATTTCTGATCGACGGAATGGAAGACTCGATCTTCCCCATTGAAGACAATCTCATCGTCGGCGTACGCGGCAATGAGAAGGACCTGCTGGCTAGAGCCAACCTGGGCCACATGGGCAATCCAGGCGGCGAGGACCTTGTGTACGAATGGCTTGACAGGATCATTGCAAGCAAACTCTAAAGTGCTTGGCGTAAACCAGCGGGCCGCCGCTTCCGCGCTCAGGCTGCTCAACACCAAGGCATTGCAAGTGTGCAACACGGCTTTGCAAAACGTCCCGCAACGACCCACGTTCAACTTTCATCTTTCAACTGAACTCTGTCGCTTCGAAAAGCCCGTTCTTTCACGATAGCCCGTCCGAAACAGGAGAATCTCATGTTCGAGTCCACACCGCAGTACCCGCCTCTTCCACCTGACGACCTGCAGCGCAACCTCACAGTCGCCGAACCCGACAGCGATCGGACTCTACCCCATATCGGCCTCGTAGGCGATACCTACACCATCACCGTCTCCGGCGACGACACGAACGGACGCTTCTGCGTTATCGACATGCACATCCCCCCGGGCGGCGGCCCCGCACCGCATCGCCATGACTTCGAGGAGACCTTCATCCTGCTTGAAGGCGAAATCGAGGCGACCTTCCGTGGCAAGAAATCCATTGTGCGCGCCGGCGATACCGTCAACATTCCGTCGAACGCGCCGCACCGATTTCTCAATGCCACATCGAAGCCAGTACGCCTGCTATGCATCTGCTCGCCCGCGGGCCAGGAAAACTTCTTCCAGCAAGTCGGGGTATCGGTTGCAACCCGGACTACCGCCCCGCCGAAACTTGACAAAGACCAGCAGCAGCAATTCATCGAGAAGGCAAAGGCGCTCGCTCCCAAGTACCGCACAGAAATGCTCAAAGAAGCATAGCGAGCTGAAGGGTTCGTGGGGAGGGGGTTCGATGGGAGACAAGGCTATGCCAAACACACATGTTCGAATCCTGGGTCCCGCCAACTCCGCAGAAACTTACGAACTTCGGGATTTCATGAAGCGCAGTGACATTCCGTTCACCTGGACCGAGCTGGCGTCCGACGAACAGGCACAGCAGGCTGCGGGCGTCGCCTCCCTCCAGGATGCCTCCCTACCCATCTGCATCCTGGAGCACGGGTCCAAGCTTTTCCACCCAAGCGTGCATGACCTTGCATGCGCTCTGGACTGGTTCAAGGGTCCTATGCTCTCCGTGTATGATTTGGCAATTTTCGGTGCTGGGCCCGCAGGGCTGAGTGCTGCCGTCTACGCTGCGTCCGAAGGACTAAGCACGATTGTCATCGAACGGGGTGCCGTTGGGGGACAGGCCGGAAGCACGTCTCGCATCGAGAATTACCTGGGTTTCCCCGATGGAATCGCAGGATGGGATCTTGCGAATCGCGCCCGGCAGCAAGCGCAACGTTTAGGTGCAGAAATCATCGTCACGGAAGAAGGTGTCAGCGGTGACCTCAAGGATGGGCTGATGGTCAGCCAGCTGTCCAGCGGTGCAACCATGTCCGCGAGAGCGACTATCTGTGCTACTGGAGTGGACTATAACCGTTTAGGCCTAGAGGATGAAGACCGCTTTCTAAATCACGGTCTGTACTACGGTGCTGGCTCCAGCGAAGCCGGTCTTTGCAAAGGCCACATCTTCATCGTCGGCGGCGGTAACTCCGCAGGACAAGCGGCTCTCAATTTTGCTGCGCATGCAGAGAAAGTTACCATCCTAGTGCGCGGAACATCGCTGGCAAACACACTCTCCGCATACCTGCTGAATCGCATACAGGCAAATGCCCGCATTGAAGTTTGTACAGAAGTGGAACTGTCCGGTCTTCACGGCTCAGATGCCCTCGACGGCATCACGTACACGTGCAGGCAAGACGGTAAGCAGTACGATCGTCGGACGAACTGGGTCTTCATCTGCATCGGCGGTAAGCCTCGAACAGATTGGGCGAAAGCGGGAACACTGCTCACCGACGAAGCAGGATACGTACTGACAGGACATGATTTAGAAGGAAAAGAACTGCCTTCAGAATACTGGATGTCGGACCGAAGACCTTTGTTTATGGAGACCAGCATCCCAGGTCTTTTCGCTGCAGGAGATGTGCGCCACAATTCGGTCAAACGCTGCGCGACCGCCGTCGGGGACGGGGCCACGGTCGTCTCGATGGTGCACGAATACCTGACCATGAAAGGTTAGCTTCCCGCTCTAAAGTAAAACCCACTCAGGTATCCGCATGCAGACCGATCTAAACGACATTCGGACGTTCGTCATCGTTGCTCAGGCGGGCACCCTCAGCGCTGCGGCGAAGGAACTTGGACTGCCCACCTCAACCATCAGCCGGTCCATAACGCGCCTCGAACAGAGCGTAGGCGCTATGCTGTGTCAGCGCACCCCAAAGGGGTTGACGCTTACCGACGCAGGCGTTGGATATCTTTCGACCTGCAAACGCGCATTGCGGTCCCTTCGCGATGGCCGTGACCTGCTCGAAAAGCACCGTGTCAATCCAGGCGGACTAATTCGTATCGCCTGCCCGGTAACCCTGGCCAGGGACGTGCTGGCACCCGTGCTGATGCATTTCGTAGCGGCGTACCCGGAACTCCGCGTAGAGATCGAACCGTACGCCTCCAACTGGGACCAGGAACCCCGGGAAGACGTGGATATCTTCTTCAAACTGAAGGCGGCAAGGGACAGCAGTCGGAAGGTTCGTTGCTTTCCCGGCACAGCCAGAGGACTCTTTGCTTCTGCGAACTATCTGGAGGAGCACGGAATGCCAACCGACCCGCTTGAACTGGCAAACCGTCGCTGCATAGGCTCAGGGCTGTGGCAGCTGACGAAGGGGAGTAGGGTTGTCACGCCGTCGATCCCTTTCCACATCTTGGCGAGCGATCCGGGCATACACCTAGAACTGGCCTCTTGCGGCGTAGGTATCGCGATCTTACCTTTGTGGATGGCTTTGCAACCTGAGGCTCGCAACATCCTTGTTCCAGTCCTTCCGCTTTGGAAACCGGAGCCAATCACAGTCTGCGCCCTGTACACAGGTTCAACGAAGCTTACTCCCAAGGTTGGGGTCTTCCTCGACTTCCTCGCGGAGTACTTCGGCACCGAAAAAGACCCGCGCCTCGGCGCCCATAAGCCGAAGGACTTGTTCACCGACCTCCACCTGCCCGCGACAGCAGGCCCATAACTTCGGAGAAAGAGGAAATCCTGCCATGATTCTTGTGACTTCAGCGAACGGAAAGATCGGCGGAGACAGCGTCGCCGCCCTTGTCGCAGCGGGACTGCCCGTCCGCGCATTCGTTCGCACGGGAGCTGTACCCAAGCCTGAGCTCCAGGGCGCGGAAATCTTTGAGGGAGACCTTTTCGCGAAGTCGTCTATTGAAGAGGCAATGGTCGGTGTGAATGCGGTCCTTCACATCTCTCCTCCGCACCACTCCGGAGAGTTTGCTTTGGGACAATCCGTCATCGACGCTGCAGTTAGTGTTCACGCCGAGCGCGTTGTGCTGCTCTCCGCAATCCATCCGATGCTGAATGCGCTCCCGAGCCATCGCATGAAACGCATGGTGGAGGAGTATCTTGTCGATTCTGGGCTTCCGTACACAATCCTGCAACCGACGATGTTCATGCAAAACACCGACTTGCAAAAGGTATTAGAAACCGAAATTTTGGGCGTGCCCTATTGTGTCGACATGCCGATGTCCTTCGTCGATCGCAAAGAAGTAGCAGAGATCGCGGCTAAGGTCTTGGGTCAATCTGGGCATCTATATGCCTCCTACGAACTAATTGGCACCAAGCCAACCAGCTTCTCTGAAGTAGCGTCCGTCCTCAGCGAACACGTCGGCCGGCGGATTGTGGCGCGACAGGTGCCCCTCCGGATTGTTCTCGCTGCGTTCGCATACGATACCGCCGAGCAGCGATACGCGGCAGGTGACTTCGAACGCATGTTCTCCTATTACAACCGGCACGGACTCACTGGCAACTCCAACGTTTTACGCTGGCTCCTCGGTAGAACTCCTGTTGGGTTTAGGGACTACTTTGCTCGGACCTTGTAGAGAGGAGCCTAGCTTTGCAACCTACTCGCACGCAATCGCTCCGACTCCTGTCCTGGCCTCCCAAGCCCTCAAAAGGAGATGACTTTCCTTATTGGACCTAACAAGCGTCTTCATTCCTCGCCGCCGAAGAAAGAGGTCGTCATGAAGAGATCTATCGGTCCGCACCCATCCGCCCCACTAGGAAATCGAGTCCTGCGAATCCTCCGGACTCCCACTTCAAAGGTGCTTGCTACCTATTGCTGTCACTTGCAATTGCGCAAAATGGCTTTGCT
Source organism: Terriglobus sp. (assembly GCA_965276945.1). Taxonomy (GTDB): domain Bacteria; phylum Acidobacteriota; class Terriglobia; order Terriglobales; family Acidobacteriaceae; genus Terriglobus. The sequence goes on along the minus strand of OZ255704.1, from coordinate 634,227 downwards.
AATCGCGGCCTCGGAAACTATGGCGTGGCTTGAACCTGTGCGTTATATCTAGAGGCGTGGTATTTGGAAGAACATCGTAGCTATCCCTCTGAACCTTTCAATCGAACCAATCCAATGCTTGTAGGACAAGGAGTTCCACCATGGCTATCTTAGTGATCGGCAGTACAGGGACGATCGGCACCCAAGTTGTTGAAGCACTTGCCCGGCGAGGTCAGCCAGCTTCAGCGCTCATCCATGAAAGAAATCCACTTTCTGCACTCGTCCATGGCGGAACCGGTAAGCTCCCCGACGGCATCACGCCGGTAAAGGGCGACACCACCGACATGGACTCAATGCGCGCGGCGTTGCGTGGCATCGACACGATGTTTCTGTTGAACCCAGTCGTGTCAGACGAAATGACTCGGGCGATCCTGATGCTTGATCTGGCGATCGAAGCGGGTATCAAGCGGGTGGTTTACTTCTCGATGTTCAAGAGCGACGAGTTCCTCGACTGCCCGCACGCGAACGCAAAGTTTGCCGCGGAGCAGACGATTCGGAAATTCGACATTCCAACCACGATCCTTCGCCCGAACTACTTCTTTCAGAACGATGGGGGTCCAGTCGTTAAGACCCAGATCTATCCAATGCCGATCGGCAACATCGGCACCTCGATGGTGGATGCGCGCGATATCGGCGAGATCGCTGCGATCAAGCTGATCGAACGTGACCGGAACGAGCCGTTGCCTACGGAGATCGTTGAGATTCACGGTTCCGACGTGGTCACGGCGGACTCTGCGATCGCGACTTGGAAGGAAGTTCTAGGGAAGGATGTCACCTATCCGGGCGACGACCTACGCCAGTTCGAGAAGACCTTTGCCAAGGTGTCGACGAGCGAAATTGCCTACGACGTCGCCGGGATGTTCCGGGGGTTTCAACGTGGGAGCGGCATGATAGGGTCGGCTGGTGCGGTTGAGGCGACTGCAAAAATCCTCGGCCGTCCTCAGCGCACGTACCGTGCCTACGCCGAAGAGATGGCGGCTGGCGGGGCTGCCGCCGCGTCCGCTGGCACTAAGTAAGGGAACCGAAAGTTGGCTCTAAGTTTCGGAAACAGGAGCCGTTCCGCTGATTAGCCGAACGGCTCCGCTCTCGTTGTACTGAACAAGGATATGTCTGTCGCAAATGCATGGGAGATGAATCGATGAAAGTCTTAGTAACTGGCGGAACCGGCAATGTGGGCGGTTTGGTTGTGTCCGAGCTGCTGAAGCGGGGAGCAGAAGTTCGAGTGTTGGCTCGCAAACAGCCTGAGCAGGCCAAGTTCCCGGAACGTGTCGAGGTTGCGATTGGAGACATGCTTGATCCGGTCGCCGTGGACAATGCCATGCAGGGAGTTGACAAGCTGTTTCTTCTAAACGCTGTCGTCACGGACGAACTGACCCAGGCGCTCATCGCCTATGGAATAGCCAAGCGCGTCGGGTTGGACCATGTCACCTACTTGTCCGTTTTCCAGGTGGAGCAGTTCAAAGATGTTCCGCACTTTGCTTCAAAGCTCGCCGTAGAAAGTGCCTTGCGTGAGTTTCGGGTACCATACACAATCCTGCGTCCGGGGTACTATATCCAGAATGACCTCAATTTGAAGGGTGCCCTCACCGGTCCCGGCGTGTATCCCATGCCTATCGGTATAGATGGGATCTGCGCGGTAGACACCAGCGACATTGCTGAAGCCGCTGCGATCTCCCTTACCTCGGATGGGCACGATGGGAAGACATACGATCTGGTCGGTCCTTCTCTTATCAGCGGTCCTGGTAACGCCCAACTATGGGGCAGGCTCTTGGGTAGAGAGGTCAAATACACTGGACATGATTTTGATCTGTGGGAAGCCCAGATGAGGACTCGCAGCCCCGGCTGGACTGCCTACGACCTCCGCATGATGTTCCAGGGGTATTTCGACCGGGGATTCGCATCGACCGAGGCGGAAGTAGCTTCCTTCACGAAACTGCTCGGGCACGCTCCGCGAAGCTATGCTGCCTTCGCTGAGGAAGCTGCGGCTTCGTGGAAGGCGTCAGCAACCGTGAGCTAGACTGCCGACCCTATGTGAGGCGGGAATGAGCGAGCCGCAGGCAGTAAGGCGGCTTGCACATTCGCATGGGCGATCTCTCGAACCGTCTTGTAGCCGCCCATGCGGCGGGGCCTCAAGTTGAATTGATCGTTCGGCGTACGCATCGTGCTCTAAACCGCCTGCAACCCGACAAGCCGCCGTTGCAAAGAGAACTACGGATGAAGCCTTCGTTGCCAGTCCGGAGGGACACGCCCGTCTGGCCCCGGCACGCTTTGTGATGCCGGATGGGCATGCGGCGGAGCAAGTGCCGGTCCGTCGATATACTCCTGCCTTTGATAGTCATAGAACCAATCCTCGCCAGGCTCAAAGCTGGTGATGACCGGATGCCCCATCGCTTTCGCGTGGTGCATCGCATGCTGCTTCGGAGAGGAATCACAACAACCGACATGTCCGCAAAGAGCGCATCGGCGAAGATGAAGCCACCATCCCTTTTCGTGAGTACATTCCTCGCAGCCCTCACCGCTCGGAGTGGACTTAGGATCGATCGTCGTTGCTTCCATTCGCTCTCCTCATGACATAAAAGCTAGCTTTTTGTGTAGGGGGGACGGGTGAGACGGTTCTGAATGCTGAACAAGCTGCTGGATAACCAACGATCACATGGTCATACCTCTGCATTCAACTCTTCGAAATAGGCTTTCAACGTGCGCGGTTCACGTCCTAGAATCGCGCGTAAGGTGAGGGCACTGCCGAGCAGTGCATGCTTGTCGTACCAGTTGAACATCCGTGTTAGATTCGGCGGCGGCCCGCCTCGTAGCGGGAGCCGAATGGTCTGCGGTGTAATCCTGCGACCCATCACCTCACCCATCACAGTGGCAACGTCACGCCGGTTCAGATGACCCTCAGCACACAGCTCAAAGGTGCCATACAGCAGCCGATCTTCAGTAAGAGCGATGGCGGCAACCTCAGCCACATCGCGATAGTCCACGCGAGAAAAGCGGGTTTCGTCCGACCACGGCTCCGCGTAGACTCCACTTTCTCTCGTCTTGGCCCAGGCGGTTGCGAAGTTCTGGAAAAACATAGCTGGCTGAAGGAAGACGTACTCCATGCCGGAGGCAAGCAGAGCGTCTTCCACCGGGGCCTTGTCCGCGTGGTTCACGAGTTCACTCAAGATCGGGTGTATCACCGCAGAAAACACAATCCGTTTCACCGCTGCCTTCTTCGCAGCGGCCACGAACTGTATGCCCACCTCCGCTTCGTTCTCCATGAAAGCGGGAGCGATGTAGAAAGCACTGTCCATACCGGCCAGAGCCTTCGACATCGCAGAGGCGTCCGAAAGATCGCCCACGACGATCTCGTCGAGTCCCAGGGTACGGGCTTTATCTGCGTCCTCGGGTTTGTGCACCAGGCCACGAACCGAAGCTCCTCGTTTTACCAGCTCCGGTATAACCAGACCCGCCGAAGGTCCCGAAGCGCCCACGGCAAGCACACTCAAACGCTTTTCTTTAGGTTGCATTGTTGCGTCTCCTTCTTAGACCTAGCCTAGTGCTTGATTTTGCCGCCATCCACAACCAGCAATTGGCCCGACATAAAGTCTGCATCCGGGGAGGCGAGCAGGAAAACTGGCCCTGCCAAGTCCTCGGGGCCTTCATCGCGCTTGATAGCACGGAGTTCTTTTTGAGCATCGATAAGCTTTTCGGGCATGGTACGGCGCACGGGTTCGGTGAGTGTCAATCCAGGAGCAACCATGTTGGCGGTTATGCCGTAGTCGCCGACCTCCATCGCAAGGGAGCGCGTGAAACCTACAAGCCCCGCTTTGGCCGCAACGTAATGGGCCTGCCCAACGACACCCTCAAAGACCGACGCGGAGCTGATATTTACGATCCGTCCCCTGCCACTTTCTTTCATGAGGGGCAAAAGCCCACGCGTCATCTGAAACGTGCCTGTCAGGTTTATGGAGATGACTTCCTGCCACTGATCCAGAGTCATTTGCTCGAACGGCACAACCGGATAGTATCCGGCACAATTTACGAGCACATCGATGCGGCCGTGTGTCTCTCTCATGTGGGTAGCGAATGCCGTTACATCTTTAGCCTTGGTGATATCGCTTGTCACCACGGTCAAACGCGCCTCGCTTTTATGAGCGGTCTTGAGCTTCTCTAACGATGGTGCCGAACGGTCAAGACCCACAACTGTGTCTTCGTTCGCCAGAAAGCGCTCGACGATCTTTGTGCCGATACCACCACCGGCACCAGTCACTACTACTATCCGACCCTGATGCATTAGCTGCCACCTTGCTCGTTTGCTTCGTTCATGCTGTTTTAATCCCCGACGGCCAATGTCTTGTGCATCGGTGCAATAGCAGAGTGTTTTGAACGTGCTCGCGCCTTAGGGCCGCTAGTCGTTTGTGATCCTAAGCGCAGATGGACGTGCTATCTCTTGTTGTGTCCATATCGCAAATTTAGACCGGTTGCGTGCCGGGTGTACAGGCCTGAACGCGCAAACCAGAGTTGCACCGGCGCAAGATCGCAGTTCTCGCCCTCCGTTTGCGGAATCGCAATTCAGCTTTTGCGCAAGTGGGTGCATCAAGCCATGGCATCCTGCTCATCTTGTCTTCTAACATCGTATCCGCGCCCTGATAAGGCGGAGCGACAGATGTCGCTTGATGCCGCACATAAGCTTCCACGAACCCTCAAGTACCCTTCCTCCGGGTGAAAGTTAAGTGAGGCTTTACGGTTACCAAAGCGAGTACGGTCGCCTCCTCGCCCCAGAAGACCGTAGTGAGTTCTAACCATTCACGCAACTTAACTGAACCAGCACAAAGGAAAACTAAAATGTCTGACTCGTCTAAGCCCAAATTCCTCATGCAGGGACAATTCACACCAGAAAACACGGCCCTCGTTCTGGTGGACTATCAGGTTGGCACCATCCAACTGATCCGCTCCATGAGCTCGGATCTTTCACTAAGGAACGCAGTCGCGTTAGCCACGGCAGCCACCATATTCAAGATGCCGATCGTTCTGACCTCGAGTCAGGAAGAGAATATCCAGGGGCCGATTGCACCGGCACTGCAGAAGGCGGCGCCTGACGCTTTTAAGAACCGGGTCAAACGTGTCGGGATTGTGAATGCGTGGGCCGATCCGAATTTCAGCGCCGCTGTTGAAGCTACCGGTCGAAAGAATCTCATCATGGGCGGTGTCACGACCGACATTTGCCTGGTGTTCCCGAGCATCAGCGCAGTGCAAGCCGGTTTTAGCGTACAAGCCATTGTGGACGCTTCAGGCTCTTCGTGGCAGGTTCAGGAGGACATGAATCGCCTGCGCATGCAACAGGCCGGTGTCGTGCTGACCACCACGAACACCGCTATCGCGGAACTTGTGCAGGACTGGGCTTCTCCGGCGGGCGGCACACTCATCAAGCTGCTTATGGGATCCGCTCCCATGATCCAGCCAGCAAGCTAGGAGGCCCGATATGACCACTACGAACACACCCGATATCGCAAATTTCAAAAGCGAGACCGCTACGGTAAACGGCACCCGCCTGCACTATTGGGTTGGCGGCACTCCTACAGGAAGGCCCGTGCTACTTTGGCACGGGTTTCTCGGCACCGGGTACAGCTGGCATAAAGTGATGCCACTGCTCGCTGCAGCCGGCTACGCGGTATTGGTACCGGATATGCGTGGGTATGGCGACTCTGACAAACCGGCGGGCACGGAAGGCTACGATGCCCGGGCGCTCGCTGAGGAGTTCCGCGCCTTGGTCAAGCAGATTGAGTTTGGCAATGGCCAGAAACTGCTGATTGCCTCACACGATATGGGCGCCCATCCGGCCCTCCTCTGGGCTGCGGATCACCCGGACGATCTTGCTGGCCTCGTCTACATGGAAGTGCCCACCATGCTTGAGGAGTTCCTGACCAAGGTGATCGTCTACACGCCGGAGGCTGCAGCGAAGGGATCCATGTGGTGGTGGCTGCTGCCACTTGCTCCTGGTGTGCCCGAAGCATTAATCGTCGGGCACGAACGCGCGTTCCTCACGTGGTTTTACAACGGCGCTACCGCTGATCCGAGTTCCATCAGCGAAGCGTCCATCCAGGAAACGCTTCGCACGTTCAGCGGGACCGAAGGCGTACTCGGTTCCATGGGCGTCTATCGCGCAGCCTTCAAGACTATTGAGCAGACAACGCCTCTCAAGAAGAAAAAGGTGGTTACTCCCATTCTTGCCATCGGTGGAGACAAAGGAGTAGGTGCAAAGGTCGCGTTAATGATTGAGGCGGTAGCAAAGCACGTTACCGGGAAAACCATCCCCGAATGCGGTCACTTCATCCAGGAAGAGAAGCCGGATGAGTTCATGAAGCTCTTCCAGGATTTCGCGGCGAAGGTCTCCTAATATGACAAATCTCACCCGACGCTCCGCACTGTCATTGGCCGTAGTGGCCGGTGTGAATTTCTCTTCACGAAGCTTGTGGGCCTCCGTTCTTCAAGAAGGCCCTTCACCCTCATCGGAATCCCAAAGTTCCAGCAGGAGAAAAACCATGTCCGAGTCCACCCCGCAGTACCCACCACTTCCGCCAGACGACATGCAGCGTGGTCTCACGCTTGCAGACCCCGACACCGATCAGACTCTGCCGCACATCGGTCTGGTCGGTGACACATACACCGTCACTGTCTCTGGTGCCGACACCAACGGCCGCTTCTGTGTCATCGATATGCATATACCCCCGGGCGGTGGTCCCTCGCCGCACCGTCACGACTTCGAAGAGACCTTCATCTTGCTGGACGGTGAGATCGAAGCGACCTTCCGGGGCAAGAAGTCCGTTGTCCGAGCCGGAGACACCGTCAACATCCCGGCGAATGCGCCCCATCAGTTTCACAATTCTTCGTCGAAGCCTGTCCGCCTGCTCTGCATCTGCTCGCCCGCCGGGCAGGAAGACTTCTTCAAGCAGATTGGCATTCCTGTGGCAACTCGCACAACGGCGCCTCCAAAACTCGACAAGCAACAGCAGGAACAGTTCATGGAGAAAGCCAAAGCACTCGCTCCGAAGTACCATACCGAATTGCTGAAGGAAGCATAAGCAGCAGATAAGCCACCGGCACTCCTCATGCCGGTGGCAGTCCTTTAACTCCTCTTGGATCGGAGCCTCAGATGACTTTGGTTTCTGAAATCTTGATCACCTCCGCAGTTGCAACAACAGGCCTTCTATCAGGCGCTATGATGGCGATTGCTCTGCAGCAACAGACTGCGCAAAAACTCGTCGCGGATTGCTGGGCAGATCGACAGAACCTCAGCGATCAGCTCTTTCGCAAAGTCATGCCCCCGACATTTGTCTTTACTTTGCTAAGTTCTGGCTCAGCTCTAGCTTTTCTTCATGACGCCTCGCGCCTCTGGATGGCTGCTGCAGTTGTCGCTTCGCTTCTTGTTGTTGCCATAACAGGGGCTCTCGAAGTGCCGATCAACAACAAAGTATCTAAATGGACTTCGGGGAACATCCCGAATGATTGGCAGCAGTTACGTGACGGTTGGCTCCAAAAGCATTGGTGGCGCACCTGGTGCGGCGTCGCTGCGTTCCTTTTCTCCCTGGCGGCTATGGTCACTCGTCACGCGTAGAATCCCGGAACTTGTAACCTGTTACAACTTGTATCGTGAATCCGTTGAAGTGCCGAATCACGCTCCTGTCGAAAGCAGCGCGGCATGGCATGCAGTGGTAGGGTTCTTAGGAAGCTGAGAGATGATGGACAGAGCACGAGACAGTTGCTAAGGCTTTGCTGAGCACTGTACCGGCATCAGCAGGACAGTTCGTCGAATGCTAGGCGATGAAGCCGTCAGGCCGAATGAGGAACGCGCCTTCCTCCTTCATGCCGTACGCAGCTTGATACGCCTCGATGTCCTTCTACCATCACGTCCGAGCCGAAAGTGACGCACGCGACTGCAATCCCAGTCTTGTGAGACGCCATGACTGCGGCGGCCTTCCAGCATGTCTTCTCCGAGAACAGAACCCACCCGCCCTGAAGCAGATCCAGGGTTGAGATACGCTCATCCCCCTTGGTCACCCACAGGTGAGGGGCGCGTGTACCGGGCTGGCCAGCCATTGGTCAGGACGTTGCGCTATAGGAAGATCATCTGGCGCTCCAAGGATCGCGTGGAATGGTAGATCTAGCCGAGCTCCATAGCCACGTCATCGATGATCGAATCGATGACGACCCGGCCGTCCGCGTCCGCCTGATAATCGGGGCGTGCGAAGATTTGCTGGTGCCTTAGCCACGCTACCGGGCGTCGCTCCGCATCATAGGTAGTCAACAACAGAGGTGATGACCTGCCGGGCGTCACCACACCAAACGTCCAAAATCGTACGTTAAGGTTTCGGGGCTGGGGACAGCCAACTTCCCTAGCGGCGTTTCACGGGAATTATAGAACTGGTATTAAGTTTCCGGCGTTCCTTCGGCATGCTGCTGCATCTCTGCCGTCAGGGCGGTAATTGCGTCTTCTGCAAAGGCTTCGCGAACGCCTGCCGCCGCGCCGATGGCTGCTTCCTGAGCCCGCCCACACATCACAATTTCGAAAGCGGCAATCAATTCATCCAGATCGATGCCGTTCTGACTTGCGTACACAATTGCGAGGGCGAGGTCGGCGGCATCGCGCATCGCGAGATTCGCACCTTCGCCGGAAAAGGGGGACATCAGATGCGCGGCGTCGCCCACCAGAGTGATTCCGGGCCGGTGCGGCCAGCGGTGGCCTATGGGCATTTCTGCAATGATTCGGGTTGAGGTATGGGGCTCCGCAAGCGTAAGGAAGCGTTGAAGTGACGGAGACCAGGTACGGAATCGATCGACCAACTCGTCGCGCGTCATCGACGGTCCGGGCGCATCCCCCGTCCACATCCCTGCATACACATGAACGCCGCCCGACGCCGTGCGATGCGAGTTGATGGCCTGGCGATCACCGAAAGCGAACATATTGCCGCGCCGTGTGAGAGCAAGCAATTCAGGGTCGTGTGCCGCAGCTTCGGTGTAGTGCAACTCGTAAAAGGTGACTCCGGTATAGGCGGGCGTAGCCGCGGATACCATCGGTCTGACACGCGACCATGCACCGTCCGCTCCAATCACCAGGTCGAAAACTCCAGACGGAGCGTTGCGGAAATTCAGCGTGACAGGGTCCTTGCCGTTTGCCTGATTGACGGAGCTTACGACGTGCTCCCATCGGATTGACGCCGGCGTCACTGAAGCGAGCAAAATTCGACGAATGTCGGGCCGATCAACTTCAGGGCGGTCAGCATCAGGCTGGTTCGGCTGAAAGAAGCGCAAATCGCCGTCCTTATCGTAGAGGATCATCTCCTGCTCGTCATACCGTGCTGCCAGGAGCAAGTCGTTGTACAGTCCGCATGCCCGGAAGGCGAACTGCCCGCCTTGCGCCTGCATGTCGAGAACCCCGCCCTGCGCGCGAGTGACTGCCGAGGAATCCCGTTCAAAGAGTGTGCAAGGGATGTCGTTCGTTTGCAGGATTCGCGCAACCACGAGACCGGCGGGGCCTGCTCCAATGATGCCAATTCGAGCTTGAGTCATATATATATAGGATACTATCTTTTTAGATAGGATGCAATATAATAGTGCGCATGGAGATGCAACATCCGAACGTGGGTTATCTTGTCAACCGCATCGCCCGCCTTGGACAACGCTGGCTCGATCTTCGATTGAAGAAGTTCGGCATTGCCGGCGCAGCCGTGCCCGTCCTCGCAATCCTAAAGTCCGAAGAGGCATCCACGCAGAGCGAACTAGCTTCCCGCATTGGAACGGAGCAACCCACCATGGCACAACTGTTGAAGCGGATGGAACGGGATGGCCTGATCATGCGCAAGGTCAATCCCGCAGACGCTCGGAGCGCGCATGTGTCGCTCACAGACCGCGCCGCTCGCATTCTTCCGCTTGCACGCCGGGACATGCAGAAAGGCTATGAAGTGATTACGGCGAGCTTTTCGGAAGGTGAATTAGCGACTCTTACGCTGCTGCTGGAGCGCTACCTGGCCGGTCTCGAAAGCCAACTGAAATAGGAGAAGGCCAGTTTCTACCGGTGGGTAACGGCAAGTCCCATAGTGGGAAATTGACGGTGACCAAGCGTCTCGAAGGCGTCTTTTCCACCATGATGACCGGTACGTTGTGCCACGCCAGAAATAATGCCGAAGCAGGCCCGACAAGACTCCCCCTACGGACAAGTCTTCGCTGACGGTCTGGAGTGTGTATTGAACGGGATTAACTCGAAGCTCGGAGCTCGGAAAACTCGTTAACCCTAGATCTTTGTTCGCGACGAGATTGACGTGCTGACAGGACATGGCCAACCATGTCCATCTGCATGGTGTGCGGGTGCCGCTTGTCTCTTGCACATACGCAAATTAGGTTTGCAAACTCCAAGCGATTCTGCACTACGCCTGCCTCGATTCCTGTTGTATATCTGAGGGCGTGGTGATGGCTAACACCTGAAACTATCCCCAACGGTACATCTAGGAGGCAACATGTCTGCACCCAGGCTAGCTTACGAAACTTCTGTTCACGTGCCGCTACCGACCGATCAGGAGCTAGGCCTTTTGCGGAAGATGGCCCTCAAGCCAGGAGGCGATCTTAACGTTTCAAGAATGGTCGCAGGAACCGACGACATGATGCTTGGTGTCGTTGCGATGGTTCAGGGTGTATTTGGCGCGAAGCACATCCCCACACAATCTCGCGAGTTGATTATCCTACGGTCGGCGATGCTCCTCAACTGCCCGTATGAATGGCAGCAGAATACGCAAATGGCTAAGAACGCTGGCTGCACGCAAGAGCAGATCGACGCTGTGGCGGCAAATGGTCCCGTCACAACCTTAGGAGACGAAATCAACCTGATCATGAAGGCGACGGACGAACTAACGAACTCAGCGACGTTAACCGACTCGACGCTGCAAGCATTACTCAATCGGTATCAGCCAACCGTCACCCGCAAGCTAATCCTTACAATTAGTTGGTTCAATCTTCTAACGCGATTTCTAAACGGCTGTAGAGTTCCGATCGAAACCGAGGACAAGATCGGTAACAGGACCACGCCCCTTTAGGGGCGCCCGATCCAAGCCAGTAGCTTCCAAAGCTACTCCCGACACACTGCGTAACGACAGATTTTGTGCAATCGCCCGGAGGTAAGCATGCTCAAGCAACCAATCACAGTCGGACAACGATTTCGTTGGACTCGTACTGCAGATGCAAGTTCCTCAGGGACTGCGGTCGTCAGAGCAGTCAGATCTGACCAAGACGAAGGGATGTCTCCTGGGGTTCAGGATTACGCCGCTCTGTGGATTGAAGCGGAAGGACAGAGTGGCGAATCAGCGCATGAGACCTTAAGCGTGATATTAGGCACAGACAACAAGAGTTACCTCGACGGACAAGAAATAGAAGTGGAGATCCTCTGACCTGTTCAAACCGTGCACTCCTCTCTGGCGATGCTGGTAGCGCGGCGGGAATAATTCGAGAGAAAGCAAAAGGGGGTTCCATGGAGTTACTAGATCTACTCGGCCCATCCCATGCTCCTGCCCAAGAAGCAAGCACTGTACCCAGAGCGGACAAGGAACTTCGTACCAGGGTCCTCATAGCAGACGATGAGCAGGTCATCGCCAACACCTTGGCGATCATCTTCACACGTGCCGGCTTCGAAGCCTGCGCTGCTTACAGTGGCGAAGCCGCCGTCCAAATGCTCACCGACTTTAAACCAGATCTGCTCGTGAGTGATGTCGTCATGACCGGTATGACTGGCATTGATGCTGCCATCGCTGTGCGCATGCTCCATCCCAAGTGTAGAGTTCTCCTGTTTTCAGGACAAGCTTCAACGGCGGACTTGCTTAAGGGAGCTCGATCCCAAGGCTACGATTTCGAGATACTCACCAAGCCGATTCACCCCGCCAACCTACTAGATAGGGCGCGGCAGAAACTATCCTGAAGACTAAGGAGGACAATCTCATGAAGTTGCGCGCGAGCATGAGAACATCTCGTTGCTCACACACCAGAGGTGCCTTCGCTTACATCCTATTAACTCTGTGCTTCTGGAAGAGCGATTGCTTGCGGGCTCAGTCCTACCTACCCGAGGTGTCGGCGAAGTCTTCAGAAACGCAAGTGGAGGTGACACCTTATGTCTGGATTCTACACATCAACTCCGACGATCAACTCGGGCCTACCTCACTGAACTCGAACTTGCCATTCAGCAGAATCCTCAGAAGCCTCAAAGGATTGGGCGAACTTGAAGCTGTTGCAAAGGACAAGAAATTTTTGTTTCTGGAGACGGCATCTACGCAAATCTGAATGTCGAGCCTGAAGCACCAATGCCAGGCTTGAACAACATCAAGCTTCAAGCAGGCTTTGTCACCTTTGCGGGCGGCTATTCTTTCGGCCCGTTTCGTGTGGCTGGAGCCGGTCCAAGAGCTACTTACATGAGCGTTGAACCGTTCGGAGGAGCAGCGTACACGGACATCGCCGTCACAGCTGTCTCCGTTGCCGGACCAAACTTGCTACGAGTGGCGCAGGAGTGGTGGACGCCAACAGCTGGGGCTCGAATCGATGGACGCAGAGGAAAGTACGTTGTACGTCTTGATGGTGACTTCTCCGCATTCGGAAATCAGCAGAATGGGGAGCAAGCTCTCGGAGCAGTCGGATATGAGTTGGACAAACCCCGCGCCGGATCGCCGATGATACAGTTGGGCTACCGATATCTCTACGAAAAGAAACGCCCCGTTCCCGCTGAGGCAGTACGTCTCAAGCTACAAGGTCCCCTCGTCTTCGTCACGTTCCACGTGTGGTAGGTAGCCGTCATTGGGAGCAATCTGCATCATCCTGGATTGATTGCCCCGAGCGCACTGCTGCCTCGCTTACCTGCAACCTCGAAGCAATCCTCAAGGCTGTTTCCGCTGAGGCGAGGATCGGCGTCCGTCCCGATGAACTGACCGATGAAATCGAGGAAGATCTTAACCTTCGGTGTCATATTAGAGGCACCAGAGAATAGAGCATAGAGCGGTATAGAACTCAAGCGCCACTGAGGAAGAACCTGCACCAGGCGGTCAGCTACAGTGCCCTCTTTGGCTAGCCATAATGAAAGGGGAGCGATGCCGACCCCGTCAATCGCAAGTTGTCTATGGATTAATGGATCAGGGGTCGTTACGTGAAACCTCGAATGATCCACTACGACGGAGCTATCACCTTTGGTAAGGTGCCACTGCGCCGCTTCTGGATCGGAGATGGAACCAATACAGCGGTGGTCTACCAACTGCTGAGGATCCATTGGTTCGCCGGAACGAGAAATGTAATCGCGACTCGCGTAAAGACCTCGCTTCGAGGGGGGAAACGTTCGTACACGCCTGATACTGTCGCGCGGAGGGAACATTTTGAAATGCACGTCCGCATTTGTGTCCGGCTCCTGACCGAAATCTGAAACGTAAGGCTCGACATGGATTCGAAGTTCCGGGTGTTCTACGGTGAGCCGTCCAATTAGGGGCGCGATGGCTGCACTGCCGAAAGTGATTGGACAAGCAACGCGTATAAGACCGTTCGGCGAAACACGGTGCCGGTCGAGGAAATCGTCGCCATCCTTGATGCTCCGCATGGCCTGTTCACAGGATTCCAAGTACTCCCTTCCTGCATCCGTCAGATGTAGTCCGTTTGGTCCACGCTGCACCAACAGAAGTCCCAGGTGCTTTTCGAGTCGAGTAAGTGATCGGCTCACGGTAGACACAGGTATCGAAAGTTCTTTAGCCGCTGCACTGAAACTCCCGGTGTGCGCCGCGGCCGTAAAGAGCCGGACATCGTTTAAATCAAGTTTGGACCTCATCACTACGCTCCCGCGAACTCTCGTCCGATCGTGTTTGTTGCTGTTATGTTCTTGAAAGGGTGAACTGATGAAACATCCGCCACTGCCGCGCGTTACAACATCAAGTCCGGGTGACAAACCCACACGCGCCCTTCGGGGAAGCCGCCGATCGCCAGCCTTCGCCGGGGTTGGTGTTGATGTTTCAACAGAATGCCTCAATTCGTATAACGGAGTCAAATGGATTTGCGTGCACATACTCTTGCTAAGCTGTCAGTCGCAGATCGTGACCTGTGGCGTCAATTCAAACACTGGACGGATCAGCTCAGAACCGCGATTGAACTTGATCTGATGGTCGCGAGGACGATCCCGGGCGTTGACCATGACATACTGTCGCGCTTGGCCGAAACCAGAGCAACACCTATGCGCCAGCAGCAACTCTGCAATCTGTTGCACTGGGATCGTACCCGCCTTTCGCACCATCTCACCCGATTAGAAGGGCGCGGTTTGGTGAAACGGTCAAAACTCGGGAAGGGCGGCACGCTGGTCTCCATCACAACAGGTGGTCTGGCTTGCCTTAAGGCCGCGGACCCGATTCACGCGGACGCGGTGATGAGGCACTTCATATCTAAGCTGACGCCGCAGCTCCGAGAGGAGATCATGACGCTTGCGACGCTCTCACCTGCTCAATAGGACGGAGCAGGTTGCGCAGGGCCACAGCTGGAGAAGTCCACCTCCTCGTGGCGAAGGAGAATGCGCGTTTGCTGCTTCTAACTGGCTCGCCCCCGACCAGTTCTTCCATTGCTGATGTATTCGCCACCGCTTCCACTAGGCGGGGAACGCCCGCAACAATAGACGGGCGCAACAGATTCTTTCGTCCAGCAACGCGTTTGAGGTGATTCGCCCGATGACAGCACTATCGGCTCCAGATCGCGATTTGTGGCGAAAGTTCCGACGGATCTCCGAACAGATAAATGTTGTGATTGAGCGTGATTTGTTGGCCAGTACACAGCTGTCAGGCGCGGACCATGGGATCCTCTCACGGCTCGCCGAGAACGAACGGAAATCCATGCGGCAGCAGCAACTCTGCAATCTAATGCGTTGGGACCGAACAAGACTCTCGCATCACCTCACCCGGATGGAGCGGCGAAACCTCGTGAAGCGTTCGAAGCTTGAGACCGGCGGAACCCTGGTGAGCATTACGGCGGAGGGCGATCTGGCGCGGAAAGCCGCTGATCCTGTTCACGGAGACGCCGTGATGAGGCATTTCGTTTCGAAGTTATCCGCCACGGAACGTGAGTTGATTCTCAGACTTGCAGAAACTCTCACCATCGGGAGTTAAAGGTTCGCGCAGGCTATCGCAGCGCAATGACTGCAAGAAATTCAGCGACGCTCAGTGAACGCTCATCGCTTCCTTGGTAGATTTTCACTTCCCAAGCCCTTCCAAAATCGCTCTCGCTCGGCGGTCACATCCGCGCTAGGGATGAACCGCTGGCGGGAGTTTTGCTGCCCGAGCCTGCGCCGGCTTTGCAAGCCTTCCGTTACGGCTCAGGTTCGCCATCCGCGAGGCCACGATCTACGGTTGCAGTCATGGAGCTTAGCGCCATCAACCCTTTCTGGGTAGCAGCCCATTCCTTGGGGTTCTTCTTTGTGCAGATGGGCGAAGACGGATCAGCGTAATACTCCAGGATGTTTTCCTTGAGCCCGCGGGGGAGAACTCGATTCGGATCGGACGTTAATACCTTGACCAGTCGGGCATAGGTGACATCGGTTAGCGGATACCCGCCTGGCTTCACAATCCCCCCGGTATCGAGATCACGGTTGGGCAACAGTGCGTCGACCTTATTGAGGTTGCTTAAGACGAAGCGCAGCCTCTTGATCGTATGATTAACGGCCGTGACATAGAGCGCTTCGGTCCCTGTGGTTGGGCCTTTGATTTTCAGCAAAGCCAGAGGGCCTACCTTCGGAAGAACTAGGATCACCCCAGCCAGCAAGTGACTTCGGAGACCCGGCGGACGCGCGTATTTTGCCCATTCGTTATCTGCGGTCGCTTGAGCAAAGTCAGCAAGCAGCGCATCCGACTCCTCGTTCCGGACCTCGGGCGGGAAGTGGTGCGGGAGCAGCGTCTCAGCTCTCGCCACGCCCGGCAATAATGACCGGACGCCAAACGTATAAATGCGCAAGGCTCTGACGTGGCCTCCCGTAAGGTCTTGCAGCGGAAACCCGTAAGTCTCTAGGAAAACGCGAGCTATAAGGGTGGTTGAGACCCTCAATCCTATGTGCCGCAGATAGCGATCCGGCGCAAAATGTCCTTTGCTCAACTGATCAACATCGAAAGCGAACTCTGTCTGCACATGCTGGTGTTTACCGTCCGCATAGCTAACGACCCGTCCGTACTGTGCTGCGAGTCTAGGGAATTCAACGCCAACAGCAAGGTTGACGGCCTCGCCGTGACCAATCACGTCGCCGATGTAGTGTGACAGTGCTCCGATCGCGAAAGCGTACTCGTCTGGGGTTCGCGCGTCCTGGAGAAGAAAGCGCACGAAATCACCTGACCGAACATAATGTGCAAGGTCCGAGGCGAAAGGATTTCCGCGCGGGTAGTACCCGAAGTCTTGGATTGCGCAGCCGCCGTAAGCATAAGCGTGCGCCTCGTCAAGCTGGGCTAGGGTCATGCCGGGGAACCGCTGCAGCAAGGCCGGCTGTATCGATCCTTTCCAAGCGAGATCGATGATGGCTTCATGCGTCTGGACCGAGAACGGGAAAGCAGACGTTGCGGAGAGGCATACTCCGACGACCAGTCCGCGCAAACCTCGCGTCAATGTGGCATGGCAAATAAGCTTCACAGCTGTGGCCTCCGAGCACTACCGGCTTCTTGGGGGTAGATCAATGAACACAAACCCTCCAGCCCGCATCCTTCAGAAAAGCCACCTACACCTCGCGCTTGTGCGAGTTCTCTGAAATGTGCGTTCGCCAGAGAACCTGCTCGTCAAGCGAGCCAACAACTCCGAGTTGCGCCCTCTCAGAGCGCCGCATCGTCACTTGGCATTACGATGGGCCTTATCTCTTGTATACCGCAGCTCCTAGTTCTTTCAGGGACTTTCGGGGTAGCCAGCAAGCAAATCACATTTGCGCTGAGGAAGGCTACCCTTGGCTCTTGCAAGTAGTCCCTAGAGATAGCAAACTGAAACGCCGAGAGGCTGCTTCGCCGAGCCTCGCTCTGGGTGATGTCTATAGGGGGTCTGAGTCTGACATGGAGACGACAATCGCTTTGTTCAAAATAGGACCCGATTGCTACACTGCACTGGCAGTGAACGTCAACGACCAGAAGGAACTGTGGCGGCGAACTTATGAGTCGCTGGACGAGATGGTCATGAGCCTAGCAGAGCTTGGCGCGATCAGTGCCGCAGACATCAAGAACTTCAAATCTGCTTCTTGGTTCCAGGACGGCCTACCGATTCTGCGGCTGTCACTCGCACGAGACCTTCTCGAGACTGCTGGCTTTGCGTCAGTGGCTTCCCCTCAGAGCCTGTCCGAAAAGCACAAACACCTCTCCTCCGACGAGAAGTAGGCTTTGCCTCCTCTTCCTCCATCCCTTCTCCGTCATGCTCACAATGTCCTCGCAGCTTTGTTAAGCATGTAAACTTCGAACTTCGGGCCAAAAGCGAGCAAGTTCTTGCTCTTCCCTGAGGCAAACGTCGGGAAGAAGTATCTCCCCGGCTGCGGCCCGTTGTCGCCCGGCCTTCTGGCCTCCATCTCTGCGGGCCTTTTCCTGCCCGCAACGCCGGCCCTAAGCAAAAATACAACGGCGATTTCTGTTGCGCGCCCCGCGCGCCCAGGTGAGGAAACCAACCGCACCTCAAAACGGCCGCAACTACACCGCCTTTGGAGTTTCCATCCTCTCCGACGACCGCAATCAGACCCTCCACTACATCGTTATCGCCTTTGGCAAGCAAGGTCACTGCGCCAAGCCGCTGCAGAAAGGCACCCGCATCAAACTCGTCGTGCAGGCTCATTCCCAGCCCGATAACATCGCCAGCACCTCACTTCTCACAGCAACCTTCGTGCGGCCAGTTCGTCTGGCCGCAAGCCGCTCCTGCAAGGAGCTTTCATCACCCTCCACAAAGCGGCGGTGTAATCGTCGCTCGATCATGTAAAAAGCCCTTCTTCTTGATCATGGAAGTAGAAACGAAGGTTCGACAAGACTGCCGGAGAAGTGACAGCTGCACCCGGTAACCGTAATACGGGGCATGGGCCTGATCGAGCCAAGGGATGAGAGTCCAATCCATGCTGCAAACATCAAATCTGTTTGTATGAAGAAGATTGGTTTCTTATCATTTGGCCATTGGACGCCCTCACCAGAGTCGCAGACGCGATCAGCGGCTGACGTGCTCCTGCAGTCGATTGACCTCGCAGTTGAGGCTGAACGTCTTGGAATGGACGGAGCCTACTTCCGGGTCCACCACTTCGCACGGCAACTCGCATCGCCCTTCCCGCTGCTCGCGGCCATTGGAGCTCGGACGCGGAAGATAGAGATCGGCACCGGCGTGATCGACATGCGGTACGAGAATCCGCATTACATGGCCGAAGATGCAGGCGCCGCGGACCTGATCGCCGGATCACGCCTGCAACTGGGAATAAGTCGGGGTTCCCCCGAGCAGGTGATCGATGGATGGCGTCACTTCGGGCATCGTCCTGTCAAGGGTGAGGACGACGCGGGCATGGGCCGACGGCATGCGGACGAGTTTCTCGAGTTGTTGGGCGGCAAAGGATTCGCCGCACCCAACCCCCGTCCAATGTTCGAGAACCCTCCAGGATTATTGCGGCTCGAACCCTACTCCGAGGGCCTGCGTGACCGTATCTGGTGGGGCTCTTCCTCTAACGCGACCGCAATCTGGGCAGCAAAGCGAGGCCTCAACCTCCAGAGCTCGACACTCAAACTTGACGAATCCGGAGAGCCGCTGCACGTCCAGCAAGCCGCGCAAATTCGCGCCTTCCGGGCTGCCTGGCTCGAGACCGGCCAAACTCGCGTACCCCGCGTGTCTGTGAGCCGATCGATCTTTGCCATCTTGAACGATCGTGATCGTGCATACTTCGGCCGCAGAGGCCATGAAACGGACCAGATTGGCTTCATCCACGCATCGACTCGGGCAATCTTCGGGCGCGGCTATGCCGCTGAGCCCGACGTCCTAATCGAGCAACTCCGCAAGGATGAGGCGATCGCCGCGGCGGACACCCTGTTGCTTACTGTTCCCAACCAGTTGGGCGTCGCGTATAACGTGCACGTCATGAAAGCGATCCTGACAAACGTTGCTCCTGCATTAGGCTGGCGCTGAATGGCCGAACGGTCACTCTGGAGCGAAAGCTCGGCACAGAGCCCTCCCAGAGTAGCTAAACCGAGACGTATTCGCGTCAGTTGGTTCAGCTATCCGCAAAGTCGTTCTGCAGCAGATCGCTCGTCGAGATAGCCGTTTTGAGCGGGCTGAACAACAAGCGTTGTAGTTGTGAACGCGAACCTAGGGATTTAGAAGCCGACGAGGCTCACCAAGACGGTCGGATTGCAAGTCGCAACGCGTACCGACGAGATTGGTTGCTGGCGACGCTCTTGTGACGGGCACAAAGTCACAATTTGGTCTCCTTGGGGAAGTAGGGACGCAGAGCGGCGGCAAGGAGGCGGTCGAGCGTTCGGTCTGAGAGGAAGCTAGCCAGACGGATGATGATCGCCGCATCGCGACCAACGGTGTAGCGAGTACGAGGCCGCTTGCAGGTGATCGCCTCCGCGATAACTCTAGCTGCCTCCTCAGCAGCCACTCCCTTGGCGATAGCCGCCTGGGCCTGCGAGATGATTGCGTGCATGAGCGTGGCGTAGCGACTGCGCCACTCAGTGGTCATTCCCCCGGTAATGCGCTCGCCAGTCGCAGGGACCCGCGCAAGCATTTCCGTCACGACAGCGCCCGGTTCAACTACAACGACCTTCACTCCAAGCGGCTCGACCTCTCGGCGCAATGCATCGCTGACCGCTTCGAGCGCGAACTTAGTACCTGCGTAGGGACCATAAGTGGCCATGGCGATCTTGCCACCTACCGAGCTGATGTTGATCACGCGCCCCTTGCTGCGGATCAAGGCGGGCAGGAGAGCCTGGATAACGGCGATGTGGCCGAACAAGTTAACCTCGAACAGGCGTCGCCATTCGTCCATCGCGAAAACCTCGACTGGTGCGTTGACACCGACCCCGGCATTGTTTACCAACGCCCGCAGTGCCCAGGCTTGCGGATCCTGGTGGACCCGAGTAGCTAGCGCTTGAATGTGGTTAGGATTGGTGATGTCGATGATGAGGGGCTCGATACCGTGCCCCCGGATTGCATCCGCGTCTTGGTCGCGCCGGACCCCGGCGAGGACGTGGAACCCCCGCCGGGCCAACTCTCGCGCTGTGGCCTCGCCAATGCCGCTAGATGCTCCAGTGACGATTACAAATTCCTGGATGTCAGGTGATGTTCTCATGACTGAAGTCCTTTCATTACGGAGCGAGAACCTAAGCGCACTGCGAAAACCTCTGTCCGCTGCTCGATTAGATTCACGGTAGCTTGGCCGTGAAAAGTCCGTGGGAAGTGGTGATCCCGACTGCATTCATGTTAGCGGTCACAGAAGCAGTCCTATAACGAGCATCGTCCACAGTGAAGAATGTCGCGCTTGTCAGCTTAGCTAAGATGGAATTTGTTGAGAAAACAGACACGCTCTCTTGACTTGGGGAACGATCTGCAACTCGTCATGGTACTGAGCACTACCAACAGCATTGTTTGGCAACTGGTTCACACCCGAGTCTTCCCAAACCATAAAGCGAACAATTATAAGAGGTACGCGAGTCATTAGAAATCTCTCCCCGCAAACTCCCTTCTGTTTCCTACGCTGCCTGATGGAGCTTCACGTCAGCGGACAGCGGTATGTCAAGCAATAATCCCCTCGCTTCACGATCATCCGAAGCAGCGTAGCCGAGAGCAGCCCTAAGGGCCGCTCCTGTTCAAACGCAAAGGTGGTTTGCAGAACCGCAAGCTTCTTACGGCAGATAGGCCGACTCTCATTTAGTACGAGCGGGACCTCGGAGGTGAAGGCCGTTGAAAACACATGAAGTGATCGTCGATGCGCAGATCGTAAGAAGCGACCAACTCGCCTGGAAGATCGCGGCAGTAGCGGCCGACCCAGTCGCGGTTGATGCGGAGGTAACTGAGGCGGTCATAGATCGCATCATCGACAGTGCGGCGATCGCAACGGCCGCTATCAATACAGACGCTGTATGTGCTGCGCGCGCGCAGGCACTCGCCCATCCGCGTCCGGGCGGCGCCGCTGTGCTGGGTTGTGGTTCAGACACTCGGGTGCATGCAGAATGGGCGGCATGGGCGAACTCCACCGCTGTGCGTCAACTCGATTGGAGTGATTCTTTCGGCCGCGCAGAGTATGCACATCCAAGCGACAACATTTCCCCGATGATCGCGGTCGCGCAGCAAACGGGACGGGACGGCGCCTCGCTCGTCCGCGCGATTGCCACCGGGTATGAAATTCAGCTTGATCTCGCCTCGGGAATCGATCTCCATGATCAAGGGCTGGACCATGTCGAGCATCTTGGCCCATCAATGACCGCAGGCATCGGTACCCTGCTTGGCCTCGACACCGCCACTATCTATCAAGCAGTGCAGCAAGGCGCGCTTGTCTCGATCCTCACACGCCAGATTCGAGAGGGTGAGATTACCTCCTGGAAAGCGAATGCTCCGGCGCACATCGCAAAGCTCGCCATAGAAGGCGTCGACCGATCGATACGCGGCCAACGCTCGCCCTCGCCGATTTACGAGGGTGCTCAAGGGCTACTAGCCGTGCTGCTCGGGGGCAAAGACACAAAGGTTAACGTTCCCCTACCAGATCAAGGAGAGTCCAAGCGTACCCTGCTCCAGTCGTTTCCGAAACAATGGCCGGCTGAAGGCGATATCCAGCCGTTTATCGATTTGGCAATCAACATGCGCGGCAAGATCAAGAACCTCGCTGATATCGAGAAGGTTCTCATAAAAGGCGCATACCAACTGAACATCGTGGATGGAACAGGCGCGAATGACCCGGAGAAGATGAATCCGAACGCAAGCCACGAGACGCTGGACCACTCGGCGATGTATGTGGTCGCGGTCGTGCTTGAAGACGGCACGTTGGACTACATCAAGTCGTTTACCCCTGAGCGCGCGCATCGCCCTGAGACTGTAGCGCTTTGGCAGAAGATCTCGACGATCGAAGACCCCGAATGGACCAAGCGTTACCATGCCACGGACCCGAGCAAACAAGAGGGTGGCGGGCGGATGGAGATCACCATGAAAGATGGTTCGGTGATCGCGGACGAGATCGCGAATGCGAACGCCTTCACCTACGGCGCGACGCCGTGGAAGCGTGACGACTACCTACAGAAGTTCACAAAGTTGACGAACGGCATTCTGGACAGCACTGAGTCGGCACGGTTCCTTGCGGTTGTGCAGCGCCTGCCGAAGCTCCAACCGGCAGAACTGGCCGGTCTCAACCTCGCGCTGCCGCTCGGCAAACTCAACGTCGGAAAAGCGGGGCTGTTTTAGTGGTTCCACTCGAAACCAACAACCGAGCCTTTCTTAGCAGGCCGGATCAATCAAAGGAGAACCGCAAATGCTTGAAACCGGTAAAAGTGCGCTTATGATCTGTGACTTTCAAATCGGGATTGGAGATCAAGCATATGCCAAAGAAGCTGCGCTACGCGCAGGTGCTGCGATGGAGTCCGCCCGACGAGCCGGGATGCTGATTTTATTCACCAGGGTGGCGTTCCTGCCCGGGTACACCGACATCTCGCCTCGCAATCAGGCGTTTGCTATCTACAAGTCAAAAGACCTTCTTCCGCCAACCGCAAGCCGTCTCATATCGCTATTCGAACCTCAGAGCAATGAGACTCTTGTCATTAAGGATCGCTTCAGCGCCTTCAGCGGTAATGCTTTGCAGACCATACTGCGATCCCAAGGAGTGAGTCGTCTGGTGTTGGCTGGAGTATCCACAAGCGGCGTCATTCTATCTACCTTTTGCTTCGCGGCGGATGAAGATTATGGCATAACCATCCTGTCCGACGCCTGCGCCGACCCGAAGTTGAGCCTCCATGAGGAACTCATGACCAATCTTTTTCCGCGTTCCGCAAGCGTCATGCCTGTCGATGCTTGGACTGCGGCCTTGACAACGTGACGCCAGACCCAAGTGAGATCGCGGAACTTGTGTTGACACATCGCTTCTGAAGGGAAGGCAAGACCATGAAATCCACAGACCCAAAACACTATATGACGGTTCAGACCATCGTTGGCGCACTCACCAACGTCGTGCTCAACGGCGTTTTGGCGGCGGTGACGACTGATCATCACAGTGGCGATGCCGCAAGCCTGCAGACGCTCGCTACCGTAGTGGCGCCACAATTCTTCTTCGCAGCCTTTCTGAGTTCGCTTAGTCCGTCCCTCATGACACGCTGGAAATACGCCCAAGGCAAACTACTGCCGCCCCTAAAGAACGGTATCCCCTCAGCGTGGAGGCTGGTGATACTGTCGGCGATGCTCGGCGTCGTATCGGCCCTAACAGGAATAATCGCGGTCGCCGCAGCCCTACATCTGTTCTTCCGGGACGGCCTGACCTCACTAACGAGAGTGCTTTTCAACGCGGTTTGCGGCGGACTCATCAGTGCCTTCGCGATACCGATCGCCCTGTGGCTGGGCTTCTCGCGGCTTCCAACATCGCGAACTGGAAGCCGCAACAAGCTGACGCCATCGTGACGGCCCGAACGCCATCATCTCAGTCGTAGGGCCAGCGAGGGGGCCAAGTTCGATTAGAAGATCTAAGAGCTCAGCTCAATCGTTCCGGATAAAGATCGGGCTGTCAGGGGTATCGTCCCTGCAGTAACGGGCGTCAATGGTTTGCTTTACGCCCACACATATAGATAGCTGTGTTCCGTCGCTAAACTGGAGGAGCACCTCGCGTCCATACTCAGGGTCGTCATACACTGACAAGTCCGCAATTGACTTGCCGACCACTTCTGGAAACGTGATCTTGGAATCATCCATGTCTGGCAGCATCCTCACATTCTGCCTTATCAGAATGTCCCTTACTAGGGGATTCGTCAACTCTTACCCAAACTTCACGGTGTCGCAGTGAGAGCAAAGTCGCATGGTCGTCGATCCCGAAGAGAACGCAGTGCCGACTTGCAGGCCTACTACAACGGTCTGTTGGAGAGGCTGCTTACGGCCAGAACACATAGCGGCATGACTCAACGCGAAGTCTCATTGGCACTGGGAAGGTCGCATTCCTACATGAACAAGTGCGAATCAGGCGAGCGGGCGATCGACATTGCCGAACTTTGGGCGCTCGCGAAGCTGTACGGAAAGCCTATGAGCTACTTCGCTCCTGACAAAATATAAAGCAAGGTCGCTTCGGAGCTTGGCTGTTTCGGCCGCTACGCACGGCGCTGCCGTGAGATTTGTATCGGAAGCGCCATCTGCGGTGGTTTCAGGACAGGCTTCAGCAGTTTTACGTAGGCGCGTACAAACTCGCTGACAAGCTTAGAAGTGTCATTCGCGCGCGCCGCGAGGTGTACATCCAGACACAGATCTTCTTCCTCCAGCGCTCGCGCTACGAGGCCGTTCTGTGCTACCCGAAGGGCACCTGCTTTGGTCAGGAACGCAACGGCTCCACCCTTGTTGACTAGATAGCTCGCTTCTTCAGCACTCAAAACGTGGTGAAGGCCGCGAGGTGCGGCACCAACTGAGCGCGCGTGACCGAAGAGACTTTCGTAGAGGGCCGGGTGAGCTCTGCGGTCGAACATGATCCATCGCTTATCACCGAGGTCACTCAATCGGAGGTGGCGCTCTTCTGCAAGGGGATCATCCTCTTGCAGAAGTAGATATAGAGGTGCCTCTGTGATCTTGGAGGTAGTAAGACGTGGGTTGACTTCGGGATGCGTGACAAGCGCAAGGTCGAGGCGGCCACTGAGGACATCATGCACCAGCTCAGGCGCAAAAGCGCTATAAAGTTCGATATCAAGCTGAGGGTAGAACGGCAAGTGGACGGCAAGGAGGGCGTCCGTCAGCAATGGGTCTGTGTATTGCGATCGGCCAATGCTAAGGTGCGCTTCGACGTTCCGCTCCACGGCTCTCGCCAGGTTGATGGCTCGCTCCTCGTGTTCAAGTGCAAGTTTCGCCTGAGGAACGTAGTTGCGTCCTGCCTCCGTAAGCACCACTTTAGATCGGTCCCGTTCGAACAGCTTACGACCCAGCTTCTGTTCAGCGTCCTGAATCGTACGCGTAACCGCCGGTTGACTGATGCCGAGGCGTCTCGCCGCCCTCGTGTAGTTCAGTTCCTCAGCCAGCATGACGATTGTCTTCAAATGGCGTAGTTCCAACGAGTGTCTGCGCATAGCCCGGCTCCCCTTACCCAACTCCGAAGTGGGTGAGCAACGGCAGCCCGTGCAAGCGTTCGGCTGCCGAGTGTACGGATTATCCACAGGCTGTGGAACTGTTGTCAAACTTGATTCCTCACTCAGGCGGGTGAGTTCGCTGATAGGGGGCAGAAGAAGCACCTGGCATCTACGCTCTTATGCGCCCCGAACATAAGCAAACGCACGCTAGTTATTGGACATCGACTACGCCGGAGATTGAACTTCGATTGACAAAGGAGTTCTGCGATGTTCGACCAGAAGAAACCACCCACATCTGAGCGCTACTTGCCGATCCTCGGCCGTCCTGGAATCGAGCCCTTACTCGACAGTCACAAGGCGGCGGCCTTACTGGATGTCCATCCCAGGACACTCCAACGCATGGTTCTCAGAGGCGAGATTTCGGGCGTGCAGGTGGGGAAACTATGGCGCTTCCGCGCTTCGACAATCAACGACTGGATCGACCGAAAGCAAGCTGTTTGACCCACTAGATTCGTACTGGCAAACCCTGCGAATTCATTGGCTTTGCGGCAATGTTTCGACTACCCTTGAAGTAGCCATTCGTGCCGTGAATCAAGGAGGAATCTTGATACCACGCGCATGTTACCAATTCGGAAGTTTGACACGAAAGAAGCGGGAAAAGGGACCAGACACCTGGGAATTTCGGTATTACGAAGCGACCGAGCAGGGTGAACGAAGACGCAAGTCTTGCATCGTCGGCAACGTCGAGAAGTTGCCCACCAAAGCTCATGCTCAAAAGGCCGTCGAAGCCCTTCTCCTAACCCTCAACTCTGAAACTCCGCAGCAGCGTATGGCGGCAGTGACCTTTGGTGCAATTTGCGACCGGTATGTGCAGGAGGAGATGCCCGAGCGGTACTCTACTGCGAAATCCTACCGGTCGAACATCAAGAATCATCTGAAGCCGCGCTGGGGTGATTATCTGCTCGAAAAGATTCGACCGATGGCGGTCGAGGATTGGCTGAAGAATCTCCCTATGGCCTCGAAGTCCAAGGCACATTTGAGAAGCGTGATGCACCTGATGTTTCAGTGTGCCGCACGGTGGGAACTCTTCAACGAGCAAAGGAATCCGATCGCGCTGGTTCGTGTAAAAGGCGGCTCTAAGCGCCGCCAACGTCCAGCGATTTTGACTGCGGACCAGTTCCAATCCATCGTGTCTCAGCTCAAAGAGCCGTTCCGCACGATGGTTCTTGTGGCCCAATGCCTCGGCCTTCGCGTGAGCGAAATCGCGGCACTTCAATGGGAAGACTTCGACTTCGACCGTAATCTGCTGCTCGTTCAACGCAGTTTCGTGAACGGGCGAATCGACGACGTGAAGACCGAATACTCTCAGGACCACGTTCCGGTGCACGATTCGCTGCTGCAGGAGTTGCTCAGCTGGAGTAAGGACTGTCCACCTACGGAAGAGGGATGGGTTTTCGCCAATCCAGTCTCCAGCCGTCCCTATTACCCGACCGAGATCCAGAAGAGATACATCAAGCCTCTGGGCGTCAAGATGGGCATAGCGACGATGGGATGGCATACGTTCCGCCACACGTACCGTTCGTGGCTGGACGAGACCGGAGCTCCTATGAAGGTGCAGCAAGAGTTGATGCGACATGCTTCGATCCAGACGACGATGAATGTCTATGGACAAGCAATGTCGTCATCGAAACGAGAAGCAAACGGGAAGGTTGTGGAGATGGTGCTCAAGCCGATGAAAGCGAGCGCCTAAACCTAATTTTCCTTCTTGGGAGATATTGGGAGTCGATCTGTTTTGCTGATCTGCTCTAAGTTGTTGATTTGATTGGTTGCGGGGGTAGGATTTGAACCTACGACCTTTGGGTTATGAGCCCAACGAGCTACCGGGCTGCTCCACCCCGCAACACAACTATAACTTGCACTGAGTGATGGGTCAACCATCAGGACAGCCCCTTGGTCCGCATCCCGGCACTCACGAGTGGCTGTTCTGCGCGTCACACTATGGCGTGCTCTGCCGCAGCGGAAGGTGATACGCTTCACGCGACGATGTCTCAAACCTACCCATTAGAGCAGCGCGTGACACGGCGGAGCTTCTGCGCCTCTGTCGCGGTTGCCTGCGGGCTGCCGTCTATTGCCCGGACGCAGGGAACGGAGAACGTTCACTTCAACGTTGCCGATTATGACCGCGCGCGCATTCTCGCCGCAGCCACGGATGCTCTGACGCAGGAGCCACGGACCGTGACCGCGACGGCTGCGCCGGTGATGAATCTCGATCCGCATCTGTACTACTCAGAAGACACCGAGTGGTGGCCGACAGACGATGCGAGTGCGCCGTATGAGCACCGGGTGGGGCGCGTCAATCCGAAGGCATTTACAGCGCATCGTGATGCTTTGGTCCGGCTGAATGGCATTACCGCAGCGTGTGTCGCGGCCTGGCGGCTAACGGCCGAGCGCCGCTACGCGGAGCACGCGATGCTGCATCTGCGCGCGTGGTTTCTGGACAGTGCCATGCTCATGGAGCCCAACCTGGAGCATGCCGCAACGATTCCGAAGCAGACCGAAGGCACGCCGCGCGGTGTGGAGGAGACGGTTGCCTTTGCCGAAATTGTGCGCGCGGCGTCGTTCCTGTGCGCGTACAACGGCGTTGCGACAGAAGATGAGGCAAAGGCTCTCCGAACATGGTTTGGGGCGTTTGCCACATGGCTGAACGAATCCAAGAAGGGCTTCATCGCGCGCGAATCGAAGGACCGGCTTGCCATCTGCTGGACGGTGCAGGCGGCTGAGTGCGCGCGCTTTGTCCACAATGACGCGCTGCAATTGGAATGCTCGCACCGCTTCCGGGAGAAGCTGTTGCGGCAGATGAACTTCGACGGCGAGTTCCCGTTGGAACTGCACCGCCCTGATGCATATGCGGCGTCCATTTTCACGCTGGATTGCTTGTCGCTAACGTGCGAAGTGCTGTCCACGCCAATGGACCGGCTGTGGGATTACGCGCTGCCGGACGGGCGCGGCATGCGGTCCGCCGTGGCGTTTCTGTACCCCGCGCTGGAGAACCGTGGGACATGGAAGCTGCCGTCCGATGCGCAGCATTTTACGGACTGGCCGGTGCGGCAACCGAGCCTGTTGTTTGCGGGACGCGCGTACAGCCGGCCGGAGTACATCGCGCTGTGGAAACGTCTCCCAGCAGAGCCGAAAACCGTGGAACTGCTGCGCTACTTCCCTGTTCGCCAGCCCGCGCTGTGGACGGTACGCCCGCCCGCGTAATCGTCTTCGCCATCTTGTCGCCCGCGTGCGAGAATAACGGCATCCCGCATGGCCTCCCCTGACCTGCACGCATTGCTGCAAGACACCTTCGGCTTCCCTGCCTTTCGCGCCAGCCAGCAGGCGGTGTGCGAGGCTGCGGTTGCAGGCCGCGATGTCTTGCTGGTGATGCCGACGGGGGCCGGTAAGAGCCTCTGCTACCAGTTACCGGCACTGGCGCGCGGTGGAACGGCGCTGGTCATCTCGCCGCTGATTGCGCTGATGGACGACCAGGCGCAGAAGCTGACGTCTCTGGGGCTGCAGGTGGGGCGCATCCACTCCGGGCTGGGCCGCGAAAGCAGCCGCGAGGTCTGCCGCGAGTACCTTGACGGCAAGCTGCAGTTCCTGTTCATTGCGCCGGAGCGCTTCCGCGTGCCGGGCTTTGCGGCAATGCTGGCTAAACGGCCACTGGCGCTGATTGCGATTGATGAGGCGCACTGCATTTCGCAGTGGGGACACGACTTTCGGCCGGACTACCGCAACCTTGCCGCGCATCTGCGTGCGTTGCGTCCGGCACCGGTCATCGCACTGACCGCCACGGCGACGCCGCAAGTGCAGCGCGACATTGTCAGCGAACTAGCGCTTCACAATCCAGCGCAATTCATCCAGGGTTTTCGGCGGACGAACCTTGCGGTGGAGGTGGTGGAGGTTTCAAAGCCGCGACGCACAGAAATGGCTCGCAAACTGCTGCGTGATGCCGCGAATCGGCCCGCGATCATCTATGCGCCGTCACGCAAGGACGCGGAAGCGCTGACGGCGGAGCTGAATCAGGACTTCCCCACCGCCACCTATCATGCTGGCCTTGACCCAGGCACGCGCGAGCGAGTGCAGCGGGCGTTTCTGGATGGCAAACTGCAGGCCGTTGTCGCCACCATTGCCTTTGGCATGGGCATCGATAAGGCGGACGTGCGCACGGTGCTGCACATGGCGATGCCTGCCACCGTCGAGAGCTTTTACCAGGAGATTGGACGCGCCGGGCGCGATGGCAAGCCCGCTCGCTCCGTCTTGATGTATAGCTATGCCGACCGCCGTCTGCATGACTTCTTTCTGGAACGGGATTATCCTCCGGCAGACACGCTGGCGCGCATCGCGGCGGCGCTGCGGACGGAGCCGGTGCACGCGGACGATCTGCGCATCGCGTTGAAGCTGGACCTGGACGTCTTTGGCCCGGCGTTGGACAAGCTGCTGGGGCAGGGCGCCGCGCAGATCGACCACGCTGGCAACGTCACACGTACAGGCGGAACAACCGCAGCATGGCGCAAGAGCTATGACGCGCAGGTGAGCCATCGCCGGGCCCAGATTGATGCGATGATGCGCTTTGCCGAAGGCGCGGAGTGCCGCATGGCAGCGCTGGTGCGTCACTTCGGCGATGCGTCCGACGCCAGCCGTACGTGCGGCGTGTGCGATTTCTGCTCTCCGGAACGCGCCGCCGCGCAGGCCTTTCGCTCGCCTACTCACGACGAACTAAGTGAGATGAAGCGCATCCTGCGGGCGCTGGCTGCTGCACCGTCTGGCAAGTCCACGGGGAAACTCTATACCGACCTCTACCCCAAGGGCGAACTTGATCGCAAGGAGATGGACACGCTGCTGGATGCGCTGACCCGCGCGGGTTACACGAGCATCGAATCGGCAAGCTTCACCAACGACGATGGCCGCGACATCAGCTATCGGCGCGCCGTCCTGACGCATGAGGGCCGCGAGGCTGCCGATGGCGAGCCTTTGGCAGGGCTGCAGATGCGCGATGCCGAAGCCGTGAACGCAGGCCGTGTTCGCGACCGGAGCAAGCCGTCTTCCAGCAAGGCCAAAGCTAGACAGGAAGCGGACGATATCCCGCTCACCGCTGTACAGAAAGCCTCGGAGGCTGCTCTGCGTGCATGGCGCGCCTCTGAGGCAAAGTCTCTAGGCAAACCGGCGTTCGTCGTCCTCAGTGACCGTACGTTGCGGCACATTGTGCTGGAAGCACCGGCCATGTTGGACGATCTGCGCGCGGTCTCCGGCATCGGCCCTGCCAAGGCAGAGCGCTGGGGTGACGCGATCCTCGCTGCTCTGCACGGAACAGCTATACCCGCCAGCAAACCCCAAGCAGGGTCAGAGCCAACAAGGCGTACTCACGAACAACACCGTGATATGCCGGAGCCGAGGGCGGCAGTCGAAACGACGATCTCCTACTTGCAGCCACACGAGTCGCAAGCCGCTCCAGCAAGTAGATCGCTTGAACATGCGCTCAAGATATGGCGCATGCACGAAGCCAATCGAATCGCAACCACACCATTCGACCTGTTACTCGACCGTACGATCCAGGAGATTGCGGCGGCTAAGCCGCGTACGTTGGCTGACCTGCGCAAAGTTTCCGGGGTGGACGGGAACTGGGCAGACCGGCACGGTGAATCGGTGTGTGCTGTAGTCGCAACACACCTCTAATTCTAAGGACTGGCTTTGCGCCTCTTCTGTTATACAGAGCACATGCTTCGGCTTCTTGGCTGCATCGCGTGCTTTCTTGCATCGTGTACGACTGCCCTTAGTCAACAGTGTCCGCGTGAAGACCCGAAAGGGCCTGATGTACCTTCTGCTACACAGAATCTGACCGGTCAATTGATTTACCACGATGGAATTCGCCAATGGTTCGAGTTGAAGCTGGACAAGCCGCTATGCGGCCAGGCTTCGGTTCAGTTGGTGCGAACTGAAGGTAGCTGGGCACCGATCGAATCCTGCGTGCCTGCCGGGTTCAGTCGCGTGGCAAGCTGGGCGATTCGGGAACGGGTTATTACTCGCTGGACGTGTACCAGAATGTGGAGACCATCGAGCCGGTTGGTTCCTGCACAAGACAGCAGCCGTTTAGGGATTACTCCAAACTGAAACCGGCACCCTGGGTAAGGTCTTACCAAGTGCATATGCTGGTGAACTACAGGCCAGGAGACCACCCCATTCGTTTCGAAGTAACGAGTAAAGGTAAGACGCTTTCTCCTTGGCAGGCATATGCCTCGTATATGCTTACGGGCAGTTTTGCGCTATGGGGCATGTGCGCAAAAGGGTTCGAAGCTGATCACGTATTTGGTACGCCTGAAGCAAAACCTATGCTGGTCGACATGGCAGGTTTCGATCCCGAGAGTGCGGCAGCGGCTGGGAAATGGGATTTGGACCTTGGGTATACGTGTACTCGGGGAAACTCCGCAGACGATGTGCGGTGATCGAGCAGTACGCTGAGGAATCGATTCACTTGGTGACGTAGTTCGAGTTGTCAATGATTCGCTGCTAGACTGGAGATGCTGGCCGGACCGCACGCTGCGCCACGCATCGCGCTCGCAGCCGACCTCACAATACAGAACTACACGAAGGAGCTTCGCCATGGCTGATCTCTCCTCTTCCAACGGCAACCATGCCTCGCAGAACGGCAGCTATGCTCCGCACGGCTTGCGGCTGAAGACCGGCTTGGCGGAGATGCTGAAGGGCGGCGTCATCATGGACGTGATGAACGTGGAGCAGGCGCGCATTGCCGAGGAATCCGGTGCCGTCTCCGTGATGGCGCTGGAGCGCGTGCCCGCCATGATCCGCGCCGAGGGCGGCGTGGCCCGCATGGCAAACCCCAAGCTCATCAAGGAGATCATCGCCGCCGTTTCGATCCCGGTGATGGCGAAGGCCCGCATCGGCCACTTTGCCGAAGCGCAGATTTTGCAGCAGCTTGGCGTGGACTTTATTGATGAGTCCGAAGTGCTGACCCCCGCCGACGAGACCTTTCACATTGACAAGCACGCCTTCACCACGCCGTTTGTCTGCGGCGCGCGCAACCTGGGTGAGGCGCTGCGGCGCATCGCGGAGGGCGCGGCCATGATCCGCACCAAGGGTGAGCCGGGTACGGGTGACGTGGTGCACGCGGTGCAGCACATGCGGCAGATCACCAAAGAGCTTAAGCAGCTGACCGTGATGGGTGACGAAGAACTGTACAACGCCGCCAAGGTGCACGGCGCGCCCTACGAACTCGTCCGCATGGTGGCGCAGACGGGCAAGCTGCCCGTTCCAAACTTCTCCGCTGGCGGCATCGCCACGCCCGCTGATGCGGCGCTGATGATGCAGCTTGGCGCGGAGACAGTGTTCGTCGGCAGCGGCATCTTTATGAAAGAACGCGCCACGCCGCTGGATGTGGAGAACGACGGCAAGGAGCGCGAGGAAGCTGTTTCCCGCGCAAAGGCCATTGTGATCGCGGCTACGCACTTCGACGATCCCAAGATTCTTGCCGAAGCCAGCGAAGCTGTCACCGGGACGATGAAGGGTCTGGCCGCGATGGCCATCGAAGAGAAGCACCTGATGCAGACGCGCGGCTGGTAGTCCGCTCCACGAAGCACGGGCCGCGAGCAATCGCGGCCTTTCTGCTTTCCGCGACTCCGCCTTTTGCGGACGCTATGATGGCCTATGCCTGATTCCTCAGCACCAGTCCATACGCCAACAATTGGCATACTTGCGTTGCAAGGGGCGTTTGACGCGCATGCGCGGATGTTGCGGTCGCTTGGCGCGCAGACGGTGCTGGTGCGCAAGCCGGAGCAGCTGGACGGCGTGGATGGACTGGTAATTCCCGGCGGGGAATCGACGACGTTTTTGAAGCACCTGGAACGCGCCGGTTTTTTTGACGTACTCAGCAGCTTTGTGCGCACAAAGCCGACCTTTGGCACGTGCGCTGGTGTGATCCTGATGGCGAAGCGGGTGTTGAATCCGGCGCAGCGCTCGCTGGAGGCGTTGGACGTCACTATCGAGCGGAACGCGTATGGCCGGCAGAACGATTCGCGCATCCTGGAGGCGGAGACCACCCTGCCCGGCGGCCCGATTGAGATGGTGTACATCCGCGCGCCACGGATCACGGAGACCGGCCCTGGCGTCGAGGTCTTGGCCGAGCGCGAAGGCTTCCCCACCCTGGTGAGGCAGGGACATCTGCTGGCCGCTACCTTCCATCCGGAGCTTGCGCATGACACGCGTGTGCACCAGTTGTTTGTGGACGCCGTCAGATGTCACGCCGGAACGAAATCAGCCGCCTGAACGCTGACCGGCCAGGGCCCGTGCAGTAATCCCAAAACCGGAGTACTATCGGGCAAACGGCATCCTCATGCCCGCCATCCTCCATCCCGATGAGGTTACACAGCTCCCCCCGCGTCGTGTGGACGAGGGCGATACGGGCGGCGGCAAGCTGCCACCGATTGAGCCGAAACACACCGGCGGCGGCGGTGAGGGCGACAACTGGAGCAACCGCCCAGTGGGCAGCCGCGGGCCGCGCGAACGGTTGCAACGCTACCGGCTGGGCCTGTTCTTTGCGCTTGGCGGCGATCTGATGTTCTTCATGGCGATCATCAGCGCGTTTTTTGTCACCAAGCATTCCGGCCACTTCGACGCCTACAACCGCTGGATCAATCCGTGGCTGCCGATTGAGATTCCATCGATTCTGTGGCTCAACACCGTCATGTTGCTGCTGTCATCCGTGACGATGGAGTTCGCGCGGCGGGGCATCTTCCGCGAGATCGATGTGCTGGAAGAGTGGTTCGGGCTGGGTAAGCCGACGCGACGGAAGGTGCTGCCGTGGCTGATCGCATCCGTCCTCTTTGGCTGCATGTTCCTGTGGGGGCAGTACGCGGCGTGGAAGCAGCTGGCGATGCAGCGTATCTCGTACGCCAACAATCCTTCATCGCACTTCTTCTACCTGATTACCGGCGTGCACGGTATCCACCTGCTGCTCGGCCTGATGCTGCTGGTCGCTGCGGTTATTGGGATGGGAGCCATCCGGGCGATTGAGTCGCGGCAGATTCTGGTGGACAGCGCCGCATGGTATTGGCACACCATGGGAGTGCTCTGGATCTTCCTGTTCGCGCTGCTGATCTACGGGCAGTAGCTGCCTAAAGGCATGCACTGGTAGCAATTCTTGCACCGGGAGGCGCTTCGGTGCACACTTGTAATTATGAGAGCAAATGTGAACCTGGATACTGATGCTTATGCTTTCGCCTCAACATACGCGAGCGCTAAGGGAATCCCGCTGGGATCGGCCATTAGCGAGCTTTTGCGGCGGGCTGAACAGGCACCAGAGCCGCAGTCGCCCCTGTTGACAACAAGCCGGCTTGGCTTATTGGTAAGGGCGAAACAAGATGGCGACATTGTTGTCACGCCTGAGATGGTTAAGGAGCTTTCAGAGGACGACTTTGACTAAGGAAGCAGTACGCCTGCTCGACGTCAACGTCGTGCTGGCCCTATTGGACCAGCGGCATACGCATCATGCAACGGCGGAACATTTGTTTGCTTCGCCTGGGTTGCAATGGTCGTTGTGCGCCTTTACAGAAGCTGGTGTGCTGCGGTTCTTCACCAGGCCAAAGACAGGCGGTCTGAGTATGGAACAGGTAACGGCCATGCTAGAGCGACTCAAGCTAAGGCCGGGGTACCATTTCCAGCCAGTGATGGCGGACTGGCAGGAGTTAACGGCACCGTTTGCGAAACGTCTCCACGGACACAATCAGATCACGGACGCATACCTGCTGGGGATTGCACTTCGTGAAGGACTGGTTCTAACCACGTTCGACAAGGGGATCTTGCATTTGGCAGGAGAGCACCGTAGCCACGTGCGGATTCTGGAGAAGAGCTAGCAAGAGCAGTGCCTTCAAATCCTAGCGATTCAGCCTAAGAAATATCCTGGTGGACAGCGCCGCGTGGTACTGGCATACCATGGGTGTGCTCTGGAGCTTCCTGTTCGCATTGCTGATCTACGGGCAGTAGACGCCAAAGTGCAAACAGGACTTTGTTACTTCCTACAATGCGACTCGCCGTTACAAACAGTCTTTCAAGTCTGAGCCTACTTCGGGGTGAAACGCCCGGAGAGCAAAATCGATCATTGCGTAAAGATCGTTCCGGCTCGCACCTGCTTGAGCTTCAACAGCGAGGCCGCCGGCGAGCGTCATGATGAGGCGGGCCATAGTCTTAGGGTTCGACCCGGCCGGCAGTTCGCCCTGGGCAAGGTCCGCAGAGAAGCGTTCCTCCAACGTCAGTCGCAGCGCTTCCCGATGTCGCGAAAGCCATTGCTGCACGACATCATCCCCTTGTATGGCCGGAGAACTGTTGACGACAAGACAGCCTGGTGTGTGTGCGGGGTCGGTGACCACATCGGCGTAGTGATGGAGAAGCACTCCTACACCGTTGCGAGTCGTCGAGTTCCGGAACGCTTCGTCGTACGCCTCTTCCAGAGCGGCGACGTAGCGCCTCACCACCTCGCGGAACAGCTTCTCCTTGCTTTCGAAGGCGAAGTAAAAGCTCGCAGCGCCAATCCCCAGGGCACCCGTTAGATCCGCAAGTGACGTTTTGTCATAACCGCGCCAAAAAAGCTTGGTCGCTGTGCCGATCGCGTCCTCAAGGTCGAATGTGCGAGTCCGTCCCATCCAAGCTCCAACTTTCTAGAACGACCACTCAAATATCTATTGACCCGCGCTTTAGATAGTGTAATGATCGATCTACTAAGTCGCAAGCCTGAGGTGAGAGCCTCGCTCTGCGGCGCGAAGGTAAGGGGACACGATGCAAGGCACTGCATTCGCGGATAAGAAGTTCATTGAGATCAAGGGCCGCAAGATGGCTTATATCGACGAGGGTGAAGGCTCGCCGATCGTCTTCCAGCACGGCAATCCGACGAGTTCCTACCTGTGGCGAAAAGTGATGCCGGAGTGTGCCGGGCTGGGTCGGCTCATCGCCTGCGACCTGATCGGCATGGGCGATTCCGACAAGCTGCCCGACTCGGGACCTGACCGCTACACCTATGTAGAGCAACGCGAGTACCTCTTCGCGCTCTGGGAGGAGTTGGGCCTGAAACATGACGTCACGCTCGTCATCCATGACTGGGGCTCAACGCTTGGCTTCGACTGGGCGCGGCAACATCCCGAACGCGTACGTGGTATCGCTTACATGGAGGCTGCTCCGCTGCCGCTTACCTGGAGTGATTTTCCCGACGAAACATCCCGCAACGTGTTCAATGCCTTTCGCTCCGACGCGGGTGAAGACATGGTCCTTCGCGACAATATGTTCATCGAGGCCTTCCTGATCGAAGCGGAAAAGCAGTACTTCACCGAAGCGGACAAGGCGGAGTACCGTCGCCCTTATCTGAATGCCGGGGAAGACCGTCGCCCGATGCTGACGTGGCCTCGTGAGATCTCACTCGACGGATCGCCCGCGGATGTCACCGAGATCGTGTCCGCCATTGCCGAGTGGCTGAAGGATTCACCGGTGCCGAAACTCTGGGTCAGGGGCGAACCTGGTTTCATTACGAACGGCAGACTCGCCACCTTCTGCGAAACTCTGAAGAGTCAGACCGAAGTCAAGGTGGAGGGACAACACTTTCTGCAAGAGGCCAGCGGCCCGGAAATTGGCAGAGCCGTGGCCGATTTCGTCCGTTCGCTTCGCAACAGGCAGTGAAGGTCGGCTGTGAGCGATTTGTATTTCTGGATCGATGGCGGTCCATTTCCACAGCGAAAGCATTGTGAGGTGAGTGATGTCAAACGAACTTCCTGTTGCACTTGTATCTGTCCGTCGCATCGAGGCAGACGGAGTGAGCATTTTCTACCGGGAAGCCGGGCCGAAGGATGGTCCGGTCCTTCTGCTGCTCCACGGCTTTCCGGCATCGTCCTTTCAATACTGCGAACTCATGACGCTCCTCGCGGATCGCTACCGGGTCATCGCGCCCGACCTCCCAGGCTTCGGCTTCACGGAAGTTCCTGAAAGCCGCGGTTATGTGTACTCGTTTGACGCCCTCGCAAAGACGATGCTGGCGTTCAGCGAAACTCTTGGGTTGGAGCAGTATGCCATGTACGTTTTTGACTATGGCGCTCCGGTAGGCATTCGACTGGCGATGGCACGGCCTGAGCGAGTTACGGCGATCATCTCGCAAAACGGCAACGCCTATGAAGAGGGCCTGGGAGATGCGTGGGCACCGATCCGGCGCTACTGGAACGATCCTTCCCGAGAGAATCGCGAGGCTGTTCGGGAGGCGCTCAGCCCAGAAGGCATACGGGCGCAATACACAACCGGCGTGCCTCATCCGGAGCTCATCAAACCGGAAGGCTACACCCTGGACACCGCTCTGATTCAGCGGCCGGGGAACATGGAGATCCAGCTAGATCTTTTTCTGGACTATGCCAACAACGTCACGTTGTACCCGGCCTTTCAGCAATACTTTCGCCAGTCGCAACCGAAGCTGCTTGCAATATGGGGCAAGAACGACCTTTTCTTCATTCCGGCAGGAGCAAAGGCGTTTCGGCGCGACCTTCCCGCCGCGAAGGTGGAGCTTCTGGACACAGGTCACTTCGCGCTCGATACTCATGTTCAGGAAGTCGCGGCAGCTGTGAAGGAGTTTCTCGCATGAGCGCTTTTCCTTCGATCACAAGTGTCTTGATCACAGGTGCCAATGCGGGTATCGGCAAGGAAGTCGCTCGCCAGACGGCCCTGCGCCCAGGCGTGGAGCGTGTGTATTTGGCTTGCCGAAACGAAATGAAGGCAAGGGCAGCCAAACAGGAACTGGAGCGGAAGACGGGCAAATCCTGCTTCCGCATTCTTGCCATGGATGTGTCCGATCTTGCCAGTGTGCGTTCCGGCGTGCGCGGGCTAGAGGGTTCTGTGGATGCACTGGTCATGAACGCCGGCGGTTCAGGCGGTCAAAGTCCTCTGGCGCTCACAAGGGACGGAGTGACGGATATTTTCGCCTCGAATGTGCTGGGCCACGCCGCCTTGCTGGAGGAGCTTATCGCGTCGCGTCAACTCACCCAGACAGCGGTTTACCTAGGCAGCGAAGCGGCGCGTGGCTTTCCGCAACTTGGCATGAAGCGACCCGCACTGCGAACGTCGTCGGTACAAGACTTTGTCGATGTGATTACGGGCAAGGACTTCGCAGGCAAAAAGTTCAACAGTGCTCTTGCTTATGGCGAGGTGAAGTACATCGCGGCGCTCTGGATGGCGGATCAGGCTCGCAAGCATCCTGATCTCAGACTGCTCACGGTCAGTCCCGGAAATACGCAAGGAACTCAGATCGCGAGCTCCATGCCCGCTCCGGTGCGAGTGTTGATGCAGCGTATCATGATGCCGATCGTTGCTCCGCTGCTCGGCTTTGCGCACTCGCTCGAAACCGGAGCGGGGCGCATCGTAGCTGCGCTGACCGAACCATATTTCCAAAGCGGCATCTTCTACGCGAGTGCAGAGAAGAAGCTGACCGGCCCGGTCATGGACCAGAGCCAAATCTTTCCAGACCTAGCGAACCCGAGCTTTCAGCAAAACGCCGGCGAAGCCATTCAAAGATTTCTCTGAGTTCCTATGCCGAAAACGCCCAAGAAGCCGTCTGCGCAGCCATCTGTGCGCGGGTTAAAGCCTGCCATACGCCGCAAACGAGTGCCTCATGCGTTTGTTCTAGAAGCAATTGCTGAGGTGAATCCGGCGACGCGTGCCATGTTTGGCGCTCTAGCGGTTTATGTAGCGGGGAAGATTATTTTTCTTCTCCGGGACCGGCCAGCCGATCCTGACGCGAATGGCGTGTGGCTTGCAATTCCTGTCACATTTCAGGAG
Organism: Terriglobus sp.; assembly: GCA_965276945.1. GTDB lineage: Bacteria > Acidobacteriota > Terriglobia > Terriglobales > Acidobacteriaceae > Terriglobus. The sequence goes on along the minus strand of OZ255704.1, from coordinate 595,096 downwards.
AGCCTCCAAGCTGACTTCCCGAACGCTCGGCCGGTCAGAATTATGGGCAAGGACATCAGCGGTTGGCGGCTACTTGCAGCCGACGCCGACGACTTCGAGGCGAGTGCTCTCCACGCTTGTGAGTTGGTGGTTAAGGGTGATCCTCGCATCGGCAAAGTGCCGAAGAGCAAGCGAACTGCGAATTCGAAACGACCCTAAATCGATGTGCTGCGATTAGTCCCGATAAACGCGCTTCTCGGAAGCCTGCTAATTGAGTAGCTATTTCTGGTCTCGATTGCGAAGGCCTAACGTTGCTTGGCTAATTCGCTGGCGAGTTCTGCATATTTATCGACGGCTTCCAGGAGTTCGGACTTTTGGACCTTTTCTTCGGAGGTGTGGGCTACGTGGATGGTGCCGGGGCCGAGGAGCATGGGTTCGCCCCACGCGGTGAGGGAGGAGATGTCCGTGGCGTATTTAGCGACCATGGTGTCCCAGCCGGGCATGTGTTTCATGCGGACGGTCTTCAGGTCGAGTGAATATGCGACATTCACACGTCCGGCGATGACTTTCACGATGATGGGTTTGAGTTCCTCGGAGGGGCCGACGAGGCGGATGAGCAGGTGGGCTTCCGCTGCGTCGGGGATGACGTTGGGAGCGCGGCCGCCGGAGAGGATGCCGATGTTGAGCGTGGATTCGCCGATCTCTGGATCGACGGGCAGCTTCGCCGCGCGCAGGTCTTGCAGCACGTCCAGCAGCTTCTCAATGGCGGAGTCGCCGAGTTCGGGGTAGGCGGAGTGGGCCATCTTGCCTGTGGCGCGGAGTTCGACGCGGAGCGCACCCTTGGTGGCGAGGGCGAGCTTGTTCTCCGTTGGCTCCCCGTTGATGAGGAAGCGGGAGCCGTGACCGTCAAGGTTGGCGACCTTGGCTCCAGCGGAGTCGCGCTCCTCGCCGACGACGTAGAGCAGGCCGACCGGCACGCCGCCCTTGTGCAGTTTCTCTGCCGCACAGACCTGGGACGCGAGAATGCCTTTGGCATCGCATGATCCCCTGCCATAGACCCAGGTGTCGTCCTCGGAGGAGCCGAAGTACGGCGGGACGGTGTCGAAGTGGGTGGAAAGTGTGATCTCTGGTTTTGTGCCGGGCATGGTCGCGTACAGGTTGAACCGGTCTCCGGTGCCGCCGCCAGGAGTGCGTGCCAGTTCCGGCTGCTCCACTTTCTGCTTCTCGACGTCATAGCCTAGCCCGCGCAGGTATTCGTACAGGAAGGCACCACACCGGCCTTCGTGGTACGTGGTCGATTCAATATCGACAAGCTGACGTGTCAGCGTAATCGGATCAATAGCCATAATGTTTGGTAACCAGCTTAAGGATACCCGAGTACCGTGCTTCTCTCCGCGCCATTAAGATTAGGGAGTGGCTGCCACCATCCAGACCATCGATGATCTGCACGGCCCAGCGGGACGGCTGGAAGCGCTGCTGAACGTGGGCCGGGCTGATGCTGCGTATGCCGCCGTCGTGTGCCACCCCCATCCTCCATCCGGCGGAACGATGCACACGAAGGTGGTGTACCACGCCATGAAGGCGTTCTCGCACTTTGGTGTGCCGGTGTTGCGCTTCAACTTTCGTGGTGCGGGCCGCAGCGAGGGCATGCACAGCGGTGGTCTGGGCGAAGTGGAGGATGCGCGCGCGGCAATCGATTGGCTGGACCGCACCTTTGGCCTGCCGATTCTGCTGGCTGGCTTTTCGTTTGGCGCAAATATCGGCTTTCGCGCAGCCTGTGGGGACTCACGGGTGCATGGGCTTGTTGGGCTAGGAATGCCGCTGGAGGCGGGTGGGCGCAAATACAGCTACGAGTTCGTCCAAGGGTGCGCCGTGCCCAAGCTGCTGCTGACCGGCTCAGAAGACCCGTTTGCGCCACGCGCGGTGATGGAGCAGGTGTTCGCCAACACGCCCGGTAGCACCGAGATGCGCTGGATAGATGGTGCCGAGCACTTCTTCATGGGCGTGCCCGGCTCACCGGAGCCGAAACTGGACGCGATGCAACTCGCGATACGCGAGTGGCTGGGCAGGCACTTCTTTCGCGCGTCGGTGCCGGTCAGCGAGCCGACAGGAGAGCTTCCTCCCCCAACGCCACTCCCGCTTCCGCCAGCAACGGCGTGATGACGTCCATCGCGGCATCCACGTGCGAGCGTTCAAGCAGGAACGCGGGCAGGAAGCGCATGATGTTGCCCTGCACGAAGTTGAGCATGACGCCCTGCTCCAGCGCTTCTTCCGCCAATGCGCGGCCCGGAATGCTAAGCTCCAACCCTTGGATCAAACCGATGCCGCGAGCTTCCACTGCGATGTCATGCGATGCAACAAACGCATCGAGCCGCTGACGAAGGTATGCGCCCGTATCCGTGACACGTGCCAGCAGGTTTTCATCCTCCACCACGTTCAGGAACTCCAGCCCCAGGCGGCACGCCAGCGGACTGCCGCCCAGCGTACTGCCATGTTTGCCCAGGCCAAGCGCGTGGAATAGATCAGCGGTAACCAGCAGGGCACTCAGGGGAAGGCCACCGCCCAGCGGCTTGCCTATTACAAGCACGTCGGGCTGAACGCCATGGTGCTCAAAGGCGAACCACTTCCCAGTGCGGCCCAGGCCGCATTGAATCTCGTCAAGGATCAGCAGCGCGCGATGCTTGTTCGCCAAGCGCCGCGCTTCCTGGAGATACCCGGTTGAAACTTCGTAGATGCCACCTTCTCCCAGCACAGTTTCGAGAAGGATCGCGCAAGTATCGTCCGTGACCGCGGCGCGGAGAGCTTCGATGTCTTCACGCGGCACGAAGTCTGCTCCAGGCAGACCCGGCTCGAAATCGTCACGGTACTTGGCCTGGCCCGTCACTGACATGGAGCCGTAGGTTCTTCCGTGATAACTCCCCAGCAACGAGACGACCCGATGCTTTTCGGCGGAGTAATTCTGCCGCGCGTAGATACGCGCAACCTTCAGGGCACCCTCGACCGACTCCGCGCCACCCGTGGAGAAAAACACGCCAGCCATGCCGGAGAGCGCGCACAGTCTTTCGGCAAGCTCACCTGCGTAACGTGTGCAATACTGCGGCGAAAGGTGAATGAGCCGGGCAGCCTGGCTGGATGCAACGGCGGTAATGCGGGGGTTCGCATGGCCCAGGGCATTCACGCCCAGGCCAGCCATCATGTCCAGGTAGCGGTTGCCGGAGCTATCCCACAGGTAGACACCTTCGCCGCGCTCCATCACCACGGGGAAGCGGGCGTAGACCGGCAGCAGATATTCGCTGTCGCGGCGCAAAATCTGCTGTGCCACGGAGTCTTGACGAAATCGAGCCATTTCCACTAGTTCATCGCAGATACGACCACCGGTCAAGACGTTACACGTCATGAGAGGCGTACCAAGTTCTACACGTACCCCTATGGGAAACGGTAGATTGACTCCGGCCTATGGAAACTGAACATCACGCCTACGCCGACCACCGGATAAGATAGTAGCTATCACGGTATTTCCTGAGACTAAAGCGCGCCACAAGAATGGCCGCTCACGTGCAGATGTGTACGTTATCCGACGCCTCGAAACTGCTGCAACGGACGATAGAAGATGGGCAAATCGCTCCAAACTCGAACCACGGCAGTAGGGCTTGCGCTGCTGACCCTGCTGGTCTGCGGGTTGGGGATCGCTAATTTCCTTCAGGAGAACAGTTACGAAGCGCCCACCGACGGGGTGTGGTGGGTTGAGAGTGCGAGCCGTGTTCCGGGCCTGATTGCAGAACGCGTTCCGGCGAACTCTCCGGCCCATCGAGCGGGTGTCCGCATGGGAGACGTGCTGCTCTCTGCGAATCATCGCAACACCCCTACGACGGCCCCGCTGGGACGCGAGATGCATCGCACCGGGACGTGGGGGCACATCAGCTACTCGCTGCTGCGCGGCCAGGCACCGCTGGAAGCGTCGGTGATCCTGGAGCCGATGGACCGGAGCCGGAACCAGGGTTTGCGGCTGATTGCGCTGGCGTATCTTGCGATCGGCCTGTATGTGCTGCTACGACGCTGGACAGCACCCAAAGCGACTCACTTTTATGTGTTCTGCCTGGTTTCCGCGGTGCTGTACAGCTTCCGGTACACGGGCGTCTTCGACACGCTGGACTGGATTTGCTATTGGGGTGCGCTGATCGCTGGCGCGCTACAGCCAGCGTTGTTTCTTCATTTCGCCATTAGTTTCGGTGAACTTGCGTCGTCCTTACGCCGCCGGGTTGCGGTCGGGCTGCTGTACCTGCCCGGAGTTGCGCTGTTTACGTTACAGATCGCCGCGATCACGCAATGGTCCGCGACAGAGCGACTGAAGCATCGCCTGGATCAGATCGGCGTGGGCTATCTTGCTCTTTTCTATGTCATATCGGCGGCAACGTTCTGGGTGCGATACCGCGCCGCGGACAAGCCGCTGGAGCGGCAACAGCTGAAGTGGCTTAGCCGCGGAGCGCTGCTCTCAGTAGTGCCGTTTACCGCGCTTTATGCGATCCCCTATCTGCTGGACGCAGATTTGCCGGTGACGCTGACGCGCTTTGCCGGCTTTACGCTCGTCTTTCTGCCGTTGACCTTTGCCTGGGCCATTGTTCGCTACCGCTTGATGGATACGGACCTGATCTTCAAGCGCGGCGTGACCTACACATTGGCGACCGCGGCACTCATCAGCGTGTACTTCGGCGTGGTGGCGCTTTCGGCCGAGGTGGTTCATACCCGGCTGCCAAGCCTGCGCATATGGGGCCTGCTGGCGGGTGTGGTGGGCACGGCGCTTATCTTTGAGCCGATCAAGACGGCGATTCAGGCGCGGGTGGATCGTGTCTTTGATCGTAAGCGTTTCGATTACCGTGAGACGTTAATCGAGTTCAGCCGTGGACTTTCATCGCAAACGGACCTGGAGACGCTTGCTCATTCGGTTGTGGAACGGCTTTCACAGACACTGCTGGTGTCCCGTGTCGTTATTTTTGTGGCCAGTGACGAGGGAACCGGGCGGGTCTTCTCGCTGGCAGGCTCCCATGGGGTGCCTGTAGCACTGATCGCAGAGTTGCCCGCCTACACATCACGCAACTCATTTTTAAACTTCGGCCTCCTGTCGCACGATCATCTTTTCTTTGAGAATCCCGCAGTTCTGCCGCACCTGGAACCGGCCGAGCAGGCAATGGCGGCACTGCTCGACCTGAACTATTACCTGCCTTGCCGGGTCTCTGACCGGCAGGGAGAAAGGACGCGGACCATCGCGGTGATCGGGCTTGGGCGTACGCAGGAGGGTGATTTCCTCTCGTCAGAGGACATGGAACTGCTCAGTTCGTTGGCGGGGTACATCGGCATCGCCATCCAGAATGCGCAACTGTACGCGCGTCTCGAGAAGCAGATCAATGAGTTTGAGCGATTGAAGGAGTTCAACGAAAACATTGTGGAATCCATCAAGGTCGGCATCTTCACGCTGGACCTGGAGAACCGGATCGAGAGCTGGAATGCCGAGATGGAGGTGATGTATGCGTTGCCCCGGTCGGAGGCGATTGGTCACCCCGTGGAAGACATTTTTCCGCCGTCAATCCTCGAGTCATTTGCTGCCGCGCATGGAAAGCCGGGAACACATCACGTCGCGAAGATGAAGCTCGAGCTTCGTTCTGGAGAGAACCGCACGGCGAACCTGGCCATTGCACCGTTGCTGACTCGTGACTTTGTGTCGGTTGGATCCATCGTCATGATGGAGGACATCACTGAGCGCACCCGCCTTGAGGGCCAGCTGACGCAGGCCGAGAAGCTCTCCTCCATCGGCCTGCTTGCCGCTGGGGTGGCGCATGAAGTGAATACCCCGCTCGCCGTCATTTCGTCCTACGCGCAGATGCTACAGAAGCATACCCGTGACGATCAGCGCCTGCAGCCAGTCTTGGAAAAGATCACGCAACAGACCTTTCGCGCCTCCGAGATTGTGAACGGTCTGTTGAACTTCTCCCGGACAAGCTCGAGTGTTTTTACCTCGCTGGACCTGAATCTCGTAGTACGCGAGACACTGACGCTGCTGGATCATCAACTGCGGACGGCGCGCATCATGTTGGAGGCCGACCTACAGGTGCCGCTACCCCGCATCCATGGCAGCCAGGGCAAGCTGCAGCAGGTCATCCTGAACCTGCTATTGAACGCAAAGGATGCTATGGCGGACATGCAAGGCGGTGTGCTACGGTTGGCAACGTTCGACGACGGCAACGATGTGATACTGAGCGTCAGCGACACTGGATCCGGTATCGATCCCGAACACCTGCATCGCATTTACGATCCCTTCTTCACCACCAAGAATGCACCACGGCACGGACAGCACAAGGGCACAGGTCTGGGCCTGTCTGTCTCCTATGGCATTGTGCAGGAGCACAACGGCCGCATTCACGTGGAAAGCATTGTTGGCAAAGGAACCACCTTCCGGCTCGACTTTCCCATCGAGCGTTCTCGATCTCCGGAGGAGAGCACGTTGAACCACGCAATCGAGGCAGGATCTGTTCATGCCTGAGGCAACTCTGGCCAGCCCTGCCACCTTCTCGCCAGCCCAAATCACCGCGTTGAACGCTCGCATACTCGTCATCGACGATGAAGCTGGCATCCGCGACTCGCTGGAAGCACTGCTCACTCTTGAGGGGTTTTCGGTGGAGTTAGCAACGGAGGGCAACTCCGGTCTGGACCAACTGAGCACCAGGGAATACGATCTGCTGCTGCTCGACCTGTCGCTGCCTGGTGAAAGCGGCATCGACCTGCTGCCGCGCATCAAGCGTCTCCGGCCAGATCTGCCGGTTATCATGATCACCGCGTACGGCACAGTGGGTAATGTGGTGGATGCGTTGCGCGCCGGTGCGGACAACTTCGTTCAGAAGCCGTGGGACAACGAGAAGCTGCTGGCCGACATTCGCACAGCCATCACCAAGCAGCGTTCGCAGCAGGAAGTGGTGCAGCTCAAGAGGACCTTGAAGCAGCGCTACTCGTTCAGCAACATCATCGGCAAGTCCGATGTGATGACCAAGCTGCTCGACACCGTGGCACAGGTGGCACCGTCACGCTCCACCGTTCTGATCCAGGGTGAAAGTGGCACCGGCAAGGAACTGATCGCAAAGGCGATCCACCTGACCAGCCCGCGCAAGGACCGCAGCTTTGTAGCCGTCAACACCGGCGCGGTGCCGACCGATCTACTGGAATCCACTCTCTTCGGGCACGTCAAAGGGGCGTTCACTTCTGCCATCGCCGCCAAAAAAGGTTTGTTTGAGGTGGCACACGGTGGCACGCTCTTTCTCGATGAGATCGGCACGATGCCACTGGAGACACAGGCCAAGGTTCTGCGGGCACTGCAGGAGCGGCGGTTCATGGCCGTTGGCGGCACCAGCGAAATCCAGGTGGATGTCCGCATTGTGGCCGCCACCAACGTCAACCTGCAGCAGGCGGTAAAAGAGGGGCGCTTCCGCGAGGATCTGTACTATCGCTTGTCTGTCATCAACCTGGACCTGCCGCCGCTGCGCCAGCGCAAGGAGGACATTCCACTGCTGGCCGCTCACTTCCTTAAATTCTATTCGGAGGAAAATGGCTTCGAGCCACGGACGCTCGCTCCTGAGACGCTGCGCTCCATGATGGATTACGAGTGGCCGGGCAATGTGCGGGAATTGGAAAACGCGATGGAGCGCGGGGTCGTTCTTTCGACCGCCTTAGTGATCACGCCGGACCTGATGCCGCAGCAACTGACCGGCAACGTGTATACGGCGTCGTTGCTGGACCACAAAGCGGATGCTTCCCTCTTCGACATCATGGAAGAAATCGAGCGCCGCATCATCGCCGACCGCCTGGAGCGCTGCAACTGGAATCAGACCGAAGCGTCGGAGTTCCTGAAGATTCCGCTCTCCACCTTGAACCAGAAGATTAAACGGCTGAATGTCGAAATCAGGAAGCGCGGGCGCGAGTAGGTCTTGTCGCTCTCGCATAGCGAAATGTAACATTGCGCTATGCGCCTTACAATCTTTCTTACCTGCTTGTTACCTTCTTTTATCTGCCCAGCACAATGGAACAGGTTGGAAAGCCCGACCAGATCTGATCTGCTGAGTGTAAGTACGTCTGGTCATTCCGTGTGGGCTAGCGGAGCCAATGGTACTATCGTCAGATCTTCTGATGATGGTGCCACATGGAATATGTGCGCAACTCCAAAAGGCACTGTAACGCAGACGTTCTCGTCAATACAAGCCCTTGAAAAGAGCTCGCATTAGTAATGACTTCAGGACGGGCTGAAAGATCACGGCTATTTCGCACAATAGACGCCTGCCGTACATGGATTGAGGTATTTAACAATCCAGAGGCAGACAGCTCTTTTAATAGTTTGCGGCGCGTTACCTCGAAGCAAGTGTACCTGCTAGGTGAGCCAACAAATGGCAAGTTTCAGATGTACGTCTCGCAAGATGCAGGCGCAACCTGGTTCATCGCAGATGATCCCGGCTTGGATGCGGTAAAAGGAGAGACGGCAGTGGGCTCGAATCTGACTTCACAGGGGCCGTTCCTGTACTTTGGCAGCAGTAGCACAACGGGAGCGTATGTGCACTTCACCGCTTCCAAATGCACGTCTCCGACAGATTGCATAGCTATCTGGCAGCAATCGAATGTGCTGCCAGATAGGCCGGCTCCTGTGATAAAAGGAGTTGCGGTACAAATGCAGATGGACATGACGGGCAAAAGCAGCTTGACTCTTGTCGCAGTTGGTGAGTCGCGGTCCGTCTCTGAAGGAGCCTCTGCCTTTGCAGCTTTTCTTAGCGGAAGTAATTCATGGCTCCCTTCGAGCCCTGCGCCGGATGGCCCACTTGCAGCAGTGGCATACGACGGAGGCACTGTAAGCTGGATCGCGGTCGGCCCATCCGGAACCTATATCTCGCATGATCATGGCAAGACATGGAAAGGCAGCAGCGGACCTGGAGCTACCAAATGGATAGCGCTGTCCCTTCCGTATGCTGTGGGAGCTGAGGGCCGAATCGGCAAGCTTGCCTCTAACGCTCTGCAACACTGACGTCTTTTGTAATTATCCCGCTCGGGTCATAGCAGTACTGCATGGGAGCTTTTATCCAATATCTTGACTCTCCTATTGGAAGTCAAACGTCACACGCGTGATAACAGCAGACGGTTGACCTTTGATCACGTCGGGGGTGTATTTCCATTGACGGACCGCATTCTGAGCAACGGCAATAAGGACATCGGGGCCACGTACCGGGAATACTTCTTCTACATCTCCTTTTGAATTTATTAAGAGATCTAGAGAAACAATACCGGGCGGGTGTGATTGTGTCGTCTTTGTAGGATCAACCATGGTAAGTAGGTGCGAAACCATACTGATACGCGGATACTCCTGAATCCGAGGCTCTTGGGCAACTTCCAGTGGACTATCACTAAAACTAAAATTTACTTGTATCACTGTCTGTACTGCTCTGGGCTGACCATCCACAAGATACGGAGCGTAAACCCAATGCTTGACCGCAGCCATAGCAGCATCGGCCAACATCGGCGGTCCATCAATTACTTCCAAGTGTTGCACCTTACCGTCGCGGCCAATCGTCGCTCTTAGAAATACCATGCCTTCTACGTGAGCCTGCTTCGCTGCCGACGGGTAAGAAGGTGAAACTCGACTGACAAGTTTGTACGGGTAAACGCCTGAAGGTAGCTTGATCGGCTCCTTCAACTCTTGCGCCTTGGCACAATTCATTCCGCCGAGCAGAATTAGAGGAAACAACCAACGAACTAAAGCTGCTGAGCATACAAAGTAAGCACCGAGTCGCATTCCAAACCTCACATCGTGAAACGCAGCACCAGCCTATCAGACAAGCGTCATGGCTGAATCAGAACCTGTACGGCACCAGCTGAACCTTTGATGAAGTGCAGGTATCCCCAGTGTTCTGGGATGTGCATGTTGATCTCGCCCTGAGGCGACCAGACCCAGTTCTCTTCACGCGGCTGTTCAGGCAGGTGTTCGACACGGCTGAAGTTAATGCGCCACTCGGTTCCGTTCACCGGCTTTGAAACTGTCTGACGTGATTGGAAGGCATCCAGCGGAAAAGCGATCTCCAGCGTCCAGCTTTGATCTTTATCGCCGGAATAGTTGAGTGTGCCTTGTACCTGCACCGCTGACTTCAGCCCCGTTGCCTCCCATGAGTTGTCCGCTTTGCCGCCCAGGCGGTAAGGCTTATTCAGGAAGAGGTCCCATGTGGTGTTGAGCGCGTTCATCTCAAATTCGTAGTAGGCTTCGCCGCCTGTGACAGGCTTTATAAAGTACTCGAAGTCGTTGTCGTGGAAGATCACGGAGTCATGCTCTGTTAGCTTCGCGTGAACGTTCGGCTCCTGAAGCTTCGCCGCGATATACAAGTACGTGTCGTCCCAGAGCATCTTGACGCGTGTCTTATACAGCGGCGGTTTTGTGGGATCACCGGTAATGTCGATGAAGTCGCTCGTCCACGGCGCACGAGACCATGCTGGGTCGTCAAGTTTACCGTCAACGATGATGGGCTGAGACGTGTAGGCGCAGTCATACGATGTGGAAGAAAGTGCCATGCCAAGCCTGGGCGATGGCGCTGTAGCAGGGGGGTTCTGCTGAGCGATAAGGAGAGTCGAACTATAGGAGAACGCAAAAATCAGCAGGCACTGACGAAAAACGTTCAATCTAAACCCTCGGACGAATGGCCAACCAGCATAGCATTCTTGTTTAGCCAGGGGCTTTAGCCGACGCAGGTCATGTTCTTGTGGCGGCGCATGGAGAGTACAAGCGTCCGGCGAATCTGAAAGGCAAGAAATGGCAGCAGCATGCCCGCCAACACGGCCCAGATAACTAACGCGTGCCACTCCCATTGCCACAAAATCCTGATGAGATGCAGCGGATGCCGTTCGCTCATACGCATGATTTCCGCGCGAGTTAGCGGCATCGTGCGTGAATGGAACAGCACGATACCAAGCCGTATAAATGGTATGAACAGCAGCCATTGCAACGGGGCGACAACGTGGATGCCAATCTGCGTGGCAACATGATTCAGTCTGAACACGGCTGCAAGCAAGATCATGGAAACCGTGGTCACGCCGAGAAATGGATTGATGCCGACGACTACCGCGACGGCAAGGCTCCAAGCCAGGCGCTTGGGGCTGACGCCCTTTTGGACAAGACGCAGCAAGGGCCTGAGAACACGGCATCGCATAAAACTACGCATTCGCAGCCCCAGCCCAGTCATGGAAGATATGACTGCGCAACTCCGCGAATGGTTCGCCGGCGTCCTCGCGTCAAGGCTGAATCATGATCTTCATGGAAGCTGCCACGGGGTGGGAGGCCAATTCAATACCGGCAACGGTTTCCTCCAACGAAAAGCGGTGCGAGATGAGCCGGGTCAGGTCGAAGGAACCGTCGCGATAGCCGTCGAAGACTAGCTGGATCGCCTCGTCCTGGATGGCGACGGAGGACGAGTATGACCCCATCAGCGTCTTCTCGTCCATGCAGATGGCGGCGGGGTCAAACGGTGCCTCGCCATGCTGCGTCTGGGCGAAGAGACAGACGCGGCCGCCGGGTCGAATGGTGTTCATCGCCAGCGTGATCAGGCTGTTGGCTCCAACGGCGAGCAGCGCAACATCTGCGCCGCGACCCCCGGTGGCTGCCTTGCATTCCGCGACAACGTCGGATGACGCATCCAGCGGGTGGTGCAGGCCGTAGGTGGCCGCGATGGCGTGCCGCTCGGGGTAGAGATCACTGGTAAGCACAGTTGCCCCTTTCCGCCTGGCAAGCGCGGCCAGCAGGATGCCGATAGGACCCTGACCGATGACCAGAACGGTTTCGTCGGGCTGCAGGTGCAGCAGTTCGATTGCTTTATAGCAGGTGTTGACCGGCTCAATCCAGGCTGTTTGCTCGAACGGGATGTCGTCTGGCAGCTTGATCAGACCGCGCCGGACGATCCAGTCCATCACGCGGATGTACTGTGCGAACCCGCCGCCCGAAGGCTCGCCGAAGCCTGCAGTTGCGCCCACCTTCTTGTAGGTCTCGCACTGTGCGAAGGTCTGCTTGCGGCAGAAGTAGCATTCGCCGCATGGAATGTGATGAAAGCTCATCACGCGGTCTCCGATGGCGAAGCCCTGGACGCCCTCGCCCACCCTAACGATCGTGCCCGCCATCTCATGTCCGAACACACGTGGCGCGGAGTGCGATCCGGTATGGATTTTCTTCAGATCCGTGCCGCAGATGCCGCATATTGCAATCTGAACCAGCACCTCGCCGGGGCCGATCTCCGGCACTGGAATGTTCTGAATGCGCACGTCATTAACGCCGAAATAGATGGCGGCGCGCTGCTTGGCTGGAACCTCTGAGACGGTGCAACAGGAAGGTACAGCGATTGCGGTGCTCATCGTGGTCTCTCAATTCCGATTTCGTCAGCAATCGCCGCGCACAGGTTTTCCGCTGCTACTTGAGCCTGCCTGCCAAAGCGTGCAAGGCTCTTCCAGTGCGTTGGACGGACGGCAACATGCGCGACGAACCTGGCCGTGGCAAACTGGCCGTCCGATGTGACGAATGGGTTCATGTCTGGCAACTCTTCGTCTAAGGTATCGCTGATGGCCTTGATCGCTCTGAAGCGCAGATCATATGCTTCAGCCAGGCGGGCCAGCGTGGCGGCTTCCATATCGACCGCGACCGCGCCATCGTAGGTGCGGGCCAGACGGTGCTTGTCTTCCCGCACGGCGACGCGGGTGGAGGTGAGCAGGAGGCCTCCGCTGCCGGAAGCGGTGAGCATTTCTCCCGTGTTCAGGTCTCGCACCATGCTGGGTTTGACGATTGTGCCGGGCGGCATGTCTTCTCGCAAAGCCCCGGCCCATCCTACTGAGAGCAGTTGCACGGGATTACACACCTGGCGCGCACGTGCAAAGGCTCGCGTTGCGGCGTTCGCGCCCATCCCCGCGCAAAACGCCATGATGGGTCCATTCGGATGCTGCCAGCCGTCAACACCTTCCCGCGTTTCGAGAGCCGCCCAACTGCGCACGAGCGGTTTTAACTCACCGGGCATGGCCGCGATGATCACAATGGCATCGTTCACGGGTGTGCCCTGTACGGCGGCGCGTATCCGTTTGAAACAAACCACTCCATCGCGCTGCGCAGCGCCTGATCGACCGGTTTGACGGTGAAGCCGAAATCACGCTCAGCTTTTGCTGATGAGGCAAACATCATCTTCTGCCCCATGCGTACCGCCTCGACCGTTGCACGAGGCTCCTTCCCGCGCAGCTTGCCGGTTATCGTTTCATCGAAAAAGGCAAACGCCATCGCGACCGCATGTGACACCTTCATGGTGGGCGAGGGCAAAGCGGAGATTGCGGCCATCCGGTCCAGTATCTGCTTCAGCGTCAGGTTCTCACCGCCCAGGATGTAACGCTCGCCGGATTTGCCGCGCTCCAGGGCTACCACGTGCATGCGTGCCACTTCCGCGACGTCCACCAGATTCAGGCCGGTGTCCACATAGGCCGGGAACTTGCGGTTCAGGAAGTCCACGATGATGCGACCGGTCGGCGTCGGTTTGCGGTCTGCGGGGCCAATCGGCGTCGTCGGATTCAGGATCATTACGTGCTGTCCGGCACGCGCGGCAGCGATGGCCTCCTGCTCGGCCAGCCACTTCGAGCGTTTGTAATGGCCGATCATGTTGGCTTCGCTTACTGGCGTGCTCTCGTCAACGACCATGTTCGTTTTTGTGAAGCCCATCGTGGCCACGCTGGAGGTGTACACCACACGCTGGATGCCGACCTCGCGCGCGATGCGGAGGAGTTCGCGTGTTCCATCCACGTTTGCCTTGTACATGTCTGCCGGATCAGGCACCCACAGCCGGTAATCCGCTGCAACGTGCACCAGAGCGTCGCAACCTGTGAGGGCGGACCGAAGCGATTCCGGCTGACGAAGGTCGCCCGTTACTGTCTCGGCGGGTATGCCTTCGAGCGACGCGAGATTACTGGTGGTACGCGTAAGAAGGCGCAGCTCGGCACCTGCCGCCGCATACACGCGCGCCACATGGCTGCCGACGAAACCAGTGGCTCCGGTGAGAAAGACCTTCATTCTCCTATCCACTCCAACGTTAGAAGGCCGGTGTCGCGCAGCCTGAGGAACTCCGGGTCGCCGGTAATGACAGGTGCTTCGAGCCGCATTGCCAACGCGGCAGCGAAGCAATGGGCGTAGGAACACGCAAACTGCTTCTTGAGTTCCGTTGCGCTGTCCAGTAGATCATCATCAATGGAGATCACCTCAAGGGCAAGACGATCCAGAAGACCTAACGCCTTGGCCTGATCTAGCGATGACGTCCGCTTTGCAAACGTGTACAGAATCTCGGCGCGAATAGGTGTGATCAGCAGGCGTGTCGCCGAACGTTCACTTACGTTCGGAAAAAGAGTGAACTTGTGCGCAGCAGGCTGCTTTCCTAACAACCACTCCGCAATCGGCCACGCATCCAGTACATATGTGTTTGTGGCACTCACACGTGATTGTCCAACTCGATTTCACGAATGCGCTCTGCTTCAAGGTCAGCATTCAAATCAATATTCAGGTCGGCGAGGATACCGTCGTAAATGCTCCAATCAGTCACGCCTGTGCGAGAAGCTTTGGCCAGTTTAACAACTAGTCCTAACCCAGATTCAGAGACTACCTCAACGCGCACACCGTTGTGCAGATGCCACTCACGCTGCAGTTCTTCCGGAATTCCAATCTTTCCGTCTTGTACCGTGAGATACGCGCTGGCAGCCATGGTTGCTCCTGCTAGAAGTTTACTGCACGCTTCAGTCCAGCTTTTCGGGTTCGATCTGGATGTTCTTTTCCCCGGCAGCCTTCTTGTCCCAGTATTTCTTCACCCAGGCTTCGAAGGTCTTACCGGCGGCGGTGTCGCGTCCGCTGAAGTTCAGCGCGGTAATGTCGCTGTATGGAATGCTGCGGCGGCTGCGGTCATCGCCCTTTGAGGGCATTACGCGGACCAGCGAATCGTGCAAGGAATGGCCGGTGCGGCGGTCGTAGAGATAGCCCTCAACGAGATCGCCATTGCGCAGGGTGAGCGTCACATCGCCGCGGTAGTCGAAGGCCTTTTCCAGTGCGTCGCGTTTTTCCGCTTCGGTGGCAAGCGCCGGAATCCAGCCTTCAAGATTTTCGCGCTCGCGGCCTGCCATGACCTCGAGTTCATCCTGTGAGTGCTGGTGCAGTTGCTCGATCTTAAGATGCTCCTGCTGTTCAGTGGCCACTTAGTCACCACCTACCAGCGACTCATCGCGGCTTGCCATAGAAATCTTCGAGACGGCCGGTGCGGCGATTTGTACAAGCGGCTGATGCTCCGCTGGACGCCATTCGTTCAGCAGTTTTTGTGCCCCCTCGTCGGGGTAGAGTGATGGGAACATGTATTTTTTCGCAGTGACCAGGAAACCCTTCAACGAGCCGAAGTTGTAGTCCACCGCCGAGGCTTCGTGGCCGGAGTGCACCATGCAATTAGCGCAGCGTGGGTTGCCGCTTTTCGCGCCGTAATTCTCCCATGCGGTGGCTTCCATCAGTTCGGCAAAAGTATCCGCGTAGCCGTCCTGCAGCAAGTAGCAGGGCTTCTGCCAGCCGAAGATGCTGTAGGTGGGCATGCCCCAAGGCGTGCACTCAAAGTGCTGCTTGCCCATGAGGAACTCAGAGAAGAGCGGGTGCGTGTTGAAGCGCCAATTCTTGTTACGATTTGAGAGGATGGCGCGGAACATGCGCTTGGAGCGGGCCTTGCCCAGGAAGTGGTTCTGGTCGGGTGCCTTGTCATAGGTGTAGCCGGGGGAAACCATCATGCTCTCCACGCCTGCTTCCATCAGTTGATCGAAGTGGCGGCGAACAGAGTTGGGGTCGGCACCGTCGAACAGTGTAGTGTTGGTCGTTACACGGAAGCCTGCGGCGACGGCGGCCCGCACGCCTTCCATCGCGATGTCGTACCCGCCCTCACGGCAGACGCTGAAATCGTGGTGCTCACGCTCGCCATCCACATGGACGGAGAAGCTGAGATACTTCGAGGGCTTAAAGAGGTGCAGCTTCTCCTTGAGCAGAAGCGCATTGGTGCACATGTAGACGTACTTCTTACGATCTACAAGGCCCTGCACGATTTCCGGCATGTTGGGATGCAGCAGCGGTTCGCCGCCGGGAATGGACACCATGGGCGTACCGCACTCATCGACTGCCTTGAAGCATTCCTCGGGTGTCAATTCGCTCTTGAGGATGTGCGCGGGGTATTGGATCTTGCCGCAACCGGCGCAGGCCAGGTTGCAGCGGAAGAGCGGCTCCAGCATCAGCACCAACGGGTAGCGCTTACGACCCTTCAACTTTTGCTTGAGGACATAGGTTGACACCGTCCACATCTGAGAAACCGGAATGCCCATTCGCCTTGCCTCCTGCAAAAACTGCCTGCCAGCGCAGGCTATCTATTCTGACTTACGCTTCTGCCCGTGACATCGTCTTGTCGTATGCAGTCAACGCCAGTAGCGGAAAATACTGCTTATACAGATGATATCCAAGGTAAAACACACGAGGAAAACCTGTGCCAGTATAATAACTTTCACCGTTGTGACCGGGCACCAGTTCACTCCAGGAGCCATCGATTGCTTGATGATCTACAAGCCAGCGCACACCCTTGGCGACCGAATCGGAGCGGGTATCTCCACCGGCCAACAGCGCCAGTAATGCCCAGGCCGTTTGCGAAGGCGTGCTGGGGCCAACACCACGCTGCGTAGGATCATCATAGGTACCGCACGTCTCGCCCCACCCACCATCGCTGTTCTGGACGCAACGCACCCACTCTACCGCCTGCTGTACAGCCGGTTCATTTTGGTCGTAGCCGATGGCCTCCAGCCCGCGCAGCACAAGGAATGTGCCATAAAGATAGTTGACACCCCAGCGGCCAAACCAGCTGCCGTCTGACTCCTGCTCTTTGAGAATGAACTGGACCGCAGCCTCCACACGCTTGTCGCGTCGCGTGTAGCCGTATGCCGCCAGCATCTCGAGGATCCGGCCGGTAATGTCCACGGTCGGTGGGTCCAGCATCGCATTGTGATCGGCAAACGGGATGTACTGGAAGATCATCTTGGTGTTGTCGCGGTCGAACGACGCCCATCCGCCGTTCCGGCACTGCATGGCGAACACCCAGTGAATGGCGCGCTGCGTAATCTCATGCTGCTGCCGGGCGTGCGGATGATCGACCGCCTTCAAAGCGAGTAACACTTCGCCGGTGTCATCGACGTCAGGGTAGTGCACGTTGTTGAAGAAGAAGGCCCAGCCGCCCGGCTCCACGTTGCGGACCTTGACCGACCAGTCGCCCTTATGGCGAACCTCTTTGGAGAAAAGCCAGGACGCCGCCTGGATCATGCGTGGATCGGTGGACGAGACGCCCGCTTCGCCAAGTGAGGACAACACTTGCGCGGTATCCCAAACCGGCGAGAAGCACGGCTGCATGCGGAAAGTGGGCGTTGGATAATTCGGTTCACCGTTCGGGCAGTCAATGCCAAGCTTCTCAAATTCATCCATCGCGCGAATCATCTGCGGATCGTCCAGCGAGTAGCCGAGATAGCGCAGGGCAACGATAGAATTCAGCATGGCCGGGTAAATCGCGCCAAGGCCGTCGGAATCTTCAAAGCGATCCAGCATCCATTGCTCAGCCTTCTTCAGAGCTTTTTTGCGCAACGGGCGAATGTGCACACGCTCTGCCCAATGCGCCACCCGGTCACAGAACAGGAAGAAATTACGCCATGAAACGAGGTGCTTGCGATCCCAGCGCAAATGGAGATCGGCGCTAGCGCGGCCACCCACAAACAATTCCTCGATACCCTGCTCCGGAGAAAGTTTTTTGTACGGCTTCTTGGCATAGGTGATCGAGAGCGGCACCAGAATGCCGCGCGACCACGAGGAAATTTCATAGATATTGAAGTAGAACCAGTTAGGAAACAGAACAATCTCGGGTGGCACCGCCGGCACCGCATCGTAGTCGTACTGGCCCAGCGCGCAAAGGTAGATCTTGGTAAACGTGTTGCACTCCACCACGCCGCCGTTCGCCAGAATCCACTCACGTGCCTTGGTCAGCACCGGGTGATCCGGGGACCAACCCATCAGTTTCAGCGCGAGGTATGCCTTAACGCCATAATTAATATTGGACGGTCCGCCGGGGTACAGGCTCCAACCTCCGTCTGCATTCTGATGACGAAGGATTTCGTTGACGGCGCGGCTCATGCGGCCATGGTCGCCAGTGCCCAGCAAGGTGTGAAGGTAGATGTAATCCGCCTCTAACATCACGTCTGCTTCCAGTTCGCCGCACCAGTAACCGTCAGTATGCTGCTGGCCCAATAGCCAGTCCTTTGAACGGCTCACGGCATCGCGGACACGATTAAGACCGAGGTCCAGCCGGCCAAAACGCGGCTGCGCTGGCGCCGCATCATGAAGCGCTGTTCCCGGTCTAGAGGTCTGTTCCTGCATAGCGATTAGACGAATCCTTTAGCGCATACGATTCGCGCCTGCTCTGCGTTGCCAGTCGGCAATTACGGTACGCTGACGGTCTGCGCGCCCGGAGCCGATGCGATAGCCTGCACGATCTCAGGCGGCAGGCCAAAGCGAACGTTCTCCGGCATCACTTCGACTTCATCGACCGAGCCGTAGCCTCGCTCCTGCAGATATGCGACGACCTCCTGCACCAGCACCTCAGGCGCGGATGCACCCGCTGTAATCGCGACCTTCTCAACGTCTCGCAGCCACTCGGGCTGTATATCCTGGGCCTTATCGATTAGATACGAGGTGGTGCCCAGGTTCATTGAAACTTCAACCAGGCGGTTGGAATTGGAGCTGTTCCGCGAGCCTACCACGAGAACCAGATCTGCCCCGTGGGCCACGTTCTTCACTGCGGTCTGCCGGTTCTCCGTGGCATAGCAGATATCCTGCGCGTGCGGTCCCACGATCTTGGGGAACTTCTTTTTCAGTGCCTCGATCATGTACTTCGCTTCATCCAGCGAGAGCGTCGTCTGCGTGAGGTAGGCAACCCGCTCAGGATCGGGAACGACTAACTGCGCCACTTCCTCAACCGTTGAGACCACCTGTGTTACGTTTGGCGCTTCACCTTGCGTGCCTTCCACTTCCTCGTGGTCGCGATGCCCCACCAACACCAGTGAGTAGCCCTGCTTGGCGAACTTGATGGCTTCGACGTGAACCTTTGTGACCAGCGGGCAGGTCGCATCAATCACTTTCAGGCCGCGCTCTTTCGCACGTTCACGAACCGCCGGCGAAACGCCGTGCGCGGAGTAGATCACGCGCATGCCCTCCGGAACCTCGTCGAGTTCATTGACGAAGATGGCACCCTTTTGACGCAGATCGTCCACAACATAGCTGTTGTGGACGATCTCCTTGCGCACATAGATCGGAGCGCCGAAGGTGTCGAGCGCAATCTTCACGATATCGACCGCACGCACCACGCCAGCGCAAAAGCCTCGGGGCTTCAGCAGCAGGACGCGCTTGGAGGATACAGGGGAAAGATCACCGGTGAGACCAGCGGGGTCGAGTGTCAAGATACTCACTTATCAAGTATACCGCAAGGCCTTCCCGGAACAGCACGTCGTAAAACACTCGAGCTAATTTGAAGATGCGCCAATCCAGGCTGTAAGTACCTGCGCTAGCACTTTCCGGGATGTAGCAGACGTGAGTCTTCACTCAGTGTCTATATAAAAACCTACAGCTTGCCACCGCAGCCCGCATGAGCACAGTCGCATGCTATGGTCTCGGTTGGGGACGCATCTTCGCACGCTTGTGAACAATACTTCTGGTCTTTGTTCACTGTGCAGGTACAGCGGTCATGCGCGCATTTCTTCATATCCGGCATATAGTCCTCCCGAACACCGTACTACTTGGGGTGTCATGCACATACGATGCAATCCGCGGAGACTGTGGCTACCGGCTGGCTTTGAGCATCTGTTCGGCGTGGCGAAGACTGGTTTCGGTGACGGTTGCGCCGGAGATCATGCGGGCGATCTCGCCGGTGCGTTCCTCGTCCTTCATCTGCCGGATTTGCGTGCGCGTGCGGCCATCACGCTCGGATTTCTCCACCAGGAAGTGCTGATTGGCGAACGCGGCAATCTGCGGCAAATGCGTGACGCACAACACCTGTTGGTGCGCGGCCAGCGCCTTCAGCTTCTGCCCTACGGCCTCCGCCGCGCGTCCGCCGATGCCGATGTCGATTTCGTCAAAGACGAGCGTGCGTGGCAGGGCGATGCGGCGCTTGGTGCGGTCTGCACCGCCCTCTTCAACAGACACCTTCAAGGCAAGCATGACGCGGCTCATCTCACCACCGCTGGCGATCTCCTCCAATGGCTTCAGTGGCTCGCCCGCGTTGGTCGCGATCAGGCACTCAACGTGGTCCCAACCCACCGCCGTCCAGAAACTCTGTTCCTTCTGTGGCGCGACTTCTACACGGAACTGCACCTTCATGGCAAGATCGTTGATCTGCTGTTCGGCAATTTTCTCCAGCTTGCGTGCCGATCCCGTGCGCGCTTCCGTCAAGTCCTGCGCAACGCAAGTGTAGACATGCTCCGCGTCCGCAACCTTTTGCTTCGCAGCGGCAATCAGTGCATCGCGGTTCTCGATCTCCTCCAGCTTCGCGACCACATCCTCACCGTATGCGATGACCTCTGCCAGGCTGCGGCCATACTTGCGCTTCAGCTTGTCCAATGCTGCGAGCCTGTCCTCGATCTCGGCAAGCCGGTCTGGCGAAGCGTTGATGTTTTCCGCATAGTGCCGGACGGTTGCGCTGAGGTCGGCGATGATGGCGCGCGTATTCCCGAGCTGTACCGCAGCTTCCGTAAACGTTGCGTCAAAGCGGGCGAGTTCTTCGACTTGTTTTTGAGCGGAAGCCAGCGTCGTTTCCGCAGATCCCTCGCTTTCATACAGCGATTCGTGCGCGCCCATGGCTGCCGCGTAAAGCTTTTCGGCGTTGGCGAGGACGCGCTTCTCGGCCTCAAGCGTGGCATCCTCGTCTGGACCGGTGATCGCCGCATCCTGTATCTCGCCACGCTGAAAGGTCCATAGGTCGGCCATGCGCAGCCGCTCCTGCTCTTCGCCTGTCAGGCGGTCCAGTTCCTCGCGCGCCTCGCGCCACAGCGCATACGCCACGCGGATGTTCTCGCCAAGATGGGTCGTGTTCAGGTTTTTGCGGGAGTGCAAACGCTCCCGAAGGTCAAGCGTCAGTTCACGGGAAAGCGCGCCCGCCGTGTTGATGCCAGCAAAACGGTCCAGCAGACCACGCTGCTGTGCCTGGTCGAAGCTGCCCATAGTCTCGCTTTGCGCGTGCACCAGCGCCAGTTCGGGTGCCAGTTGCCGCAGCACGCCGACGGTTGCGGGTTGGTTGTTGAGGAAGACGCGGCCTTTGCCGCTTGCGTTGATCTCACGGCGGAGCAGGATCTCACTGCCCTCCACGTCGATGCCGTTGGCCTCAAGCAACGCCTCGGCACCCGCAGTGGATTCAAAGACGCAGGAGACGACAGCCTTTTCCGCGCCGTGCCGCACCACATCACTGGCGGCGCGGCCACCCATCAGCAGCGCCAACGCGTCCACCAGGATTGACTTGCCCGCGCCGGTTTCACCGGTCAGCAGGTTCAGGCCGCCGCCGAAGGTGGCCACCGCATGATCGATGACCGCATAGTTTTCCGCGCGCAATTCCAGCAGCATCTTCGCCTCGTCTTCGCGCAGAGGATAGCACGCCGCTGCCGTCCGCATGTTGCGCAATGCGCAGGGACGTGCCAAGAGAAGAACCCGCACCCGGCATGGTGCGCTCCAGCCGCCAGTTCGGCCACGGTCCCACGTACACTTCACAAAGGTATGTCCATGGTTCTTGCGCTCCTGCTTCAGGAAGACGTTCCTGCTGCACCACCTGCGGCAAACGGATCGGCTTTGCTTGAAATGCTGCATAACAGCGGACCCGTCGCACTTGCGGTGTTAGCCGTTCTGCTGCTGTTATCCATCTTCTCCTGGACGATCATGCTGACGAAGGCTGGTTCGTTCCGCCGGGCACGCGTGCAGGGGCAGGGCTTTATCCGCGCGTTCCGCAAGTCCGCACGGTTGAGCGAAATCGCCGCCGTGGCCGAGCAGTACCGCCCGTCGCCGCTCGTCTCCGTGTTCAACGAGATTGTCGAGGAGTATCAGCGGCAGACCGGGGGACGCGGGAGTCCACGCAACCCAGTTGCCATCGAGCGGGCGGCGCAGACCGCTTCCAGCGAAGCACTTACCGGGCTTGAGAGCCAGTTGACGTGGCTCGCGACCATTGCCGCCGTGGCACCCTTCATCGGCCTGCTGGGAACGGTCATGGGCATTGTGGACGCCTTCCACGGCCTGGGTACGCAAGGCGCGGCCACGCTACGAGCCGTTGCGCCCGGCATCAGCGAAGCCCTGATCACAACGGCGGCGGGACTGGTGGTCGCTATTCCCGCGGTCGTCGGGTATAACCAGCTCACGGCCAGGCTGAAAGAATTTGCCGCGCGCATGGACGACTTCAGCCGTGAACTGCTGAACGCCCTGGAAAATGCCGCAGCCAGTGCCGCACCGGTAACAGAAGAGACGCGCCGCCGCGTGTAGGCGAACTACTCCCACGTTCTTAGGAGATACCATGGCCTTCTCGAGCGGTGGCCGCACCCAGTCCTCACTCGCCGAAATTAATATCACACCGCTGGTCGATGTGGTGTTGGTGCTGCTGCTGATCTTTATGCTGACCGCGCCTGTGTTGCAGTCCGGTATCGAGGTGGCCGTGCCGCAGACGCGCACGGTGAACCAGCTCACGGATGAGCGTACCGTAGTCACCATCGATCATGAACAGCGCGTGTTCCTGCAGGACAAGCCGGTAAATCTCTCGGATCTGCCCCGGCTGCTGCGCACAGGCAAGGGTGATGCTGCGAAGAAGGTGATCTATCTGCGCGCCGATCAGAAGGTGCCCTTCGGTGCGTTTGCCTCCGTGATGGATGCCGTCAAACAGGCGGGCATCACCAATATCAGCATCGTCACCAGGCCGTTCGAAAAGTAGCGATGCCAATGATCGAAGAGCGGGCACGCGCGACAACGGCGACGAAGAAAAATTTCATCGCGGCGCTTGCTCTGCATGCGGCAGTTATCGGGGGTCTACTCGGTTCGGCATGGATATTTCATCGCACCGGTGAAAAGTGGGGCGACAAAGCTGACGTGGCGGGTGCCGTGCAGGCGACAATGGTGAATGCGATCCCGCTGCCGCCGCGCGTACAGCCGAAGGACGACAACGTCTTGGCATCGGAGTCGCCCAGCCCCGTTCCGCCGCCACCGGTGCCGAAGTCCGAGCCGCCGCCGAAGCCTACCGACATTCCGGTCGTGGTGAAACAGCCGAAGCAGCCGCCGCCGAAAGCCACTGACCGGCCAACACCAGAGCCGCCGAAGCACCCACAATCGATATCGACCCAACCCGATCGCGCGGCAAGCGGAGAAACCGCGGGCCTGCGGGTCGCCATGACCTCTGTTGAGAACCGTGCAGGCACGTCCTCCACCAACGTCACCGATTCCACCTTCGGTCAGCGGTATGCCTATTACGTGCGCCAGCTGACGCAAAAGGTGGCGCAGCAGTGGTACACGCAGACGCTGGACAGCGGTGCTCCCGGCCATCGTGTGACCCTCAGCTTTCGCGTGGGGCGTGACGGTACACCGTCCGACATCGCCGTTGCCAAGCCCAGCGGCGATGCCACGCTGGACTCCAGCGCCGTACGCGCGCTGCAACGCATCGACAGCTTCGGCCCGCTGCCGGAAGGCTACTCGGGCAGCTACATCAATGTGCAATATTACTTCGAACCGAAGACACAGTAACTGAGAAACCGCTCACTAGATTCCTAGTTCACTATGAGAGCCGAGCCGTACCAAGTCAAAGGTATCCGGGTCCGGCTTCCGATAGATCAAGACAAGATCGGGCTTAAGATGGCAATCCCGATGATCGTGCCACTCGCCGGTGAGCGCATGGTCGTGCATGCGCGGTGGCAATGACACATCCTGAAGCAGCAAGTTCAACGAAGACATCAGGAGAGAGTCAATCTCGTGACCGTGCCGCCCACTTCTCTCGCGCTTGTAGTCCTTTTTGAATTGGCGGGAACGGTTAATCGTCCGCATGCAATTGTGTAAGCAGGTTATCGAGACCGCCTACCTTCACGACATCGCCACGCCTCACCGCTTCCATGGCCTGAATCGTCGTTTCATTCGGGATCAATGGATCGAACGGCAGCGCATGCTCCTTGACCGTGCATAGTAGCAACATACGAACCGCATCAGACAACGTGTACCCTGCTTCCTCAAGGATGGCACTCGCCTGTTCAGTAAGCTCTGCGTCCGCAGTGGTCCGTATCTCAGTCTGGCTTCCCATTCCGCTCACCTGGCACCATTGTAGACGGCATTAAACAGCGAGCAACGTACTCACCCCGGCAACCCCCGTGCATGATTTCGCTGTCTCGTGCGTCTACGATAGAGATCGATGACGAAGTCTGTCCGCTCATCTCGTTTACTTCGCGCTCTGCTTGTGATCGCGGCATTCGTCGCGCCCGCGCTGCTTCCGGCGCAGGACAACGTCTTTACCGGGACCAACACGGGCGCTGACCGCGTGCGGATCGCGGCAGCTGACTTCAAGGCCGGATCACCGGAGGTCACCGCGCTGAAACGCACCTTTGACACGGTGCTTTTCAGTGATCTTGGGAACGCGGGTGTGTTCGACCTTGTCTCCAAGAGCTTGCAGCCCCAGGCAACGCCCGGTTCGCCCAGCGAAATTCGCCTCGCGGACTGGAGCGGTGGCACCACCAATGCGTCGTTTGTCGCGTTTGGCTCTTTCAGCACCGGCACGGGACGGGCCACGGTCAATGGCTACGTCTTTGACACGCACAACGCGCAGTATCCGCAGGTGCTTGGGAAGCAGTACACCGAAAATGCTGACGAGAACGGCGCGCGCACGATCGCCCACAAGTTCGCGGATGAGATCATCCTGCGTCTCGGCGGGGGCATTCCCGGCATTGCCGAAAGCAAGATTTACTACGTCCATGCCGCGGGGGGCACGAAGGAGATTTGGGCCATGGACTACGATGGTGCCAACGCGCACGCGGTCACACATCTTGGAACCATCTCGCTCTCGCCGCGCGTGTCACCGGATAACTCGCGCATCGCGTTCTCGTCGTTGGGCAACGATGGATTTCAGATTCGCGTGTTTTCCCTGCTGCTGAACCGCATGATCGCCTTTCCTTCCAGCGGAGGGACGAATCTTTCGCCGGCATGGTCAAGCAGCGGGCAGCTTGCATATTCTTCGTCGCGTTCTGGCGATCCTGAAATCTACGTGTCGGATGGCAGTGGAAACAATGCACGGCGCATCACCAACTCGCGTGGTCCGGATGTCTCGCCCACATGGAATCCGAAGACGGGCTCACAGATTGCGTGGATCAGCGGGCGCACCGGCCTGCCGCAGCTTTACATTATGGACACCGACGGCGCGGGCGTTCAGCGGATGACGGACGGCGGATATGCCACGTCCGTCTCATGGTCGCCCAACGGCCAGTTTCTGGCCTTTGCGTGGGACCGCAAGTATGGCCCAGGGGCACCCGGCGGGCAAGACATTTACGTCATGGACGTAGCCAGCAAACGATGGATACAGTTGACGAACGGCATGGGCCGCTGCGACTTTCCGTCATGGTCGCCGGACGGTCGGCATATCGTGTTTGCCAGCGGCTCAGGGCCTCGCGGAGAGGTCTGGACCATGCTCGCCGATGGTACAGGCAAACACCGGCTCGCAGGTCCCGGCAGCGATATGCCCAACTGGAGTTTCCGTTAGGCCGTAGACTGAACAGTGCCTGCCAAACATACCCTCATGTGAATCTGCACCCTGCATGTGCACAGTGAGCAAGGAGAGACGATGAATCGCTATACCCTGCGGACTTCCGCCCTGACTGTTGCAATGGTTTCTACCCTGGTGCTTGCGGGATGTCACAAGAAGGCCAGTGCGCCTCCGCCGTACACCGCGCCCACAACCGCTGCTGCCGCCGCACCCACGGCAACACTCACTGCGTCGCCTGAGGCGATTGATCTTGGCCAATCCGTCGTGCTGACGTGGCGCACTACTGGCGCAACGTCCGTCGCCATCGAGGGCATTGGCCCGGTTAACCCGAACGGCACCCAAAACGCCACGCCATCAACCTCCACCAACTTCCACCTGACGGCAACCGGCGACGGCGGCATGGCAGAAGCGAACGTTCGCGTGACGGTCCGTGTACCGGTCGCGCCCACCGCAGGTAACAGTGGCTCGAACGGCACCTCAGGCGACCTGGGCAGCGAGGCTGCGTTTCACGCCGCCGTTGAGGATGTCTTCTTCGATTACGACAGTTACGACCTCCGCCCGGACGCTCAGGCAAACGCGGCGAAGGCAGCCAGTTATCTGAACCAGCATCCCGCAATCAAGGTCCTGATTGGCGGCTACTGCGACGACCGTGGCTCGGCTGAATATAATCTCGCACTGGGTGAAAACCGCGCCAATGCCGCCAAGACCGCTCTGGTGAACGCAGGCGTAAGCGCCAGCCGTATCCGTGCCGTCTCCTATGGTAAGGAAAAGCAGTTCTGCACAGAACAAGACGAGAGTTGCTGGCGGCAAAACCGGCGTGCCCAGTTCTCGATGGATAAATAGGTTAACGAACGGAGGGCTTGGCGGAACGGTTATCCATCTCGCCGTGCCCACGTTGGAGAGACGCATGAACCGTTCGAGGTATTCGCTTGTTGCAACGCTTGCTGTCAGCGCCGCTCTGCTTGCGCCATCGCGAAGCTTCGCCGTCAGCAAGGAAATGATTCAACTGCAAACGCAGGTGCAGGCATTGCAGGATGCTGTCGCGCGATTGCAGCAGTCGAACGATGAGCGCATGGGCGTGATGCGCGATCTGATCCAGCAGACCACCGACTCAGTCAATCGCATGTCGCAGACCATGACCGCGGTGCAGCAGCAGGTGCGGACGCAAGGTGAAGCTTCCGGCAAGAGCGCCGAGCAAGTCTCCGGTCAGATGCAATCGCTCAACGACTCCGTCGATGAATTGAAGGCTCGTCTGGCGCGGCTCGAGAAGAGCATAGGTGACCTGCAAAGTTCACAGCAAAGCCTGAATGCCCGCTTCGACTCTGGCGCGTCACCCGCACCTCTAACCGCGCCCGCAACCTCCGTACCAGCGGCTGCGGCTCCTCCGGCGCGAGGTGGCCGCAGCGCGGCCACTTTGCCTGCACCGGCCTTGGATGCACCTGCGGCTCCCTCTGCTAACGATCTTTATCAAACCGCATTGAGCGACTATAACGGCGCGAAATACGCGCTTGCCGGCACTGAATTCAATGATGTTATCAAGCTCTACCCTGAATCGAATCTCGCTGGCAATGCCTACTTCTATCTTGGTGAGATCGACTACAAGGCTGGCCGCTACACTCCGGCATCAAAGAACTACGACAAGGTGCTGGAGCAGTATCCCGGCAATGCGAAGACGCCCACCGCGCAGCTTCGTAAAGGCGAGGCACTGCTCGCGCTCAAGCAGACCGATGCGGGCGTGCGGGAACTGCGCTCGTTGATCCAGCGCTATCCCAACTCGCAGGAGGCCACCACAGCACGCAGCAAGCTGAGTGGGATGGGCGTGACGGTCGTACCGCGTACGCGAACCGGGGAACGCTGAGTGCCAACGAGCTTACTAGGAGCGCATGCCTCGCAACAGATCGGCGATTGCTTGTTGCCGAACGCCGGCCGGTGATAGCAGAGGCAATCGTGGCCGACCGCCAAAGTAGCCGGACAGTTCGCAGCCTGCCTTGATTGCCGCGATATCATGGGGCGCGATGCCTGCCTCAACTCTTGTTAGTCGTGCCTGCTTCTCCTGCATGAGCGACATGTCGCCATCTTTCCACGCGGCCCAAACCTCGAACGCTGCCTGTGGAACCGCAGCCGCGATGGGCTGCAGCAAGCCGCTGGCTCCCGCACGCAGCGCCTCCGTAGCATCTGCGGCGTGACCCCAGATGATCTGAAAGCCGACCTCTTTCGTGCGTGTCTTCAGTGCAGGCTTGGGCACCGCAGTCGCCAGCGCGACACCTCCGCCAAGTGACTCCGCGCTTACAAAACTGCCACCCGCAACTTCTCCCGCTTCGGGCACGCGCAACATCCGTGCTGTGGCAGCAGTAAAAGTGACCGTTGTGGACACGCTGCGGCGAACCTGAGCTGTAAGTTCACGGATCTGCGCGACGCGGCTGATGTGATCGGACTGCTCAACCAGCCCAAGCACATTGGGATGAGAACTGAGTTGTTCGACCAATGGTACCGGCAGTGTCACACGCGTATCCTCCGAAAGGAGGATGACCGGCAAGGGTGAGCGATCGGCAATTGCCTGAAAGTACGTGAACAGCTCTAGCGCGGCATGCCCGTTAGCCCAAAGAATGTGGCGAAACTCAACCGGCGCATTCAGCAAGACTGCGTCGAAGCGCGCCTCGGCAGCAGCATCGGCGAGCGCCAGCGATTCCCGCACGCCTGGCAGTCCAATGCCTGCGAGCAGCACCTTTTCCTTCGCCGCTTCTGAGCCAATCACCCGCAAAACATCACGGCGTTCCGCATCGGAGAGCATCTCCGTTTCGCTGGTGCCCGCGAGCGCGGCCAGACCGCTGACCGGTGTCAACGAGTACCGGCGCACGTTGTGCTCCAACTTGCGCAGGTACACCCGTCCATCGGGATAGAACGGGGTGGTCAACGGAATATGAACGCCATCCAGCAGCATGGCTTTATCGTACCGTCACGCGAGCACGGGCACACGTGTCGCGTGCAGCGCTTGCAGCGTGTACACACTCACCCGGCCTCGCTGTAGTGACGCGATTCCTTCCGCAGCGGCACGCGCGGCAGCGATGGTGGTGATGGCTGGAATGCGCGCCAGCACTGCCGCCCGGCGAATGGCTTTCTCGTCAAAGAAGGTGTCCTGGCCGCGCGGCGTGTTCACGATCAGCTGAATGCGGTCACCCTTGATCAGATCGACCACATTGGGCCGGCCCTCCTGCACCTTGTAGACACGTTCCACCTGCATCCCGGCATCACTCAGCACATCGGCTGTGCCGTGTGTCGCCACCAGGTGAAAGCCCATTTCCACAAATTGCTTCGCCAATGGGATGACGGCGGACTTATCGTGATCGTTGACGCTGATGAAGAGGGTTCCCTTCACCGGCAGGTTTTGCCCGGCTGCGATCTGCGCCTTCGCAAACGCTTCGCCAAAGGTTTCGGCCACGCCCATCACTTCACCGGTGGAGCGCATCTCCGGTCCGAGCACCGGATCCACGCCGGGGAACTTGCCCCAGGGAAACACGGGCGACTTCACGAAGTAATGCGCGCCCGTGCCCAAGTCCTCACCGCTGGCAAGCTGTTCCGGCAAGAGCTGTTTCAGCGTGCGCCCGGTCATCAGGCGCGATGCAATCTTCGCCAGCGGAATACCGGTTGCCTTCGACACATACGGCACGGTGCGCGAGGCGCGCGGATTGACCTCGATGACAAACACCGTGCCACGCTGGATCGCAAACTGGATATTAACCAAGCCGATCACGTTGAGCGCCAGCGCCAGCTGCCGTGTGTACCTGCGAATCTGCGCGAGTACATCGGTGGATAGATCGACCGACGGCAACACGCAGGACGAGTCGCCGGAATGGATGCCCGCTTCCTCGATGTGCTGCATGATGCCGGCGACGATCACGTCCTTGCCATCGCACAACGCATCCACATCCACCTCCGTGGCGTCCTCCAGGAAGTGGTCGATCAGAACAGGCCGCTCCTGCGAGTATTCAATGGCGGTCTGCATGTAGCGCACGATGGCAGCATCGTCATACGCGATGACCATGGCGCGGCCGCCCAGCACGTAGCTTGGCCGCACCAGGACTGGATAGGATACGCGGTTCGCCCCGGCAAGCGCCTCGTCCACGCTGGTGACAATGGCACCGGCAGGCTGCGGGATGCCGAGTTCCTCGATCAGCTTGCCGAAGCGTTTGCGATCCTCCGCAAGGTCAATCGACTCAGGCGACGTGCCAATAATAGGTACGCCCGCAGCCTTCAACGGCAGCGAAAGGTTGAGCGGTGTCTGGCCGCCGAACTGCACGATCATGCCGATCTCGGCACCGCTCGCCGCCTCATGCCGGTAGACCGCGAGTACGTCCTCAAAGGTCAGCGGTTCGAAATAGAGCCGGTCGCTGGTGTCGTAATCCGTAGAGACCGTCTCTGGGTTGCAGTTGATCATGATGGTCTCGTAGCCATCCTCACGCAGGGCAAATGCGGCGTGGCAGCAGCAGTAATCGAACTCGATTCCCTGTCCGATACGGTTCGGACCGCTGCCCAGAATGATGATCTTCTTCCGCGCGGTTGGCGTCGCCTCATCTTCTTCGTCATAGCAGGAGTAGAAGTATGGCGTGAAGCTCTCAAACTCTGCCGCGCAGGTATCCACCAGCTTAAAGACTGGCAGCACGCGATGCTGCTCACGAAGCTCCCGCACACGCGCGCTCGGGTCCTTGCCGTCAAGTTTCCATGAGGCAGCCAGCAGATCGTCGCTGATGCCCATGCGTTTGGCCGTACGCAACTGGTCTTCGGTGACGTTGTCTGCCGAACCAGCAGCAAGTGTTCTAAGCTCGTCGGATATCATCTTGACCTGGTACAGGAACCATGGGTCCATGCCGGTCAGCCGGGCCACTTCACGCACGGTCATACCCCGTTCAAAGGCGTAGCGTATGTACCGCAGCCGCTCAGGATGCGGCGTGACCAGCCGTTGCGTCAGGCGTCGCGGCTCAATGTCGGCATCGCTCGCCTTCTTGCCTGTTTCCAGCGAGCGCACCGCCTTCATCAGTGCTTCCTTGAAGGTGCGGCCAATCGCCATCACTTCGCCGACGGATTTCATCTGTGGGCCGAGTGTTTCGTCCGCTCCGGGAAACTTCTCGAACTGCCACTTGGGTATCTTGACCACGACGTAGTCGATGGTTGGCTCAAAGCACGCGGGCGTGGCCTTGGTGATGTCGTTCTGCAACTCATCCAATGTGTAGCCCACGGCGAGGCGTGCCGCGATCTTTGCGATGGGAAATCCTGTCGCCTTTGATGCCAGCGCCGAAGAACGCGACACGCGCGGATTCATCTCGATGACGGTCATGCGACCGTTCGCCGGGTTGACGGCAAACTGCACATTGCTGCCGCCGGTCTCTACGCCAATCTCGCGCATCACACGAATTGCGGCGTCGCGCATGCATTGGTATTCGCGATCCGTCAACGTCTGTGCCGGAGCAACGGTAATGCTGTCTCCGGTATGCACACCCATCGGATCGAAGTTCTCGATGGAGCAGATGATGATGACGTTATCCGCCAGATCGCGCACCACTTCAAGCTCATACTCTTTCCAGCCGAGCACGCTTTCTTCCAGCAGGCACTCGTTGACTGGGGAAAGATCAAGGCCGCGCGAGAGAATATCCGTAAGTTCCTCGCGGTTGTACGCGATGCCGCCACCGGAGCCGCCTAGCGTGAATGATGGCCGAATGACACATGGGAAGCCGATCTTCTGTGTAAAGTCGAGACCGTCGCGCAGGTTGTTGATCAACGCCGAGCGCGGCATGTCCAGGCCGATTCTGTTCATCGCATCCTTGAAGAGGAGCCGGTCTTCGGCCTTCTTGATCGCGTCCAGTTTCGCGCCGATCAACTCGACATCATACTTCTCGAGCGTGCCCGCGTCGGCCATGTCCACGGCGAGATTCAAAGCAGTTTGTCCACCGACCGTTGGCAGTAAGGCGAATACGCCCGGCCTGCCGCTCTCCTGTAGCAACTCGCTTTCAACGCGGAGGATCTCTTCCACATACTTCGCGGTCAGCGGTTCCACATAGGTGCGGTCGGCAATTTCCGGGTCCGTCATGATGGACGCTGGGTTGCTGTTGACCAGCACCACTTCATAGCCCTCGGCCTTGAGCGCCTTGCACGCCTGCGTGCCGCTATAGTCAAACTCGGCTGACTGGCCAATGACGATCGGCCCTGAACCAATCACCAGAATCTTCGCTATGTCATTTCTGCGTGGCATGCGCTCCCTTATCTGCTTCTGCTCTTCGCTTCTGCCGCACTCACAATGCGAGAGCGGCCATCCCAGGTCACGGTGGATGCGGCATAGTCGCCCATCGGCAGCGCCGGATACATCTCGCTCCAGAACTGTTTCATGGTCTGCTCGACCTGATCGTGAAACCGGCCAGTCGTGCGAACTGCCAGGCCAAAATTAGCGGCGCCTGGATAAAAATCATATTGCGACAGCAAGCGTGGATCACTCATCATGACACCGCGCTGATGCGTGTAGTCGTAGTGTGGAAACCAGATCACATCCGGCTGCGCTGAAAGCAGATAGTCCATGGCAAACCCATGCCTTGCAATTGACGTGTCGTTCAAACCAACCAGATCGAGAACCTTTACCTGCGGTGCGGATGCGGCGACATACCCCACCTCGCTCGCCGCGACCATTGATCCCGCTGGCAACCGCGCAATGAGTCCATTCGTGACAAGGAATTCTGCCGTTCAACCATTGCAGGTCGACCCCAAGCAGCACCGCTAGCGTACCAAACGCCAGAGACGTTTCCATGCCGTTGGCTACTGAACTCACGAACGAGAACATGGTCAACGAAATGAGCAGAACCAGCAGGAGCGTAAGGGGGAATCGGCGGAACAGCTTACTCCGTGCGTTGGTTACGACGGCCCAAGCTGCCATGCATAAAGAGCATGCCCCCGCAAGTACGGCAGCACCAACGACAACTCGCGTCATGTTATGCGATACAAAGGTCGCCAACCAGATGCATGCCAGCCAGCCCGGACTGGTGACGCCGTACGTCGGCAAACCTCCGCGATTCCACGCGATTCCGCTTCCCGCGCGTATGTTCATCGCGTAGCGGTAAAACATATACGCATCGTCAAACGGCAGTCCTAAAAGGTGTATCTTGCGACGGACCAGAGCCAGCCAGAGACATAGAACGACGAGGCACAAGGTGTACAACAACGCATTAGATGTCCACCATGTGGCGCGATGTGAAGTGGAAGCATCTTGATGAACAGTTAGCTCAGGCATATCTGCCGGCCTATGCTCTTCCCTCGAACTAGCAAATATCTGTTCACTTCTTCCACTCGTCCATCATCCGGCGGAAGTCTTTGAACAGGTAATGCGAATCGTGCGGCCCGGGAGATGCTTCGGGATGATACTGCACGCTGAATATCGGATGTTCCTTGTGCTTGAGACCGGCGACTGTCTGGTCGTTGAGATTGACGTGGGTCACTTCGATGGTGCTTTCGTCCAAGGTGTCGGGATCGACAGCGTAATTGTGGTTCTGCGATGTGATCTCGACCTTGCCCGTTTCCATGTTCTTGATGGGATGGTTTGCACCGTGATGGCCGAACTTCAATTTGTAGGTTTTGCCGCCAAGCGCCAGACCAAAGATCTGGTGGCCCAGGCAGATGCCGAACATCGGTGTCTTCCCCGCAAGCTCCTGCACATTTTTCCGCGCGTAGTCCAGCGGCTCAGGATCGCCTGGGCCGTTGGAAAAAAACACGCCATCCGGGTTCATCGCCAGCACGTCCGCCGCAGGCGTCGCAGCTGGCACCACCGTCACGCGGCAGTTCTCACGCGCGAGCATTCGCAGGATGTTTTGCTTGATGCCGAAGTCATACGCCACCACATGCATCGACCGGGAACCGGCAGCGAGCGCTGCTGGCAGCAATTTGTCTCCCGTTTCGTTACGCGGGTCGCTGTCGGTCCACTCGTACATCTGCTTGGTGCTGACCACGCTGGCAAGGTCCGTTCCATCCATCTTGCGGATGGAACGCGCGCGCGCTACCAGTGCGTCCACATCCGTCACCTTCGTCGAGATCACGCCGCGCATTACACCATTCGCACGCAGGTGCCGCACAATCGCGCGTGTGTCCACGTCCGCAATCACAGGGACGTTGTACTTCTCCAGATACTCATCCGTGACTTGCGTAGAGCGCCAGTTCGACGACACCGGCGAGAACTCGCGCGTCACCAGGCCTTCGATGTAAGGCCTGGCGCTCTCGTCGTCGCTGGGGGTGGTGCCGTAGTTACCGATCTGCGGATTGGTGAGGACGACGATCTGCCCGGCATAGGAAGGGTCGGTGAAGATCTCCTGATAGCCGGTGAGTGCCGTGTTAAAAACGACTTCGCCGGAGCATTCGGCGGGTGCGCCGAAACCTTTACCGCGAAAGACGCGCCCGTCCTCGAGCGCCAGGATGGCATGCATTGCCTCTCCAATGGGTGGATTCAATCGATTCTATCAGTCGCTCTGGGCTGTCATTGATCGCCGGTCATCAAATCTCGACAAGAACGTCGTTTCCTTCAAACTTCACGGGAAAAATCGTCACATGCGCATGTTCCTCCGGGCACTCTCCTGTCCTCAGATCGAAGCCCCAGGCATGCCATGGGCACACCACTGTGTTGCCTTCGATCCAGCCTTCCGCAAGCGGACCGCCCCGGTGTGGACACAGGTTGTCCACTGCGGACAGTTCGCCGTTGACATTCGCGAGGCAGACATCCACGCCCTGCGCCTCGTACTGGCCCAACTTGCCCGGCTGCGGGGCATCCGATGCCGAACATAGCCTAACCCACTGCGCCATCGATGTCCTCACTCTGTTGGATGCGCGGCGAGCTTTCAGGCCAGCAGCAGACGTTTGGAACACAGTGGGCGCGGAGTCAGCACGGCGGTCACAGCGCTGCATCTCATAACACCGTGCGCCCTCCCGGAACACCGTGTTCTAACAATTGCAGATCCATTTGAGCCCATAAATCAGAGCCGTGCTACCGTGAACCCTGCATGGCTAAACCGTCCAAACGCACGCAGCCTGTTGCTCGCTCTGCCACTCCTCAACCCGAAACAGTTGATCCGCGATGGCTTCTCCGTACGCTTGGGTTGTTGATCCTGCTTGCGCTGCTGTGTGGATATCTGACGCTGGGTCTGCTATTTTACCTGGGATCATGGCAGCTTGTGCTTCGGCCCACGCACAACGCGAACGGCGGAACGGGACTTGCCACGGAGAAAATTCGTTTTGACGCGAATGGGGCCGGCGTGCCACAGCTTGCGGGCGAGTGGCTGCCGGTCACGGCTGGCAGGGGCGGCTATGCGGTCCTGTACCTACGGGGGGGTGATGGTCAACTGGACGCGGCGGATGGCACCCAGATCGCCGCGTTGCACGATCTCGGATTGGACGTCTTCGCCTTCGATTATCGTGGGTACGGCAGCAGTGCCGCGCAACCGCACCCCAGCGACGAGCGCATGCTGCAAGACGCCACAGCAGCGTGGACGTATTTAACCGGTATACGCAAGATCGCGCCGGACCATGTCCTGGTGTTCGGCAGCGGCACCGGTGTTTCGGTCGCGGCACAACTGCTTGCACAAAAGAACGGAGGCGCGGCGCTCATCGGCTACAACGCTGACCCGGAGGTCTTCGCCAGAGCGAGCCGTGATCCCCGGGCAAAGCTTTTCCCGCTGCGGCTGGTCTTTCACGACCGCTTCCCGCTCGGCGCGCTCCAGCACCTGTGGCAACCGAAGCTGCTGTACACAGTGGGTCCGCTGAACGCCGCGCGAAACGCGGTCTACCGCACTGCTGCCGACCCCAAGCTCACCGTTGAAGTGCCCACCCACAACGCGGACGAGGAGCGCAAGGCTTTATCGCGCTTCCTGGACGAGTACTTTCCATCCGCACCAGGAACTCTTGCGATTCATTAACGGATGAAGTGAAGGCCTCCGGTGTTCTGGAGGCCTTACATGAAGGTGGGAAGATTTGGTGCGGATAGGTGAATCCGGAATCGTAGAAGGGTGACTCCGGCGTACTGCTTGCCACATCGGTTATGACGCGACTTTACATGAAAGGTTGCGCTGTCGAAATGTGACAATCGTCCGAATACAAAGCGATACGTCTCAGAACGGAACATGGCGCAGCCGCATGGTGCGAGCCGCGCCAAAGTGTACCGCCACAACGCAACATTAGGCAAAACGCAGGAACTGCGCGGGCGTGATCGCCGACCCTGGAAACACTGTATTCAGGTCACGCGTTCCCAACGTGCGGTATGCCGCTTCACCCAGCACTTGCCGGAAATCCGTGGTTACCGCCAGATCGCGGCCTTCATTCAGTTGCGCTTCATCCAGGCCGGGCCAGCGGCCGTAGACCTTGCCCCCCTTCACGCCGCCACCCAGCACAAACATGACGTTGCCATGCCCGTGATCGGTGCCACCGGTCCCATTCTGCCGTGCGGTACGGCCAAACTCGCTCATGGTCACCAGCGTGATGTGCTCGGCATCTTGTCCCATGTCGTTCCAGAAGCTGGCAATCGCTTCCGAGAACTCCTTCAGACGGTTCGCCAACCGGCCCTGTGTGCCGCCCTGCGCCTGGTGCGTGTCCCAATCGCCGATGTCGGCAAACGCCGCCTCCACGCCAAGATTCGCCTTTAATAATTGCGCCACTTGCTTCAGGCTGTTTGCGAACTGGGTGTTGGGATACGTCACGCCAGGAGCGGGCTGGTAGTGCGCGGGATCGGCGGCTTTCAGCATTTTTACGGCATCGAAGGTCTCCTGACCTTCGCCGCTCAGAATGCGATCATTTGTTCCCGCATACATGGCCTGAAAGGCAGTGGACGCTGCCACACCCGCAGCGCCTTGTCCGCCGCCCACCGAAAAGTTCTGAAGGTTCGACACAGCCACGGCGGGCAGGCGTCCTTGCAGCGTGCGCGGCACCTGCGTGCCCAGCGCGACGGCGCGGAATGCCGTTGCGGTCTTCGGATCGATGCGTTCGGCCTGCAACGCACGATTAAGCCATCCATCCTGTGTGCTCTTCACGCCCGGCGTGCCGCTTTCCATGTAGTCCTGCGCGTCAAAGTGCGACCGCGTCACATCGGGAGATCCCACGGCATGAATGACAGCGAGGTGTCCTTGCTGAAACAACGGCCGCAGCGAAGCCATGGCGGGATGCAGCCCAAACTGCCCATCCAAATCCAGCACCTCGTTGGGCTGGATGGCGATCGAGGGACGCAAGGCGTAGTAATTCTTCTCGCGGTACGGAACGACAATGTTCAGGCCGTCGGCGGCCCCGCGCTGAAAAAGCACCACAAGCTTCTTGCCGCTCGCCTGCGCGGTTGTCTGCTCCGCCATGACCGAACGCACAAGAAAACTGGGCACGGTGGCCGTTCCCACCAGGGCCAATGCCCCGTTCTTTACGAATGCTCGTCTGGAAATCATCGCCACACCTCGCATTACTTTCAACACATTCATCAAGCTTTAGTTTTCGAACGGCTCATCCTCTTGAACGGAGGCGAAGGTTAGGGCGGGGTGCCCCACCTTCGCGAAGCTAAGGTGGGCTTACAACGTCGGGACGCACTACCGCCGCTGAAACTCCGGCGAACCCAGCAGCAATCCGGCCATGGCCGCCGCCTGCTTGTCTGCCGGTGGCAATCCCATCTTTACCGGCGTCGCGCCCAGACCACGCTCCGGCACCGCCTGCCCTCTTTCGGGCTTGATAC
Organism: Terriglobus sp.; assembly: GCA_965276945.1. Classification (GTDB taxonomy): domain Bacteria; phylum Acidobacteriota; class Terriglobia; order Terriglobales; family Acidobacteriaceae; genus Terriglobus. Next base: position 557,521 of record OZ255704.1, on the reverse strand, counting down.
CTTTCTGCTTGCCCGCCATCATTGCGTCGAGTTGATCCTGCTGCTTGGCTTGCTTTTCTGCATCGGTCAAGGAACGCCCGCCAGCGTTCGCGGCAAACTGCTGGGCGGCTTGCTGTGCTGTCGTGTCGTTACCCTGCGAGATGACTGCGGCACGTGTCTGTGCACTGACAGGAACTTCCATCAGCTTGGCTTCGAGCAACGATTCCTTGCGCGCCGCTTCGGGATCAGCACCTGCGACTGATAATGAAACGCTCTTCAGCGTCTGACCATTGTCCTGCAGCACCGGCGTCCAATCCACCGCCGCGCCACCAATCCGGTTGGTGCTGAGCGACAGCGCGAAGTTCATGCGATTGATCAGCGCCGATGAACTCAGCCACGTTTCCTCGTCCCACTTGTAGCCTGTGGGCGGCTGGCATCCATACAGCGGCATGCCCAGCTGCTGCAGGGACTGCACCAGCGGCATGGGATTGGTCACCTCCGCGCCGCTCGCCCGCACGGCGGACGTCACATATTCCAAGGGCGTCTTCAGCTTGGCGTTTACCGTGGCGGTGGTGAAAAACTCCGGGGAGCGCACCATGGCGCGCAGCACCGGTGGGATATCGCCGCCGCTGCTCAGGAACGTTTTCGCCATGCGGTCCACCATCGCGGGCGGAGGCGTGTCGCTGACGAAGCGCTGCGCAATCTCGGTCGAGATGAAGTGCGCTGTTGCCGGACTGCTGGCAAGCATGTGCAACACCTGTAGACCCTCGCGCTCACCATCCTCGTGGATTGTGGCCCCAAGAACGGTCTTCGATCCCGGCTCGTGCCGGTTGTAGTTGAAGGTGTAGTCGTTGCCATCGTTTGGCTTGTCGAGCGTCCATCCGGTAAAGACTTTTGCGACCTCCGTGACATCATGCTGCGTGTATCCGCCGTTCACGCCAAGCGTATGCAGCTCCATCAATTCGCGCGCGTAGTTCTCATTGAGGCCGAGATCAGCCTTGTTCTTGCTGTTGCGGTGCTGCCGGACTGCCGCCTGCGAATCCGGGCCAATGCTGGTTGCATTATCCAGGTACATCAGCATCGCTGGGCTTTGCGCCGTGGCCACCAGCAGGTCCTCAAACTTACCCAACGCATGGGCGCGGATCGTCTTCTCATAGTCCGGCAAGAGCGATGGTTCCTGCTGATTCTTCCCGGAGAACACGTTGAAGTGGTTCAGCCAGAAATCCGTCATCACGGCTTCAAGCTGCCGTTGACTGTAGATGTCCCGCAGCAGGCGCGATCCCTGTGTCTCCATGTTGATCATGCGGTTGGTTCCGGCGAGGGCCAGCAGCGTTTCCTTTTGCAGCGGCGTCATGCCTTCGGCAAGTTTGCCCTCCAACGGGCCGCGTGCCGCCTTGCGCAGCGCAATCAACTGCGCGGGAGGCATGCTCAGCAAATGGCCATAACGCTCGTTCGGTGCCAATGCGAGAATCGCATCGACTTGCGGCTTCGGCATGGCTTGTGTGTTCTGCTCGAGATTTCCGAACTGCGCATCGGCGGCAGCGACCTGTGCGGGGGCGGCAGTTGGTGAAATGGGTGTCTGCGCACCCGTGCTATCAGGCTGGCGCACGATGGGTGCAGCGAGTTGCGCCTCCGCTTGCTTCGCGGCGGCCTTGTTCTTCTGCTGCATCTCGTAGAACTCGACTTGGTCGCCGACGATTGCCCGCTCCTCAGGGTCACTGGGCAGCACGCCGGTGCGCGCAATCTGTTTTAGCGTATTCGGTTCGGGATAGCGTGCCAGGCGGTCTGCCTGTGCCATGCGCAACGCAGGATACACGTCCAAACGGCGCTCGAATACGTAGTCGTCGATCTTCCGCGAGTCCAATTCGTGGTCAAACCACGCCTCCACGCCCATGCGTTCCGCAGCCTGCTTGTCCGCCGTGGTTGGACCAAACGTAAAGCGGCTCAGCAGCAGATCGATCTGCGCATCCTTGTTCAGCCGCTGCGGCGCGGCAGAGCTCTTCTGCGTTGCCGCATGTGCAAGACCCACGGGGATCATGCTGAAGCACAGAGTTCCGCACAGCGACGCAGCCAGCAGCGAGCGGGAAGATTTCGGGAAGAAACGCATGGGCACACTCCAAGAAGGAGATCGCGGGCAAGAATCGTGCAGCCGTTATGGTAGACCCTTGGATGGTACCGTTGTTGCGCGTATCTAAGAAGGAACGCTCTGCCTTGCCGCAACCGGGAATGAGAGCGGGCGGGCTAAAACGCCACTAGCTCCGACACCGCTCTAAACAGATCGTCCGGCTGCGGCAATATCGCGTCCTCAAGTGCCGGCTGATACGCAACAAACGTATCCCGGCCCGCGACACGGCGGACCGGTGCATCGAGGTCATGGAAGAGCTCGTCCGCGATGCGAGCGGCGAGTTCCGCGCCAAAGCCCCAGCTTCGCATATCCTCATGCGCCACAATCACCCGGTTTGTGCGGCGGACACTTTCGGCAACTGCCTCGAAGTCATACGGAGACAAGGAGCGGAGGTCGATCACCTCGGCGGAGATACCCTTCTCACGCTTCAGCCGCAAGGCCGCCTGCAAGGCGCGCGGCACCACCGCACCGTACGTTACCAGCGTGATGTCCGTGCCCGCCCGCACCGTTTTTGCCTTGCCGAACGGGATCATGTACTCCGGCCCGGGGTTCTGCGCGCGGCTATACGATTCACGGTAGAGGCGCTTGTGTTCCAGAAAGAGCACGGGGTCGTCGCAGCGAATTGCGGTGCGCAGCAGGCCTGCGGCGTCCTGTGCGTTCGATGGCATCACGACGCGAATACCCGGTGTGTGCGTGAAGATGCTCTCGCCTGACTGCGAATGGTAAATCGATCCACCGGTGAGATAGCCCCCAATGGGGACACGAATGACCAGAGGCGCAGTGTGGTTGCCATTGGAGCGCCAGCGAATGTTCGATAACTCGTTGCGCATCTGGTGCATAGCTGGCCAGATGTAATCAAAGAATTGAATTTCCACCACCGGCTTCAGGCCGCGCACCGCCATGCCGATTGCGCGGCCCACGATGTTGGCCTCCGCCAAAGGAGAGTTGAAGACGCGATCCGAACCAAACTCTGTCTGCAGGCCGGCGGTGATCTTGAAGACACCGCCCTTACCCTTTATCTCACCGGTTTTCAAATAGCCGTCGCGGCTCGCATCCGCGACATCCTCGCCAAAGATGACGATCCGCTGATCACGCCGCATCTCGTCGCGCAACGTGCTGTTGATAAGGTCCGCAACGGTGTGGTCCGTATCGCCTTGCGTTGGTTCCGGGCGTGTCTCAAAGACGTGTGAGGTGGGTTTCAGGTCCTCGGAGTAGACATGGCGCTCGATGTCCGCGACACGCGGCAAGAGCGCGGCAAGCGCCACATCCGCGGCCGCGCGCACCTCGTTTTCAACCTCACGATGGAGACTCGTCAACTCCGCCTCCGTCAGAATGCCTTCTTCCAGCAGCAGCGCCTGCGTGCGAACGAGTGGGTCGCGAAGCGCATCCGCCTCCAACTCCGTGGCATGGCGGTACCAGCGCTCGTCATCGCTCAGCGCGTGCGAGTAGGGCCGGATCACATGCCCATGCACCAGCGCTGGACCCTTGCGGGCGCGGCAGTACGCAACTGCCTCACACATGGCCTCGTAGCTGGCGATGGGATGCGTGCCATCCACCTCAGCAAAGTGGAAATCGGGAAAGTTCGCGATCAGGCGGGAGATGTTGCCGCCAGGCGTGTTGGTCTCCACGGGCGTGGATATGGCGTACCCATTGTCCTCCACGACGAAGAGCACCGGCAGCTTCCCATTCGACGCGGTGTTCAGCGCTTCCCAGAACTCTCCTTGGCTGGTGGAGCCTTCGCCGATTGAAACGTATACGACCTCGTCCGCTTCGAAGCTGACATCTTTGTATCGCCGGTAATCTCTTTCGCCATCGCTGCAGCGCGCCGCATCCGGGTGCGCGGCGAAGTACAGCCCCGCCTCCGCGCAGCCCACCGCATGGAGACACTGCGTTGCGGTCGCCGAGGATGGCGAGACCAAATGCAGAGGCTTACTGGTCCAATGAGAAGGCATCTGCCGTCCACCGCTGCCCGGATCGTCCGCGCCGACCGCCTGCAGCAGTTGCTCTGTTACAGTCTGGCCAACGGCTAACGCCAGTGCGCGGTCGCGATAATACGGGAAGAACCAATCGTAGCCGGGGCGCAGTGCCAGGCCCGCCGCCACAAGCAGCGCTTCATGGCCCGCGCAGGATATCTGGAAGAAGATCTTCTGCTGCCGCTTGAGCAGGATTTCGCGGTCGTCCGTCTTCCGCGAGAGATACATCAGCCGGTAGAAGCGGATGAGTTCGTCCGGCGTGAGCGAACCTATTGCCGGTGTGCGCGTCTCCGGTGCTGTCGTCGCGGGTGTACCCATCGTCTTCCTGCCCTGCAAGATGGTGGATGCGCAGCGTACGTCCCGCTTTGCTCCCTGCTGATTGTAAAGCGGCGCGCGGTGCTGTGAGAGGCTTCACGCACCGGCTGTCCGTGCCGATAAGCGGAGTGTTGCACATTCGGTCAGCTGACGTGAAGCAGATGCGGGTGTGCCAATCGATGTTTGCAAAAGGACAAGTGAGGCTCCATGTCTGGTTCTACCCTCTTCTGCCGCTTCGTGCTGCGCATTATGTGTGCCGCTGCCGCCCTGCTGTTGTGCGAGACGCCGGTGCATGCACAACACATTGAGGCAGCGGCCCACAACGTGATTGTCGTCTATCGAGATGGCGTAATCCCCGGCAATGCGGAAGGAACGGCAAGGCTGGCCACGGCGAAGCTCATGCGCCGCTACGAACGTCTTGGAGCGGCAATCGTTAGCGCAACCGCAGACGCGGAAGCACAATTGCGAGCGGACCCTAACGTTGAGTACGTGGTGCAGGACCGCACCATCTCTGCAAGTTCGATGCTGCCGCGCACACTGTCCAGGAGCGAGATCCCCGCCCAGGTCCACACCGCACCTCCAGTTCACTCCAACCTGCCCACGCTGCGCATACCGTCGGACAGGGCTGATACGTTTTACACCAACTCACCGCAGGGGTGGGCTGTGCACGCGGTTGGTGGATTTGGCGGAGCGGTGGCCGATAGCGAAACCGCAGGCCCGTGGGCGACTTCCACCGGACTTGGCGTGCGCATCGCGGTGCTAGACAGTGGTGTAGACCGCTATCACCCTGACATTGCGCCGAACTTGGCTCTGAATCTGACAGAGGTGGACCAGACCATGCAGCCGAGCGTCTGCGACGACGGCTCGCCCCAGGACCAGAGCGGCCACGGGACGTGGGTAGCGTCGCTAGCGGCTGGTGCGGCCGGCAATGGCACAGGGCGCGTGGTGGGCGTTGCACCGATGGCAACCCTGCTGAACATCAAGGTATTGCAACGCATGCCAGGCACCGGCACGGGCATCGCGGAGAAATGCCACAACGGCCAGGCCTCCGGTCTGCTGTCATGGGTGTTGCAGGGCATCGACGATGCCATCGCGCAGCACGCGGATGTGATTGTCCTTTCGGTCAGCCTGACAGTCGATCTGTACAGCGGTGACTCCGCAGGCCTGAAGGCGAGCTTCGACCGGGTGACACATGCCGCGGCGAGTGCCGGTGCGGTGCTGGTTGCGGCGATTGGCAATGATGCCTTTGACCTGACGAACACGCGATACTTTGAGATCCCCGCGCAATCGCGCGATGTGCTCGCCGTTGTGGCATCCACCAATCCCGCATGCGCGGAGAACCTTTCGCAGGGTTCCACGTGTGCGTCTGGCTCTGTAACCCGGCCGTATTACAGCAACTACGGCACCGGTCTGAACGCGGTGGCGGCACCGGGCGGCAGCTATCCCATGGGCGGTGACACGAGCGTCTCGGGATGGGTGCGGGGTGCCTGTTCCAACGGCCTGCCAGGAACGGCGGATGGTGCGCCGTCCGACGCAAACCATTCAGAGGGTTGCTTCAACCTTGGCCATACGCAATATGTGCAGGCCATTGGCACAAGCGCGTCCGCGCCTCTTGTGGCCGGAGTGGTGGCACTGGTACGTGCCGCGCGTCCTGACTGGAGCGCCAGCACGGTGCTTACCGTAGTGCGTGCGTCCGCCGTGCCAACCCCAGGCATGCCATACGGCGTTGTTAACGCGGCCACGGCACTGGCCTACAAACCGTGAACCTTTACTGAACCCGGCTGCGCAGGGATCGTGCGAGTTTCTCGATCTCATCGGCGTCGCGTATCACCTGTACATTCAGCTCATCCTTCCGGCTCTTGTCCACGGAAGTTTTGAGGTCCTGCGCCAGGGCCAGCAGACGGTCTGCATCTGCGTGAGCGGCTTTCTGCTTATCAGCGGAGGACGGACCGACGCTCTGCGCGGGAGCAGCCGTGGGTTTGCTTTGGGCCGGCGCGGCACAGGCAAAGACAGCAATCATGGCGGCGAAAACTCGTCCCGGAAGCTCGCTTTTCGGAAAGGTATGGAACATATCTAACTCCTACTGCCGCATCTGGTCACGCACCGCGCGTGCCAGCTTGGCAATGTCGTCCAGGCGTTTGGCATCCGCTTGAGTCGGCTCGTGCCCCTGCAGGTCGTTATCGAGCTGCCGGGTTATCTCGAGCAAGCGGGACGCGTTCTCCATCATGCGTTTTTTCTGCTCATCCCTCCGGGCCGTCAACATGCGATGGTGGAAATCCGGATCGACGCCATACAGGTAATCGCTTGTGTCTCCAGCGATTTTGGGACCAACGTTGATCGGCGTGTTCCCAGCGGGGATGTCTACAGGGTGGCCGCTCTGCCCGCGTTGGCCAAGTGGCACCACTGCAAAGAGCAGTAATGCAATCCACGCCGGGGTTCTTCTCTGTCGCACGCGCTCGATCCTCATCACGGGGAGGACGGAACTGTCCGGCTTGAGGCGCAGCGCCAAGTGAATCATCCTGAACGGCGTTTCAGCTTCCCTTTTCATCTTAATCCCCGGAGCATGGGAAAGAGGTGGATTTGGTCTTGCTTACCCTTTTATCAGCCGCGCCAGGCGCGGCAGTGGTCTCTTCGCAGGATGAAAACTTTCGCGAGCTTGGCCGTAGTTGGCATACAGATGCCGTCGACTTCATCCGTCACGATGCGCCAAAGATCGTCTTTATCTTGCTGCTGTCGTTCGTTTTGCAGCGCATTGTGTCGTTCTTTGTGCATCGCATGCGCCGCCTGGCCGACACCTATGTTGGAAACAATCAGCGTGCATCGCAACTGCGCACGGTGGCGGCGATCCTGCGCGCCACCTGCTATAGCCTTATCGCATTTATCGCCCTTCTACAGATTTTGCCACTTTTCAACATTGATTTGAAGCCGCTGCTGGCGTCTGCTGGCGTGGTCGGTCTGGGTATTTCGTTTGGTGCGCAGTCCCTGTTTAAAGACGTGCTGAACGGTCTGCTCATTCTCTTGGAGAACCAGTTCAACGTGGGCGATGTGGTCAAAGTTGCCGGGATCACAGGCACGGTGGAAGACATGACCCTGCGGCTTACCAAGCTGCGCGACGGTGACGGGACGCTGAACATCATTCCCAATTCGCAGATCGCGACGGTATCGAATCAATCGCGTGACTACTCCATGGCTTCAGTGGGTGTGTCGGTCGATGCGTCGGCTGACCCTGACCGGGTGATGGAAGTGCTGCGGCAGATTGCGGACGAGGTGCGGCGCGATCCCGCATTCGTTGATGTAGCCGTGGGCGATCCTGACATTCCAGGTGTCGACAAGATCAGCGGTCGCGAGGTGACGTATCCGATGACACTGCGGGTGCGGGCCAATCAGCGTGACGGCGTGCTTCGCGCCATCCGCCGCAAAATCCTGTTGGAATTTGGGAAGCAGGGCATCCCACTGGGGACGCCCACCAGCACCGTCGTGATGCAGAGCCACGATCCCACGGCGCCTCCGGCGCAAGCCTCGCTCACCGACACCTAGGCTTTGCGCGCCAGCACGAGAGTGATGTCGTCCGGCTGTTCACCGCCGCCGATCCATGCGTCAAGCGCGCGCATCACTTCGGCGGAGATCGTTGCCAGGGGCTCATCCCGATGTTGCCGGACAACATCCAGCAGGCGATCCTCACCAAAATCGCCGAAGTCGTTCTCCGGTTCGGTTACACCGTCTGAATACGCAATGATGAGGTCGCCTGATTCCAGGAGGCAGGTTTCCTGCTGGTAGCGCATATTGTCCATCAGACCGACGACGGTTCCGCCGCAATCCAGCTTCTTGACCGTGCCATTTCCGCGCAGTAAAAACGGCGGCAGATGTCCGGCATTGGAATACGTAAGCCGCCCCGAACGGTCATCGTAGTGCGCCAGAAATAGCGTGGCGTACTTCTCCGGCTGCGTGGAGCGGTAGAGGTGCCGGTTCAGCAGCGCAAGAATTCGCGCGGGTGATTCGAAGAGTTCGCCGCATTCCAGCGACTGCGCATCCGTCAACGCGCGTGCGCTGCCGGTCAGCAGTTCTTCGCTGGCAAAGCGGTAGGCGCGCACGGCCGAGTGCAGCGTCGCCATCAGGAGAGCGGCGGAAATACCCTTGCCGCTGATATCGCCCAGGGCGATCCCGACGCCAGTAATATCCCGGCGGTGCTCCGTGTCGTCGTGGAAGACAAGAAAGTCGTAGTAATCACCTGAGACGGTGCGTGCTGGGCGGCAGATGCCGTGCAGATCCAGCGACGGTACGCGGATGTGAGCACGCGGAAAGAGGTTCGCTTGCACCTCTTGTGCAATGCCCAATTCGCTCTGCATGCGCTCCTTTTCTTTCTGGCCCTCGATCAGGCGGGCCAGCGACCAGGACATGCGATTGAAGGAACGGCACAGGTCCGCTAGCTGATCGTCGCGGCGCACCTGGATGCGATGCGAGAGATCACCGCCATCGATGTAGAGCGTGGCTGCGTACAGGTCCTCAACCGAACCGGTCATGGTGCGCGTGAGCCGGACAGCGAGGTAGAACGCAAGTGTCTCAAGCAGAGCAAAGAAGAGGAGGATCGCGACAAATGAGAGCCAGACGCTGTCTGTGATTCGGCCTGTCATGCCCGTGCCGAATAGCTGATTGAACAGTACCGATGCGCGCGACACGACGGTCAGTGGAACCGCTCGCGTTTCACCTGTATCCCAATCGATAACGGAGAGGGTAGACGAAAAGGCCACTTGCCCATCGAGCAGATTCGCGCGGTTCAGCCTACTTCCGCCGCTAAGCCGCTCACGCCGCGAGTGCGAATCCTGCACTTTCGTACGGCGAGGCTCCAACGCGATCGATGGCAGAAGCGTGACCTGGCCCAAGCCGTCCCCAACATGGCCCAGCAACTGCGATGTAACCGGAACGCTACCAATCACCGTGATGGTATGGTTCGCACCCACGGTCGCGCGGTCAACAACAGCCATATACAGCACACCGCCATCTGCGGCGAACAGCTTCATCTGCCGCCCGTGCGACCGTCCCGCCAGCCATTCCGTAAGCCGGAGCGGCGTTCGGTCGTTGCCGGCGACGCCCGGAATCGTCATAGCTTTGTCATCGATGTATACAGCAATCTGCCGGTCCATCGGAACCCTGGGGCCAGCACCGTTTGGGCGTTCCAGAAATTCCAGCAACCGTTCCTGAGGGATGCCCTGCTCCACACGCCGCGCCACGGCAAGGACGAGGCCTGCATCGCTCGTGCCCATGCTGTCAAGCTGGAGCTGAAACCGAGAGGCGGCAAGATGGATCGCGAACTGGCCTGCCGCGACATACGACGACAGAAAGACAAGCGTGAAGAACAGGATGACCGGCGTGAGGCCGATCAGCAGGTACGTCATGATCAGCTTATTGCGCAGCCGCCACAGCAAACCGTGCCGGACGGCGCGGTAAACAAACGGCAGGGACGCAAGCGTCGCGATCATCAGCAGCAGCCAGCGAAGTGCCGCGAACAGGGTGCCGTATCTTCCCGGAATGTACGCCAGCAGGAAGGCAATCGCGGCCAAGATCCAGATGGCTCTCAGGTAGAGAGGTATCCGCGGTACGCCTGGCCATGACGCTGCGCTTGTGGCTGTGTAGAGCGGATCGGAGACCCTGTTCTGCTTGCGGGGCCGAAGCACGAGCGGCACCGGTCAGCGCTCCTCGCCGGTCTGCGCAGCCAGGCGCATCGCGTACCGCGTCGCGGAAAAGTGGGCACCCGCAAGCAGGATGAGTCCGGAGAGAAATGCCCATAGCATCAGACCAACTGAAATTTGAAAGGGACCATAGACATTTGCAAAATCAAGGTGGGGCAGAACCGCGATGTAAAGGTGCTTGGCCGCCTCCCACAGCAAGCCAGTAACGATGGCAGTTGGCAGCACGGCGCGGACCGGAATCCTCCTGTTGGGCAGAATCCAATACACCAGGAAGAACAGAGTGATGCTGCTGATGGTGGCAAGTAAGCTGAGAAAGCCATGCGAAAGCACGTCGTAGACGATGTTCTGCGTGTGCCCAAAGAACAGGAAGCCCAGCACTGATTGCTGTGCGGCGGATGCCGCAACGGAAAACATGGCCAGCACGCCGGCAGCCAATGCCAGACCGAGAGAGACGCTCTGGTTATGCAGGTAGGATCTGTTCTTTCCCGCATGCCACACGTTGTTCAACGCGACTTCAAGTGGGAGAAAGACGCCGGTGCTGCTGACAAGAAGCATGACAACGGAGAATACCTGCACGCCCTTTTGCGGGTGCACCAGCAGACCCATGTTGCGCATGACGAAGTCCTGGCCGGTGGGCAGGTAACTGTGCATCAACTGTCCGACCACCTCAAACATGGCTTGCGAGTGAAATACCCGGCGCGACAACGTGAGCAGCAGCACAATAAACGGGAAAAGGGACAGAATGACATTGGCCGCGACTGAAAATGCGTAGGTGTGGACATCAGTCTGGGTGAGGTACTTGAGCAACGCGAGAAGTTGCGCTCCGGAGCCGCCTTCCACCGGCTCAGGCCAGATTTCGCGCTCGCCGGGAGCTTTTCTGGCATTTTCAACGGATTGCGAGGCAACGGATGTTTGCAGTGGCGTGATGGACGGCATGGTCAACGGACAAACGCGGCAACGTCCGGTGCCAACGATGCTAGCAGAGCGCCAGGGCTTTGTTCCTCACCTGAGAGGCACGCTGGCGGCGATACGTGCAAGTGCCCATCGCGCACTCTCCGCGAGGACGACATCCGTGCTTACAGACCATTGTTCCAAACGCTCACGATATTCCGGATCACGGCTATTTCCCATGGCAATCGCAAGATTCCGGCGTAGCCGCTTCAGGCCGGTCCGTTCCAGCGGAGATCCACGAAAGCGCCGCTTGAACTCCGCATTGTCTATCGCCGCAAGCTCTTCAAGAGACGGATTGACCAGCTCCGGCCTGGGCTGCATCTCCGGGTTCGTTCCGATAGGGGCGCGACGGTTCCACGGACAGACATCCTGGCAGATGTCGCAGCCAAATATCTGCCGGCCCATGTGCGCACGCAGATCCTCTGGGATGCCCCCCTTCTTTTCTATTGTCAGGTAAGAGATGCAACGGCTTGCGTCCATCTCGCGGGGTGCCACTAGAGCATCGGTAGGGCAAGCGTCGATGCAGCGGGTACACGTGCCGCAACGGTCAGCCGCGGGCAGAAGGACCGCATCCTCCTCCAGCGGGAGCGACGTCAGGATGACGCCGAGGAGCAGCCACGATCCAAGCTGCTGATTCAGAACACACGTATTCTTGCCTGTCCAGCCAATTCCGGCAAGTTGCGCCAGCCAACGTTCTACAACCGGTCCGGTATCAACGTACGCGCGGGTTTGCACGGCGTCGCTTTCCGCCGGAAGCATGGCGTGGAGATCAGCCTCGACCCGCCGGAGCCCCGCTAGAAGAACATTGTGGTAATCCGCTGGACTCAGCGAACCATCCTCGGCTGGCGAACCGCTCCACGCATAGCGCGCAATCCATCCACTGCCTGGCTTCGCGTTCTCCAGCGAAGTGGGTTGCGCTGCGTTGTAATTTACGGCGCATACGATAACCGATCGCGCCCACGGCACGGCGTGCGTCAGGGAAGACCGAACCGGCACGCCATCATCCCCAGGACGCAGCACCCACCCCATCTCGCCCGCATAGCCTGCCTCTGCCCAGCGCATAAATCGCTCCCGCTGGAGCGTTTCTTCAGGAGAGCCGGGCCGCGGAACCGGAGCGACACCCGCCAGATCGAAACCTGATGCGAGCGCCTTCTCCACAATCCGGGATCGCAACGCAGGTGTGATCTGTAAGGCCATCACCGGCTTAGACGCCCGGCAGACAGAAGTAACGACCTCTCCAGGATCGCCAGACATGAAAGACACCCCTTGCCACAATTGCGTACCAGCACATCCGTCGTACTCAGGTAGTTCTATGTCAGTTATGGAATCGGGAGGATATGCTTGCCGGTTGCGCCACAAGGTGTCATCATCATCCCATCCATTACTCCAGAACGAACGGAACGCACATGGACGCGGAAACGGCAGTGGAGAGGCAAGGTGATGTCACCATGAAGCATGGTGATGTCACCATGAAGCATGGTGATGTCACCATTCTGTTGCGCGAGTGGGGTGAAGGCCGCGAGGTGGATACCAGTCTCCTCTTTGACCTGGTCTATCCGCAGCTGCGTACCATCGCGGGCGCGCTCTTCCGGGGCGAGCGGTCGCACACCGTCCTACAGCCCACCAGCATCGTGAATGAACTGTTCCTGAAGTTAGTGCGGCAGCGCAAGCTGGAATTTCAGGATCGCCAACATTTCTACAGCTTCTCGGCGCGGCTGATGCGACGCATTCTTATCGATTACGCGCGCTCAGATCACCGGCAAAAGCGCGATGGGGGTGCCCCCGTTCCGCTGCATGATGGCATGTTGTCAACCGATGCATCACCGGCGGAACTCATCGACCTGGTGCGTGTGCTCGACGAATTGGAAGCGCTGGACGAGCGCAAGTGCCGCATGGTGGAACTCCGGTATCTTCTGGGGTTTACGGCAGAGGAAACGGCCGACCTGATGCAGCTTTCCAAGGCAAGCGTGGATCGCGATCTGCGATTTGCGCGCGGTTGGCTGCAGGATCGCTTACAACCACGCACACCATAGAGCAAGCGATTGACGTTCTCGCCTTCGTGATCGAGAGAGTGCAGCATGGCAGACGGCTTCACGGAAGATAAACAGGCGGTCACCACGCAGTGGGAGAGTTCGCATTGGGCGAGACTGCAGGAATTATTTCATCTTGCCAGTGAAGCCGCGCAAGGGGAGCGCACCCGTATCCTGACAGAGGCGTCTTCCGACCCCGAGTTGGTGGAACGCGTGCTGGCGTTGGTAGCGGCGGCGGAAATGCCGTCGATTACACCTGCGGTGCAGAACTCCGACGTTCTCCCCGGCACGCATCTCGGGCCGTATACGCTTGTACGGCATCTGGGCAGCGGCGGCGCGGGTTCTGTGTACTTGGCGGAGCGCGTCCTGGGTGGCGCAGTGCAGCACTGCGCGGTCAAGGTGCTGGCAATGCACGCAGCAGGGCCACACTTTCAGGCTCGCTTTCAGCGAGAACAGCAGATACTTGCCTCCTTCAATCACCCGCACATCACCAAGCTGCTGGATGCGGGCGTCAGCGAGACTGGCCATCCTTATCTGGCAATGGAGTATGTAGACGGCATCGACCTGCTTCGCTTCTGCGACGAACGTGCCATGCCAGTAAATGACCGTATTCATCTGTTTTTGCAGGTCTGCGATGCCGTGTCGTACGCCCACCGCAACCTGACCGTTCATCTGGATCTGAAGCCCTCCAATATACTCGTTTCTGGCGAGGGCGAGCTGAAGCTGCTGGATTTCGGCACGTCGAAGCTGATCGATACGAACAGCGTACTGACGACGACGGTGATGGCCACTCCGGCGTACGCCAGCCCGGAGCAACTGCGTAATGAGCCGGTTACGACGGCGTGCGACATCTACGCGCTCGGGGCGGTGCTATTTGAGCTGCTGGTTGGCAGGCGTCCTTACCCAGACAGCTCCGTCCCGGCGATGCTTGCCAACGCCTTGCGCGAAGGGGAGCCGCTTCGCATGTCTGCTGCTGTCACCGAAACGGCTGGGTTGGTGCGCGGTACAAGCGAAGCCAGATTGCGACAGACGCTGGCAGGCGACCTGTCCGCGATCGTTGCCTATTGCATGCGCAGCCGCCCGCAGGCGCGTTATACCACCGTGGATGCGTTGGCAGCCGATCTCCGCCGCTATCTTGAGGGCCATCCCGTCTCCGCGCGAACGCAGACGGCACGATACCTGGTGTCTAAGTTCGTGCGGCGCAACCGCGTCGCCGTACTCTCCACTGCGTTCGGGCTGATCCTTCTGCTGGCTGTCGGCACCTACGCGTATGTCCGGCAGGAGCAGGCACTCCGCGCCGGTGAACGCGCGGAACGTATGCAGAACTTCCTCTACAGCGTCTTCAAGCTGGCCAATTCAAACTACACGGGCAAGCCTGCGGCAACCATCCCGGAGTTCCTGGAACTCGGCGTCCGTGTCCTGCCTGATTACATCAAGAATCCCGCCGACCAGCGCGCCGCACAACTCAGCCTGGCGGAGTCGATGTTCGAAAACGGCGATAAACAGGGCGCGAGTAAGGTTTTCTTTGCGGTCAGCAGGTCTGCTGCGGCCGCGCACGATGCGAATGCGGAAGCTGAAGCGGATGCTTTTGCGGGACATATCGCGTATCAACTCGGCGACGCGAAACAAGGGGCGGTACTGACCGAAACCGCGCTTCGCCTCTCCGCGCAGCGCAGCGTCCAGCCCAGCGTTCGCGTTCGGAGCAAGGTCTACTACGCTGAGGATCGCGAAAATGCAGGTCAGCAATCGGACGGGAATCTGCAACTCCTGCGCGATGCAGTGGCCGAGGCACGCGCTGAAAACCTGCCGGAACGAGAGCTTGCTTTTGCCATGTACAACCTGGCCAGCGACCTGGAAGAACGCGGCACGCTGGACGAAGCAGAGGACCTGATTCATCAGAGCCTGACTATTTATAACAGCGAGCCATACGCCATCTGCGACCAGTCCCAGATGTACGCCGACCTCGGTTTCATCACCGGCGCTCGGGGCGATCAACCCGGCAGCGTTCCTCTTTTCCAAAAAGCGTTGCAGGGTGCCGTCTCCTGCGCCGGGCCAGACAATACCAACACGCTGACGATCCAGGACTACACGGCGGGAGCCCTGCTACAGGTGGGGCAGGCAAAACAGGCAGCTGACATGATGGAGGACGCGCTGCCCCGCTGGCGCAAAGCGATGGCCTCTGGTCCAGATCTGGCAAATGCGTTATTCCACGCGACTCTGGCGTACAAGGACTCTGGTCAATTGAAAAAAGCTGAAGAGACTGGAGCGGAGATGCTGGAGTTGGAGCATCGCACGTTTTCGTCGAACTACCACACGTTGGGCTCGGGTGAGCAAGTCATGGCTGAGACACTGATTGCAGACGGCAAGCTGAAAGAAGCCCTGCCACATGCTGAGATTGCCGACTCAATCTTGATGAACACGGCAAACACCCCCACGTTTAAAGCCCAGGCTGAAAAAATGCACCAAGAGCTACTGCAACTGCGGCAAAGTTTGAGTAAGTCGCTTGAAGTCCAGGCAAAAATGAAGGGCAGACGGACGGACGCTCCGCTGCCCTGAGAACATACCGTTCTTATCTTCCGCACACCTTTTATCCACCATGACGACCCGTTCTTTGGGTCATCACAGCAGTCTGCGCACCTAATACGCTCCTGACCACAAGCCACGAGCCGCTGCCTTTATAGCGAATGTCTTCTTCCCAGGACCTGCCTTCTTTGCTGGTGCTTTCTTTGCTGGCACGCTTTTCTTCGCGGCTGCACTCTTGGTTGCCACTCTTTTCGTCGCATTCTTTCTGGCCGCTGTCTTTGAGCCAGTCTTTTTGGCTGCCTTCTTTGAGGCAGTCTTTTTGGCCGGCAAGGATTTCTTAGCAGATGTTTTCTCTACCGTTGTTTTCCTGGTGAGAGTAGCTTTCTTCGCTGCTGTTTTTAGAGTAGAAGCCGCTTTTTTTGCCGCAGTTTTCGAAGCTGTAGTGCGTGCTGCTGATTTAACGGCCTTTTTGCCAGCGCTCTTCTTCACGGACGCCGACTCGTTTTCCGGATAGATCAGCTTGTTGAAGTTACTTTCCGCGCCCTCTGACGTTACGTCCTGGTAGATCAGTTCCAGGCCGCTCGCGTCAAATTTTTCAAAGAAGTCATCCCACTCGATCTCTTTCAAGGCACCGTCGTTGTGATGTGGTGCCTTTGGAAACATGAAGCGCAGAATGCCCGGCGCGCCTTTGCTTTCCGTGCTTGCCACCTCACCGGGAACGGCTCCGCGCGACTCCGCCCACAGCCTGATCTCATCATGATCCTTGGTTGTTTTCGATAACGCCATCGAGTACCTCCGATGTGATGGGATGGCAACCGCGCACCTTGGGAACGCTTCCGTGCAATTATTTTTGCAACGTCTTTGGTGCAGATGTAAACGTACGCCACGCGCGCGCATTCCGGGGTACACGTCAGACTGCCGATGCTACGATGAAGTCAATACGCGAACTGGAAGCTTCTTTCCTTCAAAGGCTAAATACCCTGACAATGCAGACCGCTGTTCGACGCATCCTTCTTGCTTCCATCGCTGTTATCCTTCCGCTGCACGC
Source organism: Terriglobus sp. (assembly GCA_965276945.1). Lineage (GTDB taxonomy): Bacteria > Acidobacteriota > Terriglobia > Terriglobales > Acidobacteriaceae > Terriglobus. Next base: position 540,890 of record OZ255704.1, on the reverse strand, counting down.
TCAAAAGACACCCATCCAGATCACGGCGGACCTAACCGAAGGCGCGCGGCACCTCTACCACGCGGAGATCGACATTCCCGTGAAGGCCGGAACGGCTGACCTGATTACGCCGCAGTGGATCCCCGGCACGCATGCGCCGGGCGGTCCCATCCAGGACATCGTGGGTGTCGTGTTTACCGGTAATGGTCAGGTGCTGCAATGGCGCCGCGACGACGTGGAATTGGCAGAGTTCCACGTGACCGTGCCCAAGGGAGTAACGAACCTCCATGTGCATCTTGACTCGATCGTGCCGGGCCGCGTCACCACCAAGATGGCCGTGCTCGAGTGGGAGCGGCTAATGATGTACCCGGCACATGTGCCTGTGCGTGACATTCCGATTCAGCCCTCCGTCACCGTTCCCGCCGGTTGGGGCACCGGCACCGCGTTGACTCCCGTTGGAACAACACCGGTACCCGCCGTTACTGGCGTGGACGAGTCCGCGCATGCGCCTGCTCCGGGTTCCGTCACCACAAAGTACGCTGTGACAAATGTGGAACAGCTTGAGGATTCACCCGTCATCACCGGGCTGTACTTCCACGAGTTCCCGCTGGCACCCGACATCAAGCCAAAGCACTATCTGGACGTTGTGTCTGATGAGCCGGTAGACGCGCAGATGCGTCCCGAAGTCCTGGCCGAGGTCAGTGCTCTCGTACGCGAGGCAGACGCAAACTACGCCTCGCATCACTACAACGAGTACCACTTCCTTCTCACACTCTCAGACCGTGCCGGCGGCGAAGGTCTGGAACACGGCCAATCTTCCGATAATGGCGTTGGCGAAAAAGGGTTTGCTGACGACGCGCACCAGCTCGGCGAAGCGGATCTTCTGGCACACGAGTTCACGCACTCCTGGAATGGCAAGTACCGCCGTCCTGGACGCCTGTATCAGAAGGATTTTGCGACGCCGCAGCAGGGCGACCTGATGTGGGTGTACGAGGGCATGACGCAGTACTGGGGCAACGTGCTGGCCGCGCGCGCGGGGCTGAAATCGCAGGAGCAGTACCGCGATCTGCTGGCACTCTCAGCCGCGCAACTGGACTACAAGCCGGGCCGCGAATGGCGCTCGACGGAGGACACCGCTATCGCGGGCAGCCTGATTCGCGGCGGCAATCCGCAGTGGGTCAATTGGCGGCGTGGACAGGACTATTACCAGGAAGGCGAGCTGGTGTGGTTGGATGCAGACACCACGATCCGCAAACTGACAAACAACAAGAAGTCCTTGAATGACTTTGCCAAAATCTTTCTGGGCAAGGGCGGCAACACTGGGCCACTCATTCTGCCCTACGAGTTTCCAGAACTGGTAAAGGACCTGAATGAGGTCGTGCCATACGACTGGGCCAAGTTCCTGCACGACCGCATCGTGAACATCAATCTCCGTGCGGACCTGGACGGCATCGAACACGGTGGGTACAAGCTGGTGTACCAAGATCACCCCAGCAAGAGCGAGCGCACACTCACTGCGGGCGGGAGCCGCCGCGGCGGCGGGTTGAATGTGTGGTATTCGCTGGGTCTGCGCCTGAACGCAGAGGACACGATCACTGACATTCGCTGGGACTCGCCCGCCGATAAGGCGAAGCTCGCGCCCGGCGAAAAGATCACCGCGGTCAACGGCCAGGTCTTCTCCGCCGATACGCTGCGCAGCGCGGTCGCCAAGTCGAAGACGGAAACGGCACCCATGCATCTGATGGTGCAGCAGGAATCCACCATCTTGCCAATAGACATCGACTATCACGATGGCGAGCGCTATCCAGTACTGGTACGCGTGGACGGCACGCCAGATTATCTGGACGACATCACCAGACCACTCACCACGCCACCCGCACAAACAACGGCAGCGCAGTAGCCATGACTGAACACGCCTACGAGTCAGAAGTGGGCGACGAGGCCTGTGCCTAGGCTGAAGAAGTTTGCGCCGTTGCTGGGGCCGTCAGTTGTGAAGGTGGGACCTACGCTGGTGCCGTGCGCGATGCCCAGGTCGATGATGCGCCAGTCGAGAAACGGCAGGATCGAGCGGTCCAGACCTGCGTGTCCACCTACTGTAATGTACTTACGCGTAAGCGTTGATCCAACGCCGCTGACAATCGGCACGGTGGCTGCCGCGTAGCCTACACCAAGCTGCACAAATGGTTTCAAATTGATGACCGGCGGCTGGAAACCGGCGCGCAGGCTAACCTCTGCCGTGTCAGTCTTTGTTGTGCCTGATCCCGCACCACCGCGCGCATCCAGACCGAGCTTGACGACGTGCAGGTTCAGGAAGTTGAATGTAACACCGCCACCAAAGTTCGGCGACCAACCGTCAGCCGTACTGCCAGAGGAACTGACCTGCACATTCGACGAGCGCACCTCGGTGAAGGTTCCGTAGACGCTGACGGTCTGCCCACGCGCAGTGCAGCATATAGCGAGCAGCACCCCCGGCACACAACAAGAGATCTGAAGAACGCGACAACGCATAACAGGGTCACTCCGGATTGAGAATGGCCTAGTGTATCTCCCGCGAAGGTATCAGACACGCGCGGGTGGCTTTAAGTGCAACTCTCCCATGACACGTTGCAGATCCTTCCAGGCTTCGCCTTTTTGCCGCGGATCGCGCAGCAGGAATGCAGGGTGGTACGTGACGGTGCACCTGGTGCCGCGCACATCATGCCATTGGCCGCGAAGGGTGTTGAGCGGTTGCCGAACACCCAGCAGATACATCGCGGCGGTGGCACCAAGGGCGACGATGACTTTAGGCTGGACGATATCGATCTGCTGCAGCAGAAAGGGTGAGCAGGTGTTAGCTTCAACCGGTTCTGGAACACGATTTTTTGGCGGGCGGCACTTTACGATGTTGGCGATGTAGACCTGTTCACGGCGCAGTCCCATGGCGGTGATCATGTTGTTAAGGAGTTGGCCCGCCTTGCCGACAAACGGCACACCGCTGGTGTCCTCATCCGCTCCAGGCCCTTCCCCGACAAACATCAGGTCCGCGTTCGGATCACCGTCCGCGAAGACGATGGTGTGGCGGCCGGCGTAGGCCAATGGACAGCGCGTGCAGTCGCCAATCGTGTCGCGCAACTGTTGCAACGCGGCAGCTTTGTCTACCGGGGGAACCCTGCTGCTGGGCAACGCAGCAAGCTGGTTGAAGCCGATCAGCGGCATCGGTGGGGGTGCGAAGGGATCTTGATCCTCCGGCGACTGATCTTCCGCCGCATACGAAGATGGCACCGGCGCTGGGATGCGGACCACGGCGGGTGGCGTGATGACGATGTCTGGGCCGGTGGACGCGCGCAGCGGTCTTGCCGCAGGCACCGGGCTTGTCCGTGCTGGGGAAACTGCCGTCGCGCGAGCCTCTACCCCTACAACACTAGGGGTTGAGGAAGGCCATGGCGATGCTGGTGCGAGCGAGTGGATGAATGCCTGCAGGCGCGCCTGCAGTGCAGCATCGCCTCCCGACTCGCCATGGCGGTACAGATCGTACACACCTATGTCGCGGAAATAGTCAATGTATCCCCGCAGCGCCTCCGCACTCAACTCCATGGTTCTAATTGTAGAAGGCACCGCATGACATGTAGACGCTCACAGCAACTGTGGCGTCGTGGCTTTTAGTAACGGCGTGACCACATAGCGCACTTGCCCGCCGCGAATCTCATCCTGGGCGACGCGGCAGGCTTTCATGCTGTTGGTGGCGACGAGCGGCACTGCGCCAGATTGCAGTTGGCGGGCGCGGCGGGCTACTCCGCGTACGAGGCTGTATTTGTTGTGCAGTACTTCTTGTCCGATAAGTCCATCACGTTCATTCATGACCTAGGCTCCGTACAGCATGGATTTACTGTATAGCCTTTAAGGCGTTATTCCGCGCCTTTGTGCATCATGAAATTTAAAGAAACAAAGTTTTCTTCTAGGAAGGCGTCCAGAACCTGCCGCACGCGGAGGGGCGCGTCAGCCGTTCGGCAGCAGTCGGCAAGGGAGATTGTGACGGCTTCGCCTCGTGCCTGGAGGACAATGGCGCGAAGTTCCGCGGCCGCAGTGTCGAGGATGTCGTTGACAATGGCAAACTGGTAGCGCGGAACATATTCAAGTTCGCCACGGGCCTGGAGCAGGCGGCGCTCGATGACGGCTTCGTCAGTCATGTGTTCGGCGACGCTGCGGTTGCGCAGGCGCATCTCCAGCACGCGAGGGCCGGGCGGCAGAATGAAGATGGACACCGCCTCTGGCGTACGCCGCATGACCTGCATGGCACCCTGTACATCAATGTCCAGCAGCAGATCGCGGCCGTGTTCCGCTGCGAGCGCGAGGGCGGAGCGGGCGGTGCCGTAGTAGTTGCCAAAGACATCGGCGTACTCCAGGAAAGCATCCACCGCGATCATGCGCTCGAACTCTTCGCGCGTGGTGAAGTGGTACTCGCGGCCGTCAGTCTCCGAACCGCGCGGCGCGCGCGTGGTGTAGGAGACGGAGAACTCCAGGCCTTCGACGTACTTGCGGAGTTCGCTCACCAGCGTGGATTTGCCGGAGCCGCTGGGTGCCGAGATGATGAAGAGAATGCCAGCCATAATTTTGTCTGCTACGCTCCGACCCCGGGCAGCGCGGCTTCTTGTAAGTCTATCGGCATATCACCACCGAACTGCATGGTGTACAGCCGGTGGTACATGCCGCCGCTTGCGATGAGTTCAGAATGTGAACCGGTCTCGACGATGCGGCCGCGCTCGACGACGACGATGCGGTTCGCGCGCCGCACGGTGGAGAGGCGGTGCGCAATGACCAGGACCGTGCGGTCCGTCATGAGGTTGGAGAGCGCGACCTGCACGAGCGACTCGCTTTGCGCGTCGAGTGCGGAGGTGGCTTCGTCAAGGATGAGAATGGGTGCGTTCTTCAGGATGGCGCGGGCGATGGCCAGGCGCTGACGCTCGCCGCCTGAGAGGCGGAAGCCCTTCTCGCCGATGACGGTGTTGTAGCCATCAGGCATGCGCTCGATGAAGTCGTGCGCAAGAGCTGCTCGGGCTGCAGCCTCGACCTTTTCCTTGGCGACGTCGGGCTGGCCGTAGGCGATGTTGTTCCGGACAGTGTCGTTGAAGAGAATCGTCTCTTGCGTAACAGTGCCGATCTGCCTGCGCAGGCTGCTTACTTTTACGTCGCGGAGGTCTGTGCCGTCAATGGTGATGCTGCCGCTGGTGGGATCGAAGAAGCGAGGGATCAGGTTGACCAAGGTTGATTTGCCACCTCCACTGGGACCGACCACAGCGACGACCTCACCGCGCTGCACATAGAGGTTCAGGTTGTGCAGCACCTGCTTGAAGTCGTGTTCGTCCTCGTGGTCGCGGTAGGCAAAGCTGACATCGCGGAAGCGGATGCCTTCAAAAAACGGCGGCAGCTTAACGGCATTCTTCTTCTCCGGCACCTCGTCCTGTTCGTCAAGGAATTGAAAGATCTTGTCGCTGGCACCAAGCGCCTGCTGGAAGCTGTTATAAAAGACAGCAAATTTGCGGACAGGATCATACAGCGCGAATACAGCGATCAGAAACGTGATGAACGATCCGGCGGTCATGCGATGGTGCACGATGCGGTCGCGCCCGATGAGCAGCAGCAAGGCGATGGCAACGGACCCTAGCGCATCCATGAGCGGGGATGAGATGGCGGAGACGCCGATGGAGCGCATGTTGGCGCGCAGCAGGCGGCGGGCCGCACGGCGGAAGCGGGCCATTTCCCACATTTCCATGCCGAAGGCCTTCACGATGCGGTTGCCGGTCAGCGTTTCATGGAGGATGTTCTGAATGTCGGAGAGCTTGTCCTGTCCGCCACGCGTGGTGCGGCGAACGCCGCGGCCAATTTTGCGCGCGGAAAGAAGGATGACCAACGAGAAGCCGAGCAGAATCCACGCCAGTTTGCCACCCGCAATGATGACGACGAAGGCGGTGAAGATCAACGTGAAGAACTGCTGGAGGAAGTCGCTGAGCACAGTGGACATGGCGACCTGCACCCGCTCGATGTCGTTGATGAGCGTGGAGAGCAACGCGCCCGTGGTGTAGCGCTGGAAGAAGGCGACGGAGCGGCGCAGCACCGCGTCGTACAGGGCGTTGCGCAGGTCGGTAATCATGCCGAACCCGGCGTAGTTGACCAGGTAGGTGCCGGTGTAGTCGCAGACGGATTTGACCGCGGCAGAGACGACGAGCGCGAAGGCAACGATGGTCCACGCGTTGTGAAAGTGATGTGGGACAAAGCGCTGCAGGTCGATAGTCCAGCCCAGGTGCGGAACCTTGAAGATGAGAATGTTCACCGGCTGCGCGTCGGCGCTGAGCACGTTATCCAGGATGGGCTTGACCAGCAGGATGCGGAGCGCGGCCATGGCACCGACGACAGCCATGAGGACGACCGAGAGCAAGGCGTAGAGCAGGTAGGGACGAAGGTAGCGCAGGAGGCGCAGGAGGCGCTTCATCGGGCTTGCCCGGTTTCCCGCTGGTTTCGAATCACAGTAACGATTTTACGTTGCGCGTACTGTGCAGGCGCGGCCAATCGAACTGCATAAGGGGTACACTCAACGTGTGAAAATCAGGGTTCTGTTTCTATCTCTTCTGGCGACCGCGCTTGCCGCGACCGTCTCCGCGCAAGACACCAAAGCATTCCTTGGCCGATGGGACATGACGGCTACCCCCGCCACCGGCAAACCGTATCCGCAATGGATGGAGCTCACGGAGAACGGCGGCAAGATTGCAGGCCGCGTTCAGCCGAGGGGCGGCGCATGGCGTCCGATCATTGGCGCTCACATGGACGCGGGCAAACTGATCGTGGATTTAGGTCCTGCGGGCGGCCCCAACGGAGCGAACACGGAAATCGACTGGGAGCTCACGTCGCCCAGCGCGGGCAAGCTGACCGGCGTGGAGAAGCGCGGCGATGCCGACGGTCCAACGCTCGCTGGCGTGAAGGCACCGCTGCTGGACCGGCCCATGCCGGTGAAGTGGAGCAAACCCCGGCCTCTGTTCGACGGCAAGGACCTTAAGGGTTGGGAGCCGATCGGCAATGTCGAGAACAACAAATGGATCGCGCGCGATGGCGAGCTGGTAAATGACAACCCTGAAGTTCCCGGGCAAAGGATGCGCCCGGCTGCCAATATCATGACCACGGAAAAGTTCCAGGACTTCAAGCTGCATATTGAAGTGAACTGCCCGGACGGTGGTAATAGCGGCATCTATCTGCGCGGCCGCTATGAGTTACAGGTGGGCACCGAAGGCGGCAAGCTGCCGTCGCATGAAATGGGCGCGATCTACAGCTGGTACCCTCCGCCAGCGGGCGCTGCCAACAATCTGGGCCAATGGACGACCTTTGATGTCACCCTGGTCGGCAGGCATGTCACCGTTCTGCGCGATGGCAAGATGTACCACGATAACGTCGAGATTCCCGGCCCAACCGGAGGCGCTCTCGACAGCAATGAGGCCGAGTCCGGACCGTTCTACCTGCAAGGCGACCACCACGGCGTCATCATGTACCGCAACATCACCATCTCCGTCCCGGAGAAGTAAGGTTTTGACATGTCTACAATGACGTACAAAGCCTGCTGCGCCTAGGAAAGCTTGGCATCGTAGACGTTGTGCTCACCGATCCAAAACCAGAGATATCCGTCGTGAAGCCTGACGGCGAGAGCACGGTATCTCAGCGTAACGCGAACAGACCAGATTTCCTCGACGTGGCGCGCGCCGATCTTTTTGAATTGCAAGGACGGGTGGTGCGGATTGGCTTTCAGCAACGCAAACTGCTTGTCCGCACGGGCGCGGACGTCCACGGGAAGAACGTGGTAATCGCTCCAGAAATCCGCGTTCGTGCTGTGCCTCACGCGCTCAGAGAGGCTGAGCTTCTCCGGCCTTGTAATCGGCCAAAGCACGGATGATGCGGGCGTCAATACGTCCAGCGTCGAGGTCAGTCTTCAGCTGCATGTCGATAGGGCAGCTTCGATCCATCCATGTGTACAACTCATCCAACTCATCGGGCGACAAGGCACTGATCGCACGTTCGATTTCTAAGACAGTGTTCATGCACTATGCTCTCGTCCATAGGATACTCTGCGCACTCGGCCTGGCCAAGAGCGATACATGCAAACTGAAACGAAGGCAAAGCGCCACAATTCGGCGTTGCCGGCCACTATGCTATGTGAAGGCTGCCTTACTGTGTACAGGAGAGGCGATCGGCTACACCAGCAGGCGCTTGAGTGTTACTGTCACTCACAATGAATTTGGGAATCTGGAACGCAATCCTAGCGAACAGGAACGGTGGTGTCAGCGATGGTGAATGCAAGAAGCAAAGCAAAGCCAAAGCTCGATGAGCGGGTTGCGAAAGAGTTGCGAAGAGGAGTGAGCTTCGACCAATTCGTTCACAGAAATATACCGGACAGCTATAGCAAATCGGGGAAAGAATCCATTGTGGCGCGCTTCTTCGTTGTGTCCTTGGAGCACCATCGTGCAATGGCACATCTTCTCGGCTCCGGCCAGTACATCACGAGCGCGAGAAGTCTAATGCGACCTCTGCTAGAGTCGGCGACGCGTGGAGGCTGGCTTGGCAGTATCGCTTCAGAAGCTGAGATCGAGCAAATATCTCTCGGACGCTTGGGATTCCCCAGCCCATTGCAGACGGCTAAACTACTTGATGCTTTGGAAGCAGCGCCTCCCCTTGCAAGCATCGCTTCTAAAATTGAACTCTTGAACGACTACACACATACAGGCATACGGCAAGCGGATCTTCAGGTCCATGGAACTTTTATAGGAGGTCACTACGATCCTCAAGAAAGTATTGCTCTGCTTGTAGACGCACTGCACATATTCGCCGCAGCAACTGTTCATATGTTGAACGGACTTGGTAAGCGCTGCGATGCTCAGACGGCGAACCAAGTCTACGAAGCTTTCAACGAAGCCTAGAGAGGCTTAATTGTCCTAGATCTAGTCTCTCAGCAAGCTGAAGAATGTGCGTATGAGCCCAACATGCGGAAATCCACTCTTTGCCAACATTCCTCCGTTTACCTTGGCATATCGCAGTGGAGACTTTGGTGCGGTAGCCTCGTGCCTGAGAGGCGTTTGCGTATATCTAGTCCGGACGAAATTCAACCTCGTTCAGTAACATGCTCACTGTGCTTCTCACCGGCACACCTTTGGTTCTATCGAATGCAATGCGTATTGCTCAGTGTAGCCAGAATGGCTACACTGGCAGGAAGGTGATGCTATGCGTCAGGTTTCGCTGCGTGAGTTTAGAACTCGTGGTTCCAAGGCGTTAGAGGCCGTACCGGACGGAGAGACCGTGTTGCTGGCGGGGCAGAATGGGCCAGCGTACTTTCTTATACCCGTCTTTGGAGATGTGGTGCTTGAAGACCGCGAACTGCGGCGGGCCATGGCCAAGGCAAGCCTGCGTAAAAATTGGAGCTGCGTCGAGACTGCGGGGAAGGTTCTGGGCGACGAGGAGATCCAGGAAGAAATCAACCAGGTGCGAACCGTTCGCCGACGCCGGAGTGATGATTGAGACTGGTCGTCCTTGATACGAACGTCGTCATATCTGCTGGCATTAAATTGGGAAGCGCTCCGGCAATACTCGTGATGGATTGGGTGCTTGACGGCCGTTTGCAAATCGTGACTAGCCCATGGGTCATCAGCGAGTACCGTGAGGTCGTCCGGCGTCCGAAGTTCCGGCGCTACGGATTCCCACCGCAGTGGCTGGAGTTCCTGATTGATGAGAGTTTGCGGCTCCCGGACCCAGCAGCTGTCACGGAAGGCGGCCAGGATGCGAAGGACCTGCCCTTTCTCGCTCTGGCCAGGGTTGCAGGAGCGTGGCTGGTGACCGGAAACGTGAAGCACTTCCCAGAGACTCTCAGGGAAGGTGTCACCGTGCTTTCCCCTACCGAGTATCTCGCACATCTTGAGGCAGAGTGATGATGCAGTCGGCGTTGACCTGCTCAGGCAGAGAAAAAGGCCAGCCGCTTACGAGCTAAAAGCGGACCTTCGCGGCTGAAGCCGTATGTGCATGGGGTTTGTACGCATAGCTAAACTGTGTCCTTCCTGTAGCTGTGCATTACGGGTCTACAGTCACCGGGGCATGTCGCGGTGGGAGACTTTGGTGCGGTAGCCTGCGTCTGCGAGGCGTTTGCGGATGTCTTCGGCGAGTGCGACCGAGCGGTGCTGGCCACCGGTGCAGCCGAAGGCGATGGTCAGGTAGCTCTTTCCTTCCTTGACGTAGTGCGGCAGTAAGAAGAGCAGCATGTCCGTGGTGCGGTCGAGGAACTCCTTCGTTTGCGGGAAGCTCATGACGTAGTCGGCGACTTTGGGGTCGTGGCCGGTGAGCGGGCGGAACTCCGGGATGAAGTGCGGGTTGGGCAGGAAGCGGACATCGAAGACAAGGTCCGCCTCCGGCGGCACGCCGTTCTTAAAACCAAAGCTCATGGTGGAGAGCAGGAGCGGCTGCTCGCCTTCGCGGCGGCTGAACTGCGCGTTGATGTGGGCACGGAGTTCGTGCACGTTGAACTTGGAGGTGTCCAGCAGCACATCGGCGAGGTTGCGGACCGGGTCCATGCGCTCGCGCTCGGCGGCGATGCTTTCGCTGACGAGTTCGTCGCGGCGCAACGGGTGCGGACGGCGTGTCTCGGAGAAGCGGCGGACGAGCACGTCGTTCGAGGCTTCGAGGTAGACGACGGAGGTGGGCAGGACCTTGCGAACCTGCTGCAGGATGCCTGGAAAGCGGTCGATGAGGCCTTCGCGGACATCCACGACGAGAACCGCGCGCTTGATCTCAGCCGAGCCTCGCACAAGTTCAGCAAACTGTGGGATGAGTTCGAGCGGCAGGTTATCGACGGCGTAGAAGCCAAGGTCCTCAAAGGTGCGCAAAGCGGAGGCCTTGCCCGCGCCAGAGAGGCCGGTGAGGATGACGAGTTCGCCGGTTGGCGAAGACACCTTTTCAGCCGCGCCCGCCAGGTTATCGCGCAGCACGGGATCTAGGTGTTTGGATTCTTGGCTGGATTGGACGGCGTTGTCGTCGCCGGGGCGGGATGCCATTGGGTCATCCTAGCACTTAGCTCTATACGAAATGGGTGCCCCACCTTCGCGAAGCTAAGGTGGGTGAAGTGGCACGGACTCCTCTGGAAATCCCACCTTAACCGCTGCGCGGTGAAGGTGGGGCACCCGTCTAAACGATTCGGCCGACGCGATTAAAAGACTCGAAGATCGCCGCCGGTCATTTCCTTGGGTAGATCGAGGCCGAGCATGGCGAGCATGGTCGGGGACAGATCGCGGAGGGAACCCCCCGGTCGCAGGCTAAACTGCTTGCCTGCTTCGGTGACGGCGATCAGCGGGACGGGGTTGGTGGTGTGGGCAGTGTGCGGGCCGCCGGTGACGGGGTCGATGAGCATCTCGGCGTTGCCGTGGTCAGCGGTAATGAGCCAGGAGCCGCCGTGGCGCTTGAGCGCGGCGTGGATTTCGCCGAGGCAGGCGTCCACGGTTTCGACGCCCTTGATCGTCGGTTCCATCTTGCCGCTGTGACCGACCATGTCGGCATTGGCGAAGTTGACGACGACCACGTCGAAGGCGGTGTCTTGAATGGATTTCAGGACGACATCGCAGATACCGCGCGCACTCATCTCCGGCGCAAGATCGTAGGTGGCGACCTTCTGCGAGGGCACCACTTCGCGTTCTTCGCCAGCGAAAGGTTTCTCGATGCCGCCGTTGAAGAAGTAGGTAACGTGCGCGTACTTTTCCGTTTCGGCGACGCGGAGATTGCGGAGTTCATGCCGGGCGAGGACGTTGGCCAGGAGGTTGTCCATGCTCTCCGGCGGGATGACCATGGGCAGCGTGAATCTGGGGTCGTACTGCGTCATGGTGATGTAGCGCAGGTTTTTGGGAACGCTGTTGCGCGGAATTTCGAGGTCCAGTTCGTCCGCCTTGGGCAGGTCGAGGGCGTTTTGTTTCGTGAGACCGCCGGCCGTGTTGCGGGCGAGGACGCGGGTGATCTGGCGAACGCGGTCGCTGCGATAGTTAAAGCAGATGCAGAGGTCCTCGTCCTGGACGGTGGCGATGGCTTTGCCGCTCTCGTCCGTGCAGACGAAGGGCAGGATGAACTCGTCGGTGATGCCGTTGTTGTAGCTTTCGTGGACCTTCGCGGCAGGGTCGGCGGTTGCGCCCCCTTCGGCAGTTCCCTTCACCATGGCGTTGAAGGTTTTGGCTTCGCGGTCCCATTTGAGGTCGCGATCCATAGCGTAGTAACGGCCACTGCATGTGGCAAGCTGGCCTGTGCCGATCTCGCGGATTTGCTGCTGGAGCGCTTCGATGGATCCCGCGCCAGAGGTGGGCATGGTGTCGCGGCCGTCAAGGAAGGCATGGATGAATACGTCCTTCGCGCCGAGTCGCGCACACAATTTAAGCAGGGCGTAAAGGTGACGCTGATGTGAGTGCACGCCGCCGTCAGAGAGCAGGCCGAGGAGGTGAACGGCCCGTCCGCGCTCCATCGCGGCTTTGATTTCGTTGACCAACAACGGATCACGATAGAACTCGCCGGAGTCGATCAGCGCGTCGATGCGCGTAATGTCCATGCGGACGATGCGGCCCGCGCCGAGGTTCAGGTGACCGACTTCGCTGTTGCCCATCTGGCCGTCGGGCAGGCCGACGAAGTGCTCGCTGGCGCGAATGATGGTGTTGGGGTACTCGCGCAGGAGCATGTCATAGGTGGGCTTGCGGGCGAGGGCGATGGCGTTGCCGTGTGTTTCCGCGCGTATGCCCCAGCCGTCGAGGATGGTGAGTACTAAAGGTTTTCTCGACATATCTCCTCGCACGAGATCTTCAGTAATCCTACTGGTCCCACACAGAGTACTGCTCTGGTGTTTCCGGATGTTGGATGTGCACGAAGCAGTTATTCGTACGGCACATCCGAAACCGGTTGCGCTCACGAGTGGCGTCGATGAACTCGCCGGCATGGAGTGCTGGATGGAAGCTCGCGGACGTGGATTGCCCCGGGATGTTTGGCACAACGAGCTGCACCGTGACGAAGTTCGCAAAGAGGATTGCCACAAAGAGGGCGACGTTCGCCCATCGCCTCCACATCAGCACTGTGATGCCCATTAGCATCACTGCGCAGATTTCCCCTGGAATGAAGTAGCTAACTTCGATGGGGAAGATGAAGAAGAGGATGAAGGTTCCTGCGAGGCCGCCCCAAAGCAGTGGAACAAGGCGCGCGGTGTACGACGCAAAACCATCACTCGCGGAGGCTCGCGACCTGCGCGCGGCGAAGACGATGGCAATTAGTGCACCCCATGCAAGCGGGCCGATAAGCATCATCATCTTGAAGCCGAAGCGCCCTACGCGCATTTTAGGGGTCCACATGGCGTCACCTCCCATGCTGCCCTGCATGAACTGGAATGTGCGGCCCGCACTGAGGTATGAGAGGACGAGTTGCAATGACCCGACGGCAGCTGCGACAACACCGGAGCCGAACAGCTTGAGTGCTCGCTTTGTTAAGGACTTAGACCTGATGAGCTCCTGCAGCATACCGCCCGCGATCACTCCGGCGATAACGATGGAGTTCGAGGGGCGGATGAGATACGCGAGCGTTCCGGCTACCGTTGCAACGACAAAGCGGTCTTCCGCAAAAGCCTCCAGCATCCAGACCAAACCTAGGCATGACCATAGGTAATCCGCAGTGGTACAGGAAGCGATGGCGTACACAGGGGTGACTGCAAGACATGCCACGGTCCATCGTGGAAAACGTGCTCCAAGCCTTTCTGCAATGCAAACACAGCGCCATAGGAGGACGGCAGAAACCAGGAGCGTTGTGATATTGACTAGTGCCGAACCTTCCATCCTGTTGAGAACGAAGACGATGGTTTCAAACGACCAGTAGCCTGGTGTACGGGACGTATGGAGGATGTGGTGTAGCCACTGTGCGCGACCAGAATCGATAACACCATACGTATCGTTATCAGGGCCGTAACCAAGAAAGCAGAATGGCAGAAGACAAATAAACAACATTGCAGGGAGCAGCAAGTAATAACCGGCACTTCTGCGTTCTGATTCGATCATCGCCAATGTCCTCGTCCCGCTTCGACGTGCTTACTCGCAGTTGACGGATTCGATGCCGAGGTATTCCGCGCCCTGGCCAAGTTCTTCTTCGATTCGGAGGAGTTGGTTATATTTGGCGATGCGGTCGGTGCGGGAGAGTGAGCCGGTCTTGATCTGACCCGCGCCGGTGCCGACGGCGAGGTCGGCGATGAAGGTGTCCTCCGTTTCACCCGAACGGTGCGAAATGATGGAACTGTAGCCGTAGCGGCGGGCGGTTTCGATGGCTTCGAGCGTTTCAGTGACGGTGCCAATCTGGTTGACCTTGATGAGGATGGAGTTGGCGACACCTTTTTGAATGCCCTCACGCAGGCGCTTGGTGTTGGTTACGAAGAGATCATCGCCGACGAGTTGGCAGCGGTCGCCGATTTCGTCGGTAAGGATCTTCCAGCCCTCCCAGTCGTTCTCGGCAAGCCCGTCTTCGATGGAGATGATGGGGTATTGGCGGACCCAATCGGCCCAGTAAGCAGCCATTTGGGCGGACGTTTTCTCGCTCTTATCAGACTTCTTAAAGACATATTTGCCGGTATCCGCGACGTAGAACTCGCTGGACGCGGGGTCGAGTGCGAGGGCGATGTCTTCACCGGCGGTAAAGCCTGCTTTCTCGATGGCTTCAAGGATAACGTCGAGGGCTTCGGTGTTGGACTTGAGTGAGGGAGCAAAGCCGCCTTCATCACCGACGGCTGTGTTGTAGCCCTTCTTCTTGAGCACGCTCTTGAGGGTGTGAAAGGTTTCGGCACCCCAGCGCAAGGCTTCCGAGAAGCTTTCCGCGCCGACGGGCATGATCATGAACTCCTGGAAATCAACGTTGTTGTCGGCATGTGCGCCGCCGTTGAGGATGTTCATCATGGGCGTGGGCAGTAGGCAGGCGTTCACCCCACCGAGGTAGCGATAGAGCGGCAGCATGAGCGCGTTAGCCGCAGCACGTGCGCAGGCCATGGAGACGGCGAGGATGGCGTTTGCACCGAGATTGGACTTATTGTCCGAGCCGTCGAGCTGCAGCATGGTTGCGTCAATGAGCCGCTGATTCGTCGCATCCATCCCGACAAGCTCGGGCGCGATTGCGCTTTCCACGTTCTCCACCGCCCGCAGTACGCCTTTGCCCAGGTAGACCTCCTTGTCACCATCCCGCAGCTCCACTGCCTCGTGTTCGCCGGTGCTGGCACCGCTTGGAACCGCCGCCCGGCCCATCGCGCCGCCTGTCAGGGTCACATCTGCTTCTACTGTGGGATTGCCGCGGCTATCGAGGATTTCGCGGGCGGTGATGGATACGATCTCAGTCATGGTGCCTTTCTTTTCCGTCGAGGTGGACGGGACGATGCGATGTGCCAGACGGTCATTCAGCCGGGGCCGCCGGTCAACAGCAATGTTCATACCCTGCGTTCCGGCAATGGTTTCTACCAGGTCGGCCATATGCTCCCCGTACTGCCCGGCTCTTATTGTGGTGGCGTTCGCGTCATTCTAACAAGCCAAACGCTTAAACCCGGTGTACGCGGATGGACGAAAGACGGCATTGACCCATTTGATTCAGCATACGATTGGTTATCGACAGCAGGTGTCCGGTGGCGGTAGCCTACGGTGGTCTGCTATTACGCATGTGTCCGGCAGCCGGAGATTGCCTCTTGAAACCTTCGCTCGCGCTCGCCATCCTCTTCGCCGCATCGCCTGTCCTGGCGCAACAGACTGGCATTTCACGTCCCCCGGACAGCATCGTGGAGGATCTGCCCCCAGCAGGAAGCGTTCCCGGTTCGATCAGTTCCGCAAAGCCATCCGCGGCCATCCCTGCTCTTCCTGAGCAGACCCAGGCCGCTCCTGCCGAGGTGTACCAGCCGTACCAACCTGCTGGAGTTACGCTGCATACGCGCATGCCGGCTCCGGCGACCGATCCTGATGCCGGGATTGTGACCGAGGTACCGCGCACGCCAAACGAGTTGCCGGTGGGCACCATGCTGCGTGCACGGCTCCGTAATGGAGTCGCAACCGATGTTACCCAGCCGAATACACCGTTTGCAGCTGATGTGACGGAAAACGTTGTAAATGAAGGTCGCGTGGTGGTCCCTGCCGGATCGACGGTGGAAGGAACCATTACGGAGATCCGCGGCGGCAGAAGGATTCGCGGTGCCGCGCTGATTCATTTCCAGGTACAGCGGCTGATCCTGCCGGATGGCATCCGTATGCCACTGGGCGCGGCGGTCATCGATACCGACCAGTTTGCGGATACAAAGGTGGATGCGGAAGGCAACATCGTTCGCAAGGATCATGCCGGTACCACGCTGGCTGGCATGTCCCTGGCCACGGGTGGAGCGGCTGCGGCAGGTGGTGTGATTGCTGGACCGCCAGGTGCCCTGGTGGGTGCCGCCGTGGGTGCTGGTGTAAGCACCGTTGTATGGCTGAAGCAGGACCGGCAGACGCACCTGCCGCAGGAAACGTTGCTGATCTTTGGCTTGACGCAGCCGCTGCCTGTCCGGCCAGGAGGATATCACCCGGAGTTTGCCCGTCTTCCAGCGGGCCAGCCATCCACGGATCTGCCATCGAATGCCGTGCGAACATCTGCACCGGCCTACGTGGAACAGCACAGTTTTGTACCGGCTAACTAACGAACGCTGTCCAGCAGGTTCGGATCTGTGTCTACCTCCATGCCGAAGCGCGCAAGTTCGCGCTTCTGCATGGAGTAGTCAACAAGAAAGCCGCAGCCGATCGCGAGATTGACCAGGCCTATGGCGCTGACCACGAGGACATTCCGCTCCTGGACGATAAAAGCGATGGCAACACCGGCGAGTACAAGGCCGATGCCAACAGAGAGCAGTACAAGTGCGGTCCTGCGCGCAATGGGCAGGCTGCGCAGCGGATCGCGCACCTTCTTGTCCTGTTCGTTTACGGCGGCCATAATACGTTGTACTTCCTGTAGTGGAATGCCGCGGTTCAGCATGGCGATGCGCTCCTGCGAACGCAGTTCCTTGCCTCGCATCTCGGAGTAGATACCAGAAACGCCAAGGCCAAGGATCATGACACAGCCAGCGACCGGCACGATGAAGGGGCTATCGAAGGGATTACTCATAATAGTGTTTCTCCTTTACGGCGGCGTTAGACTTCGCGGTGCTGTGTAAGTTTCAACCGTGTGCGTGAAACTTTCAGGTGTTCGCTCAGTCTTACTTTCCCGCCGCGATGATGACTTCCAGCTTTGAAGAGATTGTTCGCGAGCATCAGGGCAGGGTGTTCCGCATGTTGGCCCGGCTGACCGGGTCGCGCGAGCATGTGGACGACCTTGCGCAGGAGGTCTTTCTGCGCCTGCATCGTGCGCTGCCGGCGTTTCGGGGTGAGGCGCTGCTGACGACGTACCTGCATCGCATTGTGGTGAACGTAGCGCAGGATGAATGGAAGCGCAGGCGCCGCGAGGATGAGCGGACTACCTCATTGTCGGATGATGTCTCGGCGTGGGAGGAGCGACTGCCGCACCCCGAGGCCAGCGCGGAGGAACAGTTTGCGGTGAGAGAGTTGCAGCGGCGCGTGGAAGAAGAGCTGGGCAAGCTGAGCGTTGTGGAACGGACAGTGCTGGTTTTGTACCATCAGGAGGAGCGCAGTTATCAGCAGATCGCGGAGACGCTACGCCTGCCGATTGGCACGGTGCGGACGCATCTGCACCGGGGCCGGCAAAAGTTGCGCCTTGGGTTGGAACACACACAAGGAGGACGGCGATGATCGACGATGACGCGATTGCCAGGGCATTGGAGACGTCCCCGGTGGTGCCCGTGCCGGAGGATTTTACGGTTCGGCTGATGGCGCGCGTGCCCGTTGAACGACCGTTACGGGTGAGTGCGGGAAGAGCGATGCTGGCGCGTCCCAGCGTTGGACGCAGGTTCGTCTATGCCACGATTGTGACTGTGGCGCTTGCGATGGTGGTGCTTGCGCCGCTGACGGCCCACTCGACACTGTGGGTGCTGGTGCAGATGGCACTGTTCGCTGAGTGTGGTGCGCTGTTGCTTTGGTTCTCGTACCGGTCAGCGGAATAGCGGCACTGGGCCGTTAGCGCGGTCTAAGCCCGCAGCCATGTCCAACGTAGCAGCAGATTTCAGGGTATACTATGACGCTCACGAAGCCTTACCCATGGGTTTGGGCGAGGAGGCGCTTCCAGTTTTTGGTGTTGCGTTGGTAGCTCTTCTTCAGATCGCTCATGATGAGTTGGAAGTCGCCGCTACCCTGTAGGCGCGACCAAGCCGGGTTTTTGATGAACCACGGATAATTTTCGTTGCCAAGATAGACGGCGCGCCGCAGCCAGTGCAGAGCCTCTCCGGCTTCGCTATCCACGGCAAAGTAGGTTGCCAGACGGTAGGCCATCTCGCTGTCTGCTTCAGCGGCGGCGAGCGTCTCCTCCACGATGAAGCTCGCTGCCCGCTCGCGGTCACCCAGCATGGCGTAGCACATGGCTAGCGTGGGGTGAACGATGCGCAGGGTGGCGTCTTCCTTGATAACGCCTTCAAGCGTGTTGATTGCCTGTTCCAGTTGACCCTCGCGCATGTACTGATAGCCGCGCGTGACGCACAGCATGGGCTGGCGCGTATCCAGCGTGAGACCCTTCTGAACCTCTTCCGCAGCGAGTTCGAACTGATTCTGGTACTGATAGACCCGGGCGCGGTGATTGTAGATGATGGGCGCGTCCGATGGGCTAAGGCGCAGGGCGGTGCTGAATTCCCTAAGTGCCTGCTCGTACTGTCCATCGCTGCGCAGTGTGATGCCCGCGATGCGATGCACGTTCCAGTCGTTGCCAGCGGTTTGCAGCAGGTGCGCGATGCCATGCCGCGCGCTCTCCTTTTCGCCGCGGGAGAGCAGCATGTAGACGCGGTAGAGGTTCGCCTCGACTGACCCGGGATCGAGCACCAGGGCCTTGTCCAGCGCGCGCCGCATCTCCAGGATGTGCATCTGGCCGCCCAGGCCGTGGCTAAGGTATTGCAGGTGCGTGATGCCCAGACCGGTCCATCCGGGCGCATAGCTTGGATCGCGCTGGACGACGCGGGTGAACAGTTGTTCGGCGCGTTGCAGGTCTTCCGGGCTGCCGGTGCGGAACATGAACGAACTCAGTAACGCACGCGCCTGGAGGTACTCTTCGAAAAGTTCCTCTTCCAGCGGCCCAGGCGGACTGCTTACCGAATCTTTTACTGCCACGAGCGGTCGCACGCCCGCGCCACCGCGCAGCGCGCTGAAGATTTCGGTGCTGATCTCGTTCTGCACGGCCACGAGGTCAAACGAATCGATGTTGATGGAACCGCCTGCGCGTACGGCCTGCTCCGGCACATGCAGCATTTGCCAGTTCAGATCGAAGCCGGTCTCGCTGCGAAGAAAGCTGCCCGCGACGACATACTCGACTGCCAGCTTGCGGCCAATGCTCAGGGGATCCAGTTGAGCGGCGGAAACATTCATCAGGGCGCTCGACGGTCGAACTACCAGGGTCTGCATGCGTGCCAGGCGCGCGCTGACCGCATCGGCGAGGGCGTGACCGTACAGGAGCGCGGTATCGGCGACGCCAAGATTGACAAAAGGCAGGACGACGATGGTGTTGTGGGCCTGGTTGCCGCCGCTTTCGCGGAAGCGTTCAGCCAGCATGGAAAGTAGGCCGGTGGAACGTTTTTCTTCTTCCGGGGTGCGGAAGTCGAGCGGGTTCTGGAGAGGGAGACTGGCAGCCGGAATGACGAGGTTGTCGAGTTGCGAGGCTTTCAGGATGGTGCGCAGGCTTTCGCGGACTTCTGCGGCGGAAGAGAAGCGTTCCGCAGGCTGCTTGCGCAGGCAGTGGAGGATGGCGCTCTCCAGTTCGCGCGGAATCTCCGTGATGCGATCACGGACGGGTGGCGGCTCCGCGAACTGGATGGCGCGGATGGTCTGAAAATCAGGTGTGTCGGGCCGGTGGAACGGATGGCGACCAGTCAGCAGTTCATACAGGACCACGCCGAGGGCAAAAATGTCGCTCTGCACGGAGGACTGGCCGGTGACGAACTGCTCCGGTGCCATGTAGGCGATGGTGCCGCCGCGCGCGGTGTAGGTGCCAGTGGGAATGGGCTTGCGCTCGGCATGGATGGAAGGGTCAAACTCGGCTTCTTCTAGACGAAGGCGGCGAGCAAGGCCGAAGTCCAGGATTTTGAGGAGGCCGCC
The DNA here is from genome assembly GCA_965276945.1 of Terriglobus sp. Taxonomy (GTDB): domain Bacteria; phylum Acidobacteriota; class Terriglobia; order Terriglobales; family Acidobacteriaceae; genus Terriglobus. The sequence goes on along the minus strand of OZ255704.1, from coordinate 520,671 downwards.
CTCGGTGAGGATGAGATTTGCCGGTTTCAGGTCGCGATGAAAGATGCCGAGAGAGTGCGCCGCGGCGAGACCGTCCGCAGCTTGAATGCCGACGGATAGGACGAGTTCCACGTTGGCCGGGCCGGCCTCGATCATGCGGTCCAGCGGTTTGCCGGGCACGTACTGCATGACGATATAGGCTTCGTCTTCGATCTCGCCGACGTCGTAGATAGCGCAGACGTTGGGGTGTTCGATGGCGGAGGCAAGACGGGCCTCACGCAGATAGGTGGTACGCATTTCCTCGGTGGTGAGGGTGCCGCGTTGCAGCAGTTTGATGACAACGGGACGCTGTAGTTGGGTGTCTGTCGCCAGGAAGACCACGCCACTGCCGCCGGTCCCCAGCTTGCGGACCAGCTCGTAGTGCTTGATGACGCGATGCTTCATGCAACTGATTATCTCAGGCAGGGGCGTAAGCGGCTGTGCGTCTCGGATGGCGCGCCGCTTAGTGGCGGTTCCGTTGCGGCACGCCAGTGCCCTTGTCGCTGAGCGGTACGTCTTTCGACTTCGCTCGCCGGCCCAACAAAAACATCAGCAAACCGAAGGCGAACATGACTGCGCCCCAACCGATGTTGACGTTGTCACCAAGCGAGCGTGCGTACATTGGACTGTGCAAGGTGACAACGCCGTACGCCAGCATGACTGCGCCAATTGACAGAAACATTAGACCAAGCGGAATGCGCAGATCGAGACCCATGCCGTTCTCCAGTGATTCGTTATCTTACCTAAGCAAATATGAGATTCAGTGCGAGCAGCACCGCCAGAACAGCAATGCCGAGCGTGAGCGGCCGCCGGAACCATGGCAGATGTGCATCGGACGGTTTGGGTGTCAGCGAGTAGACAAGGCCCACCAGATCGCTTTCCGCACGGGGCTGCGTCATAAGGCTGACCGCTACCGTGACCAGCAGGTTTACCGTGAAGGCGAAGATAGCCGTCCAGAAGTTCTGCGCCATTTCGCTGGGATACGTATGCAGATGCGCGATCCAGCCGCCATGAATGCCAGGGGACGCACCCGCAGGCAGCGTCAATCCATGGTGCAGCAGCGCGGCCGCCGTGCCGCTGATCAGTCCCGTGAAGGCGGCGTGCCCCGTGGTGCGCTTCCAGAACATGCCAAGCAGGAACGTGGCGAAGAGGGGCGCGTTGACGATGGAAAAGACCAGCTGGAGCGTATCCATGATGTTGTTGAATCCGGTCACGAGGTACGCGGAGCCGACAGAGAGCAGCACGCCCCCAACGGTCGCCCAACGTCCCATTCGCAGATAATGCTGATCGCTTGCTGTCTTGTTGATATAGCTCTGATAAATGTCGTAGGTCCACACTGTGTTGAAGGCGGTCACGTTACCAGCCATGCCGGACATGAAGCTTGCGAGCAGCGCCGTGAGGCCGAGGCCGAGGATACCTGTCGGATAGTAGCTGAGGAGCAAGGACGGAATCGCAAGATCGTAATTGTAGATAGGCTCTCCGTGCACATCGATCAACGCGTGGCCGTTTACTGGATCGAGTTTGACTGGAATCAGTCCCTTGGAGGCCACACCCGTGGTTGCCGCGGCGGTATGGTTCGCGATTGCGGGCGCCGCCACGGCGATCAGTCCGGGCAGGATCACGAGAAACGGGAACACCATCTTCGGGATCGCGGCAATGAGGGGTACACGGCGCGCACTCTCCTCATTTTCCGCTGCCATGGCGCGCTGCACGACGAGGAAATCCGTGCACCAGTACCCAAAGCTCAGCACAAAGCCAAGGCCCATGGTCAGGCCGAACCACTCCACCCCAAGCGGATTGGTGCTGGCGTGCTCCATGCCCCGCCACGAATGGGTGAATCCAGGGGGGAGATTCGCCTTCAGTCCGTGCCATCCACCCACGTTACGCAAGCCGATGTACACCAGCGGCATGAAACCCGCCACGATCAGGAAGAATTGGAGAACCTCGTTGTAAATGGCGCTGGTCAGCCCTCCCAGGAAGATGTACGCCAGCACGATGACGGCGGAAATGAGCACGGAAACGTGGAAGACGTAGGCGTCCGGCACGATGCCTTTCAGGATGCCAAGGACATCAATCAGCAGAGCCATGGCGTACATGGAGATGCCGGACGAGAACAGCGTCATGATGCCGAAGGAGATGGCGTTCAACGCGCGTGTCTTCTCGTCGAACCGCATCCGCAGATACTCAGGCACGCTGCGCGCCTTTGAGCCGTAGTAGAACGGCATCATGAAAATGCCTACGAAAACCATGGCTGGGACCGCGCCGATCCAGTAGAAATGGCTGGTCGCCATGCCATACTTCGCACCGGAGGCACCCATACCGATGACCTCCTGCGCGCCCAGGTTGGCGGACAGGAAGGCCAGCCCGCACACCCACGCCGGGATGGAGCGCCCGGCGAGGAAGAAGTCGTTGCTGGTCCGCATGTAGCGCTTCAGCGCGAATCCAATACCCAGCACAAATATCAGGTAGACCGCCATGATGAGCCAGTCCACGAATCCCAGGTGCACGCCCACAGAGGCACTCCTTTGACGTTCCACCGCGCCATTATTCCAGGTAGAAGGCCGTGCACCAGCGTAGACGGAAGCATGGTCAGGCGTCCACTTACCCAGAGGGTCGAAGGCGGCATCTGAGTGTAAACCTGCATCCCACGTTCTGGACCAATCGCTCCAGCGCGTCGCCGCGCCTCGGCATTTAGGAGACTCAACAGAAATCATGCAATCGACGATTCTGCTGATCGACGACAACGCGATTCAGGCTGCAACCCGGCAGACTATCCTTAAGCGCGCGGGATATTTCGTTATCCCTGTGCTGAATCCGGAGCGTGCACTCGAACAGTTTCGTGCGAACGACTTTCCATCCGACATCAACCTGGTCATCACCGATCACCTCATGCCTGGGATGACCGGATCGGAGTTTGTGCGGGAGCTTCGTGCGTTCCACCCGGCGTTGCCTGTGTTGGTCATCAGCGGTTTGGATGAAGCGGAGCAGGAATACAAAGGCATGAACGTGGTGTTTCGCATGAAACCGCTGCTGCCGGACAACCTGCTTGCCTCTGTGGACCGGCTCATCCATCAAGGGGCCGGAACTCGCGCGCCCGACGTTACTTCGTAGGCGCGCGTTGCTGCTGTGCGGTAGTCGTTACATTGTCCGGCACCGGTTTGCCTACAGGTGTTTCAGCCTGAGAGAATAGGTGTGCGCGCTTTTGGTGTCTTGATGCCTCACCCCATGCCACAGTTCGGCAGCTTTGCCCTGCTTCTGGCGCTGTGCCTTTCCGCGTACACATTGCTCGCCGGAACTGTCTCACTGACGGCAATGGCACGGGGTTGGCAACTGCGTGTGCAGCCTGAGCGGCTGGGCGAAACGGCTCGGAGAGCAGGCATCGCGACCTTCATCGCCGTGGCGTGCGCCGCCTTTGCTCTGGTCTGGGCCTCGTATACCAACGATTACTCCGTCAGCTACATCCTTCACCACACCAATCGTGATTTGAACCCCGCATACAAGTTCTCTGCCCTGTGGAGCGGCCAGGAAGGCTCGCTGCTGCTGTGGGCGTTTCTGCTGACGGGGTATGGCTTTGTTCTCCGGCTGCGGCACAGGGTGGATGTGCGGCTGTTTGCGTATGCGTCGACCATTCTGGCCGGTGTGCAGGTCTTCTTCCTGGCACTGCTGAACTTTGCAGCGCCGCCGTTTTCTCTGACCAGGGGACTGATACCTACGGACGGCAATGGCCTGAATCCGCTGTTGCAATACCCGGAGATGGTCATCCATCCCCCCATGCTGTACCTGGGGTATGTCGGCTTCTCCGTGCCGTTTGCCTTTGCCCTGGGCGCGCTGATGATGCGCTATCCGGGCGAAAAATGGATTCGCATCACACGGCGCTGGACCTTGGTGACGTGGCTGTTTCTCACTGTGGGCATCTCGCTGGGCATGCACTGGGCCTATGCCGTTCTGGGATGGGGTGGGTACTGGGGATGGGATCCGGTGGAGAACGCTTCCTTTCTCCCATGGCTCACAGCCACGGCGTTTCTGCATTCGGTCATGATGCAGGAGAAGCGCGGCATGATGAAAAAGTGGAACGTCTGGCTGATTTTCTTCACCTTTATGCTGACGATTCTCGGCACGCTGCTCACCCGGTCCGGCATCGTCAGCAGCGTCCATGCGTTCGCGCAAAGCTCCATTGGGAACTGGTTCACCACCTTCCTCTGCATCATCTTCGCGGTTTGCCTGTTCACGTTCTTCCGGCAGAGCGGCCATCTCACCAGCGAACACAAACTGCAATCCATCGTCTCACGCGAGAGCTCGTTTCTGTTCAACAACCTGGTCCTGCTGGTCGCGTGCTTTACCGTTCTCTTTGGCACGCTGTTTCCGGTGTTGAGCGAGTATGTTCAGGGTTCGAAAGTGACCATGGGCGCGCCCTTCTTCAACCGCGTCGCGGTACCCATCGGGCTGTTTCTGCTCATGCTCACGGGTGTGGGACCATTGCTGGCGTGGCGCGCCACTTCGCTGCGGTCGATCCGGCGAAATTTTATTCTGCCGTGCCTTGCCGTGGTTGGCAGCGCGGCGATCCTGATGGCCAGCGGCCTGCATCCGTGGAGCGCGAATGCGGAGGACCTGGAAGGTCAACTTTACGCTCTGGTTTGCTTTTCCATTGGAGCGGGCGTCTTTGTCGCCATTGCCGCCGAATTTCTGCGCGGTGCGCATGTGGTCAGCACGCAAACTGGTAAAAACTTGGCCGCATCCGCATGGCTGCTAACCATGCGCAACAACCGCCGTTACGGTGGGTATCTTGTCCACTTCGGCATTGTGGCGCTCTTTGCCGGCCTGGCGGGGTCGGCCTTTAATCAGTCCCGCGAGCTTGAAATGGGATACGGCGACTCCCTGACCATTGGCAATTACAAGCTGGTGTGCCAGAGTTATACGCAGGATTCGAACCCCAACTACGACACAGATTTCGCGCTGCTAGACGTGTATCGCGGCAACAAGAAGATCACGCAGATGGCACCGGAGCGGCGCTTCTACAACGCCGCTCAGACGACATCGACAATCGTTGCAATTCACTCGACGGCGCTGCGCGACCTGTACGTCGTCTTCGAGGGCCGCAACCCGGAGACGAACCGCCCCATCATCAAGGTCTTCCTGAACCCGCTGGTCTCGTGGATATGGATTGGCGTGGCGATTGTCTTTGCCGGTACCGTGTTAGCGCTTCTGCCGGGTCTGCGGCCGATGTTGAAGGATCGCATTGCACCGGTGCTGCCCACGCGCGAACTGCAGGCCGTGGGAGGCGACTAATGACGAAGATTTGGCCGCTGTTTCGTAACCGTGTCTTCCAAATGGTGCTGCTGTTCACCGTGGCACTGGCTACCATTGGCGCGGGCGATACCACGGCGAAGTTCTCCAGCATCGGCCACAAGATGGTGTGTACCTGCGGATGCGGTCAGATTCTGCTGGAGTGCAACCATGTCGGCTGCCCTAATTCCGATGGCATGATCCGCGAACTCCGCGCGCAGGTAGCAGGTGGCAGTTCAGACACGAGTATCTTCAACTGGTTTGTGGCGAAGTATGGTCCCACGGTCTTGGCCGCACCCATTCGCGGCGGCTTTGATAACGCCGCATGGATCGTTCCGATTGTGGTGTTCCTGCTAGCCATTGTGGGCACGGCGTTGCTGATCTGGCGCTGGAAGGGCCATCATATGATTGCTGTTGCGGGTGCGCCTGCTATCCCATACGTGGGCGGCGTTGGCGGTGATGACATGCGCGAGCGAATCCGGCGCGAGACGGAGTTCTAATCATGGGACTGGTCGCGGGTGGTCTGCTGCTGATGATTCTGTTTGCCTATACCTTCTGGCCGGAGGATCATCCCTTCATCCAGCGCGCGAACACGCGTATCGACTTTCTGCGCGAACGCCGCGATATGGTCTTTGCCAATCTGCGAGACCTTAATTTTGAATATAAGGCTGGCAAGTATCCCGAAGAAGATTACGCCACCCAGCGAACGATGCTGGAGGATGAGGCCGCGGGCCTTGTGAGCGAGATCGACACCCTGGAACGCGTTTAAGGTCAGTTCAAGAGCGGACGCAAAGGAAATGCACGCAAAGGGCTCAAAGCGCCTGCTCGTTGCGTCCTTTGCGTATACCTTCGCGCACTTTGCGTTCGCTCTTGACTTGAATGCAAGGTGTTACTCTTGCGCAAAGCTCAGAGTAGCGAATCCACAAGGAGCCACCATGCCCCTGCGCCGTCTTCTTCGTTACGTAGTCGCAACGTTGACCTTCAGCGCGGCTCTGGCAGTCTACGCTCAACCTGCATATAAGCCACAGCACGGCTCCGAAATCCTGTGGGACAAATGGGGCATTCCGCATATCTTCGCGAAGTCCACGCGCGACATGTTTTACCTGTACGGCTATGCGCAGGCCGAGGCGCATGGCGATCTGCTGATGCATGTGATGGCGGGCAGCCGCGCCAAATCCAGCGAAGTTTATGGTCCGGGTGAGGACGACCGTAACCTAAAGACCGACCGCTGGGTGCTGTTGAATGAGGTGCCGCAGCGCGCGAAGATCTGGCTGGCAGCGCAGACGCCGGAGTTTCGAGGCTACCTGGATGCGTTTGCCGCTGGTATTAACGCGTACGGCAAGGCGCATGTCGACAAGCTCAGCCCGGAGTCTTGCCAGGTACTGCCCGTTACCGCGCTGGACGTGATGCAACATCAGGAACACTTCATTAATTTCGAGTTTGTCGCCGGACGCACGCTGATGGAGCCTCGCGCGACGGCGGCAGCGACGCTGGACATACCGGACTCGCCGTTCGCGTCCACCAACATGGACATGCAGGACGGCTCCAACGGATGGGCGATTGCGCCCTCGCACACAACCAGCGGAAACGCCATGCTGCTGATGAATCCGCACTTGGCGATGGCTGGCGAGAGCACATACTTTGAGGTGCAACTCACCGCGCCTGGCATCAACTTGTACGGTGCAAGTCAGGTCGGCCTGCCGGTGCTGCGCTTCTCGTTTTCTGACTACGTTGCCATCACCAATACGGTGAATACAAATAATGGCGCGCTGCAGTTTGTTATTTCTGAGAAGAACGGCGGCTACTTATATGACGGCAAGGTGCTGAAGTATGAAACGGCGCAATATCCGTTCCGCGTGAAGCAAAAGGACGGCAGCTTTACGACGGAAATCGTGCAGGTGCAAAAGACGGTGCACGGCCCGGTGGTGCGCCGCGAGAACGGTCAGCCAATCGCCTTGCTCGTCGCCGGTCTGGATAAGCCGTTCTTTCTGGAGCAGTACTGGAAGATGGACACGTCGCACAACCTGGCCGAGTACCAAGCGCAACTGCGGCGGCTGGAAGTGCCGATGTACAACATCCTGTACGCCGACCGTGACGGTCATATCGAGTACCTGTTCAACGCGAACGTGCCGCGCCGCACGGGCGACTGGGCGATGTGGTCGAAGCCGGTAGACGGGTCCGTCAGCAGCACCATGCCGCACGGCATCCTGAGCTATGACGAGCTGCCAAAGCAGGTGGACCCGGCGAGTGGCTATGTGCAGAACTCGAATGAGCCGCCCTGGGATGCAGCGTGGCCTACGATGACGGACCGAGAGAAATACCCTGCGTACATCTCGTCCTACTTTCCGCTGTTCCGCTCGGACCGTGCGCTGCGCATGTTAAGCGAAGATGGCAAGATCAGCTTCGACATGCTGCTGGAGAAGAAGTTCTCCACGCGCATGGAGATGGCCGACCGCGTCTTGCCTGATCTGCTGAAGGCCGTGGACCAGTATGGCTCGCTCCGCGCGAAGCAGGCCGCGGGCGTGTTGAAAGAGTGGGACCGTCAATCCGAAGCCGGGTCGCGCGGTGCCCTGCTGTTCTACACGTGGGCGCAGCACTTTATCGGGCCCGGCGTCGGCATGTTGACGCCGGAATCGCAGAAGAACTGGGCGGTGCCCTACCGCGTGGATCAGCCACTAAACACGCCTCGCGGCATCAAGGATCTGAAGCTGGCCGCGCAGATGCTGGACGATGCTGCGGGAGAAACCGAGAAGCTCTACGGGTCGATAGATACGCCGTGGGGCAAGGTAATGCGCTTCCAGATTAACGGGCAATCCGATGGGGACACAAAGGCTCCGCGCGGCCCCGCGCTGAACGGTGTGAACCTGCCCGGGAACGGTGGCTACGGCAATCTCGGTATCTTTCGTGTGATCACGTATGGGCCACTGCTCGACGGCATCAAGACGCCGGTGCACGGCGACGGCTTCACCATCGCGCTGGAGTTCACCAAACCTACGGTGCGTGCCAAGACGTTTGTGTGTTACGGCGAATCGTCACAACCTGGTTCACCCTTTCACACGGATGAACTGCCGCTGGCGGAAAAGAAGCAGTGGCACGATGTATGGCGGACCCGGGCTGAAGTGATGGCGAACCTGAGTTCGAGGGAGAACTTCTGAATCGTGTTTACTGAACTGGAACTCGACAAATACTTCTGGGAAGCATTCTCAACGAATGAGCAATTTCAGAAAGCGCTTCTTGACCACACAAAATTCAAAGGCTTTGTTCTTACGGTGAAGACGGACGAGCTTTGGCATCAACGCTGGTACCGGAATCCTGAGACAAAGAAAGATTCCGAAACTGACATTACTCTATTTCTCGAAGACGTTGCACGCCAGAAGCTCTACTCGATTCACATCGAGAACAAGCCACCCCATCGCGCGTGGGAAGAACGTCAAGCGGAAAGCTATCGGCCACGTTCTGAGTACCTGGCCAAAAAGTGGAAGCATGAAGACTGCACTGTCGGTCTGATTGCAACAGCTAATTATCTAAGTTCTCACGTACGTGAAGTGAATTATTTTGAGTTCACCATGACATATGAAGAGATCGGCTTGTATGTTCCACAGTTCGCTAAGGTCAGTGAAAAATCAACTTGATTCTTTACTTACTTTTACAAGAATTGGCAATTACTTACCTCTCTCGCTCCGAGGAGATAATTCTCTTTCCTTAATTTTGACATTGTTTGCTGTCTGCACTTGGGCAAGTGCATGCATGACGAGTTGAGGATCGTGCGCAATCACCATCAACAGCGCGCGTGCCGCAGCTTCAGGACTCCGGCGGCCCGACTCCCAATGACGCACTGCATCAACGGAGAGTCCAAAGGCATCCGCAAACCGGTGTTGACTGAAATGGAGGCGCTTTCTAATGCCACGAACATCCACGGTGTCGGGCAAGGTCACTTTGAAGCTCTTACGCTCACCTTCCATGTAAGCGCGTGCTTCTGACGTTCCTTGAACCATCTCCTCGAAAAGTTTGCTCAAAATGTTCCCCTGTACTCCTCGAAAAAGCTTTTGGCCATCTTTGCGAGAGCATTTTTCTCTGCTTTGCTCAAGCTTCCCTTCTCCGCTTTTGCATACGCGGTGATGAGAAAGACCGGAAAGGAGTCGCCCCCGTACAGATAGACGACCCGTGCACCTCCGCGTTTACCCATGCCTGCGCGTGCAAACCGCTGCTTCCGGTAACCGCCGGTGCCGGGCATCCTCTGGATCTGAAGCGATCGCTGTCACAATATCAATCCGCTCCGTTTCGCTGAAAATAGAGCTGGCGGCCTTCAGGTACGTCGGCGTTTCGACGACCGTTCGCATGCAAACAGTATATGCCAATGGCATACATAGTCGAACGAGCTCAGTCGATTGCTTGTCAGCCGGCATTAAACTCTAAGGTGATGCGTTTTCTCCTCTTGCTTGCCATTTCTCTCACCACCCTTCCCGCCTTCGCCGCCAGCACCATCACCGGTGTGATCACCAATGGCACCACCAACAAACCATCCTCCGGCGATACCGTGACGCTGATCCGGCTGGCGCAGGGGATGCAGGAGGCGACGCATACCACCACGGATGGCAAAGGGCGTTTCTCGCTGGATGTGCCGGATGAGGGTCTGCACCTGGTCCGCGTCACGCATGAGGGTGCGAACTACTTCAAGCCCGCGCCTCCGGGAACGGCGAACGTGGACGTGGATGTTTACTCTGTTGCGGCGAAGGTGCCGGGTGTGCGTCTTGAAGCCGATGTCATGCGGGTGCAGACCGAGCCGGACAACAAGAGTCTGCGTGTCGTCCAGCACTTCTTCCTGAAGAACGACTCCACGCCGCCGAAGACGCAGTTTTCTGACGCGACGTTCGACTTTACGCTGCCGGATGGCGCTGTGATTGAGGGCGCGGCGGCGCAAGGGCCTGGCGGCATGACGGTGCAGTCGCAACCCGTGCCGTTGAAGGCGAAGAATCATTACAGCTTCAACTTCGCCGTGCGCCCCGGCGGGCAGACGCAGTTCCAGGTCAGCTATAAGCTGCCGTACAGCGGCACGCTAAAACTCACACCCACCACCGTCATGCCTGCCGACAACGTCGTTGTGATGATGCCGAAATCGATGAAGTTCGACGGCGGCGGCGGACAGTGGGTGAGCGTGACCGAAGAGACGGACGCGCAGACCTTTGTAGAGCGGAACATTGCCGCGAGTACGCCGGCTGCCTTTACCGTCAGTGGACAGGGGCAGCTGCCGCGGCAGACCACGACGGCGAATGATGCGAGCCAGCAGGATCAAGGGAACGGACCGCCCACCGGAACTCCCGCGACCGGTGCGGACCCGAATGCCAATCCTGGATCGAACACGGTGGCGGACAATCGTCCAGGTGGCGGCCTTGGTACTCCCATTGACACGCCGGACCCGCTGAGCAAGTACAAGTGGTGGATTATCGCGGGGATCGGCCTTGCTTTGGCGGGCGGTGCGGGGTTCCTGCTCTCGCGTCCGCAATTACCGGCAGCCACAGTCGGAGTGCCGGTGCCAACTGGCCCGGCAGCGGCGCTTCCAGCAGCACCTGCACAAACCGCATCTGTGCTGCACGCGCTTCGGGATGAGTTGTTCACGCTGGAGAGCGACCGCCTGACAGGCCGCATCACGCCGGAGCAGTACGCGAGAGTAAAGCCCGCGTTGGAGATTGTGTTGCAAAACGCTCTTGAGCGGAACCAGACTGCCAACTGATGCACGGTCTTAGCTATCTCGGCGGCTAAAGCCGCTTCTGTCTTAGAGCACCACCTGCTATCTCGGCGGCTAAAACCGCTCGTTCAGAGAGCATCGTTTACTAATCTCTCGGCTAGAGCAGCATGTGCAAGAGATAGTCACGTGAGAGATCGTTAGACTGAAGCCATGGTGATTGCGGCACGTATTCTGCGCCTTCTTGGCTTCGCTGTGTGGATGGGAGCGCTTGTCTTCTTTGGCGCGGTGGTCGCGCCCACGGCTGCGCATACCTTTGGCACCACAGAGCAGTTTGCGGACTTCATTGGCCGCTCGCTGATGCTGCTGCACAGCATCGGGCTGTGGTGCGGCGTGGCAATGGTGATCGCGCTGCGGATGCTGGGTGCGCGGGCGTTCAAGCCGTACACGCAGATGGCGCTTGTCTTTTTGATGATGCTGCTGACATTCTGCTCCAGCCGCTTTGTCATCATGCCGATGGAGCATGACCGCGCACTGGCGGGGGGCAACATCAGCATTCTGATTCCCGGCTCACCGCTGCGCGAGGACTTCGATGCGCGTCATGCGTGGTCCACCAAGATCGAGGGTGTCGTACTCGTTGCGGGACTGGGATTAGCGGTGTTGATCGGCATGGAAGCGGGATTGCGGGAGCGCCTGCCTGCCGGTCCGCCGCGCAAGATGTTCGACTTGTCTGAAGATGAGTAGGCTGCTAGTACGTGACCCACATTACACATCGAGATGTGGGGGATCTGGCTGCGTTTGAGAATAAGAATGAAGTATGAGGTGCGGATCGCTCAATCAGCGGATGAACCTTTCTTGCGCGAGATGCTGTATCTCGCGATCTTCGTACCTCAGGGTGAGTTCCCGCCGCCACGGTCTGTCCTGCACGAGCCGAACATAGCAAAATATGTTGACGGTTGGGGAACCAAAACCGGCGACTCAGGTTTGCTTGCTGTCGTCGATAGTGCGCCTGTAGGTGCAGCGTGGCTGCGTTATTTTTTGCCTCATATCCGGGCTACGGATTTGTCGACGAGCAGACGCCGGAGTTGAGCGTTGCAGTCCTCCCCGCTTATCAGAGGACAGGAATAGGATCTCACTTAATTAGGGAACTGCTGCTGCAGGTTCCGTCAGTATCACTTAGCTGCGACCCAGCCAATCCGGCGTGGCAACTCTATGTGCGCCTTGGCTTCAAACCGTTACCAGATGGTCGGGTAATGTTGCGTATGAGCAATGACCTGAAGTAACTATCTAAGACACACAAAGTACCTTGAGCCTAATCAGACGTGACGGGGTCAGCTTTAAAGGATCTCACTCACTCAACGGGCATTCTGGCGCGGTAGCCGTCGCGGGCGATGACGGAGTACTTTATCTTCTTCTGCTTTTCATCCACCATGGTCAGCGGCTGCCCTTCGCGGTCGACTAACTCGACTTTGATTTTGCGGTAGGTGCCATCCTGAGCGACGTTCGTCGGGTGATAGGTCAGCACATATTGATTGCGGATGGAGGCATTGATGGAGTTGAAGACATCCGGCAGCGCGCCCTGGAAGACCGGAAAGTAGGATTGGCCACCCGTCATCGACGAAAAGGTGCGCATCTGATTGTCGGCCTGTAGATAGTCCATGCGAGCCATGCCGCCCATGCCGCCGCGCGCATCCGTCAGCTCGCGAGCCAGACCGCCGGTACTCACGGTGTAGATGGAGATGTCCTTCGATGCGCGGATTTTCTTCAGCATTTGATCGAGGTTGATCTTGGAGAAGGTATCGCGGCCGCTCGAGACCAGGATGATGTACTTGCGTCCCTCGATGCGGCTCAGGCGGTCGAGCGTTTCGGAGAGTGCGTCGAACTCGTTGGTGTCGCTGAAGCCCGGCATCGTGAGCGTATTCAGCGCCTCTGCCGTGATGTTCTTATCCTGCGTGAAGTCAGTCAGGATGCGTGTGCGCAGGTCATAGGTGATGACCGCGATGTAGTCTTCCGGCTTAAGCCGCTGGAAGAAGACGTAGGCGCTCTGCTGCATATCCCGGATAAAGGCATAGCTATTGGCCGCGAATTCGAGCAGCATGACGGCCGTGATCGGCTTCTGCTGCATACGGACGTCGGTGACTTTCTGCTCGACGCCGTCTTCGGTGACGCGGAAGTTGCCGGCTTTCAGACCGGGGACGAACTGGCCGGACTTCTGCAGCTGGACGCTGACATCGACCGTGACGATGGGAACGTCCACGCGAATGGAGTAGTCCTCCAATCCCTTGGGGTTCTTAACCTTCTCCTCAGCAGGCGCGGGCGGCGGCTCCTCGGCGTTCTCCCGCTTCTTTTTCAGGATGACCGGGCCGTTGTCCTGGTTTGGACCGGCGTCGTCGGTCTGCGCGGGTGGCGCGGGTGGCTTCGTCTGCTGCTGTTGCGCATCGGCAAGCCCTGCAAACAGCAATGCCGCACTCAAAGTCGCGCCCAGAGCCCTGATCCTCATACTCAAAGATTCCCTCTCTTGTTGCTCTAGCCTACATCTGGCGGGTCATCGACTTGGCACAAGGTGCCTTTGACCCCTACTCTGGTAGACGTGAAGACTTGGCGAAAGGCAACGCTGCTCCCTCTGCTTCTGCTGCCGGCACACTGTGCCCTGGCGCAGCGAGCGGTACCAGCATCGCCTCCGCTGAACGCCGAGCCGTTCCCGCTTGCCGACGTGCATCGTGGCTTGCATGGCACAGCGTGGACAGTGTTTGAGGGCACCACGCCAGAGCCGATGGACGTGGAAATCCTTGGACGCCTGAAGGACGCGATCGGTCCCGGTCAGGACATGATCCTGGGCCGTCTGCATGGCACCAAGCCGGAGTTTACGGGCGTGGTGGCCGGCATGAGCGGATCGCCCGTGTATATCGACGACAAACTGCTGGGTGCGCTCTCCTACCGGATCGGCCAGTTCAGCAAGGAGCCGATCTGCGGCATCACGCCCATCGGATCGATGCTGCAGGTGCGCGATCTGCCTGCGGTGGACCCGGCGTTGGCGACGCCACTCACACGGCAGGCCAGCATCAGTGGCATAAGCAGTTCAGAGATTCGCGCCATTGATACCCCGCTTGTCTTCACCGGCTTTTCTGCGAATGCGATGCAGCGCTACGGCGACGGCTTTCGCTCGCTAGGCATGGAGCCTGTAAGCGGCATCGGTTCCGCGTCGCCAGACACGCTGCAGCCAGAGCCGATTGTGCCTGGCTCCGCGATTTCTGCCGTGCTGGCCCGGGGCGACCTGAACGTCGCCGCTACCTGCACCGTCACCTATGTTGACGCACACCAGCTGCTGGCGTGCGGCCACCCCATCACCCAGTTTGGTGATATCTCCATCCCCATGACAAAGGCCGAGGTACTGGCGACGCTGCCCTCGCCCATGAACGCCTTCAAAATTGTGAATACGACGGAGACTGTCGGTTCCTTCACCCAGGACCGGGCCAATGCCGTGGCAGGCACGTTTGGCCGCGAGGCCCGGATGATTCCGGTCTCCGTCGAGATCAAACCCGAGGGTGGCTCCGGTCTGCCCGCGCAGTCGCTGCATTTTGAGGTGCTGGATAATCGTCAACTAACGCCGCAGATCATGCTGGCCAGCATCTTTCAGTCCTTAAACCAGACGAACACCGCCGCGAATCAGATGAGCCTGCACCTTACGGGCGATATTGCTGTACGCGACGCCGGAACCATTCATCTGAACAACATTTTTTCCGCCGCGGATGGCGCGCCTGCCGCTGCCGCAGCAACGCAATACATCGCACAGCAATTTCTGGCCGTGTACAGCAACGAGCTGGCTCAGCCGCATATCGATGCCGTTCACCTCCACGCCGTCGCGCTGCCGCGCCGTCTCTCGGCAGAGTTGGAGTCTGCGCGCCTGAGCACCAACGAGGCACATCCCGGTGACACCGTCATGATCGAGGCAACGTTACGGCCGTTCCAGCAGGAATCCCGCATTGTGCGCATCCCTGTTACGCTGCCCGCCACCATCGCCGATGGGCCGCTGCGGATTCTGGTCAGCGATGGTGCCTCTCTGGACCGGCTGCTGACGCCTCCTGCTGCATCCGCCGCTCGACCGCTCGATCTGGCCGACACGGTTGCACAACTGAACCGCAGCCATCCTAATGACCGCGTCTATGTCACCCTGCTGAATCACGAAACGCAGGCTGTTACTGCCGCCGCTGCACTGCCTTCGTTACCGCCTTCCATTGCCAACGTGCTGCAACCGCTCCGTGGCACGCGGGAGATTTCATTTACCTCGGAGACTGCCTCCGAAGCCGGTTCCGCGCCAGCCGAGGCCGAAGTCTCCGGCTCGCAGGTTCTTACCATTCGTATCCGCTGAGGTCTCTTGATCCGATCTGCCGTCCGCTGTATTTCCTCTCTGATCCTGGTCGCTGCCGCAGCCGCTCAAGCGCAAGGCACGCGGCAGTGGACAGTGAGCCGCTACGATGAATTCGAACGCGGCACGCCAACGAATGTCGCCGTTCGCAACGATGGCCGACTGGAACCAGCACCCGCGCTGCGCACGATCGCTTCCACTTCGGCAACATTCCTGTGGTCGATCGCGGCCATTGGAAACGATTTATACGCGGGCACGGGCGCTGCCTCGGGCGGTTCGCAGCTGTTGCGCATCGACAGCAAAGGTGCGGTGACGACGGCAGCCTCGTTCAAGGAACTGAACGTGCAGGCGCTGCAGGCCATGCCTGATGGCGCGCTCGCGGTGGCTACGTCACCCGACGGCAAGGTCTACAGCATACGTGGCAGCGGGACCCCGCAAGTACTCTTCGATGCGTCGCTTACAGCTGAAAAGCCAAAGTATCTCTGGAACCTGGCGCTGGCAACAAATGGCGACCTGCTCGTAGCCGCAGGCGCACCGGCGGTGATCTACCGCGTTTCGCTGAAGAACCCAGCCGCAAAGTCCGAGGTCTTCTTCCACTCAGGCGACCAGCACATTCGTGAGTTGCTTGTCGCGCCCGATGGCACAGTGTATGCCGGGTCTGATGGAGCGGGGATCATCTACCGGATCACGCCGGATGGCAAGCCGTTCGCGCTGTACGCCGCGCCGAAGCATGAGATCACCGCGCTCGCGCTCGACCCGGCTGGAAACCTCTACGCCGCTGCGGTTGGGGATCGCCGCCCGCCGGCTCTGCCGCCTCTGCCCGCGTCCGGGCAAACCGCGGTTTCCATCACCATCCTTCAGCCGGGGTCATCGCTCTCAGCCTACAACAACACGATCGTGCCGGATGGCTCGGAAATTTACCGCATATCGCCGGACGGCACGCCGCGACGGCTGCTGCAGTTGCGCGAAGATGTGGTGTATGCGCTCACCTTTCGCAATGGCGCGCTCTTTGCCGGAACGGGTAATCGCGGCCGCGTCTACCGGCTGGACCCCAACGACCCTGGCAGCTATACGGACGTGGCCCACACGGAGACGAGCCAAGTGGTTGCGATGGTGCAAACGCCTTCAGCCATCAGCATGGCGACGGCAAACAGCGGCAAGCTTCTGCAACTCTCGGACATCCCCGCTGCGAACGCCACCTACGTCTCCGACGTCTTCGATGGCGAGACGGCCACCCGTTGGGGACGTGCGGAGGTGCTGGGCAGCCCATCCGGCATCGATTTGTTTGTGCGATCAGGAAATATTGAGAATCCCCGCGACACTGTGGCGAAACTCTGGTCGGACTGGACGCCCGTCAAGCCAAATCAAACGCCGCTTCCTGTGCCGGCAACACGCTATCTGCAATGGAAAGCCGTGCTGCACCCCGGCGCGCAACTGCGCTCCGTGTCGGTGAACTATCTCACGCGCAATCTGCCGCCTGCCGTCGATGAGGTCGTTATTCAACCTGGTGCCCGCATCCCACCCGCACCGCCCGCACCGGGCAGCGGCAGTGTGGTCATCAGCTTTCGCGGTGCACCGTCTTCGGCTCCCGCGCTGTCCGCTGGCGACAGTACTCCGCCACCGCTGATCGCCCAGCGTGACCGCAATGCCGTTACCGCCCGCTGGCTGGCGCATGATCCTAATAATGACGATCTGATGTTCGCGCTCGACTTCCGCGACGTGCACGAGCAAACCTGGCATCGTCTGAAAGACAAGATCAGCGAGCATGCGTATTCCTTCGACTCTGCCCTGCTGCCAGACGGCGAGTATGAACTACGCGTAACCGCCAGTGACGCTCCGGTGCACACGGATGCGGACACCCTCTCGGCTGAGCGCATTTCCGCACCGTTCCTCATCGACACCACGCCGCCTGTTCCCGGAACGCTCGCCGCGACCGTTCAAAACGGTCAAATTCACGCTACCTTCGACGCCACGGACGCTACCAGCCCCATCGCGCACGCCGAGTTCTCCATCGATGCCGGTCCGTGGCAGTACCTGGAACCCGCCGGTCACCTTAGCGACTCGCTCACCGAGCATTACGACTGGATCGTCCCCGTCGCCGGCTCTGGCGAACACACGGTTGCCGTCCGCGTCTTCGACCGGAATGAAAACGCCGTCAGCGTAAAGGCGTTCGCAAAATGATGGGCCGGGAGCGAGTCACGTGGGTGCCGCACCTTCGCGAAGCTAAGGTGGGCGGACCGGCACGAAATTTCCCGGTGCCAACATCCCACCTTAGCCGCTGCACGGCGAAGATGGGGCACCCCGGTTTGTTTCGCTATCAGAACGACGGACCGGATGTTAAGTCCGCATCAAGAGTCCTCAATGCGATTTGAGCTTTTCATCGCTGCGCGCTATCTCCGGGCAAAACGCCGTCAGGCCGTAATTGGTGTCATCACGGGCATCTCGGTCCTAGGTGTTGCGGCGGGTGTGGCATCGCTCATTATTGCGCTTGCCATTACGAATGGCATGCGGCGCGATCTTCAATCGCGCCTGCTGGGCTCCACCGCGCACGTGCAATTGATGAAGACAGCAGGGGACGGCATCCGCGACTGGCGGCCTTTGCTGCAGCGGCTCAAAGCCGTCCCTCACGTTATCGCCGCCGCCCCGGGGCTGTACGGCCAAGTGCTCATCTCACGTGACGCGCGTTCGGGCGGGGGCTTGCTGAAGGGGATTGTTCCGGCGGACGAGAAGACAGTGTCCGATCTGCTGCAAACCGTGCGCAGAGGTTCAGCGGCACCGCTGTCGGTGCCGGGGACCCCGGCGGTGCCGTCCCTTGTGCTGGGATCAGATCTGGCGGAGACGATCGGCGCAGAGGTTGGTGACACGGTGCTGGTCACCAGCCCACAAGGTGAGTTGACACCACTCGGTCTCGTGCCGAAGTATCAGCGCTTCACGCTGACTGGCATCTTTCATTCTGGCTTTTATCAGTACGATTCCAGTTATGGGTTCGTGCGGCTCCCTGATGCGCAACGCCTGTTTTCAGAGCCGGATTTGATTTCTGTCATCAGCTTTAAGGTGGATGACCTGTACAAGGCAGACGCTGTGGGACGCGCCATTGAGCAGGCTGCCGGGCCGGGGTACCAGACCACCAACTGGACGGAGCAGAACCGCGAACTCTTTCGTGCGCTCAAACTGGAGCAGGTGGTTACATTCATCGTGGTCGCGCTGATTGTTTGTGTAGCCGCGCTGAACATTCTGATTGCCTTGACCATGCTGGTGATGGAGAAGACCCGTGACATTGCCGTGCTGATGAGCTTCGGTGTGCAGCCTGCTCAGATTAGGCGCATTTTCCTGACGCAAGGCCTGCTCATTTCGCTTACCGGAACGGCGCTTGGCCTGCTGCTGGGCTACAGTCTTTCCTGGGCCGGCGGTCATTATCACTTCGTTCACTTATCTGCGGAGGTCTACTCCATCGATTACCTGCCGTTTGCGCCACGTGTGATCGACGGCGTGCTGGTCGCCGGAGTCTCCCTTGCCGTGTCGCTGCTCGCCACGTTGTATCCCAGTAGCTCCGCTGCGCGCATTCTGCCCGCCGAAGCCTTGCGCTACGAGTAGCGAAAACGTTACCAGATCAATGCGCCGTGGTATGCAGTTGTGGGTACCATGTAACCTGGAACGCGCCGGTATTGGTGCCCTGCTGGCCTGGCTTGTAGAAGGGTGCCTTCCACCGCTCTGCCTGAAACCAGGCCTTCAGCTCCACGTCAGGCGTCAACCGCTTCACCACATCCACGCGGTAGATGTTCTGCGTAGTGCCGCCTGGAATGAAATCCTTGGCATTCTTTTTGCGAAGGTAGTTCACGGAGACCCACTCGTTGCCGGAGAGATGGTACGTAAGCCAACCCTGCCCACCCTTCGCCTCGCGGCCAATCCAGTCGCCGATGATAAAGCCTTGATTGGTATATCCCTGCAACTGGATGGTCTCCACGTAATTTCCCGTTCCTCCAGTGCTGCGCGATGTGACGTAGTCGGTGTACGCCGCCTCGGCACGGAAATCGAGCTTCGACACAAACGGCAGTCGTGGAAAGTACATGCCTGGGCGCCAACCCGCGCGGCGGGGCGCGCTGATGGGAAACACGTCATCGTGCGTGGTGGAGTCCGCGTAGAGCGTTGCATATTTGCGAATAAACGGCAGACGGTATGAGAACGTAACCGAACTGAAGCGTGCTCCAGGATCGTTGCGGGAATACTTCAAGTCAGCCGTGGTATCTGTCGTGTAGAAAAACCCTTTTAGAAACGTGTGGAGCGTTACCGGCTCGTGGCCCTTGCCACCAAAGATGATGGATCGTTGGAAGCTGACCTGGAAATCCTTTGTTGGCGAGAGTGCAAGCATCTCGGAATGTATCCACGGATCGCGCGGATACGTATGGCCCTTCAGGCTGCCGATGAAGAAATCGTAGCGCACATTGCCAGTCAACCGGCTAAGAATTGGAATGTGCAAAGGTTCAACGCGGTTGATACGAAAGCTGTAGATGTTTTCCGCGTTGTTGGACCAGGCCATTGCACCACCCAGACCCGGGCCCAGCCACGCGTCTGATTTGCCAAGAGAAATTTCATGGCCGATCACATGCGCGGAGACATACGCTTCCAACAGCCTGAAATTGTTTTGTGAAGGCAGTGGACCTTCTGGAATGGTGGCCTGTGGACGGTCATACCCGCCGAAGAAGTCCAGAGTGCCGCCATACGGAATACGGTCGATATAGGACAAAGCCGCAGCTTGAGCGTACGTATATCCCGCGTACTCCGGCGCATGCTGATACTCACCGCGCACGTACAGCGAGAAGGGACCAACTTCTGCCGCTCCAGAGGCCCCGTTATACGAATTGAACCCATTCGAGTATGGCCGTCCATAGTCGTTGATGAAGCTCTGCCCCAAGTGCCAGCTGTCGCGCAGAACCGTGCCGCTGATGATGCGCGCGCCCGCATACGCGGATTCCGTGCCATATACAAGGCCCCGGCTGACGGGACCATCGCGCCGGGGTTCGTCACGCAAGGCATAGTACAGCTTGTCCAGTAGTTCAAGGGCCTCCTCGTTGCCATCGAAGCGAATGTCGTCCTCGCAGTCATCTAGCATGTGCAGGATGCTGCGGCGGGTCCATGGCCGCATGGCAAGGTATGCCGTATCGATGTATCCCAGCGAATACAGCCGCAACATCGCCGGATAAATCCAGCTATCCACTGGAACGTATGTTGAGCCAAGCGGATCGTTCACAACGATCTTCGTGCCGTCGTACCGGTAGTGCAAAAGATAAGGCGGCTCCGAGGCTTGGCTTGCTGAAGGCACCGGATCACGCGGCAATGCGGTCGCGCCCATTGCTATAAGGCGGGACTGTCCTACCGCTGCAAGCTGCACGGTGGCGGCAGCAGGTGAATCAGGCAACGATGCCGGCGCATTCTGCGCGAACACACGTACAGAATGCGCAAACAGCAGCAGCAAGCACCACGAACGGCTCACGCACCATGTCACCGGTTTGTGCATGGGAGGAAGTTGACTATGTGCTGCCACATCAACAGTCTACCCGTCATCCAGATATAAGTTGTGACAGCTGCTCTGAGTTATGGCGTCAAGCCACGTTTTCGCAGATGGTCTTCCAACAGCGCCAGTGGGTCTGGCGCGCCTGGCAACGTCAACGCGTGAATTAGGGAACCACCCCACCCGTTGCGCGCGCGCAGCATGCATTCCTGCATCACGCGGCACATTGCCACCGCGTCTGCGGCGTCCACCGGCATCACCGGAACGTTCGTGCTGCGTAGCCTGCGCTGGGCATCGGCGCGCGATTCCGGCTCGCCCTGCACCACAAGCAGGATGGAAGGCCCATGGTCATCGATAAGCTGGAGTACACCCGGCATTGGCGGAAATGAACGCAGCAGCACAAGGACAACCCGCCGGGACTTCGTCTGAGTCCGCGTTGCCGCCGTTTGCTGTAATGCCATGCCGGCGGCTATCCCAGCGCATTCGTCCGAGTTGCTGCCCGGAAGAGCGTACATGCCAGCCCTCGCTCCGCCTCCGCGGTGATATGTCTGTAGCCCCACCTCCATCAGAGGATCATTGCCTTCGGTCAGCAGCGTATCCCTCCGATGCACCTGTGACAGCAGCGCCGCATAGAGCGACTCGGGCTGCGCCTGCAAGCGCACTCGATCCGCTCGTGACAGTTTGCCTGCTGTCACCGCATCGCTCTTCGCGGTACGTATCTGCTGCATCGCCTCGTACATGCCGCGCATGACGGCATCACTAATCAGCGGCTTGCCCAAATCACTTCCTCGTTGTGGAGCAATGCAAAGGGCGCTGACCATACCAGAGCCCTTTTGATGCGGGCTTACTTCTTTGATGGATCCGAGCGTTCCGTATCGATGCCTAGCTCGCTGAAGGCCCGCTGCACCACATCGGCCTGCACACTACCCTCACGCGCCAGCCTGGACAACGTCGCGGCAACGATAGCTGAGGCGTCCACCTCAAAATGACGCCGCAGGTACTCGCGGTTGTCGCTGCGGCCAAAGCCATCGGTGCCCAGAGTTACAAGCCGGGAACCCAGCCATGGTGCCAGCGAATCCGGCATCACTTTCATGTAATCGCTGGCGGCGATCACCGGTCCGGTGGCATTGCCGAGCGCTGTCAGCAGATACGGCTTTTTCTCTGCCTCAGCGGGGTGCAGACGGTTCCAACGCTCCACAGCCAGAGCATCGCGGCGCACCTCGGTGTAGCTGGGCACACTCCACACATCCGCCTCCACGCCGTACTTCGACGACAGCATCTCCTGTGCTTTGACCACCTCGTTCAGGATCGTGCCGGAGCCGAACAACTGCGCCGTGGCTTTTCTTTTCAACGCCGGTTTGAAGCGGTACATGCCGCGCACAATGCCCTCGCGTACACCGTCGTCCTGAGGCATCTCCGGCTGCGCGTAATCCTCGTTATACATGGTGATGTAGTAGAAGACCTGCTCGTTTTCCGCGTACATGCGGCGCAGCCCGTCCTGCAACACCACGGCAAGCTCAAACGCATACGCTGGGTCGTAGCTGATACACGTGGGCACGGTACTGGCAAGCACATGCGAGTGCCCGTCCTGGTGTTGCAAGCCTTCGCCCAGCATGGTGGTGCGACCGGCGGTGCCTCCCATCAGGAAGCCCTTGCCACGCGAATCGGCGAAGGCCCACACCATGTCACCAATACGTTGGAAGCCGAACATTGAGTAGTACATGTAAAACGGCACGGTGGGTACGCCGTAATTGGCATATGCTGTCCCCGCTGCAGTAAAACTGGCCATCGACCCGGCTTCAGTGATGCCCTCTTCAAGAATCTGGCCGTCCTTTTCCTCGCGATAGCTTAAGAGCATGTCGCTGTCATGCGGCGTATACTTCTGCCCCTCAACAGCATAGATACCCACCTGCTTGATGGCGGACTCAAGGCCGAAGGTGCGGCCCTCGTCCGGCACAATGGGCACTAGCAGCCGGCCAATCTTCGGATCCTTCATGAGCGAACGCAACATTGCGACAAACACCATGGTCGTCGACACGGCGCGGCCTTTTGACCCTCCCAGCCACTCCTTAAAGAAGTCTAGAGGTGGGGCGTCAAACTCAAACGGCTTTACCTCGCGTTTCGGCAAGTACCCGCCCAGTTCCGCGCGGCGTGCCTGCATGTACTGCAGCTCCGGAGCATCGTCAGCCGGCTTCCACGGCTTGCCGTCCTTTGCCTGGTCCTCAGGTACGGGAATGTTGAAGCGCTGCACAAACGAGGTCACGCCCTCATCCGTCAGCTTCTTCTCATTGTGTGCGGCGTTACGGCCTTCCGTGCTGCCAAAGCCATAACCCTTGACCGTTTTGGCCAGGATGACGGTGGGACCGCCCCTGTGTTCGGTTGCGCGCTTGTAGGCGTTGTAGACTTTGGCGGGATCGTGACCGCCGCGGTGAAGGCGCGCGATCTGCTCATCGCTCATGTCCTTCACCAATTTTAGTAGTTCAGGGTATTTGCCGAAAAAGTGTTGCCGCGTATACGCGCCGCCCTTTGCCTTGTACGCCTGGAAGTCGCCGTCGACAGCTTCTTCCATACGCTTCAGCAGCAGACCGGTGTGATCCCCCTCAAATAAAACATCCCAATCCGTGCCCCATATGACCTTGATGACGTTCCATCCTGCACCGCGGAAGACGCCTTCCAGTTCGTCGATGATCCGCTTGTTGCCGCGCACCGGACCATCCAGCCGCTGCAGATTACAGTTAACGACGAAGATCAGGTTGTCCAGCTTTTCGCGGGTGGCAAGGCCAATCGCACCGAGCGTGTCGACTTCATCTGTTTCCCCGTCGCCGACAAAGGCCCACACCTTGCGCTCCGTGGGCGGAATCAGCTTGCGGTTCTCCAGATATCGCATGAAGCGTGCCTGGTAGATCGCGTTGAGTGGCCCGATGCCCATGGAGACCGTCGGAAAACGCCAAAAATCCGGCATCAGCCATGGGTGCGGGTAACTCGACAGACCGGGATGGTCGCGCAACTCGTGCCGGAAGTTGGCGAGGTGTGCGTCTGTCAAGCGTCCTTCTAGGTACGCCCGCGCATACACACCTGGCGAAGCATGCCCCTGAAAATACACAAAATCGCCTGGCTGATCGCCATACTTCGCGTGGAAGAAGTGGTTGAAGCCAACCTCCAGCAGCGTGGCCAACGAAGAATACGTGGAGATGTGGCCGCCGATGCCAGCATCTTTCTTGTTCTGGCCGTGCACCATGGCCATGGCGTTCCAGCGGATGAGCGCTTCCACCCGCCGCTCCATGTCGCGATCACCTGGGTAAGGCACCTCATCATGCTTTGGAATGGTGTTGCGGTATGGCGTGGCGAGTTCGTTCTCAGCCTGCACGCCTGCCTCGCGCGCACGCTGGCGAAGCGCCGTCATCAGGTCCGCGCCTTGCTGGGGGCCCTCGGCCACGATCATCTCATCAAATGCTTCAATCCACTCGGCGATCTCCTGCCGCAGATCGTTTGCCGTGGGCATTGCTACCTGTGTCGCCATGACGCGCTCCTACGTTCTGACCAGTCTCGTCGTGGCCTGATTATAGGTTTTCATGCGCACGCGTGGGAACCGCGCACGCGTTTTCCAAGGCCAGAGCTGTTCCCGCTATCATGGTATATGCCCTCGCTGGACCGCGCTCGCCGGCAGCTTACACGCCGCCGCTTTCTCGCGGCCGGGGCAGTCTCGGCTGCGGCGCTCGGTCTTTACTCCGGTGAACTGGAGCGCCACGCCCTCACCACCGAGCATCGCACGATCCATCTTCGCAATCTGCCGGTAAGTTTTCATGGCTTCACCATCGCGCAGCTCAGCGATATTCATTATCGTGACTTTGACGAGCCTTACTTTGTCGAGAACGCGGTTCACCAGATCAACCTGTTGAAGCCGGACCTGGTGGCCATCACCGGCGACTTCATCACCGCTCATCGCATACCCGGCCACGCTCGCGAGTCAGCGGCTGCCGACACCAATGACTGCGCTGCCATCCTGGCCGGCATCCGGTGCCCACTCCGCTTCAGTTCGCTAGGCAATCACGACACCGTGGACATTCCTGCGTCCCTGCGGGCGTTGCGCCTGCATGGCCTTTCTCCCCTGTACAACCAGTTCGTTCCCATCGATCTGCGCGGAGACCGCATCTGGCTGGCGGGCATCGCCGATGCCTACTTCGATGTGCCGAACCTCGTGGCAGCCATTCCAAAGCGGAAGCCGAACGAACCGGTCATCCTGCTGGGCCATGAACCGGATTTCGCCGACACGGTCGCACGTTACCACCCAGTGGATCTAATGCTGGCTGGACACACACACGGCGGCCAGGTACGCCTGCCCTTCCTACCACCCATGTTTCTGCCGGCAATGGGCGTCAAGTATATCAGTGGTCACTTCACGCTGGGCAACACACAACTGTACGTGAACCGCGGCCTCGGCACCATGCACCTGCCCTTTCGCCTGAACTGCCCCCCTGAGATTGCTCTGTTGACACTGCAACCTGCGTAGGACGGCACAGGTTTACCACGTTGAACCACATGGCCGCTACTGCTGACACAGATGCATGGCTAGCTCGCGGCGCGTGCGGGCTTCTTTTCGCGGGGTTTGACTTCGACCAGCGCCGGAGACACGCCGGACTGGCGGTCCATCCAGGCGTCCAGCAGATTTTTCTTAAAGCGCCAGCGATTGCCCAGCTTAAAGGCGGGCACAAATCCTTCGGATGCATAGCGATACAGCGTATCACTGCTGATGCCGAGGTAGTCCGCCGCTTGCCGGATGTCCATTACCTCGCGAAAGGCTGTCTGTGCGGAGCCTGCCATATGCCCGTGTCCTGAAAAGTATCCGGCTACAGACCTACTTGTACCGTGTTTCACATCGGGAGACAAGGGCTTTATCACAGAGTGTGTCACACCGGCTCAGCATCGCCACCGCTGTAGAGTGCCTCGATCTCGTTGGCATACTTCTGCGCGACCACCCTGCGCTTTAGTTTCATGCTGGGCGTCAGTTCGCCGCTGTCCACGCTCCACTCCTCTACCACCAGGCGGAAGCGCTTCACCTTTTCCCATGGCGATGCATCGGCATTCACACGATCAAACTCCTGCTGATATCGCGCTGTCACGCGTGGCTCACGAATCAAGGAAAGACGATCTCCAGCGGCAATGCCCTGCTGCTTCGCCCAGTCTTCCAGGGCCGCGGCATTCGGGGAAAGAATGGCTGTGACATATTTGCGACGATCGCCCTGCAACGCCACGTGACCGATCAGCGGTGATACCTTCAGCTTGTTTTCGATGGGTTGCGGCGCAATAAATTTGCCACTGACGGTCTTGATGAGTTCACGCTTACGATCCGTGATGCTGAGAAAGCCGTCCGCGTCCATTGCGCCGATATCACCCGTGCGGAACCATTCACCATCCATTACGGCGGCGGTTTCCTCCGGCTTTTGCCAGTAACCGGCAAAGATGCCAGGACCGCGCACCTCAAGTTCGCCGTCCTCGGCAAAGCGGCATTCGGTGTTCGGCATGCGCGTGCCGATGGTGCCCAGCTTGTTCGCGCCGGGCTGGTTGACGGCAATCACGGGTGACGTTTCCGTCAGGCCATAGCCCTCCAGAATGGGAATACCCGCGTCCGCGAACCACCGTGCCAGATCGATGCCAAGCGGCGCGCCACCGGAGACAAAGATTTTGACACGCCCGCCGAACGCCTCGCGCAGCTTGCTGTAGACCAGCTTGTCCGCCGTCTTCCATGCAAGCGACGAAGGCGTTTTGCCGTTGGCCACCTGATCGCGATGCTTCCCGCCGGTGCGGATCGCCCAGGCGAAGATTGTCGCCTTCAGACCACCTGCCTTGTTCGCCTTGCCCTCCGCCGATTGGCGCACCCGCTCATAGACGCGCGGTACGGCGACAAAGATCGTCGGCTTCACGACCGCCATGGCGGGCAGCACACGCTCAGGGCGGCCGACATAGGCCAGCGTGACGTTCTCCGAGAAGAAAAGGTAGTCGATATGCCGCGCCGTGACATGCGAGAGCGGCAGAAAGGAGACCATCAAGTCTTCCGGCCCAAACTGGAAGATGGCCGTCGTCATTTCAAGGTTAGAAGCGATGTTGCCATGCGTCAGCATGACGCCTTTCGCGTCACCGGTTGTTCCTGACGTGTAGATGATAGTGGCAAGGTCGCCCGGTTCAACCGCCCGAAGCGTTTCATTGAAGGCGGCATCGCGCGCACCGCTCTCCTCGCCCGCGACCAGGCTGGCGAAAGCGACGGTGTCGTTGCTGCCAGTGTGATCCATCACGACAACCGTCTCAACGCCACCTGCGCGTTTTACCTTCTCCGCAAGCTCTGGCGACGAGACGATGGCGATGCGCGCGCCACTGTCACGCAGTTGGGCTGCGGTTTGATCAGCGGTCAGCGTTGGAAACATCGGCACATCCACCGCGCCGATGGCGAGACAGGCGAAGTCCGTCACTGCCCATTCCCAGCGATTCTCAGCGATCAGCGCCACCCGGTCACCTTTCGCCACGCCCTGGCTCTGTAGCCATGCCGCAAGCCGGCGCGTGCGCCAGTACAGCGCGTCGCAAGAAACGGCTTGCCAACTCTCGCCGGTCTGGGTAAGAATCGCGCGTTCCGAACCACGCGATGTCGCGTGAAAAAAGACGTCGTTCAGCGTCCGCAACTGCATTCAGGATTCCTCAAAGCTTAAAGAGTGTTCAGAGGAATCCTACATGCTGAGCGGCAGGTTTGCGTTACGCCTGTGGCACTGGGCCATACGTACAAAACGGGAGGAGGTTGCCGCCCAGTCTTCGAGTAGATGTTCGGCCAGCGAACTCTCGCTGCGCATTGCATGTTCTTCCAGCAGAGCGTACAGGACGGCTTGCTCGCAGGGATCCACTTCGATGAAGCTCGTCGCCTCTAGGAACTCGGCATGGAAACGCGTCTGCGACAGCACGGTCCCGTCCTCGTCATACAGCCACGCCGAGCCGCCTGTCATGCCCGCGCCGAAGTTCAGACCGATGGGCCCCAGCACGACTGCAATGCCACCCGTCATGTATTCGCAGCCGTGATCGCCGATGCCCTCGACGACAGCAGTCGCACCAGAGTTACGAACAGCGAAGCGCTCGCCCGCGCGGCCCGCCGCGAACAGCTTGCCACCCGTCGCACCGTACAGCGCTACGTTGCCCAGGATCACGTGCTGGCCACTGTCCTTTGCCGCAAGGCCGCGCGCTCGCAGCACGATCTCACCACCACTCAGGCCTTTACCGACGAAGTCATTGGCCTGGCCCGTGAGTTGCAGGTGCATGCCTTCGACGGCGAAGGCTCCGAAAGACTGGCCCGCAGTGCCGTGGAAACGCAGTGTGATGGAGGGAATCGCCATTGGCGATTCCGCTTTCGCGCGCAGCACGGCAATCTCACCGGCGATGCGTGCGCCCACCGCACGGTCGCGATTGGTGATCTCGCTGTCAATTTCGAAGCTCTGGCCCTTTGCCACGGCGGCCAAGGCAGGCTCAACCCACTCCTCATCCAGCGCGGGGCGGCTCTGGGGCCGGTCATTGCGAATGCCTGCCCAGCGGCGCGGCCCATCGCCGACCTGCGCCAGCATGGGTGACAGGTCCAGGCCGCCGTCAGTGCGCACCTGTTCCAGCAGATCGGTCCGGCCTACCGCGTCTTCCATGGAGGCGAAACCATACCGTGCCAGCAGTTGTTGCAGGTCGCCCGCCAACTGCTCGAAGAAGCGCACCACATGCTCCGGTTTGCCGCGAAAGCGTGCGCGTAGTTCTGGCTTCTGTGTGGCAATGCCGGTGGGACAGGTGTTCAGGTGGCATTGCCGCGCCATGTCGCAGCCCAGGACGACCAGAACCGAGGTTCCGAAAGCATATTCATCGGCACCGAGCAGCGCTGCAATCAGCACATCCCGCGCCGTGGACAGGCCACCGTCGGTACGGAGACGCACACGTCCACGCATGCCATTGGCCATCAGGGTTTGCTGGGCTTCGGCCAGGCCAAGTTCCCACGGATTGCCCGCATACTTGATGCTGGAGAGCGCGGCGGCACCTGTGCCACCCGTGTTACCAGCGATGACGACGTAATCGGCGTACGCCTTCGCCACGCCTGCCGCCACGGTGCCCACGCCGCAGCTGGAGACGAGCTTGACGCCAACTGCCGCACGCGGATTGACCCGCTTCAAATCGTGTATGAGTTGTGCAAGATCCTCAATGGAGTAAATGTCGTGGTGCGGCGGCGGCGAGATGAGCGGCACACCTGGCTGCGCGTGCCGCAACCGCGCGATCAGCCCGGAGACCTTATGACCCGGCAACTGACCGCCCTCGCCGGGCTTTGCGCCTTGCGCTACTTTGATCTCAATCTCTTCGGCGTGCGCCAGGTATTCCGCAGTCACGCCAAAGCGTCCGCTGGCAATCTGCTTGATCTTGTTGTTCAGGTGCGAGTGCACGGCAGGCGCTTCGACGATCGGCTCGGCCACGGCAACACTTCCAAGGGATGGTTTGGCGACGAACGCAGACGCTTCGCCATCAGGCACAACGCGGCGATTGCCGGGATGCGGGCGGTAGACGTCCGAGTCCTCACCGCCTTCCCCCGTGTTCGATTTGCCGCCAATCATGTTCATGGCGATGGTGATGGTAGAGTGCGCCTCCGGGCTCAACGAACCAAGGGACATGGCGCTTGAAACAAAGCGCTTCATCAGGCTTCGCGGAGCTTCGACCTGCTCGAGCGGCATCTCCGGACCGGCAGGCCGAATCTCCAGCAACTCGCGCAGAACGGTCGGCGTGCTTTTCTCCGCGACCGCGCTGGAATAGAGTTGGAAGGCTTTCGCGGCATCGCTTGGCAGGGGTACATTGCGGGCACTACCCACAACGGATTGCAGAGCCTTCACGTTTGAAGGCTGCCATGCGTGCGGTTCCGCTAGATCTGCCTTGCGGAACTTCACCCAGCCGTAGTCGGGCAGGTCGACCTTGGCCTGCAGGTCCGGTGTGAACGGTGCGTTCCATAGTTGGCGGATGGCGTGTTCGATCTCCGCGAAGCCCACGCCGCCGAGCGGTGCGGGCGTCTGCGGAAAGCAGCGGTCAACCACAGCCTGACTAAGGCCAAGAATGTCGAATGGGTACGCGCCGCGATAGCTGTCGACAACACTGACACCCATCTTGGACATGATCTTGGCCAGACCGGCGTCGAACGCCTTCAGCATCCTGACTTCAGGAATTTTGGGATCACCGTCAGGACCGGCGGATGTCCGCGCCGTTTCCAGAGCGAGCCATGGACAGACCGCACCCGCGCCATAGCCGATCAGTACCGCCGCATGGTGCACGTCGCGCACATCGCCTGCCTCGACAGCGATGCCGGTGCGGGTGCGCAGCCCGGCCTGTACCAGCGCATGGTGCACCACGCTGACGGCAATGGCCATGGGAATGGGCAACTGCTCCGCATCCGCATTGCGGTCGCTCAGCAGCAGAATCTCAACGCCACTCCGGACCAGTTCCACCGCGTTGGCGCAGAGTGCCTCAATCCCAACTTCCAGTGAGTAGCGGGCCGAGAAGACGCACTTCAACTCACGCAGGCGCAGCGTGTCGTTATGCGGATACCTGCCCTGTCGCAATGACTGCATCTTTCCAACAGAGAGAAAGGGAGACCGCAGTGACATGCCCGGCAGCGCGGCTTCCTTGTCGAGAAGGTGCGACCAGGGGCCAAGGCGTGTATGCAGCGAGACGACAATGGCCTCACGAAGCGGATCGATCGCGGGATTGGTTACCTGCGCGAAGCGTTGCCGGAAGTATGCGTACATGGGACGGGGCGTCCGCGCCAGATAGGCCAGCGGGGTGTCATCACCCATGGACCACACCGCGTCCTTCGCATCCGTCGCCATGGGCTGCAGCACCATGCGTACATCTTCCTTGGTATAGCCGAAGCTGCGTTGCGCAAGAAGCACCGCAGCCGTGTCGGTGGGCGGCAAATCGACCCACTCGGCGGAGATTGTTGTGTCGTCCAGAAGAGAGGCGTAGTGGCCATCAGCCTCGAACAGTTTCAACAAATCGTCATTCTCGTAGATCTTCTTCTCCTGGAGATCGATGACCAGCATCTGCCCCGGTCCCAGGCGGCCACTGTGCACCACTGCTTCAGGATCGAGATCAACCAGGCCGGCTTCCGAACCAGCAACGACAAGACCGCTGCTGGTGATCGCGAAGCGGCTTGGACGCAGGCCGTTACGGTCCAGCGCTGCACCCACATACCGGCCATCAGTAAAGGCCACCGCCGCTGGCCCATCCCATGGCTCCGTCACGTCCATGTGGTACTTCAGGAACGCCGACTCGCGGCCTGCAACTGCGGGCGGCAAGAGGATGCGTATTGCTTCGGCGACCGTGCGTCCATTGTGGGTGAGCAATTCGACCGTTTCATCGAGGCTGGTCGAGTCCGTGCCGTCCGCGGTAAGAATGGGCATGCACTCGCCAGGCAATGTCGCGTAGCGTGCCTGCATGCGGGCACGGTTGCCCCAGACCGTGTTGATTTCGCCGTTGTGCGCCAGCATGCGACCTGGCTGCGCACGGTGCCACGCCGGTGTGGTGTTGGTGGCGTAGCGCTGGTGAAAGAGGGCGAAAGGGGTGGTGTAACTTTCATCCTGCAGATCCGGATAGAACTCTGGCAAGAGCCGGCCGATACACATCGACTTGTAGACCATTGTTTGCGACGAGAGCGAGGCGACGTACCCGGTGACCTCTCCGGCTTCCAGCCTGCGTTCAAAGCTCTTGCGTGCAAGGAATAGCCTACGCTCGATTCCCGCAGAGTCGCCTGTAATCAGCACGTGGCGAATCCGCGGCATCGTGCTCAATGCGATTTCGCCCAGGGCATCCGGTCGCACCGGCACGTTACGCCAGGCCAGCACACGCAAACCTTGTTCCCTCACGCAGACTTCTAGCACCTCGCACGTGTTTGCGGCATCTGGGGGAACAAATACCACACCGACACCGAGCGGCTGCTCAGAAGCGAACGCAATGCCGGTTTCGCGGAGCAGAAGGTTGCGGGGCACGGCAGTCATAATGCCTACACCATCGGAACTCTTGCCATCCGCCGCCACGGCCCCGCGATGCGCCAGCCGTGCCAGCGCGGTCAGGGCATCAGCAAGGACGGCATGCGAAGACTCATTGCGCGAGGATGCGACGAATCCGACACCGCAGGAATCGTGCTCGAAGCGCGGATCGACCAGCGAGCGCAGTCTACCGTGGGCAGACAGGTTCACAAGGCCGCTCGCAGCCACCGGCTCAGTATTCGAAAGACGGGTGTGCATAGTTCATTTTATGTCCCAAATGGGAATTTCCCCCATCGCGGAACAGGCTTTCTGTAAGGATGCTTAACTAACCGGACGAGGAAGGTGCTTAACGGTTCCGTTGTGTATATTTATACATGAGATTGCATACTTATGCATCGTCACGAAGGCCATTTGCATCGTATGGAGTGACGCATATCGCGCTACCAGTACCACTGAATTCTGCCGTCTGACCCGCCATGGTCTACGGTTTGCGCACGGCAAAGGGGCAATGAAGCAGCAGCGACATACCGCAATCCGTGAACTTCTGGGAACAAGCAGCGTTTTATCTCAGGATGAGCTACGCAAGAAGCTGGCAAAGCGCGGGTTCACCGTGACACAGGCGACGCTGTCGCGCGATATGCATGAGTTGCGCGTGATGAAGGGACCGAACGGATACGCGCTGCCCGAAGATGGCGATGCGGAAGATAACGATATGCCGGGCATTCGCGAAACGCTCGCGAACTTTGGCATGGAGGTGAAGCAAGCGCAGAACCTGCTGATTGTGATGACTACCACCGGTTCGGCGCAGCCCGTTGCCGCCGCGCTCGACTACGAAGATTGGCCGGAACTGATGGGATCCATCGCCGGAGATGACACCGTGCTGGTGATCTGCGCGGATGCAACGCAGGCCGCTCTGCTGAAAAAACGGATGGAAGGTTTGATCGGTTGAGCACCTTTGCCCTTGCGAGCGCGTTGGAGATGCCGCTTGCACAGAAATCCACGGTATGCACTGCGGTCGCGGGCGTAACGGGGTACGCGGGCGCGGAGTTGGCGCGTCTGCTGCTGGCGCACCCGCGTCTGGCAGGTACGCCGCCTGTCTTCCTGGGCCGCATGGGTGCGGAAGCGGATGGCGCGACCTTGTACGATCTTCACCCGCAACTGGCACGCAACGACGGGAGCCCAGCGCCTCCGGTCGTGCCGTTCACGTGGGAAACGCTGCGCGACAGTGGCACGGAGATTCTCTTGTTAGCGACACCGCATGAGCAATCGCGCACGTGGGTGCCGCTGGCGCTCCAAGCAGGCATGCGCGTGATTGATCTATCGGGAGCGTGGCGGCTGCATGAACCGGCCAATGCGGCGGTATACAACCTGCACGATGATGATCCTGCGTTCGCCTCTGCACTGCAGCACGAAGCGGTGTATGGCTGCCCCGAACTGCACCGGGACGCGATCGCAACCGCGCGTCTTGTCGCGAATCCCGGGTGTTACGCGACATCGATCATTCTGGCGCTGGCACCTTTGCTGCGTGCGGGCGTGGTGGACCTTGACCATGGCATTGTGTGCGACGCCAAGTCTGGTGTCTCTGGCGCGGGCAAGGCACCCTCCCCGAAGACGCACTTCATGTATGCCGCAGATAATTTGTCGGCCTATGCGGTCTTCGGGCACCGGCATACCGGCGAGTTGCTGGAACAACTGCATCTCTCGGCGGATCAGATTCAGTTCACGCCGCACCTGCTGCCCATTCCGCGCGGCATCCTGTCAACCATCTACCTGCGTTTGCGTGACCGCATCCAACCTGACGAGGTGCGGGGGATGCTGCGCAGCTTCTATGCAGAGAGCCCGATGGTGCGCGTGCGGCACGCGGGTGACCTGCCGCAGATTCAACATGTGGTACGCACAGGCTTCTGCGACATCGGATTCGAGCTCGCGCCGGATGGCAAGCGGCTTGTGCTGGTGAGCTGCCTGGATAACCTGCTGAAGGGTGCGTCCAGCCAGGCGATGCAGAACCTGAACGTGATGTGCGGCTGGGACGAAGCGGAGGGACTGCTTTGAAGTACGTGGTTAAACTCGGTGGCGCGGCGCTGGAAAAGCCGGAGTTGCTCCACGCAATCGGTAAGGCGATCGCTGAACTCGTATTGGATGGACACCAAGTGGCCATTGTGCACGGCGGCGGTGTGCAGTTGACGCGAACCCTCAAGCAGATGGGCAAGCAGAGCGAGTTCATCAGCGGCCTCCGCGTCACGGACGCCGAGACTCGCGATGCCGCGCTGATGGTGCTGGCCGGCCGAGTCAACAAGTCACTGGTGGCCTCACTGGGCCAGCAGGGCCAGGCGGCAGTCGGCATCTGCGGCGGTGACGGGCATGTCTTTCGCGCGCGTAAGAAGCAAACAACGCCAGACCTGGGCTTTGTAGGCGAGATTGCAGCGACAGATCCGCGCTGGCTGGATGCCATCTGGAAGATGGGCGCGGTTCCGGTGATCAGTTCCATCGCGCTGGGCTTCGATGGCGAGTACTACAACATCAACGCGGACGAGATGGCTTCGGCAACCGCCATCGCCACGATGGCGGATGCTCTCGTCTTTTTAACCGATGTGCCGGGCGTGAAGGGTGCGGACGGTCAGGTGATGCGGTGGCTTTCCCTGCGCGAGATTCCGCAATTGGAGAAGCAGGCGGTCATCAGCGGCGGCATGTTACCCAAGCTGAACGCCTGCCGGGAAGCCCTGCTGGCCGGCGTGAAACGCGTTCGCATTCTGCCGGCGGAAGCCGCAAGAATTCTGCCAGACCTGATCAGCACCCGCGTGAACGACGGCACGGAGGTGATGGTCGCATGAGCTACGAAGGAACACACAACGGAACGGAGGACACCATGGGAAGCGCGGCGCACATGAATCTGGTGGCAGCACAGGCTGCGGAAAAAAAGCTATTGCTACAGACGTACGACCGCCATCCCGTGCTGCTGACGCGCGGTGAGGGTGTGCACCTGTTCGATGATGCGGAGAACCGGTATCTCGATCTGTTGAGTGGCATTGGCGTTTCCGCACTCGGGTACGGCCATCCCGCGATCACACGCGCCATCAATGAACAGGCATCGCGCCTGCTGCATACGTCGAATCTCTTCTATCACGATGGTTCGGCAACGTTGGCGTTGAAGTTGACGGAGATCACCGGCATGGACCGCGTTTTCTTCTGCAACAGCGGCACCGAGGCATGGGAGGCCGCGCTGAAGCTGGCGCGCGCCCATGCGGGTCTTCTGCGCGGCGAGGGCAAGCGCGTGGGCAACCGCTTTATCGCAATGGAACACTCCTTTCACGGCCGCACCATGGGCTCCGTTGCGACCACGCATAAGGAGAAGTACCGGCAGCCCTTCGCGCCGGTGATGCCGGATGTTGCGTTTGTGCCGTTTAACGATGTGGACGCGCTTCGTGCCGCGTTTGACGACGAGGTTTGTGCCATTTGCCTGGAGCCATTGCAGGGGGAGGGCGGCATCCATCCGGTGTCGCAGGAGTTCTTTGCCGCCGCACGTGAGCTCTGTGATAGCACCGGCGCGCTGCTGATGGCGGATGAAATCCAGAGCGGCATGGGCCGTACCGGGATGTGGTGCGCCTACCAGCACTACGGCATTCAGCCGGACGTGACGACGTTGGCCAAACCGCTGGCTGGTGGCCTGCCCATGGGTGCCATGCTGTGCACGGAGGAAGCAGCGCGTGCCATCCACCCCGGCATGCACGGCACCACGTTTGGTGGCGGGCCGCTGGCCTGTGCCGTGGCCATTGCCGTTATCGATGAGATTCAGCGAGCGCACCTGCTGGAGCACGTCACTGAGACGGGCGAGTACTTCATGGCACGCCTGCGAGAGCTTGCCGCGCGTTACAGCGATATTAACGAGGTACGTGGCGCTGGATTTATGATTGGTGTAGAGATGCGCACGGCAGAACTTGCCAAGGAACTCGCCGACCGTATGCTCTTTGAACATCGCATCATTCTGAACCGCACCAGCGAAACAGTGCTGCGGTTCCTTCCCCCCTACCTGATCACAAGGACGCATGTTGACGCGGCAATCGCCGCACTCAGCAGCCTGTTGCAAGAGGCGGGCACAGCAGAGGCTGTGCTGGCCGGAGAAGAATTTCATGGGTAGTAAAACCGTAGTCATGAACCCCGGCCCGGCGGTTCTGGACATCAAGCCGAAGACAGCGCTCGGTATTCAATCCGATGCCGCTTTTTCTGAAGCCGCGAAGTCGATGCGCGGCCGCGATTTCTGCTCTATCGCCGATCTGTCACCGCAGGAGCTTGCGGCACTGATGGAGCTGGCGCACGCGGTCAAGGCGCATCCAGAGGACTTTCGTCACGCGCTGGATGCCAAGCAGATGGTATTGATCTTTGAGAAGGCCTCGTTACGCACGCGGCTGACTTTCGAAGCTGCCATCAACACCTGCGGTGGCAACGCGATCTTCGTGGACCAGACTGCGTCTCCGCTGGGTGAGCGCGAGTCGCTGGCCGACGTAGCGCATAACTTGGAGCGCTGGATGAACGTGATTGTCCTGCGCACCTATGCGCACGACACAGTGACGGAGATGGCCGCCTTTAGCAAGGTGCCGGTGATTAACGCACTCTCCGACTACGAGCACCCCTGCCAGGCCATTACCGATTTCATGACCATCGAGGAGCGCTTTGGCTCTGCGGAGGGCATCAAGCTCACCTACCTGGGTGATGGCAACAACGTGTGCCACTCCCTCATGCTCTGCGGCGCTCTGCTGGGCGCGCATGTCACGGTGGCAACGCCCAAAGGCTACGAACCGAAGCTCGATGTCATTCATAAGGCGATGGCCATCGCGGAGGAGACGGGCAGTACGCTGACCCTGACGCACGATCCGATAAAGGCTGTCACGGGAGCCGATGCGGTGTACACGGACGTGTGCATCTCCATGGGCCAGGAGAACGAAACGATGCGGCGCACACCCATCTTCAAGCCCTTCCAGGTGAACGAACAGTTGATGCAGCACGCAGCGCCGCATGCCGCCTTTATGCATTGCCTTCCTGCCCATCGTGGGCAGGAGGTGACGGATGGTGTGATGGATAGCGAGCAGTCGCTGGTCTTTGAGCAAGCCGAGAACCGTCTGCATGCGCAGAAATCACTGCTGCTGATGCTGGGCGGAGCCAAGCGTATTCCGCGTGACCGCGGCGCAAATGGCAAGCGGCGGCGCACGCTGGCCTGATCTGAAGGGAACGCGAAGGGCGCAAAGGTCAACGCTAAGGGCGCAGGACACTTGGCGGCCTTTGCTAACCTTCGCGGCCTTCGCGTTCTGCCTTTGCATAATGAACAACGCACCCTCTACACCGCACGAAAGGCCCCGCTGAATGTCCGTCATCCTCGAGTCGCTACCCGCCGGCCAGAAAGTTGGGATTGCCTTTTCTGGCGGCCTCGACACCTCGGCCGCGCTGCACTGGATGAAGCAGAAGGGTGCGATCCCGTACGCCTATACCGCCAACCTGGGCCAGCCAGACGAGAGCGACTACGACGCCATCCCCCGCAAGGCGCTCGCCTACGGCGCGGAGCAGGCACGGCTCATCGACTGCCGCGCGCAGCTGGTCCGCGAAGGCATCGCCGCGCTCCAGTCCGGAGCGTTTCACATTACCACCGCTGGTATCACCTACTTCAACACCACGCCCATTGGCCGCGCCGTCATCGGCACGATGCTGGTCACGGCCATGAAGGAAGACGACGTTAACATCTGGGGTGACGGCTCCACGTATAAGGGCAATGACATTGAGCGCTTCTACCGCTACGGTCTGCTCGTCAACCCGGACCTGAAGGTGTATAAGCCCTGGCTAGACCCCACCTTCATCGACGAACTCGGCGGGCGGGCGGAGATGTCGGCGTTTCTGCAAGCGAGCGGCTTCGACTACAAGATGTCCGCTGAAAAGGCGTACTCCACGGATTCCAACATCCTGGGTGCGACGCATGAAGCGAAAGACCTCGAGTTTCTCAACACGTCCATGAAGATTGTTTCGCCGATCATGGGCATCGACTTCTGGCGCGACGATGTGGAGATCAAGCGCGAAGAAGTGACTGTGCGCTTTGCTGAAGGCGTTCCCGTTGCACTCAACGGCACCGAATACGCCGACCCCGTTGAACTGATGCTGGAAGCAAACCGCGTCGGCGGCCGCCACGGCCTGGGCATGAGCGACCAGATCGAGAACCGCATTATCGAAGCGAAGAGCCGTGGCATTTACGAGGCGCCCGGCCTGGCGCTGCTCTTCATCGCCTACGAGCGCCTCATCACGGGCATCCACAATGAGGACACTATCGAGCAGTACCGCGAAAACGGTCGCAAGCTGGGACGCTTGCTGTACCAGGGCCGCTGGTTTGACCCGCAGGCGCTGATGCTGCGCGAAGCGGCGCAGCGTTGGGTGGCGCGCCCCGTTACCGGCGAAGTCACGCTCGAGCTGTGCCGTGGCAACGACTACTCGATCCTAAATACCGAGAGCCCGAACCTCACCTTTGCCGCTGAGCGCCTGTCCATGGAGAAGACGGAATCCACCTTCTCGCCGCGTGACCGCATCGGCCAGCTGACCATGCGCAATCTCGACATCACAGACACTCGCGCGAAACTCCAAACCTACGCAGCCTCCGGCCTTATCAACCTCAGCAAAGGCTCCGAGATGCCGCAACTGAAAAGTACGGAGTCAGACGCGTGATGGTGAACGAATCCACGAAAATGTGGTCTGGACGGTTTCGCGAGCCGCTCAACAAAGCATTCGAACAGTGGCAACGGTCATTCCCTTTTGACTGGCGGCTACTTCCCCACGAAGTTGCCGCCAGCAAAGCGCACGCCAAAATGATTGCCGCGGCAGGCATCCTTACCCATGCTGAACTCGATGACTTGATCTCTGGTCTTGACGCTCTTGCAGAGAACTTCTACGGGGACCGGTTAGACGTCAGCAGCAATGTGCCGGAAGACATTCACCATTTTATCGAGCTTGAACTGACGAAGCGTGTTGGCACGGTGGCGCTCAAGCTCCATACGGGTCGAAGCCGTAACGAACAGATTGCGACAGACCTTCGTCTGTATGTACGCGATGCGATCGACCGTGCCTTGGACGACTTGATTGCATGGGCGGACTCCCTGATTGACCTGGCGAAGGCTTCCGGCGACCATGCCATGCCCGGCTACACCCATATGCAGCGTGCCGAACCGGTGTTGGTGGCGCACTGGCTGCTGTCATATTTTGAGATGATTATGCGCGATCTCCATCGCCTTCAGGATGCGCGCACACGTATGAACTGGTGTCCACTTGGCTCCGGTCCCATCGCCGGTGCGACGCTGAAGCTGGATCGCTGGATCGCGGCCAATGCTCTCGGCTTTCACAGTCCAACTGAGAACAGCATGGATGCGACAAGCGATCGCGATTTTGCTCTTGAATATTCGCAAGTGGCGTCTACCATCGGCCTGCACCTGTCACGCTTCGCGGAAGAAGTCACCTTGTACGCATCTGCGGAGTTTGGCTTCATCGATCTGCCGGAGGCGTTCTCGACCGGCTCATCGGCGATGCCGCAGAAGAAGAATCCCGATTTCACGGAGCTCGTGCGCGGCAAAAGTGGACGGCTGCTTGGCGCGGCAATCACTCTGTCTACGATCCTCAAAGGCCTGCCGCTCGCCTATAACAAAGACATGCAAGAGACACAGGAAAAGACGTTCGAAGTGGCCGAAACGCTCAGCGGCATGCTGCCGTTGCTAGCGCCATTCACCAGTGCTCTACAGTTCCGCATTGAGCGCATGGAGGAGGCAGCACAGCACGGTTATCTGAATGCTATGGCCGCGGCGCAGTACCTCGTCTATAAAGGTGTACCCTTCCGCACCGCGCACGAAAAGATCGGCAATGCCGTACGTTTTGCACTCGACAGCGGACGAGAACTGAATGAACTTTCGCTTGAGGAATTGCAACAATTTGGGGGAGAATTCGAAACAGATTTTCACGATGCAATCACCCTGCGCGCAACGCTGGATTGCCACGACGTGATCGGCGGCACAGCAACGCAGAAAGTGCAGCAGGCGCTCAGGATGGCAACGCAGCGCTTGGATGCGATGCGCGCCGCGACGCAGAGAGAGCGGAAAACAGAGGCGGACCATGCCCTGGTCTAGCGTGCGTAAGGCGACATTACAGGACGCTGCCAACATTTTCGAGCTGGTCAACTCGCTCTCTGGCGATGGAACGTTGCTGCGCCGTCAGTACGCGGAAATTTGCGAGAACGTGCGCGACTTCCATGTGGCGGAATCGGAGGGCGGCATCTTTCTCGGGTGCGGCGCTCTGCACCTGTACGGGCCGCATCTGGCGGAGGTTCGCTCCATCGTGATGAAGCCGGAGGCCAAGGGCCAGGGCGCGGGCAGCAAGCTGATGCAGGCGCTGCTGGACGAGGCCGAGCAGCATGGCGTGCAGACCGTATGCCTGTTTACCCGTATCCCTGACTTCTTCTTTCGCTACGGTTTTCGCACGACGATGGACCGCACGGCGCTGCCGGACAAAATCTATAAGGACTGCCAGAAGTGCCCGCGCCTGCACGCCTGTGACGAGGTCGCGATGATGCGCGGACCCGTGCCACGCGTGGCCGTGCTCGGGCCGCAGAAGATCCGGCAGCAGGAGCTGGTGCCGCTGCAGATTGCGTTCACCGGCACAGATCGTTAGTGCTCTTACATACCTTTCAGGCAAGCGGGCTTTCTGCAAGAACCCACCTTAGCCTTCGGCGAAGGTGGGGAACCCAGATCAGCCTCCGGTCACCATGCGTGCAGAAAGTTGTTGCGCTCCGTGAGGTTGACCTCTGTGTTGAACAGGCTGCCCAACTTTTCCGCTGATACCATCTCTGCGCGCGAGCCGTCACCCGCGACGCGGCCCTCGCGCATGAAGAGGACCCGGTTGATCTCCGGAATAATATCGGCGATGTGGTGGGTCACCAGGATCAGACCTGTACCGCCTTTGGCGAGGCGGCGTAGCGTCTCGCGGAGTTCAGCTTGCGCGGCAAGGTCGAGTGCGTTGGATGGCTCATCGAGGAGCAGCATCCGCTCTTCGGGATGTTCCCCGCTGCCCACCAGAGCACGGGCAATCAGCACCCGCTTCTGCTGCCCGGCGGAGAGCGCACCCAGCGGTTTGTGGGCGAAGTCCGTGGCGCCGACATCATGCAACACTCGCTCAGCCGCATCGCGCATTGTGTTTGTTACCGTGAGGTTCGGCCACAAAGTCGTGGAGGAAAAGAAGCCGGTTAGAACAGCATCGAACGCTGTCGTGCCGAGCGCGCTTCGGCTTGGCGTCTCTGACGTGACCACACCAAGCCTTCTTCGCAGCTCCGTCACATCCCACCGGGTGCGTCCGAAGATCTCCAGCTCCATGCCGGGCAAGACCAAGGGGTACAATTCGCAAGTCATGGTCTTGATCAGCGTCGATTTGCCACAGCCATTCGGTCCGAGGATCGCCACGGACTCGCCCCGGCGAACTTCAAAATTGATGTCGTGGAGAACTGTTTCGCTTCCGCGTGCCACTGAGACATTCTTCAGCCGCAAGAAGGGCGATGAAGCGGAAGGATGCTCATTCAGGTTCATGCTCCGCTTCAGTGTACGTGCCATCACGTGTCGACGCCCGGCATCTGAACAGGGGTGAAGCGTGCGATTGTTGTCGGCAGCGGACCCAACGGCCTCAGCGCGGCGGTGGCGCTGGCACGCGTGGGCGTGCAGGTCACGGTGTTCGAAGCTGCCGCGACGATCGGCGGCGGTGCCCGTACCG
This sequence comes from Terriglobus sp., assembly GCA_965276945.1. GTDB lineage: Bacteria > Acidobacteriota > Terriglobia > Terriglobales > Acidobacteriaceae > Terriglobus. The sequence goes on along the minus strand of OZ255704.1, from coordinate 479,011 downwards.
AAGCGCTGACGTTACCCGGATTTCTGCATGACACCGGGTCGGCGGTGTACACGCTTGGAATCGCGTCGCCGTTCTTCCGTTCACTGCCACTGCAACGGCACGGCCTGGAATGGATAGAGCCGGACGTACCCCTCGCGCATCCGCTTGAGGATGGCGATGCCGTCGGTCTACTGCACGACCTGGACGCTACGGTAGATCTTCTGGGCGACGATGGACCTGCCTGGCGATCTCTCGTGAAGCCGTTGGTGGAGGCGTGGCCGGCGTTTGTGGGCGACGCGCTTTCGCCCTTGCTGCATTTGCCGGCCAACCCGTTTCGGCTGGCGCGCTTCGGGCTGAACGCGGTGCAGTCCGCAAAGCAGGTTGCGAATCATCACTTCAAGTCCTTGCGTGCGCGCGCGCTGTTTGCAGGTCTGGCGGGTCACTCGAATGTGCCATTGCACCTGGCCGCCAGTGCCGCTCCCGCGCTGGTGCTGGGAGCGGCCGCGCATGCCACCGGATGGCCAATTGCACGAGGTGGTGCGCAGGCCATCAGCGACGCGCTGGCATCCGTGTTGCGCAAGCATGGTGGCGTGATCGAAACGGGTGTTGAGGTAACGTCGCTCAAGTCGCTGCCCATGGCTGATGCGGTATTGCTCGACCTTACGCCGCGACAGTTTCTGCGGCTGGCCGGTGACGCAGTCACAAGCCAGCAACGCAAGCCGTTCGAGCGCTTCCAGTCAGGTCCTGGCGTCTGCAAAGTAGACTGGGCGCTCTCCGCGCCTATACCGTGGACCGCTACCTTGTGCAGACGTGCGGGAACCGTTCATCTGGGCGGCAGCTTTGATGAGGTTGCCGCGTCGGAGCAGGACGCGTGGGATGGACGGGAGAGTCAGCGTCCATACATCCTTCTGGCGCAGCAGAGCCTGTTTGATGGCACGCGTGCACCGGATGGCAAGCAGACGGCGTGGGCGTACTGCCATGTGCCGAATGGCACGGCCTCTGATTTCACGGCGCGTATCGAGGCTCAGATCGAACGGTATGCGCCGGGCTTTGGTTCGACTGTGCTGGCCCGCTGCACGCATACCGCTCCGCAAATGCAGCAATGGGACGCCAACCTGCTTGGTGGCGACGTATCCGGAGGAGCAATGACATTGGCACAGCTCATCCGCAGGCCAACGCTACCGCCCTATGTCACACCGCTGGACGGCGTCTTCCTATGCTCAAGTTCCACGCCGCCGGGTGGTGGCGTGCACGGCATGTGCGGTTACCTTGCGGCGGCGGTGGCAGCGAAGCACATGGGTGTACCGCTGCCCAAGCTCGCGTAATGCCCTTACTGTGCTGGAGCCGAGGGGATCACACCGCACGCAATGCGCTTGCCCGATGCCCCGGCAGGGTCAGTCTTCTGATCATCGGCCATGGCATGCACCACGATGGCTTTGCCGTACACCGCCGACGCCGATGCTGGATCGAGCGAAAGGGCGGTGGTACTCAGTGTCGCAGTCCCGGTTCCGTCTGCTCCCACGGCAAAACTGGCGGGGAAATCACCCGCGTGATGTCCATCTGGATTGTCGAATCCGTGGTGCTTGTTTGCGGGGTTCAGGTGCCCACCGGCGCTGGTGAAGTCGGGCGGGGTGCAAGACCCAACCGCGTGTACATGAATGCCATGTTCGCCAGCAGGCAGACCCTTAAGGGCAACCTGCATCTGTACGGCATCTCCCTGCTGTGAGATCGTGACCGTGCCCACATCGGTTCCGGTCGCATCTTTCATCGTGATTGCGATAGGAGAGGTCTGGGCCATCGCCATGGCCGAGCCAACGATCAAACAGGCTGTTGCAAACCACACTGTACGCATCACATTCCAACTTTCGCCAGCACTCGGTACTCGCTTACCGCTTCTGAGTTATACACCAGTTAGATGGAACGGCAGCTACTATCCGGCCATGCCAGCGATTGAATCGATGTAGCTTGCCTCTGCGTTCAACGAATCCACGAGGACAACAAGCTGTTGCTTCGCCTCGTCGTAGCGTCCGGCCTCGATGGCTTCGCGAACGCCGGGCAGGGTGCTGGCACCGTAGCCGGTGAAGGTGCCAGGAGCGTAGAGCAGGTGCTTCGTCCAGGGACGCCCGGGCAGACCCTCCGCGCTGATCAGCTTGCGCTCCGCGACCGTGAGGCCGTCATTCAGTTGCTTTCGTTTCTCCGCGGATAGCGCCGGTGCCGATGCGCTGACCTGCTGGTAATGAGCCGCAGCCGACTTGAGCTTGTCGAGTGCCGCGTCTAATGCGGAGAAATCCATCGCAGGCGGCATCGGCAGAGCAGGCGGCGCGATCTGCGGGTTCTTCGGATCATTTGCCAATGCATAGGCTCCACTGTTCAATGCCTTGGTACGCGCGGCCGACTCCGTCTGCAACTGCTTCACCTCGGATTTAAGGCTGCTGACGTAGCCGTTCACGGTGAGCGACAATTCGGTAAAGCTGTATGGCATCACGTCGGCATCGGCGACGCGCATCACAATGATGCCCGCGGTCTGCGCGAAGAGCTTGCCGTAGAGTTCCTCCTTGTCGGCAAACTGATCCCAGTGCCAGGGCGTGTCATACGCCGAATGATAGGTCCCGCCGCGATCTTCACCACCGAAGCCGATGTTGATCGACGCAACGCCCAGGTGATCGATGAAGCCGGCGAAGTCCGATCCGCTGCCTGCCGGACCAAACTCGATCGTGGCACGGTCAGGCGCTCCAGCAGGACGCGCACCACCGCGTCCACGGCCAGCCATTTGCGCCGCTTTTTGCCGGTCCCAAACGCTTTTGCCGCTCTCTGGATCGGGCATCTCGTGCGTTACATCATTCACCATCAGCTCGAAACTTTGCGATCCACTGGCGTTGAAAAAGCCGCGTCCGTTCTCATCGGAGTTGATGTAGACGGCACCATGCTTCGTAAGCTGGTCCGCGTGCATTTCCGCCCACTCGGTTGAGCCAAGCAGACCTGGCTCCTCACCATCCCACGCGGCGTATACCAGAGTGCGCTTCGGATTCCAGCCCTCTTTGTGCAGTTCACCCAGCGCGCGTGCCTCCTCCAGCAGAGCGCTTTGGCCGCTGATGGGATCATCCGCGCCGTTGACCCAGCCGTCGTAGTGGTTGCCACGCACAATCCACGTGTCTGGTTCCTCACTGCCCTTCATCGTCGCGACGACATCCAGGACGGGCTTGGTACCCCAATCGGATTCAATCTTCAGGTGGACCTTGGCTGGTCCGGGGCCAAACTTGTACGTCAGTGGCAGACCGCCGCGCCACGAAGCCGGAACGGTGCGGCCTCCCAGTTGCTCCAGCAGGGGCTTCGCATCGCCCCACGCGATGGGAATGGTTGGGATCTGCACCATCACCTTCGCGTCTTTAACATCAAGGCGCTTCACACCGGGAATCGACGGCTCGCCGGGCGTCAGTGGGTCGCCTGCGTACAGCGTCGTGTCGGAGACGCTGCCACGCTGCACACCCCATTCGGGCCGCATCGGACCCTTTGGAATTACGTCGCCCTGTCCGTAGCCATCATCTGCCGGATCGGAGTAGATGATGCAGCCAATCGCACCATGCTCATACGCCAGCTTTGGCTTCAGGCCGCGCCAACCGCCGCCATAGCGCGCGATCACGATGGCACCCTTCACGCTGATGCCGTTTCGGGCGAGTTCGTCATAATCGCCGATCATGCCATTGTTAACGTAGACCAGCGGACCGGTTACGTCACCGTCCATGGCGTAGATATTGTAGGGCGGCATCGCGGGGCTTTTGTCGTGCGTGTAGGGGTCCTCGGGGATCGTCGGCTCTTCCAGACGCGCCTTGTACGGCTTCGGCCCAAGCAGATCCAGCACGCGAGTTTTTGGTGTTGGATAGAGCACATCGAACTGCTCGATCTTGGCGTCCCAGCCCCAGGAGTTGTACTGCTTCACCAGCCATTCCGCATTGGCGCGTTGTGCCGCGGAACCGACGTTGTGCGGATGCGCGGCAAGGGTGTGCATATTGCCAGAAATACGCTGCGCATCTGGGATGGCGCGGAACTTCTGCTCCCACATGCGCTCCGTCGCGGCACTCTGCGCGGTGAAGCCGAGCAGCGGCTTAGCCGTATCCTGTGCGGCCGCAAACGGCAGGCACGGCATCAGGCAAATGGCAAGGGAAGACCGGCGGATGAAGCTCTGCATCCTTTTTCACTCCGTGTGACTACAAGAATGTTGACGTATGACATATCGTGACACAACTTGCGATATCAGCAAACGTACTCACCGGTGAAGGCTACCGTTACGTCAGTGTGCGCTGTTGCCTGCTGTGAAGATGTTCTTCGGGCACATGGCGTGTACGCCCACGTTGCCGTCCACCAGTTGCGTGATGTCGAGGTCAACGGCGACGCTGGCGAGCATATAGGCGTCGTCGCGAGACATGTGCTTTTCCGTGACCAGGAACTCAATCATGTCGCGTAGAGCATGTTCCGTCGCCTCTTTCAAGTCGGGGCTGAAGCCCATCGTGATGTAGTGCGTCGGCGTCTCCGCCCGTGGCCAGGACATCTCTTTCTGCTTATGCACGATAAAGCGAAACGTGCCGGTGAGGAACGTCTCCATCGCCGTGATGTCGACTTCACCGTTGCCCTGCCCCGCATGGCCATCACCCGCGACGAACAGCGCGCCGGAGGCGGCTACAGGAATGTAGAGGGTCGTGCCCGCGACCAGCTCCTTGTTATCCATGTTGCCCGCGTGCGCGAACGGCGGAGCGCTATCCACGCGGCCCGCACCCGGCGCAACGCCCATGCTGCCAAAGAAGGGATGCAGCGGAATGTCAATACCCGGAGCGAAATGGCCAATCATCTTCTCGCGGTCCAGCGGAATGATGCGATGGCGGCTGTACGGAAACTCCATCGGCAGGAAGCCGCGATGCAGGCCAAAGCCATTGCAGGCAAAGTTCGCATCAATATCTACTTTGAGAATTTGCACCTCCAGCACATCGCCCGGTTCCGCTTCGGTGATGGCAACCGGGCCGGTCAGAATGTGGCCGCCGGGGCCTTTGTCCTTATCTGGGTAGCCCTTGTAGACAGGATCGTTATAGGCGGGGATGTCTTCGGGCTTGATGCCCTGCGCGATCAGCCGGTCATTCGGTCCGCAGGTGGAAAGCGTCTGCATCCTTACGGTGTCGCCGCTGTGCACGGTGATGGCAGGTTTGACACCAGCGGCATAGTGGCCCCACTCTACTGTGGCGGGTGTTGCCAGTAACGTGAAGTCGTTCGCCAGCAACGAGAGCGGACTCGCAAGCAGGATGCCGCAGAATATGGTGTACAAACGCATCAAACCTCCATCAATGCCGCAGCTTGGTCCGGCATAAGACGTAATTGTTCAGCTGCCTGATCGCAAACCTAATGAGTCTGGGTGCGGCCACTGGCGCATGATGAACCCTATGGTAGGGTACGCAAGCAAGGATTGGACCAGCAGGCTCGTCATAAATAACCGTTGAAATGACCGATTAGCATCGCATTTGCCATGCGGCATGGCTGTGCGGCCGCATGCTTAATCAAGTTTAGATAATGCGGCAGTGATCGAAACTACCTCTTCGCGCTGCTTTGCTGTCAACTTCGACAAGAAATGACTCACCACGGCGTCAGCGTGAACCGGGTCAGCAGCCTTCCGCGCGCGATCCCCCGGCGCGGTCATCATCACAGTCCTTCCACCGTCTTCAAGTCTCGAGCGTTTGACCAGGCCACGTTTTTCCATTCGCGTGAGGTGGTGGGATAACCGCGTCCTGTCCCACCGCATGAGCTCACCGAGTTGCTGCTGGCGCATGGACTTCGTTTCCGATTCCGCAAGCCTCGAAAGAATGCCGTGATCGGTGCCTGAAAGTTGCGTTGCCGCCACCAGGTCACGTTCGATAGCGGTATTTATCTGGTCTGCAACTCCGCGAAACCTCCGCCAGAGATCACGTCCTGAACTTAAAAGCCTTGCCATATAGAAGACATATCCTAAACGGAGTTGACACGTCAACACACATACTGCATACTGTTGATATATCAACATAGTATTCAGATGAGGTGAAGCATGTCAGAAAAAGCAAAAGAACAGCATGTCAACAAGTTCCCGGAGCTAAAGCAGGTCGAGGTAACACCCGGAGACATTCACAGCCTTGGCCTCCCGTTCGTTCTACAGAACCAATCCGGTTTCAATTTCTGGGACATCAAGACTGGTGATTATTTCGTTGAGATGGAAGGTCGATACTACGGCTGGGATAACTCCACGGTGCAGGTCACCGAAATGGGAGCAGGGCACGGACCGCCGATGCACATGCATCCCGTCGAAGAGATTTTCGTTCTCGTCCAGGGTGAGGCTGCCTTTGCGATTGGTAGCGAGGTATTCCACCTGAAGGCACCGGCAGTCGTGCGCGTGCCGCCGCATACAGCCCATAGCCCCATTTCGCTGGGCACGGGCCGCAACATTATGGTCGATTTCTTCCCTTCGAGCCAACCAGGTGCCGCACCGATTGATGCCGTGGACCCGTTTTCGCATATCAAGGCTGGTGGCGGCAACGAACGGCAGGCCATGATTCAGAACTTCAAAAAGATTCTGGCCGACTTCGATAAGGACGGTGACGGAAAGCTTTCACGAGACGAAGCCCCACTTATGCTCCGCGATTCGTTTGGGCGATACGATTCTGATGGAGACGGCTTTATCACCATGGAGGACGCTGAAGCCTGGGATTAGGGGGCAGACTCGCGAGGTCATTCACGCTCATCAGGCATGGCTTCCTGTCAGGCGCTTGCTCTAGAGCTTGATGAGTAGAAGGCCTGACTCAAGGTCAAGTGTCTTGCTTAGGTGCACGGGAGATTCGACAAGGAAGACCTCGCATGTCGGCCGTACTACTGCGTTCTCGAGTGGGCAGCCTGCGGTGTTCCATCAGAACGTCCGGCAACTACGTGTGCATGCACAATGGGCCCGCCATCTTTTTGTGCTACGTCACCGATTAATGAAAGCAGTTTCACCTGTTCCGTCAGGTCGACCGACGTTTGATACTTTTTTTAGCGTTGTCCCATCCCAACTTTAAGGCTTCTAACACGCCGATCCCCTTAAAGCTCGCATCTGAAAGACTCTGTTCTCTTGCAAAACCGGTCAACCCTTCGTTCAAGTTATCTCCGGCTTGGAAGATCAGTGCAAAGGTTCTTGGTTGAGTTTCAATCTGCTTCCAGTTATACGTACTCTCCTATTGTTTGAAGTAGGTCGATGGAAAGAAATGTACTAATCAGATCACTCACACGTCACGTTCGTAACGCCTTAAATCATGGCAGTGTTACGTGTTTCATGTAAACGTTGTGGCAATTTGGTCGGCGGCCATGAGTACGGTCGTAAAGATTCGAATCGAAAGTATCAGGGAGGCAGCTTACACGTGATCCGCACAAGTTTTACGACTGCAAGGGTTGCATTGTGGGCAAGACCATGTTGCTGTTGAGCAACCCAACGCAAACTGAGTGAACGCTCTCTCATTATTGGCGGAGTCGCGATCCTGTTTGTAAATCCTCGTGTACATCACGAGGATTCGGCGGAGAAATGTGGAGGCATCGGATGGCAAGCGTCGCAGAGGTTTTGGTGCAAACACTTGCTTTATCAGGAGTAAAACGGGTATACGGATTGCCTGGTGACTCGCTGAACGGGGTTACAGATTCAATCAGGAAACATCCAGATCTGGAGTGGATCCACGTCCGGCATGAGGAAGCAGCCGCCTTCGCGGCTGGCGCGGATGCGCACCTGACGAATCGTCTCGCGGTGTGCGCAGGCAGCTGCGGTCCGGGTAACCTGCACTTTATCAATGGGCTGTACGATTGCCATCGCAGCCGCGTTCCAGTGCTGGCGATTGCGTCACAAATTCCCAGCCAGGAGCTGGGTACCACGTACTTCCAGGAAACCTCCCCCGAGCAGGTCTTCAAGGATTGCAGCCACTACTGTGGCGTTGTCGGCGAGCCAGACCAGATGCCGCGGATTCTTGCGATCGCGATGCGCACCGCCATCGCGAAGCGCGGTGTCGCGGTGATTGTATTGTCCGGCAACATCTCAGCCAAATCATGTCCTTCCCCGGCAGCGCCCCTTGGTTTTCTCAGCAACGATTCCGGCACTCTGCCTCCAGAACACGATCTCGTATCTGCAGCTTCCCTGCTGAACGCTGCCAAGCGGGTGACTATTCTTGCAGGCGCTGGATGTGAGGGATCGCACGCTGAGCTGATGAGGATTGCGGAAAGATTGCAGGCACCCATCGTTCATGCCTACCGCGGTAAAGAGTTCGTGGAGTACGACAATCCATACGATGTCGGCATGACTGGACTGCTCGGCTTCTCTTCCGGGTATCGCGCGATGATGCACTGCGATGCGCTGCTGGCGCTTGGCACGGATTTTCCGTATCCGCAGTTTTATCCCGAGAAAGCAAAAAAGATTCAGGTGGATGTGCGAGGCGAGCAGATTGGGCGCCGTACCGTGGTCGATGTGGGTCTGATCGGATCGGTGAAGGAAACCGTGACCGGGCTGCTGCCCAGGCTCAAAAAGAAGGACAGCACTCACCTTAAACATAGCGTCAAGCATTACCGCGACACACGCAAGGAGCTGGATGAACTTGCCACGGGAAAGCGCGGCAGCTCGCCCCTGCATCCGGAATACGTGGCCCGCGTGATCGACGAGATAGCGGACGAAGACGCGGTCTTCACAGTCGATGTGGGCACGCCCTGTATCTGGGCGGCGCGGTACTTGCACTTCAACGGAAAGCGGCGCCTGATCGGCTCCTGGTCGCATGGATCGATGGCAGGTGCCTTGCCGCAGGCGCTCGGGGCACAGGCTGCGTTTCCCAGACGGCAGGTCATCTCGCTGTCTGGAGATGGTGGACTTGCGATGGGCATGGGAGAGCTGCTCACGGCGGTGCAAAATCACTTGCCAGTCAAGATTGTTGTCTTCAACAATGGTGCGCTCGCATTCGTGGAGCTTGAGATGATGTCGGCTGGCATTATGCCGTTTGGCACGGGCCTCAAGAATCCTGAGTTCAGCAAGGTAGCGGAGGCATGCGGTCTACTCGGTGTCCGGGTAAGCAAGCCGGAGGAGCTGAAGCCCGCTCTGCAACGTGCCTTTCGGTATAGCGGGCCGGCTTTGGTCGAGGTGATGGTACACCGCCGCGAGTTGTCAATGCCGCCAACGATCACCGCGCAACAGGCGGAAGGCTTCACCTTATACATGAGTACGTGTGTCCTGAACGGGCGCGGTGATGCGCTTGTCGATCTAGCCAAGACAAACCTGCTGGATCGCATTTTTCCGGGATAAACAGGTGCTGATGTTGACGCCTGGAACTCAGACCGGCACGAAACATGAGGGAGTACTATGCGGATCGGCTTGTTTATCCCATGCTATATCGATGCTTTTTATCCAGAAGTCGGTGTAGCAACATTGGAACTACTGGAGAGCCTGGGGCACAAGGTCAGCTACCCTCGGGAGCAGACCTGTTGCGGGCAGCCCATGGCCAACAGCGGCGATCAGGCCGCGTCCGCCGCAACGGAAGCACACTTCGCAAAGTGCTTTCAAGACTATGATCTGGTGGTCGGGCCATCGGGCAGTTGCGTTCACCATATACGGTTCCATCTTGATGCATGTGAGCAAACGCCAGAGGTGACCCACGTGCGTGGAGCCGTGCGGGAGCTTACAGAGTTCCTGCATGACGACCTCAAGGTAGAAAAGTTTCCAAAAGCAATCTTTCCGCACAAGGTTGGTGTGCATGACAGTTGTACGGTTGTCCGTGGGCTCAAGCAGGCGCGTCCCTCAGAATTGGCGACCTGCCCCTATTTCTCTAAGAGCCGCGACTTATTGGCAAAAGTGCAGGGACTTCAAATCATCAATGCCAAGCGCATTGACGAATGCTGCGGCTTTGGTGGCAGCTTTTGCGTCACCGACGCAGCCGTATCCGCAAAGATGGGACAAGACCGGACTGCTGATTTCGTTCGCCAGGGAGCAGAGTACATCGCTTCAGGGGATATGAGCTGTCTGCTACAGATGAAGGGGATCATCGATCGTGAAAAGCTGCCGCTAAAGGTAGTTCATCTGGCCCAGATACTTAATGGAGGTCCATTCGCATGAACCTTTTTCACGTTCTGCACGATCTTGGAACTAAACCAGTCGATCCGGAAGCTGCGGCGGCACGCTTCATTGATGACCCCAAGCACGAGGAAACCCACGATCGCCTGGTGTGGGCCATGCGCCAGCACCGCGATAAAGCGGTTGCCGCGCTGCCGGAATGGGAAGAGCTTCGTGACATCGCGTCCTCCATCAAGGAACATACGCTTACCCATTTGGATGAGTATCTTGAAGCGTTCGAAGCGAAGGCTGTGGCCAACGGGGTCCATGTGCACTGGGCTCGTGACGCGGCGGAGCACAACAGAATAGTCCTGAAGATTTTCGAGGAGCATAAGGTAAAGCTCGTCATCAAGAGCAAGTCGATGCTACAGGAAGAATGCGGCATGACGCCAGCTCTCGAAAAGCATGGTATTGAGGTACGCGAGTCGGACTTAGGAGAGCGCATTCAGCAGCTCTCTCACCAGCGGCCGAGCCATATCGTCGTTCCTGCCATTCACCAATTACGCACCGATGTGGCGCAGCTGTTTGCGAAAGACCTCGGCACCGATCCCAACAACTCCGACCCGCACTACCTGACGGAGTCCATGCGGAATGATGCCCGGCCGCAGTTTCTGAAGGCGGGTGCGGGCATGACTGGAGCCAACTTCGCCATCGCGGAGACAGGCAGCGTGGTGGTATGCACGAATGAAGGCAATGCCGACATTGGCGCAACCGTTCCTCCTCTACAAGTGTGCAGCATTGGTATCGAAAAGTTGATTCCGCGTACCGCCGATCTAGCCATCTTTCTCCGCATGCTTTCACGCAGTGCGCTTGGGCCACCGATGACACAGTACACAACGCACCTGCAGAAGCCGCGCCCGGGAGCCGAGCTGCACTTTGTTCTGGTCGACAACAAGCGTTCGGAACGTTTGGGCTCGGCGGACTTTTGGCACGTGTTGAAGTGCATTCGCTGCGGTGCCTGCATGAACACCTGCCCGGTGTACCGGCGCAGCGGCGGTCTTTCTTACGGCGCCACGTACTCCGGTCCGATTGGTGTCATTCTCGACCCTGGCTTCGATGTGCATAAATATCGAGAACTGCCGTTCCACTCTTCGCTGTGCGGAAGCTGTACTGAGGTTTGTCCGGTTAAGATCGACATCTCTGACCAGATCTATAAGTGGCGGCGCGTGGTCGCGGCCGAAGGCGAACTTCCAGCCGTCAAGTCGGTCGGCATGAGTGTTCTAGGAGAAACGCTGGCTCATCCCACCATCTTTCACGCTGCCGAAGATCTCGGGTTGAAGGCGCTTGCGATTGTTCCGGAAGCACTAATGGACAACCCACTGAACCCCTGGACGAAGCATCGCGACATGCCTGCCCCAGCCAAGAAGACGTTTCGCGACTGGCACAAAGACAACCGAGGTGATGCATGAGCACGACCGCCCCACCGCAAAGCGCGCGCAACACGATCCTCGGCGCTGTTCGTTCCCATCTGCCGCAGCCACCGGTGCCACTGCCGAATGCGGCTCTGAAGTCAGGTAAGTCCGCCACAGGCGGTGGTGTGGGCTACAACGGAACGTTGGCGGGCCTTGAAGAGGTTGACGGCTTTCCCGGGCCCGGTGAATCATTGGTGCCTTTTTTCCAGAAACAGCTGACGGCGATGGGTGGACGCTCCTTCATGGTGAGCGACGAGGAGGCAGCAGCGGCGAAAATCCTTGAGTTGCATCCCGAGGCAAAGGTTCGGTGCTCGACCGTACCGGGAATCGAGGGCACGCGGCCAGTGCAGGCGACGGACGACCCTCACAGCTTCGCAGACGTGGACCTGGCCATCCTCCGCACCCGGCTTGCGGTGGCGGAAGCAGCGGCCTTGTGGTTCAGCAGCGAGGATCTTGTAGTGCCCTCGCTGGGCGTCCTGGCGCAACACCTGGTTGTTCTGCTCGACCCTAAAGACATCGTTCCGACTTTGCACGAAGCCTACGGAGGCAAACTCGATCTTGATGCCATACCGTATGGCGTCTTTATGGCAGGCCCGTCCGCTACCGGAGACATCGAAGGCGTCATCATCCACGGAGCGCAAGGCGCGAGAAGCCTTACCGTTTTGTTGCTTGAAGGCTAATCGGCACCATTAAGTTCCAGCTCATGCCGTTAAGTTGTCGAACCGAATCACGGATGGACGTTTATGTGAGCAAGGTAGTTACGGTCTTTGTACAACACGTTAGTTGTACAAAACGTGAATAGTACCGTAATGCCTGACCTAGCTCTTTGTTCCTTTTCAGGCTTTCCAAGGTACTGCCGACATTACCTCGCCAAGCTCGACATTAGCCCAGATGGCGCTGCGCAACGTGTGGAACTAACTATGCTGTTGCCGAATGCGCATCATTGCCTTAAGTGCAATGCCGGTTTGCTGAGAGGAAAGATAACTGAACTTACAGGTACAAACTCCTATTAGATAATTAAAGGACAGTTCTTACCTCAACATCAGGCGATCTCACAACCCTAACCGGGTTTCTGACATTTATTTGACAAATCAGCTGCTGCAGGATGCGTGAAATTGCAGAGACCGTCCAACACGTCGAGTTTGCCGCCGTCCTTGGACATGGATCCCCGTTCACCCCGTTTCTCCTATCAGGCGGACTGGTCCGACGAGCAGCATCACTTCCGGCGATTCGCGTGCGAGTTCGTCGGCACCTTCGGATTCGTCTTCTCGTTATCGGCGGGAGCCGCCATCTTCCATGCGTATGCAAAGCCGCCACTTTCGAGCGCCATCACGGTAGCACTTCTGACGATGGTGGCGGCCATGTGGCTGGTCATCGCTATCCACGCATTTGGTGATATTTCGGCGCATTTCAACCCTGCAATGAGCTTCGTCTTTGCGCTACGAGGCGACATGAGTTGGACACGGACCTTTCTCTACTGGGTCTTTCAATGCGCGGGTGCCAGCGCTGCCTCGTTGCTTGCGCGAGCGTTCTTCGGTGCGAGCAGCGGCTTGGCGTCCGTCCACCCACAACCAGGACAGCCCTGGCAGGCAGTCGGCTTTGAAGTGTTGCTGACAGCGTGCTTCGTCCTTCTGGTCTTAGCCATGGCACGCGGTCCAAGGCTTAACGGTCCTTTCACTCCAATTGCCGTTGCCGCGTACGTTCTTTCTTTTGGAACTGTGGGCGGCTTATATGAAGGCGCAGCCTTTAATCCAGCACGTGCCTTCGGCCCTGACCTTGCGATCTGTCACATGAACGATCTATTGATTTACGTGCTAGGTGATGCAATCGGTGCTGCTCTCGCCGTGGCCATGGACCGGTACTTTCGGGGACCCTTACATCTTGCCGAGGCCAGCGCGGCCGACTCAGAACACTCCACGAAATCCCTAACTGTAGCCGCACGCAAGGAGCCACCATGTCCTATGTCGAAGATACGCAGATCAAAGATGGGCACTACAAACCTGGAACGCTACTCGACGACGGGAAATGGCGTGTCGAGTTCGATTCCATGGGGCAGGTCAAGGTGCCGGCGGACCGGCTATGGGGCTCGCAAACACAGCGTTCTCTCATCCATTTCTCCATCGGCAACGATCACATGCCCATTGAGGTCTATCACGCGTACGGCTATGTGAAGAAGGCGGCAGCTCTTGTGAATGAGCGTTTGGGAAAGCTTCCGAAAGACAAGGCCGACCTGATCGTGGCGGCAGCAAACGAGGTGATTGCCGGCAAGCTCGACGAGAACTTTCCGCTTTTCGTATGGCAAACCGGCAGTGGAACGCAAAGCAACATGAACGTGAACGAAGTAATTTCAAACCGTGCGATTCAGATGGTTAAGGGAACGCTCGGTGCTCAGGAGCCTGTACATCCGAACGATCACGTGAACATGTCACAGTCCTCGAACGATACCTTCCCCACCGCCATGCACATTGCGGCTGTGAAGGAGATCGAAGACACGCTGCTACCAAAGGTCGGTGCCCTCGCGACCGCGATCGAAAACAAGCAAAACCAGTGGGAACACATCGTCAAGATTGGACGAACTCACCTGGAAGACGCCGTACCGCTTACGGTGGGCCAGGAGTGGTCCGGTTACAGCACCCAGGTCCGTGATGCGCTGGCCCGGATCGAGCACTCTTTAGGTGGGTTGTACAAGGTCGCCGCCGGCGGTACCGCCGTGGGTACCGGGCTTAACTCACCACCTGACTTCGATGTGCTGATCGCGAAGCAAATCGCGGACCTGACGAACCTGCCCTTTATCACCGCTCCCAATAAGTTCGAAGCACAAGGCTCGCTTGATGCCATGGTGGCCGCGCATGCAGCACTTCGCGGCCTCGCAGTCTCCCTGATGAAGATCGCCAATGACATGCGTTGGCTGGCGTCCGGTCCGCGCTGCGGGATCAACGAGCTGATCCTGCCCGCGAATGAGCCTGGCTCGTCCATCATGCCCGGCAAGGTCAATCCCACGCAATGTGAAGCGATCGTCATGATTTGTATTCAGGTTATCGGCGATGACGCGGCTGTTGCGTTTGCTGGATCACAGGGCAACTTTGAACTGAACGCGATGCGCCCGATCATCATCAACAATTTCCTGCATTCGGCGCGCATCCTGGCCGATGGTTGCGAAAAGTTCCGGATCTATTCCGTTGAAGGCACAGAGGTGAATGAGACCAAAGTGGCGGAGTATGTGAAGAACTCGCTGATGCTCGTCACCCCGCTAAGCCCGGTGATCGGCTACGACAAGGCGTCAGAGATCGCGCACACGGCTCAGAACGAAGGCACCACGTTGCGAGATGCCGCGATCAAGAGTGGCTTTATCGACGGGAAGAGGTTCGACGAAGTCGTCGATCCCAGCAAGATGATCTCGAACAAAACCGCTTAAAAAGAAAGTAACACTGTGTGCGTACCCGTACTTAGCGAGCGTTTTTCATGTCTCTTCCATACCATTCAGTTCGGCTCATACCACATGTGGCCTGCCGCCTCACGATCCCTCTGCCGGCACAGCAGGGATCGCCAGGAGGCGAGGCACTGAGCGGACCGGATACGCATGAGCACCTCCCCGATGACAGGGGACATTTATTTGTCGAGTGGCACGGAAAGCGCCAACGGCTACTGGAACGCGGCGTGAGCATCGATCTACAGTACATCTCCGACTCCTTTTGGAATCTGCGGTCCGTCCAGAAACAGCGCCTGGCGAGCTGGAACCGGGTGCGCGAAACGCTGGACATCGATTTCAGCAAGCTCACGTATACGCCCGGTTTGTTCTTTCATATCACGGCTCCATGGCAGACTGGCGGCAACCTCGGTGGTTACCTCGGAACCATCGCACAGCCCAGCGGCATGGTGAGCGCAAACACCTTTCGCCTGGACTTTTGGTGGTTCCAAGAACGTTTAAACACGGAGCGTATCGTCTTCCGTCTTGGGCAGTTCGCGGCGGAGGACTTCTACGGCACGCAGCACTTAGGTGCGTCATTCATTACGGAGCCACTGGATAATGCGTTAGGAAGTCTGAACGCGACCTATGAGACCTTCGATCCTCCATCAACGCCCGCAGCGGAACTGCGCGTCATTCCGCTTAACCACTTCTGTGCGAAATCGATGGTGTATGCCGCCGATTGCATACCCTTCGCACACAATCAAACCGGTCTTGTGCTCCAATTTCGCGGAGCGGCTTCCAACGTTTCCGAGATCGGTTGGCCTCCCGGACAATTGGCGACCACCGTTCGTGCTTTCGACACCATCGCGCAACGCAAAGGTTACTCTGGACTTTACCAGTTAGGGAGCGCGTATAACCCCGGTAAATTCCAGTTCACGGGTCCGGTGAAAACCGTCTCTGGAAACTACGTCATTTACCTGATGAGGAGCCAGGCCGTCTGGCGTACATTGCCTCATTCCGGTGCAGGCGTCGATCTCACGACTGGAACGGACTGGACTCCATCCGACCGCAGCCGCGTGCCTCGGCAAACAACGGTAGGTATTCGGTTGGATGAGCCGCTGGCCTTGCGGCAGCACAACACGATTGCTTTTGGGTATATGCATACCGGCCTGAGTGACTCGTTTACCGCCGCACAATCTGGTATCCCGCACCGGAAAGAAGATGGGCTGGAACTAAACGCCCTTGTCGAGGTGACGCGCTCCGTCACACTCCAGCCTGTTATACAGCGCTACTCAATGCCGGCGGAACTTCGAAGTCAGCTACTGTCTTCGGATTTCGTTCCAAAGTGGATTTCTGATCTGGGTGCCTCCGTTTGCGACCTTAGATCTTCAACCGAAGCGCACCTTAGCAGCTTGAAAGGAATTACCATGAGCCTCGCAACGAACAACGGACTGGAACTCCTGCGCAATCCTGAAACAAACCAGTCAACTGCTTTTTCTCAGCAGGAACGCGAAGAGAAGGGTCTGGTCGGGCTTCTGCCCCCACAGCACGAAACGTTGCAGCAACAAGTGAATCGCTGCCTGTTACAGCTGAGTAAAAAGCCGAACGATCTGGAACAGTACATCTATCTCGCTCAGCTTTGCGATGATAACCAGACCCTCTTTTATGCTGTGCTCGCGACCGATCCGGCCCGCTTCCTGAAAATTGTGTACGATCCCACCGTCGGTGCGGCCTGCCTGGCATTCGGACACATCTACCGCAAGCCAAACGGCTTGTATGTCTCCATTGATCAGCGCGGCAAAGTGAAGCAGGTACTGGCGAACTGGCCGGTGATGGATGTGCGCGTCATCTGTGTGAGCACCGGCGGCCGCATCCTGGGTCTGGGCGATCTCGGCACCAATGGCATGGGTATTCCCATCGGCAAATTGCAACTCTATACCGCGTGCGCGGCCGTGCCGCCTGAAGTCCTGCTCCCCGTTCTCCTGGACTGCGGCACGGACAACCAGGAACTGTTGGACGATCCGCTCTACCTGGGCCTGAAGCAGCATCGGCCATCCACAGATGAACTCGATGTCTTTGTGCAGGAATTTGTCGATGCCGTGCAAGACTTATATCCCAAGTGCTGCATCCACTTCGAGGACTGGAAGGGCACCGACGCAATCCGTCTGCTGGCCCGCTATGTCAACCAGATCAGCTGTTATAACGATGACATTCAGGGCACGGGCAGCGTTACCGTGGCAGGCCTTTACAATGCGTTGAAGATAAGTAAGGGAGCGCTTAAGGATCAGCGTGTGCTGTTTCTGGGCGCGGGATCGGCTGGCATCGGCATCGGGAACATGATTGCGGACGCCATGAAACTCGAGGGTCTTACCGAAGAGCAAGCGCAAGGGCAGATCTACATGTTTGATGTCGACGGTCTGCTCACGCCTGAGACGAAAGATCTCTCCCCGGAGCAGAAGAAGTACGCCCATCCACAATCCCCAACGAAGGATCTCGTGGAAGCCATCAACGCCATCAAGCCCTCGATTCTCATCGGCGTCAGCACTGTCAAAGGCACCTTCACGCAGCAGGTGATTGAAGCCATGACCAAGCTAAACAAGCGTCCAATCATCTTCGCTCTATCGAACCCCACCGATCATGCCGAGTGCACGGCACAGGAGGCGTATCAGTATTCGAATGGCCAAGCAATCTATGCTGCCGGTGTGCAGTTCGACCCTGTCCAGATCAACGGTAAAACCTATGAGCCGAGCCAGGCGAATAACTTTTACATCTTTCCAGCAGTGGGTCTAGCGATCGTCGTCACAGAAGCCAAGCATGTGCCAAACGAAATCTTTATCGAGGCGGCGCGTGCTCTAGCGGATCAGGTCACGCCGGATCAATTGGAGAAAGGCATGCTGTTTCCGCCGCAAGGTAATATCCTGGCAAGCTGCGTGGACACGGCAACCAAGTCTGCGGAAAAGATCTTCGACCTTGCTCTGGCGCGAGTGAAACGCCCTAACTCAGTCAAAGGCTTGGTTACCTCCTACTTGTATACGCCACAGTATCCCAAGGCACAAACTGAAGCGCCTGTACGGGAACTCGCTCATGTCGGCTGAAACTGAAGATAAGCACAATCTTCAAACGTACCCGGAAGGTGCCAATGCGATGGCCATTCTCATCGCATTGGCGCTGGCGGGCGGCTTTGCGGACGCGGCCGCATATCTCCTTACGGGAAGCTTTACTGGGCACATCACTGGAAATACGGTCCTTGGCGGGATTGCACTAAGCGCTGGGAAGATCAATGTTTTTTGGCTTCGCGTAACTGCCGTCGCGACGTTTCTGCTCGCAACTGCCGGAGGCATTTTTCTGCCCCGGCTGGGACTGGGAAAGAATGCCACGCTTGCGGTGGCTCTTGCGGTCGAAGCTGCGCTGGTTGGAGTTGCGCCTTTGTTCAACATATTGCATCGCTCGCATACCCACTTATTCATGCTTCTTTGCCTGTGCCTCGCGCTCGGCCTGCAGAACGGCATATTCAGCAAAAGTAAGGGCATTTCCCTCCACACCACCTATGTTACCGGGGATGCAACTTCCCTGCTTGCTTCACTCTTCCAAAAACCTGATAGCCACACCGTCGTGAAGCCGTCCGGTAAGCGCACCACGGGCACAGTACTTGGTGTCACCTGGCTTAGCTTCGCGATAGGCGCAGTCATTGCTGGTCTCGCCGTCCGGTACTTCGGTGCGAATGCCCTTTGGTTGCTGGAAGTGCCGCTCGTTCTGACGGCTATCTTTGCTTGGAACAGCGCGTCTAGTTAGCGCACTCCGGCGGCTAACCCAGAATCGTAACCTGTCGAACTTACTGTTGCAAGTTGGAAACGCTTTAATCACGTTTACTTGAGATAAGCTTTCTGAGAACCTCGTAGCGTCAACAGAAGAAGTACTCCGGTCAGTCCTGACTTCGCTCCCGTTCGTAAGGTCTTCTGGCGGTTAGCTAGCAGTGGTGGTCAGTCACTGTGGCTAATCGTCTCATGGCGTCCCTGCGGATCGACGTCTTCATTGCTCTGCAGGACAGAGCAATGTGTACGACAGATGAGCCGTGCGCCGCAATGGTAGGCTCGCCTGAGTTCACCAGCAAACACGCAATAAGCGGACGCAAGTCTTAGGCAACTGGATGTGGTCCCTAGACAACTTCTTGATCTAAAGAGATCAGCTCTGTTGTGCAAGTGCTACGTTTGCCTCGGGGCGGATGCAAAGGACACTCGAGTTGGCGACATCCATGCCGCCTGGCCGCGAACGTGTCCTCCTTTTCCAAAGGACACGTCCCTTGCTCCACCTGCAAGCTTGGATTGCATGGCAGGTGGACAAACTTAGTGAAGTTCCAGTGCATTATTAATGCAGAAGGCTGCTGAAAAATGTAGCAGCGTGAACGCCACAACAATGGGATCTGAAGGTTGTAGATTGCGGCCGGGATGCCGGGTATAACAAAGACATCTTTGTACGCTAAACACAATGTCAAGCCAACCAAGCAACATGAGCGTTTGTACTAGCTTATATGTTATATCCGGAGGCATTATGTTGGGTCCTAAAGGTGATCTGCTCTTGGTAGAAGACGATCCGCAGTTGCGGGTCACGCTTCGTGCGATTCTCAGCGAGTTTGGATACTCCGTTCGGTCTGCGCACGACGGATTGTCGGGGTTGGCGGAGATACGGAATGCCATGCCTGACATTGTTTTGTCAGACCTCTACATGCCGGGCATGTCAGGGTTCGACTTCCTTTCAGAAGTTCGGCAAAGGTTCCCTGAAGTTCCCCTGATCGCCATGAGCAGTGCATACTCGGGCAGTGAGGTTCCCGCAGGCGTCGTTGCGGATGCATTTTACGAAAAAGCGACGTCCATTCATAACTTGTTGGGCGTGGTTGCAAGCCAAAGTCAAAGACTATGTGCTCTGGACTAAACCACTTTAAGACGTAGCGTGTTTACGCCTTAAACGTAAAAAGGCTTGGCTGGGCAGCAGAATGAGAGCGGTGGGTTGATTAGTGTGTACCGTGCAGGAACACGAGCGGAACTGGAGCTTTGCGCTGTTGGCTCGCTGCGCGCTTTACGTGAAAACGATGTACTCTGATTTGAGTATGACTTCGCTGATGCCCAGCACCCTGGCCGCGTTCAGCGCGGTTCTTCTTACTTGTGTTTTTGTGCCAAAGTTGAACGCACAATCCGATAACTCCAGCAGCCTTCTTGAGCAGGCTGTGAGCGCAAGTACAACCGTGGCGTACACGCCAGTTCCACAGATTCCGAATGCGGGTACAAATGCCATATACACACTGCCCCAGCTGATCGACATGGGCGAACGAAACAATCCGCAAACCCGCACCGCGTGGGAGCGTACAAAGCAAGCCGCAGATCAAACCATCATTGCTCGTAGTCCCTTGTTCCCGACGGTCTCCCTTACAGCCGTTGCCCTGCGTGGCGATCTTCTGTTTGGGCTACCGCCCAACATCTCGTCTGAAGGCGTGGTGAAAATAAACAGTACCATTGTGACACCAGCCGTGAAGCTTACTTGGACAGCAATTGATTTTGGAGCAAACCTCGCGACTTATCGCGCGGCTAAGGAGACCCAAGCAGCCACGGGAGAAGAAGCAACCGCGACGGAGCAGCAGGTGGCCCTGACGATCTCTCAAGATTATTACTCGCTGATCTCTGCCAAGGAAGCGCAACGGTCTGCGCAGGCCAGCTATGCCGCAGCGAAAGCGCAAGAGGCCTCTACCGACCTGGCCTATGCTCAGGGCTTAGTATCGGTGATTAAACGGGACCAGGCGAGAGCGCAGACGTTATCTGCCTACGCAAGCCTGGTCAGTGGCAAGGCGAAGCTACAGCAGGCGAAGATTGCCCTGGCGTCCGACGTGAACCTGAAAGCAGAGCAGGCGTTTGACGTTCCTCCGCTTGGTAACGATATCGATACGCGGTGGGTGAACGCCTCGGTTGAGGAATTGGTGAATACTGCCATCCAGCAGCGCCCGGAGTTGCACGAGGCGCTGGATCAGATCAAGGCGGCGCAACAAAAAGAGAAGAGCGCCCACGCCGGTCTGTTTCCGACCGTCTCGATCAATGCAGAGGAGCAATACACTCACAGCACGAGTTCTACGCCAACTTCAGGGAATGCATTAGCAGCGGCAAGCACGCCGGACACCAACGGACCTACATATGTTGTCGCGGCTAACCTTACATGGGATATTTTCACTGCTGGAGCCAAGCGGGCGCATGTGCGCGAGACTGCATCGCAGGTCCGCCAGTCGCGGATCCATCTTGATCAACTCACCCTTGATGTGCAACAGCAGGTATGGCAAAGCTACACTAATATCGAAGCATCGCTGAGTGAGCAGCAGGCCGCCGAGGCCGCGCTTCTGGCGGCACGCGAAAACTTCGATTCAGCAAGAATCG
Source organism: Terriglobus sp. (assembly GCA_965276945.1). Classification (GTDB taxonomy): domain Bacteria; phylum Acidobacteriota; class Terriglobia; order Terriglobales; family Acidobacteriaceae; genus Terriglobus. The sequence continues at coordinate 457,684 of OZ255704.1, read as the reverse complement.
CAGACAGCAATGGCCTGAGCAGTGATGTGCCACTCTCCTCGGCGCAAGCTTCACTTGTACAAGCGGAAAGCGCCTTCACCACCGCGCGCACGCACACCTTGCAGCTTGCCGCCAAGCTTGCCTACAGTACCGGACAGTTACTCTCGTTCGGTCCCATGATCCCGCGACCTGCAGGAGGGAAACCTTGAACTCTTTACCCAATGGTATGAAGCCTCTGTTGGTTGCGGGATTGGTGTCGTGCAGCTATCTAACCGGATGCGGTGGGTCGCATGTTGTCAACGTACTCGGCTCATACTTTCCAGTGTGGCTGTTATGCATGCTCTTGGGAGTTGCCGCCGCATTCGGTGCCCGTGCTCTATTTCTTCGTTTCAAGATAGAGCCTTATGTGGGTCCCTTGCCACTGACCTATTTGAGTGTTGTGGTCGCGGTCTCGTGCCTGGCCTGGCTTCTTATTTCGTAGGAGGAGAAGGATTGTGGACGAAGATAAGTACGTAAATACGTTGGCGGGAAATCCTTCCGAGGATGCGGCAGCGAAGAGACGCCGCACGCTTGGCCGCGTGGTTGGTGTGTTGATTGTACTTGTTGCGATCGTGAGCGTTGTTCTGACCTGGATTCGTATGACCTATAATCCACGCACCCAGGACGGCAGTCTTGGCGCGCATTACATTGGCATGGCGCCTGAAGTAGAAGGGCGCATCATTGCGTTAAAGGTGCACGACAATGATTGCGTGCAGGCAGGCCAACTGCTCGTCGAAATTGACCCCCGGCCGTATGAATACTCTCTGCAAACCGCGCTGTCTAACCAAGCCAAACTGGAAGAAGAGATTGTGCAAGAGAAGCGATCGATTCGTGCCTCCGTAGACCAGGTGCAGGCAACCAAAGGCAATGTAGAGAACAGCCGCCTGACCCTGGTAAAGGGTGCGGATACCATCCAGCAGGCCGGGGATCAGGAAACCCAAGCACGTGCCTCCTTGGGTGCTGCGCAGCAGAATCTGCTATTAGCCGATCTCACATTGGAACGGAACAGGCCGCTCGCGGAGCGCAACTACATTTCGAAAGAGGATTTTAATAAGCTGGAAACAAGCCGCAAAAATGCTGCGGAATCCGTTCGTAGTTCCGAGGCGCAGGTGCGTGCAAGCGAAGCCAACAAGAACAGCGCACATGCAACCCAGGCTCAGAATGTTGTAAGCGTGAATCAATCCGTCGACGAGCTGCGCAAATCAAGGAACGAGATTCCGGTGCTTGGAACTCTGGTCTCACAGCGCCCGGCGTACCAGGCTTCGGTGGACCAGGCCCGGCTCAACTTGGGTTGGACAAAGGTCCACGCCCCTTTCGATGGGTGCATTACCTCCATGAACATAGCGCGCGGTGAGTATGCTAAGCCGGGCAGCGCAATGTTCACCTTGATCGATGAGAACTCCTGGTACGTAAAGGCCGATTACGGCGAAGAGCAGCTCCGGTTTATTCGGCCCGGAATGCGAGCCGACGTCGTGTTGATGACAGACCCGCACCATACCTTACCCGGCTTTGTGGAAAGCATCAGCACTGGTGTACTATCTTCGGACACCTCCTCCGTGGGCGGCTCGCCGGGAACGCCGGGCAGCCTGCCTACAGTGCAACGGTCTCTCGATTGGGTTCGCCTGGCCGCGCGGTATCCCGTGCGCATTCATATCCAAGTGCGCGATCCACGGTTGCTGCTCATCGGGACAACGGCCGAAGTTTCCGTGCACAACCGGTAACTGCAAAGAGCTTTCCAGAGATATCACATGGCTACCAGCACAGTACAACTCGGTGCCGCACCGGCCTCGTACCATCGTCTGCATGCGGTCTGGGCCTTTTTTCGGGAGGAGCTTAAGCCTTCTCCGGGGCGTTATGCCCTCTTGTTTCGTCTTGTGGCCTCGGTGCTGCTTGCGCTCTGGATCGATGTGGCCTTCGGTCTTAAGGATATTGGAATCGGTCTGTACATTCCTTTCTTCCTGATTCAGGGTAGCGTGAAAAAGAACGCCATGACTCTGCTCATGCTCGTCGGAACGTGCGCGTTGTCAGTGTTGTACATGCTGTTTGTCATGGACGTGCTCAGCGGATCGCCGCCCGTGCGCTTTGTCGCGCAAACACTGATTACATTCATCGGTGTGTACATGATCCAGGCCGCGCAGATCTCACAGCCATGGTTGGTTCTTGCGTTGTTCGGAGCCAATTTTGTGCGTTCCTGGGATTCGAGCAGTCCGGGGGAATTGATTGTCGCTGACAATCTTAGCTTCGTTCTAACTATAATGATCGGAGCATCTTGCGCTCTCTTTGTGCAGTATGTTGTCACACTGAAGAGACCTCTGCAGCAGTTGCAGGATAGCCTCGGTGCACCACTTAAAGCAGTCACTCAAACACTGGACGCGCATTTGAATCAACGTTCGCCGAAGGAGGGCCAGAAGCAACTTCAAAAGCTGTCACTTCAGGGCGGAACAGCGTCCAAGGCCATGTTGGCTGATGCAGAGAAGCGGAACGATCGCATACAACGTGTTCACAGCCGGCTCACCGGAACGATAGAGGCCCTTGTTGTACTAGTGGATCAGACGCTTTACTTTTCTCTGCTCAATAACAAGGGCGCCTTCCCAGCGGATGACAGGACACTTCGCACCATCTCAGCACAGCTTCGCGATCTGCAGAACGTGATCGCGACAGGAAAGCAACCCGCCAGCTTCTCGTATTCCCCCCATGAACAGCTGTCCGAGCCAGTGGCGGCTTTGGCCGGAACCACTCAAACACTTTCAGCTGTTCTAAGTGGAGATCGCGTACTTCCGGAAGCACGTGAGGAGAAGGCAAAGAGCGGAGGCCTATTGAAGCCGGGTGCGTTGCAGGACAAGAACAACCTGATCACCGCATTCAAGACCACGCTTGCCGCGACGCTCTGTTATGGCGTGTACACAGGGGTAGATTGGTCGCAGATCAGCGCTAGCGTCACCACATGCATCATCACCACCGAGGACTCCCTGGGCATGGAGCGTCAGAAGCAGGTGCTTCGTTTAATTGGCGATTCACTAGCAGGCATCTGCGCTATTGCAGCCATCTGCTTCGTCCTACCGCACTTCACGAGCATCGCAGGTCTCTCTGTGGTTGTAGCCATCATGACACTCGTTGGTGGTTATGTGTACTTAGGCAGCTACAAGCTTTCCTACGCTGGCCGCCAGCTCTCATATTGCTTCTTTTTGGCAACTCTTACAGGCTCGAGTACTCCCAATTCACTTACGGAGGCACGGGACCGCGTTGTGGCGGTGATGCTGGGAGTTTGTATGATGTGGCTCATCTCAGACCAGATCAAGCCAGTTAAAACAAGTTCCAAGATGCGTGACGCCGTCGTTGCGGCGCTGGGATCTCTTGAAAAGATTGGCCCGTTACGTGACGCCTCATGCAGTCCGGAGGACAAGCTGAAGGATCTAGTAAAGATACGCTCTTCTTTCGGTAAGGCATTGCAATTGTTACAGACAAATACCGAACTGCGAGCGTTTGAGAGAACGATGACGCAGACGGACCACAAACGACGACAGCCAGTTATACAGCAGATCACGCAGTTGCTTTTCCAGGTTTTTTTGCGCGATGTCTCTGCTGTAGAAGGAGACATCCTGAATCTGGAAACGGCTAAGCAGCGGTCGTGTTCCTCGGAGGCGGCCCTGCGCAGGCTAGGGAATCTGTCAAACGATCTCTCGAAACGCCATCCAAAGCCCTCGGAACCTGAGGAGCAATCAGCAAACGACGCCCTCCTGGAGCAGGTACGATGCGCGCTGAAGGATACCTTGAACATGAAGCAAGACTCGCCAAAGCCAAGTTCAAGCTAAGCCGGAACTGCATACGGCTTAAAGGTATGCGGCGGCTACACGTTATTAGTTCTTCATGCTAGACTTATACTGTTAAGTATTTTGGTATGTACGTAAAAACGTGTGAAAGGCGGTAAAGAATACTCGCCTTGCACACGTTTCTTATTGTGGTGCTCTGACCAGGTTTCGACCGTAGTGTACTTAATCGAAGAAATTGAGCGACTCCGGCCAGCCCGTCTGATAGGTGATCTTACCCTCCCATGGCGTCACGGATGTCTTGCCCTGCATATTGACCGAGATGTACAAAGATTGCGCTTCTTCCCCGGCAGCCCGGTCTAGAAACCAATCCGCCACGAAGGTAAAGGCTTCGGGTCCCATCTGACCGGAACTGCGCGAGTGCAGTCCATGGTTCTCACCCTGGTACACCACCATGGTCTTCGGAGCAGTTACCGCGTCCATGTAGGTATAAGTCGTTGCAACATCGCTCAGCTGATCGTCCTCTCCCGCACATACAAGATAAGGACAGTGGATACCAGCGATCAGCACATCATTGTTAATCGTTTTACAGTAGGCATCGAACGCCGTATCGTCATGGATATTTGTCATGTACATCTGGCGCAAGCGGAAGGTTGGGCTGGCAGTATCCATCATGGAAAAGCCGCCCGGCTCAAAACACGTCATTAAAACACCGCAGGCAGCGAACCGCGGCTCCGAAGCGGCAAGCAAGGACGCCCAGTAGCTGCCGTAGCTGTTACCCATGACATAGATTTTGCCAGGATCGATCTCGGACCGCCCTTTGCAGTAGTCGAACACCGTTGGCGCGAGTTGAGGAAACGTCTTGTGATCCCACCATACTTCGCTGGTAAGGGACTCACCCTGACCTGGTACGTCGATCGCGAGCACCGCGAAGCCACGGGACAGTAGCGGATCGTCTTCAAGTGCAACCACCATTTCCTTGAATCCGTCCATGCCGGCGGTGTCGACGATACAGGGCACTCGCTGACCTTTTTGATAATTTGGCGGGAGGTGCAGATAGGCACTGACCTTTTTGCCGGCGAATGGCAGATCCACGCGCTCCACGTGCCACGCCGCCAAGGATGCAAACTGGTCATAGCACTCACGCTTTTTACGAGCGAGCATAAGATTAAACTCAGTGTTGGCAGCAATGGACCATTGTGCCGCGCCGTACATGACAGCTGCTGTAAAAAAATGGTTCCGAGCTGTGACATTATGCTTCTGCTTGAGCGCTCCGCGAGCTGCCAGTTCCTGTCCGCGAGCTGCCTGCGCAAACACCCGAGCCATGTCGTCGTACTTTTTGATCTGCTGTTTTAAGCCCTGGAACTCACCCGCAGCACCCGAGCCACAGGCTCCGGTGTAATAGCTGATTCGGTCCTGATCCCATTCGGGGCCCGCGAGCTGAATCATTAGATCCAGTAGCCAGCGTTGTGCGCCAAGACGCTTCGTTTCTTTTAAGACTGGAAGTGGCAGAGTTGGCATAGTTCCTCCGTGCTTGTGGTGTTAGGTGCTTTGATGTTGTAATTAGCGGCTCACCTAGATGGTGCTAGAATCAGCCGAACGATCTGCCAAGGCCTGTCGCGCGGACGCGCGACAGGCCTCCGATTCTTTGGACTTAAAGCGAAAAGCGGCCAGTCGATATATCCACGGTTACCGAAATATGACCGATAATCATATCCCATTCGTGTATTTCGTAGGTGCTGAGTCCCATGGAGGTCATCGGCTCCACTTTCATGAAACCTTCGGCCTCCTCAAGCGAGACAGCCCGGAAGATGATGAGGCCAAGGTCAATGCCTTCATTCTTTACCGGAAAGGGTCCTGAGCCGAATACCCTGCCTTGGGCCTCTAAGCCTGTAATGTAGTTTATATGCTCTATTTTGTGAGGTTCGGCTTCCGCTTGGGTGGCTGTGACCTTGGTGAGAACTGCAAAAAGCTTGTGAGTGAGCGTGGGAACGTAGGGAGAGGCGACTTTTCCGTCTGTGAGAGGCATGTTAGCTCCTTCTAAAAGCCAGCATCGTTTGCTGGGCTGAGAAACAGAATTGCGGCTTGTAGGCAAGCTGCAGGCGACTTGCTATTTTTCAGACGACGGAACTGGTTGAACCAATTCAACGATATTCTGATTCAGATCGCCGACATGTCCGCAGCGGCTGCCTCCTTGCGTGTTCGGTGCCATGACCGGCGTGGCTCCACGCGATACAACCAATTGCCAAGCGGCATCGACATCCGGAACCCCAAACGCCACATGAGTAAACCCTAATCTCACCATCGTGGGATCCAGGTCAGCCAAGGTAAGGAGCTTTACAGAATTTGTTGGTGGCGGTGGAAGGGCCTGGAAAATCTCCAAGCGACCACCCTCGCGCTCCATGAAGACCGCCTTGAAGGCAGGGGTGGAAAACTGCCGCGTTACTTTGAGTTCGAATACGCGCTGGTACCACTCAATGGTGGCGTCGAGGTCTGGAACCCCCATACCTACATGGTCAACATAGAATTGCTTAGACTCGTCTGGCATTTGTTTTTCCTGCTTTGCATGAGCGTTGTTGCGTTGATGGTTGCGGATTCGCGACCTCGATATTAAGGATCTTTTATACACCCTTGATGGCGCACACAATGATCGCGATTAGCCCCCCTATAATCGCCAGGTTCGATCCAAGAAGTTGCAATCCCTGTGCCCGTCCTTTATTCGTTACGATGTCTTGGACCGGAACTGCTACCGTTGCGGCAAGAACATACAACACCAGGATCCACGTCAGTGGAACTAAGATAAGTCCAAGCGAGAGACAAACCGTAGCTAGGATTTCGAGGGCAGCAGAGCCGAACAGACCCAATTGCGCCAATGGTATGTGGTGAGCTTGCATCAATGCGACTGTTTCTTTTCGACCACTTAGTTTCCCAATAGCAGACATCAAGAACATGAGTGCCATCAGGCAGCGGGCTACGACGTATAAAGTGTGAGCGTCCATAAATTCTCCTGATACCTTATTAGAAATACGTTAAGTGCTGGTTAATTAGTGCATTTGTTCTAATGATTATTGTGACGCTCAATGAGCAGATGCTGTTACCACCTCTACGCTTTGGAAAAGCTTTTTAAGCAATGCATTTCGACGCCTCTGAATGTTGGCTCTTGCCAGGAGCAAATCGTTGTTTCCGTCCCTCCCGTTTCTGTTACTGCGGCCCGGGTCCTCCATGCCGTCATAGCTTGTCTGGAAGTGGCTTTCTTCTGACTTCAGCTGCTGCAGTCCCTGTTGTCGTCCCTCAACGACCTGTGTTGCTAGAAGGCTGAGGTATGCCGCAGCTTTGCTGGCGTTATCCGTATCTAAGCCAGCCGATGCATTGACGTTTCCGGCAGAGCGTATCGTCAGGTCGACCTCGGCGATCTCAAGCATTACGACGCCTTGCGTTTGAGCCAGGCATTTGCGCAGCGCGGATTGAATATCTTGTTTTTCCTTTGATTCGTAATCCGAGAGGTCCACTTGATCTTCTGCTTGCATAATGCCATGGTTAATGGAATCGCGGAGCTCTCTTACTTTGCTGCTTTTCACATTCGCTGGCGAACCATCAATGGCAAGCAGTACCAGTTCCCCAGCCTTCCGCAGTAGGTTGGCAACGGCTTGTTTTTGTGCAGCAATCGTGTCGACTGGCCAGATGCGCGTAAAGACCAACCACATAACAATCGTTCCGAGCAACACCCCAACAAGACGGTCGCGAGGCTCAACAATCTGGCTGGGGATAATAGGCGTCATCAACGCGACTAGACCAAACGAGATGCCGATCTGAGAACCGGCATAGGACACCCTCGGACTTCCTTTAGCGACCCAGCCTGCGGTGAAAAATATGGCAGTCACATACAGCGTGAACTCGACCACATTATCTAAATGGGATGTGATCAATGCAATGCCAGCAATCCCGAACAGCAGACCGCCCACAAGAACGCCAGCGATGCGCAACACAAGCTTCCGGAAAGTGCCACCTATGGTAGTATCCGCCGTCAGATAACATGTCAACAGCGCGGTACTAATACCTTGCCAGGCCACCCCGTTGTAAATGACATAGCAGATCATTGAGGCAAACGTAACCTTAAGCGCAAATCGAATGTCGTCGGACGAAACAAATGATCCGGTGCGCTGGGCAGGTTTCTGTGGGTCGCTAGGCGTAGCATCTACAGCGTCTTTAGAGGTGGGTACCTTACTGGACCAGAGCCCCCGAAGCTCGCTAAGCTGAAAATCAATATCGGCGATAAGCTGGCCGGGACCCTCGTGACTATCCGGTGATGCAGGAAATTCAGCAGCTTCATCGTTCTGGCGCGATGTTGTGACGTCTTGCTGGATATGTTCTGCCAACGCGTCGCACCCCTGGGATAGCCGGTTCGTGAAAGCTTTCTGCTCCTGGCTAAAATCCGAGGCGTCGCAATTTGCGAGCTGCACCACCTGATCGGACAGTAGATCGATGCCATTCAGCACGGCGCTAAGACGAAGCACGTAATCCTTCTCGACAGAGGGCTGTGTTGATAGTGCGGGCAGTAGCTTGCGTAAGTTGCTGGTCCCAGCGAGGGCTAGCGTGTCTTGCTTCTGAGCACGTCCCTGCTCTTCATCCTTCAACTCTGCGCCACCACAATGTTTGAGCACGGCTGCGGCAGCTTTGAGCCGATCCAAGATACCGTCTGTAATACGTTTCTGCGGACCCGCATGAGGATATAGGAAGTCCACGGCGGTAGCGACCAGGCACCCGGCACTCATCATCAATGCTAGCCACAGGCCAGCGGTGATGGCGGCCTCCGCGCTATTCACGCGGTCCATCAGAGTAAGGACCTCGGAAATTACGACCGGACCGATCGCTGCTATGGAGGGCTGGTGCAATCCCCGCGACAGAAGCATGCAAACAAAAATTCCAAGCGCCAAGCCCAGGACGCGGGCACCCGGCAAGTCGGCCGTGAGAACCACCAGCACGCTGGCGTTTAAACAGGCGACCCACGAAATAATAATGGTGCCCTTTGTACCCGCCCAGGTCTGTTGGGGAGTATCCCGCGGAAGCAGAAGCGGAATAAACAAGGCAACAAAGAGCACCTCACTGTGGCAAGCTTCACCTATGAGCAACATGATCGCCGCAGAGGTGGCGATCCGTGCCGCGAACGCAAGCCGGCCGGGTTCCGGCGCGAGTTCGCGCGTGACAAACCTCCAAAGGCTTGCGTCGAGATTAAACGGCCTATTAGCGAGTGGCTGGCTGGCTGTTGCCATGTGGACTCTCGTATACGGCTCGGTTGTAGACGTTAGGGTCTGCCGGGATAGCTACGAGGTTTTGCCGGCTACGGACAATGGTTGTAGCGGAGGCACCCAGACGAAATAGATCGGGAATCGGATTCAGTACGCGTATTCGCACAGGAAAGCGTTGCGCCAGTCGAACCCAATTAAGAGTTCGTGTTGTCGTGGGCAATCCTCCGGCCTGCCCCACAGCGACGTCCTCAGGCATCACACCAAAACCAATACTTTCCACGACACCGTTGAAGCGAATATCCGGGTGATTAAGCACGTAAACATCTACCGGCATGCCCGCGGCTAAGTGTCTCAACTGGGTCTCTTTATAGTTACTTAGAACCCACCAGGCAGTGGTGTCGATTAACGTGAACACCTGTCCACCAGTTCTGGCATACTGTCCTACAGAAATCGTGAGATCAGTAACTCGCGCGTCGAACGGTGCATACACGTGGCAACGCTCAAGGTCATAGGCCGCCGATCGCACCTGCGCCTCTCTGGCGGGTAACTGTGAAACCATCGTCTGCAAGCGATCGATATCCAAAAACGCTGCCTGCGCCTTAAGTTTCTGCTGAGCACCCGCTACTGTAGCCTGTCTTTCTTCGGCCTGCGCTTGCAGGTATCTTGCTTTGTCTTCGTCGAGCGTCGTTTGAGCTTGAGCAACGTTGGCCTGTGCGGATCTTAGATTTGTTCTGAGCTGATCGATCTGCTGTTCCGTAACAAAATGACGTGCTAAAAGCGGTTCGGTTCTAGCAAGGGTATCTGCTGCAAGTCGTGATTGAACCTCCGCGTTTTTTAGTTTCGCTTCTTGGCTTAGAATGACCTTTTGAGTAGCCAAGGAATTCGCTTGTTGGCTGTTGACAGTTTCCGCACTTGACTTTCTGCCTACTGTTGTAACCTCAGCGTTAAGTGTCTGGGAAGCTATTTTCCTGCGCTCATCAATAATCTGCTCTTCTAGATTTCTTTTGTTTGAAATAGCTTGTTCCAACTGGTAAACGTAAGGTCGGGAATCAATTTCATAAAGGAGATCGCCCTTGTGGACCCATTGATTGTCTTTGATGGGCAAGGAAACGATGGGCCCGTTCACCTCGGGCGCGATGCCTACGTAGTTCGCCACAACGTTGGCGTCATCGGTACGAGGGCTCACGTTTGTCACCCAAAGGGCAAGCAATCCAAGCACAATTGCCGCGACAACGATGAGTGCCGCAATGATCCGTCCCGTGAGTACGCTCTTTTTCGACATTTCAGCCATAACACCTCGTCACGCGGGTCGTTGCGTGCATCTAGCTATAAAGTAGTAGCCAAGTCGCGCACGTATAGGCCACGGCAGCGCAGGGGTAGATAAGAGTCTTCACCGGAATAGCAACGTCAAGCTTGACCTTCGCTAAAACATAGTACGTGATCACCGTGAGACTGATGCCAATCAGGCAGCACACGATCCAAGCCGGAAAATACGATCCTAAAACGTCAATTGAAGGCGAACGCGAACAGCCGCATAACAATAGTAGAGACACGGAGATGAAACAACACCACTTATTTGGCATTTCGGTTTGCCTTCAGAAATCGTGATCCTAATAGGTCGCCAGTAGAGTAAGCCAGTTGCGCTAGGTTGGTCATGAGTTCGGACGTTGCCTGCACCTGTTCGTTACGTGATTGCACCAACGTCTGCTCGGCATTTAACAGGTCAATGTACGTCTCAAGCCCCAGCGTGAATGACTCTTGCGTGGCTTGATAGGAAGCTTGCGAGGCGAGTAGCAGATCTCGCGATATTTCAAGGCGGCGGAATGCTACTTTGGCATTGATATAGGTGGACCATACCTGATTCGTTGCAGTATCCTGTGCTGACTGAAGCTGTGCCTGTGCAATTCGCTTCTGCTCCTCGGCCTCAACAATCAGGTAATGACGGCGTCCGCCATCCAGGATCGTCCAAGTGAACGAAAGCTCTGCCTGCCAATTCCCCCGGTGTACGAACGGTGCGGGGCCGGCGCTGGTAGCGGTCCATAACAGGTCTTCGCCTGCCTGAGCTTGCACCGTCAGGGTAGGAAAGAGCGCTGCTCGTGCCGCCTTGATTGACTGGTCGGCACCGCGAATTCGCCCTACCGCTTCCAAAAGATCAGGGCGTCTCTCTAATGCCTTGGCTATGAGCTGCTCGGCGGAATCTTCAAGTTCGCTGAATTTAGGTATTTGAGAGATGTCTTTTACCTGTAGCGGCACGACCGGATTCAATCCTGCGCTTCTGGCCAGATCGGATTCCGCTACTTGCTCAGCACCAAGCGCATTTTCAAGGTTGTACTCCGACTGTTGTCTCTGTGCTTTCGCATTGAGAAAATTGGGCAGTGTGGCCAGGCCATGTTCCATCCGAGCCTGTACCTGCTGTTCGATCTCCTCGGCGTCTTTAAGCGAAGCATGTGCGGATGTGACCAGACCCTTGCTGCTGATTACACGGTAGTAATTACGTGTCACCGCCAAGGCAATTTGTTCATGGGTGTCGGTCAGGGATGCTCCCGTGACAAAAAAGTTTGTGGTCGCAGTGTTAATATTTGCGCGCGTGCTGCCGAAATCGAGCAGCAGGTAGTTCAACGCCAACACCGGGTTGACAGTCGTGTCATCCTCACGCAGCACGGCTCCGCCCAGCACGGGCGCAAGAGCGTTTGGAAATACCAAGAAGTCCCGTATCTCCGTTGTCGGTGCATTAAGTGAAAGCGATGGGAAGAGAGTACTGCGTGCCACTTTTACGGCAGCAGCTTGTTGCTTTAGCTGGTCCCAGGCCACACGTGCACTTGGGTTCTGTTCCTCAGCGATATCAATTAACTCGAACAATGCATACACGTGAGACGTGTTCGTATCTGGGTATATGCGCGGCATACGCCGTAGCTCGTTTACGTAGGAAGTTGCGCCCTGAATCTCACCCTGCGCGGAAGACCCTAGGTGAGCAGAAGGAGCTGAGGGAAGCTGTCCTATCGTAACTTGCGCGGACACATGGGCTATTCCAGTCAAACAGAACACACTGGCTGCCAACATCCGTCGTTGCCGCCAAAAGCGTTGGCCGTTATGTCGCAAGCCAAGACTCATCGATCTCTTTCCTCTAATGCTTTCGTGGCTCCCTATAAGCTGGACAGAAGCCAGACACCGCATTGTGCATGTAAATATCATGTAGCTTTCTTCATGTCCTCAGCTTGAAAGAGCGGCGTGTATGTTCTTGTTCCGAAGCTTGTTCCGTGTGTTCTTATGCGAAGGCAGTGCCTTGGAATACGTCGCAATCGTTATCTTGATGCGAGCACCAGCGGCTGCGTACATTGCGCCAAGTGCAAACCTCTCTTGCTCGCTAGGCTGCTGCGTGCAGTAGATGTTAGTGATCTATAATGAGTCGCAGCGCAAGAACAGGGGCATCGCCTAGCCGCTTATCGCCACTCGGCTTCCAGATATATTGGAAGTCTGGCCAGATGCTGATCCAGCGGCGCAGGACGAACTTGTAACCAACTTCCAATGTGCTTTGCGAAGCGCGGCCGGGCTGACCGAGACGTGCAAGTTCCTGACTGTAGTCACGGCTAAAATGAGAGTTAACAATCCCAAGGGCGACAATGTCAGCCGGTCTCTTATACGTAAGACCAACAAATCGAACGCCGCCCAGCGTTTCGACGTCGTTTACATTCAAACGCCTGGGTGTGGCGCTCATGCTGAACTCAAAGTCGATCTCCTGATGAGAATAGCGACCGTTGACTCTTTTTCGCCACAGGGCCTGCCCGGCGTCAACAAAGTACTCGTCATTCCCGTGAGACAGCTTGTGCGAGTTGAAGCTTGAGAAATGACCGAAGTTATGAACTTGACCAATTTTGTATACACCGGGATGGGCCGAGACTTCATCTCCTCGGAAAAAGCCGAGAGTTGATGCCTCGGCAGGTGCATTGCGTAGATCGAAGCGGATCCCACTCGGGTCGCCTACGAATGGGCTATGGGGCGCTGAAAATACCGCCAGTTTGTAAAACATGTGCTTCGTTGGATCGCCTCTAACGAAGAAACCGGGTTTTCCCGCCGGAGAAAATGAGGCGTACGTTTGGATTGTCGTCGGGACGTTGCAGCACAATGAATTATTCACCCATGTTTTAAATGCCGCCGCCTGATCGTCAAAGCCTATGGCCTGATTGTCGAACTCATTCTGCGCGTCAATTTGCCCCATGCGCAACGTCAGCTTGTCACTGAACAGCTTTTGTTGCAGGTAGTACTCATTGAAGCGAAGCGAGTGCGTGCCAGCGATTGAGCTTGTGAAGTCCCATGAGCCGATATATGTTGTCGCTAAGTCTGAGCCAGTTTCGAAGACACCACTAACGACCACACTTGTGCCATTCAACGAAAACAGCTTCTGAAGATCAAGCGTCATGGACCCTGTTGACCGTCCAAAGACTGTACCCATCTGCGTTCTACCGCCAGCCGGGTTGCCTTGGAAATCGTAGATATCTTCAATCGCGACCGTAATTCCCTTGCGCTCCAACTCTTTTCTCCAACTCGGGCGAACAAAACCCGGTTGCGACTCCGCCCCGGTTGCATCCACTGGGGCGGAAGAGCTAGCCGGCGTTCGTCCGTTTTGTGCATGCAACGGTATCAACACCGTCAGCACCAGCCACATGCAATAGCTAGTTGCTGCGTTATAGCGACTAGCCACGCAGCGGCATCTTCTGCTCGCGGCAGGTAAGGTAGTAATCACGTTAGCTCCCCTGCTAACCTGAGCAAATCTTTTACGCCGATGAGCAACATCGTTCAGGTTGATTCATTGAAATAGCGGCATGACTGGTGAATCGCCAGCCTAGAGACGCGCACACCCGCCATCGTTTATTAGCACCTGGCCGGTCATAAACTGAGCATCGTCCGAGGTAAGAAAAGACATTACGTTCGCCATGTCGACCGGTTGCCCTGGACGCTGGATGACCTGCATCTTCGGGATCACGGTTAAATACTCCTTGGCATCCCGCTCTACCGTCTTCGTGTCCGTGATACCGGGAGCAATCGCGTTTACCGTAATACCGTCCGCCGCTACTTCGTTTGCAAGTGCACGCGTAAGTCCGACCACACCCATCTTGGCGGCGATGTAATGAAGGTTGTTCTTTGCGATGGTCCAAGCTTCCGCAGTGGCCACGTTCATGATGCGGCCATACTTTTGCCGTCGCATCATTGGTACGATGTATTTACAAACTAGGAATGGCCCATCAAGATCCGTGCTGAGTACATGCCTCCACTGTTCGAACGTCATATCGTCGAACGATATGTATGGATAGATACCAGCATTGTTGATTAAAATATCGCACCGCCCAAACTCCTGTTCAACAAAGGCGGCGAAGACTTTGACATCGTTTTCTGACGTCACGTCACAATGCATGGTCTTAACTTTGCGGCCAAGTCCGCGAACAATTTCTTCGGTCTCCGTGGCAGGGACGATGTCGGCTATTGCGATATCCGCGCCCTCCTCGGCCAGTCGCTTCGCATACGCCTGCCCAATGCCCATTGCCGCCCCCGTGACTACGGCAACCTTCCCCAGCTTTTTTTCTTGCTCCGCCATAATGTGTGCCCCTTGAGGTGAACTGTGAGTACTAAACTATTGTTGACGATCATGTTGACGTCTACGGTACAAGCCAATTTACGCATCATCAGCGTACTATCGATACCTGTTGCACGCGCTGCGAACTATGGTTGCCCTCGGCGTATGCCATACTTGCTTTGACTGCAAGCTCGCTTTGCTGTCAGCGCGGTAAGACTGAATACCATCACGGTACATCTTAGATTTGGCGATTAGATGTCAATCAGCTACAAATCCATGCACAAAGGTGAATCCTTTGGTTAAAGGTGCAATTCAAGTCGGGCAGCAGTTCCGCTGGCAGAGACTCACGGACCACCTTCTATCTGGAACGGCAGTTGTAAGAAAGGTCAGCTCAGGTAAAGAGGAAGGCATGTCTTCTGCGGTAGAAGCCTATGCCGCTGTCTGGATTGGCGCGGAAGGACAAAGCGGTTCTCTCGAACAAAAGGTTTTTACTGTCTTGCTAGGCACAGATGGGAAGAGCTATCTTGACGGCCAGGAAATTACCGTCGAAATTATATGAGCGCGAAAAGGTGTGTCTGTTCAGCTTCGTTGTGCTACTAGCGAACTAGTGGCTCATCAACCTAAAGCAGAACAAACGGGCTGACGTACTCCGTTCCGAGACCAGGAGGAGTGACCCATGCATCACTCTATTGCAGATAGCTCCGCCCAAGAGATTGGCTCTACCCGCCGGAAATTCCTTTATGGGAGTGTGGCTGTTTTAGGTGCCATGACCCTTTTCAATAATCTTACGACTCAGGTAAAAAAGGGGGGAAAAAAGATGCTCGACTCAAAACGTACAGCGCTTATGATCTGTGACTACCAACTAGGGATAGGCGACCAGCCATATGCTAAAGAATCAGCCCAGCGAGCCGCAGTTGCACTTGATGCTGGTAGGAAAGCCGGAATGCTGGTTATATTCAGCAAAGTCACTTTTCGGCCCGGATATACCGATATTTCGTCTAACAACAAGGCGTTTGCGATCATGAAGGCAAAAAACATCCTTCCTCCCGGAGCAAGTCATCTCATTCCAAGCTTCCAGCCCCTTTCGACCGAGATCGTGGTCGACAAGGATCGTTTCAGCGCGTTTAGTGGAAATGATCTCCATGTCATTCTGCGCTCGCAAGGAATAACTCACCTGGTGATGGCTGGAGTAACAACCAGTGGTGTTGTTCTCTCCACTTTTTGTGAGGCTGCCGACAAGGACTTCGCTATCACGATTCTGTCCGATGCATGCGCAGATCCGGTTCCAAGCCTCAATTATGTACTCATGACTGATCTCTTCCCACGTTCGGCAAGCGTTCTTACCGTGAGCGCGTGGGCTGCGGGACTGACGGTTTGAAACTCATTCATGGAATCTACGCCAAGTAAAGCGAGGACCGGACTGGATCAAGCCCATAGCGCTTGAGAGCGCCTAACCGAAACTTGACCCTAATGGCGAGACATACGGTCAGTGAATTCTGCGAAGTTCGCTGACCGTATACGTAGCCCATTCGCAAGCGGTCATCAGATCAAGCAGCACATCGAGGATGAATAAGAAGGAACGTCGGGTATTAACAGGCGGCTCCAAGTGCGTAGCCTCTGTTCCGGATTACCGCTGCATGATTAGAAGAGTCGCCCAAACGTGAAGAATATCTTCCTGTGTCCGGCATCCCCCACCGAGCCGCCCAACGTCAGCGAGCCGATTGGGGTAACACCGACCAGCCCCAGGACACCATCCTGCCGCAGCATCGATCGCGTTTCCGGTCTCCAGACTTCTCCACCTTCGTATGCAATCAGGCCGTAGATACCTTCGCCATAGCCTGTAGGCAGTGATCCGATTTTACGAAGGTAGCCCGAACGGACCCAGGCGACATCGGTTCCCCGGTATTCGTCGAGCGAAGACGCTGACAAACGAAGTGGACCACCTAACGTGAACCGCAGCGGATCACTCACGCGATGGCGAAAATAACTATCAACATCCATGGATCCTCCAAAGATGTTCTTCCGTGAAACGGTGGTATTTGCCGCCATATGAAGCTTAATCAACGGCGCAGCGCCGGTTCCAAGCGCATGAAAGAGCGCGCCGCCCGTTAGATTGAGGTAGAGGGATCGTTTCGAGACCTTAGCACTGTCCGCATCGTCATAGACAAAGTGCACCACTCCGGTCTGGGCGGTGCCTGATACATTCGGGTGGTAATCGGATCCTGTGACAATATCCCATCGCACCACTTGATCCCTCCACTCGGCGGCAAGCTGGGTATAGGCATTGAAGGTGCGTCCCAGGTCGAGGCCTCCTCCCGCCTTCTGCTCGAAACGTTCTGCAATGCGCCTCTGGCCGCTGAAGATGTAAACGGGCTGTCTCAGAATGGAAAGGTGAGGCTGCACATAGAAGCCGTGCCTGTTGAGCAGGCGGTAGTACTCCGTTGAAGCCTGAGTAAGGTATCCCACCCGAACGTCGGTGCGGAGTTCTGATCCAAGTCCGCCAAAGTTGGTGTTAATCAGCCGCGCATTCAGCGTTGTGCGGCTCACGTTGCCGCTCATCGCGGTGGCTTCTAACCCGAGCAGCAGATACGGTGGACCCAGGCGATCCTTTAACAGGCGAATAATCACTCCATTGTCGGATCCAGGATTGGTGAAGGGACCAGGTGCCGTCGGAGGAGCGGTAACCGCACCTCCTGCCATAGCCGCAGTGTCTGTACTGGTCTTGGCAGGAGTTGTTGCCGTAGCGAATCCGTATCCCTGCAACGTGAGAGTGCCGACTGCCCGGTTCACCGCGATAGGGGTTACAACCTGCCCTTTGAGTGGCTCTAGCTTGGCAGAGACAGCCTTTTGGGCCGCAGGCGAGCCTCCCTCCACCGCAACCTGCTGCATAATAATGTTGGCCGTTCTGCGGCGTGCTTGCTTTGCCTGTACATAAACATTCCAATCGCTCTCAGAGAGGGCATAGCCGATAAGTTGCTGACGGCTTGCCTCAGCACCCATATATCCTTTCCGAATAAGTTCCTCTGCTTTACCGTATTCTCCTGTTGTGAATTGACTCGTGTCTGGCTTAATCACGACATCCGCTAACGCCTCGGACACCCGCTCATTAGCTGCAATACCTGCCGAAAATCCGCGAGCAAAAACGCCGACGACAGAATCAACATCCGCTTCCGTGAAGTTAGTAGAGGGTAGCTTAACGGCGATTACGATGTCCGCATGCAGATCCTGCTTGACTGCCCTCGTAGGCAGATTGTCCATCAGTCCACCATCTGCGAGATAGTGACCGCTGTACGGTACAGGTGCGAAGATGCCGGGGATTGCGATCGAAGCACGGATCGCCTGCGGCAAGGGGCCACCCTCGAAGAACACCGGATGAAGAATGGTCAAATCCGTCGACACACAGCGAAATGGTATCGGCAACTGATCGAAACGAAGGTTGGTGTTATCGTAATGGCCAAAGTTGTCGAAAAGAAAATCGTTCAACCCGCGATCCGCCAGAAGAGCATTACGCCCGTGCAAACCGTGCTTGAGCCCGAACGTGATTGAACTGGGGCTCTGAACACGATCCTGACGCCTTCGAAAACTAAGGTCTTGGTAGTCGATCTGAAGGTGAAATAAGGCTTGAAGTTCAGGCCTGACTGCAATTTGCTCCAGCTCACGCGCTGTATGGCCGGTCGCGTAAAGCCCCCCGACCAGTGCTCCCATGCTTGCGCCTGAAAGGCGGTCAATGGGGATGCGATTGTCCTCGAACCATTCCAGGATGCCTATGTGCGCCAGCCCCAGCGCGCCGCCTCCGTCCAACGCAAGTCCGATACTTTGCCGCCCAAGAGGATAGGGCACCGATAGGTCCACGATGTTCGCGGGAGCTGCGTCAGTCTTAACATCAGTGTTGTTCAGCGGCTTGTTTAGTTCTGGATTACCGGCTGGTTTCTGCGAACCTGGTAAAAGGCCCGGTCCAGAGGTCTGGTTGACTGCTGGACCGGAAGGTGCCTGTTGTGCTCTCCCCGAAGAATCTGCTGCATACAGAGCCAATATCATCAGCACTGGTAAGCATGGCAGGGGCATCCTGGTGAGATGCCGAAGAGACGTGGCTATCCGGCGCAGCAACCGGAGATAGCATTGGAAGCGCATACTCACCGTGAAGCGCCGGTTCCTGTTCGAACAGTTGCAGCAGAGCCTCTCACCATCTGTACAGGAATTTGCGCTATGCCTTTCGACTCACTGTGAACGAAGAACTTTTGTGGATTTTCCCCGTTGCACCGCGGATCTTTTGGTCCTCCAAGTACTGACCCCAAAAAGCTCAAAAACGCGTGCTCCTTTGAAGCCGGGATTAGATGCCCGGTGTACAAGGCGCAGAAGATGATTGGAGCTGGGGTCCAGTCTTGAAGAACCTCGATCAAATTTCCTGTGCTGATGTACCGGTGCGCTAGCCAACGCGGCAGGATCGCGATTCCACCAGACCGGACTGCGAGCTCGGCCAAGGCGGTCGCATCGGCTATCGTGACACGAGGCGTGATATGCACGGTTGCCTGTTCGTCCGCCCGCGACAGATTCCACGGGGAACGATTGTAGGCATCTGTAATGCACTCATGACATTCCAAATCAAATGGAGAAAGCGGCTCAGGATGGGTGGCCAGGTACCCTGGACTCGCGAATAACCCCTGACGTATAGCAGGAAACAACTTCAGGCGATATCGCGATTCGTTGGGCATTCCTCCCCGCAAAAAAATGTCGTGCGGAGCTTTGGGTTCCTGTGTGTTTTCTGTAAACAGGCTCGCCTCGACGCGTACCTTGTGATAGGTCTTTAGAAACTCGGGCAAAATCTGGCTCAGTACCGATTGTACGAAGGTCACTGGTGACGAAACATGCAACACGCCTTCCGGTTCGGACTTTCGCGAGACAAGGACGTTGATCGCTGTACGATGTGCCTCCAGAACGGAATGGCAGGCCCGCAGGTATTCCTCTCCCACGTCCGTCAATTGCATACCAGAACCGTCTCGCCGGATGAGCGCCAGTTGGGCAGTAGCCTCTATCCTTTTAAGGGCACGGCTGACCGTGAACAGAGGCATCTTCAACTCTTCGGCAGCATCGGTGAGGGTTCGTGCTGTCCCGATCGCGACGAATATCCGCATGTCCTCGGGACGTAGTTGTAATGCAGCCTTGCTGGACCTGTTTGCTTTCACGGTGTTCACCTGTCTGCCAGAGAGCGAAGCGCCTCAGGAGGAGCTTAATCCCGTTAGAAACGGGGACGCAACCCAATCTGACATTGCTCTGGAGAAGTTCATGATGCATGTGGGTTGAAAATGTCGCAGAAAACTTAAATACGTCCTCAACGTGAGCTTCTGAACCATCTATTCGCGGTCCGTCCCATGGCACTTCTAAGGCCCATCGCCTTGATGAGCGCCATGGGTACGTTGTAGTCGTTAGTGAGTTGAGGCACTCAAGCAAGCGCACACCACTATTCGAGTTCGTACGTATGAAGAACCTCGGGCATGCCATCACTGGTTCTTATCAGGCTTGCCTCAAACACGGGCTTAACACAAAAGGAGCATGCTAATGTACACCCGTCCGTAAAGTCGAGCTGCATGTCTGTTCCTTCGCTGGTGGTTTTGTAGATACGGATTTTATGAACTGTCTTACCGAGAACCTCTGGGCATTCGACATATTCTTCTGGCATAAGAGCACTCTCCATTTTTGGGGATCCGTCCTGACGAGGGTTACGCCAGCAGCAGACGAACTCTCCGCCGACAACATTCGATACTTCCTTTGCAGCCATCTGCATCACCGTATCGCATTCTTGCAGAGCAGCACAAATCGGGCAGGTGTTGCCTCACTCTCATGCCTGCTTCAGCATTTCAGTTCTGTACAAAGGCGCAAACTCGTCCATCTTCTTTTCCTGCGCCGCTTTTTGATCGGCTGGTGGAGGAGTTGTTCGTGTGGCGACGGGAATACCCACACGCCCAAAGAAGTTCTCTTGTCCAGCCGGAGAACATAACAGCAGCGCCCGTACAGGCTGGTTGGAACTGTTGTGAAACTGGTGCGGAGCGTTCGAGGGAATGTTAACTGTGGTCCCCGCAGTGGCCGTGAGCTTCTCTGCGCGGAAGGTTAGTTCCAGTTCGCCATCCAACATAATGAACGATTCCTCGAAGTCATGACGGTGTGGCGGAGGCCCGCCCCCAGGAGGAATGTGCATGTCGATCAAGCAGAACCGCCCATTGGTGTCATCCCCTGTGATCAGGACAGTATAGGTGTCGCCGGCAATCCCCAGGTGTAACAGGCTCTGGTCCGTATCAGGTTTTGCCACAACTAACATGCGCTGAAGGTCGTCTGGTGGAATTCCGGTGTCGGGTCGCGAGTCAATACCAGTGCTGTCTGCCATCTGTTTTCTCTCTATCTGCATTCCTGCCGGTTGTGTGCTGTTCGTGGGCTGCTAGTCCAGACTGCGGCCCCGCAACCTTGTTTATCGTTTGCCTATTCTCGACGCAAACTCCTCAAAGTGCTTCATCAGTTGCTCTGGCGCCTCTTCGGGTATGAAGTGGCCACAGTTGGCAATGACATCACCGGTAACGTCTTGCGCCACCATCTCGATCATCTTCTGCACGTTGCTTCCCAGCGACTTGTCTCCGCCAAGGGCGGCGATTGGCACCTTCACTTTGTCTGCCGTGAGCGGTTCGGTAAGCGCGATGGTGTCAAAGGCCGTCCGGTAGACGCCCAGCGCTCCAAGAACCCCCTCCGTGCCAGAGAAGGTACGCAGATACTCGTTGACAACTTCCGGCGGGAAAGCGCTCGGAACGGCTGTTTCGAAGTCGTAGAACCACGTTAGAAAGGCTCGCTCATTACCGACAATGAGACGCTGCGGCACATCGTTGGCAAGCGGCAGAATCCACCACCACATCGAGCCATTCTTCATGGCCTCAGGCGTATACGCGATAATCTTGGAGAGAACGGCGGAAAGCATGACTGGCGCTTCGACGTACATAAGACCGGCGATCTCATCAGGGTGATGTGCGGCCCACAATAAGGCCGGCGGTCCACCCATATCATGAGCGATGACAAGAAGCGGAGCTCCATCTCCGAAGCCGATCTGCTGTGTCAGCAGGCGGAAGTCATCTGCTAACGTTTTTCCGTCATAGCCGGCGCTCCCCTCCGGCTTGGAAGAGTCTCCGTACCCGCGCATATCTGGTGCCAAAACAAAGTATCCAGCTTTCGCAAGCAGCGGCATCATGTCATGCCAGGAGTAGCTGGTGCCAAGAAAACCATGCCAAAGCAGCACGGGCTTTCCTTGTGGATTTCCACCGATCCAATACTGAAGGTGTTGACCGTTCACCTCCGCCACCCGGGATTCAAACCCAGGAATCTCTGCTCGAACCTGTTCTTGCATATTCAACTCTCCTTGCGATCAGACCACGCCTTCATTACACGCCGTACAAGTGGGAACACCTGGAACCTCAGTAATCTCGTAGCAGCGGCGTATGGCACGGCTCTCACATTGCAATCCAACGATCTATGCCCGGCGTTCTCTCGCTGCTGCAAAGCGAACGAGATCAGCTTATCTCTGAAGTCGCTTGCACTCCTTGCAAACCCTCGTAGCCTTCAATGTGGTTCAAGCTAAGCCGCAGCCCTCAGCTATAAGCCAATCGATGCGAACCCGATCGTGTGCGCCGCCTGCAAACGCATCACGTGCGCGGCAACTGCTGATTGCATGGTGCGCAAGTGAGAGCAGATGTAAGCTTGGCTCTACCCGCACGCGACAGGTTCGGGCATGGATGTACGGGACATGCACGGCAACATGTATAAGGTTGTTGACGGGCACGAGCAGAACGTCCACGAGTAGAAGGAGTCAACACATGCAGATTGCGATGGTTGGATTGGGAAGAATGGGGGCCAACATGGTCCGCCGTCTCATCAAGGGCGGACACAGTTGCGTTGTCTTCGACAACAGTCCTGATGCAGTGAAGGCTTTGGAGAAAGAAGGTGCCATCCCCTCTTACTCACTCAAGGAAATGGCGGATAAACTGCAGAAGCCCCGCGCTGTGTGGCTGATGGTGCCTGCGGGTGTCGTCGATCAAACAGTACAACAACTCCAGCCGCTCTTAGAGGCCAAGGACATCATCATTGATGGCGGTAATTCATACTACGTCGATGATATTCGCCGGGCAAAAGCTCTTTCAGAGGCTCAAATCACCTGGGTCGATGTAGGTACGAGTGGCGGTGTGTACGGCCTGGAACGCGGATATTGCCTCATGATTGGAGGCACAGACGCAGCGGTGCAGTATCTCGATCCAATCTTCAAGACGCTTGCTCCAGGTCTGGGTTCAGTAGAAAGAACTCCGGGGCGAGACAAAGCTTCATCCACCACGGCGGAGGACGGATACCTTCATTGTGGGCCGGCCGGGGCCGGCCACTTTGTCAAAATGGTGCATAACGGCATTGAGTACGGCATCATGGCGTCCTATGCCGAAGGCCTGAACATTCTAAAACACGCAAACGTCGGCAACACACAGGAAACTTTCGATGCCGAGACGGCTCCACTGCGCGAACCAGCACATTATCAGTACGATCTCCCAATCCCGGAGATTGCTGAAGTCTGGCGTCGAGGAAGCGTGATTGCGTCTTGGCTGCTCGACCTCACGGCGACCGCACTGGTGGAGTCGCCCGATCTTCAGAACTATAGCGGGCGAGTCTCAGATTCGGGGGAAGGCCGTTGGACGACGATCGCAGCCATCGATGAAGGTGTTCCAGCCGACGTGTTAAGTGCGGCGCTCTTTTCGCGGTTCACCTCGCAATCCAATGCGGTCTACGCGAACAAGTTGCTTTCCGCCATGCGCTACCAGTTTGGCGGCCATCACGAAAAGAAAAGTTGAAGTGCATGGCCAAGCAGCACGCCCACGCGGAAGCTTTGTCAACACGCGCTTGACACGTTCTCATCGCCATAGGGACTGGTCAAGCGAGCCTTTAGACTTTGCGCAGTAGCACGCGTCTCCGGGTAAATTGACGAGTATTTCGGAAGTGAATAAAACATCTGCCTTCCGGCGGGAACGCATTTTCATGGAGAGTGCAGCGTGGCAGATCAGACAGTCTCATCTGTGGCAAATGAAGAACAAAGGCTCGCCGAAACGGCCAGCCGCCATACAAATTGGCAGCGTTGGGGCACGTACTTATCTGAGCGTCAATGGGGGACCGTCCGCGAGGACGACTCCCCTGACGGGAATCCTTGGGCGTTCACCTATGACATGGCCCGCTACAAAGCATATCGCTGGGGAGAAGACGGCCTTCTGGGGTGGACGGATCGTGAATGCCGTCTATGCTTTACAACTTCGCTGTGGAACGGCAAGGACAAATGCTTAAAAGAGCGTCTGTTTGGCTTGTCCAACCCCGAAGGCAACCACGGCGAAGATGTGAAGGAGTTGTACTACTACCTGGACGCCACGCCGACTCACTCCTATGCCAAGGCGCTTTACAAGTACCCTCAAGAAGCATTCCCGTATGAGCAGTTGGTCGCCGAAAACAAGGCGCGTGGATATTGCGACCCTGAGTTCGAGCTGGTGGACACGAAAATCTTTGACCAATCCCGGTACTTCGACGTTCAGATTGAGTACGCGAAACAGGGTCCGGATGACATACTGATTCGTCTCTCGATCACAAATCAGGGTGCGGAAGCAGCGGAACTCACCGTCGTACCAACCCTCTTCTTCCGCAACACATGGACGTCTCCCACTCCAGAAGACATGGGCAGCGAACGCCCTCTGTTGAGCCTGGCCGGTGATGGCCAATCCATCTGCGCCACCCATGCCACGCTTGGGGAGTTCATCCTGACACTCTTACCTGAAGAAGGACAGGCATCCGCGCGCGTGCTTTTCACGAAAAACGAGTCAAACCTCTCCAAGTTAGGAGCGTCGGCAGCCGAAACGCGGGCACCTGCAAAAGATGCATTTGATTCCCAGATTGTACGTGGCGACAGTACCGGTCTCTGTGATGGTGCCACCGGAACAAAGGCGGCCTTTCTCCTCAAGGATCGACTTGCCGGGGGAGCGTGCAAGACCATCCGCCTACGGCTTGCCAGTGTCTCTGACGTAGCGAAAGGTGCGTTAACTGTCGCCGCATTCGAGGAAGTGGTTCGGGCCAGAATCTCTGAGGCGGATGAGTTTTATAGAACGCGCATTCCGGAGGGGCTGACGGTCGAGGAACGAAGGGTTTCTCGTCAAGCATACGCTGGCCTGCTCTGGAGTAAGCAGTTCTACTTCTACGTGGGTGCCGCTGCCACGGCAGACCCAAAGCAAGAAACCGCGCAGACAGAACCAGCACGAAAGCGCAATGAGAATTGGCGTAACCTCTTCTGCCGCGATGTGCTCTCCATGCCGGACAAGTGGGAATATCCATGGTTCGCTGCTTGGGATTCAGGCTTTCAGCTGGTGGCGCTGGAGCGCATCGATCCCAACTACGCCAAGCAACAAGCTCTCCTGTTCATGCGGGAATGGTACATGCATCCCGATGGTCAGCTCCCAGCCTACGAGTATAAGTTTGACGACGTAAACCCGCCTGTTCACGCATGGGCAGTGATCTCTATCTTCCGGAACGACCGGCAGCGAAATCAGGGCCGGGGCGACTTTGACTTTCTCGAACGCGCCTTCCAAAAACTCCTTTTGAACTTCACGTGGTGGGTAAACCGCCTCGATCCACAAGGAAACAATCTCTTCGGCGGTGGTTTTTTGGGGTTGGATAACATTGGTATCTTCGACCGGTCTACCGTAGCGCCAGGAACCAACCTGAGTCAGGCGGACGGCACCGCCTGGATGGGTTTTTTCTGTTCCACAATGCTTTCCATTGCGTTGGAGCTGGCAGAACATAATCCGGTGTATGAAGATATCGCCACCAAGTTCTTCCATCACTACGTTGCGATCATTGATGCTTTCAACAATTTTGGGGGAGATGGTTTGTGGGATCATGGTGAAGGCTTCTTTTTTGACAAGCTGATTACACCCGGCAAGCCTCTTCAGACTCTCAATGTCCGTTCCATTGTTGGCATTGTGCCACTATATGCACTCTGTGTGTTGCCCAAGACACAGGCAGAGAAGCTACCAAAAATCCTGGAGCGCATCCGTTGGTTTCAATCCCACCGCCCGGACATCGCTCAATGGATAGGCGTGGCACCTACCAGCGATCCTAAGCTCGCTGGCTCCTTTTTCGTGAGTCTGGTTCAGGAGCACAGGCTTAATCAAATCGCCCAGAGAGTGTTTGCTGCTTCGGAGTTTCTCTCCCCCTTCGGTATCCGAGCGCTTTCTAAGAGTTATGAAGCACAGCCCTACGAGGTTGATATTGATGGCAAGCATTACACCGTTCGATATACCCCCGCAGAAGGGGATAGCGGCATGTTCGGAGGGAACAGTAATTGGCGCGGACCTGTTTGGTTCCCCGTCAACGTGCTGCTGGTTGAGGCAATCGAACGGTACGCCCTCATACTAGGAGATGAGTACACATTGGAGTACCCCTCCGGCTCCGGGCAGCAGATGTCTCTCCGCCAGATTGCCGGGGATCTTTCCCGTCGGCTCAGCAGCCTCTTTCTTCCCGGCGACAACGGACGGCGACCCTGCCATGGGCATGAACCACGATATGCACAGTCTGGTCCTTGGAAAGACCTGCTCCTCTTCAATGAATATTTTTCCGGTGACGACGGACGGGGCGTCGGCGCAAGCCACCAGACTGGATGGACAGGAATCGTACCCATCTGCATTGAGACCATGCACCGGCTGGGCAGTTGAACCTACACTGGATGAAACCGTCCAAACTGCATTTGCAAGAACCTTACCAAGTCAGCCTGTCAAACAACCGAAATGGAATCACATACTGATTCCGATAAGCGACTTACATTGCTTGTCGGGCATCGCGCGTTCTGCCTGCCAAATGCATCGCAAGGCTCTCTTGAGCCGTCCTCCTGGTGAGTATTGAACCGCACGCTGCTTAGGTCTGCCCTGTTAGATTGCCGGGCGAAGCCATGCACTGCCACCCAGCGGCGTTATGCGAGCCATCACAAAATGGCCGCTTCTTGCTGAGCCCACATCGGCAGAGCGACACAGCGGGCTTGCCTGTGAGGTCCCATTGCTTGCCATCTGCATCAGTCAGGATCATGTGACCTTCGACGCGCAGTGGACCGTTTGGGCGAACGGTGATCCTGACCGCTTCCTGCTCTGGCATGGAACTCTCCTTCGTTCTGGTCATGGGTACGCGAGCGTGAAACAAAAGATTGCCTTCCGTCCATGCCCGCAATCCCCATGCCTTCCGGCAGCATAGCAGAGCGCCAGGGGATGCGCTCCGCCGTGCCACCGGGAGTTAAATGCCCAACATGACTCCCATACGCTGGTCGAGCCGCACACGAAGCGAGTCCGTGAGTTCCTTTACGTGCCGCACCCTGTCGGCCACCATGGGTGTGATTCCCTTGTCTCGCAGAAGCATGTCGCTCTGCAGGAGAAGGCTGGTGATGGTCGATTGCAGGTCCTGCGCTACGGCAGTCGCTGCTTCGCGGCGCCCTAGCGTTTCTGCCTGCTCACGGCCATGAAGGAGGTTGCGCAGGAGCCGGACGACACCTGTAGCCCCCAGACTGGACAGATTGATTTCTAAAGGAACGGCACCTGCGGCGTTCTGCCAAACCATCTCTGAAGTCGTCATCTCCGAATCAGGCAGCGACGTATCCAGTAAGAGGGCGGTTACGGGGTCACGCCGCAACCGCGCCAGCGCCGCTCTGCGGCTCCGCGCGATTTCAACTACGGCGTCTGCTTCACGAGAGAGGGCGCGCGCAAGATTCTCGGCACCATCAATCGCGGTTACGATAAGTACAATCTTTTCCATTTTCCGCCTCACTGCTTGACGGTCCACAGAGGATGAGAAAGAGACAAGAACCAAGTTCAATGCAAGTACAACAATTTACTTACTACAATCCTGCATACGCCGCGGTAACGGTCGTGCAGTCATTCTGGAATGCCGTATTCCTTCAGCTTGCGATACAGCGTTGTTTTTCCAATTCCAAGAAGCTTCGCGGCCATCAACTTGTCGCCATGCAGCTGGCGTATGGTGTGCAGGATCGCCTCCTTCTCCAGGTCCGCAATCGAGACAATCTCCGAACCAGCGCGCGCCCCGCTAACCAAGGGTTCCCGGTCGTTCATGTCACGCTCGTCCACACGAATGACCGCCCCTGCTGACGCGAGTTGCGCGATCGCGACACCCTGCATTTGCGTTGGAAGATCTCCCATGTGCAGCACGGGTCCGCTCGAAAGCGCACAGGCCCGCTCAATGGAACTCTCCAGCTCCTGCACATTACCCGGCCAGTCGTACTCCATCATGACCTGCATGGCATCAGGAGCGAAGTGGTAGGTTGCGGCGCGTTCGCGTCGCATGCGGTCCAGAAAGTACTCGGCAAGCAGAGGGATATCCTCTCGCCTCTCACGCAAGGGCGGAATCCGCAGGCTGACTACGTTGAGCCGGTACAGCAGATCCTTGCGAAAGGCTCCTTGATCCACCAGCGCCGAAAGATTACGCGTAGAGGCGGCCAGCACACGAACTGTAACGGGCAGTGCAATATCCGTCTCAGCCGGCCTTACTTGCCGGTCCCCAAGTGCGCGTGCCAACCTTGCTTGCAGATCCTGCGGCATCTCACTCACCTGCTTCAGCAGCAGCGTGCCGCCTTCCTCCGAGATCAACGAACCAGTTTTTGCCCGGCTAACACCACTCGTTGAAGGCTTCGTATACCCAAACAACTCGGCTTCAAGAACAGAGGGCGCAAGCTGACCGCACTCCAGAACCATAAATCGTTTGCTGGCATTCGATCCTGCGGCATG
This sequence comes from Terriglobus sp., assembly GCA_965276945.1. GTDB lineage: Bacteria > Acidobacteriota > Terriglobia > Terriglobales > Acidobacteriaceae > Terriglobus. The sequence goes on along the minus strand of OZ255704.1, from coordinate 429,255 downwards.
GATCGCACGTGCGACTGTCTCTTTACCGCCACCACTCTCTCCCAGGATGAGCAAGGGATGGTTTGCCACTGCAACCCGCTGCACGATACGAGCAAGTTTTTCCATTTCTGGCGATGAACCGATCAAGCCATGGCGCTGTTTCTGCAACTTGCTTTTAACGCGCTGACCTTCCAACTCGAAGTTGCGACGCTCCCCTGCGCGCTCCAACACACCCAGGAGTTCATCCATGGCAAACGGCTTGGTCAGATAATCCGTCGCGCCAATCCGAATCGCCTCCACGGCAGACGTTACCGTCGCAAATGCTGTCATGACGACGATTGAGGAGCGGGGCCGACGGCTACGGATTTCTTCCAGTAGCGACAGGCCGCCCGATGGCATTTTTATGTCCATCAGAACCACATCCGGTGCGTGCATGCTCACAAACATGCGCGTCTCTTCCACGGTACTGGCCGTATGCACTGTAAATCCAAGGCCCGCCGCGATCTGGCTGCAGGCCTTCAGCACCGGAAGGTCGTCGTCCACGACCAACAATGAGAGATTCCCAGCAGAAAATCGCGCAGGCGGTACATCACGCCTGCTCTCCTGGCGCAAAACGCGTGCGGCACCTTCACCACTTAGAGGTGTACGGGCCGGCGGAACACGGCTGCCAGTTCCCTGCGCTGTACGAGGCTGCATTGCTGAAGCCTGCAATGTTCCATTTCCGGAAGAAGGGGCGCTCTTGGGGGGATTCAACATTGCTGAGTGATTACCTGAGTTCCATTGTGGCGCGAAACAGTAATTTTCGCAAAGTGACTTGCGGTTGGATGAAAGTAATTGTAAAGCCTCGTAGGAGCTTGACGTGTCGCAATCGGTTCCTTTTAGAACATGTGCCAATTCGGAACACGCGATACTCTGATGAAGAACGCATGATGAAACCACTAGACCCATTCCGCTCCGGCAACCGCCGCTCTGATGCCTTGAGGCCTGTCCGCCTGATCCGTGATTTTGTTGCCACGGCGGAGGGTTCCGTACTGATCGAAGTTGGGAATACCCGCGTTCTGTGCAATGCCACTGTGGAACAAACAGTCCCAGGGTGGCTCCGCAACAGCGGCAAGGGTTGGGTAACGGCGGAGTACAGCATGTTGCCCCGGGCGACGCTGACCCGCACGCCTCGCGAGAGCGAACGCGGCAAGATCGGTGGCCGGACCCATGAGATACAGCGGCTGATTGGACGATCCCTGCGCAGTGTGGTCGATCTGAAAGCCCTAGGCGAGCGATCCATCATCCTGGATTGCGATGTGCTACAGGCTGATGGTGGCACGCGCACAGCGGCAATCACTGGTGCGTGCGCCGCGCTTGCGCTGGCACTGAACCGGCTGGTGACGGCCGGCACGCTGCCGAAGTCGCCTTTAAAAGAACTTGTGGCGGCAACCTCCGTCGGCATCGTGGAGAGCAATGTTCTTCTGGACCTCGCCTATGAAGAAGATTCACAGGCCGAGGTGGATATGAACGTCGTGATGACCGCATCGGGCGGGTTGGTGGAGACGCAGGCGACGGCGGAACGCGAACCCTACACCCGTGAACAACTGAGCACGATGCTGGACTTCGCGGAACGCGGCATCACGGAGTTGATCGAAATGCAGCGTAGCTTGTTGGCATCCTGAATGTGTGGCACATTGCAAAGGACGGCCTGCTGCCAAGCCGCATCATACTTCCGTGCCGCGTGACTGGCGTCGCATGGACGGAGGAAGTTACGTATGAAGCTGACCCCAGGTAAGCTGGCAGGACTGAAAGCAGTCTCCGATAGCCGTGGAGTGATCGCCGCAGCCGCAATGGATCAGCGGGGATCGTTGCAAAAGTCGATTGCCGCAGCCCGTAGCGGAGATGCGACTGCCGATGACTTGATCGTGTTCAAGGAGCTGGTCACCGAAACGCTGACACGGTATGCCTCCGCCATCCTGCTGGATCCGGAGTTTGGACTGCCCGCTTCGCGCCACCGGAATGCCGCAGGCCTGCTGCTGGCATATGAAAAGACCGGCTATGACGCGCAAACACCAGGGCGCTTGCCAGACCTGCTCGATGTGTGGAGCGTACACAGGCTGAAGCAGGCGGGCGCGAATTGCGTCAAGGTTCTGCTGTACTACACGCCGTACGAGGATCCGAGCATCAACGAACACAAGCACGCATGGATCGAGCGCATTGGCGATGAGTGCAACTATAACGACATTCCCTTTTTTCTGGAGACAGTCGGCTATGACGAGACTGGGAAGGGAGAAAAGACGCTGGAATACGCGAAAAAGAAGCCTTGCGTGGTAACGAAAACCATGGAGGAGTTCAGCAAGCCTCAATATTCGGTCGACATTCTAAAGGTGGAAGTTCCTGTTGAAATGACCTTTGTGGAAGGAACACGGGCATACAAAGGTGAAAAGGCCTACTCACGAAGTGAAGCTCTGCAATTGTTCCGCGATGCTGAAGCAGCGACAGACAAACCATTCATCTATCTTTCGGCCGGTGTCACCAATCCGGTCTTCATCGAGACGCTCACAATGGCAGGTGAGTCAGGGACTAAATTCAACGGTGTGCTGTGTGGGCGGGCGACATGGTACGACGGCATCAAGGTGTATGCGCAACAAGGTGCCGAGGCATTCAAGCACTGGCTAGATACCACGGGCGTAGAAAATATTAAAAACGTAAACGCCGCGTTGGTTGCGGCCACTCCTTGGTATGAGAAGTTCGGTGTAAGTTCAGTAAAGGAACTCGAGTAGTTTTCGGTAATCTCAGCTTCCCATACTCCGATTAAATCTTGACTTCACAGGCAGCCAAAGACCTGCTTCAGACCGATTTTTTGGCTGCCTTCTTTGGAGCCCTCTTGGCTGCGCCGGCAGGGGAATCTACTGCTACCAGCTGGTCATGCAATGCCTGTGACGCGGGTGTTAGCGTTGGAGACAAAGGAAGCGATGTTTGTGCCGGACCGCCACCCTTCGCGACAGAGGTAATGGTCATGTGTTCCGCGATGAGTTCTGTTTGAAATCGCACAATGGTGTCAGGGTCCGTGATAATGGATTGAGTATTGTTCTGAGCCTTGTATCCAGGTCCACCAGCCATGCCCTGCACCACGAATGTTCCCTCTCCGGACACCGACCAATTCGTTGAACCTTCAGCAGCTACGCAACCATCCGCAACGAAGCCCTTCGTGTGGCTTATCTGGTGCGTTTTGGACTGGCCGATCGCGAAGTGAGCGTTGAAGGCGGCAAGGTTGTACTTCTGGTCGGCGTCGAGGAGCGCTTTCTCATGGACGCCGCCTGCCTGGCTTTGATCGAGCGTGATCATGACGGTAATGGATGAATTGAGCACCTTCTGCATTACGATGTTGTTCAATTCGTCATCGTCGAAACCGAACATGTTCATATAGAGCGAGATGGTGACACGGGAGAGGATGTACTTCAGGATGTCGTGCACGTCGTCACGTCCGACGTAGAAAAGATGCACGTCCTTGCTGGCCTTCGTGGAGTAGGACTGTTCCTTGGTAAAGAGGGCAAGATCCTGGAGAGTGAAGGTTTGCAGGTTCTGCGTGGGATCGCCCAGGACATTGCTGGGGCTCTGCACGGCAGGCTTGGCGTAGGCAATTGCGACGTCGCGAGCTGTTGGCGGCGGCTTGAGCGCGTCGGACGGCACGGCATGAGGGTCGATGAAAGGCCGCGCTGGAAGCCGGGGGGCAAACGGGAGGTCGGGTGACGAAGAATCGTTTGCGGCCGCAGTCTTGGTCAAATGGGATTGCTGAGAGGTTAGAACTGCCATAAAGCGTATCCTTTTTGGCCGCCAACGGCGGCGCTATGAAGTGCCGGGCTGACAATAGCCCACCCCAAGCGCGGCGGCAAGAATTATTTAGGGCACGTGAACAGCTTGGCAGCAATGGTTAGAACCAGTTGCTAAGGCACAGTCGGCTTTAGACCTGCGTTGCGAAATTCGTTGTACAAATTGTTTTGTACTTCAAAGACGTGCTCTTGAAAAGATATGTAAATCAACCCTGCTATGTCACTGGGATGTTCCACTGTGCTCTTAATCAGGATCGCAACACGTTTTCGGCCCAGACCCGCAAGGACCATGCCCAGTTCCATCACAACGTTCTGTCTTGCACGGTATTTCTTCTCGCTCTCCGCGCCAGCGAGATAACCTTCATCATCGGGGGTAATGAGAACGCAAGCGTAGGCTACCCTTCCCTTTTCGCCGAGATAAGACTCGAGCTTTTCGATCAGGGTATCGCCAGCAGCGGGTAGAGCACTCATGATGATTGGGTTGAGTCCCATTCTACGTATGACCAGTTCAAGCTCGTCTCTCGCTGGCACGTCACGTCCGTATACAACAAACACATCTGCCGAAACAGCTTGTGCTGAAGTTGGCGTTGGTCCCGGCGATTTGGCCCGGGAAGCAGCCACTGTGTTTGCCGCAACCATCACCCGATTCCTGAGGTCTGTTTCTGTACCTCCCGCAACGATCTTGCCTGTTGTATAGACACTAAAGATTTCGCCTGTATGGCAACGAAACTGTGTTCCACTTTGGATGGATTTCTCGTCGTACGTACAATGAAGTTGAGCCAATAGTTCTCTGAGTGCATCGGGTGTCATAGGGGAAGTCGTTTTGGAGAAGTCAGTCACGCTTATAACAGATGGCGCTTGCATCGGCAATCCCGGTCCTGGGGGATGGGCCTGCATTCTAAAGTATGGTCCACACCAGCGTGAATTGGTGGGATGTGAAGGGGCGACCACAAACAACCGAATGGAGCTAGATGCGGTGATACATGGCCTAAAGGCGCTGAAACAGCCTTGCGAGGTGCACGTCATCACTGACTCTAAGTATGTCAAAGAGGGCCTGACGCAGTGGCTGGACAAATGGAAGCGAACGGGTTGGTCGCGAAAAGTAACGGGGCAGGGGCGGACAGAAATCAAAAATCGTGATCTTTGGGAGGAACTCGATAAGCTTCGTTCCATCCACAATATTTCTCTGGAGTGGGTAAAGGGCCATGCCGAACATTCTGAAAACAATCGCTGCGACTTCCTCGCCACTCAAGCAGCGAGAAGTCAGGATTGTTCACCCGTTTTGAGGTGAGCTACTCCCACTCGATCGTGCCGGGTGGCTTGCTGGTGATGTCGTAGACGACGCGGTTGATGCCGCGCACCTCGTTGACGATGCGGCTGCTGATGCTGCGAAGCACGTCGTAAGGCAGCGGCACCCAATCCGCGGTCATGCCGTCTTCGCTGTGCACGGCACGGATGGCGCAGGTATAGGCGTAGGTGCGCTGGTCACCCATCACGCCGACGGTTTTTACCGGCAGCAGAACGGCAAAGCTCTGCCATATCTTGCGGTACAGCCCGGCTTTCTTGATCTCGGAGACAACGATGTCGTCGGCGTTTTGCAGGATTTCCACGCGCTCCGGCGTGATTTCGCCCAGGATGCGCACCGCGAGTCCAGGCCCCGGAAAGGGCTGGCGCTCCAGCACTTCCTCAGGCATGCCAAGGTCGCGGCCCACGCGGCGAACCTCGTCCTTAAAAAGGTCGCGCAGAGGCTCAATCAGCTTAAGCTTCATGTTCTCAGGCAAGCCGCCCACGTTGTGGTGGCTCTTAATGGTCTGCGACGGACCTTTGACGCTGGAAGATTCGATCACATCCGGGTAGAGGGTGCCCTGCACCAGCCAGGCGACTTCGTGGCCAGTGCTGTCATGGGGCAGGTCGCCGTGCTTCTCCTGTTCGCGGAGAATTCGCGCAGCCTCATCATCAAAGACGGCGATGAACTCGCGGCCGATAATTTTGCGCTTGGTTTCGGGATCGGTAATGCCACCTAGTTGGTTAAGAAAACGTTTTGAGGCATCCACCGCGACAACATGCAAGCCAAGGCGCTCGCGCATGTTGGCCTGCACCTGTGCGAACTCATTTTTGCGCAGAACACCATTGTTGACAAAGATGCAAGTGAGCCGGTCGCCAATCGCACGCGAGACCAGCACTGCCGCAACGGCAGAATCGACCCCACCGGAAAGGCCGCAAATCGCGCGTCCTTGTCCGACTTGCTTGCGAATGGTGTCGACCGTGGTCTGGATGAAGTGTTCCGGCGACCAGTTCGCGGCCGCGCCGCAGATATTCAGAACAAAATTGCGGAGGATCTCAGCTCCCTGCTTGCTGTGCGCGACCTCCGGGTGCCATTGCACGGCATAGAGATTGCGCGCGGTGTCCGCAATGGATGCAATCGCGCTACCGGTCCGTGCCGCGATGGTGAAGCCTTCCGGCACATCCATAACGCTGTCGCCGTGTGACATCCATACGTCCAGGTCCGCTGGCAGGCCTGCAAAGAGCGGGTTATTCGCGGTGACCTTCACCGAAGCATCGCCGTATTCGCGTTTATTGGATGGGACGACCTTTCCACCAAGGTGATGGGCCATGAACTGCATCCCATAGCAGATACCGAGCATGGGCAAGCCAAGCTGTAGGACGGCAGGGTCTGCCATGGGCGCGTCCACGTCATATACTGAACTCGGGCCACCAGACAGGATAATGCCGGCCGGTCTTTGATCCCTGATTGCTTCTACCGAAGCAGTACAAGGCAGAACGACGGAGAATACCTGAAACTCGCGAATCCGGCGAGCGATCAGCTGAGTGTACTGCGCACCAAAATCAAGGATGACGACGGTTGAACTGTCCACCCAGCCATTCTACTGGCATCCGGTAGCCACACTGCGATTCATGCCAACTCTCCTACGATTTGTCCTTGGTGCGCGTGCTCTGCACACCAGTCATAATGGCTGCGCCCACCAGGATGATGACGACGCCTGTAATCCACGTCTGCGGTACATGCATCAGGTGCATGATATAGACCGCACCCGCAATCACGATGAGATACCCAACCAGATAAATGCCGAAGTTCATGCGTGCTCCCTTGTTTATACCCGTCAGCGGGCTACGGCTGTGATGCAGCTACGCCGCTGAGGTTTGCTGCCGCGAAGCCTGCCATAGCCGCAAGTAGGACGAAAGCCGGGCAACGTGGAAAAAGTCCGAGGCAAGGAAATACCAGACGCACACGGCGGCATTCCACCAAAAGAGGAACCCGTCCGTGGTGACGGACTGAAATGGCAGCGGGCATGCCGAAAAGACCACAGCCAGCACCAGAAGCGCAATCTTGACAATGCCGAGGACAAGATTGATCTCAATGAGGCCATTCCGCAGGCTACCCACATGCAACGCGTCACGGATGCTCTGTGCCGGTCCGCAACCGTTAACCATTGCCAGCAACGGGGCAATACTGAAGGCCCAGCCGACAATCGCGGAAAGCACGAAGAGTGCCAGTGTAAGCACGATGGCACCGCCGGTATAGAGCATGATCCACGGATCCTGGCCGGAGGCGATTGGCTGTAGAATCGTCCAGCCAACAAGTGCCTTCAGGCCGAGCCACCATGCCACCACACACGCAGCCAGTGGCAACACACGTAGCAACTGCAATGCAACCAGTGTCATCGGGCGGCTCCGCAGCGTGCTGTCCATGCGCAGCAGCACTGCCGTCCGTCCAAAACCGGAGACGATGGCCCAAACCGCCAGCAGGAGCGGCGCAAGCCAGGCTGCGGCGTGGTACAGACCTGGCCCAACGGCCTCCACAAAGCGTGCCATCGCGGAGGATGCCGCCATGGGATCGGTAAGCAGCTGATTCACCGTAACTTCCGAAGCACCGGACGCGCGCCAGGGCACGCTGCCAAGAACTCGCGCTGCCTGCGTGTACACCAGCCACAGCGCAGGAATTCCAAAGCACCAGCGCCAGGCCACCTCCAGCAACGTGAGCAATGGACGCTGCCTTAGCCACGAGAGATTTGCAACGAAGCCCTGCGTGGTGCGCTGCGCTGGCGGCTGCTGCACGAAGATGTTCATCAGCCCTTCACAACTAGATTGGCCAGTTTGCCGGGTACCGCTACGACCTTCACCACCGTTCTCCCCGCGAGCCGTGAGACGACTTTCTCATCTACCTGCGCAGCTGCCTTAATGGCTTCGAGGTCCGCTTCGGCAGGCACGCGGATGACGTTGACCAGCTTGCCATTGATCTGCACGGGGATTTCGATCTCGTCTTCGCGGGCAAGTTCAGCGTCTGCTCGGGGCCAGGTTTGCCGGAAGACAGCGCCGTCATGGCCAAGTTCGCTCCACAATTCCTGCGCCAGAAACGGCGCGAACGGCGCAAGCAACAGCGTGAGCGAACGGAAGACCTCGCGCTGCGTGGCGGGCGAGATTTCGCCGGAGTCCATGGCGGCTTCGCTTGCACCCAGCTCATTCACCAGGATCATGATGCTGGCAATGCTGGTGTTGAAGTGCCAGCGGCCGCTGAAGTCCAGCGTGATTTTGGCGATGGTCTGGTGCAGTTTGCGGAGCAGGCGCTGACCCGCGGGCGAGAGTGCCTCTTGGGTGAGCTTGCCTTCGGTGGCACGCAGTTTCGGAGCATACTTCGTGGCCAGGCGGTACACCCTGGTGAGGAAGCGGTAGACGCCAGCGACGCCGTCCTCCTGCCAGTCAAGGTCTCGGTCGGGCGGCGCGGCAAAGAGCGAGTACGCACGCGATGCGTCCGCGCCAAACTTGGCAATCATCTCGTCGGGCGAGACGACATTGCCCTTCGACTTGGACATCTTTGCGCCGTCTTTGATCACCATGCCCTGCGAGAACTGCCGCGTGACCGGCTCGCTGTTTGCAACCATGCCGATGTCGCGCATGACACGTGTCCAGAAACGCGAATAGATCAGATGCAGGATGGCGTGTTCCACGCCTCCGATGTACTGATCGATGGGAAACCAATAGTTCGCGATGTCGGTGCTGAAGGGTGCGGTGCTGTTGTGCGGGTCGGTATAGCGATAGAAATACCATGACGAATCGACAAACGTATCCATCGTGTCCGTCTCCCGGCGCGCCGGCCCATCACAGCACGGGCAGGTCGTGTTCACGAATTCCGGCACGCGGCTCAGCGGCGAGCCGTCCACGTCGGCTAAATCAATCTGCTCTGGCAACAACACCGGGAGTTGCGCTTCGGGAACCGGCTGCATGCCGCACCTGTCGCAGTACACCACCGGAATGGGCGTACCCCAATACCGCTGGCGCGAGACGCCCCAATCCTTGAGGCGATACGTGACAGTCCGCTTACCAAAACCGTTGGCTTCGGCGAACGCCGTCATTTTTTCCTGTGCCTCTAGGACGGCTTCGCCAGTCCACTCACCGCTGTCGATCAAAACGGATTCAGCCTTCTCGGTGTACGGCAGCGGGAGGTCGTCCGTGTCGATGTTGGGCGCGACAACACGGCGGATCGGCAGGTTGTACTTGGTGGCGAACTCGAAATCGCGCTCATCGTGGCCGGGCACGCTCATGACCGCGCCGGTACCGTAGCCGGAGAGCACATAATTGGCCATCCAGACGGGCAGGCGTTCGCCATTGAACGGATTGATGACGAAGCGGCCCGTATCGACGCCATGCTTCGGCAGTTCACCCAGCATGTCAGTGTCGCGCGCGGTTTTCTGCTCGGCCAGCATCTTTTCGACCGTCTCGCCCAGCGTCGGGTCCATCGCCGCCCAGTGCTGAATGATGGGGTGATCCGGCGCAAGCTGCAAGGACGACGCGCCGAAGATCGTGTCAATGCGTGTCGTAAAAACGGCGATGGTCATGCTGTCGGTGCAGCCATCGACCGCGAACGTCACCTCCGCGCCCTCGCTGCGGCCAATCCAATTGCGCTGCATGGTGCGAACCTTGTCCGGCCAGCCGTCCAGTTGGTCCAGGCCGTCCAGCAACTCATCCGCGTACTTCGTAATGCGGAAGAACCATTGCGTCAGGTCGCGCTGCTCCACCAGCGTATCCTCGTGCCGCCAGCAGCAACCCGCAATCACCTGCTCGTTGGCGAGGACGGTGTTGCAGTTCGGACACCAGTTCACCTTGCTCTTCTTGCGGAAGGCCAGGTCGCGCTTCAGCATCTCCAGGAAGAACCACTGATTCCAGCGGTAGTAGTCTGGCAGGCAGGTAGTGACTTCGCGCTGCCAGTCGTACGCCAGGCCCAGTCGCGCGAACTGCTTGCGCATCTCCGCGATGTTGCTTAGCGTCCACTCGCGCGGCGCGATGCCATTCTTGATGGCGGCGTTTTCGGCGGGCAGGCCGAAGCTGTCCCAACCCATGGGGTGCAGGACGCTGTAGCCGTTCATCCACTGGTACCGGGCCAAAGCGTCACCGATGCTGTAGTTACGCACGTGGCCGATGTGCAGCTTGCCGCTGGGATACGGGAGCATTTCCAGGACGTAGTACTTCGGCTTGCTGCTGGTATGCGGCTCGGCGGCGTAGAGCGCAGGGTCTGCATCCCACACGGCCTGCCAACGCGGCTCGATCTCATGCGGGTTATAGCGCTTCGGCTCCTCGGTCTGCGCGGGAACGGCGATGGTTGCGGCGGACGTGGGTTGCTCGGGCATTCCCTTCTATTGTATGAGCGCGCGGCGGCAAATGCATTGACACACTGCGGTGCTGTTCCATGGTGATGGTGGAGGTGGTGCTGTCTGACCATGGAGGGTCAGCAGCTGACCTTGAGCACTGATTCAGCAGCACATAGCGAGCGAGGCGCTCCCACAGTGTCGAAGACATACTGTTCCGCGCACTCAAACCTTTTCAGGAGGAAGATAAGCGCGGTAAATCAAGCAAGCATAAGGTACGTCCATCAGTATTCATAGATATGCAAATTGGCACGCACACTTAAGATGTTTCCTGGATTAAACGTTCTTGGTGGTGTAGAGCTTCAAACTAGCGTTCTGGTGCTGCATAAACGTAGCGTACACATCCGGGAGGTCCAGCGCCAGAAAGCTCTCCGCATTGGTATTTGCGATCACATCCTTGGTCACGCCGGCGGAACCGATCAGCGTACGGACCATGCCGCTTTGAAATTCAGCAAGAATTAGCTTGTCATGCATCATCTTTTCCTTGGACCCGTCCACCACGAAGCAAGGCTTTTGCGTGTACACCGTTATGCCTGCCGATATCAGATCTTTCACAGCCAATTGAACAAAATCCTTCTCCTTGTACGCACTCTCGTCAATGAAAACCTCGATGTCACAGCCATTCTCTGCCATCTCGATCAGTGTCTCAATGATGTCGGTTCCTCCGCCCTGCCGCGGGTCTGGCCGGCCGATCAGGTATTGACGCACCGTCAGCTTTACCGCGCCCTGTATCTCCTGCGCGATAAAATCCGTGATGTTAATCGATGGTGCGAGCGCGGCACGTACCCCATGCTGCTGTTTGTTGTAGGTCACCAGTGCCTTTCGTGTGGCGATAAGATCAGGGTCATCTGCCCTGTAGGAAGGCTTCTTAAGAAAGTCAAGATATTTCAGAAAAACTTTAGCAAGGTACGGGCTACGGACATAAATACATGTTTCCGAGTTACCCTCGACCATGCCGGGGTAGGAAATATTCGGCGACCCCAGGAAGATACCGTCACTGTCGAACACCCAGTATTTGTTATGCATTTTGTGAAATGCTTTTGCATTCACCAAGCCGCTAATGTTTCTGCTGAATTTCCTCAATGCATCATTCAACGGACCCGCGTCTGTTGAGCCAAGCACCACATCAAGTTTAATGTTTCTCTTCAGAAGCGTCTCGAGCACGGTTTCCTGCGTCAATTGATCGACCGCAATCGCGACAGATTTGTGCTGCCCGGCGAGCTGCAACGCCTTGTTCTCCAGATTGGTGCTGGTGGATGCGTACCCGATTGCCCTTGGCACGACCTGCGCTTTCTGGAACAGGTATGCCGCCGCAGCCCTGAATCTCTTGGAGATCAGCGCCAGAACAAGCAGCCGCGACTCGTCCAGGTCCGGCGTCATCGACAAAATCTTCGCAATAATGTCCAGCGGTTGTTGTGATATCTGGTCCTGCTGCGGAGGCATATGGGTCTTTGCCAGCAGCCGGTGCATCATGTTGACCGGGCACCCTGCCATCTTGTTGGGACCCCAGCCTTTTTCAACGGCAACCACCAGCTTGCCACATTCTTCGCAGAAGTGTGTTCCGCTTTGTGCGGTGCTTAATGGAAAAGGCGGCGACACTTTCGGCGATATAGCAAGCGGTTGCGCGACCGGCTGCCTGTTCACCATCGGCGACGTGTTGCCGGGCTTCGAAGCAGTCATGGGAACAACCGCTTTTCCCGATGCGATCACAGCCTTTCCAGCCAGCGGCTTATCGTCCACGATGTTGGCCGGACCGCACTTTAAACAATTCTTCCAGGTTAGATTGCTCGCTCCACACTTCGTGCACCGGTACGGCATAGAGGCTCCTTGTCGTCTGATTGGGAGGGATCGTCTCACCGGCTTGCGTGTCACATCAGCTGAGATTTCGCCGCATCGGAGGCGCGTGTCGCCGGAGAGACAACATCCTAACACTCATCCGCTTTACGTTGGCTGCTGTGCCGTTATGAATTTTCCCAGAGCACAGTATTTGCTACCTGAAGGAATCTCACCTGTTGCACGAAAATGCATGCTGCTGCCGCGCGCCTCGAACTTGCGTGCGATCCCGGGAGACGCAACGTTCAAGAGAAAAAGGAAGGGCAGTCGAACCAGTGCGGTCCAACTGCCAAGACGTACACGTTCGTTGCTGGGTCGAGCTAGCTGAACAAGCGGCGGCGGAACGAGCTGGCAACCGCCACCACGCCTGTGCCAAGCAGAAGAAGGCTGCTCGGTTCGGGCGTTACAGCTGCCGGCGCCTGTGGAACCTGGAACTTGAGGATCGCGGGTCCGCCACAGCACTCAGCATAGTCAAGAGTGAAACCGAAATTACCTGCGGCACCGGTGTTGTTGATGGTGAACAGCGTGGTAGATTGCGGTGCCGCGCTCGCCGCCGAGGTATTGACGTATCCGAGCGACGGAATGTAGAGAGCCACACCGTCATCGTGCATGACGGTGAATGAGTTTGCACCCGACGTCAGAAAGAGAGAGCCCATCAGGACCAACTCAATGTTGTCAGCAGTGCCGATACTTGGATTGAATCCATTCTGCGCGTTTGTAAACGTCGGATTGTTCAGAAACGTGCCAACGTTGATTCCGTCTGAGTTGCTGGTGCTGAAGTTGACGGAAGAGCCGCTGATGGTGAAGCTTGCGCTGGGCAAGTTGGAAGCTTGGTTCGCAGGATCGGCTGCGTTCGGTGCGTCTAGTGTTGCGGTGTAGACCTTGCCCGTGATGTCAGCATGCGCAGGAGCGGCAGCCAACATGAGCGCAAGGCACGGAAGAGTGCAGAGAGAACGTACAACTTTATTCATGCTCGAGACCTTTTCTGTGGAGAAATTTGAAAACAGTGCAGCAGGTAAAACTACTGATGGCATGGATAGTACTGCGCGCGGATGGATGTGCCAAGCTCTTTTTCTAAGTTTTCAGCAAAAACATGGACTCAGAAAGATAATCCGAAGCCTTAGGGTCAAACGGGTTTCCATAAGGTAACCAAGGTGCTGCTGGACTAAACTTTTGTGCAATCGAGCGCGCCAAGATTGCTCCCATCAATCCAGCATCAGTCAACAGGCTTGAGTTCACCCGTGCTTGCGGAGCGTAGTTGCGACAGCGCTTGCCAAGGCTGGAACGCTGGCTTCGCGCGATTCCACATCTGGCACGCAGCCGTGCTCGCGTAGTGTGGCGCTGGTTACGGGTCCAATGGAGGCAAGAACGATGTTAGGCGGCAAGGTCACGCCGGTTGCCTTTAGCATATCGAAAAGGCTTGTCACGGATGACGAACTGGTGAAGGTGATGGCGTCCAAGGTTGGCAGTTCACGGCGGAGCCGATCGGCGGATTCTGCGGGGATAACGGTACGGTAAGCTGGTGCCAGCATAACCTCCGCGCCTCCGGCAGTGAGCTGGTCGATCAGGACATCACGCCCAGTTTCAGCGCGCACCAGCAACATGCGGGCATCTCGCGCATGCGGCAGCATAGCTTTAGCAAGCGATTCAGCAACCGCCGTGGGTGCCTGTAGGCGGACTGGAAACCCGGCATCGCGCAGAGCCTTGCTGGTCGCCGCGCCAATGCTGGCGATCCCACAGCTCAATGGAACAGCCTGATCCTCTAACCGTTCCGCGAATACTGCCACCGCGTTTGCGGAGGTGAAGAGCAGCCAATCATACTCGTCCAGGCGAATAATTTCGCGGTCCAGCGTAGCGTACTCATCTGTCGGCTGCGCAAGCGCGATTGTAGCGATGGAAACCACGCGCAAACCGTGCGCAACCAGCGCATCGCTTAGTGCGGAAGCCTGATGCGGCGCGCGGGTGACAAGCACGCGTGGCGGATTACGACGATCCAGAGGCGGCGAGTTCATGGGCGGCAAGCGTTACTCTACCCCCGCCATGGCGAACTCCTCCGCCAGAAGATCGCGGGCACCCTGTGAGACGAGGTCTGCTGCCCCACGTGCACCAAGCTGTTCCGATGTTTCTCCGTGCATGCCATATACCGTCGTGGTTGCCATGGTGTCGCCATCCGGCGATGTGGCAACGGCGTGCAGCTTGACTCTTCCCAGATCTTGGGTGCAGAGCGCGCCCACTGGCAACGCGCAGCCACCTCCAAGCGCATGCAGCAGCGCACGTTCCGCTTCAACGGCATAGCGCGTAACACCATGATCGAGCGATTGCACGGCTGTGATGACATCGGCCTCGCCTGACCGCGTCTCAATGGCCAACGCTCCCTGTCCCGGTGCCGGACAGAGTGTCTCCGGGTCAAAGCGCTGACGAATCCAATCGGCATCACCGTGCAGATCGTCGGACGTCGCGTGATCTTCTAGATGATCGTGGCCGGGGTGGGTGATGCACTCAATGTGCGCCGGCCGTCCATACTCTGGATGCGCTGGATCGAGATCTACCGGGCGTAAAAGACGGCTGCCGAGGCGGTCCAGGCCCGCGCATGCCAACACCAAGGCGTCGCACTCACCATACGCCAACTTGCGAATGCGTGTGTCAATATTGCCCCGGATGGCAACGAAGCTGAACTCAGGATTATGCGCGCGAAGCTGTGCAATGCGCCGCGGAGAGGTGGTGCCAATACGCGCGTCCGCAGGCAATGTGTGCAGCTGCAGCCACGCGGGACACAACAGCGCGTCTCGCGGGTCCGCTCGTTGGGGTATGGCGGCAAGGGTGAACCGCGGGTCCATTTGGGTGGGCAGGTCTTTCAGGGAATGAACCGCGAGGTCGATCACACCGGAGGCCAACGCTTCTTCAATTTCCTTGATAAAAATGCCTTTGCCATCCAGGCTCGGCGGCACCTTGCCCGTACCGCCAGTAATGCTGGCGGCAAAGGCTGGGTTCTGCATCCGGTCGCCAATGGTACGAATAATGCTGATTTCGACGGAATGACCCAAACCACGCAGCTGCGTGGCAATGTGATTTGCCTGCCACAGCGCCAGACGCGAACCACGCGATCCTATGCGAAGGTGCATGCGGAAAGGATAGCCGAAGGCGGCCCATCCTGCATCCGCCATCCGAAAAAGGTACTCGTTTTTGGAACACCAAGGTGGACTGAACGAAGCAATAAGAGCAACCCGTGAATCAAAGGTACGATACGCAATACCCTTACTGCCGGTTGTGCGTTTTGCCGCTTCCCCTGGGATCTTGCGGTGGTTCTTTCAGCGTACCCGGCTCACGGCCCTGCTTGCCATAGCTCTCGGGAGAGGTACGCACATTTCCTTCTGTCCCCAGATGTGCGGCATGTGAGTGAGCATGCGCCGTATCTTCGCCAGGAACTGCATCCGCATGCTCGGCCTTGATCGCCTCGCTTAGTTTGTCTCCGTGCATTTTCGTTTGCTGCTTCTTTATGTCCGCCATTGTCAACCCTCTTTCGTCAGTACCTTACGTGCCTGCTCGACCTGGTCCTCGGATGCAGCAGCAGTGTTCACCGGCTCATCGCCAAAATCACGGGCACCATAGTCATAATCGGTGCCACCATTCAGTGTCTGCATGTCTCCGGGCTGCTTACGTCGTTCCTCCTCGTTTAGTTGCCATCCCTGCTCATGCGCGTATTCCCCAGCCAGACCACGGGAGTGTTCGCCAAAACCGCGTGGTTCAGAGCAAGTTGTTCAGTTTCGTTTGCCATGGTGCTACCTCGTCTTCATGAGATGACAAGTCATGGCTGTGCCGTGGCCTAAGCCGCTGGCGCGAGTTGGAAACGCAACGTCAAAAACGTGCGATCCTGTACCACTCCATGCACATGTGAACATTTCACACACTCCTAACCCGTTCGCCATTGCCAACTTCGCGACGGCGGATGTAGTGTGTCTTGGGTTCCTGAAGTGCGGCGGCTGTGTCAAACAAGACTGGCTGTTGCTCCGGAGAACTGTTGGGAGCAGTGCAGAAGTATGCGTACTATGACATCGACGGCAACAAAGGTTGCGGTAAGCAGGACCGCCAAACTGGCGGCAGAACTCAGACCCTCAATCCTCCGGTTAAGCCGCCACCTGCGGCGCGAAGCTCAGCGGGGAGGAAGTTCGTCCCTGGATGCGCAGCTCCTGGGCACACTCCGCGAGGAACCCGGCTTGGGCGTGTCGGAACTCGCTGATATGGAACAGATGAGCCGGCCCGCCATGAGCGCGCATGTGAAACGGCTGATGCAGTTGGGATACGTGCAGCGCGACAATCCAAAATCCGATGCTGACCGGCGACGCGTTGGTTTATCCGTCACCAGAAGTGGTACCAGTTACCTTCGGACCGTGAGCGGGCGGCGCGCGGATTGGCTGGCGGACCGTCTTTCAGAGCTTGGCGCGGAAGACCGCACGGCGTTGGACCGCGCCGCAAAATCACTGCGGATGATCCTGGAGGTGGATAGTGAAGCCGCCTAGCGGACAGACTTTCCACGGTACCCGAAGTGAAAGCCACTAGAACGAGTGCCGGTACTGGCTATGGATGCCGGTGCCCGTTCAAAACGATGCCGTACGCCCAACTGCCTCACAGGCGTTCGCTGTGACTGTCACGTTATGATGAAGGGACGATGCCCAGCTTCGCGGATTCTGCTGTCATCTTCGTTCTGGCCCTGATCCTCTTCGGACCGAAGAAGTTGCCGCAGCTTGCCCGTCAGCTTGGCAAGCTGATGGCGGAGTTTCGCCGCGCCTCCAACGAGTTCCGCATGCAGATGGAAGATGAACTTCGCATTGAGGAGCAGAAAGAACATCAAAAGAAGGTCGATGCGATCGCTGGTCCATCCTCCACGTTGCCTGAACCGGAACACCCTCACCTTCCACGCGTGACCAGCGAGTCCGGGGAGCCGTATACAGCGGAGCAGGACCATGGGAGCGTGCACGACGGCAGCATTCCCATTGCAGAGTCGGGCAGCCTGCGCATGATGCCGCCATCCACTGGGCTGCCCTTGGAGAGCGCCACTTACGGAACATCGGTCAGGAGCGCGGACACTCCCGCGCCGGACGCATCCGCGGCAGTGGAGCAGGATCCGTCGCATAACGTAATGACGGCCACTCACAGCATGGGCATCAGCAGCGAAGAGCCAATGCACGACGTCATCGTGATGGAAGAGCAAACCCATGCCTGATGTGATCGACAACGTCCGCGAGGCAGTGACGGAACGCGCGGAACTGCCTGGCATGAGCCTGATGGAGCACCTGACGGAGCTCCGCACGCGCCTTATTCGCGCCGTCATCGCCCTGCTCCTCTGTTTTGTTGTCGCGTATATCTTTCATGAGCGGCTCTTCGCCATCGTCACCGCACCCATCGATGCGTTGCACTACCCGCTGAATTACACCCACCCCACCGACCCGCTGAACCTCTACCTCAAAACATCGCTCTATGGCGGTGCCATCATCGCGGCACCATTCATCCTGTATCAGGTATGGCTTTTCATCTCGCCTGGCATGTACGCCAACGAGAAAAAGTACGTCATCCCGTTCATGTTCGCCACTGTCACCCTCTTTTTTGGTGGCGCATGGTTTGGATACCATTGGGTGCTGCCATCCGCGCTGAAAATGCTGATCGGAGACTTCGGAAAGCGCTTTCACCCCATCATCACCATCGATGATTACAACAGCTTTTTTCTGTCCATCATCTTCGGCCTGGGCATTACGTTTGAGCTGCCGATCCTCATCTTCTTTCTCGCGCTCTTTGGCATTGTCGATGGCAAGTTTCTCATCCGCCATGCGCGTTATGCCATACTCATCATCTTTGTCATCGCGGCAATCATCTGTCCGCTGCCGGACCCGCTGAGCATGTGCCTGTTTGCCACCCCCATGCTGGTGCTGTACATGTTGAGCGTCGGCGTAGCATTTGCAGTACATCCCGCGCGCCGCCACCCCAAGCTGACAGACGCGACCTAGCAGGTATCCTACGCAGATGCCGCACGCGCGTCCCCTGGATTGGATCGTGTTTCACGCGCTCCTTCTACTGCTGCTTGGCATTGAATTTCTGCTGCTGCACAAGACAACGCCAGCCAATGCATCACGCCGGTCTTACATTGCAACCGGCATTTGGATCGCCGGTGCAGCCTTGTTCTCTGCATGGGTGTATGTGCGGCTTCATCATCAGCTTGGGCAGGAGTTCCTGGCAGGCTATGCGCTGGAAGAGTCGCTTTCGGTGGACAACCTCTTCGTCTTCCTGCTGCTCTTCCAGAGCTTCCGCATCATCGAGGAGAAACAGCGGAAGGTGCTGTTCTGGGGCATTCTGGGCGCGGTGGTCATGCGTGCCATATTCATCGTGCTCGGCATGCAACTCCTGCGGAAATTCGAGTGGGTGACCTACATCTTTGCTGTTGTTCTGCTGATTGCCGCCGTGCGCCTCGTCTTGCCAGAGGATCACGGCAAGCCAAGGAAGCCGAAATGGCAGCAATGGCTGGAGAAGCGGCAACCGGTCTCGCTAAGCCAGGACGGATTTACAGCAGTGGAGAACGGCCACCGCATCCCCACCGTGCTTACACTCGCGCTGGTAGGGATTGCCTTCGCCGATTTTGTCTTTGCGCTGGACTCCATCCCCGCCGTGCTGTCCATCACGCGGCACACTTTTGTTGCATACACCTCGAACATCTTCGCCGTCATGGGCTTGCGCTCGCTCTACTTTGTGTTGACACACGCATTGAGTAAGCTGGCCTATCTGCATTATGGGCTTGCAGCGGTGCTCGGCTTTGCGGCGGCAAAAATGCTGATCGCACCCTGGGTGGAGATCACGCCGTTGCAATCCCTCGCCGTCATATCGACTATGCTTGCCATCACGGTTCTCGTCTCGCTGGCACTGCAAAGAAAACCTTCCGCTCTGCCATGATGAGCGGGTCAAAGAAAACCTTCCACTCTGCCATGATGAGCGGCTTTAGCCGCTGGGATACATTTTGGAGTTGGCTAAACCAAGTGGCTTTAGCCACTGAGATGAGCCGTCTCAGAGGCTAAAGCCTCCGCATAACAGGGCACTAGGGCTATCTCTGCGGCTGAAGCCGTCTGCCATGATGAGCGGCTTTAGCCGCTGGGATACATTTTGGAGTTGGCTAAACCAAGTGGCTTTAGCCACTGAGATGAGCCGTCTCAGAGGCTAAAGCCTCCGCATAACAGGGCACCTAGAGCTATCTCAGCGGCTGAAGCCGCTCAACCACCCGCTGACTTGCTGCGTTCCTAAAACCACTTCCGCATCTTCAGCACAACCAGCAAGACCACCGTCAGAGCAATCGTAATCACCGCCACCATTGCCGCGCCATGCGGTGACTCTTGAAACGGCAACCCCTTCAGGTTCATACCGTAGATGCCGCTGATGGCGATGGCAGGCAAGGCAATCGTACCCAGCACCGTAAGCACCTTCATCACCTCGTTCGTCCGGTTCGCCACGGACGACAGATAGATATCCAGTGCATTGTTCACCAGATCCCGTTGCGTCTCCACGGAGTCCAGCAGGCGCACCACATGGTCGTAGATGTCACGCACATACGGCTGGTGCTCGGCATCGACAATCGAATTCGGATCTCGCTGGAGGTGCAGCGTGGCATCCCGCGTCCCCACCAGCACACGCCGCAGATCGATCAATTGCCGCTTGATGGCAAACACCTGTTGCAACGTGTCCGGCTCAGGCTGCGCGATCACCTTGTCTTCCAGCGCATCGATGCTGTCATCGTAATGATCGATTGCCGGAAAGTAGAGATCGACTATCGTGTCGAGGATCAGATACAGCAGCCGTGACGGCTTGTCATCCCCTCCCTCGCGCCGTGCGCGTGCCAGCGCATCCTGCGACGAGGGACAGGCAGGATCGGCAATGGTGATGAAGAACGGCTCGCCCTCGTGCACACCCGCGAAGATATCGATGGTGGAGAACGAAACCGTCTCCTCGCCCCCGCCTTGCGGTGTGTTCATGCGCACCGGCTTCAGCACGGCAAACGTGTAGTGCGCCGTCTGATCGACCTTGATGCGCTCATCCGGCGACCGCGCATCCTCCAGGTGCAGAGGGTGCAGCTGATACGTCTGCGCCAACTCATTCAGCTTCGGATCATCAGCGGAGTTCAGTTCAAACCAAGGCATGTCAGGAGTAGATGCACTTCCTCAATGCTGCAATACAAGCGCAAACAACAACATGCTGGAGTAAAATCCACATCACTTCCTAAATGCCGACTTGTGAGGGCTTCAAAGCGAGTCTACAATTCGAATCATTTGCAACAGAAACGGCCTTGAAGGAATACCCAGATGGCTTCGAGTAAATCTGCGAAAAAAGCAGCGACTAAAAAGGCCGCTACAGCAAAGAAGGCTGTTCCCACACAAGCCGCGGCGGCCCGTAACTACTTCAAGCAGTCTGAGTTTCCACGCGTCAGCCTACAGCAGGCGCAGAAGATAGCCGCTGCTATCGTCGACAATTTCGCGGGTGCAGGTGGCTCTCCGCCGGACGTAGCTCTTGCGATCGGCATCAGCCCTACCAGCAGCGCGTGGGAGTCTTTGGCTGGCGCGTCAATTGCATACGGCTTGACGGCGGGCGGCGTGAACGCCAACACCATGACCATTACCGAACTTGGCAAAAAGCTGGTCGCACCCGAGGAAGAAGGGGCGGACATAACCGCTCGGCGCGAGGCGATTTTGAAGCCACGTCTGATGAAGGACTTCTTCGAGAAATATCGCCGAGCCAAATTTCCGAACGAGATCATCGGAGCCAATGTTCTCAAAGGTCAGGGCATTCCCGCTGATCGCGTTGGAGATGCGCTAAAGATCATCAAGGACAATGGAACGTATGCTGGCGTGATCCGCGACACGCCTACCGGTCCCTTCATCAACCTGGACTCGCCTGGAGTTCCCGCACCGGCGGCGACGCCAGCTCTACCAGAAGATGACCAGCACGACGGATCGCCATCGTCTCCAGAAATAGGCCAACCTGCATCAATGCCCACGACGCACGTACCGCCTACAGCGGCAGCATTCGATCCAAAGGCAGACCACGTCTTCATTTCGCACGGCAAGCGGCGGGCAATCGTGACTCAGATTAAGGAACTACTGGAGTTTGGCAAATTCACGCCCGTGGTTTCAGTCGAGCGCGAAGCGACGGCGATATCCGTCCCCGAGAAAGTTTTCGAGGATATGCGGTCCTGCGCCGCTGGTATCATCCATGTCGGTGGAGAAGGTAAATATCTAGATCCGGACGGAAACGAGCATACCAAGCTGAACGACAACGTCTTGATTGAGATTGGCGCTGCGATGGCTTTATACGGCAAGAAGATCATTCTGCTGGTCGAAAAAGGCGTGATGTTGCCTTCCAACTTGCAGGGCCTCTATCGGTGCGAGTTCGAGGGTGACAAGCTGGAGTATGACTCAACTATGAAACTGCTAAAGACGTTTAGTCAGTTCCGCTAATTCCTGCTCACGACTTTTGAATCAGTAACGAGAAACGCGGTTATAGTAAGTGGACACGCCCGTTCGCCTGCGATAATCAACCCTGTGAGCGAGATTCGCGTCCAGACCGCCTCAGCCAGCTATTCCGTGAACATCGGGCAGGCGCTGCTTGCGGATGTCGCGGCCACCTCACTCGCTCTGGCAGGCAAAGTCTCACGTGTCTTTCTCGTCACTTCACCCCAAATCGACCACCTCTGGTCCGCGTCCATCCGCGAAGGCTTCGCCGCACAGAACATCCCCGTCGGAACCCTGCTGATCCCTGCGGGCGAACAGCACAAGCGCCTCTCCACGCTGGAGCGCCTCTGCGAGGAACTCGCAGCGCACGGGGCGGACCGCGACAGCCTGCTCATCGCCCTCGGCGGCGGTGTCATCGGCGATATCACCGGCTTTCTCGCTGCCGTTTACATGCGCGGCATTCGCTTTGTGCAGGTGCCCACGACGCTGCTGGCGCAGGTGGATTCGTCCGTCGGGGGCAAGACGGGTGTGAACCTGGCAGCAGGCAAGAATCTGGTGGGCAGCTTTCATCATCCACTGGCGGTCTTTGCGGATATCGATACGCTGGGGACGCTGCCCGCACGTGAGCTGCGCGCCGGGTTGCAGGAGAGCGTCAAGGCAGGCGTGATCCGCGATGCTGCCCTGTTTGGCTACATGGAAGAGAACGCGGATCGTATCCTGGCGGGCGATGCTGACGCGCTGCAACACGTCATTGAGGCCAGCGTGCGCATGAAAGCCGAAGTGGTCGGTGAAGACGAGCGCGAACAGGGTCTGCGCATGATCCTGAACTTCGGCCACACCGTGGGCCACGCCATCGAAGCCGCCACGGGATACAAGACGCTGCTGCATGGCGAGGCCATCGGTTGGGGCATGATCGCGGCAACGCGGCTGGCGAAGCGCCGCGAGATGTTGCCGGACGGCACGGCGGAACGCATCATCGCATTGGTTCATCGCTATGCGAATCTGCCGCCCTTTGAGGCAAGCGCGTCACATCTTGTTGCATTAACCAGCGGCGACAAGAAGAAGCGTGGCGGAACGCTATCCTTTATTCTTCCAACACGCATAGGTTCTGTTGAGATCGTGCGCGACGTAACGCAAGCCGAATTGATAGCCGCGGTGGAAGCGATGCTGGCTGAGATGCATCTGCGCCATGCGGTGCCGGCATGAGCGGTTCCGCCACCGGTGCCCGCCCGAAAGGCGTGGAGACACAGGCCGAAGCCGCGGCAGCGGTGCAGCGGATGTTTGATGAGATTGCACCCCGCTACGACCGGCTGAACCACACGCTGAGCTTCGGCATGGACCATGTCTGGTGGAACAGGGCCGCGCGGCACTTCGACGCCATTCTGAAACGCCGGGACGCACACGTGTTGGATCTATGCTGCGGCACCGCGGACATGACGGCAGCGCTGCTGACACGCAGACCGGCAGATTCCGAGCCGGTGACCGCGCTCGATTTTTCGCACGAGATGATCGAACGCGGCCGCGCCAAGTTGGCCGGCAAGCCCGTGACGTTCATCGAAGCCGATGCCTTGCAGATGCCGTTGCCAACCGCATCGCAGGACCTGGTTGTCTCCGCATTCGGCTTCCGTAATCTGGCGGATTACAGCGGCGGTCTGCGCGAAATTCGCCGCGTGCTGAAGCCGGGCGGCGCCATCGGCATCCTGGACTTCAGCGAACCTCCCGGCCTGTTTGGCGCAGCGTATCGCCTGTATTTTCGCCATGTGCTGCCACGCATTGGTGGCCTCGTCTCGGGCAGTGGCTCCTCGTACGCGTACCTGCCCGCCAGTGTCGAGCGCTTCCCTGCCCCAGACGCGTTCCGCGCCATGATGCATGATGTTGGTTTCACGGCAACAACGTGGCAGCCATACCTTTTTGGCGTCGCGGGCCTGTGGAGCGGTCAGGCGGCATAACGAATCCCGCGCCGCTCAAGTGGCATCAAACAAGGCGTCCACCGGGGTTCCACGGCATGGATCATTCCAACAACTCAGGAGCACACACATGCCTCAGGCATCTGGATACGCCGCGCAGTAGGCAAAGGCAGCACTCGGGCCGTTTTCGTTTGAGCGCCGCGACCCTCGCGAGCACGACGTAACGATCGACATCAAGTTCTGTGGCATCTGCCACTCTGACATTCACCAGGCACGTGACGAGTGGGGCGGCAGCATCTTCCCCATGGTTCCCGGTCACGAGATCGCCGGAGTTGTAACTGCCGTCGGCAGCGGCGTGACAAAGTACAAGGTGGGTGATCACGTCGGCGTAGGCTGCTTTGTGGATAGCTGCCGCCAGTGTACGGAGTGCGTCGCGGGTGACGACAACTACTGCCTTACCGGCATTAACGCGACGTACAACGGCCGCGAGAAGGATGGCACGCCGACATACGGCGGCTACTCCGATCACATTATCGTCGACGAGAACTACGTTCTTCGTATCCCGGAAAACCTGCCGCTGGACGCCGCCGCACCTCTGCTCTGCGCGGGCATCACGCTGTACTCGCCGCTGAAGCATTGGGGTGCTGGACCGGGCAAGAAGGTTGGCATCGTGGGCTTGGGCGGCCTGGGACATATGGGCGTGAAGCTGGCGCATGCCATGGGCGCGCACGTTACCGTCTTCAGCCAAACCATGAAGAAGGCGGAAGATGCCAAGCGGCTGGGCGCGGACGAGTTCTATGCCATGAGCGATCCCGCTTCGCTCAGCGGTTTGCGGGCCACCTTCGACCTGATTATCAGCACGGTGGGCGTCGCGATGGACTTTGGCCCGCTGCTCAACATGCTCAAGAAGGATGGCAGCCTGGTGCTGGTAGGCGCGCCAGAGGATAACTCTCAGTTCAACGCCTTTGGTGTCATCGTTGGGCGCAAGTCAATCGCTGGATCGATGATCGGCTCCATCGCGGAAACACAGGAGATGCTGGATTTCTGCGGCGCGCATAACATTGTCAGCGACATCGAGATCACACCCATCGATAAGGTGAACGAGGCGTATGAGCGCATGTTGAAGAGCGATGTGCGTTACCGCTTTGTCATCGATCTGGCAACGCTGCCAACCGTGCAGTAATCTCTAGTTCTGCTACGCAGCGCGCTTGTCATCCGGTAACGTTCATGCGCTCGTCATTCCCTAACTTCCATTCGCCTGTCATCCCGTAGCGCAGCGAGGGATCTGCATTTTTCGACCTTAGGAAGTAAAGCAAGATGCAGATCCCTCACTTCGTTACGGGATGACAAGTTTGGAATTACGTTTCATGCGATTGCCACAAGCGTAAGTTACGAGGCGAGGATGCGGCGCTCATACGCGAGTTCCCGTGCGGTCTCTGCGATAACATCGCGACCGTCCTCACCGACGTACTCAAGTTCGTAGAAGATGGGTATCTTCCAGCCCATATCGCGAACCAGCAGCAGGATTTCGCGCGATGGCGCAACGCCCTCACCAAAGGGTACGCTGGCACCGTCGTTCAGCAGCCGGTCATGCAGGTGCAGGTTGGTAATCTTTTCGTGGTTCTCCTTGAGGTACGCCAAGGCATCGAAGCCGGCCGAGGAAAAGTGCGCGACATCCAGATTGATGCGATAGAGCGGACTCATCGCCAGGACAGCGGCGAAGCTGGTCGGGGTCGAGACCTCGTCTGGGTCCTTGCTGGCGTGGCCGTGGAAGGCGACGCGCATGTTGTGCTTCGCCGCAAATGGGACCACGCGGCGCGCTACGGATTGCTTGCTGGATGCCGTGATCAAGTCCACGCCCAGCGCTTTTGCGTGGACAAAGCCCGCGTTCAGTTCATCATCGGTCATCGTTGGTTCAAAGCTGTAGTTGTACGCGAAAAGGCGAATGCCCGCGTTCTTGAACTTGCCACGGATCGACTCTAATTGCCCTGCTGGCGTGTTCAGCCGCCAGGCCCGGCGCGCATCGCGCTGTTGCTTCATCTCGTCAGGACTGAGCTTCGGCGGCGGCGTGCTGCCTGCGGCATAGCGGCCCCAGTAGCCATACGGCAACGGGAATGGCTCGATCTGTGGTGCCCACAATTCGCACAGGTTTACGTCCAGCGTGCGGATATCCGCGATCATGCTGTCCACGGCCGCAAGTCCGCCCACTTGTACGTTGTGAAACGTGTAGGTCTGCAACCCGAGCTGTACACCGCGCACTTCCATGGCGCGCGCGGCAAGCGCCGGGAAGGTGAGGGCTGCGGTTAAACCGGTGGTGAACTGACGGCGGGTGCAGAGCATGTGTTCTCCATTCGAATAACCGGACCATCATTGCACGGTTGCGGTTGGTTGGGACAGCCTGTTCCCGGTGAAAGTCTGTGCGGAT
Source organism: Terriglobus sp. (assembly GCA_965276945.1). Taxonomy (GTDB): domain Bacteria; phylum Acidobacteriota; class Terriglobia; order Terriglobales; family Acidobacteriaceae; genus Terriglobus. The sequence goes on along the minus strand of OZ255704.1, from coordinate 403,155 downwards.
TACGCGACCTCTGATCGCAGCTTTAGGAGCCGTTCGGCGTTGCCGTGGACGAGCTTGGCACGCCGGTCGTTGCTAATGGGGTTAAGGCTATCCAGGAAGGCGCGGCCATCAGTATTGGGGCTGAACGGATAGTCGACCGAGAACATGATGCGATCGATACCCACAACCTCTTCGGCGCATTCAAACGGAGGCCGTGTGAAGTAGCCGCTGGTGGTGATGTGAACGTGCTGGAGAAAGGTCTCGCTGACGGAACGCGCAAGTTTTGCGGATCGGCTCAGCACACTGCTACTGCGCGCAAGCGCGTACGGGAGGCCTTCGCCCATGTGGCCGATGATGAGTTGCAGGCCGGGCATACGGTCGAAGAGGCCGCTAACGATCAGGCGCAGGGTATGCAGCGCCGTCTCGGAGTGCCAACCCCATCCGGCGATGGAGAGCAGATGTCCCAGTTCACCAGGAAGATTGCTGTAGTATGCATCCGCGACGGCCTGGGGCGGCGGCGCTGGATGCAGGTAGATGGGGCAGCCTAACTCCTGCGCTGCCTCCCACACGGGCGTGAAGCGCGCGTCATCGAGGAAAGCACCGTCGACGGTGCCGTCAACCAAGGCTCCAACGAAGCCAAGCTCTTGGACACAACGTTGCAGTTCCCTTGCCGCAAGCTCCGGATTCAGCATGGGCAACGATGCGAAGCCTGCAAAATGGTCAGGGTGGGCCTGTACCGCAACTGCAAGTTCATCGTTGACATCATGCAGAACGGCTGTCGATGTTGCCTCATCCAACTTGTCCAGACCGAGGGCAGCAAGAGACAGCACCTGAAAATCGATACCGCTCTCCTGCATGGCGGCAAGGCGCTCTTCACCCAGGTTCAGCAGCTTGGACTGGAGAGCCTGCATCCATCCGGGGACCTGATCACCGAAGGCACCCGTGGCCTTCAGGAAACGTTCGGTTACAAAATGTTCTTCCAACGCAATGGTTCTCATACCTAATTGAGATGACAAGTACGCGGATGTCCTCGTCATGAAGTGCAAAGATAGCTTGTTCCCTGGCGGGAATCGCAGCGGCATGGCGCGGGCCAGTGTAGGCTGGAACTCCCGTATGAAGCAGAAATCAGCACCAGCGACAGCAACGCACGAGGAGGTCCGCGCGTGAACGCGGAGCAGGCATCCGCGGCCAAGCGGGGGGCCGCGCTGAAAAGCGTGCTGGCTGCGTGCGGTATCACCTTGCTGAAGGTGGTCACCGGTCTGTCGACGGGTTCGCTAGGCATGTTAAGCGAGGCCGCGCATTCCTCCCTGGACCTGATGGCGTCCGCCATGACGCTGTTCAGCGTGCACGTCTCCGACCGCCCGGCGGATGATGACCATACCTATGGGCATGGCCGGGTGGAGAGCCTGTCTGCCTTCGTGGAAACCGGGTTCATGCTGGGTTCATCGGTGTGGATCATCGTGGAGGCGGTGCGTCGCATCGTGCGCTTCGCGCATGGGCACCGTCTTGATCTCCATGCCTCCGTATGGCCGATTTTGGTGCTGCTGCTTTCAATTGCCGTGGATTGGACCCGATCGCGACAGCTGGCGAGGGTTGCGCGTGAGGTCCACTCGCAGGCGCTGGAGGCCGATGCACTCCACTTCGGCACCGATATTTGGTCCAGCGTCGCTGTGCTGATAGGGCTTTCCACGACGTTTGTGGGCGAACGTCTGGGCGTGCGCTGGATGGAACTTGCCGATCCGGCGGCGGCGCTGCTGGTTTCATGCATTATTCTGCTCGTCACCTATCGCCTTGCACGGGAAACCGTGGATGCCCTGCTGGATGCAACGCCTCCAGCAATGCGGCGGGAACTGGTGAATGCCATACGCGGGGTGCAGGGTGTGCTGTTTGTGGATGATCTGCGCATGAGGCGCGCCGGTGCTCACTATTTCGCGGATCTCTCCATCGGCATGAACCGGAACACAACATTCCAGCGTTCGGAGCAGATTGTGCTTGCCGCGACAGCCGCGGTGCAGGGCGTCATGCCAGGAACCGATGTTGTTGTTCGTACGGTTCCAGTAGCGCGCGTGGAAGAAAACGTCTTTGACCGGGTGCGGGCCGTCGCGCAGCGTTCGAATTACCTAATTCATGATGTGAGTGTGCAGGAAGTTGGAGGCGGCCTTACGGTGGAACTCCATCTCGAACTGCCGGAGCGCATGGCACTACGCGAAGCGCATGAGACGGCCACAAAGATAGAAGCTGAGATGCTGCGCGAAGTTCCTCAGATTCAATCTGTAGTCACCCATCTTGAATCAGAGGAGAGCACGATCGAATCCGCCGAACGCGTGGGAAACGACGACGCCATGGAAGAGGAGGTACGTCGCGCCGCGGATGCCTTTCCAGAGATTGAGGACGTGCATGATGTCGTTGCGCTGCGTACCGGAGATCATGTCCAGATGAGTTGCCATTGCAGCATGCCGGACGACCTGCCCATGGCAGCAGTGCATCGCATCATCTCGCAGATGGAAGCAGCGTTTCTGCGGGAGCGGCCCGGGGTGGACCGGCTGGTCATCCATCCCGAACCCGTCACGGACAACGAACGGTAAAACTGCATCGCGCCACGCCCGATAAAATAGGCAGCAGTGAAGATTCGCATCCGCTACCGGCACAATCCACAAGAAGTGAAGGATGGAACTGTGCGCTGGTTCCGCATCAGCATGGTGCTGCTGGCCATGAGCACGGTCGCGCTGCTGTCCGCGCTGATCACCATGAGGCTTGCGATCCACACCGGCGAAGTGGAGGTGCCGGACCTGAGTGGCCTCACGCTGGAGGAAGCTGCCGGCAAAAGTACGGACTCGCGGCTGAACCTGACCGTGGAGAATCGCTTTTACTCCACAACAGTTCCCGCAGGGCGTGTGCTGTCACAATCGCCCGCTGCCGGTTCCAGCGTGCGCAAGGGCTGGCACATGCGCGTGACGGAGAGCATGGGACCACAGCGCGTGCCCATTCCCGAGACGGTCGGTATGAATGAGCATGAAGCCGGCATGGCGATCCGCCGCGCGGCGCTGGATATGGGCGCGCTGGCGCACATCGCTTCGCCTGGTCCTGCTGATGTCGTCCTGGCACAAACACCTCCCGCAAACGCAGAAGGCGTGGACAAGCCGGAAGTCAGCCTGCTGCTGAGCCAGCCGGAGACCGCCGCGCCGAAGACATGGGTGATGCCAAACCTCGTGGGCCTGAGCTTCTCCGCCGCAAATGTAAGAATGCGAGACATTGACCTGCATGTATGGGCGATTGTGCCCCAGCCTGCCGCTGGGCCTACAGACGGGGACGCTTCAGGTGCCGCGCCGGCTCCCGCACCGTTGCTGGTGCCTGCGGGCGTGGTTGTCTCACAAGTTCCGGCTGCGGGGATGCGGGTCTCTGGATCGGATAACCCGCACGTAAAGATGAGCGCGGGTGCTCCGGCCACTTCCACCGATTGAACTAGATCGTGGCTGGCCGCTCGAACACTGCTGCAAAGAACCCATCACATGGATGTATTCCTGGCAGGGTGCGTAAAAAATCTGCATTGGTGCTGAGTTGCGCGCGTGCGGTCTCCTGTAAGCTGTCGATTTGGTTGAGAATCGGTTCCACGGGGACGAGATGCGTTCCGGGCTGACTTGTAAGTACCTCATTCAAAACGGCTTCGTTCTCCTCTGGTTCCAGTGAGCAGGTGGAATACACAAGTCTGCCACCCGGCGAAAGAAATGTGAGCGCGTTTGCGAGGATTGCTTGTTGCCGTTCCGCCTGACGCGGAAGGTCGCTTGCGCGTAATCGATGGCGAATCTCCGGGTTGCGCGCCAGTGTTCCCGTACCGGAACATGGCACGTCGCAGAGGATGAGATCGAACTTGCCGTCCAGCAACGGCTCATCAGTCGGCTTGCCCATATCCGCAACAACGGTCTGGACTCGGGCCATGGCTGGGATACCCTCCATACGAAGGCGCATCGCGGAAAGGCGTTTGTCGCTGATGTCGGCAGCAACGACCTCGGCCTCTGGATGCCGGGCGGCAAGTACGGCTGTCTTGCCGCCCGGCGCGGCGCAGCAGTCGAGGATGCGCCTGGGCGCGGCCACTGCGGCGGCAGCCAGTTCAGCAATCAGGCGCGATCCATCGTCCATCCCAGAGAGCAATTGTTTCACGTGAAACATTTCGGGCACAGACGGTTCAGCCTGATCGTACTCAGCAATGCGCCGTGCTACTGCGACACCGAAGTGCCTTCGCCAACGCGCAATCAACCACTCCGGGTGAGCCTGTTCCGCCGGCGTAAGAGCGACGGCGAGTTTGCGCGAGGCCTGGAAAAGTTCAGTGGAATCAGCAGCTTGCGATTCGCGTAGAACACGGCGAAGGATGGCGTTCACCATCGCCGCCGCGTGCGGTGCGCCGTTCGCCCGCGCCAGCTCGACGCTTTCGTTCAGGGCGGCGTGTGGTGGAATGCGGTTGAAATGCAGCAGTTGAAACAGCCCCAACCGCAGCGCCAGCAACGCTGCCGGATGCAAGTCCGCGTCTGGCCGTTGCAGCATGGGACGAAGTATCGCATCCAGATGCAATTGCCAGCGCAGGGTTCCCAGCACCAGCGCGGTGGTGAGGTTGCGGTCCTCAGGGGAAAGGGCATTCACCGCTGCCGCATGAAGCAGGTCATCGGAATGCGCCGCGCTGGTCGCGACCCGCGTGAGAATGTGGAACGCGGCAGCGCGCGCTGGTGCGATTTGAGGCGCAGCATTCTGCTGACGTGCTGGCCTGCCACTCTCTGTTCCCGTGCGGTTCGGTTTCATGGCGTGCCCAGCAACTCTCCGCTTTTCACCTGAAAGCCGCGTAAAAAGTCGCTGGCGAACATGCGCTTCTTGCCCTCCAGTTGTACCTCACTTAGAAGAATGGCAGAGCGATCGCCGCATGCAACCGTTATGGTGCCATCGCGGACGATCAGAGTGCCAGGGGCTTCTGGGATGGACTGCTCCGAGATGCGCATGGCATGCACGATCAGCTTCTTGCCGCGCAAGCTGGTGAAAGCACCGGGCCAGGGCTGAAAGCCGCGAAAACGCTGATCGATCTGCCTGGCGGTCTGTGCAAAATCGATGCGCCCGTCTTCTCGCATCAGGACCGGCGCAAGCGTGGCCTGTGCATCGTCCTGAGGCTCGGGTGTGATGTGACCGCTCTCAAGGCCAGCCAGGGTTTGGACCATGAGTTCAGCACCCATCTCTGCAAGCGTGGTAAACAACCCGGGTGCGGTCGTTTGGGACGTGACGGCAACGGAGCGCTTGAGCAGCATCGGCCCGGTGTCCAGGCCGGCATCAAGCCGCATCGTCGTCACGCCGGTTTCTGTATCGCCACTGGCGATGGCCCACTGAATGGGCGCGGCACCGCGCCAGCGTGGCAACAGTGAGGCATGCCCGTTCAGGCAGCCAAAGCGTGGCAGATCCAGCATCCATTGTGGCAGGATGCGCCCATAGGCCACCACGACGATTGCGTCAGGCTGGAGAGCGGTCAACTGCGCCCGGAGCGCCTCATTGTGCTTCAGCTTCTCCGGCTGCAACACCGGGATGTCAAGCACCTGTGCACGCTGTTTCACCGGCGTGGGATGGACCTCGCCAGCGCGGCCAACGGGCTTGTCGGGTTGCGAAATCACCAACTCTACCTGGTGTCCTGCAGTGACGGCGGCTTCCAGTGTGGGCAACGCGAACCGCGGTGTGCCACAGAAGACTAGCCGCATCCGAACTCCGCGGAACGCACTACCATTCCCCGTTCTTTTGCAGCTTTCGGATTTTGCGCAGGATCAGGTCGCGCTTTAACCGCGAAACCCGGTCGATGAAGAGTACGCCGTCAAGGTGATCGTTCTCATGCTGAAAGGCCCGGGCCAGCAATTCATCACCTTCGATCTCGAACCAGGCTCCGGTCGTATCCTGGGCGCGCACCCTGACGTGAAAGGCGCGCGTTACCTTGTCGCGAATCTCCGGCAGCGAGAGGCAGCCTTCTTCCTCCACCTGCTTGCCTTCCTTTTCGAGGATTTGCGGATTGATCAGCACCAGCTTCTGCGCCGGATCCTTGCCGAGCGAAGTATCCACGATGAACACGCGCTTTAGCACGCCGATCTGCGGCGCGGCCAGACCAATACCTTCGGCGGCGTACATGCTTTCAAACATGTCGGCGGCAAGGGTCTGCAACTCGGTGTCGAACTCTGTGACCGGCTCGGCTTTCTTGGCGAGAACCGGATCTGGATATTTCAGAATCGCGTGAATCATTGCTCTGTCTTGTTCCTAAAACTTTCGGATCTGCTCGCGATAGCCCTGAAGGTTGCGCCGTGTTTCCGGCAGGCTGTCACCGCCGAACTTTTCCAGTGTGAGCCGCGCCAGCGTAAGCGCCACCATGGCTTCCGCCGCAACCCCAGCAGCCGGAACCACGCACACATCGCTCCGCTCATAGGCTGCCTTCACCGGCTCGCGCGTGGCAAAGCTAACGGATGCGAGCGGTCTTCGCAAGGTGGAAATCGGCTTTAAGTATCCCCGGATCGTGACATCTTCTCCATTTGAGATGCCACCTTCAATGCCGCCCGCATTGTTCTTTTCACGTGTGAAGCGGGTTGCGGCAGAGCTTTCTTCTGCGGCGTATGCGATGGCGTCATGCACGGTTGACCCCATGGACTCTGCGGCTGTGACGCCACGTCCAATCTCGACGGCCTTGACCGCCTGGAGGCTCATGACCGCCTGGGCAAGCAAGCCATCCAGGCGCTCATCCCAGTTCGTATGGGTGCCGATGCCCGGCGGCACACCATGCGCCACCACCTCAAAGACACCGCCCACGGTGTCGCCGGTCCGCAGCGCGCGATCCACCTCGCCCTTCATGCGCTGCTCGATTTCGGGATCGATGCAGTTCAGCAGAACCGTTTCGCGTGCGTTGCTTCCGGAGATCTCCTGCCATTGATACGGCCGGTCTAGCTCGACGGTGCCGACGCGGACGACGTGCGACAGCACTTCAATGCCGAGTTCACGCAGCAGCATCTTGGCCAGTGCACCGGCGGCGACACGCGCCGTGGACTCACGCGCCGAAGCTCGCTCCAGAATGTAACGGGCATCGGGGAAATTGTACTTCAGCGAACCGGCCAGGTCGGCGTGGCCGGGACGGGGCGATGCGACCGCCTTGTGCTTGGCAGCATCTCCCTCGTCCACGGGCAGAATCTCTTCCCAGTTCTTCCAGTCACGGTTGGCGATAGTCATGGCAATGGGCGAGCCAATCGTTTTGCCGTGGCGCACCCCGGACAGGATGTGCGCCGTATCCGTTTCGATGCGCATGCGGCCGCCGCGTCCGAAGCCCTGTTGACGGCGCCATAACTCATGCGAGAGGAAAGCCTGATCGACTGGCACGCCCGCGGGCAGCCCGCTCAGCAGAGCGACCAGCGCCTCGCCGTGGCTCTCCCCGGCTGTAGAAAAACGAACCATTACATTAAAGATAAACTGTGCCGGGTCCGAAGAAACGGAAGGGCAAGAGTTTCAACCCGGGAACGGCATGACAAAGTATTGCAGCGGCACGCATTGTTTCCTTAATCGAATGATGACTTGCATGATGCAATGGATGAACGTTGGAGCCAGAGATCGTCTGCAAACCATGAACGACACTTTTCCTTTGCCTGGTGCAGGCAAGATGAGCGATACGAACGATACGCAGGCCTTGCCGCAACTGGAAGAGGCGATCCGGCGTTTTGAGAGCGACCGCAGGAGCAGCGCGGCGTTTGCACCTGCGTTGGAACGGCGTTACCGCCGGGAAACCGCAGGTGTGCGCAGCCGCATGTTGTTGGTCCAGGGCATCATCGCCGTGCTGGCCTATGACTGCTTCATTGTTGGCGATTATCTGATGGCACCCACGCATCTGGTGCGTTCCGCTGTCATACGGTTCGGTGTGGTTACCCCCGCAGTGTTTCTGATCGCTCTGCTGCTGCGTTGGAAGGAAAGCGCGCTTTTGCGAGAGCTGTCCGCTTCCCTGCTCTGCGTTGTGGCTGCAGGCAGCATCCTCTACATGCACCATGGTGTGGATGCGATTGTGAGTTCCCTAACGCAGACCGGCCTCATCATGGTGCTGCTGATCGCAAATTGCATGTTGCGGCTGGAGTTGCCGTTTGCGATCCTCACATCGGTAGGCGTTCTTTGCCTGGACATTTTTTTTCTGAGTATCGATCCCCACCTCCTGTTTGCGCAAAAGATGACGTTTGGCGGCATTCTGATGTGGATTACTGTACTGAGCCTGACCGCGAATTACACGCTGACGCGCGAACGCCGCTACTCCTATCTGCTGCAACTGCGTGGACGTCTACAGCGTGGCCTGCTGGCGGGAGCCAATGCTGAGTTGCTGGCGCTTTCCTCCACGGACCGCCTTACAAATCTGCCAAACCGCCGGGCCTATGACGAGCGCCTGTCGCTGCTGTGGCATATGTCAGTGGAACGGCAGGAACCTTTGAGTGCCGTGATGGTGGATGTGGACCACTTCAAACGTCTGAACGACGCGCATGGGCATCCGTTCGGAGATCGCGTGCTACAGCGTGTGGCATCGTTGCTACAGCAGGCGTTGCGTGAAGAAGACGATTTCGTGGCGCGCTTTGGTGGCGAGGAATTCATCGTTCTGCTGCCCAATGCAGAGCCGGAAGCGGCGCTGAAAGTCGCGGAACGCATCCGGACGCTGGTCCAGGTGGCAGGATCGCCCGCGGTGCAGCGCGAGACCCCGTTGAGTCCGCATGATGTGTGGACCACCGTCAGCTGCGGCGTGGCGACCGCCTGGCCCGGCACGTGGCTGGACTCCGGTCGCCTGATCGCGGATGCGGATGCCGCGCTGTACCGCGCAAAGCACGAAGGCCGCAATCGCGTCTGCTGCGCCGCGGAAGCACCCTCCAGCTCCAAGGTCACCATGTTTCCTGGAGCCGCTGCCCGCGCCTGAGCCATGCTGCATCGGATAGATTCTATGGGTTCATCTGGGCAGCCAAGCGCGATCACCAGCGCGAATGCTACGCTTATGCGCATGGCGATCACTCTCTCTCAGCACGTTCGTCAGCGCCACAATGGCGAACTGGCTGCATTGCTTACGGCCATCGCTGACGGGGCGACCGCAATTGAAGCAAAGATTCGCACTGCCGGGCTGAATGGGGTGCTAGGCGAAGCTGGCGAGGAAAACGTACAGGGCGAGCAGCAACAGAAGCTCGACGTCTTTGCGAACACCACGATGACCGGCGTGGTACGCGCGCTCTCCAGTGTCGCCGCCGTGGTCAGCGAGGAGGATGATGAGGCCCTTGTCTTCAGCGACCGTCCGCAGGCGAAGTACATTGCCATCTTCGACCCGCTGGACGGCTCCTCCAACATCGATGTGAACGTCAATGTAGGCACCATTGTGTCGATTCAGGGCATGCAGCCTGGCAGCGATCCGCGTCCGTGCATCCTGCAACCCGGCACGGAACAGGTTGCGGCACTCTATGTGAACTACGGACCGTCTACCGTGCTGGTCTATACGGCGGGAAAAGGCGTACACAGCTTTACCCTGTGCGATGGCGAGTTCCTGCTGACTGCGGAAGACATGCACATGCCGGAGCAAGGAACGTACTATTCCATGAACGAGGGCAACATCGGGGAGTCGCAGCCTGTATATGGCAAGGCAATTGCGCGCTTCCGCGATGGCTCGCTGGTTGGACGCAAATACAGTTCACGCTATGTGGGGTCGTTTATCGCGGATTTTCACAGGACGTTGCTAAAGGGCGGAGTCTTTCTTTACCCGCCAACAAAGAAAGCTCCCAACGGCAAACTGCGCCTGCTGTACGAGGCAAATCCACTGAGCTTTATCGCGGAGCAGGCGGGCGGTGCCGCAAGCAATGGGCGCTACCGCATCCTGGAAATTGTGCCTACGGAGCCGCACATGCGTACGCCCATCATCATCGGCAGCCAGTCTGAGGTTTCCGCGATCGGCGGCCTGATCACAATCACGCCAAAGGAGTAGCGTGACCGATTCCGCCCAGGCCGGCATTCAAGCCGCCAATCGTAATGCGTTGGACGCACCTCCACACAGGGAGTTTACGGCCGCAGTCACCGCCATTCGCGAGGTAGCGCGTGTCGATGGGCGGCAAGTCTGGCAGATTGCACTGAGCCAGACACTCTTCAGTACAGGCCGTAACGGCACCGGCGTGTTGATTGCGACGGCTCGCTCCGGCAAAGTTCTAGAAATCGCAATTACGGCCGTGGAGAAGGACAGTGACGGTGAACTCTGGCACACAACAGACAAGCCTCTACAGGAAGGAACGCAGGTGCGGGGTACCATAGGCGCTTAGTCGCTAGGGATCGCTGTAGTACGATCCATGGTGTCGCGATTGAGCGGCTTGGCGTCATGCTGTTACACTCAGAAAGTTGTCAACACTAAGATACGCGGCAATGCTTCATGCCAGTGAAGCGCGACAAGGGCCTGTAGCTCAGCTGGGAGAGCGCCTCGTTCGCAACGAGGAGGTCAGCGGTTCGATCCCGCTCAGGTCCACCAACTCTATCATCCGGCATGTCGCGTCTATAATTCCGTACAGGTGCGGGAGTAGTTCAGTGGCAGAACGTCAGCTTCCCAAGCTGAATGTCGCCGGTTCGATCCCGGTCTCCCGCTCCAATCTCATTGAACTCAAAAAAGCGCCATCGCAAGCGATGGCGCTTTCTTATCCGCAGGCACTCTTTTCTACTGAACGCTGGCGGTTTTTGTTTCCTTGCTCTTGTCGCTGCGCTCTTCCAAGGCGAGGGCTTCTGGCATGTAGGTGAGGGCCTTGGCAATCTGCGGGTCATCATCGGTGCGGACGCGGAAGCCTTCGTTGGCACCAAATTGAGAGGTGAACAGGTCACCCTTGATGTTTGACTTTACCCATTGCAGGTTGGTGTTGAAATCGGCATCGCTGTAGTCGATCTTCTCGGACTTGAGAAAACTCTTGAAGTCGACCAACACCGCATCATCCACCGTAAAATCCTTATCGATGGTGCGATGAGCCAGGTAATGCTTGGTGAAGTTGAAGAATGCGCCATGCACTGCGAGATTGTTTTCGAAGGCATTGCCTTTGGGCGACTCGATCTTTTCGTCCGGGGTAATACCGCCGCCGCCGTACACGGTGCGTCCGCTGTCTGTCTGCTTCACTTCCAGGTTGGACTTGTCGGCTGGTTTGGCGTCGTTGCGGACGTAGTAGTAGTCGTACAGCGAAACGCCGTTGTAATCGCGCTGAATAAGGCGCCCGCTTGGCGTGTAGTAGTGGTACGTCGTCAGTGCCAGCCCGGTATTCTCGGCAATCTGAAATACCGTCTGCACCAGGCCCTTGCCGAAGGTGGTTTCGCCCACGATCAAGGCGCGGTCGTGATCCTGTAGCGCGCCGCTGACAATTTCGGCGGCTGAAGCAGTGTTGCGGTTGACCAGCACGACAATGGGATACTTTTTGCCTTGCTCGCCGTGATTCGCCTTGTAGAGCACGTCCTGGAACGAGCGGCCCTTCTGTGAGACAACGACGTCTCCACGGGAGAGGAACTTGTCACTCATGGCGACGGCTTCATTCAACAGACCGCCGGGATTGCCGCGCAGGTCGATAATCAGACCGGTCAATTGCGGACCAAACTTGGCCAGCGCCTCACCCACCTCGTGGGAGGTGGTTTCCTGGAACTGCGTCACGTGAATGTAGCCGATGCCAGGCCGGATGAAGTACGCCAGATCGACGGAGGGGCGTGGAATTTCATCGCGCACTAGATTGAAGGTGAGCGGCTTATCCTGGCCTTCGCGCTGCATGGTGACGGCGACGCTGGTGCCCTTCGCGCCCTTTAGCAAGTTGCTGACACCGAGCGAATCCATGCCGTCAGCGCTCTTGCCATCGATAGTCAATATGGCATCGCCTGGGCGAATGCCCGCCTTGTGCGCGGGCGACCCCTCGAAGGTGTCGATCACCACGACGCGCTGCACACCGTCTTTACCCAATTGAGGCTGAATGTGCATGCCCACGCCGTAGTAGCGTCCGTGCTGGTCCTCGCGCATCTGCGCGTATGCCTTTGGGTCGTAGAAGTTCGAGTGCGGATCGAGGACGTGCAACATGCTGGGGATCGCGCCGTCGTAGATGACTTTATCGATCTTGTCGGTGTTCAGCTTGTCGGCGTAGTTTGCCTCGACAACCGCGTACACATCCGTGAACTGGTGCAGGCTGTCGCGAACGGTGGTTTCGTCCGAGGTGGCCTGCGCGTTCACGCGGCCGTTAACCAGCGACCCTGCGACCGCGCAGGTGCCGAAGAAGAGCGAAAGCGAAACGAGGGCGCGGCGGGTGCGTGTGGGCATGCGGGACCTGTTTACCTCAGGGTGGTGCGTCAGCGCTGCGGCAGTAGCTAAAGGAGCAGAAGGCTCCAGAGTAAGACGGAGTATACACGGTAAGGTCATACCCGGTCTGAAGAACCACCACGGCGCGCTTTGTTTGCCGCTTTTGACGCGTAGAATTGGGAAGGTTCCACCGGGCCGGGCCGCTCTACGTCCAACTTGAGTGGGCGCCGCGTTCGCATAAATGAGTTTGCAGGTATGCATGACTGAAATGAAGAAGTTCTATCGCGGGGGCAACGTTGCCAGCGCACTTGTGACTGCGGCCTTGATGCTGCATCCCGCGCTCCACGCGCAAGGCGGGAAGCAGCCTCAGACGCTGCCCGTTCCCCGTTACCAGAGCCCGGGAATCGGTCAGATTCAGGCACCCACGCCGCAATACCGGCTGCCGCAGACACCCGCCATCACACCCAACGCGACCGTTGTGGAAGACGTGATTGTGCGTGTGAACGACAACATCATCTCCCGGTCGGACCTGGAGCGGGCGCAGGAACAGATGCAGCAGGAGGCTGACCAGGCACGCGGGGCGGGTGGCGATGCCGCGGACCGTGAAAAGAATTTGCTGCGCGACCTCATCGATCAGCAGTTGCTGCTGTCCAAGGGCAAAGAGCTGGGTATCAATCCGGATGCCGAAGTGATACGCCGGCTGGATGAAATCCGCAAGCAGAACAACTTTGCGACGATGGAAGATCTGGAGAAGGCCGCCCGTTCGCAGGGCGTGTCGTTTGAGGACTTCAAGTCCAGCATTCGGAACAGCATTATTACCGGAAATGTGGTGCGCGATGAAGTAGGCCGCACCCTCCGCATGAGCACGCCGGAGCAGCAGAAATACTACGAGGAACACAAAGCCGAATTTGCGCAACCCGAGCAGGTCCGGCTCTCGGAGATTCTGGTACCAACCGCCGCCAACGCCACGGACGCGCAGCTTGCGGACGCGCAACGTACCGCGCAGGATATTTACGCGAAGCTGCAGAAGGGTGCCGACTTTGCGGCAACCGCGAAGTCATCCTCCGGCGGCCCGACTGCCGCGCAGGGCGGCGACCTGGGCCTGTTCAAGCGCGGCACGCTGGCTCCTGTACTGGAGGAGAAGACGTTTGCGCTACCGGTGGGCAGCTACACAGAGCCCACGCGTACCCGGCAGGGTTTCGTCATCCTGAAGGCGACCGAGCACGTGCAGGCGGGCACGCCACCGTTCGAACAGGTGCAGGGCGAAGTGCAAAACGCGATGTACCAGGAGGCTATCCAGCCTGCGTTGCGCGCCTATCTGACGCGCCTGCGTGAGGAGGCGTACATCGACCTTCGGCCTGGATTCGTGGACAGCGGTGCGAGTTCGAAGGAAACCAAGCCTGTCTTTGCCGCCTATGTGCCGCCCGCTCCCAAAAAGAAGCAGGTCCAGAAGCAACGGATGGATGCGGCTGTAACAAATGGCCGGCTTGCACAGACCCGCGGCACCTCCACGATATCTGCCACGCCTGCTGTCCTGGCATTGGACAAGCACGGCAAGCCTAAGAAGGTTCGGCGCGAGAAGGTTCGCTTCGGCCAGGCACCGCGGACGGCACTGCCAGAGGCACCGGGATCGGCGGAGGGGGACGCGGCAAGACAAACTCAGGGCCTGGAAGGAGCACCGGCGTCCACAGCCAGCACCGTCACTTCAGCGGCTGCACCAGGAACCGTGATCAGCCCGGTGGGTAGCAGCAACACGATTGCGGCGAATACAACACCGGAAGATAACCCGTTGACTCCGGCCACGGCTCCGCACGCGAAAACTCGCTATGCTTCACGCGAACCTGAGGTGAAGGCGCATAAGGCTGAGGTGAAGCAGGCTAAAGTTGCCGAAACGGCGCGCGCGACACCAGTCGCGGCGACATCCGAAGAGAAACAGACTAAAACGACGCAGGCGCAGGCGTTGGGCCTGAATGGCAGTGACGCTAAGAAGCAGAAGGCAAAGCGCAAAAAAGGCGATCCCAAGGACCGCTTGCAGGAAAAGCCCGTGGAAGCAAAGGCTCCGCTACAGGATAACGGACTTCCGGACCGTCTGCACCAGATCAACGCGCCGGAGGAGCCGGACGACCAAGCCGCGCGCGCCGCACAGGGAACCTCAACCAAGCCGGGCAGCAGCGATACGACTACGCTTGCTCCCGTAACCCAACCCGCTCCGGGCAGCGCTCTGCCAAGTCAAACACCTGCGACAAATGGTGCGGCTTCACCCACGAGCAATCAGCCCGTGCCGCAGACGCCGAATTCACCGCGGTAAGAGTTCCCGTTCTTCACAAGGGTGCGGCTTCGGCCGCGCCCTTTCACTTTGCGATGGAAGTATTCTGAACCTATGAAGGATTTTTATGTCGCCGATGCTGGGCGGTTTGAGAACGAGACGGTGACATCCTTCTTTCTCTTGTCGCAAATTTCCGCGCGAGACAAAAAGGGTGGAGGCGGACAGTACCTAGCGCTGACACTGGCGGATAAGACCGGCAGCCTGGAAGCTCGCATGTGGGAGGAGTTTGCAAAATCCCTCTCAACCTGCTCGCAGGGCTGCTACGTGAAGGCTCAGGGGCGTATTGAGCGGTATAACGGGCGCTTTCAAATCAGCGTGACACAGATGCGGTCTGCCGCGGAGCACGAGATTGAGATCACCGACTTCCAGCCTTCCACGCAGTATGACGTGGATGCGATGTGGGCTGAGTTGCTGGGCTTTGTCGATGGGTTCACAAACGAGTATCTGAAGCACCTGGTTCACAGTTTTCTGCATGACGTGGAGATTGGCCCTGCGTTCCGCCGCGCACCGGCGGCCAAGGTGTTACACCATGCATGGATTGGCGGCCTGCTGGAGCATGTCGTGTTCTTGCTGCGACTGTGTGCGCGCGTGGCTCCACAGTACCCGGATGAGATCGACCCCGACCTGCTGATGACGGGTGCGATATTGCATGACATCGGCAAAGTGCGCGAACTTGCGTGGGCCTCCAGCTTCTCCTACACGACAGAGGGTCAGCTTCTGGGGCATATCACGATCGCAATTGGAATGCTGCGCGAACGAGTGGCAGCTCTTCCGGGCTTTCCCGACCGCTTACGCGTTCTGGTGGAACATCTTATTCTTTCTCACCATGGACGGCTGGAGTTCGGATCACCGAAATTGCCTATGACGCCCGAGGCATTGGTATTCAGCGCCATCGACGACCTTGAGGCAAAAATGCAGAACATGCGCGCGGAATTTGCGAAGGCACTGGAAGGCGGCAAACGGCCTGATGAGGTGACGGAGTACTCGCGCTCTCTGGAGAGACCACTGCTGAATTCCCGCGCCTACCTGGAGGCGGAGTTGACACCGCTGTAATACGGTACGCAGAGAGAGCACGCCATATTAGGCAGCGAACACAATGATGCCTGCGGTTTGTGCAACTATAGACTCAATACGCGTCCAAAGAGATGCGTCAACGCGGATTTTCGAAGTTTCTTGCCGTGACAACGCCGGCGAGATTATTGCATTATTTGCGCATCCCAATAAGGAATGATGGCCCCTAAGTAGCAGCTCACCAAACCGCGTGAGTAAGGGTGATCACCGGGCAGGATATCGATGAGACAGACACAAACGGCTTTAATCATAGGAGCCGGACCAGCTGGTCTGACCGCGGCATTAGAATTCTGCAGGCGCTCTAACATCAAGCCCATCGTGTTTGAAGCAAGTGACCGGATCGGCGGCATATCGTGCACCATACGGTATAACGGCAATCGCATGGATATTGGCGGCCATCGCTTCTTTTCGAAAGCCGACCGCGTCATGGATTGGTGGACGTCGCTGATGCCGATTGCCTCAAGTGGCAGCGTGGCTGGGCAGACCATTCAGTATCAGCGAAGCACACGTGCGATCGCGTCCGCGCGAGGCGTCGTAAACAAACCAGATGGCGATCTGGTGATGCTGGTGCGTCCGCGCAAGAGCCGCATCTACTTTCAGCGCTCCTTTTTTGATTATCCGCTGTCACTCTCACCAGCGACATTGCGCCAGCTTGGGCCGGTGCAGGTCATGCGTATCGGGCTGAGTTATCTGACCGCACGGCTGTTTCCGCGCAAGCCGGAAAACTCACTGGAAGACTTCTTCATCAACCGCTTCGGTTCCCGGTTGTACCGGACGTTTTTTAAAAGCTACACGGAGAAGGTCTGGGGAGTTCCCTGCCAGGAGATTTCGGCAGCCTGGGGCGCACAACGCATCAAGGGATTGTCATTGCGATCTGCTGCCACGCATTTTCTAAAGAAAACGTGCACGCGTAAACCCAAAGCAGATGGCGACGTGAAGCAGAAGGATGCGGAAACATCGCTAATCGAACGTTTTTTGTATCCGAAGTTTGGACCGGGGCAGATGTGGGAGCACGTGGCGGACCTTGTGAGCAACCAAGGTGGCGAAGTCCACATGGGCTGGAAGGTCACAGGGCTGAACGTTACGCCTGGTCCGGATGGCGTCGACCGGATCTGTTCCCTCGACGCCCTTGCGCCCGATGGCCATAAAGAAACAGTACGCGGCGATTTTGTGTTCTCCACCATGCCGGTGCGCGAATTGCTCTCAGTTTTGAAGGCTCCTGTACCTTCTGACATCAGGGCGATTTCGGATGGCCTGGTGTACCGCGATTTTATTACTGTCGGTTTGTTAGTGGACCGGCTGCTGATTACGGAGCCGGATGGCTCAATGATCAAAGATACCTGGATTTATATCCAGGAGCCGGATGTGCTGTTAGGGCGCTTGCAGATTTTCAATAACTGGAGTCCCTATCTCGTGGCGGATCCGTCGAAGGTTTGGCTTGGCCTGGAGTATTTCTGCAACGACACGGACGATCTGTGGCGCAAACCTGATGCTGAAATCATTGCATTTGCCATCGAGGAGATAAGCCGCATCGGTATCTTGAACGCGGCGGAAGTGCGGGATGCCTGCGCCTATCGGGTGCCAAAAACTTATCCTGCATACTTTGGCACGCATGACCGCTTTCCTGAAATAATCCGTTACATGGAGCGGTATCAGAATCTTTTCCTGATCGGCCGCAACGGCATGCATAAGTACAACAATCAGGATCATTCCATGCTGACTGCCATGGTTTCCGTGGATAACATCCTGGCGGGCATTACGAGTAAGGAAAATCTCTGGGATATCAACACGGAGCAGGAGTATCACGAGAGCAAGCCGAGGCAATCGTCCGCGATGCCCATGTCACAGGAAACGGCCAACGCTGAAGTCGCGGCATGAGCCTTGTGGCTACACTCCCGGAGCGGGGTGCCAGGGTTTCTGCGTGGCAACGTAGACTGCGTGCTTCTGGAGATTGGATCAAGCAGAGCGTTAGAAGTGCGCCCGTTCGCGCGTTTCTGCTGTTGACTGGGTTTTATCTACTCGTCGTCGCGGTTTTGTCGTCCATGAAGCTGCTGTGGCTGGACGAGCTCATCACCCTCCACATCGCGCGGCTTGGCAGCCCAGCCGCGATCTGGGCCGCGCTGAAGGTGGGTGCAGACCCGAATCCGCCGCTGACGCATTTCGCAGTAAGCCTTTTTAGAACGCTCTTTGGCGAGCATGAGCTTGCGTTGCGCGTTCCCGCCGCGCTTGGCTACTGGGTGGGGCTTGCATCATTGTTTTTCTACCTGAAGAGAAGATTGCCGGCGGAGTGGGCGCTGTGTGGCACGGTGCTGTCGATGACGATGGCTGCCTTTGACTATAGTTATGAAAGCCGTTCCTATGGCATCTTTTATGGCTTTGCCATGCTGGCGTTTTTCTGCTGGACAGTAGCGGTCGACGAGGCTGTTTGGGCAACGCGGCGGCGGCTTGCGATCTGCGGCATGGGATGCGCGCTGGCGTTGGGTATCTGCACCAATTACTTCGCTGTACTTGCGTTCCTGCCGATTGCGTTGGGCGAGGCAGCACGGGCATTTAATCGTCAGCAGAGTGCAGATTCACTCACGGGACAACCCAACGCGGGCTTTGTACTGAATGCATTCAAGTCCCCGGTTTGGATCGTGATGTTCTTTGCGGCTGCGCCACTGCTTGTTTTTCGTGGAACGATTGCACGCGACATCGCGCAGTTCGCACCATACGCATTCAATCGAGTATCAGCCGGAAAAATCGTAAGCTCGTATACAGAGATGGTGGAAGCCATGCTATATCCGCTGCTTGCGCTTTTCCTGTTTGCCGGAGTCTTGCGGTGGCTGAGAATTTTTTCTCCATCGGATCAGCGCTTCGTTGGCCTGAGCCAGATGATCACTCGCCTTAAGAACAGCCCACCAGTGCTTCCAGTGCACGAACGTGTGGGAGTGCTCGCATTGATAGCTTATCCATTATGGGGGTACCTTATTGCCAAGGTACACGGCGGCATGTTTTCGCCACGGTTTGTTATTCCGGTGTGTCTGGGCTTCGCCATCGCTGGCGTAACGGTTGCATATCGCGTGGGACATCACTTTCCGCGTGCGGGAACCTCCCTGCTATTGTTCTGTACCGCCTGGTTTTGCGCACGCGAGGCATTCGTAGGGTACTGCTATTTCCAGCAGAAGCAATCCTTTGCATCTGTCGTTGATCACATGGCCGAAGCTGAAGCCTGGGCTCCGGCCGGATCACCGCTTGTCATTCCTGATCCACTGCTAGCGTTGCCGATGGAACACTACGCACCGCCGCTTGCGCGTCGCAGGCTGGTGTTCCCCGTCGATTTCGCTGCCATTCGTCAGTACCGGCATGATGATTCTCCTGAGCAGAATCTGTGGGCTGGGCGCGGTACGCTGTACACATTTCCCATCGTGACGTTTGCGGAATTTCAACATGCCGCAGGGACGTATGTGATTATTGCAGGTGACAGTAATTGGCTGCTCGCGCATCTCCGTGCGAACCATGAAGATGCGACACGTTTACCCGTGAACAACCGTGCGGAAGCAATTGGCGGCTTCACACCGTTGTGCCGCGGCATACCGGCATATTACCTTTCACATGGCGACGCACTTAGAAATGGGTCGATCGCCAGTAAAGCTATTCAGTCATCGTCAGAAGCATCGCCAACCCTCCCGAATGCACAGCGGTAGCCTCTAAGTGTAAGAGAATAGAATCTCCATAGACGCGAAGGATTCGTTTGATTAACTCGTGAGGCACATACGACGGCCAACTCGGGGCACATGGTGGGCAATTGCCGCACTGGCCGTCGTGGCAGGCATGGCCTTTGGGGTGCCTTACCTGCGATCATCCCCGCCGGTACCGGTCGCGGTGGCTTCACCGGCAACGCAGGATATCGAGAACTTCATCTACACCACTGGAACGGTAGTGCCGGTGAACGAGTTCCTGGCGCGCGCGAGCACGTCAGGAACAGTGCAGAAAATGCTGGTTCACCCCGGGGAACATGTGCAAGCCGGAGAACTGCTGGTCCTGATGAAGGATCCCTATGCCGAGTCGCGCGTTGCCGCTGCCACCGCATCACTTCGAACCACGCAGGTGAACGCCGAGAACGTATCACGCGGTGGCTCGCAGGAAGATCACATTTTCATGGCCAGCGATAAGCGTCACGCGGACATAGACCATGCTGCCGCGGAAGACTATCTGGTCAAAGTGCGGGAGTTAGAGAAGACGGGTGGCGCGTCGCCTGCGGAGGTACGTGCTGCTCAGCAGCGCCTGGACGCGGTGAATGCTACATTGGAAACCATTCAAGAGCGTGGAACGCGCCGGTACAGCACGACGGACGTCGCGAGCTGGAAATCGAAGCTCGGCGAGGCAGAGCAGGCGTTGAAAGCAGAGCAGGCGAATCTGGCCAACGTGAGGATCGTTTCGCCCATCGCGGGAACTGCCTATCTGATCCCAGCGCGCGCGTACGACTTTGTCAATCCGGGAGCGGAGTTGCTGCATGTTGCTGATCTGACCCGGCTTGAGGTCCGGGCGGACTTTGACGAGTCTGACATGGGCAAGTTGCACGAAGGCGAGCCGGTACGGATTCAATGGGAGGGCAAACCGGACCACGTCTGGCACGGCCATGTACAGCACGCGCCCATGGCTGCGATCCACATTGGTATACGAAGTGTGGGGCAGAGCATCCTGTCGGTGGATGACGCGACGGGCGACCTGCCGCCGAACAGCACCGTTTCAGTATCGGTGCTGGTCGATACGCGTCACCAGGTGCTCACGGTGCCCAGGGAAGCCTTGCATATGGAGGGCCCAGAGCGATTTGTCTACCGCGTTGAAGGCGGCCACCTTGCCCGAACCAGGGTAGAAACAGGCTTGGTAACGTTGGACAAAGCAGAGATTACGAAGGGACTTGCAGCAAGCGACGTGATTGCGTTGCACTCTGCTGACAATCAGAATCTGCTGCCCAATATGAGCGTAGAGGCCATTCGATAACTCTTGCGCTTCTTCATCCACATCGCAAAGAAGCGTTCGTGCGGCAGATGCCTGCGTATCAGTGCTGCATTTATTCTGAGCGGCACGTGTGTACCCAGCAATGCGCAGATTTCCTTCAGCTCCGCGGTCGATCTCGCGTTGCGCAACGATCCGCGCGTCAAGCTGGCGCAGGACGATCTCCGGCGGTCAACCGCATTTGCGCAGGAGATGAAAGATGCGTACATCCCGAGCGCCTCAGCAAATGGCGGAGCGGGATATTCGCACGGCATTACACTGACGGTTCCAACCATCTTCACGCTGGATGCGCAATCCTTGATCTACAGCTCGTCACAGAGGCACTACGTGCGTTCTTCACGATGGGCATTGCAGGCGTCCCTTACGGGCCTAACCAATGCGCGCGAGCAGGTGGAAGAAGATGTAGCGATCACCTACATGTCGCTGGATTCCATGCAGCGGTCGCAAGCTGTCGTGCGGCAGGAGTATGAGCACGCGGCGGCACTGGTCTCCATCGTGGGACAACGAGTTGGTGCCGGTATTGAGAGCCAAATGGAATGGAAGCAAGCCCGCAGAACCGCTGCTCAGATCCGTCTCCAAGCCTTGCAGATGCAAAACCAGGAGAACGATCTGCAAGAGCACCTGGGGCAGCTTACCGGCCTGCCAGCAGCACATTTACAGACCGTGGCGGAAAGCGTCGTAGATGTCCCGTCATCACAGCTTGTAGTTAACACGTCAAAGTTAACGGATTCTCTGGGTACGGTCGCAGCCGAAGCAAACGCCCGTGCACGAAAGGAACGAGCCTTGGGCGATGCGCGCAGTCTATGGAAGCCTCAAGTGAACTTCAATGGACAGTACGGTCGCGTCAGCCCGATCAACAGCGTGAACGATTACTACAATCTACATGGTGAGTACAACGTGTTTTTCGCGGGTATCTCAATTCACCTGCCCTTTCTGGATGCGGCGGCAAAGGCCCGGCAACGAGAAGGGGATGCCGATGTATCGCACGCCGTGCATGAATTGGAGACACTGCAGTTCCGCCAGGCAGACGAACGGCGCGGCTTGCAACACTCGCTTGCCGAAGCGGGAGCGCGGATGGAGCTTGCGGAACTGGATGCGGGGATAGCCGCTGATCAGTTGCGGTTGATGGAGACAGAAGCACTGAAGGGCGGCAGCGAAGGTCCGGTGATGACGCCAAAGGATGTCGAGCGGTCGCGTATGTTGGAGCGGCAACGGTACGCGGAGTTTCTGGATGCGCAGTTGCAATTGCGCAAAGCGCAAATTTCTTACCTCCGCCAAAGCGGCGGACTTCAGCAATGGATCGATGCGGCACGGGGCGCTAGGCCCAGCCAGAAGATCAGCGCTGCCATAGTCCCTTAAGCGAAATCCAGAACCATAGGTTCCCTGTCACGCTGTACTTGAGGATGTTGAGTTGGCAACCGTCACCATTCAACCCGTACCCACCGCATTACACCGCGCAACAGATTCAAGAGCGCGGCATCCTGGCGGGGTATTGCTGTGCGCGGGGCTTACCTGTGCGGCAGTGTTGGTTCATGGATATCACCCGTACGCTGAAGATGGCGGCATCTATCTCACCGGCATCAAGTACCTGCTAAACCGTCATCTGTACGCCTATGACACAGGGTTCGTGACGTCGCACCTGTCGTTCTCGTGCTTTGCGAACGTTGTAGCAGGGCTGGTGCGGCTTACGTCTCTGGATGTGATGGGCGTTATGTTTGCCCTGTATCTCGTGTCGATTCTGCTGACGCTTTTAGGTGCGTGGCGTCTTTGCCATTCGCTTTTTTCTCCCGGACAGCGGCAATGGGCTGTATGCCTGCTGACCGCGGCGCTGTCATTGCCCGTTGCAGGGACATCGCTGATGTTGATGGACCCGTATCTCTCGGCGCGCAGCCTGACGACACCCTGCCTGCTGTTTGCGCTGGCGTGGGCAGTTCAAGCAGTTCGCGAACGCAAACATGGATTCAGCGGTTTCGGAAGCATGATGTTATGCGGCGTCGCATCCGTTTGTGCGTTGCTGCTGCACCCACTGATGGGCGGATACGGCATAGTCCTTCTCCTGCTTTTCGGCGCATTTGCCATTCAGAATTCGCGACTGCGAACGTTGGCACTTGGAGCGTTCGGCTTGGCTGCGGTAGCAGTGGCCGTCTGCTTGCAAGGGGTTGGACCGGCGGAACCGGCGGGATACGCCGCCATCGCGCAGACGCGAACATACTGGTTCCTCTCTGTGTGGGCTTGGTACGAGTGGCTCGGCCTGTTGCTACCGCTCGGCATCGTGGCATGGTTTGGATTTAAAAATACCGGAACGACTTCGGCGGCACTGCTGGCAAGGGCAGCATTCACTGCGGGTGTTACTGGATTACTGCTGGCGTTGCTCTTCGCGCATGCGCATGGACGCTCTTTCTGCGTGGCGCGGTTGCAACCGCTTCGTATCTTTCAGATGATCTATCTGCTTATGATTCTTTTCTTGGGAGCGTCACTCGGCCGCCTGCGTTCCAGCACGTGGATCGGCAGTGTCATTTGTGGAGTGGCGGCATGTGCGCTGTTCACGTCGCAGCGTTCCATTTACTCGCACTCGAACCACCTGGAAGTGCCGTGGGTACAGCCGGCGAATGGCTGGCAGCAAGGCTTTCTGTGGATCCGCGAGCATACGCCGGTCGATGCAGTGGTCGCGCTCGACTCACGGTACATCTCTGCGCCGGGCGAAGATGCGCAGAACTTTCGCGCCATCTCCGAGCGGAGCGCGCCACCAGACTTTTCCAAAGACGGCGGCATTGCAGCGATCCGGCCGCAACTTACGGCGGAGTGGTATACGGGAGAACCGTTGCAGTTGAGCTTGGATCAGCTGCCGGACGAACAACGCAGGGTGCGGCTCGCTTCGCAGGGCATCCATTGGTTGGTGCTGGGACATGCGGCACATACCGGGCTTCCCTGCCCATTTCGCAATCGTTCGGTCAGCGTCTGTCAGATCCCACCGCTGTAGTTTCTTCAATGCTGATGCTACTGCGGTGCGGGTGGATCGGATGGTGGTGCATCCTGCTTGCGACCACCGATACCAAACATTTTCTGGAAGAAATTGCGATGTTCTTTAGGCTGGTTAGGATTGGTGTTCTCACCGGGTCGCGCTTCAGTGGATTGGCCACCTCCATTGAAGCTGGTGCCTGAGGTGTCGCTGCCCGAGCCGAAGAGCCGGTCCATCAGGCTGCGTCCGCTGTCGCCCATGTGGCTACAGGTGCTCTGCGGCTGCGTGCCATCCAGAAATGCGAGGGTATAAGCGGCAGGACAGGTGTCATCCGCCAAGAGGTTGCTCGCTTTATCGATGCGGTACTCGGTGACGCCGGATGGTGGCGTGAATGCCTTCATATCGCTGTACTGCGGCAGCTTGATGGCGCGATTCATGAACTCCGCCCAGATGGGCGCGGCCAGCACAGCACCCGTCAGATTGATGTTGGAGTAGTCGTCATTACCGACCCACACCACGCAGATGAGGTTGCTGCTGTACGCCGCAAACCATGCGTCATGGCTGGTGCCGGTTTTGCCCGCTGCGGGAGCCGTAAACCCGCGCTGGCGTACGACGTAGCCGTAGCCGAAGTTCATGACGCCTTCGAGCAGATTGGAGGTGAGAAATGCGGCCTTGGGGTCCATGACCTGCTTGCCTTCGTGCGGATAATCCGCCACGATGTCGCCGCGTTCGTTACGCACGCTGGCCAACAGCCACGGTGTCAGGTGTACGCCGCCATTGGCAAAGACGGTATACGCGCCAGCCATGTCCAGGGGTGTGGCGTCGTACGCCCCCAGTGAAACCGACGGTGTTCCCTTGGCAGCGGTAATGCCGGACGCACGGGCGAGTGCGGCCACGTTTTCAAAGCCGACCTTCTCACCCAGCGAGATGGTGGCATTGTTGAGCGACTGTGCCAGAGCAACCGCTGCGCTGACCTGTCCATGAAAGTGACCCTGGAAGTTGCGCGGCGAGTAGGTCTGGCGACCGTTGTCGAACGTAAAGGTCGTTGGCACATCTGAAAGCTGTGTCACAGCAGTAAAGGTGCCACCTCCGGTCACGTTGCCTTCATCATCCGTCGTTTGGCCAAGCTGTTCGCCGCGTACCGCACCCGTCTCTGCCGCGGCATAGACAAACGGTTTGAAGATGGAGCCGGTGGGCCGCTTGCTGGTGGCATGATTTAATTGCGACTGGCCATAGTTGCGCCCGCCTACCAGAGCCAGTACCTGCCCCGTGTGTGGATTCAGGGCGACGAGAGCCACCTGCGGGTAGGTGATGGGACCGCCGCCCTTGTGCGCCCGGCGAATCTCCTCATCGGCGTGCTGCATGCCCACGTTGACCGCATCTGCGGCGGCGCGCTGTAGGTCTGGGTCCAGCGAAGTGTAGATGCGAAGAGGTTGGGCATTCACCTGGTCACCAAGCCGCTGCTGCAATTGGTCGTGCACCAAATCGACAAAGTACGGAGCCTCGCTGGCGTCCACGTTCTGCGGAGCCAGTTTCAGCGGCTCGCCTTGGGCGCGGTCACTGGCCTGCGGCGTTAGCGTGCCTGTCTCCACCATGGACCGCAGCACGAGGTTGCGGCGCTCCAGCGCGCGCTCCGGATGGCGAAACGGATTGAAGTAATTTGGGCGTTGAATGATGCCGGCCAGCAGAGCGCACTGGCTTACGTCCAGTTGCTTCAAATCCTTACCGAAGTATGCCTGCGCCGCCTCGCCAAAGCCGTTGATGGCAAACGACCCACGCTGCCCCAGATTGATCTGATTGGCGTACATCTCGAAGATCTGCTGCTTGGTAAAGCGCGATTCGAGTTGGAGCGTGATGATGATTTCGATCATCTTGCGCTTAAGGTGCTTCTCGGGTGTCAAGAAAAAGCCGCGCGCCAGCTGCTGCGTCAACGTCGAGCCGCCGCAGACAGCGTGATGGCTGACGATGTCCTGCACGCCGCACTTTGCCAGCCGGACGAAGTTCAGGCCGTTGTGCTCGAAGAAGCGGCGATCCTCAATCGCGGTGACTGCGCTGACGAGGCTTTTCGGAATTTGGTCGTAGGTGACCAGGCGGCGTTTGGTGCGATTTTTGTCCTCGCTCAGGCTGGTGATGACCTGCGGCTCTAGTTCGTACGCCCGCAGCGGCGCGCCGTTGTCGGCGGTGATGCTCTGCACCTGACCGCCGGTCGTATCGATCGTCGCTCCGTCCGTAGAGTGGTATGAGCCCGGGCCGGGCTTGATGGAGACGCTGTCGCCGTTGAGTTCAAACGTGCCTAATTGTGAATTCGAGTTGTAGCCCGCGCGGCGCAGGTCGCGTGCAATCGCCTCAGCCGTCAGTGCCTGGCCTGGCCGCACCTCGCGCGGCGCGGCGTAAATCTGTGCGGTGCTGGCAAACAGCGGACCGCTGCTCAGCCGCTCGTCCACCACATGCTGGTACTGGTTGTAGTAGTACCCGAAGACGATCGCACCGAGAAGGAGTCCGGCAAGCCCGGCCACGACAAAGAACAGTAAGGCACGCTGCCACAACGACCGGTGCGGAACCCTGCCGCGCCCTCTGGCGGGTGTCTGCCGTTCATTGCGGAGCTTGAGTTTGACCGCCATGCTCTCCTTCGCTGCCAACAGGCGTTGCGCTACTTTACCGCGAGAGTCGACTGGCCGTCTGCTCACGCAGCGTTGTCATCACCGCGACGACTTCGCTTATAGCTAGTTCCTGCGTGGTGCCCTGCAAGCGGTCTACCACTTCGACGAAGCCATCGGCCAAACGCTTGCCTACGGTGATGCGATACGGCACACCGATCAGGTCCGCGTCCTTGAATTTGACTCCAGCACTGCCGTCACGGTCATCCAGCAGAACATCGAATCCGGCTTGTTCCAGGTCCGCGGCGATCCGCTCACCAGCTTCGGCCAGCGTGGCGTCGCTCTGCTTGGTTACGGTCACGACGACTTCGTAGGGCGCAATGGACGCGGGCAGAACGTAGCTCCATTCGCCACGGTCGTTCTTCCCTGCTTTCGCTGCGGACTGCTCGATGGCGGCGGTCAGGATGCGCTCGATACCGATGCCGTACGACCCCATGATCGGCGTTGTTTCCTTGCCGTTGCGGTCCAGCACGCGCGCTCCCATGCTCTGGCTGTACTTGTAGCCGAGCTTGAAGATGTGGCCGATCTCGACTGCCTTGCCAAGGCGTAGCGGCTGGCCGCTGATTGGGTCGGGTTCACCCGCGCTCACGTTGCGGATATCGGCCGCAACGGTCCATTGAAAGTCGCGCCCAGGGGTGACATTGCGGTAATGGTAGTCGAGACGGTTGGCTCCAGCGACCAGATTCTTACGACCTAGCAGTCCTTCATCCAAGACGACTATGGCTTTGAGAGTTTCACCCTTAACAGCAGGTACCAAGTCGGTGAGCGTACGTACAGCTCCGACGCTCCAAGGAGACTTTCTAGACAGTATTCCCTCAAATGCATCTGTCTTCATCGTTTCGGGTACATCAAGAGGGCCTAGATAACCAGCAGGACCTCCCAAATAATGGTTAAGTTCGTCAGGAGACATCATACGCACGTCAATTGTTCCAGTAGCTGCGCTTAACTTTGTCTCATTGATATCGTGATCTCCCCTAAGAAATGCCACGATAGGACGAAGCAATATGTCAGCACCCGGTAGTGAAGAAACAATGCCGAGTGAGGGAGCATTGCCCATGTAAGCGACACACTTGATATCCTGCGAAGCTTGAATGCCAAAGAACTCCGTCACATCCGCGATGGCAGCTTTGCCCGGCGTGTGCACCAGTTCGGGCAGTCCGTCGCCTGTCGGCTCCAAGTCAACCACCGGCTCCAGCTTCGAAGTGGCCTTCTCGATGTTAGCGGCGTAGACAACCTTGCGATTTTCGTCACGGGCCGAGGCAATGACATCCTCCCCCGCCTCGGTGTAGACCATGAATTCCTGCGATTGCGATCCGCCCATCGCGCCGGAATCTGCCTCGACCGAGACGAACTCCAGGCCGCAGCGCGTGAAGATGCGGCGGTAGACGGCGTCGTGCTTGTCGTAGCTTTCGTCAAGACCGGCGGGGTCGATGTCGAAGCTGTAGGAATCCTTCATGGTGAACTGGCGCACCCGCAGCAGGCCGCTCTTGGGGCGGGGTTCGTCGCGAAACTTCGTCTGAATCTGGTACCAGATCTGCGGCAACTGCTTATAGCTGCGCACCTCGTTGCGCGCGATGGAGGTCATCACCTCCTCGTGCGTCATGCCCAGCGCCAACTCCGCACCCTTGCGGTCCTTCACGCGAAACATGTTGGCACCCATGGAGGTCCACCGTCCGCTCTCCTCCCAGACCTCTTTGGGGTGGATGGCGGGCAGGAAGAACTCCTGGCCGATGGTGTCCATCTCCTCGCGCACGATGGCGATAATCTTGTTCAGCGAGCGGAAGCCCAGCGGCAGGTAGCTGTAGATGCCCGCGCCTAGCTGGCGAATGTAGCCCGCGCGCAGCAGGATCTGATGGCTTGCGACCTCCGCGTCGGCAGGTGCCTCGCGCAGCGTGGGGATAAAGAGTTTTGACCAGCGATGCATTTCGTCCTGTATGCTTCCTGCGCAGCCGTGCGGCGGGAGCGCGTCGTCCTATTCTACGCATCGAGTGTCCAGTGAACGGTTTGGCGGCTCACAGCCGGTTGCGCATGCATCCCCATGAGTACGCGGGACAAACTTTCGCCGTGAGCGCGAGAAACTGCGCAACCGCGCACTGCCGGCTGTCATCTGCTTTGCCAGGAGCTTGTTTGCAATGCGTAATGCAGTGGTGGGTGGACTCATCGTATTAGTCGTGGCACTGCTGGTGTGGAGCGGCGTGCATAACCTGCGTGCGCGCCACGCGGCAGAGGCACAGGCCCGCATGCAACAGATGAACATCAGCGTGGACAAGCCGGGAGCGACGGCTTCCGTCAGCAGCGAAACGGGCACAGACCTTCGCGGCAAGCCCGCTGCCATCTTCACACTGACCAGCAACAGCGGGAAGCGGGTGTCCTTGGCGGACCTAAAGGGTAAGCCGGTTCTGCTCAACTTCTGGGCCACGTGGTGCACGCCGTGCAAGGTAGAGATGCCCTGGTTTGAGGAGTTCCAGAAGAAATATGCAGCGCAGGGTCTACAGGTGGTCGGCATCGATGAGGACGACGATGCGCAATCAGCCGAGGTGAAGGACCAGATCAAGAAGACGCTAGAACGCACCGGCGTCAATTACACCATCCTGATGAGTGACAAAAAGGTGGGCGATGCCTACGGGGGCCTGGACATGCTGCCCGCAACCTTCTACATCGACCGCAACGGAAAGATTGTTGCCCAGGCAATTGGTCTGGCCAGCAAGGATGAAGCGGAAAGTAACGTTCAGAAAATTCTTGCTGGGAGCTAACGTATGCGCCGCCTTTCGGTTTTCCTTACATCCGTGGTCGTGGGCTTTGGGCTGATCGCCGGCGTGAGTCTAGGATTGCGGCTCGATGGCAAGCAGGTGCGCTCGTCGGATATGAGCACCGCGGATGCGCAAATTCTTTCCGGCACACCCAGCCGGGGTACGGGCCACGTCACCTTCATCGCCGATGGGCAATCGATCGCTGCGAACAAGCCGGCAACAATCGTGCTGCATTTCCGCGTCGACCAAGGCTTTCACATCAACTCCCACACACCTAAAAGCGAGATGCTGATTCCGACGAATCTCCTAGTCGAAGACCTGAACGGAGCCGAAGTCAGCGATGTCCGTTTTCCCAACGGAACCCCGTACAGCTTTGCCTTTGAGCCGAAAACTAAGCTGGACGTCTACACCGGCGACATCACCCTGACGGCACACGTGCAGGCGAAACCCGGCACGTACACACTGAAAGCCGCGCTGCACTACCAGGCCTGCGACCAGGCTGCCTGCTACCCGCCCAAAACACTCTCAATCGAGCAGCCCTTCACCGCGAAATAATTCTACTGCTCAAGCAATTTGCCTTGTCTGCCAAAGCTTGAGGCCGCCTAGCATCATTGGTGTTAGCAAAGCAACCGCATTCTTCAAGTGATCCGAGGCAATATGCACCTCAAATGCTAATTGATCTCCGTACTCCTCATCTAAGATGAACTCTCCACCATCTACCGTTTCATATAACTCATACTTCAGGACGCCACTCTCCTGACGAGTGGCAGAAACCAACTGCATCAGACCCTCTCGAATAGAGTCTTCATTACCTGTTTTGCTCTTAAGTCTTGCGAATACCCTAACAGTGTTCATCGTTTCCCTCTAACTATAGGTCTACCAATACGCGGTGGCTTGCAGTCCACCATACAGTTATTCTGCGGGCTGGCTTTGCAGCCACTTCACCACCGCTGCTGACATCTCCTGGCGTCTGTCGGAGTAGCTGTGATCAGTGGCGAAGTGTTCCATGGTGACATGCGTGTCACCGGCGGCCCGCACCGCATTGGCCAACGCGTCATCCGCAGCGGCATTGCCGTCATCGGACGTGATGTTCAGGAAGGGTCGCGTTGCCAGCGCCTTGCCTTTATCTGCGAAGCGCCATGCAGCCGCGTGATCCAGTACATCCTGGGCCAGCGAATCGGGCGTGCAGCCATGCAGCGGTGCCATGCCCTGTGATGCGAGTGCATCCGCGACCTTCTTGCGCGCGGTGCCTTCCATTAGCTTGGGAATGTGCGGCGGAACGCGGCCACCCATGTCAGCGGCGGAGATAATCCCGACGGCCATCACCTTGGCATCTGAGGAGCCTGCCTCTACCGCATTGAAGCCACCGACACTGTGGCCCAGCAGCACAATGCGGGAGGGATCGGCGCGCAGCTTTCTAGCAACTGCCGGATCTCGCAGGTAGGCCACCGCTGCCTCCGTGTCTTCAATTCCGTTTGAGAACGAGTAATCGCCGGGCGAACCCCACGAGCCGCGATAGTGGAAGAACAGAACATCCCAACCGGCGCGGCGAATCTCCTGCGCCAGGTCAAGATTCTGCTCATTGCCGGGGAATCCGTGCAGCAACACTACAACCGGGTGCGGTCCCGAGCCAGCCGCAAGGTACACGATGCCGTTCATCAGCACGCCATGGCTGGGCACCTGTACCGCTTCCATTGCGGCGCGGTCCACAGGCTTGACGTTCTGCGCGGTGGCGGCCAGCGCAGCAACACCAACGACTGCAAGCAACAAAGTGCGGCACGGGAGGACAGATGCTGCGAATCTCATGCTTTCTCCTGTGGAGTCTCTCGCACTACCTTACAACTTGCCGGAGCGGCTGTGACCACAGAGATAGCCATTCGCTTCCACAGCCGCCAGTGGGCAGCGGCCACTGGACGTGGTTGTGCAGTAGAGTCTTAGCGTGCCTACTTCAATGGAAAATGCAGCCCTGGAGCGCATCTACCGGCGCGTGTCCTTGCGTGTGGCACCGCCGCTGATCCTGCTGTACTTCGTGGCGTTTCTGGATCGCGTGAACATCGGCTTTGCCGCGCTGACGATGAACCGTGCAATCGGCATCAGCGATCAGGTGTACGGTCTGGCAGCGGGCATCTTTTTTCTGGGATACCTGCTGCTGGCGATTCCGAGCAACATCATGCTGGTACGCGTGGGGGCGCTGCGCTGGATCGGCGTGCTGATGGTGTCGTGGGGCATCGTCTCCGGTGCCATGGCGTTTGTTCATGGCGCAACGGCATACATTGTTCTGCGCTTCCTGCTGGGCGCGGCGGAGTCCGGTTTCTTTCCCGGTATCGTCTACTATCTGACGCGATGGCTGCCAGGGTCGGCCCGCGCGGGAATCCTTGGCCTGTTCTACTTTGCGGTTCCGCTGTCCAATGTGGTCGGTTCGCCGGTTTCCGCCGCGCTGCTGCGCATGAATGGCTGGCACGGTCTTGCTGGCTGGCAATGGCTGTTCCTGCTGGAAGCCTTGCCTGCCGTCCTGCTGGGTGTCGCCGTTCCGTGGATCATGTCGCCTGGGGTTGAAACAGCCGCGTGGCTTGCTCCTGAGAATCGGTCCAGCTTGATGCAGGTGATGGCTGCCGAGCATGCAGGAACATCCTCCGTCTCACGCATGCCTCGCCTGGCCTTGCTGGCCGGGCCAGCGCTTGCCTATTTCACCATCACCATTGGGCTGTATCAGCTGGGATTCTGGACCCCCCGGCTGCTGGCGAGCCATGGCGTGACCCTGCGTACACTGGGGTGGCTGACGGCGGTGCCATACGCCGTGGGGGGCATCGGCATGCTGCTATGGAGCCGCCTCTCGGACCGGCTTGGGGAACGGCGCTGGACCCTGTTCGCGTCGTGGTGCATGGCTGGCGCGGGGTTTCTGCTGGCGGCGTTCGCAACCTCGACGGTTCCCTTGCTAATAGCCCTTTCGCTCGCAGCGTTTGGCGTGTTTGCCACGCTGCCGGTGTTCTGGGCGGCGTGCAGCCAACGCCTGCCTGTGGCTGGAGCGGCACTGGGTATTGCGGCCATCAACTCCGTGGGCAATCTGGGGGGATTTCTGGGCCCGTCTGCAACCGGCTGGCTCCTGGGCCGAACCCACAGCTACACCGCCGGTCTGATTGCGTCGGCTGCGGCTATCTTCATGGGAGCGGTGCTGGAGGCAATCACCTTCGCGGAACGTGGGAACCGCCACGTTCAATGAGTGCCAGCCTGCGCGAGGCTGGGCGCGCGATCTTTGCGGCGGCAATGCAGGCCGTGGACGTTCGTGCCGCTGTGAAACGCCACGTTGCGGTGCGCGATGGCGTGCTACACCTGGCCGAGCAAACGATCGCGTCGCATGGAATCGACTGGGTGCTGGTTGTAGCCATGGGGAAGGCCGCCGTTCCCATGTTCGAGGCTGCGATAGAGTCCCTGAGCGGCATTCCCTATAAGGCTGTCGTCATCGCTCCACCAGAGACGCTCCCAGCCGGGATGTGCGATTCACCGGACGTTCGTTTCCTGTGGGGAGTTCACCCAACACCGTCGATCCATTCGCTTCACGCGGCGGATGCTCTTCTTGAGCTGCTTGCCAGCACGACCGAACGCACAGTGGTGCTTTTTCTCGTCAGCGGCGGTGCCTCGGCCATGGTGGAGCGGCCGTTGGACACGGCCATCACGCTGGACGATCTCGCTGTCTTCTCGCGCGCGCTGGTCGGCTCCGGCCTGAACATCACTGAGATAAATACGCTTCGCAAGCACCTTTCGGCGGTGAAGGGCGGCCGGCTGGCCCAGGCAGCGGCTGCGGCGGCAATGCAATGCACGCTCCTGATCTCCGACGTACCAGCCGCGTCACCCGATGCCATTGCCTCTGGCCCATCGCTGCCGGACAGCACTACCGTGAGTGACGCACGCCGGTTGTTTACGCGCCTGCAACAGGCTGGTCCCGCGCCGTCCAGCATCGTACGTTGGTTTGAAAACGCCGCGCTTCCAGAGACGCCAAAGAGCGGCGACGAAGCGTTTGCACGAGCGCATTGGCGAACCGTACTTTCCTCCGAGCATCTGGCACAAACTGCGGTCCAGGCAGCAGAAGCAGCAGGATTTTACGCCGTCATCGATAACACCTGCGATGACTGGGAGTACCGCGACGCAGGGCGCTACCTGCTGGAACGCGCCTTGCAACTTGCAATCCAGTACGGTCGCGTATGCCTCGTCTCTGTGGGGGAAATCGCCGTCGCCGTACCGCGGCATGCTGGGGAGGGAGGTCGCAATCAGCAGTTCGCGCTATGGTGCGCGACAGAACTGGCCCGCCGCCATTTGAACGCAGCCGTGCTAAGCGCCGGATCGGACGGGATCGACGGGCAGAGCAATGCTGCCGGCGCAGTATGCGATGAATCGACCATGGCACGCGCCGCCGCCGCCGGTTACAACATAGAAGACACTCTGGCGAGCTTTCATAGCGCACCGCTCCTGCGAGCTACGGCAGACACAATCCACACTGGACCTACCGGTAACAACTTGCGTGATGTGCGTTTGGTACTCGTGTCGTCGCTCCCAAGTAAGTGCCTCGGCAGCTATGTCTGGTAGCGGCTATAGTTGAGTGGCTAGCTGTGTACGATATACGACACAGTAAGCAGACGGCGGAACACACCCATGGAACCCCCCACCTACCAGAATGTGATATTGAAAAATCTCTCCCACGAGATAGTCTCGAAACTGGAACTCACAAAGATTAAGTTACCCATTCTTAGAGAGATCGAATTCCCTGGAAATGGGATTAACAATCTCTTCTTCATCGAATCCGGCGTCGCCTCCATGACAACAACTTTTCTGGACGGCTCACAGGTGGAGATCGTACTGGCTGGGAACGAATCTGTTCTCGGTGCTTCATCACTGCTGGGCACCCGGCGCAGCCTTAATCGTGTGTACATGCAGATCGCGGGCTGGGGCTATGCCTCGCGAGTTCCAATCGCGCAGCGAGAGTTTGAACGGCATTCGGAATTTCACAGGCTGGTGCTGCGCTATACTCAGGCACAGTTTATTCAGTCATCTCAGACTGCGGCATGCAATGCACGCCATAGCATGCAGCAACGGCTCGCCCGCTGGCTGCTGCTGTGCCAGGATCGTGTCAATGGCGGGCCGTTGATCCTTTGCCAAGAGTTCCTTGCCGAGATGCTGGGAAACCGGCGGACCAGTGTCAGCGTTGAAGCAGGCAAGCTGCAGAAACTGCAACTGATCGAGTACGCTCGTGGCAAGATCATAATTCTCAATCGCGAAGGGCTGGAGCGCAGGGCGTGCGAGTGTTATGAGGTGGTACGCGATCACCTAGCCAACTATGCGAGTTCCGATGAAGGTATGGGATTGTAATCCACAGCCAGCTCAATGAACGAAAAGGCAGCCTTACGGCTGCCTTTTCGTTACATTTGGATGGCCGGTTATGCAGGCGATGGACGGCCTTCACCAAAGCCCGGAGAGCGTCCGGCATCTGGCTTAAGGACCTTCTGAGTATCTGGCGGACCGGGTTCTGCATGCGCCAGCGAGGACCGTGCGGGAGGCAGTTCCTTGCCTTCGATGATCAGTTTGATCTCCTCGGCATCCAGAGTTTCACGCTCCAGCAGGAAACGGCTCATGCGGTGCATGATGTCATGATGACCGTCCAGTATCGAATAGGCGGAGGTGTAGCCTTCGTGTACAAAGCTCTTGACCTCTGCATCGATTGCCTCGGCGGTGGCGTCCGAGAAATCTCGATGCTGCTGAATCTCGCGGCCCAAGAAGATTTCGCCACCCTCCTTCTTGCCGTATGTCATCGGACCCATCTTGCTCATGCCGTACTCGCACACCATGCGTCGTGCGAGTTCGGTGGCGCGCTCAATGTCATTGCCCGCACCCGTCGTCATCTGGTGAAGAAAGATCTCTTCCGCGCAGCGTCCGCCCATGAAGATCGCCATCTGCGACTCAAGGTAATCGCGCGTGACGGTGTGTTTATCTTCTTGCGGAAGGTGCATGGTCACGCCGAGCGCCATGCCGCGCGGGATGATCGTCACCTTATGGAGCGGATCGGTGTGATTGCGCATTGCCGCCACCAGGACGTGCCCAGCTTCGTGATACGCAGTGACCCTTTTCTCCTCATCGGTCAGGAGCATGCTCTTGCGCTCCGCGCCCATGAGAACCTTATCCTTGGCGATTTCGAAGTCGTACATATGTACGGCTTTACGGTTGAAGCGAGCAGCCGTTAGAGCAGCTTCGTTCACCATGTTTGCCAAGTCAGCACCGCTGAAGCCGGGTGTGCCACGCGCCAGAATGTTGAGGTTGACATCCTCGGCCATGGGAACCTTCTTCGCATGAACCTTCAGGACTTCTTCGCGGCCACGAATATCCGGGCGGTCGACGATGACGCGGCGGTCGAAACGTCCGGGACGCAACAGCGCCGGATCCAGCACGTCAGGCCGATTGGTCGCGGCGATCAGGATGACACCCTCGTTGGACTCGAAGCCGTCCATCTCCACCAGCAGTTGGTTCAGTGTCTGCTCGCGCTCGTCATGTCCGCCGCCAAGTCCAGCGCCGCGGTGACGTCCCACCGCATCGATTTCGTCGATGAAGATGATGCAGGGTGCATTCTTCTTGCCCTGTTCAAACAGATCGCGCACGCGGCTTGCGCCTACGCCGACGAACATTTCCACGAAGTCCGAACCGGAGATCGAGAAGAACGGCACGTTGGCTTCGCCAGCGACGGCTCGCGCCAGCAGTGTCTTACCGGTTCCCGGAGGTCCGACAAGCAGCACGCCCTTGGGAATGCGTCCGCCCAGCTTCTGGAATTTTTGCGCTTCGCGAAGGAACTCGATGATCTCCTTCAGCTCTTCCTTGGCCTCGTCGACGCCGGCCACATCCTTAAAGCTAACCTTTTTCTGCTGTAGACTTAGCAGGCGCGCACGGCTCTTACCAAAGCTCAACGCCTTGTTGCCGCCGGACTGCATCTGCCGCAGGAAGAACAGAAAGACGCCCAGGATCAGCAGCATGGGGAGAAAGTTGATCAGTGCCGCGAGCCAGTAGTTGTTGCTCTGGTCCTTGATGGTGATGTTGACGCCTTTATCATGCAGCGTCTTGTACAGGTCCGGATAGTTGGCCGGAATGGTGGTGTGGAATGACTCTTTGCTGTCGCGAAAATGGCCCGTTACATCCGTGCCGTTCACGGTCACGTCGGCGATCTTGCCTTTATCGGCGTAGTCCTGCATCTGCGACAGGCTCACCGCCGTGTCGTGTCCGCCACCGGCACTGCGCATGACAAACTGCCAGACAGAGATCAGGCAGGCGATCATCAGCACCCAGATCAGGATCGTTTTCACTGTTGAATTCAACGTCAGGTACCCCTTCTCTCTCGGGCACGGCGCGGTGGAAGGTTCTCCTGTCGCGGCGGCTTCCTTGCCTTCGCAGCCCCACTAAATTAGACGTTCAGCGAGTCAGGACGGTGCAGGAGGGCGTCAGCGCACACACGCAGCGTCTTTTGCGTTATCGGAACGATCATACTCCGGGTTCAGCAAATCTACGGCCTTCCAATCTATTTTGTCGTATTGTGCTGCAACGAGCGTGCCTCCGCGGGAATACGAAGCAGCCGCAACTCGCGCAGGGAACGCTCCGCGCGCAGACGGGCAGGGAGATCGATCCGGCTGTTTGGCTTGGTGGGCACCGTTGGATCGAACGGCATCTCAGGTGGCGCAAGTCCGGCCAGCAGCAGGATACGGCCCGTTTCGGCTGCGCTCAACCGCGTCCCCAACCTCGCCGCCGCAGCGCGCAGCAGGCGCCGCCGGGTGGGCAGGTCCACGGCGCGCAGACGCTCCAGCTCAAAACCGATCGACTGCTCGCCAGGGCCGGTTGCCACGGCCCGGCCACCACCACGCACCGGCTTGCCGGGCAAGGCAAGCTGCGTAAGCAGACGAACGATTTCAGGTTGCCATCGCGCCTCCTCCTCGCGTGCCAGTTGCGCGGTTTGCGTCAGCGCGGTGTTGATTGACGGATTGAACTCGCGTAGAAGAGGCATCAGCGTGGCGCGAACGCGGTTGCGCGTGTGCACGGACGATGTGTTGCTGCTGTCCTCGCGCCAGTGTTGGCCGCGTGCCGTGAGGAAGGCCGTAACCTGCTGCCGTGTCGCGCCCAGCAATGGCCGGATGATGCGTCCCCGCTCGCGTTCCAGCACGGGGTAGATACCGCCCAGGCCCTCCGTCCAAGCCCCGCGCAGCAACTTCATCATTACGGTTTCCGCCTGGTCATCTTCCGTATGCGCCGTTGCGATCGCAGTCGCCGTTCCGTCGCTCAGGAGACGGTCGAAGAAAGCGAGCCGGGCATTGCGCGCGGCCTCCTCCAGCGTCTCTCCCAGCGCTGCCGCAGAAGAGGGCACGTCAGTACGTTCCACATGCAGCGGCAGATCGAGCCTCTCGCAGAGTTCTCTTAGAAAATTCACATCTTCATCCGCGTCCTCACCACGGATGCCGTGGTGTAGATGCGCGGCGGAGACACCAATGCCCAGCGCCGCCGCCTGCTCATGGAGCATAAGCAGCAGCGCCGTCGAATCCGCTCCGCTGGAAACCGCCACGCAGAGGCGCTCCCCCGGACGCAGGAGCGTACGGTTCAGCGGCAAGGTGGCGACTGCGGGCACTTTTCTATCCTATGCGGAGAAGAATGGCGTTACCTGGGAAGCAAGGGTTGCCCATGCATCGCCTCGGCAAACATCCACCACACGCCACAGAGATACGCAGTGGCAAAGAGCCATGTCCCAAGTACCTGCTGTACCTGGCGCAACCGTGTGCGGGCAAACAGTAGTCCGGCAAGCGGGAACACTTGCAAAGCGTGGAGCGCGAAGAAGTGCGCGACACGCAGGTCGCCGTAACCGCGACTCCAGTTAACAAATGGCAACCCGGCCAAGCCCTCGTGTGCGCCGATGGTATGGCCTCCATGCTGGACCATGATGTAGCCTTCGATACTTCCCAGCAGCAGCGTCAGCAAACCCAGCCGGACGCCCCACGTGACTGCACCGGGCGTACGCACGCGTGCCGCGCACCACAGCACCAGCAGCCACGCGGCCAGGACCGTGTTCACCACGATGAACACACCCATCAGGCCAAAGAGCACGCCGTTCAGCATGCTGGTGTAGTTCATGTGCGAGCGCACGCCGCGCCCGGACTGTAGCGCAATTACGGTGTTCTCGATTGTCATGGCGAGCGCAAACCCAATGCTTAGCCACCTACGGGAGCGTGGCAATCCCGCGCCATCGGTTTCTGACCAGTGCCAGCGCAGCCCGTACAGCATCAGGGTCACGGTCAGCAAATAGATGATGACCGAAATCTCAAACTTCATCGGCTTAATCCACGGATTCAGTCCCAGGATCACGCGATGATCGAACGGCATCGCCAGCAGTCCGCCCGCCAGCAAAATCACTTGCCACCAGAGCGCAAGACGCATGGGCCGGTACGACTCCAGCGACGCTGCCAGCAAAGTCCATCCCTGGCGCAAAGCGATCACGCTGCTGCCTCGCCGTCAGCGCCGATGGACCGGCGCATGACCACTTTGATCAACAGGTAAAGCGCCAGTCCAGCGGGTCCAAAGAGGAACGTGAGAACTTGACATGGCAGCAGAATCCAGCGCGAGATGTCCAGCCGCAAGCCATCCCGCGTCTCCCACGCGCCGATAAAAAGATCAAAGGCAAGGTAGTGAATCCAACCCGCCAGCAATGCATATGGCGACGAGAACAGCGCGGCCACCTGCGGCAGCGAACTGAAGCCGCTGCCCGGCGGCGGCTTGTGCCAGGCCAGCAGGTACACGTAGATCGTGGCGATGAGCAGAGGCCAAATGAATGTGACGACCCGATGCGTCCATCGCCAACGTGGCGCAATCAAGAGCAGCAGCCAGCACGGCAGCACCAGATTGCCAGCCACGCGAAACATCACGTCGGGAGACATGCTCTCACTTTACCTGCACGGGTTCTGGTTTCGAGGATGGGAAGCGCAGGAGCGCTTCGGGATGGTTTCACGGTACGGTAGTGCCATGCCTCAACTTCGCCATGCGACCGTAAATGACGCCGCGCTCATCACCGAGCACCGCCATCGCATGTTTACGGATAACCAGTTTGCGCCGGAAGAGGCGCTGGATGCCATGGATGTGAACTTCGCGCCGTGGGTGCGCGAGCGGCTTGCGGATGAGCGCTACGTGGGCCTGCTGTTGGAAGACGCTGGCGAGGTCGTGGCGAGCGCGGGCATTCACTTCGCCGACTTCCCCCCGCACTACCT
Source organism: Terriglobus sp. (assembly GCA_965276945.1). Taxonomy (GTDB): domain Bacteria; phylum Acidobacteriota; class Terriglobia; order Terriglobales; family Acidobacteriaceae; genus Terriglobus. Next base: position 363,846 of record OZ255704.1, on the reverse strand, counting down.
TCACGCGGAGCCGGGCCGCGCCTACTTGCTGAACTTCTACACGCTGCCATCCGCCCGGGGACACGGCTATGCGAAACGGTTGCTGAGCGCCTGCGTGGATGAGTGCCGTGTGCGCGGCGTCCACGTGGTCACGCTTCATGCCTCGAAATTTGGCAAGCCGATTTACGAGAAGTTCGGCTTTGCGCAAACCAACGAGATGATGCTGAAGCTGAGCAGAACTTCAGAGCAGAACGCGAAGGACGCTAAGGTTTAACGCGAAGGACGCTATGCCGGGAATGTTTGGGGTTGGATTACGCCATGAAATCGAAAGCACTCTGCCACAGCTCTCTCACATGAAGCGAGACCTCCTCGCTTGATGTGCATGTAGTTGCGTCCTTCGCGAAACCTTAGCGTCCCTTTGCGTTCTTCTTTTGCCCTTTACAAAGCACCAGACGCGTCTACTTGCGGCCTTGGAGGTAGAACTCCGCCAATTCCAAGTCACCGGGTTGCGTGATTTTCAGGTTGGCGTGCGAACCCATGACGACGGCGACTGGCAGTCCGATGTGTTCCAGCAGACTGGCCTCGTCGGTGGCCGCGAAGCCTTCCGCCTCAGCTTCGTCGAAGGCGCGCCGCAGATCCGCGTACCGCCCGCCCTGGGGCGTTTGTGCCTGCACGATCCGCTCCCGTGGGATAGTCGCGGTAATGATCGCACCGTCAGCCGTGCGGTCCACCTGTTTAATGGTGTCGATGGCGGGAATGCCAGCGATAGCGGCACCATGTTTCGCGATGGCTTCGATCGTGCGCTCGATGGTCGCAGCATCGATCAATGGGCGCACCGCGTCGTGGACCAGCACAATGTCCTCCGGCCCGGCCTCAAGCGAACGCAACGCTGCTGCGACTGATTCCTGCCGCGTCTCGCCCCCGGTAACCACCCGGACCTTTTCCGCCAAGCCGAATTGTGCGAGTTGCGCATCCACGTGGTATCGCTCGGCAGCGCGCACAGCCAGCGTGACGGAGCGTACGCCGGACTTCTCGACGAAAGCGCGCGCACTGTGGACGAGAACGGGCACACCGCCGAGCGAAAGAAACTGCTTGGCGCTGACACCGGGCATCGCCATGCGCGTGCCCAGACCGGCAGCGGGAAGAATTGCGTGAACCACCATAGATTGTGAAGTATAGCGGTTCGGGCACACCGTTCGTCCACGTTATAGGTGCATAACACCTTGCTCGTGAAAAGGAGCGAAGCAAAGGGTCACATGCTTATATGCTGAACTGACAGATACGCCGCGCGTACCGCGGTAAAGGCAGGCACGATGGGCATGAGGATTGGATATGGCTTCGACTCGCACGCGTTCAAACCGGGCGTGCCGCTGGTCCTTGGCGGCATGAAGATCGAGCACAGCGAAGGTCTGGCCGGCCATTCTGACGGCGACCTTCTGCTCCATGCCATCACCGATGCGCTGCTGGGCGCTGTCAGCGCGGGTGATATCGGCACCTTTTTCCCGCCGAGTGATATGCGGTGGAAAAATGCCGATTCGACCATTTTTCTTGAGACGGCATTGGAAGAGGTTGCGACCGCCGGTTATAGGATCGTCAACATGGATTGCGTTCTGATTCTGATGCGGCCCAGGATCGTTCCAATTGCTGGCGAAATGCGCGCGCGGGTGGCCGATCTGCTGCATATTTCGGAGCGGGATGTCAGCATCAAGGCAAAGACGCCTGAAGGTCTAAACCAGGACGGCACAGCCGTGGCACATGTGACGGTTCTGCTGGAGTCGTTGCCAGAGCCTGAGGCACCGCGCACGATGACTGCGGAAGCCGAGGATTCCGACGTGGTAGACGTGGTCGTTCGCACGCTGATTGGCGAGGAAGAGCCGTATAGCACGCGCCGCCTTGGGCGCAAACCGGCCTTTGACACTGACGATTTGACCTGAAGCCAAGAAAATACTTCTAGGAGACACCTGCTTGCTGTAGAGTGGCTTCAATCACCGGAGGCCACCTGAGCTATGTATCAACAACCCGATCCAGCGCAGATTCAACACATGATGTTAGGCATGATGCCCTTTATCGGCGTCGCCGTTATCTTTGGATGGGCGATCATCATTATTCCGTTCTGGCAGATCTTCAAGAAAGCTGGCATGGGCGGAGCGCTATCGCTGCTGATGATTATTCCGCTGGTCAACATCATTATGGTGTACGTGCTGGCGTTCTCGCGCTGGAAGGTCGTGCCCGCTCCGGAGTACGGGGCTGGATATCCGCCCGCCTATCCTCCGGCCGCCTATCAAACACAGCCAGGGTACGTGGCTGGAACCACGTCGCCAGCCTATGTGCCTCCAACGGATCCACCCTCGACCACTTACTAGGAGCTACCGGGCAGGAGTGGTCGCCACGCCAACGAACGAGTCCGCGCAGCCGTAGTACATCCACCACTTGCCTTTGAAGAGCACAAGACCTTCCGCGAACGTGGTTCCCGCCGCGTATTGCCCGGTCTGCTCAAAGGGCAGTTCCGGCTTGAACACCGGGGCAACTGTGCGGCTGCGCAGTCTTGCAGGATCATCCGCCGCAAAGACCGCCTCTTCCACGGAGTAGGTCCCGGGCTTCAGCTTTGGGTCGGTGCCGGCGCCGTCCTTGTTCTTTGCGTTGTAGAGCATCACGATGCCCTTCTTTGTGAGCAACGGCGGCGGTCCGGCTTCAGGAAAGTTACTATCCGGCAGGCCGGGCCGGGGCCGCAGGATGATGCGCGGCGTTCCAGACGTGTCTTCCAGCGGCACCCAGTGAATCAGGTCCTCTGACGACGCGAGCCGGATACCCGAGTCACCCCAGTACATCCAGTACTTGCCCTGGATTCGCGCGGCCACCAAACGGCCATCACGCAGTTCCGTGATGATGGCGGCTGACTTGTACTTGTATTCGTCGTATCGCCCGCCTTCCGCACCTGCGAACGCCGGACCCTTCTTTTGCCAGTGCCGCAGGTCAGGTGAGGTGGCAATCCCCACCGAGTAAATGCCGCGCGTACGCGACCACTGCGTGTAGGTCAGCACATAGCCGCCCGCCGGGCTCTCGATGATGCGCGGATCTTCCACGCCGCCGGGCGACTCGCGCTCTTCTTGCGCATCCTTTGCCGGATAGAAGACCGGCTCCGGTTCCCTGGCAAAGTGGATGCCATCATCGCTGCCGGCAAGTCCCAGCCGCGAGGTGTGGCCGCCGATAATCTTTTCGCCGGAATCGTCCTCCGCGCGGTACAGCACGTACACTCTCCCATCGCGCACCACCGCCGCCGGATTGAAGGTGTGCAGCGCCTCCCATTGCACCATTGCTCCGCTCACCGGATCGCGGAAGGTCGAGTCCTTGCGTGGCGCGATGACCGGAGCATTCGAGGCCCGTGTCCATGGGCCAAAGTACGTCGCGGCGGTGGAGGATGAGGCCTGCGCATGAAGAGTGGACGCGATGAACAGACATGCAGCCGCTCCCAAGCGCTGCGGCAACGAAGTGTGGCACCGGAGTTCTGTCATTTTCATCGTGTGGCTGCCTGTGTGTTGTTGTTTTCGGATGCGAACTTCGCGCCATGGATCTGGAACAACGATGATGCGACCAATGCGATGACGGTCACGCCCAAGCCCCATCGCAGGTTGCTGCGGTCGCTGACGAACCCAATAATGCGCGGCGATGGAACGTCCCCGAACAGGTGAATGAGAAAAAGCTCTCCGGCAAGTGCCGTCGCACGGACACGCGCGCTTACGGAGTTGATAATGGCGGCGTTTACTGGTCCGCTGCCGAGAAACAGCGACAGTTCCGCAAGCCCCAGCGCGGGCAGCATTGTTGCCTTTGGGCCAAAGAAGCAGAGCAGCGCAAATGGCGCGCACAGCGCTGGACCGGCGGCACAAACCCAATACAGCGCACGGCGGTCGCTCCTCAGCCAGCGTTGCGCCCACCACCCGCCAAGGGCCGTTCCAGTCAGTCCCGTTGCAGCCGTAATCGCGCCAACGACGAAACCTGCATGTGCGGCGGACATGCCTGCCTCGCGTTGCAGGAAGCTGGGGATCCAGGCAGAAATGCCGCCGATGGTGAAGGTGCTCATCGCATAACCCATGGTCGCGGAAAGGTAGCCAGGGTTGTGCAAGAGGCTCTTCACGGAGGCTGATCGTGCCTCCTGCTTTCCTTCCGTTTGGCCACGCGCAGGTTCACGTAGAACGAAGAGGATGATCACCGCGATGATCAGGCCGGGGATTGCTGAGACGTAGAATGCGCTTCGCCATCCGTGCGCCTGCGCAATGGCGCTGCCCAGGCCGTAGCCGAGCGCTGCCCCGACCGGGATGGCGATGTTAAAGATGGTCAGGGCGCGGTTACGCTGCTCTGGCCCGTAGAAGTCACTGAGCAGCGCTGGGCCGTAGATGCCGAAGCTGGCCTCGCCGATACCGAGTGCCGCATGCCGGACCAGCAGCGCGTCGAAGCTGTGCACCATCGCCGTGAACAGGTTTGTCCCGCTCCAGAGAATCGCACCGATGACGATCAGCGGCTTGCGCGGAAAGTGGTCGCCGAGCCAGCCGGTGAGCGGTGCCGCGATGATGTACGTGATAAAGAACCACGTCGTCAACGCGCCAATGCGCTCGTCCGAGACATGGAACTCGCGCTTCACCATCTCCTGCACGCCCGGCAGAATGTAGCGGTCGATGTAGTTGACCAGGTTCAGCGCGGTTAGCAGGACAAGCGCTGTTGTCGCGGCTTTCGCGTTCGACGCTGTACTTCGCGGCTGACTTGCTTCGGCCATGTCCGCGAGGATAGCAGCTTGACTACTTACTGGGTGTGACTTGATCGTGTGGCCTTGGATAGATTGCGGTCACGACGGTGCTGATGCCGCCACGAGGACGGAAGTCGCCTTTGACCTCGGCCCAGACCGGGTCAGCCGCCTTCACCATGTCGTCCAGAACGCGATTGACGATGTTTTCCTGGAAGATGCCCAGATTGCGGTAACAGAAGAGATATTCCTTCAGGCTCTTCAGTTCCAGGCAGCGCTCGCGCGGCATGTAGCGCACGATGAGGTGTCCGAAGTCGGGCAGGCCGGTGCGTGGGCAGACGCTAGTGAACTCCGGGTCGTCGATCAGTATCTCGTAGGAGCGGAACTGATTCTGGAAAGTCTCGATTTCGGGCATCGGCTCGTGGATGCCGGCAGCGGCGTGCTCGTCCGTGTACAGCGGACTGGTGTTCGTCATCATAATGTTTCTATTTTAATGAGGTCACCCGCAAAGGAGAACACAGCGCCCACTGCGGATTCGCGGCGAACACTGCGTTCTGTTCCCTATGCCCTGTTCCCTAGAACGCTATTCGCGGCGACCCAGCGTCGGGCGATCGTCGCCGGTGTTGCTCTTGTCCTGCGTGCTGTTGGGATCGTTGTTGCTGGTGCTGGTACGGCGCAGCGTGGGCTTGTTCGGGTCCTTGCTGCCATCCACCTTGCGCTTATTCTGTAGTCGTGCCAGACGCGCCTTGATGTCGTCAAACTCTGAGGTTGAAACAATGTAATCCGAACGAGCCGGAAGAATGGTGGCAATTTCCTCTTCGCTGTTGGCGATACGGTCCGGCGTCTGGGGGTGGTCAGAAAATGCCCGCGCCAGAACGCCCGGCTTACGCTTCTCCAGGGCCTGTAGCTTTTCGAAAATCTGTACAAATGCCTGGGGATCATAACCGGACCGGTACATGTACTGCACGCCCAGCCAGTCTGCCTGCGCCTCAAACGAGCGTGAGAACGAAAGAAAGGAAAGCGGCACGGCGATCTGCGCGGCTTCGTAGATCCCGTAGCCGGTGTACCCGCCGATAAACATGAGCGGAACCATACCGATCTGGGCGTACTCCATGCGTGTCATCTGGCGCGCGGCATGGTGCGCCGCCACATGTGCAATCTCATGGGCCATGACACCGGCAAGCTCCGCCTCCTCATCGCAGGCCAAAATCAGGCCACTGTTGACGTAGAAGAAGCCGCCCGGAAGTGCCATGGCGTTGATTTCGTCGGAGTCCAGCACCTTAATCGTGAACGGCACCTTTGCGTCCGAGTTCTTCACGATGTTCTGACCGACGCGATTCACATACTCGACGATCACTGGATCGGTGATCAGATGCGAGGAGCGTTCGATCTCCATGGCATATGATTTGCCATTGCGCACCTCCCAGTCCGTGGAGAACCAGTTTCCCATGCCGCGGCCGCCAATATCGCGTGTGCCGGCGGCGTCCACGTCGTTGACCGAACCCTTTTTGATGTCTTTTCGAAGATCGTCGCCCGGCTCGGGAATCGGTTCGTTGTTATTCTTGGCCGCCTCGGCGCGCGCCTTGTCCAAGTCCTCCTTGCTGGCGGTCACAGGACCAGCACCGGTCGGTCCACTGCCTGTCTTCGAAGTGGTTGAGGGCTGGTTGCCAGGAGCCGATGTGGGGGTGGAGGAGGGTGTCGTGGACGTGGGGGCTTGCTGAGCGCTCAACGCGAACGGAGCGGTAGAGATCGTCGTGAGGAGGACTAGTCTCTTCAGATTCATAGGGGTCTCCCGGGCGCAGACGCACCTTCGCACTATTGTTAGACGCAGTCTACGCGCGGAAGTTACGGCTGCCTCTGCCGCCTTTGCATGTCAGAATGTCAATAAAGAACGCAGCGGCTCACCATTCAGGCCGCAGACATTGGAGTGGATTCAAGCTGCTGAGCGGCGTCCATGCTGATGGCTTCGCTAAAGCACACTGTGCGGTTTCGCCCACTGCGTTTCGCGGCATAAAGCGCCTGATCGGCCTCTTTTTGCAATTCTTCCAGCAGCAGTCCGTTGCGCCTGGAGCTATTCGTGACGCCGATGCTGATGGTAGCATTCACTGCCGCGCAACCATCCACGTTGATGATCTGCCCTTCAAGCGCCAGACGCAGCCGGTCCAGTACGAAAAACATCTCTTCCTCGGTTGTGACTGGCAGCAGAAGGGTAAACTCCTCGCCACCACTGCGGCTGACGATGTCGCTCTGGCGCAGTTCATCCCGTAGAAACTTGGCAATGAAGTGCAGTACACCATCACCGCAGGCATGGCCGTGTGCGTCGTTAAGCAGTTTGAATTGATCGATATCCGCTATGGCGAGAGCGAAATCCTGCCGCCCGCGGCGGTAGCGCGCCAGTTCACGCTGTGCTGACTCGGCGAACCCACGGCGGTTAAACACCTCCGTCAAGGGATCAATGTGGCTTTCGACCTTCAACTCCTGCCGCATGCGGGCGTTCGTCAGCCAGATTAAATTGAGAGGAAGAATGGAGCCGGCAACGACGTAGACCGACGCGCTGACGATCTCAAGCGAGGGCAGCAACTGGTCCGCCGACACGTGGTATATCGCGACGATGGCTGAGCGGTAGAGGCCAACCACGGCAAACAAGATGTAAAACGCCGCCATGGTGTAGCGCGGAGAAGCAGTCGCCCGCTCCCGGCTGCGGAACAGCACCCACGCGGTGCAGGCTGTCTGTACGGCCATGAGGAAGTCGATCATCGCCACGCTTTGCGTCTGCTGGGGCGCCGATCCGGACCAGTACAGGAAGAACGGCAAGCCCACGGCGACCAGCGCGACTGACACCCAACGTGTCCATAGCTCCCGCCCGACGAAGGTTGCGATAGCAAGATTCAGCAGGCCGTAGCTGACGGGAGCGGTCTCATAGTCCAGGCCGTATCCGATCCATCGCGGCAGGTGTCCCGCGGAGAGTTCCACAACCGCGCCAACACCCATCACAAGGAAGGCGAGCCAGATAAAGCGCAGAACCCGGTCAGAACGATGGCCCAGCGCCATGCAGCCGAAGATCACGGCAAGGCAGGCAAGCTGCACATTCTGTATCAATTCAACAGCATTCACCATGACGTCATTCGGGCTTCTCCCGGACCCTGCGACTTACACGTTGAACTTGAAAAACAGAATGTCCCCGTCCTTAACAACGTATTCCTTACCCTCGGAACGGAGCAACCCCTTTTCCTTAACGGCCTGTTCGCTGCCCAAAGTGAACAGGTCATTGCAGGAATATGCGTCGGCGCGAATAAAACCCCGCTCAAAGTCAGAGTGTATGACACCCGCAGCCCCCGGGGCCTTTGTGCCTTTCCGGATTGTCCATGCGCGCACCTCCTGAACCCCTGCGGTGAAGTATGTAATCAGGCCGAGCAGCCGGTACGCCGCATGGATCAGGCGATTCAGCCCTGGTTCGCTCAGACCCATATCTCCTAGAAACTCAACCCGTTCCGCCGGTTCAAGTTGCGCTATCTCTGATTCGAGCGCACCGCAAATGAGAACGGCTTCACTGCCCTCCTCGGCTGCCCGCTTCTTGACGGCTGCGGTGTATGCGTTGCCATCCTTTATCGCAGCCTCGTCGACGTTTGCAACATAGAGCGTCGGCTTCATGGTGATCAAGAACAGGTCGCGCGTGGTTGGCTTCTCCTCATCGGTAAGCTCCACCGCGCGCGCGGGCTTGCCCATATTCATCGCCTCGCGCAGTTTGCTCAGGGCGCTGAATTCGCTTTTCACCTTGCTGTCCTGCGTGTTGCGCGCAAGTTTCTGTACCTTTTCAAAACGCTTTTCAAGCGTATCGAGATCGGCCAACAACAACTCGGTATTAATCACGTCGATGTCCGCAAGTGGATCGACCTTGCCCGCGACGTGAATAACTTCCGGGTCCTCGAAGCACCGCACAATGTGCAGCGTGGCGTCCGTGGAACGGATGTTTGCCAGGAACTGATTGCCAAGCCCCTCGCCTTTGCTGGCACCCGCGACCAGGCCCGCGATATCCACGAACTCAATCGTGGTCGGAACAGTGCTTTTCGGCTGGACGATCTCGACGATCTTGTCCAGCCGCTCGTCCGGCACGGTAACAATGCCAACGTTCGGGTCGATGGTGCAGAAAGGATAGTTTGCGGCGACCGCCTCGACAGAGGTGAGTGCGCTGAAGATGGTGCTCTTGCCCACGTTGGGCAGACCGACAATGCCTACATTCAATGCCATACCCCTCTATTGTCGCGTGAGCGGCTCTGTCATGGCGAATCGAGCGCGAGTCAGCTATAACGGAGGAACACGAAAACAGTATCTTGGAAGACAAGAGGTTCACAAAGTGAACCAAACTTCGCGGTGGAGGACGAGATATGGACCGGCGTTCATTTCTGCATGGTTCCGGCGCTCTTGCCGGGGTGGGGCTGCTTAGCGGATGCGCAAAGCGCGCCGCGACGGCATTGCCTGGAGCAGCGGTCGCTCCCGCCGTTGATACGCTGCCCTTCTATGACATGCCTGGCACCATCGTACCCATCCGTGCTGACCTGGACAGGATTTTTCGCATCACTGTTTGCCTGCGCCCTTTTCGTGCCGCAGGTCCGCGCTTTGACGTGGAGAAGGTCGGCGATAAGACCGTGGTGATGAACTACGGGCACGGCGGCAGCGGATGGTCGCTGTCCTGGGGATCAGCTGACTACATCGTTCGCAAAGCCATGGAGGCATGCCCCGGGCAGCGTGAGATTGCGGTGATCGGAGCCGGAGCGCTGGGCCTCACCGCCGCTTTGACAGCGCAGCGCATGGGTTGCAACGTCACCATCTACGCGAAGGAGCGTCCACCGTACGTGCGGTCCGCGCGTGCCACGGGTTCGTGGACCCCGGATTCGCGCGTGGCTCTGGCCAATGTTGCCGCGCCGGACTTCGCTGCCACATGGGAGGCAATGGCGCGCACGTCCTTCAGCATGTACCAGAGCTATCTCGGGACCGCCGGTTCGCCGATTGAATGGACGGATCGGTATTTCCTCTCAGACGACCCGCCACAGGCAAACGGCAGATATGCTGCAGGCCCGCCTCACGAAGGGGATCACGAGTTCGTGCACCTGAATAGCCGGATTGCCGATCTGACGCCAAGACCGCAAATCATGCCCCCGGGATCGACACCCTTTCCCACGAAGTATGTACGGCGAAATACGTCACTCAGTTTCAACGTGGCAAGTTACTCACGGCAGCTGGTGCAGGAGTTTCAGATTGCGGGTGGGCGCATCGAAACGCGCGAATTCCACACGCCTGCGGATCTCACGTCCTTGCCGCAGCAACTGATCATCTGCTGCACCGGCTACGGCTCTCGCGCGCTTTGGTCAGACGAGAGCATCGTGCCGGTGCGTGGTCAGATTGCGTGGCTCATTCCGCAAGAGGGCGTCACCTATGGGGTGAATTACAGAGGCCTGAATGTGCTCGCCCGGCGCGACGGCATCGTGATCCAGCCCGCCGGTGATCGTGGTGAGGAGGAGGGCTGGAATGACACAAACGAAGAGCCTGACCGTGTTGCCGCGGAAGCCGGTGTGAAAACGTTACAGGAACTTTACCGCCGCATGGCACCGATCATCGCAAAACGCGGATCTGCTGTAAGGGCCTGACGCTGGCGTTAGCGCGAGCGCCGTGCTTTGCGTACCTGTGAGCGGGGCGATGGGCTGGTTCTGCTTACCCGGGAAGGCCGTGCATGAGCTGCCGTGCTTCTAATCCCTCGTTGTGGACGGCGTCTTGCGTTAGCCTCCTTCAACTCGCCAGCCGTGAGTTCACGCTCGGGATCATTCACGTCTGACGGCACAGGCGGTAGGCCGACCATGGCAAGCAACAGATCGTTTGCCTCACGAAACATGTTGCCACCAGACCGGCTCCGGCTCTCTGTTCGAGCAATAAAAATGCCTGCGTGACGCGCTGGATTCAGAGCGATGTACGTCTGAAAGCCCGCGCCGCCTCCGGTTTTTTCTACAATCCGCGACTCGCCGTAAGCTCCATTGATCTCGATCCATCCAATGCCGATGCCGGTAGGCAGACCCGCGTGACCAAGGCCTTGCACGCTGCGCAGCTTTGCCGGATCGAGATACATACCGGTGGACCAGCCATTCTGGTGCACCGGCACACCTGGCAAATAAAGAAGATATTTCATGAAACGAACCATATCGTTGGCTGTGGAATACATGCCACCCGATCCGGCAGCAGCCTGGGTATCCGTGCATTGCGAGGGTTCACGTGGACTGGACATCAAGCGCGCGCACTGCTGCGCGGTCGGCGTCAGCGTGGTATCGGCCAACCCGAGCGGTGCCGCTGTGCGCTGCTGAAACAGCGCCGCGTACGGCTGCCCTGCGGCCGCGCTGAGTGAGTCCGCCAGATAATCAAAGCCAATGTTGGAGTAGTGTGCCGCGTCTCCCGGCGAGGTCCGCAGGCGATATTGCGGCAGCCACTGCCACCGAAACGCTAAATCCGGAAAGGTAAAGTGAGCCGCACCCGCGGGAGGATAGGCGATTTCTCTTGGGAAACCCGCGGTATGCGTCGCCAGATCGCCCAGATCGACAGGACGTAGCGCAGGCCCACGCACCGTGCGAGTTGGTACGGTCACCCCTTGGGGAGCAAGCTTCTGTAGCGGGTCGTCGAAGGATACTTTTTTTTCGACCACAAATTTTGCCAGTAGATCGGTCGCGAGAACCTTAGAAATGGAGCAGAGCCGCAGCAGGGTGTTGCCGGTGGGCACCTGGTCGGAACCGGGTGCGACGCGACCGTAGCCGTTGACCCACACTTCGTTGTCGCGAACGATCGCGACGACCATGCCTGTTGCAGCGGTTCGCTGGAATATCTTCCTGGCTAGAGCGTCTGCAGTTTCAAGCGGAGGACGGGTTTGCGCATCGGTAGTAGCAGCAACCGTGTACAGCAGAATCAGGCAAATAGGACAGCGAACGGACAACAGAACTCCTCATAGAAGGCTTAGAAGCGCTTTCCTTTTACCGTAACCGCTCATGCGAGCGTAAGAAGCAGCAAAGTGCACAGGAATCTGCCACGGAACCCCATCAATGGAAAGGGCGCGCCAGATACAGGCACGCCCTCTCATTTCCGTGGTCATCCTCTATTAGAACCGAAGCCCCACAGTTACTGGAATAAAGCTCGTATTGCGACGGTTATACGGAAAGAAGTCCTGGTTGTTGTTACTCGAAATGGGTAACCAGTTATAACGCGCGTCGACAAACAACCGTTCGCTTGAGAATTCTGATAGTTTGTATGAGAGTCCGAATCCGGCGTTGAAGCCAAAGCTATTTGCCGTGGCCGAATCGAAGTTGTAGGTTGTGTAGTACGTGCTGCAATAGTAGTAACTGCACCCGGTCTGTGCCGCGGGAAGCGTAAAGTTCGTCGTCTTCCGGTAGTAACCCACGCCGCCCGTAACGTAGGCACCGACGTGGCTGTTCCTTGCCGCGAAGTTGATAACTGGATCTACTGTAACTGAAAGTACATGCGCGTTGGCATCAAATCCAGCAAGATCGTTCGACGTATACCCATAGGGTGCCAGATAGTTCAGAAGGTTATTATATTCGGTATTGATAGCCCCGCCAGTTACGCCCATATGGTCGTAGTGGAACTCGCCCAGCACCCCGAACGTACGATTGAAGTTCAAACCAGCACCGATGCCAACGGTATAACTCGGTGTATAGAACTTTGCCGTGTTGCCATTCGGCACGTCGATACCGCCACCAACCATAAAGGCAATCTTGGTGGAGCCGTCCGCGTTATGCAGGCGATCCTGATAGCGAGACCGTCCGTATGAACGGCGGCGGCCGGGTGCTGGCTGTCCCGCGTCGTATCCTTCAGTAAGACTGGCGCGCTCGGTGTCCAGTGAAGACGCTGACACAAGAGCAGCATCCATATCAACGCTGCTGCTCATGCCCTCCGGCTGGTAGCGCACATCGCGCGTAGGGTCCGGAACGGATGTACTCATCTTGAAGATGGATGGCGATGATGTGTCGATTGATGCTGCCGGTACTGCCGCAAACAAGGTTGGGGCACTCAAGGCCGCAAGCGCAGCTACACTGCGTAACACTGAGGTCGTAAATCGATAGTTCATAACGATGCGATGCGCTCCTGGGCGTAGTCGTGCCAGTGAAGACACAGAACTTAACTACAAGTTGTGACGACGGAATGGCCGGTTTGGGTAACCGCCGATCCGCGCCGTCGCGGTCTGCTGAGCAGGAAGCAACCATGGCGTCCCTCCTCATATGCTCAAGCGATGTCGAACGCCTCGGGACTCAGGGCCGGGTCGCTCTTCACCAGAATGGTTTTGTGTGTCATCTCCTCAAGCTCTTGCAAACGTTTCCCACCGTTGGCCTTCAGGGTCTTGACCACCTCCGGGTGCACCCGGAGCAGAACATCGGTCTTTTCCAGGTGACGATGCATCTTGCGCATTTCCACGTAGATTTCGTTGGCGATTGTAATTGGCGACTTGATCATGCCGGTCCCCTCGGTCACCGGATCGGGCATGCACAGCGTCCGCTCCAGCGACTGCTTGACCCGCTTGCGCGTCATGATGACCAGGCCAAAGTCGTTGAAGGGCAGGATCTTGGACGGTGCCCGGTCCGCTCGCATCGCATCTTCCAGCGCCTGTAGCACTTTGGCACGGTTCTTGCGATCGTCCATGTCGATGAAGTCGATCACAATGATGCCACCTAAGTCGCGCAACCGGATCTGCCGCACAATTTCCGGGATTGCATCCAGGTTTGTCTTGATGATTGTGTCTTCCAGACGTGCCGTCTTGCCCACATACTTGCCCGTGTTGATGTCGATGGCGACCAGAGCTTCTGTCTGATTGATGACGATAGAGCCGCCAGACTTAAGCCAGACCTTCGACTTGAGCGCCTTATCGATCTCCTGCGTCACGCCGAAGTGCTCAAACAGTGGCGTCTCCTTCGTGTAGAGCTTGACGCGGCGCACCAGCGATGGTTGAAAGCGCTGCAGGAAGCGTAGAACGCGCTCATACTCCTGCTCCGTGTCCACCCAGATCGCGGAGAAATTGTCCGTGACCTGATCGCGCAGAATGCGTTCCACCAGGTTCAGATCGTGATAGATCAGCGCGGGTGACTTTGAGGACTCTGAGCGAGCCTGGATGTCATTCCATAGGTGGATGAGGAAGCGAAGGTCATTGCGCAGTTCCTCTTCCGTGGCGGATGCCGCGGCGGTGCGAACGATGAATCCACCCTGCGCGTCGCCCTTTTCCGACAGCAGGATCGATTTCAGCCGGCGGCGCTCCTCGTCGGAGGAAATCTTGCGCGAAACTCCGGTGTGGTTCACCGTAGGCATGAAGACAAGGAAGCGGCCGGGTAAAGCGATATGCGACGTGATCCGAGCACCTTTTTTCGCAATCGGCTCCTTTGCAATCTGGACCAGAATCTCTTGCCCCGGCTTCAAAAGTTCATTGATGGCGGGCAGATCCGTCATCTGCATGGTCTGCCGGCGTCCGCCACGGCCACGCTCACTGCCACCATTGTTCCAGCTGCCGCGGCGTTTGTCGTTCGCCGGACGCCTAGGGCGGCGTTCGCGCGTGTTTGTCTCGGCATCGGGCGATGCCCCTGCCGCCGGTGCATCCTCTTCCTCGTCCTCATCCTGGAGATCGTCCGGCAACTCACTCGCAACGGCTACGGCTTCCTCCGGCTCATCACCGGGAACCTCGCTGTCCACCGACATCTCATGCAGCACGGAACCAAGGTCGATGCCATCTTCCAGCGTCTCTTCCTCGTACTCGCCCACTTCGTCGTCGATGCTAGCAAGAGCGGCGTCATATTCATAGTCGTCGCCGTCTAACTCGCCTTCAATCTCTTCCTCTTGCAGGTCGCCGTCTCCGTATGTGTGAACGGCGGGTTGGAGATCAACCTCGCTTTCGTCCGTATAATCCACTGCTACCGGCAGCATCGCCGCATCTTCCAGAGCGACGGATTGCACCGCGTACTCATGTGCGATAGGCTCCGCAGCGTCCGGCACGTCCTGCGATGGGAGCGGCTCGATTTCCTGCTCTGTGTTCTCCGGTAACGAAAGCATTTCTCCATTCGGCTGGAGTGTCGTGAGGTTTGGCTCGGAGGGCTCTTGGGGCCATTCCCGTGCCTCGAAATCCTCCATGGGCTGAGGCAGTTCTTCCGCCGAGGCGTTCAGGTCGTATGTGGTCTGGTCCGGTGTGGCCGGAGCAGGTTCCACCTCCGGGATCACCTCTGAAGCGCCTGCTTCCATCAACTCGTTTTGTGACTCGGCAACCTGCTCGTACCGGCGAAGATCGCGGCGCGCTGTGTCGGCTACGGATGCGCTGGCACCCTCGACAGGCTCGTACTCGGCATCTGTTTCCGTGGGTTGGACCGTGGTTTCGATCTCGACATGCGGCAGAGTGCCAGTGCTGATAGGCGTGGCAGGGATTTCGTGCTCAGGTTGACCCATCAGCCCGGCTGGCTGTTCCACAGCTTCCATGGAAGCAAGCGCGCCAGCGTCAGCCATCGGTGAGGGCATCTCTTCTGGCACGGTAGTAGGCTCGTCCACTGGCCGGAGATGATCGAAAGACTCAGCAAGCGGTGCCTCGCTTGTCTGCGGCTTATGAAGATTTACACGCGAATGACCGGACCTGCCATGCCTGCTCAGCGACTCGCCGGGCAGTACCGCGCCACCATCCCAGCCGGCAATCTGAACCGGCAGCACGGAAACGGTGAGCACGTCCACCGGTCGAGGGTTGGCCAACGCAGCCTGTGCGTCTTCCGCGGCAACTTCGGAAGGATCGCGATACTTGCGGATCGATTCGCCCGGCAGAATGACCGGTTCTCCTTCCGGTTCGGCTTGTAACTGATCACTTTCGTACCCAGCGTAACTGTTGTCGTAACGGGGTGCTGGACGGTCGGCACCGCGCCCACGGCCGCCACGCACACGCTTGTCACGCGCATTGGGACGGCTGCGATTCTCCCGCTGAAAGCGGCTGCTGGAGGTCTCTGGAGATGTCAGCTCTTGGCTAAGATCGATCTCGATGGCGTCCGGGGCTACGGCATCGATCTCCTCGATATACCCACCCTCAATCACTGCGTCTTCTTCGGTCACTTGCAGTTGACCGCTTGCGCCTGGTGCAACGGGATGCTCATCCCGCATGCCTCGTCCCTGGCGGCGTCCGCGCCGTCCGCGCCAACGGCGGCTGCCTGTAGCACCTGCTTCCAGCGGCCCAACTGCCTCCTCCGGAGCCGGTGCGACCGGCTCGTCAAACGACTCGGTGCTCTCCGTCTCGACGGCTGCATCGTCATTGCGTGGACGCCGCCCGGACCCTTTCGGGCTGCCACCATTTTCGCGCGCCGGTTGCGGCTGTCTACGCGATCCACCATCTGATTCGAAATCAGCAGCATCGCCCTGCTCTTCCATGAAATCGGTGACGTACAGGAACGCATCGCGCTCCAGGCCAACATCCACAAAGGCCGACTGCATGCCCGGCAGAACGCGCGTTACCTTGCCGTTGTAAATGGATCCGGCGAGTGTGTATTCATTCTCGCGCTCAAAATAGATTTCCGTGAGTTGCTCGTCTTCCACGATGGCCAGCCGCGTCTCGTGCGGGTTTGTGGAGATATAGATTTCTTTCGACATGATGCTCTTCCTCTTCCGGCAACCGGAACAAGGGAGTCAAGATCAAACGCGGCGTGAAAATATCTGCGCTACGCTGTAAACCACGGATGGGCTGAATCTGATGCGGAGACTGCCGCAGGCTGCTGCGATGAATTCAGCGCACACGGCTCTGCCCCAGCCAGGAGATTGCTCCTGCCGGGTGGCTGTATGGCTGAATCAAACGGCAACTGCATGGCGATGTAACCCTCTCCTCGACGCAGCACCGGATTTCGTGGCCGCTCCTACGCCTGAGCGCGGGGCCGTATCCGTCGGGGCTTCTTCGTTTCAGAACTCGTGCCCAGCCGCGGGCTGACCTTAATGTCCTTTGCCAGCGACCGTAACTATTTGCTTCTAAACTTGTTATGTACCGCCCCGGCGACCTGTGCGCGCGTTTCAGCGGTCCAATCTGTGTACTGCGCGGCGATCAAGCCTGTGCCGGAGTAACGCTGCATTCATTGTGCACGAGATTGCCGCTTCGGTCTAGCGTGCGCAGAGAAGTCAAAGGCTTTGCAGTACCGCCACCCGCGGCGTACAACTCAGGCATGTCCCGTCCATTGTCCATCTTCGCCGCTATGTGCGTGGTGCCGTTCGGGTTCGCGCAAACGCGCAATTCCGTTCCAAGGCCCAGCCAGCTTTACGTCGCGGACTTCCCCGGCACCGATCTTTCCGCGCGAGTCACCGCAGCGCTGGCCGCCTTGGGCGGAAGCCCGGCACACCCAGTGGAGCGCGCCACGATCCATCTCGACCCAGCCCAGGTCAATGCCACGCGCACCATCGTCTTGTCAAACAGCAGAACAGCACCCTTTGTCCGTCACGTCGAACTGGACTGCCATGGCGCGGTGCTCGCCGGCGCTGACCCAGATGCGCCCGTGGTCCACATCCTTCCCGAAAACAGCAATGGAGGCCGGAGCGGTTCCATCCTGCGCGGTTGCACCATCATCACCCCCGCACACGCACCGGCGGTGCTAGTAGATTCCGCCGTAAGCGTCGAAATTACCCAGAACCGCTTTGTGGGAGGAGCAGTGCAACTAAAGCTGCTGAACACGCTGTTCGAGGATGGCCGCACTCCCGGCTACTCCGAGCAGCACTCCATCCATGCCAACGACTTTGAGAACCCGTCCGTTGCCGGTATCGAATTCGCTAAGGCCAACGGCACCGACTCCATGGAGTACGGCGCGATCGAGTGGAGCAATCATTTTCAGTTGCCATGCGGTGCCGCCGCGATCCAGGTGGATAACGGCATCACCATCCAGGGTGGCAAACTGGGTGGCCGCATCAACACCACGCCGTCGCCCTGCGCGCCCGGCAAACCGGCACTTGCTATTCGAAAGGAAGGCGCGATCTACCGTGGCACATCCGCTGACTTCACGGGCGAGGACACCGGCGGCTTGGGCACCGGCAATCTTTTCCTGATCGGCGGCAGCGGTCCGGCAACGCTGGAGACGCGAACCGCGCTGGTGACAGGCATGAGCTACAAGCAGAGCAGCGGCGATCCCTCGCACCTGACCATGCCGTATTTCAACTTCCACTCGCTCTATGGGGGAAGAAGCATGCACGCAGATGTCGGACGAGGGACACGGCGCGGGATACGTGCTGCAGCGTAAGGGCAATTTCCTGATCTGCCAGAACCGCGTGCGCCTGGTGAAAGGCACGGAGACGGATGACTCCGCCTCGCTCGATGTATACCACTTCAATAACGGAACGCAGTTCGACGACACCGGCAGTCTCACCTCCACATTCCGGGCCATCCCGGGCATGGGTGTCGCCATGGGACCGGGCTTCACGCAGGTCAAGCCGGATGGTACCTGTCCCGATCCCGCCGGATGCATCCACGCCGCCGCACCCGATTGGTTGCCAGCAAGCACAACCATCAGTTCGCGCCCCGGCGGAACGGCTCTGGCCCTCACTTCAACGAGCGAAACACACCTCCGGTCAAACCTCAGCTTCGGCTTCAAACGCCCAGGAGGAACCTATCCATACTCCGAGCTTTGGAGCCTGGGCGTGGATTACAGCAACAATGGCGGCAAGGACTTCTTCCTGTACAACAAATCCAGCGGACACACACCGCTGCGGTTTGACGCGGACGACACTCCGCATTTCTCCAAAGGTTGGAGCGGCACCTGCGCCTCCGGTCACGCGTTGATCGTGACGGATGGCGTCGTCACCGGATGCAAATAGCGTCTCAACATGACAGAGCCAATCGACATTCGATACTGTCTGTACGAACGGTACTTGAGGTGGCAGCCATGGCGGCATGGACAAGGCGAGACGCGCTGAAGCTAGCAGGGCTGACAACGGGCGCGATGGCCATAAAGGGGTCAGCTACGGCTGCACTGGCGAAAGCTGCCACACCAAAGCTCACACCGGCGGCGTTCCGCATGTTGCCCCTGGGCGAGATCAGGCCAAGTGGCTGGATGCAGCGGCAATTGCGCATCCAGGCGGACGGCATGGGCGGGCACCTGGATGAGTTTTGGCCGGATGTGGGCAACAACAGCGGATGGCTGGGCGGCACCGGCGAAAGCTGGGAACGCGGACCATACTTCCTTGACGGTCTCCTGCCGCTGGCCGTCCTGCTGAATGACGATGTTCTCATGGCGAAGGCGCGACGCTTTGTCGAGTGGACACTGACACACCAACAGGCCAATGGGATGATCGGTCCCGCCACCAACAACGATTGGTGGCCGCGCATGGTCATGGTCAAAGCTCTGGCGCAGTATTACGACCTCAGTGGCGATGCGCGTGTCGTGAGCGTATTGACGAAGTACTTCCATCACCAATTGGTGGACATGCCAGGCCGTCCGCTGCGGGATTGGGGCAAGTTTCGCTGGCAGGACGAAGTTCTGATAGTAGAGTGGCTGCACGATCGCACCGGTGACCCGGAGTTGCTGCGTCTGGCCTCGCTCTTGAAGCAGCAGGGATTCGATTGGACGGCGAGCTTTGCGGACTTCACCTTCAAAGGACCAACCACCCGGGCCATCTTGGAGCATACGCAGGGCGCTCCGAATGATCGTGCCATGCAGGCGCACGGCGTGAACAACGGGCAGGCGCTCAAGACGGCGGCGGTGCAGTTCCGTCTCTCAGGCGATCCCACGGAGCGCGCCAACTTCCAGCGGCAGATGTCAGCCCTGGACACGTATCATGGCCTGCCGAACGGCATGTTCTCCTGTGACGAGCATCTGGCCGGGGCCGACCCCAGCCACGGCACGGAGCTGTGCACCGTGGTGGAGACGATGTTCTCGCTGGAGGTGGCGCTGGCCACCTTTGGTGATCCCGCCATCGCGGACCGGCTGGAGAAGATCGCCTACAACGCCCTGCCGGGCACCTTTACCGATGACATGTGGGCACACCAGTACGATCAGCAGCCCAACCAGGTGCAGGTAAGCCTGAACTCGAAGCCGTGGTCCACCAACGGGCCGGAGTCGAACCTGTACGGCTTGGAGCCGAACTTCGGCTGCTGCACCGCGAACTTTCACCAGGGCTGGCCCAAGCTGACGGCAAGCCTGTGGATGCGCACGCCAGACGACGGCCTGGTTGCAGCCGTGTATGCGCCGTGCGAGGTCAACACTTTGGTGCGCGGCAGCAAGGTTCGCCTGCGCGAAGTGACGGAGTACCCTTTCCGCGAGACGGTGACCATTCATGTCGAGCCGGAAAAAGCCACGCGCTTCCCCTTGTCGGTCCGCATCCCTGCATGGGCCGACGGCGCTCGCGTGATGGTGAACGGAGCCGACGCAGGTGTCGCGCCTACAACCGGCAGCTTTGCACGGCTGGACCGGATGTGGTCGCCTGGTGATCGCGTGGAGATCACCCTACCGATGCAGCCGCGCGTCTCACGCTGGTTCCGGCAGTCGGTCGCGGTGGAGCGTGGGCCGCTGCTCTTCTCACTCGACCCCGGCGAAAGCTGGGTCAAGCTGCGCGACCGCGGCATGACAGCGGACTGGCAGGTCTTCCCTGCTGAAGCCTGGAACTATGGGCTGGTGGTGGATGAAGGTTCGGCGCACCAATTGGCTGTGTCAGAACATACGATTGGCGCGCGTCCATTCGCCCGTGCGGAACCGCCGGTCACCATCAGCGTTCCCGCGCACCGGCTGGACAAGTGGCGCAGCGAAGACGGCGTCGCTCTGCCGGTCCCGCAAAGTCCTGTCCCCGCCATCACACCACAGGAGACTGTCACGCTGATCCCCTACGCCGCCGCCAAACTGCGCATCAGCGCCTTCCCGCAGGTAGCCCTCTGACAGTTCGCTTACCCTGCTTCGTAGTTTCACTCATGACTTACTGACGAGGAGCAACTCTGGCGGCGGTGCTGTAGACGAATTTATAAGTTATAAGTCTGGGATTACGCGGGTCACGGTCAGTGGCAATCATGATGACCGACTGGAGACATTGTAGCTCCGCGACCAAGCCACCTGTGTCCGTGCGCAGCGCGCGGGACGCCTCAGCATACGAGGGCTGGATCATATCGGTAAATTTCCAACCCGAGCGTTGCAGGCGTCTCCTCAGCTCGAATGCTGCGTCTAGCGCTGAAGCTCTTGCCATGTTGCCGAAGGTATCGACCTGAAACTCATCGGCGATCGTGCCCTGAGTTCCGGTTAAAAAAGCGGCATGTTTTGGTACTTTCGAGAGGTCTAAATCGAACGCACAGGCTTGATCGCCGCCCTTCAGGAACGCGGGCGTGGTTACTTCCCAAAAGGTAACTCCAACGTTGCCGCCAAACGTTTGCACGATTCGTGTACCAGGCGACCTGGCTTGGATCGCGGCTATGTCTTCCGGAAGAGTAACTGTCAGTATTGGCGTAGCCGGACGCGTTTGCGCCAAGATACTGTAACTGCAAAGTAGACTGATCGAGAGCACGACGGCACGTTTCATCTTGTACCACCCTTTACAGCAGAACTAGCCGTTCGCGCCTATACTGGAAGCAATAAGCCTTGAACAACGTGAGAGTTGAAGCCACGCCTTTGTGCTGCCTGACGCGCACTCAGTGTTTTATTCCGTTCAAAAACATCACAAAGCTATAGCTGACATGCTGGCGATGCCGGGGATCGCGGCTGAGAGCGATAGAAACCTCGCTTTGGCCGCACTGCAAATCTGCCACGGCGGCGCTGTCGTCCGTTCGCAACGCACGCTGTATCTGTAGCGCACTGAGTCCAATATCATTGGGTAGCTGTTTCCAACCAGCGTTCTTCAAGCGCATCGTAAGACGGTTGGCCGCTTCCGTGGCTGCTTCAGCCGTCATATTCCCGAAGCTGTTTACGCTGACTTCATCCACCACGCGTGTCGTTTTTGGCACGACGAGAATAATGCTTCCTAAGAGTAATCTGGGAATCGGCAACTGAAATGAACATCCGCGTTCATCAAATGCCAAGAATGCGGGCGTCACGACTTCCCACATATCCGCATTAATACTGCCGCTAAAGCCTTGCTTTATGTCCCCGATCTGAGAGAATTTTTGGATCTCTTCGATGCTGTGCCCAGGTGAAATGCGAAGAACAGGTAACGTGGCCTGTGCACCGGCGATTGAGCAACATAAAACCGCCAGACCACCAGATTTTGATAAAGAACACTTAACGACGTGGCAATTCATTTCACTCGCTTTACTGTGCGTCGGCTGCCGAGGCTCCGCCCTGCAAAACCCAAAGGCAATATTCTATCTTCTTGACGTATGAGACCACGTCTGCATTGTTGTATGTAACCGCAGCTTGAAGGGGATTTATTGGAACAAAGCTCAGCTCTGAATATTGAGCAAAATGATGGAACTTTATGGTCGTCCACGGTTTAAGCGCAATCGGACGGACTGAGGGGTTCTGCAAACGAAGTTCATCTATGGTCGTTTGATCTCTCAGAGCTATTCTGGCGAAATTGTCGTTCCTTTGCACTACGTCTGAAAAGAACCGGCCTTGGTCCAGAAGCTGCGGCGTCGCCTTGTACGTACAGGCGCGTAGAAGCAGGTAGCCTACTCCGGCGCGGATGTTATACACCGGAATCGTGCGAACATTTGAGGAGGTAAGCTCAAGCGAGCCTCCTTTGTAGAAAACTGGCGGTAGCATGAGTTTGTTTTTTGGTGATGTTTTTAAGAGCTCAAAAAGACCGGCGTCTCCGCTATTTCCTATTTGCATGGGGCGGCTCTTCCACTTGGTTGATCCAGCTCCGGTTTCTGTCCAGCACATCGCCTTGGTAAGCATCGGATTCAGTGAGCCAAATCCTTTCTGACGCGCCAAGTAGTCGTTGTAGATCTTTACCGTTGCGGCAATGTCGCTGTCGTACACGCTCCAGGCTGGTTCGAGCGGGTCATGCGGTATGCCACGCACCCACGCCTCACTGAGGCCGGAGGTATCAGGTCTGGGCGAAACCGGACCAGCGGTGCCCATGTCAGTTCCCCATCGTAATGTTCACAAACTGTTTCTCATCGAGCGCGGGTTGCAGGCTGAGTTGAAGCGTATGGTTAGCACCGCTGCCGCTCGTAGTTGCATAGTTGCTGATCCAGCCGCGAAAGCTGTAGGTGCAGATCGCGTCTGTTTGGCTCTCGTCGGTCCAGAAGGTGATTTTTACATCCTTGATTGAGTCCCGCGTGACATTGCTGGCGATCTGAAACAGCGCTTGCAACGTGCCGAAAGACAGATTGTCGGTGTCATGCATGTCAATCGTGACATCATGGTGCACATGAGGGATCCCATCATCGGGACTCCATCGTAGCTGTGATGTGACGCAACACCGAGGTGAGTGCTCAACGCATTGAAACTGTTTCCATCAATCGACACGGTAGCGTTGGAAGGCTTAGCCATATCTGGCGATTTTAGACTAGTTCACGAACCTGCTCATACGCACGTTCATGACGATGCCGAGTGCGAGGAAGGTGAACAGCACCGAAGAGCCGCCGTAGGAGAGCAGCGGCAGCGGGATGCCGGTAACGGGCATCATGCCGGCGACCATGCCAACGTTGACCGCGATCTGGAAGAGCATGACACCCGCGATGCCCATGATGAGCAGCGTGCCGGGCGCATCCTTCGCGATCTGCGCGTTCTGCACCAGCCGGATGAGGATGCAGAAGTACAGCAGCAGAACGACGGCCGCGCCCACGAAGCCGTGCTCCTCGCAGAGCGCGGCGAAGATGAAGTCGGTGTACGGGATGGGCAGGAAGTCGCCCTGGGTCTGCGTGCCCTTGGTCGCACCCTTGCCCCAGATGCCGCCGGAGCCGACCGCGATGAGCGATTGCTGCACCTGGTAGCCCTTACCGCGCGGATCATCCTCAGGATGCTGGAAGCTGGTGAGCCGCGCCTTCTGATACGGCTTCAGGATTTTGCCGCTCTTCCAGATACCTGCGGCAAGCACAGCGAAGACAGTCGCAAGCAGCAAGGCGCGCCGCCATCCCAGGCCACCCAAAAACAGGCCCACCAGCAGCACGGGAATGTAGGTCAGCGAGGTGCCCAGGTCCGGCTGCTTCAGTACCAGCAGCATGGGGACACCGACCAGCGCAAAGGCCTTGCCGATGTCCTTCCAATCGAGCTCACCTTTGTTGGTCAGTCCCCAGAAATAGCGAGCCGACGAGACAATGAGCACCAGCTTGACCCACTCCGACGGCTGGAAGTGGATGCCGCCGGGCAGCGCAATCCATCGCCGCGCGCCCATGACCTTGTGCCCAACCGCCAGCACGGCAAGCAGCGCCGCGACACTGATGCAGTAGGCCCAGTGCGCCATGTCGAGCAGCTTGTGATAGTCGATCATCGACACCACAAACATCAGCGGGATGCCGAGGGCGAGAAATTCGATCTGCCGTGTGTGGAAGCCGTGAAACTTGGTATGCATCGTGGCGGAGTAGATTTCGACCACGCTGAAGACGGACATCAGCAGCACAAAGGAAAGCAGAGTCCAGTCGAAGTCGCGGTACGAAGAGAAGCGCGTCATCCGGCCGGATGTTCCTTTGGCTTGGCAGGCAGCGATGCGGTCGGCTCAGCGGATTTCTGCTTCGGCTTTTCGGGTGCCCCGGAATCCGTTGGCTCCTTCGTAGTATCAGACTTGCCGCCATCTGAAGCATCCGGCGGCTTGGGCAGGCTTACCTGCTCCAGGCGAAGGTTGCCGGCACGCTTCCGCTGCTTCTCAACGAACGCGGAGATGACCTGCGCGGCCAGCTTGGCGGAGTTTGATCCCCAGTCGCCATTTTCCCACAGCACGGCCACAACGATATCCGGGTTGCGGCGCGGTGCCATGCCCACAAACCACGAGTTTGGCTGCGTCTTCTTGCCTTTATTGGTGCGGGCCAGCGCATCGTGGCTCATCACCTGCGCGGTGCCAGTCTTGCCAGCGAAATCAATGCCCTCAAGATGGGAGGCGAAGGCGGTGCCGCTGGTGGTAGCGGCGGCCATGCCTTCGGTGATGGTCTGCCAGTTGTCGGCCTTGATGGGCACATTGCGGTCGCCTGAGCCGGGAAAGCTTTCCTGAAAAGCGAGCCGCTGATCCGCCGGAATCTGGTCGGGCGAGAGCACATGCGGACGCTTCAGCGCTCCACCGGAGGCTACGCCGGAGAGCGCGCGTGCCATCTGCAGCGGCGTTGCCGCGACTGCCCCCTGTCCGATGCCGACGGAAATCGTCTCGCCCGCGAACCACTGCTGATGATAGTTCTTCATCTTCCAAGCGGTCGAGGGCAAGGTGCCGCTTGCCTCCTCCGGCAAGTCGATGCCGGTCTTCTGCCCCAGGCCAAGCGCCGATGCGTACTTTGCAATCCGGTCGATGCCGAGACGATTGGCCAGCACATAGTAGAAGACATCGCATGACCAGGGAATTGCGTGGTCAATGTCCACTGCGCCATGCCGCTTGTCGCAATGGTAGTAGTGACCGTAGAAGTCCATGCCACCGCCACAGCTCACACGTTCGGTCTGCGCGATGCCCTCCTCCAGACCGGCCACGGACATGATGATTTTAAAAGTGGAACCCGGTGCCACCTGCGCCTGGATGGCCTTGTTCAGCAGCGGATGCTCTGGATCGTTGATGATTTTGTTCCAGTACGCGCGGGAGAGCCGCACGGCAAACTCGTTCGGATCGTAGCTCGGGCGCGACACCATGGCCAGCACCTCGCCAGTGTGCGGGTCCATGGCGACCATCGCGCCGTTCTTGCCTTCCATCGCCTTTTCGGCTGCCATCTGTACGTCCAGATCGATGGTCAGCTTAAGGTCTTGCCCAGGTTTGGCTAGTTCCTCGCCTAGGCGGCCCACCTCCCGGCCATGGCTGTCCACCAGCATGTCGCGGGAGCCGTCCACCCCGCGCAGCAGCGAATCATACGCCTGCTCCACACCGGATTTGCCTACCACATCGCCCGGTTCGTAGAAGGCGTATTTCGGGTTGTTCAGGTCCTGCTCGGAGATTTCACCCACATACCCGATTAGGTGTGAGGCAAAGCCGTCACGCGGATACAGGCGCCGCTGCTCTTCCAGCGTCTCCAGCTCCGGCAACTCATTGCGGTGCGCCTCGATGTATGCCTGCTCGTCCGGCGTGATGTCCTGCTTCAGCGGTATGGGCTGGTACTTTGGCGCATATTGAAAGTGGCGAAGCGTGTACTGGAGTTGCTCCATGGGCAGGTGGAGGATGTCCGCAATCACTGGGAGGTCGACATCCCGCATCTGCTCTCGAAGCAGGTAGCAGGTAACGGAGGAGTAGTTCTCGACAATCGGGCGGCCTTCCCGGTCGAAGAGCCTGCCACGTGGAGCAAGGATCGGCACCTTGCGAACGCGATTTGCCTCGGCCAGCACACGGTAGTTCTCCGCCCCCAGTACCTGAAGACGCCAAAGTCCAGCAGCCAGCACCACCAGCACAAGGGTGATAATGTACTGCGAGGCAGCAAGCTTGACTGGCGAAATTTTCTCCTCAGGCCGGACCAGGCGGTGCGGATCAGCTGGCGGGGAGACGTGATGCGGGTCGCTGGGCTGCATAGGGGCGTTGTCTTGAGTGTAGACGGGAAGAGCGCGGAGTTAGCTCCACGCTCTTGCTCATAATTACCAGCAGCGACGCCGTTTCAATCAAGTTCATGCGGCTTTGGTGGCCAGCACCTTCAGGCGGGCGTTTAGGCGGCTCTTGTAGCGGGACGCAGTGTTGTCGTGCAACACGCCTTTCTGCACGCTCTTGTCCAGCAGGGATGCGGTCGCGCGGTACTGCTCCTTCGCGGCGTTCGCATCACCCTTGGTCAGGGCCTCCCGCATCAGGCGCAGCGTGCCGCGCAGCTTGCTGCGGTTGGAGCGGTTCACCGCGGCCTTGACGAGGGTCTGCTTGGACCGCTTCAGGGATGAAACATGATTTGCCATGAAAACTCTTTCTTAACGGCGTATATGCCGCGCGTAATGATGACTGGCGGAAGCACCAGCGGAGTCACAGGGCCGTTAAGGGCACAGACTCCCACTTTGCCATCATAGGTCATCTGGCGCGGTGATGCAAGCCAGCGTCGCCTCGTAGCTTCAGTCCCATCGATTTGTTTCCCTAGGGCCAGAAGGTGCCGTGACATCACGCATGGCGGAAGTCCGAAAAGCGGGTGTACTCGCGATTCAACTCGCTGACGCTCTCATATCCGGCACCAAACGCCACAGTTGTGGCGCCCATGCCATCAACGAGCATTCGTCCCGCTTCCTGTAGACGCAACTGTTTTTGGTATTGGAGCGGATCATTTCGGGTTCAGCTTGACCGGACACGCGTCAGCAAGAGTGACGGCATGATACGCAGGGTAACGGGAGCGACGCAAAATTAAGGAGTGGTGATCGTGCTGGTTGCCGCGCCGTGGCGCACATCCGTGCCCGTGACCCAGAAGATCACGTCTTCCGCGATGTTGGTAGCGTGGTCGCCGACACGCTCCAGATTGCGGGAGATCGTTAGGGCGTTCAGCGCCTGCTGCGTCACGGCGGAATCGGACTGAATACGCTCGCCCAGATTCCGGAATGCCTCCCTGTTCAGCGCATCTACCTCGTCATCCATCGTTAGCACTGCATTGGCCAGCTCATGATCCCCATCGATAAAGGCCTGCAACGAGTTGCGTACCATGGCTGTGGCAAGTGACGCAATCTTAGGAATATCCACGGGCAGGGTAACTTGCGGCAGGGTGCCCATGTCAAGCACGCGTCCGGCGATGTTGACGGCCTGGTCGCCTACGCGCTCCAGGTCGGCATTGATGCGGATCACAGCCAGGATGAAGCGAAGATCGCCTGCCGTGGGCTGCTCGGTCGCCAGCAGGTCAAAGGCGAGTTCGTCGATCTCGCGCTCCATCCGGTCCACTGAAGGTTCCGCCATGCGTACCAGTTCGCAAAGGCGGGGGTCACGCGCGCTATAGGCCTCCGTGGCACGCTGAATGGCTTGTTCCACCAGACCCGCCATGGCAAGCAGACGTTCGCGCAGTTCTTCTAGGCTCTGCTGAAAATGAAGGCGCATCAACCGAACCTTCCCGTAATGTAATCTTCCGTTCGCTTGTCGGAGGGATTGGTAAATATCTTATGAGTCGCATCGAACTCAACGAGCTTGCCCATCAGAAAGAAGCCGGTGTTTTCCGCCACGCGTGCCGCCTGCTGCATGTTGTGCGTCACGATCACAATGGTGTACTGATCCTTAAGTTGGAAGATCAGGTCCTCGATCTTTGAGGTCGAGGCCGGATCCAGCGCGCTGGCCGGCTCGTCCATCAGCAGAACCTCAGGGTCTACTGCGAGGGCGCGCGCGATGCACAGCCGTTGCTGTTGGCCACCGGAAAGGCTCGCGCCAGATTTTTTGCGAAGGTCATCTTTCACTTCGTCCCACAAAGCCGCCTGCTTCAATGAGCGTTCCACGACTTCGTCCAGCACGTTGCGCTTGCGGAAGCCGTTCAGCTTCAAGCCACTGGCCACATTGTCGTAAATCGACATGGTGGGAAATGGATTGGGCCGCTGAAATACCATGCCCACGCGCCTGCGAATCTCCACCGGCGACGCATCCTTGTAGATGTCGAGGTCGCCCATGTGCACGGAACCTTCAACGCGCGCGGTCGGGTTCGTCTCATGCATGCGGTTCAGGCAGCGCACAAAGGTAGACTTGCCGCAGCCAGACGGACCAATGAGCGCCGTGGCATGGTTCGCTGGGATGTGAAGGGAAACATCCTTCAGCGTGTGCGTCGTGCCATACCAGGCGTTCAGGTCTTCGACGCGGATATCCAGTCCCACTAACTTCCTCCCTGTAGAACGCCGCGCGAGGTGACGTATCGCACCAGGCCGACGGAAACCATGATCATGGTGATAAGCACAAGCGCTCCGGCCCACGCCAGACGGTGCCACTCATCGTAGGGGGAGAGTGCGTAGCTGAAAATCTGTAGCGGCAGAGCGGCAATCGGCTCATTCAGTGCATGCAAGCCACTTGGCCAGAACTGACTGCCAAACGCGGTAAACAGCAACGGAGCCGTCTCGCCCGCGACGCGCGCAAAGGCCAGCATGCAGCCGGTGATAATGCCCGGCAGAGCCGTCCGCAGGCTGATGGACACGATCATGCGCCAGCGCGGCACGCCCAGGCCAAACGCCGCCTCGCGAATGGCGGAGGGCACGGTCAGCAGCATCTCCTCCGTGGTGCGTGTGACGGTGGGGATCATCATGATCGCCAGCGTGATGCCGCCCGCGAACGCAGAAAAATGATGCTGGTGCACTACGACCAGCGCATAGCCAGCAATCCCCATCACAATCGACGGCACGCCATTGAGCACATCGGCGGTGAAGCGGATTATGTTGCCAAGTGTCCTGCCACTGCCGTACTCCGCCAGGTAAACACCGCCAGCGATACCAATCGGAATGCCGATGAGGCTCGAAAGGGCAAGAATGATGCCTGAGCCAACAAT
The DNA here is from genome assembly GCA_965276945.1 of Terriglobus sp. Classification (GTDB taxonomy): domain Bacteria; phylum Acidobacteriota; class Terriglobia; order Terriglobales; family Acidobacteriaceae; genus Terriglobus. The sequence goes on along the minus strand of OZ255704.1, from coordinate 334,654 downwards.
CGAGTTCGCCATGCCTCCACCCTGCTCGCCCACCGGCTTCGGCAACTGCGTGAAAAACGCCAGGTTGAGCGAACTTGCGCCCTTGTAGATGAGGTAGAAAAGGATTGCGGCAAGAGGCACAAGAACCACGATGGTTCCGCCAATGGCAAGCGCGGTCATTAGGTAATCCGTGGCGACGCGCCCAGTGGCGTTGGCGCGGCTGGAACGGATGTGAGCGCGAACGGGTGAGGTTGCCATCAGATTGCCTTTGCCGTGTTGCCGCGGGTAACGGCCCAGACCAGCAGCCGTGCAATGGTGTTGACCAATATGGTCACCAAAAACAGCGCCAGCCCAATTTCAATCAGCGCGGAAACGTACAGGTCGCCCGTCGCTTCAGTGAACTCGTTTGCGATGACGCTAGCCAGGGTATGGCCGGGTGCGAAGAGACTTTTTGATATCTGAGGATTGTTCCCAATCACCATGGTTACTGCCATGGTCTCGCCCAGGGCGCGTCCCAGGCCAAGGATAATGGCACCCACGATGCCGATCCTGGCATTCCGCAGCACGGCGATGCGCACCATCTCCCAGCGCGTGGCCCCCAGCGCCAGTACACCCTCTTTCTGACTAATGGGTACGGCGCTCATCACCTCACGCGTGATCGACGAGATCACCGGGAGAATCATGATGGAAAGAATGATGCTGGCGGTCAGGATGCCCTCGCCGAAGTTCGATCCGGAGAAGAACCCGGTCCAGCCCAGCGTCTCCGCCAGAACCGGACCTAGCCGGTCGCGCACAATGGGCACCAGCACAAAGATCGCCCACAGGCCGTACACGACAGACGGAATGGCGGCCAGCAGTTCCGTTAGGAAAGCCACCATGCCGCGGAAGGGCTTGGGGCAGATTTCCATCACAAACACCGCCACGCAGAGGGCCAGCGGAACGGCGATACACAACGCCAGGATCGAGGTCATCAGCGTGCCGTAGATGAATGGGAGCGCACCAAAATCGCCGGAAACTGGATTCCATGCAGACCGGATGAAGAACTTCCATCCAAAGGCATGCAAGGACAAACTGGAGTTTGCAATGAGCACCCAGATAATCATCACCACGATGGCGATAATGCTCAGTGCGCAAGCCAGTACCAGTCCGCCAAAAAGACCATCCGCGCCGCTACCGCCCCCTCGTCCGTCAAGGAATTGCCGCACGCCGGAAGGGGCCGGAGTCACTAGGCCCGCTGTCATGGGAACCCGCTCCGGCAGGGCAACGGACAGCAACGGAGGTGTCGTCTCAGTGAAGTTGGATTCAGCCATAGTGGGATCAGAAAACCAATCGAGCGATGACTACAGACTAGCGGGTGAAGATCACTGCTGTACGAGGGGATTGTGAATGCTGCATTAAATTCGTTGTTCATTACGCGAGGAACAAAGCCTGTGCGCCAACGCGTCAGCGCACAGGCACTCCAGTTTATTTCAAGTAGTTGAGGGCACCAGAGACCTTCACGGCAACAGGCTGCGGCAGCGGAGCGTAGGCCAGGGCGCTGGCCTCGCTCTCACCGTGCTCCAGCATCCATTCCAGAAAATCGTGCAGCACCTTGCCCTTTGCGGGATCAGCGGACTTTAGCGGAATCAGCAGCCAGGTAAACGAAGAGATGGGATACGAGTCCGCTCCCGGCGCGTTGGTGATGGAAACACGGAAGTCATTTGGCATATTCTTCGCCGCGCCAGCCGCTGCCGCGCTCACCGTCTCGGGTGATGCCTTGACGAACTTGCCGGACGGATTCTTCACCGTACCGAAGGACATATGGTTCTGCAAGGCATAGATCAACTCGACGTAACCGAACGAGTAAGGGCTATTGCGCACCATGCCAGCCACACCCTCATTACCCTTCTGGCCGATGCCCACTGTCCAACGCACCGAGGTGTTCTTGCCGATGCGTGACTGGAAATCCGGCGAGTTCTTAGACAGGTAGTCGGTGAAGATGTACGTCGTGCCCGAGCCGTCCGAACGGTAGACCGGCAGGATCTGGTGGTCCGGCAGGTTCGCGCCAGGGTTCGCCGCCGCAATGCGGGGATCGTGCCAATTCGTGATCTTGCCCAGGTAAATATCCGCGATCACGTCGCCAGTAAATTTAAGCTCCGTGGTGATGCCGGGCAGGTTATAGGTAGGTACTACCGCGCCAAGAACCGTCGGAATGTGAAACAGCTTGACCTTCGCGGCGCTCATCTGTTCATCGGTCATGGGGCCGTCCGTCGCGCCAAAGTCGACAATGCCTTCGGATGCCTGCCGGATGCCGGCACCGGAACCGACCGACTGGTAGTTGATCTGTACGCCAGGGTGGCTGGCCGAGTACTCGCTGAACCACTTGGAATAAATGGGATTGGGAAACGTGGCACCCGCACCGTTGAGCTGCTGCGCCGCGGCAACCGAGGTCAGCGCAATAAAAGCTGAGGCAGCCATGACGGAAAACATGTTGAACTTCATGAGTATTCTCCTGGGATGTGGCAGGCCGCGTGTGCGGACTCCCGTGTTGACGCTGATGATGTTAAGGTGCGCCTTCAAACCCGCCTCCAGCAATGCAGATGCACTGCCGGAGGCCTTTTACGCTAAGGAATGTAGTACCGCATACCCGCGTGGATCATACTGTCCTCGGCGCGCGGACCGGTTGGCGTGGTGGCACTGCCTACGCCAGACCAAAGGTTCCGCTGTATGTATTGGTACGTGGCCTGATATTGCAGACGGCCATACTTTGGGCTGTTTGCCAGGCGGTACGTAAAGCCGATCATGCCCTCCTGAATGTACCGCGTCGGTCCAGCGCACATTGTTGCGGCGATGGAACCCGCCGTTCCACTGCCGTTGCCGCTGTTGGTGGGCAGGTTGTAGCAGCCGCCATTATTAAGGTTGCGCGGACCGTAGCCGATCAGCGCACCTTGCGGTGTGGTGTAGACCGTTCGCTGCGCATATTCTCCGCCGTAGTAGGCATACACGTCTAGTTTTGGTGTCGGGTGAGTCTCCAGACTGGCCAGGCCATGATAGTTATGCAGCGGCTCCAGTGTCATATCCGGGCGTAGCGTAGCGTCCGCTAGTTGCGACGAGCCGTAGCGTCCGACACCCTGGCCACCCATCGCCTGAACAGCAACATCGACGTACTTGTTGAGCGTAACGCGTGCGCTGCCAAACACGCCACCACCGGTCGCCACGTTGTCCTGTACGACCGTTGAATAGACGTAGGTCGGTGCTGCCGCTGTACCCGTATAGCCGACCACCGGAAAGAAGTAGTCCCGGAAGAAGCGAGCCATGCCGCCAAGCTCAAAATGGGCGTGCGTGTAATCCAACGTACCCTTGACGATCACGTCCGGTGCCACGTTATTGGCATAGGTTGTAATCGCACCGCTACCCGCCGTGTTGCCCGTGCCGATGTTACCCGCGGCGTTGTACAAGCCACCGTTCTGGCCGATGCCGGCAAAAAAGAACGCGGTCGGGATGGTACCGGCTGCGGTAAAGTTCGTGATCTGCGCCTGCTCCAGCGACATGGCCATGGTGAAGAGGCCCGTCTTTCGTTGGCCAAAGCTCTGCTGTAGACGAAGCGCGGGCTGACGGGTCCAGTTGAAGCCCACCATGTACTGCGGGTCAATCGTATTGGGCAGCTTTTCCGTGCGGTTGTTGGTGCTCAGGCCCGTTTCCGTCACCAGCGACCACATCTGCCCGCCGGTCAGGACGAAGTTCTTGCGTGCACCCTGGCCCCAGAACTGGCGTTGACGAAAGACGTAGCTGTCGGACTGGTTGTTGTTTGAGGAGGTGCCAACGCCAAGGAAGTCGCCTTCAAAATAGCCAGACAGCTTAAAGGCACCCGCATTCCCTTCCACCAGCACGCCCAGGCGGCTCTGCCGTCCAGAGAAGTTCAGTTCACTGACGTGACCTTCGTTTGCGCTCGGAAACGGGATGTTATTGAACGGGGTGTTGATGTCGGAGTTGACCGCGCGCTGCCGCCACACGCCTTCCAGCGCAAAAAAGCCGATGGGCGTGATGTTGACGCCCTTGTAGTGCAGCGTGGAGGGTGACTGAATCTCACCTTCAATGCGTGCTTGGTTCGCGATCACCGTCTCTTGCAGGCCAACATTGGTGTTCTTCAGATCCGTCACGCTGGTCTGCAGTGCATCCACCTTTGTCTGCGTCTCGACCGTGGCAACGGCGGCCTGAGTTGCGGCTACGGTGGCCGTGGCCGCCTGCGTCTCTGCCGCAGTCACCGTCTGCTGGGCGGTCGTCAGTTGCTGATCGCGCGCTGCCAGCTGCTGCTTCATCGCGTCAATTTCGGCTTGCTGCGTCTGTAGCATCTCGCGCATTTCGCGAATCTGCCTTTTGGCGTTTGTTTCGCGATGTGCCGTGGATTTACGTTTGGTCACCTTCCTGGCAGGTGGTTCGCCCGTTTCCGCGCGAACGGCTCCGGAGACCATGGTCGACGCAATCATCATCGCGCCCAACGTTGTCAGTCGTTTCATCATCCCCCAGGACGGGCAGCTAAGGCACTCTGATCCCTGGCGCACACTGCCACCATGTCTCTGAAACCTTGCCGGTTGTGTCCGATACGCTGATCGTCGCAACCATGAGTGAAGGTTCGAAGAACAGAATGTGAATGGAACATTACATCTCCTCATCCGATCGAAATCTTGTGGATCGCTGGTATGACTACCGTTGGCGATGCCGCCAGTCAGTTGTACCGTTCTTGCACAGGGCGCTTGACCGCGTGCGGACAGCCGCGCTATTCTTTGCGCAACTTCGAGCCGATTTGGTGATCCTAGCCAACCCGAACCGTCCGCCTCCCGCGATGCCTATTGTCGCTGAGCTGGCTGACATCCAGAGCGCATCGCTCTCCTATTGCGTTTCATCTAATCTCCGCAGCACAACGCACCGGTCCATGGAGGGGTAGACCGCTTTGGTAAAAAGCTTGCTTGAAATCACGCCCAGCACGGAAGCCATGTTCGGACTTCGCGATGAAAACCTCCGCATGATGGAACGGGAGTTGGGGGTGACGATCGATCTACGGTCGCAGGGCCTGGCGGTTGAAGGCAATCAAGATGCTGTCGAACGTGTAGAACGGCTGTTTCACGACTACGACGGATTGCGCCGCGGCGGTATCCTGCTAGCCGGGCCCGAGTTGCATGCTCTGCTGAAGCTTGCCATCGCTGAGCCGGGTGCCAGCCTGAAAGCGCTGGTGGACAGCGGGCGGCAGCGCACGGCAACAGGCGTAAAGCGCATGGTGAACCCGCGCTCGCCCAACCAGAAGAAATACGTCGAGGCCATCGAACAGTCCGACATGACCTTTGGCATCGGACCGGCAGGCACGGGCAAGACGTACCTTGCCGTCGCCATGGCTGCCTCCGCCTTGATGGCGAAGCGCGTCAGCCGCATCATCCTTGTCCGGCCTGCGGTAGAAGCCGGGGAGCGCCTGGGATTTCTGCCCGGCTCATTGCAGGAGAAGGTCGACCCATATCTCCGCCCGTTGTACGACGCGCTGTACGATCTCCTGGATAAGGAACGCGTCGACAAGATGCTGGAGAAGGGCATCATTGAAATCGCGCCGCTGGCGTTCATGCGTGGCCGCACGCTCTCGGACGCATTCATCATCATGGATGAAGCGCAGAACACCACCAACGAGCAGATGAAGATGTTTGTCACCCGGCTCGGCATGAATTCGAAAGCCGTGATCACAGGCGACTTAACCCAGATCGACCTCCCTAATCCGAAGCGCAGTGGCCTGTTTGAGGCGTTAAGCGTTTTGGATGGCGTCGAAGGTGTCCGCTTTTGCCATTTTGAGGATGTGGATGTGGTGCGCCACACCCTGGTACAGCGCATTGTGCGTGCCTACGATACGCATCACCGGGAACAGCAAATGTCGCTTGGGCTGAACGAGACGGCGCTCGATGGGCCGGTCTCGCCGGGCCAGCCGCATACGACGGTACGTAAGACACAGTGAGGCGACAGTGCCGGGCAGACACGTCACTTCCTACCTCTCTAATGGCATTGGATAGATAACGGTGATCGTTCTCGAACCCCCAGGGAGCGGTGCTATCACCCCGTCGCAACGGCAGGCCCTCGCACGTTTTCTAGGCCGGGCACAGAAGGCGGCAGGCCTCAAAGGCGACGTCACAGTCCTGCTAAGTGGTGACGCTCGTTTGCGTGAGCTGAACCGGACCTTCCGCGGCAAGAACAAGCCCACCGACGTACTCAGCTTCCCCGCAGGCGATCCGGTTTCCGGTGTCGCGGGCGATCTCGCAATTTCTGTCGAGACTGCCGCGCGGCAAGCAGCGGAGCACCACCACGATCTCCTTACGGAACTCCGCATTCTTATGCTGCACGGGATGCTGCACCTGGCTGGCATGGACCACGAGACCGATGGTGGCGAGATGGTGGCAGGCGAAACCGCCTTACGGGCGCGGTTTCGCTTACCCGCGGGTCTGATCGAGCGCACGCTGCCCCGTACGGCAGAACGAAGGCAAATGCCGGTCCATACTACGTCGAAAGCACGGAGAAAGCAGCTGCCATGACACTTCTGCTTCCCATTGTGCTGTGCGTTCTGCTTTGCATCCTGACCATTGCTTCCTACGCTGATCGCGTGTATTCCGAGATGGGCAAGTTTCTGGCGCGCGAGTACCAGGACAATCTGGACGTCTGGGTCGAGCGCGTGGAACCGCGGCTTGGCCTTTCGCGCGACAGTACCGCACTTTCCGCAACCACGCTGCGGCAGATTTCGCTTGCCGCCGTGGCGCTGCTGTTTGGAATGCGTTTGTGGATGCGTGGCGGACATGGCGTGGGCGTGTACCTAGAGGCGCTTGCGGAACTTGCGTTGATCGTCATGGTCTTCGACCGGCTTGTGCCGCAACTGCTGTTTGCGCGAACCCGCGGCATGTGGGTCAGCCACATTCGTCTGCCACTGCAACTGCTCTTCTACCTGATTTTGCCAGTGACGCTTCTCTCCAGCCTATTGCTCTCGATCGCTTCCCTTGCCGACCCCGAACGCGAAGAGCAGGAGGAACATCCGGATGAGGGCGTGGATGCCCTGCTGGAAGCCGGCGAGGAAGAAGGGATACTGGAAGAAAGTGACCGCGCCCTGGTGCGCTCCGTGGTGGAGTTCGGCGACATGGTGGTGCGCGAGGTGATGACACCCCGGCCAGAGATGTTCGCCGTCCCGGACTCAACCACGATCGCTGAGTTTACGCGGCAGATCATTGAAAACGCTTTCTCCCGTGTGCCAGTGTACCGGGGTTCGCTGGATGGAATTACTGGAATCGTGTTCGCGCACGACCTCCTGCAAATTCCCGATATCGAGGCTGAGACACGAACCGTAGGCGAAATCCAGCGGCCCGCCGCAGTCGTTCCAGAGCCCAAAAAAGTGAATGAGTTACTTCGCGAAATGCAAAGCGAAAAGCAGCACATGCGCATCGTCATCGACGAGTACGGTGCGGTTGCTGGCCTGGTCACGATTGAGGATCTGATCGAAGCGATCGTCGGCAACATCGAGGATGAACACGATAATGCGGATACAGCCGGAACAGCCTTTCGCGAGGGTGGAGGCTTCTATCTGGTACCCGGCAACATGGACATTGCCGATCTTCGCGATCTGCTGGAAAGCGATGACATCTCAGGGGACGAACACCCTCCCCTGCGCCTCCGGACGACATTGGAAGCGACAACGGTGGGTGGTTTGGTCTCGGAGCTTGCCGGTCACATTCCGTTGCCAGGTGAGGTGGTCGTGGCGGACGGCTTGCGGCTGGAGATAGTGGAAGCCACGCCCCGGCTGGTGACGCGAGTTCGCGTCCGCGCTCTACCACCTCCTGAAACCGGGGACGAGTGAAGCTACACTACTGGGATGGCCTTTCGCTCCGGATTCGTCACCATCATTGGCCGGCCAAACGCCGGTAAATCCACACTGCTGAATGCCCTGTTGGGTGAAAAGCTAGCCATCGTCACGCACAAGGCGCAGACCACGCGCACCCGCATTCTCGGCGTTCTTGAATTGGAGGCGAGGCAGGAAGAGAAAACGGCTCCCGCACGGCCCGCCGCGCAGGTGGTGCTTGTGGACACGCCAGGCGTGCACAAGCCCGGCACGCAGCTGGATCGCCGCATGTTGCAGGAAATACATGATGCGCTTGCATCGCGCGACGTGGTGCTGTTCCTGGTGGATGCAACGCATCGCGTGCGGGAGGGCGCTCCTTCCGCGGAGGGCACCTCCAGAACGTCGCCCGCAAGTAACAAAAGTGATCTCTCCGCCGCCGAAGACGCCTTCGCGCTCAGTCTGCTGCAAAATGTCACCTGCCCCGTGATCCTGGTGCTGAACAAGATCGATCGCGTTCGGCGGGAGACGCTGCTGCCTCTAATCACGCATTGGTCCGCGCAGTACGCCTTTGCGGAGACGGTGCTGATCTCGGCAGAGAAGCGGGACGGCCTTGAACAGTTACTCGACAAAGTCGTCTCTCTGCTGCCCGAGGGCAACCGTTACTTCCCCGCGGACCAACTTACGGATCAGCCCGTCCGTTTCCTTGCGGCTGAACTGATCCGGGAAAAGATTCTCATGTTCACGGGTGAGGAGGTGCCTTACGCCTCCGCCGTCGTCATAGAGCGGTGGGAGGAGCCAAAACCGCAACGAGCGCGAAAGCAGGTGGACAACGGAGAGCCGGCAAAAGAACCACTCACAAGAATTGCGGCCGCGATTTTCGTGGAGCGCTCCGGCCAAAAGACGATCCTGATCGGCGCGGCCGGCTCCATGCTGAAACAGATCGGTACGGCTGCCCGCAAAGATATCGAGAAGATGCTCGGCACCCGCGTGTACCTGGAGCTATTTGTGAAGGTCCGCGAGGATTGGCGCTCGCAACGCGGCTTCGTGGAAGAACTAGACTGGCGGCGGCAGCTTCAGGCGCTTGCTGAACCAGATGAAGTCAAGGACCTCTGAACTACTTCAGACCTCCCGCATACTCACGCCAAGTGTTTTCATCTTGCGGTACAGATGGCTGCGTTCCAAGCCAAGCGCCTCTGCGGCGCGGCTCATATTGCCGTGGCACTCCTCTAGTTTTTTCAGGATGTAGTCGCGCTCGTACGCTTCACGCGCTTGCAGCAGCGTACCTGATCCCTCGTTCCTGCCTTTAGCGGTATCCTTGCTGCCGCTCTTGTGTGTCAGCAACGGCAGATGCTTTTTCTCGATGCGCTGCACGCGCGGATTCAGAATCAGAACGCGTTCCATCACGTTGCGCAACTCGCGCACGTTGCCAGGCCAGGAGTACTGTTTGAGCGCGGCGAGCGCATCCAATGCGATGTCGATGCGGGGGCGGCCATATTCCCGGCCAAATTCTTGCAGAAATTCCCGCACCAACGCGGGCACATCCTCTATACGCTCTCGCAAGGGCGGCATGAAAAACGGAATTACATTCAACCGGTAGAAAAGATCCTCGCGAAAGTTCCCGCGCGCAATCTCCTCCTGTAAATCTTTGTTGGTTGCCGCTATCACCCGGACATCCACGTGAACAGCTTGCGATGCACCAACGGGATAAAAACGCTGCTCATCTAGCGCGCGCAGCACCTTGGCCTGCGTTTTCAGGCTCATGTCGCCAACTTCGTCCAGAAACAATGTGCCGCCGTCGGCACGCTCGAAGGTGCCGCGCTTTTCCGGCGGTCCGCCGGGTACTGCGCCATGACGATAGCCAAAGAGCTCGCTCTCGATATAGTCCTCAGGAATGGCCGCGCAGTTCAGCTCCACAAAGATGCGATCCGCGCGCAGGCTCTCCGCGTGCATGGTGCGCGCGATGCGTTCCTTGCCGGTACCTGACTCTCCGAAGATGAGTACGCGTCCGTTGGTCGGTGCCATCAGCTTGATCTGTTGCCGCAGTGCCTTCAGCGGAACGCTCTCTCCTGTAACAAATGCCTTCTGCCGCATTTGATCCTGGAGTTCCTGGTTGTGGCGGCGCAGTTCACGCGATTCGGTGGCGTTCTTCAGCAGAAGCAGCGTGCGATCCAGCGAAAGCGGTTTTTCCAGGAAGTCATACGCTCCCAGCTTGGTGGCGCGCACGGCAGATTCGATGGTGCCGTGGCCGGAGATAATGACCACTTCGGGTGGCGCGGACAGACCCATGCCGTGCATCTTCTCCAATGCGACGAGACCATCCATGTCGGGCAGCCAGACATCCAGCAGAACGATGTCATATTCCACATCCGCGATCAGCGTCAGCGCTTCCGTTGCGCTCCCGGTGCTGGCGACAGCGTAGCCCTCTTCGCGCAGGATGCTTTCCAGCGAAGCCCGGATCTCGGCTTCGTCATCCACGATGAGGACGTGCGTCACGCGGAGAGCGCCTCAACAGCTGCTTCACGGTGTCCCCCGTTGTCAGGCGTGACCATCGGCAGCTCCAACACAAAACGCGTGCCTTGGGGTGAGTTCTGTTCGGCGCGGATGCTGCCCTGATGATCCGCCATGATCTTGGCGGCAATGGTCAAACCCAGTCCCGTGCCTCGGCCCTTGGTGGAAAAGTAGGGCAGAAACAGGCGCTCACGCATGTCCTCGGTCACTCCCGGGCCGGTGTCCGAGACGATCAGTTCGAGCATGTGCGAAGACTGCTCGGACAATCTGGTTTCAATACATATCTGCCGCAGGAGACCTCCCTGCATCGCTTCCGCGGCATTGTCGATCAGATTGGAGAGAGCGCGCTTGATCGCCTCTGGATCGGCCATCACTAGCGGCAGGCCTGTCTGCAACGAGCGCGTCACCGTCAGGTTTTGCAGGCGTCCCGTAAACAGCGCAAGCGTGGTTTCCACGATGGTGTTCAGGTCGGACGGTCTTGGCCGAGCGCTGGGAAACTCCGCCAGGGATGCAAATTGATCCACTAGTGAACGCATGCTGTTGACGGAACTGCTGATAACCTCGCTACAGCGGTGGATGACCGCCACGGAAGGCGACACGATATGCTCGTCTTCCAGGGACTTGCCAAGCCGGTCAATGTGCCGGCGAATCTGCTCGGCCGAGAGCGAAATAGGCGTCAGTGGATTTTTAATCTCGTGCGCCACGCGGCGCGCCACTTCCTTCCATGCGGCTTGCTTTTGGGCATGTAGCAGTTCCGTGGCGTTCTCCAACACCACGACATAGCCGTTCGTGTCGCGCTGACCGTTGGCGGCGCTCTCAAGCAGGGCTGCCGTCATGGCGATGTTCAGTATTCGCCCGGGTGCCTGCATTTCAAGCTCGACCGCCGCTGTGCCCATGCGATGGCTGCGCCTCAGCACCCGGTCCAACGGCTCGCGCGCGTCTACCGGAATCACCTCCGTCAGCAGCATGCCGGTAAAATTCTGCTGGCCACCTGGATCCAGCATCTCGCTGAATGCGCGATTCGCCACCTGGATGCGGCACTCCGGATCCAGCATCACCACACCGTTGGGAATGGTTTGAAGCATGGTTTCCAACTCACGGCGACGGGCTTCCAATGCGACATTCGCCTCGGAGATGCGGACCGTACTCTGCTCCACCATGTGACGGCTGCTCTCCAGGTCCTGCGCCATGGTGTTAAAGCTCTGCGCCAAATCACCGAGTTCCTCTGTCGTGGAGGTCTCCACCCGTTGGTCATAACGCCCACGCGCGATTGCGGACATTGCATCCGCAATCGCCTCCACCGGCTTGGTCACCTGCTTAGAAAGATGGAGCGCCAGCCAACTCGCCACAAACAGCGACAGGCCCGTAATCATCAGCATCAGCAGCATATAGGTGCCACGAATCTGCCGACGGAGCCGGAACAGTGTCCAATACTGCTGGCTGGCACGGTCGAGCTGCCCGATGTGCGCCGTCATCCCGGCCGGTAGCGGCATGGCTGCAATCACCTGTAGATCCGGTTTGATCCATGCGGAGCTTACGATGTAGTCCTGCCCGCCCGTGGACACAATCGGTCCATCGGTACGCTGTGACGCCTGTAGTGCAATCGCCTCGACCGGTCCGGACGCCTGCACGTGCAGGGGCGATGTACTCCCCGTGGATGCGGTGTCCTCGTCAATGGGGCTATCCTGCGGTTGCCACGTGCTCAGCCGCGCTTTAGCCGATGCGTTGATGTGGTGCCGTGCTACTGGCACGCCGGCCCGGTACACGATGACAAATCCACCCTGCAGCGTAATATCGTGCTGCTGCATCACCCGCAGCAACTCCGCGGTGTTCTGTAGTGAGCCACGCTCATCCACAATGGAACCGGTAAGCTCCTCCGCCTCGGATCGCGCATTCAGCGCAACATACCGTGTCAGGTCCAGGGCCACCCGCGCCGACTCATCCCGCATCTGGACGGCGGGCTGGGAAAACCAGCGCTCCACCGCGCGGTTCATCAGCAGGTAGCTGAACCCGAACATGAAGCAGATAGGCAGCAGCGACAGCAAGACCGCGCCCCATAGCATGCGCGTCCGCAGACGCGCCCCCAGCACACGGCTGCGCTGCTCAGCATAGAGCTTCAGCGCATTGCGCATCAGCAGCAAAAGAGCCGCGACAAACAACAGAAACGCGAAAAACGAGGTTGCCGTGAACAACATGATCTCGCCCGGCGTGGACGGATTCAGAAAGCTAAGCCGGAACGCATTCAGCGCTCCCAGCCCAAGGAACAGCAGGAGAAGGCAGCTGCCAATGACAATCATGGCGAACTTGCGCCGCCGTAACGTCTCCATCCCGCAACCTCCGTGTGTGGCGATTATAGGTCTGCTTTGAGAAACTTAGATAAGCTCTAAAAACTCCGCAACGGACATCCCTGCATTCCGGATAGGTGAGCGCAGTGTTCCGATCGACAACCCCTTATGCGGAGGGACGGAAAGGTTTGTTCGTGAACCTGATCGAGTCATCGCAAGATGACTTTCCGCCCTGCCCTGCTCTCGTCCAACCAGCCTTCTTAAAGGCCCGGGCCGCTACTTTCCATTGCCGCGTGCAGCATCATGGCTTCTCCCCCTTCGAATTTACGTGTGCGAGGAACCTACAGCAACTCCATTACCGGCTTCCACTCCCGTCCTTGCGATTCTCCGACGGCTCCATACGTCAGCGTTCCAGCAAAGGTGTTCACGCCTTCCGCAATCCCGGCATCCTCGCGAATCGCCCTCTCCGCGCCGTCGTTGGCCAGCTTTAAAACATATGGAAATGTCGCGTTCGTCAGCGCCAGTGTGGAAGTATTTGGCACGGCGGCAGGCATGTTTGTCACGCAATAATGCACCACGCCATCCACGACATAGGACGGATCGCTGTGGGTCGTTGGACGCGCAGTTTCAATGCATCCACCCTGGTCGATGGCAACGTCCACGATCACCGCACCCCGCTTCATGCCAGACACCATCGCGGCCGTCACCAGCTTCGGCGCGGAGTGGCCTGGAATCAGCACGCCACCCACCAGCAAATCTGCCTGTGCGGCGGCATTTGCAATGTTGTAGCTGTTCGACGCCAGCGTATGCACGCGGCCTCCAAAGATGTCATCGATCTCGCGCAACCTGTTCAGGTTCAAGTCCACGATCGTGACCTTCGCACCGAGACCGAGCGCCATTTTTGCGGCGTTCGTTCCCACGATGCCCCCGCCCACGATGACCACGTTCCCCGGCAGCGTTCCCGGCACACCGCCAAGCAAAACACCGCGTCCGCCGTGTTCCTTCTGGAGGTAGGTCGCGCCCACCTGCACGCTCAACCGTCCTGCCACTTCGCTCATCGGCGTCAGCAACGGCAGCGATCCCGCGCGATCACGCACCGTCTCATATGCAATGGCGTTTACCTTCTTCTCCAGGAGCCTGCTGGTCAGGTCAGGCAGCGGTGCAAGATGCAGATACGTGAACAGCAGCAGGCCCTCGCGAAAGTAGCCATACTCCTTTTCCGTGGGTTCCTTCACTTTGACGACCATGTCCGCCAGCCGCCACGTGTCATAGGCGGAGCCCGTGATCTCGGCACCTGCATTCTGGTACTCATCGTCAGGAAACGCGGACAGCTCACCTGCGCCGGTTTGCACCAGGACGGTATGCCCCGCCTCCGCTAGTGCGCGAACACCGGCGGGTGTCACGCCCACGCGGCTCTCATGATCCTTTACTTCCTTCGGTACGCCAACGATCATCGCTATGCTCTCCGCCTCCATCAGAGTACCGAATCGTGGGAAGCGACGCCAAAGTGATGGTGCGGCACAGTTGCTGATACAGTGAAGGCCGCCATGTCACAATTTTCTCGCGACGGAGTCCGGCTCGCCACGCTGGTCTGCGTTCTGCTTTCACTCTTCACGTCGATTGCTGCCGCTCTGGTCTTTCACAGGAGCGATGCACACGACAGCGTGTACGGTCTCGCAAACCTGGTGGGCGGGACTACGGACAGCATGCTGCACGGCCGTGGATTGACCGTCGCGACGAATGCGCAAGGCACTGCGGAGCCGCTGCTCTACCATGCAGCCCGCATGCCTGTTGCGACACTTGTGGTCGCACTCGGAGCATCCCTCTTTGGGGACCACGGGATGCGCTCCATCGCCGTGTTCAAGACCGTCCTCTTTCTTCTGCCAGTTTGGCTCGCCATGGCCCTGACCCTCCGTTCGCCGTGCACGCGCAGGCAGATCATGGCGAAGTCCGCGCTGCTGCTGCTTCCATTTGCCGCTCTGCCCTTCATGGCGGACGTGGTCAACCTTCAGGTGGAGGAGGGCTACTCCTACGCCACGCTGGCGTATTCGTTTGCGCTGCTGCTGTTCAAACCGGCCAGCAAAGACGCAGGCACCCTACTGACGGGCTTCGCCATTCCGTTTGCGCTCGCCGTTGACCTGCTGTATCTCTCGAAGAGTTCCATGTGGCCAGCCGTAGCGGTCCTTCTCGTATTCGCCCTGTGGCGAATCCAAGTGTTTACGCCCAACCTGGTTCTTGTATTGCTGGTGGCAGCCGCGCCCATTGGCTGGGCGGTGCACCAGAAGGCGGTCAGCGACCGCGCCAGCATCGGTACCAGCCTGGACGGCCTGAACCTCCACAAAGGCGAAAATACCCGCTTCCTTCAGCGCTATCCGCCCGCGCCCGGCGACAGTCTGGACAGGTACGACGCTGATCTGAGCGGTTCCAACACGTTCGCTTCGGAGTGGGCTTTTAACGACTTTCACCAGCACGCCGCGCTCGATTTCATCCGGCAGTCTCCTAAAGACGCCGCCCTGGGCAGCCTGCGTAAAGCCACGATCTTTTTCTTTTCCTTGCGAAAGGTTGGCTCGTCCGAGCCATCCGGCCGCGCCATGGCGATCCTGGAAACCTTCGGCATCCTCCTCATGCGGCTCGCCCTGTGGACTGCGCTGGCCTTAGCTGTAAACCGGGTTGCCAGACGGCGCGACCGCTTTCCTGCCCTTTTGTTTCTTCTGTTAGTCATGGCATGTGCGGTGCCGTATCTCTTGGGCTTTGCCTACACCCGCCACGTCAGCATCCTGCTCTATCCATCCATTCTGCTGCTATGCCGCTTCCTTGCGCCGCTCAGGGATGGGGCAGCCGTCTGACGCCTTACAATGGGAGTGATAAACCTCCAGTCAGGAATAGAAGTACAGCATGCCGCAAAACGGATACCAGGGCCGCACCTCACGCACGCGCAGCTTGCGTTCACTTTTCTCCTTGTTCTCCAACGACCTTGCCATTGACCTGGGAACGGCGAATACGCTGGTCTTCGCCAGCGGCAAGGGCGTGGTGGTCAATGAGCCCTCCATCATCGCCGTCAACACCGTCACAAAAGAAGTGGAGGCCGTCGGCAAGGAAGCCAAGGAGATGGTGGGCCGCACACCCGGAAACATCGTCGCCATCCGGCCCATGAAGGACGGCGTCATCGCTGACTTCAAACAGGCGGAGAAGATGCTCAACTACTTCATTCAGAAGGCCCACAACCGCAAAATGCTGGTACATCCGCGGATCATCATTGGCGTGCCTAGCGAAATTACGCAGGTGGAAAAGCGCGCCGTCGAGGACAGTGCCTACCGTGCCAAAGCCAGCGAAGTGTATCTGGTGGAGCAGGCCATGGTCGCCGCTATCGGCGCGGGGCTGCCCATCACGGAGCCAGGCGGCAACATGGTCGTCGACATCGGTGGCGGAACCACCGACATCGCAGTGATTTCACTCGCGGGCATCGTCTACTCGCGCTCCGTGCGCATGGCCGGCAATCAGATGGACGAGGCCGTGATGAACTTCCTCAAACGCAAATACAACCTTCTCATCGGCGAGCGCACAGCCGAACAGATCAAGATCGAGATTGGCTCCGCATTTCCCCTGGACAAGCCCCTGACGATGGAGATCAAGGGACGTAACCTGATCGAGGGCGTTCCCAAGACCATCACCATCGACGATTCGGAGATTCGCGAGGCCCTGAGCGAGAGCATCGGCACCATCATGAATGCCATCCGCGTGGCGCTGGAACGGACACCTCCGGAACTCTCCGCTGACATCTCCGACCGTGGCATCGTGCTGACTGGCGGAGGCGCGCTCATCAAAAATCTGGACCGCCGCATCCGTGAGGAAACGGGGCTGCCGGTCTCCATCGCCGATGATCCCTTGGCTTCTGTCGTACTCGGAACGGGACGAATGCTCTCGGACTTCGCCCTGCTTCGCAAAATCTCAATCGACTAAGCTCCTCAGGAGCCGTCAAGCAAGCGAGGATGGAATCCTTTTTCAGCCGGTATAAAAGCGAACTGTTGCTGGTGGCTGTGCTTCTGGCACAAGTTATCGGCCTGGCCACGCAGGTACGCCGCACCGGATATGCCGCACGCCCGGACGGGCATCACGTGCGTATCGTGCGCGCGTTGTCAGCGCTTTCCATTACACCCGCGGAAACGGGCTTCAAGCACATCGGCATCTTGATCCGCGCGGCATGGCACGGCTATGTGGACCTCCGCCATGTGCGCCAGCATAATCGTGACCTGCAATATCAAATCGACCAGCTCCGCCTGCGGGAGGCTGCGCTGGCGGAAGACGCACGCCAGGGGCAGCGCTTGCAACAGATGCTCGCTTTCAAGGAGCACTATGTTGGCCAAACCGTCGCCGCTGAGGTCGTGGGTACTGGCGGAGGCGACCAGTCGCGCATCGTGGTCATCGATAAAGGATCCAACGATGGTCTGAAGCCGGACATGGCTGTCATCACTCCAGACGGCGCCGTGGGCAAGCTGCGTGATGTCTTCGCAAACTCCGCGCAGGTGCTGCTGTTGAACGATCCTGGCTCCGGCGCGGGCGTGGTACTCGCCAGCACGCGCATGCGGGGCATCCTGCACGGCGCGCCGGGCGGTCTGCTACAGATCACGAACCTCCTGCCTGACGACCGCGTCAAGCCCGGCGAGACTGTCGTCACCAGTGGTGGGGACCAGATTTACCCGCGCGGTCTCAGCGTCGGCCTCATCAGCGCTGTTGGCCCGGACCGCGAGCATCCTCCTTACGCCGTCATCACGGTCAAGCCCGCGGCCAATCTGGACCGGCTGGAGGAAGTCCTGGTGGTCACAGATGTGGCGGAGCAGCTCGCAAAACCCGTGGTCAGCGGTGATGATGACCCTTCCAGCGGCAACACAAAAGCTTCCGAAATCCTGGCCGCGCGCCTGCCTGGCCTGAAAGAGCCCGCGCCTCCGCCGCAAGCAGGCGACAAACCGACAGGCGCGGATGCCGCCAAGCAGCCGGGCGTGGCGCTGCCCAAACCCATCCCAACGCTGCACGTGGACCGTTACTCGCCCGGGGCCATTCCAGCCGCCGCCGACCTGCGGCCCGGTGGCCGGGACACAGACCTGGTCATGCCCGGTACCAAGTCCCCGAAAAAGCATCCCGGGGAGACGGAGCCCTGATGCCAAGAGGTTCCTTTGCCAACCGGCGCGAACTGGAGCAACATCACTTTCATCCGCTTGTGGTGATCGCGGTGCCGCTGTGCGCGCTCTTTCTGCACGCCTTTCTGCCCAGGATCTGGCGGTCGCTGGGCATTCTGGATCTGCCACTCATCGCCGTTCTCTACTTCTGCATTTCTTGGCGAAACCGTATCGCAGGCACGCTGCTTGGAACTGCGGTTGGCTTACTGCAGGATTTGCCAGGCAATCTCTACATCGGGGTAAACGGCATTGCAAATGCAGTGATTGGGTATGCCGCGTCTTCCATCGGACTCCGCATTGACGTGGAGAATGTCTTCACCCGGCTCCTGCTGAACTTCGGCTTCTTCCTGCTTCACTCCGCGCTGCTGTTTCTGATTCAACGCTTCCTGCTGGCGGAAGGGAGCCATACCCTGCAATGGCTTCACGAACTGATACGCGCCGGAATCAACGCGGCCTTGGCTGTGCCCCTCTTTGCCCTGTTGGACCGGACACGCACGGATGAATAAGCGCGCCTACTTCCGCTCGGACTCAGACAAGGCAGCCGCGACATCGGCCTCCGTTGCGGGCTGCAACGGCACCAGTACCACCTGCTCACGTTCATGCAGCGTGCGGTCTTCACTCGAAACAGGCGGCAGATCGTAAACCTCTAATTGGCCAGCGTGCAGCACTGCCAGTTTCAGCCCGTCAGCGGAAAGCGAAAAGTTGCCACCCGGCCTCTGCTCCGGCGAACAGATGACGCGCAGCAGTTCCTCACCCTCGCGGCTGCTGTACACCCGCACCTCCTGCGCACGCAGTTCACTCCGGCTTAACTGGTCTGTGTCCTGCGCGGGTGCTGTCGTCAGGGTGTTACGGACGGCGAAGCGTCCTGTCGCGGGTGATGAGTCCACTGCCAGCCACAGCGGCGAATCGTCTACGGTAAATACCCATCGTGCCTCGGCCAGCAGATTGAACCCGCCCATCAGCCGCCGGTCCTCGCCCCCCCGGCAGCCGTAGGCAAAGAACTCCGTATCCGAGATAAAGACGTTGCGCGGGCGGCACGTACTGGTAAACCCGCCAAGCTCGATGTTTTTGCCCTTGTACGGGTGAAAGTCAAATCCCCAGTGCGTGCGATCCTCGCGCACTGTCTGCAGCACACCGGTGGAGGTAAACGCCAAGGAAAACGCGTCGTGCGCCCTGGCGCGTCCCCGATTCGACAAAATAAGGGTTTCGCCCTCTACGATGACGCGGTAAAAGCGTGCAGTGATTGGCCGTTCCTGTTTCTCGTCCGGATCATCCCCAATCCGCGCGCGCGGCGCGGTCTCCAGCAGCAGCAGATCATGGGCTGGGCTTAGTTGCACGGACTGGATATCGTCATCGGACTTCCACAGTAACCGCCGGCCGAGGTCTGCGGGAGCATGGTTGCCAAGTGGGTCAAGTGAGAACAAATCACCGCGTTCACGCAGCAGAAACCGGCCGTTTCCCACCGCCCAAAGATACGGCGCACGGTCGTGCATGCGCCATTCCGTCTCGCGCACCACCTTGCCATCAGGCAGGTGGATCACCTCGGCACGAACGGTGTGATCGTCGTCACCCTCCCGCTGCTCAGGTGAGCGCTTCATCAACTTGCGCGCGCTAAAGGTAAGCAGAAGATGATTCGAGTCGATGAAGTGTACCGTTCCATTGGTATATCCGGCGTGCATCGCCAGCGGACTGCTCCCGGCACGCAAGCCGTAAGCTTCCAGCGGAAGGGTCACCGAAGGTGCCTGCGCCCTCTTTGGCGCGTTCGCGGCGCTAGCGGCACTGGCCATGCAAAGACATGCGGCAAGCGCAACTGCTGGGGACGAACCTCGAATCATGAGGGAGCGGAGCATGGGCTGCTTAGATTCATCTTATCTCCAACAAAGGCCTCCGGCGACGGTCCTCACCCTGCTGCCGGGTAAAGCGTTTCGATATGGCGTGAAGCGCCGCGGCAGACGGGCACGCATCAACGCTGAGGAAAGATCGTGTGTGCGACAGTGAGAAGATGCGCTCTTCCCTGCCCAACCGTTCCCTCGGCTTCGCGGCCTGTGCCGCGGCGGGAGCGCTGTGGGGTACCGGCTTCTACTTTGGTAAGATCGCCCTGCGCGAGCTGTCCGTGGGGCACATGGTGCTGTACCGCTTCCTGTTTGCCTTGTTGCCAGCCCTGCCGCTGGCACTGCGCCGCTCAGAGCCATGGAGCCGAAGCGACTGGGCCATACTCCTGGCCGCGGCATTTTTCGGCATTCCGCTGCAGTTCCTCATTCAGTTCCAAGGCCTGAAGATGACAACGCTGGCACACGCATCGCTGATGATCGGCACCATGCCGGTGGTTCTGGCGGTGGGCGCGGCGCTGTTTCTGGGCGAGCGGCTTCATGCGACCGGTTGGTGTGCGCTCGCCGCCTCCACGGCGGGAGCATGTCTCATTGCACTCTCCTCAAGCGGAGGTACGGCGCCGGCCTCACTTGCGGGCGATGCACTCGTCGTGATCTCTATGTTCATCGCCCTGGCTTGGATCATGGGCAATAAACTCCTCCTGAACCGGCATAGCGCCGTGGTAGTGAGCGCGCGCGGTCTGACGGCCGGCACGCTGATGCTGGCTGTCTGGGTTTGTCTGCGGTACGGTCCACCACCGGTACACCACCTTTCCGCAGCCACCTGGGCATCGCTCGCCGCCAGCGGCCTCTTATGTACTGCCTCCACCACCCTTCTGTGGAACTGGGGCATGACGCAGGTTCCCGCATCCCAGGCAGGCATCTTTCTTAACATGGAACCGGTGATTGGGTCGGTGTTGGGCATGTGGCTCTTTGGCGAGCGGCTGGGGCCAAGCGCCTGGCTGGGAGGCTTTCTTATCCTCGTTTCGGCCGTCGTTCTCACAACGCATGGCACCACGCGGGAGCCGGTTGCCGCGCTGGTGCACGCCGAATGACTGCCGTTGAACGCCCGCGCATGATCGCCATCGACATGGATGGCACGCTCGTCCATCCCGGCGGATTTGTCAGCACAATCAATCAAGCCGCGCTTCAGCGGGCGCATGACGCGGGCGCGCGCATCGTCATCGCCACGGGACGGCGGCACAGCTACGCCATGAAGATTCTGCGCGGCATCTCGCTCGACCCCCGCGACATCGTTCTCAGTTCCAACGGCACAGTGGCTCGAACGATCAGCGGAACACTCCTCTTCCGTCATCCCATGGCGCTGGAGACGGCACAGTGGCTATGCACGCAGCTCGGCGAGTTTCGCAACAGCTTCGTGCTCACCTTCGATCTGCTGGGCGAAGACGGCGAGGATGTACCCGGCGCTCTGGTTCTGGAACAGATGGACGCGCTGCATGGCAGCATCCACAACTGGATGGAGGCGAATGCGAAGTACATCCGCCGCGTGCAGCCCATTGAGAACTCACTCTCAGAGTCGAACCTGCCGATACAAGCCATGTTGTGCGGCACAATGGAGCGCATGAGACAAGCCGAGGCGATACTGGCCTCCGCGCATGACAACCGGCTCTCCCTCTTCCGCACCGAGTATCCGGCACGCGATCTCTGCATTCTGGACATCCTGCCAGCCGGCTGCTCCAAGGGCCATGGCGTGACCGAACTACTGCGCCTCAACGGCCTCCACCGGAGTTCGCTCATGAGCATCGGCGACAACTGGAACGACCTCCCCATGCTGGAACTCGCGCGTTGGCCCGTGCTGATGGGCAACGCACCGGTCACGCTGCAAGCATTGGCGCGCGAACGTGGCTGGCCGGTGATGCAGACGCACGATCGGAACGCCGTCGCCGATGCTCTGGACATCCACTTCGACACATCTCTCCAAGATATGCGTCTCCCGAAGCGGATGATAGTCTGACCCATGATGCGTCCCCTCCCGCGTGCCGTCGTATACGCGTTTCAAGGCCTGATGCTTGTGCTGCCGGTGCACGCGGCGGAGTTGGTGACGCTGCGCAGCGGGTTTACCCTGACCTGCACGACACGCGAGGCGATCTCGGCCAATACGGTACGCCTGCATCTTCCCGCTGACGGCGGCGGCACGCAAAACTACATGGACATTCCGGCAGACTCCATCGCCACCGTGGAAGCGGCTCCTGAAGCCGCTCTGGCAAGCAGCGTAGCGAGTTTGGGTGGCTCATCTTCGACCGCGACACTTCTGCAACAATCCGGCGCGGCACACAACATCAACGTGGCCCTGCTGGCCTCCGTCGTACGAGCGGAAAGTGCGTGGAACCCTCGAGCGGTTTCCCCTGCCGGAGCGCGCGGACTGATGCAGCTAATGCCAGGCACTGCCGCGAAGTATCAACTGGCAGACCGCTTCTCGCCCGAGGGCAATGTGAACGCGGGCAGTGCCTATCTGAGCGACCTGCTCACCCGGTATCACGAGAATCTCGTTCTGGCGCTCGCGGCCTACAATGCGGGTCCAGCCGCGGTCGACCGTTATCACGGCGTGCCACCCTTCCGTGAAACCCACCTCTACATCGCCCGTGTCATCCGCGAGTTCAACCGGCTGGTGCTTGCCTCCCAACATCCGGGCCAATAACTCCATGGCTTCGCGCAAGGCGGTACTCTGGACTGTCACCTTGGGTGTGATCGCGCTTGTTGCCTGGCGGATGCACGTTTCGCATTTCGACTGGATCACGTTCTGGAGGTCCTGCCACGGCATGGATGTCCCGCTGCTGGTGCTGGCAATCCTTTTCAATTACAGCAATGCCCTGTTCCGCTCGGCGCGATGGGCCATCTTCCTCAAGCCCTCCGGGAAACGCGTTCCGTGGTGGAGCCTCATCGGCTCGCAGTTTATCGGCTTTGCAGGACTGGCCGCGCTTGGCCGCGTGGGAGAACTGATCCGGCCATACCTCATCAGCCGCCGCACCGGTCTGTCATTTGCCTCGCAGATTGGGGTGTTGGCTGTCGAACGCATCTTCGACCTGGGTGCCTTTGGCATTCTCTTTGCTGGCAACCTCGTTCTCTCGCCGCAGTTGCAGACGTTGCCCTTTCACCAGCGCTATCGCGTCTTGGGCTATGCCATTGCCGCTGCGATTGCTTTTCTCAGCCTCTTCGTCGTCGTCACGCGAATCGCGGGGGAAACTCTGGCAACACGCACGCAAGCTATAGTCAGCCGGTTCTCGGCTGCGTTTGGCGCATCAGCCGCTGCCAAAATAAGAGCCTTTCGCGAAGGCCTGAATACGATCGGCAGTCCCCGCGACTTTGTCTCCGTCTCCGTGCTTAGCCTGCTCACCTGGACGGTCATCGCCCTGGGCTATGTTCTTACGCTGCATGCATTTCCGCCGCCCGTGCACAATCTCACGATCGCGCATGCCATCCTGCTGATGGGGTTCAGCGTGGCGGGCGGTCTGGTGCAACTGCCTGGAATAGGCGGCGGACCGCAGCTGATGACCGCGCTCGCCCTCACAAAGCTCTTCGGCATCCCCGCGGAACTTGCGGCAAGTACCGCCATTGTGCTGTGGATTGTCAGTACAGCCAGCGCGGTTCTTCCCGGCCTGATCTTTGCGCGCACGGAGCAGGTCTCCCTGCGGAGCATCGCCCGTACAAGTGGCGAAGCAGCGGCGCTGCATCCGGTACACTGAACCCGATGAGATGTCCATTTTGCGGTTTCGCGCAGGATAAGGTGGTCGATTCGCGCGAAAGCAAGGACGCCGACAGCATTCGCCGCCGCCGCGAATGCGAAAAGTGCGGCAAACGCTTCACTACCTACGAGCGGATCGACGAAATCCCCTACATGGTTGTCAAGAAGGACGGCCGACGCGAGAAGTTCGACAGGCAAAAGGTGCTGAGCGGTCTGCTGCACGCCTGCGAAAAGCGCCCCGTCCCCACCGGCAAGCTGGGCAAAATCGTCGACGATACTGAAGCCTACGTGGTCGATTCCCCGGACCGTGAGCGCACCACCTCTGAAATCGGCGAAATGATCATGCGCCAATTGCGGGAAATCGATACCGTCGCCTACATCCGCTTTGCTTCCGTCTACCGCGATTTCAAGGATGTACGCGAGTTCAAGGAAGAGCTCGAGCAACTGCTTGCGGCACAGCGCCCACGCAAGTTGCCACCAGAACGCGGCTGAATCTGGCTACACTGTAAACGCCGCATCACCAACGCGGTTTGCGAAAGGAATGTTTCAATGCACGCACTCGGCCTTCCCTTCTGGTTCCTTGTCTTGAGTCTCTTCCTGCCACGTATCTCGCTGCTGGTGCTGTACCTCGGCGCGCACACGGGAGGCTCGTACGTTATCAGCTTGGTTCCGTTGTTGGCAGCCGTCCTTGTGCCGCGCATCCTCATCCTCTTCATGATCTTCACCGCGCAGGGACTCAGCATCTGGTTTCTAATCCATGCCCTGGCTCTGTTGATTGCCTGGGGGGGCATCGGCGGATCGCAATATAACCGCCGGTTCCGCAGAGACTACTAGACAAGGGTCGCTTTCACGTATCCTTGTGGAAATACAGCCGCGGGGATTGGAGAACGATGGAACGTCGGAATGTTGGGATACTGGGCGCGACCGGCACCGTGGGTCAGCGATTCGTTCAACTGCTCAGTTCTCACCCGTGGTTTCAGATAACGTGGATGGCGGCCAGCGAGCGGTCCGCCGGCAAGCGCTACGCGGACGCCTGCGCCTGGAAGCTGGATACACCGCTGCCATCACACATCGGCGAGATGATCCTGCAGGCGAACACACCAGCCGCAAACTCAGGCGATTTGCCAAAGATCATCTTTGCCGCGCTGGATGCCGATGTGGCCCGCGAACTGGAGCCATTATTTGTGCGGGCGGGATGCGCGGTCATCTCCAATTCAAGCGCCTTCCGCATGACTCCCGGCGTGCCACTGGTGGTGCCGGAGGTCAACGCCGATCATCTGCCGCTCATGGAGCAGCAGCCGTCGTTCCGCAGCCAAAGCGGCGGATTCCTGGTCACGAATCCGAACTGTTCCGCCATCGGCCTGGTGCTTGCGCTCAAGCCGCTGGAGGAGCGCTTCGGCATCGAAAGCCTCTTTGTCAGCACGATGCAGGCGGTCAGCGGCGCTGGCTACCCCGGCGTGCCGTCGCTCGACATCCTCGGCAACGTGGTTCCGTTTATCAAAAACGAGGAAGAGAAGCTGCAGGAAGAAGTCGGCAAGCTGCTGGGACGCTACACGGGTTCTGGCATCGACATGCTTTCTGCCAAGGTGAGCGCGCATTGCAACCGCGTCGCTGTCGCCGACGGCCACACGGAATGCGTATCCATTAAGCTGAAAACGCCCGCAACGCGCGAGCTGGTGCTTGCTGCGTGGCGCGAGTTTCAGCCGCTGCGGGGCCATCACTTGCCTTCCGCGCCGGAGCAGCCCGTCGTTTACAACGACGAGAGCAATCGCCCGCAGCCGCGCCTCGACGTGATGAACGGCAACGGCATGAGCACGACCGTGGGACGCCTGCGTCCGTGCCCGTTGCTGGATTGGAAGTTCGTGCTTTTGAGCCACAACACGTTGCGCGGCGCGGCTGGCGCGGCGGTGCTGAATGCGGAAGTACTAGCGAAATTGAATAGACTGCCCGGCAATGTGTTGCATACGCAGACCGGAAGTGGGCGGCCGGAGTTGCTGCACGCATGAGCACGCCGCGTCCGCAACTGGTCGTCATGAAGTTCGGCGGAACGTCCGTGGAAGACGCCTCGGCCATCCGCCGCACCGCGTCCATTGTGCGTGGACGGCGCGAGGGCGGGCTGCAACCCCTGGTGATTGTTTCCGCCATGGCGAGGGTCACCGACCAATTGCTGGCCGCTGGCAATGCCGCCGGGGCAGGCGACAAAGCAGGTGCGCTGGCGCTGAGTGCCCGGCTTCGCTCACGTCACCTGGACACGGCTACCGATCTCCTGAAGCAGATTGCGCTGATCACCACGCTCGGCATCGTCCACCAAGAGTTCGATGCGCTCGACGATTTGCTGCGCGGCATCTGCGCTGTCGGCGAACTGACCGCACGCACCACGGATCTGGTCGTCAGTTTCGGTGAGCGGCTCTCAAGCCAGATCGTCGCCGCCGCTTTCGATGGTAGCGGCCTGCATGGCGCGCACCTGGAGGCACGGCACTGCATCATCACCGACGAGCAATTCGGCAAAGCGGTGCCTATGGAATCCCACATTGAAGAACGCCTCAAGGCCCGTGCCCTGCCGCTTCTTGATGAAGCAAAAACGCCGGTGATGGGCGGCTTTATCGGATCCACCCTGAGCGGCATTACCACCACTCTCGGCCGCGGCGGCAGTGACTTTTCCGCTGCGTTAGCTGGCGGTGCTCTGCACGCGGGTGCCATCGAAATCTGGACCGACGTGAACGGCATCATGACCGCCGATCCACGCATCTGCCCCGATGCCTTGCGCGTAAAGACGATCTCCTTCGAGGAAGCCGCCGAACTTGCCTACTTTGGAGCCAAGGTGCTGCACCCCGCAACGATTCTGCCCTCTGTACAGAAAAACATCCCGGTCTTCGTGCTGAATTCGCGCAATCCAACGAACGAGGGTACGCGCATCACCGCTGTCGCACCGCCCTGCCGTTCGCCCTTCAAGAGCATCGCCGTCAAGAAGCGGCTCACCATTGTGGATATCGTCGCCAGCCGCATGCTGATGACGCACGGCTATCTCAAAGCTGTCTTCGATGTCTTTGACAAGCACCGGGTCGCCATTGACATGGTCTCCACCAGCGAAGTCTCCATCTCTGTCACGGTGGATACCAGTGACCGGCTGCCAGCGATCGCCGAAGACCTGTCCAAGATAGCCGACGTCAAATACGAGAGCAACAAGGCGCTGATCTGCCTGGTAGGCGAGGATATCCGTGGACATGCGGGTATCGCCGGCAAGGTCTTTACCGCCGTCGGTCATGTCAACGTCCGCATGATTTCGCAGGGAGCCAGCGAGATCAACATGAGCTTCATGATCGAGGAAGACGACACCGCCGAGGCGATCCGGTCGCTGCACCGGACCTTCTTCGCCGACCCTGACGGAAACATCTTCGACCGCGATGCCCGCGCTAACACGATGGGCGCGCCTCCGGTGACTGCCCCGGCGGCAGTTGTCTTGCAGTAAGTGACAGGAGCAACAACGATGCGAATGCTGGTATTGGGCCACGGCAAGACAGGCAGGATGGTCGCGGAGGTGGCGCACGAGCGCGGTCACGGCGTGCATGTGCTGGATGCAAAGGAAAACCCGCGCGCCGCAGCGCTGACGGCACCCTTTATCGCGGGCTTCGACGTGGTCATCGACTTCACCACGCCAGAAGCGGTCATCCCCAATCTCCGTGCCTGCCTGGCCGTGGGTGCAAAGGTTGTCGTCGGTACCACCGGCTGGTACGCGCAGTTGGCGGACATGTCCGATCTGACGAAAAGGAAAGGTGCGGCGCTGCTCCATGGCACCAACTTTTCCATCGGCGTGCAGGTCATGCTGCAGGTTGCGCAGTCCATGGCCGGGCCGCTGGCGCGCGCGGGCTACACCTTCTCCATTGAGGAGACACACCACGCCACCAAGCTCGATGCGCCCTCGGGCACCGCTCTCACGCTGCGGAAGGCGCTGGCTGCTTTTGGCGAGGTGGCGATTACATCAAATCGCGAGGGCGATGTTGCCGGCGTGCATACGCTGGAGGCGTGCAGCGACGCGGACCGGATCACGCTGACCCATGAAGCCTTCTCGCGGCGTGGCTTCGCGGAGGGTGCGGTACGCGCCGCCGAGTGGCTGAGTACACGCAACGGCGTCCATGACTTTCACGATATCTTTGCGCAGGTGTAATGCCAGAGGTAGACTCGACCTGTAACCCCGGTTCAAGGAGCCGCAGCGATGCACGACGTCCTTTCTGTTGCGATTACCGTTGCGACGATTCTGATCGCTACATATTTCAGTCACTCCGCAATCAATACACTGCGGAATGACGTACGGTCTGACATCAGTTCGTTGCGAGGCGATATGAATTCACTGCGTAATGAAGTTCGCAGCGACATGCACTCGCTCAGATCCGAGATGTTGAGCAAAATGGATTCCATCCAGCGCGACATGCGCGACTTCTACGCCGAACAGGCGCGGCACGATACCCGCATCACAGCGCTCGAACGCGCATCAGAGCAGCGTTAACCTACGTCTTCATGCCTGAATTCAACTTCGCCACACTCTCCTTCGAAGAAAAGCTTAACCGCTTGGCGCTTGTTGCGGTGCGCGTTGGCCTAAACCTGCAACCGGGTCAACAAGTTGTCCTCACAGCGTCGCTAGAGCAAACCGCGTTTGTCCGGCGCGTGGTGGAACAGGCCTACCGTGCGGGCGCGTTGCTGGTCACAGTGCTCTACGCGGACGATGAGAACACGCTGTCGCGCTTCCGCTACGCTCCGGACGAGAGCTTTGACTTCGCCGCCAAGTGGCTGGCGGACGGCATCGCGGAGGCCTATCGCAGCGGTGCCGCGCGCATCGGCATTACCGGCACGAATCCCGCTCTGCTGAAGGACGAGGATCCCGCGAAGGTAAGCCGTGCGAATGTCGCCATGTCCAAAGCGTCCAAGCCCGCCATGGATCTGGTGACGCGCCACGCGATGAACTGGACCATCCTCGCCGCAGCCACGGCCGCCTGGGCAAAGCTCGTCTTCCCGGACCTGCCCGAACATGAGGCCATGGCGGCGCTTTGGGAGGCGATCTTCCGCGCATCTCGCATCACGGCGGATGATCCGGTACAGCACTGGAAAGATCATGGGGCGAGCATTGCGCGCCGGGTCGCCATGCTCAATGACAAGCGGTTCTACGCTCTGCGCTTCAACGGACCAGGAGCTGACCTGACCGTCGGTCTTGCCGATGATCATCTATGGGCAGGTGGCGGCAGCATGAGCGGTAATGGTGTTTTTGGCAATCCCAACATCCCAACGGAAGAATGCTTCACCACACCGCACAAGGACCGCGTCAACGGGACCGTGTGCGCCAGCAAACCGCTCTCCCATCAAGGGACGCTCATTGAAAACATCAGCGTGCGTTTCGAGAACGGCCGCATCATCGAAGCGAACGCGACCGCTGGCGAAGAGGCGTTGCGCAAGCTTATCGCGACCGACGATGGAGCGAGCCGCCTTGGCGAGGTCGCTCTTGTCCCGCACTCTTCACCCATCGCGCAGAGCGGCCTGCTTTTCTGGAACACCCTCTTCGACGAAAACGCCGCCAGCCACATCGCCCTGGGCCAGGCGTACGCCACCTGCCTGATCGGCGGCGAGACGATGGATGACGCCACGCTGGCCAGCAAGGGCGCGAACAGCAGCCTCATCCATGTGGACTGGATGATCGGCTCCGGCCAGATGGACGTAGACGGCGTCCACGCGGACGGCACCGCGGAACCGCTGATGCGCCAAGGTGAGTGGGTATAGTAGTAGCAGACGGTTTTCGGAAGGGCACAGCTTTAGCTGTGCCATCAAGTGCACGATAAATACAGACTGGTTCATCTGTTCGCCTTCGCGAACAGATGAACCAATAACTCAGAGAAGACGGCATACGGCATGGCTGAGGCGATACCCTTCTGAAAACCTGCACGTCTGGAATATGAACTACAGGCGTTAACCTGCGTAGAAAGCGATACACTCAAACGCGGCATGGAACCTGCGATTCTCTCCGGTCTGGTAAGCGGTCTGGGCACGGCACTCATCACACCGTTTCACGCCGACGTCAGCGTCGATCACGCCGCGCTTGCCCGCCTAGTCGCGTATCAGATCGAGAACGGTGCGGATTTTCTCGTCCCCTGCGGCTCCACCGGCGAAGCCAGCACGCTGAGCGAGGATGAGACCGATGCTGTCGTCCGCACAGTGCTGGATGCAAGCGCCAGACGCGTGCCGGTCATCGCCGGATGCACACACAATTCCACCGCGGAAGCCGTTCGCCGCGCTTCACACCTGGCAAAAATCGACGGTCTCGCCGGCATCCTGAGCGCCAACCCGTACTATAGCAAGCCTAATCAGCAGGGTCAGTACCTGCACTTCAAAGCGATCGCCGAGGCAATCGACGGCAAGCCGCTGCTGCTCTACAACATTCCTGGCCGCACCGCTGCCAACCTGGAACCGGCAACTTCGCTCCGCCTGGCCGAATTGCCCAATATCATCGGCATCAAGGAATCCAGCGGCAACCTGCAACAAATCGGCGATCTACTCGCCAACGCACCGGCAGCCTTCTCCATCTTCTCCGGAGACGACTACCTAGCGCTACCGATCATCGCAGCCGGAGGCAAAGGTCTGATCTCCGTCGCGTCCAACGTCGCGCCCCATCAGGTTTCTGACTTGGTACACGCAGCGCTCGCACACGACATGCTCACCGCGCGCGAGCAAGCACGCACGCTGCACGCCCTGAACAAAGCACTCTTTGCCGAACCAAACCCCGCACCCACCAAAGCCCTGCTAACCATGCTCGGCCTGATTGAAACCGACACCCTCCGCCTCCCCATGGTGCCCATCACAGATGCCACGGGCACTATGCTGCGCACTATAGCCGGTGAACTCGGCTTGAGCTTGCAGGCCTGATCCATCCATCTCTGTGTTTAGCGTGAGCTTCCAGCAGCCAGTCTTTGCCTAAGGGCTTGCAACGCCCCTGCCACCATTATCAGTTAGCAGACACTCCACCTAGGCATGGTCGTCAATAGCCAACGTATTCTGGCGGACTAGCCTTCTTGTTCCTCTTTAGCCCAGCGCTCCATAGCGGAAATGAGTTCTCTAACTCTTTCCTTGAAACGGCAATGATGGTGTCGTCTTCGCCAAGATGTCCTTCTTGGCGTATCACCATCTCTCCTCGGACGTTCGTATAAA
This sequence comes from Terriglobus sp., assembly GCA_965276945.1. GTDB lineage: Bacteria > Acidobacteriota > Terriglobia > Terriglobales > Acidobacteriaceae > Terriglobus. The sequence goes on along the minus strand of OZ255704.1, from coordinate 304,118 downwards.
GTGCAACCCCGCTGCTAGTTGGAAAAACAACGACTTCAGAGTCGTTCCAATTAAAACTGTCCTCGTGCATCTGCTTAAGCTCCCTCGTGCAGTCTACTCACTGAACGGGTGTGGAAGAAGGACCCGGCATTGTCAATTTGACAGCTGCGCCCTCGCCGATAACTCCGCTGCATGAGGCCTACGACAGTACTCCAGCGTACTCCACGCTGACCGCCTCTTCAGATTGACCAACCGGACGAGCGCGGCATTCAAGGTGCTGGAGCAGCTCTGCCCGAAGATCGAAGGTGCCGGGTAGATCAGGGACACCCACCGCAGTTGCTAAACTTGCCGTATGCCCCTTGAAGACCTGCAGCAGCGCATTGAACACGCGTTTGCGCTCGGCCCCGCCTGCGTCGCCGAGCGCGACTCCATTGATGTCTTCAACGAACTGCGCAATGCGCTGGAGAGCGGCACCCTCCGCTCTGCTGAACCCGACCCAACCAGCCCACTCGGCTGGCGCGTCAACGCCTGGGTCAAGCGGGGCATCCTGCTGGGCTTCCGCCTGGGCAGCCTGGTGGAGATGGGCGCGGGTGCCTACGTGGACAAGCACACCTTCCCCGCGCGTGTCTTCACGCCGGAGGAGGGCATCCGCATCGTCCCCGGCGGCTCGTCCGTACGCGCCGGAGCGTACCTAGCAAGGTCAGTCGTGTGCATGCCGCCCATGTACGTCAACGTCGGAGCCTACGTCGATGAGGGCACCATGATCGACTCGCACGCACTCGTCGGCTCCTGCGCGCAGATCGGCAAGCGCGTCCACCTCAGCGCGGCCGCGCAGATCGGCGGCGTTCTCGAACCCGTCAACGCAACACCCGTCATCATTGAAGACGACGTGCTCGTCGGCGGCAACACCGGCGTCTACGAAGGCACCGTTGTCCGCAGCAAAGCCGTTCTGGCAGCCGGCACCATCCTTACCCGCGGCACTCCCGTCTACGACGTCGTTCACGGCACCACCCTCCGCGCCACCGCCGGCACGCCGCTCATCATCCCCGCCGGAGCGGTTGTCGTGCCCGGTTCCCGCGCCATCACCAAACCCGGCGCGGAAGGCCTCAGCCTCTACACACCCATTATCGTCAAGTACCGCGACGAAAAAACGGAACTGTCCCTCGCGCTGGAAGACCTGCTGCGTTAAGCTGCTGCCGCGCTTGCCTGCCAGACGCTGCTAGCATTGCAGAGGAATGAATACTGACGCACTAAAAGTAATCCCGCTGGGCGGCCTCGGCGAGTTCGGCATGAACTGCATGGCCATCCAGTGGAAGGATGACATCATCGTCATCGACGCTGGCCTCATGTTCCCTGAGGACGACCTCCTCGGCGTGGACATTGTCGTTCCCGACATCACCTACCTCCTGGAGAACCGCGAAAAGGTTCGCGGCATTATCCTGACGCACGCGCATGAGGACCACATCGGCGGCCTCCCGCGCATCCTGTCGCAACTCAACGTGCCCGTCTACGGCACAGAGTTCACGCTCACCTTCCTTGAAGGCAAGCTGGAAGAGCACAAGCTCCTCGACAACGCCGACCTGATCGAGATGCTCCCCGGTGAAAGCTTCGAGCTTGGCCCGTTCCGCATCTCGCCCATCCGCGTCACTCACTCACTGGTGGATTGCGTAGCGCTCGCCATCCGCACACCCGTCGGCATCATCGTCCACACCGGCGACTTCAAGATCGACCTCTCCTCGCCTGACGGCAAGCCGTTCGACCTGCACAGCTTCGCGCAACTCGGCAAGGAAGGCGTGCTGCTGCTCCTGCAGGACTCCACCAATGTGGACCGCCCCGGCTACACCCCCGGCGAACTCGCCGTCGTCCCACGCCTCGACGAAATCTTCGCCCGCACGGAGCGGCGTCTCTTCTTCTCCTGCTTCTCGTCCTCCATCCACCGCATCAAGCTGGCCCTGACTCTGGCGCACAAGCATGGCCGCAAGGTCGCGCTGATCGGCCGTTCCATGGACAACGCCACTGAAATCGCGCAGGACCTCGGCTACATCGACCCGCCGCCCGGCCTCATCATCCACAGCGGCCAGCTGAAAGACATGCCGCCAGAAAAGGTCTGCGTCATGATCAGCGGCACCCAGGGCGAACCCATGTCCGCCCTCAGCCGCGCCGCCGTCGACAACCACAAGCACGCCAAAATCGAGCCCGGCGACACCGTCCTCTTCTCCTCACGCGTCATCCCCGGCAACGAAAAGGCCATCTACAACGTCATCGACCACCTCTACCGCCGCAAGGCCAAGGTCATCCATGACGACGGGCGCAGCGGCCTCATCCACGTCAGCGGCCACGGCAGCCAGGAAGAGCTGCGCCTCATGATCAACCTCCTGCGGCCAAAGTTCTTCGTGCCCGTCCATGGCGACTACCGCCACCTCACCCAGCACATCGAGATCGCCACCGGCACCGGCATCCCGGAAAAATCCGTCCTTCTGGAAGACGGCGAAGTTCTGGAACTCACCGCCAACACCGCCGAAATCACCACCAAGGTTCCCAGCGGACGCATCCTCATCGACTCCGGTTCCACCTCTGACGTGGTGGAGGAGATTGTCATCCGCGACCGCCGCCACCTCAGCGAGGCGGGCCTTGTTCTCGCCATCATCACCATTGACAAGATGAGCGGACGTCAGCAGGGTCAGCCAGAAATCGTTACCCGCGGCTTTGCCGTAAGCGAGCAGACGATGATCACCGAAGCCCGCCGCATCATCGCGCAAACACTGGAGCAATCCAGCCCCGAGGAAAAGCGCGACTGGATGCTGATCAAAGAAAAAATCCGCGCCGACCTAAAACGCTACATCCAAAAAAACACCCAACGCCGACCCATGATCATGCCCGTCATCCTCGAAATTTAGTAGCTCACATAGAGGAAGATCAAACGACTTCCAGATGCTGTTTCACTAACTTGTGAGCGGCGTTGATTTCTTTCATTTTTTCTTCTGCTAGCTGCTGAAACTCAGGACCTAGACCGGCTACCTTATCAGGGTGGTACATCTGGGCCATGTGCCGATATGCGATGGCTATCTGTTCAGGGTTGGCATCTACTGACAAACCAAGCACACCCAACGCTTTTGCAACATTTGCAGGACGAGTGGCGTTAGCTGGCGGCTCTTGCGCAGTCTTCTTTTCACTAATTAGCGGGCCTGCTTCATTAAGCATAAGTCGGTCGCGACTACTCTGAAAAATTCTGAAGGAGTCTGTGAAAGAACTAGCGGCGCTCACATTGCTCGTGTGCAACAAAAGGTTGATTCCTTCGGACGAAACCGCAGTCACTACGCCATATAACATAATTGGGAGCTGCCGGTTGTTGTTGAAACGCCGGTCTGGTCCTCCGTCCTTTCTGACATACCGCCATGTAGAACCCACTTGCCGTGAATCGGACGTTTGAACCTGCTCCTCTATGAACCGTGTGACACCGGACTGGAAATTCAGGTCTTTGTACGCAATTGATGCGAAGGTACCCCGTTGCCAGTACAGCACTTGATCTGGAAGAAAGAACATCTTGAGCTTGCCAAAATCAACACACAAGGGAACGATATTACTTTCAACTCGCGGTGGAACGGCTCTTCGAACACTGATTTGCTCACGCTTTACGTTGTAGGCTGCGCCTGCATTGCGCTTCCAATCCGTTATTGCTGATTGACTGTCTACTCGCCAGATAGCTCTGGATGTAGCAAGTTGCTCAAGCGTTGAGTCGAGAACGCGCTGCTGCGAACTCGTAGATTCCGTTAATTTATAACATAGGCGCGTGGCGCGCTTCGCTTTGTTCTTCAGATGGATCAGTACGCCCGGTATAAGCAACGTTAGCGCAACAATCAAGAAAGTGGCGCCGCTCCTTACATCCTTCCTAATTGAAGCTTCATTGTCAGTGATGCGTTGCTGCTCACGTTTTAAAGTTTCTTCGTTGTACCCTACAGCGGCAAACTCAGGATTAGCGTTCTGCCCATGCGTCTCGACAACTTGAGGATTGGCCGTCTTCATCGTTGGCGCGGCAGCCGACTTCGCGCTCATGCCAAGCAGGTAGCCCTCCGCCGTTCCACGATCAATGACAGAACCAGAATTGATGTCCACGTAACCGATCACTGTTGAGGCTTTGTCTGTTGGAAGCACACATGATGGTGCATCAATGCTTGGCGCTTGAGTAGACCCATGACGGCGCTTTGCTACTCGGCTAGAAGCGATGTCGTTCTTATGTGCCTCATGGTAACGATATGTATCTACGCATCCAGATGGAACGAAAGTAATGGCTAGATGAGCGCCTTCATAAGTCGCAGTGCGGAGCAGCACTGTACCTGCCTTAACAATGGCCACCAAAGAGGGTTGGCCATACCGAGCCACAAGCAGAGCATACTCATCCGCCCGGTTCGCTTGTCTTTCGGACGCAGCAGACGGATCAGGCAAGGTGAGTTGCGCGTTCGTAGGAGAAGCGCTCATAAACAGAAGAAGGCCAATAGCAATACAGATTGCAGCAACAACGAAGATGACGGTCGACGGATTGAACATCTGGGCTTTCTTGTTCAAGCTTTCGATCAGCTCGCCTTTCGAACTCTGTAGAAGGTCCTCTACGTCAGCAGTTTTAATCTCACCTTCATCAAGTTGCGCATCGACCGTCTGAGCCTCGGAGACTTGTGTCGGGCGGCTACTGCTGGCGGAAAGATTTCGGCGATAGTAGAAACCGTTACCCCCGACCGTGATGTAAGTCGTACCCTTAGGGGAAAGGGTTAGCCGCGCGCCCTTCACGCCCACAGATGCGCCTATACCGGCCTTGGAGAAGTTAAAGCGAAATGGACCGAAGCTGGAGCTGCGACGAAAGAAGAAACCCATTCAGGGAACACACCTTAATGATTTGAGCAACATCACATCCTAGAACATCAGTTCCGAGGTGCTCCAAAGCATGGGTGGGCGGGTGGTTCATTTTTCTACACCAGAGATGAGGCGACGCGCCAGTCCGGCCTCCCGGTTGTGTCCTCTCTCCTGACGCTCTCATGCAGGCGCGCTTTCGGAGGGGCATGGCTTCAGCCATGCCATCAACGCACAAGACACAACGCGGCTTCACCCGCTGAGGCGAGCTTTATATCTCATCATGACCTGTGCTGGATCAATGGCTGGTGGCCATCTCTCTCCCATCTCCAGGACCAGGATGCGTGCGAGAACACTCGCGAAACAAGGGTTATTAACGCAAGTGTTGTGACGCCCAACCGTTGTCCAGTGCTGGCGGCCGCGGGCTTGACAGTGCGGGCGCGGGCGGCATAGGTTATTCGCAGTTCGCCGGGGCGGTTCACACGGCTCAAGGATCGATCCGCCTCTTTGAAGGGTTCGCGATGTCCCTTGTCGCTCTGTGATGTCCCCTGTCGCTCCCTCCCGCAGCACCCGACCTTTTCGCCTCAATGGGGCGCGCCGGATGCGCAGCCTCCTGTTATGGCTGGCATTTTGGTTCGTGGCGGGGTCTTCCCTTATCCAAGCGCAGCGGACGCTCCACGTACCCGCTGATTACAGCACTGTGCAAGCGGCGGTAGACGCGGCTAAAGATGGGAATACGGTGCTGGTGGCACCAGGCACCTACCGGGAGAACATCGATGTGCTGAATAAGTCAATTACCATCACCAGCGGTGCCACCGATGCATCTGAAGCGACCGAGACTATTCTGGAGGGCCAGACGTCTGCACCAACGGTACTCTTCTGGTCGAACATCGTTCTCGAATATCCGGCGGTGGCGCTGAACGGGTTTACAGTCACCCATGCGCCCGGTATCGCGACAGATGCAAACAACACCGGCAATGGGGTGGCCGTGAGTGATGTCGCGGCTACGGTAAGCCACAATCAGGTGTTGGAAAATCCGGGCTGCGGTATTGTCACGGTAGACGTACTGAGCATCACCGCAAACGATAACACGATTACGAGTTCTTCCAGCGGTACCTGCGGACAAGTTCCAGCACTCGTAGCCTTGTCGTATCCCTATCAGAATGACCCTCCGATCCCGGGTGAAGTGTTTTTTGGGGAAAGTGCTCCGCTCACTGTCGGTGGGGGCGGTTACGTCACGCTTACCGGCAACCGGATTGTGAACAAATCAATCGCGTGCGCTGGCCGGGTATAGCGCCTTCGCCATGCTGGGTGGGAACTATGTCACATTTCAGAACAACGTTCTGACAGGAAATAGCGCCTACAGAGGTCCCCATTTACTCTGGTGGCGCTATTTACCTGAGGTTGATTCAGAATCTGGTCGTGAATAACACTTCCACCGAGCCGGTGGCATCAGCGATTGCGATGAGCGCTCTACTGCTGAACTCGCTCACGCTGGTGAATAACACCATTGAGTCACCCTCTAGCAGCGCGCGTGCTCTGGACATGGGCCTGTATCTAGAGAGCCAGACGATCAGCAATAACCTGTTCATTGGGTCCATGGCGGGGCAGGCAGTGCGCTGCTAGTACCTGGAGGACAGCAACAGCATCCCGGCGAATACGCCGCCCGCGACCGCGATCTTCAGCCACAATGATGTGTTTGCGCCGGGCACGCCGCAAAGCTACACCTGCGGCAACGCGTCGCAGACCGTGGCCAACCTGAGCACCGATCCGCGGTTCATCGCGCCCGCGACGGGTGACTTCCATGTGCAGCGCGCGTCGCCGGTGGTGGCGGCGGGCGACATCAACGCGCCCATGCTGCCGCCGCTGGACCTGGACGGCCGCAACCGGACGGTGTGCGGCACGGTGGACATGGGCGCGTATGAAATCCACCCGCAGCCCGCTATCGCGATTACCTCGTCGAGCAATCCATCGGTGGGTGGCACGCCGGTGACGTTTACCGCGACGGTGGCTCCCAACTGCAACGTGCCCACCGGGCACGTAACGTTTCTGGATGGAGCCGCCGTGCTGGGGACGGCGACGCTGAACCAAGGAGCGGCGGGAAGCCTGACGACATCCAGCCTGATTGCAGGCACGCACACCATCACCGTGCAATATGGCGGAGACGGGAACTTCGACCCCAGCGTGTCTGGCCCATTTACGCAGCTGGTGACAGGACAGCCGACGATGACGACGCTGCAGGTCTCGCCCAATCCTGCAAACCCTTTCGCACCGGTCCTGCTGAGCAGCACGGTGACCGGCGCGGGCGGCGTACCAACAGGCAGCGTAACGTGGACGGCGAATGGCACACCGGTAGCAACGGCACAACTCAGCGGCGGCGGCACAGCGTCCGCGACGGTGACGAGCCTGGGCGCGGGCAGCTATACCATCGTGGCGGCGTACTCCGCCGACATCCACTTTGCGCCAAGCGCATCCGCGCCGCTGGTGGAGGTGGTGAACGGTGCCGCGACGGCGATGGCGGGATTCGGCTCACCCAATCCCGCGACGGCAGTGCAAACAGTGACACTGACAGCGGTGGTGCAGTCCTTGGCAGGCGGTGGTATGCCGGCGGGTTCTGTGACGTTTAGTGAAGGAACGGCGGTGCTGGGGACGGCGGTGCTGGACGGGCATGGCCAGGGAAGCGTGACAGTGGGGCCGCTCCCGATTGGGCAACACCTGATTGTGGCCAGGTATGCGGGCGGAGCCTTATTCAACGCGGCAAGTGCGTCCTTTACGGAGGCGGTGACGCCGGTGCCATCCTCCGTCATGCTGACGGCCGCACCCAACCCGGCCAACCAGGGCCAGAGCGTTACTCTGGTAGCCACCGTTGCCGCCGCGAACGCAACACCGGCGGCGGGATAGCGCGGCTGAACACCGCCTCCCTGGCGGTGGGAACGCACGCGCTGACCGTGGTGTATGCCGGGGACGCAACGGTGGCAACGTCAGCGTCACCCGTGGTGCGGGAAGTGGTGCTGGCCTATGACTTTTCGCTCACGCCGCCCACCGGGGCCGTGACGCTGCCCGCAGGAGACTGGACAAATGTGGTGCTGACACTGACACCGCTGGGTGGCTTCCGCGATTCGGTCGCGTTGGCATGCAGCGGCTTGCCCGCGCACGCCCAGTGTGTCTTCGACAGCGGAGAAACCGTGTCGTTGGCGAATGGCAGTAGACAGGTGACACTGACCGTCAACACGAGCGACATCTACCGCTACGGCCCAGAAACCGCTCTGCGCCGACGGGACGGGACTCATCGTTGGGGTGCGGTCATCGCGGCATTGCTCTTGCCGTCGCTGGCCCTGTGGCGCGGCCGCCGACGCCTGGCAATCCTAATTTGCCTGCTCGTGATGGTGGCAGGACTCCAGAGCTGCAGTTCAAAGCAGCCAGCCATCGCTGCGCCGGGAATCTACCCCGTCACGGTGCAGGCAACAGAAACCGCCAGCCCAAGCCTGCAACACACGGCAGCGCTTTCCGTAACCGTACGTTAAACAGTGCATTCGCCTGTCGAGTCGCACAGCATCGCAGCCTTTCCAATACTGCGAGATGACGAGCGTGGCCGCATTTCACTTCCAGATGACTGGGTGCCCAACTCTCGAAGAGATGTGACGATTGTGTTCCTCATTGCAAGGGAGTTGATTTCCCGTCCGGCCATCTGCACCTGAGTACACTCTCGTGCTACCGGCGCCTGCCATATCTTAGAACCGCAGACGCGAACAAACTGCTTCATCTGTGCGTTGTGCCGACACAGGTTGCGTACTGCTCGCTTGTGCGGTGCCAGGTTTGCGAGCGCCCCAACGCCCGGAAGCCGATGTATCCCCGCAGATTGAGGTTGTTCGCCTCACTCGTCATGACAGACTTGTAGGTCTTTCCACTTTCGGGATCGTAGATTCTGCCGCCCTCTGCGTGATCGGGGTCCGTCAGGTTAAAGCCTGTACCAATCTGCAGCCTGCAGACCGGGCGCGTGCGTAGCTCTGCATCTGGATTGCGCCCATCGACTACGCCTGGTGCTTTCTGAGAGATCGTTCGGATCGTGATGCAGACGTTTTCTCCACAGTGATCGATCTGGAGTACCGAACCGGCATCGGTTGACCAGTACCCAATAATGCCCTCTGACGGCGGTACGGCTGGCGCATACTGCGCGCCTGCAATCCGGCAGGCGGCGAAAAGTTCAAAGCCCAAGATGAAGCTGCGTCGCAAATGCATGGCGCTCCTAAGCGTCTGTTCTGATCAAGCGTATCTCAACGACCGATAGACTTTGGGCGGGTAGCCCACATCTCACTTCCTCCTAGAGATGTAGGATATGAGGAGTCCGGTGGCTGGTGGGCAGACTATGGGCCAACCGGCACCGCGAGATGCCATGACCGTGAATTGATTTGTCTTGAATTCAATGGCGGGGACGACGGGGCTCGAACCCGCGACCTCTGCCGTGACAGGGCAGCGCTCTAACCAACTGAGCTACGTCCCCTGATCGTTCGCCGGAATGGTGAACGGTTCAGAGCGCGCCTTCAGGACCAGGAATGGCCGTGACGCTTGATGTCCCGCACAGTGCAGAAGTACCATGACTTCTGCCACGCTTTGTCAGAGCGCTTGCCTCGCGAGACAATCCAGAGTCTACCAGAAACCGCCGCGCTCTTGTATGCGGGCCGTTTGAATCAGTGGCTTGCCTGCCGGTATTCATCCACAATCTTGCGGTACTCCCGCGCGGTCTGCGTCACCTTAGCCGCATTGCCTTCGCGAATCGCCTTCGCGTCAGCCAGGTCAGCGCCAACACCCAATGCAACAGCGCCCGCTTCCAGAAACTCCTTCGCGTTCGCCAGCGAGATGCCGCCCGTGGGTATCACCTCAACCTGTGGCAGCGGAGCGCGAATGCTCCGCAGGTACGCCGCACCCCCCATCGCGTTCGCCGGAAACAGCTTGATGATATCCGCGCCAGCCTCCCACGCCGTCATGATCTCCGTCGGCGTCAGCGCACCCGGCAGAACCACGCAGGAGTAGCGCCGGCACACCGCAATGGTCTCCAGGTTCGTCGACGGGCTCACGATGAATTGTGCGCCCTCCAACATGCAGGCGCGCGCGGTCTCCGCATCCAGCACCGTACCGGCGCCCACCAGCAGCGACGGATCCTCGTGCCGCAGCGTGCGGATCACCTCCAGCGCGCCAGGATTCGTCATGGTGATTTCCAGCACATCGATGCCGCCCGCCGCAATCGCCCGCGCCAGCGCCAGACCCTCGTCCACCGACCCGCCGCGCAGCACCGGCACAATCCCGGTGGCACGCATCCGCTCGATCACTTCCCTCTTCGAAACCTGCATGACCTTCCTCTCAGCGTTGCACACCGGCACCGATACCATTCATCAGATTCTCAACTTCGGCCAGCGTGGCAAAACTGCTGTCGCCCGCCGTGGTCATGGTCAGCGCGCCATGCGCAATCCCGCAGCGCAGCGCATGGTCGATCCCTTTGCCCTGCAGCAAGCCGTAGATCAGGCCCGAGGCAAAGGAATCGCCACCGCCCACACGGTCGTAGATTTCCAGATCACGCATCGGCTCACCCACGTGCAACACGCCGTCAGCATACGCGTAGGCACCCCAGTCATTCCGGTTTGCGGAGTGCGCTCGGCGGGTCGTTGTGGCAATGAGGCTGAAATTCGGGTGCTGCTCCATGACACGCGCGGCCATGGCGGCGTAGCTTTCTGGCGTGTGCGATGGCGGCCCGCTGGAGGCTTCGTTCAGTTCCGTCGCCAGATCACCTTCATGCCCGAACAGGACATCCACATACGGCGCAAGCTCACGATTCACGACAGCGGCGGCCAGGCGTCCACCCCGCGCGCGCCATAGCGATGGGCGATAGTTGCAATCGTACGAAACAACCGTCCGGTGACGCTTTGCGGTCTGCATCGCCTCACGCGCAACAGCCAGCGTTGTTTCGCTCAGAGCGCACAAGATGCCACCGGTGTGGAACCAGCGCACGCCCTCATCGCCGAATATCCGGTCCCAGTCGATGTTGCCCGGCTTCAATTGCGAAACGGCCGTATGGCCGCGATCCATGCTGCCCAGCGCGCTGCGGACGCCAAAGCCGCGCTCCAGGAAGTACACGCCATTACGGCAGTCCTGCCCGATGCCGTCGTACTCGCGCCACAGCACATGTGAGGTGTCGATGCCGCCCTGCAGCATCAGGTCCTCGACGAGGCGGCCGACCGGATTGTCCACCAGGGCCGTCGCGACCGACGCGCGCAGGTTGAAGCAGCGGCGCAGGCCGCGTGCCACGTTGTACTCGCCGCCACCCTCCCACACGCGGAACTGCCGCGCCTGCGCGATGCGAAAATCGCCGGGGTCGAAGCGCAGCATCACCTCGCCCAGGCTCAGGATGTCCCAGCGTGCGTCAGCGGCCGGCTTGATGGTTAGCGGCGAAGACATGCTCTCGAACACTGTACATGGACAAGCGGCTACCAGTCCGCCAGCGTGCCATCCACCAGCCTGGCCACGGGCAGATACGCGCGCTGATATGGGTACTTTGCCGCCAGCACCTCGTTGATCTCGACACCGAGACCCGGGCCGTCACCGGGGTGCATGTAGCCCGCTTCGAACCTGTATTGATGCGGAAAGACCTCGCTTGTCAGCGCCGTATGCGGCATATGTTCCTGGATGCCGAAGTTGTGCACCGCAAGACCAAGGTGCAACGCCGCTGCCATAGTCACCGGCGACATGTCCGTGGCACCGTGAAACCCCGTCTTCACGTGGTACACCGCCGCAAAGTCGGCAGCCTTCTTCAGCGGCGTAATACCTCCGCCATGCACCACCGTCATGCGCAGATAGTCGATCCACTGGTTCCGAATCAACTCATGCGCATCGTGGAACGAATTGAAGACCTCGCCCACGGCCAGCGGCGTCGTGGTGTGCTGGCGAACGAGGCCGAAGCCCTCTTGAAGCTCAGCCGGAACAGGATCCTCGAGCCAGAACAAAGCGTATGGCTCCAATGCCTTGCCAAGCCGCGCTGCCTGAATGGGCGTAAGCCGATGATGCACGTCATGCAGCAGGTGCACGTCCTCACCTACAGCGCTACGCACCGCCTCCATCAGCTTCGGCGCAAACCGCAGATATTTCTCGCTGGACCAGACCGTCTCGACCGGTAAACCGCGTTCAGCTGGCTCATACGCCTTTCCGCCCTTCGGGACGCCGTAGCTAGAAGCCAAACCCGGCACGCCTGCCTGCGCCCGCACGGCGAGGTACCCCTCAGCCAAGTGCTTCTGTACGGAGTCAATCGTCTCTGCGATGTCCGCGCCACTTGCATGCGTATAGACCATGCATCCACGCCGGCTGGCTCCGCCCAGGAGATTGTAGACGGGTGTGTTGAGCGCCTTGCCCTTGATGTCCCACAGCGCCACGTCCACCGCGGCAATCGCCGCCATCGTCACGGGCCCGCGCCGCCAGTATGCTCCGCGATACAGGTACTGCCAGATGTCTTCTGTTTGAAATGGATCACGCCCAGTCAGGCACGGGATCACATGCTCCGAAAGATAGCTGACAACCGCCATCTCGCGGCCATTCAGCGTGGCGTCTCCCAGCCCGTAGAGACCTTCGTCTGTCTCGATGCGCAGCGTCACGAAATTGCGATCCGGCGAGCAGACGATCACACGCGCATTGGCAATCTTCATGCGAACCAGCCTACGCGCCCGCAGCCACTTGGAGCATCACCGGGGCAACTCCTGACGCCCGGCAATGGTAAAACGCACCACCTGCGCAGGCTGCGATGCCATTGGATCACCGGGTTGAGCGCCGCCAATCGCCAGCCCATAGCTCCCCGGCTGGACGCTCCGCGTACCTTGTCCATCCACCTCGCTCATGCCGCGCGGGTCGAGCGTAAATGTCAACGTGCGGCTCTCACCAGGCTGCAACGAGACACGCTGCGCGCCCTGCAAGTGCAGTTGCGGCGAGAGTCCGCCGTTGCCCTCGTGCGGCGGCAATAGATACAGTTCCGCCACTTCCTCACCAGCACGCGTGCCGGTGTTCTTAACATCCACCTGCGCGGTCAGCATTGCTCCGGCCTTTACCACGTGCGTCGAGAGCTTCACGTCGCTGTAGTGAAAGCGCGTGTAGCTGAGACCAAAGCCGAAGCGGTAGAGCGGCGCTCCGGTGAAGTAGCGGTACGTCCGGTTCTTCATCGAGTAGTCGCTGAAGTCCGGCAAGTCCGCACCTGAGGCGTAGAAGGTAACGGGTAGCCGTCCACTGGGGTTGACAGAGCCGGTCAGCACATCCGCAATCGCACGTCCGCCAGCCTCACCCGGATACCACGCCTCCAGCACCGCGTTCGCGTGCGCCTGCGCAACGTTCACCGCCAGCGCCGAGCCGTTCATCAGCACAATCACCAGCGGTTTACCCGTGGCGGCGAGCTGCTCCAGCAGGCGCTCCTGCGATGCTGGCAGCGCAATGTCCGTGCGGTCGCCACCAGCAAAGCCAGGCAGCGCAACCGGCATCTCCTCACCTTCAAGGTCTGGTGACAAGCCAAGCATTGCGATCACCAAGTCAGCCTTTGCCGCGGCCGCAAGCGCCTCAGGCAGCAGCGTATCGGTCATTGGCGTCCACTCCAGCGTGATGCCGGAACCCTGGTCAGCCCGCTTCCGGATAAAGTCGATTTCGATGCGATGCTGCTGGCCCTCAGCAAAATGAAGTCCGAAACCCGGCATCGGGTTGGCCGGTGAAGGTGCTGGAATCGCCTGCTCCGCTCCATCAATGAGGAGCCGTACGCTCTGCTGCCCCTCACATCGCTCGCAGGCTCCCGTCCTGGCAGTGAACGTGTAGTCACCCGCACGCGGCGCGCTAATGGTCCCGGACCAACGCACGGCAAAGCCGGTGTCCGGCGCTCCTGGCAACGGATTGACCCCATTCCAATCGAAGTCAATCTGAGCATCAATGGCCGTCCGCACCGGCGTGCCATCCACGCTGGGCGAGCCGAAGTATTCCGCCGTCAATCCTTGCTCCGCCGAATCAACCGCGGGATGCAGCATTGTGCGCGGCACCGGCATCCGAAAGCCCTCAACGTACGGCGCACCAGGTGCGAACAGTATCGTCGCTCCCGGCAGCGCCGTCTTCAAAGCGTCAAGCGGCAACACCGGGTCATGCGGCGTGCCGTTGTAGTTGCCCTCCAATGCAGCAAGCGACGTGGCATTGGGTCCTATGATTGTCACCGCCTTATAGGTGCCGGGCGCGAGCGGCAACACGCCATCATTCTTCAGCAACACCATCGACTCATCCGCCGCACGCTTCGCCAGCGACGCGTGAGCAGCCGAGTGCACCTCGCTGAAGGGAATCCGCGCGTACGCCACCTTCTCAGGCGAATCGAATTGCCCCAGCCGCATCCGCGCCTCGAACAACCGCTCCAGGCTCACGTCAACGTCGCTTTCCTTGACTAGCCCCTTGCGCACCGCAAACAGCAGCCGCGCATACGTGCCGCCGCAGTTCGTATCTGTACCCGCCAGCAATGCATCGCGGTCCGCGTGTTCCGCATCCGGCTCAGTCCCGTGCGTGTTGGGCCGGAAGAAGTCGTCGATAGCACCGCAATCTGACGTGACAAAGCCAGTAAAGCCCCAGTCGCGCCGTAGTACATCGCGGAGCAGCATGGTGCTGCCGCACGCCGGAACCCCATCGACCCGGTTATAGGCGCACATGATGGAGTCAGCCTTCCCATCCACAATCGCGGCGCGAAACTGGGGCAAGTACGTGTTCCACAGATCATGCGCTGTTGGCTCGGCATTGAAGCGGTGCCGGTCGCTCTCCGGTCCGCTGTGCACGGCAAAGTGCTTCGGCGTGGCGATGACCTTGTAGTACGCAGGATCATCACCCTGCAGCCCGCGTATGAAACCTACTGCAAGCTGCTCCGTCAAGTACGGGTCTTCGCCATACGTCTCCTGGCCACGTCCCCAGCGCGGATCGCGAAAGATGTTGATGTTTGGCGACCAGAACGTCAGCCCAAAGTAGATGCCATGATTGCCATGCCGCAGCGCCTCATTGTTCTTCGCTCGCGCTTCCGTTGCGATCGCATCCCCGATCTCACGCAGCAGCGCCGGGTCCCATGTCGCCGCCATGCCAATCGCCTGCGGGAACATCGTCGCATACCCCGCGCGCGCCACCCCATGCAGCCCCTCGTTCCACCAGTTGTACGCAGGCACGCCCAGCCGCGGGATCGTATCCGAAGCATTCCCCATCTGCGACACCTTCTCATTCAGCGTCATACGCCCAACCAAATCCACCGCACGTTGATGAACGGGCAGCGAACTGTCCATGTATGGCACGGTCGCACTTCCCTGCGCACAAATACGGCACGCAAAGACCAAGGAACACAACACCGCCGCTAATTCAGCAAATATCCTGTGACAGCGCATCAAGCACCTATGCAACGAACCCCGTCAGCATAACGCAACATCAAGGAACACCATCTTTCGGACGAGTAATATCTCGGAGATCGCAACAGAGTCTTCAAATGGGCATGAATTAACGAGGTGCGAATCTGCGGGCTGAAAGCCCGCGTTGTAATAGCCTGGGGCAACGCCCCAGGTACAAGGGGTGTGGATCCACTGCGGGCTGAAAGCCCGCGTTGTAATAGCCTGGGGCAACGCCCCAGGTACAAGGGGTGTGGATCCACTGCGGGCTGTAGGCCCGCGTTATGCAAGCCAAGTCGCCCAGGCAGAGCAAAGTTTCGCAGGAGCACAGCCTGCCCGGAAACACCGAGGCTTTAGCCTTCGGAATACCGCCCTCGTTACAATAGCTGGGCTGCATGGAACCGAGCGGCACGGGAGCAAACCACGCATGACCACCATCAAAGGCCCCGCCATCTTTCTGGCCCAGTTCGCGGGCGACGACCCACCCTTCAACACCCTTGCCGACATCGCCAAGTGGGCCGGGAGCCTTGGCTACAAGGGCGTGCAGATCCCCTCGTGGGACGCCCGCTTCATCGACCTGAAGCAGGCCGCCGAAAGCCAGGCCTACTGCGACGATCTCCAGGCCACGCTCGCCAACGCTGGCGTCGCCCTCACAGAACTGTCGACCCATCTGCAAGGCCAGCTCATCGCCGTCCACCCCGCCTACGATTCGCTCTTCGACAGCTTCGCTCCCAAAGCCGTCCACGGTGACTCCAAAGCCCGTCAGGCGTGGGCCACGGAGCAGCTCCACTTCGCCGCCCGCGCTTCCCGCAACCTGGGATTGACCGAGCACGCCACCTTCTCCGGAGCGCTCGCCTGGCCGTATCTCTACCCTTGGCCGCAGCGCCCCGCTGGTCTCGTTGAGACTGCCTTTGCCGAACTCGCGAAACGCTGGCGGCCAATCCTCGACGTCTTCGACGAGAACGGTGTGGATGTCTGCTTTGAGATCCACCCGGGCGAAGACCTCTGCGACGGTGCCTCGTTCGATATGTTTCTGGACCTCCTGGACGGCCATCCCCGCTGCAACCTGCTCTACGATCCCAGCCACTTCGTCCTGCAGCAGCTTGACTACCTCAGCTACATCGACCTCTACCACGACCGTATCAAGATGTTCCACGTCAAAGACGCCGAGTTCAACCCCACCGGCCGCCAGGGCGTCTACGGCGGCTTTCAATCGTGGGTCAATCGCGCGGGCCGCTTCCGCTCGTTGGGCGACGGACAGGTCAACTTCAGCGCCATCTTCTCCAAGCTGGCGCAGTACGGTTACACAGGCTGGGCCGTGCTCGAGTGGGAATGCTGCATCAAGAGCTCCGCGCAGGGCGCACGCGAAGGCGCACCCTTCATTCAGCGCCACATCATCCAGGCCACAGACAAAGCCTTCGACGATTTCGCGGACGCCACCACCGACCAGGCGGCCATCAACAAACTGCTCGGCATCACGCAATGAAGGCTTAGAACTAAGCTCTGGTTTAGAAGAAGTGGGTGCCCCACAGCCTGCCCTGAGCATGTCGAAGGGCGAAGCTAAGGTGGATCTTTACTCCACAAACATTCTCGATCAGTTTCCGAGCAGGACACTACTCTTGGTCAGAGATTGCAGAACAAACGCGCTGAAGGCGCGTGTTGTAATAGCCCATCCTAAAGGGCTGGGTACAGATGCGGTAAGAACCTGCGGGCTGTAGGCCCGCGTTAACGAATTCACAGGAACGGGAGAACCTCATG
Organism: Terriglobus sp.; assembly: GCA_965276945.1. GTDB lineage: Bacteria > Acidobacteriota > Terriglobia > Terriglobales > Acidobacteriaceae > Terriglobus. Next base: position 287,130 of record OZ255704.1, on the reverse strand, counting down.
AGCACGAAACTAAACCGCCGTCTGCGTCTGGGCATGGTTGGCGGCGGCCCCGGAGCCTTCATCGGCGCCGTCCACCGCCTCGCCTCCCGCATCGACGACAAGTACGAGCTGGTCGCCGCCGCGCTCTCGTCCGACCCGGAGCGCTCCCGCGCCGCCGCCGACCTCCACATCGCGCGCCCTTACGCCAGCTTTCAGGAGATGGCGCAAGCTGAGGCGCAGCGCGAGGACCGCATCGACCTCGTCGCCATCACCACGCCCAACAGCACCCACTATCCCATAGCCAAGGCATTCCTCGCGGCCGGGATCAACGTCATGTGCGACAAGCCCATGACCACCACCCTCGCCGACGCCGAGGACCTCGCCGCCGACGTCAAGCGGACCGGCCTGCTCTTCGGCCTGACGCACACCTACGCGGGCTATCCCATGATCCGCCAGATGCGCGAGATGGTGACATCCGGCGAGCTTGGCCCCATCCGCTTCATCAACGTCGAATACGCGCAGGACTGGCTGGCCACGCCCGTCGACAACAAGCAGGCCGCATGGCGCACCGACCCCAAGGTCAGCGGCCCCGGCGGCGCGCTGGGCGACATCGCCACCCACGCCTACCATCTCGCCCGCTTCACCACGGGCCTGCACCCAACGGAAATCGCCGCCGAACTGACCACCTTCGTTCCCGGCCGCCCCGTCGATGACAACGTGCAAGCCATGCTTCGCTTCGAAAACGGTGCCAAGGGGAGCCTCTGGGCCTCGCAGGTTGCCACCGGGCACGAGAACTACGTGCGCCTGCGCATCTTTGGCGAAAAAGCCGGTCTCGACTGGGAGCAGGAAAACCCCAACTACGTCCGCTTCTCCCCGCTCAAGGAACCCACGCGCATCCTCTCCCGCGGCGGCCATGGCACCACCAGCCCCTACGCCGCGTACGCCACCCGCGTCCCCTCCGGCCACCCCGAGGGCTACCTCGAAGCCTTCGCCCAGCTCTACCGCGACATGGCCGAGCAGATCACCGCCCGCCTCGAAGACCGCGCTCCAAACCCACTAGCCCTCACCCTCCCCGGCGTCCAAGACGGCGTAGCCGGCCTACGCTTCATCGATGCCGTCCTCGCATCCTCCACCAACAAATCCGCCTGGACACCACTATCGTAGCCAGTTCATCACGCGCACACATGCTAGACTTACTTGCTTAAGATTCCTGCGCGCGATTCATGTCTCAGCCTCTCCTTGTATCCTGTGTTGCAGTAAAAATGGCAAAGAGCCAAATTGTCTGGGTGCCCCGTTCCACCCTCACTTTCTGGAACTATGTGATCGTTGGAAATAGAACTGGAATGAAGCCGCGCTCCGCAAATGGAGCATTTCAAAGCCGCTTGCAGGGCGTCACGGATAAATGCGAGGTTTTTAACCTCTTTAGTGAATTTCTTGCTATGGGAGCGTGACGAGTCGTCCTCATTGCGAATATCCTTTAGTTTGGGATGAGATTGCAGGGCCTGCACTATCGCAGTATCTTCGATAATTCCTTCATTTAGAGATTCGTAGATTCTCTTGTACATGGTAACTAGAGCTTCTACTGGACGAGTCCGACTTCCATAGCTGTGGTCTAGTTGATTAAGGAAATCACGATGTCTCAAAAGGAATTCCTCAAATTCAGATCGAACAGCTGTGAAGGTAAACAGCTTATCTAAGTCCTCTAATTCAGTGAAGAACTTAACGACTGCTAAGAAGGCCGTTGGGCGGAATTTTCCCGTGGCCCCGTAGAAATACACCATCGGATGCAAGCCAAGGGATTTGGGGTTCTTACCCGAAATCAGGGTTGCATGTCGCTGAACTTTTTCAATGTATCTAAGCGTCATCTCTCCGTCAGGATCATCAGGTAACAACTCGCGGTTTTTCTTTGAAGCTTTTACGTCATCCCCCTTCGATTCCCACATAGAAGGTGTTAAATTATTCACCATGTTTATTAGATCGAAGACCATCCTGAATGCTTCACTTGAGTAGCTCTGTCCCGCGACAGGCACATCAAGAGTTTTGACTGAACCATCAAGAATTGGCTTAAACAGCAAATCGTACGTAGAACCTGCCTCCGATTCGATATCTTCAATGTGAGCCTTAAACTTACGCCAGTATTTATGTCCTTTGCCAGCGTGCATGAGCGCGCGCGTGGCAATAGAGTTGGGTTTGCGGCGAGCTCTCAAGATGCTCAACTCCGTTGCATCAATTAATACAGGATTACCATTGATTCGAAAGAAGGAGTTCTCAGCAGCCTCCGCGTTGCCTGGAACGATTTGCAAAGCCAAAGGCTTCAAAAGGTTCTGTGCTCTTCTCTTGGCTACATCGTTAGTGGTCTCGTTCTGATACTGAAGAATCCTTCGTAAATAGGCGTACGTTCCGACACCCTCGTTAATCAGATCTCTTGTTTGCTTAGCAAATTTCTTCTGTGACGGCGAGATATCGTCATCGAAGAAGTGTCTAGACATTGCACCGTCTCCGTAATCATCCCGAACCCAAGCAAGCAATGCGCTCAGGCGATGTGCGCCGTCAATTACAAACACATTTCCTGTCATTGGAGAACGCCAGAGGATTAGAGCTGGAATCAAATCAGCGTCGACAACACTCTTGATGAGATCTGCGATTCGGTCAGGAGACCAGTTTGTTGTAACTCGCTGAAAATCTGGCTTTCTAAGCAACGCCGCATAAGGGCGTCCCTCTTCTAAATCGTCAATTCGAATTTCGTTACCAATAGGTGAGTTTTGAAGCTCGCTGCTCGCCTCGAAATCCTCCCTGGGAAGCAGCGCTTCGAGGTTTACTAAATGTGTAGGCATACGACTCCTTTGGGCAGCCGGGTGCTCCTAGCTCCCGTTACTTTGGTTCATAGAGTGTATAGCGTGGGTGGACGGGTGGCCCACAGTTCACTCTTACATCCGCAATATGAGTGCCCGCTACACTGAATCGCGAGGTGCCTATGCTGGCCATTCAACTCCCGGAAGAGATCGAGAACCGCCTGGACGCTCTGGCGAAAAGGACAGGACGCAGCAAAGACTCCTACGCCCGCGAAGCCATCCTAGAGTATCTCGACGATTTGGAAGACCTGTACTCAGCCGAGCAACAGATGGCAGACCTTCGCGCCAGACACCTGAAAACCGTCCCGCTTGAAGAAGTGATGAAGCAGTATGGCATGGAAGGTTGAATTCACTGCGGCTTGGACTCAGGCTGTCGGAATGGTGCGTACAATCCGATTAACTTGCCCAGCCATGATGAATCGCCGAAGTTTCCTCCAGGCCGCCTCCGCACTCACCATGATGTCTTCCCTGCCCGCTGCGGCAAAGACCCGGTTACCCATCCGCATGGCTGTCGAGTACAACATGCTGCCAGAAAACCTGTCAACTTTCGAGCGCTTTCAACTCGCCAAAGATTGCGGCTATGAGCAGATCGAATGCCCCACGACGCCCGATCAACACAGCGCGGAGGTGATGAAGGCAGCATCAGACAAGGCGCAATTACCCATTCACTCCGTCATGAATATGGATCACTGGAAGTATCCGTTCACGTCCTCAGATCCGGCAGTCGTCAACAAGGGTCTTGAGGGAGCACGCACCTCCATGCGCAATGCGCACCTCTGGGGAGCCACCACCGTTCTGCTTGTACCTGGGGTGGTAACTCCTGAAACCTCGTATAAGGACGCATACACACGTTCGCAGGCAGTGCTTCGCAAGCTCATTCCGCTTGCCGAAGAGTTGGGTGTGACGCTGGCACTGGAAGAAGTCTGGAATAAGTTCCTGCTAAGTCCGTTGGAGTTTGCGAGATTCATCGATGACTTCAACTCACCCTGGATACGCGCGTACTTCGATGTGGGGAATGTAATGCTGTACGGTTACCCGCAGGACTGGATTCGCACGCTGGGCAAGCGCATCGTGAAGCTGCACATCAAGGACTTCTCATTCCAGCGAGGGAAGAACGGCGGTGATCCGGTGGCACGCTGGGTGTCTCCGGGTGAAGGCGACATCGACTGGACTGCCGTTCATAATGCGTTGGAAGAGATTGGATATCAGGGATCGGCGACCCTTGAACTCAGTCCAGGCAGCGCGGACTACCTGAAGGAAATGCAGCGCCGACTTGCTCTTATTCTGTCGAGCGATATGCCTCGGAAAGTTTGAAAAGGTGCTTGCGGTACATTCACTTTGAAGAGAGCAGCCGCGCATTGCGAGCACCCGCCGACAAGCTTCATCCTTTTGCCCGTGCCGCCTCACACGCTTGACAACGCGTCCGCCGTCTCCCTATAGTTCGCACCAATTCATCGCAAGCCGCTACCCGGTTGCCGAACTGTAGTGAATGGGCTGCGCCTTCTTAGGCAGCCATCTTTTGGAGGCGGTCATGAGACGTTTCATTCTTGGGGGCACCATCGTTGCGCTCGCTCTTACACCATCGGCATGGTGCCAGGCCGTGGAAAGCCAGCAAATCACAGGCTTGATCACTGACCCCACTGGTGCCGCCGTTCCCAACGCTGAAGTCACTGTCATCAATCAATCCACTCAGCTAAGCAAGGTCGTCCGGTCCAACGGTGACGGCAACTACATCGTCTTGAACTTGCCAGTCGGTGTCTACACCGTAAGCACGGTTGTCCAGGGCTTCAAAAAATCGGTTCTCACCGGCGTGCACGTGGATGTGGGCGGTAAGCCCGCCGTGAACGTGACCTTGGAAATAGGCCAGGTCGGCGAAGCCGTTGAGGTTAAAGCAGACGCCGTGCTGGTGCAGACGACCAGTGCCGAGATCGGCTCCGTCGTCACCAGCGAAGAAGCCACTCAAATCCAACTCAACGGTCGCAATTACATCCAGTTGCTCACGCTCTCTCCCGGCGTTTCGCAGACAGTCGCCAGCGGATTCAATCTCTTCGGCACCTATGGCGTCAGCGGTAACGCACAATCAGTCAACGGCATCCGTACTGATTCCGCGAATTACTTTATCGACGGTGTCGATAACAAGGACAACGGCGGAGGCGGTAATAACTTTGTCAACATCTCGCCGGATGCCCTGCAGCAATTCCGTAACTCAGCTTCGACTTACGATGCCAGTTTCGGCGGCACTTCAGGGGCGTCAGTTAGCGTGGCCATTCGCAGCGGAGGCCAGCAATTTCACGGCGTAGCGTATGAGTACTTCCGCAACGATGCCATCCAGGCCTTCCAATTTATACCTTTGGGAGCTACGCGCATCGTAAAGCCGCCGCTGCGGTATAACAATTTCGGCTACACCATTGGCGGACCCATCTACATCCCCAACCACTTCAACACCGGCAAAGACAAACTGTTCTTCTTTTTCGCGCAGGATTTTAAGCGCGTGCGCCAGTCCAGCGTAAGTTCCATCACGGTTCCCACCACCGGGCAAATCGCGGCTCTGCTGCCTACGTCCACCGCATCTGGCCGTGCCCTCGCTTCTTCCATCATTCAGCAGCAGTCTAGCTCGCTTACACCGGGATCTTTCTCCTACCTGAATTTGACACCAAACAACCAGCAGGAATACTTGGTCAAAGTTGATTACAATATCAACGAAAAGAATCAGTTGAACGGCCACTTCGTGCATGACCTGTACACCAGCCTGGGCAACGGAACCAATTACATCACCTTTCAACGCCGTTTGCCCGGCTTGACATCATCCCTGCAGTACACCCACACCTTTAACTCGAAGACGGTAAATGTCCTTGTAGGATCATTTTCTGGTAATATCATCCTTCAGACCAATGGCATTGCCTACAATCCTCAGTTCGGCTTCAAGAGTATCCTGCGTTCGGACTACGGCATCAACTTCGCGACGCTCTACAACGCATCGGCGTACATTCCGCAAATTAGCATTACAGGCTACGGCAACCCAAGCGCAACGGCTCTAAATTTTACCAACTATCAACGTATCTATGCTGGCAAGGACGACTTTTCGCGCGTCATAGGGAATCACGCGCTCAAAGCCGGCATCTACGCCTGGCGCGGCCGCAAAAATCAGACCGCCCCACCATCACTGAACGGCGCGCTTTCCTTCACCAGCCTGGCAAACCTGTTACAAGGCAATTACGCCACGTACACCGAAGGCAGCGCCACGCCCCAAGTGCAGGCACGCTTTACACAAATCGAGACCTATGTGCAGGATGACTGGACTGTAAACCGCCGCCTGACCCTGAACATGGGCCTGCGCTGGCAGTACATGCAACCCATCTACAGCAGCCTGCTAAATTCATCCGATTTCTATCCCACGTACTACGATCCAACCCATGCTCCCACCCTCAATCCAACCACCGGGGCCATCCTCAGCAATCCCTACCCCTATAACGGGCTGGTGCTGCCCGGCAGTGGCTTTCCCTCAAAAGCGGCCGCCATAATCCCCGCGTCTGTCCGCAACAATCCCCAGGTGCAGGCGCTCTTTCACAATTTGCCACAAGGCCTCGTCGATACGCACCTGAACACCTTTGCGCCGCGCATCGGCTTTGCCTATGACGTAGGCGGCAGGCAGGATACCGTCGTTCACGGCGGCTTTGGCCTGTCCTACGAGCGCGTGGAGGGCAACTACTTCTACGGCTCTGTGTCGCAGGCACCCTTCATCGCCTCCGCCTCGTTAAGCGCTGGCAACGTGGACGCGCTGGGCGCGCAAACATCCTCCATCCAGAACATCGGCAATGCGCCAGATCGTAACCTTGCGCCGCCACGCATCCGCAACTACAGCTTCGGCATCCAGCGGCGGCTCACATCCAACACCGTCTTTGACATAAACTATGTGGGTTCCGGCTCCGGCACGCTCACCTGGATTCGCAATCTCAATCAGGCACCCGCGGGCACACAGCAGGCGCATCCGGGAGTCAACAACAACGCCCTTCGGCCTTATCTTGGCTGGGCAGACATCAATCAATACACCAACGGCGCACATACAAATTACAACTCCCTGCAAACGCGGCTGCTCACTCGCTTTCAACACGGTGGCACCGTCAATCTCGCCTATACGTGGTCTAAGGCGCTGACTGAAGGTTCAGCGTATAACTACGCACCGCAGGATAGTTTCAACCTGCACGGGGATTACGGCCCGGCAAGTTACAACCAGCCACAAATCTTCGTGGCCAGCTATGTATATCCCCTACCCTTCTGGTTGCATGAACACACCTTGTACAAAAGGCTGCTCAGCGGTTGGCAGCTTTCGGGCGTAACGCGCATTTCTTCGGGGCTGCCCATCAACGTCGTCCAGCCTGGAAGTCAATCCACCGCAGGCAACGCGGTTTTCTCCGTGTCACAACGTCCCAACATCATCGGTAATCCATATGCAGGCGCGGGAAAACAATATCTAACACCCGGTGCCTTCGCCTATCCAGCTGCAGGAACCTACGGCAACCTGGAGTACGATGGCATTCGTGGACCACATTTCAACAACTGGGACACTGCACTACAAAAAAATATTCCCATACACGAGTCGGTCAATCTGCAATTCCGTGCAGAGTTGTTTGACGTCCCTAATCATATTTCTTACTTTGGAGTAAATGGCACACTGCCATCGAATCCAAGCACAGCGGGGTCACCCTACACGCAAAGCGGTTCAACTTTCGGACAAGTCACATCGGCAACGGATCCAAGGACTGCGGAGTTTGTTCTCCGCCTGAACTATTGACAACTTAACCGTGAAGCGAGCTCCAGAGAAGCTGGTACCCTCTTAAGCGCAGGGCTATGAGTACAAGCACCGCAATCCCGGCAGACACTGCGGGTCGCATCCCGCTGCCCGCGCCTGACCCGCTCGGCATGGGCGCGGTGTTGCGCATTGTGCCCATGCGCCGTCTCTGGTATGCGCAGATCGTCAGCACTTTCGGCGATTTCGTCGCGCTCTTTGCCGTCATCACCGTTATGACCTTCCACCTGCGCGCCACGCCGCAGCAAATCACCGGCGTGCAGATCGCATTCATGCTGCCCATCGCCCTGCTCGGCGTCATTAGCGGCGTCTTTGTGGACCGCTGGCCGCTAAAGCAAACGCTGATCGCCAGTGACTTTATCCGCGCCGCGCTGGTACTTCTGCTGCTTGCCGTTCACAGCTTCTGGGGCTATTACCTGGTGCTTGCTGCCATCAGCGTGGTTTCCAGCGTCTTTGGCCCGGCGCAGGGCGTGGCCGTACGGTCGTTCGTCCCGCCCCACGGGATGCGCTCCGCGCAGGCACTGCTCCAGCAGGTCATGTTCGTCATGCGCATCATCGGCGGACCCATTGCCGCCCTGCTGCTCGCCTATTTCACGGCGAGGGTATGCTTCATCGCCGATTCGATCAGCTTTGTCATCTCTGGCTTCTTTATGGCTTCTCTGGCCATTACCGTGGCGGCCGTCACTCCAGCAACGGTTGATACAGCGCAGCCGGAAGGCAAACTCGTCCGCGTCTGGTCTGACATGAAGCAAGGCATCAGCTTCATCTTCCACCACGCGGCGCTGCTCTTCGTCATTACTGCCATGGCCGCGGGCATGTTTATCCTGGGCTGCTTCGGCCCGCTCATCGCGGTGTACGTACGGGATACGCTGCACGCCTCCACCAAAACCTTTGGCATCACCAGTGCCATGATCGGGCTAGGTATCATGTCCGGCATCAACGGCTTGAACGTGTTCGGCAAACGCCTCAGCAACACCGCCCAGGTCTACGGCGGACTCATCGGCATCGCCGCTGGAACGCTGCTGCTCGCCCTCGTTCCGCATCTGTGGACCACGATTATCGGCTTGCTGCTCATTGGCTTCGCCGTGGCGGGCATCATCGTGCCGTCACAAACCATGATCCAGCAGGAGACGCCGCACACCATGCTGGGCCGCGTCGGCTCCACCGTCATGTCGCTCATCTTCAGCGCGCAGATCGCCGGCCTGCTGCTCAGCGGCGTCCTGGCGAACCACATGGGCGTCCGCGAAGTCTTCGGCCTCTGCAGTCTGCTGCTCGTCGTGCTCCTCATCGCAGGCAAATTCTGGATGGAACCACACACCCCGGGTGCCCCACCTTCGCGAAACTAAGGTGGGCTTCGACCAGCAGAAATGCTACCGCTTGCACTATCTGCTTATGGCTTTTGGTATGCGTGTAGTAGCCAGAATCTTAACGATATCCTTAGATAAACCCGCCGATGCGATCGTTCCGTCGAATGCAGTCTGCTTCCCAGAACCGAGCACGATTGTTGTTTTCTTATCCGAAAGAACAAACGTGTGAACATAAGTAAACAGCGGTCTGTCTACTTCGATAACTAGATCGCCCAGTCGAGGGTCTTGCACAATCGTCAAGCCGAGTTCCGGCCACAATTTGCTCGCAAGCAAATCTCGTTGCAGCGTATCAATTGTTAGGAAGGAAGTCTTCGAGTGGAGGTAAAGCGTTTTTGCGTCTTTGAGTAACTGCTTAGGGTCGGTGGAGGCAATTGCAGCACTGCTCGCAGGTGTAGCTGCAACAATTCTCGCTGGTGTTTGTAGCAGTGCACCAGATCCAAGCAGCACGGGATGGCCAGATTCACTCAGACCCATAACACTTTGTGCAGGAACAGCGAATCCCATGCCAGTTGCTGTACCGCGCGTAATGATGCCTAAGAGCTTTCCATCTGAACTTACCAATGCTCCCCCGCTTGCACCAGGTGCAATGGAGGCGGAAAACTGAATCAGGCGAAATCCTATACCTGCACCTGAGACTTCATCTGCTGGTCTTACCGCAGAAACGATGCCAGATGTAGCACTCCATTCCAAACCGTTCGCGCTCGTAACGGCATAGATGGGATCGCCGGGTGCGTTCTCACCTGAACTCGGTTCCAGAAAGGGTAAACCGCGAGCTGATATCTTTAACGCTGCTATATCGCGGCGCTCATCCGAACCAAGCAACTGTACTCGGTCGAAAACCTCACCATTGGCCAAGCGTACTTGTACTTCTGACGCATTCTTAATCACATGCAATGCGGTGAGAATGAGTCCGTCAGGAGACACAATTACGCCGGTAGCAATGCCTTGAAGACGGCCCGCTCCTTCGCCTGTCAAAATCGACACATTAGCGGATTTTGCCTTCGCAAGAACGTCTTGAGTCGTTAAGGAGCTTTGAGCAGATGCATAGCAGGAGATTGACAAGAGAAGAGCAGTTCGCAGAAGCGTTGATGGCATAGATTGCTTGCATACTAACATTTCAAGTGGGGCTTAGTAAGCGGGTGCACCACGTTCTGAAAAGGAGTGGCTTCACAGGAGCGCCATGCAATGCTCCGCACCAGCAGCAAACCCGCAGCCCCGCACCTACATCAACGCACACCAATCTAAAGCGGCTTCAGCCGCCAAGATAGAACCGCGATTCCAAACACAAACGTGGCTGTAGCCAATGAGATAGCTCGCCCGAACAAACCGAGAGCGGCTTCAGCCGCTGAAATTGAATCTACATCCCGGAGGCTAAAGCCTCCATCTCTCAACTCTCTTGTGCTATCTCGGCGGCTGAAGCCACAACATGGAATATCCAACTAAATCACCGCCCGCATGCTATGCGTGCAGGATCGTAGTCACGCACACCTCGAGCACAGCCTCAATCTGATCTAATGTCGTCTCCGGCGTACCCACAAGGCGAGCTTTCGTCCGGGCAGCCTCCGCAACCTACCGTGCCGTCATCGTGGCGAGCCCGACATGCGCTCCTCCGGCGACAGAAGCTCACAGACGGAAATATAGGCATCTGCCAAACGCTGGGGAAGCCTTTAAGTTGTTGATTTGGTGGGCACAGCAGGATTCGAACCTACGACTTCCACCGTGTGAAGGTGGCACTCTACCGCTGAGTTATGCGCCCGCGCTCGCGGTTCTTGCTCACCTTGAGAATACCATGCGCTCCCGGCAGAGGCCGCATTTCCTTCTATGAGGTGGCGGTGTCCTGTCCTGCTTGTATCGCTAGGCTAACTTCCTACGCCATGTGAGCCAAATCCACGATCTGCTTGTTTAAGGGCTCGGCCTACCCTGTACCCATGGCTAGCAGGTACGATCAAGAGCGGCAGAACTTGATGTCCCAGCGGCAAAGCCATCCCGGGTTGAATCGGCCCTGCTCAGCCGTAGAGCAGGACGCCGAGACGTCCATGGAGCAACCGTCCCAGGATGAATCAGCAATCCTGACCGGGGATACTTCAGGCCCGCTGGACGCAAAAGAGGCGCAACATTTAGCTGGAGATGGTGTCGACGAAGATGTGGCTACGTTAGCGCTCAATCCGGCCATGATCGGCGACCCGGCGCTCAACACTGTCGCTCATGCCCCGCACTCGGCGGACCTAGAGGCAGCGCTGCAGCAGACGGCAAACGCTGGCAAGCAGACCGAAACAGGCGACGCGGATGTGATGCTGCGGCTGAAAGCCGGTGAACTGGAGTGCTTTGATTACCTGATGAACAAGTACCGGCGGCCCATTGTGCACTTCATGTACCGTATGGTGCATAACCAGGCCATTGCGGAAGAAATGGCGCAGGAGGTCTTTCTCCGCGTCTACCGCTCCCGTGAAACCTACCGGGCTGAGGCTCGTTTTACCACCTGGCTGTACCGGATCGCGACAAATCTCGCGGTGAATCACGCGCGCGACACCAAGAACGAGCGAACCGCGCCCACCATTCACCTGGATGAGCCCGATCCTGAGACTGGCACCATGCAGGATGTGGCCGATGCTACGCCGACCATTGAGGCCGACCTGCTGCGAGCCGAACGCATGCGAGCCATCAAACAGCATGTGATGGCCCTGCCAGAACGCCAGCGTATGGCGGTATTAATGCATAAGTACCAGGAAATGGATTACAAACAAATTGGGGCGGTGCTGAAGTTGAGCGAGTCCGCCACGAAAAGTCTGCTGTTTCGCGCATATCAGACGCTGCGCGAACGGCTGAAAGATTTTGTGTAATTGCAGTTGAAACTGCGTGAGGGTGTGATGTCTTTCCTTGGAAATAAAACAAATACGGTACCGGACGAGCAGGCCATGCGCGACGTGATGCGGTTGATGGACGGTTGGCACGCACCGGAGCCGTCACCTTGGTTTGACGCTCGCATGGCGGCGCGCTTTCGTGCGGAGGTTCAGCGTCCGCCGGAGAGTCTCCTCGCGCGTCTGCGCGATCGCTGGCTATTCAGCCGCGAGGCGGCCCTCAAGCCGGTCATGGCGTCCGCCATGGCGCTGCTGCTGGTTGCCGGCGGCGGCACCTGGTGGCAGGCAACGCACCTGCAGCCAGCGCGGCCCCCGGCAGTTTCCGCCACCGTGCAGGACTTGCAGATTCTCGACAACAACGCGCAGGCGATTCAGCAAATGAGCCAGCTTCTGGACGATGATGGAGATGAGTCGTCGCAGAGCTAATCAGATTTGGAAACGGCTCACCAGCACGTGAAACTACCGGCATGGTGTCCTCGTCACATCGTTTGTTGCACTGTTGTACGTGGGTCCTATGTACCCTGCTGACTGCCCCATGAGGATGTATGTCACAATTCGGATGCTGGCCGCAGTGTGTGCTGCTGCCTTGTGCGGCCGCGCCTCATTCGCGATGCCCCCAGAGCAGAACCATCCCGCGCCAGTGCAGCGCATCCCTCCGTCACGGCCGATAGGTAACCCCACGGCAAATGCTGGCAGGATGGCTGGTCAGGCGCGCGGTGCCCACCTGGGCCAGTGGATGCAGCAGCATGGCAGTCTAACACCACAGCAGCAGCAGCAGGCCTTGCACAACGAACCCGGCTTCAACCAGCTGCCACCACAGACACAGCAGCGCATGGCCGACCGGCTAAATCAGCTAAACAGCTTGCCTGAGCCGCGGCGTGACCGCGTCATCTCCCGCAATGAAGCCATGGAACGGCTGACACCCGATCAGCGTGGTAACGTGCGGGGTGCGATGGGGCAGTTGGGTGCTCTGCCACAGGATCGCCGCCGCCTGGTAGCCAAGTCGTTTCGCGATCTGCGCGACCTTCCCACCGTCCAGCGCAATGCAATCCTGAACTCACCACAGTACCGGCAGCAGTTCTCCGACGAGGAACGCGGAACGCTGGGCAACCTGCTCTCCGTCGGTCCGCTCCTGCCACCCAGCCGGTAGGTCTTGACCGGCAGCGTGTCACGGGATACTGTGTTGCTGTGACTCTCCCTCTTCAAACCTGTTGTCGCCACTGTCTCGTATAGCTGTGCGCCGGGCCTGAACCCCAGTTCTCTTACTTTCATCTCCGCGCATGCAGTGAACTCCTCGCTGGCTGCGTCTGTTGCGCGTCCGCAGAGTTCCGATCCAGATTCCGGCACCGCTACTCACGCATCTACATATTAAGGGTCCTGAACGCATGACACACCTCCGGCTCCGCTCGCTTGCTTTCTCCCTGCTGATTGCTTCCACCACCCACATGCTTGCGCAACATCCGGCGCATCACTGGATCGGCACGGCGACGGTGCGCAACACCGACGCATCCTCCGCGCGGAACATCGTCGCAACGGTACCCGTCGAACTAGACCTCTCCGCGGTGGCGAAGGACGGCAGCATAACTGGCACGTTCCTCAACGGCAAGGAGCGCTCACCCTCCACCAACAGCACGCTGACTGGCTCACACCTCCTGCTGCATTTCAATTCGTTCGCGCGCACGCTGGAAGGCGACATCCACGGCAACACGTTGGAGGCGACCTTTAGCGGCGCACGCATGAAGCCGTGGCCCATGACGCTGCATGCCGACCGTGAAGGCAAGCCACGCACCACCTTCGCCGCCGCTAAACCCGCTGAGAAGAACGGCACCATCAACGGTGATTGGGAGATCGCGGGCAAATCGTCGAAGGGCGAAAGCGCGTGGACCATGCACGTGGAGCCGTACGCTGGCAATGGTGAAATTCGCGCGGTGATCCAGCACATCGATGGTGATAGTGGCGGACTATACGGCCGCTTCGACCAATCCGCTGGCGAGTACCGTGTCAGCCGCTTTGGCGACTTCGGTGCCACCATCATGGCCTTGAAGCCGAATGCGGACGGCACCCTGCAGGTGACCGATCTGCGTGACCCGTCAGACTCCAACGTGGCGCGACGTCCGGATCAGGCACGTAAAGCGAAACTCGCGCCACCGACACTTGCAACCGAACAAACAACGCTGATCAATCCGAACGAGCCGCTTAAGTTCTCCGGCCCCAACCTCGCCGGAACCACCATCACCAACACCGACGAGCAGTTCAAAGGCAAGGTGGTCATCGTGGCCATCGGCGGCAGCTGGTGCCCCAACTGCCACGACGAAGCACCGGTGCTGGTCGATCTCTACAATCGCTTTCATGCGCAGGGACTCGAAGTGGTCGAACTTTCCTTCGAGGAGGGCGATCAGCTTAAGAATCCAGAACGGCTTCGCGCCTTCATCACGAAGTACAACATTCCCTATCCCGTCCTGCTGATGGGTACGCCCGACGACCTGAACGACCGTCTGCCCCAGGCCAAAAACCTGAACAGCTGGCCCACGTCGTTCTTCATCGGCCGCGACGGCCTGGTAAAGGAAATACATGCAGGCTTCTCTGGCCCAGCCACCGGCGACGCCTACCCCAGACTTAAAGCGGAAATGACAGCAGAGGTCCAGAAGCTCTTGTCCAAAAAGACCTCTGCCTCACGTTGATGCTTCGCTACTAACGGTTCGGCACTTCCTCTCACAGACTTATAGTCGGCGTGAGTAAGTGACCATAACGGCGTTTATCGTTAGTTATGCAAATTCCGAAGATCGCTATTGTGGGTGGTGGTCCTGCCGGATTGACAGCGGCGATCATCTTTCATCGCCACGGTTGGCCTGTCACCGTCTTTGAGAGCGATGCCTCGGCACGGTCACGCGATCAGGGCGGCACGTTGGACCTCCATCCGGACGAGGGTCAACTCGCCCTATCGAAGGCTGGTCTGCTGGATGCATTCATGCGCATTGCACGGCACGAAGACCAGGGTGAGCGGGTGCTCGACGCGCAGACGGGATTGATTTTGCGCGAGAAAACGCCGGAGCCGGGAGAAGGCAAACGGCCTGAGATTGATCGGCTTGTGCTGCGGGAGCTTCTTCTTGGAGCATTGCCCGGAGCTGACGTGCGATGGGACACGCGAGTTCACTCCGTGATAGCACATCCCGAAGGTAGGCAGGGTCTGCAACTTGAGCGGGAGATCGTAGGACCGTTTGACCTCATCGTTGGGGCGGATGGCGCCTGGTCACGGGTTCGCGCAGCCCTTACCGATGTGCAGCCACAATATTCCGGAGTCTCCTTCATAGAACTCTGGTTCAGCAACGTGGACGAGCGATACCCCGAGATCGCCGAGCTGGTGGGACGTGGCACGATGTTTTCGCTGCATGACAGCAAAGGTATCATTGCGCAACGAAACGGCAATGGAAGTGTACGGGTTTATGCAGCCTTTCGGACCTCCCCGACGGAAGGCGACCGGCCTGACCAAACCCTTGCAGGCATCACGAAGGCCGATCTGCTCACCCACTTCCCGGGTTGGGCATCGTCGTTGCGAGACCTCATCAAACGTGCGGATCGTATCGCCGCAGTCCGACCAATTGTGGCTCTGCCGCTCGGACTGCGCTGGCAGCATCACTCTCAACTGACTCTTATCGGGGACGCCGCGCATGTAATGCCGCCCCTTGGCACGGGCGTCAATCTAGCCATGCTCGACGCTGCTGAACTTGCAGAGTCGCTCGTGATGTCCAGGATTTGGCAAGACGCACTAGCAACCTGGGAGCATGAAATGCTCAATCGCGCGGAACAGTTCGCGAGAGACACGCATGAGGGATTCGCCCAGATGTTCTCCGACGATGGGCAGGCATCGGCCCTCGATCACCTGGGTGACAAACAAGTTTCAGAGTTGGCGAAGGCTTGGAATTGAGGGTCCCGACAAGTCGGCTTCTCGTCAGTTATCCGCATTGCCTGTGGCTTTTCGGATTAGGCATGAGCTGTGGAGTATCCATTACGGACGTTCACGCCCGAACAGCCGTTCCAGCGCTGCAAGCGTTGCCGCATCGCCCTCATGCGCGCTGCGGCGCATGCCCGTCATTGGTGCGTGCAGAAACTTGTTCATCAGCGACTTAGTCAGTGCATCCACCGCCGCCTGCTGCTCTGGCGTGAGACCTGCCAGCCGCGCTCGCGCACGGTCCAATTCAGCCAGCCGCAGTTGCTCCACATGTTGCTGTAGAGCAAGGATGCCCGGCACGGCATCCAGCATCTGCAATCGTTGCTGAAACCGGTCCACCTCATCAGACACGATGCGCTCCGCCGCCGCTGCCTCCGCGGCACGGGCGGTCATGTTTTTTGCCGTCACCTGCTGCAGATCGTCGATGGAGTACAGGAAAGCGCCGTCCACCCGGTTCACCGCCGGATCGACATCGCGCGGCACCGCGATATCGATAAAGAACACCGGCCGACCGCGCCGCTTCTGTAGGATGAGTTGCGCCTCCGCGACATTGAACAGGTGTTCGCGCGCGCCGGTCCCGGTCACGATGATGTCGGCCTTTGGAGCATGTTGCTGCAGGTCGGCAAAGGGCACCGCCAGCCCATGGAACTGCTCGGCCAGGCGTTGCGCGCGCTCTGGCGTGCGGTTTGCCACCAGGGGTGATCTCGCACCTTGCGCGATCAGGTGCCGCGCCGTCAGTTCGCTCATCTTGCCCGCGCCCACCAGCAGCACCTGCTTGCCCTTCAGCGAACCAAAAATTTGCTTCGCCAGATCTGCCGCCACCGACGCAATGGAAACCGACGACGATCCAATCTCGGTCTCTCTCCGAACTTTTTTTGCAACGGTGAATGCCGATTGCAGCAGCCGTTCCAGCGTGCTGGACACCGCGCCCACCTCGCACGCGACGGTGTAGCTTGCCTTCACCTGGCCCAGTATCTGCGGCTCGCCGACCACCATGCTGTCCAGGGACGATGCCACACGGAACAGATGCCGCACCGCGTCGCGCTCGCGATATTCATACAGGTGCGGCTGCAGCGTTACCGCCGGAATGGCGAAAAAGTCCGTAAAGAAGCTTCGTGGATCACTCGCCTGCTCGTGTTCGGTCAGCAACTCCACCCGATTGCAGGTAGACAGGATCAGCCCCTCGCGTACGCCAGGGTGACGCACCAGCGATCGCGTGGCCTCCGCCAGCCGGTCTGGTGCAATCGCCAGCCGCTCACGCACGTCGATAGGCGCGGAGTTATGGCTGACGCCCAACAGCGACAGGCTCACGGACGTCCCGCAAACTGGTGCACTGACGACACCGCATTCGCCGACCACGCTGCCAGCATGATGAAGAACACAAACGACGACAGCCACACCGCGCGCCGCCCACGCAGACCGCTGGACCGCCGGATCGCGATCATCGCAACATACGCCACCCACATGGCGAACGACAGCAGCACCTTTGGATCGCGGAAGTATGCCGCGCCATATGTCACCTCCGCCAGTGCCGACCCGATCAGCAGACCCGCCGTCATGCATGGCAAGCCGATCAGCAGCGACTTCAGCGCGATCTGGTCCGTCGTCTCCAGCGGCGGCAGCTTCGACAGCATTCCCGCCGGGGTACGCGACTTCAACCGCTTTTCCTGTAGAAGATACAGCACGCTGGCCAGCACGCTGACGCACAGCGCCGCGTATGCCGTCAGCAACAGGCCAATGTGCAGCCACAACCAAACCGAGTTCATCAGCGGCAAATCAATGCTGTGCCGTCCCGGCGCAAACGCGGGCATCAGACCCAGCAGGAACACCGCCGGCAGCAGCACTACACCCACGGTCAACGTGCGATAGCGCGCGTACACGGCCAGAAACGCCATTGCCAGCAGCAGGCCCAACATCGCCTGTACCTCGCTGGCATTTACCGGCACAAAGTGGTGCGCGGCATTCAGCATCTCGGCCACCGACACAAAGTGAAACAGCAGCGCCGCAAGTACCGCGGGCACCGCCACCAGCTTCCATCGTGGACGGTCGTACAGCACCGCGGGCAACACCGCAAGCGACGCGATCCCGTATAAGACGACTGCGACTTTGAGCCAGAAGACCGACATGCGTCCCGATTGCCCCAGAACTGAGGGTGAACGCTTAAGTATACGGTTTCGGGCGAACTCTCACCCGGTCTGTAGAGCCATTCACTTCATCGAAACTGCATCGGAATCTGTTCACGAGGAATGAATTTCGTTCCGGTAGGCAGCAGTTTTTTGCAGTACGGGCATCCCATCGTAGGAACGGGTGGGACAATGCCACAGTTCACGGAGGAGTTCCCATGGCACTAGACTTAGGCGACCGGCGCGTGCGCGCCGGTGACGCACGCGAAGGACAAACCACGGCATACATCGAAAGCTACACATCCCAAGTGCCCAGCGGCATCTTTCTGTCTGTGGCAATTGGATCCATTGCTGCATCGCTGATTTTTCAGGCAGCCAAGAAGGACCACGCCGCCCTCTTTGTCGGCCAGTGGGTGGCTCCTTTCCTCATCCTCGGCCTGTATAACAAGATGATCAAGCAGCACGGCTCGGACGCGGAAACCCGCGAATCCTGATCACACGCTCCATCTAAGAAGGCCAGCATCGCCGTAACCCGGTATGCTGGCCTTTAAGGTATGGCCGTAGAAAAGACTAGCGCGGAAGCCTCAGGAGCAGCGGTAACGCCTGCCATGCGCCAGTTCGCTGCCGCCAAGGCCGCACACCCTGACGCCCTGCTCTTTTTCCGCATGGGCGACTTCTACGAACTCTTCTTTGACGACGCCATTGTCGCTTCTCGCGAATTACAACTGACCTTGACCGCCCGCGATCGCGAGCGTGCGATCCCGCTGTGCGGCGTTCCATACCACGCCGCCGAGGGCTACCTGCAAAAGCTCCTCCGCAGGGGCTTCCGCGTGGCCATCTGCGAACAGATGGAAGACCCCAAGCTCGCAAAAGGCGTCGTACGTCGAGAAGTCACGCGCGTGCTCACTCCCGGGACGGCACTTGACCCGCAGACCGGCCCCGGCGACAACACCTACCTGGCCGCACTCGCTCCCGCGCCGGATCGCAAATCCGCCGGAGTCGCCCTGCTCGACCTGTCCACGGGCGAGTTCCGCACCACCGAGTTTCGCGGCTCGAACGCTTTACTTGAAGCTGCTGAAGAGATTGCGCGCAACCGTCCGCGCGAAGTGCTGCTGCCCGCCGGTCTCCGCTTCGGCAACACACAAACTGTGCTTGACGGCAACGAGCCCGAGGATGATCTGCTTGCCTCCGTGCGCACCCGGACGCCGGTCGAGGACTGGGTCTTTACCGCTGACTACGCATTGCCGTTGCTGCAGGGACACTATCGCGCGCATTCGCTGGAGGGCTTCGGCCTCGCGGGACACCGGACCGCCGCCATTGCTGGCGGTGCTCTGCTGCATTACCTGCGCGCCACCAAGCACGCTGGCCTGGACCATCTGGATGTTCCCCGCTTTTATGAGCGCTCCACCTGTCTCGAACTCGATGCCGTCAGTGTTCGCAATCTCGAACTCATCGAGCCACTCTTTTCGGGAGAAACCCAGCAAACCACCCTATGCTACGCAGTGGACCAGTGCCGCACGCCCATGGGCAAGCGCCTGCTGCGTGCGGTTCTGCTCCGGCCCTCGATCAACGCGGACGAGATTGCCGCCCGTCATGATGCGGTCGGCGAGGCTGTCCAATCCCTTACCGCGCGCGAGCGTCTTCGCCGTGGACTGGAAGGCGTGCTGGACCTGGAACGTCTCCTTGCCCGACTCGCCCTGGATTCTGCCGGTCCGCGCGATGTGGTTGCGATGGGCCGCACGCTCGCCGCCCTGCCACCCGTTCAGCAAGCCTTACGGGAGTTGCAGCAAGGACGCTGGTCTTCGCTCCGCGATGGCTTCGACCTGCTGGCGGATGTGTGCGCACGCATCGCAACCGTGCTGGTGGAAGAACCTCCTGTCAAATTAGGAGACGGCAGCGCCATTGCGATGGGCGTCGATACTGAATTGGATGATCTGCGCAGCCTCAACCGCAGTGGCCGCGAGGCGATTGCCGCCATCGAAAACCGCGAACGCGCCCGCACCGGCATCAACAGCTTGAAAGTCCGTTTCAACAACGTCTTCGGTTACTACCTTGAAATCACGCGCTCCAACCTTGCCAACGTCCCCGCAGATTATGAACGGAAACAAACCCTCGTCAACGCCGAGCGCTTCACCACACCGGAACTGAAAGACTACGAACGCAAAATTCTGACGGCGCAGGAGCGTATCTGCGAGATTGAGACGCGCGTCTTTGCCGCCCTCCGCCAGGAGGTACTCTCTGCCGCCACTCGCATGCGAGACACCGGTCGCCGCCTTGCTGAAATCGACCTCCTGGCCAACTTCGCGCACGTCGCCGCCCTTCGGGGATGGACGCGCCCGGAGATCGTTCCCGACAGCACTGTGCTCGAGTTTGCTGAAGGGCGGCATCCTGTCGTCGAACTGCGTCTGGAAGAAAGCGGAGGGGGCCGCTTTATCCCAAATTCGGGTTACCTTGACAGCGGAAGTGGCCCCTCCCTCGCCTTGATCACAGGTCCCAACATGGGAGGCAAATCCACCTACCTGCGCATGGCCGCGCTGCTTGTTATTCTGGCGCACAGCGGCTCCTTCGTTCCCGCCGTCAGCATGAAGCTGGGCCTCGCGGACCGCATCTTTACACGCATTGGAGCCAGTGACAACGTTGCCCGAGGCCGCTCTACCTTCATGGTCGAAATGACGGAAACAGCGGCAATTCTGAACTCCGCCACACGGAAGTCCCTGGTCCTGCTGGATGAGATGGGGCGCGGCACGGCAACCTACGATGGTCTTTCCCTGGCCTGGGCCGCTGTCGAGCACCTGCATGACCGCATTGGCGCACGCACCCTCTTCGCCACGCACTATCACGAACTCACATTGCTGGAAGAAAAGCTAGTCCATCTGAAGAACCTGCGCGTCGCCTGCCGCGAAACCCCGAACGGCATCGTCTTCCTTCATCAAGTGGAGAGTGGCGCGGCGGACCGCAGCTATGGCATTGAAGTAGCCCGCCTCGCAGGCCTCCCGCGTGAAGTCATTGCGCGCGCGCGCACCGTTCTGAAGATGCACGAAAAAGCCGAAAGCGCCTCCACGGCCGCCGCAACACAAGCCGCGCAGATTGCCGCGCCTCCCATGCAGATGACGATCTTTACCCCACTTTCACAGCGTGTCGTAGACCGCGTGCGCCAACTGGATGTGGACCGCATGACCCCCATGGATGCCCTGCAACTGTTAGTGGAACTCAAGCGGGAGATCGCCGAATGAAGTCACTTCCGCAATCCACCAGGCCCATGATCGTAGCTGGCGTGATGAGCGGCACCTCCGCCGACGGCGCGGACGTAGCGCTCGTCCGCATCTCGCAGGGCAAGCACCCCAAGGAACGCCCAACGAGGCGGATGCCCCAGGTTCGCGTAGCCAACCTGAGTATCTCTGCTCCGCGAGTTAAATATCTGGGCCATACATCCTTCCCTTATCCCAAGAAGCTACACGAAGCCGTCCTCGCCGCCATGGACGCGCCCTCGATCAGCACGGCAGATCTCGCCCGCCTGCACTGGCGGCTGGGTGAGTTTTACGGCAACGCCATCATCCAAGCACAAGAACAACTTGGCATTACCGCCACGCTCGCGGGCATTCACGGCCAAACGGTTTTCCACCAGGGCACACCGGCTAAATTCCTGGGAGAGCCGCTTCGTTGCACCTGGCAGATCGGCGAGGCCAGCGAAGTCGCCGTGCGCACCGGCTTGCCCGTCGTCAGTGACTTCCGCCCCTCCGACATGGCTGCCGGCGGCCAGGCCGCACCGCTCGTGCCCATTTTTGACCGCGTCTACTTCGCGCATCCCAGACGCAACCGCGTCTTGCAGAACCTCGGTGGGATCGCCAACATGACTGCCATCCCGGCTGGCACACCTCACCTGCTCGCCTTCGACTCCGGCCCAGCGTCTGTTGTTATAGACGGCTGCATGCAGACACTCTACAAACGCCCGTACGACCGTAACGGTATGACAGCAAAACGGGGCAAGATAGTCCGGCCCGTACTCGAAGCACTCCTTCGGATGCCATATTTCTCCTCTCCACCACCTAAAAGCTGCGGCCGCGAAGAGTTCGGTAGTGGCTTCATTCCAACGTTCATTCAGGACTGCCGCGGGGGAGGCGCACACGATGCCGACATCATCGCGACCGCAACCGCACTCACGGCAGAGACGGTCCTGCACGCGTACCGCACCTTCGTCTGGCCTTTCCTTGGACAGCGCGCACCACTGGCCGATGCCACCGACTACATCGTCGCCGGTGGAGGAGCCAACAACACCACACTGATGAACCTGTTTCGCGCTGGCCTCGAACCGCTCGGCATCGCCGTCACCACGTCTGAACAACATGGCGTCCCCACCCAGGCGAAGGAAGCCATGGCATTCGCTCTCTTGGCATGGTTGCGCTGGCACGGTCTGCCGGGCAATGTCCCGGCCGTCACCGGCGCTGGCCGCCCCACCGTCCTCGGCCGGATCACCCTGCCATGACGTCACGCTGGACCGCCGCGGTACTCCTGTCCACCACGCTGGGCCTTTCCGCCTGCCGCGAGCGCCCCGATCCCAACACGGTCGTCGTCGACATTGAAAGCTCCCCCACAAACCTCGACATCCGCATCGGCTCGGACGCGCAATCCGAACACATTGGTGCACTGATCTTCGACTCGCTGGTCCGCAAAGATGAGCACTACAACCTGCAACCCGCCATCGCCACCGCATGGGAGTGGCGGACCCCTCTCACGCTGGTCCTGCACATACGCGAAGGCGTCCGCTTTCACGATGGTAAGCCGCTCGACGCCACCGACGTTGCCTGGTCCATTAACAGCATGAACAACGGTGCGATCACCACCTCAAAGGCTGGCAACTACGCAAGCGTAGCCAGCACAGAGGTGCCAGACCCGCGCACCTGCATCGTGCACCTCAAACACCCTGATGCCAGCCTGCTGTTCAACCTGAGTGACGAACTCAGCGCGGTCGTGGAGCGCGGCGCGGGCAAGCAGATGGGGGAACATCCCATCGGTTCTGGTCCCTTCCGCTTTGTCAGCGAAACGCAGGACAAGGAAGTCATCCTGGAGCGCAACCCGGAGTACTGGGGCGGTGCGCCCAACATCCCGCGCCTCCGCTTTGCTATCGTGCCAGACGCCATCACGCGCGCGCTCGAACTACAGAAAGGCTCCGCGGACGCCGCATCGAACGCGCTCACCGGCGATACGGTAGCCACGCTGAGCCGCGATCAAAACCTCGCCGTCGAAATCAAGCCCGGTTCCATCGTCAACTACATGACCTTCAACGTCACCGATCCGATGTTGCGCGACGCGCGCGTGCGCCAGGCCTTCGCATACGCCATTGACCGGCCAGCCATCATCAAGGCGCTCCTGCACGGCCAGGCGGAAATCGTCGATACCCTGCTACCGCTCAGCCACTGGGCAGCTCCCACGCCCAACGACCCGCTCACGCGGTACACCCACAATATGTCCAAAGCTATCGACCTGCTGGAAGCCGCCGGCTTCCACCCGGACGCACAGGGCATCCGCATCCATCTCACCCTCAAAAGCTCGACGGATGACACCATGCGCCTCCTGGCCGCCGTTGTCCAACAGCAGGTTCGTGCTGCCGGCATCGACCTCCAGTTACGCCAGAACGAATTCGGCACCTTCTACTCCGACGTCACAAAAGGCGCTTTCCAGATCTACGTACTCCGCTGGGTCGGCTCCAATGAAGACCCCGACATCTTCCGTTACGCCTACAGCTCAGCCATGATGCCGCCGAAGGGCAGCAATCGCGGACATTACAGCAATCCACAAGTGGATGCGCTTATCCAGCAAGGCGCATCCGAGCTTGATCAAAGAAAACGCCGCGAGACGTATCTGCGGTTGCAGCAGACGCTCGCGGCGGATGAGCCGACTGTCGTTCTTTGGTCGCCGGACAATGTGGTGGTTCACACGAAGCGGCTGCATGGTGTGCAGCCAGCTTCGGCGGGCAGTTTTGCTTGGTTGCGTTCGGCTACGGTTTCTCCGGACGGTCAATCCCAATGATGTTCTGTTGGGTGTAGACTCGCGAACTGTTCAGGTCCACCATCTTGCTGGACACATTCACCGGTTCGAAGTCGCTGAGGTGCACCGCGGTCAGGCAAGCTAGGTCGTCATCGTTCCATCGCGAATCCGCCGTGGCTACCACTCCGCCCGTGATGCCATTATCCGCAATGATCAAGCCATAGTTGCGCATCGCGGTAATTAGCACCTGTGCCTGCGGATGTCCTACGCATGCAGCCGGCGTGGGAGCGCTGCTCTTCAGCCGGTAGATCTCGCCCATGGGTGCGCTGCCGGAGCACGAAGTCGGAGGATTGCTTTGCGACAGGAGGCGGTTGTAATCCTCGTAGCCTCCGGTGCAGGCACCCAGTCCAGCCTGCGCCGTCGCCGGCCATACGTGATAGTTCATCGTGTGGTTCAGCGTCAGCCGTCCCGGATGTTTGACGACACCGCACTCCTGGCCAGCCGCGCAGCTGCCCGCAACCTCGTCATAGTTCCACAGCAAGGGCAGGACTGGCAGGCCGGCGGCATCCGTTGAACCGTTGTCCTGCGGCAACATGTCGTAGCTCGTCAGGTCCCACGTCGCATTGCTGGAGTCAGTCCAGCTGCCATCCGGGTTCGGCACCCCCTGCCACATCTCCCACAGCTTGCATCCGTTGCCGCCGCCAGCTGTCTGCAGAAGGAGCGTGTGGCGGTCGCCGCCCCACACGCTGGTATTCTCCGTGGCCTCAATGGGCGCATAGCTTGGGTACGGACCAGAGGTGAAGTAGCTCTGGTACATGGTGGTGTTTACCGGCACCATTTGCTGGTTATACGGCACGCGGAGGAATGGAATGCCGCCGTCCTCGAGATCGGACCCGAACACAAGGTGCAGCGAGGACGGAGCATATACCGCGGGTATTGGAGCAATCACGGACGTGTCCACCGGCAGGTTCGCCACATTCATGTGCCAGACGCTATCCGCCGGGAATAAAGAGCAGCCGGCCAGCGTGTTGTCACCGCGCATCGGCATTGTCACCTGGCCCGTTACCATCGAATTGGTCGAGTCTGTCACCGTGAAGTTCACATGATACGTGCCCTGCCCGTATACCGTTCCCGAGATAACGCCCGTCGCCGTATTCAGCGTCAAGCCTTCAACCAGTCCGTCGCCGGTGGTGGTAGACCACCCAAAGGTATAGGGTGGCGCGCCTCCGCTGGCCGTGATGGTGCACCCGGCATAAGTCTGGTACTGGGTTCCTTGCGGGCAGGTAGCCGTCACGATCTGCGCCGCCGCCAGCGTACCCCGCCAGCTTGCAACCGCAGATGGTGTGTATCCATTCAGTGTGGCCTGTGCACGGATGTACCCGTTTACTGCGAAGGTCACGCCACCCGCATAGTTGAGGGTGGGTGCGCACGTATTCGACGTGTCCTGGCAATACAGTATGGCCGCGCCTTTCGCGGTGTCGGATATCCGCACCGTTGTGACCGCGCCGGAATAATTCGTGGGCAGCGAAAATGTGGGCGTGGCTACCGCCGGTGCCGTGATGAC
Source organism: Terriglobus sp. (assembly GCA_965276945.1). Lineage (GTDB taxonomy): Bacteria > Acidobacteriota > Terriglobia > Terriglobales > Acidobacteriaceae > Terriglobus. The sequence goes on along the minus strand of OZ255704.1, from coordinate 261,646 downwards.
GTACGCTGCAGTGGCCACGGTGCTTTGCGTAAAGCCCGTAGCTGTTGCGATCGCTTGCAGAGACCCGCTTGTGGATACCGTTATTGGTCCGGCATACAACCGCGAACTGGTCGATGGCGCGGATCCATCCGTGGTGTAATACACCGCCGAACCCGCCGTGCTGGACGAGATCACAATCGCCTGAGATCCGGCATAGGTGCCGCCGACTGGTGAAAAGGCAGGTGCGGAAGCAACAGGCAGAGCCGGCGAAAGCGATGCAACGTATGAATCACGCCACATGCCCGCATCGCTGTCGGCGGGCGAACCGTCCCCTACAAGTCCAAAGCCGGGATGCGAGGTCGCCAGCGTACCCGTTTTGTCTGTCAGAGTGGCGGTCAGCACGCCGTCAAGGTACACCTGTAGCTTCACCGGACCTGTACCGGAGGCAGAGATGGCAAGCGCGTGATTGAGGCTGGCCGAGGCACCAACGCAGCTCGCGCCTCCGACAAACTGGCCGCCCTTTTCGATATAGCAGCTCGTATAATACCCGTTGATCACCTGCCCAAAGCCAACGCAGTACCCACCACGCCCGGGGGCCAGGCGAACACATGCCTCCCTGGCATACGCGTTTCTCGCGTTCGACGGACTCACCGTAATTTGAGCCGTATCGGAGTGGGAGGATGTGTAGGCGTAGTACGCGTACGACGTGCCAGCAATCTCAACCGAGGTATTTCCCGTCAGGAACACCGGGGCCGTGCCACCAATCGACGTCCAGCTGTTGTTGTACGCCGTCAATAACGTATTCTTCGCTCCCGTAAAGGTGTCGTAACAGCTGCCACTTCCTAACGGACAGCCATACGAAGATGTGGTGGATGTTGAGGCGTCGCTCTGCGTGGATCCATCGGTTGATGCCGTATTAAGATTTCCCGCGTAATCCTGCCAGGCGCTTGCCTGCGTGTTTGCAGGCGTTCCATCGCCCACCAGCGTGAATCCACTTCCCTGCACGGTCAATGGATTAGCGCTGTCCGTCACGGTACCGGCCTGTGTGCCGTCCACGGACACGCTTAGTGTTACGCTCGATGCTCCAGAAGCCGTCAGAGAAAGCGTGTGGCTTGCGGATGCAGCCGGGGTGCAGCTGACAGACCCTATCCACTGTCCACCCTTCGTCACATAGCAGTTCGTGTAGGACCCGTTACCAACGCTTCCGAAACCAACACAATACCCGCCGCCGCGCGACATTCTAACGCAGGCATCGCGTGCATACGCATTCCGCGTATTGGATGGGTTCACCGAAATTTGCGAAGTGTCAGAAGACGATGGCGCAAACATATACGACGCATAGTTCTGCCCATTGATGGCAACAGAACCATCTCCCGTGGTGTAGATATCATCCGACCCCGCAAGCTTCACCCATGACGCGCTATACGCGGACAAACTGGTGCCAGCAGCACCAGAAAACGTGTCGGAACAGGTGCCGCTGCCAGAAACGCAGCCGGAACTGGCCAACATCGCAACGGGGGATACCGCAAGAAAAAGCAGCAAGGTCAAAAGTGAGGAACATCCAGGCAGAAGACCAGCCGCTTGATAACTACTAAACATCCGGCGCATGTTAGATAACCCTCAGAAATGGAACTATTGGCAGTAACGATTTAGCTATCGGCTGCCATCAAACCGGCCTGAGGAGGAACAGGTGCCGTACAACTGTGTCACTTTTCTTGAACGTTCCTAAGAACTCCAAGTAAAACAGGGTCTTTTATGATCTGTACAACGTCCAAAAGTGACCTGACAAACTACACATGCTTCCTTCCGCGCGCGCATCTACGACGCCAACCTGGCAATTACTTCCAGGCGTTACGCCGCTTCTGGCGAACTTCCGTTCACATGGGTTGATAGGTTCACCTTACCATCGGAGGACTGCGTAATTTTTACCGTGTGTGTCCCTCACCACCGTGCACTGTAGTCCCATGCAAAATGATTTGTGCAGGCGGCTGTCTACAACGCCAAACGCAGCCGTTTGACTCGGCAGACAAAGTGTCCGTAAACTCATAGTGCGAACGCGTTTTCGAAGCGCCTCAACCAGCGCGATTCTCTCTCGCTGCCTCCTCGTTCAATGGTAGGACAGTCGGCTCTGAACCGATCAATCGGGGTTCGAATCCCTGGGAGGCAACCATTACGTACCGCGCTGCCAGAACACGCGCTGCGATCAGCGACAGAACGCTACTCTTCCCGCAGCACTTCCAGTGGCTTCTGCCCCAACACGCGATAACTTGCAAGCCAGCCGGTCAGGACCGTCAGCATCGCGATCCCGGCCAGTGCTAGAAGATTCGTCGTCCTCAAAAAGTGATAATCCAGGTCCAGCTTACGAAGCACCACGCGCGTGGTCAGGTTTGCGAACACGAGGCCAACCAGGCCGGCGACCAAGCCGAGCGTGGCAAATTCGATTGAAAAGATTGCCGCGATACGCGTTCGTGCCGCACCCAGCGTCTTTAGTACAACCACCTCCCGAATGCGGCGGTAGCGCGTGCCCGCGATCGCGCTCGCCAGGATCACCAGCCCTGCAAAGATGGAGAACCCTGCCAGAAACTGCACCACCAGCGACACCTGTAGCAGCACACCGCGCAAGGTCTCCATTGCTTGTGCGACGTTGATCACTGTGACCGTGGGGTACTTTGCGTAGAGTGCGCGCTGTAGCTCACCCACACGTGATGGATCAACATGCGCGCCACCGTACCAGACCGTCGGCAGATCGGCCAATGTAGACTTCGGCAGCAGGAACTCCGACCGCGAGTACGCGTGCTGCCCATCCGACTGGATGATCGCTGTAACTTCCGCGTCAATGGGATGGTCGGGGTCGCCTGCCGCGGCAAACACGATGTGCGATCCAACATCCGCATGCAACCGCTCCGACATGCGCCGCCCAATCGCCACTTGCGAAAGCATGCTGCCCGCGCTCCAGAAGCTGCCACGCACAACCTTTGTCCCTGGCGGCAGGCTCTCCGTCCAAGTCAGCGAAATCGATTGCAAAAACCGCGCAGGAAAATTCTGTAGCTTCAGGTTGGCTGCGGCAACGCCGTTCACGCTCAGGATGCGTGAAGCAATCACTGGCAGCATCTCCGGCTCACTGCGGACTGATGTCTGCTGTCGCAGAAGACTCCGCACACCGTCGATCTCTGAAGGCCCGATGTCGATGAGAAAGATATTCGGCAGTGTCGGTTGCGTTGACAGCTTCAACTCGTTAATTAACGCATGACTCAGAAAAAAGACGCTCGCAATCTGCATCACGCCCAGCCCCAACGCCGCCAGCAGCGCGGCCGAAGGATTTCCCGGACGATAGAGATTCGCCAGCCCATGCCGCAGAACGGGCGTCAGCGACGCGCGCGTGCCACTCAGAAACACTCGCAGCAGCGCCAACAGCGCCCAGGAAGTCAGCAGAAGAACGAGCAGCACCGCCGCCAGTCCACCGGTAAAGATGCGGCCAACCTCTTTTGAATCGGATAGCGTGGTCGCAATCAGCGTAATGCCGGCGGCAATCACAATCCCCGCAGCCACCTGCGCGCCCTTGGCAGCCACCCGCCGCCGCAGCACGGATGACAGCAGCACCGTGCCAAGGCACAGCAGAAGCACCATCGCCAGGAACGCTTCCCACTCACCCGTCCAGTTCAGCATCCGGCCAGGAAATGTAAAGAGCCGGGCAAGCCACCGTCCGGGAAATGAGCCAAGCAGCGCAATCCATGCCACGCGGTACTCGTACACTGCTGCTCTGAAATCGTTCCACCACGTGGTCCCAGACGCACCTTCTTCAACGTTTCGGCGCAAGATCAGAATCGGCCGGATATTGCGAATATCCAACAACGGTGGCATGGTAAACAGCACTGTTGTCAACAGGCCCGTGGCAAGCCCGGCGAAAATCGCAGACGCCGCGATATGCAGCTCGGGCGTAATGCCCAGCAGCTTTGCCAGCAATAAAGGCAGGACCAGCTGCACGCCAATCCCCAGCGCAACGCCCATCACTCCACCAATCAGACCAAGCAAAAGCGTCTGTAGCAAGTAGATCCGAAGGATGTGCGACGACAACGCGCCCAGCGACTTCATGATGGCGATGGAATCCATGCGCTGCAACAAGTGCGTTCGCATGGCCATCGCCACGCCCACGGCGCCCAGCACCAGCGCCACCAGCGACACCAGGGAAAGCACACCCGTTGCCCGGTCCAGCGCCATCGTGATCGCCGGATTGGTTTCCCGGTAGTCGGTGACTTGCGCCTCGGGCAGAATCGTTTCAAGCTCCAACTTTAACCGGGCTACCGCAGCATCATCCTTGCGCGGCAGCTTGAATAAATACCGCTGCCCTGCGCGCGATCCAGGGGCTAGCAGGTGCGTTGCCGCCAGCTGCTGTTGCGTCAGCAGGATGCGTGGTCCAGCCGCAAACGATCCGGAAAGCCGGTCGGGCTCGCTCAGTACGACAGCGGCAATCCGCAGTGTCGCATCGCCCAGTTGAATTCGGTCGCCTACCTTCAGCTTCAAACGAATCAGCAGGTCGTCGCCCACGGCAACATTATCGCCGCCAACCGCTTGGGCAAGCGGAAGTCGCGGCTGCAGTTCCACACCCCCGTAATACGGGTACTGCGCCGGGTCGATCGCTTTCAGCGCCACCAGCAGAGGATCCAGCGAGTTATAGGCCGTCGCCATGCCGGCCATCTCCGTCACCGGCGTTAGGCGTACGCCGGTCGAAGACAGAGCCTCCAACCGTTGCACTTGGCGCGCATCCGGCTGTTGAAACATGCGTGCCGCCAGATCCGCTGCCAGGATCGACCTGGCACGCACCAGCAGTGTCTGCCGGAAGGCTGACGAAAATCCGCGCACGCCCGTCAATGCGGCAACCCCAATCGCCACGGAAAGAATGACGAACACGAATTTGCTCGTCGAGGAACGCAGCTCTCGCGCTGCAATCCGCCCCGCCGTCGACCAGGAGAGCGCCGCCACCGCTACACCATCTCCGTCTGGCGTACATCGTCTGAAACAAGTTCGCCATCGCGCACCGTCAGCACACGGCCGGCATGGACGGCAACCGCCGGATCGTGCGTCACCAGCACCAGCGTCGTGCCCTCGTTCCGGTTCAGCTCCAGCAGCAGCCGCATCACCTGCTCGCCATTGCGTGTGTCCAGATTGCCCGTTGGCTCGTCCGCCAGCACAATGGGCGGCCGCAGGATAAAGGCACGCGCCAGCGCCACGCGCTGCTGCTCGCCGCCTGAAAGCTGCACGGGATAGTGTGAGGCGCGTTCCGCCAGTCCCACCGCGGCCAGCAGATCCTTCGCGCGTTGCAACCCGGTCCGCTGCTCACTTGCGGGCGCGTTCAACTCATACGGCAGCAACACATTTTCAAGCGCCGTCAACGTGGGAATCAGCTGGTAACTCTGGAAGACAAAGCCAATCAGCTTGCCGCGTACCTCGGCCAAGCGGTCCTCCGGCAGGTAGCTGATGGCGGTGCCGTTCAGCACGACATCCCCGGATGTAGGCGTGTCTAAACCCGCCAGCAGACCCAGCAGCGTGCTTTTGCCGGAGCCGGATGCACCCACGATTGCGACGAACTCGCCGCTCCGAACATCAAAAGAGATGCCGCGCAGGATTTCTACCGTGCGCGAACCGTTTCGAATCGACTTCGTCAACTTTGTGACGCGAATGCTTAGGTTGTTCGCCTGGGCAGGAACTGTAATGCCGCTCAATCGCACGCTCGCTTTGTAGGACTTCCTTGCTTGGATGACCTTTACACCAGGTTGGACGCATGATGATACAGACTGAACCGCTCAGACCGGCGAGCACTGCAAGCAACTCGCGATTCGCGCACCGGATTGTTACTCTCGTGGCGATACTGGCCACCCTCCAGATGACAGCACCCACGCAATGCCAGGCAAGAACACATTCCATGAACACTTCAATCGCTCAACACAACAGCGTTATGCGCAGTACAGCGAGTAAGTCTCCTGATGCAAGACCAGTCATCGCCTGTTTTGGCGACAGCCTTACCGCTGGGTATGGCGTGGATGCCGGCAGCACATATCCCGCCGATTTGCAGCGTGACCTGGACGAAGCAGGTTACCGTTACCGTGTGGTCAACCTGGGTATCAGCGGCGAAACCACAAAGGACGGGCTCGCTCGTATCGATCGCGTCCTCGCGTTCAAGCCATCCATCGTGGTCGTCGAGTTCGGCGGCAATGACGGCTTGCGTGGCGTTCCCATTGCCAGCTCACGCGCCAACCTCGACGCCATTCTCGACAAGCTCGCCCATAGCGGCACGCATCCTGTCGTGGCCGGTATCACGCTGCCGCCGCAGTACAGTTCGCCATACATTACAGAGTTCAACCGCACCTACGTCCTGCTGGCGCAGAAATACAAGCTGCCTCTCTTGCCGTTTGTGCTGAAAGACGTTTATGGCGTTCCGGGAAGCATTCAACCGGACGGCATCCATCCTACCGCGCAGGGTTGTGTGCAGGTGGCCCGCAATGTGCTCGCTCTGATTAAACCGCTGCTCAGGAAAGAGGGCGCGTAATCTCCTCGCGCCCTCCCGTCATGCCGTGACTCTGTTAGTTCACTGTGAGCGTGAACGTCGTCTTCGCTGTCACGCCTGATGTCACGGTATCTGTCCCGGTCAGCGTGATGGTGTACACACCAACCGGTGCATTGGTTGAGGAGGTAGTAGTTGGTGTAGAACTGCTGCCGCCGCTGCCGCATCCGCTCATCATGCCCAGCAACACCATGCCAGCCGCACCCAGCAGAAAGCCGCGTAAGCGGCGCGTGCGCAAACCGCATAGCGCAAACGCACCCGTCAAAATCCACGCGAACAGCACACGATGTGTTGACGTGCCGTCGTAAGCAGACAAACTCGCCTGCAAGCCAGCATTTCGCCCCAGCGGTGCAAGGTTGGTGCACGCTGACGCATTGGTGTAGATGGTCATGGCTGCGGACGTAGTTCCCTGTACCACGGTGTTAGGGATGCTATAGCAGGTGTTGGTCAGGTTGGATGGGCCTGTCGCGGTCCACTTCACCGTACCTTGGTAGTTGGTGGGGTTAATGGTGATGGCCGACGCAAACGAGGTACTCGCAAGAAGTGAAACGTTGGACGCCGTAAGCGTGAACGACGGGACGATGACGACGGGAATCACCAGCGTCACAGAGGCCGATGACCCCGCAAACGTGGTATCACCCGAATAGACGAAGGTAAGAATGTGCGTTCCCGACGCATTCGATGAGAAGTTATATGTCGCCGCGCCGCCTGATAGTGCCAGCGTTGTGGTGGTGCTTGAGCTGTACTTGTCTGTAATCGTCAGGACACCAGTGGGAATCGCCGTGGAACCGCTGGATCCCGATGCAACGTTGATTGAGATCGCGTCGGTCGCCCCAGAGGCTGGGTTGAGCGTTGTCGCGGATACGGTCGTCGTGGACACCACGGATCCGGCGGAAATGGTGAGCGTGACAGAACTGGTGGACGAGGCGAAGTTGGTGTCGCCCGAATATGCTGCCGCGACGGTATGCATTCCCGAGATGCCGGACGAAAACGTAAAGCTGGCAGCGCTTCCAGCCAGCGGCGTCGTCGTGACACTTGTGCCATCCACGGAGATGGTGACGGTGCCCGTTGGTGTTGCCGTGGAACTGCTCGATCCTGACGCAACATTGATTGTGATTACATCGGAAGCGCCGGAAGCAGGCGTCGATGTGGCGGGTGAAAGCGATACCGTGGATGGGGCCAGGGTCGTTATCGAGGCAGAAGGCCAGGCGGTCAGAAGATTGTATAAGTCGACGGATCCCAAGCCTGTAGCTTCGTCATACCCCGTTGTCGCGGAGTAGCTGCCAGCAGCCGGCGTGACGCAGTAGCGATACCCGGAGTAGCAGGCGTTTGTGCCGGCCGTGACGTCGTGGAACGCGCTGGCATAGGTTGCGCTGTTGGCCGCAAGCGCGTACAGCTTTTGGTTGACCACGCCCTGGCCCGAGGGACTAGTCGATTGATTGATGAGCGCCACCATGCCGGCAAAAATCGGTGCCGCGAAACTAGTACCACCCGCCAGCGTGAGATACGCATTATTGGCATCGCGAAACCCGTTGGCACAGCTTCCAGTAATCCCCGTCGAACTGGTGTCGCTGGAGCAGTACAGATAGCCCGCATCATTCGGCGATGACGTAAGTGAAACATCCGGCACCAGCCGGAAACCTCCCGAAGGAATACCAGTAACACCGGTCTGCCACGACGGTCGCGCCGTAAACATGCTGGTGCCGCCACCACCCGCAGATAGCCCTGACGCCGTGGAATCATTCCATACCTGCTCCGGAATGTAGGAGAGGGCGGACGAAATCACGTCCGACCCAGATGCAGCTTTCCAGTAGGTTGTATTGACGGCTGCAACATTTGCGCTGGAGAACTCCGTCCCGCCCAAACCGGTGACGTATTGACTGCTGGCCGGGAAATCCGCGTACAAGCCGCTCACGCCATACGCAACGCAGTCACTGGAGCCATCGTCTCCGGAGGCCGCCACCACCGTTTGACCTTGCGCGGCGGCCTGCTGAAAGATCGAATTCTCTGAGGCATATTCAGTAGCACCCAGTACCTGTTCGCACTCGCCATAACTAATACTGACGATTGGCGCGAGATTGTTCTGGATCGCATACCTTTCTGCGTCGAGCACGCTGGAATTATTGCTGTTACCGGTGTACACGAACCTAATCGTCGCGCCCGGCGCAATGGCACCGGAATACTCCAGATCGAGGTCTGACTCACTCTCATCATTGGAATAAACCGTGGAAGCACCAGTGTTTGGTACTAGAACCAGAGCCGGATCTTTCACGGTTAAGCCTGCGGCGCTTTGGAAATGTTCGATGTCGGACATGATAATCGCGGATTGCCCGACCACCGCGATTGACTGCCCTGAGCCAGTATATCCAGCGTTATAGGCTGGGTTTATGTCATAGATGGTGCGGATGTCACCCGGTGTTAGAAAATGGCTCAAGGACTGCGACGAGTTAAAGTTTGGCGTCAACCCTTCCTTTTTCATCCGAATGTGAGGCCGTGGACGGATGCTGGTCAGATTGGTGACGGACGAAGTCACTGCTGACAATGCAACGGGCAGGCTGATTTCGCTTGATGGTGCAAATTTCGTCTCGCCCGCGATCAGGTATTGGTGAATCTCAGTCTGAAACGCAACTTCCGCCCGCGCGACTGTGCCAGAAAAGGTAATCGCGTCGCGGCTGCGGGAAACAGAATTGACTGTGAAACCTTGTTGCTGTAGCCACGCCGTTGCCTTGCTCAGGTCGGCATCTGACATGCCGAAACGCGCGCCAAACTGCTCCGGTGCGAGCCATGCGTGGTAGAGCGGCGACGAGGCATCCTGCTGCGCGATAAGCAACGCGTCCAGGTCGCGTTGTTGCGCCTGGCTGCGCGCAAATACCAGCGTCATGCCTTCCAGCGGCAACGAAGTATCGACGCGGCCCATGTCGTTTTGCGCGCGGGCAAGCGGCGATCGCGATCCTGCAAGCAGACTCCGGTTCCCGTCCGCAATAGGACCCGCGATGCGCGATTGCAGTTTCTGCGCATGCGCGACAACCATGCTTGCCATCAGGCAGAGCAGAAGCAGGCACGAACTGATTGACGGCAGGAGCTTGCCGGAGACAGGGAGGGAGTTTGCTTTCGACACAGTATACTCTCCGGGCGTATGACGCTCAATTTCTTTGTACGATTACACGGCTGCGGCTAGGTCTGACAATGACGAGTTCCGGCTTTTGAGCTACATGAAATTTACATGCGGCTGGATCAGCGTGCCCGCAATACGGCGCCCAATGCCCAGCAGTTCGCGTTGCCCGTGGAAGATACGCAGCAACGGAGCGCTGGAGTACTCTGGCAGATTCACCGCCATGCCGTTTCGCAACTTGCCCTGCGCGGCCTCGTCGGCCACCACGGCAGGCATTTCCACCAACACCGAACGTGGGTGCAGCAGGAGTTCCTCCAATGTGCCGGCGTTCGCAGCGTCGATCAGCCGCTCGCGCGAGACCGCCTCAGCCAACGTGAACGGCCCGGCCTGCACCCGGCGTAACGCATGCAGGTGCGCTCCGCAGCCCGCCAGCGCACCCAGCTCGTGCGCGACCGAACGCACATAGCCGCCAGCGGAAACATGCATCGTAAACTCGGCGAAGTCGCAATCCAGCCGCGTCAGCGCAAACTGGTGAATTGTAATCCGCGCCGCTTTGACGGAGACGTCCTTGCCCGCGCGCGCCAGCCGGTGCGCAGGCACACCGCCAATCTTCTTCGCGGAAAAGACAGGCGGAACCTGATCGATGGATCCCTGAAAGCGTTCGCTCAGTGTATGCAGATCGTCGAGCGACTGGCGCAGCGGCTGTAGCTCGGACGTGCGCTGGCCCTCAGCGTCATAGGTATCCGTCGCCCATCCGAAGCGAATGATTCCCTCGTAGCGCTTCTCCGCGGCGCCAAAGAACTGCGCCAGCCGCGTCCACTTGCCCAGCAGCAGCGGCAGCACGCCCGTGGCCATGGGATCGAGCGTGCCCAGGTGCCCCACGGACCGTTCCCCACTCGCGCGCCGCACCAGCGATACCACATCATGCGAGGTAAGCCCAGCGGGCTTGTCAAAGATGAGAAGACCATTCATGCGCGTCTCTGATTAAAGCATCTCGCCACGTACACACCGGCAGCGTTACGATGGATATTAGGTGCGATGCGTGACTTACCTCGATTGGTCAACCTGCGATGCTGTTGAAAGCAATCCCGCCAAGGTAAGCGGAGCATGGGTCTTCCGTGAACCCGCTTGCCGGTGCAAACCGTCTTCGACAACTTGGAGGCCGGGCTTTCCGTGGCGGAGATTACAGAAGTGTTCGAGGTGACACCCGAAGAGGTCCGCTCCGTATTGCGTTTTGCCAGTAAGAGCGTTCAGAACAACGGATCACTCGATCGGTGAGAATATTGTTCGACAATGGCACGCCGAAGCCCATTGTCCGTGTACTCACGGAACACGAGGTTACATTTGCGCGTCAGGCTGGCTGGCAGGATCTAAGTAACGGTGAACTGATCCGCCAGGCAGAGGATGCCGGGTACAACGTTCTACTAAGCACAGACAAGAATATTCGTTATCAACAGAACCTAAAGAGCCGCCAATCGCCCTTGTCATCCTGGGTAATTCACAATGGGCTGTTGTGGAACGCTATCTCGATAGGATCGTGACGGCCATCACGGCAAGCACTCCCGGCACCTACATCGAAGTTGACATTCCATTCGAATTATCGGCTCTGCGCTACAGTGTGCCGGGTCTGCGAATGAGCGACAAGAACTCATTGCGCGTTTGCGGGCTGTCGCGGAAGGCACCCAGCATGGCGGACGTGGTGGTCATGCTGCCCTGCTTCTCCACGCCGCGCATCATCATGCAGAGGTGTTGTGCCTCCAGGATGACGGCGACACCCTGCGGCGCAATCGCTTCCACAATCGCATCCGCCACCTCGCGCGTCATGCGCTCCTGCACCTGGAGCCGCCGGGCGAAGACGTCCACCAGGCGCGCAATCTTGCTCAGGCCGATCACCTTGCCCAGGGGAATGTACGCGATGTGCGCCTTGCCGAAGAACGGCAGCATGTGGTGTTCGCACAGCGAGTAGAACTCGATGTCGCGCACGATCACCATTTCGTCGTAATCCACATCGAACAGAGCACCGCGCAGAACGTCGTTTGCGCTTTGCTGATAGCCGCGCGTCAGGAAGAGCATCGACTTCGCCATGCGCTCAGGCGTTTTCAGCAGACCGTCACGGTCAGGATCTTCACCCGTGCGCCGCAGCAGTTCGCGGTAGAGTTCTTCCGTGCTGGCGGCGTGCAACTCCGGCGGAAACTCCTGAAGAACTGCACTCGTGTTTAACCGGCTCTCGATCATCTATACCTCTGACGCTCTGCTACCGAATCGGATGCACTGTCTGCTCTTCGCCAGAGAGCAGATCGAAGCTGTTGTTCCCGGTTTCCTCAATGCGCACGCCATGCAACCGCAGTCTTCCCGCAGCGCCCAGCAGAGGAACGGCCGTACAAAAAACGCGCTCGACTTCGATGGAAAGGTTTTCCGTAGAAGGCACAAACCCACCGCTAAACACTGCATCCGCGTTCAGGTGAGATCCGTCGAAGCGGTCCAGCAACTCACGCTGGGCCAATGCATCGAGCTTCGCCAGATCCACGACGAAGCCGGTTTCCGGGTCGATGGGACCAGCGACGGTAATCTCCACGAAGTAGTTGTGCCCATGCCCGTACGGATTGTTACATTTGCCATAGGTTTGGCAGTTCTGGTCATCCGTCAGCCCCGGTGCGTGCAGGCGATGCGAGGCGGAGAGCCGGTATCGCCGCGTGAAATGGCAGACAGGTGCCGGCATTACGCTACTGCTTCCGGCTCTGCGAACATAGTTTGGGAGCTTCCGCTCTCTTCGCCATAGTAGTCGGCAAACAGATCCGCCATCTCGTACACCCGCACCCGGTGCAGCCTGGCGTTGGGTACTTTGCCGTCAAGCCTGCGCCAGATCGCCACGGCAATGTTTTCCGTTGTGGGAACGGTGTGCGCGAACTCCGGCACCTCGTGATTCAGATGACGATGGTCGTAGGCGCTGACGACTTCACGCTCCAGAATGTCCTTCAGCAGCTTCAGATCGACCACAAAGCCGGTAACAGGGTCCACGTTCCCCGCGACCGTGACTTCCAGCGTGTAGTTGTGCCCGTGGCCGTTTGGGTTGGCGCATTTGCCAAAGACCTCCGCGTTCTTCTCGTCGCTCCAGGCAGCGTTGCGGTAGAAGTGCGCGGACGAAAACTCGGCTTTGCGGGTGAGAAAAATCATCACTATGTTCGATGATCAGCTTCATGCGAGCGTCGCACACGGGGCACTCACAATCGCGTTTCGTCGATCCACGAATGTTTCACGTGAAACATTGGCCGCTCCTCACAAAACCGGACAGACGTCAGGTGGAATATTCCCGGCCTTTCCATGTCACTGATTTTGACACCTTCAATTTTTGCCATGATCGAAGTAGAAGCAAGGCAAACAGCGGCAGAGCCAAAACGGACAGGATCCGGTCCAGGAACGGAGCGTGGGATCGGCCTACGCGGGAGAAGTACCGCAGCAGCACGCGCAGCCAGAGCACGCCAATCGCTAAAATCTGCCAGACCTGCAGGAACGGCATAAAAAGCGGCAGGAGCGGAAGGCCGAGGAGCAGCAGGAAATTCAGCACCATCCCGGCGGCGAGAAACAGCGGATTCCCGAAGAGCAGCGCCAGGTTCTTGGTCCAGCCTTCCATCATGTCCGCAAACCCGCCATACATGCGGGCGCTGACGGCCTCCGGCGCGTAGCGGAGCCGGATTGCGTGCCGCCGCTTCACCAAACGCGCCAGCGCCACATCTTCCACCACAGCACTGGCGACGGCCTGATGCCCACCCACGTCGAAGTAGGCCTGACGGCGCACCAGCAAAAACTGCCCGTTGGCCGCGGCAACGGGGCTGGACGGGTCGGAGACTTTTTTCGGCGGATAGGTGCTGGCCAATTCGGAAAAGATCAGCGGCAGGAGCGCACGCTGCACAAGATTGCTGGCGATCTGGCGCGGCGAGTAAGACAGCAGCGCCAGCTCATGCCGCTCTGCTTCCACAATCGCGCGGTGCGTCGATCCCGGCTCGTGCAAGGTGTCGGCATCGGTAAACAGCAGCCATTTGGCCGTGTGCGATAGCGGCTGCGAGGCTCCGAGCCATAGCGCGGCGTTCTTGCCGGTAAAACCGTTGCGGCGCGGTATCAACTCTTTGGCGCGAAGCACGTGCAGCCCTGGGTGGGCCGCCGCAAGCCGCTCCGCGATGGCGTACGTGTCGTCGGTTGAGCCGTCGTCGATGACGAAGATGTGCCACTGCTCGCCCAGCTGAAAGCCCGGTTCGGACTGCCGCAGCAGCGATTCGAGGCATCCGGGCAGGTTGTGTTCCTCGTCGCGCGCGGGGATCAGAATTGTGAGTTCATGAGTTGAGGGTTCATCCTCCTCCAGCTTGACGGCAGGGATAGCACGCCGTGCCGCTGAGGGCGATGCACTGCCGTCCAGCCGCAGATCGAGGGCCGGTTGAGGATGGGTAAGCGGTGTTTCAGATGAAGAACTCTCGGGAGGCATCGCGCTTCGTATTATAGGAAGCGTGACCGTCCCCGTCTTTTTCCGCGCCTGCCGCTCGCTTCTGTGCCGCCGCGCCTTGCCATGCCTGCTGCTGGCGGGTGTCCTGACCGGCTGCAACCGCGGCGACCATCCCGGACAGATTGCGCAGGCCGCGCCCGACTTCACGGTGCACAACGGTCCACAGACGATCCGGCTGAGCCAGTTTCGCGGCAAGATCGTGGTCCTGAACTTCTGGGCAACGTGGTGCGCGCCCTGCATCGACGAGCTGCCCAGCCTGCAGCAGCTCCAGCGCGAGCGCCCGGACATCCAGGTGCTGGCCGTGTCCATTGACGACGACCCGGCGGCCTACGCGGCCTTCCTGAAGCAGTACGACATTAATCTGCTGGCCGTCCGCGACGGCTCACAGGGAGCAAACTTGCGCTATGGGTCGGTGCGCGTGCCGGAGACGTACGTGCTGGACCGGAACGGTATCGTCCGCCGCAAATTCATCGGTGCTCAGCAGTGGACTAATCCGGAGATTCTGAGCTTCCTAGCCAAGGTGTAGGCTATGCCACTTTTCGCGTGCCGGAGTGTGAGAGCCTACAGCTCTTGCGTTCCGCTGAGGCAGTGGTCCGTCGTGCTTTCATCCGGAGATAAGCCGTCGCTTCGGCAACCGCGCCGCAAGTCTCGCAACTATTGGCGTGGAGCTTCCCCGTAGCGGCGCTGCTGGTCTCGCTGATTGCCCTTGCAGTAGCGTTGTTGAAGTAACTCCGCGTCTGTACGTGCCAGCGCGTTCAGCATCCGCCGCAGTGCGTACACCGCTTCCGCAATCAGCATCGCGCGTCATGGATGTATGTCGCGGCCGGGCCATGGCGCTCGCAGAGCGGAGCTTCTCTGCTTGCAAGGCGGCTACTTCGCGCTGGGGCTGTCGTCGGCTGGTAGGTCGCCGAGGGTGTATTGGATGCCTGCGAGGACGTGGTCCATGATGGGCGTCATGGCGTAGATGTGTTCGCTGTGGCCGAGCGCCTCGTAGAAGACGCGGCCCTTGCCCTCATGGCGAATCCAGCTGAGGGCGTAGTCGCCGTCGGTGCGCTTGGTAGCGGCGGGTTCCTTGGCCTTATCGATGTCGGTCATCTTGCTGTAGTCCACGCTGGTGAGCACGTGGACGCGCTTGCGGCTGAAGGAGTCCTGCGCGAAGGTGTAGATCTCGTCGTGGACGGTGAACTCCCGGCCATGAAACATGGCGGTCAGCGGGCTTTTGAGGTCGTCGATCTTGACGGTTATGAACTGGGGGTAGACCCAATGGAATTTAAAGTAGCCGCCGATCAGGAGGTCGAACTCCGACCATGTGCCCACGGGCGCGTCTGTCGATCCACGCGCCGGAACGGTATGGTAGGCGTCACCCGCGGCGTGGATGCCCGCCAGGCCCTTGCCGTTGCGCACAAAGTCCAGCAGCGCCTTCTTGCGGGCCTCGGTGGCGGCGGTGTCGTTGGGATCGTCCAGGAAGCCAAGTGTGGTGCTGTCGAGGAAGATGGCGTCGTACTTGGCGAGATTGGCGGTGTTGATGTCTGCGGCGTCGTAGGTGATGTCTGAGGTGTATGCGCCAGTCTTTTCGCCCATGGCTTTTACGGCATCTGCGGCCAAGGGTATCGACGAGTGATAGAAGCCAGCGGCGTGGGCCAGCACCAGAACTCTGCGGGGCTGCTTGGGACGAGCCGGGGCCGTCAGTGGCAGGTTGTCCAGCATGGCGACGTAGTCCTCAGTCTGTGGCTTCTGGATCTGCACGCCATCCTTAATGCTTTGCGGACGGCCCGGGCTGGGTACGGTGTCCGACCTGAGTTGGTCCTGCCATGGCGAGGTCTGTTGCGGTGCTTGCTGCGCGGCTGCGCATAACGAAGCGACGGCCAATGTGGCGATAGCGAACGTTGTCGTCCGGCTGCGGCGGAAGCGGAGTTCGAAGATCATGTACGGAAGAACCTCATCGTTTGGCGACGCGCTGCGCCCGCCTGTTTCGTTGCACTGAACGCTACACACTTCGCACGGCGTCAGTCAATCGTGCGTGATTTGCGCCAGAGGAATGTGGCGAGAGGCACACACGATATGAGCAGGGTTGCCGCAGCGGCGATGCGGACCCGCGCCCTCCGCCGGTCCGCTTCCAGCGGTGCGCGCGCCAGCGTCTCTGGGGACGCGCTGTCGCGGTCTGGACGCGATGCGAGATCGAGCACTTCGGCCAGATGGATGCCGTGGCGGTGCGTGTTTTGCCTGATGGCCTCGCGGCAGGAGAAGCCGTCGGCGACGATAGCGGCGTCTACTGACGCGGCGTTCACGGCTGGCACCAGAACCCGGTTCGCCAGCGTCTGTGAGACGCCGTACTTATCCGCCTCAAAGCCGAAGGGACCGGCCATGCCGCAGCAGCCTGCGTCCAGCACCGTCACCTTGGCACCCATGCGGCGGAGGACGGATTCTTCCGCAGTCATCGTCATCACTGCTTTATGGTGGCAGTGGCCCTGCACGATGGCCTGCACAGGCCACTGCGGCGGTTGCCATTCCGGCGCAAACTTCTCCAGGAACTCACTGAGCAGATACGTCTGCTTCGCGAGTTTCTGGACCCGCTCGTTGTCCGGCAGCAGGTCTGGGGCGTCATCGCGGAAGACGGAGGCGCAGCTTGGCTCGAGAACGACGACGGGCAGACCGGCGTCGATGGCTGCGGCGATGCGGTTCACGTTGCGCAGCATGTAGCGCTTCGCCTCGTCGAGGAAGCCGAAGTCGTACAGGGGACGGCCGCAACAGACGTGCACCTGTGGGACCTGTACGCGAAAGCCCGCTGCCTCCAGAACGCGTTGCGCCGCTGCTGCCGTTTGCGGGTCAAAGTAGCTGTTGAACGTGTCGGGCCACAGCAGGACCGTCTTTGTTGATGTATCGCCGGGTCGTGCGCGTGTGCCGCGGAAAGGCTTTGACGCAAACTCCGGAATCGAGCGTTCGTGCGCAATGCCGAGAACGAGTTTTCCAAGTGTTGCTGCGCCCGGGATCTTCAACAAGAGGTTGAGAAGTTCTGGCGAAAACGCTGCCGCAGACCGCGCGCAGCGGTCGATGTAGCCGAAAGCGTAGGCGTTCAGTGGACGGCGGTTTGCGCGGTAAAAGTGCGCCATGAACTCGGCTTTGTAGGTCGCCATGTCCACGTTGACGGGGCACTCCGACTTGCAGGCCTTACAGGAAAGGCAGAGGTCGAGCGTTTCCTTCACATCGTGGTCGTCCCACATGGCCTCGCCGGGCCTCCCGCCGACGGCTTCACCCTGCAACATCTCGAAGAGCGCGTGGGCGCGGCCCCGCGTGGAATGCCGCTCGTCGCGCGTGGCCATGTAGCTTGGGCACATGGTTCCATTGGCCTCCTTGCGGCACTTGCCAACGCCAACGCAGCGCTCGGCCGCGTGCGCAAAGGAGCCATTGTCGGCACCATAGGCAAAGTGTGTCGCCGGCTCCGCGGGAGTGTAATCGGCACCGTAACGCAGGTTGGCGTGCGGCTGACCGGCGCGCACCAGCTTGCCGGGATTCATCATGCCTGCCGGATCCCACAGATCCTTGAAGCGCTCGAAGGCGTGGATCAGTTCCGGGCCAAACATGCGTTCCAGCAGAGCGCCGCGTGCCTGACCGTCGCCATGCTCGCCGGAGAGTGAACCGCCATGTGCGACGACAAGGTCTGCCGCGCGATCCAAAAAGGCGCGGAACGTCCGGATGCCAGGAGCGGTGCGCAGGTCGAAATTGATGCGGACATGTACGCAGGCCTGGCCGAAGTGGCCGTAGTATGCGGTCGAGTAGCCGAACTCGTCCAGGAGTGCCTGGAAGCCGCGCAGATATGATCCGAGTTGCTCCGGCGCGACGGCGTGGTCTTCCCAGCCCTCGGAGCGCGGCATTTCGCCGGGGACGATGGCCGTCGCGCCCAGGGCAGACTCGCGCACCTCCCACAGCTTTCGCTGATCGGCGACTATTTCGATGACGCGCACCTGCACTCCATCCGGCAACGACGATGCGAAGCCGTGCGCCTGCCGGTGGGACTCATCGATGGTGTCCGCGCCGAACTCCACAAAGAGCCAGCCGTTGCCGTCTGGGAGCAGGGCGACATTGGCCTGGAGCATCGATTTCTTGCTCATCTGCTGGACCAGGGTGCGGTCGAAACCCTCAACAGCGATTGGCCTGGAACGCAGGATGGAGGGCACAGCGTCCGCGGCCTGAAAAATGTCTGGGTAGCCGGCGACGACGAGGGTGCGGCAGCTTGGATTCCCGATCAGCCGCAGCTTGGCGGAGAGGACGACGACGCAGGTTGCCTCTGACCCGACAAGCGCGCGGGCGACGTTAAAGCCGTTCTCCGGGAGCAGCTCGTTCAGGTTGTAGCCGGAGACACGGCGCGGAATCTGCGGGAAGCGTTCGCGGACGAGGGCTGCGTACTCGTCACGAAGTTGCATGAGGCCTTTGTAGATTTCGGCACGGCGGCCTCCGGCCACACGGATGTCCCTGAGTTCGATCTCTGAGGTACTGCCGACGGTGAGGATGGTGCCGTCGTAGAGCAGCACCTCCAGTTCCAGAGTGTTGTCGTCGGTCTTGCCGCCCATCAATGCGTGCGATCCGCAGGAGTTATTGCCGATCATGCCGCCCAGCGTGCAATGCGAATGCGTTGCCGGATCTGGCGCGAAGAAGAGGCCGTGCTGCTTGACCTTTGCCTGCAAGGTGTCCAGAACAATGCCAGGTTCGACACCCACCCAGCGTTCCTCTGGGTTGATCTCTAATACCTGGTTCAGGTACTTGGAGAAATCGAGGATGACGGCGACGTTGCAGCACTGACCTGCGAGCGACGTTCCCGCGCCTCGCGACAATAATGGCGCGCCGAACTGGCGGCAGACCGCGACGGTGTTGATGATGTCCTGGCGCGTGCGCGGAATGACTACGCCGATAGGAATATGCCGGTAATTGGAACTGTCTGTCGCGTAGATGGCGCGCGTGCCACGGTCAAAACGGACTTCACCTGTGACCGTGTTGCGCAATGCCGCTTCGAGAGCCGCTGCTTCCGCGAAGCTGTCGGCAGGGTACGCATGGGATGAGGGCGGCAGTGGAGCGATAGCGTAGAGCGTGGAACCCATCGTGTCAGCATACCGCCCATGGTTTGGATTAAAGCTATGTCGCGGGCGCAAGTGCCAGTTCAGCGTAGTTACGATGGAGGTGGATGCAGAGCGCCTCCACGGCGAGTTCGTGGTCGCTGCGCTGGTCCAGGCCGGAGATGGCGATGGTGCCGGCAAGGCCTGCGTTGGCTACGCGAAGGGGGAATCCGCCACCATCTGCCGTGTAGTCTGCCTCGGGCAAGGCGTGGCGCGCCAGCGTCTGTTGCTTCGACGCGAAATGCAGCGACAAGCTATAGCTGCTGCGATCGAAGAGAGCGACGGTGTTGCTTTTGCGGCGCAGCCACTTCATCGAATTGGGCGATGTGCCGTCCAGCGCCATAATAAAGACGGGGACGCCCGCCTGGCAGATTTCAATCGCGATTGCCGCGCCGCGCTTGACGGCAAGGTCGCGCGCAATGCAACCAATCTGCCAGACAATTTCCTTCGAGAACGCGGGCAGCACAAGTTCCGCTTCCTGGTGCTTCATGGCTTGGATGTCGGCTTCAATGGGAGTCATAGAAGACCAGTATGCATCCGTCAGGCTGGACCATCGGAGAAGACGCGCATGGAGCGTCCGCCCAGAATGACTTTTTCTTCGAGCTCGACGGTTGCAAATGGATTGTCAATGTTTTGGGTGTCGAGGATTTGCCTCCACTTGGAGCCCGAAGGCGGCCACGGCAGGGTAAACTCAACGCCCTCGGGTGCGGCATTCACCATGATGAGAAAGCTATCGTCGTTTACTGGGTTCCCTTCCTCGTCGGTGACCCCGAGTGTCTTGCCATTCAGCATGTACGCCAGCGACCGCTTCCAGCCGGCGTTCCAATCTTCATCGGGGAACTCGTTACCGTCGGTACCATACCAGGCAATGTCTTTCACGAGCGAGCCGCGCACGGTTCGATCCTGAAAGAACTTGCGGCGATGCAGATTGGGGTGCTTGCAGCGCAGCCCGATCAGCTTTGACGTGAACTCCATCAAGCGCTGGCGCGGCGGGTCCAGCTGCCAGTCGTACCAGGTAAGATCGTTGTCCTGGCAATAGCCATTGTTATTGCCGCTTTGCGAGCGGCCGACCTCGTCGCCGCCGCAGATCATGGGAACACCCTGGGAGAGGATCAGTGTTGTAAGAAAGTTGCGCGTCTGCCGCTCGCGCAACTCATTGATCGCGGGATCGTCGGTCGGTCCTTCGGTGCCCATGTTCCAGGAGTCGTTATCGTCAGCACCATCAGTGTTGTTGTCCCCGTTCGCCTCGTTATGTTTGTCGTTGTAGCTCACGAGATCGGTCAAGGTGAAACCGTCGTGCGCGGTGATGAAGTTGATGGATGCATAAGGTTTGCGGCCATCGTACTGGTACAGGTCGCTTGATCCGGTGACGCGGTAGGCAAAGTCGGACAGGAGGCCTTCGTCACCCTTCCAGAAGCGGCGTACGGTATCGCGATATTTGCCATTCCACTCCGCCCACAGCACGGGAAAGTTGCCCACCTGATAGCCGCCCTCGCCCACGTCCCATGGCTCCGCGATCAGCTTGACGGTTTGCAGGACCGGATCCTGATGGATGACATCGAAAAAGCTGGAAAGGCGCGACACGGCCGATTCTTCGCGGGCCAGCGTACTCGCCAAGTCGAAGCGGAAGCCGTCCACATGCATCTGCGTAACCCAGTAGCGGAGCGAGTCCATGACCAGCTTCAGCACCTGAGGATGCACGACGTTCAACGTGTTTCCGGTGCCGGTGAAGTCCATGTAGAAGCGCGGATCTTTGGGGGACTGCCGATAGTATGTGACGTTATCCGCTCCCTTCATGGAGAGGATGGGGCCCTTCTCATTGCCCTCGCAGGTGTGGTTGTAGACCACGTCCAAGATGACTTCAATGCCATTCTTGTGGAGCGCCTTCACCATGTCCTTGAATTCGCGCACCTGGCCGCCGGTATCGCCGATGGAGCTGTAACGCGCCATGGGAGCGAAGTAGCTGAGGGTGTTGTATCCCCAGTAGTCGCGAAGGTCGCGGTCGACAAGATGGCCTTCATTGATGAAGTGGTGCACCGGCAGCAACTCGACGGCGGTGATGCCCAGCAACTTCAGGTACTTGATGCTTGGCTCCGAGGCAATGGCAGCGTAGGTTCCGCGCAGATTCTCTGCAATTAAGGGATTGTTTTTGGAAAAGCCACGCACGTTCACTTCGTAGATCACGGAGTCAGCCAGGGGCACATCGGGAGCGCAGTCGCCTTCCCAGTCGTATCGCGGATCGATGACGATACTCTTCGGCACGCCCGCCGCTGAGTCCTGGTCGTCCTTCTTCAGGTCATCGCCGCTTGCCAGGTCGTATGGGAAAATCGGTGCTTTCCAGTCCACCTGGCCGGTGATGGCCTTTGCATACGGATCGACAAGAAGTTTTGCTGCGTTAAACCGGTGCCCTTTTTCTGGCTCCCACGGACCTTCAACACGATAGCCATATCTCTGCCCCGCCTGGACGCCGCGCACCAGTCCATGCCAGACAAATGCCGTGTGCTCCTTTAGTGCGAGACAATCCGTTTCGTTCCCGTTCTCGTCAAAAAAACAGACAGAAACGCCGGTGGCGTGTTCCGAGAACAGGGCAAAGTTCGTGCCCTTGCTATATGCGGTGGCTCCCAGCGGGTACGGTCTTCCAGGCAGAACAGTGCGGGTCATGCGTATCCTTGTGTTCGTATGAATGCAATCGATCGTCTTGGGTGTGCAGTGGATATGGATGCTCTGCTGCCCACTTGGGATGTGAGGCTTGCACGAGGGACGCTTTACGGACGTAGGTCCATGCAGCTAGAGTGTGTTTGGATTCGTGTGTGTTGATGCGGCACAATAAGTTCGCGAGACAGGGCGTAGAGCGGCAAGAATAGTGCGTGAAACGCACGTATGCTTCCGAGCGAGGATGGCTAACGTATGACCAAGGCAAAGCTTGCCTTCATGATGTTTCTGGAGTTCTTCATCTGGGGCGGCTGGTACGTCACGGTGACCACGTGGGTAAGCCAGACCCTGCACTTTACAGGCATTCAGACCGGCCTGATCTCCGGCACAACGGCGATTGGCGCGATCATCTCGCCGTTTGTGGCGGGATGGATCGCAGACAACCTGATGCCAGCGCAGTACATGCTTTCCATCCTGCATATCGTGGGCGCGGTTCTGCTGTATGCCGCATCCACGCAGACGCATTTCGGATCGCTGTATACGCTGATTCTGCTGTACGCAATGGTCTACATGCCGACATTGGCTCTGGTGAATGTGATTGCGTTCCGGCAGATCAAGGATTCCAAGACCGAGTTCGCGCCCATCCGTGTTCTGGGCACCCTTGGGTGGATATGCGCGGGGCTGATCGTGGGGCAGATGCACGCGGATGCGACGGCTCTGCCCTTGCGGCTGGCAGCGGGCGCATCGGTGATGTTGGCTCTGTACTCGCTGTTGCTGCCGAACACACCGCCTGAAGCGAATGAAACCTTTTCGCTTAAGACACTGTTCCCCGTGGAAGTGCGCCGCATGTTCCGGGATAACAGCTTCCTGATCTTTGCGATTGCTTCCTTTTTAATCTGCATACCCTTGCAGTTCTATTACGCCTTCACCAATCCTTTCCTGAATCAGATCGGGGTTACGGATGCCGCCGGCAAGATGACCGGCGGACAGATGTCGGAGTTGGGGTGCATGCTGCTGATTCCCTTCTTCTTCCGCCGGCTGGGCGTGAAGTGGATGCTGGTGGCGGGCATGGGCGCATGGGTGCTGCGCTACATCTTTTTCGCGTACGGCAACGCCGGGCCGGGCATGTGGATGCTGTGGTTTGGCATCTTGCTGCACGGCATCTGCTACGACTTTTTCTTTGTGACGGGACAGATATATACGGATCGGAAGGCACCGGTAATCTACCGCTCCGCGGCACAGGGCATGATCACACTGATCACGTATGGCGCGGGCATGCTGGTGGGTTCGTGGCTTTCCGGCGTTGTGGTGGAAAAGTTTACGGCCACGGTGCGTGATGGAGCCGCGCCGCATAACTGGCAGGCGATCTGGCTGGTTGCCGCCGGTTGTTCCGTCGTGGTGCTGATTGCGTTTCTGGCGTTCTTTAAAGACACGGAAGCTGACGGCGATGCACCGGCAACGACGCCCCTGTCAGTCAACACCGAGACAGCACGTGCCATTCCCGAGGTTTCACTGTGAGCCAGTTTGACAGGGCAAATGACAAGTTTTTATTGTCTTGTGAGCGAAACAAAGCGATATTGGTTGACGCGCCGGAAGGGCCAGTATGCGCGTGAATGGAGTGTTCCCATGAAGGCTGCATGGCAGATGTCCGTTGCGGCGTTTGTGCTCTGTGCTGGGTGCGCGCTGCCCTGGCTGCCGCGTGTGGCCGCGCAAGCACCGCCGCGTACACAGTTACCGGACCGGACATCCGCGCAGGCTGCCGCACGGGCGCAGATGACGGTTGGATCGCAAGGACCATTACCTGTGCACGCGGCGTTCTCTCCGCAGCAGGTGGAGACCGGTGGGAGCCTGTTTCAGCAGAATTGCGCGTTCTGCCATGGCCGCGATGCCATGGGTGGCGAATCCGGCCCAGACCTTACCCGCTCCAAGCTGGTGACCTCTGACAAGGAGGGCGAGGCAATCGGCACGGTGGTGCGGAATGGCCGCGTGGAGAAGGGCATGCCCCGGTTCACGCTGCCCGATGGCGACATCCTGAATCTGGTCGCTTTTGTGCACTCGCAGCAGGATAAGGCCATGTCGCAGAGCGGCAACCGCCGCGGCGTGGATGAAGCCGATCTGCACACCGGCGACGCCGCCGCGGGACGACAGTATTTCCAGGGCGCGGGCGGATGTGCCGCATGCCATTCCCCTGACAAGGACCTTGCGGCCATCGCGACCAAGTACACGGGGCTGAAGCTGGAAGAGCAGATGCTATATCCGCGTGATGGGAAAAAGCCTACCGCAACCGTGACCACACCTACGGGACAGACGGTCAGCGGAACCGTGGCCTATCATGACGAGTTCACGATCGCGGTGACGGATGCTTCCGGCGTGTACCACTCCTGGCCTGCAAGCGCGGTGCAGTACACGATCGAAGATCCCTTAAAGGGCCATGCTGACCTGCTGGGCAAATACAGCGATGCTGACATTCACAACCTGCTGGCATACATGCAGACGCTGAAGTAGAGGACGAGCCATGAGACGTCAGAGGATGAAGTTGTTAGCAATCGCGGTAAGTTCCCTGCTGGGATCTTCTGCGGCGCTGCACGCGCAAGATGTCACTGCGGCGATGCTGAAGAATCCACCGAAGGACAGCTGGCCTGGATTTCACGGGGACTACTCCGGACGGCGGCACACTCCCTTGACGGAGATTACACCTGCGAACGTCCATGCCATGACACTGGGATGGACGTTTCAGACGCAGCTGCCTGGCGTTATCAAGGCTTCGCCCATCGTGGTGAATGGCGTGGTGTATCTGACGATGCCGGACAACGTGTGGGCGGTGGACGCGCGGACCGGTCACACCATCTGGCACTACACCGCACCGGCGGACAAGTCATTCCACATTGGGCAGCGCGGCGTTAGCATCCTGAAAGACAAGCTGTACTACATGTCGTCGAACGCGCACCTGCTGGCTCTGGATGCGAAGACTGGCAAGGTGTGCTGGGATGTGGTCGTGGCGGACTCAACCAAGGGTCAATGGGCTACGCTGTCGCCGCTTATTGTGGGCAATCATGTGCTGGTGAGCGCGTCAGGAGATTTTGACAATCTTCAGGGGTTTATCCGCGCCATCGATCCAGAGACGGGCGCGACGCAGTGGAACTGGTATGCCACGCCGCCGCCGGGCACACCGCATTCCACCACGGGTGGCAGCGGATGGATGACCGGCACCTACGATCCGGACCTGAACCTCGTCTACTGGGGAACCGGCAATCCCACGCCGGTGCTGAACGGCAAGGCGCGGCCTGGCGACAACCTGTACACCTGTAGCATCGTGGCGCTGAACCCCGACACGGGCAAGCTGGTGTGGGCGTTTCAGCCTTCGCCGCACGATACCCATGACTGGGATGCGGTCGAGACGCCCGTGCTGGTGGATGCCGACTTTCATGGTCAGCCCAAAAAAATGCTGATGCAGACGTCGCGCAATGGATACTTCTTTGTCATCGATAGGACGAATGGCAAGAGCCTGCTGACCGTGCCCTACGGTCCAGTGAACTGGACGAACGGCATTGACAAGGATGGACGTCCAATCCCCAATCCAGAGAAGGAGCCAGCGCCTGACGGTCGCATCATCGCTCCGGACGAGGGTGGTCTAACCAACTACCGCGCCCCCAGCTTCGACCCAAAGACGGGTCTGTTCCTGGTGAGTGCGTCGCCCAGCTATGGCCTTTACTTCTCCAAACCGGCGGACGGTGCCTATGGCTGGGCGGGCGCGGACTACGACCTATGGAACAAGGGCGTGCTGGATGCCATTGACTATCAAACCGGCAAGATGCGTTGGCAGCACGACCTCGGGAACAAGGCGGGATCAGGCGTTCTCACGACTGCGTCGGGGCTGACCTTCACCGGCGACAGCTCTGGCAACTTCATGGCACTCGACACGAGCGACGGCAAGACGCTGTGGCACGCGGGAACCGGTTCCACGATTGCCAGTTCGCCTATGTCATTTGAACTGGACGGCCACCAAATGGTGCTGATGAGCGCGGGAGACGTGCTGTACGCCTGGAAGCTGCCCGACGCGACGCCTGGCACCTGGCCGCAAACGAGGCCGTAGGGGATGGCTTCCGAGATGTTTCTGGGCATCGATTGCGGCACCCAGGGCACGAAGGCGCTGCTGACGGACGCAGACGGTACAGTGCTGGGGCGCGGCTACCGGCAGCACGCCATCGTTGAACGCTCGTCTGGAGCGCGCGAGCAGGAACCGCAGTGGTGGGTGGATGCCCTGCTCGGGTCCGTCCAACAGGCATTGGCAGAAGCTGGACGCGGCGATGTACGGGCGCTGTCCGTTTCGGGGCAGCAGCACGGTCTGGTGGTCCTGGACGAGACCATGACTGTGATCCGTCCGGCGAAGCTGTGGAACGATACGGAAACTGCCCCGCAGAATGCCGCGCTGCTCAAGCATTTCGGCGGGAAACAAGCCATGCTGAAGCGCTTTGGTGTCGCGCCACTGACCGGGTATACGGTCTCCAAGCTGCTGTGGCTGAAGGAGCGCGAGCCGGAGAACTTTGCGCGTATCCGGCATATCCTGCTGCCACACGAATATCTAAATTTCTGGCTGACAGGCCGGCTCTGCGCGGAGTACGGCGATGCCTCTGGGACGGCGTTCTTCGATGTTCGCACCCGCACCTGGATTCACGAGGTGCTGGACTTCATCGACGGCGGCACTGGGCAGTTGTTTGCCGCGTTGCCGCCGCTGCTTGCGCCAGAGGAGACGGTTGGCACGGTGCTGCCGGAGCGGTCGGCGGAACTTGGTCTGACGGCGAGTTGCCTGGTCGCCAGTGGTGGCGGCGACAACATGATGGGTGCCATCGGCACGGGTAACGTACGTGAGGGTGTGGTCACGCTGAGCCTTGGCACGTCATCAACGGTGTACTCCTATCGGAATGCTCCCGCGCATGACACGACCGGCAACGTGGCTCCGTTTTGTTCCTCCACCGGCGGATGGCTGCCGCTGGTCTGCACCATGAACGCCACCAATGTGGTCACGCAGACGGTGCAGGTCCTGGGTAAGACTGTAGCCGATATCGACTCTGCGCTTACGATGACGGAACCGGGCGCGCAGGGGCTTGTCTTTATCCCGTTTTTGAATGGCGAGCGGACGCCCGATCTGCCCGGCGCGCGCGGATCCATCCATGGCCTTGCCTCGACAAATTTTACGCCGGAGAACCTGATTCGCGCGGTGATTGAGGGCGTCACCTTTGGCGTGCTGAACGGGCTGGACCTGATCCTTGCGGGAGAGCAGGCACGCACCATTGTGGTGATTGGCGGTGGCGCACGCTCCGCACAGTGGCGGCAGATGATTGCCGATGCAACGGGCGCGACCATCGAAGTGCCGTGCGAAGAAGAGGCGGGCTGCCTGGGCGCGATCATCCAGGCCATCTACGCGTATCGTCATGCCAACGGCGCTTCGGAGACGTTTCACGACCTTGCCGCCCATCTGGTACAGATGGACGCGAACAAGACGGCTTCGCCAGTCGCCGCGTGTGCCGTACCGTACCGCAAGGCACGTCAGGCCTATAACGCCGCGCTTGTATCGTTGTATCCAGCGTTAACGGCCCTTGTAGAGCAAGCAGATTAGGAGAACGCGATGTCAGAGACCATCTTCAGCAGCTTTCCCACTGTGACCTATGAGGGACAGGCAAGCGGCAATCCACTCGCCTACCGCTTTTACGATGCGGATCGCGTGGTGATGGGCAAACCGCTGAAGGAGCACCTGCGGTTTGCGGTGGCGTACTGGCACTCGTTTGCCATGACGGGCAGCGATCCGTTCGGTGGTCCTACCATTCGCCGCCCATGGATGGCACCGGGTGACCCGATTGGACAGGCGAAGGTTAAGGCCGACGGAGCGTTCGAGATGTTCCGTGTGCTTGACGTGCCGTTCTTCTGCTTTCACGACGCAGACATCGCGCCTCCTGGGGAGACGCTGACCGAAACCCTGCAAAATTTCCACACGATTGCCGATTACCTTGGCGAGAAGATGGGTTCCTCGAAGACGAAGCTCCTGTGGGGCACGGCGAACCTATTTTCACATCCTCGCTTCATGGCGGGCGCTGCGACTAACCCGGATCCTGAGGTCTTCGCGTGGTGCGCCGCAACCGTGAAGAACTGCATGGACGTGACCCAGCAACTTGGCGGGTCCAACTACGTTCTGTGGGGCGGACGCGAAGGTTACGAAACGCTGCTGAACACGAACCTGAAGCAGGAACTGGAGCAGATGGGCCGCTTTCTGTCCTTAGTGGTCGAGTACAAGCATAAGATCGGATTTGCCGGACAGATTCTGATCGAGCCCAAGCCGAAGGAGCCGACGAGCCACCAGTATGACTTTGATACGGCCACCGTGTATGGCTTTCTGCAGCGCTTCGGACTGGAGAACGAAGTACGCGTCAACCTGGAAGCAAACCACGCGACCTTGGCAGGTCACAGCTTCGAGCATGAGATTGCGATGGCAAGCGCGTTTGGCATTCTGGGATCGTTGGATATCAATCGCGGCGATGAGTTGATCGGGTGGGATACGGATCAGTTTCCGATCGATCTGTGGAAGATGACGATGGCGATGTACCACGTCATCAAGGCGGGCGGTCTCGGCATGGGTGGCTGCAACTTCGACGCTAAGGTGCGGCGGCAGAGCTTTACGCCGGAGGACCTGATCCACGCGCATGTGGGCGGCATGGACCTGTGCGCGCGCGCGTTCCTGACAGCGGCCAAGTTGATCGAAGATGGCACGTATGACGCGTTGCTGGCGGAGCGGTACGCTGGCTGGCAGACTCCAGAGGCGAAGGCGATGCTGAATGGAGGCATGACCCTGGAGGCCATTGCCGCGAAAGCAGAGTCGGACGGGATTGATCCGCAGCCGCGGTCTGGGCGGCAGGAACAGATTGAAAATCTGTTGGCGCGCGCCATTTACGGCTAGTTCTTACCTTGGCGCATGCGTGGAAGTTACATCCGGTTTGCCCTCAGGAAATTGGTATGTCCAATTCTGGCACATAGCGATTGACAGCTGTTCTTTGTGCCGCCTATGCTTCGCAAGGTTTGATCAAAGAGTTTTTTTGCGACGTACTTTGGAGGCAACATGAGATTTGGGATGCTCCGGGCGACATGCCTGGCAGCTGCATGCGTAACCCTGCCCGCGGCGGGACTGGCACAAGCGGTGAGTGGAACCCTGCTGGGCACGGTCATCGACAACAGCGGCGCGGCGGTTCCCAACGCGCAGGTCACCATCACCGCGACCGAAACCGGTCAGGTACAGCAGTTTAAAACGAACGAAAGCGGCAATTATCTGGTGCCCGGTCTCCAGCCCGGCAACTACACCGTCACTATGGAGGCCCCGGGCTTCAAGCGCGAGATTCACGAGCATGTGGCAGTGGAAAGCAACACGACGGTTCGCGTCGATGCATCCATGGCCGCCGGTGCTGTTACGGAGCAGATCACCGTCTCCACCGCGCCTCCGGTACTACAGACAGATCGCGCCGACATCAGCACAGAGATCCAGCGGGAACAGGTTGCAGACCTGCCGCTGGGTACCAATCGCAACTTCCAGTCCTTGCTCAACCTGGTTCCGGGAACAACACCGGCCAGCTTTCAGCACTCGCAATTCTTCAATGCGCAATCCGCGTTGCAGACGGAAGCGAACGGCGTACCGCGCATGGGGAATCTGTACCAGATCGAAGGTATTGACGATGACGAGCGCACCGGCCTGCTGCAGATCATCATTCCACCTGCGGAAGCGATTCAGTCTGTCAGCGTGTCCACCAACAATTTCGACGCGGAGCTTGGCCGCGCGATTGGTGCCGTCACCAATGTAACGTTGCGCTCCGGTACAAATGCGGTGCACGGTTCCGCGTTTGAGTTTATCCAGAACAATGCGGTGAATGCGCGTTCGTACTTCGGCGGACCACTAGGCCACCTTGCATATAACTACTTCGGTGGCAGTCTTGGTGGACCCATTATCAAGGACCGCCTCTTTCTGTTTGGGGATTACCTCCGTACGACAGACCGTGAGGCAATCAACAACACCTTCACCATTGTTCCGCAACAATGGTATACGGATAATGGCAACGGGTTTATCGATCTAAGTGGTCCACTCACCAGCAAGGCAGGACAGATCTATGATCCCGCGACTGGAAACCCAGATAGCACGGGCCGCACCCCGTTTGCGAATAATCAGATCCCCATCAGCAGAGTGAATCCGGTCTCGCTGGCACTGCTGCGCGCGCTTCCAAAACCAAATGCAAACGTCAATAATCTTGTAACTCCAACAAATAACTACATCATTAATCTTCCATTCAGTAAGAACACCAACAGCTATGACATCAAAACCGACTACATCCTCACGCAGAAGGATCATCTCAGTGGCCGGTTTTCATGGCAGCGCGTAAACACCTTCCAGGCTCCGGCGTTTGGTTCGTTCCTTGGCGGACCGGCGGGTGGCGGTTTCCAGGGTGTCGGCGTCCAAACGGCCTATAGCACGGGCGCAAACCTAGAGCACAGTTTCAGCAATACGCTCTTTACAGAGGTACGCGTCGGCGTTGCCCACCTGCGGAACAACGCGCAACCGAGCGATTACGGCTCGAACGATGCGACTTCAGCCGGCATTCCCGGCGTGAACCTCGCTGGAAACCAGACCACATCGGGCCAGGTCGGCATCACCATCAACGGCGGTTTTTCCAATCCGCAGTTCGGGTATTCGGCTTCCGTGCCGTGGATCCGGGGTGAAGCGAACATCGACTTCGTCAACAACTGGACAAAAACACTGAAGAACCACAGCGTAAAATTCGGCGCGGACGTCCGCCGCGTTCGTGACGATTTGCTCCAGTTTCAGACATACAGCCCGCGTGGTGCATATACGTTCGACACCGCGCAAACCTCGATTCCGGGCGCGACGAATAACATAGCCAACAATATCGCCAGCTTCCTACTAGATGTGCCAAGTGTGGCTGGACGCGATCTTGGGACATTCTTTCCGGCTTACCGGCAGACCTGGTTATTCGGATATGTGACGGACAAGTGGCAGGTCAACCAGCGGCTTACAGTGGATTTAGGCGTCCGTTGGGAGTTCTATCCACCGGCTACACCGCGACGTAGCGGCGGCTTCTCGAACTACGACCCGACCACCAATCAACTCGTGGTCGCGGGTGTAGGCGGCAACCCGTCGAATCTAGGCATGAACACACGCTATGGGTATTTCGCGCCGCGCACAGGTCTCTCTTTCCGGGCCTCGGATAGCACGGTGGTACGTGCGGGCTTTGGCATGAGCTACCTGCCATACCCGGACAACACCTACGCATACAACTATCCCGTCCGGGCGAATAACAGCTTTCAACCGGCGAACAGCACCGGTGGAGCAGCCCTGCTTTCCGACGGTACGGTGGCAACGTTCCAGAAGGGTTTTCCAGCACCGATTCCGATCGCGATTCCATCGAATGGAATCATCCAGATCGAAAATCAGACACCCACGGGCAAGCAGTTGACTTCGCAGGCGTACACCATCGTTCCGAAGAATTTCTATAATCCGTATGTCATGAGCTGGAACGTTGCGGTGCAACAGGCATTACCGTACGACATGACCATGCAGCTTGCGTATGTTGCCAACCACGGCGTGCACATGCCAGTTGCTCAGAACATCAATCTGCCCAATTACCTGGGCGGCGACACAGCAAGTGAACCGCTCAACATCGCGTATGGCAGAACCGCCGGAGCAACCGCGCAGTTTCTCGGGTTCTCCTCCAACTACCAGTCGCTACAGGCACAGCTCAACAAACGCTTTTCTCATGGCCTAAGTTTCACCACGGCTTTTACCTGGGATAAGGCCATGAACTACCAGTCCGGTGACGACGGAGGGTTGCTGTTCTTTGCGCAGCTTCGCCGTAATTACGCGCGCGCCGACTTCGACCGGAACCTGAATTTCGAGAATAGCTTTACCTTTGCACTGCCTGCCGGACGAGGTCATAAGTATTTCTCGTCAGGCGTTAGTCAAGCTGTGCTGGGAGGTTGGAAGCTGTCGGGCATCCTGTCTATCGTCTCCGGAACACCCTTCACCGTGACAGCAAGTGGCGCAACCTTGAAGACTCCCGGCGTGACGCAGACAGCGAACCTGGTGGCACCATACGCCAAAGTTCCCGGTCACACCCCGGTGGGAATCGCCTTCTTCGATCCGCTCTCATTTGCACAGCCGAAGGGGTTCACCGGGACGGCAGGTTTCGGCATCACCGGCAACACGCAGCGGAATCAGTTCACTGGACCTGGATATGTGCAGGACAACCTGACCATCTTTAAGCAATTCCCGCTGTTCCGTGAGGCAAATCTGGAGACTCGCTTTGAGGCGTTCCAGTTGAGCAACACACCACAATTCAACAATCCAAATACTGGATTTGGATCAGGAAACTTCGGTTACATCACCAGCACGGTCGGTTCCGGCCAAGGCAGCGTGAATGGCGTGGGCGGCGGGCGAAGCCTGCAGGCATCTGTGAAGCTGCAGTTTTAGCTGGATGACACAAATCGGCAACCCTGATTGGCCAGTGCCCTTAACCTGGCACTGGCCAATCGTACCGTTCGGGTGCGATAATGCTTCCGCGAATGGAAGTACCAATGGAGCGTAGTATGACGAATCGCCGGGATTTTATGGGAGGCGCGGCCGTGACGGCGGCAGCCTTCGCCACCACCTCAGCCAAGAGCTATGCGCGGATCATCGGCGCAAACGGGCGCGTGCAGTTTGCCACGATGGGTCTGCGCAGCCGCGCCTATGCGCACCTGGCCGCGCTAAAGGCTAACCAGCAAGATGTTGACCTGGTGTACGTTGCAGATGTAGACAGCCGTTACCTGGATAAGTTCTGCGGCGACGCATCCACAAAGATGGGTACCGCGCCCAAGAGCGAGAAGGATTTCCGCAAGGTGCTGGCCAGCAAGGACGTGGATGCCATCAGCATTGCGACGCCCGATCACTGGCACGCGCCGATGGCGATCATGGCCTTGCAGGCCGGCAAGCACGTGTATGTGGAGAAGCCCTGCGCCTACAACGTGCAGGAGGGTGCCTGGCTGGTGGAAACTGCCAAGAAGACCGGCAAGTTGTGCCAGATGGGATCGCAGCGGCGCTCGTCTCAACCGTGCATCGATGCCATCGCCAAGTTGCGCTCTGGCGTCATCGGCCGGCCATACTGGGCGGAAACGTGGTACGCAACGGCACGCAAGCCTATCGGCGTGGGCAAACCGATTGCGGTGCCTGAGTACCTGGATTGGGATTTGTGGCAGGGTCCGGCTCCACGCCAGGCCTACATGGACAACGTGCACCCGTACAACTGGCACTGGTTCCGCAAGTGGGGCACCGGCGAGACGCTGAACAACGCGACACATGAAGTGGACGTGGCCGTGTGGGCGTTGGGTGTGGGCCTGCCGCAGCGGGTCACGGCTCTAGGCGGCCGGTATCAGACGAAAGACGATTGGCAGTTCTATGACAACCTCGATGTTGCCATGGAATACCCTGACGCGATGATTACGTGGAAGGGTTCGTGCATAAGCCCGAAGAAAACCTATGGACGCGACCGCGGCGTCGCTATTCACGGCACGGACGGCACCATGGTCATCGACATCGGCGAGTGGGAAGTCTACGACATGAAAGACAAAATGACTGAGACTTCGCCCAAAGCCGTTAAGTCAACGTCTGCCGCTCCTTCATCGGACCGCGCCGGCATCGATATCTATACCGATGCGCACTTCGGCAATTTCCTGGGTGCCATCAAGAACGGCGATGCGCTGCATCAGCCGGTCGCACAGGGCAATATCTCTGTGACATCGCTGCACTTCGCGAATATCGCGTACTTTACGAAGCGGTCGTTGAACATCGACGCGAACGGCACGATCACCGGCGACAAGGAAGCGCAGGCGATGACCAAACGCGCGGAGTACGCCAAAGGGTTCGAGCCTAAGGTATAGAGTGTCTCTCTATTCGGGATCTGCAATCAACTGAAGCGATTGCGGATCCCTTCCCTTTGCTACGGGTTGCTATGGATTGATGGGCTGCATTGGTGTTCTGAACGGAGAAAAAGGCATGGCGTTTACCCGCCGCGAGATGATGTACGGTGTGGCCGCGAGTGCTGCCGCAGTCAATTTTCGCTCGGCTCTGGCTGCTCAGGTGAAGACCGTGGCTGCGTCCTGTCCGTTTCACCTTGCCGTCATTAATGATGAGATTTCACCCGACCTGGACCATGCCGCGCATGTGGCGGCCAACGACTTTGGCCTGCAGTGGATTGAGATGCGCAATGTGGGTGGCAAAGGTCTGGCCGCAATGAACGCGGACGAACTGGCCGACGTGAAGAAAACGTTGGCGAAGTATCAGCTACGGGTGACGGACATAGCCAGTCCGCTGTTCAAGTCCGATTTCCCGGGTGCGCCGATGTCGAAGGAAAGCCCAAACCGGAATCACCCGGAGAAGGTGCCATCCAACTTCGCCGCGCAAGATGAACTGCTGGAACGCTGCATCAACGTTGCGAAGACGCTTGGCACGGACCGCGTCCGGTGCTTCGACTTCTGGCGTCTGGAAGACCCTGCGCCGTACCGTGAGGCCATCCATCAGAAGCTGGACGAGGCGGCCACCAAATGCGCGAAGCAAGGGGTCGTGCTGGTGCTGGAAAACGAAATGGCATGCAACACCGGCAGCGGTGCCGAGGCGCTCGTCACACTCAATGCGGTGCCGAACAGGAATCTGATGCTGAATTGGGATCCCGGCAACTCCGGAACGTTTCCAGGAGATGTGCCGTTTCCTGACGATTACGAGCGGCTGCCGAAGGGCCGCATCGGGCATGTCCATGCGAAGAATGTGCGGCGTGATTCGTCGCTGAAGAATGGCTGGGAGTGGCAGCCGGTGGACCTGGGCCTGATCGATTGGGCGGGTCAATTTGCTGCGCTGAAACGTGACGGGTACACGCATGCGGTCAGCCTGGAGACGCACTGGCATGGCGGCGGCACACCGGAGGAATCGACACGGCGCAGCATGCAGGGCATGATGGCGTGCATGAGCAAGGCTGGCCTGACCGCCGCATAAGGCTGTTGTGTTTAAGCTGAAGAGGCCGGTTCGCTAACTAGGCGTGAGGGTGTTTTGGCTCGCATTCCGTTTAATCATCTGCAAGCAACCATCAAGCAAGCCTTCGAACACGCGGGGATGTCCCCCAGCGAAGCTTCAGTGTGCGCGCGCGTTCATGCGGAATCGACGCGGGATGGTGTGAACTCGCACGGCGTAAATCGTGTTCCGCGCTTTGTGGAGTTCATTCACAAAGGCTGGATTGATCTCCGCGCGGTGCCGCAGCAGGTCAAGCACTTCGGCGCGCTGGAGGTCTACGACGGACAACGCGCGCCGGGCGTGTTGAATGCGCTGTGGTGCACCGATCGCGTGACGCAGAATGCTGCGGAGCATGGCATTGCGCTGCTTGGTCTGCGCAACACCAATCACTGGATGCGGGGCGGCACGTATGGCTGGCGCGCGGCTGAGCGGGGCACCATCTTGATCGCGTGGACGAACACCGAGTCCAGCATGCCGCCGTGGGGCGGTAAAGAGGTGCGGTTGGGTAACAACCCCTTCGTCATGGCTGTGCCGCGCCCCAATGGGCCCGTTGTGCTGGACATGGCGATGTCACAGTATGCGTATGGCAAGCTGCAGGTGACGCGCTTGAAGGGTGAGCAGTTGCCCTTTCCGGGTGGGTACGATGCGGATGGTGTGTTGACTGTAGAACCGGGTGCAA
Source organism: Terriglobus sp. (assembly GCA_965276945.1). GTDB lineage: Bacteria > Acidobacteriota > Terriglobia > Terriglobales > Acidobacteriaceae > Terriglobus. The sequence goes on along the minus strand of OZ255704.1, from coordinate 225,975 downwards.
TTGAGGCATCGCAGCGGATTTTGCCGATGGGCTTCTGGAAGGGTTCGGGATTCGCGATTTTGCTGGACCTGCTGGCGGCGGTGCTGTCGGAGGGATTGCCAACGAACGCGATCGACCGGCTGCAACTCGGCAGCTGCGTGGGGTGCTCGCAGGTGTTTATCGCGATTGATCCGGCAAAGCTCGGCGGCCAGGCTGAGGTCGCGCGCCTGGCGGACAGTGTGGTGGACTATGTACATTCGTCCGCGCCGGATGAAGCGGGAAGGATGCCCGAGTACCCTGGCGAGGGAACAGTCCGCCGCCGCGAACGGCAGCGGCGCGAGGGTGTCGAGGTTGACGATGGCATCTGGCGCGAGGTGCAGGCTCTAGCCGGCTTTCCAGAGCCGGGTGCGGATGATACTTCGCTGCCGAAAGACGATGAGTAGGGCTTAGGCGACGATGTTGGTCAAGGTGCCGATACCCTTGATCTCGATACTGACCACATCGCCATGATCCAGGGTAAAGGCGTCATTAGGGACGATGCCGGTGCCGGTCATGAGCAGTGCGCCGTGCGGAAAGCTGTTGTCGCGATAGAGGTACCGGGCAAGCTCGCGCGGATCGCGCTTGAGTTCGGCCAGCGTGGTCGTTCCAGTAAAAGCGGTCTGGCCGGCACGGGTAATATGCAGGTTGATGGTGGTCGTCCTCGGCAGGAGCTCCTTCTGCAACAGGATGCACGGGCCGATGGCGCAGGAGCCGTCGTAGACCTTGGCCTGTGGCAGGTAGAGCGGGTTCTCGCCCTCGATGTCGCGCGAGCTCATGTCGTTGCCGATGGTATAGCCGATGATCTCGCCCGCGGGGTTCAGCAGCAGCGTGAGTTCCGGTTCCGGCACAGACCATGCAGCATCGGAGCGGATCCGAACCGGCGCGCCGGGGCCTATGACGCGACGGGCGGCGGCTTTGAAGAAGAGCTCAGGGCGTTCGGCCTCGTACACGCGGTCGTAGAAGGAACCACCGCCAGCCGTCTTGGACTCTTCCATGCGGGCGCTTCGGCTGCGGAAGTAGGTGACACCGGCTGCCCAGACCTCCTGCTCGCCAATGGGCGCAAGCAGATCATGTTCCGCAGGAGCAGCAACGGGGGGCATGTTGAAGCTGTATGCAACACGCTCATGGAAGGTATCGCTGCAGACCAATTCATCCCAGGTTTCCGCTTCGACGCGATGCCATGTGGAGCCGTCCACCGGGGTGGCGAAGATGCCGTGCCGGGTGCGATAGAGTTTCATGCGTTTACCTTTCCTTGTGCGAGCGCCGCGACGATTGCATCCGCATCATAGACGCACCCTCCCCAGACGCCGCCGGATGCCTCTACCAGAGCGGCCCAAAGGCGCGTGTCGTCCGGCAACGCAGGATGTGAAGCCAGGTCCGTGCGTGACGCACGTGTTGCCACGCGGGCCGCACCCTCGGTTGCCGAGAATCGCTCCTTGTCTTCGCCAACAAAATTCACCCTTGCGTGCAGGGTGTTGCGGTCCACCTCGATCTCGATGATGTCACCGTCCCGGATTTTGCCAATGGGTCCGCCCGCGAGCGCTTCGGGTGAGATGTGGCCGATGCAGGCTCCCGTGGAGACGCCACTGAATCGGGCGTCGGTCAGCACGGCAACATGCTTGCAAAACGGCAGGTTTTTCAGGGCGGAGGTCACCTGGTAGATTTCCTGCATACCCGCGCCCAGCGGGCCGCCGCAGATGAGGACGACGACATCGCCATGGCCCACGTTGCCCTGCTTAATGGCCGCGATCGCTCCTGTTTCCGTGGTGAAGACGCGGGCGGGACCGGTGTGGCGATAGCAATTCTCGGCGTCAATCAGGGTGGGGTCCAGGGAGGTGCTTTTGATCACGCTGCCTTGCGGTGCGAGATTTCCACTTGGGAAGCAGACTGTTGAGGTCAGACCGTTAGCGCGCGCCTGGTCCGGCGAGAAGATGACCTGATCGGGGTCAACCCCGTCAAGGGATTGAAGACGTTGTTTTAGAAGACGGCGACGCTCGCTGCTCTCCCACCAATTCAGGTTTTCCTCCAGGGTCTTGCCGGTCACGGTCATTACGCGGGTGTCCAGCAATCCCGCGCGGCGCAGGTGCAGCATGACTTCTGGAACGGCTCCCGCAAGAAAAACCTGCACGGTAGCAAAGTTGCGCGGACCGTTCGGCAAAGCATCGACCAGGCGTGGCACGGAACGGTTAACCGCGATCCAGTCTTCGACGGTGGGGCGGCGCAGACCGGCGGCGTGCGCGATGGCGGGTATATGGAGCAGCAGATTGGTCGATCCGCCAAACGCTGCGTGAACGACCATGGCATTGCGTATGGCTGCGTCCGTGAGTACGTCGCGCGTGCCAGCACCGAGTTGCGACAAGCGCACGAGCGCCCGGGCGGAGCGAGCTGCGGCGTCCAGCCAGATTTGCTCCCCGGACGGCGCGAGTGCGGTATGCGGCAGCGCGAGACCCAGCGCTTCCGCAACCACCTGCGACGTCGCCGCCGTCCCCATGAACTGGCATCCACCTCCGGGCGAAGCACATGCCCGGCAGCCAATATCGGCAGCGTAGTCCAGCGTGATCTCGCCCTGCGCATAACGCGCGCCGATGGTCTGCGCCTTTCCTGCGTCTTCGGCGGGATGGTCCGGTGAGCTTTCGGGCAGCAGTGTCACACCACCGGGGACCAGAACGCTGGGCAATGGGCCGCTGGAGGCGAGCGCCATCAGCATGGCGGGCAGACCTTTGTCGCAGGTTGCAATGCCGAGCACACCGTTGCGCGTGGGCAGCGATCGCATGAGGCGGCGCAGAACCATCGCTGCGTCGTTGCGATAGGGCAGCGAATCCAACATCCCTTCCGTGCCCTGGGTGCGGCCGTCGCAGGGATCTGTGACGGCACCTGCAAAGGGCGTCGCATGGGAGGCGCGAAACTGCCGCGCGGCCTCGGCCACCAGCAGGCCGACCTCCCAGTGCCCCGTGTGGAAACCAAGAGCGATGGGCGTACCGTCCGCCGCGCGCAGACCACCATGGGTGCTCAGGATAAGGAATTCTGGGTCGAGCAGGCGCTGTGGCTCCCACCCCATGCCCGCATTCTGCGATAGCCCAAATAGGTTGCCAGAAGGGGAAGACAGGAGCATTTCAGGCGTGATGGGCAGGCTGCCCTCTGGACCGGGAGCGTGTGTGCGGACAGACCCACATGCTGCTTCATCATTTCCGAGCAGCAGGTTCAGTTCATACGCCGCGACTCCCATTGAGATTGCTCCCTCGCCGACCCTTCCCTTCATTCTCCATATTCATAAGGAGAGGAGAGGTCTCCTTCGCCGCATCTTCGCCGCCGGAATGGGGGTAACGGAAGAACATTACCATTGCGTGAATGGACGTGCGATATGGGAATTTGAACAAAGATTCTGGGCCGCTGCTCCAAAATACAACAATGTTTTTAAGTGGGCTGTGCTACCGTTAGTTGCAACAAGGAGCATGAGGTCCGCGTAAGACGGATCGAAAAAGCTCCAACATACTTGCTGTACAGGTTTGTTTTACTCACTCCCAGAGATGCCGGAATGGTTCACCCGAAGCCGGCAGTCTCGCTTGCCTCACAGCACGTCTTCGTGCGGGAGAGCTGGTTTGATGTCTGCGCGCGGCTCCTGGTCGGGCACGATTGTGTCGGCGGCACAGCCAATTTCAAGGCTGGTGAACCTAAAACGTGAACCAATGCTGTTTCCACGTCGATAAGCGACAGAGTGAATCCGATTTTGATGACAAAGCGTTCTTATACAGTGACCACTCCTAGCCAATTCGCAACCGTTACCTTGCTGGCGATGTGCATCATACATGTTTCCGCACAGCAAACGCCAATACAAGGGGGCGCTTCAGGTGCACCCGCCCGTGCCATCTCAGGACAAAACCTGGCCAGCGCGGAACTCGGGCCAGGCGATCAGCTTCTGATCAGCGTGGCCGATCTGGACGAGGTGAAGGGCAGTACGGTTCGGATCGCCCAGGATGGAACGCTCGATCTGCCGCTGATCGGTGTACTGCCTGTGGGCGGCATGAATGTGGCTGCGCTCAGGAACCTGCTGGCCGCACGGTATGCGAAGTATGTCGCCACCCCGCAGGTGACGGTGCAACTGGTTAGCAGCGAAAACCGGACGGTCTCCGTTATCGGGGAGGTGAATACACCCAATACTCAGGAGCTAACCGGGCCGCTGACACTGCTGGGAGCGATTTCAAAGGCAGGCGGGATCCGGCCGGATGCCGGTCCAAAGGTGATCATCACACGGGAGGCTCGGTGGGGAGCTCTGCCGCTACCCAGCTCCGCACCCAGCACGGATGGTGAATTTTACCGGGGCAGTCTGGACGTGGACGATCTGCTCGCGGGCAAGGCACCGGAAAACAACATTCCTCTCCGGCCCGGTGATGTCATTACAGTTCCGAAGGGCAGCATTGTGTACGTTATTGGCGATGTGAAGCGCGCGGGTGGTTTCCCGCTTCGCTCCAGTGGAAGCATTTCGCTGGTTGAGGCGCTCGCGCTGGCGGAGGGCCTGGGACCGAATGCAAAGAGCGGCAATGCGAAGATTCTTCGTCCAGTTCCGGGCGACAAAGCCGCGAAGCGTGAAGAAATTCCTGTGGATATAAGCCAGGTGCTTGCAGGCAAGCGCACGGATCCGCAGATGTTTGCTGACGACATCTTGTTTGTTCCCAGCAGTGCCGCAAAGACAGGAATACGGCGAGCCGCGGAAGCGGCGTTACAGATCAGCACGGGCATCTTGATCTACCGCTAAGCAGCGGAACGGGCACGTGGCAAGACGCATGAAAAACGTAGTTGGAGGTTTGGTTTTGAATCAGGATTTAGTTCGGCGCGGCACTGTTGAGGATAGCGAGATGAGGCACTCCCGTGGCGGACCGCGCCAACAGGATGTGTCACGTCCCTTGCTGCCGCTGGATGACCGGAACTCCGACGAGGAGCAGAGCCAACCAAACATGGCTGCGGAATACTATCGCACCGTGATGCGGCACCGCTGGCTTATCGCCGGATTGGCAATGGCCGGGGTCGTGCTCAGCATCCTGTTTCATCTCAGCACGCAGCCGGTGTACCAGACGCGCACCTCGCTTGAAATACAGGCCATGAACAGCGACTTTCTGGACGCGCACTCGGTTACACCAAACGCCATGTCACCCAGCGATACCATTGTTGCGACACAGCTGAAGCTGCTGGGAAGCGACTCGTTGGCCGAGCGTGTCAAGAATCAGCTCAGCGATGAACCGCATACTGATGCCGTGCGCGAAAACGATCTCCTGTCGCGCATGGAACGTGCATTCCACATCCATTCGGGAGGTGGCATCCCCTTTGACAAGCTGCTGGACGAGACGGCAAATGGCGTCAAGATCAAGCCCATGGGGATTTCGCAACTGGTGGAAGTCACCTGCGATTCATGGGATCCGGTGTTTGCCGCGCAATACTGCAATACGCTGACCAGCGAGTTTCAAAGCACGGACCTGGAGAGCCGCGGGGCACAGGCAAAGCGCATCAGCGACTGGCTGGTGCACCAGGCCGCGGATGTGCGGGAAAAGGCTGAGGAGTCCCAGCACAGGCTGATCGCCGCGACTGGCGGTAACGGCATGATGCTAAGTCCGCAGAACGACAACATCGGCGAGGATCACCTCCGCCAAATGCAGACCGAGCTGGTACGCGCGCAGGCCGATCGCATGGAGAAGCAGGCGGAGCTGGCCGTTGCCCAGAGTGGCAGCGCGGACAGCGGACCGGAGAATGCCACCTATGCCGCTGAAAAGATCAAGCTGGCCGACTTGCAGGCGCAGGTTGCCGCCCTGGTTCCGCCGCTGACCGAGGCAAATCCGAAGGTCATCCATCTCCGTGCGCAGATCGCGGAAGTGCAGAGCAGCATGTTGCGCGAGAAGGCCTCAAGCGCGGGCAAGTTGCAGGAGGCATACACCGCCGCCAAACACCGGGAAGATCTGCTGAACTTGAGCTACAAGAACATTGAGGGTTCCGTGTCATCGGACCTGCAGAAGAGTTCTGAAGTGGACCTCCTGCGGCGTGAAGTGCAGTCCGAGCAGCAGTTGTATCAAACGTTGCTACAGCGCGCCAAAGAGGCTGGGTTCGCGTCTGCAATGCCTGCGTCCACCATTCGTATTGTCGATCCCGCGAAGACACCTCGCTTCGCCGTGTACCCAAAGCGGCTAACGGCGGCTCTGGTCGGCGCGCTGCTTGGAACCGTCCTGGGAGTGCTGGCCGCGTTCGTTCTGGAGCGCCAGGTGCCCCGTCTTCGGTTGCCGGGCGATGTTTCCCGCTTCGTTCGCATTGAGGAGCTGGGTGTCATCCCCTCGTCGGCCGCACAGCGGACTGGCGCTTCTAACCTGGTTGCTCCAGTACAGAACGCCTTAATGAAATGGAATGGCCGAGCGGCGGACGATGCTGCGCTGGCGACCGCGACTACGTGGTCGGAAGAAGCCCTGGTTGCGGAGTCGTACCGCAATACCACGCTTTCCCTGCTGCTTTCGGAGCCCGAACGCGGTTCCCGGACGTTCGTGATTTCGTCTCCGAACGCGGGCGAAGGTAAAACGACGGTCACTTCGAACTTGGGCATCGCGCTCAGCAAATCGAAGCTGCGCGTCGTGCTGGTAGACGGCGATCTTCGCAAACCGAACCTGCATCGCGTGCTGGATGTGGAAAATACCATCGGTCTGCGGAACGTGTTGCGTGACGGGGTTGCTGCGTACGAAGGCAAGATGAACCTGGTATGCAAACCCACCGCCTATGCGAACTTGTCCATCATTTCGTCTGGGAGTGGAAATGAGCCAGTGGCGGATCTGCTGTATTCGCCCCAGTTGCGTGCCCTGCTGGACGACCTGGAGAAGCGGTTCGATGTGGTCCTTGTGGATACGCCGCCCATGCTGCATATTGCCGACGCGCGCATCTTTGCGGGGCAGACGAACCGCGCCATTCTGGTCTTCCGCTCGGGCGTGACGAAGCGCTCGAATGCTGTCGCCGTGCGTAACATGCTGCAACGCGACCGGGTCCACATCACGGGCAGCATCCTGAACGACTTCCACCCGCAACGCGAAGGTCAGGGCAAGTATTACAGCGGTTACTACGACTACTACAACGCGAACGCGTTGGACCGGGCGAAGGCTTCGTAATGACAGAACTGCTGGAAGAACCCGGCGCTTTGGAGCAGGCTACTGACCCTGTTCCTATTCCTGTTCCACTTTCGCCCGACGTGGCGAAGCATGTGGTGCAGGGTACGTCGACGCTGGGGGCGGCGGTATTTGTAGAACGCGGCGCGAGTTTTCTGGCCAACGTGATGGCCGCACGGCTGGGCGGAGCGCATGTGTTTGGCGCGTACTCATTGGGGATCACGACGGCGAACAACATCTCCACATACGCGGCGGGCGGCATTGGCACGACCGCGACCCGATTCTCCGGCAAGTACCCGTATGACAGTGGCAACTACCGCGTGTTTGCACAGGTAATGGCGGCAATTTCGCTGCTGTCCGCTGCGCTTGCCGCGCTTGCATTGACGCTGGGCGCTGGGCCGATTGCCCGTCTGCTTCATGCGCAGGAGTTGACCGGTTTGCTGCGCTGGGCTGGGATCACTGCGGCCGGCATGGTGTTGCTGGAGTGCGCGCGGGGGTTCTTTGTGGGGCAGCGCAGGCTGCTTGCACTTGCGGCATTGTCAGTGCTGGTTGGCCTCGGCATGGTCGGCAGCCTGCCCGTGATGGCACTGACGCATCGCCCAGTGCTGATGGTGATTTCGCATGGAGCGGTCACGTTGACGTCCGTGGCCCTGTGCTGCCTGTTGGCCGCGAAATTACAACTCCTGCCGCCCGCAGGTTTACGCTCTTCCATCGCCTTTATGCCGTTATTGCGGGAGGTGTGGGGCTATGGCCTCATCCAGCTGTCAGGCCTGGTAAGCGCGAACGTTGCGGGATGGTGGATTACGGCACTTGTGGCACGTGGCGATACCACCCTTCTACAGATCAGCTTTTTTGCCATTGCAAGTCAACTGCGCAACCTCATCGGGCTCTTCCCCGCACTGCTGACCGAGGGCAGCTTCGCCGCGATGGCGACCCCGGATGGCGGCCATGAAAGCGTGCCGCACCGCATCATGGCGCTTTGCACATACGCGTCCACCTTTGTCTCGTTTGCCATTGCCGCGGCCGCGGCGATTGCGGCGCCTTTTGTCCTCCGCCTGGTGTATGGAAAAAGCTTTACGATGGCGGCACTGGCCGTGAGTGTTGGTGTGGGTGTTGCCGTGATACAGATGGGGAACGCTCCGCCGTCGGCACGTTTGAGCGTTGTCTCCATCCGCTCGACAGCGGTGATCAATACGGCATGGGCACTGTTTACAGCCGCCGTTGGAACGATGCTGATGCTGCATGGCGGCAGTGCCGCCGCGGCCATGGCGGTATTCATGGCTGCGCATGTGGTGATTGCCGTCATGGTGCTGATCGCGCTTTCGCGTCGTGACCGCCTGCCCGCCGGCATGGTGCACCTGTTTCTGGTCAGCACGTCGGCAACGGTTCTGCTTGCACTGCTGGCAACGTACCGGGCTGCCCATGCGGCGATGTCTGGCACCACTACGGGGCTAATGCTTGTGGTAGCGTGTGCCGCGCTGTTTTGGCTGTACCGGCTGGGTAAGGCGCACCACTGGATGCCCTCGAGAGCCATGCTGCAGGCGCTGATGCAGAGGATGCCGTTTTTGCGTCATCATTTGGCCGTGGGGAGCCGCTGACGATGTCGACCTCTGCCCATCTCGGCTCACACACGCTGGTTTCGAGGCCATCAGCAAGGCATTCGCGCGGCATCGTGCCGACGCGTGGAAAGGTCGTCGTCGTGCATAGCGGCGCACGCGACCGTTACCAGGTGGCACTGGCGCTTTCGCAGGCCGGGCTCCTACAGTATCTCGTCACGGATTTCTTCTGGTCGGAGGAGGCGGGGCTTGGCAAGCTGCTCAGCCGCTGGTTGCCCTTGCGTGTGCTGCGCGTTCTTCGGCAGCGGAGCGCTCCGGGCCTGCCGCCCGCGCAGGTGAAGACTTGTTTGCGCGCCGCTCTTGGCGGCTTCCTGCTGGACAAGGCACGCTTCCTGCCGTTCGCTCTACGCCGCTGGATGACACGCAAGGCGGATGGTGTACTTGGACGTGTAGCCGGCACAACTGCAAAGCGCGGCGGGGCGCAGTTGCTCAGTTACAGCTACTACGGATATGCGGCGTTCCGGGCAGCAGGGACACCGGGCATGATGTTCCAGATGCACCCCCACCCTGCCACCATGCGACGGCTGTTGCTGGCGGAGCTTGAAGCGCACCCGGACTGCGCGGCATCCCTGCGGCAGGAATGGGAGCTGAACTTACCCGAAGAGGACTTCCAGCGCTTAGTGGCTGAGGCGGCGTTGCCGGTGCGCTCGCTTGCGGCCTCCTCCTTTACAAAGCGCAGCCTGGTGGAGCATGGCGCGGCGCCAGAGTCGGTGACCGTCGTTCCGTATGGGATCGACCTCAGGAAATTTCATCCCGCCAACGGCAGCGACCGCTCGGTCATGAGCACACTGAAACTGTTGTTTGTTGGCCGCATCAACCAGCGCAAAGGAATCAAGTATCTCTTGCAAGCCTTGGAATTGCTGCCCGGCGCGGACCTGGAACTGACGGTCTGCGGGCGCGTTCTGGATGGTCTGGATCTTTTCAAGGCCGCGGGCGCACGCGTCCGGATTCGTCCTTCAGTAAGCGCTCCCCAACTGGTGGAAGCCTATCAGCAAGCTGATCTGTTTGTGCTGCCATCGATTGCCGAAGGGTTTGGACAAGTGCTGCTGGAAGCTCTGGCGTGCGGCGTGCCCGTGCTTGCCACCACGCACACGGCGGCACCTGATCTGATCACCGAGGGCGAGCAAGGTTTTGTGGTGGAGCCGCGCCGGCCTGATCTGCTGGCGGACCGCATCGCCTGGGCACTGAGCCATCGTGCAGATCTCCTGTCCATGCGCGCGGCGGCACGTACACGGGCGGAGCAGTTCCCCTGGTCCCGCTTTCAGCAACATGTCAGCCGTTCCGTTCAGGAGTGCCTGGAACAACAGCACGCAGCCATGATGGAGGCGGCCTGATGTTCATCGCGCTCCTCATCGCTACCGGAGTCATTGCTGCCATCGGCACGATCATTGCGTTGGATGGCAGCGGCGATGTCTTTCATCCGCTGGTGTTTATTGGACCCATGATGGTCTTCCTATACACCTGGATGCCATGGAAGATTTACGCGGCAGGCGGGCTTGCGCGATTTTTCGACAACGACCAGATGCTATTCATCGCCGCTCTGAACCTGCTGGGAGTACTTGCGTTTGTTGGCGGATGTCTTGCGGCTGGCGTCCGGTCGGTGCCACGTAACAATATCCGGATGCGTTTTTCTGCCGCCGTATGCAGGCGGCTGCTGATGGGTGGCACGATCGCAGGTTCCATTGGACTGTTGTGCTGGGCCGTCACGATCATCAATGTGGGCGGCTTTGTGAACGCATACAGCTCGTCGTACTCCGGCGGCTGGGACGACAACGGCTACATCCGGGACGGCAGCATTCTGCTTCTGATCGGCGTCATGAGCGCCCTGCTTTCACGCAGTTCCGGCGGTCCGCGATGGTTCGCGTATTGGATGGTGGCAATCTTTGGTTTGCCATGGGCGGCGGGAGCGTTCTTCATGGCGCGCCGTGGACCCACGTTTGAGCTTGCGATCTTCCTCTTCATGAGCTGGTACGTGAACCGCAGGAAACGTCCGCCGCTGGTTGCGCTGGGCGTTGGCGGCGCGGTACTGGGTGGCCTGATGCTCTTTCTCGTGACCAATCGCGGTTCGATCTACATCGGGTCCAGCTTCGATGTGAAGACGGATGTCAGCAATATCGTTGAGTCGTCCGATACAGGAAATGAGTGGATCTATGGCGGTGGGACGGTGCTCAGTTCGGAGCGGCGTGATCACTATTTCTGGATGAGGCGGTATCTTGCGCAAATCCTGGTGCGCCCCATTCCGTCGGCTATCTGGCCGAACAAGTACATCGACTTCGGCGTGCCGGAGTTGCTGCACAACGCGGGCACGGGTGAAGGTTTTGGTGACGCGCTGGGATGGAAGGGCGCGGATGGGTCCGCCCCGGGGATTGTGGCCGACCTATGGGTGGAAGTCTGGTGGTTTGCGATTCCCTTCATGGGTGCCTTGGGATGGATCTATGGCTGGGTGTGGCGGAAGTCTGTGACGGTGGGTGGTCCATGGGTGAGCCAGGCCATCATCCTGAACGCAATTTCGATTTACATGGTGATGCAAACAATGGAAGCGGTCATCTTCAGGACGCTGTTGCTGTCGGTCCCGAGCTGGCTGATTTTCAGGTATGCATACTCTTTTCACACAGGGCAACAAAACCGTAACACTGTTTCACTTCGTACGACTAAATACATGGCTCTGAATTAGCGGGAGCCTTATCTCCGAGGTCTGTGATGTTAGCTGAATCCGAGAACCTGCCTGTGCGCGCAACTACCCGGGCGGTTGTGATCTGGATCGATTGGTATGCCTACCACCTGGCACGCTTCAAAGGGCTACAGTCGGCTTTTGGCAGCAACGGCGAGGTGTACGGCATTGAACTGGTGGGTGGAGTCGGCGTTCATAAGGGCTACAACTTCCGCGTCGGTATGCCGCGGGAAATGCCTGTCGAGACGCTGTTGCCGAACAAAAGCTGGCATGATGCGGGTAAAGTGGGGTTGTCATTCACACTCGCGCGGCGTCTGTCCAACTTGGATCCCACGGTCGTTCTGGTGCCCGGCTACTACACCCTGCCTGCGATTGCCGCCGCGCTGTGGTGCAAGTGGAAGCGCCGCACCAGCGTCCTGATGACAGAGACGACCGCAACCGACCATGTGCGGAAGGGCTGGCGCGAGAGGCTAAAGTCAAAGCTGATCCGTACCCTGTTCGATTGGGCGGTCACGGGCGGAGCCGCGCATGAGCGGTATCTGCTGCAACTTGGATTTCCGCAGAACCGCATTGCTCATTTCTACGATGTGGTCGGCAATGCCCGGATTGAAGAAGGCGTGGCGGAACTGCGCAGTGAGACCTCTGCGGAAACCTCTAATCTGCCGGCAAATTATTTCCTGTTTGTAGGACGCCTTGCTCCGGAGAAGAATGCGTTTGGTCTACTGCGGGCGTGGCTCTCGTACCGTAATGCGGGCGGTACGTGGTCGCTGGTGCTGGCAGGCGATGGTCCTGAATGTTTGCCGTTAAAAGAGCTTGCGCAGGCGAGTCCGCACGCTGCTGGTGTGCACTTCCTTGGCCATCGCAGCGCCCGCGAGTTGCTGCCGGTGTACGCCTTTGCGAAATGCTTTGTGCTGCCCAGCACCCGTGAGCCGTGGGGGTTGGTGGTGAACGAGGCCATGGCTGCGTCATTGCCTGTAATTGTTTCCTCCCATTGCGGCTGCGCGGAGGATCTGGTCCGGCAGGGCGTCAATGGCTTCATCTTCGATCCGCGCGACCAGACGGAACTAGCACGCTGCCTACAGTCTGTCGCAACGTTGACCGAGGACGAACGGCAGCGCATGGGACGGCAGTCAGAGGAGCGCGTCGCGCAATTCTCACCGCAGAACTTTGGCGCGGAGATTGCAGCCATCGCCGTTGCGGCGGAACAGCCGGATGAACGCGTAAGCGGATCACGCGCGCCGCTAAAGAAAGCGGCTCAGTCCGCGGCAGAGACAGTGCGTCTGCGCGCAGTTTCGGGTGCTGGACGGCGATGAAAGAAGAAGTACAAAGCCGGGAGCGTTGGCTGCATATCCTGCCACACCTTGACCCCGTGTATGGCGGCCTAAGCGCCGTGGTGCCGCGCCTGGCGAAGCAGCTTTGCTCGCAGGAACATATCGCCACGGGGATCGCGGCATTCTGTTCGCCCGATGAAGCCCAGGTTGCTGCGCGCAGCAAGGGCCCCGGCTTGTCGATATGGCCGTTAAGCCGGTCGGAGTGGCTGTGGAACGCGGCTTTGCGCGAGCAGTTCCGCTCAGAGGTTGCGTTATCCTGTGGCGTTCACATCCATGGCGTGTGGGAGAGCAGCACATTATTGGCGGCCAGTGCCGCGCGCCGCGCCGGAGTACCGTACGTGCTGTCCGCTCACGGCATGCTGGAACGTTGGGCACTGGCCAACAAGCGCCTCAAGAAGCAGGTATACGCGGCCTTGTTTGAGCATCGCAATACACGCGGTGCTGCTTGCCTTCATGCGTTAACCCGTGCCGAAGCAGACGACTACCGGCGATTTGGCTGCAAGGGAGCGATCGCGATCATTCCGAATGGCGTGGAAGCGCCTGCCGATGCGACTCCGGCGCTGTTTCTTGAGCGTCATCCCAAGACTGCGGGAAAGAGGATCGTTCTGTTTCTCGGACGTATTCACTACAAAAAAGGCGTGGACCTGCTGCTGCGTGCCTGGGCGGAAGTGGCCGCTCGGCACCACAATGCTCTGCTTGTACTGGCAGGACCAGATTCGGAGAACACCCTTGCTGGTGCGCTGCGAACCGTGGAGGAACTGAAGCTGCAGGACCATGTCCTGTTTACCGGGATGCTGGATGCGCCCGTGAAGTGGAGCGCGTTGGCCGCGGCCAGCTTCTTCGTTTTACCTTCGTATTCGGAGGGGCTGAGCGTGGCGGCGCTGGAGGCGCTGGGCATGGGCGTGCCAGTCATTCTCTCCGAACAATGCAATTTGCCAGAGGTGGAGCGGTCTGGTGCGGGTTGGCAGGTCCAAACTACGGCCGCCTCGTTGGCAGACGCTCTGGGGCAAGCGCTCGAGTGTGATCCTTCGACCCATGCTGCCTTCAGTACGCAAGCCAGGCTGCTGGCTCAACGTGAGTTCAGTTGGCAGAGCGTGACCGAACGCATGGCCGCGCTATACCGATGGGTGCATGGCGGCGCGGTGCCTGGCAACGTTGATCTGCTGCGGAGCGCGGCATGAACGGCCCGGTCCATCTCCGCGCGTATGACAACAGCTGGTTCTCTCCCGGCCGCTCATTCGCCTGGCGGGCAGCGTGGCTTTTTCTTGGATTGCCGCTCTTTCGCAGCAGCCTGCTGCCGTTCTCACGCTTGCGAGTTGTGTTGTTGCGCCTGTTCGGAGCGCGGATTGGCACCGGCGTGGTAATCCATTCCGAGGTGGTGGTTAAGTATCCCTGGAACCTTCGCATTGGCAACGATTGCTGGATTGGCGAGCGGGCGTGGATCGATAGCTTGACCACTGTCCACCTGGACGACAACGTCTGTGTCTCACAGGGCGCGTATCTGTGTACGGGCAACCATGATTGGACTGACCCTGCTTTCGGTCTAATGGTGAAGCCAATCGAATTACGGCAGGGTTCATGGGCCGGAGCGCACTCAATACTACTGCCTGGTGTGATCCTTGGTGAGGCTTCGATTGCAGGCGCTGGCAGCGTCGTATCGCGCTCCATACCAGCCTATGAAATCCATGCGGGAAATCCCGCGTCGTTCGTACGGACGCGGGAAATAGCGGATGTCCAGAGCAGACGAATCATGGCCGAGCAGGTGATGCAATGAGAGTCCTGCTGATGAACCAGTTCTTCTGGCCGAGTGACATGGCGACGAGCCAGTTGCTCACGGACCTTGCGCGTGATCTTGTCTCGCAGGGTCATCTTGTGGAGGTCATTGCCAGCGGACGGGACATGAACGTGCTGGCTGACAACACACCGGCAGTTAAGATCCATCGCGTTGGCGGCATGCGATTTTCTCGAAGCACCGCCGGTCGCATGCTGTCGTATCTCAGCTTTTATGCAGGTGCCGCATGGCGCGCGTTTACGATCACCAAACCCGATGTCGTTCTGTGCCTGACAACGCCGCCGCTTCTTTCGTTGATCGGTGCGTGGGTAAAGATTCTGCGCGGGTCGCGTTTGATGATCTGGGAGATGGACGTTTACCCCGATGTGGCCGTCGACCTCGGCTATATCCGTACAGGGAGTCTGCTGGAAAAGATCGTCGGCAACCTGGCAGATTGGTCCCGGCGACATGCTGATGGCCTGATCGCGCTGGGTGAGTGCATGCGTACGCGACTCATTGCCAGAGGCATTCACGGCAGCAAGATTGCCGTCGTGCATAACTGGGCAGACAGCACGGAGATACACGTGCGCCCCCGCGCCACATCGTCAGCGGCGTTGCAGATTGTGTACTCTGGCAATCTTGGGCTGGCGCACGATGTAGACACCATCGTCCAGGCCATGCGGCAGCTTGAGAACGATCACCGCTTCCACTTCATCTTCGCGGGCGGCGGTGCGCGGCGCCCGGAGATTGCGGAACTGGCCGGTGCCGGGGGAACAGGTTCCGTGGAAATGCGCGCTTCGGTGCCCCGCTCGGCACTTGGAGATCTGCTGGCCTTAGGTGATATCGGTCTGGTAACGCAGCGTGAAGACTGTAGCGGCTCGGTGGTCCCAAGCAAAGTGTATGGGCTGCTCGCCGCCGGCCGGCCGGTTCTGTTTATTGGCCCGGCGGAGGCCACACCGGCGCGCATTGTTCGCGATCATGCATGCGGATGGCAGGTTGCATGTGGCGACTCAACATCTCTTGTTGCACTGCTTCAACGTCTTGCAGCGCATCCGTCCGAGGTGTTCACTGCCGGGCAGAACGCACGCAAAGCTTTGGAACAGTATTTCGATAGGCCCCTGGGAACACAGCGCATCATCTGTCTCCTGGAGGGTGGTGCATCCATCGGACCCGCATCCGAACCCACATTCATCTCCAACCAGACAACGTCATCCGTTTGACCTAAGGAAAGACTATGTACTTAACGTTATTACTTGGTCTTCTCAGTTTTGTACTTTGCTTTATTTTCACTCCTCTGTGCCGTGCGGTCGCAATCCACTTCGGCCTGGTGGACAAGCCCGACGAGCGCAAGCAGCATCGTGTACCAACGCCGCGTGTTGGCGGGTTTGCGATTGTGCTCGCGTATATCTGCGCGCTCGCCCTGACAATGTTGATTGGCCCGGTCCGGGAGCAACTGCATATTCAGCATGCCTCGCTTCTCCGGGTGCTTCTGCCTTCAGCGGGATTAATCTTTCTGATCGGATTGCTGGATGATCTCTTTACCCTGACTGCGTTGCAGAAGCTCGCGGGACAGATTTTCGGATGTGCGATCGCAGGTATTTTGGGAAACATCTTCGCGCCGGAGAGTTTTACCTTTGGAGCGCCTCACAGCTTTTTGTCTCACCCGCTAGTTAGTATTTTGATCTGCACAGGATGGCTGGTACTTTGCACCAACGCGATTAACCTTATCGATGGTTTGGACGGTCTGGCTTCCGGTATTTGCCTCTTGGGTACCTTAGCCACGCTGCTGATTGGTGTGTACACGCATAACTCCGGGCTTGTGATAGCCACGGTGCCGCTGGCTGGAGCACTTCTCGCTTTTTTGTACTACAACTTCAATCCTGCTTCGATCTTTCTCGGTGATTGTGGCAGTTTGACCATCGGTTTCATGCTGGGTGCCATGTCACTCACATGGCAGCATCACGGCGGCATGTCGCTCGGCATGATGGCTCCCATCCTTGTGCTGGCGCTCCCACTGGCCGAGGTCGGACTCTCCATCCTGCGCCGCTATCTGAGAAATGTTCCGGTCTTCTCGCCAGACCGGGGACATATTCATCACATGGTGCAAGACCGCGGTTACAAACCAAAAGCGACTGCTCTGATCCTGTATGGTGCCTGCACAGTGGCGGCGGTACTCTCCGTTGTCGCAAGTCTTTCTTCCCGTACCTTCCACGCCGTGATCGTTGGCTTCTTTCTTCTTCTGCTGTTCATTGCCGTGCGATACCTGGACTACATTGAATTTCGCGCTGCTGGCCGCGTACTTTCATCGAAACGATTCCGTCAAGAAATTAAAGAAGAAATCTACTTGCGTGAACTTGAAATTTCGCTGAACAGCGTGCACGACATGGACGGTGCCTGGAAGCTTGTACAGAAAACCTGCGCCGATTTGCAGTTCGCCACAGTGGAGATGTTCTTTGCCAATCTATATTTCGATGTTGTTCTGCAGGACGACGCGCATGAGAAGGACTGGTGGCTGACGCTGCCTGTCGGCGAACGAGGATATCTTCGCGTCAGCCGGTCTAACCTGCTTAGAACCGGCGATCTGGTGATGCCGGCTCTTGATCATCTCCAACGTGGTCTGGATAAGTTTGAGCGTACCTTGCAAACCCTTCGCAGTCACGAACCAGCAGCACCAGTTGATGAGGCTTCTGAGGTCACTAGGGAGACGGAACTCATTACATTGTAAGCAGCTTATGCGGTGCGGCTATTCTGGGAGGGCCGAGACAAGGTGTGCCTTGACGACGAAGCGCATGGGCGCGCTTCCCACATAGTTGAATGGATAACATGTAATGAGGGTGACTTCAGGTTTGGACTCAATATCCATGACGTCCACGCGGTCTGGTGAAACTATTCTGGATGAGTCCACCTGGTAGGTGTACGTACCGTCTGTTCCGTGAACTTTCACCAGCATACCCGGTCGAATTGAGCGAAGTGGCCGGAAGATAGCGTCGCGATGCGCCGCGAGAACCATGTTCCCGAGGCCACCGCTCAGCGCCGACCCCGGCACATGGCCTACTCCACGCCGTAGGTCAGAGTTACTTACGCCTTCTACTATCGGTGCGTCAAGGCGCAACTCTGGTATAGACAGCGTTCCAATAACAGATGCCTCCACAAGATCCCTGCTATGCCGCATGTAGGAGCTGGCCAGCGTATCCGGTGGAATAACATCCGCGTCAGAGTTCACAGCTTGGCTGACCTGCTGATTGCGTGCGAGAACGCCAGGAACACTCAAGCAAACATAAATAACAGCGGCGAGTGAACCGAGAACTACAAAAACCAGTTCAGCTCGCCGCTGTATTCTAGAGGTCATTCAGAGTCCAACGGCGGAGTCGAAGACCCGCGGCCGCCATGAAGCTGGTAAGCGTAGCGAGCAGTAGCAAGGGCATGTTGCTGGCCGTGTGGGGCAAAGCGGACAATGCCGGCCGTCGAGCATTGCTTGCGGCCTGTGCCGATGGTGAAGGCGCGGAACGCTTGCGGGGCGATGGCATGGTCGAAGCCTGCGTTGTGGACGACGGTGCAGCCTGCGGTGCCGTATCGGGAGCGGAGACTCTGGCGACCGATGGTGTTGCATTTGTATCCGTTCCGGGTGAAACGAACTTGCTGGCAGCAATAGCACTTTGCCCAGTCGGCGAAACCCTGGTGGCCTGCAGGCTCCACAAGGTCACAGCCTGTGCGTCTTCCTTCGACAGCGCTGTACCTTTTACATGAAGGTTGTCCGATTCAGGATCGATCGCAAGCACCTTATCGGAACTGTTTGTAGCAATGGCCGCTGCCTCCGCCTTCGGATAGGCAAACTCAATCGTCCCACCGCCTGGGAAAGCAAATCCACGCAATGCCTGACGACCCTTCAATGTTGTCATCGAGATCGGCCCCGTGCTGCCCGTGCTCTGCAGGCCGGAGTGGAAGATACCAAGAAACGTTGACTGTACCTTGCCATTGTCACCGATAACCTGGAGGATCGCCCGGTCGGAGAGATGGTCCTTGATAGCGATCCTGTAGCTGCCTGGCTTCAAGAGCTTGCCGGGAACCTGTGTCTCGCTCTGCACGGTAAAAGGCGAGTCAAGGCTGGCAGCATCGGCGGAAGGCGCGTTCGATATGTTTGCGGCGTGAACGTAGCCGCCGGAGAGAGTAACCGCTAAGAGAAGAGGTGCAATGCGCATGGAATGCCCTTTCATGGATCGGCATACGTACCGCCGGGATCATGTTCAGATTAAGTGATGCGAACCTGTAGAAAAGAGCGGCCAGAGATCACGGCGATTTCTAAGAACGGGTGAGTTGAACAGAGTTTGTTAGCAGCACGCACACAGGCGTTTGCATGCTCAACAGACCCGCGAAGGGTCTTCATGTTCGTCGCTGAATCGCGTTTTTCTTGAAGCACCGCCGCTCCTGATAGACACTGGACTTGCGGCACAATAGGTGGCTTTGCTTGGCTTCGGTCTTCATGCGGAAACTGCTCTTCGGACTTCGGCGGCACTATCTTCCCATAGGGGCCAGCGCGGTTCGCGCACTCTACTGGCGCATGTTGGGCATGCACATTGGCCCCGGTACGCGACTGTCCAGGGTCATGGTCACGTGGCCGCACAAGATCTCCATGGGGGAGCGCTGCAGCGTGGAGCAGAATGTTTACTTCAACGCCGCTGGAGGTTACGCCTCTGGCAGAGCCATCGAAATCGGTAACGGAACGTTTATCGGCACCGGATGCGAATTTAATGCAATTGAGTCGATCCAGATCGGACAGAACTGCTTGATTGCAAGCGGGTCGCGGTTCGTGGATCACAATCACGGTACTGAAACTGGAACGCCAATGAAACTGCAACCGGAGATCTCCGCAGCCATCCGGGTTGGGGATGACGTATGGGTGGGCGTAAATTCTGTAGTGCTGAAGGGCGTCACCATTGGCGAGGGCGCGATTGTGGCCGCGGGATCGGTGGTTACTAAATCGGTGGAGCCTTACACCATCGTGGGTGGAGTTCCAGCAAAGCTCATCCGGGCGCGTCAGCATTCCAGCACTACAGCAGCGACCTGAACTCACGCAGCAGTTTCTGTGAAGATGCCTGCCAAGTATAGTTTGCAGCGCGTGCTCTTCCCTTGCCGCTCAGGGAATGGCGTGCGGCTGAATCATCCAGCAGATCCACGATGGTGCTGACGTGGGCTTCGACATCGTGCGGAGAGAGCAGCACGGCGGCATCTCCCGCGATTTCCGGAATGGCTGAGCTATTGCTGCTGATTACGGGCGTGCCGCTTGCCATCGCTTCAATCACAGGCATCCCGAAGCCGTCGTATAGTGTCGGGAACCAGACGAGGGCGGCCGAGTGATACAGCGCAACCAACTCCCGTTCCTCCTGGAAGCCTCCCAGGACGCAGGAGGGACCGAGCGCCTTCGTGCGTGGCAGGTACACCGGATCAGCGTGGTTGATGATGACTAGGAGCAGCTCCGGGTGCTTGGCGGCGATCTTTGGCCATGCGTTGAGAATCAGTTCTGCATTTTTTCGAAATTGCAGGCCACCAGGCACCAGGATGAACTGCCGGTCACGCAGACCGAGCCGGTGAAGCACTTCTAACCCTTCCGGGGTGGGCCCCTGGAAGAAGCTGTCAGACGCGGCGTTGGGGACCACGCGCAGGCGGTCGCGCAACCCGGGGAAGAAATGCGCGGTGCGCTCAGCGGCGAAGTTCGAAATCATCTGTAGCATGTCCGCTTCGCGTTCGAGACGAGCGAACAGCAGTCTCCATTTCATGCGCTGCTTCAGCAGCCACATGCTGGGGCGGTGCGCAGCCGGCTCGAAATGCTGCGCATCATGGCACGTGACTGCCAGTTTAGCCTTGCGCACCGGCACGTATGACTCCGCAGTGCAGTGGACCAGGTCCACACCGGGCCAGTAGCGCTCCGCAGACGGAGCGTTTGTCAGAATCCAGCGTAGCTGCTGCTTTGAGGTCCCGGACTCTAAAAAGTGATAGTGGAACGATGTCCACGGTTCGCCGGCCAGGGGAACAATCTTGTCATGGTCGGCCCTGTCGGCCAGAACGCGAAGCGTAACACCTTCCGAGCGATGCAGGTGTTCGGTGAGTTCACGGGAGACGCGACCCACGCCGGTGGACCGGTAGATGTTGCGAAGATGAACGTAGGACAGAAGATTCAACGGTGTCTCGAAACGGCCTACATGAAGTGTACCGGCTGCCCTGGGCTAAGAGAGACACCGGAACCACGATCTAAAGGGCGCTTACGAAAGAGTGCCACGTAACCAGGCGAAGGGATGCGCAAAGAGCGAACGAACACCGCGCGGCTGGTTCCAGTCTAGGCTGGTTTGGAGATCGCTTGGCTGGCTGGTGGCGCCGCTGGTATGCAGTGCGTCGCTGGGGTGGATGTATGCGCCAGCAGCTGTGTAGTGAAGGCTGGGCGCAGCGGCTGACTGGCACTGCGGACAGTGCTTGCGCTCCTTTAATACGCGGCTCGCCATGACCGAGAGAACGCGGCTGGTGTGCCCGCACTCTTCACACAGCACCCATACCGAGGTGCGAGCTGCCGGATCCGTACCTTGCTTGTTCCACGCTGTTTGTTTCACGTCTTCACCCTGCCTGTTGATATCGCGAACACTATAGAACATCCAAGTAACAAAGGTCACGTTACCTACGGATGTTTGATCTGTTTATCGGCGAGCCTTCCTGAAACGAGACTTGCAAGACGAGACACGCCGCTGAACTACAGAAGTGTGCATGTGACAGGCCGATGGGTGACGCTATCCCATTAGCTTCTCTTCATGAAGTGCGCGTAGTTGCGGATTGGCTGCTCTCCATTGAAGAACCTTCTTGGTGACAGTTCTGCGGGTGAGCGTGTTCTCCCTTGCGTGCGATAGCGCAGGTGTCGAATCGGTTCTACTAACCTTTTCCCCATTGCAGTGTCTATCTGTGTGGGATTTGATCTTCTGGCTTCCGGGGTCAGCGCACGATGGGTACACAGGTGTTTGGTGGAGTAGCGGGAAACGGTGCCTTTGGCGCGTCTGGTGCATTTGGGCCAGGTGTCGTCGCGATAGAATCGCCGCAGGTGGCGAAGGCAGCGGCAAGCCGGACAGGACGCGCGGCTCTGACGCCCGCGCAGATGGAAGCGCGTGCGCAGCAGCGGCTGGAGGATGACGAACTCATCCGGGAGGCGCAGCGTGGACAACGCGAGTCCTTCGACCAACTGGTGCGCCGGTACGACGGTGCGGTGCTTCGCCTGGCCTTGCATATGCTTGGGAATGAGCAGGATGCGCAGGACGTGCATCAGGAAGCCTTTCTGAAGGCCTACCGCCACCTGTCCAACTTCCGATTCGAATGTTCGTTTTACACGTGGCTGTACAGGATTGTGACAAACCTGTGCCTGGACGCGCTGCGCCGCCGCAAGAGCCGTCGCGAGGATCCGTCTACCGTCACGGATTCTAGCGGCGACATGATCGATCTGATGACGAACCTGAGCGACGATCGCGCAGGCGCGAATCCAGATCTTGAATTGCGCCGCAAGACGCTCAACGAGCGTATTCAGGGAGCGCTGGGCAAACTAACGCCACGCGAACGCATGGTCTTTGAGCTGAAGCACTACCAGGGTCTCAAGCTGCGCACTATCGGCGAGATGCTGCAGACGACAGAAGAGACGGCAAAGAATACACTGTTTCGCGCAACCCGAAAACTGCGCGCGGATCTCGTGGACGCATAAAGTAAGCGCTATATCAAGCAGCAACAAAGAAAGACACGGCGGGCGAACGATCCACCGGAGCAATACGAACAACATTTTTGGAAGCCATTAAGGAAGATGCATCATGACCTGCGACCAGGCAAAAGAACAACTCGTGTTGTTGGCATACGAAGAGCTGGACGACGCGGGGCATGGTGCGATTGAGTTGCACCTTCACAGCTGCCCTGAGTGTGAGGCGGAACTAACTTCCTTGAACGCCTTTGGCGAGCAGATGCGGTGGGAGTCCCTGCCAGCGGTCTCGCCTAACCTCCTGACCTCCGCGCGACTGCGGCTGGATGACGCGCTGGACAGCGCTGAGCGCGGCACTCTGGCCATGCGTCTTCGTGCTTCATTGATAGGCACGTGGCAGCACCTGTATACGGCACCTGCCCTGGCCACATTGCTGGTTGGCCTGGGCTTTCTCGGTGGTAACCTCCTGACCCGCTATCAGACGGATCAGACTCAAGCGCATACCAAGCCTGGACCAACCTTCCTTACCAATGAGGCGGAAGGCGTGATTGGAAATGTCAGCGGCGTGTATGCAACGTCCGACCCGAATACCGTGCAGGTGAAGTATAGCCGCATCGTGCCGACCACTTACCAGGGCAGCGTGGATGACCCGCAAGTGCGGCAACTTTTGATGTTAGGCGCGCAAAAAGGTAAGGACAACGAGGTACGTGCCGCCAGTGTCGGCTACCTGGTGAACGAGTGCATGGCAGGCCACGGATGTGATCACTCAATCGACGGTCAAGGAGCTGGCTTGCGTGACGCTCTGCTGGTGAGCCTCCGTTATGACAAGAGCGCATCCGTCCGCCTGCAAGCCCTGCAAGGTCTGCAACGATTTGTCGCTGAAGATCAGAAGGTGCGCGATGCGATGCTGGAAAGTTTGAGCAGCGATCCCAATACCGAGGTGCGTAAACGCGCGATCAGCATGTTGGTACCTGTGCAGGGTGATTCAAGTGTGCGGCGCGTCTTGCACACAGTCTCTACCCAGGACGAGAACCCTTATATCCGCAATGCCTCCATGGAAGCGCTCGGGACCGTCAATGGCATTCAATAAGATATTCGCCGCTGCCGTTGCTGGCGCGCTTCTCCTTACGGGAACGCGGCCGGATGCCGCGCAGGCTCGCCCGGCAAACTACACGGGTACCATCGACGGGATCCTGGCTGGGCTATTGGGTGGGCACGGCGGCGGACCGAATGGCAATAAGCTGCCGAGTCAGGGATATCTTGGTGTGATGATCCGCGACATCAGCGAGAGCGATGTTACGACGCTGCACCTGAAGAGCACACGCGGCGCGCAAGTGACGGTGGTGGATCACGATGGACCTGCATGCAAGGCTGGACTACGCGAGCGCGACGTCATTCTTAGCCTGAACGGCATGGCCATTGATGGGGAGGATCAACTACGCCGGATGCTGCACGACTTGCCACCTGGCCGCCCGGTGTCACTGGTCATCGTTCGTGCGGGTGCCGAGCAGACCGTGAATACCACGATGGCGAATCGCGAAGAACTGGAAAAGCGAGCCTGGGAGCAGCACTGGGTTGTGCCTGAGCCGGTGAACGATACGCCTGTTGCGGCGTCTGAGCCGCTGCCGGGCAGCCGGGCCGGCCTGGGAAGGACGTTCATGAGCGGCGGGTTGCTTCCGCTGGCTCCCTCCTATACTGGAGCGAAGGTGGACGCCATGGGGGCACAGCTTGCCGCGTTCTTTGGCGTAAAGGACGGCAAGGGGTTGCTGGTGCACGATGTGGACGCAAACAGTCCTGCGGCACAGGCTGGTTTGCGGGCCGGTGACGTGGTGACGCGCATCAATGGTGGACACGTCGCGACTAAGTCGGAGTGGGCGCATATTCTGCGCGAGAGTAAGGGACATCCAGTGAGCCTCACCGTAGTGCGCGACCGCCAGGAGCAGGTGCTGACGTTGATGGTTGACCCGAAGCATCGCAGCGCAATCGACCCTCCACCTTCTCCGTCACCCGCAAACGGCACTTGGGCTGTAATGCTGCTCCGCTGACCAGTCTTCCGCAGGTGCCCTTGGACCGTATACTGACCTAACTGATGGACACACTGGAGACCCTGCGGCCTCACCTGGATGCGTATGTGCTGGACCGCGCCTACGACGAGATGTTCGAGGCCCAGGATCAGCTTCGCCAGCACTATCAACTCTTGATGGACCAGTTTTCAGCCCTTCCAAGGACCGAAGTGGAGCGCCGCAAGCAGGCGGCGGATCTTTCCTTTCTGAACCAGGGCATCACCTTCACGGTCTACGGGCGCGAAGAGGGCACAGAGAAGATTTTTCCGTACGATCTGCTGCCGCGCATGATTACCGCCGCCGAATGGGAGGTCGTGGAAAAAGGCCTGACGCAGCGCATTACCGCACTCAACCTCTTTCTGAAGGATATTTATACTGAAGGCCGGATCCTTAAGGATGGCGTGGTTCCTCGCGAAATCGTGTACAGCTGCAAGCAGTTCCGGCGGCACATGATCGGTCTGCAGGTGCCGCGGAATGTGTACATCGCGGTGGTTGGCACCGACCTGATCCGTTTGGAAAATGGCGAGTTTGTGGTGCTTGAGGATAACCTCCGCGTCCCCAGCGGCGTGAGTTACATGCTGACAAATCGCCGGGTGATGAAGCGCATCTTTCCCCAAATGTTTCGCCGCTATAACGTGCGCCCAATCGAGCAGTACACGCAATTATTGCTGAGCACTCTGCGATCTCTGGCACCCGAGGGACGGCCGGAACCGAACATTGTGCTGTTATCGCCAGGCGTCTTTAATTCCGCCTATTACGAACACGCATATCTGGCCCGGCAAATGGGAATCGAGTTGGTGGAAGGCCGCGACCTGGTGACGCATGACAACGTGGTCTACATGCGGACGACCAGCGGGCTGCGGCGCGTGGATGTGATTTACCGCCGCGTCGATGATGATTTTATCGATCCGATGAGCTTCCGCGCAGACTCCATGCTGGGGGTTGCGGGCCTGTTCAACGCGTATCGCGCCGGCAATGTGACACTCGCAAATGCCTTTGGCACTGGCGTTGCGGACGACAAGGCGCTGTATGCGTACGTGCCTGACATTATTCGCTACTACCTGACAGAAGAGCCGGTGCTGAAAAACGTCGAAACGTACCTGTGCGCACGTCCAGACGAGCGGTCGCATGTCCTTGCAAATCTTGACAGCATGGTGGTGAAGGCGGTGGGTGAGAGCGGCGGGTATGGGATGTTGATCGGCCCGCAATCCACGGCGGCGCAGCGTGAAGAGTTCGCGCGCAAGATCGAAGCCGATCCGCGTAATTACATCGCGCAGCCAACGATCCAGTTCAGCCGCGCTCCCTGCCTCTTTGGCAACCGCTTTGAGCCGCGCCATGTGGACTTGCGGCCCTATGTCCTCTATGGCGATAAAGTGAGGATTGTGCCGGGCGGCCTAACGCGCGTGGCTCTGAAGAAAGGCTCCCTAGTCGTGAACAGCTCGCAAGGTGGAGGCAGCAAGGACACCTGGGTGCTGAGTCAGTGATGCTCGCTACCGGCATAGTAAGTTCATGGATGTGTACGAATGGGATGTGAGAAAGGCTGAACGCAACGAGAGGAGTACATGATGTTACATTTCAGCAAGCATCACTTGCTCTCTAATATCCTGCGTTGTTTTATTTGCCGGATCGGATTCTTGATGGCGAGTTGCGGCATCACGTAATCGGCAACGTCGAAGACATTTTGCTGTTGATTGGTTGCGCATACGATACGAGGCAACGATGAAGAAACCAGAGTACGAATCATGTCGGCACGACGCGCCGAGCGTTGGGAGCGAGAACTCTACCGTGCACATGCAGGCGGGGAGATATCAACTGACTGACGTGGACACAGAGCAGTTAGCCAAGCTTGCTGCTCTGCCCGAACAGCAGATCAGTTTTCATGACATTCCGCGACTAACCCGGCAAGAGTATGAGACCGCGATGCGCAGCATTGCCATGGGGCCGGGTAAACATCTGCAGAAGGCAAGCTGATGCTTTCTCGCGTGGCAGACAGTCTCTATTGGATGAGCCGTTACCTGGAGCGGGCGGAACATACGACACGTCTCCTGGACGTAAACCTGAACCTGATGCTGGACGAGTCGCCCTCGAGCGCAGACCGGCGTTGGCAACGCGTCTTGCAGGCGCTGGGAGCGCCAAAGGCCGTGGAGTGGAAAGGCGATGCCTACGCGCTCACGCGAAGCCTGACGTTTGACGCAGCTACACGATCAAGCGTGCTGGGCTGCATCATTGCGGCCCGTGAAAACGCGCGGCATGTGCGAGAACAAATCTCCACCGAGATGTGGCAGCGGCTGAACAGCCTATACCTGCAGGTAACGCGGCCGGAGATGCAGAGCGACATGCATGCCGAGGCGCTGCTGCGGCAACATGAAGGACCGACGGAGTTTCTGGCTCAGGTGATGGAGGCGGTGCACCAGTTTCAGGGCGTGACAGACTCCACCATGAGCCACGGCGAGGGTTGGCAGTTTATTCAGGTAGGACGGTATATGGAGCGCGCTTCCGCTACCGCCATGCTGCTGGAGGCCTACCAGCCCGAATTATGGACGGCGCAGGATGCGCTGCCGGACAGCAATGAATATCTGGAGTGGATGGGGCTGTTGCGCAGCGCGACAGCGTTTGAGGCGTACTGCAAGGTCTACACCGCGGATCTTGCGCCGGAATGGATTTTGGAGTTTCTCCTGCTTGATGCCAATTTTCCGCACTCGCTGCGCTTCTCCATTGACGCCATGCAGCATGCGCTGAAGGCGGTGCAGGATGTTAGCGGCGGTACGCGCTCGGATAAACTAAGCCGAATATCGGGCCGCCTGCGTGCGACACTAAGCTACTCCAGCGTGGAAGAAATTATGAGCAGCGACGTCGTGCGGTATCTTCGCGAGATACAACTACAGTGCCGCGAGATACACAGTGCCATCTATGAACTGTACGTGGATTATTCCATTCAAGCAGCGCTGGCGGGATAACTACAATGCAGGCACTTGTTGACCACTAACTCGCTGGAGTAATCATGTACTACACAGTCCGGCATTTGACGAAATTCGTCTACTCCAACGCGGTGAGCGAGAGCATCATGGAGACGCACATGCATCCCCGTTCCGATGCGATGCAGCGCTGCCTCAACTTTCAGCTATCGGTTAGTCCACGCTGCCGGGTGTTCAGCTACCGTGACCATCTGGCCAATCATGTGCATCATTTCGATATTCCTGGCGCGCACGAGCAGTTAGTCATTGTTGCGGAGAGCCTGGTCGAAATGGAAGAGTCGTTTCCGATACCGTCTTTTCTCGCACCAGATGCATGGCAGGAACTGGACGCTGATGTAGCCGCGGGCGACTTCTGGGAGTTCCTGTTTCCCAGTGAGTTTACGTCGCCAACGCCGCTGCTGGAGGAGCTTGCGAATACGTTGGAAGTACGCCGGCGTGACGATCCTCTGATGGTGCTGCATGACCTTAACGAAAAGCTGTACCACTACTTTGATTACGTGCCAAAGTCAACAGAAGCGGACTCTCTTATCGACGTAGCACTGACACAAAAGACGGGTGTGTGCCAGGACTTCGCGCACGTCATGATTGCCCTGGTGCGATCGCGGCTGCACATCCCGTGCCGCTATGTCAGCGGATATCTGTATCACGGGGACAGCGATCATGATCGCAGCATCAACTCGGCCACGCATGCCTGGGTGGAGGCGTACCTGCCGCAACTCGGCTGGGTGGGCTTCGACCCGACAAACTGGCTGGTTGCCGGTGACCGGCATATCCGGACCGCGCTGGGACGGGATTACAGCGATGTGCCGCCGACCCATGGCATCTTTCGCGGTTCAGCCAATACCGATCTGACCGTTGCCGTGCGCGTTTCGCCCAGCCAAGGCACACCGTTGATCGATCAGGAGTTACCGGTGCCGGAGGACTGGTCCATGCTTGTAGAAAAGGCGCAGCAGTTGCCTCCACCGCCGTCTCCCATGGCCGACCACATCAAGCATCTACAGCAGATGCAGCAGTCGCAGCAATAGCTCCTAGAATGTTTCACGTGAAACATTTTAGAAAACCGGACAGGTGCCGCGACGTTCGTTTTCGTGTGGTGAACAGTTTTTCACTGATCAGGGGTTTACGTTAGCGGTAACGTAGGGTGGTAAAAACGTGGTTTAGGCGAAGTTTGCACGCGTTTGTGTACGGGACAGCAATGCAGATCCCTCCGCTTCGCTACGGGATGACAATCGTTGGGGGTAGATGTGCTTTCTCGGAGGCTGAAGCCTCTTGTTGTATGGACTGGATTAGCTATCTCAGAGGCTTAAGCCTGCTGTGGGTGTTTGGCACTATTCCTACGTCGGCCAGCTATACCGGGTGAGCCTGCTTGCTCGAGGCTGTGTGTTGGACGGGTGGTGCGGTTACACTGGGCTGGTCCCGTTCTTACAACTTTGCTCCTTTCGGAAGAGGTTCTTATGCGACCTGCTCTTTGTGTTGCCGCTGCGTTGGCGGTGTGCCTGCCACTTGCCACCGTGTCCCAAACCAGCCGGTCGCCGCGCACCGCGCCGGTGTCGCAGGCGGAGGTGGACCGGATTACGCGCGAGGCGATCCTGATCGATACGCATGACGACATCACGTCGAAGACGGTGCAGGGCTATGACATTGCCACGCCGAATAAGACGGGCCAGACCGATCTGCCGCGCATGAAGGGCTTTCTGGGCGCGGAGTTTTTCGCTGTGTATGTGGGCGCGAATTATGTGAAGGACAATGCAAGCGCGCACCGTGCGCTGGACATGATCGACACGGTGCGGACGGATGTGATCGGCAAGCATCCGGATGAATTTGTCTTTGCCACGACGGCGGACGACATTGAGCGCGCGCACAAGGCGAAGAAGATTGCCGCGCTGATGGGGATCGAGGGTGGCCACGCGATTGAGGACGACCTGCGCACGTTACGCGATTTTTATGCGCTCGGCGTGCGGTACATGACGCTGACGCACTTCAACACGAATCACTGGGCCGATTCGCAGGGTGACGTAGAGGATGCAAGCATCACTCACCATAACGGCTTGACCCCGTTTGGTGAGGATGTGGTGCGCGAGATGAACCGGCTGGGCATGATGGTGGACATCTCACACACGGCGGACCCGACGTTCTACGCGGCGCTGAAGGTGAGCACGGCACCGATCATTGCGTCGCACTCGGCGACACGCGCGGTATCGAATTACACGCGCAACATGACGGACGAGATGATTAAAGCGCTGGCGGGGAAAGGCGGCGTGGTGCAGATCAACTTTGGGTGCGACTTCCTTTCGCAGCGGTACTTCGATGCATCGAAGCCGCTGATGGCGGAGTTGCGGCCGAAGTTCATGGAAGCGCAAAAGATTGCCGACCCGGCGGCGCGGGAGGCGGCCATGGAGACGCTGATGGCAGACTCCGCCGCGAAGCTGCCGCCTGCCACGTTGCAGGACGTGGTGGCGCAGATCGATCACGCGGTGCAGGTGGGCGGCGTGGATGCGGTGGGGATTGGGACGGATTTTGATGGCGTGGGGTGTGTGCCGCCTGATTTGGATTCGTATTCGAAGTTTCCGGCGTTGACGCGCGCGCTGCTGGAGAAGGGGTACAGCGCGGAGGACATCAAGAAGATTTATGGTGGCAACCTGTTGCGTGTCATGCGTGCCGTGGAGAGGCGGGCGGGCGAGTTGAAGGGGATGCCGCCGGTTGAGACGAAGTTTGTGGCTGGGGAGTCGGCCGGATTTTGACTGGGGCGCGTGTTTGCGCATGACGCGGGCCTTCAGCACGCATGCTTACTTGGCCGTACTTTCGTTTCTGCTTGTGGGCCGAAATGCAGATCCCTCCGCTACCCTGCGGGATGACAAACGTTTAGAGCGTACGACGTGAGGCACGTTGGCTAGGGAAAAGCAGGTCCTTCGACTTCGCTCAGGATGACGAGGTGATGGGCGTGCAACTTCGTGCCGCATGAGTGTAGAGGTGGCCTATGTGCGCCGCGCCTTCAGCGCTTGGGGACTAGACCACTTGTACCTGGGCCTTCGGCCCAGGCTGTTATGTGGTGGGCCTACGGCCCTCTTAGGAACGTTAACGCCTTACGGTGTGGCGTACTAAGTCATGTATGTTATCGCGAACAAAAAATATGCTTCGCGAGAGAAACTGTTTAATTACATAAGAACATGTCTAACCGAGAGGAAGTCGCTAGTTATCAAGGGAAGTAGGCTGCCGAGACAAATCGCTAGTTATCAAGGGAAGTAGGCTGCCGAGACAAATCGCTAGTTATCAGGGGAAGTAGGCTGCCGAGAGAAGCCGCTCATTTGTCAAGGGAAGTAGGCTGCCGAGAGGAAGTCGCTGATTGTCAAGGAAAGTATGCTGCTAGAGAGAAGTAGCTAATTACCAAGGAAGGTTAGTCGCCGGCTACGGGTTGCAGTTCCGGGTGGTGAGCTAGCTTTGGCTTGCGGGCAGCTTTCCGGCTGAGGCGTGTGACCCATTTGCGCAGACGGTCGAAGAAGAGGTAGACGACGGGCGTGGTGAACAGCGTCAGGCATTGCGAGACGATAAGACCGCCCACGATGGTGATGCCGAGCGGGCGGCGCAGTTCGGATCCGGTTCCAGTGCCGAAGGCGAGCGGAAAGCCACCCAGCATGGCCGCCATGGTCGTCATCATGATAGGGCGAAAGCGCAGAAGGCAGGCCTGGTAGATAGCTTCTTCGGGTCTCTTGCCCTGCTCGCGCTCGGCGACGATGGCGAAGTCGATCATCATGATGGCGTTCTTCTTGACGATGCCGATCAGCAGAACGATGCCGATCATGGCGATGACGGAGAGATCCACCTGCGTGATGAGAAGCGCCAGGATCGCACCCACACCAGCGGACGGCAGTGTGGAAAGAATGGTGAGCGGGTGAATGAAGCTCTCGTACAGAACGCCCAGAACGATGTAGACAGCGGTGAGTGCCAGCAGGATGAGGATGGGTTCGGACTTGAGTGAATCGGCAAACGCGGCGGCGGAACCCTGGAAGCCGCCATTGATGCTGGCCGGCATGCCGATGGAGTTTCGTGCTTCGTTGATGGCCAAGGTGGCTTGTGACAGAGAGATGCCCGGCGCGAGGTTGAAGGAGAGCGTGGCGGAGGGCGATAGTCCCTGGTGATTGACCTGCAGGGGAATGCGTTGCATTTCGAAATGCGTGATGGCGGAGAGCGGGACTTGCGCGCCGTTCGAGGCCTTGATGTAGATCTGACGCAGCGACTCTGGCGTGCTTTGGAACTGTGGCGCGACTTCCATGACGACGTGGTATTGGTTGAGCGTTTTGTAGGTGGTGGAGACCTGGCGCTGGCCGAAGGCGGAGGAAAGCGTCTGGTCGATAGCGAGGGAGGTGACGCCGAGGCGCGAGGCGGTGTCGCGGTCCACGACAAGCTTGGTCTCAAGGCCATGGTCCTGCTGGTCGGTGGCGATATCGCGCAGTTCCGGGAGTTTCTGCATGGCGGCCATCATGAGCGGCGACCAGTGGTTGAGGTCAGAGACAGAGTCGGCGGAGAGCGTGTACTGGTATTGCGTCGCGGATTGACGTCCACCGATGTTCAGTTCCTGTTGCGAAACAAGGAAGGTCTGCACGCCCGGTGTGCGTGAAAGTTGTGGGCGAAGCCGCGCGATAATCTCGTCCGCTGTTGCCTTGTCCTTACGTTCACTCAGCGGCTTGAGAGCGATAAACATGCCGCCGCGGTTGGAGGCACCGCCGCCCGGGCCACCGCCGCCGACGGATGCCATCACGTTCTCCACATCAGGGTCGCGCTTGACGATTCCGGCAACGTCCATCACCTTCTGCTTCATCTGTACAAAGGAGACGTCCTGCTGCCCCTGAATGCTGCCGCCCAAGCGGCCCGTATCCTGCAGCGGGAAGAACCCTTTTGGCACCAGATAGAAGAGGTAAAGATTGAGGATGAAGGTAAGAATCCAAATAATCATCACAGGCCACTGATGGCGAAGGACCCATCGTAACCCGAGGTCATACTCCGAGCGCAACCAGTCGAAGAAGCGTTCGCTGAACTGGTAAATTTTGCCATGCTTGCGCGCGGAGTGCGGCTCCAGAAATTTCGCGGAGAGCATGGGTGTGGTGGTGAGAGAAACGACCAGCGAGACACCGATGGAGACGGAGAGCGTCACGGCGAACTCGCGGAAGAGCCGGCCCACGATGCCGCCCATGAGAAGGATGGGAATAAATACGGCGATCAGGGAGATGGACATGGAGAGGACGGTGAAGCCGATCTCCTTTGAGCCGAGCATGGCCGCGTCATAGGGAGAAAGACCTTCCTCAAGATGCCGTGTGATGTTTTCGATCACGACAATCGCATCATCCACCACAAAACCGGTGCAGATGGTGAGCGCCATCAGCGACAGGTTATCCAGCGTATAACCCAGCAGATACATGACGCCGAAGGTGCCCAGAATGGACAGTGGCACGGATACGGAGGGGATGAGGGTGGAGCGAACCTCCCGCAAGAAGAAGAAGACCACCAGGATAACCAGAACGATGGTCAGCAGCATGGTGCGGGTAATGTCGCTGACAGAGGCGCGAACCGTGGTGGTACGATCCAGAGCGATGTCGAGCCGGATAGCTGGCGGAATGGACGCCTGCAGCAACGGCAACTGCTTCAATACGTTATCGACGGTGGAGATAACGTTTGCGCCCGGCGATTTGAAGACAAAGAGGAGAATGGACGGCTTGCCGTTGGTGGTGCCGTAGTTCAGGTTGTTCTCTTCGGCATCGACAACCTCCGCGACATCGCCGATACGAACGACGCCCGCGGCGTTTGTGCTTGTAATGGCGACGTTTGAGGGCCGGTTGCTGATCTGCGCGGAGGTGTATCCGGAGCCGTTATCCGTACTCGCCGTTGTCGTTGAAGTCGTAGGGGTGGGAGTGGTATTGCTACCGGTGCCCGTGGTTGCCGCCGTGGCTGAGGAGACGCTGGAAGGCAGGCCGTTGCTAGCCTGGGCATTGGTGATGGAGCCGCGGCTGGTGGCGATGACCAGGGGCCGGTACGCATCTGCCCCGAAGAGTTGGTCGGTCGTACTGATGACCCAGCGCTGCCCCTCGCCATTGAGGAAGCCCTTTGGCTGGTTGACGTTGATGGTCTGTACCGCCGCGGCAAGCTGCGTGAGCGAAAGATTGTAGGCGGTGAGCTGGTTGGGGTTTACCTCAAGGCGCACCGCGGGTTTTGACGCTCCGCCGACGAAGGTCTGTCCCACGCCCTGCACCGTAGCCAGCTTCTGCGCAACGATGGAATCAGCGGCGTCATAGAGCTGCGGCACGGTGAGCGTATCGCTGGTCATTGTGAGGATAAGGATGGGTGCTTCCGACGGATTGATCTTGCGGTACGTCGGGTTCATGGGCATGTTGGCAGGCAGTTGCGCACGCGCGGCGCTGATGGCGGCCTGCACGTCACGCGCGGCTCCGTTGATGTCACGGTTCAGATCGAATTGGAGCGCGATATTGGCGGAACCCTGCGATGACGTGGAGGTCATCTGGTTGACGCCCGCGATGCGTGTGAACTGGCGTTCCAGGGGCGTGGCCACGGACGAGGCCATGGTCTCTGGATCGGCACCCGGGAGGCCCGCCTGCACCGAGATGACGGGAAACTCGATATTGGGCAGCGAGGCGACGGGCAGCAGCTTGTAGGCGACAGACCCCGCAATGATGATGGCGATGGAGAGCAGGAAGGTGGCGATGGGGCGCTGAATGAACGGCGCGGAGAAGTGGACGCCTTTGACTGCTCCCAGCGGCGAACGTTCGTCCTCTGCAGGTTCGGCGTTGCGGCGTTCATCTGCCTGGGACGCGCGGTCGCGCGGAGCCGTATCACCGCCACGCAGGTCGTTGCCGTGCAGGTTTGCCAAGTCACCGGGACGGGTGCGGTCCGTGGGGTCTTTGTCGCCGGGTTCGGGTGCGGTGTTCATGGACAACTCTTACGCGGGTCTATCGCCCGCGGATTGCTATTAGATTGGGACCTGAGAGCTTCGCCCCAGGCGATTTACAGTGCGAGTTTTATCCCGCAATTCGTTAGCGGCTAGTCTCCCGCCGCGTACTGTGGTTCGCTTTCGTGGAGGTGCTTCTGCATTTCGCGGTCGGCTTTTTCGGTGCCCAGGTACTTGCGACCGATGCGGTCGAAAAAGAGGTAGACAACCGGCGTGGTGTAAAGCGTGAGTACCTGCGAGACGATGAGGCCGCCGATGATGGTGATGCCAAGTGGCCGCCTCAACTCCGATCCAGTACCGCTGCCGAAGGCCAAGGGAACGCCGCCCAGCAGCGCCGCCATGGTGGTCATCATGATGGGGCGGAAACGGAGCAGGCACGCCTGGTAGATCGACTCCTCGGGTGACTTGCCGTGTTCCCGCTCGGCCTCCAGCGCAAAGTCGATCATCATGATGGCGTTCTTTTTCACGATACCGATAAGAAGGATGATGCCGATCAGCGCGATGACCGAAAGATTGGTGCCGGTGATGAAAAGGGCCAGGATGGCTCCGACACCCGCAGAGGGCAGCGTAGAGAGGATCGTAATGGGGTGGATGTAACTCTCATACAAGACGCCCAGCACGATGTATACAGTGACCAGCGCGGCAAGGATGAGGAGCGGTTCGTTTGAGAGCGATGCCTCGAACGATGCGGCTGTTCCCTGGAAATCGGCGTTGACGGAAAGCGGGATGCGCAGTTCTTTTTCCGCCTTCCGCACCGCAGCCACCGCGTCGCCGATGCTGTAACCCGGCGCGAGATTGAAGGACAGGTTTACCGAGGGAAACTGGCCCTCGTGCGTGATTGCCAGAGTCGCGGGACGCTGCTCAAAGTGCGTGAATGCGGAGAGCGGAACCTGCGTGCCCGTCGCGCTGCGGACGTAGATATTGTCTAACTGGTCCGGCGTGCGCTGATACCGCGGTGCCACTTCCAGGATGACGTGGTACTGATTTTGCTGCGTGAACATGGTGGAGACCTGTCGCTGCGCGAAGGCGTCGTCGAGTGTGTCATCAATGTTCTGCGGCGTGATGCCGAGACGTGACGCGGTGTCACGGTCGATGATTAGCGCGGCTTCCAGGCCTTCAGTGGTCTGGTCGGTGGCAACATCGGCCAGTTGCGGGAGCGAGCGGAACTTCCGCAGGATACGGTCCGACCACTCGACCAGTTCGTCTGGATTCGCATCCTCAACGGAGTACTGATATTGGGTGCGTGCCGTACGGTTTTCCACGGTAAGGTCCTGTAGCGGCTGCATGTAGGCCTGGATGCCTTCCACCTGCGCCAGCTTGGGTTGCAGACGGCGGATGATGTCCGAGGCGGAGGCTTTGCGTACTTCGCGGTCGTGCAGGTTGATCTGGATGCGTCCGGAGTTCAGCGTGGTGTTAGTCGCGTCGATGCCAATGAAGGATGACAGTGAATCCACATCCGGATCCTGCAGGATGACGTTGGCAAGCGCTTGCTGCCGCTGGCTCATGGCGCTAAAGCTGATGTCCTGCGCTGCATCCGTGATGGCAAGGATGACGCCGGTATCCTGCACGGGAAAGAAGCCTTTCGGAACGATCATGTAGAGCACAAACGTCAGCACAAAGGTGGCCAGGGTGACCAGCAGCGTGATGGGTTGGTGGCGCAGCACCCAACGGACGCCCACGGCATACTTTTCGATGACCCAGTTGAAGAAGTTTTCGGAAATCTGGTAAAAGCGCCCCTTCTGGTTTTGTGGCGTGTGGCGCAGCAGCTTGGCAGCCATCATGGGTGTCAGTGTGAGCGACACAACGGCGGAGACGAGAATTGTGACAGCAAGCGTGACGGCGAACTCGCGGAAGAGCCGGCCAACGATGTCGCCCATAAAGAGCAGCGGGATCAGAACGGCGATCAAGGAGATGGTGAGCGAAAGGATTGTGAAGCCGATCTGCTCCGACCCCATCAGTGCGGCGTCCAGCGGCGTGTGGCCTTGCTCCAAATAGCGGTCGATATTTTCGACCATCACAATGGCGTCGTCGACGACGAAACCGGTGGAGATGGTCAGCGCCATGAGGGATAGATTATTGAGCGAATAGCCCAGCAGATACATGACACCGAAGGTGCCGACGATGGAGAGCGGCACCGCGATCGATGGAATGATGGTGGCTCGCCATGAGCGCAGGAAGAGAAAAATGACGAGTACGACCAGGCCAATGGTCAGCATCAACTCAAACTGCACATCCTGTACGCTGGCGCGGATGGTGCCGGTGCGATCGGTCAGCGTTTCCAGCTTTACCGACGAGGGTAACGTTGCCTGCAACTTAGGCAGCAACGCTTCAATGCGATCCACGACGCCGATAATATTTGCGCCGGGCTGCCGCTGGATGTTGATGATGACGGCGGGGCTGGTGTATGCGGGTTCGTTGCCTTTGGCGGCACGGCCCATCCATGCGGCCTGAAATGCGTTTTCAGCTGCGTCCTTCGCGATCGCCACATCGGAAAGGCGCACGGGCGAGCCGTTCCGGTAGGCGACGATTACATTCATGTAGTCAGCCGCGGTCAGCAACTGATCATTCGCGCCGATGGTGTAGCTCTGATGCGTGCCGTTCAGGTTGCCCTTTGCTTGATCGACGTTCTGCGAGGCAAGCGAACTGCGGATGTCCTCCAATGACATGCTGTAGCCGGCCAGTACCGTAGGATTGGCCTGGATGCGGACGCCCGGTTTTTGACCGCCTGCGATGGACACCAGGCCGACGCCCGAAAGCTGGGAGATTTTATTCGCCAGGACGGTGTCGGCAAGATCCTCCACCTTGGTCAGCGGCAGCGTGTCCGAGGTAAGCGCCAGTGTCAGGATGGGCGCGTCTGCCGGGTTGACCTTGTTGTAGATTGGCGGATTTGGAAGGTCTTTCGGCAAAAGCTGCTGGGCCGCGTTGATAGCCGCCTGCACATCCTGCTGGGCGACGTCAATCGACTCTGACAGATTGAATTGCAGCGTAATGATGGAGCCGCCGCCCGAGGAGACGGAGGTCATCTGCGTCAAACCTGGAATCTGGCCGAACTGGCGTTCCAGCGAACCGGTTACGGCGGATGTCATGACAGCGGGCGACGCGCCGGGGTAATAGGTCTGAACCTGAATGGTGGGATAGTCCACCTGAGGCAGGGCGGAGACCGGCAACTGCGTGTACCCGACCGCGCCTGCCAGCAGAATCGCGATCATCAGCAGGGCTGTGGCGACCGGGCGAAGAATGAATGGCCGGGACGGACTCATGCGCTAAGACTCCGGTGATGCCTACGGATTGGTGCTGCCTTGACGCCGGCGTTTGGCCGCGCCGGAACTGCTTGATGTTTCACCGGCAGATGTGCCGGCACCATTTCCAGTAGCGCTGCCTGGGTCTGGTCCTATGGCATCGCTTCGGCTGGCACCCGGACGCGGGTGTTGCGTTCCGTGGCCCGCGGCGTCGCGGTCGGAACCTCGTCCATTGCTGAAGGCGTTTGCATCGGGATTGGGATTGTTGCTGTTCGCGCCGCCTGGCCGTGCCTGACGTGCCGCCAGCATTTCACTAGACGGTCGCGGAAGCACTCGGCTGCCCTCCTGCAACTTCTCCTGGCCGTCGGTCACTACCTGCTGACCGGGTTGAAGGCCGCTACGGATGACGACACTTGTGCCCTGCGTGCTATCGATGACGACTTTGACAACGTGGACGGGGTAGTTCACCTGCTGCCCGTTCGCGCCGCCACGGCCACTTCCGCCTGCATCGCCACGGCCAGCTCCGGGGCCTCCAGGGCCACTCGCATCCGGACCTCCCGTAACCGGCGTTGTTGAGACTCCACTGCCACCTCCGGGAGCATTGCTGGGTGTACCGCCTCCAAAGGGTGCCGCCCCCCTGGTGTTGCCGCCGCCACTGCCACCTGCGGGGGTGGAGCTGCTTGCAGTCGCGTTGCCCGCGCGCGCACCCGCACCCTGCGGAGCATTCCCCGGGGCCGCACCGGGATTGCTGGTTTGCGGTTGTGAGCGGTCAACAATGTACACAAACGACCCGCTGTTGCCGGTCTGGATGGCCGCCGCCGGTATCACCAGAGAATTTGCGCGATTTTCGAGAATGAGGTGAATATTCACAAACTGGTTCGGGAAAAGCTCGTTATCCGCGTTATCGAAGACAGCCTTTAGCTTGGCCGTGCCGGTGGTGGTGTCGATCTGGTTATCGATGGTCAGCAGCGACCCGGTCGTGATCCTTGATGTGTTTGCGCGGTCCCACGCCTCTGCCATTAGCTTGTGGCCTCCACGCATGTGCTCGAAGACTTGCGGTAACTGGTCTTCCGGCAAGGTAAAGATCACAGCGATCGGCTGCACCTGCGTGATGACGACCAAGCCCGTGGCGCTGGCAGAGGTTACGATGTTGCCGACATCCACCTGCCGCAGACCGACAATGCCGTTAATGGGCGAGGTAATGCGCGTGTAGTTCAAGTTGACCTGTGCCTGCTGAATGGCGGCACGATCAGCCTCCAGCGTACCCACCGATTGCCCGGCCGTGGCTTCCTGGGTTTGAGTGGATTCCTTTGACACGACACCGGCGGCATAGAGCTGGTTATAGCGCTGCGACTGCACCTGCGCCAGCGCGGCGTTGGCCTGATCGCGCGCCAGATTGCCCTGCGCGATGGAGAGAGCCGCCTGGTAGGGACGCGGGTCAATCTCGAGCAGCAGTTGCCCCTGCCGGACGCGCTGCCCTTCCTTAAAGTTGACCTTCGTGATCTGGCCATCAACACGGCTTTTGAGCGTGACCGTGTTGTAGGCGGTTACGGTGCCCAGCGCCGTGAGTGAAATGGGAATGGTGCGCAGGGTCGCTACATCATATGACACGGGCGTGATCTGTCCAGCGGCACCGCGGCGTCCTCCGCCCGGGCCACCCTGTGCCTGCGGCTTGTTGGTAAGGATGCGGTAGACCACAAAGGCAATCGCGCAGAGTGCCAACAGAAGCAAAAGGACGCGCACCCCCACCCGCTTGCCGCCTGCCTTCCTGGGAGCGCTGGGATGCTGAGACGCGTCGTTCGGCAAGCCAGTGGATGCAGGCGACGCATGCTCCGGCAGCGCGGGCGTTTCGGGCGATGGAGAAGCAGCGTGCTCGCTGGCGATGGGCGACATGATCTGCGGCGAACCGTCCTGTGAATCGTTTTTAGAGTGTTTCGCGTGCACGCCGAGGCACCACATGGCGCACACTATTCCTAGACTACAGGGAATGACGGATCACCACGCCGGGATGTTTCGGGAGGTTCGAGATGGCGGATCACGCGGCCCCACGTGCGGTCCCTATAATGAGCGTGCACGGATACGGGGCGGAGGCTGGCCGCGACGTGGAGGCAACGCTGGGAGTGAGGCGGGTTTGCTGGAGAAGGAGAAGTTTCCGTGGCAGTCACGCACAACGTAGCCGCTGAGACGCCCTTGTGCGTCGATCTTGACGGCACGCTGGTCAAAAGCGACACGCTGCTGGACGCCGTTCTGCTGTTGGCGCGGCAGCAGCCAACGTCGCCGCTGCAGTGGCCGGGATGGCTGCGCAAAGGCAAGGCGGGTTTCAAGCAGGAGGTGGTTAGCCGCGCCCTGGTGGAAGTCGAGCACCTGCCGTATAACGAACCTCTGCTGGCCTATCTACGCGAGGAACATGCGCGTGGACGGCAGATCTTTCTGGCAACCGCCGCAGACCGTGTGCTGGCGGACCGCGTCGTGGCGCATCTTGGCATGTTCGACGGCGTATTTGCGTCCGATGGAACGCACAATTTGGCGGGAGCGAACAAGCTGCGCGCCTTTCAGGAACGCTTTCCAGCCGGTTATACGTACATCGGCAACGCCATGCCCGATCGCACGCTGCTGCAAGCCAGCCACCAGCCCATGGTTGCGAACCC
This sequence comes from Terriglobus sp., assembly GCA_965276945.1. Lineage (GTDB taxonomy): Bacteria > Acidobacteriota > Terriglobia > Terriglobales > Acidobacteriaceae > Terriglobus. Next base: position 185,847 of record OZ255704.1, on the reverse strand, counting down.
GCATCGTGCATTGACCCGTGCGCTGCGAAGTGACAGCACAGTGATCCACCGCGAGTTCCACGACCGCAAGCCACCTTTGCGCGTTCTGCTGAAGGCGATCCGGCTGCATCAGTGGTCGAAGAATGTTCTGGTGTTTCTGCCCGCGCTGCTGGCGCACAGCCTGTCGCCGCGCAGCCTTCTACAGTCGTTGCTGGCATTTCTCTCGCTGTCTTTTTGCGCCAGTGCGACGTATCTCATCAATGATCTGTTGGATATTGAGGCGGACCGAAGGCATCCTCGCAAGCGCCGCCGCCCATTTGCCGCGGGCGATCTTTCGCCTATTACCGGTATCGCTGTCATCGCGGGCTTCTTTGCGGTCGCGCTGTTGCTTGCTCTCGCGATTCCGCGTCTCTTCCCCACGCTGCCGGTTACGGACGGTGGCCTGCTGCACGGTCCCCAGCAGTTCTTGATGTGGCTTGGCATCTATACGGTCACTACGCTGTCGTACTCGTTTGTTCTGAAGCGGATCACGCTGGTCGATGTGCTGGTACTCAGCGGTTTGTACACGATACGCATCCTGGCCGGTTCGGCGGCTACGGGTATTGGGATATCGGCATGGCTCGCGGCATTTTCCATCTTCTTTTTTCTCTCTCTGGCGTATGTCAAACGCTTTTCCGAGCTTGCGTTGTTAATTGAAAGTGGACGCACGGAGGCCAGCGGACGAGGGTATGTCATCAGTGACATCGAACAGTTGCGCTCGTTCGGGACGGGCAGCGCCTTTGCCGGGGTGGTGGTGCTGACCATGTACATCTCGAACCTGGATGCGGCGCACCTGTACTCGCATGTGTTTCGGCTATGGCTGCTGGTTCCGGTGCTGCTGCTATGGATCAGCCGGGTCTGGCTGCTGGCCAGCCGGGGCGAGCTGCATGAGGACCCCGTCGTGTACGCCATTACCGACCGGCGCAGCTGGCTGCTGGGTGCCGTCTCGGCGGCCATTGTCTGGTCCGCGCTGTAAAATCATTCCTGGATGAAGGTTCGCGAAGTATTGCGCATGATCCACGATGATGGATGGAGATTGTGTTCACAGCGCGGCAGTCATCGCCAGTTCAAGCATCCGGTGAAGCTGGGCAAAGTGACAGTTGCTGGGCATCCTTCAGTAGAGATGGCCGAAGGAACGTACAAAAGCATTCTGAAGCAGGCAGGGCTAAACGCATGAGAGAGTACGCTGTGGTGTTCGAGAAGACTCCGACTGGCTGGAGCGCTTACGTACCTGACTTGCCTGGTCTTGGTGTTGCCGGTTTTTCGTATAGCGAAACAGAAGAGTTGATTCGTGAAGGAATCGAATTCCATATCGAGGGCCTTCGCGCGGATGGTGACCCTGTACCGGAACCTGCGGCACGAGTGCTGACGTTGGCTACCTCTGCATGAGTTCGAAAACCGAATACACCCTTCCTAATTTGGCGGGTGCATCAGACGAGGAAATCGAATTAGCATTCGATAAAGTCCTACACGCGATCTCTAGCGAAGCAGATGAATTGGATAGATCAGAAGAACCTGAGAAGCTAGAAAAATTCAGAGTGCGCTGGTTTGGTGACAAAGCTGGCATGATAAATAAGGGCGTCGCGACTTGGATACGTTCTGCAAAAGACAAGCGCCGGATTCACTTTAGATTCGAGCAAACCAAGAGTATTGCTGAAGGCGTCCTTGCGGAAGTAAAGCGATCTATCGAAGGTCAAGAAAGAGTAGCAGCTAGCATTATTGCAAGACGTGCTGCTGGGCGAACCTCGGAAAGTCTAGATATTTCACTTCCTGGCGTACGCCGCGCAATTGGCGTGGAGCACCCGCTGACACGCACCATGCGGGAGATGACGGCGGTATTTGCGGCGCTTGGGTATTCGGTTGGTGTTGGGCCGGAGGTAGAGACCGACTTCTACAATTTCGAGGCGCTGAACTTTCCGCCGAACCATCCCGCGCGCGACACGCAGGACACCCTCGTCATCGCCGGGCAGGAGAGCAAGCCGCTGCGCGAGCGGCTGCTGATGCGCACGCATACCTCACCAGTGCAGATTCGCAGCATGGTGGCGAACGCGCCGCCGCTGCGCATCGTGATCCCTGGCAAAGTGCACCGTAACGACGAGAGCGATGCGACCCACTCGCCGATCTTTCACCAGGTGGAAGGCTTGTGCGTGGATACGGATATTACCTTCAGCGATCTGAAAGGTACGCTGGACCATGCGATGAAGGCGTTCTTTGGATCAAGCGTGAAGACGCGTTTCTTTCCCTCCTTCTTTCCGTTCACCGAGCCGAGCGCGGACGTGCAGATTTCCTGCCCCTTCTGCGGCGGCAGCGGCTGCAGGAAGTGCAAGCACTCCGGTTGGATTGAGCTGCTGGGCTGCGGCATGGTGGACCCGGCGGTGTTCGCTGCCGTGGATGCGCGCCGCGTCGAGAACGGCCTGGAACCTGCGTACGATTCGAAGAAGATCAGCGGCTTTGCGTTTGGCATGGGGGTGGAACGCATCGCCATGATGAAGTATGGCGTGGGTGATATTGGGCAGTTCTATTCTGGTGACCTAAGATTCCTAAAACAGTTTTGTTAACTATGGATATTTCCGAATACCCACTCCTCCTTTTCTGGCTATTGACAAGTGCTCTTCTATGGCTGATTTGGATTGCTACCAAGCGAGTTCCCCATGCAAATGTTCGCAAAGCTTTGCGCGTACTGTCGGGCATAACTGCATGTATGGGTTCGCTGGCCTTTGCCCTCTTAATGTTTGTGCGTTTCGGCATGGACCATACCTCTAGGATGCCTCCTGTCTGGTCTCCTGACGGTGCCCACGTGGTCTTGGTGCAGGTAGACCTACAAGGTGCTCTCGGCACCGACACCAATCTGGTGTATCTCCGGCCTGCTCGAAGCTTCAGATCAAAGCAGGTACACAGTGGACGGGCAGTAATGAAAGGAGAGCCTCATGTTTCTTGGCTGGATTCCAAACACGTTGTAATCCATTACATGCCAAGCAGAGGATACTCAGGAGGCGCAGACAGAGATTTCTTCTGTGCCCAAGAAGCATTTGGAATTGCCATTTCCTGCATACCTGACTTACAGCACGTGGAAGGTCTTTAGGTTGAATATTCTTTCGAAGTGGTTGCGTGAGTATTTGCCCGCGCTGGACGTCTCCGACCGGCAGCTTGCCGATGACCTGACGCTGCGCGGTATTGCCGTGGAGGGTGTGCATGCGCTGCCGGATGGCGGCCATTTGTTTGAGATGGACATCACGACGAATCGCGTGGATGCGATGAACCACCACGGCATTGCGCGGGAGGCTGCGGCGATCTATGGCGTGCCGCTGCTTGCACTTGAGTACCGGCGTGTGGTCCACGCAGAAGTGGGCGATGCCGCTGGGGCCGAATTACCGTCGCTCGCGTGCGCTGTTCCGTCCACCGGGCACCTTGACGGAAAGGGCTTCCCGGTCCGCATTGAGGCCGAGGACCTGTGTGGACGCTTCACCGCGCAGGTGATCCGTACTGTGCGTGTCGGCCAAAGCACCGGTGTTGTCGCGGAGCGGTTTATGCAGCTTGGGCAGAAGATGATCTCGAATGCCGTGGACGTGACCAACTACACCTGGCTCGCCATGGGACATCCGACTCATGTGTTTGATCTGGACACCATTGAGGGGGGCATCGTGGTGCGCCGCGCGCGCGATGGCGAACGCATCAAGCTGCTCGACGGCAGCGAGAAGACGTTGACCGCCGACGATCTGGTGATTGCGGATGAGGTGAAAGCGCTGAGCCTGGCTGGCGTGATGGGCGGCTGGGATTCACGCGTGACCGAGGCGACAACGAACATCCTGGTGGAGGCGGCGTGGTTTGATCCGGCGGCCATCCGCGCCAGTTCGCGGCGGCACGGCTTGCACACGGATGCGTCGCACCGCTACGAGCGTGGCGCGGACCTGGGTGCATGCGCATTGGCGAACCGGCTGGTGACGCGCGGTGTGATCGCAGCCTGCGGTGGTGAGGCGGTGGGCGGCGTCACGGATGTGCGCGTCTCCGCACAGGAGGCACGCACCATACAGCGTCCGCATGTGCTGCTTTCCGTGGATGAAGTGCAGCGGCTGCTGGGAACGACATTGGACGTGGGCAGCGCCGGCCATGTTGTGCCGCCGGAGATGATTGAGCAGTATTTGCAGGCGTTGGGCTGCCATTTGCGACCGGCGGCGGAGCCAGGCAGCCACGAGGTGACGCTGCCCAGCTGGCGGCTGGATTTGGAGCGCGAGATTGACCTGGTTGAGGAGATCGCGCGTGTCTATGGCTACAACCGGTTTGCGGATACGCTGCCCAGCTTTGCCGGGGGCGTGGTTGCACAGCCGGATGCGGCAGAGGAGCAAATTGTGCGCACGGTGCTGCGTTCGCTGGGCTGGTCGGAGGCGATCAGCAGTACGTTTTGCGGTGAGGAGGATGCGCAATTGTTTGCCGCGTCCGGTGAGAGCGCGGTGTCCATGGGTAATCCGCTCAACGCGGAAGCTGGCATGTTGCGGCCTTCGCTGCTGCCCGGCATGGTTGGCATGTTGCAGATAAACGGGACACGCGATGTGCGTGCTGTGCGGCTGTTTGAGTATGGAACGGTCTTCACCGGGTCCACGGATTACGTGCACGAGCGGGCTTCGCTGACGCTGGGAGCCTACGGCGATGCAGTCGCGGCAAAGACCGTGAGTGCCGCAGATGCGCTTTTCTTTGAGATGAAGGGTGTGCTGGAGGAATTGTTGTCGCGTTTTGTTGTCGATACGGTGACGTGGACTAACGATGGGCTGCCGACGTGGATTGAGCCTGGACTGGGTGCGGCGGTGACGCTGGACGGGCGTACGGCAGGTTGGTTTGGTGAGCTAACTGCTTCAGAGCGCGACAAGCGCAAGCTGAAGGAGCGTGTGGTCCTTGCGGAACTGAATCTGCCGGTGCTGTTTGCGCACGCGTTGCGGCAACCGTTGGCGCAGGAGCCGTCGCGGTTTCAGGCGGTGGAACGCGACCTCTCGTTTTTGTTTCCAGATGCGGTGCGCTGGGAGGATGTGCAAGGCGCGCTACGCGGCTTGAACATCGTGGAGATGATCTCGCTGGAGCCGGTGGAGATTTACCGCGATCCGAAGGGCAAGGCGGTGGCTCAGGGAAAATACTCGTTGCTGTTGCGCATGGTCTTTCAGTCGCGTGAACGGACGCTGCGTGATGAGGAGTTGCTGACCTGGCAGGATGCCGCGATTGCGGCGCTTGTTGGTTTAGGTGGGAAGCATCGCGCCTCGTAGATGCAGCAGCTCGTGAGCTTTCGCTTCGAGTTTCGGTGTCGAACATATGTGTCGCGCCTTCAGCGCTGGCATCTGGACCGCTCGCCTACCTGGGCCTTCGGCCCAGGCTGTTATGTGATGGGCCTTCGGCCCTAAGCATGGGATGTGTCTCCGAGTGAAAGGCTCTATACACCTAAGCAGAAGCCTGTGTCCGCAGAAAAGCTCTATACACCTAAGCAGAAGCCTAGGTTAGCTTCGCGAAGGTGGGGCACCCGCAGTTAATAAACGGTCGACGCGTTCGCGGAGGTGCTGGGCGTCGAAGGGCGCGTGCACCTTTGCGTCGTTATCAAAGTAGACGTAGACGTCGCGTGCTGCGCGTTTCCGTGCGAGTTTGGTGCTGGCATGGTGCCCGTGCAGCTTGCTGCCGGGCGGCTCATCGTCAACCTCTTGGCCGCGTGCCCAGCGGACGACGCGTTCGGCCCAGGTATCCAGGGCGGCATCGCCGTAGCCTGACGCGTAGAGCTGTTCTGACCCGTGCAAGCGGCAGTAGACGAAGTCCGACGTGATGTCGAAGAGCAGTGGCCACTCCACGGTGTCCGCAACCACCAGGCCGATATTGTGCTCGCGCAGCAAGGTGATGAATTCCGGGCAGATACAGCTATCGTGCCGGATTTCCAGGCAGTGACGCAGGGGCATCTTTGTGAGCGGCTCTGTGACGACGCGGCCCATCATGCGCGGATGATGCCCCAGCGCCAGCGCCGCTGCTGCTTCCGTGGAGCGCGGCAGTTGCTCGAAGAAGCCGCTGAGGCGATCAGCATTGAAAGCGAGACGTGGCGGCACTTGCCAGAGAATGGGGCCCAGCTTTGGTCCGAGCGCGAGCATGCCCTGAGCGAAGAAGTTTGCGAGCGCCTCCTCGACGCCACGCAGCTTCTTCATGTGCGTGATGAAGCGGTGACCTTTAATCGAGAAGATGAAGTCATCCGGCGTCTGCTCGCGCCATTGCATGAAACTGCTGGGCCGCTGCACGGAATAATGCGTGCCGTTGATTTCAATGGAATTGAACAGTCCAGAGGCAAAGGCTAGCTCGCTTCGCTGTGGCAGGCGTGGCGGATAGAACTTACCGCGCCACCCTTTGTATCGCCAGCCGGAGATGCCTATGTGGATGCGTCCTGTCTTTGGAGTTGCGGCAACCATGGCAACACGTGAGATGCTGCGCGGATCGGCGTTGCCGCATGTTCATGCCAGTCAGGCATCATAGTTCCATGCCGCAGAAGCGCTTCCTGAACACACCCCTGGACGTTCCCCACACCTGTGAAATCACCGTTGACGGTCGAACTGTTTCCGCGGGCGAAGGTGAACTGCTGATCGAAGTGCTGAACCGCGCGGCTGCGCTGGCGAACCTGTCCATCGCCGATGCCGGGTTTCACAACGCAGACAAGACGTTGAGCCCAGGGGAACGCCGGGCGTTGCAGGAGAATACGGCATTGGGTGAAGGACACAGTTCGTCGCCCGGGGAGTACCCCGGCACGTCGCCCAATGCGTCGCGCGCGCAGCACGCGGGCAACTACCGTTCCGTGCCGCAGGTTTGCTACCTGTCCCAAATCGGCCCGGTGGAAACCTGCGATACCTGCATGGTGGATGTGGATGGCCGCATGGTGCGTGCCTGCTCCACCGGGGTGAAAGCTGGGATGCGTGTGCTGGCCAACAGCGACCGTGCGGACCGCGCCCAGCGCGAGGCGATGGATCGCATCCTGCAAAACCATGACCTGTACTGCACGGTATGCGACAACAACAACGGCAACTGCACCATCCACAACACCGTGGGCGAAATGCACATTCAGCACCAGGTGCGTCCCTATTTAACCAAGCCATACGAGCAGGACCACTCCAATCCGTTTTACCGGTATGACCCCGATCAGTGCATCCTGTGCGGCCGCTGCGTGGAGGCCTGCCAGGATGTGCAGGTGAATGAAACGCTCTCCATCAACTGGGAAGACCGGCATCCGCGCGTCTTGTGGGATGGTGGCGAGCAGATTGCCGGGTCCAGTTGCGTCAGTTGCGGTCATTGCGTCACGGTGTGTCCCTGCAATGCGTTGATGGAAAAAGGCATGTTGACCCATGCCGGCATGCTGACCAACCTGCCAGCGGCCGTGCTGGACGACATGATCGAGGTGGTCAAAGGAGTCGAGCCCGAGACAGGATACCCACCGATTTTGGCGCTTTCCGACATTGAAAGCAAAATGCGCGAAGCGCGCGTGCGCCGCACCAAGACCGTCTGTACCTTCTGTGGAGTGGGCTGCTCATTCGAGGTGTGGACGCGCGACCGGCACATCCTGAAGATCGAGCCGACAGAAGGTCCCGCAAACGGGATCTCCACGTGCATTAAGGGCAAGTTTGGCTACGATTACACCAACTCATTGGCGCGGCTGCATACGCCGCTGATCCGCGTGGACGACGGCAATAACAGCACCTACCGCGAGGCCACCTGGGATGAGGCGCTGACGCTGATCGCGAGCAAGTTCACCGAGATCAAAAACACGCACGGACCGGATGCGCTGGCGTTTATTGCCAGTTCCAAGTGCACCAACGAGGAGAGCTATCTGATGCAGAAGCTCGCCCGCGCGGTGATTGGGACCAACAACATCGATAACTGCAGCCGCTATTGCCAGACACCCGCGACCATGGGTCTACAGCGCACGGTGCTCACAGGTGGCGACTCCGGCTCAATCGCGGATATCGAGAAGGCAGGCCTGGTGCTGATCGTTGGATCGAACACCGCGGAGAGCCACCCGGTGCTGGCGACCCGGGTCAAGCGCTCGCACAAGTACCGCGGGCAGCGGCTGATCGTGGCCGATCTGCGCAAGCACGAGATGGCGGAGCGCGCCGACATCTTTATGCACCCAAAGCCCAGCACGGATATGGTGTGGGCGTCAGCAATTACGAAGTACATCATCGACCAGGGCTGGCATGCGAAGGACTTCATCGCGCAACGGGTGAACAAATTTGACGAGTACGTGGCGAGCCTTGCGCCGTTCACGCTGGAGTTTGCAGAGCGGATCACGGGCATCCCAGCGGACACGCTCAAGCAGGTGGCAAAGGAAATCGTGGATGCGGATGGCGTCTGTATTTTGTGGGCGATGGGTGTGACCCAGCATTGCGGCGGGTCGGATACGTCCACCTCCATGTCAAACCTGCTGCTGGCCACGGGGAACTATGGGCGGCCGGGCGCGGGCGCGTATCCGTTGCGCGGCCATAACAATGTGCAGGGTGCCAGTGACTTCGGCTCCATGCCGAACATGTTTCCCGGGTACCAGCATGTGGATGATCCGGATATTCGCGCCAAGTTTGAAGCCGCGTGGGGCGTCACGCTGCCCGTGAAGAAGGGCATGGACAACCATGAAATGGTCACGGGGATTGAGAAGAAGACATTGCTGGGCCTGTACATCAAGGGCGAGGACACCATCACGAGCGACAGCAACGCGAACGAGGTAGGCGAAGCGCTGAGCACGATTCCGTTCCTTGTCGTGCAGGACATTTTTTTCTCGGAGACGGCCAAGTTCGCGAATGTGGTGCTGCCCGCGTCCCCTGCGCTGGAGAAGGATGGCACCTTCGTCAATACGGAACGGCGCATCCAGCGGCTATACCAGGCCTTTGAGCCGCTGGGCGACTCCAAGCCCGATTGGGAGATTCTGCAACTGATCGCAAACCGGCTTGGAGCCAACTGGAAGTACACGCACCCCAGCGAGATCATGGATGAAATCGCCTCACTGACGCCGTACTTCGAAGGTGTGTCGTATGAGCGGCTGGAGGGCTTCAAGAGTCTGCAATGGCCTGTGGCGAAGGACGGCACCGATTCGCCCATACTATTCATTGACAAGTTTCCCTTTCCCGATGGCAAGGCAAAGTTTCACCCACTTGAATGGATCCCGCCCAGCGAGGAAGCTGGACTTGTCACTTCCGCCGGAACTCAGTTCGACCTCCATCTGAATAACGGCCGCGTGCTGGAGCATTTCGAGCAAGGCGCAATGACGTACAAGGTGCCGGGGATCGAGCGTCTTACACCGCTGAACTGGGTAGAGGTTTCACCCGAACTTGCTGATGAGCGCGGTCTGACCAGCGGCAGCAAGGTGGAGATTGAAAGCAAATGGGGTGTCATTCGTGCGCGTGTGCTGGTGACGGACCGCGTTCAGGGCAAGGAACTGTACATGCCGATGAACTCGGTGGAGGAGCCTGTCAACCGCTTGACCAGCGCACACCTGGATCGCGCGACACACACGCCCGCCTACAAGGAAACCGCCGTACGCATCCGCGTGCTGGAGCCGAAGGGCCGCTCCCCGCTGACGGCAGAGAACTTTCGCAACGGCAACCGTACCCCGCAGAACGGTGTTGAGGTGGAACGCAAGTGGGAGCGGGCTGACTACTACCTTCCTGGCACCCGCAATGCAGACCGGCTGGTGCAGATCAATTCAACGACGACGTGAGGAATGGTTCTGGGTTTCGGAGTTTAAGTAACTAAGTAGCTCAGTTTCTGAGTCTCTAAAGTTTCTTGAAATGATTGTAGAGTTGAATTTGCGATTTATGACTGGTTTTAGGACTAATTCCTTTCAGCACTTACGTAAAGCCCCAGCAACTCAGAAATTGAGAACGCAGAACTATGAAAACCCAGCAACTTAGCAACTAGAAACTTAGAAACCAGCAATTCACGAGGAACTTATGGCAAATCCGATTCCATTCAAACCGGCGGCATATGACGCGAAGCAGGGCCTGATGCGCAAGCTGGAAGCCGCTCCCATGGCGCACGCCGAAGCTTTGCTGGTGGCCTATGACCTGTTGCAGACCGCGCATGATGAGGGCATCCTGGATACGCTGCATGGCATGGTCCACGCGAAGAATCAGATCTTCGGGCATCTTGCGGAGGGCGCGCGCGTGCAGGAAAGTGTGGACGCGCTGCGTAACCTGGTCAGCGTTGGAAAGATTCTAGGCTCGATTGAGCCGGAGACAATGAGCTGTATCGCGGCCGCCATGAGCACGGCCAGCAAGAAGACGCCGGACGAGCCGCTCTCCATGTGGGGTCTGTTCAAAAAGGTGAGTTCACGTGAGGGCCGTCGCGGCTTAAGCGTCATAGTGGAACTGCTGACTGCGCTTGGCACCCGGCGCTTCACAGACGCGAAGGCGCTGCCGAACGGCACCAAGAGCCTGAAACAGCAGAAGTAAGACTACTGCGGCCGCGGCGCGAAGTAGCCTTTGCGAGCGCGTACATGCAGGCGTTGGTCAAGCGACACAAGATAGATGGAGCGGAAGGAACCATCCTGCTTCAGGTCCGCGGGCCGGTAACGCAGCGAATACTGCGAGCGAAGTTCTTCCTCGATGGAACGGAAGCCATTTGCGACATCCTCAATCTTTACCGGAAAAAAGGAGCGGCCACCGGTCGCCTCGCTCAGGCGTGTGAGCACGTCGTCGCCCTTGCTCTTGGACGGTGAAACGTTCGTGGAGATGGTGTAGACGATGGTCTCCGCGCGCTGGCATTCTTTAATGGCATCCTGCTCATACACACGCGAGTAGTTATCCTCGCCGTCGGAGACGACGATGATTGCTTTCCGGATCGTCTCGGGGGAGCGCACGGTCAGCATCTGGTCGCGGCAGGTCTGGTACACGGCATCATAAAACGCAGTACCACCACCTGGCCTTAGCTTCTCAATCGCTGTACTCAGCTTGTCGATGCTGTTCGTATAGTCCTGTGCCAGGTCCAAACGCACGTCGAAGCCGGTGACGAATGCGGCATCCAACTTGGGCCTCAACACCTGAAGGAGGAACTCCGTCGCGGCCTGCTGCTCGAACTGGAAACGCGAGCGAATGGAGTTCGACGTGTCCAGAAGGATGCCGATGCGCAGCGGCAGATTGGCTTGTTGGGTAAACGAGATAACGCGCTCGGGCCGCTTGCCGTCGTCCAGCAGGCCGAAATCCTGTTGTTTCAGGCCGGTGACGAAGCGCCCCTTGCCATCGGTCACGGTGAAGACGAGCGGCACCTCCGGCACAAACGTGCGGATGGTTGCGACCGCCGCACCATTGCTCGGTTGACCCGCGGGAGCAGCAGGCGTGGCAGAATCGGCTGGAACCGGGGCTTGCGACGCTGTCGGCTGGGTGGCAGCAGGCTGGATTGCCTGCGGAGTCTGTGGACGTGCGGGCGTGGGTTGCGCATCCTGCGCAAAGCACGGCGTGAGCGCCACAGCGAAAAGTACAACAGCGGCAGAGCGAAAAACGGTAACGCAGGACAAAGCCATACAACTTGAGTTTATAGCCTTACATCAGTCTCGGCGAACCGGCGAAGGATCGTCCATGCTTCGGAGGCTCTCCAGCAAGGTTTCCAGATCGTCTGGCAGGGGTGCCTGCAGGTCCAGCGGCTTGCCTGTAACAGGATGGGCCAGGCGCAAACGTACGGCGTGAAGGAAGTTCCGTGCGAGCGTTGGTCCGCCCGCCGTGTCTAGCCCAGCGATGCGTGCTGGCGCGCCGTACAGCGTGTCGCCCACCACGGGATGGCCCAGCGCCTGCATGTGTACGCGGATCTGATGCGTGCGTCCGGTTTCGATGCGCAAGTCCAGCAGGGTAAAATCGCCCGCAGCCGTATGCAGCCGCTTGAGCACGGTGTAGTGCGTGCGCGCCGGCCGAGCCTCGTTTGGTCCGCGGCTGGTGCGCGGAGCGGGTTCCTCAGGGTGGCGCAGCGCGGGCGTGCCGTGGCTCGCGGTGGTCATGTACTGGTTGCTGACGCGCGTGGTCATGCGCGTGCGGCGAACTCGGTCGCGCGCAATGGGCAGGTCGATCAAGCCGTGATCATTCTTGACGGTGCGATGCACCAGCGCAATGTAGTGCTTCTCAAGCGATCGCTCGGAAAACATCTCCGCCAGCGCACGATGCGCGGCATCGGTCTTGGCGACCATGATGAGGCCGCTGGTCTGCTTGTCGAGCCGGTGCACGATGCCAGGCCGCAGCGGTCCCCCGACGTCGCTGAGCTGGTCCTTGAAGTGGTGCAGCAGCGCGTTAACCAGTGTGCCGCTGGAGCGTGCGTCGTCGCTAAGACCGCTGCCCGCGTGCACCATCATGCCGGCGGGCTTGTCGATGACCGCCATGTGCCGGTCCTCATAGACAATGCTCAGCGGGATGTCTTCCGGCGTGGCACGGAGCGGTGCGGGCTGCGGATTGCCTTCAACGATAATCTCTTCGCCACCGTGCAATTTCTGCTTTGATTTGGCAGCAGTGCCGTTGACACGCACCTGCCCGTGTTCGATGAGCAACTGCGCACGTGCACGCGAGATCTCAGGCAGGGCGGAGGCGAGGTACTGGTCCACGCGCTGGCCCCGGGCCTCGATGTTCGCGACCCACGACTTGCGCGCGCCTTTCGGCATGTCCACCGGTTCGGCCACGATGAACTCGTCATCCTCATCGGGAGCGGTTGCAGGTGTGGCGTTCTCCTGGTGCGACGCGTGTTGCTGGCGCTTACCGCTTTTCTGGTAACCCCGCTTCGCAGCTTTTTTAGGCGCGGTTGGTGCAACGGCGGCTATAGTTTCCACCCCGTACAGCTCTGCTTCGGTCACCGCGCGCTGCGCCTCTTCGGAGGCGTTGCTGGCGTCGCGTGCCGCGCGGTACTCGGTGCGGACAGATTGCCGCCGTTTGCCTTTGGGCAGCATGTTCTTACTTGGCATGGCGCGGCCCTCTCCTGAACAAGAAACACAATCCAACTGCGGCAAGCGTAATCAGCACTGTCTGATCCACGCGCAGTGGGCCCAGCATGGTGTCTGGCAAAACATAGTCCGGCCGCAGTTGATCGACAAAGAAATGGATCAGTGCGGCGCATGTGAGTGAGAACCCGAGCGTCTCGCCTGGCTGTGTCTCGCGGCTGAGCCAGACGAACGCGCAAAACGCCGCTGCCAGCGAGAGGACCGCGCTGTACAGCGCAACCGGATGATAGCCCGGGTCACCCGGAACGATCCTGCCAAGCGGCGTGCGTGTGGGTGACCCGAGGTCGTCACCCGCGAACATGCTGCCCAGGTGCAACGCCCCCTGCAACAGCAGCGCGGCGGGGGCAAGGGCATCGGCGGTGCGCAGCAACGGCAAACCTTTACGAAGCGCGTAGACGAGGCCGCTGAATAACGCGGCGAGCAAGCCATAGCGTGTCACGGTCGGCAGTGTCAGGATGTACAGCGGATAGTGCAGAAACGCTCGCGGCACCTGCGCCACGATGATAAGCCGCGAGAGCAGCAGTGTGCCAGCGGCGGTAAACAGGCAGAGATTCCACACGGCATCTTCACTGATGCGCATGATGCGTGCGCCGCGCGCCGCCAGCAGAACGGCCGCCACCAGGCCAAGGGCAGCGACCACGCCAAAGGTGGGAACAGTCACGGGTCCGATACGAAAGAGGTGCGGGTGCATTCCGTATTAGGATACGTTGCGTGCGCGATCGTCTTCCCATAAAGGCCTGAGCACGCGGCATGGATTGCCAGCGGCCAGCACATCCTCCGGAAGATCGCGCGTGACCACGCTGCCGGCGCCGATTACTGATCGCGATCCAATGGTGACGCCTGGCAGAATGAGCGCGCCGGAGCCGATCCATACATCGGAGCCAATCGTGACGGGTTTGCCATACTCTTTCGCGCGCCGTTCCATCGCATCCAGTGGGTGCATGGGCGTGAGGATCTGCACGCCGGAGCCAATCTGCGTGAAGTCACCGATGGTGACATTGCAGACGTCGAGCACGGTGCAATTGAAGTTGAAGAAGACGCGTTCGCCAAGCTGAATGTTGGCACCGTAATCGCAGAAGAATGGCGGTTGCAGGATAACAGTGCCCGCGCCTTTACCAAGGAGACGGTAGAGCATCTCTTTGCGGAGGACCTGTTGCGATTCTGTGGTTGCGTTTAGTGCCTGGCACAGATCGCGGGCAACTGTGCGTGCCGCCACGAGTCCGGGGTCCATGGCGTCGTACAGATCGCCTGCCAACATTTTGTCGCGTTCGGTTCGCATGTGGAGGATGTACCGCGAAGCTAAAGAGGAGAAGGTGACCGGCCCGCTGGGCCGTGAGGGAAGCGCCGGTGAACCCGCGTTAAGCGGTGGGACCTAGCCGTGGTTCTTTAGGCATTCCGGACTGGCGGACACTGCACACCGAACCATGTATACGAGCCAGACCCCTGTTCAATGAATGTTGGTTCAACCAGCGTTATCCCCTACACCTGCTTTGCAGGCCGGTCATCTGTGTTGGATGCTACCCGGAGCGCCGGGGATTGGCAAGGGCATCCACCCGGCTCTTGTCACGGACAAGCAAAAGATGGGAAGTGACGCCGACAGGCGGGTAAGCATCACGGTTGCGCATAGTAGCCGTCGCGTGTGCGCGCCGTCACACCGGGCTTGTCAACTTCCACCTGGATATGGTGGTATTCGTTCGGGTGTTCCGCAGCAGCCATGTCGAATGTCAATTCGTACCACCCTCGGGTGTCGTCTTCACACTTCGCAAGATTGCCAGCAACATCGCTGTTGCCGGTGATAACCAGTCCGCAACTCTGTGCCGCGAGTACTTGCAGGCTCAAATCGGCGACATCTGTCCCGTTTGGCTTGGTGATACCTTTTAGAAAGCTTTGGTAGTAGTCTGCTCGATTGAGGTTTTCCTCCGGGCCGAGCGGATTGATGTCGTACATGGTGATGTTTCCCTGCTGCAATTGCCGGGAATAGGAGACGACATCCGCGAAAATGCCATTCTGCTGCTTTGCGTCCAGGTCGATTCGTGGTCCGGAAAGCAACGGCCAGCCAGGCGAGACCCAAAGGACTATCTTTCTGCCCTTGATGTTCGCTCCGTAGGCAAGTAGTTGATGCAGCGCGGTCAGCGAGATCTGGACCCGCTCGTCCGCACCCCATACACCGGAGTTGCGCCGGATTTCGCGTAAGCCAATGTCAAACGTACTCAAGCTCGAACTCAACGCGTTTCCGTCTGTTGAAAAGCCATTGGTAATTTGTGCGCCTTTGTCCGTGAGCACGGCGATCGTGGTGGGCTGTGCTAAGTGACCGCCATTGGATTTCAGGAATTTCTCGACCTGTTCACGTGCGTAGGCCAGCCGGATGTATGGAACATTCACGGCATCAATCACAATGATGGCACTCACCGGCACCGTCGGTGGAGTTACTCTGTTGACGGACACGATGGGTTTATCAGTTTTGTTGTCCAGGAGTTTGAAATCCTGCGCTGTCAGTGTGCTTGCCGCAGTGCTGCCGCTCGGCGTGACCGTCACATTGAATGTCGTGGACCGTGTGCCGGAATGCGCTGGAGCAGGCGATTGCTGCGCATGCGTAGTCAGCGCGATGCAAACTGAGATCGAATAGCAACCACTCCTGAAGACAGTCATGATTGTGTGAGCAGAAATCACGTCCGCAGGCTGCTTTCTACAGACGTTTTAACGCGCCATCTAGTGACTTCGATTGCCTACACCGCAATGCGTTCCCGGTAGTCTTCGCTCAAAGCCTCGTCCAGCATGTTGGACAGCGAACTGGCGCGTCGACGCGCCGCCGTTTCGGTGGTGTCCAGGGAGTGCAGCAGATCGGTGTGGCGTGCGCGCAACTCGGTGAGTTCATCCGCGATGTTCAACGCGGCGAGAACTGCCACACGCAGTGAATCGACCGTGGCACCATGCGCCGAGACGGCGCGCATCTTGCCATCGACAAGCCTGGCTAGGTCTTCGATGTGCCGCGGGTCCACGCCACGTAGATGGTATGTTCCGTCGTAGATCTCGACCGGGACTGCTATTGACATCGTCTTCACGGTTGCTTTCACGCTTAGACCAGATCATCCAGTTGCTTGAGCATGGCATCGACGCGGCCCTTGACCTGGTGGCGCTCCTGCTTCATCGCGGCGACTTCCGCCCCAAGAGCGGAGTTCTCGGAGGATGCGTGATCCAGCAGTTCTTTCAGCGCGGTGATCTCCGCCTCGGCGTGGGAGCGTGCCTCGCGTTCGTTGCGAATCAGTTCCACGGTGCGCAGGACGCGCTGCTCCAGTGCCTGGAACTCATCGACGCTGATTGTGGTTGCGGCCATTGTGCTCTCCTGCCGAGCCACGAACAAATTCGCGGCTCAAGCCTGGAGTATAAAAGCTCCATTTGTGAATGAAAGACAGTGAATCGCATTTGGGGAGTACCCGCGCGACTACCTCTTCCCCTCTTTACTTCCGCTTCCATGTAACGCCCGACTTGCCGTCCTCGATCAGCACGCCTTTCTCCGCGAGTTCGTTGCGGATGGCGTCGCTGCGCGCGAAGTTGCGGCGCTTGCGGGCGTCTGTGCGTTCTCCGATAAGCCGGTCGATCTCCTCATCCGAGATGCTTAGGGAAGCTAGCATTTCGGGTGCCGCGTCAGCCGCGCGACCCTCGGCTTGTGCCCACGCCATGGCCGCGCGGCTGATGGCGGCATCGCGATCCGTCAGCACGTCAAAGACGGCATCGAAGTCGGCCAGCAACTTGCCGATACGTTCAAGATTGCCGCGGCCGAACGTACCGTAATCAAGCGTGATGTTGGTGGCTCGTACCGCATCGAACACTGCCGCGCGTGCCTCGGCGGTGTTCAGGTCATTCTCTAGACCGGCGTGATACGCGGCGAGCTTGTCCGCGATCAGCGCATCTAAATCTTCGTTCCGCGCCGCAGGCAGCGACTGGTCCTTTTCCGCGGCATCCATGCGGCGAACAAAGGTGCGCAGACGCTCGATGGCGTTGGCGCTTTCAATTAGGCCGTCAAAGGTAAAGTTCATCTGGTGCCGGTAGGGCACGCTCAGCAGCAGGAAACGGATCGCTGAGGCGCGATACCCCTTCAGCAGCAGATCGCGCAGTGTGTAGAAGTTGCCCTCCGACTTGGACATCTTCTTGCCTTCGACCAGCAGAAAGCGCACATGGAACCAGTGCCGCGCAAAGGGTACGTGCGACGCGGATTCGCTCTGCGCGATTTCATTCTCGTGGTGCGGAAAGGCAAGGTCCTCGCCGCCCGCGTGCAGATCAAAGCTGGGGCCGAAGTGCTTCATGGCCATGGCGGAGCACTCAATGTGCCAACCCGGGCGCCCCGTGCCCAGTGGCGTCTCCCAGGAGGCTTCGCCGGGCTTAACCGCTTTCCAGAGGGCGAAGTCGCGGGCGGCATCTTTCTCGTACTCGTCAACATCGACGCGTGCGCCGTCCTCCATGCCCTCCAGGTCCTTGCCGGAGAGCTTGCCATAGTCAGGAAATTTAGCAATCCGGAAATACCAGGAACCGTCCTCGGCTTTGTAGGCGATGTCTTCGCTGGCAAGCCTCTCGATCAGCGTGACCATTTCGCCGATGTTTTCGGTCGCGCGCGCGATGATCTCGGGCCGCTCCACGCCCAGGGCGTCCATGTCTTCAAAAAACGCCTTTTCGTACTTCGCGGTGTACTCGCTAATGGGGACCCCGGCAGCGGTTGCGTTTCGGATGATTTTGTCGTCCACATCGGTGATGTTCATTACATGCTTCAGGTTGAAGCCTTGCAGGCGCGCGGCGCGGCGCAGTACGTCCACGTGCAGAAAGGTGCGGAAGTTACCGATATGACCGTAGTCGTAGACAGTGGGACCGCAGCAGTACATGCGCAGCGTGTTGTCCTGCGCGGCGGTGAGCGGTTCCACGTGGTTGCCCAGGGTGTTGAAGAGTGCGATGGCCATCCGGGTTGGTCAGGTCCCTTGCAGACTTGCGCGCGCGCCCGGAGCCTTGCGCATTGCTGCGCAGTCTGCCGCCGCAGTCCCGTGTCGATTCTAGCTGAGTGGAGGCTGCGAGCCTTAGCCAAGACGCAACCGTGGCGAGGCATTGAGCGCCGCACCGGCAAACTCTCCATGCAACAGCTTTGGAAACGCCGCCGCCGCAATCATGGCGGCATTGTCCGTGGAAAGCGCCGCAGCAGGAAAGTGAACCGTAAGTCCGCGGCGCGCAGCCTCCACGGTGAAGCGCGCGCGGAGTTCACGATTTGCCGCCACGCCTCCGGAGACAGCGACCATTTCTGTATGATGATGCGCGGCAGCAGCCAGTGTCTGCCGGATCAGGTTGCCAACGACCGCGTGCTGAAATGAGGCGATCAGATCCAGTGTCTCGTTGTTGCAAAGAGCGCGCGCCTGCTCCAGCGTTGGTTGTGTGAGATGCAGCAAGGCATCGCGCCGCGCCTCAGTCGCAGGCTTCATGCCGTGCGTTTCCACATACCGGAGAACCGCCGTCTTGATGCCACTGAAGGAAAAGTCGAAGCTAGGCTGATCTTCCGTGCCGCGGTTGATCCCGGCAAAGCGGAACGGGACGGCTTGAGGATTGCCGTAGGCGCTGAGCCGGTCGATCCATGGACCGCCGGGATAGCCGAGGCCGAGCAGCTTGGCTACCTTGTCGTAGGCTTCTCCGGCGGCATCATCCACCGTGCGGCCGACGTTGCGGTAGGTCCAGATGCCTTCGGGATCGTGTGCGAGGTAGAGGTGGGTGTGTCCGCCGCTGACGACGAGCGCAAGCAAGGGTTCGCTCGTGCGCTGCGGGGAGGTGGGAGCTTCAGTGAGGCTGGGATCCCACATCTCTGCGAGATGTGGGGCACCCACTTTTTTCGTGGTATTAATGCCCTGCCGCACTTGCATGACCACGGCATGGATGTGGCCTTCGAGGTGGTTCACGGCGATCAGCGGCTTGGCGAGACCGAAGGCGTATGCCTTGGCGAAGGAGATGCCGACCAGCAGCGCACCGGCCAGTCCCGGCCCAGCGGTGACGGCCACGGCGTCAAGCTCCTGAGCGGTCACGTTGGCCTGCC
The DNA here is from genome assembly GCA_965276945.1 of Terriglobus sp. Taxonomy (GTDB): domain Bacteria; phylum Acidobacteriota; class Terriglobia; order Terriglobales; family Acidobacteriaceae; genus Terriglobus. The sequence goes on along the minus strand of OZ255704.1, from coordinate 166,807 downwards.
GCAGAGCTTCACGGACGACGGGCACAATATTGCGCAGGTGCTCGCGGCTGGCCAGTTCCGGCACCACGCCGCCGTACAGCGCGTGCATTTCTATCTGCGACGCGACAACATTGCTCAGCACCTCCTGCCCATCGCGAACGATGGCAGCGGCCGTTTCGTCGCAGGAACTCTCAATGCCCAGGATCAGGCCGCTACGAGCATGCATGTGGAAGCCGGGTTCGCGCACCTGCATCCGATTAGGATAAGACACGGTGAGACACGATCTGAGTACCGCCATGCATAGTAACGAATTTCAGGCAGCGTTGCACGTTGTGGAACGGCTGCGCGGACGCGGGTTTCAGGCGTACTTTGCCGGTGGATGCGTGCGCGATCTGCTGCTTGGCCTTTCACCAAAAGACTACGATGTGGCAACCTCCGCGCCGCCGGAAAAGGTGCTGCTTGGCTTTGACCGGACCTTCTCCGTGGGCGCGCACTTCGGCGTCGTGATCGTCTGCACGGCGCATCGCGATACTGGATGCGAGGTGACGACCGAAGTCGCTACCTTCCGCAGCGATGGTGAATATGTCGATGGCCGCCGGCCTACCGAGGTCACGTACTCAACAACTCCGCAACAGGACGTGCTCCGCCGCGACTTCACGGTCAACGGCATGATGCTGGACCCGGCTGGCCTCAGCCCAGAAAATCTCACGGCCAAGGTACTCGATTTTGTAGGCGGCCGCGAGGACCTCCATGCCCATGTGATCCGTGCCATTGGCGACCCCGAGCGCCGTTTTTCCGAAGACAAGCTGCGCATGTTGCGCGCGGTCCGCTTTGCCGCGCGGTTCGGCTTCGAAATCGAAGAGAGCACAATGCGTGCCATGCAGCGTCAGGCCTCCACCATCGACCAGGTCAGCAACGAGCGTGTGCGCGATGAATTGACCAAGATGCTGACGGAAGGCCACGCGCGCCGCGCCTTTGAACTCCTGGATGAATCTGGGTTGTTGCGTCACGTACTGCCTGAAATCGCCGCGATGAAAGGAGTGGAGCAGCCGCCGGAATGGCACCCGGAGGGTGATGTGTGGCTGCATACGCTGCTGCTGCTGCAAAAGCTGGAACAGGGCGTGAAGCCGACGCTGGCATGGAGCGCGCTGCTGCACGATGTGGGCAAGCCGCCCACCTTTCGCGCACCGGATCCCACGGACCCGAAGCCGCGCATCCGGTTCAACGGCCACGCAGAGGTTGGCGCGACGATCACGCGTCACATCTTGAACCGGCTTCGCTTTTCCAACGATGACACGGATCAGATCGTGTCGCTGGTGGCCAACCACATGCGTTTTGGCGACGTGAAGAACATGAAGCGGAGCACGTTGAAGCGCTTCTTCCGCCTGCATGACTTCCCGGAACACCTGGCTTTGCACCGGCTGGACGTGACCGCGTCGCACAACCTGCTGGGCATGTACGACTACGCCAGGCAACACTATGAAGCAGCACCCATCGAGGAGCACAAGCCCGCGCTGCTGTTGACTGGACGCGACCTGATCTATGCCGGGCTGAAGCCGGGGCCGCGCTTCAAGCAATTGCTGCACGACATTGAGGACGCGCAGTTGGAAGGTTCAATTCACACGCGGGATGAGGCGATCAATCTGCTGCGTGACCTGCTGAAGAACGGCAACGAGTCAGCTGGTCAGCAAGTGAGCGAGTCAGGCGTTGTATGAAGAGAGTGATCGTTGTTGGCGCGGGTGTCGCTGGACTGGTTGCCGCGGTGAAGCTTGCCGAGGCAGGTTGCAGTGTCACGGTGGTGGAGGCGGGCAATCGGGTGGGTGGACGTATCCGGACCGTGCACACGGACGGTATCGCCGTGGAAACGGGCGCAGAGTTCTTGCATGGCAGGCCGCCGGAGTTGCTGGCACTGTTGCAAGAACTTGGGTTGGAGCAGTATTCGCTGTCTGGTACGGATGTCACCCTTGCGCCCGATGGCGCATTGCGCATGGAGAGTGATGGGAAGGATGCTGGCCCGTTTCACCTGCTGAATGCGATGACCGCGTGGAGCGCGGCTCATCCCGGTGAAGACCTCAGCTTTTCGGAGTACCTCGTCCGCGAGCACATCGCGCAGGAAGACGCTGGCAGTGTGCTGGGTTACGTGGAAGGATTCAATGCGGCGGACGCGCGTGCCATTTCTGTTCAGTCGCTGGCCATGCAGCAGAGGGCGGAAGACAGCATCGATGGTGATGCCCTGGCGCATGTGCGTGGAGGCTATGGACGCTTGCCGCAAGCATTGGCGAAGCGTCTCCGGCATGCAGGCGGCGTCATTGCCCTAGGCAGGCGAGCTGTCAGAATCGGTTGGCAACCGGGCCATACGGATTGCTGGTGTGAGGATGGGCAACGTTTCAGCGGAACGCATGCGGTCATTACGCTGCCGCTCGCCGTATTACAGAGCGGCACGGTCGCGTTCAACCCGGCGCCCGGCACCGTTCTGACACAGGCGGCGCGAATGCGCATGGGCCAGGTGTGCCGCATCAGCCTCGTGTTCCGGCGCCGCTGGTGGGCAGAGATCGATCATCCTCAGCATGACGCGCTTCAGACGATGAGCTTCGCGTTGTCCACCGAACGTGTGGCAGGAGCACACTTCAACGTTTTCTGGACGGGTTTCCCGTCGCTTGATCCGGTGCTCACGGCGTGGAGTGGCGGCCGGTCCTCAGGGGCATTCCGCGATATGGACGGGCACGGGATCGCGCACATCGCATGCGCCGATCTGGCACGCATTTTCGGCCTCACGCATGAGCAGGTACTGGACGAACTCGTCTCGCACCACAGCCACGACTGGAGGTTCGATCCACTCTTTGGTGGAGCATACTCGTGGGTACCAGTGGGTGCGGTGGACGCCTCCGCAAGGATGAGCGAGCCGATCGAGAACACGCTCTTCTTCGCTGGCGAACACACCGAAATCAGCGGTCATTGGGGAACCGTGCATGGAGCTCTGCGCAGCGGTCTTCGCGCGGCGGAGCAGGTACTCCGGGGAGCCTAGGTATTCACTCGGCGGTTTGCTCCAACGGATTGCTCCCCGGCATGGGTTTGGATTTCGAGGCCGTCACAATAGCAACTGCCGCCAGGATCACAGCCATGGCCATCCACTGGGAGCCATGCAGGCTTTCATGCAGAAAGATCGCGCTCAGAATGACGGCGACGATGGGATTGACATACGCATACGTTGCCACTTTTGCTACGGGAACGTTATGAAGCAGAAAGGTGTATGCGGTATATCCGGCAAGAGACCCGAATGTGGCCAGCCATGCCAGTGCGAGAAAGACGCCCGGTGTCCAATGCGCGGTCTGCCACCCGCCGGTAGCCGTGCCGATCAGCACGTTGATGCCTCCCGCCAGCAGCATCTGCCATGCCGATGCGACAAACGGGTTCAGCGTCGAGGGCATCCTGGGAGAGAGCAGCGACCCCGCCACCCAGCAAAGATTGCCAACGCAGAGAATCAAGGTGCCGAACATGACGCCACGATCCGCGTAGCCAGACCTGTGCGCGGCAAGGCCGTTGCGCAGCACCGGAACCAGCAGCAGGGCCAGCCCGGCAAGTCCCAGGGTGGTTCCCGCCCAACCCGTGCGGCTTAGCGGAATGCCACCCGGGATCGCGCTTTCGGCGATTGCGATCATGAGCGGAATGCTCGCCGCCAGCAGCGCCGCATACCCGGCAGTGACGTACCGCTCTGCCCAGCCCAGCAGAACATTGTTGCCGGTCAGCAGCAGCAGCCCAAGCAGCAGCGCGCGGAAAAACTCCTGGCGTGAAAGCGCAATGGAACGCCCACGCGCGGCAACGATGCCAAGCAGCACGACTCCCGCCGCAACATACCGGAAACCTGAGACGAAGCCCGGCGTTAGGTACTGCACACAGTACCGGATGGCGACAAAGGTCGATCCCCAGAAGAAGTACACGCAGGCAAAGGCCGCGGGAATGAGCAGCCGCTGCCGGGGATTGGATCGAGCGGTCATGAAGTTGGATCGAGCGGTCATGAAGTTGGATCGAGCGGTCATGCGAACTATCTAACCGAATTGGAACCTGCAATCCGGCCGGAAAGATGACAAAACTGTTGCGTTTTCTTCCCGCTACCGCTAACGTACAAAAGGACTTCCTGGTACCGCGAAACGATTTGGCTATTTCCTGCAATTCTGTACTCTCCCGGCCCTGCACTGAGAGTAAGCCACCGAGGCCGTTCGTTAGAAGGTGCCGGTGGAGTGAACAAGCGCAAATCCGAAGAATCTGTGCAGCCCGTGAACAGGTTGTGCCGTCTAATATCCGACCACCAAGTTTGCACCCATCGTGACGGCATGCCCATGCAGGCGCGCCGCGGGGCAAAACCAAGGAGAGCATCTATGAGATCCGACTTGATTTTTGGAGCACTGACTCACGTCCAAAATCGCTATCAACTTTGCCAACTGGCAAGCAAAGCCACCCGCAAGCTCCATAAGCCGAATACCCGCTTGCAGGACACGACCAATGAGGTGCTTGATCGCTTTCGCGAAGCCGCTCCCTCTGACCTGAAGACTGGACCTGAACCTGCTGAAGTATTTGAAACCATCGAAGAGCGCCGCGCAGCCTAACCGCTGCGTGGTGCTCGTCACCACCATTGCCGTACGATTCGAGAGTGTTATTCCAGCAAAACTGGGCGTTTCTCCCAGATCTGCATCATCCGCAACACCTCCGCACCGCATCCCTCCTGCAATACCCCATCCAGACAAATAGAACTATAGGTACACATGACCATCTCTGAATTGAAAGAAAAAAACATTGCCGAACTCGGCAAGCTGGCACGCGGCCTTGACATCCAGGGCACCAGCGCCCTTCGCAAGCAGGACCTGATCTTTAAAATCCTACAGGCGCAGAGCGAAAAAGAAGGTCATATCTTCGCTGAAGGCGTGCTCGAAATCCTGCCGGATGGCTATGGTTTCCTTCGCTCCCCCGACTACAATTATCTTCCGGGTCCCGACGACATCTATGTCTCCCCCTCGCAGATCCGAAAATTTGACTTGAAGACGGGCGACACCATCTCTGGCAATGTGCGGCCGCCGCACGAGGGCGAGAAGTACTTTGCGTTGGTCAAAATCGAGGCCATTAATTTTGAGTCACCGGAAGAGACGCGCAACAAGATTCTGTTTGACAATCTAACGCCACTTTATGCCGCTGAGCGCGTCAAAATGGAGACCGTTCGCGACAACATCAGCGGCCGTGTGATGGATCTGCTGACACCCGTGGGCAAGGGCCAGCGCGGTCTTATCGTGGCTCCTCCACGTACCGGCAAGACGGTTCTGCTGCAGGCTATCGCGAACTCCATCACCACGAACCACCCGGAAGTGGTCCTGATCGTTCTTCTGATCGACGAGCGCCCGGAAGAAGTCACCGACATGCAGCGTTCCGTCAAAGGCGAAGTAATTTCTTCTACCTTCGACGAACCCGCCGCCCGCCATGTGCAGGTGGCTGAAATGGTCATCGAAAAGGCCAAGCGCCTGGTGGAACACAAGCGCGACGTCGTTATCCTGCTCGATTCCATTACCCGCCTAGCGCGTGCGTACAACACCATTGTCCCGCCCAGCGGCAAGGTACTCTCCGGCGGTGTGGATTCCAACGCGCTACAGCGCCCCAAGCGCTTCTTTGGAGCGGCCCGCAACATCGAAGAGGGCGGCTCGCTGACCATTATGGCCACAGCGCTGGTCGATACCGGCTCGCGCATGGACGAGGTCATCTTTGAAGAATTCAAGGGAACCGGGAACATGGAAGTAATCCTCGACCGCAAACTAGTCGACAAGCGCGTCTTCCCTGCCATTGATATTCAACGCAGCGGCACGCGGAAGGAAGAGCTGCTGATTCCCAAGGAAGACCTACAGCGCACCTGGATCCTGCGCAAGGTGCTGAATCCGCTGTCACCGGTGGAAGCCATGGAACTGCTGACAGACAAACTTAGCAAGACCCGGAACAATTCCGAGTTCCTGCACAACATGAGTTCGCTGTAGCCGTCAGCACGGAGATGCGAGGGCAGATTTTTCTCGTCACGAGGAGTGCCTCTCGTCTCCCTGTCCTGACGTACAGCCGGTCAGTCACGCCGCTGGTGGGTGTGTCGCAACTCATGGGTAGAGCCGCTGACTGGTCCACGCGCCGTTCGCCTGGGTGAACAAAATGCGGTCGTGGAGGCGGTCTTTGCCCTCGATCCAGAACTCGATCGTTTGCGGACGAAGCAGGAAACCTTTCCAAAAGGCGGGACGCGGGATTTCGCCGCTTCCATGGCGCGTTGTGAATTCCGCGACTTCGCGCTCCAGATCGTCACGGCTTGCCAACGGCCTGCTTTGTTCAGAAACAGCAGCGGCGATCTGACTGCCACGGGAGCGGCTGTGAAAATAATGGTCAGACATTTCGCTGGGCAGAGCAGAAACCGTACCCTCGATTCGCACCTGACGCCGCATCGACTTCCAATGAAAGCAGAGCGCCGCGTGCGGATTGCTGCCCAGCTCGCCGCCTTTACGGCTTTCCGCGTTGGTATAGAAGCTGAATCCAGAGGCGTCGTGGCCCTTCACGAGCACCATGCGAACACTTGGGCGTCCATCCTGGGTACAGGTCGCTAGAGCCGCCGCGATGGGATCGTTCGGCTCGCTGGCCTCCGCGTCACACATCCAACGGCCAAACAGATCGATTGGGTTCGTTCCGGTCAACTCAGGACGTTCACTCATGCTTCGATGATGAACAGTGCGGATAGCTCATGCAACCGGCATGTACACCGGCTTTTGCTGTATCAATGGATCGTGGAAAGAAGCATATCCCACGCAAGTAAGGTTCTTCAGATTGCCGGCACAGACTTTGGGCTGAACATAAATTGCAACCGGTCCAGCATTCTAGCGGGTACGCATGCGGGGGCGTTCTTGCGGTTCGGTCTCTGGCGCGGTGCCGTGTTCGTGCGCGATGAAGCGCCGGTAGCGCTGTAGCAGCGACGATGGACCATGCGCAGTGAAGTAGATCAGGTTGCCTTCAAAGCGCTTGTTTTCGAGAAACGCACCGCCTTCCAACGCGGCCAGCGTGCGGCCTTCACGCTGCGGAATGCGGAAATGCGCGGTCGCCGTAGGATCGGCCGCGCCTGCGCCGCCAATCTTTTCCTCGATGAGGCGCACCAAGCGGTCCAATCCCTCCCCGGTATGCGCCGAGACGGGAGCAACACCCGGTTGCGGCGATGCGGTAAGATCATGCCGCTCCTCCGCGGCGAGGAGATCAATCTTGTTCAGCACCTGCAGTGTTGGCGTCTTTGCCACATCCAGTTCGGCCAGTACTTTTCCACTTGGGCTTTCTGCTCTTCCAGCATGGGGGAGGCGGCGTCGCGCACATGCAGCAACAGTTCGGCACGCTCCACCTCCTCCAGCGTTGCGCGAAAGCTGGTGACAAGCGTATGCGGCAGATTGCGGATGAAGCCGACCGTGTCGCTGAGCAGTACCTTGCGCCGGGAGGGTAGCGCAAGATGCCGCAGCTTGGGATCGAGCGTGGCGAACATGCGTTCGGACTCAAGCACGCCCGCGGCGGTCAGCGCGTTGAACAGCGTACTCTTACCCGCGTTGGTATAGCCCACCAGAGCGACGGTGGGCACGGGCACCGCCTCGCGCCGCTGACGCTGCTGCCGGCGGTTGCGCCGCACTGTTTCCACTTGCAGCTTCAGCCGGTCGATGCGCTCACGAATGCGGCGGCGATCCGTTTCCAGCTTGGTTTCACCAGGACCGCGGGTGCCGATGCCGCCGCCCAGCTGTGACATGGCCTTGCCACGTCCGGCAAGCCGCGGCAGCTGGTACTCAAGCTGCGCCAATTCCACTTGCAGATGACCTTCCCGCGTGCGCGCATGGCGGGCAAAGATGTCCAGAATCAGTTGCGTACGGTCGATGACGCGGCACGGGAGTGCCTTGTCGAGATTGCGTAACTGAGACGGCGACAGATCATGATCGAATAGAACCAGATTGGCTCCGCTGCCAGCCACAACCGCGACGAGTTCCTCCACTTTTCCTGGGCCAATCAGTGTCGCGGGATCTGGCTTGCCGCGTTTCTGCACCACGGTGGCGGCGATCTCCGCTCCCGCTGATCGTGCAAGTTCCTGGAACTCCGCCAACGCCGAGTCGAAGTCAAGATCGCTTGCCGTGTCTTCTGGAACGGAGTCTCCCGTACTGTCGCGAAGGCTGGCAGCCGCCCGCGCCTGTTGCGCTGCTCCCGGGAGACGCCGTCGCTGAGTGGTGATTTCGACGGAAACGAGCACGGCACGCTCGTGCGGGGTCTCCGTGATATGGCCGTTTGTGCCCGCAGCAAGGCCAGCAGAGCCGGCCAAACCCGTATCTTCTGTGCTTAGAGTGGTGCTTTGGCGTCTTGGCAATGAACTACGAACCTATCGTGCCGCCCATGGCTGCCGCGCCTTCAGCAGGAGAACCGGCCATGTCCGGCCGTGAACCTGGAGTATGCACCCCATGGATGCGGTCTCCATGCACCACGCTGCCGCCGCGCATGGAAACGACGGTGGAGATAGCGTGCTTGAAGATCAGCTGCTCCTGCGCGTTGTTCTCGAGAAGAACCGAATACTTATCGAATGAGCGAATCTTGCCGGTCAGCTTGACGCCACTGACCAGGTAAATCGTGACAGCGCTCTTATCTTTACGAACCGTGTTCAGGAAGGTGTCCTGAATATTCTGTGCCGGCTTGGAATCCATAGTGCCGATCTCCCTTTCTTTCCGTGCGCGGTATGCGCTGCTACGTGACAAAGTCTTGCGTGAAGTTTCCGCCTGCCAGGCATGAGCGGGAACAAAGGGTTGCAACCTTCCAAGCCCCATGACCATACGGCACTACAGGCACCGTGGCAAGAGATATGCTTCGTTTCCCATCGTTTTAGACGCAATCCGGCGAGACGTGTCGCTTGCATTGGCAAAAAACGTTCTGAACAGCAGGTATAGCCCTCGCCTACCATGGAGATATGCCTGTAAGTCCCACACCGCCTCCCCTTCCCATGCTTGATCTGCACCGGCAGTACGCGGCGATAGGAGACGAGGTACAGCAAGCCGTCGCGGAGGTGGGAGCGGCAGGACGCTACATCCTGGGCAAGGAGGTCACGGAGTTCGAGAGCGCCGTCACCGCCATGCTGGGCAGCGGTCCCGCCGTGGGCTGCGCCAGCGGCACAGACGCGCTGTGGCTGGCCATGGCCTCGCTGGGTGTCGGACCTGGCGATGCGGTCATCACCACGCCTTTTTCCTTCTTCGCGACTGTGAGCAGTATTGTGCGAGTGGGCGCGCGGCCCGTTCTGGCTGACATCGATCCGGTCAGCTTCAACCTGTCATCTGCATCCACGTCAGACGTGCTCGCCACCAATCCTGACGTCCGCGCCATCATGCCCGTGCATCTTTACGGGCAATGCGTGGAGTGGGATGCCTTTACCTCGCTTGCAGCAAAACATGGACTTCTGCTGATCGAGGATGCCGCGCAGGCGTTTGGAGCCGCGTGGCAGGGCACGAGCGCAGGTGCGTTGGGGGACGCTGCCGCATTCTCCTTTTATCCCACGAAGAACCTGAGTGCCTGGGGCGATGCCGGTCTGACTACCTTTCGCGACGAAGCCGTTGCAGAACGCGCCCGCGCCCTGCGTGCCCACGGCATGCGCCGCCGCTACTATCACGACGAGATTGGCTGGAACTCGCGCCTGGACACGATTCAAGCGGCGGTGCTGTTGATAAAAATGAAGTACATTGCGCGGTGGAATGAGGATCGCCGCGCTTGCGCCGGCCACTACTCTGCATTATTCTCCGGGACAAACCTCGTTGGACAGGTTGCGGATGGCGGCATCGTGCTGCCCTCGGCTGACCCGCGCGGCACGCACGTATGGCACCAGTACGTCATCCGGACGCCGCGCCGTGATGACCTGCGAGCGCACCTGGCCGAACGCAACATCGGCTCAGAGATCTACTATCCCGTGCCCCTGCACATGCAGGAGGCGCTGCGTGATCTCGGCTATCGGGAAGGTCAGTTTCCGGAGAGCGAGCGCGCCGCCCGCGAAGTGCTGGCCCTGCCCATTTACCCGGAATTGCGCGAGGACGAACAGGTCCGGGTGGTTGACGCTATTCAGGGATTCTTCGAATAGTTTACCGGCCCACGCTGTCGCCCTGGTGATAATTCGGGTACGGTGGAGGCGTGAATGCCTGCGGAGGGTGCTTTGCAAGCTCCTCCATCACCAGCGAGACGGCGCGTTCCAGCTGTGGATCGTGACCGCCCGCGACGGACTTGGGGTCTTCCTCGACTTCAACATCCGGTGCGACGCCAATGTTTTCCACCTCAAACTGACCGTGCAGACCGAACAACGCGGTGCGCGGCGCGGTGACGGTGCCACCGTCAAGCAGGACCGGGTATCCGCCGATGCCAACCAGACCGCCCCACGTGCGTGTGCCGACAAGCGGACCCAGCTGCGCCTGGCGAAAGAGCCACGGCATGGCGTCGCCACCTGAGCCTGCGTTCTGGTTGATGAGCATCGCCTTGGGCCCAAAGATCGCACCGCTTGGCTCCGTCACAGCTAAGCCCTGGCGCGACTCGTAGTTCAGCATCGGCTTACGCTTCAGCACGTCAATGACGTAGTCCGCGATGAGGCCGCCCTGGTTGTAGCGTTCATCCACGACAACCGCTTTCTTTTGCGTCTGCGAGAAGAAGTAGCGGTTGAAGTTGTCAAAGCCCGCACCCGCGGTGTTTGGCAGGTACACGTAGGCTACCTGGCCGTGAGACATCTCATCGACCCTGCGCACGTTGCCGTCGATCCACTCCTGCTCCCGCATGGCGCGCTCGCTGGCCACTGGCAGAACGAGGACGTCGCGCGATTCCTTGCCATCGGGCGAGGAACCAACGGTGATGATGGTCTGCTTGTTGGCCAGACCGTCGAAGGCCGCGTAGACATCGTCGGTCGCGTGCAGGGGTTGGCCGTTGACCGCGAGCAGGTATTCGCCCTCATGCACGTTGACGCCGGGTTGCGTCAGAGGCGCGTAGAGCGCGGGGTTCCAGTTGCCACCGCTCACCACATGTGCAAAGCGGTAGCGGTCGTGATCCGTGGTGTAGTCCGCGCCCAGCAGGCCGCTCTTTGGCGCGTCGCCGCCCGTGTGCGGTCCGCTGATGAACATGTGTCCGACCGTGATCTCGCCCAGCATTTCCTGCTGCAGATAGGTCAGGTCGCTGCGCGTGCTTAGGCCATCGACATACGGCGCGTACTTCGCACTGATTTTCTTCAGGTCAAGGCCGTGAAAGCCGGGATCGTAGAAGAACTCCCGCTCGATGCGCCAGCTTTCGTTGTACATCTGCTTCCACTCGGCGCGGGGATCGATGCGCGCCTGCATGCCATCCACCTTCAGCGCCTTGCCGGGCGTGCCGTCTGCTGCCTCTGGCTTCAGGTCGCCACCAGAAGCGATGAAGAAGCCATCGCCCTTGCGGTAGAGCAGCTTTTCACCATCGGCTGTGACCACGAGCGCGCCAGCATTGTGCAGAATGTCCTCAGTCTTGCGGGTCTCCAGCGTGAAACGCCAGACGGAGCGCATGACCTGCGGTCCCTCGCTTGATGAGTTTGCCGCCGCGCCGCCCTCGCCCAGCAGAATCACGCCCGCCTTGCCCGGCTGCAGCATCACGTAGTTCCGCGCCGGAATGGGCAGCGCGAGAATCCTTTGCTGGATGCCAGGGAGGTCTATCTTTGTGACAGCGGACGCGGCATCCGGCTTCTTGTCCTCTGGCTTGCCTGTCAAACCGGGCTTCTTCTCGTCCGATTTGGCCTGGTCCGTGGCCGCTGGTTTTTTGTCCGCGTCTAGCTTGCTTTTCTCGTCGTCGCTCTCTGGTGGAATTGGCGAAGCATCGTCCTTGGATAGCACCGCGACGTAGACGCTGGCGGTCGTGGTCCGGTTCAGGCTGCCCAGGCCGAAGCCATCCACCGCCGGGCCAATGTCCGTGCTTGCCGTAAAGAAGATGTACTTGCCGCTGGCATCCCAGACCGGGTTGGTGACGTTGCTCATACCATCGGTTAGCTGCGTGATCTTGCGCGTGTCGATCGAATAAAGAAACGCCGCGTCCAGCAAACTGGGCAGCGAACGCGCATATACGATCCACTTGCTGTCTGGGGAAAAGCTGGCGCTGAACCCGGTGGGACCGAAACCCTCGTGCAGGTCGGTATCCACCTTTACCGGCGTAGGCGCGCCCAGCGAGGGATCGACGTTGATGTACCAAAGGTTCAGCCGCTTATCGCTGAAGACGATGCGCTTCGAGTCCGGCGACCAGCGGGGTGCGTAGTAATACGTTGGATCCGGGCCAAGGCCGATGATGGTAGGTGCCGCGATGCCGTTCTGGTCGCGCAGGTATAGCTTGTATTCGCCGCTGGCATCGCTGAAGTACGCGATGCGTTTGCCATCCGGCGACCAGGCGGGTTCACGCTCGGCGGCGTTGGATGTGTTGGTCAGGTTGCGGACGTCGCCCTTGTCCGCAGGCACCGTAAAGATGTCGCCATGCGCCTCAAAGACGGCTCGCACGCCGGTGGGCGACACATTGGCATTCTGGATCTCGTCAGGCGCAATCTTTGCAATGTGCGGCTCCAGCGCGGGCAGGTCGCCATCAAGCTGGACCTGCACCGGAGTGTCGCTGCCCGATGCGGTATCGAGCAGGTGCAACGCACCAAATTGCTCGTACGCCACCGTGCCCTTGCGCGCGCTGAAACTCTTCAGATCCAGGCCATGGTTTTCCACAAGGCGCTTCACCGCTTTCGTGTTCACGTCGTACTGATAGAGCGTTACCGGTCCATCCCGGTCTGAAAGAAAATAAATTCCATCACCATCCCACACCGGATCGCGGTCGTTGGAGTTCTGCCGGGGCACCTTGACGAGGTCCAGAGACTTGGCATCCACGATCCACACCGGCTGCGTCTGGCCACCGCGATATCGCTTCCACGAGTCCTCCTGCCATTGCAGAAATGGGTTGTACGCGATGTGCGTCTCATCCGGCGAGAACGTGGCCTGTGACGCGGAAGGCACGGGTAGACGCAGTGGCAGGCCCGTGCCGTCGGCGTGTACGCGGTATATCTGAAAATAGGTACGGAAGGCCTTCTCCATGCTGGCCACCAGCACGTCCTTGCCGTCTGGCGTCCAACCGGCGGCATAGTTGCCGTCCGGCTGGAAGGTGATGCGTCTGGCCACGCCGCCCGCCGCAGGCACGGTGTAAACATCCGTGTTGCCGTTGACTCGTGCCGAGTAGGCCACGGTCGCGCCATCGGGCGAGAAGAACGGCCCCTCCGTCACATTGCCGGTCGAGGTCAGCCGTCGCGCTGTGCCGCCCTGCCGTGGGACGGTCCACACATCGTCCGCGTAACGGAAGGCGATGCTTGTCTCTGAGAGCGAGGGATGCCGCAACAGATGCGGCGTCTGCGCCGCTGAACAAAGTGCAGTACACAAAACAACAGCAGACAACAACCGGCGCATCAGGGCGTCTCCGTAACAGATGATGACAGGATTGTACGGCTGGAAACAAGCGGAAGTTCCATCGTCTGCCGCTCCGCCGTTCTACGATGGAAACGATGAGCATTCAATCCACGGTCCGAGCGGGCGACGTCGCCTTTAGCAACGCCGCGCCATTGGCACTGATCGCCGGACCGTGCCAGATGGAGAGCCGCGCCCACGCCCTGGAGACGGCCTCCGCGTTGAAGGAGATTGCCGCCCGTGTGGGCATCGGCCTGGTCTACAAGACCAGCTTCGACAAGGCCAACCGCACCAGTCTCCACGGCAAGCGGGGCATCGGCATGGACGCCGCGCTGCCCGTGTTCGCCGAAATTCGCGAATCGCTCGGTTTGCCCGTGTTGACCGACGTGCATGAACGCTGGCAATGCGCTCCGGTGGCGGAAGCCGTGGATATCCTGCAGATTCCCGCGTTCCTCTGCCGCCAGACGGACCTGTTGCTGGCCGCCGCCGCCACTGGACGCGTGGTGAATGTCAAGAAGGGACAGTTCCTGTCGCCCGCGGAGATGGTTTATGTCGTCGCCAAGCTGGAGAGCGCCAGCGGCGGCGTTCTGGTGACGGAGCGCGGCACCACCTTTGGCTACAACACGCTGGTGAACGACATGCGCGCGCTGCCGGTGCTGGCCGCGACCGGTGCGCCGGTAATCTTTGACGCGACGCACTCCGCCCAGCAGCCCGGCGGCATGAACGGGGCCAGCGGCGGACAACGCGAGTTCGTCCCCGTGCTGGCGCGCGCGGCCGTCGCCGTCGGTGTAGCCGGCGTCTTTATCGAGACGCATCCTGACCCGGACTGCGCGCCCAGTGACGGGCCTAACATGATCCCTCTGCATGAGATGGAGGCCCTGATGCGCGATCTGATGGCCTTCGACCGGCTCGCTAAAGGTATCCGGAATGTCTGACACACGGGAGATTGCACGGGAAGCCGTGGCGTGCGCGGTACGCGGTTTGCAGACACTGCACGACGCGCTCCGTGGTGAACTTGGCACGCAGTTCGAGCGAGCCGTGGATACCATCGCCGCCGCTCCTGGCCGCGTGATCGTCACGGGCGTTGGCAAGAGCGGACACATCGCACGCAAGATCGCGGCAACGCTCGCTTCCACGGGCAAGCCCGCGCACTTTGTCCATCCCGCCGACGCCAGCCACGGCGACCTTGGCATGATTCGCGCGGAGGATGTTGTTCTTGCGCTCTCATGGTCCGGTGAAACAGCGGAACTGGCCGACATCGTGGCGCACACGCAGCGCTTCCGCGTGCCGCTGATCGCCAGCACAGGCCACGCGGAAAGTACGCTGGCCCGCGCTGCGGGCATCGTGCTGCTGCTGCCCGCCTGCGACGAAGCCTGCTCCGACCTGCTGGTGCCCACCACCAGCACCACCGTGCAACTCGCGCTGGGCGACGCACTTGCCGTCGCTCTGCTGCATCGCGGCAGCTTCACACCGGATGACTACCGTGCGTTGCATCCCGGCGGACGGTTGGGCGCTCGCCTGCTGCGTGTTCGCGCATTGATGCACACCGGCGAGGAAATTCCTCTTGTGCCAGAAACTGCCACGCTGGCCGAGGCCATCATGCGCATGACCGGCGGCCGCTTCGGCATGACCGGGGTAATTAGTGCGCGCGGTAGGCTGGCGGGCGTCATTACCGACGGCGATCTACGGCGTGCCTTTGCGACAGGATTTCACGACCGCCCCGCGCGGAACCTGATGAACCCGCACCCGCGCACGGCGCACCCCGACGACCTGGCCCATGCCGCGCTCGCCCGCATGAACGCGGAAGGCATTACCAGCCTGCTGGTCGTGGACAAGGAGCAGACCGTAGGCGTTCTCCACATCCACGACCTCCTCCGCGCCGGCCTGGTGTAGTTCGCCTAGCGAACCGGCTCGACTGCCGCTTCCACCTCGATGTGACGCGTGCTGCCGACAACATCCAACGAGCCAAGTGCCAGAGACCTACCCTCCGTCAGCATAGACGTGCCCTCTAGTAATGCTTGCCGAATGACGGGATCATCCGGACCAACGCCAGATTTTTCTTCGGCCAGCGAGGATTGCTCCACTTTGGATTTGAGCTGAAATCCAGAGCCATACTCCTGCAAAGTGGAGTCAAAGCTTAGACCCACATCAAGATAGGTAGTTTGTTTCTCCGTGGCTTTATCAGCATTGCTATACGAGCCAGTAATCACTGGCACCCTGCTGCCTTCTTTCATCTGCATTCGTTGACCGGCAAAAAGTACCATGCTGTAGCGCTGCACGCCGACCTTCTTACCGTTATCAGTTTCGGTCAAGGTATAAGTCAACCGATATTGCTTGCTTGGAAGGTCTAGTTCTTTTAAGAGTTCAGCGATCAAACCAACTTCTTCCGGTGCTGCGCGCACTACGATTGCATTCTGACTCGGAACAAGAAACATTTTGACGTTTGGCGTAACCGTGTTGCGCAATGCCGTGAGTATCTCGTTCTGCTGTGCTTGAGAACCAGCCGAGTGGAGGTGGAATGTGCGTAATACCTGCTGTGCCACGGCAGGTTGAGCCTGTGCCGCAGTAGGTTGTGCCTGAGTTACGCCTTGTTGCGTGCAATACGCAAGAGACGCTGCTAACAACACTGCCATTGACGATTTCATTTATTTCTCCTGGGTATTTGTATTTGCGCCGCAAAGTTATTGCACTTGTTGATCGAGTGGCGGCGGCGGAGCGAAGAATGCACTAACATCGTCCCTCTCGCGCTGTAACTGGGCTTCCCGCGCGGCAGGCGTTAACTGTGCCAACTGCACCGGATCGCCGCGATGCACTATCCGGAGCAGCAGGCGTTCCTGGTCCGTGAGCGGCAGCGGAGGCGCGGGAAAGCTTTGCTCCGCGATTCCTTCAAGCGCTGCGGCATCCGGGCGGTTCACTTTCGCCACGGCTTCGGCTCCCTGATTGCTACGCAACAAAGTCACTCGCGTCGCTTGCGGCGTCGAAACATGAAGTATCGCCTGGCTTGGCTGTTCCACATTCAATGCCTCAGCTGGCCGCTGCATGAAGGGTCTTCCAGCGACAGCCTGGGAGTGTTCCGGTGCGGCGTGCGGGCGAGCCAGTCGTCCGTGCCATGCCAGCACGAAGGCAATCGCAACCACTGCTGCGACGAGGGACATCGCTGGCCAGCGAAGCCATGAGCCTCTCGCAGCAACAGGCACAGCGTCATCGGCAACTCGCAACCCCGCGAGGATGCGCTGTTCCATGCCTGGCCGCGGCTCGGCTATGCGCAACATCTGCAGAGCATTCTCGATTTGTTCTTCTGGTGTGCGGCTTCGTGGTTCATTCATCGCTTCACTCTTCCTTCCAGCCGTTCGCGCAGCCGTGTGCGTGCGCGAAAAAGGAGGGCGCGCACCGCTGATTCACTCTTGCCCAGTACGGCTGCAATCTCGGCCGTTTTCATCTCTTCTACCGCTGTCAGCAGCAGCACATGCCGCTCGGCCTTCGGTAGACGCTCTATCTCGGCAAAAACCAGCTTCAGCTCATGCGCGTCAACCAGCGCCTGGTCCGCTTGCAAGTGGTTTGCGACCAGTCCGCGCGCAGTGGCATCGTCCATCTGGCTGGGCGTGGTGCGCCGCTTGCGATCGAGCGCCAGCCGCCATGCAATGCGCACCAGCCACACACGCATGTCGTTGATCTCCGGCAAAGTGGCCCGGTGTGCCAGCACACGTACAAAGGTATCCTGCACTGTATCCTCGGCCTCGGCGGCGTTCCGCAACACCGCATGTGCCACGCGAAACAGCAGTGTGGAATAGGTGGCGACTAGAGCGCCGACTCGCACCTCTGGCCGAGCCTCTGCCCCTTCCGCCATGCCGCTTGACAAAATCAGCCCGCACCCTTCGATCGCAGTCATGCAGTATCTCTACGGGAACAGACGGCCAGGCGAGAATAGCGCTCGAAAATAAGTTGGAGTTTGTAAAGGCAGAGACTTTCAGTCTCTGAAATGCGCCTTCTAATAGCAGATGAGATTTGATCCGCTGACACGGTCTGCGGGGAATAAAGCATTGTTCCCGTTCGCAGCGGACCCAAACACTACTTCATCAACGCCGCTTCTTGCTCTTCTTGTCCTTTTCGTCAGGCGGCACCACTCGAGCTTCCGCCGGAGCGGTTGAGCCTGGCGGCAGAACGCGGCGCGTGTTGTTGCCTTCCAGCCGGTATGTTTTCGTGATGAGCTGTCCCTTCGCAGGACGGAACTGACCGGCAACATCCGGCTGCGGAATTGGCGCGCCGTCCGCCAGCACGGTGTAGCTGTAAGAGGGAGCGGGGCCGGTTGCGGGCAGATGGTCGTGCGGCGGCATGCCAGGATCGACACCAATCTTTACCGGGAGATAGCCAAAGATGTTCTTGTCACGGTTTGCGCCTTCGTACCGGTGCTTCTTCAGGTTCCAGTAAAATACGCGCAACTGATTGAAGTCATACGGCAGCCCCGCCTGATAGGGACTCGTAACGACGACATAGTTCGGAACCTCCTGGCTGGCACCCTGCAGGTCTGGGTCGGTGACCTTGTTCAACACGTAGGCTCCCACAATGCGCTGTCCTTCGGCATACCGTGCCACGGCGTCGGGCGCGTCGGTATCCAGCATGCGGCTTAGCATCCACCCGGTAAATCCCTTGCTGTCCGTCACCAGCCACCAATCTTCCATGGGGGGCGGCGCTGGCGCGGCAGGCTCCACAGGTGGCTCAAGTTTGCTGACTTTGTTGCTTGGCAGGATCTTTGCGGCAGGCTTGGCAGCGCCGGGCACGGGAGTTCCTGGCGGCAGCGGCTTCAACGTGCTGGCGCGGACCAGCAGCTTGAGTTTGTCACCCTCTTCCAGCCGGTACAGCTTGTCCGTGTCGCGCCCGGGCAGGGTGTGAAGATAGACATCGTCGCGCACGCTGCCCGTTGCAATGGGCGCGTCTTTTTCATGTTCTTTGTGCAGCACCACGAACGCGTCTTCCACCTTCTCGGTAGCAACGGCCTTCTCGTCTATCCAGCCGACCTCGCCCTTGTCGGTGCGCACCCGGTAAAAACGCCGGTTCTGGTCCACAATCTCCAGGCGTTGGCCGTTCACCACGTTGCCGGTGCGATTAGAGACCGCTGCAATGCGATCACGCAGAAACGTCGCTTTCGCAGTCACGTAGACGTAGTGCGTCAGGATCTTGGGCTTGAAACGTGTGCACCCCGCCACCAGCAGCGGAAACAGCAACAGGGCCGTGCACGTGCGTGTGGTCAGATTGGATGGCAAACGGCGAAGCATCAGCGCAGGTTTGAGGATAGCATCCAGAGCCAACGTGCGATTTGGCGCTTCGTGCAGATCCGCTGGCTAGTTGCCGGTCATATGGATTCACCTTAACGGCGGCGCCTACGGTTGCGGCTATCGCAAACACCTAATTGAAACGGGTCCTAGCAGGGTAGGACATGGGATCGAGCTAGTGCGATAGCGCAATCGAACTCGCATTGGTGCCGGTGCCACTGGAGCCCACGGCATACAGCCGCCCGGAGTTTGTGCTGTCGAATCCATAAAGGGATAGGTCGGGGGCTCCTGAGTACGCTGCGGCAAGCAGCCATTTGCCGGTGGAATCCACGCCCAGTGCGGTGACCGCGACCCCTGATGAAAACGGCGATCCGCTGACGGGTGTAAGTGCGGCGTTGGTCCCGACCGTGTAGCCGGTGATGGTGCTGTCGCCACGATTGGCCACATAGACATACTTGCCTGTGTTGTCCAATGTCACCGCGTACGGCTGCGTGCCTGCGGAGTAGACGGTTGCGGTCGTCGGGGAGAGGACACCGTTGCTGGCAATGGTGTTGACGACCAGTCCGGCACCGTTGCCGGAACGAGCCTCATAAACGTAGGTTCCCGTGCTGTCGATGGCGATGCCGTTGTCGCTGGTCAGGTCGGGCGGTGCCGTCTGAGCCAGCAGCGTGAAGGCTCCAGACGTCGAGTTAAACGAAAATACCAGTTCCCCGGCAGTTCCCATTGCCGCGACCGCAAACGTTCCGCTGTTTGCGATGCGCAGCTGCTTGGGAACGACCGTGCCTGTGGGCGTGAAGCCAATGCCTGTCGCGGGAGAAAGGGTTCCGTCACTGTTGATGGCGAACAGATCGATACTGGCACCGGAGCCATCCAGCACCATGAGCCATTTACCGTCCGGCGTGGTTTGCATGTCAACGCAGTAGGCATTCGCGATGGCGTTGCCGCCATTCAGCGCAGCCAGCGTGCCATCACTGGCGATGCTGTAGCCGAAGATCTGCGACACGGTACCGACCCACAAATACTTGTTGCCCCGGCTCACCGTGAGCGCCGTGGGAGGCGTGCTGAGTGAGATGGGCGACCCATTCAGCGCAGCCAGCGACCCTGTCGTGGAGATACCCAGTCCCGTGACGGTGTTCGCGCCGGTGTTCGCCACAAAGACATAGTTGCTGGCGCTTGTTCCCGTGCCGGAAGACGTTTCCTTGTAAAAAAAGCCATTACATCCGGCCAGCACCGGCATGCCGCAACTCAACAGGATCAGCAATAAACGGCACAAGGAGTGACTCCGGGAACAACATTCTGCTGCGTTTGACGAAGAACGGTGCGTCGCGTTGCTCGCACCCGCTTGTTTCGGAACCGCTTGCGTTCCATCCTGCATACGTTTAGCCACAGGCGGAGTAAACGTGTGCGGCAACCGGACAGGCGTCAGTTCGGGCGTTGCTGGCACTCTGGGCAGACACCGATGACGTCCATTGCGATTCGCTCCACGAGAAATCCACCGGGCAGCGCAGCATTCTGCAGGCCCACGCCAAACTCATCGCCATCTGGCAGGTCGGTCACTGTTTTGCAGAGCGAGCAGACCATGTGATGATGCGGCTCTTTGTTCATTTCCACGCGCAGGGTTCCGTGATGGACGGAGAGTTCCCGGAACACGCCACTCTCCACGAACAGGTGAATGTTCTTGTAGACGGTCGCCAGGGAGATTGACGGAATGCGTTCCTTGATGGACGCAAAGACCTCTTCCGGCGAGGGATGACCATCCATGCTCTGCATGGTTTCATAGAGCACCTGACGCTGGTGTGTCACGGCAATCCCGTGTTCGGCGCACAGTTCCCGGAATGTCCGAAGACCTTCAGTCATGGCTGGCTTTCAGTAGATAAGACCGCCCCTGGAGTGTCAAGAACGCATGTGACGGAGCCCGGCAACGTACAGTCCAATACACATATAATGGGCTGTCACCCACAGGCAAGGAGGAGCGAACATGCGGACCTTTACCGTACCGGAGGCGCAAACGCTACTCCCCGTGCTGGACTCACTGCTACAGCGCGCCCAGGCTGCCGCAGCAGTGGCCGCAGCGCGGGAACATGCCTTGCAGGCGCTCTCGCAGGTCATCTTTCTGTCGGGTGGTTACCGCGTGGACTTGGCGGATGTGGCTCGCGTCAAGGCGGAACACAACACTGCCGTCATCGAAGCCAAGGATACCCTGGAGGAGATCGGTGCCATCGGGGTGGAGGTCCGGGACCTTCAAACTGGCTTGCTGGAGTTCCCTTTCCAGCTGGACGATGAGATCGTGATGCTCTGCTGGCTACAGGGCCAGAACAACATCGTTGAATGGTACAAGGCTGAGGCAGGCTGGGACGAGCGGCAGCCGCTGGATGAGCGTTTTACCCGTGGTGAGCGCCCGCAATAGCCGAACCGTTACTCTGGTGGTGTGACCACGGTGGCGACTCACGGGGAAGGGACAATCAGAGACGCGCGGCAGTGCCTGTCTCCTGCCCCGGGAGGGTTCACGCCGGAGTTCCGCCTGATGCTGGCGTGCCTGCGGTGGCCGCTGAATGATGCCGCCTTGCAGCGTATTGTTGAAGACGCCCGCGCCGTCACAGATTGGCTGCACCTGCTGGAGATCACAGCCCGGCACCGTGTGCCTGGACTGGTGTGGAGCGCATTGCACCAGGCGGGGTGCGCCATTCCACCCGGCATAGCCCCGCGCTTTCAACAGGCCTCCGCAACCGCTGCCCGCCAGGCAATGTTTCTTGCGGTGGAATCACTGCGGTTATCGAAACTGCTGGAAACGGCGGGCACAACGGCCATCTTTCTAAAAGGCTCGGCCGTCGCTGTGCTTGCGTACGGCGATGTAACCGTGCGGCATGCTAAAGACATCGACCTCCTGGTCCCGGAGAGCGGGGTGCCGCATGCACTTGTGGTTCTGCGAGACGCCGGCTACCGTCCGCTCTTCGACCTGGACGCCGTCTCGCCGTCGCGCCGGACCCTCTGGTTTCGCTATGCCAAGTCGATGGACCTGCAGCATGTAAAGAGTGGCGTCCTGCTGGAGCTGCACTGGCGTATGACAGACCTGCCGCATGCAGGCGAATTTCAGCCCGGGCAGCAGCAGGTCGAGATCGTCGCAAACCGTTCCCTAAGCACGCTGCCGCCGGATGAGCTGCTGGCCTATCTTTGCGTGCACGGCGCGTCGCACGGCTGGATGCGCCTGAAGTGGCTGGCGGATGTGTACGCCCTGCTCCGGCACGGCGGTGACCTGGAAGCGACATATCAGCGTATGCTGCAACTGGGCGCGGGGCGGTCTGCTGGACAGGCATTCCTGCTGTGCCATGACCTGTTCGACTTGCCCCTGCCATCGCCGCTGCTGCACGATCTGCGGCGTGACGGTGTTTTACGCGTTCTTCGCCGCTCCCCAGCACGGCTGTATCTTCGTGGCCGTGAAGTGTCTGAGGTGGATGATCTCTCCTTTGGCACCACGTCCGTGTATTTGTCGCGCATGTTGCTGGGCAGTGGTCCGCGCGGCTTCTTGATCGAACTGCGCACCTGGGCCTTTCGCCCGGATGAGCTGCTGAAGACGCGCCTGCCACGCGGGCTTTTCTTCCTCTTTCCGTTTGTTCGCGTTGGCACATGGGCGAAGGCACGGCTTCAACATGGGGGGCGCTCCGCTCCGCAGGCGAACGGGTAGCCACTCTGCTCCACAACCCGTATCCGGTTGCAGCTGTGTCGATGTCTCGGAAGAATATGCACCCATGTAACTCGCCCATGATCTACCCACGGGATCAAATGCGAGTCCATTCGCGCAACAAGCCCAGCACGGTTGCTGTAGCGCAAGGCGGTATGCGATGCTTAGTGACAGCGGTGCCGCAATCGGCTCGCAACAGGCATCCCTGGCCGGGATGGCGGAACTGGCAGACGCAGCGGACTCAAAATCCGCCGAGGGCAACCTCGTGGGGGTTCGACCCCCCCTCCCGGCACCACAGATTCTAAAAGGTTTAGACACAAAACGGCCTCCCCAAAGTGAGAGGTTGTTTTCGTTGGTAGCTGTTTTGGTGGCTGTTGTTTAAGTAGGGGCGTAATCTTCTGAAATGGCGGACGAAACTGTAAGAGAGATCGTGAGGAGAGTCAGAGGAAACCTGCAGGAAAAGGGCCCAACTGGTGCGTTCCTTTTGGCGGAGTTGGATCGCGCCATTTCCCGAGGTGTTGACCTTACGACGAGCAGTCGAAAAGGCATAAGCACTCAAACGGACCAATTATCCGGTAGGAGAGACCCGAGTGAGGACGAGTTGTTGGAAATCCTTTCGAATGTTTTTGAGACATATTTGGTGACGCTGCCGGCTATGACCGAGAGTCTCAACGCTCATCTTCGCAAACGCTATCAGGTCGAGCACTGTGAAATCGACATTGATCGCAGCTTGCTTGGCGATGAGTTGCAGCTTACGGGACGAGTTCGTGTCGAAGCTGCGATTCCTGCTCCTCCCGAAGATGGAGTAAAATTCGCAATTCGTGAGATCGGGCGAATCGCCCGAGAGCGGGTGAGCTAAATGGGAACTCAACCATTTCCGAAACCCGCACTCAGCGATCTCACAGATTTGATCGATACAGTGCTGGCCTCTATCAATGCAAATTCAGCGGTCTATCTCAATCGCAACACAGTTGATGCCGCATACGCCGGGTATGTCTTCGGTTTGATCCTCGCTGCTGTGGAGCGGATTGCAGATTGCAACACTGTGCGTCCTGCAATCTGCAAAAGCGACAACCCAAGCGCCACCAACCGTTTTCATTATCCGAGGGTCACCTGGACCGTTGAACTCGACAACTCAGGATTTTGGATTTGCCAGCTTCTCTTACAAAGCCGAGCTGTTTGAGATCCATCTCGGCGTTCAATACTGTGGCACTTCAGGAGTTCTTCACGAGTTCGATGTATCGATCATCACAAAGAAGGCTGCTGACGAATCCCGTGCTAAAAATAAGGCACCTGGCCCGTCCAAAGCTGCTGCATTGTTCGAATGCAAATGTTACAGCAACAGCCTTGGCATAGAACTCGGACGCGAGTTCGTCGGCCTGAAGACGGACTTCAGTTCGGTTCCAATGGCTCGCTTAGTTACGAATGCAGATTCTGACAGCGTCGCGCTGTTTTTGAAAAGACGGCAAGGCCGAAGCTAACGGTTCGCTTGACTCCGAACAGTCCAGACATGGAACAAGAGTTTGTCTTTGCCGTCGCAGATGAACTGAGAAATTGTCTATGACTGGTGGGATGGACGGGATCAATCGGAGAGTCGCATGCGAGAACACATATCAGCTGCGCTTCGCAAGTCTATTCAGAATATTCGTGAGCCACGCTTCTTTGTAACTGAGCGGGGTTATTAGGGCGCGTTGGGTTGCCCAACTAACCATTCACGCGTGAAATTTCGCCGCCATCGAGATTAAGAGGCGCGCAACGAACACAGAAGCGATAGCCGATTTTCAGAGTCTTTCCCTAATGGCTGATCGTTTGGCTTACCCGCTGTTGATCTTCATAACGCATCAGCTTTCGACTAGCCGAGCGCTCGTTGGGTCATACACCATACCCTCAATAGAGCCATCGCGTATGCGCTGAACTGCTTCGTCGATCACTTGCAGAGGAACCAGGAACCATTCCTGCGGCTGGACCGGGCGACCGAAACGGTCATGGATGGTGAGATCGAGCTGTGCCGGAGCAAAGATGCGATGAAAGATTCTTTCAAGCTTACGTCGGTTTAGATCAGCGAGTTTGTAGGTTGCGGCGATTTCAACATCTGCCAGCAAATACGTCGGGTCGTGTGCCGCATCGGCAATCCGCGTCTCGATCTTCCCACCGGTCACGCCGATTTTGTGAATCAACTCGCGATGTTTAACGACAAGGGGATGAGTCGATAGACTGCGCAATACGTAGATCGTGCCGCTTTCGATGTCAGCCTCGTTCCACTCTTCACTGAAGAGCGGACCTGCGTTTGGATCGGTCAGCCTGCGTCCCGCCTCGTCCTTGTAAAGAGCACGCTGTAGTGACCTGCGGAGCAAATTGCTTTCCGTGCCATTGGAGTAGATGACTCTGAGTCGCGCATCGCTTTCACCATTGGGAGCCTTGATTGCTTCGCCCATCTCAGCCACATAGACGACCTGTCCGCCAAGGATGAAGAAGTCGCCTAATGCTACGCTTGCGTCTCTGGCAAAGCGACGAGCGGTTCGTGTCCCTGCTGCAAGGTCGCTCTCGACCTGCTCGAAGAGGGGCTTGAACTGCTCGAAGCCAGCGGCAGGTGCGCGATTCGCGATCTCCTCAGCAACTCTCCTCTCCTCACGCGAAGTGACGTGTCGAAGAACACTGATGTCTACAGTGGGGGCCGCGCCAGCCTCCAACTCTGCCAGCAACGCTGCATCGTCCAGCGCTTCGGGGGTGGATTCGTTTAGAGCCGTTGGCATCCATAGCAGCCCATCCCTGTCGATAGCCGCAAGTAGCTCGCGTGCCTCTGACATTCCGCGGAGCCGGTCGAGCCGTACTGCGTACATCCGCTCAAAGATATCGGCACCTTCCCCGTGCGCCGGAATTCGTCCATGCTCCGAGAAGAAGCGCTGAATATCCTCAAAGCCCGCGAGAATGCGCTCCTCGCGCACTGTCCTACCCACGACCGCAGGTGCTGCCACTGGCACACCGAGTTCGGCTAGCAGATCGTCATCAGATAGCTCCGCATGATCCAGCTTCGGTTTCATGCGGACCGTCCAATGGCGGAGGTTGATTGCTGAGCGCGGAAGCGCGCCAACGCCGCGACGCCCTCGGCAAGGTATCTCTCCCATGGATCGGAGGATGTGATCTCCGGCACGCGCCCGCGTTCCCGTTTGAACTTCAATGCGCCCGTGGCTCGTTCGCGAGCCTCTTCGTAGGACAACCGTACGTTCTTCCCGGCAATGCTCGCCTGCACCTGCCGGAGTGTCCGCTCGTCCATTGCCTTTGCCAAGACCGCATAGGCCGCGTCGAACGGATTGATGCGGTCGATCAGGTCAATGTCAAGGTCCCGCACGTCCATCGCAAATTTGCGAACACCCTGGATAAGCGACAGATTGGCCTTCATCCCGGGACTAGCCGCATCATCGCTGGCGATCTTCTTTGCCTGTTGCGTGATGTTCAGGGCAGCCACGGCGTGTTGACGTACGGCTTCCTGGTCCGCTTCGCTTAGGTCGGGGTAGCGTTCGCGGACGATCTTGCCCATGCGCAATTGCGTCAATTCTTCCGGCACGGTGTTCTCGCGGTCGAAGAGCCCGCGCTCCACGGCAACTTTGTCTTGCACAAAGGCTGTAATGACCTCATTCAGGTCTTCACGGCAGATGCGGCTGGCCTCTGGGCTGCTGGGCACGACCAAGCCGTTCAGTTCAAAGTGAATCTGCCCGCTTTCGTTATGCACCCCAACGTTCGTTGCGCCCTCCACGTAACCCTCAGGCCCGTAGACAAAGCCCTCCCGCGCACCGGCGTTCTTGGGGGAGAACTCGAAGCGCGGGGCCAGCACCTGCTCCATCAGCAGGCTGGCAGCGATCGCCTTCAGCGTGTCGTTCACGGCGTCCACCACCGCGCTCTCGGAGGCGTCCGGCTCGGCGATCAGGTTGGTAAAGCGGGCGCGTTCCTTGCCGGGAGCGTCGCGGGTGGCGCGGCCGATGATCTGCACCACCTCCGTCAGGCTGCTGCGATACCCGATAGTCAGGGCATGCTCACACCAGATCCAGTCGAAGCCCTCCTTCGCCATCCCAAGCGCGAGAATGATGTCAACATGATCGCGATAGTAGCGCTGCGCCGGGTCTTTAAGTGCGGTTAGTACGCGCGTCCGTTTGGGCGCGTCGCTGTCGTCCACCAGGTCAGCCACCTTGATCACGCGGCCCGTGGGCAATTGGATCATGTGAAAGCCCGTCGCCGGGTCGACTCCCTTCCACTCGCCCAGCGTGTTCATGATCTCGTTGACTTCCTTGATCTTGTCCTGCAAGCTTTCCCGCGAGTTCACATTCGGGATGTGCACGATCGTCTTCAGCGAGGAGTCGAGGACCTTCTCGATTGCGTCCACATACCGGTCTGTGTAGAAGAAGTAACCGATGTCGAGCGACTTCAGAAAGTCGTAGCCGTTCAGCTGCTCGTAGTAGGTGTAGGTCACGGTCTCGAAGCGGTTCTCGTCCTGTGGCGCCAGCACCGCCTCGGCGTCGCCGCGAAAGTACGATCCCGTCATGGCGACGATGTGCACCTTATCGCGCGCGATAAATTGCCCCAGCTGGCTGCCCAGCCGGTTGTCCGGGTTGCTGCTCACATGGTGAAACTCGTCTACCGCGATCAGCCGGCCATCAAAGGCCTCGACGCCTAGCTCGTCCACGGCGAAGCGGAAGGTGGCATGGGTGCACACCAGTACCGGGTCCGTGCCGGCCAGGAACTCGCCCACCGCCTTGACCTTCGACTTTGCA
Organism: Terriglobus sp.; assembly: GCA_965276945.1. Classification (GTDB taxonomy): domain Bacteria; phylum Acidobacteriota; class Terriglobia; order Terriglobales; family Acidobacteriaceae; genus Terriglobus. The sequence continues at coordinate 139,629 of OZ255704.1, read as the reverse complement.
ACGCGTGGATCATCGATGCCGGGTGCGTTGCACAGGTTCCACTGCGGCCTCACGGTCCAGTCGGCCCAGAAACCGTGCGCGCTGAGCGGCTCGTCTGCAAAGCTGCTCCCGATGGAGCGCTCCGGGACGATAATGATGGCCTGCTTCAGGCCCTGGTTGTGCAGCTTGTCGAGCGCGATAAACATCAGCGCGCGCGACTTGCCGGAGGCCGGCGGTGATTTGATCAGCAGGTATTGCTCGCCGCGGCGGGAGTAGGCGCGCTGCTGCATGGGCCGCATGCCCAGCGAGTCGGCTTTGCTGGACATGCCCGTGCGCGCCGTGCTGATGGAGACCGAGGGAATGGTCCTATTGTTTGCGGGAGAGTTTGCCGGTTCTGTCATACGCTCGCCTTCTTTCGTCCGGCGGTGACCTTCTTCGTAGCGGGTTTCGTGGTGGCTTTCGTCGCGGACTGTGCGGCGGTCATCTTCGTGTACATCTCGAACAGCTTTTCCAGCCGCTCGGTGTCGTTGCGGAAGCGGCGGCCAATGTAGATGCGCTCCAGGGTCTCGTCGTTCTGCTCATGCGCGCGGCGCAGGTTGTCCGGCATGGTCTCCGGGTCGTAGAGGTCGGCGATGGTGGCGGGAAAGTGCGCCTCACGCGCCAGCAGGATGTCTTCGGCGCAGCGGGTCAGGTCGGCCTTGTGCTGTTCGGTGAGTGTGGGGACGGGGAAGGTGTTCCAGCCGAGGGTATTGGAATAGGAGAAGCGCATTTCCAGACGAACGCAGACGGTGCCAATCCAGACCCAGTGCAGACGCGAGGCAATCAATGCCATGTTCCACAGGGGAGCATCGTAAAGCGCAAACATCTTATTCGTAACAATCGTTCGACTGTCGAGGACACCGCAGGGCAGGTATGCTCGATTTTCAGAAGAGATCGCAGCAATGGCGATGATGTGATACTTCGCGCTGTTCATCTCGCGCATGCGGTGCGGGTAAGCTGCCATCTGGCGCGCGCTCATATCTGAGCTTGCAAAGCGAGCGTTAGCAACTCCCAGCAGACGTTTGCAAATCGCTGGGGCACGCAACGCCTCATTTATGCTCTCTTCTTCAATCCAGAGGCAACGCTTGTGAAGACCTTTTACAAACTCCGAGGAACCATAGATGTTACGGATCATGCTCCGCTCAGCCCTGGGTTCGAGACGAAGATCGGCGACTTCGGCTTCGCTGAGCAGAAGATTGCCTGCGTCATAGGGCATGTTCCCTCGAACCATGGCTGGTAATTCTGTAGCTGGTGTAAGTCTTTGCTGAATAAAAAGGTCTTCGCCAGGCAGAAGGTATGGGTTGATGTGCGTGACAGTACGTGAAAGCACACCAGCGCCGTCGTCCTGCGTGAATATCCAACGTGACCCGTTGGGAGCGGTATCGAAACCGACAATCACGACAGTCACACCCGCTTTGAACGAGGCTAAGTTCGACCATTTGAAAGAGGTGTTTGCAAAGCGGATTTCCGACCCGAGCTCCTTGACCAATGGCCAGAGAATTGGCACCTGCTGCCCTTGGCAAATCGAATTTGTAGAAACAAACGCCGCCGCACCGTGAGTGCCACGGAGGTATTCTGCGGCTTTCATAAACCAAGCGGAGACGTAATCTAACGAGCGCCACTTATCGGTTAGATCTGAGAAGACGCTTTTTAGATCAGCCTTCTGTTCGTTGTCCTGCCACGTGGACCCACGATACGGAGGATTGCCGCATATGTACGTCTCTCCTCCTTCATTCTCAAACTCAATCTGAGCCTGGTCGAGTGGCGTGGAGAAGAGATCGTCGCCGACCAGCTTGACGCTGCTGCCGGTGGGTGGGCAGATGCTGAGCCAGTCGATGCGGAGGGCGTTGTCACGGGTAATCCAGTTGTCTTTGTCGAGCGGGAGAAACTCCGCACGGGCGACGAGCGAGCCGCGATAGAGCACGTCGCACTGGAACTCCGCGATGATGAGGGCGAGCCGGGCGATCTCTGCCGGGAAGTCGCGCAGCTCGATGCCGCGAAAGTTGGTGAGCGGAATCTCCGTCCGTGCCTGCTCCTCGCCCCGGCGGCGGTTGATCTCGGCCTCGATCTCCCGCATCTTCTTGTAGGCGATGACGAGGAAGTTGCCGGAGCCGCAGGCCGGATCGAAGACGCGAATCCGGGACATGCGCTTGCGCAGGTTCAGCAGGGTGCGGGCGTTGTCGCCGGCCGCCGCCAGCTGCGCGCGCAGGTCGTCCAGAAAGAGCGGGTTCAGCACCTTCAGGATGTTCGGCACACTGGTGTAGTGCATCCCCAGCGCGCCGCGCTCTTCGTCGTCGGCAACCGCCTGGATCATGGAGCCGAAGATGTCGGGGTTGATCTCGCGCCAGCTCAGCTCGCCCGCGTGCAACAGATAGGTGCGGGCCATGCGGGAGAAGACCGGCACGTCGGTCGAGCCGGAGAACAAGCCACCGTTGACGTACGGGAACTGGTCCGCCCAACCGGACAGTTTGCCTGTTGCAAGGTGAGCATTGCGGTCGGCATCAGGTATGTTCATCGCCGCGAAGATGGCACTGATGACCTTATACGTGTTGGGAATATTGCCCGTGCTCATCTGCTCGACGGTGCGCGTAAACAGGCCCCGGCCGCCAGTAAAGATGTCCGTGTCCTCGGCAAAGAAGCAGAAGATCAGCCTCGCCATGAAGTGGTTCATGTCGTGCCGTCGCGCCTCGGTCGCCCACTCCGCGTTGTCCTTCAGCAGCTCGATATAGAGCTTGTTGAGGCGGCCGGTGGCTCGGACATCGATGGGATTGTCTTTGATCTCCTTGACCGTGGAGATGCCAGCCAGCGGGAGAAAAAAGCCGAAGTGCCGGGCGAAATCCCGGTAGGCTGGCGCGATGGTCTCGCCGCTGGAGACGTCTTCGGCTTCGAGGGTTTCGCCATCGGTAGCGAGGATGAACTTGGCCTTGGCGGCGGCGGTCTTCGGGCTGGCACGCAGCGCCTGCAGCGTTTCACCCACGCGCCCAGGCTGGCTGACCGCAAGGTGAATATTGTTGCGCTGCAGCACCCCGCCGGGAATATCGGAGCCGTTCGACTCGCCCTTGCGCAGGCGCTTGATCGTGGTTTCTTTGTTGCCGAACGCGGCGAGGAAGGCGAATGGAAACTCGGCCCCATCGAAAGGCTGAGCCGCCAGCGCCGACACCGCAACTTCGATTTCGACCGCGTTCACGTAGAAGTTTTCTCCGGCGGAGACTCCTTCCCGAACGAAGGCCCGGCGTCATGTTGGGTCATCCAATGAAGATGATACCGAATCGCGCCCTGACCGTGCAGCGCGAGGTTGCAGCGGAATGAGGTGTAACGCCGAGGGGTGGACATCGCGAGCGAGCTTCTAATTAAGCATTCGCTGGACCATCTTTTGCCAGCACGAGAACTATCACTCAAGCGCATGTCTTACCGATAGGGTGCCGCTGAAGCATCCCGCTGGCACAACGAACAATCTCAACCACAGGGAGATGCTTATGTCCGAACCGGCGCAGCCGACCATTACGCGGGAACAGTTTATTGCAAACCTTAACGAAGACCTTTCCCGTGAGTACCAGGCCATCATCGCGTACGTGAACTATTCGCAGGTGCTTACGGGCGCTGCGTACATGACCATTGCGAACACGTTGGAGGTGCATTCCAAGGAGGAGCTTAGCCACGCCCTCAAAATTTCGAATGCTGTCGATTATCTCGGTGGGATGCCGTCCGTCACGCCCAAGCTGGTAAAGACATCCAGCAAGGCAGAGGACATGCTGCACTTCGATCTGGAAAACGAGACAGAAACAATCCGCCAGTACCGGCGCCGCGTACGGCAGGCCGAAGATCTGAATGAATTTGCTATTGGAGAAACAATCCGCGAAATCCTATTGGAAGAGCAGGACCATTTAATTGTTCTGGCAACCGCTCTTGGAATCGATCCGCCTAGTCCGGGCATTGCAGATTGAATCCGTGAGGACAATAGTCTAGCGAGTCATCCCCAGGCAACAACCGGCGCGTGGTACATAAACGCTGCTAGACGTGTCAAGCGACCGGTGCAGGTGCCATGGTGTTGGTGCACGCCGTTTTAATTAGTCCGTAAGGGAACCTGTCTGCCATAGGCGTCGCAGGACGCGGAGGGATGCGTCCTGACTTAGATTTTCGAGTGCCTGCTGAAGGACCACACGATCAATCTTCGCTACCTCGGACATTTTCGTGATGAAGGCTGCTGTCGCGGAATCCTGCTTTCTCCCAATGGAGGCATATTCCATGGCACTGCTGGAGAAACCAGCGTTCTCCAAATCGCGAAGGCGGGTGAGCGCGCTTTCTTTTTTGTCACTGAAACACAGCGCAAAGCGCTGGATAAAAATTGCCTGATCCATCCAATTAATGATCGTGCGGACTGGGTAATGCAGCTTGGGGATAAGACCGAAGATATCTGCCGTAGCCATGTTTTGAACGCTCTCGATGCCCTCCTCTTCCAGGCGCTCCGCCTTCCAGACGTCGATGCCCCGGATCAGTTGGACATTGAGTTCCTTGCAGGCGTCGTCCTGAACGCCAAATGATTCTGTGATGTAACGACGCAAAACGGTGAGAAGCACCCGCGGAAAAAATGCGATCGCAAACGAGACGATCATGCCAGTACGCTGCGATCCCTTGCTCGCACCGAAGAAGATAAAATGCATCACCAGCGCGTATCCGCACGAAAGAACAATGCGATTCACCGCCGCCCACATTACATTCTTGGTGAAGTCGGCCATGAACGCGCGACGGACCAGCATGCCCATGTTGAAAACGTAGGTGCCGGCTAGTGCCACGGCGGGGTTATACAGCCAGCTTGCATTGAACCCGGCAAACGGCCTGGAAAGAATGGTGGAGGCTGGCCCCTGTATGAGCAGAGAAATGCCCAGAGAAAAGCCTACCCAATACAGTAGGGTAAGGATAAGAGCGGGGATCAGCAGACGGTAGGAACGCAGGGATTCAAAGTCGTTCACCGCGCGCTCAATCCCTTTCGCAACCAGACTCTCGGTGAGGGCTTCGCGTGCATCCGTGATGGCCGGACGGCTGGCCGGATCCATGGACATCTCCAGATTCTGCTGGCGGCGGGGTACAACCGCGAAGCTGAAGATGAGTGCCATGATGAGCGGCAGCAGAGCCAGAAGAAACAGCATGGCTTCAATTCGATACACGGAGGCTCTCCATGTGAGAATGGCGGGATTCGGCTGGATTCAGCCGCACAGCACCGGCCATGCTGGACAATCCGGCAGGACGGCAGCTGCTCTTGCACCTAAGGTTCGGGCCAAGCATAGTTCAACCTGCGGTGCAGCACAAAATAATATTGCCGACTAAGACGATCCGAAGCGATGGGCACCATGAGGGCTGGCTGAACAGTCGTGATGAATACACGCCGCAGACACATCGCATCAGAGCTTCATCGCAACCATCAGTGCAGCGGTGCGGAGTGCACAACTGCCAGAGATATTACGGCACAGATCGCTATGCCCCGCCGGTCTTTGAAACGCCTGGGACGGGAGAAAAGCTTATGGCCGCGCCCCATCCGCGCTGACGGCCTGTGCCGTGCGCACCTTTACTCCGCTCATCGTGGAAGTCACCTTTAAGCGCTCCAGCTTTCTGCTCGTGGTCTGGAAACTGACAAGATAGCTTTCCTGAAGTGCACGGTTGAATTGGGTGAAGTAAGGTGCAAGCGAAACCGGATTGATCGTTCCCTGGTTGAAACTTTCGCCGCCCGTGCCTTCCGCGACCTGGCTCAGATAACTTTGACCGCTGAAACTGCCGTAGCCCATGCTTACTTCACGACGGCCGTAGTAAATGGAATACACTGGGACTCCCGCCTTTTGCGCATTCTCCATGGCTGACTGCACATAGGGGCTATCCTGGTTCATGGGACTAACTGATCCGTTGTACCTGTCGATGCCACTGGTAATCATTAGAATCACACGAGGCGCACCCGTGTTCGTGGGCCAGTGCTTCATTAGATCGTCCAGGCAAAAGTACGGGCTGCCATCTATGCCTGCGGCTGATATCGGCAAGCGAACTGCCTTCAACTCCTGCTCCGGATCCGTGCTGAAGCCCACCGGGAAGTCGGCCGCTCCATTGCGCATATAGCCCACACCCACGGAGACCTGCGGCGACGCTGTCTTACTGACGAACTGCTCTACGTCCTGCAACTGTGTGCCAAAGTTCGCACGCAGGCCGTCATCAATCAGCAGCGCCACTTCAACCGGGCGTCCGCCACCCTGCCGTATCAACGGCTGTACGCGCGTGATGTCCACCTGCTTGCCATTGAACTCCACTTTTAAATTCGAAGCCTGCAGTGGCTGAGCCGTTTGGCTCTTGCTCTCGGCACGTACGATCACACGCACCGTGGCCGGACCCTCATCCTGTGCGGCGGCGTGCAGCATCGGCATGCCACAGAAAACCAGAGCGGCACTCAACTGGAAGAATTTAGAAGAAACATGCATTGCTCGTACCTCGACATTTGTTGGACGCAAATGGCACGCAAGAGGAGGTTTCCACGGCACGATTGGCGGGCAATCGCGCCGTGGCTGAACAGCATGGCCGATCCCTTGGCCCTACTCGCGCGGAAAGCGTACCTTCATCCCCACGCGAACAGTGAGCGGAAGCGATGGATAGCCAAAGGCACTGATATGCTGCTGGTTCAGCAGGTTTTCCGCCTGGGTAAACACCGCGATTGACGGCAGCAACTGGTATGTCACATTCGCGTCCAGCTTGGTAAAGCCAAACGCGAGATTGCGGTTGGGCAGCAGCAACGAGTTATCGAAGGTGGCGCTGTCATACGAACTAATGAACGTAGAGTCATCCGAGCGCGACGACATGGCTCCCTTCAACGCGGCATTCCACTTGGTACCCGTGTACTGTAGAACGAAGTAGCCGGTCTGCGGAGCGCGGCGAAACGGCCTCTGCCCCACGAGGGGTGACGTTACTCCGATGGCGATGCCTGGATACTTCGGATTAATTGCAGGCTGGCCGCTCAACGCGTTCAGCGCGTCTGTCGAAAACGATCGAAGCACGGTTGCATCCAGGTATGTGTAGCCGGTACGCAGAAATAACCTGCGTGCTATCCCGTACTCCAGTTCCGCCTCAATCCCCTGCCCACTGGTTGAGAGCGAGTTGAAGTAAAAGCCATACAGGGCCTTCGGCAGCGACTGCCCGAAGTACTGGTTGTAGAGCGTCGTGGGCACATACTCGATGCCGTTGCCATACACGCTATGAAAGTAGTTCACGTGCAGAACAGCGCGATCCCCATGGATGTTCTGATCGATGCCACCCTCATACGTTCTGCTGCGCTGCGCGCCCACCGGTGTTACACCGAAGCGTGTAATGTCCGTCGTGTCTCCAATGCCCAGCAATGAGGCGTATAGAGATGAAAGCTGTGCTGAAAGGCTTGGCTCCTGGACCCCCTTTGCAAATTGAAACCGTACGCGCGTGCCACGCAGCCAGTGCTCGCCGGGCCGCACTGCGTAGTATGACAATCCGAGCTGCGGCTCACCTTCCGTTCCATAGAGTGAGTTGCGCTGCACCGCTCCACCCAGCGTGTAAAAGACACGGTGACGAAACTGGCCCTGGAACTCCAGTGTGTAGTCGTAATTACTCCGGCCCACCTGCTCGTTCGTACTGTACAGCGGGTAGCGGTAGGCACCGCGTTCGTCCTGGAAGCGAAAGCCTGCGACCGCTGCGACATGCTCACCGAAGCGATAGTCGCTCAGGTATTCAAGGCCGTCGCGATTGGAAACAAGCTCATAGCGCGTTGGAAACGGGTCAAAGCCCACCGTCGAACTGCCTGTGGCAGACGTGCCATTCGCGCCACGAATCGTCACCACTTTGCCGTAGTAGTCACCAAATCCGTCCGGCGTTCCCACGCTGAGAAACTGCTGTGACTGCTCGCGCTTGCGTGCGTCCAGATAGCGAAAGACGTTGTGCCAGCCGTTACCCCGCGTATCGTCAATCACACCGGAGATGTAGGTGTCCTGATCGCCCTGCTTGCCAATCTGTGTCAGGCCTTGAAAGTCGTACGGTCCCGGCAAGCCTTCGGCTGAAACGGCATTCCGCACTGTGCCGCGCAGGCTGGTGCTGCCGGTGATGCTGTAGCCGATATTTGCGGCTGAGGTCGCCGCGTGAAAGCGGTCATTCGACAGCGCGTTGGAACTGTCGAAGCGCAAAAAGGCCGTGTAGTAATCCAGCTTGTTGTAGGTACCTGAGAGCGTGGCCTCATTGCGCCATGTGTGCAAGTTACCCGCATCCCCGGAGTAGGTCAGCACCGGACGAATCGAAGTCCCGCGCGGCGTCTCAAAGCGCACCACGCCCGCGCGCGCATCGGTGCCGTACAGCACGCTGTCTGGGCCGCGGTAGGACTCCAGCGCATGTACCGCCGTGGACGATACCGGGCCAAAATCGAAGACACCTCCAATATCGTTCGCGGGCACGCCGTCGATCAGCACTTTATTGGCGTCAGAGTTTGCGCCGCGCACAAACAGCGATGTCACCGCACCGTATTGGCCGCTCTGCACGACGGACACGCCAGGTTGCAGGCGCAGTTCAGACACAATGCCGACGCGTGTCTGAAGAGCCTGATCAGGGATAAGCGTCACGCTCCCGCTCACCTGCTGCACCGGCGTAGGCAGGCCAGTAGCCGTAACGGTGATCTCCTCCCGTACCGGCGATAATGTGAGGAAGAGATTGCGCTCGATCAGGTCAAGTTGCCGTCCATAGAACTGCTCCTCTACCTGCGGAGAAAAGTCGGTCGCGGTCGCAATCAAGAGAAAACGGCCGTCTTCCGTGGAGCGGATTTCGTAACTGCCATCTGGCAACGTGATCGTGGAGGCGACTACCTGCGTGCCTTTGACCAGTTGAACCCGGGCGTACGGAATGCCACGGCCCAACGGGTCGCGGACAGTTCCACGCACCACAATGGCATGCGCGGCAATGGATAGGGAAAGCGTTAGAAGGCAGGCTGCGGTTTGCGCGCACACACGCGCGCCTGATCCCCGCTGTTTAGCGATGCGGAACATACGTTTCTCCTACGCTCCCCCTCGGGGCGTGGCTACGTGCCGGCATGGGAATCGGTCTCCTGACTTCGCGTGCTTGCATTACAGCTCATGCGTGCGATAGATCGGCTTCCCGCTTGCGCAGTGACGACTCCATCTTAGAGCGGCAATGTCTCCTAGACTTCTAAGAGAACACGCTTACAGTTGCGGGGCAGTGGCGGAATCTCACCGCGCTTCCCAAAACATTCCCGTGCGTTTTGGCGTGATCGAAGGCAGCACGCAGTCAGACACAAAGCGCTACTGCAGGTTGGCAAGGCTTCAGTGTACGCGACACCACACAGGGTGCCCCAGCTTCGCGAAGCTAAGCTGGGTTCTCTACGCACTCACCAGCATCGACTGCGCCACGTTCGCGATCACATCAGCCGCGCGCTCACATGCCGCCGTGTCTACGTCATGATGCGTGACCAGCCGGATGCTGTGCGGTCCGATCGCGCTGGCCCTCACGCCCCGTTCAGCCATTGCCGTTACCAACGCCGGCGCATCGCCTTCCGTCGTGAAGATCACGATATTCGTTTCTACGCTTCCGGGGTCAAGCGCGATGCCTTCGACCTTCGACAGCGCATGCGCCAGCAGCTTCGCATTTGCGTGATCTTCATGCAGACGTGCTGGCATCTGTTCCAGCGCGATCAGCCCCGCTGCAGCCAATACGCCTGCCTGCCGCATGCCTCCTCCCAGAGCCTTCCGCAGCGGACGCGCTCTTCGAATCGCCTCCGCTGTTCCCACCAGCAGCGATCCAACGGGTGCGCACAAGCCCTTCGACAGGCAAAAGTTCACCGTATCGAAGCCGCGCGTCAGTTCAGCGACAGTTACATCCAGCGCGGCAACCGCGTTAAAGACGCGCGCTCCATCCAGGTGAATGGGCAGCCCGCGTCCATGCGCGCCGTCTACCAACTCACGCATGACGGGCCGCGGAGTTACCGTGCCGCCCGCCATGTTGTGCGTGTTCTCAATCCAGACCAGTCCGGTCTGCGCCCTGTAGTACAAACCTGTGGTGGCCAGCGCAGGTTCTACATCGCGCCAGCGCAAAATGCCGCGCTGCCCCGCTACCGTCCGCAGCTGGCAGCCGGAGAAGACCGCCGCCATGCCCATCTCCCAATCCATTACATGCGCGCGCGACTCGCAGACGACCTCCTGCCCCTGCTGCGTGTGCAGCCGCAGCGCAATTTGGTTACCCATCGATCCGGTCGGCACAAAGATCGCTGCCTCACGCCCGAAGATCTCCGCCGCCCGCGCCTCCAACTTGTTGATCGTTGGATCCTCGCCATAAACGTCATCGCCCACCTCGGCAGAAGCCATGGCAGACCGCATCTCAGGTGTCGGCTTCGTAACGGTGTCACTGCGCAGATCGATGATGTTGTTACTCATACATCCATTCTAAAAGCTAAGCCGCAGCGTGCTCACTCGTCAGTAGTTCTCCAAAGACACTCGACGACAGCAGCCTGCCCTTCGTGGTTAGCATGGCGCGGTCGTCGCGAAGTTCCATGAGGCCTTCCCGCGCAAGCTCCGCTGCCTGCTCCACGAACGTTTCGACTAATCGCGTCCTAAACTTCGTGCGCAGCTGCGCAACAGATACACCCTCAATCAGCCGTAGGCCGAGGAAGATGGTCTCCTCCCACGCTGCGAGTTCATCGATCCGCTCCAATTGACGCGACTCAGGACCGGCAACATAGCCGTCCAGATCATCACCATTTGCAAACCGTGCCGCAGTACCATTCTCCATCAACAGCATCGAGTGCGCATCCAGCCCAAAGCCCAGATACGGCGCACGCGTCCAGTATTTGCAGTTGTGCCGCGAGCGGTGCCCCTCCCGTGCAAAGTTGGAAATCTCATACTGCCCCAAGCCAACACGCTCCAGCGTCTCGCACGCCTGCACATACATCTCCGCGACCAGCGCTTCATCCGGAGCCGCATGTGCGCCATACCGCACCCCCGGACCGATCAATTCCCTGCCCAGCCGCGATTCCTCATCCACCTCCAGCATGTACACCGACACATGATCGACACCGCTCTCAATCGCCTGCTCGAGCGACTCCGCCAGGCTGGCAGCCGTCTGGTACGGCAAACCGGCGATCAGATCAACGTTCAGGTTGCGCACACCCGCCGCACGCAGCCGCTGGATCTCCGCCAGGCACTGCGCCCCGGTATGCAGCCGCCCTACCGCGCGCGCCTCCGCATCCACGAAGCTTTGCACGCCCAGCGAAACGCGATTCACACCGCACGACAGCAAAGCCTCCAGCATGGCGCCGCTGATTTGCCCAGGTGCCGCTTCCACCGTGATCTCCGCTTCGGAACACACCGCAAACCCATTGCGGATCATTGCGAACACCCGGCGCATCTGCTCCGGTTCCAGCAACGACGGCGTTCCCCCGCCGATGAAGATCGAGTCCACGACGGATGGAGTGTGCAACCCATGATGCAAGGCAAATGTGCGCGCCGAACCGATCTCATCGCATAGCCGGTCAACATACGCCGCCATGCGCTCCGGCGGAAACGCGTCGGACGCGAAGTTGCAGAAGCTGCACTTCGCCTTGCAGAACGGCACCGAAAGATAGAGTCCCAGCGTTTCCACTTCTGTCATTTTCCCACGCATCCTGGGATCATTCCTGAACCGGCAACTTCGCCGCGCACATCTACAATGGGGACAGACGCATGGCGAAACGCTCCGCAAAAACAAAGCCTGAGAAGCCCTCCGCTCCCAAAGCCGGCGACGAGGATGTTCTCGGCAAGGCGTACGACAGCCGACTGATGCGCCGCCTGCTTACCTATCTGCGTCCCTATACCGGCTTCGTTGCCCTCAGTCTCATCGCGGTGATCCTTAAGGCAGCTGCCGATGTCGCAGGCCCATACCTGGTGAAGGTCTCCATCGATCGCTATATGACGCACACGCCCAGTTCCAACGCGTGGCTCCCGCGCCATCTCAGCACGAATGCGACGACCGGCATCAGCCAGTGCGCCGGCCTTTACCTGGGAGCGCTCCTGGTCAGCTTTGGCCTAGAATTTTTACAGACATACATGATGCAGTGGACCGGCCAGAAGATCATGTTTGACATGCGCTCGCAGATCTTTCGCCACCTGCAGCGCATGCATATCGGCTTCTACGACCGCAACCCCGTCGGTCGTCTCGTCACCCGCGTCACCAGCGACATCGACGCTCTGAACGAGATGTTCACCTCTGGCGTCCTCGCCATCTTTGAGGATGTCTTTGTCCTCCTCTTCATTGTCATTATTATGTTGCGGATGAGCTGGCCGCTGGCACTTCTAACACTTTCGGTGTTGCCGCTCATCATGTATGCCACGCGGCTCTTCCGCATTTCCGTGCGTAGCAGCTACCGTCGCATCCGCACGGCAATTGCCAAGATCAACGCATACACCCAGGAACATGTCAGCGGCATGAGCGTTGTCCAGCTCTTCAACCGCGAACAGCGCGCTTTCCGCGACTTCGAAAGCATCAACGCCGAACACCGTGACGCTTACGTGGATCAGGTGCAGGCCTACTCCCTCTACTACCCCGTCGTTGAACTGCTCAGCGCAGTCGCCATCGCGATGGTCGTCTGGAAGGGCGGTCTCGGTGTCCTGCATGGCAGCCGCTTCTTCGGCAGCATCGTCACCGTCGGCGTGCTGGTCGCCTTCATGCAATACGCGCAACGCTTCTTCCGGCCCATCCAGGACCTGAGCGAGAAGTACAACATCCTGCAAGCCGCCATGGCCGCCAGCGAACGCGTCTTCAAGCTGATCGACACCGAGCCGGAAATCGTCTCCCCACAATCTTTGTCTTCCCGCAGCGGAGCGGAAGCCTGCCCTGAGCCAGCCGAAGGGCGATCTGCTTCTCTGGGTGCCCCACCTTCGCGGAAGGCTAAGGTGGGTTCGGCAGCCGATGAAATTCCTCAGGCCTACGCGGTCGAGTTTCGCGGAGTCTGGTTTACCTACCAGCCGCTCACGGACGAGCAGCGCGCCTGGGCCGCAGCCGCCAGCGACGCCGAACTCTCCGCGTCCACTGAAATCGAATGGATTCTGCGCGGCGTCTCCTTCATCGTCGCGCGTGGCGAAACCGCGGCCATCGTCGGCCACACCGGGGCGGGCAAAACCACTATCACCGCTCTCATGATGCGCTTCTACGACATCCAGCGAGGCAGTGTCCTGGTGGATGGCGTGGACGTCCGCGAGATGCAGCTCGAGGAACTCCGTAAGCACTTCGGCGTCGTTCTACAGGACGCATTTCTGTTTACCGGCACCGTCCGCACCAACATCCGCCTAGGCTCGGACTGGATTACAGACGAAGAAGTCGAACGTGCCGCCGACGAGGTCAACATCGGCGACTTTATTCGCACTCTGCCGCAGGGTTTCGATTCGCCCATGCAGGAGCGCGGCGCGACTCTCTCCACCGGCCAGAAGCAGCTCATCAGCTTCGCCCGCGCCCTCGCGCACCGTCCGGAAATCCTCATTCTCGACGAAGCCACCAGCTCCGTCGATACCGATACCGAACTCCGCGTCCGCTCCGCGCTGGAGCGCATGATCGTTGGCCGCACCTCCGTCGTCATCGCGCACAGGCTCTCCACCATCCAGCGCGCGGACACCATCCTGGTCATGCACAAGGGCAAGCTGCGCGAGAGCGGCACGCATAATGAACTGCTCGCCGGACGCGGACTCTACTGGCGTCTCTACCGCCTCCAGTACAAAGACCAGGAAACCACCAGCATCCCCCTCACCGCCGAACCGCTCCGCCTGCAGCCCGGCGACTAACAGCGTCCCGCAGGTTGTAATAAAGGGTGCCCCGCTTCGCAAAGCTAAGGTAAGTTCCGCAGCTACACTGATCCAACATGCACGACCCGCTCATCTTCCTCTCCGCTGGAGAAGCCTCCGGCGACCACTACGGCGCGGAACTCATTACTGCGCTCAAGCAAATCTTGCCACACGCGCGCTTCACCGGTCTCGGTGGAACAGAGATGGAAGCCGCCGGACAGCACCGCATCATCCGCGCGGAAGATGTCGCCGTGATGGGCATCACGGAAATCCTGCGGCATATCCCACGCATTCTGCGCAGCTATCGCATCCTCGTCCGCTCGGTCAAAGCCAACCCGCCTAGCGTGGCCGTCCTCATCGACTTCCCCGACGTAAACTTCCGCCTCGCGAAACACCTCAAGAGGCTGAACATACCCGTCCTCTGGTTCGTTAGCCCGCAGCTCTGGGCATGGAAGCGCCGCCGCCTGCGCTGGGTGCAGCAGCGCGTGTCGAAGATGCTGACGATTTTCCCCTTCGAGCACGCCTTCTACGCCACTCGCGGCGTGGAAGTTGAGTTCGTCGGACACCCTTTAGCCGAACAGCCGCTGCCCACCATCAGTCGCGAGGAGTATGCGGTCAGTTTCGGCCTAGATGTTAATAAACGGTGGATCGCGCTACTGCCTGGTAGCCGCAGGGGAGAGCTTCGCGCAAATCTGGCGGTGATGGTGAAAGCCGCAGCTCTTCTGGGCAGCGGCTTTGAATACTTGATACCTGTAGCGCCTACGCTTGGAGTAAACCAGTTTGAAGTAATGGAAAGGAACATCCTCAACGTTAGGATCTATCTGGTCCGCGACGCCCGCGCAGCGCTCCTGCACAGCCGGGGCGCCGTCGTAGCTAGCGGTACGGCAACCGTTCAGGCAGCAGTGGTGAGCACGCCGTTCATCGTCGTGTACAAGGTCTCCAAGCTCACCTTCGCCGCAGCCAAGCACCTCGTCCGCTACCCCGCCGAGATCCCCGCGCAGGAAGATGAGCACGGCAATCTGCCTATCGCCATGGTGAACCTCATCGCAGGCAAACGAATCGTTCCCGAACTCCTGCAAAAGCAGTTCACGGCAGAGAACATCGTCAGCCATCTCAAGCCGCTGCTTACAGACACCCTAGAACGCCAGGCACAACTGGAAGCCCTGGCCGAAGTCCGTCGCAAGCTCCAATCCCCTACCGGACAGCCCAGCATCCACCGTCTGCGCGATGCGGTATTGATGGCATTGAACCTGCCGCCCGGCCCCGTATCCGCCACCAACGCACCTGCGTCTAACGAATAGTGCCTGCCACACGGTCAGACGCGTCCCCTAGAACGAAGGATTCCGCACGCATGTTCGCGATCAGTCGCACAACAATCTTGAAGACCGCAGCAGCTGCGGCAGCTCTCACAACGCTCGGCGCTGCAGCGCAGACCGGCAGCAGTACGCGTCCGCAGCTTCAAGTGACCGGCTACACCATCGACGCGCAGCTTGACCCGGCGGTGCAGCGCCTGAACGCCACCGCCGCCGTCACCTTCACAGCCCTGCAGGACATCACCGCCGCCACCTTCGAGCTGAACAACGGCCTGCGTATTACCAAGATCACCGGACCTGACGGCAAGCCGCTGAACAGCGACCGCGACGCTCGCCGCAGCACCGTCACTGTCAGCCTTCCCGGCACTCTGGCAGCGAACACAAGCACAACATTTACGTTCGCTTACAACGGCATTCTGAAAGAATCGGATACGAGTCCGGTGGAGGGCATCAAGACCGCCGCGCTGGCCGAACCGATCTCCATGCTGCTGTATCCTGGCCGCTGGTTTCCCATGGTGGGCCTGTACACGGACCGCTTCACCATGAACCTGCGCGCCACGGTTCCCGGCGACGAGACCGCCGTCGGCAGCGGATTCACCGGCAAGAAATCCCTGCCGGGCAACAAAACCGAATTCGACTTTTCCTGGACCAAACCCGGCTTCCCCGGCACGCTAATCGCGGGCAAGTTCCTTCCCGCCATCAAGCCTGCGGGCAGCAGCCAGATCTCCGTTTACGTCACCGACAAGCACAAGACCAACGCCGCCGAATACGCCGCCGTCGCCGGTCAGCAGCAGGAATACTTCACCACCACCTTCGGTCAGCCAGAAAGCAGCAAGTTGCAGATCGTCGAACTGCCGGAGGACGCAGTTGCTGCGTCCTGGGCACCGGAAATTGCTGCCATCGCGGGCAACCGCATCGGCGACAAGAACAGTTACCGCCTGCTGGCCAACACGGTCGCGCGCCAGTGGTGGGGGAGCGAGATCTCACCCAGCACGCTGAATGACGCCTGGATCACCAATGGTATGGCACGCTATGCCGAGCTGATGAACCTGGAGGAGACCAACGGCAAGACGTCGCTCCAGAACACACTGCCTGACATCGAGGCCGGAGCGCTGGCCTATGACACCGTTCCGCTGACCACGCTGGCGCGGGTGGATTATTTTTCGCCGCAATTCCAATCCATGACGCTGGAAAAGGGTGCCATGGTCTTCCACATGCTCCGCTATCAGATGGGCGATGACAAGTTCCTCGCCTTCCTGCGCGGCCTGCTCTCGCAATATACGGACAAGTCCGTGCGCACTGCCGATGTGGAAGAGGTTGCAAAGGCCCAGGCCAGCAACCTGAACCTGACACCATTCTTCGCGCAGTGGGTAGATGGCACGGGCGCGCCCGCCTTTCAGGATAAGTTCACCGTCTACCGGCTCGGCAGCAATAAAGGTTTCCGCACCGTGGGTTCGGTCGCACAGGATCTTGACCTGTTCCGTATGCCTGTCGATTTGCGTGTCGAAACCGACGGCAAAACCGAGACGCGCAAAATCGATGTGACCGGCACGGATTCGGCATACACCATCCAGACCTTTGGGCGCCCGCGCCGCATCGCCATCGACCCAGATAATTGGGTGCTGAAGAGCACGCCCGACCTCGCTGTGCGTGTCGCCGTTCTAAAGGGCCAGCAACTCGTCGCGCAGGGCGACCTTATCGGCGCTCTCGCCGAGTACCAGAAGGCGTTGGACAGCAACAAAAATTCTTCGCTCGCGAACTACCGTATCGCGGAAATCTTCTTTACGCAACGCAACTACCAATCAGCCGCCAACAGCTACCGCGACGCTCTCCGTGGCGACGGCGAACCCCGTTGGGTCACCGTCTGGAGTCATATCGGATTGGGTAAGATCTTCGACTTGACCGGTCAGCGCGACCGTGCCGTCCAGGAGTACCGCCTGGCCGTGCAGACCAACGACAACACCCAGGGTGCCACCAACGAAGCCCGCGCACTGCTACAGAAGCCGTTTGAACGCACACGCACAATGGACTAACAGATACGTGGGTAAACCAGATAAATGTGCTTGCTCTACCAGGATGCTGCACATGCGAAATCAGGGGCGAGCCTCGTAGACGATGTTGAACGGCGTCTCGGTCGCTCGTCTGAAACGTGTAAAACCGGCAGAGGTCACAACGTCACGAATCCGGGCTTCTCCTGATTGCGCCCCGAGGCAAAGTCCAACCTCCTGTGAGCGGGAACACGGCGTGCACAGCAGTGTCGAAAACGAATAATAGATCTGGCCCACCGGATTCAGATTATCTTTCAGGTCGTCATGGGCGAATGGTTCCACGATCATCCACGTCCCGTCAGACTTCAATGAACGAAGAACATGCTTTGCCGCGCCAACCGGATCGCCCATGTCGTGAAGACTGTCGAAGACAGCGACAAGATCGAAGTTCTCGCCGTGGTACGACTTTGCCGCCGCTTCTTGAAACACTGCGTTTGAAACGGCCTGCCGTTCCGCTGCAGCCCGCGCGCCCAACACCGATCCGAGATGGTAATCAAACCCTGTGAAGTGAGATTGGGGAAACGCCTTCGCCATGAGTATGGTGGACGCCCCTTTACCGCAACCCACATCGGCGACCCGCGCACCTGCCTCCAGCTTCCGCTGTACACCATCCAACGATGGAATCCAGGAACTCACCAGATTGGCGGCGTACCCGGCCCTGAAGAACTTCTCGCATCCGTGAAAGACACCCTCATCATGCTCGCCCCAACCGATGCCTGCTCCTGTGCGAAAGGCTTCCGTCATGCGCGGCACCGCCGCCAGCGTGCCCAGTGCAAACTCAAAAGCTCCCGGAAGATACGCCGGGCTATCTTCGTTCGCCAGGGTGAACGCTTGCACCTCCGTCAGACTGAACATAGCTGTCGAAGAGTCGTAGGTGACGTAGCCGCTGGCAGCCTGCGATGCCAGCCACTCCCGCACGTACCGTTCGTCAGTGCCGGTTTTTGCAGCGAGTTGGACGGAATCCATCGGCTCATTTGCAAGCGCTCGGTAGAGGCCCAGCTTATCGCCGATTACCACCATTCCTGCATGGATCGTGGCTCCGAGATCGCCTACGAACTTTCCGACAAAGGCATTTAGCTGGTCCATGTCAAGCGCCATGAGTACACTCCCCTGTGAAGCGTGATCAGTCTAGCGGATGATTTGCCGGTTGCAATTTTTTTCTGCTGAAAAGACGCGCTAGCGATCACATCGTGCATGAGTGCCATAACTGCTCGGCTACCGCGACTGTTTTTAGAGATGTTGCCGAACCACGGATCAATGCGGTGCCAGCCTTCAGGCACACGCCGATGCAGCGGTCTGGCCGAAAGGTGCAGGAGGCAAGGTCGTCGATATCGAGCGTGCAGGTGTGGATGCACAGAATTGTTTTCGGTGGGGCCATGCGGTCCACCATGCACACCATTTCCAGCTTCGATTCCAGTTCATCGGGAACAAAGTCGATGACAAGGTCGGCATTGCGGACAGCGTCTTCCACCGTGCTCACCAACTCAAGCGAGCCGGGCATGCCTGCCGTTGGAATCTCTTCCAGCGCCTCACGAAGACGTGACGGCAGAACGTCTTCCAGCACCACGTGATGTCCCGCGCGGACGGCCTGTGCGGCAAGCGAACGGCCCGCCTTCCCTGCCCCGATCAGGGCAAGAGTGAATGGGCCTTTATGGGGTGTAAGTGGTGATTCAGGCGCGATGGCATGCCCTGCTTGCGCTGCGGGTAGCAAGGATTACGCCGCCTCAATCGCCTTTACGACAGACTCATAGCTTGGGTCGGACTTGCGGATATGCTCAGCAATGCGCTTGCGCTCCTCCGGATTGAGCAAGGGCAGCACAGCATGAATGCGGCGCAAGGTTCCCGAGATATCGTCAACATAGTTCATGGTGCGGATGGCTTCACCGGATAGCGGCATAACGGGCGTACTCCTCATTGCCAGTGTAGTGCATCAGCCTTCACTGGGAGCTACACCGGTCTGGCTGCGCTTTGCTCGGGCATAGTGTCTGTAGAGGCTGGCGCGACATCGGTCATTACTTCTTCCGGCACATAGCCATCACGGTCGCACTCCTCCGTGATATGCCGCAACTGCAAGGCAAGATCAGGATGCAATGCATCCGGACGGAACCGCCATGTCCAGTTATTTTCCGGCGCGCCAGGCGTGTTCATCCGTCCATCGTCGCCAAGGTGCAGCAGGTCTTGAAGTGGCAGGATACAGATCGACGCTACCGACCGCTCCGCGCACCGTATCATTGCCCATACCACGTCATTCCCGTGCGACAGCGGACCCAAGTAGGTCAATAGGCTTTCCCGATCAGCGTCCCCTGCCTTACGCCACCAGCCCAGCGTGGTGTCGTTGTCGTGCGTGCCCGTGTAGCAGACAGTGTTGCGCTCGTACATATGCGGAAGGTGGATGTGTGCCCCACGATCCGTGAATCCGAACTGCAACACACGCATGCCGGGCATGTCAAAGTCGGAGCGCAGCTTGTCCACCTGCTTTGTAATGACGCCAAGATCCTCGGCGATCAGCGGCAGCTCGCCGCCCAACGCGTACCTCAATCGACCAAACAAGGCATGTCCCGGCGCTTCCACCCACTCGCCATTCATCGCCGTTTCTTCTTCGGCGGGAACGCGCCAGTACGCCTGGAAGCCCCGGAAATGATCGAGCCGCAGCAGATCGTAAAGCTCCAGTTGCCGCTTGACGCGCTCGATCCACCACGTGAAGCCGTGCTGCTCCAGATAGTCCCAACGGTAAAGCGGATTGCCCCAGCGCTGGCCCGTTGCGGAGAAATAGTCGGGTGGAACACCGGAGACCGCCGTTGGCCGGAAGTTCTTGTCCAGCTCAAAAATCTCCTTGTTCGCCCATACATCGGCGGAATCATACGAAACAAAGATGGCCATGTCGCCCATTACGCGCACATCCTTCGTGGAGCAATAGGCGCGCAACGCATTCCATTGTTCCGTAAACAGAAACTGGATTGCGCACTCGATGTCGAGCGCAACCTTCTGCTCTGCATCGAACGCCTTCAACGCCGCTTCGTCGTGCGCGGAAAGCTCCGCGGGCCAGTCGATCCAGTGCTTGTACCCGTTCAAGCGGCGCAGGACGATGAAGCGAGCGTACTCCTTAAGCCACGCATTATGCTGCTGTTTGAACTGCTGCAAGGCTGCCGCGTTCTCCCCGTTACCACTCTCAAGAAAGCGGTGCGCCGCAAGTTCAATCAGCGGCAGCTTTTCCGCCGCGGCGTGATTGAAGTCCACCGGCCCATCATCTCCGACAAGCCCGGCGATCTCATTCGCATGCAGCCAGCCATCGGCCTGCAGCTTCTCCAATGAAAGCAGCAGAGGATTGCCCGCGAATGCCGAAAGCGCCGAGTAGGGCGAGTTGCCGTAACCAGTTGGATTTAGCGGCAAGACCTGCCACAGCCTCTGCTTGGCGGATGCGATAAAGTCCACGAAACTGTAGGCTGCCGGTCCAAAATCGCCAATACCGCCATACGACGGTAGAGACGTTACATGCAACAGAATGCCGGATAACCGTTCAGAGGTCATATCAGGTTGTGTGATGCGCAAAGTGTTACGCGAGCGTCAGGACGCACTACGTCAATGATGGCGAAAGAAGAGGCTGGGACCAGTGGTCCGGGCCTCTTCTTTTGCTGTAGTTAAATACCAAGTGGGGAGCGGTTTGCCTGCGGCTGCTGCACGATGTGGATGGCACCGCGTTTGGTGTAGTTGTCGATCAGTGTTTGCATGTACACGCCAAACATCTGGGCGCGCTGCTGATTTGTTAACTGCGCCTGTTCCGTGGCGAAGCTCCTGGCGGCTTCTTCCGGCGACGGCTGCTCTGTATCTAAAACCTGTAGAACCTCGCCGCTTTGCCCGGAGTTCAAAGGTCCGCTGATACCGCCCTTGGGAAGATCTAAGGCGACTGCGGCTGGACCGCTCATCTCGCCCACTTCGGGTACATTGCCCTTCCGGTCCACGAAGTCCGAGGTTTTTAACGGAACGTTCATCTCGGCTGCTGCCTTTGCAAGATCGTTCAACTGATGCGCACGATCCGACAGCTTGGCCAGCTTTGCCTGTAGCAATTGCGGAACCTGCTCGGCGCGGTAGTCGTCCAGCACGTGACTCTTCCACTCGGCGAATGTTGGCGCGTGTGCAGGCTGGATATCTGCCGTCTGGTAGACGGCCATCGTTCCTTGCCCGGCGGGCGACAAGCGCGGAGCATCGCCCTGCTTGCCCGTAAACGCAGCCTGAACCAGCTGGGCACTGTCGGGGAGACCCGGAATCGTGGCGTCGCTCGCAATGTAGTCGGTTGTGACCGCCTTGGTGCCGTGGTCCGCTGCCGCCTTTTCCATGCCTGATTTCGCGGCTTCTGAAGCGACCTGAGATGCGAGTGCCTGTAGAGCCTTGCTGCCGTTTGCCTGTTCGAGGATGGGACGGATTTCACCGGCTACTTCGGAGAGCGGCTTGTCATGCGCCTCGTCACGCGCCTCCGCCTGGATGATGTGATAGCCGAAATTCGTCCTCACCAGGTCGGATGTTTGACCGGCTTTCAGCGCCATTGCCGCGTTCTGGAAGGCCGGCACCATCTGCCCGTCCGCCTTCACGTAGCCAAGCTCGCC
Organism: Terriglobus sp.; assembly: GCA_965276945.1. Taxonomy (GTDB): domain Bacteria; phylum Acidobacteriota; class Terriglobia; order Terriglobales; family Acidobacteriaceae; genus Terriglobus. The sequence goes on along the minus strand of OZ255704.1, from coordinate 117,847 downwards.
GCCGGAATCCTTCGATCCGGGATCGCCAGAGTTCAGCTTTGCCAAGGCAGCAAAATCTGCGCCTCCGCGAATCTTCATCAGCAAGTCTTGCGCCTTTGCCTTGGCAGCCGCATCGGTCTTCGCATCCGCGCCAGCCGGAACCGGAATCAGGATGTGCCGGACCTTCACCTGCTGGTCCACATGGAAGTCCGCGCGGTGAGCATTGTAGTAAGCCTGCAGGTCGGCGTCGGACACCTGTGGTTTGCCACCAGGCAGATTCGCCAGTGTGACGGGAATATAGGTAATCTTTCGCTTCTCCGGCACGGCGTTTGCGTAACGTGCCTTGTTGCGATTGAAGTAGTTCTCCAGGTCGCTGTCGATCGGGTTGACCGTCTTGACGACGTCGGCGGCGGTGACCACCGCATACTCGAACTTGACTTTAAGGCCCTGCTTGCGAACCAGATCGCGCACCGTGCTGTCAGGGACGATGGCACCGGCCGTGACGAACTGCACCAGGCGGCGGGAGGTAATTTCTTCCTTCACCTTGCGCTCAAACTCCTCGACGCTGGGAAAGCCAAGCTGGTTTTGTACAAATGTCCGGTACTTATCGTCACCAATAAACTTGCCGTCCGGGAAAAAGATTTGTCCCAACTGGCCGGTCTGCAATTCCTGCTGCACATCGCGGTCCGTTGCGGTCAGGCCAAGGCGACCTGCTTCGCGATCCTCAACCGCCGCTGCCACCAGTACCTGCTGCGCTTGCGCCTCAAACCGGGGCATGAGGAAGGGCATGTACTGCGGTGGCAGATTCTGCTGCCGCGCCAGCGACTGCGCATATTGCGCGACTTCGGTGGATTTGATCTGTGTGGTTTCGCCAAAGAGGCGACCGAGAATCCCGGGGTTGCGCACCGTGGCATACAGGCCTTGCTGCGTGACGGGATCGCCCTGACCAGGCACCAGATACCAGATCATGGACAGTACGACGACGCCGATGATGACGGCAAAGAGCGCCTTGGTGAAACGATTTTCTTTCTGTAAAGCGCGAAGCATGATGCCGGCGGAGACCCTTCAGGAGACTGGACGCGTTGCGTCTTGCGCACGCTTGTGTGACGGAGTAGCGAGCGCTTCCGTGAGTATACGCGACCGCTTCATGCCAGACGCATGAAAGCCGTGGGAGCGCCACGGCTTTCGACCTGTTGATGGAATCGGCTTCAGTACCCGTATCCGCCGCGATAGAAGCGGCCATAGTATGGATACGGATAGGGTGTGGCATACACGCCCACGGCGGGGTATGGACGCCGGTACGGCCCCGGCTCGCCACGGTATGTGGCAGCAGGTCCGGCATAGCCGCCCAGGCGTTGCATCTCTGCCTCGGAGACGGTGGTAACGGGCAGAGGCGCGGTCAGGCGAAAGTGCAGCAGCGCCTCGGGTGGCAGGTTCGCCTGACCCGCATTCGATGCCGCGGACGATCCCAGACCGGCCGCACCGCCCACACCAGCGCCAATCGCGGCACCCGTTCCGCGCCCGATCGCCGCTCCAAGAAGAGCGCCAATTCCGGCACCAATGATGGTGGAATTGACCGACTGCGCGGCTTTGTCGCGTCCGTTGACAGTAAACGAATCGCTTTGCAAGGGATAGCGTTGCCCACCAAGCTCAAGTGCGTTCAGTTGTAGAACCAGTTCCCCGCGTCCCTTCAGGGTGCCTGCGCCCTTTGCATCGATGACGGTGCCATCCACCGTCGCGCCACGCGGAATGGCAATCTGACCGCCAGCCAGGACGTCGTTGTTCACAATCGCCGTGAACTGCGATCCCGGAGCGGCGTTATCACTGGAGAGCCAGCGATTTATGCGCACGGCCAGAACACTACCATTGGGAAGGGTGACAGGCGTGCCTCCGGGCTGGCCTTGCTGCGCGTATTGCTGGTTCCCCGGCGCGTACTGCTGATTGCCGTAACCCTGCTGGCCATTTGCCATTTGCCGTTCGTAATCACGGCGATACAAGCGCCCCTGCGGCGGTGGAGGAGGATACCCGCCCTGCTGGCCGGGATAGCCGGACGATGCCTGGGGAGCACCTTGATCGTATGGCTGCTGCTGACCGTAGTTCGTTTGCTGTTGGCCATACGCAGATTGCTGCCCATAGCCCTGCTGTTGCGAATACCCGTCCTGTTGATTGGGGTATTGCCTTTGCTGACCGTAGCCGGGCTGGCCGTACTGTCCCTGCTGATAACTCTGGTTCCCACCATTCTGAGGCGGAGCCTGATTGCCGTTCCCGTATCCTGCAGCCTGCTGATTCGCAGCAACGCTGCCCTGCTCCGCGGACATTGCCGCGCCGTTTGCAGGAAGGCTATTCTGCGAGGCAGGATCATAGTCGCTGTTCGTACCCGCGGCCTGCGCCGATGGCGTGCCAACGGTCAGCTGATCGACTACCTTCTTAACGCCTTCGGTGTGGGAGGCAATCTGCTCTGCCGCATCGCGGCCCGAGTCGTTGGCCACGGAACCGGTCAGCGTCACGACGCCGTAGACGGTGGACGTATTGATCGGCTGGTTGGAGACGCGCGCGTCCCCGGCAAAGGCCTTCAGAACGTTGGCTTCAATCTGTGCATCACTCAGCGTCTTGTTTTGCGCAACGGCAGGAACGGACAGCACTGCCGCCAACGCAACTGAACTGAATATGCGAGATCTTGTTGTGTGTTGCATGGCGAACTCCATCGGGCCGGTGCGACAGGCCCACGCAAGCTAAGACGCTACTTTCGCGGCAAAGTTGTGGCTGAGACCGCCCTCCCTGTCCTGCTTTGGGATGAAACGCGGAAGAGTACCTCGAGAATGCGGATAGCGGCCTTTACCGAAGCGCGGAGATCGCCGGAGACCTTCGACACGCCACCGTACCGCACGCGGTAGCGAACTGGAACCTCGGCGATGCGCAGGCCCTGCTGGATGGCGCGAATCTGCATCTCCAGATTCCAGCCGTAGGTCCGTTCCCGCATGCCCAGGCGTTCCAGCGAACTGCGGCGAATTGCTCGGAACGCCGACATATCCGTGTAGCGGAAGCCTTGCGGATACCGCATGCGTAGCAGCGTGCCGACCAACCACGCGGCGAATACCTGTGAAAACTGCATCGAGCCTTTATCGCGCCTGTATTTGCCTAGACGCGTGCTCATCACGAGGTCCATCTCGCCTCGCGCAATGGGTGCCAGCAGATCTGGAAGGTACTCCACCACGTCAGCGCCGTCGCCATCCATAAAGACAAGGACATCGCTGTCTGGGCGTGCGGCAGCGACGCCGGCCATGCATGCGGATCCATAGCCACGCGACGCCGTAACCACGCGCGCACCGGCGGCGGCGGCCATTGCGCCCGTCCCGTCCGTGCTGCCGTTGTCGACCACAATGCATTCCTGGATCAGCGGCCACGGCATCTCACCCACCACAAAGCCGATAGACTCAGCCTCGTTCAACGCGGGTATAACGACGGACACACGCATCAGGCGCGCTCCTCCTCCAGCACGGGCCAAAGCCGACTGAGGGGCAGCACGCGCCACAAGCCACGACGGTATGCCCACTGCACGAAGAAGGCTGCTGCCGTAGCGCCATAGACCCACGTATTCAGGAAGAAGAGTTTCGGCCCCGGCTCTGACCAATGCGTCGTCAGACCGTAGAAGATGGCGCAAACGTAGACACCCATCGGCAGGGAAGGCTGTAGCGCGAGGAACGGCACAAGCCAGACGGCATACCAGGGATAGTGCGGCGAAAACAGCAGCATCAGAGCGAACGCGAGAGCAGACGCAGGTGCCAGAAACGCCGCGCCCGGCTGCTGGTTGGCGCGCCAGCACCACAGCAGCAACGGCACAAAGCACAGTGCGCATAACATCATGTACGCAGCGGGTGGCACGTTGGCCAGCCCCGTCAGATGTTGCGCCAGGTACAGCAGGAAGAAGCGGGAACCCGTGGCGATGCCCTCCTCCTGTACATACCCGCCCGCGAAACCGAAGACCAGCCTGCCCGCGGACGCGTATGTAAGATAACCGCTGACAATCACTGCCAGCATTGCCGTCGGCATCTTCCAATCGCGCCGCCGGTACAGTGCCGGAAACAGCAGCAACGGGTAAAACTTTGTCATGACGGCGGCACCCAGCATAAGGCCCGTCAGCACTGGCTGATCGCGCAGCCTGAAGAGCAGTGCCAACGTAATGAATGCGGCAAGCAGTGCATCCACATGGCCGCTGGAGCCGATCTCCCAGATGAGCAGCGGACTCCATGCATAGAGCAGAACCTGCTCACGGCGCATGCCCAGCCGCGGCAGCATCTTGACCAGGGTCCACACCGTGACGGCTTCTGCCGCGTACATGGCCAGCTTCATCGCGACAAGCGTGTAGGAGATCCCTGTCGCCGCGTAGTAAAACATCTGCGCCACCGGCGGATAGATAGTGCGCGCATAGAACCGCCGGTTGATGTTGGGATAAATGTCGCCGTCCCAAAAGCTCTGCAGGTGCGGGTCGCCCGGAACATACCGGTAGGGACTGATGCCCGCGTGCTGCATCATGCCGTCCCAGACGTAGCGGTAGATGTCGCTCGAAAGGTGCGGATCGGGTGTCAGCAGAACCAACCGGCAGAGGACGGCGAAGACCAGGATGATGGGCAGCGTCCAGCGGTTTACCGGCTGCCGTGTCACGATCAAAGCCGCGCCCAGGAACACGGCGAGCGCGCAGGCTGTCGTCTCGGAATAGCCGATGACGAAATCATCGAACTCAATCGCCAGGTGGTGTGACAGTCCAAGCAACATGCAGCCGAGAAAGAGGAGCGCGATGTTGGTGCCGAGTGCCGTGGCACCCCAGACGCTTGCAGGTCTGCTGGCCACGCTCACCGTGCGGTCTCCGCGGTAGCCCAGGGCGGCGATCCGGATGCAGTGAAGGCCTGCAGATAGTTCCGCGTCGCGGGAGCTTGGAAGCCCTGGGTTGTCGCGAACTGTGGCTGCACGCCATCAAGCAGCTCGGCCACAAGGGTGCGCAGCGTTTCACCGTCGTCCACGTCGTACCACAGTGGCAGATCCACGACCGGCAGGCCAGCTTCCGCTGCACGCTCACGTGTTTCCCGCAGGACGGAACCGGTGCTCCAGGTGATGCGATCGAAGACGATCCCATGCGCGGCCTTTAACCCGATCAGGTAGTATCCTCCGTCATCGGAGCCGCCCAGCACCACGCGATCGCCCGGCTGTAGCAGAGTGTCGACCGCCGTCCGCAGAGCCACATGCGGCAGTGTCGGGCTGTCGGAATCGATGAGGCAAACCGCACTGAAGCCGCAGGACAGCAGATCGGCAGCCGCGCAATGCAGACGCTCGCCAAAGCCATCGCCACGCTGCGGGATCAGCACAAAGCCTTCCGGCAGCAGGCCCTCGAAGGCAACCTCGTCGCCCACCGGCGTGTAACAGATCACGCCTGCCGCGCTTCCCCCGTGCGCGACTCCCGCAATATTCGAGGCGGTGTCGCGAAGGAAGCAGATGTTCAGGGCGGCTGATTGATCCAGCGTGAGGGGTGGCGCAAGCCGGGTCTTTACCTTGCCCGGACGCGGCGCCTTCGCCATGATAGCCAACGCGCATTTTCCCGCGTACGCTGAGTTCTGGACGTCACGCTGCAGAATCGGATACGTGCTAGGCACCGGCTGCGGGCTCCATCGGCTTTTCGCAGACGGCAAGCTGGTACCGGCCCTTGCGCGTGACGCGAACCGACGACCACGGCTGCGTGTGCATCAGTGCATCGAATTCCGTGGCGGACATCGTTTTCACGCGATGTGGCTCCACGTACGGCACGCGCGAAAAAGACGTCAACTTGGCCAGCAGCCACATCGCGGACAGTGGAAACTGCGTTCGAGCAGCAGACACGGGTTCCGCCACAAAGCAGCGTCCGCCGGGTCGAAGAACGCGAAAAACCTCGCGCAGCACATCGTCACGGTTGGGAACAATCAGGAACAACCGCGAAATCACGATGGAATCGACCGGTTCCATGGACGCCGGCAGCGCGTGCACATCGGCATGATAAAAAGAGCAGTTGCCCAGCTTCCATTGTGCCGCGCGGCTGCGCGCTCGCGATAACAGATTGTGAGATAGATCCACACCGGTGGCGCGCATCTGCGGAAACGTTTTGGCGAAGTGGCAGGCATAGTAGCCCGGACCACAGCCAAGTTCAACCAGGTGCGTACCCGGCTCCGGCTGCTCACCTTTCCATAGGGAGTTGACGATTTCAGAGGCATGATTCTGAAACAGGTGCTCGCGGCAGAGCGCGTAAAACCAGCTATATCGCTCGAATAGGCTGTCGGGGGGGCAACAACCCGCGAGTTCCTCCGCCATGTGCTGCTCCGTGGACATACTTTCCTAGTTTGATGCGGGTGTTCTGACTAAACCGGTTGCGCGGGGCTCAACGAAGATAAAAGGCGCAATTGCAGAATACCGGCTCGGTATTCGAATCGCAATCGCGAGCCGAGGCTACTCTCCACACGAAAGCGTATCCAGGCGGCGTGTGTGCGTGTCCCTACAATCACGTTCATAAATCGCGGCGGCATACCGGCGCTCATTACGGAACCTGTCCACGTATGGCGTCGTCGAGTTCAATGCGGTTCTTGCGCAGCAAGTCACCCAACGAACGGTCCAGCGTGATGTGCGCCTTCATCCAATCGGACCGGGCCGCCACCTCGGTTGACCGCGCCTGCGCCAGGTACGCTTCGTCCTGGATGATGAGGAAGTTGGTACTCGCTCCCACTGAGAATTTGTCGATCTCGGCCTGTAGAAGCTGCTGCTGGTAGTTGCGGCTTTCCACGGCCGCGGCATAGGCGTCATGCGCGGTCTCCAGTGCCACGGCGGCGTTTTCGATCTGCTGGCGAACATCGTTCTCCAGTTTCAGTGTTCTTCCCTGCGCTCTGCGCAGCTGAATCTCGTCGCGCGCCGCGTCGGCCTGCGCGATGCGATTTCGCAACGGCAAATTGATTTGAATGCCTCCCTGATAAATCGTTGAAAGCCGCAGGCCTCCCTGCGTCAGCGCCGTGGGGATTTGTACGGCACCGGTGCCGGTTGATCCCAGCGTTTGATACGGCACGAGAGACGACCCGCGCGTCTGCACGTTGGCGTAAAGGTTCAGCAACGGCGCGACTGAGTTGCGTGCCGCGCGCGACGCAATCTCATTCGCCTGCACTTGCAAGGCCGCTTGAGCAAGGTCGGGGCGATTGGCCAGCGCGTCTGCGGTCAGCGCCGGAACATCCAGGGTTGGTGGAGCATCCGGAACAACGATTCTGTCGGTGGCGATGATCGACAGCACCTGTGCGCCCGGATCCGCCAGGTTACGGACCAGTTGCTGCCGCAGGATCACTTCTTGCTGCCGGTACTCTCCGCGGGCCTGGATGAGGTCAAGCCTGCTGTAAGAGACAAGAGCCTGCGCACGCGTGAGTTCAACAGGTGCCAGCGTGCCCTCCGCGACCTGGTTGCGGTCATCCTGTAGCAGGCGCTGCGCCGCTGCCAGCGACTCCTCTTTTACCGCGATGTTCTCACCCAGCGAGACCAGATCGAAATATAGCCGCGAAACCCCGTAGACCGTCTCCAGCACCTGTTGCTCAAAGACAAGCCGTGACGTGCGTTGGTCAAGTTGAGCAATCCGTACGAACCGGAGGTTGACCGCACGCCCACGCCCACGCAACAGCGGCTGCGAAACCGTGAAGGAGGTGCTGGGTGTCTTAAACGGATCGTACTGTGAAGCCGCGCCATACAGCACGGACGGCGCATTGTTGATGAACGCTTCAATCTGCGTTCCGGGAGAAAAGCCCTGCTGATAATCCACGCCCGTGCTGATGTAGTTCAAAGGCGCAGTGTCCGTGACCGTTCCTGTACTTCCATTACCACCGGACGTTGTTCCAGTGCCGATCAACGAGGTCTGATTCGACCGGCGCAGATAACCGGCTTCCGCAATCAAAGTGGGGTCAAAGATGGGGATGGACGGTCCGGGCGAGTACGTGTCTGTATTGCTGACTGACAGCGTGCTCTGCTGCGTGCTGCCCGTTTGCGTGGTCTGCGAGAGATCGGTGATGTTGACGCTGGTGGGAGCAGCGTTTCCCGTGGTGGTTGCCGTAATCAGCAGCGGACTGGTGGCCGAGCCGACGCCCGGTGCCGTCTGCTGGATGGTGTAATCGAGGCCGCGAAGGTTTCCGCCGCCTTGCGCGCGCAGCAGGTCCGTGTCCGCAAGTGCGAGACTGTACCGGCCCGTTTCAACATCAAGATTGTTGTCGATGGCGAGAGCCAGGGCATCGTGCAACGACAGGTACAGCCTGCCATCACGAACCAGACCGGCAAGGCGCGACGTGGATCCAGCCGGAAGCAGCGGAACATGTCCGGCACGGTACGGTGCAACCGGTCGAAGGATGCCGGTGTGGGCCGCGGGTGCAGACTCGGGATGCGGACGTACCTGCGACGATTCAACGGTAAATATGGCTGGGGAATTATTCTGTGGAGCTGGCGGCTGCACCTGGAGCGGTCTGATCGCACGCACATCCACGCTGCTGCCGCTGACCTGTGGCAGGGGCGCGTCAGGAGCAACGTTCGGCCGCTCTGATTGCGGTACGGCCTGCTGCCCCGGCGCGGCATTCACGGGCGGCATCTGCGTCCTCGGCGCGGTATATGGCGGCGGTTGCCGGCCCTCCTGTGCCACCACCACAGGCGAGCAGAAGAGCACAGACAAAGTCAGGGGAATGACTCTCGTCACTTGCTGCCCTTATCCTCCGTTTGTGATTTCGGCTGACCTTTGCTGCTACCCTGACTGCTCTTGGTTGTGCCCTGAGCGCCACCGTTGCCGCCACTGCCTTTCTTGCCCTGACTCGTCGTACTCTCGCTGCTCTGGTTCACGATGGATTGATCACCGTATTGGTTCGGTCCAGCATTGGGCGTCTTGCTGGTTTGCGGGGCACCCGCCCTGCCGTTGTCCTCGCTTGGTTCTGACGTCTGTTGCGGGCGCACGCTCACGCCCTGGCGCACAGCGTCGCTCACCGTGGTGATGACGTGGTCGCCCTCGTTCAGGCCGCTTAGGATTTCAACGGACGGGCCATAGTCTCGTCCGATTTCGACCGGCACCATCTGCACCTTCATGGCGCGTACGACAGCGACCATGGTGCGGTCCTGGCGCACCACAATGGCGTCGCCAGGAACTGTGATGGGTGAAACGCCACGCACCTGCACAAAGCTGACCACGGTATACATGCCTGGATACAAATTGCCGTTGCGGTTATCCAGATCAACCTCAGTGAGCATGGTGCGGGTGTTCTCATCCAGTGAGTGTGCTGATCGCGTGACGGTGCCGTTGATGGGCTTACCCGTCCGCTCCTGCACGTACACCAGCGCGGGCATGCCGGTAATGATGCTGGATGCGTAGCCCTCAGGGACCGAGACGAGAATGCGCAGCGTCTTCACCTGAGCCACGGCAAACAGCGCGCCTCCCGAGGATTGCCCCGTGGAAGGCGTCGCGCTGTCGTTTACAGATCCCAACGATCCGCTGGTGTTCGAATTACCAGACGTCGAGGAGCCACTGCTGGATGTGTTTGGCGAATTGTTCGGCGCAGGCATCGCGCTGCCGCCAGAGCCGACCAAGGCACCGACATCCGAGTTGCGCTGCGTGACAATGCCGTCAAAGGGCGAGGTCACCCGTTCATAGCTTTGGTACGCCAGCGCCCGGCGAAGATTCGCTCGAAAGCTTTCCGTATTACGCTGCGCGGAGGCAAGCGTTGCTAGCTGTGCGCGGTAGTCGGTCTCGCGCTGATCGCCGTCCTGGCGTGAGAAAACGCCCTTGGCAACCAGCGTGCGCCACCGCTCCCAGGTGACGCGTCGCAGATCGAGTTGCGCCTGCTGCTGTGCCTCGTCGGCTTCGGCCTGGCGCAGTTGCTGCCGCGCTTGATCCACCTGCTGATCGAGATCTGGAGCATCGATCAAGGCCAGCAGTTGGCCTTTCTTCACATGGTCGCCAATGTCGACATAGCGCTTCTTGAGATACCCGTTTGCACGCGCGTAGATATAGGCCTCGGTGAGCGGCGCGGTTGTACCGGGCACGGTGAGCTCGCCGGGGGCATGGGTGCGCTTGACTTGGATCACCATTACCCGCGGCACATCCTGCTCACGCTCCTTTGCTGCCGCCTGCGCCTTCTTGCTGTGCGCGCGATGCGGCAAATATCCAATGAAGAAGATCAGCAGAAGGACTAGAACACCCACGCCAACCCAGAGGAACAGCTTGCCCCAATGGCGGTGCTGCGACTTCTTCTTACGGTCATGCTCCTGCTGGACTTCGCGGTCATGCTGAACGCTCTCGTGGCGTTTGTGCGCGGCTTGGCGGGCACGCGACTCCTCCCGCTCCCATTCCGCGCGCGTCATCCGCCGGTCAGGGTTCTCCTCCACCTCGCGCAGGTGCTCATCTTCGGGATACACGCGTTGTTGCAAATCGTCGCTCATGGAATCGTGTGCCCTGCTCCTAGGTTGCCGGTTGCGCTTGCGGTTGTCCGCCATGCGGCTGTTCGCCTTCGTGGTAGGCCCGGTCGATCTCCTCATCGAAGTTGCGCGGAGCGTCCTTTCGCAGGACCGAGTACATGATCGGCACCACAAAAAGCGTTCCCAGGGTTGCCAGCAAAAGACCACCGATCACGGCCCGGCCAAGGGGTGCGTTCTGTTCGCCGCCTTCGCCCAGCGCCAGCGCCATGGGCAACATGCCGATGATCATCGCCATCGCGGTCATGCAGACGGGACGCAGCCGCGTGTAGCCCGCGTTAACGGCTGCTTCCAGGTTGTCCTTGCCCGCGATGCGTTCGTCGTTAGCGAATACCACCATCAGAATGCTGTTAGCCGTTGCCACACCGATCGTCATAATGGCACCCATGAGCGACGGTACGTTGAAGGTGGTGTCCGTGAGAAACAGCATCCACAAAATGCCGGCAAACGCTACTGGCAGTGACATAAGAATGATAAGTGGATCGACCCACGACTGAAAGTTCACCGCCATGAGCAGGTAGACAAGAAGTATGGCAGAGACAATGCCGATGCCGAGCCGCTCGAAGGAACTGCTCATCGTCTCCACTTCGCCGCGCAGCGCCAGGCGTGATCCTACGGGTAAGCTCGCCTCGTGCGCGTGCATCACTTTGCGAATTGCGTTCGCAACGCCGCCCAGGTCACGCTGATCCACATCCGCATAAATATCGTAGACTGGCTGGATATTGTAGTGATTGATGACAGCAGGGGTAACATCGCGCTCGAAGTTAGCAACATTTCCAAGTAGCTGGCTGACATTCCCCGCAGGCGATGTGATCGAGGTGCGGGAGAGTGCCTGCATGGAATCGATACGGTATTGCGGCGTCTGCACGACGACTTGGTAATTAACGCCGTTCTGCGGATTCAACCACTCATTGGGCGCGGTCTGTCCCGTGCCGGTCAGCGAAATCAACATGCTTTGTGCCACATCCTGCTGTGTCAGACCGATCTGCCGCGACTTCAACCGGTCCACATTCACATCGATCGTTGGCTGTGCGATCTCCTGATGGATGTGCGCGTCTGCCACGCCAGGAATCGCCTGAACCTCCTTCAACATCTGCTGCATAATTTGGTAGTTCTGCGCGCCACGACCGGAGATTTGTAAGTCAATGGGAGCTGGCAACCCGAAATCCAGGATCTGATTCGTGATATTTGCTGGCGTAAAGAAGAAGGTGGCATCGGGAAACTTGTTGTGGAGCGCCACGCGCAATGTGCGCATGTATTGCTGCGTGTTGCGCTTGCCAGGCCGCAGCGAAATCAGGATGTCTCCGTCTGAATCACTGATCACCGCGCTGTCCCCAAAGGCGAGATTGATACCGCCGTTCGGCAAGCCAATGTTATCCAGGATAAGTTGTATTTGCTCTGGGGGAATGACACGGCGTATCTCACGCTCGATACCAGCGAAGTACTGCTCGGCATCTTCTGGACGCATGCCCTCTGGCGGATACACGTGCAGGCGCATCTGGCCGGAATCAACGTAAGGAAAGAAATCCTGGCCAATAAAGAACAGCAGCGGCGTGGAAAGAAGCACAAACAGCCCAAACAGGCCGATGGTTAAGCCACGATTCTCCAGCGTCCATTGCAGAAGATGACGGTAGCTTTCACGGCGCCGCTCAAACCACTCATCAAAGCGCGTGTGGATGCGCCAAATGATGTTGTTCCCGGCTTCTTTCTCAGCCGCCTTCGGGTCTTGGTACAGCCCAATCTCTGCGTCCAGCAAAAAATGCATCATGGTCGGCACCAGGGTGCGGGACAGGAAGTAGGACGCCATCATGGCAAACGCAACCGCCATGGCCAGCGGCGTGAAGAGATACCGCGCCGGCCCGCTCAAGAGCAGCACCGGCGTAAACACCAGGCAAATTGACAGCGTGGACACAAACGCGGGCGCGGCAACCTGCTGGGCGCTATCCAGAATCGCCCGCACCAGCGGCTTCTTCTCGCTCATGTTGCGATGCGTATTCTCAATTTCGACGGTCGCGTCATCCACCAGGATGCCGACGGCAAGAGCCAACCCGCCCAGCGTCATTACGTTGATTGTCTGCCCCAGCGCATAGAGGATGACAAGCGAAGTGGCGATGGACAGCGGAATAGACGTGCAGACAATCAGCGTGGAACGCCACGACCCAAGAAACAGCAGAATCATCAGACCGGTCAGACCGGCCGCAATGACTGCTTCGCGTACGACCTCGTTGATCGATTCGCTCACGAAGATCGATTGATCGAACAGCGGTGTGATCTGCAATGTTGGTGGCAGGCCGGCCTTCACCTGCGGCAGGAGATCCTTGACGCCTTTCACAATATCCAGCGTCGAAGTTTCGCCGTTCTTCAGAACCGTGAGCAGCGCGGCTCGCTTGCCATCCTGCCGCACGATATTCACTTGCGGCGCATAACCAAGCCGCACCTGCGCCACGTCCTTTACCAGCACGACCGCGCCAGTGCTCGCCCGAATGGGCAAGTCATTGAGCGCCGAGACTTGCGCTGGTGACGAATTCAGTTTGACGATGAACTCCCGGTCTCCCATGCGGGCCACGCCGGCGGGCAGGATAAGGTTCTGCTGGTTAAACGCCGTGGAAACATCCGTAGCGGAAAGATGGTGCGCGTACATCTGGTTGGGATCGACATCCACCTGCACCTGCCGCACCTTGCCGCCATACGGCAGCGGAATGGACGCTCCCTTGACGTTTGCCAGTCGCGGCCTGATAAAGGCTGTGCCCAGATCGTAGAGGTCCTCTTCCGACAATCCCTGCCCGGATAGACCAAGCTGCACAATGGGCACACTGGAGGCATCGTATTTTAAAATGTTTGGAGGAAATGTTCCGGGTGGCATGATGCGGAGAATGGTCTGGACCACCGCCGTGATCTGCGAGAGCGCCAGCTCCACTTTCACGTTCGGCTGAAAAAAGACGCGGATGACTGCCACACCTTGATAACTCTCAGAACTGGTGTGCTCGATATCATTCACGGTCGTCGTCAGTGCGCGTTCGCACACGGTGACAATGCGGCCTTCCATCTCTTGTGGTGGCAGACCACTGTAGCTCCAGACAATGGTGACAACCGGGATATTGATGTAGGGGTAGATATCCTTGGGCGCTTCCACGGCGGTGCCGATGCCGAGCAGCAGCATCAGCAGCGAGAAGACCACAAAGGTATACGGGCGGCGTAACGCCAGCCTGACAATCCACATTCCTATTCGTTCCCCGGTTCCGAATCAGATGCGGTTGGACGCAGCGTTGCCTCGCCTTGGCGCATTTCTACAAGGTGCGGAGGAACTCCGCCCACGCGGGTGATGGCTCGTTCAAGGAAAGCGTTTCGTGGGACTTTACTGCGACCTTCGTAAAACCAAAACTGGTGGAGTTGTCATATAGACTTCGATGGACGATGTGCCCACGAAGAGGAGCATGAGTGCATATCCGGCTGCTCTTGCTTCGCGCACCATACGCAATACGTATTGCCGGATAGAGTCGTCTCAACGGCAAAGCTTTGACGTTGCGCAATAAGGTTTGAGGCATGAGCAGGACTGCCGTGCCAGCGTCGATTGCGGATCCACTTGCCGCGCCAGACTCGGGGTGCAAAGATCTGGCGATTGCGTCTGGATCAAGAATGGCAGAACTCTGTAAGCTCTCCCGGTTCCACTTGGTAAGCGTGCTCTTGCCGCTGCCATTCGGTCCGGCGATCACCGTAAACGTAGGCATTAACTTGCCTTGGCTATGGGCGTCGGCTCCGTCTTCGTGTTTTTCATTTCTGCTCCGCCAATTTCCACTCGAGTATCTTGTTCTCGATGACGATACCTTCGCGGACGTTTTTGGCCAGCCAGTCAGCTTACTTGTGAATATCGCGTTCCATACCCGAAGTTTACTCCTCTTCCAGCAGGAGATCTTCAGCCGTCCGCTCGCGGGTGTTGCCACGCTGCAGCAGCACCTGCACGCGGCCTTCGGCGGCGTCGAGTTCCCTCTTGCAGGCGTCAGAGAGGCCCACGCCCTGCTCAAACAACGCGAGCGACTCTTCCAATGGCAGGTCGCCGCGTTCGAGTCTCTCCACGACGCTTTCCAACGTTTTTAGCTGCTCTTCAAAGCTGGGCATACATCCTCCTCCACGGCTATTCCGCTGCGACGTGTTGCAGCATGGCTTCCAGCACCTCTGCCGCCGCGGTGTAGCGCGCAAATGGCGCGCTGACCTGCACGCCCTGCACCATGGGCTGCGCTTCCGCCAGCATCTCCTGCGCAATACGCACGCCTTCGGCACGTGAAGCTTCGGGTGAGTCCGCCGCACGGCTCATCCGAGCCAGAATGCTGTCCGGCATGCGAACCTTCAAGTCGTTCTTCATGAACTCCGCGTTCTTGACACTGGTCAGTGGCCAGATACCGGCAACAATCGGAATCCGAAAGCCTGCGATACGTTTGAGGAAAAGTTCCAGCAAGCGCAAGTCAAACACCGGCTGCGTAATGCCAAACTCGGCACCTGCTTCCACCTTTGCGGCAAAGCGTCGCACCTCGGCGGCCAGGTCCGGCACGCCAGGGTTTGCCGCGACGGCCACCACAAACCCGGTGCTTGCCCCAATGCTGTTGCCGCCAATGTCCAGGCCGTGGTTCATGTCGCGAACGATGCGCGTGAGACCGACCGCATCCACGTCAAAGACGGCCGTTGCATCAGGATAGCTGCCCATCTTTGGCGGATCGCCGGTGAGGCACAGTATATTGCGCAGTCCGAGCGACGCCGCCCCCAGCAGGTCGCTTTGGATGCCGAGCAGGTTTCGGTCGCGGCAGGTGTAGTGGATAACGGTTTCGATGCCGGCCTGCTGCTGAATCTGTAGGCATAGACTGCCCGCGCTCATCCGGGCGCTGGCGCGGGGTGAGTCCGGCACATTGATAGCATGCACGCCGAGCCGCTTCAACATGCGGGCACCGTCCAGCTCGCGCCGTGGATCGAAGCCCTTCGGCGGAACAATCTCTACCATCGAAACAAACTCGCCCCGCGCAATCCGGCGGCCCAACGTCGAACGCTCGGCCAACGGCTGTGGCTCGAGCCTTGCGGCCGCCTTCTTCTCGCCAACTGTCGCAACGCCCTCCGCCTGCGCCTGAATGGCCTTCACGGAAGAACGCATCGCCTTGATATGCCCGGGCGTTGTCCCGCAGCAGCCGCCAATAATTGTTGCGCCCACGCGCATGGCCTTCCGTGCAAAGCTGGCCAGGTACTCGGGTGAGGACAAATACATGCTGCGCCCGTCCACGCAGTTCGGTAAGCCTGCGTTTGGCATCGCCGCAATGGGGAGTGAGGTAGCGGTTCGCATGCGCTCAATGGTTTGCAAGACGAGCGCGGGACCATCGCTGCAGTTGCACCCAACCGCCTGTGCTCCCGCCTGCTCCAACCAGTGTGCCGCTTCCTCCGGCGAGGTTCCATCCGCCACGTTCCCATCGTCATTTACGGTGATCATAGCGATGGTGCTAAGGTGTGGGGCAGCCTGCCGCACGGCCTTCAAGGCAGCCTCCGCCTCGGCAAGCGAGGTAATCGTTTCCACCACGAACAGGTCCACGCCGGCCTCTGCCAGTGCTGACGCCTGTTTGGTATACGCCGCCAGCATCGCCGCTACATCGCGTTCGCTTTCCGGCAGACCGAAGGGTCCCATTGCACCGGCCACCAACGCATGGTGGGCGTGCTTCTCACGCATGCCATCCGCTGCGGCGCGCGCCAGGCGCACACCGGCGGCATTGATCTCAGCTACCTTGGACTCAAGCCCAAAGCGCTTCAGCCGGACAGCATTCGCGCCAAAGGTGTTGGTCTCAATCAGTTCTGCCCCGGCCAGCAGGTACTCCTCGTGAATCTCGCGCACCATCTGTGGATCGGTCAGATTGAGTTCGTCGAAGCACCGGTTGATAAATACACCGCGTGCATACAGCATGGTGCCCATCGCACCATCGCACAGCGTGGGCGATGCGCTAAAAAGCCGTTCGACAGGTAATGCGGAGGGACTGGAGAGTATTTGTGGCATGCAGTGGCAGAAGCGCTGCTCTATGGTACTTCGTACGTTTGGCCGTCAGGCTCTCCGCCGCGCTTTTGGTATACTTTGGCAAGCTGCGGAAGGGAGAATCGCCGCGCAAACTGTTGAGGTTTCCGTTGAAAAGTAATTCCGTTGCGCGGTTGGCAACTGTTCTCCTGTGTGCGTGCGTCGTGTTTCTCGCGGGATGTGGGTCCCGCCCCTACAAAACCACTGAGAACCAGTTCGCAGGCCGCCCTGTGCCGCCCTCCAAGTTGACACAACGTGTGATGGTGGGCACCGCCCAGTCCAGCCTCTCTGGTGGCCAGTTGGAACTTTTGGACGCAAAGCGCGATATCCGGTCCAACGTTTACACGGCGAACAGCACCTTCAATATCAGCGCCTACTCCGGCAACGCCCAGCAGATCATCAGCTATCCCGAGCAGCTGCGGGGATTCGTGTACAGCAGCGACGGCTCCGTCACGACGATCAACTACTCTACGGAGGCTGCGGACGGTACAACAGCCGCATCAACGGGTCTCGCCTCCTCTGTGTTTGTGCCCCAGGATACCCAAGCGGTGTACACGGCGGTTGAACGTTTTGGCACCTTTACCATCTCCGCACCGGCCAGCGGATCGGCGACATCGACCTCGCTTTCCGCGAGCTACACCTTTCCCGTGCCCAGCGTATACAAAGTGGTGGCAAACCCGGCGCACACCGTGGTGCTGCTGATGCTGCGCAACTCGAACATGGTTTACCGCCTGCTACAGCTAAATAGCGATCAGGTTTCGCCTCCGGGCGCGTTGACCTGTCAGCCTGTCAATAAGCCGGTCTTCTGCCTGCTTCCAGTCGGATCCACACAGCCCGGCGGCAGCGTTAGCGAACCCGCCTTCCACCGGCCCGTAAATGCCTACTTCTCGCCAGACGGCTCACAGGTTTACTTCCTGAGCTGTGGACGGGAGTGCGGCGGCACGGCGGCCACGGGTGACGACACACCGGCCTTGAACTTTGCCAATCTCAATACGCTGCGCACCGACTACTACCCTCCCAGCGCGACCTATACCTCACCCGTAGTCAGTTCCACACCTGTTCCCGGCGGTGCCACAGTCGCACTCTCCGATGGCATCACGGTCTACGTAGCAGGGCAGTCCTTAGCGTCGGATGGCTTCTACACCGGCAATCTCTCGCTGATCCCGCTCGCCACCAAAACTGTTTCCGCTACCTACCCCATCTCTGATGGCACACATACCAAGCTGCTGTTTGCGGATAACAATACGTTATGGATCGGCTCCAGCAACTGCGCCAGTGGAGAACGGGCGGCACATAATCAGAACTATAACTGTCTTACCCGCTACGACATTACGAACAAGACGGCGGCGATCGTGCCAGCTGTGACGCCGGGCACCTCGGCAACGGTTCCTTATCCTAATGAGAACCTTGATCCGTACTATTACGGTAGTTTGACCGGGCTGTGCTGGGTTGAAGGCCTAAATAAGGTCTATACCGCCTACGGTGGCCAGGTGCATGCCTTCAATACAGTAGACGGATCTGAAATTAACAACACGAACATTACCGTGCAAGGCACCGCAAACGATGTTGCTTACATTGACGCGTCCACCAACGCCGCAGATTAGCTCCACCTGGGTTTAGCGGCCACGGCTGAGCCTGGCTAGATCGCGAAGGTACTGCTTCAGGGGACGGGCTGGACGTCCCCAGAAGACTTGACCTGGGCCGCGCAACTTTTTACCGCTAAGGACGCCCGCGCCGCCGCCCAGAATCACCCCCGGGCCAACAACGGCGTGCTCGCCCATGCCCACCTGGCCTCCAAGAATCGCCCCCTCCTCCACCACGCTTGAGCCGCTGATACCTGTCTGCGCGGCGATGATTACGTTTCGGCCAATGCGGCAGTTATGCCCGATGTGCACCAGGTTGTCGATCTTTGTACCGGCACCGATGCGCGTCTCGCCCAGCGCTCCACGATCAATCGTCGTATTCGCGCCGATCTCCACATCGTCCTCGATCACAAGCGACCCCTGCTGTGGAAAGAGCACGTACGTGCCATCCGGCCTGCGCGCGTATCCAAAGCCCAGCGATCCCAACACGGCACCGGCCTGCACGCGAACCCGGTCGCCGATCTGCACGCCCGCTTCAATAATGGCACGCGCTCCGATGACGCATTCATTTCCAAGAACGGCATTCTCTCCGATGACCGCACCAGGGCCGATTGATGTACCCTGCCCGATCGTTGCATCTGAAGCGATGACAGAGCTGGAGTGGACACCAGCTTGGCCCTCCGGTCGAAGTCGTGCCGCTACGCACGCAAACGCCAGCCGGGCGTCAGACGTACGAAGGACGCGTGCATCGGTCGTCTGTGTGGCAATCGCGTGATTCGCGAAGATCAAGCCAGCCTGCGATGCGAGTGCCTGTTCCAGTGCGCCAGGCGATGCCGCAAAGACGAGCGCATCAGCGGATGCGGTTTCAGGTGCCGCAACGCGACTGATCGAAACTACAGGCAGGCTGCCACCTTCAACCCCCGCCCACTCAGCGATTTGCCGCGCTGTAGCAACGGTCATGCTGGAAATGTACGTTCGGCATGGGAGACCGGCACCATGCGTGATGTTTTAGATAACAGTTCGTAGATGGGCTGCTGCCCTGGAGGACGCGTCTTCCATCGCCGATGCAGCCAGAGCCACTGGTCAGGATAATGGCGGATGTACTGCTCCGTGACGCGGGCAAACAGGGCAGTGTTGGCCAGCGCGTCTCCTTCCTCATCCTTGGTCTTCTGAAGTTGCAGTTCCTCGCCAAAGCGCAGCACATACCGCTGCTCCGCCTCTTCCCACAGCAGGAAACCAGGCAAGACCGCAGCTCCAGTCTTACGGGCAACGCGCGCCATGCCCGACGCGGTGCACGCCTCCACCCCAAAGAATGGAACAAACACACCCTGTGGCGGGGTCATATTCGTGTCCATCAGAATGCCGACCGCTTCTCCCTTGCTCATGGCGCGCAGCAGTCCACGGGCAAAGTCATCCTTGTGAAGGACGCGGTTACCATGCAGGCATCGGATGCCGTTCACCATCCGGTCGATCAGCGGATTGTCAAGACGGCGAATGACCATGCCCATGGGGTACCCGAGAAGAGAATGCAGAAAGCTGGAGAGTTCCCACGCACCCAGGTGGCCCGTAAGGACCAGAATTCCCTTTCCTTTAGCCTGAGCCGCTAGGAAGTTTTGAAGCCCCTCATATCGAAAAACGGTTTGCGCGGCAAACTCCGCCGAATACGTATTCATCTGGCAGAACTCCGCCAGTTGCACGCCCAGATTCCGGAAGGTCTGCCGCACGATCAACAAACGCTCAGTCGGCGAGAGATGCGGCATTGCAATTTGTAGATTCCTGTCCCCCACGCTGCGAAGCCTGCCGGCGGCATACCCTAGAACAGCTCCTAAGAGGCCACCCAGCCTTCTTGCATGAGTCCTCGGCAACACACGCAAAAATCTAACGGCGCACGCAACAGCGGCAAACTCGATGCAATGCCGCAGTGAAGGGCGGGCGTTCGACTTTTGAAGTTCAGTTGCCACCGTGATCCAGCTTATGCAGAAATGCAAAATGCCCTGCGTATGTGCAGGGCATTTTGGAATGTGCGACCGAGTTATTTACGCGACGCGACAAAGTACTTGGCCACCGTGCTAACAAATGGCCGTGCATCAGGAGGTGTTGGAACATTCCCGCTCAGAATCGTCTTGAAAGGCTGTGCCGTGCCGTAGAAAGCGCGCGTATCATCCTGGTTTTGAGAAAGCACGGTGCCGTCAAGATCGATGCCGGCGAAAAGTCCCTTGGAGCGGGAATACGTGAGGAACTCAGAGTTCAACTTCCAATCTGTACCGGCTTGTGCGTTACGGCCAACCGGGCCAGCGGCTGCAGCAGCGTCAGCACCGATCTTGAACTTAGCTTGCAACATGTGTTGCAGACCACCCTGGTTCATCGCTAAAAGCACCAGATCGGTCGATTGTCCGCCAATTTGGAAACCGAAGCTGCCGCCCTCCAGCTTCACAAAGACTGGAGCGCTCCAGCCATGGCCGGTGCGGCATGTACCAACACCCTGCCCGTATTGCGCTCCCACAAGAAATGCACCCTTTTTAAATGCGGGAATCACTACGACGCAGCTTGCCCCTGACAAAATCTCGCTCGGAACCGACTTATCCGGGGTCGCCATAATTTCGTTCAGAACATTTTGTGCATCTGTCAGCCGCTCATCCATTTTTGATTTGTCGTCGGCGGCGAATGCAGGCAACGAGGTAATACATAGGGCAAATGCGCAAAAACATGTCGATATGCGGTTCATCGTTCCCCACTCCCAGCAAATCCGGTTGATCCGGCCCGCTCCAACATACGATGGAGTGCGGTACGTATTCGTTGCACAGGACACAGCGGCAAAAAAATGGGGCTGAGGTTTGGGCTTTCGCCCTCTCCACCAGCCCCTCTTCTCCCAGGTCTGTGTTACGTAGGTCTAGAGTGCAACATGCTGCGGTAACGTTCAAGTGACTTAGGGCGTAAGACCGCTGCATCCTATGTGAGTTGTTTCATAAAGGGAAATCAGTGCCCGCTTACGGCACGGCTGCCAATTTGCATCTCTAAGGCACGAACCGTCAGCGCGACCCGGTTGGGAACACTGAACTTTTGCAACAAGCGTCCCACATGTGTTTTCACGGTCTTGACTTCCATCCCCAGGGTTGACGCGATCTCGCGATTCGCACGGCCTGCAATCAGCAGATCGATGACTTCTTTCTCACGTGGCGTGAGCCTGATCTGCGGCGGCCGCGGTGTGGAGGTGGAGTAGGTGTCGATCAGGCTGGCCAAAACTTTACGTGGTGCCCAGATCGAGTTATCGGCTACAACCTGGATCGCCAATACCGTCTCTCGTGCGCTGGCTGTATACAAAAGGTAACCTTTCGCTCCGCCAGCAACGACTTTCTGTATGTAAGCGGGATCAGTTCGATTACCAAGCACGATCAGCCGCAAGCCGGGCCGGGCACGCCGGAAGGCTGCCATCATGTGAAAAAGATCTTCCTCGGGCGTGTCAATGATAACCATGGCGAGGTCGCCTTGCCGCAGCGTCTCCGGCGCGCTGAGCGGCAGCAGGTCGCATTCGGTTTCCAGCAGCGCGCGCAGACCCTCAATGCGCAGCGGATCGGCGCAGATGACTCCAACACGCAGCCGGGCGGGAGTGGTACTTACTGTTTCTGTTCCGCCTGTCATCGTCGTTACAGCTTCGGCAGCACGATGCCCTGCTGCCGTTGGTACTTGCCTGCCCGGTCTGCGTAGCTGGTCTCGCATACCTCGTCTGACTGGAAGAAAAGAATTTGGCAGAGGCCTTCGTCCGCGTAGATTTTCGCGGGCAATGGTGTTGTATTGGAGATTTCCAGCGTGACAAAGCCCTCCCACTCCGGCTCAAACGGCGTCACGTTGACGATGATGCCACACCGCGCGTAGGTGGATTTGCCCACACAGATGGTCAGCACATCGCGCGGTATGCGGAAGTATTCAACCGACCTCGCTAGGGCGAACGAGTTGGGGGGAACGATGACGCTGTTGGCTTCCACACTCACAAAGGAGCGCTCGTCGAACGCCTTCGGATCAATGATGGCGCTGTTCACATTGGTAAAAATCTTGAACTCGCGTGAGACACGGAGGTCGTACCCGTATGAGGACAGGCCGTAGGAGATGCAGCCGGCGTTTACCTGCTTCTCGCTAAACGGCTCAATCATGCCATGCGCATTGGCTTGAGCGCGAATCCATTTGTCACTTTTGATCGACATCACTCTCCTGTGGCGAGGGTATGTGTCATCTTACGATAGTGAGGAAGGCGCGCTCTTTCCACCGGAACGCAATGCTGTTGACACGGCAGCAAGGCATTCCTACCATCAGAACACCAGGCGATTTCCACTAGTTCATAGCCGAAGGGGCAGCCTTGATCAAGCAAGATTTGATCCAACGTGTGGTCGACCGCACCGGACTGCCGCGGACCCGCGCCGAGCAGGCAGTGGAAGAAATCCTGAAAGGCCTGAAAAGGGCTCTGAGCGCAGGGGAACGCATCGAACTGCGAGGCTTCGGTGTCTTCAGTGTCAAGCCCCGGAAGACCGGCATTGGCCGGAACCCGCGTACTGGCACCGAAGTCGATATCGAACCAGGCCGCGCTGTCCGCTTCAAACCCGGCAAAGACCTACAGACCATGGATGGGGCGAGTCAGACGGACGACGAGTGATGGGCACACAGACCAATGTTTCACGTGAAACATTCTAGGAACGCGACCATCCCAAGTCTTAAGTCGTTTTAGTTTTATGAACAAGTTGCAATGTACAGGCTTACTGGCATAGGCGGGGAGCAACTGCGTCCCCAAGGCCAGTCAGGAGAGCTAGGACTTTTGCGCGCTGCGCCGGAAGAGCAGCAACGCCAGACCAAGGCACGCCGCCGAGAAGCACCCCAGCCAGATCACATGCGCGGCAACACTCCACCGCATAGGGTAACCAACATCATGGATGGCCAACTGTCCCAGGTGCCACGTAGGCCACACCGGCGCAATGCGGCTCAGCCACTTCGGCAGCGCCTCCAAGGGGAACCACAGGCCTGAAAGAAACGACATGGGCAGGTAGATCAGATTGACGAAGCCGATAGAGGCGTTAGGCGGCACCACGCAGGCCAGAAGGATGCCAAGCGACGCAAACGGGAAGACGCCGAGCACCACCGTCGCGGCCAGTTTTGCGATCTGCGCCGCCGTGAAATGGACATGGCCCATCGTGACCCCACACAGCAGCAGCAGAACGAAGATGATAAGACCGAAGGCCATTGCGGTAAACAGCTTGGAGAGCAGATAAGCGGCTGGTGGCATGGGGCTGGCCTGCTTCAGTTCAAGCCATCCCTGCGCACGCTCATTCGCGATCGTGCTACAGAGGCCAAAGAGTGACGATCCCACCAGACCAAAGACGGAGTACGTTGCCAGCAGGTACTTCGCACGATCGAAGCCGGAGTGGTCCGTAGAAGCCATGACGACACCGAACAGCAGGTAAAAGCTGATGGGAAAGCCAATCGTTGCGACGGAGAATGAACGGGCGCGCAGCAGGCGGAGGAACTCGTACTTCGTTTCCTTTGCATACGGCATCAGGGCCGAGTTCATGGGAGTCCTCGCAGTGCTCATGCCTGCTCCTTCGGTGCATTCGTTGCGCGTGTAAGCTCCAGAAACGCGTCTTCCAGAGCAGGGCTGGTCACCTGGAGACTATGCAGCGAGGCATCCTCTGCCAGCAGCGTACGCAGTACGGATTCGGCACGTTCGACGGTAAGCGTCACACCCGCGCCGGTGTGCTCCACGCGGCGCACACCGGGCAGGCTCGCCATGAACTCATCTGTGAGGTTGGTGACGCATTGAACCTTGCGTCCACCGGCACGGCTTTTGATTTCAGCGGGTGTGCCCTCTGCCACAACCAAACCATGCGCAATGACCAGGATGCGATCCGCCAGCGTGTCGGCCTCTTCCAGATAGTGTGTGGTCAGCAGCACGGTCTTGCCCCGGTCCGCCAGCGCGCGCACCTGCCGCCACAGGTTGTGCCGTGTCTCAATGTCCATGCCGAGTGTCGGCTCGTCCAGAAAGATGAGATCAGGATCGCCACAGAGTGCCAGCGCGAAGAGCATGCGCTGCTTCTGGCCACCGCTTAGGTCCTTGAACTGACGCTTTTCAATGCCCTGGAGACCGGTGGCTTGTACCAAATCCGCAATCGGCAAGGGGTGTGGATAGTAGCTGCGGAAGAGGTCGAGATATTCACCGACGGCGAGCGTCTCCGGCACGCGCGCCACCTGCAGCATGGCACCGATGCGTTGCCGTGCTGCGCGCACGCTGGGACTGCGCCCGAAGACTTCCACCGTGCCTTCGGCCGGCTGCAATAACCCGAGCAGCAGCTTCACGGCTGTCGTCTTCCCGGCACCATTGGGTCCAAGCAGAGCAACCACCTCGCCCGGCCACAATGTGAGCGACAGCTTTTTCAGGGCCACATGCGTGCCGTAGCGATGAGTGATACCGGTGAGTTCGGCAGCGGGTTCATTGTGCATGGAGGTTCAGGTCATTAGACCATCTTCCGTGAGGTGCGCGGCTTCATCAGCGAATAAGAACGCACAGGGCGCAAAAGTGAACGGGAAGGCGCGAAGATTTACCGCCTAGGGTTCATCCTATGTGTCGCGCCTTCAGCGCTGATGGTCTTCAATTACTCGCTACCTGGGCCTTTGGCCCAGGCTGTTATGTGATGGGCCTTTGGCCCCGAACCGAGCACTCATGCCCCTTCTCAACACGACCCTGTATGCATGGCTAGCGATGCCATACCAAGGCTGCTTGTGGGAGTTCTTTAGATGACACGGTTGTAGCGGTAGCCGTTCTCTGTGAGTACTAACAGCAGTTCATCCGCTTGATCGCGGCCGCGCGTTTCCATGGTGATGTCAATCGTGGTGTCGCCAAGGTTTACGCCGTAATATGCGCGGTTATAGAGCGTATCCACGATGTTGACGCCGTGCTCCGCGATGATCTTGGTGAGGTCCTGCAAGGCGCCCGCGCGGTCCAGCAGGTGAATACGCAACCGGATCAGGCGGCCATCCTGTACCAGCCCGCGCTCGATGATGCGTGAGAGCAGTGTGACATCGATGTTGCCGCCGCAGACCAGCACAGCGGTTCGTGTACCCGGCTGCAGCGATGTGCGCTGTTGCAGCAGGGCAGCCAGTGCAGCCGCGCCTGCGCCCTCGGCCAGCGTTTTTTCGCGCTCCAGCAGGACAAGGATTGCTGCCGCGATTTCGTCCTCGTCCACCGTGACGATCTCATCGACGAACGCACGCACCAGCGGCATTGTCAGCGTTCCCGCGCGGCGCACCGCGATACCATCACCGATGGTGGTAGCCGCGTCGATTGTCACCGGCTCTCCAGCGCTGAGCGCTGCCTGCATGCTGGGCAAGCGCGACGTCTGCACGCCGATGATGCGCACCTTCGGCCGCAGCGACTTTACCGCGCACGCAATGCCGCCGATCAGGCCTCCACCGCCCACCGGCACCACGACAGCTTCCAGCCCATCGACCTGCTCCAGAAGTTCCAGGCCAATGGTGCCCTGGCCTGCAATCACGCTGGCGTCGTCGAACGGATGGATAAAGGTTGAACCATCCACATCGCAGCGGCGGCGTGCCTCTGCGTACGCGGCGTCGTAGTTTGCGCCGTGCAGGATGACGTTCGCGCCGAAGCGGCGGGTTGCCGTGACCTTGACCAGCGGTGTCGGCTCTGGCATGACGATGGTGGCGTGTATGCCCCGGCGGGTCGCGTGGTACGCGACACCCTGGGCATGATTGCCGGCGCTCGCCGCGATCACGCCACGCCTCGCCTGCTCCGATGTCAACAGCGCGATGCGGTTCAACGCGCCGCGCTCCTTGAACGCACCGGTCATCTGCAGGTTCTCCAGCTTAAGGTAGATTTGCAGGCCGGTGAGTTCGCTTAAGGCGGCGGAGCGTCCGCATGGCGTCAGGTAAATCGCATCGCGCACGCGTTCGCGCGCCAATTCGACATCCGCCAGTGTAATCGCCAGATCTGCTGAAGGCATAGGCATTGAGAGTCTCTATAGACTAAGGCAAGCAACTTCTGATGTCCGTAAGTTCCCAACAAGCCGAGTGGAAACCCAGGCATAATCCCTGGTTGATCGCGTTGACGGTGACGCTGGCCACGTTCATGGAGGTGCTGGATACATCGATCGCAAACGTCGCGCTGCCGCACATCGCGGGATCCGTTGGTGCCTCCCAAGAGGAGGCGACATGGGTGCTGACAAGTTATCTCGTCGCATCGGCGGTGGTTTTGCCGATTTCAGGGTGGATCTCAAATCGCATTGGACGGAAGCGCTTCTACATGACCTGCGTGGTGATTTTCACCGCGTGTTCGCTGCTTTGCGGTCTCGCACCGACGTTGCCGCTCCTGATCGGGGCACGCATTTTGCAGGGGCTTGGCGGAGGTGGGCTTGCGCCGAGCGAACAGGCGATCCTGGCAGACACGTTTTCGATTGAAAAGCGCGGACAAGCGTTCGCTCTCTACGGCGTGGCGGTGGTGGTCGCGCCTGCCGTTGGCCCCACGTTGGGCGGATGGATCACGGACAACTACAACTGGCATTGGATTTTCTTTATCAACCTGCCTATCGGCTTGCTATCGCTGTATCTTTCAAACCGCATGGTGGAGGACCCGCCGGAACTGGTGGCGCGGACCAAGCGACGGGATCCGGTGGATTACATCGGCTTGCTGAGCGTCGGCATCGGTGTCGGCATGCTGGAGTTCACCCTGGACAAGGGCCAGGAGAAGGATTGGTTCGGCTCTGGGGAGATTCAGCTGACCGCGATCATCGCGGTCGTGGTGCTGGTGTTCTTTGTGTTCTGGGAGTGGAACCATGTTGACCCAATTGTTGATTTGAAGCTGCTGAAGAACCGTAATTTTGGCACCGCTGTGTTTTTGCAGTTGATCCTCGGCATGGTGCTCTTCGGATCGACCGTGCTGATCCCGCAATACCTGCAAACATTGCTGGGGTACACGGCGGAGCGCGCGGGAGAGGTGCTGTCTCCGGCTGGGTTCGCGATGATGGTCATGATGGCGGTCGCGGGTCGCACGCTGGGCAAAATCGATCCCAGGCTCATGGTGATGCTTGGCTATCTGGCCGTCGCGGCGGGGCTGTACAACCTGACACGACTTGACCTGAACACGGCCTTTGGCACCGTAACCTTCTGGCGCGTGCTACAGGTGCTTGGATTGCCGTTTATCTTTATCCCGATCAGTACGCTGAACTACGTCGGTGTGCCCCGTGAGAAGAGTAATCAGATTTCGTCACTGTCGAATTTTGCACGCAATATGGGCGGCTCGGCGGGAACGGCGCTGCTGACGACATTTCTTGCGCGATCCGCACAGGTGCAGCAGATGGCGCTTGGCTCGAATATCAGCAACGGCAGCGTTGCATTGGCAAACTACATTCGCGTGTTTGCGCAAGGTACGCAGACAACGATGGCCGCGGCGCAGCCCGCCGCCATTGCTGCCGCGTACAACCAGATGATCCGGCAGGCGAACATGCTGGCGTACAAGAACGCGTTTGCGCTGCTGGCATTTACGCTGCTGGTGTTGTCGCCGCTGGTATGGATCATGCGGCTGCCGCCGAAACGCGTGAAGATTGATCCGGAGCAGATGGCAGCGCATTGAACTTTATGCTGTAAGCGATGCGGATTTAGCAGCGCTGAAGTGGTGCCCCACCTTAGCTTCGCGAAAGTTGGGCACCCGGGTCTGTGGCCTTCACCGCTACAGGGTTTTGCGGAAGCGGTTGGCTTGGGCGAATTCTTCGCGGAGTTCTACCGTGCGCAGATTTTCTCGGAGGTGCTGGAGGCGTTGCTCGAGGCTGAGTAGAGATTCCGCGATGGCCTGCTCGTTGGTGTGCGCTACGTCGCGCCACATGCTGTAGGGGCTGGTGCCAAGGCGGGTCATCTCGCGGAGGGCGCGACCGCCGATGGCGCGGAGTTCTGGTGAGTCGCCGAACTGGTCTTCGAGCATGGCCGACATGGCAGTGGAAACCATCTGCGGCATGTGGCTGACCCAGGCGCAGACGCGGTCGTGCTGCTCCGGGTCGATGTCCATGGTGTGCGCGCCGGTGCGTTGCACCCACTCTCGCCATATCCGTTCGACACTTGTCGCAGCGTGCAATGGTGTGAAGAGCCACGTGGTGCCACGGAAGAGAGAGGCTTCGGCAAGGGCCGCGCCGCCGCTCTCCTTGCCTGCCATGGGGTGGCCGGGGAGGAACTGGCCCGGCATGATTTCCTGCGCTGATGCTGCGATCCTTGCCTTCGTGGACCCCACGTCGGTGACCAGCTGACCGTCCCGTAGCAGAGGGGCGATCTGCTGCATCCAGTGCAGAATGCCGAGGACCGGGACAGCGAGCACGATGACATCGGCCTGTTGGATGGCTTGTGTGTGTTGCTCCGGTGAGCGCGCTGCGTGGTCGATGGCTCCGAGGCGCTGCGCCGTTGCAAGTTCGTCACCACTGGCGTCAATACCAGTAAGGCTGCCAGCAAAACCGGCCTCGCGTAGAGCGAGGCCGATGGATGCGCCGATGAGGCCGGTGCCGATGATGGTAACGGTGTTCATCAGAACACAAGGTGCTGCTGGAAAAAGAGCAGGGAACGTTTTTTTGCCAGCCGTGCCGCGTCCGCGACATACGCTGAAGGATCGGCGCTACGGTTAAACGCGTGTCCTGCACCGTCGTAGACGAAGATGGGTACTTCAGGATGTGCCTGCTGAATCTTCGCGATACTTTCCGCGGGTATATGGGCGTCATCGGCCCCAAAGTGCAGCATGATGGGGCAGCGCGGTTCTTCGTTCAGGAAATTTACGATGTTGCCACCGTAATAACCCACCGCGGCTTGTACTTCAAGACGTGCGGCGGCGAGCCACGCCATGGTGCCGCCGTAGCAGTAACCCACGATGCCGACATTTAGCTCTGTTTCGTTGCGAAGCCAATCGATTGCGGCGCTCACGTCAAGGATCGACTTATCCATGTCGATACGCGGCACGAAGTTCATCGCCCTCGCCCATCCCGCCTTGTCATAGCCGATCTTGACGCCCGGCTCGATGCGGTCAAACATGGCTGGAGCAATGGCAAGGTAGCCCTCCTTCGCCCAATCGTCCGTTACCGCCTGGATATGATCGTTGACGCCAAAAATTTCCTGCACAACCACCAGCGATGCCTTCGGCTCTCCATGCGGACGCGCGACACAAGCTTCCAACTCCACGCCATCTGCCGCTTTCAACTTGACCCACTCTGACATTTTGACGCTCCTAAGACTATCGAAAGATTGTTGCTATGCGACGGTGCGGCCGACGACTGGCGCGAGCTGCCGAAGTTGGGCGATGAGCTTTGTCAGCTGGTCGGGGTAGAGCGATTGGGCGCCGTCGCTCATGGCCTTCTCTGGGTTGGGGTGCATTTCCATCAGGAGGCCATCGGCGCCGGCGGCGACGGACGCGAGGGCGAGCGGCGGAACAAATTCTCGTTTGCCCACACCGTGCGATGGGTCGCCGAAGACGGGCAGGTGGGTCAGCTTCTTGAGGACGGGGATGGCACTGATGTCCATGGTGTTGCGCGTGTAGGTTTCAAAGGTGCGGATGCCGCGCTCGCAGAGAATCAGGTCATAGTTGCCCCCGCTGAGGATGTACTCGGCTGAGAGCAGAACTTCTTCGATGGTGGCGGAGATGCCGCGCTTCATCAGCACCGGTTTGCGCACATGGCCGAGTTCGCGAAGCAGGTTAAAGTTCTGCATGTTGCGCGCGCCTACCTGAAAGCAATCGATGTAGGGCAGCATGGGCTCGATCTGGGCAATTTCCATGACCTCGGTGATGACGAGGAGGCCGGTCTGATCGCCAACTTCGCGGAGCAGCTTGAGGCCTTCCACGCCCATGCCCTGGAAGCTGTAGGGCGAGGAACGCGGCTTGTACGCGCCGCCACGAAGGAACTGCGCGCCCGACGCCTTGACCTGTTGCGCGGAGAGGAGGATTTGCTCGCGCGATTCGACGGAGCAGGGGCCAGCCATGATGGTGACTTCGTTGCCGCCGACCGTCACGCCGTTCGAGAACGTGATGACGGTGCCCTCCGGCCGGAAGCCGCGGCCGGCGAGCTTGTAGGGCGAGGAGATGCGGTAGGCGTCCTGCACGCCGTTCATGACCTGGAATTCGGTGACGTCGAACTGGTCCGGCGTGCCCACACCGGCAAGGATCATCTGTCCCGCGCCGCTGGTGCGGTGCACGTTGAAGCCGAGCTCCACCATTTGTTCAATGACGGTCTGGATGTGTTCGCCGGTGGCGTTGCTCTGCATAACCACGATCATGGTGCGTGTCCTTCGCTTCCCTTTTGAATTCGGTTCATGCCTGCGGTGCGCGGCGCTGGAGGGAACGCATGACGTCCATGATGCGCTCGTAGATGACCAGCAGCTGACCCTCTGGCAGATCGCCGGTGTTGCAGGCCTGGACGTGTTGCAGCACCGCCTGCTCGCGGTCCGGCTCGTAGATGTTTGCGCCGGTGCGGCTCTTCAGATCGCCGATAGCTGCGGCGGCCTGCGCCCGTTCACACAGCAGCCGTACGATCTCTTCGTCCAGCCCGTCGATCTTCTTACGCCAGTCCGCGATTTCCATGCTCGTTCCTTTGCTGCTGTGATATGCGTTCATTCTACTTAGCCTGCGGTCATCCCGTCCGTAATTCCCGAACAAACTCGCCAATCGCGCGTGCTTCGTCGCCGGGGCTTGATTTCTCGATGAGTGCCACGATCGCGCTGCCAACCACCGCAGCATCCGCAAACTCCATCACCGCACGCACATGCTCCGCGCTGGAGATGCCGAAGCCGACGGCAATGGGCAGATCTGTGAACTGTTTCAGCCGCTTGACCAGCTGCTCGGCGTCGCTGGCGATCTGATCCTGAGTACCGGTGATGCCGACGCGGGAGATGGCGTAGACGAAGCCTTTGCTGTGTTCCGCGATGGCTTGCAGGCGTTCATCGGGGCTGGTGGGCGCGGCCAGGAAGACCGGCGCGAGATTGTTTTCCTGCATGGCGGCGAGGTATTCGGTTGCTTCTTCCACGATCATGTCGGTTAGCAGAACGCCGTCCGCCCCGGCGGCCTTCGCTGCCGCGCAGAACTCGCGCAGGCCCATGCGCATCACAGGGTTCAAATAGCTGAACAGGATAATGCCGCACGCGGACCTCGCCGCTCGGATGCGGGCGCAAAGCTCCAGCACATCCAGCAGGCGCACGCCGCGCGCCACGGCCCGCTCACTGGCCCGCTGAATCACCGGCCCATCCGCAAGCGGATCACTGAACGGCACGCCAAGTTCGATGACCTGCGCGCCGTTGTCAATGGCTGCTAGCGCAATGTCGTAGGTGGCTTCGAGGGATGGGTCGCCTGCGGTGAGATAGACGACCAAGCCGGGTTTATTGAGGAAGAACATCTTAGTACTCAATCACACGTAGTGCTGACATACGTTCGAAATCACGCATGTTTCTTGTGAGCACAGCGTAATCCAGCGCAAGCGCGGTAGAACCGATCATAAGATCGACGATGCCAATCGAAATGCCCCTGCTTTTCAGTTCACCGCTGAGACGTCCAGCCGCAAAGCAGATATCTGCTGTGACCGGCACGCTCCGCAAGCTTTCCCGAACTTCCTGTATAAACATGAGCCGGAGCAGCCTTGTTTCCGAATCCCTGGCGCGCTCCACACCCTGAGCAAGCTCAAGCAGACTCAAACACGAAATTGCGATCGGCTCGTTTGCGAACTCTGTCTGCAACCTGTTAAGGAGAAAGCTTATGCTGGTCCCTTGCCGCTCTCCTTCAATGAGAACGGTTGTATCCAGAATCAGTCCCATCCAATAGGCCTGTAGCTGGCGTTCAGTTCGCTACGAACCTCCGCAAGATCAGTAGCAAAATCCTGATCGACAACCGTCAAGGCGCGACCCGCAAGTCTCTGGAGCGCCTCCGCCGCCGTCCACCCGGCCTCTCGGCTCTTTTGCGCTACAAGAATCGGCGACGAACCCGTTTGGATCATCACCTCATCGCCCGCTTTCACTCTCGTCAGCAGCCCGGGCAGCTTTTCCGCGATTTCATCCTCGGCGATGTGAATCACACTCATGTCCTCATCATAGCCGCAGCGATTATCGCATCACATTTCATACGCACTTCAGTCGCTTGCTTTTGCTCGTCCGCAGCTTTGTAGTCATAGCCCAGTTCACCATTGAGCAAAACTGCTCCTTGCTCTCTAAGCTGGGCTATTACTCTGGCCTCTTCTGTTCGCGGCTTCGCGCACATCTTATATCTAGCAAGCACTTTGCTTCCAGTCAGACCACAGAAGTGCCGGATGGCCTCTCCGACTTTGAAATCAGTCGCTGCTTGGAAAGACGCCCAGAAGTAATCATCCATGCGCCCGAAAAATCGTGCAGTCTGGCCAACATAGAAGGGTATCTCTAAGCCATCTTTGCTGAAGATCAGGATGTATACGCATCCGTTGTGGTCGTCTGCTTTCCATACGAGCTCTATTTGCTGAAATCCGTCGTAGTCGAGTGTCATCTTGTTCCCTTGTTCTCGGCAGGAGCGCTGCCGAGGTTCAGTTCGCGGCTAATGATGCCCATGTCTTTATCGCCGCGTCCGCTGAGGTTGACCATGATGGTTTGGGTGCGGCTCATGGTGGGGGCGAGCTTCATGGCGTGCGCGACCGCGTGGGCTGACTCGAGTGCTGGCACGATGCCTTCCGTACGTGACAGGACCTTGGTGGCGTTGAGGGCTTCGTCGTCGGTGGCGCTGACGTACTCGGCGCGGCCCTGGTCGTGCAGCATGGCGTGCTCCGGGCCGACGCTGGCGTAGTCGAGGCCGGCGGAGACGGAGTGGGTGTTGGCGATCTGGCCTGCGCCGTTCTGCAGGACGTAGCTGTAGGTGCCCTGGAGGACGCCGGGCAGGCCGCCTCCCTGTTTGCTGAAGCGGGCGGCGTGGTCGCCCAGGGCGGGGCCGCGGCCACCGGCTTCGACGCCGATGAGACGAACATTTTCGTCCGGGATGAACTCGTAGAAGGCACCGATGGCGTTGGAGCCGCCGCCGACGCACGCAACAATCGCATCCGGGTTGCGGCCCACCTGCTCGGTGAACTGGCGCTTGGCTTCCTTCGAAATGACGCGGTGAAAGTCGCGCACCATCGTCGGATATGGGTGTGCGCCGAGCGCCGAGCCGAGAATGTAAAACGTGGTGCGGACGTTCGTCACCCAGTCGCGCATGGCCTCGTTGATCGCGTCCTTCAGCGTGGCAGAACCGGCGCCCACGCCGCGCACGTCGGCACCGAGCAGCCGCATGCGGTAAACGTTGAGCTCTTGCCGCCGCATGTCTTCCTCGCCCATGTAGATCACGCATTCCAGGCCGAAGAGCGCGCACACCGTGGCGGTGGCGACGCCGTGCTGGCCCGCGCCGGTTTCCGCGATGATGCGCTGCTTGCCCATGCGGCGGGCGAGGAGTGCCTGGCCCAGTGCGTTGTTGATCTTGTGCGCGCCGGTGTGGAGCAGGTCTTCGCGCTTGAGCCAGAGTTGCGCACCGCCTAGCTGTTCACTAAGGCGCTTCGCAAAATACAGCGGCGTGGGACGGCCAACGTAATGCTTCAGCAGGCCGTTCAGCTCTTCGTGGAAGCTCGGATCGTTTTGCGCATCCGCGTAGGCGCGCTCCAGTTCCAGCAGAGCCGCCATCAATGTCTCAGGGACGTAGCGACCGCCGTATGCACCGAAGCGCCCGGTACCGAGTGAGCGGGACACTTCCGTCACTTGCTCCAACACTGGCATGGTTTACCCTTTCTTGTTTGACCTGCCTCAACGCAACGAAGCCGCGGCTGATAATGCCCGCGGCTCCTTGGACTGCCTCAAATGTGCTGCGTTGCAGCTTTAGAGAGTGTATTCCATTGGCACTGCGGGATGCGTAGCAGCCCGGTAAATAACCCGCCGATAGAATGTCTGTACCATTTCGCGTAAGTCTATCGCAAAATGGGCGGGAAGAAAAGAAACTGATGTGGGCGAACCGCCATCCATCCCCTCAACGGATCCCGTCGCGTTTAAAGCCAGACGGGCTTTTGCATGGACATGTGCGGCTATGCTCATCGCGCCAGAGGAGAACGAACGATGAACCTGAAACGAACCGCAGCGACGTTTGTCTTAAGCGGGATTTTCGCAGGACCGGTGGCTTTGGTGGCGCAGTACACGCAGAGAGAACACGATCGAGCCAGATACGATCAGCAGCGCCACGACGCGCGCCATCACACAAAAGCCAAGGTCGTTGGCGGTTCAGCCGCGGGTGGAGCGGTCTTAGGAGGCCTGCTGGGCGGCGGCAAAGGTGCCCTGATTGGTGCGGGAGCCGGTGCGGGTGGCGGTTTGCTGGCCAACAAAGCGCGCAGGGATCACGGGGTCAAGAAGCGGGAACGGCGCGAGAGAGGCGATTATCGCTGATCTTTGAAGTCTGCGGGGTGAGACAGGAGATTGCGTCCCTGGTGCTGTCGAAAAGCTCTAAGGTTGGGCGGCGCTTCGGGCGTTCTTGATAAAGGTGTGTACAGCAGTGTAGTCCTTCACTCCTGGTGATAATTCCACACCACTGGATACATCCACTCCGTATGGATGAATTGCCTGGAGAGCGTGCGCGACGTTTGCTGGACTCAGGCCGCCCGCGACGATCACCGGCAGATGGACGTCCGTCAATACTGACGCAGCGGCGGTCCAGTCAAATGGGATGCCGGTACCTCCGCTCGCCGTGCCAACGCGGGAGTCGATTAGGATGCGGTCAATTAGCCGGCCGGCGGCAATTTTGTGGCACGCTGACGCAAACTCCGTGGCCTGGGCAGAGGAAGGCTCCTCGGCATTCCACGTCTGAACCTGAATCCATTGCACGGTGATGCGGTGTGGCAGCAGTTGCTGCTTTATCCCGTGGATGAGTGTGGGATCGTAGTCGCGATGCAGCTGGATGACGGTTAGCTGTGCCTGCAGCACCGTGGCCGCGATGACGGCTGGATCACCCGTGGTGAAGACTCCGACCTTCTCCAAACTGCTGGGCAAACGAGGAACGATGGAGGCGACCAGCTCCGGGGTGACGGTACGCTTCCCCGGTGCGAAGATGAAGCCGACCGCGTCCGCACCGCACTCTGCCGCATGGAGGCAATCTTCCCGCCGCGTGTTGCCGCAGATTTTAATCCACATGCCGCTGACCCGCGCCTGAACCGTTCAGCAGGTCCGACAGTGCCGCTCCCGGATCTCGGGCGCGCATCAGTGACTCGCCGATGAGGAAAGCGTTGAAGCCTGCCTGCGACATGCGGTGGATGTCCGCGAAGGTGCTGATGCCGCTCTCTGCTACGCGCACGCAATCCGCAGGGAGGTATTGCACCAATTCCATGGAGGCTGCGGGGTCTACCTGAAAGGTACGGAGGTCGCGGCTGTTGATGCCGTACATCTCGCAGTTCAGCGTGAGTGCCCGATCCAGTTCCGCGCGGTTATGCACTTCGCAGAGTACGTCGAGTTCGGAGGCTCGCGCGGCTGTACGCAGATGCTTCAGCTCCGCATCAGTGAGCGCCGCAACAATCAGCAGAATGGCGTCTGCGTGGTGGGCACGCGCTTCGATGATCTGGAAGTCATCCACGATGAAATCCTTGCGCAGGCATGGGAGGTTTGTGGCGGAAGAAGCCATCCCCAGATTACGCAACGAACCCTGGAAGAACGGCTCGTCGGTGAGGACGGAGAGGCAGGCCGCGCCGCTCGATTGCAGGGAGCGGGCCAGACTCGCCGGATCGAAGTTCTCGCGGATCAAGCCCTTGGAAGGCGATGCCTTTTTGAGTTCGGCGATTACTGCTGGGCGGGTTTTTGCTACTTGCCGCAATGCAGCAGCAAAGCCGCGTGGTGTGTGTCGCGCGGCCATGCGCTCCAACTCGCGCAGCCGGTCCACGCTCTTACGCAGACTCAGATCAGCGCGTGTACGCGCGATAATCCGGTCGAGGTGTGTCCCAGCGAGCAGGGCATCCGCCATATCTATGCTACCGAAGTACGGTGGAAGAATCAGGAAGCAAAAGGCGCGACCCAAGCCGCGCCTTTGCCGAACGTTGGTGCCGAAAAGAGGACTCGAACCTCCACACCCTTGCGAGTACATGGACCTGAACCATGCGCGTCTGCCAATTCCGCCATTTCGGCACGGGAGCGAACATCGGCAGAGCCGGGAATGTCGCTTGCAGTTTGTCTAGTGTCCCAAAGCCGCTCCCGTGTGTCAATGTTCGCGCAAATTGGAGGAAAGTCATGATGGAACGTCAACCCACTTGCCCGGTACCGCATCTCAAGCGCGACAGCAACGTTCAAAGTGTGGGCATCGTACGCGCACGCGGTTGCGTGCCGCAGTTGAGAGGTGTATGAATTCACAGGATACAAAGCAGCACACAGCATGCAGCGAGACCCTCATTCCAGAGGAAGTGGCGCTTGAGATTCGCAAGCTCGCGCACGACCTTAGCAATGCGCTTGAGATCATCGTCCAGACCGGTTACCTGCTGAGCACAGCGGACTTAAAGTCGCCTGCGACTGACTGGCTGCGCATGCTGGACAACGGCACCAACAAGGCGCTGGAGATCAACCTGGATCTGCGCAATTACGTGAAGGCGCACAGCCCACACTGATTAACGGGGAGACTTCGCCACCGACTTGGCCGCTTTCACCTTAGTGCCTGCGGCAGCAAGTGCCAAATCCTGACTCTTTGCTGGCTGTGCTCCTGAAACGGCCTCTTTCGCAGCCTTGCCATCGACCTTGGAGGCCTTCTTTGCTGGGGCCGACTTCTTTGCCGCCGTTTTTTGCTTGGCTGCGGTATGCCGGTTCATCAACGACTCCAGCTGTTGCAGCAGAACGCGGGTGTGCATGGGCTTGACCAGCATCTTGTCGGCCCCCATGGAACTGAGCGCCTCGTCATCCACGGGGAAGGCCGTTAACAACGCAATGGCTGGGTTGTACGCTGCCTCCTTGGCGGCGGCGATGACCTCAGCGCCCGCGTGCTCGTCTTCCATGCGCATGTCGGTGATGACCATCTCGTATTCGCGGTGCTTAATTCGCGATTTGCCCTCACGCGCCGAGGTCGCCGTATCCACGTCAAATCCGCTGATCTCAAGAACGGCCTTCAGTGTAAGCAAGACCGCAACCTCATCATCCACCAGTAAAATACGCCGTTTCATCGAACAGTAACTCTCCCAGGAACCCGCGCTCGCACGCACACGGTTGCGAACAGCAGCAATTAACACACAATCGCAAGCATACCTCTTCCCGTATGCGCGTGGTGAAGAGGTGTGTGCCGTAGGTGGAAGGGCAATGTACCCGAACACGCGATTACAGGAGCTCTTGTCCCGCCGGAACGGGGCTCTTACGGGTTGCGTTGTATACTGCGATATGCAGTGACGCCAAAGGTGCTCCGTGGAGCGACCGTACCGAGCAGGCACTGCGGAGGCTACCCATTCCACCGTTCAACGACAAGCGTGCCATCAAGTCATTCATCCGCACCAACGAGAAGATCCGCGCCCGCGAAATCCGCGTGATCGATGATCAGGGCGAACAGCTTGGCATTATGGCTCCGTTCGATGCACTGAAGATCGCGCGCGAGCGCTCCCTTGACCTGGTGGAGGTTTCGCCGAATGCGGTGCCGCCCGTTTGCCGCATCCAAGATTATGGCAAGTACCTTTACGAGAAGGACAAGAGCGAGCGAGCGGCCCGCAAGAAGCAGAAGATCATCGTCGTAAAGGAAGTGAAGTTCTCCGTAACGGTGGACGAGCACGATTATCAAACCAAGAAGAATCAGGCTGTGCGCTTTCTCTCGGATGGCGATAAGGTCAAAGCTTCACTGCGCTTTCGCGGCCGGCAGATGGCTCATCGCGACCTGGGTTACAAGATCATCAACCGGCTTATCATGGACATTGGCGACGGCGGCATTGTCGAGTTCATGCCGCGCATGGAAGGCACAACGCTGCACGCCATCATCGCGCCCAGCAAGAAGGCCGAAGCACCCGCGCCAAAGAAGCAGACCGCCCTGTCTGAGGAAGTTACCGCGCCAGCCTGAAATCAGAAGATGCCTGCAGTTCCTACTGTTTGGACAGGCATGCTTCGTTCTGAGCCGTTAGTCACCACAATGCTGATCTGAGGACTAATCGTTTTCAGGGCGTATGATCGGGGCCGTGATTAAGCTCAGACGTAGTCTACTCGTGCTACTCAGCATCCTGATCTTGGCGCTCGTTGCTTACTTCACCAGCGAGCAGATTGAACGCGCGTTCGTTGCAGTCTCGATTTACCGGGCCCACATCATGACACCACCAGTCGTTTTTGCGGCTCAATCTCCAATACACCGATTGAGCGAAACTGCTCGTTTCTATTGGGATTTTGCGGAAATACCAATTGCTCGCGCAAAACGCCTGAAACAGCTGGATCCCACACTAAAGCCTCTTGTGCATGAGATGAGCAGACGTGAGGCTGCGGGAGAAGATATGCAGGTCCCTCTGCATACGTATCGTGAAATCCGCTGGCTACTGAACTTTACGCCCAACCTCACAACGACCCAGACGAGAATCAACGCCCTTCAGCGCAGCCTTGCCACACACGAACCTGAAAGACTTCTCGCAAGCGACCAACAGGATGTGGATGGCAGCTGGGCGCGAGGTATCGATGTTTGGTACCTCAAGCTCTACTACTCGGTAGACAAATTGCAGTCGTGCCAAGGGACACCGCTCTACCCATTGATCTATCTGGACCGGATCAACTCACCGGGCGGACTCACAACAACGCTGGAGACCGATCTTCATGATAACTTCACGAGAACCGGAGTTTTCAATCGAGAAGAGTTGGATGAAACCTTCTCCGCTCTTGCCAGGATGCTGTTCGCGAGACCTCCCATCGCTTGCTACCGTTTTATCCCTGGATCCCAGACCGCACTCCGAAACTTTGTAAATGCTTGGCAGAATCCCGAAACCGGTTATTGGGGTCAGTGGCTGGTTGATCGAGAGGGAAAGGTCTGGAAAATGGACGACATGGCCATTACTTTTCACGTTGTGTCAGACTTGCATGGGCAAGTCAATCATCTGGACCAGATTGCAAAGCGAACCCTGCAGCTAGATGGAGTGAATTTTCCGGCAGGTGTTCGGTTCAACGGGCACTACGAAAATCATCTGAATTGGGATGTAGTGAAAATACTTCGCACTGCATGGCCAGCACTAGACAGTGCGACCCGCCAACAAGCTCGTACCGAGATAAACAGAATGCTCGACTGGTGCTTAAACCATTCCTACCAGCCTGATGGCTCCTTTAAGGTGAGTGATCTGGACGACACCTCTGGCGATGCGTACGAGTATGGAGTCGATTTTCTAGTGGAAACCGGGTACTTCGATCAAAGGGAGCGATTCTGGACAACGGAGACGTTCCCTGATGCTAAGAAGGTGCGCAAACAGATCGAGTCTAA
This sequence comes from Terriglobus sp., assembly GCA_965276945.1. GTDB lineage: Bacteria > Acidobacteriota > Terriglobia > Terriglobales > Acidobacteriaceae > Terriglobus. Next base: position 78,327 of record OZ255704.1, on the reverse strand, counting down.
GCTGACACACATCGGCTTGGCCGACCCGAAAATTAGTGGCGTTTACCAGGTGCTGGAAACAGATACTACAGCAGACAAGAAGTGACAAAGGTTTTGCCCAGGCGCTGAGACTCAGCTGTCACAAGGGGCCCCATTTAGATTCTAAGTGGATAAGCAGCCAATGCGCGCTCGTGGGAAGTTGTCCGTGCCATAACACTTGCGGGTGTCAGCCCGCCAGCTTTCCGCCACGTGTGACGATGCTTAGTTTTTCTGAGGCCATGGTGCGTTTGGCTTGGGTGCGGGCGTGTGTGGCCCATGGTCCTACCGGGTCCAGGCGGACGTAGTGCATCCAATGCCGCAGTGCACGGCGGCGTTCTCCAGTTCGCTCGTATGCAAGGGCGAGATTGTAGTGTGCGTCTGCGTAGTTCGGCACCAACTGTATCGCTCGCCGATAGGCAGCGATCGCATCGGGTAACCGCCGCAATTCGTCCAGAACGTTTCCCAGATCGAAGAAGGCCAGAGCATAGTCGGGATCGATTTCGGCCGCGGTTCGATAGCAGCGCTCCGCTTCAGCGAAGCGTTGTGAATTGTAGTGGATTGTTCCCAGGTTGATGGATGCAGGCGCGTGACGGGGCCATATCTGGAGAATTTCATTGTAAAGATTCGCTGCTTGGCTGATGGTCTGGGGTTGTTCTTCCAGTTGGACCGCCTGCTGGAAGAGCTCTTGCGCACGAGCTTGAGCGTGGGCCAACTTCTCGCGTGAGTCCTCCGGCTTTAGCAGAGATAGTTCACCGCGCTCTGGCCGGTCAAAGTCGAATCCAAGCTGCTGCGTAAGAGGATCGAGTAGCGCACCGCCATGCCGGAAGACCAGCCGCCCGCAGCTCGAAACCGGGATGCTTTCACGCAGAGGCTCGGCAAGGCCCGCGATGCGCTGCATGGCTGATACGGAGTTGCGAATCGATTTTGCGGAAACACGCTGATGCCGCAGGTCACGCAGACTGCGCATGCCGCTCAAGTGGCGTATGTTGAAGCCATTGCCGCGCTCGACAAGACCTGCATGTTGCCACGCGATGATCTGCTGTTGCGGAACGCCCAGGATGCGTGAGGCATCACGAAGACTGTAGCGGGAAACAGGCGCTGTCATGGCGGGCATCGTCTGTGGCTCCGGCGTCTCTGAGGTGGACGAAACGCTTCTGTGCCGAGTATGCGGTGAACTTCCACGGAGACACAAGGCCTGACTGGGCCTCAGCAAGAGAATCTAGTGGATAACCTGTACCGAGGCTGATTCTTACGATACGAGAGGGCTACCCGGTTACTTGCGCGACAGTTGGTCGATTCTGCCTTCGCGAACGCCTGTGACATTGTGGAAGTGCTTCAGGTCCTCGTCAATGCCATCCAGGCGGCGATTGACTTGCTCGAGCTGCCGGTCGACCTGCTCAAACTGCCGGTCCATGCGCCGGTTCATTTCCTCAAACTGGCGATTAACGTTTTCTTTCAAATCGCTGGCCCGGCTGTTGGACTGAATCCAGGCGAGAATTACCAGGATGCTGGGAATGGCAACGGCAATATAGAACTGCATGTTGCTCATCGTGCGACATCATAGCAGCTTCTATCTCAGTCTGAGACCTTGTTGCAGATCGGCGATGCTCTTCCCTTCCTGCTGGAAATGCCGGACAACGCTGCCGCTGTGCAGGGTGCGTGAGACGAGAGACGGGTCGGGGCAGACAAACTGCGCGCCCGCGGAGCGGAAGCTCATGCTGTGCGCGTCCTCGGTACGGCCGCCGAGGCCCTCGCGCGCCAGGATGTGGTTGAGCGCCATCTGGTCGTCGCGCTCCATGGCGGTCTCCGTGACAAAGCGGTCGAGCAGCGCGATTGCGGCTGCTGTGGGACGCCACAGCATGAAACCGCAGCACAGCACAAAGCCGAGATGGCGGTCCACGTCCATGGGAAGGCTATGGTCCTTTTGCGCAACCACATCGGCCGTGGGCAGGTTTGCCAGCATGGGTGCAAGATCCCCGACGGGAATGGCATCAAGATCAAGAACCAGGGTGGTGTGGCCGCGCCGGACCAGCTCACGCAGAACGAGCACGCGCAGCAGCCACAGCACGCCTCGCGACCTCGGATGGAGCGAGCCTTTCGCGTCCCATGCAAAGAACTCACGCATGTCAAGCGGGGTAACGTCTGTCTCCAATTGCGCTGCTGCCGTCGCTGGGTCGTCCATCGCCATCACGATGACGGTACCGCCTACATGCTTGCGAACCTGTTTCAGCCAGAGTTGCCATAGGTCGAAATAGCGGAGGCTAAGGGGCACAAGCGTGAGCGGTTCTGTAGCCTGCATCAAGTGCAGAGCGTCGACTGCCTCCCTAAGCTGTGCCGTGAGAGAACCACCCGCAAACGCGCGGTTTACGGTAAGCAGCCGTTGCGCTGCATTGGAGGTGTGTGCGTCTGTCGATGTTTGCGCGGCGTGCGTCAGCAGTGTGTCTGCCAACGCCGCATCTCCCACGGCTGTTGCCATGGCTGCGAGCTCGATGCGCAGTTCGGGCGTGGTGTTGGAGTTGCGCCGCACCACGGACGCCAGCAGTGCGTGAGTCTTTCCATGGCTGCTGCGATTGGCCATCATCAGGGCGTATGAGAGACGTCCAATGGAAGTGGCGTCGAGTTGCGTGAGTGGCACACGGCTTAGGAGCCATGCCGCCGGATACCAACGGTGCAGGCGTGCCAGTATCTTGCTCAGCGTGGAAACCGTGCTCACCCTAGATCGCCTCAGCGGTGCGGCGGCGACGAACCCGGCTCATCAGCAGCACGCGGAGTTCGTCCATCTGGAAGGTCCCGTAGGCCGCAGCCGACAGGACTGCCGTACATCCGGCCGCGACGGCAACCGTGAGTGGCAAGGGCCAGTGGGCGTCCCACATGGCGGGAAAGGCCGCCAACGCGAATGCCACGATGATGAAGAGGTTGAACCGCCGCAACAGGCCGTTGTCGATGCTGTGATCGGCTGGAAACAGCTTGCGGTTCAGGTGTACGACGTAGGCGGTCTGAATGATCTCCCACGCCAGCCATGTCACGATGAATCCAGCCACGCCCCACGTCTTCATGATGGGCACGGAGGCGGTCAGCATGACGGCGTAGCCGATCAGGATGCGGGTGGACAGCTTCTCATGCTCGTTGCTGGACGATTGAAACTGTGTTTTGTGTTCCTTGAGGCCAAGCACGGCCGACACAATCGCCATTTCAATGCACAACACGGGCTGGTATGGCAGGCGCCCGTGCAGCCAGACCTGAAACAGGAACGGACACAACAAGAGGCTCCCAATGCTGACGACGGGAATCAGGAAGAGGACCACGCGCTCGGATAAGTCGTAGAGCCTCCGCAGTTCGCTCCAATCCGCCTTGCCGACCAGCAGCGTGATGTCCTGGCCGATGACGCCGCTGGCCATCGACAGCACCTGCCGCGACATCTGGAAGACGACACGGACCAGCGCGAACACCGTGACCATGGACGACCCAAGCACGCGCTGGATGACGATGACTGGCCCCTGCCACGTGAGAAAGCCGGCCATGGCGATCAGGCCGAAGTGGGCGCTGGGCTTCGCCATGCGGCGCACCTCGGCCCATGAACCTTCGTGCAGGGATGGCACCAGCACGGGCTCCGTGCGCCGCAAATCGACCAGAGCGTATCCCGTGAAGATCACCAGGGAGGCAAGCTGCAGACCCGCCAGCACCGGGAACGAACCGCGCATGGCCACGGCAACTGCCATGGCCGCGATGCTGAGAAATCGCTGCGCACTGGCGATGTAGTTGCCGCGGTGCAGCCTCCCCACGGCCATGTAGCTGTTGGTCAACAGGCTGAAGAACATGTTGATGCCGATCTGCAGAATCAGCAGGTACAGCGTAACTGCCGCCGCGAACGCGCCAATGTGCCGCAGTCTAAGCAACGATGCCACGGGAATCACGAAGACTGCCAGCCCGCCAATCGCAAAGAGCGCCAAAAACGACAGCAGCAGACGAAAGGCGCTGGCCTGGATCGCCTTCGCTCCGGAGATCTCGCCCCGCGTAAACAGGATCGTCATCTGGTTGTTGGCGTAGGTCTGCACGCCATAGTTCAGCGTTCCCAGGTAGTTCACACTGGCACTGAGCGCAATCCACTCGCCATAGACTTCCACGCCCGCGCCATAAAACTTGAGAAAGAATGGCGGAACGAGCAGCTGCGTCAGCACCGTAAGGCCCTGGCCCAGGAAGCCGGTGAAGAGCAACTGCAGGATGCGTTTCAGTCTCATGCGTGTGGCAGGTGCGCCGTTCTTAGTCTACCCGGCTACTTTGCGGCAAATCTCCTGCCACAAGGAGGCATTCCAGTTGACATTTCCCTGTAGATGGAGCACAGTTATTAGCACCTCACGGTGACTGCCGCGAAGGCCCATCAATTTAAAAACAAGTCAGTTTCTTGTACAAGGTTCGATTTACTTTTCAGCCCGCTGGACAGGTGATCACCATGCAATAAAGGTTGTTGTTGTTAGGCTTCTTCTTTTCCTTCGCAGCGTGCGCAGCAGCTCGCACGGTGAAGAGCAACGTGTCAACCGTGCCACAAGCACCTAGAACATCACAAGATCATGCTTTTGCTCGCTGATGCGACAGCAGAAGAACGGATTCTCCTCACCCTCAACAACAATCGTGATGATCTGCTGACCACTAGACTCACTGCGTTCACAGTGTCTCCGCTTTGCCAAATGCCGGTTGCCGCACCCGTGGCCAACGATCAACTCCTAAACAGGTTGCGTTCGGGGTTGTATACAAGAGATGACGTAGACGCAGCCTCCAAGCTAGGTTTGCAAGTAGCTGTAGTGGAAGCACTATCACAGCAATTCCGATGCCCAAGGGATGAATTGCATAAGCACATTGCTGCCACGGATTTAGTCAAGTTGCGAGTCGAAGACCCCAAATACTGGGCCTATCTTGATCAAGCATCTACGGCACTAGTAGAGGTTAGCGGGAACGTACCTCTGACCTTTGCAACTGATGGACGCTTAGGGGAAACTCCGGCTCTGAAAAGTTGGGCTCTTTCCCACAAGATGAGCGTCAGCAAAGTGATGGAAAACACGGTCTATACGTGGCCCGGAATGATGCTCTCATTAGGAGGAACCGGCGACGCGCGCGCAATCCCGATACTGCGGCGCGGTCTAGAAAGTAAAAACATCTTTATGGCTATGGCAGCCGCGAAGGGGCTGGCTGAACTCCAGGATGAAGGTGCCATCCCTGACATCATCGCATTATGCCAGCAAGCGCCTCACGATGCGGTGATTGCAATTGCGGACAACCTCGTCTACTTCAAGAATAGTCGGCTCGCGCAAGCCGCTGCGGAGATGTATCTTCCGGCGGATCAATTGAAGCTGACGCGCGAACGCGTCCAGCAGGGCAAGACACCACTCAGCAATTAACGACCGCGATGGGCGGCAGAAGGCCCTCTTGGTTCACAGAACACACTATGAGGGTTACTACAAACGCTAACGTAACTCTCCGGAGGCATTGCCACGCCTCCTGCCCACCCGCACCCAACGCAGCTTTCCCGAAATGGAATCGTTGTTGATTTCGCAAAAACGATCTTTGCCTCGCCTGTCCGGTTACTAAAAATGTTTCACGTGAAACACTTTAGACGCCGAACCGGTTGTTGGCGAGTCTTTTCATGGGCGGACTCGTCTAAAGAGATGTGGTATTCTGTGCGCTGCTGTGAAGTGCGCCTTGTGGTTTGAGTCCTTTTGAGACGCTTGCCGTGCGCCTGCGGACTTTGTCACCGCTCTTATGCTTCCAGCTTACGCACATTTGCATCCATCCGTATGGGTGCTGCGAGGGATCGTGCTTGCGCCTGAGACCATGGCGTTCCGTTCCATCCGCAAATTTTTGAACTGGAGGCCCATTTACCGTGGCTGAAGAACTGGATAAGTACGAAGAAGACGTAGACCGGATTATCGACACCGGAAAAGAAAAGGGTTACCTCACCTACGGGGATGTCAACGATCTGATTCCTGAAGGCATCACGTCGGCAGAGGACCTGGATGACCTGCTGACGACGATTAACACGCAGGGCATCGACGTGCTGAGCGCCGAGGACGACTTTAAGCCTCGTGATAAGTACGGCGAGGAGTCGGAAGAAAGCGACGATGTCGAGCTGGACCTAACGCCCGGGCAGCTGGAAAAGACCAATGACCCGGTGCGCATGTACTTGCGCGAGATGGGCACCGTGCCGCTGCTGACGCGCGAAGGTGAAGTCGAGATTGCCAAGCGGATTGAGCGCGGGCAGATGCGCGTGATGAAGGCACTTTCGCGGTCTAGTATCGTCATCCGCGAGATTGTCGCGCTGGGCGAGGATCTGAAGCGCGGTGTCCGCAATGTAAAGGAAGTGGTCACATTCGACGAGGACGAACTGACCGAAGAGGTGCTGGCATCACGGGTAAAGGTGACGGTGAAGCGCATCGACTTGCTGGCCAAGCACCTGAATGAGGCGCAGGCCGCGGAAGAAAAGCTGGCCGACGCGAAGGCGAAGTCAGGCAAGGAGCAGCGCAAGCTGCGCTGGTCCGCCGGTCGCGAACGCGTGAAGTTAACGCGGATCGTCCGTGAGCTGAAGTACACCAACGGCGAGAAGAAGCGCCTGCTGGACAAGGTCAACAAGACCGTGGACGGCATGCGCACGCTGGAGCGCCAGATCAAGTCGCTGGACCACAAATTTGAGGCGTCGAAATCCGAGGAACTGAAGAAGGAGTATCGCCGCCAGCAGAAGAACTGCCGCACCGATCTAGAGCATTTGGAACAGGAGGCCGGCCTCACGGTCGACGTCCTGAAGCGTACGCAGCGCGAGATGATCCAGGGCGATATGGACGCAGAGCGCGCCAAGCGTGAGCTGATTGAGGCCAACCTGCGCCTTGTCGTCTCCATTGCCAAGAAATACACCAATCGCGGTCTGCAGTTCCTCGACCTGATTCAGGAGGGCAACATCGGCCTGATGAAGGCGGTGGACAAGTTCGAGTACCGCCGTGGCTATAAGTTTTCGACCTATGCCACATGGTGGATCCGGCAGGCAATTACCCGTGCCATCGCGGACCAGGCACGCACGATTCGTATTCCAGTGCACATGATCGAGACGATCAACAAGCTGATCCGCACGTCGCGGCAGCTAGTGCAGGAGCTTGGGCGTGAGCCGTCTTCCGAAGAGATTGCCAAACGGATGGATATCCCCGTCGCGAAGGTGCGCAAGGTGCTTAAGATCGCGCAGGAGCCGATCTCCTTGGAGACGCCCATCGGCGAAGAGGAAGATTCGCATCTCGGCGATTTCATTGAGGACCGCATGGCGGTTTCGCCGTCGGACGCGGTGATCTCCGTCAATCTAAAGGAGTACACCAGCCAGGTGCTGCGCACGCTGACGCCTCGAGAAGAGCGCGTGGTCAAGATGCGCTTCGGCCTGGAAGACGGCTCGGAGCACACACTGGAAGAAGTAGGGCAGAGCTTCCAGGTGACGCGCGAGCGCATCCGGCAGATCGAGGCGAAGGCGCTGCGCAAGTTGCGCCACCCAAGCCGCAGCCGCAAGCTGAAAGCCTTCGTGGATGGTGTGAAGGAATACTAGACTGAACCGCCTATAGAGAAGCCGTGCGAAAGCGCGGCTTCTCTATAGGCGACACAAGCATCAATCTTTAGTGCGATGGTCGGATTTCTCAAGGCAATGTTCGGATTTGTCTCCTATAAGGACTTGCCTGAGGACGGTTTTGGCCAGAGCACGATGAGTGACCTGCGCTTTGCCGCACGCTTTCGCAAATTTTCCAAGCGCAGCACAGTGTGGCGACGGCCGACAGAGCAAGAGGAACGGTATTATGACCAGCATCATGTCTGGAGCCGGTTCGGCAACGAGACTTATGCCATTACTGAAATCGAAGGCGAGACCTGGATTGTCCGGGAGCGCATCTGGCATGGTTGGCCTGACCCGGAGCGCTATATATTTCTTGCGCTCGCCGGCGATGATGTACGCTGCGCAACAGACTTCGACCATTGGCCACAAGCGTGGACGCTCTTGCCACTCACCGGCCGGGTGGACGCTGAACTCCAGGTGAATGCTTAGAGCCACTTTCTCCACGCGCGACACTCTGCAAGCCTTTGTGATTGTGTGACGGTGTGCCCTCACAGCTGAATGTTCCGCGGCATGCTGTTACTGCGATCACACGCGGGGCGCACCCGGCTATACTTTACGCGCGGGATGTTTCGGGCCGCGATAAAGACGCAGGAGTTTTCACATGGACATGACACGCCGCGCTTTTTTGCAAACGGGCGCTATTGCGGCAGCTTGCATCACAGCACCGAGCATGCTGCTTGCCGACCCGCTTGGATTGCCGATTGGTTGCCAGACGTACCCGGTGCGCAAGACGGTTAACAGTGATTTTGCGGGCACGATGAGGGGTCTGCACGCTGGCGGATTTCAGAGCATCGAGCTGTGCTCACCGTATGGCTACTCGGATTTTTCGAGCCTGCAACAGTACAAGCCGCAGGATTTGCGGCGCATGATCAACGGCTTCGGCCTGACGTGCATTTCCGCGCACTGGGCGCCGAAGGAATTGTTTGACAGGGCAGAGGAGAGCATCGCGTACGCGCAGGATTTTGGCATGACGCAGATGGCCGTTGCCGCGCTTGGCCCGTTCAACTATAAGGGCACGGAGACGGTGGATGATGTAAAGCGCTATGTCGAGCCGTTTAATGTCTTTGCGGAAAAGGCACATGCCGCTGGAATCACCGCGTTGCTGCATAATGAAGGATTTGTCTCGGCACACATCGATGGCAAGCCGGTGTACGACATGATGATCGCCGAGCTGAATCCCGCTACCACCAAGCTGCAGTTTCAGGTCTCGACGATGCAGGAAGGCTACGATCCGGTCGTGTACTTCAATAAATATCCAGGTCGCTTCTTGTCCATGCATTGCCAGGACTGGGTCAAGGATCCGTCGACAAAAACCGGGTTCCGGCAAGTGCCGATTGGGCAAGGGGTCGTGGACTGGAAGGCGGTGTTCACAGCGGCTAAAGTGGGTGGCATCAAGAACTACTTCGTGGAGTTGGAGGAAGATCCGGCGCTGATGCCGCTCAGTGTGCCTTATCTGAGGAACCTGAGGGTCTAGGCAAGCCACGGTTAATCCGTCGCGGTTTGGGCAAGTGCGTGCAGGATGGCAAGCGTGTCTTGTGGCAAAGCCTCCGCAGTGCGTTTTTGCGCCGCGCGCCAATCCGGCAGCGCATTTCTCAGCGTGGATGTGCCGAGAGGTGTAAGGCCGTACAACATCTGACGCGCATCGCTTTTGTTTGCGGCGGCGTGCACAAGTTTTCTGTGAAGCAAGGGCCGCAGATTGCGCGAGACGGTGGCAACGTCAATGTCAATCGCATCCGCAATGGCTCGTCCGTTACATGGGCCGGCGTGCAGCAGGGCAAGCAGTTCAAATTGCGGCACGCTGAGACCGTGTGCTGCAAGCGCAGCCTGGTACCGCGCCGTGACTGCACGGGCGGCCCGCCGTGCCGATGAACAGAAGCAATCCTGCAAAAGCATGGCGACAGGTTAAGGCTTTGGAACGGACGGAGGCACGCTTGCCGGGCCATTCAGCAGAAATCGCAAGGGCGTAAGCGGGCCGAGTGCAATCAGGTCGAAGCTCATCATGTGGGCTTGCCCCAGCAGCAGCCTCTCAAGCAGCGCATGCGCCTCCTCCACAGATGACACATTCATCAGAAACACAATACCCTGTCCGTCCTTGCGGACGTACCACTGATCGATCTTGCCCCGTAGATAAAGGTCGACCGTGTCGTGAACTTCCTTTGGCATGGTGTCGCGCCAGGCTGCATCGCGCGGTCCGCTCAATTTGCCAATGGCCAGGACTTTCGTGGTGGGTACGTCCTGCATGTTCGGCTGCTGTGCGCTCATCGTTGAAGCGGGAACTAGAAGCATGAGGGTGATCAGTGCATAGGCGATGCGCATGATGTTTGCCGTTCCGGATCGTTGCATATGCAACGACTATACCGCATAAATTTAGTGAGTGGATTGGCTTTGGCCAGATATTCTTAACGTACCCATATGCCCGAGGGACATTACTTTGATATCGGCGCGTTGTCGGCTACGCTACCCGACACCTCGGAGACGATGCTGCGCGACATTCGGCTGACGGATGAACAGGCGGCCAGTTGCCGCATTTTTCGCACGTATCTGCCAGCGCCGATGCACTTTCATACTTCATGTGACGAATACCTGTACGTCCTGAGCGGTCGCGGCATCTTTGTCATCGAAGGTGAGGCGCCGCGCGAGCTTGGTCCGGGGCAGCTGGTGCACTTTAAGCAGGGCACCGTACACGGGATGCCGCAGATCCTGGAGCATCCGTTCGTCGTGCTCGCCATTGACACGCCCAGGCGGCCGCCAGACGACGTGCACTTCATCAACCCCGAAGAGGGCACGCCGGAAAGCTTCATCACGACGCAAGAACGTTACGAAACATGAGGCATAGCAAGTGGTTCGCAATCAGTGCTCGCATATCGCACGGAGCGACGCGCATAGGATTCTTGCAATGCGCTTAGCCCAACTGGAGTAACGTGCATGAGTTACTTCCGGGCAATGCACACGGCAGCTGATAGGCCGTTTTGCGTGCTACACTTCGCGCAGTCTTCCGACACGTTGCTGCTGAATGCCTAGAACCCGCTTCATTGTGGGTTTGGTAGTTCATGTATGCATGCGTAGGGATGAAAGAGTGTATGAGTTCCTCTGCTAATAAATCGCCGCTCACCTACATACTGATTGCTGCCGCCACTGTGTCATTACTTATGGTCGGGTGGGTACTGTATCAGCGAACAAGTTACTCGAAGTCTGTTGCAACCGGACATACGCTCTCCCGGGTGCAACAGGCTGATAGCGCCACCTGCTTACCGGCAGGACCACACCCGATGGATCAGTTACGGATACAGGCGGTGCACGCGCACGAGTTGCTACAGCAGCATCGTTATGCACCGGCAGTGTCGCTCTTCCGCGAAATTGCATCTGCCGATCCTGCATATCCTGGCATCAACCTGGAGCTATCCATGGCGTTGATGGACGCGCAGCAACCTGATGAGGCGAACGAAGCGATCAACGCGCAGCTTGCTGTCTCCAACTGCCTTGCGGAATTGACACCAAATCAGCTGGAGACCTATTGCCATGCGGAGATGCCGGGCATGCACACGTCTGCTTGCGAGGAACAGGTGCTTGACATGCGGCGTTCCGCCCACATGCACGCGGCTCTGGTGCAGATGCGGCTAAGCAGGGACAGTCCCGGACAGCAAGAGAGCGAGAGTCCAGCAACACTGCAATCGGTCAGGAGCGCTCCGGAAGACGGCACACCAGCGGCCAGCGCGGTTCACGCTGCGCCTGCGATGCACTCACAACGCACTGCAACGTCATACACTCCTGTTCCGTTGCGCACAGATGTGCACGCGCGGCCACAGGCACCGCAGCCTCCAAGGCCTCTAAGCCCGTCCAACCGCAACCCATTGGCTACGGGCGATGAAACGGATGCCGCTCTGGGTGCTTACTCCAGATAAGTCTTGCTCTACTTTGCGTTCACAAATCCCAAGTCTCCTGGTCTGATGAAAACTATGGTTTACTTTCTCCGCACCTGTCTTCTTCCTGTATTTCTTTTATTGGGCTGTCACCTGCTTCAGGCACAGGAGGTCGCCTTTGGCGGTATCGAGCTCGCTTCCAGCAGCGTCAAGGGGCTGACGTTTGTCTTCCAGCCGGGCGCGGAGACTGTGTCCGGGGCGCGGCCCGACCGCATGAAGCGTCTGCAATATGCCGAGCGCAATCTGAACTTCATCAGCATGCGCGACGGCTGCAAGTTGAGCGCCAACGGAATCGATGTGCTGGTGAAGGATACCCGCGAAGTCATTGCCGAATTGCGCGAAGGTGCGAAGGCGAAAAACCTTGGTGAACTGCAGCTGTACGCGGTTGGAAGCAGCGGGCTGGGAGCGGTGTGTAACACAGGCGAGATTAGTGCAAAGGTGCAGGCGGAAACGGGTCTTTGCATGGAGTTCATTTCCGCCGCAGATGAGGCGCGCTATTCGTTGGGTTTTGTGCTGCCGCGTGATCGTTACCGCAGTATGATTCTCGACATCGGCGGCGGCAACACGAAGGCCGGCTATTACGTCACGACCAAGGGCGCAAACTGGCCACCCCGGGAATGGCATGGCGTGGATCTTCCGTACGGCGCACGCACGCTGCAAAGTAAAGCTGAGGCACTGTTGAAGGCCGCGCCCAAAGACAGCAAGCCAGCAATGGATTACTACCAGGCCGTCAATGCCGTTTTGAACACTGAAGTTCAGCCGCGCTTGCAGACCATCAAAAACGAAAACTCCGCGATTGAAAATTTCTCGCAGGTGTACATGGTGGGTGGCGTGGTTTGGGCCACCTCTACCCGTATGAAGCCGGTGCAACAGCAGGAGTGGGCGATCAGTTCGCTCTCGCTTGCGGATTTCGATAACGTGCTTTCCGCCATCCGCAACGGTACGTTTAACCAGTATGGCGCGAACGATCTGCCAGGTCGCATCAACAGTAAAACGCGGGAGGGAGCTGAAGCGGAGTTGCAGGAAGTTTTGCAGCGCTTCGACTCGCACTCGCTGTACGCTGGAGTTAGCCTGGCACGCTTTATCGTGCAGGAGACCACGCCACGCGCGGCGCTGTACTTCCCGACCACGGCCGCATGGATCTCAGGCTACGCCCGTGAGAAGTTCAAGGAGACTGGCCGGTCGGTTGCAGCGTGCACGACACCGAGGGTTCCTTAAAGGGTGAGTGGCCATGCTGCGAGTTGGCAGGGGTACTAAATACCCGGCGGCAACGCACGTATGATGCTAGGAGACATGCCGCGTCCATCCGCCCTGTTCGATACACGCATCATCTACTGCGGCGACTGCCTCGAACAACTCAAGCGCCTGCCGGACGCATGCATCGATCTCTGCTACATCGATCCGCCGTTCAACTCCAACCGAAACTATGAGGTCTTCTGGGGCGAGACAAAGGAGAAGCGCGCCTTTGAAGACCGGCACGAATCGACCCGGGCCTATGTGGATTACATGCGGCCGCGTTGCGTGGAGATTGCGCGCGTCCTGAAGAAGACGGGGTCGTTCTACTACCACTGCGACTGGCACGCCTCCCATTACGTGAAGGTGATGCTGGACCAGATTCTTGGTGAAAACAACTTTGTCAACGAGATTATCTGGAAGAGGCAATCCGCCCACAACGATGCAAAGCAGGGCTCAAAGCACTTCGGACGCGTTCACGAAAGCCTGTTCTTATACACCGGCGGAAGCAACGAATACTTCTTCAAACACCTGTATCAGCCCTATGATGAAGCGTATGTCGGTAAGTTCTACAAACATGTGGAACCGGAGACAGGCCGCCTGTATCAGTTGGGCGACTTAGGTGCGCCTGGAGGCGCAGCCCCTTCCAAGGGAAATCCCCATTACGAGTTTCTTGGGATTACACGCTACTGGCGTTACAGTCTGGAGCGAATGCAGGACCTATATGATCGCGGCCTGATCGTGCAACAAAAGCCAGGGACTGTGCCTCGCTACAAACGGTATCTTGATGAAGGCAAAGGCGTTCCGCTCAGTTCCATCTGGGACGATATCAAACCGATTCAGAGCAACAGCGTCGAGCGCCTAGGCTATCCAACCCAGAAGCCGTTGAAGCTTCTGGAACGCATTCTCGAGACTTCTTCGCGGCCAAATGATGTAGTGCTGGATGCGTTCTGCGGGTGCGGCACAGCGCTGGTTGCGGCGCAGCAGCTAAAGCGGCAGTGGATCGGCATTGACATCTCACCCACCGCATGCCGGGTAATGGCGAAACGGTTGCGCGATGTAAACCGCTTGCCGGAAAACGAGACGCTCTGGCGCGGTGGCCGTGGATTCGTGGTGCGCGATCTTCCCCAGACAGAGGCACAGCTTCGCAAGATGCCGCCGTTCGAGTTCGAAAACTGGGCGGTCATCGCGCTTGGTGGCATCGCAAACCAGGTAAAGGTTGGGGACATGGGCTTGGACGGACGCATCTACCCCGTTGCGGTGACGCCTACGGTCAAACCCGGCTCGCTGGACTTCATGGATGTCTGGTATCCCATTCAGGTCAAGCAAAAGGACAAGGCTGGCCGGCCCGACATCGACAGCTTCGAAGCCGCGATGATCCGTACAGAGCGTATGAAAGGCTTTTTCGTCTCCTTCGACTTCACAAACGACGCAAAGACAGAAGTGCAGCGCTTCTTCAAGCAGACCGGTCGCATCATCGTGCTGCTGACCGTACAGGAAATCCTTGAAGAAGAACTGGCCATGCGCCTGGTGTGAGAGCACATCGGTGTCCAGCAGGCCAGACAGCGACTTTCACACTATGAGTTTGATAATGATTCTTATTTGCGAGAGAATCTGTAGGTAGCCGGGGACAGTTCACACGGGCAGCAATCCAGGCTCGACGCACGGCCACAGCTTGCACAAAGGGGATTCGCTAATGGCAGAAACGACAAGTGGCGCAAACGGCAGTGGTTCTAACGGGGCAACCTCGAACGGGATCGGCTCCGGAGCAAACGCAAACGGGAACGGGACTTCGGACGGCCAACCCGTCTTGACCACCCGCCAGGGCCACCCGGTTCCGGACAATCAGAACATTCGCACAGTGGGTCCGCGTGGCCCAGCGGTGCTGGAGAACTATCACTTTCTGGAAAAGATCACCCACTTCGACCGTGAGCGGGTTCCGGAGCGCGTGGTTCACGCACGCGGTGCGGCTGCGCATGGCTATTTCGAGGCATACGGCAAGTGCGGTGACGAGCCGGTCAGCGAGTTCACACGGGCCAAGCTGTTCCAGACGCCCGGCAAGCAGACACCCATTTTCGTCCGCTTCTCAACCGTGATTCATGGCGGTCACTCGCCGGAGACGCTGCGCGATCCTCGCGGTTTTGCGATCAAGTTCTACACGGAAGATGGCAACTGGGATCTGGTCGGCAACAACCTGAAGGTGTTCTTCATTCGGGACGCTACCAAGTTCCCCGACATGGTCCACGCCTTCAAGCCAGACCCGCTGACCAACCGGCAGGATAACGGTCGCTTTTTTGATTTCATCGCCAACACTCCGGAAGCGACCAACATGGTCACGTACCTGTTCAGTCAGTGGGGCATTCCCGCCAGCTACCGCTTCATGGAAGGTTCGGGGGTCAACACGTATAAGTGGGTGAACCAGGATGGGCGCGCGGTTCTGGTCAAGTATCACTTCGAGCCGAAACAGGGCGTCAAGGGCCTCACCCAGGACGAGGCAAATGCCATTCAGGCGACGAACTTCAACCACGCTACTCAGGATCTCTACGATTCTATCGAGCGTGGCGAGTATCCCGAGTGGGAGATGTTCGTGCAGATCATGAGCGATGACGAGCATCCCGAGCTCGACTTCGACCCGCTGGACGCGACCAAAATCTGGCCACGCGAGCAGTTCCCTTTCCTGCCTGTGGGCAAGATTGTGCTGAACCGCAACCCTTCAAATTTTTTCGCGGAAACCGAGCAGGTCGCCTTCGGTACTGGCGTTCTGGTCGATGGCTTGGAGTTCTCCGAGGACAAGCTGTTGGTGGGCCGTACGTTCAGCTACTCCGACACCCAGCGCTATCGCGTTGGTACCAATTATCTACAGTTGCCCATTAACAAGCCGGTTGGCTGCCCGGTCTTCACCGGTCAGCGCGACGGCCAGATGACGTACGAGCAGAATCTCGCTCCCAACCAGAATCCACACGTGAACTATGAACCGAGTTCACTGGGTGGTCTGGTGGAAGCCAAGCGCAGCGGTGTGCCGTACACACCGGAATTCAGCGGGAAGCTGATTCGCCAGAAGATTGATCGTACGAACGACTTCAAGCAGGCTGGCGACGCGTATCGCGATCTCTTTACCGAGGAGTACCGCGCGGAATTGGTAAAGAACCTGGGCGGCGCTCTGGCAGATTGCACGGAAGTGAATCGCGAGAAGCTGTTCAGCCACTTCGACCAGGCGGATGCTGAGTATGGCCGCCGGGTGCGTGAGGAGACGAAGAGGGCGATGGACATGAAGGCCAGCAAGAACGCAAAGGAGTCTGCAGCCGTCTCCCATGCGATGGAACACGCCACCGCTGTACCTGTCCACTAAATCGCTGCTCAGCACCAACACCAAGGCCGGGCGGCTCATGCCCGGCCTTGGTGCATTTGCGCCCTTGTGCTCGAAATCCTTCGCAACTTCTGCAAGCGAGCAGACTCTCTTTTATCAGCGTAGGTTGGCTAACTCGCCGCCCTGAGAACGGCAATAAAGCACGGAGCACACATACTTGCCTTTGCGTTCGCTGCGACCTATAGCTTTGCACCGGCCATGTGCGAACTCTCGATGATCCGCACGTCATAAACATTCTTTCCAGAGTCGAATAAAGTGTGCTACAGCTTCTGATTACCCATTGTTCGCAGGCGCCAATGACGGAGCGGTTCGCCCACCGCTGTCAGTAAAAGAATAGCTAGCATGATGCTGACGCCATCCTGAGCCCGCTGCATGGCTCCAGTGGCAACCAGCAACGTGGTGGAAAGTGCGGCGGGCTGCTGCGCACGCGCCAACAGCGTTCCAAGCACAGTGAGAAGAGACGCCAGCGCCGCTGCCCCGACGCGCTGCATGGAGATGCTGCTGGTGGAAACCGCCGGCACACTCCATGCATGGGTGATCCCAAGGGCTGCGAACCCGCATAACACGCCGATCAGGTGACCGACGATTACGTTGTAAGGACGCGCACTTGGACGGTCTGGTGTTTCGACCAGTTCGTAGGCAGTGGGGCCGAGGCTTGCGAAGAAGAGTGGGCGATGTGCCACGAGCGCGGCCAGACCCGCCACCAGGATCAGGGCAGCCTCACAGAGCGGCGCAACGATGGTCTCTCGTCTTTTCATGAGGACTTCGCGGCTCTCCTTCGATCTGAGATCGGCTTCCGCTTCCTGCTGACCGGATTTCGACTCGGCCCTGATCTCTTTGGCCACAGGAGTAGTTCAGGGCTGTCCCATTCAGGTTACTGATCGCTTCGTAGCCGGTGCATGTGCTTCGAATATCTGATGTCGGCGCGTGGACCGGATCAGGCGCATGCCCTCAAGACGCGCGACTTGCTCAGCGCACTGTGGCCACAGGAGGATCACGACAACGTGCCTTGGCTTGAGCCACAGCGAGTACTGGAGGTTGTTCAGCACCTTCTGCATTGTTTCGGCACCAAATGGATTGAACATGTAAAGGACAATGTTGCCGTCTGGGAACTCGTAGTCTGCCGCGTTACCGTGGACTGAGTCAATTCTGCCGCAGCGCCGCCGCCACCAGCGATACGTGCGGATATTGGCACACGCCAGTTCATGCATGGTGCACGAGAACTCTATCCCGACAATTTTCCGGAAGGGCCAGTCTGACGCGACAAAGAGGCTGCGGCCCTTGCCCGACCCCAGGTCGACGTAACTGTACCGCGAAACATCTTGCATGGGCAGCGCGCGCAGGGTCTCGCGTATGTTGCGTGGCCGCGCAGGCTGGTAGAGTTCACTATCTCCCTGCTGCTCAGAAGCGATGCCCGCGAGCGACAACGTCATATTGCCAGCGGTACGAATGTGCCGCGTCGTATCGAACCACTGATCCTCGACGAACTCCACGGCGGGACGAAGCAGGTCCTGCACCTTGTAGCGAACGGCCTGCAACTGCGGTGAAAACACCTTACTATGTTACTGCGCACCCGCACTTAGATTCTCTGACGGAAGAGGTTTTGGGGTTTCCATGCGCGGCAGCATATCAGGACGAGTGGCGGCGTTATAGGCGAACCATGCTTCGATCATTGATCCCTGCATAACGTCACCTTTTTGCACGCGGTCGTACAGGTCCATGTTGCTGTGGTGGGTACGTGTGCCGTACTCCAGTGGATCCTGCATGAAACCGACGCCGTTCAGGCCAATCCAGGAGAAGCTTGTGCTGTCGGTTCCTCCTGGCTGCAGCGTAGGACCTGATGTTGCGCCGGTGACGGCTTCAATGCCAAGATCGCGGATGGGTGCGATCCATGAGCGGAAGATGCTTGCGAGTTGATCGTTCCCCAAGGCGGAGACTGCCCGGAACTTACCACTGCCGCTGTCGTCGTTGAAATAGACATCCAGCTTGGGGTATTCGGGTGTTAACTTCATGGTGTTGCGCGACGCAAAGTGCTGCTGCACATAGGCCAGCGAGCCGTACAGACCCTCTTCTTCGCCACCCCACAGGGCAATGCGCACGGTGCGCGCCATGGGCTTGTGCAGCGCGGCCAAAATGCGCATGGCTTCCATGGCGACGGACGATCCGGTGCCATTGTCGGTGGCACCGGTGCCACCCTGCCAGCTGTCGAAGTGACCGCCGACCATGACGATCTCGTTCTTCTTCGTGGTACCCGGGATTTCTCCGATCACGTTGAAGCCCATCTCGTCATCTTTCTGATACTCGGTCTCAATGTCAAAGGTCAGCTTTGGAGTGACGCCATGCTTCAGGAGGCGGCAGATGCGGTTATATTGCTCGGGCGTGATGGCTGACATGGGCGGCGGGACAGGATCCTTCGGGTTCTGCGATCCACCGTAGGAGGCGAAAATGGTGCCGCCGTCCCCGTTGTAGCCGGGCGTCAGCACCACGGCCGCGCCTTCGTCCTTTAAAAACTGATTCACTTTGTTACGGAGAACGCCGCCGCTCGGTGCAGCCGTGGAAAGGGTGGAAGGTGTGATCTCCCCGGGCCGCGGCTGTGCCGCGGTTCCTGCGCGACCACCGCCAAAGCCGGTGCGCGACGGATCAGGCGTCAAGGTGCGCGCCTCGATCTCCGCGCTCGTCAGCCGATGCGCTTCGGCTTCAGTGTGCAGTTCAAGCTCGCGCGGGTCAAAAATCAGCACGACTTTGCCCCTCAGCTTGCCCCTATACTTCACGAAGTCCGCTTCAGAATGCAATGGGGCCAGCACGGCTTCCGCAGTGATGGGGCCGTTCGTTCCCGGCGTCCACGCCAGCGGAAATCCGATAAGCGCAGCGTATGCGGGCGTTTCCAACGCGCCATAAAATTTCTTGATTTGCCAGCCGTAGCCGAACGGACCCCACTTCTCCAGGTGCACATTCTGAAGGCCCCAGGCTTTCATCTGCTGCATGGCCCATTCCGCCGCCGCGCGATGGTTGCGGCTGTTGTTTACTCGAGGACCATAGACCTCTGACAAGTAGAAGAGGTTCTCCATTACCTGCGAACGGTCAAACGCCTCGTGCTTGATTGCGGTCAACACGGCCAAATCAACGGCATCACCAGCTTGCTGCGCCGGCAACCCCACGCCTGTAAACGCAGCAATACATACAACAGCACACAGCTTCATGGATGAGAGCTTCACTTTGAATCTCGCTTTCGTGTGTTGGAAAGAGGAGCCCGCCGCTCTGATCGAGACAGTGGGCAGTTCTACTCATTTGCTTAGAAGCTAATCTTGAAGGCGAACTGCATGTTGCGTGGTTCTCCATACCCAAGGCCTGGGGCGGACGATCCGTTGCGAGTTGAATTCAGCACGCCGAAGCTGGAGCTTGCGAGGCTACCACTCGGATTTGCGAAATTCGCCTGGTTGGCGATGTTGAAGATTTCCGCGCGCAGTTCCGTGCTAATGCGCTCGTTGATGGGCGTCCGCTTGAACATGGACAAATCCACCGTGCCGAACCCTGGACCCTGGACGCTGTCGCGATTCTCATTGCCGTAGCAGTAGCAGAAGCTCTGGCCGGAGGCCACCGGCGAAGCCCATGCTGATTTGGTCAAATACGTATAGCTCCGTGTTGTGGCCGTATCCTTCTCGGTGCGAGTTGAGTAAGGCAGCACACCTTGTATGCGGTTCGGACGATCCTTGTTTTCGCCAGTGCCGCTAACATTGGAACCAACGAGGATGTTGATGGGCTGACCACCGGCGAAAGTGTACAGAGCGTTTACCTGGTAGCCCTGCGTCAGGCGCTTGGCACGTTCCGTAAAGTGCGGAAGAACATAGCTGGCGAATCCGTTCACTGTATTACGAACGTCGAAGGTTGACGGGCCGTAGTCCTGACGGAGGTTCAGGCTGTTCATCGGCGTCGTCGTGCTGGACACGGTATCCAGGGACTTAGCCCACGTGTAATAAAAGGTTGCGGATATACCGTGCCATTGGGCCTGGTTGAGTGAAAATTGCAGCGAGTTGTAGTTAGACGTTGCGCCACTGTTTACCTGGTTCACGGCTTGGAAGTTCGCATAGGCCGCATTGGTCGCATTGAGCGGGCGAACGTGATTCCCAGTAAGCGAGATCTGATTGATGTCTGCAACGTACGCGAGCCGCTTACCCGTGCTGCCTACATAGGCGATGGTTATCAGCGTGTTTTTTGCCAACTGCTGTTCCACGTTCAAGTTGTAGTTTTGCAGGTATGCAGCACGATAGTTCGGATTAACTGCCAAGAGACCGACCTGCGTCGTTGGTGTAAGGCCTGCCGGGAATGTGGTCTGCCCGAAGATGTAGTTAACTCCAACAACATTCAATACGGGGCTGGGACCGGCCGGATTGCCGTAGATGCCTGGCGAACCCGTATTGCCAATGTTGTTATAGACAAACTGACCGACCGTCGGCTGATCAAAGAACCAACCAAAGCCGCCACGGAGAACCGTCGAACTATTGTCCTTGAAGGGTGTGTACGCAAAGCCAAATCGGGGGGCAAAGTTCGTCAGATTCTTGCTGTAGAGCGGTTCACCAAAGAAACCACGCGACGGATCGAAGTTGTAAAGCGACGCACGGTCATCGTATACAGTACCTGGGTAGCTCCAGCGTACGCCATAGTTCAACGTGAGGCGGGGAGTTACTTTATAATCGTCCGCGGCATAGAAATCAAGTGTGTTGACGAGGTAGACTCGTTGCGGATTATTGCGGAGGATCTGTGCGCCCGACGTACCCTGCGGTGTGCCGGCCAAAAAGTCGGCGACCTGCTTCAGGGTAGAACAGTTCTTGCCGTTCGGATCATTGTTTGCCGACGTAAATCCAACCGCATCGCACTGTGCGTTGGTATAACCGCCACGTGTGCCGTCAAAGCTGAATCGTCCGCGTCCGTTAGTAAAGTACCCCACGTTCAGGTTTGCGCGACGATACTCACCGCCAAACTTAAAGTCGTGATTGCCAATGGTCCAGTGCATCTGGTCTGTTACATGGCCTGTTACATCTTGGCGGCCAAGAGGGGCGGTGGCACCCGTATAGTCGAATGAACCAACCAATAGCTGTGTCGCACCGGTTGCCAGGATGCCGGAAAGACCCAGATTCAGGCCGGTACCCTGGGTATTGAAGCTCTGATTACGATCGTTGAATGTCTGTAGGAATGAACCGCCGGCAAACGTAACCTGATTAACCAACCGGCTGGAGAAGGTGCTGTTCTGCACGATGGAAATGTTGTGGATGTGCATTGGCGCGGTCTGGAAATAATCCGCGAAGTGCGATCCGACGTCCGCGGACTGCGTGCCCGTGGTGCCAAGATACCGGACGGAGATAGTGTACCGATCGCTGAAGTTATGATCCAGCTTAATGATGCCATTGTAGCTGTTGTAGGTGTTGCGCCCATTACTTTGATATTGCGATTGGTATCCGGTCGCTGTTCGGCTATCTGCTGGATATAACAGATTGTACAGATTCAACGAGATCTGATTTGGCGTGCGGCCTTGCTGAGCCAGGAGGGCGGTGCCACCCGCAACCCAGTCGTTGTTCAGCACGGTGTCCGCAATACTGTTATTCGCGTTCGCAATCTGGACTTCGCCGGACAGAAAGAAGAAGGTCTTGTCCCGGCGGATGGGGCCGCCCAGTGTAAATCCGCCTTGGTGGTTACGGATTTCCGGCAAACGGCTGTGTGCGGCAACAGTAGGATTCAGCCACGCAAAGTATTCATTACGGTCGTAGTAGAAGACATCGCCATGCAGTGTGTTCGTGCCGCTTTTGACGACCATGTTGCTGTTGGCCCCGCCGTTACGGCCTACGTCGGCTTCGCCGCCAGCCTGTAGTGAAAACTGGTCAATGGCCTCAATCGGAATTAAGCCACCCGCGATGCCCGCGACACCGCCCTGGTTCGAAGCAACCGCGTTCGACCAGGGATCGTTATTGTCGGCACCGTCGATCTGGAAGTTCACACCGGCCGCACGCGACCCGTTCACCGTATTGCTGTACGCACCCACGCCCGGAGCAAGCTTGATGAGCTTTGTAAAGTCACGCCCGTTAAGCGGCACATCCTGAACCGCCTTGGATCCGACTACCGCAACCAGAGCGCTCGTGGTGGTGTCGACCGACACACCCGTCGCTTGAACGTCCACCACCGTCGATTCAGCACCGACCGTCAACAATACTGGTACATTTCGAACTTTAGAGATTTCCACCGCAATCGCATCCACGCTTTTGGTTGAAAAACCTGGCGCGCTGACTAGCAGTTTGTAGGTGCCGACAGGCAGCTCCGGAAAATTGAAGTCCCCTGCACTGTTCGACTTACTGTTGAGAACCTCGTTCGTTGCAGGGTTGGTCAACTGCACGGATGCGTTGGGAATTGTCGCACCCGAGACATCGGTGACCGTTCCAGTCAGTGTGCCGCGAAAGGTTTGCGCGCCCGCCGTCATGCCCGAGACGAGGACTGCCGGAGCGAGTAGTGCAAAACGCGAGGGCTTCGTGAGAAAACTCATGGTGCTCTCCTTGTTTACCGGCAGAAACACCATGCGGCGAATACACTTCGGCTGCACCTTACCTGGTATGCGACTGCGCACTCAGGCTGTTCCGTGACGGTTAAACGGCTAAATTGTCGAGATGTGAAAAGAGTATTCGCATTTCCTTAACAATGCAACTTAACGTTGCACTGTATGTTTGTTCACTAACGAATCTGCGGGTGCGTGCGGCGGCAACCGCACCCAGCCCCGCGCCTGATCGACACAGCGCCGCTCTGCAAGTGGCTGGTCCGAGCGCCAGATTAGAACGTTTTAAGACGTTCTCCTGACCAACGTTGAAATCTTCGATGACACAGCTACGCCTCTCATGGAGACAGGCATGACGCGTGCAGAGACCGCTATGCGGCTTCCAAGTGAACGCTGCCGCCGAACGTTTTCTTGCAAAGGTCTAACGAATGCTGATCGTTCCCCGTGTATCTCGCGCGTTCCGGCTGCCATGGAGCATGCTTGCTCTTGTTGCCATCGCGTTGTTGCCCTTGTCAGCTCAACCTGTATCCAGAAGATTAGCCCACTATCCCAGCATGGCGGAGCATCGGGTCGAGCTGCCGGGCAGCGCCAGACCGCATGGAATCCATGCGGAGCCACTTGGCAACCTGTCTGGTGACACCGCGTTGACGGGGATGACGCTTGTCTTGAAACCGGCGAACGAGCAGGACGCAGAACTCACGCAGCTACTGGCAGACCAGCAAAATCCAACCTCGCCCAACTTCCACAAGTGGCTCACACCCGAGGAGTTTGGTGCACGCTTTGGAGTTGCTGGAGGAGACCTCCATGTCCTGGAGAACTGGCTGCGAATGCAGGGCTTCGCGGTAGAGTCTGTCGCGCGCAGTAGCAATCGCATCATTTTTTCCGGCTCGGCATCCGCTGCGGAGCAGGCCTTCGGCGTAACCTTGCAGCGCTTCCGGCGGAACGGCCGCGAGTTCTTCGAGAACACAGGCAACATACAGTTGCCTGAATCGCTTGCATCCGTCGTCAGCGGGATTAGTGGACTCAGCAGCTATCGGCTACCTGCTCCGCAGATTAAACGAGCCACCCGTACCGGCGTTCTCGCGCGGCCGGAGTACACCACTTCCACCGGCACGCATTATCTCGTTCCGTGGGACTTCCGCCAGATCTATGGCGTGAACAGCCTGCTGAGTTCCGGGTATGACGGTACGGGTATCACGATCGGCGTTATCGGCCAATCTGCGGTGGATAGCGCTCAACTCACCTACTTCCAGCAGAAGACCGGCCAAAGCGTCAAACTGCCGGCCATGATTCTGGTGCCGCATACCAGCGCCTCTGCAAAGGTCCCGGATGACGAGGCTGAATCCGAATTTGATCTGGAGTACGCCAGCGGCACCGCGCCGGGTGCCTTCATACAGTTCATCTACACCGGTTGTGCCAATGCCGCTACCGGCAACTGCAACAACAACGGCGTGTTTGATGCTCTGAGCTACGCCGTCACGAACAATCTCGCGCCGATTCTTAGCCTGAGCTATGGCGGTTGTGAGGCGGAGGACGCCAGCTACGCCCAGAGCACGCTGGAACCTCTGCTGAAGCAGGCGAACGCGCAAGGTCAGACCATCGCCGTCTCGTCGGGTGACAGCGGCGCGGCGAATTGCGAGCAGAGCGTGAGCGCGACCCGTGCCTCCGCCGGTCTGGCCGTCTCCTATCCTGCATCCTCGCCCTATGTCACGGCGGTGGGTGGAACGCAGTTAAATACGGACAGTTCCACTTATTGGAACAACAGCAACAGCGTCGGTGGTCGCGGCTCGGCGACCGGGTATATGCCAGAGGTTGCCTGGAACGACACCGCAAGCTATGGGTCACTGACCGCAAGCGGCGGCGGTGCCAGCAAACTCTTCAGCAAGCCCTCATGGCAGGTGGGCAGTGCTGTTCCCAGCGACGGGCAACGCGATATTCCTGACATCTCCTTTGCGGCAAATGTTTCAGAGCACGCTTACCTGATCTGCGATGCGGACGACCCCTGCAGCAGTCCGGGTAGCTTTGTTGTTGGACGGGACGGTGGTGCCGTGGGTGGCACGTCGGCATCCGCGCCAAACTTTGCCGCCACCATCGCCATCATTGAGCAAGCGAACGGGAGCAAGCCGCTGGGCAACATCAATCCCGCCCTCTACGCCCTGGCTGAAGGGCCAAACGCGGCTACCATCTTCCACGACATTGTTAGCGGCAATAACATGGTCCCCTGCGTGACAGGTTCGGTCGATTGCGTTACCGGCTCCATCGGCTACAGCGCTGGTGTTGGCTATGATCTGGTCACTGGGCTCGGGTCCGTGTCCGCTTCGGCCTTGCAAACCGCACTGGCAGGCTATGCCGCTGCGACGGCAACCGTTGCTCTAAACCTTTCGTCGACCACCCCGAACGTTGGCGCGGCGGTTACGTTCACAGCCACTGTCTCGGCCAGTAATTCCACTCCCACCGGTACTGTCACCTTCTCTGTCGATGGCGCCATTACCGGCTCTCCCGTGACGCTTGCCTCCGGCACCGCCGTATACAGCTATGGAGGCTTCACCAGCAGTGGAACGCACACAGTCTCCGCCGCATATGCGGGCGACAGCACCTATCGCATAGCCACAGCCTCCCTAGCCACCATCGCTTCTCTTGATACGCCAACTATTACGGTCACCGCAACACCGATCACGTCTCTGGCCGGATCGGCGGTTTCATTTACAACGATGATTAGCGGCACGTCTGGAACACCCACCGGAACCGTCAGCTTCTTCGTCGATTCCAACTCCACGGCGGCGAGCATGGTAAACCTCAACAATGGCAGTGCGACCTTCTCCTACGCTGGCTTCAGCGCGGCGGGCATTCACTCCGTAACGGCGGTCTATAACGGCAGTGCGATCTACATGCCGGTCAGCAGAGTATCGACTGTAACTGTGATCTCCTCACCCCAAAGCATTACACCGGCAGTCAAGCTCGTTATTACGCCCGGCATGATTTCCGCAGGTTCAACCGTAAGCATTTCAACTACGGTGACGGGTAGCGGAAGCACGCCCACGGGAACTGTCTCATACCGTATTGACGGCAACGCTGCAACTACAGTCGCACTGAGTGCCGGGACCGCCACGTTCAGTTACGCAGGGTTTACCGCGGCTGGAGTCCACACGGTGCTGGCGACCTACTCCGGCGATACTACATATGTCCCTGGGGAAGCTTCGACCACGGTCACGGTCACGACGCCGGCGATCACCCTTTCGGTGAATTCGCCAGCACTCACTGTTGCTTCCGGTGGCAACGCAACCATGACGGTCACCGTCACCTCGCAAAATGGCTTTACCGGCCAGGTCGGCCTTAAGCTGGCGCTGGTCAGCTACACCGGTGCCAGCTTCACGGGATGTTATTCGCTTTCTCCCACCACGGTGAATACGGCGGCGGGCGGCAGCGCCTCTGCCACCGTTACTATGTTCCCATCCAGCAACGGTTGCACCGTGACTGGCGGGACCACGCTGGCAATGGCTAATGATGGCATGACGGCGAAAAGGCGGCGCATGCGAAGATTGCCATCGACGGGCGTTGTCATCTGCGCTGGCCTGCTCAGCTGCTTCGCCTTCAAACGGCGGGTGCATATCTCTGCGTTGCTGGTATTGCTTGTTTCCGTGGCTGCTGTTGGTTTATCAGGATGCGGCAGTGGCGTTTCCGCGAACGCCGCTGCAACAGTAACATCGCCCGCGAATCCTACCTCGCCAGCCACGAAGGGAACGTATGTCGTCCAGGTTATTGCTGCTGCGGTGGGCGGCACATCCGCAAGTTCCTCGGCACAGTTCACCCTAACGGTTCAGTAGCTCGACGAAAATGGATGTACAGCGCCGTCCTTGAGAATCTCGGCGAGTGGCAGCCTGACCGCACTGAAGCAGCGGCTCATGTTCTTCCACGCGAACGAAGGAAGCATGTACGTTCTCACGCACTTCCCTGACCAGGTTGCCGACCGAGGCACTTACAGGCTCACATTGTGCCGCGATAGAACGGAAGAGTGAGCACGGCGCGTACCATCGTAGGCGGCTGGGTCGACCGCAAGAGCATTCCACGCGGTCCAAACGGCAGAGGACTATGCCGCTGGTGCGCGCTTGAAGTGCCGTCGCGCAGGTTCACCTTCTGTAGCAGCTACTGCGTTCATGAATGGAAGCTGCGTTCACAGCCACAATACCTGCGAGAGCAGGTGCGGCAGCGTGACAAAGGTGTATGCTCCTGCTGCGGCGTGGATACTTGGTTGGAACTTCGCAGGTTGCGGCGCTCGCGCGGGGTGCGCCGAACGGAGCTGATGCAATATTGGGGCCTGCGCACTCGCATGCGCAAGAGTTTGTGGGATGCCGACCATATCCTGCCAGTCGTCGAAGGTGGCGGTGCGTGCGACCTCGACAATATCCGCACGCTTTGCCTGAGATGCCATCGCACGGTCACACAACAGCTTCGTGAGCGTATCCGCAGATCAAAAATAATGGGATAACTTGACCGCCACCGGCCAGCTTCGCGGCTTGTTACTTGTCCAGGACGATCGTGATTGGGATCGTTCGGTCTAGCTGCTTGTCGAACTTTCCAATGCTGTACGTCTTGGACCGGCTTCCGCGAAACATGGCCCAAAGCGTGTAGTCGATGTCGGAGCGAAGCTCGCGAAAGTTGTACGTGCCTTGCTTGTCGGTGATATAGCTTTGTATCGCGAGCGTGTCCGCTGCTTCGACTTGCACCACCGCGCCGCGGAGCGGCTCTTTGCTGGCGTCGGTCACAGTGCCGGAAATGGTTCGCGCCGGATTGCGCGTGTACTGTGCATGCGCGGGGATTGAAGTCCAGACGAGCGTCAGAGCGAACGCTGCCAGACACGTTCCTGTCCTGCGCGGGATCATCATCATGCGGTACTCTCTTTCGGTTTCCGCACATGGAGGTGAGTGCTGCAAATCATGCGGTGCGCGGAACTGTCACCACATCAGACGCTGGATACTGTCCCGGGGACGCAAACCGCACTTTATAGAATTCTCTCTGCCACTTGCAGCAGCAGCATGCACGCCGCATACAGCATGTTGCGCATCTCACGTCCATGCCTTTGCTGGATGTCTTACTTGGCCGCCCGCTGGCCTCGGAGGAAGATTCTGAACAGCGCGTGAGCGTAGCCGAAGGTGTACCGACATTCGGCCTGGACGCGCTTGGCTCCGCTGCATACGGTCCAGAAGCTGCGCTGACCATTCTGATTCCCGCCGCCGCGGCAGGGATTGCATACATCATGCCCATCAGCCTGGTCATTATCGCCCTGCTGACGATTGTGTACTTCTCTTATCGGCAGACGATTGACGCGTACCCGAATGGCGGCGGATCGTACACGGTGGCTAGTGAAAATCTCGGGCGCGGCATGGGCCTGCTGGCTGCCGCTGCCTTGATGGTGGATTACCTGTTGGATGTCTGCGTGGGCATTTCCACGGGCGTGGGCGCGCTTGTCTCCGCCGTGCCAAAGCTGCAACCGCACGCGCTTGGCATCTGCCTGCTCATCCTGATCCTGCTCACGTTCGTCAACCTGCGCGGCGTGCGCGAGAGTGGTGTGCTTTTTATGCTGCCCACCTACGTCTTCTGCGTTTGCCTGCTAGGCGTGCTGGGGTGGGGCATCCTCAAGACGGTGCTCTCCGGTGGGCATCCCCACCCTGTTGTTGCGCCACCGCACGTTGCCACAAAGACAGTTGCCGCTGTTGGCGCGTGGCTGCTGATCCGCGCCTTTGCCGCCGGATGCACCGCACTGACCGGCGTAGAGGCAGTCAGCAATGGTGTCATGGCTTTCAAGGACCCTAATACCAAGACGGCGCGCCGAACTCTTGCCATCATCGTCGTGCTGCTTGGCGTGTTTCTTGCGGGCATCGCGCATCTCACGAAGGTCTATGGGATTGTGGCAACCGACCCAGGGTCTCCGCAGTACCAAAGCTTGCTCTCGATGATTACTGCCGCAGTGGCTGGTAAGGGCCTTTTTTACTATGTCACCATCGGGTCAATTCTCGTGCTGCTGTCACTTTCGGCTAACACGGCCTATGCGGATTTCCCACGGCTTTGCCGCATTATTGCTGAAGATGGCTTCTTGCCGCGCTTCTTTGCCATTCGTGGACGCCGTCTGGTTTATACAGAAGGCATCGTGGTGCTTGCCGTACTATCCGCAGCTATCCTCATCGCGTTCGATGGTGTTACAGACCGGCTCATTCCACTCTTCGCAATCGGCGCGTTTCTCGCCTTTACCCTGTCGCAGGCTGGGATGGTGATGCACTGGAGGCGAGAAGGCGGCAAGCGGTCGCGGCTGTACCTGAGCATCAATGGCCTGGGAGCGTTTGCCACGGGGTGCACCGTCATCATTGTGCTGCTGGCGAAGTTTACTGAAGGTGCATGGATTACGGTCCTGATGGTCCCGCTGCTGATTCTGATGATGTATGCGGTGCATCGCTACTATCAACGGTCGGCACGGCTTATCCGCGTCGACTGTCTTTCATTGCATAAGGAACCACACCCACTTGCCGTGGTTCCCGTTTCCGGTTGGAATCGTGCCTCGCAAGAGGCCTTGCAGTTCGCCTGTTCGCTCACACCGGACGTGGAGGTGTTACACGTGGAGTGCCCGGAAGAGCATGGCGAGGAGACGAGCGCAAGTTGGCAATCGCAACTGGATGTTGCGGCGACTCAGGCTGATCTGACGCCGCCGCGGATTGTTTCCGTGGCATCGCCTTTTCGCTTCATCACATCGCCCATTCTTAAATATGTCTTGGAGGCGGAAAAGCGCGCTCCCGACCGGAAGATCATGGTCGTGGTGCCGGAGTTGGTGGCCGTCCGCTGGTATCAGTACCTCCTGCATAATCATCGCTCCACCGTTCTGAAAGCGCGGCTATTGATGCAGGGAAATCGCCGCATCGTGGTTCTTAATGTGCCATGGTACCTATAGCGGGTGCACACAAATTGGTGCATGAGTGCACCGCGCACCACCTCCTCGCAACTTCCCAGCTCCCCCCTGCTCTCTTCGTTCCCCTATAATCGTCTTTTAAAGACACGTGTGCGTATGCCGGGTTTGGGAGACTGCGGCTGCAAGTGCGCGGCGAGTTCCTGGCAGTGAGGGTGTAGTTATCAAAACCGTAGAGAAGGGCACCCTGAATGGGACCCCACAGCATAATCCAGAACCTGTGCGGTTCTTCTCACTTCATCTCCTTCCTGGAGTTCGCAGCCTGCTAGGCAGCAGTGGCATGATTGTCGGTGCAATGCTTGCCGGGGCAATGGCACAATCAGCTCCGTTGCCAGCGCAGCAGGCTTCGTTGCCAGCGCAGGTCAGCACCGCGCCGGTCAACGTGCCCATCGCTGAGCTCCCGCTCTGCGCGCCACAGGTTATCGGCAACCGGCGCTACCCGAAGGAGTCCATCCTTGCGCGTCTCTTCTCGCGCCAGGGCAATCCCTACGACGCCGCCACGGTCGAACGCGACTTCAATTCGCTGTGGAACTCAGGCTACTTTGAAGACGTACGCATCGAGCGTGCCGAGGGCGCGGGCTGCACCCAGCTCATCATCTACGTCCGTGAAAAGCCCACGATTGGGGAGATCAACTACAAGGGCCTGAACGCAGTTACCGTGTCTGACGTGCTGGAGCGCGACAAGAAGGCAAAGGTCGGTGTCACGGTCGAAAGCCAGTACGATCCTACCCGTATCAAGCGGAAGGAAGTCGTGCTGAAGCAACTGCTTGCCGAGCACGGCCACCAGTTTGCCACTGTCCGGACCGAAGTGCGCACCATTCCTCCCGCGCGTGTTGCCATCACCTTTGTGGTCAAGGAAGGTCCTACCGTCAAGGTTGGCCATATCGGCTTTGAAGGCAATCAGCGGATCAACAGCCGTGTCCTGCGTGGGGCCATGAAGAACCTGAGGCCCATCGGAATCCCGCATTCCATCATCCTGGAAGATCTTTTTGCACGTACGTTTGACGCCACCAAGCTGGACGAAGACGTGGAGCGCGTACGACAGGCATACCGCGAGCGCGGTTACTTCAAGATGGAGCCCGGTGAGCCGATCACCAAGGTGCGCAACTCCGGTGGCTTCAACATCTTTACCCTGCATCCCTCTGACGGCAAACGCATCGACATTGAAATTCCCATCACGGAAAACGCGCGCTACAAACTGGCGGGTATCACCTTTTCCGGCTACGACAAGAACGTCATCACCAATCCTGCCGCACTGCGTAATCAGTTTGCGCAGAAAGATGGTGAGTACTTCAACGCCACGCTGTTCCAGAAAGGCCTGGAGAATCTCCGCAAGGCGTTCGGTTCTCTGGGCTACATCAACTTCGTCGGCTCGCCAACGCCCACGTTCGACGAAGCGAAGAAGACGATCACGCTTAACATCGACATCGATCAGGGGAAGCGCTTCTTCGTCTCACGCATCGAGTTCAGCGGTAACACCATCACTCGCGACCGCGTCATCCGCCGCGAGCTGCTGCTGGAAGAGGGTCAGCAATACAACAATCAGGCTTGGGAGAACTCAATCCTGCGCCTGAATCAGCTGAACTACTTCGACACGCTGCATGCCGATCAGGACTCTGAAACACGCACCAACAACGAAGAAGGTACAGTCGATCTCCTGCTAAAGCTGAAAGAAAAGGGCAAGAACTCCATTGGCCTGAACGGTGGCCTATCCGGCCTCTCGGGATCCTTTGTCGGCCTGAACTACGAGACCAACAACTTCCTCGGGCTTGGCGAGACGCTTTCCGTCGTGGCCAACATTGGTGACCTGTCGCGCAATCTAACCTTTGGCTTTACAGAACCGTACCTGCGCAATAAGCCGGTTTCCGTCGGCTTCCAAATTTTTGCCAGCAAATACGACTACAACCCGGCAAAAAGCTATTCGGCCACCGGGTTATCGCAGAACCTGTCGAACGCACAGCAGTCGTTGCTGACAAATTACAACCAGTCCAGCACCGGCCTGACGCTCTCCGCCAGCACGCCACTGCGGCACCTGTTCAGGCACGCGGCCGGCGTCACGCGCGTGGGTGTCTCCTATGCGCTGTCGCGGTCCAACATCTCCACGTTCAACGACAACACTCGCAACGTCTTCGAAACGCTGAACTTTCGCAGCGGCATCTCGCAAAATAATGCACTTAACGGGATTGTGTCGTCGATCGTCACACCGTCGTTTACCTATTCCTCGCTTGATCGCGTCGCAGGACCGCACAATGGCCGCGACTTTAATCTTGCAATACAGGTAGCGGGCGCTGGCGGCAACGTCAAGTACTTCTCGCCCGTGGCCAGCTTCCGGCAGTTCTACCCGATGAAGGGCCTCCGAATCAACCGCGAGGGTCACAACGTGCTTGGTATGCGCGCGCAGTTTGCTCACGCGCAGGGCTTTGGCGGGCAGGTGGCACCGCCGTTCAATCGCGTTTATGGCGGCGGCGAAGCCGATATCCGCGGCTTCGATATTCGATCAGCGACGCCGTATACCTTTATCCCAACGCGCGTGAACTTTAATTTGACCAACCCGGATGGCAGCACGGTCCCACGCGATCCAACCAACAACACACTCGGAAACATCCAGATTCCCTTGCCGGTGTACCGCCTGGTCACGGTCGGCGGCGATACTTCGTTCACCGGCAATCTCGAGTACCGCATTCCCATCGTCTCGCAGGTGACGTTCGCGTTCTTCACGGATTTCAACCTGACGTTCAACCTGCTTGACTCACAGCTCCGGCAGAGCGTTTTGGGAGCCTCCACCATCTCCAGCCCGCTCTATGGCTGCCCCGTGTTCACTAACGGCGCATGCTCCGGTGGTAAGCAACTCAGCTTCCCGGCCCAGCTGAACACTGCTCCCGGCACCAACCTGGTGCCCCGCATGTCGAACGGTGCGGAACTACAGGTGGTGCTGCCGATCATCAACGCACCATTCCGCCTCTTCTACGCGTATAACCCGCTGCGCCTGTACGAAACCTTGCCGCCGCAGCTTGCCGTGGACAACAAAACCTTCGGCTCGTTCTTCCCGAATTCAGCAGCGGGACGTTTCTCCTATGCTCAGGCCCTACAGTTTTACGGCGCCGATTACATACTTCGTGAGCCACGCAAGACCGTCCGCCTCTCCGTCAGCACGACTTTCTAAGCTGGTACGCCGGTAACGGACGTAAGGATCTGAATGCCGGCTTCCGCCTTTTTGCATCGCATCGCCACCGCAACACCCGCGCATGACGTGCACGATGCCTTTGTTTCCTTTGCGCACGGCATGTTGCAGGATGAACGATCGAAAGCGCTCTTTCTGCGCATGGCGGCGCGCGCGGAGATTGAACATCGCTACTCGGTTCTGTCTGTCTCGGGCACCGCAACGGGCGATGTACCCGACGCGTACGCGCTGTACCGTCTGGGCCAGTTTCCCTCGACCGCCGAGCGCATGCGTCTCTATCAGCGGCTCGCTCCCACGCTGATGCGCACAGCGCTGGACCGTCTACACCTCTCGCCCGCCGAACGCGCCCGTATCCGCCACGTTCTTGTCACGTCATGCACGGGATTGTATGCGCCAGGCCTTGATTTCCAGGCCATCGAGTACCTCGGACTTAACCGTTCCTGCGAGCGCACCATGATCGGCTTCATGGGCTGTTACGCCGCCATCAATGCCCTGAAGCAGGCGCGGCACATCGTCCGTTCGCACCCGGACGAGAGTGTCCTGGTCATCAATCTGGAACTTTGCACCCTGCACCTCCAGGAGACGCAGGATCTGAATGAGGTGCTCTCCTTCCTTGTCTTCGCCGACGGCTGTGCGGCGGCGCTCGTTGGAAGTGAACCAGCCGGTCTCGAGATGGACAGCTTCCACGCGCTTCATCTGGCGGGCACGGAGAATCTGATCACCTGGAACGTAGGGGATAACGGATTCGACATGGTGCTCTCCGGTCAGGTGCCCGCCGCGATTGGCCGCGCCCTGGGCGAGAACACCGCCCTGCAACGCGACCTCCGCGATGTGTCGCTGTGGGCAATCCATCCTGGTGGCCGCTCCGTGCTCGATGCAGTACAGGATGGTTTGAACTTCGATCCGGCTGCGCTGAACACGTCACGCGAAGTGCTGCGCACCTGCGGCAACATGTCGTCCGCCACGGTGATGTTTGTTCTTGAACGCCTCCTGCAAACCGCTCAGCCCGGTCAGCAGGGCGTCGCAATGTCCTTTGGCCCAGGCCTCACGGCGGAAACGATGCGCTTCCATGCCGCCGGATAGGCTGGACTTCACGCGCCGCGCCGACCTTCAGGAGTGGATGGACGAACCCTGCTCCTACACCGATTTTCGCGACTGCCTCCGCGACCTGGCCCAGGTAAACCGCCTCACCCTTGCACACCGCCCCACGCTTCAGTGGCTACGCCCGTTCCTGGCACGCGCAGGAACTCCGCTGCATATCGTGGACGTGGGTTGCGGTGGCGGCGACATGCTCCGAACCATCGAGCGGGTAGCCAAACGCAGCGGCCACGCCGTTCGTCTTACCGGCATCGACCTGAATCCATATGCTGCGGAGGCCGCACGCGAGTTCACTCAACCAGGCTCTGCCATCACCTGGATCACGGGCGATGCTTTTACCAGCCCGCTGCCCACGCCCGCCGATCTCATCATCAGCTCGCTCTTCACGCATCACCTGTCTGATGACGGCATTGTCCAGTTCCTTGCCTGGATGGAGAGCACAGCAACGCGGGGATGGTTCATCAACGACCTTCACCGGGAGGCGATGCCTTATTACTCATTCAAGCTCTTGACAAAGGCTGCCCGGTGGCATCGCTTCGTGCAGCATGATGGACCGGTCTCCATCCGGCGCGCCTTCCGTTCTGAAGACTGGCAGGCCTATCTAGTAGCAGCAGGGATCGCGCTGAACGACGTTACGATCCAGCCGGTTCGTCCTGGCCGCCTCTGCGTCTCGCGGGTTAAGGCATGAGCGAGCGCATCGCGATCATCGGTGGTGGCCTGGCAGGCAGCGTCGCCGCTCTTCATCTCGCACGCGCAGGCCGGGACGTTCTAGTGCTTGAGAAAAGCAAAGGCCCGCATCACAAAGTCTGCGGCGAGTTCCTGAGCCACGAAGCGCTCCACTACCTGCAAGGCGCAGGCATCGACGTGGACGCGTCCGGAGCCGCAACCATCCAGCGCGTTCGACTGATCACACGCACGTTCCAGATCGAAGCCGCTCTGCCCTTTCCCGCGCGCTCACTCTCGCGGCAGATCCTGGACGAAGCTCTGCTGCAGCGCGCCGTTGCTGCCGGTGCGGACATGCAGCGCAACACGCACGTCCACGCTCTCACAAAGGCCGCCCACTGGCATCTGCAACTCCGCGACAAAAGCGACATAGAGGCGGACACCGTCTTCATCGCCACCGGAAAGCACGACCTCCACGGCCTGCCCCGTCCCGCTGGCACCCACGCGGGCCTGGTCGGTTTCAAGATGTTGTACCGCCTGAATCGCAAACAGCAGGAAGAGCTGCAAGGCTCCGTAGAACTCATCCTTTTCCCAGGCGGCTACGCAGGTTTCCAGCCCATCGAGAACGGCGCAGCCAACCTCTGCCTCCTGATCACTGCAGCGCAACTGAAGCAGTGCGGCGGTAGCTGGCCCGCGCTACAGGGATATCTCCAGCACACCGCGCCGCATCTCGCCCGCCGCCTTGCCGGAGCGGAGACCATGCTGCCAGCGCCGCTTACCATCGCCTCCATTCCCTACGGCTTTGTCCAACGCGGTTCTCCAGACGGCCTGTGGCGCATTGGCGATCAGGCCACCGTGATTCCCTCATTCAGCGGCGACGGCATGGCCATGGCACTGCACAGTGGCACGTTAGCAGCGCAGCATTATTTAGGAAATACTTCCGCGGATAAGTTCCAGCAGCTCCTCGCGAAACAACTTGGCACCCGCGTGGCATCTGCCACGGTGCTGTCGCGCGCGCTGGTGAACCAGCCCTGGACGGCACACCTGACCCGTCTCTGGCCTGGCATGTTGGCCCACATCGCTTCTGCCACACGAATTCCCACCGCCTCACTTGTGCCGCATGAAATCCCCATGTCGCCTTTCGCACGCTTCCCCGGATAGACTGGGTGCGTGCCGCCCGAAACCCCTCACGAAGCCGATGCCATCGCGGCAGAGTGCATCCGCACCATCGCACATGCCAAGGACTTGCCGCCCGCAAGCATTACCGAGGCAAGCACGCTGGAAGAACTGGGCCTCGATTCCCTTGACCGGGTCAGCCTTTCCTTCGACCTGGAGGAGAAGTACGGCGTTGAGATCCCCGAGCACCGCCTGTCCACCATCGTGACGGTCGGCGATATCGTCCATGAAGTGCAAGCCGCATTGGTCAAACGTGCGCAGCTACCCCAAGCCAAAGAACCCTCCGCATGAGACGCGTTGTTCTGACTGGTGCCGGTTGTATCACCGCCATCGGCAGCGACATCCCCACTTTCCAGCGGAATCTTTTTGCAGGCAATCACGGCTTCAGCGAGGTTCCTGACATCACTCCGGGGGATCTGCGCTTTACCCGCGTCGCCCGCGTGCTCGACTTCGATTCCGCAGTCTGGCTGCTCACATCGCAGCGGCAGATCGCGGAGCGTTCGTCGGCCATGGCCATTGCTGCGGCGCGCCAAGCGATCATGCATTCCAGTCTTACGATTGCCTACCCGCTTGACGAGATCGCGGTCGTTCTCGGCTGTTCCACGGCTGGCCGCTCGGCGGAAGAGCCGGAGACCGCCAAGCTGTACACGAAAGGTGGCCGCGTGCACCCGCTCACCGTGCCGCGCTCCATGGGCAGCACCGGGACCAGCCTGGTCTGCATGGAGCACGGCATCACCGGCCCCGCCTTCACCCTGAACACGGCATGTGCCTCCGCCACCCACGCCATCGGGCAGGCCTTCCACCTCATCCGTTCCGGCAGCATTGAGGCTGCAGTCACCGGCGGTCATGAGGCACCGCTGACTTACGGGTTCCTCAAGGCGTGGGACAGCCTACACGTTGTCTCGCCTACAGCCTGCAAGCCCTTCGCCGCAGACCGCGACGGCATGACGCTGGGCGAAGGCGCGACCATCTTCACGATGGAAGCAATGGACGCTGCCCTCGCGCGTGGCACGACGATTATGGCGGAGATTATTGGGTTTGGCATGTCGTCCGACGCGCAGCATATGACGCACCCGCATCCTAGTGGACCCGCAGCCGCCATGCAGCGCGCGCTGCGGGACGCGAGCCTGCAACCGGAAGACATCGACTACGTGAACGCGCACGGCACCGGCACGCTGGTCAACGATCAGGTAGAAGCGGAGGCGCTGCACCTCGTCTTTGGGGAGCGGGCCGCGACTCTCCCGGTCAGTTCCACCAAGGGTCTGCACGGCCACGCGATCGGTGCCTCCGGTGCCATGGAAGTGCTCGCGACAGCACTCACGCTGCAGACCGGAATGGCACCAGCAAACGCCTGCGGCGGCAGCACGTTGGACACCGCTTTACGCCTGGACGGCATCCTTCAGGGGAACAGCACGCTCCAGCCGCGATGCGCGCTCTCAAGCTCGTTTGCCTTTGGAGGCCTGAATGCCGTGCTGGCACTTCGCCAATACAAGGATTCCTGATGCCCCGTGCTCTTCTTTTTTTTCTGCTTCTTCCGTTTGGGACGGCACTCGCCCAACGAGACGGTGTGTTGGTGCCGTCATCCACGTCGCGGCCTGCGGCAGTGACATCTGCGCCACGCTCATTGCACTTAGCAAATCCGCTCCTTCCACCGTCGATGGCAAGAATCCAGACGCCGCGCTGCGCACGCGCCCACTTTGCGGCCTGCGCATCGGCGAAGGTTTCCAGGGTTCCGGCGACAAAGCCGAAGGTGGCCACCTGTACGACCCGAAGAGCGGCAAGACGTATCGCGGCACGATGACGGCCAAGAGCAATGAACTCGACCTGCGCGGTTACATCGGCATCAAGGCTTTCGGCCGCTCCGAGACCTGGACCCGTATGAACGAGGCCCCGGCCGCCTGCTTAAAATAGTTCAATGCGAACGCGCCACAGCGAGTGAACCCTCCGGCAAGTGGCTCAGGCGGATCGTCAGCCAGCATGCCGCTCCAACCATGCCCAGGAATGCAGCGACATAGAACGGCATGTGCCAGCCATAGTGGTTCACCAGCACCGGCGTCAGGCTTGCGGTCACCGCGCCGCCAATCTGCGCGCCCATGTTCATCACACCGCTGGCCACGCTGACGTACTCCTTTGCCACATCGGCAGCCACGGCCCAGAAGCAGCTTTGCCCGATATACATCACGCCCGCGCCTGCCGCCAGCACCAGCCCCGCTACGCGTGCCGATTCTGCCGTGGACCCCACCACCAGCAGCACGGCCGTCAAGGTCATCATCGTCGCTGGGACGTAACACCGTCCCAGCCGCTGGCTGAAGCGCCGGGCCAGGAAGTCACTCATGACGCCGCCAAACAGGCAGCCCACCGTCATGCACAAGAACGGAAGCGTCGAATATAACGCGCTCTTTTTTAGGTCAAGCCCGCGCGACTGTGCCAGATAGATGTAAAACCACGCAAAGAAGACCCATGCGATATATCCGAAGCAGAAGTAGCTGACGCTCAATGCAAGAATCTGCGGCTTTAGCGCCACGCGATACCAGGGTAACGAGACGGGAGGTGGGTTCAACGCCGCAAGTGCATCCTGCACCGGCAGCGGCAGACCTTCCGAGGCATGCGAGCAGTCAGCGCGCGGCGTGTCCCGCGCAAAGACATACCAGACAAGGCCCGCAACCAAACCAAGCGCCGCACTGAACCAGAACGACGCGCGCCAACCGGAGTGCAGGATGATCGCCGTCAGCAAGGGCGGCGTGATACCCGATCCAGCGCCTACCCCAGCGAAGATGATGCCGTTCGCCTTGCCGCGCTCCGAGACGGGAAACCACCGTTCGACGAAATGGCTTGCCGCCGGATACATCGCCGCCTCACCCGCGCCAAGGCTGAAACGTACCGCGATCAACATTGCCACGCTCGCGCCCAGCGTCGTCGGGATCACCGTGATCATCGCCGTAAACACCGCCCACCAGATTGCGGAAAACGCCAGCACGCGGCGGGATCCGAAGCGCGTCACCACCAGCCCCATGGGCACCTGCATGACCGCATAGCCGATCAGAAATGCACTGAAGACCCATCCTAGACGCGTATTGTCCACGTGGAACTCGCGGCCAATCGATAGCCCGGCGATGGAGATGTTGGTGCGATCCAGGTACGCAATCGCGCTGAGCACAAACAGCCAGCTTACCAGCCCGTACCGCGTTACGACACTGCGCTGCACTCAGTCACACCTCATCAATCAACAAGCCTGCCTACGTTTGCTAACGATGTTCCACTTGGCGCATTCTGTTCATCCTATGAATACGAATCGAGTTTTGAGTGTCCTGTTTGTTAAAACGTTTCACGTGAAACATCTGGTCCGCCTTTTCCGAGCGCACTACCAGTTCGTGATCGACCCATCCGTCCGGAAGTAGGTCTGTGCGCGGTACGTCGTGGGTGCCGTCACTTCCATGATCTGCGTCAGGAACTTGTAGTCGAGTTCCACGCCTAGACCATCGCGGTCGTTGGGGTACAGCTTGCCGTGATTGAAGTCGAGGCACTGCGGCAGATGCTTCAGCACCGCGCCCTGGTAGTTGTACTCCATCAACACGGGGCCGGAAAACGTGCCCAGCGTATTGACCAGGGCCGCTGTCGCAATAGGTCCGGTGAAGTGCGGCACAATGCCCACGGAGTGCGTCTCGCAGAGCGCCATGATCTTGACCATCTCCGTGATGCCGCCCACGTTCGGCAACGTGGCGCGGAGGAAGTCGATGTCGTGATGCTCGACCAGCGGGTTGAAGTCCCAACGGTTGCCCCACTCCTCGCCTGCCGCGATGGGTACGTCCACCTTCTGCCGGATGATGGGCAAGTCCTGATTAAAGTATTCGGTGCGTACCGGGTCTTCCACGAAGAACGGGGCCAGTGGCGTAATCGCGTGGATGCCGCGCACCGCGTCCGGCAGGTCGAACCGCTGGTGAAAGTCGATGCACCAGTTGCCGTCCGGTCCGACGCCCTCGCGCGCTTGTTGGCACTGCTCGGCCAGGTGGTTGATACGTTCTCGCGTGTCGAAGACGCCGTTTGCTGGACTATCCGCCGCGCCAAAGCGGAAGCACTTGTACCCCTCCGCCATGGTCGCTGCCGCGCGCTCTTTTACCGGAGTTTTTGCGGTAACGCCGGGAATTTGCCCTGCGGTGTTGTACAGCTCGCAATAGTTTCGAACCATGCCGCCCAGCAGCGCGTGCACGGGCTGCTTCAGCACCTTGCCGCGAATATCCCACAGCGCCAGGTCCAGCGCGCCAATGCCGTCTTCCTTCTCGCGCCCCGCCGGATAGAACCAGGCGCGGTTCATGTCCTGCCAGAGCTGCTCAATGTGTTGCGGATCACGCCCGATCAGGCGTCCCGCCGATGGGATCAGAAGATCTTTCGAACCGCCCTCGCCGATGCCAGTGATGCCCGCATCCGTTTCAATCGTTACAACGACGTCGCTCTGGTTGAACAGCGGGTTCGGGTTGGGCGGCAGATAGGCCCGCACACGCGTGATCTTCATCTTTGGCATCGCCGCAAACAAAGGCACGCCACTCGCCGCCAGCGCTAGCGTGCCGGACATCGTCTTGAGAAAGCGTCTGCGGTTCATAGCTGTGTCTCCTGGGTGCCCTTCACTGCCCGATGCAATAACGAACTTGACGGTAAAGAAGCCTTGCAACTCGCGTCAAGCGGCGGACGCAGTACGAAGCAGACGCAGGCTTGCACATCCTCTGTGACAATGTCACAAGAGAGGCGGACGCATTGATCGCGGCGGACGCAGTACGAAGCAGACGCAGGCTTGCACATCCTCTGTGACAATGTCACAAGAGAGGCGGACGCATTGATCGCGGTGGACTGGGGCACCAGCAATTTTCGGGCTTTCCGTCTCGACGGGCATGGCACGGTAATAGACCGTCGGTCCAGCGCGATGGGCATATTGCGTGTACTGCCCGGACAGTTCCCTGACGTCCTTCGGCACGAGATCCAACCCTGGCTGGATGATGGTGAGACGGCGGTCGTCTTGTGCGGCATGGTGGGTAGCCGCGGCGGGTGGGCCGAGACCGGCTATGTACCCTGCCCCGCGTCGCTCCGCCATCTCAAACATGCCTTGGTCGAGGTTCCACTTCCCGGTGTGCGCGCGTGGATCATTCCTGGGGTCGAGTGCACGACGGCCGCAGGCGTTCCGGAGGTGATGCGGGGCGAAGAGACGGCAGTATTCGGCGCAATGGATTTGCTTGGCCGTAGCGGTCTGATCTGCCTGCCCGGCACGCATTCCAAATGGGTCACCGTTGCCGGTAGCACGTTGCAATCCTTTACGACCTCCATGACTGGCGAGGTCTTTGCAGCGTTGCGCCAGCACACCATCCTGTCGCAGTTCGTCAGCAATGACGCGGTCCATGACATGGACGCCTTTCGCGAAGGCGTGGAGCACTCCGCGCAACCGGGTGGGCTGCTGCATCATCTCTTTCGCGTGCGAACGCTGCCACTCAAGAACATGCTGCCAAAGCATTCCGCGGCCGCGTTCCTCT
Organism: Terriglobus sp.; assembly: GCA_965276945.1. GTDB lineage: Bacteria > Acidobacteriota > Terriglobia > Terriglobales > Acidobacteriaceae > Terriglobus. The sequence goes on along the minus strand of OZ255704.1, from coordinate 37,038 downwards.
CCGGCCTGCTCATCGGCAGTGAAGTGCGTGCGATGCTTCCACTCGAACGACCTGTACTGTTGCTGGGCGCGGATGCGCTGTGCGACCTGTATGCTGCCGCCATATTTCAGTGTGGTGGTACAGCAACGCTGGGCGGGGCGGAGACTGCCGCGCACGGCATCTTTCTGCTTTCCCGTGAACACATCGGCATCGGAGACGTATGAGCCAGCATGATGACATCCTGCAGCGCATCCTCGCCGCGAAGCTGGTGCCCGCTGTGCGTACCCGTACTGCCGCATGTGCGCTGCGCGCGATGAAGGCACTCCACGCTGGTGGCCTCCGTGTCTTTGAAGTTCCCCTGACGGTCCCCGGCGCTCTCGATGTTTTGCAAGAAGTTAAGGCCGTCTTTGGTAAGGGCGTGGTGGTGGGCGCGGGCACCATCCTGGACGGTGAGAGCGCTCGCATGGCCATCCTCGCCGGTGCGGACTTCCTCGTCTCACCCTCACTTTCCCCCAGCATGATCCAGGTCGCCCGGCGTTACAGCGTTCCCTCGCTCGCCGGTGCGCTGACGCCAACGGAAATCGTCGCCGCATGGCAGGCCGGAGCGGACTGCGTGAAGGTCTTTCCCGCATCCGCCCTGGGTGGCCCCGCGTACATCAAATCCGTCCACGCGCCGCTGCCACAGATCGCGCTGATGCCGATGGGCGGCGTCACGCTGCAAACCGCGCGCGACTACCTGAACGCCGGTGCATGCCTGCTGGGCGTGGGTGCCGACCTGGTCCAGCAAGCCGCCCTAGACAGTGGCCGCGAGACTGACCTTACACGCGCAGCCGTAACCTACATGGACCAGATTGCGGGCTAGAACAGACTTCGCAGATTGTTGTTGCGGTAGAACGCGGGCGCGCCTATAGTTCGTCCGGCTGGCGGAGACTCTCATCTCAGGAGTTGTAATCCACTGCCGCTGGCAGCGCCCGCGCACTTGCGATGTGGCTCATATTTCCAAGCAGGGCAAGACACGCGGACACACTTCAGCACGTTGAAAGGATGATCCGAAATGAGCACTATCACACCCACCATGAAGCCTCTTGAAGAGGCTCTCAGCGCCGATGCACCCAACGTTGTACAGAGCAAGGTCTTTCATTGGGGTTCGCTGCACCGCGGCGATTGCGAGCAGGATGGCGGCACCATTACCTTCCACTCCGACGGCACAGGCACGTTTACCTGCACCACTTTGACCTACCACACGCATTCCGGCGATGTTTGGCACGCCAACTTTACGGCTAAAGGTTCAAACGGTGCAAACCTGTTCAGTACGCCGACATTCAACAGCCCGCGCATGAACGATGGCAATCCGCCGCCGAAGTACCCCTGGGCCGGACAGTTCGCCTACGAGCCTGACTTCTTTCAGGCAATCTCAAGCGTCAATCAAAACTGCAGTTGCTAATGCAAACGGGCCCACATGCGGTTTTGCATGTGGGCCCGTTTCATTTTGAAATGTGAATTCCGTTAGTACGCCCGCGGGTACATTCTCGAGATGCGGTCATGCCACCCCAGGCCGTCCTCATCCATGCAGGCCCACACTAGCCCAAGTCCCAATGGCAACGTTGCGAGCAGCAGAGCGAAGATGCGGCGGCGAATACTTGCCCGTGTGGGATTCTCGTCGGCAAAGGTGCAGAAGCCGATGCGCGCGTACCGCATTCCCGGCGTCGCGTCGTTGACCGTGAAGAACAGCAGCAAATACAGCAAAGTGAAGGCGAGCAGCGAACCGGTGGCCGCCGCAGCTGCATAGATTCCTTCCGGCAGAACTGGCGAAGCATACGCCGCAACCGCAACCGCCATCAAGAACGCGGTTGCGATACAGCATCCATCCACCAGCGCGGCCATGGCTCGCAATGGTACTGGTGCCACAAACACTGGCAGCGCCAGCGATGTCTGGGCATCGATGTTTTCTGCCACGTGGGGAGCGTCGTTGGCATCCAGCCGGATCGTGTGCCACTCTGGTAGCACGCTTGCTGGCAACGACGTTATGGAGACGGTGTTCGCCTCCACCTCAAAGATGCGCAGTTGCGCCCGCTCCGGTGCGGCATCGGCGTCCTCCCGCAATGGTCCCTCGGCCAATCGTGGGCGTGCACGCCGCGCTGCTACCAGTTGCCGCGGAAATTCAATCAGATTTGCCGGAATCGGCATGGCTGGCTCTGCCTGCACCGTTTGCGTCTCCAGCCGCTGGGCAAGCGTTGCGATGGGAACCAAATCTGCCGGGGTCATTACTGCTGAACTGGTGCGAGTGTCCGCGCAGTCGCTCTGAACAAATGAAGCAGCGGCTTGTGGCACGCCAACCGGTTCGGCGTCCAGCCGTTCTGGGAACAGCAGTGAGCCGCCCTTGCTGGTGCCGCTTTCCTGGGAGGCGTTCCACTGCTCCATTTCATGCAGCAAGTCCTGCCGTGCCGAGGCAATCGCTTCCGCGTTGCGGCGTGCCACCTCTGCCGCAGCTTCGGCCTGATGCACTGCAGCTTCGGCTTCTGTCCGCAGGAACTCGCGATAGGAGATGCTCCGCGCAAAGCGTGCGGCGACGGAATCCGCTACACGGTTACGGCGCGGCGCGGGCGTTAGCCCTTCCATCGGCAGCACCGGTTGCGGCGGCGAAGTCTGCGCGCGGCGTTGCCGGTGTTCGCGGAGGCGATGCGTAACCTGCTGCTTCAAAGCGCGCGTCTCCACCTCCGGCAAGGTGCTGGGTGGCAGGGGCGGCAAGGAAAGTGGGCTGGCCGTACTCACAAGAGAACTCGCTTCCGTAGAATGGGATTGTCAGTGACTGGTAAATGCATCGTCGGGCGCTCTCTTCAAAGACATGAGTTGCGCTCTATCTGCTGGTGTATCACGCTGGCAGCCGCGCTCGGCACAGGGTTGCACGCACAAGAGGTAACGAGGAAGGCACCTGGTGCCAGATCCGCTGGAGAGACTGCCGGCACGCCTTTCATGCTACCTGACGCGCACCCCGCCGACGACCCCAGTCTCCTGCCGCAGGATCCCTCGACGGAACAATATCCAGACGCCGTTTCAATACCGGAAGCAAGTGCGCGCAGGGCGGTTCTGAAGAGCCTGTACCAACGCTGGAATGGCGATCACTATACGTTGCAGGGCGATGTCATGATCCAGTATGGCGACTACCTGCTGGAGGCAGACCGCGTCGAGTACAACGACGCGACCGGTGACGCGGAGGCCGCCGGCCACGTCCGCGTGACAGGGCACAGCAACGCTGAAATGATGGCCGCGAGCCGCGCCATGCTGAACGTGCGTGACGAAACAGGGCGTTTTTACGATGTGCACGGTTCTGTTGGCGTCCGCGCCACGCCGCGTGGCAACGTTTACACCACGGAAAATCCATTTCTCTTTACCGGTCGGATGGTTGTAAAGAGCGGCCCCGAAGCATACGACATCTACGACGGCACCGTGACCAGTTGCCAGTTGGCCCGTCCTGACTGGCAACTCGCCGCCGCCCACTTTTCGGTCCGCGATGGCAAGGCACGTGCCAAACGCACCACATTTCGCCTGCTCAATGTCCCCGTGCTGTTTCTGCCCTATGTCACGCATCCGGCGCGCCAGGATGAACGGCAGAGCGGCTTCCTGATTCCCATCATCGGCAATTCCTCCTCGAAGGGCATTGTTACAGGCGAGCAGGTCTACCTTGTCCTGGGCAGGTCCGCAAGCCTGACCGTTGGTGCGGAATATTTCTCCCGCAGGGGATGGGAACAGGCCGCGACTTTCCGGTGGCGCGGTAATGGCCTCAACTTCCTCAACGCACACTATTCTGGCCTGCTGGATCGTGGGTATTACCAGAGCACGACAGATAGCAACAACGTCACCAGGAAGACGTTTGTGAATCAAGGTGGAGAAGACGCAACCTTCAGCGGCCGCAAAGACTTTGGCGATCACACCCGCGTCGCCAGCAGCGTGGAATACCTCAGCAGCTACATCTACCGGGAGGCCTTCACCAATAATTTCAATCAGGCGGTCTCCTCGGACATCACCTCATACGCCTACGGGACACACGATCACAATGGTTTTGTCACGTCCGCTGAGTTCGACCGCTACCAGGGCCTGAAGGTCGTGCGCACCGGCGACCAGATCCGGATCTTTCACGCACCGCTGGTGGAGGCCGAGGCCATGGAGCGGCGGCTTGGGAGCACGCCATTTGTGTGGAGTGGCACAGCGCAATGGACCGCGTTAAAGCGCACGCAGGGGACGCCCGCCGGTCAAACCGGGTTTGCCACCAACTTCGTCAATCGCGTTGATCTGCAACCCCGGCTCGCGTTGCCATTTGCCGCTGCCGGCTTCCATTTCCGCCCAGAGGTTGGATTGCGCGACACCTTCTACCAGCACTCGCGCGCTAACACTCCACTGCCCGGTCCGCCTCCCACCGAGCTTGCACCCAGCCTGAACCGGCTGCTGGCGGAGGCCGGATTTGAGATGCGCGCGCCCGTGCTGCAGCGGGACTTCGACACCGGCCCATTTGCACGATTTCTGGGACGGCGGGCACGTCACACCATTGAGCCACAACTGAACTACCGCTACGCGCGCGGCGTAGACGCCTTCTCCCGCACCCTGCGCTTCGACGCAACCGACGTGGTAAGTAACGCGAACGAATTGGACTACGGTTTGGTTCAGCGGCTCTTTCTTCGGCCCACCAAGCAACGGGACTGTGAAACCGGCGAGATGCCGGATGTCCTGTCCAGCGAAGTTCCGGAGAGCGGCAGCACGGAAACATCCGCCAAGTGTGGGGGCGCGCGCGAAACGCTGCGTTGGAAGCTGGTGCAGCGCGCCTACTTCGATCCCAACTTCGGCGGTGTCATCGTCAATGGACAGCGTAATGTGCTGGATACCACTCTAGACCTGAGCGGCGTCGCCTTCCTTACGGACCCGCGTGCCACCTCACCCATCGTCTCAGAAATAAAGCTCAGCGCGACCGATCACATCGATCTGGAATGGGACATGAACTACGACACCCACGCCGGAAAGTTCACCCAGAGCAATACCTTTCTCGACTTCCACCGCGGCAGTTATTTCGGCGGCGTCAGTCACGCGCGCCTGAACGCTCCAGGACGCTTTTCCACCGGCACTGGCACAGGCACGGACACCATCAGTTCAGGCACATCGAACTTCTCGCAACTGCGCCTTCTGCTTGGTTTCGGCACGCCCACCAAGCCCGGCCTGAGCCTGGCCGCCAATGTTGGACTAGACCTGAGCGCGTTGCGTCCGCAATCCACCACGGCAAACATCGTGCGCGGTCTCCAAACACAGTACGCCACCGCCCAGTTCGCCTATAACTGGAACTGCTGCGGCTTTTCAGCCGAATACCGGAAATACGAACTCGGCAGCGTACGCAACGAGAATGCTTATCGCTTCAACTTCACCCTTGCCAATATCGGCACCGCCGGCAATCTGCGCCGCGCTGAACGATTGTTCTAATGACCGTACCGGAGAAGACAGAACACGCTGGAGTTCCGGCATCACAAGGAACACAGGCGCGCCGCACGCGTGGAACGCATGACAGGCGCCAGGAGAGAACCATGAAAATTTTTTCGGCAAATGTACAGTCCCTCACAGAGCTTTACAACAGTGACCTTCGTAAGGCTCTCGACCTGGAAGAGCAGATCGTAAAGGCCCTGCCCACCATGATTGAGAAATCGAGCGACACGCAACTGAAGCAGGCATTCCAATCGCACCTGCAGGAGAGCGAAACGCACGTTGAAAAAGTAAAAACCCTGCTCAATCAGCAAGAGGATTCCAGCAGCCAGACCTGTAAGGTCATTCACGCGCTGGTCACCGAGGCACAGGACACCATTAAGGACGTGAACGATCCCGATGTGCTGGACGTGGCGCTGATTGGTGCGGGACAGCAGGTGGAGCATCACGAGATGGCCGTGTACGGCACGTTAAAGAACTGGGCGAAGCTGCTTGGCCGCACGAACGATGCCAGCGTGCTGGAGAGCATTCTCCGCGATGAGAAGCACGCGGACAATCTGCTGAGCGATATCGCCGAACGTGTCAATGCGGAAGCTCCCGCAATGGCGCACGCATAGGATGTGTTACTTGGGGCGGCGAGACTTACCGTCTCGCCGTTTCTTTTGCAAGTGCCTAAGTCCAGTAAAGAATTCTTGCGGCTGGTAAGGCCTCTCGCAGTGTTTCCTCAAACCATCCCCTCATCTCAGCCATGGACTCTTTCGGGTAGACATACTTGAAGCCTCCGAATTTATTGCGCTTCTCGGTGCGGGCCTCTTCGCGCAGGTCGAGCGTCGTCTTGGGATACCAGCCCAACAGCACTTCTTTCGATCCGGGCGTAAAGCGATGCGTGATCAGTTCAGCCGAAAGGTCTACATTGGCGACGCCGGTCAATGTTTCCGCCACGGCATCGAGGAGTGCCCCGTACTCTTCGCGCCAGCGCTCCACCGGCATGATCGGCGCAATGGTCAATCCCACCGGATAACCAGCGAGAGCAAGCGCACGCATGGCTTCTAAGCGCCGCGCAACGGTGGCAGTGCCACCTTCAAAGTCGCGGGAGACGCTGGCTGCATTCACTGAGAAGCGGACACGCGTACGTCCATGGTGCGGCAGGTTGACCAGCGAGTGCACACCATCGAACTTAGTGGTCCACCGCAGTTGAACGGGGGCATCCCATGCACCAAAGAAGCGGATTGACTCCGCGAGCGTGCCGGTGATGTGTTCAATCCCGAGCGGGTCTGTGTAGCAGGACGCCTCAAACGTCGTCCCCTCATGCGCCCGGTCGCGCGACTTCGACGTGATCCGCCCCGTCCCCGCGTAACCACGAAGGTTCTCCAGAATCTCCGGCACATTGGCGTAGGCGCGTGTCACCGGAGGGCCGCTCAGTGACCCCGCGAGGTAGCAGTACTGGCAGTGTGCGGGACAGCCCTGCGCCAGATGGAACTGCCAATCGGCGGATGGCGGGATGGGCTGCAGCTTACGCGCGCCTGGTGGCGAAACGACGATGGCCAGTGTTGACTTCGCAAGCGCGTACGCCTTGCCTTCGGTGTCGGCGCGGATTGGATCGAGCCGGTTTGCTTTCAGCTTCGTTACCGCCGCCCCGAGCGCCTCCGCACGCTCCAGCATGGCGCGGCCAAATGGCAGGGCGTAGGCATCGGGCGTAATCATCACCTGCCGTGGCCGCCACACCTTTCCAGGCGGCAGATGTGCCCGCTCAACGCGCGAGAGATGCGTGGCAGCCTCGCGGACCAGCTCTGTTTCCAGCGGATCGGACACTTCGGCAAGGGTGGCCTGTGACATAGGTACTTTGATGCCATGCAAAGAACGCATATGAGGCGAACAACCAGCGAAGAGGCTAAAATGCCAGCATGGCTGTCGCTGTTCCCCTGCCGAGTTCTCCGCTCGCGTGTGACCCGCTCGCGCACGCGCCGCTGGCTTGGGCGCACCCGGTGGTGCGGCAGTGGTTTACGGCGAAGTTCGGCACGCCGACGGAGCCGCAGATCGAGGGCTGGCCCGCCATCCTGCGCGGCGAACCGACCCTAATCTCCGCACCAACAGGCAGCGGCAAGACGCTGACGGCGTTCCTGGTCGCAATCAATCGCCTGGTCGTCGAAGCCATACACGGTACGCTGCCGCCAATCACGCAAGTCGTGTACGTGTCTCCGCTGAAGGCGCTGAGCAACGACGTGCAGAAGAACCTGGAAGAGCCGCTCCGTGAGATTCTTTCACTCGCGATGGAGCAGGGCTATCTATGCGCTGGTATCCGCACTGGCGTGCGCACCGGCGATACCTTGCCAAAAGAGCGCGCGGCCATGCTGAAGCATCCGCCGCACATCCTGGTGACAACGCCGGAGTCGTTGTACCTGCTGCTGACCTCGGCCAAGGCACGCGAGAATCTGCGCTGCGTACACACCGTCATCGTGGATGAGATTCACGCCATGGCGGACGATAAGCGAGGCGCGCACCTCTCGCTGACACTGGAGCGCCTGGACGCGCTAGTTACCGGCGAGAACCGCCTTTCACCCGGCACAATGTTGACCGGCATGAGCCGCGCTCCGCAGCGCATCGGCCTCTCCGCCACTCAAAATCCAATCGAACTCGTTGCTGACTTCCTCACAGGTGGCGCGCGGCACCGCAGACCCGCCACCATCATCCAGGTCGGCCAACGCCGCACGCTTGATCTTGCCATCGAGATCCCATCCACGGAGCTGGGTTCCGTCTGCGATTCGAAAATGTGGGTCGAGGTCTTTGACCGCATCGCCGCACTCTGCCGCGAACACCGCTCCACGCTGGTTTTTGTCAACACACGGCGCATGGTAGAGCGGCTGTGCGGTGCTTTGGCCGAGCGGCTGGGGCAGGAGAACGTCGCCGCACACCATGGCTCACTCTCGCGCGCGCTTCGCCTGGATGCGGAACAGCGGCTGAAAGCTGGCGAAGTTCAGGCGTTGGTCGCGACCGCTTCGCTTGAGCTTGGCATCGACATTGGCGCGGTGGATCTGGTGATCCAGCTGAATAGCACACGTGCAGTTGCCGTGGCCATGCAGCGCGTAGGCCGTGCAGGCCACTGGCGCGGGGCAACGCCGAAAGGACGTTTCTTCGCGACCACGCGCGATGACCTGCTGGAGCAAGCCGCGTTGGTGCAGGCAATGCGCTCCGGGTCACTGGATAAGTTAGAGATTCCGCCCAAGCCGCTGGATGTGCTGATGCAGCAGATCGTGGCGATGTGCGGCGCTGAGCCGTGGGAAGAAGACACGCTCTACGCGCTAGTGACGCGTGCGTACCCGTACCGAGACCTAACGCGTTCGGAGTTCGATGAGCTGATCGCGCTGCTGCACACCGGTATTGAGAACAGCCGGGGCCGTTATGGCGCGTATGTGCTGCGCGACGGCGTGAGCGGCGTGCTGCATGGGCGGCGCGGCGCTCGCATGACGGCCATCGGCAACGGTGGTGCTATTCCGGATACGGCGGTGTACTCCGTTGTGCTGCAACCGGAAGGCGTGCAAATCGCCACGCTTGACGAGCACTTCGCAGTGGACAGCGGCCCCGGCGATGTCATTCAACTTGGGAACTCAAGCTGGCGCGTGCTGACAGTCGAGAAGGAAGGCCGTGTGCTGGTGGAGGATGCGCATGGCGCGCCGCCGTCCGTGCCCTTCTGGTTCGGTGAGGCACCGCAGCGAACCGATGTGATGAGCGACTTTGTCGCCGCGTTGCGCAAAGCCATCAGCAGCCGCACACAGAGCATTCATCACGAGCGCGTCCTCCTCGAAGACCCAGATGTTGCGAGCGTGGTCGCATGGCTAATGGGGCAGTGCGCCATTTGCGAGTCTGCCGCGGTGCAGCTGGTGCAGTACATCGTGAGCGGACGCGCGGTGCTGGGATGCGTGCCGGCGAAAAACACGATCATCGCGGAACGCTTCTTCGATGAAGGCGGCGGGATGCAGCTGATCCTGCACGCGCCGTTTGGCGGACGCATCAACCGCGCCTGGGGTCTGGCTCTGCGCAAACGCTTCTGCCGCGGCTTCAACTATGAGCTACAGGCGGCCGCGACAGACAACGGCATCAACATCTGTCTGGCGGAGCAGCACAGCTTTCCGCTCGTCGATGTCTTCCACTTTCTGACGGAGTTCACCGCAAAGGAGCTGCTGGAGCAGGCTGCGCTGGCTTCGCCCATCTTCAAGACGCGGTGGCGATGGGCGGCAAACCGCTCGCTGCAATTGTTGCGCTTCAGCAAAGGCAAGAAGGTGCCACCGCAGGTGCAGCGCACACGCGGCGAAGACTTGCTGGCGTCCGTCTTCCCCCAGGCTGCAGCGTGCTTTGAGACCATCGTTGGTGACATCCAGATCCCGGATCATCCCCTTGTGCGCGAGGTGATGCAGGATGTGCTACAGGAGGCGATGGACCTGGACGGCCTACAGCAGGTGCTCCGCGCCATGCATGACGGCAGCATCCAGTGCATCGCCGTAGACACTCCCGTGCCGTCGGTCTTCTGCCACGAACTGCTGAATGCGAATCAGAACGCGTTCCTGGATGAGGCAGGATTGGAAGAGCGACGCGCCCGTGCGGTGTCGCTGCGCCGGACGATCCCAGACTCCGTGCTGGGCGAGGCGGGGCGGTTGGACCCTGCGGCGATCCGCGAGGCACGCTGCGAAATCTGGCCCGATCTGCGCGATGAGCATGAGCTGCATGATCTGCTGTTCAGCTGCGTGGCACTGCCGGTGGCATTATTCAGGGAACAGGAAACAGAGAACAAGGAACAGGCACGGGAACCACACCTTCGCGAAGCTAAGGTGGGCTTAGAAGCGTGTCGCGATGAGGAAGTTCAGGTGCATCGCGTTCAGGCAAGCCGCCACTGGCCCTTGTTCTTCGAGCGGTTGCAGCAGCGTGGCCGCGCGAGCCTGGTGCGCTTCGGCGAACACGACTGCTGGGTCGCAACGGAACGCATCGCACACGCGCAGGTGTTTCTGGCAATCACCCATGACGCTGTCATCCTGAGCGAAGTGAAGGATCCCGATCAAGCTGGCGCTGCCTCAGAAGCTTCGAACGTTTTCGGTGGCGGAGTGATCTCCACCGAAGAGGCACTCCGCCTTCTCACACAGGGCCATCTGCAGTTGCTTGGCCCCACCTCCGCGCGCGGTATTGCTGAGATGTTTGGCTTGCAGTCACGCGCCATCTTCCAGCAACTTGTCGCCATCGAGATGCAGGGCCTCGCTCTGCGCGGGGTCTACGAAGCGCAAACCGGCACATCGGAAGACGCGGATATCGAGTGGTGTGAGCGGCGCATCCTGCAACGCATTCATCGCCTCACCTTGGGAGCGCTGCGCAAGCAGATCGAGGCGGTCACGCCTGCCGTCTACTTGCGGTGGCTGCTGCGTTGGCAGCACGTTGCGGCTCAGACGCAGCTGGCCGGTGAAGAGGGCGTGCTGGAAGCGCTGGTCCAGATGGAAGGCTTCGAGGCTCCAGCCGTTGAATGGGAACGGCACCTGCTGCCGCAGCGGGTAAAGGATTATGACGGCAAGTGGTTGGATGCGCTGTGCCTTAGCGGTGCCGTGGGGTGGGGCCGCATCTCGCCGCATCCGGCGTGGGCGTGTGGCGACGGTGCCGCGCCACGCCGCGTGATCCCCACGAACATGGCACCGATTACCTTCTTTCTGCGTGAGAGCGCGGACTGGCTGCCTGCCGCGCTTGCCACGAAGTGCATCGAGGAAGACAAGCTACGGTTGGCGCTGTCGCCAGAGGCGTTGTGTATCCGCGAGACGCTGCGTGCGCGCGGCGCCTGCTTCACCAGCGATCTGCAACGCATCTGCGTCCTAAGCAAGCAGCAGACGCAGAGCGCCCTGTGGGAGCTTGCCACTGCCGGGATTGCAAGTGCGGATGGCTTCGATCAATTGCGCATCATGATGGACCCGAAGCGCAAGCCGTTGGCTGCGGAGCCCGTCGTGAACGGCGGTCGGCGGGGTACACGGTCCACTGCCGGACGTTGGTCGCTCTTCACGGAAGAAGAGCATCGCGAGCTGACCGCCCCGGAACGTGCCCGTGAGGACGAGGCGTCTCTGGCTGCGGCGGCACGCATGTTGCTGGCGCGCTATGGTGTGATCTTCCGCGACCTCTTGCAGCGTGAGGCGAACGCTCCCAAATGGCGCGATCTGGTCCGCATGTTGCGGCGGCTGGAGGCACGCGGCGAGATTCGAGGCGGCCGCTTCGTGCAGGGCTTTTCCGGCGAACAGTTTGCCTTGCCCGAAGCCGTTGAAAGCCTGCGTGCAACGCGTGATCTCGCGCACTATGAGGTGGTCACACTGGCGGCAAGCGATCCGGTGAACCTGATCGGCATCGTGGTGCCGGGCGAGCGCACCTCCTCCGTTGCGGGCAGGAAGGTTTGGTTGCGCGGTGGTCTGCCATGCGACTGCAACGGTGCTCCGCTTGACGCGGTTGCCACGCCTGCGGGCATTCGCCGGCGCAGTTTATCGCCTTCCACCACCGTTACCATTGCGCCAGAGCCGGAACAGCCACCGGCGGGACTGTTCGCGTGAGCGGCGGTCCACAGCAACAATCAATGCCAGAGGAAGACTTCTACTACGACGGTCCGTTCGTTGTCTTTACCGCCGCGTACCTTCGCAAGCGGGGCACCTGCTGCGGCAACGGCTGCCGCCACTGCCCGTACGACGAAGACGGAACTGTAATCCCTGGCAAGGGCGAGTAGCTTTACTACTCTTCGCTGAACAATTCGTCCAGAAAGCTCTCGCGATGCATGGCGAAGCGTCGCGTGATCTGTACCGGCAGACACTCGTCATAGCTGATCTCGCGTACCCGTCCATCGTCGAAGGAAAGAATCTGCGCACCGGGAAAGCCCAGCAGAATCGGCGAATGCGTGGAGATGATGAACTGTGCCGAGCCGTGCGAGCGCAGAACGTCATGCATGAGTACCAGCATAGAGAGCTGCCGTTGCGGTGAGAGCGCTGCCTCCGGCTCATCCATCAGAAACAGGCCGTTTTCGCGCATCCGCGTCTCCATCAGCAGGAAAAAGCTCTCTCCATGCGACATCTGGTGGTAACTGCTTCGATCCGATGCCCAGTCGTTCCCGCGATCTGCAATGCGAGCGTCAAGCTGCTGCATCAGCGTTGCAAGGTTGAAAAAGCTCTCCGCTCGAAGGAAGAATCCGTTGCCGGTCTTCACGCCAAAGCCAAGCTGGAGCGCGTCGGCAAGCGGGTTCACGTCATTGTTCTCGCGCTCCTCCTGAAATGAGAAGGTACGCGACCCACCCTGGCGCGGCATTCCGTACGACGCGGCGATGGCCTCAAGCAGCGTAGATTTGCCAGAGCCGTTCTCGCCGGTGAAGAAGCAGACCCGCTCACGAAGGCGCAGTGACGTGAGGCTGCGAATCGCAGGCACGCTGAAAGGGTATTTGCCTTCCGATGGAGGTGCGCCGCCTTTCCATGCAATGGTCTTCAACATGCCACCGCTATGATGCCGCGATAACGGCGTGTCGTCGAGCAATTTAGAATGACAGAGTTAGATCGATGAGGTTCCGCATGGCGCATATGGTGTTTTGTTCCAAGTACAAGGCAGAGATGGAGGGGCTGGATGAGCCGCCCTTCGACTCCGATTTTGGCCACAAGATTTACAACACGGTTAGCAAAAAGGCGTGGGGCGAGTGGATCGAGCGGCAGAAGATGCTGCTGAATGAGTATCGCCTGCAGCCATGGACACCACAGGCACAGGAATTCCTGGTGGAACAGATGAACGACTTCTTTTATGGCGGCGGGGGCGAACTGCCGAAGGAGTTCGTCGCTCCGACGGCGTAGCGGATGCCTATTACAACAGTTGTACAAACATTTGATACTGGCCACGGCGCAGCAGCGAATGGCAGCCGCTTTGTGCGGGCGTGTCTGCGACAGCCGGTGGATCGCACACCGGTGTGGTTCCTGCGCCAGGCGGGCCGGTACATGCCGGAGTACATGGCAGTGCGGCGGCATCACTCGCTGTTGGAGATTTGCCGCACACCGGATGTTGCCGCCGAGGTCACCATCACGGCGGCGGAGCGGCTTGGGGTAGACGCCGCGATTATCTTCGCCGACCTGCTGCTGCCCTTCACGCCCATGGGCCTCGATTTTGAGTTTGTAAACGGCGAAGGCCCAGTGGTGCATACGCCGGTGCGCACGCGTGAGCAGATCGAGGCGTTGCATACCGATCGTGCCGATGAATTGAGCTATGTGGCGCGAGCGATTGAGCAAGTCGCGAAGCACTTCGCTCCGCCACGTACTGACGGCGATCAGTTGGGCATCATCGGCTTCATTGGCGCGCCGTTCACGTTGGCCAGTTACATGATTGAGGGCGGATCGTCGCGCAACTATGTCGAGACGAAACGCCTGATGTATGCGCACCGTGCTGCATGGGATCTGTTGATGGAGAAGCTGGTCAGCGTGCTGGTAGAGTATGCGGCGCAGCAGGTGAACGCGGGCGCGGACGTGATTCAGATTTTCGATAGTTGGGCTGGAGCGCTTTCCGTCAGCGATTATCGCGAGTATGTCTTGCCCGTTACAACGGAATTGGTGCAGCGAGTACAGGCGCAAGGCGTTCCGGTGATCTACTTCGGCGTGGACACGGCATCTCTGCTGAGTACCATGCGCGAGACGAGCGCGGACGTGCTGGGGCTTGATTGGCGCGTACCGCTGAATGAAGGCTGGAGATTGGCCGGGCCGCATGTTGCCGTGCAGGGCAATCTGGATCCGATCACCCTGTTTGCGCCAGAGGAGATACTGAGACAGCGGGTGAAAGAAGTGCTGGACGCTGCGGGAAATTGCAATGGACATATCTTCAATCTTGGCCATGGGATTGTTCCCGGCACACCCGTTGAAAACGTCATCAACGTTGCGCGTTGGGTGAAGGAAATGAGCGTGCGCGCATGAACGATCTCGGATACTTCATCGTTGGCCTGCTCAGCGAAAGACTCAACCTGAAGGAACGGCTTCAACCTGGTGACCAGCAGCCGGCAAACGCTTCTGGCGGACAGACGCATGTGCTGGCAGAGTACGCGATCAGCAACGCAGACCAAATTGCTGCGGCCATGGCCGCGCCTGACGCTAAAGCACAGCCCGTGCCAGAACACTTTGACGCCATCCTGCTGCTAGCGCATGGCACGCCGGATACGCTGGGCGAAATGGATGCGTATTTGAAACTGGTGACGGGTGGACGTGGCGTGCCGCCGCATGTGGTGCAGGAATTGCAGGAGCGCTACGCCGAGATCGGTCTCTGCGACGAAACCACGCCGGAAGGTCCGCATTTGACACGGTGGACGCTGCTGCAGGGACGTCTGTTGCAACAGCGAATTGACATGCCGGTGTATGTGGGAATGCGGAACTGGAAGCCGTTCATCGCGGATGTTGCAGCGCGGATGAAGGCGGATGGCGTGAAAAAAGTACGGGCTATCTGCCTGGCTCCGCAAAACTCACGGACGAGTGTAGGACTGTACCGCCGTGCGTTGGAGACGGCTGCCGCCGGTGCATTTGAGATCGATTTCGTCGCCGGATGGGCGGAACATACGCTGCTGATCCGTGCTTTTGCGGAGACAATGCGAAAGGCGGTCACAGCGGCCCAGGCCACGGCAGCACGAACAGCCGTGCTGCACACCGCGCACTCCGTTCCCTGCCGCACGATTCAGGCGAAGCCGAGTGAGCATCACGGCATGATGCTGACGACCGAAGCCGACACCTATGCCGTCGAATGCAAGGCTACCGCCCGCCGTATCGCCGCCGAACTCGCGGACATTCTTGACGAACGCGACTGGTACTTCTGCTTTCAAAGCCAGGGTTTGAGTGGTGGCCCATGGATTGGCCCCAGCGTCGAAGACATCCTTGCTTCGCTGAAACAGGAGGGCTACACACACGTAGTGCTTCAACCGGTCGGGTTCCTCTGCGATCACGTTGAGATTCTCTATGACATCGATATCGCATTCCAGCAGACCGCGAAAGAACTCGGAATCACCATCTCGCGTGCGGCCAGTCTGAACGATTCGCCCACATTGATTGGGGCGCTGGCGGACATCGCGCGCCGTGGTGCGCGCAGCTTGCCGGTGCGCAACACCGCGCGCGAAAATATGTCCGCCGAATTGGTCATCGCGCTGACTCCGGTCGAAGACGCGCAACCGGCTGTCGCAGTATAGCGGTGGTGCGCTCTGTTGGTATCGTGGGTGGCGGCATCGCGGGTCTGGCCGCGGCTTACGAATTGGAGCGCCAGCGGGCGTCCCGCAATCTGACGTACACACTCGTTGAAGCGTCGAACCGTCTTGGCGGGATCGTTGAGACACATCGCGAACAGGGCTTTGTCATCGAATGCGGGCCAGACGGCTGGGTGACGGAAAAGCCATGGGCGCGCGAGCTTGCAGAGGAACTCGGGCTCGGCGACGAACTGATCCCTTCCAACGACGCCACACGCGTTACGTGGGTGCTTCAAGGAGGCCATCTCCTTCCCGTGCCGGACGGCATGCGCATGATGGTGCCTGAGGCGCTGGAGCCGGTCATGCATTCGCCTCTCTTCAGTCCTGCGGCGCGCGCTGCCTACGCCGCAGAGCCGGCGCGAGCGGCGGAACTGAAGGCCCGCGTTCCCCACAAAGACGAGTCAGTCGCCAGCTTCGTGGAACGGCACTTTGGAAGCGAGGTGCTGCGCGTCATTGGTGCGCCGCTGCTTGGCGGCGTCTTTGGCGGCGATGTCCACCGTCTCAGCGTCCGTGCCGTGATGCCAGCGTTTGTGCGGATGGAGCGTGAGCATGGATCGCTCATACTGGCGATGCAGGCACGCGCGGCACAACTCGGCAACACTCCGCGCCCGAGCACCTTTACATCTCTGCGCAGCGGTACAGGTACACTCGCGGAGCGCATCGTAGAGACGCTTTCCCCAAACTCCATTCAGCTCAATACCTATGTATCGGCGATGCAGCGCACCGGATCGGGATGGCTGCTGACGTACAGCAACGGGGAGCAGGCCACGTTCGATCACGTGTTGTTGGCCACACCGGTAAGGCAAACCCGTGAACTGCTACACCAGACGGACGCGTGTGCCTCGGAACGATTGAACATCGACAGCAGCTCAGCCGTGATTGCCGGATTCGGCTTCACCGCGGGGAAGGTTCCGGTACTGCCCAACGGATTCGGGTTTCTTGCGCCAGAAGGAGAGGGTTGCGCTCTGCTCGCGGGCACCTTTGCCGATCAAAAATTCGCTGGACGGGTACCAACCCGTGGAAAGTCACTGCGTGCCTATTTTGGCGGGGACACGGCAAATATGCTCATGTCCTACTCTGATGAAGGGATTGCCGCAGCAGCGCGCCGTGAGTTGGAAAAGGTACTCGGCCCTGTGCCGGTGGCTGCGGTAACGGTCGTCCGCCGCTGGCCAGATGCATTGCCGCAGTACGAAGTTGGACATATGGAGCGGATGGCTGAGTTGCAAGAGGAAGTCAGCGCTGGCGGTGCGCTGCATTTGCTCGGAAACGGCTATCGCGGTGTTGGGCTTCCAGACCTGATTAGGGATGCTCGTATGGCTGCGCGAGAGGCATGCGCTTAGGTCTATACAGCTAATACTGCCGCGGCAAGCGTCACGGCGAACCAGTTCCGCTCGTCCAGCCACTCCTGTGTGGGTGCAAAGCCTGCCTTGCGCAGCATGGTGGAGATGGCTTGCGAGGTGAATTTATAACTGTTCTCGGTGTGAATGGTTTCACCTGCCGCAAAGTCGATGCAAAGCTGTAGTGCCTTGATGTTCACAGACTGCGCCCTCGTGCTGCGGAGATGCATCTCTATGCGCGAAGCACTCGCATTCCATACCGCTTCATGCCGGAAGTTGGAGCGATGAAAGTTTGCATCGAGTTCTCGATTCAGACGGTCCAGCAGGTTCAGATTGAATGCAGCGGTAACACCACTTGCATCGTTGTACGCAGCAAGCAGCGTCTCGGGACGTTTTACAAGATCGGTGCCGAGAAGCAGTGAATCTCCAGAGCGGAGATGCGATCGCAGGTTCCTCAAAACAGCCACCGCATCCGGCGGATCGAAGTTGCCGATGCTGCTGCCGATGTACAGAGCCAGTGTAGGTCCATCGTGCTTCGGAACTGTGAGCCGGTCGGTAACATAGTTTGCGATTTGAGGGCGAACGACCACCTGGCTGAGTGCTCGCGACAGACTTGCCCGGGCCTCTTCCAGGGCCGTTTGTGAGACGTCGACGGGTAGGTATTCCGTGGTCCCCTGCTGGCGCACGGCTGCCGCGAGCAATATGCCCGTCTTACTTGCGGAACCAGCACCAAGCTCCAGGAAGCGCAGGGTTTCTCTTTGTTTACCAGCATTAATGTTGATCGCTGCCTGTACGATTTTATCGGCGTCACGGTCAAAGATGGCGCGCTCAGTCCGGGTTGGGTAGTACTCCGGAAGGGCAGTTATTTGCTCGAAGAGGCGCGACCCTTCCGCATCGTAAAACAGCCATGCTGGCATCCACTTCGGCGAGGAGAGCAGACCTTCGCTCACAGCGAGAGCAACTGGCGATTGTGCGAGGCCATCTACGGCTTCCATCGTGCTCATGCGTGCGCAAGTCCGCCCTGGCCGAAGCCTCGGGCCAGCCGGATGCCAGAAACTTGCCAACGCGTTCCAGGTGAAAAGAAGTTGCGGTACGTGGGCCGGATATGGCTTGCCGGAGTCAGGCACGAGCCACCCCGCAGCACCATGGAACTCGACATGAACTTGCCGTTGTACTCGCCCAGAGCACCCGTCAGAGCGGCATAGCCTGGGTAGCCGGTGTATGCCGATGCAGTCCATTCCCAGCAATCGCCGTACATCTGCGTAAGGTCACGGGAGGTCGCGGCACTCGGGTTCAGATGGCCGTTTCCCAGCAAATTGCCTTGGAGTGGCATGCCGGAGACTGCGTTTTCCCATTCGGCCTCGGTCGGCAGACGGCAGCCTCGCCAGCGTGCGAAGGCATCTGCTTCAAACAGGCTTACGTGGCTGACCGGGGTCTCTTTCATCTCGTTCAGTCCACGCCATCCATTCAATGTGAATACGCGCCATCCACCGGGATCCTGCGCATCGCGCTCCCAGTATAGGGGTGCCCGCCAGCCTTCACGCTCTACCATGTTCCAGCCCTCAGATAGCCAGAGTTCAGCGCGGTCGTACCCATTGCCATTGATGAACGCAAGATACTCCGCGCAGGTAACCATCCGGCTCTCAAGAGCGTACGGCTGCAGATACACCGGGTGCCTCGGAGCTTCGTTATCGAAGCAGAAGTCTAGCGGATCGGACGTATTCAGCCGGTAACCGACCTCTTTCAGCCCACCATCAAATTCAATCCAGCGCGCCGGCTGGTGAAGGTAAGTTGAAAGCAGGTTCTGATCACGGTAGACGGGGTGCAGGGGATTGGTGAAAAAGGCGTGTTTGATGTCTGTAAGAAGCAATTCAAGATGCTGCTGCTCGTGTTGTATACCGAGGGTGATCCTGCGCAACGCTTCTTCGGCAACGCTCTCCCGCTGCAATAATTGATCCATGCAAGCGTTAACGTGTGCGCGGTAGGCGAGTATCTGATCGAGCGGTGGCCTGGAGAACGACGCACGCAGTTTCTTTTCAGGAATTTCAGACCCTAAGGATTTGTAATAGCTGTTAAACAGCCAATGAAAGTCTGAATGGAAGGCGCGATACCCGGGCAGGAATGGTGTCAGCACAAACGTTTCAAAAAACCAACTGGTATGCGCCTGATGCCACTTTGCAGGGCTTGCTTCAGCGCAGGATTGAACCATCTGGTCCTCGGCGGAAAGCGGCGCGCACGCGTGCGCCGTTGCCTGCCTGGCCTGCCGATATTTTTCGAGCAGCCGGAATGCCTGATGCGAGATCGCGGCCTGCCGGTCAGAAGGGGAAATAAGTACGGTCGCCATACGGCAGCCCTTTCAGTGCGGAAGTCGCTTTCTGTTCCATGCAGCCCCTTTGGATGCTAACGCAACGGGGTAAATTCTGTGAGCGACGACACCGGAACACATGGTCGGCTCGGACGCGTCTTATCGATGTTCCCACAGTCGATAAAATCCAGCTATACTTCAGCCAACCTACCTTGTGTATTTCATGCTCGTTAGAGCATAGGGTAGGACCGAGCGAGGTGCGCCTTCACTACTGCGTGGTCCGCAGGTGCCGAATTCGGCAAGCCGCTGGAAGCAGAGGGGTTTTCCTGCGCTTCACCCCACCAACCCTATGCTCCTGTAACGGTGATCCCGGCACGCGCCTCCCGCTTCGCTGCTCTTCTCAGTCCCTTGTTAGCGCTGCTAACGCCCGGCGATTGCCAGCTTTGTAGTGGACCGCTTTGCACGGTCGCTAGCTATCCAGTATGCGCGGAATGTCTCTGTAATCTATCCTCCAAGTCTCTGGTTGCTGGTTGCGACCTTTGCAGTGAACCTATGGCACCGGAATCTGCTCGAATGGCCGGCTTGTCGCATACGTCGTCCCATCCGTGTGCGATGTGCGTGGCGCAGCCACCAAAATTCATCCGGGCAACGGCGTTTGGCCTGTATGATGATCTGCGCTCCGCCATTCACCTGATGAAGTTTGCCGGTGTTCCGTCTCTGGCTAAGCCACTCGGCATCCTGCTTGCAGCGGCCATTGCGAAGCATCGAGTCGAATTCCCCGACAATTTAATGGTGCTGCCTGTTCCGCTCTTTCGGGGCAAACGTTCTTTCAATCAGAGCACTCTGCTGGCCCGGAGCGCGCTGGCGTCTCTGAAACGATCTGCACCGGATCTGCGGCTAACGTTTAGAACGGACCTGCTTCATCGGCTGCGCCGTACGGAAAGCCAATTCCTCCTTACGCCCGCACAGCGGAAAGACAACGTTCGAGGCGCATTTAAAGCGTCGTCAAAGGTACACGGACTGCACATTCTGCTGGTGGATGACGTGTACACCACAGGTGCCACCGTTACGGAATGCACTCGCGTATTGCATGCTGCCGGTGCGAAAAGTGTCCGGGTTGCAACCCTGGCCCGCGCGGGACGCGATTTCGCAGTTCCCTGGCGCCCCACGATCAACATACCGGCCGTTCAAATCCAAGCGGATCCGGCCCAGCACGCCAAGAAGAACTGGATTCAACTCAGACAATAGCCGCACACGCCAGTAACGTTCGATCCAGTCACTTCACAGGAGTAACGGCCGTGCACCCCGCCAAAGCCCGGAAACAGAAATCGCTTGCCAAGTGCCATCTGCTGCCTGTCAACGGCGATCAGGGGCAACGTGTACGGACAGGCAAAACACTGCAGGCACCGGTTCTTGTCCTGAACGCGTCATACGAACCCATCAACATCTGTGGAGCACGGCGCGCATTAGTGCTTGTGCTGAAAGGTATCGCGCGGACCGAAGAGCAACATGGGGATACGCTGCACGCCGCAAACCTGCGGATGCCCATGCCGTCCGTTATCCGGCTGCTGGAATACCGCCGCATTCCGCACCAGACACGCGCGCTTTCGCGGAAGAATATTTTGTTGCGTGATCACAACACGTGCCAGTATTGCAGCTGTGTTCTAACTGCGGGCGATCTCACGCTGGACCACGTACTTCCACGCTCGAGGGGCGGTTCGTCCACCTGGGAGAATCTCGTGGCGTGCTGCCATGACTGCAATCGCCGTAAGGGCAACCAACTGCTGCACGAGCTAAAGGATATGCACCTGGTACGGGAGCCGCGTCCCTTTTCTCTGCACACATCGCGGCACATCATGAGAATGCTGGGATCGGGCGATGCCAACTGGCGCAAGTATCTTTACTTTGAAACCTAGGTTAGGCGCGAGTCAGAGCCGGCCGGGATTGGACAAGAATTCGATTCGGCAAGGTAGCGCGCTGTTGGCATCTCTGTACAAATTCCGTGCCTATCGTCAATGAATGACGCAATAAATCTATTGCAAAATAATTAACGTCCGATATTATCGGGGTCAGTGTATTGCGTGCGGGCGCAATTGAGTTCATGACCAGCATAAGTGCTGCCACTGACACCGCAAAATTAAGGCACTGCTTACTTAGAGCTTCCGCGTTGCTTATACGTTCTCGTGACCTCGGTAATTTGTCTAGTATACATTCTGTTACTTATATGGAAACGATAGACATTGCCTTCAGCGCGACTTAATGTAAGTCCTGCCTGGCTGATCCAGCGCAAGTTAAATTTAAGGAGATCCAATCATGAAAAAGCTCATTCTCACGTCGGCCGCGCTGCTGGTGTTTGCTGGTTCCACCCTATCCGTTTCCGCCGCCACCAAGAATGCTCCGTCCCAACCGACAAAGACTGACGTTGTTCCGTGCTGCCCACCCCATGACCCACAGGGCTGCCATATCTTCGACAACTAGGAACTAATTTATCTGTTGTCGGTAACCACAGGTTTGAGTATCCTTCGCGTAGGAGAACTCGCCTGTGGTTGCTCGCCTACTTATCCTGAATGCGCTTGTTGTTTGCCTTGGACTGTTCGTACTTCTTCTGCTGGTTAGAGCACGTGAGCTAAAAACTTATTGGCCTATGCTTGCAATGGCGATGTGGCAAGCTCCTCCCTATTTTGTGTTAATGTACGTACGGCATCTTGGAGCCACCAAAATAAGTCCCGAGCATGCGTACACCATGTACTTCTATACTTTTTGGTTTGCATTTGCAGCCGCTTCGATGTGTTCCATGCTGCTTACCTACACCATCTTTAGGGCCGCTATGCGTCCCTTAAAAGGACTCCAGACCCTTGGGAATATTATGTTTCTATGGGCTGCGGGGATTTCACTAGCCACTGCCGTGTCGCTAGCAGCGTCTCCCCTTGGGGATCAGCTTGGTCAAGTTATTCTGGTTGTAAGCCAACTCCAACGGTCCACGGCAGTCCTCATCATCAGCCTCGTACTATTCGTAGCTTTATCCATACGCCCCATGGGGCTGTCTTGGCGCAGCAGGGTATTTGGTGCCAGTCTCGGGACGATGGTTGTGTCTGGCACGAACATGATTCAGGCGAACTTTCAGTTACAAGCTCACAGCTTGTACACTACTTACGGCCTGATACGGCTAATCAGCAGTTGCGTTGCGCTTTGCATTTGGGCCTATTACTTCGCATTTCCGGAGCCGAAGCGTAAGTTTATCCTGTTGCCGACCACATCGCCGTTTCATTTTTGGAACTCGGTATCAGAGAGGCTGGGACATGATCCCGGCATGGTGGCGATCGGCGGGGTAGCGCCAGACGTTCTTGCCGGGGCTGAACTGGAGATCTTCCGACGTGCTTCGATCAAAATGAAGGAACTAGAGGAACAGCAAACGCCAACTGCGGTACATTCCGCTGAAGTGCACAGCGCGGAAATTGAGCAAGAAGCTCACGATTTATCAGCTAAACGGTAACGAGCCATCCGTTTGGATGGCTCGTTTACCACTCTCAGCGCGTTTACCGCTCAGAGCGCTTCCAGTTAAGCAAATCACCCAAGGTTGTGCTGGACGAAGAGCCGGATGATGGCTGGTTTGAAGGTGATGGGGTCTTGTAGCTTTCTACTTCATCCCTGCTGGCTTCTTCGCCAACACCGCGCAAGCTTAAGCCGACCTTCTTCTCCTCAGGACTCATCTTTACGATCTTGAACTCGTGTTCAGAGCCGACCTCAAGAGTGGTCTGCTTGCCTTGGTCGTTCACAGCTTCAGAGATGTGGCACAGGCCCTCGACACCTTCCGCGATCTCAACAAAGGCACCAAACTGCGCTGTACGGAGAACCTTACCCTTTACCACGTCTCCAACGCGATGCTGGGCGAAGAAAGTATCCCAGACATCGGGCTCCAGCTGCTTGATACCAAGTGACAGGCGACGGTTTTCCGGTTCTACGCCCAGTACGACGGCCCGAATCTTCTCACCCTTCTTCAGAATTTCTGACGGGTGCTTGACGCGCTTTGTCCAGCTCAGATTTGAAACGTGAACCAACCCGTCGATCCCGTCCTCAATTTCGATAAACGCACCGAAGTCCGTGAGATTGCGGACGCGGCCTTCAACGGTCGCCCCGATGGGATATTTGTTCTCCAGCTGCTCCCACGGGTTATCCTGCAACTGCTTCATGCCGAGCGAAATACGCCGGTCGTTCGGATTAACCGCAAGGATGATGGTATCGACTTCATCGCCAGGCTTGACCATCTTCGATGGATGCTTCATGCGCTTCGACCATGTCATCTCTGACACGTGCACCAGGCCTTCAATTCCCTGCTCTAGCTCAACGAACGCGCCGTAATCAGTAACGGAGAGCACGCGCCCTTTCACCTGGGCACCAATGGGATAGCGTTCAATGGCATCCAGCCACGGATCTGGCGTCAACTGCTTGAAACCGAGCGACACGCGATGCTTATCCCGGTCGAACTTGAGTACTTTTACCTGGATTTCATCACCAACCTGCACCAGATCGCGCGGATGCGTGAGGCGTCCCCAGCTCATATCGGTGATGTGCAGCAGGCCGTCAAGGCCACCAAGATCGACAAAGGCACCGTAGTCGGTAAGGTTCTTGACGACGCCAGTGAGCACCGCGCCTTCTTCCAGCGTGTCCAACGTGGTGGATTTGCGGGCGTTCTGCTCTTCCTCAAGAATCTCTTTGCGCGAGATGACGACATTGCCGCGCTTCTTGTTCAGCTTGATGACGCGCACATCAAGCTGCGTTCCCAGATAGGTATCCAGGTTACGTACGGGACGGATTTCCACCTGCGAGCCTGGTAGAAACGCTTTGACTCCGATGTCGACGGTAAGTCCACCCTTCACGCGCGAGAGCACAGTTCCCATCACCGGGGTCTTGTCCGCCGCAGCCTTCTCCAACTGATCCCACAAGCGATGACGCTGCGCTTTTTCGTACGAGACCAGGTAGCCGCCCTCGGACTCCTCGCGTTCGACCACCACCTCGATCGCATCACCCACCGCGAGCTTGACCTGGCCCGTGTGGTCCAGAACCTGCTCCTTAGGAATGAGGCCTTCACTTTTAAGCCCAATATCGACGACAACATGCTTGTCGGTGATCTTGATGACCGTACCGGCAACAACCTTATCGTCCTCCATGGCGGAAGCGATTGCAGCCTTATCCTCGGCCTGCTCACGGTCGAAGTTCTCGAGAGCGGCCGCGAAGTCAGCGGCGTCATAGTCGATGTCGTTAGGGGCACCCTGCACTTCAGGGGCTGGCGTGACGAGATGGTTTGCGCCCACAACGGGGTCGCTTACCGGGTCAGTGACAGGCCCGTTTGCTTCGTGCAGGGTTTCAGGGATGTGGTTTCCGGTCGCGTGGACCGTCTCTTGGGTGGGCATGGTTTCCAGTTCGGCGCTCAGGGGTTTGCTCTCAATCAGAATTTGGCGTATGCGCTGACGCGATCCAGGTCGAACAGGAATACCATGCGGCACATGGGCGGCATACCATCATGCACGGGCAGGGCCGACATGATATACGCGTTACGTGTTGTCGTAGGTAGCCCGCGCGACCGGGGCGCTAGAGCATGGTTCCAGTATAAAACTGGTAATACGGCGAGTCAACGTGACTGATGCGAGAGCTCGTCGCGCTTTCGGCTATTGAAGCGAGTTCTGCCGTACCAGTTGACTATACTGGGCGTATGGACCGGCTCTGGACACCGTGGCGTTACGCCTACATCTCTGGCGAGAAGCAAGGTTCGCGCCGTGGCGTACCGAAGGAATTTGAAGCATACCCGGAAGACCACGCCTCCGTATTTCTAAATCTGATCGGGTCGGTACAGTGGGCAGCTGTCAGCGGCTTGATGACGCAGATTGCCGCAGAAAAGGCCGGAGGCGTCCTGTTACAGGCAAAGTACAACTTTGTCTGCCTGAATGCGTACCCGTATTCCAGTGGACACGTCATGGTGGTTCCGTACCTTCACCTTGACTCCCTGGCCAAGCTGCCCACGGATGCGGCGAACGAAATGACGGCATTGGCACAGCGAATGGAAACAGTTTTGCGTACTGTTTACCGCCCTGACGGCATTAATTTGGGCATGAACCTGGGCGAAGCCGCCGGAGCTGGCGTTGCGGAGCACCTACACATGCACATCCTGCCACGATGGTTTGGGGACTGTAACTTCATGACCACAACGGCGGAGACGCGGGTGTTGCCGGAAGCTCTGGACACGACATGGGAGCGCTTGCGGGAAGGCCTGGGTCTGCCTGTGGCATAACCTGAGAGCGGGTCAGTGAGCAACAGCGGAGGGTACCCGCAACGGCGTTCCGCCCTCCATGTCTCCCTCTTCCTTTGTTAGACCGGAGACACGCGTGGCTTCACTGTTCAGGATCCGCCACTGACCGTTGGCGCTGCGACCGTACACCTTTGTGTTACGGAAGAGGCCGTCGACGGCGTGGCCCTCAATGGAGCCGATGACGCGAGCCTGGGAAACGGCAATGGCGGAACCTGGACGCACGCGAACCTTCAGATCAAGCACATCCAACGACGCGATCTTATTCACGTGGGAACTTAACCGCTGCAGGTACTGCTGCTTGTCCGAGAGTGTGCCGTTGGATGAGATCGAAATAAAGTCCTCTGCCAGCATCTTGTCCAGAGTTGCAATGTCCGATTGCAACAGCGCATTGCGCCAGCGCTGCTCCATGGCTTCGATCTCCTTGGACTCCGCGCGCCGGCTCTCCTTGTGCGGCTTACCCGCTTTTGCGGCAGCACCGTGCGGCAGGTATCCAAAGGCCAGAGTCATAAGCATAAGGACCAGGCTCAATGACCTACTTATTCGAAATGGCACGTGCTTCTGCATCGCGTACCGGGATAGTACTGCTCTTTAGCGATCGTGGTCAAAGTGTTTGCATCGAAGTGCGCGAGTATTGCCCAAAACGAAACGTACAGCGTTGTTAAAGTGTCAGGGGCTCGGAGGAGCGACCCCGGATCTGAGGGTGTACCGGTCCAGTTAGATGTTCGTAGCCGTGTCGAACTCTGGGACGGAAAACGTCTGGTGGCGCTCCGGTCCGGTGCTGACCATGCCGATGCGGGCACCGCTCTCCTGTTCAAGAAATCGCAGGTAGGCTTGCGCTTTCGCCGGCAGCGTATCGAACGTTCCGGCACCCTCTGTTGAGCATTGCCAACCAGGCAGCCTCGTGTACACCGGTTCGATCTGGTCGAAGCTCCGGATATCCGCCGGTATCACATCGGTCTCTTTGCCGTCGATCCGGTACTGCGTGCAGACGGGTATCTCCGGTAAGGTGTCCAGCACGTCCAGTTTCGTGATGACCAGCCACTCGGTCCCGTTGATCATGTTGCTGTAGCGCAGCAATGGGAGATCCAACCAGCCGCAGCGTCGCGGACGGCCTGTCGTGGCACCGTATTCCTGGCCTCGGGCGCGAAGTTCCTCGCCACTCCTCGAGTGATCCTCGGTCGGAAACGGACCTTCACCGACGCGCGTGACATACGCCTTTGTGACACCGATGACAGTGCCAATCGCGGTGGGGCCGACGCCGGTGCCGATCACGGCACCGCCCGCCGTCGCGCTGGACGAGGTCACGAAGGGATACGTGCCGTGGTCGATGTCCAACAAAGCGCCTTGCGCGCCTTCAAACATGACCGATTGACCATTTGTAATGGCCTTA
The DNA here is from genome assembly GCA_965276945.1 of Terriglobus sp. Taxonomy (GTDB): domain Bacteria; phylum Acidobacteriota; class Terriglobia; order Terriglobales; family Acidobacteriaceae; genus Terriglobus. Next base: position 10,017 of record OZ255704.1, on the reverse strand, counting down.
TTCAGCAACACGGCGGTGTCGGTTACGTAAGGCGCGATCTCGCTGGCGTACCGCGCGTACTCCTCATAAATTTTTGCCGGATTTAGCGGCTCGGTGCCAAAGAGCGCATGCGCAATCTGATTCTTTTCGTTACATGCATTCGTAATATGCGTACGCAGCAGGTGCGTGTTCAGCAGGTCGATGACGCGGAGACCATTGCGGTGCATCTTGTCTTCGTAGGCCGGACCGATACCTCGCGACGTGGTGCCGATCTTGGTGCGACCCGGCGCGTTCTCCGCCGCAAGCTCGATCATGCGGTGATACGGCAGGATGACCTGCGCGCGATTTGAGACGAACAGTTGCCCATCGACTGGCACACCCTGGCCCTTCAGTAGTTGGATTTCGTTCAGCAACGCCGCCGGATCGACAACGACCCCATTGCCGATAATTCCAACGCAGCCTGGACGAAGAACACCGCAGGGCACAAGATGGAGAACGAACTTCTTTCCGTCGATGATGACCGTGTGGCCAGCGTTGTGGCCGCCAGCATAGCGTGCAACCACGTTGTAGCGCTCGCTCAGCACGTCAACGATCTTGCCTTTACCTTCGTCACCCCATTGCGCGCCGAGCACCACTGCGGTCTTCTTCTGCATCACGTATCTCCAAGTGGGTCGCCCCAGGCTCAGGCATACGGTCCCTTTTACAAACCGGTAGGCCCATTCGATTCTAACCGTGAGGACCGGCGGCAAGACCGGAAGTCAGAGGATGCGGGGATTCAACTACTGAGAGCGTCCAGCAAACTCCCTGGTCTCGGTGGCGATCTTGATCTTCTCGCCTTCCTTGACGAAGGAAGGGACGCGGATCACGAGGCCGGTCTCCATCGTCGCGGGCTTGCTGGTGGTGCCGGTTGCCGTGTCACCCTTGAAGCCCGGCTCGGTCTCTTTCACGGTCAATTCCACATGCATGGGCAGCTGCAGGCCGATGGGATTGCCCTGGTACTTCTCAATCTGGACTGGCGTGCCCTCCAACAGGAATTCGAGCGCGTCTCCGAGCATGTCGTTGCTCAGCTGTAGCGTTTCATAGCTGGTCTGATCCAGGAAGTAGGCACCATCAGCGTCGTTGTAGAGATAGGTGGCCTCGACGTCTTCCAGGTCTGGCTCCTTGAATTTGTCGTCTGCCTTAAAGGTCTTGTCGAAAACGGCCCGGGTGAGCAGATTACGCATCTTCAGGCGCACCAGCGTCTGGCCGCCGCGCGCCGTGGGCGTGGAGATTTCCTTGTCCAGGCAGTGGTATGGGACGCCATCGTGTTCGAAATACATCTTGCGCTTCACGTCGATGGCGTCAGTCAGTGCGGCCATGGTGCTTACTCCTCTTGGATGAACCCTCACCAGCATAACGAAGCTCGCATCCAAAGGGAGCGATGCCGGAATTGCCAGAGGTCGAAACCGTTGCGAATGGGGTGCATCAGCGGGTACGCGGCACGCTGATCGAACGTGTGACTCTAGGCAGACACAAGGAACCGCTAAAGTCGCCTGCTGCGCACATTGAAGAAACGCTGAACGGCGCGAAGATTGAGCGAGTGGGCCGCGTCGGTAAGACGATCGTGATGGACGTGACCACGCAGGGCGGTACCCCGGCACAGATGACCATTCATCTCGGCATGAGCGGACGTCTGCTGGTCAGCAAGGCGGACGTGCCACTGCCGCCACATACCCATGCCGTGCTGCATCTGCTCGATGGCCGGGAAGTGCGTTTTGTCGACCCGCGGCGCTTTGGGCGTATCGGCATTGTGGAGGTCGGCACCCAGTATCAGGGTCCGGGAGCGGAGCCGCTGACGATTTCGCAACAGGATTTCGCCGCGCTGTTCCGTGGCCGCAAGACCCCGATCAAAGCTGCGCTGCTGAACCAGTCCCTGCTGCATGGCGTCGGCAACATCTATGCGGACGAGAGCCTCTTCCGCGCGGGCATCCGGCCCAAACGTCACGCGGGCAGGCTGACGCGGACAGAGCTGGAGCGGCTGCGCGGATCACTCCAGACCGTGCTGCGGCACGCCATCGAACTTGGCGGATCATCCGTTTCAGACTATGTGGATGCCGACGGCGTGCGCGGCTTCTTCCAACTCGAACACCGCGTCTACGGGCGCACCGGACAGCCCTGCCGCGTCTGCGGCGCTCCAGTGCAGCGGATCGTAGTTGGTGGACGCTCCACGCACTTCTGCAAGAACTGCCAAAAGTAGTTGGTGAAGTGGCTGCTTACATCTTTATGAACGGCATACAATGTCACCGGCGATGATTCCGGCATGGCGATCCCCCGATAATCCAATATACTTGCGATGGGCCCCCGTAGCTCAGATGGATAGAGCACACTTGTCGCAGGGTTGAGGTCGTCGGTTCGAGTCCGGCCGGGGGTTCCTTATACATATTGACGCAGTTCACGTTCTTAGCCGATAATACGTCTAGCGACAAGTGTGGGTCTAGATTCCCTGAGCGTATCGGGCAAATCGTGATCTCAACGGGAGATGGCTGGGAGTGGCGTAAAAAACCTTCCCGGCCATTCTCTTTTAGGAGTTCTCCACCAGCGGGAAAGTGAACCCGATACTACGAGCGGGACTGTCCTGTACGTCGGTATCCTCATTGGTCTCTTCTTTCGGTGGTTCCGGCTTGCTGACCCTCAATGGATACTTGTCTATCAATGGAGTCGCCAGGCACAGGAGATCAGTAGCTCGCTGTCGCTTTCCCGCACCATCATATGTGTGCAGTGCTGTCGCCTTGTAATGTATAGCAGTTGCAAGATGAATGGAGTCCGGGACGGCAATTTTCAATTTGCGGGATTGGTAGTAGTCTCGGATTTCCCTCGCTTTGCTAGCAATTCTCGGGGTAACACTTACCGCCGTGACCTTGGACCGCTGTAGCAACGCTTGAAACATGTCCTCCTGCTCTGGGGTCATCATGCAGGCTAAAACCTCAACAATGGTGATTGCCGCCGTGAAAATGACACAGCCGCCGTTGTCGGAAAGGCGCTCAACGGCCTGCAACATTTCCAACTCTTCCGCTGTCCGGCCACATTTCGTCAGCAGGGAAATGAACACACACGAATCCCAACAATAGACCGGGAGCTTACCAGTACTCATCTCGTAGTTTCCTCACAAAATCCTCCGCGCTCATTCCTCCGGTAGCATTTGGCGCAATCCCATGCATGGATGCCATATTTGGCAGTTCACTGTCGAGCAAGCGCGAGTTGATCTTTTCAACACGCATTGCGTATGGAAAAGGAGCGTCCTTTCTGTACAGGGCGGTTCCCTCGACAGCTACTGTTTTTCCAATAGCAGAAACGACATCTGTAAGCAGGCGACGGGAAGCACTGCAACGTACCCTGTCCGGGCCGACTACCGGATAGATGTCGAACACATTCTTGTTGTGAATGTCAATGCGCTCCACGCGCCCTACCAGCTCGTCATATTCCTGCTCGTCGCCTGCGATGAGCCTGCTAACGCTTCGATCAAACGCAGGGTCAATCTGTACTCGTCTTTCGTTGGCAATCACTGAAACGATAAGGTCATGTTTGGCGGTAGGGGCAGCAATCGCCTTGAACGTCTCCAGCGTTCTAAGGTCTAAGCGCTCAGCGTACCTGTGGTTATTGCGAACCACTCGCAGTGAGGACGAGAAACGCCGCGAGATTTGCCTTGGAACATCCTTATACGCTGGCTGGCGCGACGACATGGTGATCGTCACTTGCGAAGGACTTGAGTGGCTAAGCCCCGTGACCCTGTAATCGACGGCGTGTTCATCGCGATGCAACACCACGCGTTCTGTATGCCGAAGAGCGCTTTTTATGGCGCTGAGTTCGTCTATGAACTGGCCCAGCTGAAGGTCGCCCTTGAGGGCGTCGCGCGCTTCGAGTTGAACCGTGATGAACGCGTTAGCCATGCACCGCCAGCCTAGACGGAAGGAACAAACCGCGCAATGACTCATTTGGAACCGGGTGCGGTTAGCGTTCGATGGCCGCAGACCCTAAGTCTATGGGTTAGCCAAGTAAGTTATTTTGCCATTGAAAATGGCTAGGCACCACCTGCCAGTCGTAAGGCGCGTTTACAGAAACGCGCGGATGCTGGCAAATCCGGCGGCTCCGTTACGTACGCACTCCGGTGCGTTTGCTTCCGTTACGCCGCCTAGGGCAAGCACTGGTATGGGAGCTGCTGCGTGGCAAGCTTCGCGTAAACGGTCGAGGCCTGTGCCGGGCGTGACGAGTTCTCCATTCACCCGCTTCTCGAATACCGGTGCGAACAGGATCAGGTCGGCGAATTCGCGGGCGCGGCGCACGTCGTCGATCGTGTGGCAGGACGCGCTGACGATCAGGCCGTGGTGCGACTGCAGATTCTGTGCGAATGTCGTCGAGGAGAGATGCACGCCGTCCGTACCGGCCCACTGCGCCAGCGCGGGCGTGGCGTTCAGCAACAACTGTGTCGAGCCGCCAGCATCGCGAATGGCCACGTGCAACGCGCGTGCGAGGCTGACCAGATCGCCTTCCGGCAAGTCTTTTTCGCGCAGTTGAAGGTACTCCACACCTTCACGGGCCAACCGCGCGGCCTGCGCTACCAGCGCCTTTCGCTGAGCGGATTCATCTCCCGGGAACATCCGGCGGTCTGTAATGGCGTAGCGCAGCATGGTATTCGCAAACTCAGTTGTACCCTGATACAGGGACTAGCTGCGTGAAGTGTGCATGATCGCCTCATGCGAAGGCACTTCAACGTGAAGCAAGACACCCCAGGGAGCAGCATGGATTCCGTGCAAGATCAGAAGGCCGCGCCATTGCAGCGCGTGCCAAAGCAGCAGCAGGCGGATGCGATCCGCAATGAAAACCGGAGCGGGACGACTGCGGAAGAGATTGCCGTCTCGTTTCGCAACCACATGACGCACACGGTCGGGCGGCCGCTGGAGACGTCCAGTGTCATGGATCAGTATCATGCACTGGCATTGATGGTGCGTGACCGGTTGATGGACAAGTGGCTGAAAACCATCGAGTCGTATCACAAGCACGATGTGCGGGTGGTGAGCTACCTAAGCGCGGAATACCTGCTGGGGCCTCACCTGCCGAACGCCCTGTTGTGCCTGGGCCTGACGGAGGCGTGCGTGCAAGGCCTGAAGTCGCTGGGCCTGGATCTTAAGACCATTACCGACGTGGAGCCAGAGCCGGGACTTGGAAATGGTGGCCTGGGACGGCTGGCGGCGTGCTTTCTGGATTCATTGTCTACTCTCGACACGCCGGTCATCGGATACGGTCTGCGCTACGAATTCGGCATCTTTCGCCAGGAGATCGTCAATGGCTGGCAGATAGAGAAGTCCGACAAATGGCTGCAGTATGGCAATCCATGGGAAATTCCGGCTTCAACTTCCTACGATGTTGGGTTTTTCGGTGAAACTGAACTATATAAAGACGGTCGCGGAGAACCCCGTTGCCGGTGGATTCCTGGCCAGATTATCAAGGGCATCCCGTATGACACACCCATCCCCGGGTATAAAACCCAGACGGTAAACCGGCTGCGGCTGTGGAAGGCCGAGGCGGTGGATTCCTTTGACCTGGACGTGTTCAACCGCGGCGATTACATCGGCGCCGTCCGGCAGAAAATCGAGTCCGAGACGATCAGCAAAATCCTGTATCCGCCGGACGAAAGCGTCGAGGGCAAGCGCCTGCGGCTGATGCAGCAGTACTTTTTCACCTCGTGTTCGCTGCAGGACATGATTCGCTTGCACCTGCAGATGAACAAGCCTCTAAACGAGTTTGACCAGAAGTGGACCATCCAGTTAAACGACACGCATCCCTCCATTGGCATTGCGGAACTGATGCGGCTGCTGCTGGATGAACATGCCATGACATGGGACGATGCGTGGAAGGTGACGCAGAATACGTTCGGGTACACCAATCACACACTGTTGCCAGAGGCTCTGGAACGCTGGCCGCTGGACCTGTTCGGCAACCTGCTGCCGCGGCACCTGGAAATCATTTACGAGATCAACCGCATTTTCCTCGACGACATGAGGAAGCGATTTCCCAATGATGAGCCTCGTATCCGGCGTATGAGCATCATCAGCGAAGGCAATGACCGCAGCGTGCGCATGGCGTATCTGGCTGTGGTGGGGAGCAAGGCAGTGAACGGTGTAGCGGAGCTGCATACCAAACTGCTGGAAGAAGATACCCTGCATGACTTCTACGAGGCATTTCCTGAACGATTCAGCAACAAGACTAATGGTGTAACGCCGCGCCGGTGGCTGATGCTTGCCGATCCCGGCCTGTCGGCATTGTTCAACGAGTGCATCGGAACCGGGTGGCAGAGGGATCTGTACGGCCTCCGCGCATTGGAGAAGTTCGTTGACGATCACGCCTTTCTGCAGAAATGGCGCAAGCGGCAGGAAGAATCCAAGGGACGTCTCGCCGCCTATATTCAGAGCACGATGGACATCCGGGTGGACCCTGCGTCGATGTTCGATGTGCAGGTGAAGCGGCTGCATGAGTACAAGCGGCAACACCTGAGCGCACTCCACATCTTGTCCCTGTACTGCGGCATCAAGAATGGGACCATCAAGGACATGTCGCCGCGCACGTTCCTCTTCGGCGGCAAGGCGGCACCCAGCTACGTGATGGCAAAGCTCATCATCAAGCTGATCTGCTCCGTGGGCGATGTGGTGAACAACGACCCAGATACGCGCGATCTGATGAAGGTAGTTTTCCTGCCTAACTACTCCGTGTCGCTGGGGCAAAAGATCTATCCCGCCGCCGATCTGTCGGAGCAAATCTCAACCGCTGGGAAGGAGGCCAGCGGCACCGGATGCATGAAATTCATGATGAACGGTGCGGTGACGATTGGAACCCTGGATGGTGCCAACATCGAGATACGTGAAGAAGTTGGCGATGAGAACTTCTTTCTCTTCGGGCTTACAGCGTCCGAGATCGGCCACATGCAGCGCACCGGCTACAAGCCGCGCGGTTTCTACGACAAGAGTCCCGCGCTGCGCGAAGTTTTGGACGGCTTGCGTGATGGACGGTTCAGCAATGGGGACAAGGAACTGTTTGCGCCGCTGGTGAACGATTTGTTGAGTCAGGACCGATACTTTTTGCTGGCAGACTTTGACGCGTACGTAAAAACGCAGGCTGAAGCGGGGAAAGCGTACGCGGACATCGCCCGGTGGGGACGAATGTCGCTGCTCAATACCGCGCGATCTGGAAAGTTCTCATCAGATCGCACGATTCGGCAATACTGCGCAGATATCTGGAAGGTGCCGGTCGGATAGGCACTGGACGGTACTCTGCTGCTCGGTCGTATTTGTGTTATTCAAATCTCATCCGGTCCACGTCTGCCTTTATCCCGGTCCAGAAGGCGTTTCGGGCGGCAGCTTGGGCTGGGCTGGTGGGTTCTGTGGAGTTGCCGAGGGTGACGATAACGAGCTGGCGCTTCGGATCGATTAGGATGGATTGACCGAAGATGCCCAACGCGGCGAAACTGCCGTCCGGCTGTGGCCACCAGCCGTAGCCGTAGCTTACGTTGCCAGCCTGCACCTGAGGACGAGTGGCCTGTGCAAGCCACCCGCGCGGGACGGCTCCATGACCGCCTTCAAGAACCCACAGGCCAAACCTACCGTAATCGCGCAGGGTAGCGGAAATGCCCGATCCCCCAAACTCCTCACCGTCGATGCCAGTGGCCGTGGCAATCCATGTGGCGTCCCGGTCCATGCCAGCCCGCTGCCAGACCGCATGTGAGAGTTGCTGTGCGAGTGTCTGGCCTGTGGCACGGCGCAGCAGCACACCAAGCAAGTCCGTCTCTCCGGTGCTGTACAGCCAGCGCGTTCCGGGTGGTACGGCTCGTGGTAGCCGATGCATGTACTCGGTGACTGGGTCAAGCCCAGGCGCGGTTGCTGTGCTGTAGAGCCGGACATTGTCAGCGTCCGGAGTCGTATAGCTTTCATTCCAGCGCACGCCGCTGGTCATCGTCATCAACTGCCGCACGGTAACCCCGTCGTAAGCGCTGCCACGCATCTCTGGCAAGTACCGGACAACGTCATCATCCAGTGAATGCACTGTTCCCATATAAAGAGCGGCCCCAGCAAGGATGTCAGTAATTGCCTTGGTAACAGAGAAGCTAGTCCAGCGCCCTGTTGGTGTCAGACCGAGAGCGTACTGCTCCGCGCGAATGCGTCCATCCTCTAAAACGAGTACGCCCGCAAGATGCTCATTGTGCATATACGTAGTGATCATGCCGGAGCCGAGCGGGACATCATGCAACAATGCACGCGTTGCCCCGCCGCGACGCACAGCATGCACCGGAAAATAATGATCCATGTGCGCAAAGCGTTGGTTACGTTCGGTTACCGTCCATAGCAAGTCTGCTGCAAGGCGCTGTCCTACAGGGTAAACCACAGCTTTGTGCGTCGTTGGGTGTCTGCCCTGCGCACCAGCGTGCGGCGTAAGGAGTAGCGCATATATGGCAATTATTGCAAGAGAAATTTGCGCGTCAAAGCCTGAGGAGGAGATAGGCGATCTGTGGAAACTACGCAAAGTGATCGCTCCCTGAGCTAAGTTCTATTAGCGCCTTATTCACGGTGCAAACCATAGCTAAGTCTATGATTCTGCAACACTTTGACTAAGTCAATCCAAATCAGAAACTATGGGCGCCGTTCAATCTTAGGAAGGGTTAACCATACCGCAAAAGACTTCCACAGATTTTTCCACAGGGAGTGGGCCGGACTTGTGGCAGTAATCAGGCGAATAAAAAGCGGCAGGGCAGGAGTACCTCTCCTGCCCTGCCGCATGTACCTGATATCGGATTACCGAGTAACAGGACGTGGTGTTGTGGTGCGTGGGGTTGCGGTTCGCGGGGCCGTGGATGGTGCCGGACCACTGGCTGGCTGTACGGGAACGCCAGAACTGGCGTTATATGCATCCACCACAGCACGCGTGATGTCTGTCTGAGGTAAGGCAAACAGAACGTTGCTCTGCTGCCCGCTCACGTCCAGAAGCAGTGTGTAACCGTTATCCGCCACATATTTCTGCACAACAAGGTTGACCTTTTGCGCGACGCGGCCGTACGCTTCCTGCAAATCGTTCTGATAGGCGGTTGATGCGTCTTCACCGTCACGCTGCAATGCTTTCTGCTTGGCGTCGATTGTGCGGACGCGGCTGGCGCGCTCGTCGTCGGAAATGCTGGTGGCACCCTGCAACTGCTTCTGCAGGCTGTCTACCTCAGTCTCCTCCGCCTGGATCTTAGCCTTCTGCGGCTCGTACTTTTTCTGAGTGTCCTGTACGGCCTTCTGACCCTCGTTGGTGGCGAAGACAGCCTGCTCAAACGCGATGAGCGCAATCTTTGCCGGAATGGCCTGGGGCTGGATCACAGCGGGTGCTGCGGTTGAGTTGGCAGGCGGCCGCGGTCCCGCCGCCTGGGAAAACACGTACGGAGAACACGCAAGGGTAGCGATACCGGCGAGCAGCGCCGAAAACTTCGAAACACGATTCATGGGATGAGGTAAAGCTCCTTGGACCTAAGCGGGGCCGTGTGGCCGGTGCGGTCACGGGCTTGTCACCGCGCAGGAGCGTGGAGACTGGCCACGTTGCCGGTCTCCGTCATTATATGTGGGCGCAATCGCGCCGGTCAATTACGGCTGCCAACTCTTTATGTTGGTCATGCCGTCGTTTGTGCCGCTACACCCCGGCCAATCACGGCGGCTCCCACAATGATGGTTTCCGGGTTTTCCGGCCGAATCTCAACCGAGAAGCCCTGCAACGGACTCATTCGAACCATCTGTTGGACGTAGTGGTTTAACAGGGGCAGTTCGACAAAGCGAACGTTGTAGCCGGTGAGATAGAATTTGCCCGCGCCGCTGAGGTGAATGGATGTCGCCGTGCCGGCGGCCAATGCCCGATGCCACAGCTTTTTGAATTCGATACAGCGCTGATCGCCTTTATCTGCTCCTTCAAAGACGTCCTCCGGCTCCATATCGAGAAAGCGGAGCCGCATGGCGCGGTGGCCCATGATGCCCTCCATGTGGCCAC